>CAVVWK010000005.1:0-478585 GCA_963751975.1 uncultured Actinomycetota bacterium | reverse complement strand
AGGAGGACGGCCGGCTGCTTCGGGCCGTGCTGGAGGCGGTCGGCGACCGGGCCACCGTGGTCGCCGGTGTCGGCACCAACAACACCGCCCACTCCGTGGAGCTGGCCGTCCAGGCAGAGAAGCTCGGCGCGACCGGCACGCTCGTCGTGACGCCGTACTACAACAAGCCGACCCAGGAGGGCCTGGCCGCGCACTTCGAGGCCGTCGCGGACGCCGCCGGGCTGCCCGTGATGCTCTACGACATCCCGAGCCGCTCCTCGATCGCGATCGCCGAGGACACCTACCGCCGGGTCGCCGCCCACGAGCGCATCGTGGCCGTGAAGGACGCCGTGGGCGACCTCTACCGCGGCGTCCGGGTGATGGCCGACACCGGCCTGGCGTTCTACTCCGGTGACGACGTGCTGAACCTCGGCTGGCTCACCCACGGCGCCTCGGGCGTCGTGTCCGTCGTCGGTCACGTGGCGGGGCGCCGCTATGCCTCGATGGTCGAGGCCGTCGACCGCGGCGACCTCGACTCCGCCCTGGAGACCTACCGGGCGCTCGTCCCGGTCGTCGACGTGATCATGCACCGCGCCCAGGGCGCGATGACCGCCAAGGCCGCCCTGCAGGTCCTCGGCGTGCTCGACGGACGCCACGTCCGCCTGCCCCTCGTCCCCGCCGGCGACGACCTGGTCGCCGAGATCCGCACGGTGCTGCAACGCGCCGGGCTGTTGGAGGAACCCTCCCCGAAATGAGCTGTGAATGAGCCGCCCGCATCCCGAGCTGTCCGCCCCCGGCCCGCTGCAGAAGAACGGGCTCAGGGTCACCCCGCTCGGCGGTCTCGGCGACGTCGGTCGCAACATGACCGTGTTCGAGTACGACGGACGCCTGCTGATCGTCGACTGCGGCGTGCTGTTCCCCGAGGACCACCATCCCGGCGTGGACCTGATCCTGCCCGACTTCGAGTCGATCCGGGACCGGCTCGACTCGGTCGAGGCGCTGGTGCTCACGCACGGCCACGAGGACCACATCGGCGCCACGCCGTACCTCCTGCGCGAGCGCCAGGACATCCCGCTGGTCGGCTCCAAGCTCACCCTCGCGCTGCTGATGTCGAAGCTGCGCGAGCACCGGCTCAAGGAGACCGCGCAGCACGTCGTCAAGGAGGGCGACAAGATCACGTTCGGGCCGTTCGAGCTCGAGTTCGTGGCCGTCAACCACTCCATCCCCGACGCGCTCGCGGTCGCGATCCGGACCGGCGCCGGCACCGTGCTGCACACCGGCGACTTCAAGATGGACCAGCTGCCGCTCGACGGCCGGATCACCGACCTGCGTGCGTTCGCCCGGCTCGGCGAAGAGGGCGTCGACCTGTTCATGGTCGACTCCACCAACGCCGAGGTGCCCGGCTTCACGACGTCCGAGAAGGACATCACGCCCGTCCTCGACCGGGTCTTCCACCAGGCCCGCGACCAGCGGATCATCGTGGCCTGCTTCGCCTCCCACGTGCACCGGGTGCAGCAGGTCATGGACACCGCCGTGGCGCACGGCCGCAAGGTGGCGTACGTCGGACGCTCGATGGTGCGCAACATGGGCGTCGCCCGCGACCTCGGCTACCTCAACGTCCCGCCCAACACGCTGGTGGACGCCAAGGACCTCGCGGACTTCCCGCCGGAGCGGACGGTGCTCATCTCGACCGGGTCGCAGGGCGAGCCGCTGTCGGCGCTGTCGCGGATCGCGCAGCGCAACCACCACTTCGTGCACATCGAGGAGGGCGACACGGTCGTCCTCGCGTCGTCCCTCATCCCGGGCAACGAGAACGCCGTCTACCGGGTCATCAACGGCCTGTCCCGGTGGGGCGCCAACGTCGTACACAAGGGCAACGCGCTCGTGCACGTCTCCGGCCACGCGTCGGCCGGAGAGCTGCTCTACTGCTACAACATCGTCCGGCCGCGCAACGTGATGCCGGTGCACGGCGAGATCCGGCACCTCCGCGCCAACGCCGAGCTGGCCCGCGCGACCGGCGTGCACCCGAAGGGGATCGTGATCGCTGAGGACGGCGTCGTGGTCGACCTCGTCGACGGCAAGGTGCGGATCGCCGGGAAGGTCGACTGCGGCTACGTGTTCGTCGACGGCTCCTCGGTGGGCGACATCAGCGAGACGCTGCTCAAGGACCGTCGGATCCTCGGCGAGGAGGGGTTCATCTCGGTCATCGTGGTCGTCGACTCGGTGAGCGGGAAGGTCTCCGGCGGCCCCGAGATCCATGCCCGCGGCTTCGCGGAGGACGACGCGGTCTTCGAGGACATCAAGCAGCCGGTGATCGACGCGATCAACGCCGCGCTTCAGGAGGGCGTCGACGACACCTACCAGCTGCAGCAGACGATCCGCCGGGTGATCGGCCGCTGGGTGTCCAACCGGCACCGGCGCCGGCCGATGATCATCCCGGTCGTCGTCGAGGCCTGACGCTCCCTGCTCAGGCGCCCTGCGCCGTCCGCCGGCCCTTGCCGCGATACATGTCGAGGTCCGCCACCTCCAGCAGGTCCGCGGTCGTGGTCCGGTCGCCGGTGGTGCCCACGCCGACCGTGGCGCTCAGCCGCACACAGCCGTGCGGGGTCGACACCGTCACCGACGCGATCGCCTCGCGCAGTCGCTCGGCGAGCGCGACGCCGCCGGTCTCGTCCGTCCCGCGGGCGAGCACCACGAACTCGTCGCCGCCGAGGCGGACCACCACGTCGTCGGCGCGGGCGACGCGCCGGATCGCGTCGGCGACTCTGCGGAGCACCTCGTCGCCGAGCAGATGTCCGTAGCGGTCGTTCACCGTCTTGAACTCGTCGAGGTCGACGACGAGCAGGCTCCACGGGCCGTCCTCGTGCCGGCTGCGGCCCAGCGCCGCGTCGAGGGCGCGCCGGTTGCCGACGCCGGTCAGCGGGTCCTCCAGGGCTCGGCGCTCGGCAACCGCGGTGTCCCGCCGCAGGCCCTCCACGGCCAGCGCGGCGCGGGCGCCCTGCAGCGTGCTCAGCCGCTGCTGCCACAGGACCCGGGACAGCAGCTGGGCGTAGGCGTGGCCGGATGCCGCGCCGGGCAGCCCTGCCTGGTGCTCCATCTCGACCAACAGCCACCGCACGGTGGCCGCGACGTGCCAGTCGCCGGCGGCGGCCGACAGGTCCGCGGCCTCCCGGGCCACGGCGAGGGCCTCCTCGTGCCGGCCGGTGCGCCACAGGGCCCGGGCGAGGGCGCTGCCCACGACGGCGCGACCGCCCTGGTGGTCGTTGTGGTCGGGGCTCTCGTACGCCGCCCGTAGGTCGGCGATCGATGCCTCGGCCTGTGCCCGTGGTCGGGAGCAGAGCGCGAGCGCCCCAGCGGCGGCGGCCAGTCCGGCGGCACCGACCCGCCGGGACTCGGCCAGCGCCGCCGACGCGATGTCGTGACCTGCCGCGCGCAGCTCGTCGGCCTCGTCCTCCGCCGAGTCGTGGGGGAGCGCGCGCTCGAGCTCGTCGGCCCAGCGGACGTGCAGCTCGGCCAGGTTCAGCAGGTCGATCGCCCGCGCGTCGGCGAGCGGGATCGGACTCGCGTCGAGGTCCACGGCCGCCTCGAAGTGCGGCCTGGCCAGCTCGTACAGCCGGAGCTCCAGGTACCCGTAGCCGAGGCCGGTGTGCGCCCAGCACGCGAGCGCGTCGTCCTCGACGCCGAGCAGCGCGGCCTCGGCCCGGGCGAGGTCCAGCAGCGCGGGCTCGACGCGGTCGGCGCGGAGATGTGCCATCGCCCGGATCGACAGCGCGTTGGACTGCCACCCGCGGTCGTCCGCCCCGCGCGCGATGTCGAGGCAGCGGTCGGCGGCGAGCGCCTGTGCCTCGTGGTCACCCTCGGCGTGGTGAGCCACCGCCACGGCGTACCAGAGCGCCGCGCGGTCGGCCGCCGGTGCGTTCCCGGCCCCGCGCAGCGTCGCATGCGCCAGGTCCAGGGCGGTCTCGGCGTCACCGTCCTGGGCGAGGGTCATGACCTGGGCGGCCGCGTGGGAGAGCACCCGTCGATTGTCCCGGCTCGGGGCGCCTCGTACCGGGAATCCCCGAAGTCGGTCAAAACGGACAGGACGCTACGTCACGGGCTCATTGCCGGCCGGCGTCCGAGGTCGGCTCGAGCTGGGTCCACCCGGACCAGCCGCGCTCCTCCAGGAGCTCCATCAGCCGCCGTGCCGCCGGCACCGAGTCGAGGAAGATCGAGTCGAGGAGCTCGACGAAGCCCGGTGCCGATGGCGTCCTCGGGGTCGTACTCGTCCCAGTCGTCGGCATTGGCGATGAAGGCCGCCAGCCAGTCGGCCAGCTCGGGAAGCCGCGGGTCGTCGGGCTGCCAGTCGACCATCTCGTAGAGCCGCCGGTAGAGCTCGACGACCTCGGGGTCCTCGATCTGCTCGCGCTTGAGCGCCATCCACCTCGTCATCCGCTCCGGCGAGTGCGCGGCCACGAGGATCCAGGCGTCCCGCTCGCCCTCGACCATCGCGCTCCGGCACGCCGAGCTCGCGCAGCCGATCCAGGTACGGCGACCGCCTCGGGGGGCAGCGGCCAGGCTGTCGCCCGCCGCGAGCCGGGCGATCCGCTCGCGGTGTTGCTGCCGCTGCCGGATCTCGGCGCGGAGCCGCCTGTCGATCTCGGCGACGGCGGCCGCGAACTCCTCGTCGTCGGCCGCCAGCAGCTCCTTCACCCGGGACAGCGGCACGCCGGCCTCGGCCAGGGTGCGGATCCTGATCAGGTCCACCACGGCCTTGGCGTCGTACCGTCCGGTAGCCGGAGCGCGTCCCGCTCCGGCTCCGGCAGCAGTCCCTTGGCGTGGTAGTGCCGCACCGCGCGGACCGTGACGCCGGCGTGCGCCGCGAGCTGACCGATGGTGAGCATGAGGCCAGTGTCCCTCTACTTCGTCGGGACCTTCGTGAACAGCCGCCGCGACCACAGGTAGCCGACCACGGCGATCAGCACGCACCAGCCGATCGCCAGCCACAGGTCCGACCCGGCGCTCCGCACCACTGGTCAGTGCCCGGAGGCTGTCGATCATCGGGGTGAACGGCTGGTACTCCGCGAACTGGCGCAGGCCCCACGGCATCGCGTCGGTGGGCACGAACCCGCTGCTCAGGAACGGCAGCATCACCAGGAACATCGGGGTGTTGCTCGCGGTCTCCACGCTGTCGGCGGCCAGCCCCATCCCGACGGTCAGCCAGGTCAGCGCGAACGCCATCAGGACCAGCAGGCCGAGCGCGACCAGCCAGTGCCCCGAGCCCCGCGCTCGGACCGGTAGCCCAGCAGCACCGCGACCGCGAGCGTCACCACCACGGCGAACAGGGTCTTGACCACGGCGCCGAGCACGTGCCCGGTGAGCACCGAGACCTTCGCGATGTCCATGGTCCGGAACCGGGCGATGATCCCGCCGGTCATGTCCAACGCCACCTCGATCGCCGTGCCGAGCGCCACGCTGGCCACGGCCATGATCAGGATGCCGGGGGTGATGAACACCAGGTAGTCACCGCGGTCGCCACCACCGGGCAACGCCGGGCAACCCGGCTCCCAGGGTCCCGCCGAAGACGTAGACGAACAGCAGCAGGAACAGCGATCGGCTGGGCGACGAGCATGATCGCCAGCGAGGGGTAGCGGAGCCAGTGCAGCAGGTTGCGGCGCAGCATGGTGACCGAGTCGCGGACCACATAGCTCGTCGTCGGACCGGGTCATCGCCTGGGTACTCATCGGACTGCCTCCATCTCGTTCTCGTTGTCGTCCTCGGACCGTCCTGGGGCTCTGCTGCGTGGCCGGTGAGCGCGAGGAACACGTCGTCCAGGTCGGCGCTCTGGACGGTCAGCCCGGCGACCGCGTCGTCATCGAGCCGGTCCAGCAGCCGGCGCAGGGAGGCCACCCCGTCGTTGGCCATCCGCAGAGTGAGCGACTGCGGCGTCGGCGGTCGCCTCCGGGAGTACGGCGGCCACCTCGGCCAGCCGAGCCGCGTCGGTGAACTGCACCTCCACGTGCCCGCCCGGCACCCGGCTCTTCAGCTGGGCCGGTGTTCCCTCGGCGATGATCCGGCCCCCGTCGAGCACCCCGACCCGGTGGGCCAGCTGGTCGGCCTCGTCGAGGTACTGCGTGGTCAGCAGCACGGTCACGCCGTCGGCGACCTGCTCCCGCACGATCTGCCACAGCTCCCGCCGGCTGCGCGGGTCCAGCCCGGTGGTCGGCTCGTCGAGGAAGATCAGCCGCGGCGAGCCGATCAGCGTCATCGCCAGGTCCAGCCGGCGCTTCATCCCGCCGGAGTACGTCTGCGCCCGGCGGCCCGCGGCGTCCGCGAGCTCGAACCGCTCCAGCAGCTCGTCGATGGCCGTCCTGGCCCGAGCCCGGTCGAGGTGGTTCAGGTCGGCCATCAGCTGCAGGTTCTCCCGGCCGGTGTGGAACTCGTCGATCGCCGAGAACTGCCCGGTCACGCCGATCGAGCGGCGCACCTGGTCCGACTCCCGCCGGACGTCGTACCCGGCGACGCGGATCTCCCCGGCGTCGGCGGTGAGCAGCGTGGAGCAGATGTTGACCGCGGTGGTCTTGCCGGCGCCGTTGGGTCCCAGGAGGGCGTACACGCTCCCCTCGGGTACCTCGAGGTCGACGCCCTTGAGCACTTCGTTGTCGCCGTAGCTCTTGTGGAGCCCGGCGACCGATATCGCTGTGTTCATCGTCATGCACAGCATCGTGAAGGGTTGACGCTGCGTCAGGGTCAAGCCCGGTTCTCCGCGGCACCTGCTCCGGGGCCGATCAAGCCCTTGCCCTCAGGTGCCGGCGGTGCGCAGGCTGGTCCCATGAACCCCGAAGAGCCGGCCACCGCGGACCGTCCCGCAGGCGACGACAGCGGCGAGGACTACTCCTACGACCTGGCACACGACGTGCCGCAGTCGGCGCCTCGAACGGCGCCCGCAAGGCCGCGGCACCGCGGCGGCGACGCCCAGGATCGACCGGTCGACCCACACGGGGACTACTCCTACGACCTCGCGCACGAGGTGCCGCGGCAGGACGGCTGACGGAGCCCCGAGGGTCGCCGTGGCGGGTCTACTTGCCGGGCACGACCTTCTTGACGACCTTGCCGGCCGTGTCCACCGCGGCGTCGACGACGTCGTCGACCTTCTTCTCGGCGACGTTGGAGGCGACCTTCTCGATGGCGCCCCCGCCGACCTCCTCGACGAGCTCGGGCAGCGTCGCGCCGCCCTCGGGGTAGAGGTCGAGCCGGCTGGTCGCCTCCGCGAAGCGGAGGTAGGTGTCGACGCTGGAGATGACGATCCGGGCGTCCACCGTCAGCAGCTCGATCCCCACCACCGAGACCCGCACGTAGGCGTCGATCACGACGCCCTTGTCCAGGATGACCTCGACCACGTCGGCCAGCCCGCTGGGCGCGGGTCGTTCCAGGTAGCCGCCTCCGGACGGGCCGGTCATCGGCGGGCCGGGGAGGTGCGGGCCGGGGGCGTACGACGTTGGCGGGTCACCGGCCCCCCGTACCCATCGGGCCCGTGCCGAAACGGGAGACGCGGGCCCGCGAGGCGGGAGGGAACACGCGGCGTGTGAAGCATGTGACGGGAGTGACGATCACCTAGATTGTCACCATGGCGACCCGTACGTCTTCCCCGCCGGCGTCGTCGAAGAGCGGCACGTCTCGTTCCGCCTCTTCGAAGACCCGGTCGTCCGGTAGCCGGTCCCGAAGCAAGTCCGCGTCCAAGGGACGGTCGAAGTCGACCCGTCCCGCGCCGCGGGCGGTACGCAACGGCACCGGTCCCATTGCGCTGTTCTTCGGAGCCGTCGGCCGCGGCGTCGCCGGCTTCTGGCTGGGCGCGGCGCACGTGGTCGGAGCCGGGGTGCGCAAGGTCGGGCACACCGCCCGTGAGCTCGAGCCCGAGCACCGGCGCGACGGAGCGGGCCTCTTCCTCATCGGCCTGGCCGTGGTCGTCGCGGCCGCGGTCTGGTGGCAGCTGCCCGGCGGCGTCGGGGACTTCACCCGCACGGTCGTCAACGGGTCGGTCGGGCTGGTCGGCTGGTTCGTTCCGCTGCTGCTGTGCTTCGTCGCCTGGCGCAACCTGCGCGACCCGGAGGCCAACGGTCCGATGGGTCGCCAGGTGATCGGCTGGGCGGCGCTGCTCTTCGGCGTGCTCGGGCTGATCCACATCGGCAACGGGATGCCGGAGCCGGCCCGCGGCGACATCGCGGCTCTCCAGCAGGCCGGCGGCGCGATCGGGTTCGTGATCGCCTCGCTCTTCGTCGACCTGCTGCGCAGCACGCTGGTCGTGATCCCGCTGCTGACCCTGCTCGCGATGTTCGGCGTCCTCGTCATCACCGCGACCCCGCTCTACCAGGTGCCCGCCCGGATCGCCGAGCTCCGCGACCGGATGCTCGGTCGCACCCCGCCCGGCGAGGAGGAGGTCTCCCCGACCGAGGACACCGCGCCGATCAAGCGCGGCCGGACACGCCGCCGGGTCGGTGCGATGGCCGAGGACGACATCGACCCCGAGCGCGGGGACGCGCCGTACGACACGCCGGTCCTCGAGGAGCGCGCCCTCCTCGGACGCAAGAAGAAGAGGGCCGCCCCGGACGCGGCGACCGAGCCGCCCGTCGACGAGGCCGAGGAGAAGGTCGAGGCGCCGCCGCACACCCCGCTGCCGGCGCGGGTCGAGCAGCTCTCGCTGTCGGGCGACATCGCCTACGCCCTGCCGGCCAACGACGTGCTCAAGCCGGGCAGCCCGCACCGGGCCCGCTCGAAGGCCTCCGACGACGTGGTCGGCCGGCTGACGGAGGTGCTCCAGCAGTTCGACATCGACGCGCAGGTGACCGGCTACATGCGCGGCCCGACCGTCACCCGCTACGAGGTGGAGCTCGGCCCCGCGGTCAAGGTCGAGAAGGTCACCGCGCTCGGCAAGAACATCGCCTACGCCGTCGCGTCGGCCGACGTGCGGATCCTCTCGCCGATCCCCGGCAAGTCGGCGATCGGGATCGAGATCCCCAACAGCGACAAGGAGATCGTCTCCCTCGGCGACGTGCTGCGCTCTCCGATCGCGCGCAACGACCATCACCCGATGATCGTCGGTCTCGGCAAGGACGTGGAGGGCGGCTTCGTCGTCGCCAACCTCGCGAAGATGCCGCACCTGCTGGTCGCGGGCGCGACCGGCTCGGGCAAGTCGAGCTTCGTGAACTCGATGATCACGTCGCTGCTGATGCGCTCGACGCCCGACGAGGTGCGGATGATCCTCGTCGACCCCAAGCGCGTGGAGCTGAACATCTACGAGGGCGTGCCGCACCTCATCACGCCGATCATCACCAGCCCGAAGAAGGCCGCGGAGGCCCTCCAGTGGGTCGTCCGCGAGATGGACATGCGCTACGACGACCTGGCGGCGTTCGGGTTCCGGCACGTCGACGACTTCAACAAGGCGGTCCGCGCCGGCAAGGTGCAGCTGCCCGCGGGCAGCGAGCGGGTGCTGGCGCCGTACCCCTACCTCCTCGTCGTCGTCGACGAGCTGGCCGACCTGATGATGGTCGCCCCGCGCGACGTCGAGGACGCCGTCGTCCGGATCACCCAGCTCGCGCGGGCCGCCGGCATCCACCTGGTGCTCGCCACACAGCGGCCGTCCGTCGACGTGGTCACCGGTCTGATCAAGGCCAACGTGCCGTCGCGGCTCGCATTCGCCACGTCGTCGCTGGCCGACAGCCGGGTGATCCTCGACCAGCCGGGCGCGGAGAAGCTGGTCGGCCAGGGTGACGGGCTGTTCCTGCCGATGGGCGCCGGCAAGGCGGTCCGGGTGCAGGGGTCGTGGGTCACCGAGGCGGAGATCCACCACGTGGTCAAGCACTGCAAGGGACAGCTGCAGCCGACGTACCGCGAGGACGTCACCGCACCGGCCCAGTCCAAGCGCGACCTCGACGACGACATCGGTGACGACCTCGACCTGGTGGTCCAGGCCGTGGAGCTCGTCGTCTCGACCCAGTTCGGCTCGACGTCGATGCTGCAGCGCAAGCTGCGCGTCGGCTTCGCGAAGGCCGGGCGCCTGATGGACATCCTGGAGAGCCGCGGCGTCGTCGGCCCCAGCGAGGGCTCCAAGGCCCGCGACGTGCTGATCAAGCCGGACGACCTCGATGACGTGATCGCCACCCTGCAGGGTGAGCAGTGAGGGGCAACCTGTGAGCGCCATGTACGACGAAGGCCGGGACGCGGCCGACGAGACCGCCGACGACCGCACCCGGGAGACCACCGCCGAGCTGGCCGGCACCCCGGTCGTGGTGCGCCGCAACGCGGCACTCGCGGCGGCGATCGGGGCCGCCGCCTCGGCCATCGCGATCGCCTACCTGTGGCGCGCGATCCAGAGCGGTGCCGTTCTCGACTGGGTGCTGTGCCTGGTGATCGCGCTGGTCGCGGGCTTCCACCTGAAGAGCCTGCTCGACGCGCGCACGCCGCTCGCGGTCGCCGACGAGCTCGGCGTGCGGATCCGGCTCGGCGCCCAGTGGCGCGGGCTGCCGTGGGACGCCGTCTCCGCCGTCGAGGTGCTGCCGCGCCGCGGGCTGCTGCGCGACGGCCGGCTGGTGTTCCGTCCGCACAGCCTGGAGCGCGCGCTCGACGGGCTCGAGGCACCGGGACGGCGCGCGGCCACCCTGAACCAGAAGCTGTACGGCGCCCCGCTCGCCGTGCCGATGGGCCTGACCACCCGCACCTCGGCCCCGGGCGCGGCCCTCGCCGACGAGCTGGCCGCCCTGGTGCGCGGCCGGGCGGCCGTCGAGGTGCTGGTGCCCGAGCAGCCCGAGCAGCCCGAGCAGCCCGACGACCGTGGCCGAGACGCCGGCCCCGCAGGACGACCCGGTGGGTGAGGAGCGCCCGCTGGTCGCGTCGCGGCCCGAGACCGCCGACGTCGCGGTGCCCGAGCCCGCCGACGCGGCGGCCGGTGTGACGGCGGCGGACGAGGCCGATGACGCCCCGGAGACCGCGACGCGAGCGCCCCGGCGCAGCCTGGTGGGTGGCCTGGGCACGATCGTCTCCCGGGTCGCCAAGGGCCGCGGTCACGACGTCGACGCCGGGTCCGGCGTACCCGCGGACCCGACGGCCGCGGAAGTCGTCGAGGCGTCCACGGAGGCCGAGGAGGCCGAGGAGCCGTCACCGGTGCCGGAGCCCGCCGAGGCCGGCCCGGTCGCCTTCGCGGTGCCGTTGCGAGACGCTCGGCGCGGACTCCGCTCCGAGGTCACCCGCGACCTGCCGTCGACCACGCTCGGGGCGATCACGTCCGAGCCCGGCGCGGGCCGGCCGGAGGGCCGCGAGCTGCGTCGTCCCGGCAGCGTCAACCTGGTCTTCGAGACCGTGGACACCAGCACCGTCAGGCCGATCGCCCAGCTCGCCGACCCCGTCGAGCCGCTGGTCATCGACGACCTCGCGGCGGAGCCGGCCGCTGACCCGGTGATCGGGCCGCAGCTGGCCGCGGCCCGCACCCGGACCGGGCTGAGCGTCGACGAGCTCGCCGAGCGCACCCGGATCCGCCCGCACGTGATCGAGTCCATCGAGGTCGACGACTTCGCGCCGTGCGGTGGCGACTTCTACGCCCGCGGCCACCTGCGCACGCTGGCGCGGGTGCTCGGCCAGGACCCGGTCCCGCTGCTCGAGAAGTTCGACAACCGCTACGCCACCGCGCCGATCAACGCGCGTCGGGTGTTCGAGGCCGAGCTGGCCACCGGCATGAACGGCAGCATCCGCAGCACGGTCGGCGGGCCCAACTGGGCGTTGCTCGTCGGGCTGGTGCTCAGCCTGGTGCTCGTCTGGGGCGTGGTCAGGCTGTTCGCGACCGAGACACCCAGCCCCGACGACGCCCTGCTGCCCACGCCGGCACCGGCCCTGAACGGGTCCGCAGGCGTAGACCAGGAGTTCCCGCAGGCCGCGGGGGCGGCCAGAGCGACCGGTCCGCGGCTGCCGATCACGCTGGTCGCGACGCAGGCCGGGTCACGGGTCGTGGTCCGGGGCGGCGACGGCAAAGTGGTCTACGCCGGGCCGATGGTGATCGGCGAGCGGAAGACCCTCAAGGTGGACCCACCGGTCCGCGTCCACGCACGCAACGCCGGCGCCATCGAGGTGCAGGTCAGGGGCAAGGACCGCGGGCCCGTCGGTGAGCTCGGCACCCCCGGTCGGCGTACCTTCCACCGTCCTGGCACCCCCTGAGGCGCGTCTCAACGGCTCGGTTCGCTCGGGGACGGGGTGGGCGGTCATACTCGAACACGGTCATGACTACTTCTCCCGCCCCCGCCCGCTCGAGCACACCCGCCGCTGCTGCACCGGTCACCGTCGCGCTGGTCACCCTCGGCTGCGCCCGCAACGAGGTCGACTCCGAGGAGCTGGCCGGCCGGCTGGAGCTCGGCGGGTTCCGCCTGGTCGACGACGCCGCCGAGGCCCAGACCGTGGTCGTGAACACCTGTGGGTTCGTCGAGGCCGCCAAGAAGGACTCGGTGGACACGCTGCTCGAGGCCTCCGACCTCAAGACCGGGGGTACGACGCAGGCGGTCGTCGCGGTGGGCTGCCTGGCCGAGCGCTACGGCAAGGACCTCGCCGAGTCGCTGCCCGAGGCCGACGCGGTGCTGGGGTTCGACGACTACCCCGACATCGCCGGCCGGCTGCGGTCCATCCTCGACGGTGAGCAGCACCACCCGCACACCCCGCAGGACCGCCGCAAGCTGCTGCCGATCTCCCCGACCGAGCGGGACGCCAGCACGGTCGTGGTGCCCGGTCACAGCATCTCGACGGCTCGATGACCGATGCCGGCTCGATGACCGATGCACCCGACCTGCCGGTAGGCGCGGCGCCCGAGTCCGGCCCGCGCGCTGTGCGCCGCCGCCTCGACGGCGGACCGATGGCGCCGCTCAAGCTGGCCAGCGGCTGCGACCGGCGGTGCTCGTTCTGCGCGATCCCGTCGTTCCGCGGGTCGTTCGTCTCGCGCCGGCCGAGCGACGTCGTGGGCGAGGCCCGCTGGCTGGGGGAGCAGGGCGTCCGCGAGCTGTTCCTGGTCAGCGAGAACTCCACGTCCTACGGCAAGGACCTCGGCGACCTGAGGCTGCTCGAGACCCTGCTGCCCGAGCTGGCCGCCGTCGACGGTGTCGAGCGGGTGCGGGTGTCCTACCTGCAGCCGGCCGAGACCCGGCCCGGCCTGGTGGCCGCGATCGCGGACACGCCCGGTGTCGCGCCCTACTTCGACCTCTCGTTTCAGCACGCGTCGGCACGGGTACTTCGCAGGATGCGCCGGTTCGGCGACCCCGACAGCTTCCTGGCCCTGCTGGAGCAGATCCGCGAGCGGGCCCCGCTGGCGGGCATCCGATCCAACGTGATCGTCGGGTTCCCCGGGGAGACGGAGGACGACCTGCAGACCTTGTGCGACTTCCTCGAAGCCGGCCGCCTCGACGTGGTCGGCGTCTTCGGGTACTCCGACGAGGACGGCACCGAGGCGGCGTCGTACGACGGCAAGCTCGACGACGACGAGATCCGCGACCGCACCGAGCACGTCACCCGGCTCGTGGAGGAGCTCACCGCCCAGCGGGCCGAGGAGCGCGTCGGCGAGGAGGTCGTGGTGCTGGTCGAGTCGGTCGACGGCGAGACCGCCGAGGGCCGCGCCGCCCACCAGGGCCCGGAGGTCGACGGCACCACCACCCTCACCGGGCTCGACGCGCTGGCGCACCGGCCGGCCACCGGGGACCTGGTGACCGCCGTGGTCACCGGCTGCGACGGGGTCGACCTGCTCGCCCGAGCCGAAGGACGTGCCGCATGAGCCAGACCGCCGCGCAGAGCACCGTCAGCAACTGGAACGTCCCCAACGCACTCACCACCCTGCGCATCGTGCTGGTGCCCGTCTTCGCCTGGGCGCTGCTGCACGACGGCGGCGACTCGGTCGGCTGGCGGATGGTGGCGTTCGGCATCTTCCTGGTCGCGATGATCACCGACAAGATCGACGGCGACATCGCCCGCAAGCACAACCTGATCACCAACTTCGGCAAGATCGCCGACCCGATCGCCGACAAGGCGCTGACCGGCATGGCCTTCGTGGGGCTCTCGCTCATCGGCGAGCTGTGGTGGTGGGTCACGATCGTCGTCCTGCTCCGCGAGTGGAGCGTGACCCTGCTGCGGCTGTCGATCATGAAGCACGTGGTGCTGGCGGCCAACCGCAGCGGCAAGGTCAAGACCGTGCTGCAGACCGTGGCGCTGTGCGGGTTCATCCTGCCGCTGCTGCTGCTCGACGGCGCCCTCGAGGTGCCGGGACAGGTGCTCTGGTACGCCGCGGCGGTGACGATGGCGGCCGCCGTGGCCATGACGATCTGGTCGGGCTGGGAGTTCGTCCGCGACGCCCGGCACCAGCACCGGGAGGCGACCCGGCCCGCGGCCTGACCGCGACTGGTCGCCAAGTCGTTACCTTCCGACCCTCGCCGGGGCGGCTCCGCGCGCATAGGGTGTGCCGGTCACCTATCTCGGGAGGAAACCCGTGGCGTCATCACGCGCTGTCACCGCCCTCACCCTGGGCACTCTCGTCGCCGCCTCGCTGACCCTGGCGTCATCCGCCTCCGCGGTCCCGGCGGACGACTCGACGATCTTCATCAACGAGCTCCACTACGACGACGCCGGCGCCGATGCCGACGAGCTGGTCGAGATCGCGGGCCCCGCTGGGACCGACCTCACCGGCTGGAGCGTCGTGCTCTACAACGGCAATGGCGGCGCGCCCTACGGCGCCACACGGACGCTGTCCGGGACGATCCCGGACCAGCAGGGTGGCTACGGCACCGTGAGCCTGACCTACCCGGTCGACGGCGATCCAGAACGGCGCTCCCGACGGCATCGCCCTCGTGCGCGATGGCGCGGTCGTCCAGTTCCTGAGCTACGAGGGCACGATCACCGGTGCCGCCGGACCCGCCGCCGGCCAGACCAGCACCGACATCGGTGTGTCCGAGAACGGCAGCGAGCCGGACGGGCAGTCCTTGCAGCTGACCGGCACCGGCAGGACGTACGGCGACTTCACCTGGGCCGCCGCCGCTACCGCCACCCCCGGGGCACCCAACGCCGGCCAGACCTTCGGCGAGGACGACGGCGAGCCCGAGCCCGACCCGAACCCGATCGGCGCGTGCGGTGACCCGGCCACGGCGATCCACGACATCCAGGGCACCGGCACCACGTTCGACCCCGCCTTCGGCGGCCCGCGGGTCATCGAGGGCGTCGTCACCTCGGCCATGCTCGGCGGGGTCTGGGTCCAGGAGGAGGCCGACGACGTCGACTCCGACGAGGCCACCTCCGAGGGGATCTTCGTGTTCCTGTCAGGGCCGTCCCGCGCCCGCGGAGGACTCGGTCGTCCGCGTCGCCGGGACCGTCACCGAGTTCGGCGACAAGACGCAGATCGCCACCGTCACCGCACTCGCGGACTGCGGCGCAGCCGGGACTCCGATCGAGACGACAGCCCGTCACGCTTCCCGGTGGACGAGCCGGGCGACCTCGAGCGCTACGAGGGCATGCTCGTCGAGCTCACCGACGAGCTGGTGATCAGCGAGTACTTCGAGTACGACCGGTTCGGTGAGGTCGTGCTCGCCAAGCCCGTCGAGGGCGACCGGATCTGGACGCCCACCGCCGTCGCCGACCCCGGCGCGGCCGCGAACGCCCTGTCGGCGGAGTACGCCCGCCGGACGATCACCGTCGACGACCGCTCCACGCAGCAGAACCCGTCCAGCATCCCGCACCCGGGCAACGGCGAGCCGTTCAGCCTGGACAACAGGTTCCGCGGCGGTGACACGGTCACCGGCATCCAGGGCATCCTCGACCACGACTTCGACCGGTACCGGCTGCAGCCGACCGAGTACGGCGAGTACACCGTCAAGAACCCGCGGCCGACGTCCGCCCCGAACGTGGGCGGCGAGGTCCAGGTGGCCAGCTTCAACGTGCTCAACTACTTCCTGACCCTCGACCGGAACGGCAACAAGTGCGGACCTGGGCTCGACCAGGACTGCCGCGGCGCCAACGACGAGACCGAGCTGGAGCGCCAGCGCGCCAAGATCGTCGCCGCGCTCGCCGAAGCTCGACGCCGATGTCGTCGGCCTGATGGAGATGGAGAACACCCCGGGCGTCGAGCCGGCAGCCGACCTGGCCGACGGTCTCAACGACCTGGTCGGTGAGGGCACCTACGACTTCGTCGACACCGGCGTGGTCGGCACCGACGCGATCCGGCTCGGCTTCCTCTACAAGCCCGGCGCCGTGACGCCGGTCGGGGAGACGGCGATCCTGGACTCCTCGGTGGACCCGCGCTTCGACGACACCCGCAACCGGCCGATGCTGACCCAGACCTTCGACACCGTGTCGTCGGACGAGGCGGCCACCGAGCGGTTCACGGTCTCGGTCAACCACCTCAAGTCCAAGGGCTCGGCCTGCACGGGCGACCCGGACACCGGCGACGGGCAGGGCAACTGCAACGAGACCCGGACCGCCGCGGTGGAGGCGATCCTCGACCACCTCGCCGGCGACCCGACCGAGAGCGGCGACCCCGACCACCTGGTCATCGGCGACCTCAACTCCTACGACCACGAGGACCCGATCCGAGCGTTCGAGCGGGGTGGCTTCGCCGACCAGGTCAAGCGCTTCGGTGGCGAGCTCGCCTACGGCTACGTGTTCGACGGCCAGGCCGGCTACCTCGACCACGCGCTCGCCAACGGGTCCCTCGCCGGACAGGTCACGGGCACGTCGGAGTGGCACATCAACGCCGACGAGCCGGACATCCTCGACTACGACACGACGTTCAAGCCGGACCCGGTCGACGCGATCAACGCGCCGGACGCCTACCGGTCCTCCGACCACGACCCGGTCCTGGTCGGGCTCGACCTGGTCAGCTCCGAGCTGGCGGTCAAGGTCACCCCGAAGAAGATCGAGGCCGGTCGCACCCGGCCGGTCGTCGAGGTCCAGGTCCGGACCTCGGACGGCGAGCGGGTCGACGACGGGCTCGTCAGCGTGTACGCCGGGGACCGGCTGCTCGGTGCGCTGGCCCCCGCCGACGGCCGGGTCCGGATCCCGCTCGCGCCGTTCCCGGAGCCGGGCCGGGTCACGCTGACCATTCGCTACTCGGGCGGCTCGACCAGTGCCGCCGAGGAGCAGGTCACCGTCGAGGTCCGCCCGTAGCAACCAGCGCGGACCGACCGTGGCGGCGTTCCTAGAGGACGCCGCCACGGGAGGCGGCCACCGCCGCCTCGAGGTGGATGGCCGCGCCCACCAGAGTCAGGTGCGAGAACGCCTGCGGGAAGTTCCCGACGAACCGCTGCCGCACCGGGTCGTACTCCTCCGGGAGCAGCCCGACCTCGTTGGGCAGCGTCAGAAGCCGCTCCATCAGCGTGTGCGCGTCGTCGAGACGGCCCGCCTGCGCGTACGCCGAGACCAACCAGAACGAGCAGGCGAGGAACGGGTGCTCGTCGCCGGCGAGGCCGTCGACGCCGGTCTCGGTGCGGTAGCGGAGCAGGAACCCGTGCTCCATCAGCTCCGCCTCGATCGCCTCGATGGTGCCGAGCATGCGTGGGTCGTCGCCGGCGATGAACCCGACCGTGGGGAGCACGAGCAGCGAGGCGTCGACCGCCCCGGTGTCGTAGTGCTGGGTGAAGGTGTTGCGGGACTCGTCGAACCCGCGGTCCAGGACCTCCGCGCGCACCTCGTCGCGCAGTGCCCGCCAGCGCTCGACCGGCCCGGCCAGGCCGTGCTCCTCGACGGCCCGGACCGCTCGGTCGAAGGCCACCCAGACCATGACGCGGGAGTGCGTGAACCGCTGCTGCGGGCCGCGGATCTCCCACAGCCCGTGGTCGGGCTTCTCCCAGGTGTCGGCCAGCTCGTCGACGAGCGCGCGCTGCAGGGACCACGAGTCGTGGCTGTCCTCGAGCCCCAGCTCGCGGGCGATGTGCAGGGCGGCCATCACCTCGCCCAGCACGTCGGTCTGCCGCTGCGTGACCGCGGCGTTGCCGATGCGCACGGGCCGTGACCCGGCGTACCCGGGGAGGTGCTCCAGCTCGCGCTCGGGCAGGTCCCGGCCGCCGTCGACGGCGTACATCACCTGCAGGTCGCACGGGTCGCCGGCGACCGCGCGCAGCAGCCAGTCGCGCCACAGCCGCGCCTCGCCGGAGTAGCCGCAGGCCAGGAACGCCTCCAGCGTTAGCGCGGCGTCGCGCAGCCAGCAGTAGCGGTAGTCCCAGTTGCGCTCGCCGCCGAAGTCCTCGGGCAGCGACGTGGTGGGAGCCGCCACGATGCCCCCGGTGCCGCTGTGGGTGAGCAGCCGCAGGGTGAGCAGCGACCGCAGCACCGCCTCACGGTGGGGGCCGTCGTAGCTGCAGCGGGCGGCCCACCGCTCGTGCGCGTCCTGGGTGTCCACCAGCCGGTGGTCGGTCTCCAGCGGGCGGGCCGGGGGCCGGTGGGAGGGCAGCCAGGTGGTCGTGAACGTGAGCTCGTCACCCGCGGACACGTCGAACTCGTCGGCGTGGACGTGGTCGGCGGCGTGCGGGAGCCGGTCGCCGCGCAGGTTGAGCCGGTCGGGTCCCGCGACGGCGCTGATCACCCGGGTGCCGTGCACGTCGACCCGGCTCACCCACGGGCTGATCCGGCCGTAGCCGAACCGGACGATCCACTCGTGCCGCATCCGGACCGTGCCCTCGACGCCGAAGACACGACGCACCAGGTCCGCGCGGCCGTCGTTGACGGGCATCGCGTCGATGACCCGGACCGTGCCCGTCGCCGTCCGGTGGGTCGTCTCCAGCACGGCCGAGTGCCCGACGTACCGCCGGGTGCTCTCCGCCTCGTCGGCGGGACCGAGCAGCCAGCGCCCGTGGGACTTGTCCCCGAGCAGCGCGGCGAAGCACGCGGGGGAGTCGAAGCGCGGCAGGCACAGCCAGTCGACGGAGCCGTCGCGACCGATGAGCGCCGCGGTCTCGGTGTCGCCGACGATCGCGTAGTCCTCGATGGGCAGCGGCATGGCGGTCAACCTACCGGGCAGGTGAGCGTCCTCTACGCTGCCGCCATGGATCTTGGAGCCCAGCTGCACGCCGAGCTCGTGCTGCGCGGACAGACGGTCGCGTGCGCGGAGTCGATGACCGGCGGTGGCGTCGCACAGGAGCTGTCCGCGGCCCCGGGAGCGAGTGAGACGTTCGTGGGCGGGGTGGTGAGCTACGCCACCGAGGTGAAGACGGGCGTGCTCGGGGTGCCTGCGGAGCTCGTCGAGGAGCACGGCGTCGTGTCGTCCGCCTGCGCCGAGGCGATGGCCGACGGGATCCGCCGCGTGCTCGACACCGACTGGGGCGTGAGCACGACCGGGGTCGCCGGTCCGACCACCCAGGAGGGCAAGCCGGTCGGCCTGGTGTACGTCGGGCTCTCCGGACCCACCGGCACCAGCGCGCGCGAGCTGCACCTCGACGGCGAGCGCGCGGAGGTCCGGGCCGCGGCCGTGGCCGCCGCGGTCGAGACGCTGCTGGCGGCGGTGACGGAGGTCAGCGACAAGGACTAGCGTGTTCAGCCGGTTGCCGTGCGGGAAGTTTTCTCCGACCGGTAGCGTTGGGCTACACGACCGGCACCCCTGACGCGGGCGCCGGACCGAAAGGCACTGATCGGGCGAGCGAAGGGAGAAGCGGATGGTCCTCTTCCGACGCCTGCTCGGCGAGGTGCTCCGCTCCCAGCGGATGCGGCAGGGCCGCACGCTGCGCGAGGTGTCCGCCGACGCGCGGGTCAGCCTCGGCTACATCTCCGAGATCGAGCGCGGCCAGAAGGAAGCCTCCTCGGAGCTGCTCGCCTCCCTCTGTGCGGCCCTCGACGTGCCGTTGTCCGAGGTGCTCTCGGAGGTCAGCGACGCCGTGGCGCTCGAAGAGGCCGCTCTCGCCATGCAGCTCGAGGACGTCACCCTCGACACATCCTCTGTCCAGGGGTCCCTGCGGGGCTCCCTGCAACGCGGTCGGACCGAGTCCGGGTCCCGCCCGGGCGACGTGGTCGCGTCCGCCGCCTGAGCCGGACCCCTCCTACGCCTCCGGCTGGCACGTAGGGCACCAGTACGTCGCCCGCTCCTGCCCCTCCGGACCCTGCATCGCGACCCGGATCGGTGTCCCGCATCTGCGGCACGGCTGCCGGTCGCGCCGGAACACCCACATCGTGCGGCCGCGCCGGGTGTCACCCGTGGTCGTCTGCTCCACCCGCTCCTTGTTGGCGTCCAGCACCAGGTGCGCGCGTCGCACGAGGCGGTCGAGCGCCGGGACCTCGGAGACCGGTCGCCCCGGGTGCAGCCCGGCCAGGAAGCACAGCTCGGACTTGTACATGTTGCCCACGCCGGCGAGGTTGCGCTGGTCGAGCAGCGCGTCGGCGATCGGACGGTCGGGCGTCTCGCGGATCCGGCGTACCGCCTCGTCGGGGTCCCAGTCGGGACCGAGCAGGTCCGGCCCGAGGTGCGCGACCGCCGACTCCTCGGCCGACCGGGGGATGACCTCGACGATGCCGAGCGCGAAGCCGACCGCCGACCACGGCTGCGGTGCTGAGCACCACCCGTGCCTCGTGCGGGGGTCGCCGCCACCGGGTTCCGGGCTTGTAGAGGTGCCACGAGCCCTCCATCTTGAGGTGGGTGTGCAGCGTGTGGTCAGCGCCGATCCGCGTGAGCAGGTGCTTCCCGCGGGCGACGGTCGACTCCACCACGCGCCCCGACAGGTCGAGGGTGGCGAGCGCCGGCACCCTGAAGTCGGTCCTCGTCAGCGTCTGCCCGGTGAGCGCCTGGTCGAGGTGACGGGCGGTGCGCCACACGGTGTCTCCCTCGGGCATGGCGACGAGTGTCCAGAATTTCCGGCGCCGTGTCGAGAAACCCGCTTCGCCGTTCGTGGAGTGAGGTGAGAGGGTCGCCGGCAGGGCGACCCGGTCGACACGAGGAGACACGATGCGGTACGTGATGATGATCTGCGCGGACGAGGCGACGGCCGAGGCCACCGCCGCCGAGGCGTCGGACGCGGGCATGGCGGAGGTGTACGCCTGGTTCGAGAAGTGGGCGGGCGCCGGCAAGGTGGCCGACGGCGGGGCCGAGCTCCAGAGCGTGAAGACGGCGAAGACCATCCGCGGCGCCGGCAGCGGGCGCACCGTGACCGACGGTCCGTTCATCGAGACCAAGGAGGCCATCGGGGGCTTCGTCGTCCTCGAGGCCGAGACCCTCGACGAGGCGCTCGAGATCGCCTCCACGTGGCCGGGACTGGCGTACGACGACGTGTCCGTCGAGGTGCGACCGACGGTCGACCACTCGGGTGGCGCTAGCGAGTGACCCGTGCGCGGAGCAGCTCGCGCTCGGCGGTGTTGGTCGCCAGCTCGAGCGCGCGCTGGTCCGCGGCCCGGGCCTCGTCGTCGTGGCCGAGGTCGCGGAGGAGTGCGGCCCGGGTGGCGTGCCAGAGTCGGTAGCTCGCGAGAGCCGGCTCGAGGGCGTCCACCTCGGCGAGCGCCGGCGCGGCGCCGTGCACGTGCCAGGTCGCGATGGCCCGGTTGAGCCGCAGCACCGGCGTGTCGTCCCAGGACAGCAGCTGGTCGTAGAGCACGCCGATCTGCGGCCAGTCGGTCCGGTCGTAGGACGCGGCGGTGGCGTGCAGGGCCGCGATCGCCGCGTGCACCTGGAACGGTCCCGGACGGCGCCGGGCCAGGGCCCGGTCGAGTGCGTCGGTGGCCCGGGCGATCCGGGCGACGTCCCAGCGGCCGCGGTCCTGGTCGGCGAGAAGCACCAGCCGGCCCCAGCCGTCGAAGCGAGCGGCCGACCGTGCCTCGTGCAGCTCCAGCAGGCAGTGGAGGGCGGCCGCCTCCGGCTCGGTCGGCATCAACCGGTCGACGAGGCGGGCGAGCTCGAGGGCCTCGAGGCGCAGCTCGCGGCGCTGCGGGACGTGGGCCGAGCTGCTGAGATAGCCCTCGTTGTAGACCAGGTAGACGACGGTGAGCACCGCCGACAGGCGCGGACCGAGCTCGTCGGGGCCGGGCAGCACGCAGGTGGTGCCGCTCTCGCGGAGCAGCCGCTTGGCCCGGCTGATCCGCTGCGCCATCGTCGCCTCGGGGGTGAGGAACCCGGCCGCGATCTCGGCGGTGGTGAGACCACACACCGCGCGCAGGGTCAGCGCGACCTGCGAGTCGCGGGGGAGCCGGGGGTCGCAGCAGCCGAAGACCAGCGCGAGCCGGTCCTCGTCGCGGTCGACGCCCCGGTCGGACGTCGCCCGTCCCGGCTCGAGCGCGGCGACGAGACGGAGCTTGTCGGCGCCCGAGCGCTCCCGCCGTGCCCTGTCGACGGCCTTGCGGGTCGCGGTCGTCATCAGCCATCCGCCCGGGTTGGCCGGGACGCCGGATCGCCCCCAGTGGTCCAGGGCCTCGACCCAGGCGTCCTGCACCAGGTCGTCGGCGAGGTCCACCGAGCCGGTGCGACGGGCGAGCGCGGCCCGGAGCGGCGGCAGCTCGCGCCGGTAGATCCGGGCGAGCTCGTCGTCGGCGGACGCCACCGGGCTCACCCCCGCAGCCGCAGGCCCCGCGGCGTCACCACGAACCCGGCGTCCTCCAGGGCCCTGCGCAGCGCCCCGGCCCGGTCGCTGCCGGCGAGGATGCTGGTGCCGTCGGCGCGCTCGACCGTGAGACGACCGAGCGCGCCCTGACGCACCGCGGTGGCCAGCGCACCGAGGGCGGAGCCGAGCGCCTCGGCGTCCTCGGTGAAGGTGAGCAGGGTCTTGCCGCCCCGCTCGACGTAGACCGCGAGGTCGCCGTCCACGACGACCACCAGCGCGCCCGCCTTGCGTCCGGGGCGGTGCCCGGTGCCGGTGCTCTCGTCGGTGCGGACCGGACGCTCCGGCCAGGGCAGGGCGGCGCCGTAGGGGTTGGCCGGGTCGGTGGCGGCGAGGGTGACCGCGGACCGCTTGTCCTGGGTGGCGTCGCCCGACGGCTCGGCGCCGGACAGCTCGCGGGAGAACGAGCGCAGCCGGTCGACCGCGCCGGGCACGCCGAACTGGGCGGCGCCGAGCGAGCCGACGAAGTAGCCGCGGCGGCAGCGTCCGGAGTCCTCGAACGCCGACAGCACCTTGTAGACGCCAGCGAAACCGCCGGGCACCCGCTCACTCATCACCGCACCGCGGGTGACGACTCCGTGCCGCTCGAGCAGGCCCTCGGCAGCGGCGTGTGCCCGCCGGGTGGCGTCGGGGTCGATCGCGGGGAGCATCGACCAGCGGCCCGCGGCGGTGGCCGGTCCTGTGCGCGACGGCAGGTCGGGCCGTCCGATCGCGGGGCGGCGGGTCCCGGTGCGCACGCGTGGTGGCTGGCGGCGCGACCGGTGCGTCGTGCGCCCGCCGGAGGTCAGGGCCCGCACCGGGGCCAGGGTGTCGTTGGTCAGGCGTCCCGACCAGACCAGGTCCCACAGGGCTGCCTCGAACGTCCGGTCGTCGACGGAGCCGACCGCGGCGCCCACGGTCGTGGAGAGCTGCCGGAAGAAGTAGGCCCCGCCGCCCGCCAGGGCGTCGAGGATCGCCTCGTGCAGAGGTGTGGTCTCCAGCTCGCCGGCGAGCTCGGCCGGGTCGGGCAGGGTGAGGTGCGCGGAGTCGGCCAGGTGCAGGCTGGTCCAGCCGTCGTTGCCGGGCAGGCTGCCGTGGCCGGCCCAGACGACCTCGCCCGTGGTGGTCAGCTCGTCGAGGAGCGCCGGGTGGTAGTCGACGACGCGACTGCCCAGCACCAGCGGCTCGAGCGCTGACGCCGGCACCGCGCAACCGGCCAGCTGGTCGACGACGGTCAGCACGCCGTCGGCCCCGCGCAGGCGGTGCCGGCCGCCCGGGCCGTCGTTCCGAGTCCGGTTCGAGCTGGAGGTCCGGGTGGTCGAGCTGGAGGTCCGGGTGGTCGAGCCTGTCGAGACCACGTTCTGCCAGACCGGCAGGAACCGGCCCAGGGTCGCCGGCTCGACCGGCTCGACCTCCTTGCGCAGCGCCGCCAGCGAGCGCCGCCGGAGCCGGCGCAGCACGTCGGCGTCGCACCACTCGGCACCGGAGCCGGCGGGCCGGAACTCACCCTCGAGCACCCGGCCCTGGGACGCCAGCCGGTTGAGCGTCTGCTGCACGACCGCGACCCCGAGCCCGAGCCGGGTGGCCACGTCGGTGACGGTGAACGGACCGTGGGTGCGGGCATAGCGGCCGACCAGGTCGGCGAGCGGGTCGTCGACGGGCTCGGTGAACACCTCGGGGGTCCCGGGCGGCACCGGCACGCCGAGCCCGTCGCGCAGCCGCCCGACGTCCTCGACGGCGGCCCAGCGCTCGTCGCCGGCGAACCGCACCTCGACGACCCGGCGGGACTCGCGGAGCAGCTCCAGCCAGGGTGCCGGGTCCTCCCGGGAGCGGTCGGCGACCTCCTGGGTGGAGAGCGGCCCGAGGAGTCGGAGCAGGTCGGCTACGCCCTCGGCGTCGCGCGCCTGGCGGTCGTCGGTCAGCCGCTGCAGCTCGCGCTCGAGCTCGTGCAGCGAGTCGGGGTCGAGCAGCTCGCGCAGCTCTGCCCGACCGAGGAGCTCGGCGAGCAGTCCCTGGTCGAGGCTGAGCGCGGCGGCGCGGCGCTCGGCGATCGGGTTGTCGCCTTCGTACATGAACGCGGCCACGTAGCCGAACAGGAGGCTGCGCGCGAACGGCGACGGCTGGGTGGTGCTGACCTCGACGGTGCGGAGCCTGCGGGCCGCGAGGTCGCGCATCAGCCCGGTGAGGGCGGGCACGTCGTAGACGTCCTGCAGGCACTCGCGCACCGCCTCGAGCACGATCGGGAAGGAGGGGTACTTCGACGCCACCTCGAGCAGCTGGGCGCTGCGCTGCCGCTGCTGCCACAACGGCGAGCGGCGGCCGGGATCGCGGCGGGGCAGCAGCAGGGCCCGGGCGGCGCACTCCCGGAAGCGGGACGCGAACAGGGCCGAGCCGCCCACCTCGGTGGTCACGATGTCCTCGATCTCGTCGGGCTCGAACACCACCACCTCGGCCCCGGGCGGCTCCTGGTCGGTCTCGGGGATGCGCAGCACGATGCCGTCGTCGCCGGGCAGCGCCTGGGCGTCGATGCCGTAGCGCTCGCGCAGCCGGACCCCGATCGCCAGCGCCCACGGGGCGTGGACCTGGGCGCCGTAGGGGGAGTGCACCACCAGCCGCCAGTCACCGAGCTCGTCGCGGAAGCGCTCGACGAGCACGGTGCGGTCGGTGGGCAGCGTGGTGGTCGCCTCGCGCTGCTCGGCGAGGAACGCCACCAGGTTGGCAGCGGCCCACTCGTCGAGGCCGGCATCCCGGCAGCGCGCGATCGCCTGGTCGGCGGGAAGGGCGGACAGCTCGCGGGTGAACGCCCCGATCGCGGCACCCAGCTCGGCGGGGCGGCCGATCTGGTCGCCCTTCCAGAACGGCAGCCGGCCGGGCTGACCGGGCGCGGGCGAGACCAGCACCCGGTCGTGGGTGATGTCCTCGATCCGCCACGAGGTGGCACCGAGCGCGAACACGTCGCCGACCCGGGACTCGTAGACCATCTCCTCGTCGAGCTCGCCGACCCGGGCTCCTCCGGAGGTCGAGCCCGTCGAGGAACCGACGAGGAACACCCCGAACAGGCCGCGGTCGGGGATGGTGCCCCCGCTGGTGACCGCCAGCCGCTGCGCACCGGGACGGCCCGACAGCGTGCCGGCCACCCGGTCCCAGACCACGCGCGGCCGGAGCTCGGCGAACTCGTCGGAGGGGTAGCGTCCGCTGAGCAGGTCGAGGGTCGCGTCGTACGCCGAGCGGGGCAGTGTGGTGAAGGGCGCCGACCGGCGTACGACGGTGTAGAGCTCGTCGACGTCCCACTCCTCGACCGACGCGGCGGCGACGACCTGCTGGGCGAGCACGTCGAGGGGGTTGGCCGGGATGTGCAGCGACTCGATGGCGCCGACCCGCATCCGCTCCACGGCCACGGCCGTGTGCACCAGGTCGCTGCGGTGCTTGGGCAGCAGCACCCCGCGGGACACCTCGCCGACCTGGTGGCCGGCGCGGCCGACCCGCTGAAGCGCGCTCGCCACCGAGGGCGGGCTCTCGATCTGCACGACGAGGTCGACCGCACCCATGTCGATGCCGAGCTCGAGGCTGGAGGTGGCCACCACGCAGGGCAGGGCCCCGCGCTTGAGGTCGTCCTCGATGCGGGCCCGCTGCTCCTTGGAGACCGAGCCGTGGTGGGCGCGCGCGATCACGACGTTGTCGGCGTCGGCGCCGCGGGACTGCCCGGACTGCGCCATGATCGCCGCCGGCATCCCGGTGCCGGGGATCGAGGCGGGTGCCTCGGGCGAGCCCGGCTCGCCGGCGCTCGAGACCGCGCGGTCGGTGGCGATCTCGTTGAGCCGGGCGGTCAGCCGCTCGGCCAGCCGCCGGGAGTTCGCGAACACGATCGTGGAGCGGTGCTGCTCGACGAGGTCGACCACGCGCTCCTCGACGTGAGGCCAGATGGAGCCGTGCCGGTCGCCGGCGGCAGCCGAACCCTCGGACGGCTCCTCGGCGGCCGCCCCGAGCTCGGTCATGTCCTCGACGGGCACCACGACCTGGAGGTCCCACTCCTTGGTCGAGGCCGGCGCGACCACCTCGACCGGCCGCGGGCCGCCCAGGAACCTGGCGACCTCCTCGATCGGCCGGACCGTCGCGGACAGCCCGATGCGCTGCGCGGGCGTCTCGAGCAGCTCGTCGAGACGCTCGAGGGAGAGGGCGAGGTGGGCGCCGCGCTTGGTGCCCGCCACCGCGTGCACCTCGTCGACGATGACCGTGTCGACGCCCCTCAGTGCCTCGCGCGCCTGCGAGGTGAGCATCAGGAACAGCGACTCGGGGGTGGTGATCAGGATGTCCGGTGGGGCGGTGGCGATCCGCCGCCGGTCGGCGGCTGTGGTGTCTCCCGACCGGACCCCCACCGCGATCTCGGGGATCGTCTCGCCGAGCCGCTCGGCGGTGTGCCGGATGCCGGTGAGCGGGGCGCGCAGGTTGCGCTCCACGTCGACCGCCAGCGCCTTGAGCGGCGAGACGTAGAGGACCCGGCAGCGCTTGAGCTTGTCGGCGGGACGCGGCTCGGTCGCGATCCGGTCGAGCGACCAGAGGAACGCCGACAGCGTCTTGCCGGAGCCGGTCGGGGCGACGACGAGGGCGTTGCGACCCGCCGAGACGGCCTGCCAGGCGCCGACCTGCGCGGCCGTGGGCGATGCGAAGGCGGTCTCGAACCAGGTGCGGGTGGGCGCGCTGAACACGTCGGGCACCTGCGTCGTGCTCGCCCCGTCGGCCATCCCTCCATCCTGCCGCACGCCTCCGACAGTCCGCCGAGTGCGAGACTTTGGCCCCCCGAGTGCTGACCCACGCACAGCCAAACCCTGGCACTCGGGCAGCCAAACCCTGACACTCGGCACATGGCGACGCACTCGACACCGGCGGAGACGAGCGGGGCACGCGTACGCCGCTACTACGACGCGAACACCTGGAAGTTCCTGGTCACCGGCAGCCAGCGGGCGCTGCACCGGGAGCTGTGGGGACCAGGCGTGACGAGCCGAGCGGACGCGGTGCACCACACCCATGAGCTGGTGCTGGCCGAGCTCGCGCCCGACGACCGACGCGTGCTCGACCTGGGCTGTGGGGTCGGCACGGCCGCGCTGTACCTCGCGCAGCGCCGTCCCGTCGACGTGGTCGGGATCTCGATCAGCCCCGCCCAGGTGCGGCTGGCGCAGCGGTACGCCGATCGCGGCGGGCCGCTGCAGGGGGCCGTGCGGTTCGTGCTCGGGGACTTCACCGACCTGCCCGACGAGCTCACCGGGTTCGACCTCGCGTTCGCGATCGAGTCGTTCGTGCACGCCGACCCGGCGGCCGCGTTCTTCCGGGAGGCTGCCGGAGCGCTGCGGCCTGGCGGCGCACTCGTCGTGGTCGACGACGTGCGCACCGGTGACACGGCGGACCCCCGGATCGACGACTTCAGGGCGGGCTGGCACGTCTCGTCGCTGCTCACCGTCGCGCAGGCGGCGACCCTGGCCGACGAGGCCGGCCTGGCGCTGGTCGACTCACGGAACCTCTCGCCGATGCAGCGGCTCGGCCGGCCGCGGGACCGCGTCGTCCGCGCCCTCCAGCCGGTCCTGCGCCAGGCCCGCGGCCGGTCCGCCTGGGCCGACTCCATGGTCGGCGGAGACGCCCTGCAGCGCTGTCATCGGGCGCGGCTGCTCGAGTACCGCCTGCTTCGCTTCGTCAAGGAGCCGGACTGACCGGACGGGCCCGGACGTAGAGCACGTCGTGGTCGCTGTGCGGGGCCGCCAGCACCTGGGCGCGCGGGGCGCGCAGCGTGTCCCGGCTCCCGTAGACGTGCTGCACCCCGGCCCGCTGGCCGGCGGATCGGTCGGTGCGAGTCCAGAACCCGTCGGGCGCACAGGACTTGCCCCGGTTGACGTCCCCGCCGAACGCCACGCTGCGCACCGTCGCGCGACGTGCCAGGAGCGCGGCCAGCTCGACGCACTGGTCGTCGTTCGCGGCGGCGAAGCCCCGGCTGCGGATCTCCAGGTGGGCGGTGCACACGTCCTGGTCCGCACGTGTGGTGACGCAGAGCCAGCCGCGCTCCTCGGGACCGAACTGGCCCTCGAAGACCTCGGTCTCGACGCTCGCGACAGGGGCGCGGGTGAGCACGGCGTTGCCGAACAGGCCGCGCCCGGCAGGGTCGACGCAGGGCAGCAGCTCGCGGTCGTAGATCACCCGCACGAAGCGCGCGTGGTAGCCGGTGCGTCGGGCGATGGCGTCGACATCGGCGCGACAGGTCTCGTTGAGGGTCACCGCGTCGGGGCGGGCTCGCCGGATGCGCGCGACCACGTCGCGTACACCGGCCGGGTACGCCACCGTGTCGTAGCAGCCGGACATCCCCGACAGGCACACGTTCATCTGCATGAGCACGAACGACGACGGCGCGGCACGCGGAGCCGCGACCGCCGAGCCGTCTGCCCTCGAGCCGGGCGACGAGTCGAGGCGCCCCCACCCCATCAACGCGAGCGCCAGCACGCCGCCCAGCGCGAGGACGAGCACGGCCAGGGAGGTGCGGGAGACGCCGTCGCCGGGACGGCGTGCGGTCGGGTGCAGGATCCCTCGACGGTACCCCGACCCGGCCGTCTCGCCCCGCCTCAGCGGACCGGCTCGACGGCGCCCGGCAGGCGCAGCGCGATCAGCACGGCAGCCGCGCAGGCGAGGGCCGCGAAGACCGGCTGCGCCACCGAGACCGTGAAGCCGGAGACGACGAACAGCACCAGTGCCACGCCGTACCCCCAGCCGGCCAGCCGCAGCGTCTCGGACGTGCGCGCCACCGCACGGCCGAACATCACCGCGCCGGCCAGGAAGCACACCGCGCCGATCCCGAACGTGATGAACAGCGGGGTGCCGTACACCTCGTCGTAGAGCGCCTCGGCGCCCTCCCGGCCGGCCAGGAACGCGCGCCCGATCGCGGGCTGGGCGAACGCGGCCGCCGCGAAGAGACCGGTGAACAGGACATTGCCCACGATCGTCAGGGCGGTCGCCACCGTCGCGATGCCGGCCGCGGGGCCACGGACCAGGTAGAGCAGCGCCGACACGATCCCGACGAGACCCAGGGCGGCGCCCAGGATGCTGCCGACGATGTGGTTGACGAGGAAGATGTCGGTGGTGACGTAGCGCGACCAGTCGTCGAACGCCTCGGCGTGGTCGGGCTCGTGCGTGAGGGTGCTCAGGGTGAGCAGGAGTGCGTAGAGGGGGAGCAGCCACAGGCCGGCACCCGCGAGCCGCAGCCCGCTCCCCGTGCGTTCGTGCTGTGCTGTGGTCACCGTCCGACGGTACGACGACGGTGGCACCCCGGGCATGGCCCGAGTCGGCCACTTCCGAGGGGACCGACCACCCGAAACTCGGATGAATCACGTCGGTGCCCGGGGATAGGGTCGAACGCGTGCCTCACGCCATTCCCGACCCCGTCGACACCGCAGCCGCGACGCGTCCGGCGTCGCTGGTCCGGGCGGTCGGTCTGCGCAAGTCGTTCGGCGACTTCGAGGCCGTCCGGGGCATCGACCTCGACGTGTCAGCGGGTGAGGCGTTCGGCTTCCTCGGCCCCAACGGCGCGGGCAAGTCCTCCACGATGCGCATGGTCGCGGCCGTCTCACCGCCGACCGCCGGCGAGCTCAGCATCCTCGGCATGGACCCCGCCACCCAGGGGCCGCAGATCAGGGCCCGGATCGGCGTGTGCCCGCAGGAGGACACCCTCGACACCGAGCTCAGCATCCGCGACAACCTCGTCGTCTACGGCCGCTACTTCGGGCTCGCCCGCAGCGAGTGCGCCGTCCGTGCCGACGAGCTGCTGCGGTTCTTCCAGCTCACCGAGAAGTCCGAGCAGAAGGTCGACAAGCTGTCCGGCGGCATGAAGCGCCGGCTCACCATCGCCCGCTCGCTGATCAACCAGCCCGACCTGCTGCTGCTCGACGAACCGACGACCGGCCTCGACCCGCAGGCCCGACACGTCCTGTGGGACAAGCTGTTCCGCCTCAAGCAGCAGGGCGTGACCCTGGTGCTCACCACGCACTACATGGACGAGGCAGAGCAGCTCTGCGACCGACTGGTGGTGATGGACAAGGGCCGGATCGTCGCGGAGGGATCGCCGCTGTCGCTGATCCGCGAGCACTCCACCCGCGAGGTCACCGAGCTGCGCTTCGGGGTGGGGGAGCACGAGGCCCTGGCCGCCCGGGTCGCGGACCTCGCGCAACGTGTCGAGGTGCTGCCCGACCGGCTGCTGCTCTACACCGAGGACGGCGAGGAGACCCTGGCCCGGGTGCACGAGCGGGGTCTCGACCCGGCCGCGGTGCTGGTGCGCCGCTCCACGCTCGAGGACGTGTTCCTGCACCTGACCGGCCGGACGCTGGTGGACTGATGGCCGACGTCTCGACCCCCCGGGACACCGGCGCCCCCGGGCACGGCGAGCGGGTGCTCCGCCAGCTCGACTACTGGGCCACCGTCTACAAGCGCACCTGGCGCGGGTCGGTCGTGAGCGCGTTCCTGGCGCCGCTGTTCTACGTGCTGGCGATGGGTGTCCTGCTCGGCGGGTTCGTCGACGCCGGGGGAGCGGCGCTCGAGGGCGCTCCGTCGTACCTCGCCTTCATCGCGCCCGGCCTGGTCGCCGCGCACGCGATGCAGACCGCGGTCGGGGAGACGATGTATCCCGTCCTCGGCGCGATCAAGTGGAACAAGAGCTACCTCGGCATGGTGGCCACCCCGTTGACGCCGGCCGACGTGGTCGCCGCCCACCTCGGGTTCGTGCTGTTCCGGGTCGCCACCGCGTGCGGGGCGTTCCTGCTGGTGCTGTCGCTGTTCGGGCTGTTCGTGTCGGTGCCCGGCGTGCTCGTGGCGTTCCTGGTGCAGCTGCTGATCGGGCTGGCGTTCGGCACCCCGCTCTACGCCTACAGCGCCGGGCTGTCCGACCCCACGCCGTTCGCGGTGATCTTCCGGGTGCTGATCATGCCGCTGTTCCTGTTCTCCGGTGCGTTCTTCCCGATCTCCAACCTGCCCGACGGCATCGAGTGGCTGGCCTGGGTGTCCCCGCTGTGGCACGGCGTCGACCTCACCCGGATGCTGACACTCGGCACGCTCGACGTCCCGCTCGCGCTCGTGCACGTGGTCTACCTCGGCGTCCTCGCCGCCGGCGGCTGGTGGTGGTCGGTGCGCCGCCTCAACCGAAGGCTGCTCAGCTGATGGCCGTCGTCACCACCTCCCTGGCGCGTCCCGACACCGACGCGACGCGCTGGTCGCCGTCGTGGCGGCTCGTGGCGCGCAACTACCTGGCCCACCGGCGCAGCAAGGTGTTCTTCCTCACCGGGTTCCTCGAGCCGGTGCTCTACCTGTTCTCGATCGGCATCGGGGTCGGCCAGCTGATCGACTCCTTCGAGTTCAACGGACGCACGGTCGAGTACGCCGCGTTCGTCGCACCCGGCATGCTCGCCGCGTCCGCCATGAACGGCGCCGTACTCGACTCGACGTTCTCGGTCTTCTTCAAGCTCAAGTTCGAGAAGCTCTACGACGCCGTGCTGGCCACTCCGTTGCGGCCGTTCGACGTGGCCCGGGGCGAGATCACCTGGGCGCTGCTGCGCGGCGGCGTCTACTCCGTCGGGTTCCTCGTCGTCATGCTGCTGATGGGCCTCGTGCACTCCTGGTGGGCGCTGCTCGCCGTGCCGGCGACCTTGCTCATCGGGTTCGGGTTCTCGGCCGTGTGCATGGCGCTGACCACGTTCATGCGCTCGTGGCAGGACTTCGACCTGGTCACGCTCGCGGTGATGCCGCTGTTCCTGTTCTCGGCGACGTTCTTCCCGGTCACGGCCTTCGACGGCGCGCTGCGCTGGGTCGTCGAGGTCAGCCCGCTCTACCGCGGCGTGGTGCTGTGCCGCGAGCTCACCACCGGCGCGATCTCCTGGGACTCGGCGGTCTCGGTCGTCTACCTGCTGGTGATGGGGCTGGCCGGGCTCTACGTCGTCTCGCGGCGGCTCGGCACGCTGCTGCTGCGCTGACCGGTCCTCGGGTCAGTCCGGGCCGAGCAGCTTCTGGTACCACTCCACGTCGATCCACCGGTCGAACTTGTAGCCGACCTCGCGCATCGTGCCGACGTGCTCGAAGCCGACCGCCTTGTGGAGCGCCACGCTGCCGGGGTTGGGCAGCGCCACCAGGGCGACGGCGGTGTGCACGCCGGACCTCGCCATCGCGTCGAGCAGCGCGGGGTAGAGGACCCGGCCGATGCCCCGGCCGCGCACCGACGGGTCGAGGTAGATCGAGGTCTCCCGGGTGAGCTCGTAGGCCGGCCGGGGCCGGTAGGACCACGAGTAGGCGTAGCCGACGACGTCACCGTCGGAGTCCACCGCGACGAGCAGGTGGTCGCCCTCGTGGTTGCCCTCGAGCTTCTCGTGCCAGTACGCCAGGGTCGGGGCCTCCAGGTCGAACGTCGCGATGCTGTTGGCGACCTCGTGGTTGTAGATCGTCGCGATGTCGCGCAGGTCGTCCTCGACGGCGGGGCGGATCGTCACGCGGTCGTGCGCGGGTTCGGCGGAGCTCTCGGCGGCCATCCGACGATTCTCCAAAATCCGTCGGCGGCGCGGACAACACGTCCAGCCCGGGCGAGGCCCCGCCGCCCCGGGTCGTCGTAGGCTCCTCACCGTGCGGCACACGGAGTTCTGGGAGCGGATGGAGCAGGCGCTCGGGTCGTCGGGCTACGCCCGGCACTGGTCCGAGCAGCAGGTGATGGCCGCGCTCGGTGGCCGCACCGCCGCCGAGGCGCTGGACGAGGGCGAGACCCCCAAGGTCGTGTGGCGCGCCGTCTGGGCGACGCTCGAGCTGCCCGCGAGCGAGCGATGAGCCAGCCCGGCGACCCGGCCGCCCGGGCCGGTCGTCGGCTCGCCGGCTGGGTCGGCGCCGGTGCCCGCGACGTGGCGTCCGGCCTCGCCCGAGGCGTCGCGGGGGGCGTCCGGTGGCCGGACCACGAGATCCGGCGCGTGCAGCGTCGTACCCTCGGCACCCTCGTCGTCGCGCAGTCCCTCGGCGGCGTCGGCATCACCATCGGGATCGCGGTCGCGGCCATCCTGGCCGAGGACCTCTCCGGCTCCGAGAGCCTGGCCGGCCTGGCCCAGACGTCGCAGGTGCTCGGCGCCGCGCTGGCGTCGTTCCTGCTCGCCCACCTGATGGGCCGTCGCGGGCGGCGAGCCGGTCTGGTGCTCGGCTACCTCATCGGCGCCGCCGGCGCCGCGCTCTGCGTCGTCGCCGGCGTGGTCGAGATCGTTCCCGCTCCTGCTGGTCGGCGCCACCCTGCTCGGCGCCACGACGGCCGCGAACAACCAGTCCCGCTACGCCGCCACCGACCTGGCCCCGCCGGACCGCCGGGCGCGGTCGCTCTCGCTGGTCGTGTGGGCGACCACCATCGGCGCGGTCGCCGGGCCCAACCTCACCGGGGTCGCCGGCCGGGCGGCCCGGTCGATGGGGCTGCCCGCCCTCACCGGGCCCTTCCTCTTCGGGCTGCTGGGGATCCTGGCGGCGGGCCTGGTGGTGTCGGTGTTCCTCCGGCCCGACCCGCTGCTGGTCGCGCGGCAGGCCGCCCTGGACCGGGGCGTCTCCACCGGCCGGACGTCGACGTCGTGGTCGCGGGTCCGGCGAGGTCGTGCGCCAGCGGCCCGCGGTCCGTGCCGGCGTCGCGGCGCTCGCTCTGGGGCACGGCGTGATGATCGCGGTGATGGTGATGACCCCGCTGCACATGCACCACGGCGGCGCGACCCTCGAGGTCATCGGCGTGGTCATCAGCGGTGCACGTGCTCGGCATGTTCGCGTTCTCCCCGGTCGTCGGCTGGGCCGCCGACCGGTTCGGACGGCCCCCGGTGCTGCTCGCGGGCGCCGCTGGTGCTGTTCCTCGCGCTGTTCCTGTCCGGCTCGTCGCCGGCGGGCGCGTCGGCGCTGATCGGTGCCGGGCTGTTCCTGCTCGGACTGGGCTGGTCGCTGTGCAACGTCGCCGCCTCGACCCTGCTCTCCGAGTCCGCGCCGCTGGACGCCCGCACCGACGTGCAGGGCGCCGCCGACCTGGTGATGGGCGTGGTCGGCGGCCGCGGCCGGGGTGGTGGCCGGGCTGGTGATGGACGGCTTCGGCTTCGTCGCGCTCAACGTCTTCGCCGCGGTCCTGGTCACCGGCGTCGCGACGGCGGCCGAGGTCGCCCGGCGTACGACGCAGCGGGGGCCCAAGGGGCACAGGGGAGCGGATACGCCCGCCCTCTAGGGCACCCATTCGCACGGTCCGGCGCGCCCGCGACACGCCCGCGTGTCGTCCTGGATCGAACACACGTTCGGGCTAGGCTGGCGGCGACGCCAGGTCCGGGGACGCTCTCCACAGGCTGCCGGCCCGGGGTCGAAACTGTCGGAGGCCCTGCCTAGGGTCGCTCCCGATGAAGAAGACGACACGATCCGCGGACAAGCGGACAGACGGACGGGTGGCATCCATGGCTGGTGGAGACCGCGACAAGGCGCTCGACGCAGCGCTCGCGAACATCGAGAGGCAGTTCGGCAAGGGCTCGGTGATGCGGCTGGGCGAGGAGACCCGAGCCCCGCTCGAGGTGATCCCGACCGGCGCGATCTCGCTCGACGTGGCCCTCGGGATCGGCGGCCTGCCGCGCGGCCGCGTGGTGGAGATCTACGGACCGGAGTCCTCCGGCAAGACGACGGTCGCGCTGCACGCGGTGGCCAACGCCCAGGCGGCCGGCGGCATCGTGGCGTTCATCGACGCCGAGCACGCCCTCGACCCCGAGTACGCCAAGGCGCTCGGCGTCGACACCGACGCGCTGCTGGTCTCCCAGCCCGACTCCGGCGAGCAGGCGCTCGAGATCGCCGACATGCTGATCCGCTCCGGTGCGCTCGACCTGATCGTGATCGACTCGGTCGCCGCGCTGGTGCCGCGCGCCGAGATCGAGGGCGAGATGGGCGACAGCCACGTCGGCCTGCAGGCCCGGCTGATGAGCCAGGCGCTGCGCAAGATGACCGGCGCGCTCAACGGCGCCGGCACGACGATGATCTTCATCAACCAGCTCCGCGAGAAGATCGGCGTGATGTTCGGCTCGCCCGAGACCACGACCGGTGGCCGGGCGCTGAAGTTCTACTCCTCGGTCCGGCTCGACGTCCGCCGGATCGAGACGCTCAAGGACGGCCAGGAGATGGTCGGCAACCGCACCCGCGTCAAGGTCGTCAAGAACAAGGTCGCCCCGCCGTTCAAGCAGGCGGAGTTCGACATCATGTACGGCCAGGGCATCAGCCGCGAGGGTGGCCTGATCGACGTCGGCGTCGAGGCGGGCCTCGTCCGCAAGGCCGGCGCCTGGTACACCTACGAGGGCGACCAGCTCGGCCAGGGCAAGGAGAACGCCCGCAGCTTCCTGCGCGACAACCCCGACCTCGCCAACGAGCTCGAGAAGAGGATCCTCGAGAAGCTCGGCGTCGGCCCGCAGGTCGACACCGACCGGCCGGGCCGGCGGCACCGGCGAGCCGACCGCATCGACTTCTGAAGGCGCCTCTGCCGTGAGGCCGATGGCCGCCCGTGAGCTGCCCAGGAGCCGCCCAGTGCCCGTCCGACCCGAGCTCCGACGGGGCCGGCGGGCGACGTGCGTCCGGGGTCGAGACCTGGCTGGCGGCGCAGGGCCAGACCCCGACGCCGCCGCGGCGTCCGGACGCCGGAGGACCCGCCGCGCTCGGGCCCGACGCCGACCACGAGGCGGTGGCGCGCAAGATCCTGCTCGACCAGCTCACCGGCCAGGCGCGCAGCCGCTCCGAGCTCGCCGACAAGCTCGCCGCCAAGGACGTGCCCGGCGAGGTCGCCGAGCGGCTGCTCGACCGGTTCGAGGAGGTCGGGCTCGTCGACGACGCGGCGTTCGCCCGGGACTGGGTCCAGTCGCGGCAGTCCGGCCGGGGCCTGGCGCGCCGGGCCTCGCGCAGGAGCTGCGCCGCAAGGGGATCGACCGACGAGGTGGTCGCGCGAGGCCCTCGACGAGGTCGACGCCCGACGACGAGGTCGAGGCCGCGCGGGTGCTGGTGCGCCGCAAGCTGCGCGTCGCGTCGCGCGGTTCGACCAGGCCACCGCGGTGCGCCGGCTGACCGGGATGCTGGCCCGCAAGGGCTACCCGCCGGGCACCGCCTTCCGGGTGGTCCGCGAGGAGCTCGCCGCGGCCGAGGAGCGGGTCCGCGGACCCGGCCCTCGACTGGCCGTCGACCCGCGATCGCGTTCCTTGACCGGCTCCGGACCCGGACCTAGCCTCGAAGCTGCACCACTGAAACTCCGGGGCGCCGGAGGCTGAACGGACAACGACACCCGGCGCGAGCCGGGCCGCGCTCGACCTGTCGACCAGCTCGACGATCCACGTCCGCCGCGAGGCTGACCGGGCGCTGCGTCGTCCGCGGGGCGTCGCCGGTGGTCGGCTCGCCGTGGCGCGCAGGACACAGGAGCGCCCCATGAACGCGACTCTGGCCGAGCTGCTCATCGGCGTCATCGGGCGTGGTCGCTCGCTCCTGGCCGTGGTCCTCGGTCGTGGCCGTGCTGCTGCTACCACCGGCAGTCGCCCCGCCGCCGTGAGCACGGCTCCACCAGGACCTGCACGAGCAGCGTCACGACATCGAGCGTCGCGAGCACCGGCTCGCCGAGCGCGAGGAGCGGCTCGACGCCGAGCAGCGGCACCTCGACGAGCGCACCCACCAGCTCGCCGACGCCGAGGCCGCCCTCGAGGCCCGGAAGGCCGAGCTGCTGGACATCGAGGCCGACCGCCGGGCCGTGCTCGAGCGGTCGCCGGGCTGACCGCCGAGGACGCGCGCGCCGAGCTGATGGCGGCCGTCGAGCACGAGGCCCGCCGGTCCGCGGCGCTGATGCCGCCCGCGACATCGAGCAGGCTCGCGACCGACGAGGCCGAGACGAAGGCGAAGCAGGTGCTCGCCACCGCCATCCAGCGGCTCGCCGCCGAGCAGACCAGCGAGTCCGTCGGTCGCCGTCGTGCACCTGCCCACCGACGACATGAAGGGCCGGATCATCGGCCGCGAGGGCCGCAACATCCGCGCCTTCGAGCAGATCACCGGCGTCAACGTCGTCATCGACGACACCCCCGAGACCGTGCTGCTCAGCTGCTTCGACCCGGTGCGGCGCGAGGTCGGCCCGGCTGACCCTCGAGGAGCTCGTCGCCGACGGCCGGATCCACCCCACGCGGATCGAGGAGGTGCACGCCGCGCTGCCTGGAGGAGGTGGAGCGGCTGTGCGTGCGCGCGGGGGAGGACGCCGCGTTCGAGATGGGCATCACCGACCTGCACCCGGAGCTGGTGGCCACGATGGGCCGGCTGCGCTACCGCACGTCCTACGGCCAGAACGTGCTCAAGCACCTGGTCGAGTCCGGCCACGCCGCCGGGCTGCTCGCCGACGAGCTCGGCCTGGACCGCACCACGTGTGTCCGCGGGGCGTTCCTCCACGACATCGGCAAGGCGCTCACCCACGAGGCCGAGGGGTCGCACGCGCTCGTCGGCGCGGACCTGGCGCGACGCTACGGCGAGTCCGACGACGTCGTACACGCGATCGAGGCCCACCACAACGAGGTCGAGCCGCGCACCGTCGAGGCCGTGATCACCCAGGCGGCCGACGCCATCAGCGGCGGTCGGCCGGGCGCCCGGCGCGAGTCGCTGGAGGCCTACGTCCAGCGGCTGCACCAGCTCGAGGAGATCGCGCTCCGCCAAGGACGGCGTGGAGCGGGTCTTCGCCATGCAGGCCGGTCGCGACGTGCGGGTGATGGTCATGCCGGACGTGGTCGACGACATCGGCGCGCAGGTGCTGGCCCGCGACCTCGCCAAGCAGTTCGAGGAGGAGCTGACCTACCCCGGCCAGATCAAGGTGACGGTGATCCGGGAGTCCCGGGCGACCGAGGTGGCGCGCTGACGGACTCCCCGCGGGCGTTCGAGCTTGTCTCTCCGGGTGGTCGACCGTGTCTCCCGGGTGGTCGAGCTTGTCGAGACCAGCTCGAGTGTTACCAGCGGGTAATATAGGCTCGCGGGATGGCGAGCGTGCTGCACCTCTACGACCGGGTCACCCGGCTGCCGCAGGGACACCGGATCTTCTCGGTGCTGTTCAGCCTGAAGGCGCCCTACTTCGCGACCGTACGACCGCGGTTCACCGAGCTGCGCCCCAACTACGCCGAGCTCACCGTCCGCAAGCGCCGCCGGGTGCACAACCACATCGGCACGGTCCACGTGATCGCGATCTGCAACGGACTCGAGGCGGCGATGGGCGCGCTCGCGGAGGCGACCGTGCCGACGCACAAGCGCTGGATCCCGAAAGGGATGGACGTCTCCTACACGGCCAAGGCCACCAGCGACATCACCTGCATCGCGGAGACGGACCCGGAGCAGCTGGACAGGCGACGACCCCGAGGTGCCGGTGCGGGTGCGCGGCGTCCGTGACGACGGCACCGTCGTGGTCGACGGTGTGATCCGGCTCTGGGTGACCGAGAAGCCGGTCTCCTAGAGACCTCTGGTCACTCCCCGGTCTCCTGGGGCGCCGCCATCGTCAGCGGCTTCTTCTCGCCGACGAACTTGCGCTGCGCCCAGGTGGCGACCCAGGTGAGGACCAGGTTGGCCAGGATGTAGAGCGCCGCGACCACGATCGCGACCTGGAACTGGTTGCCGAACTGGATCCAGATCCCGCGCCCGACGGCGGTCAGGCCCGGAGCGAGGATGTAGAACCCGAGGCTGGTGTCCTTCAGTGCCACCACGCACTGGCTGATGATCGCGGGGAGCATGATCTTCACCGCCTGCGGCATCAGCACGATGTTCATCACCTGGGACTTCCTCATGCCGATCGCGTACGCCGCCTCGCTCTGGCCGCGGGGTACGGCGTTGACGCCCGCCCGGAACACCTCGGCGAGCACCGAGCCGTTGTACAGGGTCAGACCGACGACGACGGACCAGAACGAGCCGATCCCGCCGCCGACGCCGAACGAGAAGAAGATGAAGATGATCAGCAGCAGCAGCGGAACGGCGCGGAAGAACTCGACCACGACCCAGCACGGCCACTGCACCCAGGAGCGGTCGGACATCTTGCCGATCCCGAAGACCAGCCCGAAGATGACCGCGAACACGATGGAGAGGAACGCCATCTGCAGCGTCTTGAGCAGGCCGTCGACGAGCAGCGCCTCGATGTAGGCGGGGGTGAGCAGCGGCTCCCACTGCTCGTAGGCGAACTGGCCGGTGTCCCACATCCGCCAGATCGCGGCGGCCGACCAGGGCGGCAAGCGCCACGTAGGCGATGATCGAGTAGAGACGGTGCCGCGCGACGGTGCGCGGGCCCGGAGCGTCGAACAGGATGCTGGTGCTCATCGCGCAACCCTCCATCGCCGCTCGAGAGAGAACGCGCCGGCCGACATCACCTCGACGATGATGATGTAGCCGATGGCGAAGCAGATGAAGATCCCGGTGCGCTGGTCGGCGTTGTCGTTGGTCAGCGAGCGCATCCGGGCGGTGGCCTCGAGGATCCCGAACGCCGCCGCCACCGAGGTGTTCTTCGCCAGCGCGATCAGCACACTCGCCAACGGGGGCACGACCGCGCGGAACGCCTGCGGCAGGATCACCTGCGACATCGTCTGGCTGAACGTGAGGCCGACCGCGCGGGCTGCCTCGGCCTGCCCGAGCGACACGGAGTTGATGCCCGAGCGGATCGCCTCGCAGACGAAGGCGGAGGTGTAGAGCGTCAGCGCCACCACGCCCTTGACCAGGAACGGGGTGTCCACGAAGAGGTCCAGGGTGGGCAGCGCATTGAAGATGAAGATGAACACCACGAGCAGCGGGGTGTTGCGCACGATCGAGACGTAGAGCGAGCCGAACCGCCGCAGCACCGAGATCGGGCCCACCCGCATCGCGGCGAGGAAGGTGCCGAGCACCAGGGAGGCCAGCCCCGAGTAGACCAGGAGCTGCAGGGTGAGCCCGAAGGCTCGCAGCACCAGGTCGAAGTTGGAGAACACGGCTTCCATGTCGCGTCCGTTCCTCGTCGGGTCGTCAGTCGTCGCGGTACTGGGCCTGGTCGGCCTGCGGACCTGGTCCGCCGCCGTCGTACGGCGCCGCGGCGGGCGCCGTACGACGGCTGACGGAGGTCAGCCCGGTTCAGGCCGGACTCACTCGCAGGGGTCGAGCGCCGGCGGCTCCGGGGTCTCCACCCCGGACTCGCCGAGGGTGGCCTCGAAGGCCGACTCCCAGTCGCCGTTGTCCATGGCCTCGGTGATCGTGTCGGTGATCCACTGGCACATCTCCGGGCGGTCCTTGCTGTAGCCGACGCCGTAGCGCTCCTCGGAGAACGGGTCCACCACGACCTTGAGGTCGTCGGGGTTCTCCGCGACGTAACCGAGCAGGATCGCACCGTCGGTGGTCATCGCGTCGACGGTGCCGTTGAGGACCTGGTCCACGCACTCGGAGTACGTGTCGAAGCCGCGCGGCGTGGCGCCCTCGGCCTCGATGTTCTCCAGCGACGTCGACCCGGTCACGGAGCAGACCTCGGTGCCCTCGACGTCGTCGAGGCTGTCGATGTCGCTGTCGGCCGGCACCATCAGCTGCTGACCGGTCACGTAGTAGGGGCCGGCCTGCCCGACGATCGCACGACGCTCGTCGGTGATGGAGTACGACGCGATGACCAGGTCGACCTCACCGGACTGCAGGAACGGCTCGCGGTTGTCCGAGATCGTCTCCTTCCAGGTGATGTCGTCGGCCGGGATGCCCAGCGAGGCGGCGAGGATCTTGCCGATCTCCGGGTCGAAGCCCACCGGGACGTCGTCGGCCGCGCCCTTGAAGCCGATGCCGGGCTGGTCGTACTTCACGCCGATGGTGATCTCGCCGCTCTCGGCGAGCTCCTTCATGCGGGTGCCGTCGTCGAAGTTGTCGGCGGCGTTCTCGGCGACCTCGTAGTCGCCGCCCGCGCTGTCGGTGCTGCCCGCGTCGCCGCAGGCTGCCAGGCTGAGCGCGAGCCCGAGACCCGTGGCGACCGCGGCCGCCTTGGTCTTGTTGAATCGCATCTTCTCTCCCTTGTTGTGCGACCCGAGTTCCCCCAGGGCGCTTCTTGGTTGGAGGACAGGTCAGTGCTTGAGGATCTTGCCGAGGAAGTCCTTGGCGCGGTCGGACTGCGGGTTGGTGAAGAACTGCTCCGGGGTGTTCTCCTCGACGATCTGGCCGTCGGCCATGAAGACCACGCGGTCGGCGGCGGTGCGGGCGAAGCCCATCTCGTGGGTGACCACGACCATGGTCATGCCGCCCCTGGCGAGGTCCACCATGACGTCGAGGACCTCCTTGATCATCTCGGGGTCGAGCGCGGACGTCGGCTCGTCGAAGAGCATCACCTTGGGCTCCATGGCCAGGGCCCTTGCGATCGCGACCCGCTGCTGCTGGCCGCCCGAGAGCTGGGCGGGGTACTTGTCCGCCTGGTTACCGACGCCGACCCGGTCAAGGAGCGTGCGGGCCCGCTGGTCGGCCTCCGACTTGGCCGCACCGCGGACCTTGGTCGGACCGAGCGTGACGTTCTCCAGGATCGTCTTGTGCGCGAACAGGTTGAACGACTGGAACACCATGCCGACCTCGGCGCGGTGGGACGCCAGTGCCTTCCCCTCGGCGGGCAACGGTGCACCGTCGAGCGTGATCGACCCCTTGTCGATGGTCTCGAGCCGGTTGATCGTGCGGCAGAGCGTGGACTTGCCCGACCCGGACGGCCCGATCACCACGACCACCTCGCCCTTGGCGATCGACAGGTTGATGTCCTGCAGCACGTGCAGGTCGCCGAACCACTTGTCGACATGGTCGAGGACGACCAGTGGGGTGCTCATGGCACGAAACCTAGCGTCGGTGGGACCGTCTGACCATTGCTGACATGCCGATGGCCCGCACAGTTGCCGGACCGTGACCACGGGCTGACCGGTGGGGTGGGGCCGTGTGGACGCCTGTGCTTGAATCCGGGACACGGACCGTAATCCAGGAAAGGTTGGTGCCGACGTGCCCCGCAAGCTCCCGATTCCCGGCCCGCTCCACAAGCTGAAGGACACGGCGGTCGGCGCCGTGAAGGACCCGCTGGGCACGTCCGGGCGGTTGTTCGGTCAGGCCAAGGATGCCGCCACGCTCGGCCGCCACCTCGCCGAGGGGCTGGCCACCACGGTCGCGGAGCAGGTCGGCACGCGCACCCGTGGTCGGCGTTCGGCCGACGCCCCGCATGCTGCGTCGCCCGCCGAGGCGCACGCCGACACGCACGCCACCCCGTCGTCCGGGCCTCGCCAGGTCCACGGCGACCCGGTGGCGCCGCACACGCCGCATCCGGCCGCGGACGCGCCGTCCGCCGAGCCCGTCCCGAGCACCGAGGCCAGGGTGAGCGCCAAGAAGGCCAGCCCGGCCGACGTGGCGAAGAAGGCGGCCAAGAAGGCGCCGGCCAAGAAGACGTCCGCGAAGAAGACGCCTGCCAAGAAGGCGGCGAAGAAGACCGCCAAGAAGACGCCTCCGGACGGCGCGGACGCCCCGGCACCCGATGCTCCGGGCGACAAGCTCCCGCCACGCGCCCCGGACAACGCCCCGCCGCCTCCGCCGCCTCCGCCGGCGGTGGAGCCGAACCCCGAGGCGACTCCGCCGGGGTGACACCGCGCGCCGTACCCTGGTGCGGACATGTCTCGAACCTACGAAGTCCGCACCTACGGCTGCCAGATGAACGTCCACGACTCCGAGCGGCTCACCGGGCTGCTGGAGGACGCGGGCTACGTCGCCGCGCCCGCCGACGCGCAGGCCGACGTGGTCGTGTTCAACACCTGCGCGGTGCGGGAGAACGCCGACAACAAGCTCTACGGCAACCTCGGCCACCTCGCGCCGGTGAAGGCAGCCCGCCCCGGCATGCAGATCGCCGTCGGCGGCTGCCTCGCGCAGAAGGACAAGACCGAGATCACGAAGAAGGCCCCCTGGGTCGACGTCGTGTTCGGCACCCACAACATCGGGTCGCTGCCGGTGCTGCTCGAGCGCGCCCGGGTGCAGCAGGAGGCGCAGGTCGAGATCCTCGAGTCGCTCGAGGTGTTCCCGTCCACGCTGCCGACCAAGCGCCAGTCGGCGTACGCCGCCTGGGTGTCGATCTCGGTCGGGTGCAACAACACCTGCACGTTCTGCATCGTCCCGTCGCTGCGCGGCAAGGAGAAGGACCGCCGGCCCGGTGACGTGCTGGCCGAGATCCGCGCACTCGTCGCGGAGGGCGTCAGCGAGGTCACCCTGCTGGGCCAGAACGTCAACACCTACGGCGTGGAGTTCGGCGACCGCTACGCCTTCGGCAAGCTGCTGCGCGCATGCGGGGAGATCGAGGGCCTGGAGCGGGTCCGGTTCACCAGCCCGCACCCGGCTGCGTTCACCGACGACGTGATCGAGGCGATGGCCGAGACGCACAACGTGATGCCGCAGCTGCACATGCCGCTGCAGTCCGGCTCCGACAAGGTGCTCAAGGACATGCGCCGCTCCTACCGGCAGGAGAGGTTCCTCGGCATCATCGACCGGGTCCGCGCCGCGATGCCGGAGGCCGCGATCACCACCGACATCATCGTCGGCTTCCCCGGCGAGACCGAGGACGACTTCCTCCAGACCATGCACGTGGTGCGCGAGGCGCGGTTCTCCGGCGCCTTCACGTTCCAGTACTCCAAGCGCCCCGGCACGCCGGCCGCCGTGCTCGAGGAGCAGGTGCCGAAGGCGGTCGTGCAGGAGCGCTACGAGCGGCTCGTCGCGCTGGCCGACGACATCGCCTGGCAGGAGAACCGCCGCCTCGAGGGCCGAGTCGTCGAGCTGATGGTCTCCGAGGGGGAGGGCCGCAAGGACGAGGCCACCCACCGGCTCTCGGGCCGGGCCCGCGACAACCGGCTCGTGCACTTCACGCCCGTGGACGCCTCGGGCGCCGAGGTCGCCGGTCCGGCCGGGCGACATGGTCGAGGTCGAGGTCACCTACGGCGCCCCCCACCACCTGGTGTCGGACGCCCCGGTGCGCTCGGTGCGACGCACGCGGTCCGGCGACGCCTGGGAGGCGCGCACCCGCACCGAAGCCGGCCGGCGTCCCGCTCGGTCTGCCCACCATCGGCGTACCCGCACCGCTCCCGGACGCCCCCTCCTGCCGCTAGCACCGGCGAGGAGTCAGCTCTTCAGGCTCCTCGGCGGCGTGTCGCTGCATCCGTGACCCCTCGACGGACCTCGGGTCAGAAGCCGTGCGTGAGGATCGGCGGGAGACCGCCGTCGCGGACGCCGGTGAGCACCGCCAGCTCATGGGGTACGACGGGGGTGGGGAGCGAGTCGAGCCCGAACCAGCGCAGGTCCGCGCACTTGTCCGGCTCCACGATGCGTGGCTCGCCCGTCCATGCCGTGCAGGCGAAGAAGTAGTCGACGCGCTCGTCGATCGCGAGGCCGGTGTTGTTGGTGCGCTGCATCGCCGTCAACGGGGTCAGCACCACGTCGGTGACGGCGACCTCCTCCTCGGCCTCCCGGGCCGCCGCGGCGAAGACCGACTCGCCGCGCTCGACGTGCCCGGCCGCGGCGCACGCCCAGTGGTCGTCCATGAAGCCGGTGCCCTGGCGCAGCTGGAGCAGCACCTCCCGCGAGTCCGCCGGGCCGCGGAGGAACACGATGTAGGCGGCCGGCACGACGGAGAACCGCCCGTGCAGGTCGTCGGCGTCGGCAGTGTCGGGCATGCGGCCGAACCTAGCGCCTCAGCCGCGAGGGTCAGGCGTCGTCGCGGTGCGGGTGCGGGTTGGCCTCGCGGATGTGCTCGTGGGAGGGCACCTCGGCGGTGTTCTCCTCCACCTCCTGCACCTGACGGTGCACCTCGGTGCTCGGCTCCACCTGGCCGGGGTGGGTCTCGACGTCGCCGTCGGTGTGGCCCTTGGCGGACCCGACGGTGCCGGTGCCCTCGATCCCCTCGAACGGACCGGTGCGCTCGCTGCTCACCCCGAGGTCACCCTCGAGGCCGTGCTCGCTCTCGGCGTTGGGGTTGCCGGCCTTGCTGGACTCGCTGTGGTCGGACGAGGTCATCCGTCCTCCTCCGCGAGGAGCTCTTCGTCGTGCGGCGTCGACTCCGGCTCACCCGTGGGGTCGTAGGTGGTGCCGGTGTCCTCGGACACCCCACCCTGCTGGTCGTTGGACATGTAGTCCCCGGGGTTGGCGTCGCCCGCGGGCGGCTCGCCCACGAAGGCGTCGTCGAGTCCCGGCTCGGCTGCGAGGTCGTGCTGCTCGGTCATCTCGTGCTCCCTCTCACTCGCCGCCCGAGCCGTCGGACGGCTGGTAGAGCGAGGTCTCGGCGTTCTCGGCCTGGACCGCGTGCTCCTGGTCGGGGTCCGGATCGGGCCCGGGCTCGCCCTCGGGCGTGGTCGGCGACGGGATCGTGCTGGGTCCGTCGGGTGTGCTGCTCGGCTGCACGTCCGGGTCGGGCCCGGGGGCCTCGGGGTTCACCGGACCGGTGGGGTTCACGTCGGCGTCCGGCTGGTCCTGGCGCAGCGGACCACCAGGTGGTGTCGGCGCGTCGAGGTCGGTGTGGGCGGCATGGTTGGCCGGCCCACCCTTCACCTGCTGGTCGTCGTCGCGGGGTGCCATACCGTCGCCGTACCCGAACCCGTCACCGGGAAACGTCTCGTCTACTTGATGTCGTCGTTCTTGCCGTCGAGCTTGTCGAGTGCGTCCTTGGCCTGGGTGCGCCCCTTCACGATCTTGTCGGTGTGCTTGCCACCGGTCTTCTTGTCGATCGCGTCGGCCGCCTGGTCCACGCCCTTGGCGATCTTGTCGCCGTGCTGGTCGACCGCCTTGGTGAGCTGTGACTTGGCCTTGTCCAGGAATCCCACTGCAGTCCCCTTCCGTCGTGCGTGTGTGCCCCTTTGCCAGACTCTTGCCCATGATCGGGGACGAGACAAGGGCTGCGGGTTCGCCGCGCATGCCGCCGGTCGTCGCCGTCGTCGGACCGACCGCCGCCGGCAAGACCGAGCTGTCCCTCGACCTCGCGGAGGCCCTCGGCGGCGAGGTCGTCAACACCGACTCGATGCAGGTCTACCGCGGCATGGACATCGGTACGGCGAAGCTGCCCGAGGGCCAGAGGCGCGGCATCCGGCACCACCTGCTCGACATGCTCGACGTGACCCAACCGGCGACCGTCGCGGAGTTCCAGGGCTGGGCGCGCGCGGTCGTCGACGACTGTCGTGCCCGAGGCGTCACCCCCGTCCTCGTCGGCGGCTCGGCGCTCTACACCCGGGCGGTGCTGGACCGGTTCGAGTTCCCCGGCACCGACCCCGTCGTACGCGCCGGCCTGGAGGCGCTGCTGGAGGTCGAGGGACCCGTCGCCATGCATGCCCGTCTGGCCGAGGTCGACCCGATCGCCGCGACCGCGATCATCCCCACCAACGGCCGGCGCGTGGTCCGGGCGCTCGAGGTCGTGCAGCTCACCGGCCGCCCGTTCAGCGCGACGCTGCCCCGGCAGGAGTACTTCTACGACGACGCCGTGCAGGTCGGAGTCGACATCCCGCGGCCCGTGCTCGACGACCGCATCGAGCGCCGGGTACGTCGGATGTGGGAGTCCGGCCTGGTCGACGAGGTGCGCGGCCTGGTCGCGGCCGGCCTGCGCGAGGGGCGCACCGCGTCCCGGGCCCTCGGGTACCAGCAGGTCCTGTCCTTCCTCGACGGCGAGATCACCGAGGACGAGGCGCTCGAGCAGACGGTCGCACGGCACGCGCCGGTTCGCGCGCAAGCAGGACGCCTGGTTCCGCAAGGACCCGCGGATCACGTGGGTGGGGTGGGACGACCCGGAGCGCGCGGCCCGTGCCGTGGCCGCCGTGCACGGGACGGCGACGATTGACGGCAAGGCGCCGGGGTAGTAAGCCGGGAGGCTCTGACCCTCGGGAGGACCGATGACCCCACGCCAGGCACCACGCCAGCTCACTCGCGGCCGCGCATCCGCAGCCTTCGCCGGACTGACGGCGCTCTGCGTCGCCGCCGGCCTCACCACCGTCGGCGCCCCTGCGTCGGCCGCACCCAGACCCGAACCACCCAAGATCCCGACCAGCACCGGGTTCGGCGGTGCGGTCACGTCCGTCGACCCGGAGGCGTCGAAGGTCGGTCTCCGCGTGCTCAAGCGCGGCGGCAACGCCGTCGACGCGGCCGTCGCCACGGCCGCCGCCCTGGGCGTGACCGAGCCCTACAGCGCCGGCATCGGCGGCGGCGGGTTCTTCGTCTACTACGACGCGGACAAGAAGAAGGTCCGCACCATCGACGGGCGCGAGACCGCCCCGAGGGACATGCCGCGCGACGCCTTCATCGACCCCAAGACCGGGGAGCCCTACCCGTTCACCCCCGACCTGGTCACCAGCGGGGTCTCGGTCGGCGTCCCCGGCACCCCGGCGACCTGGGCGAAGGCGCTCAAGCGGTGGGGCAGCTACGACCTCGGCAAGGCGCTGCGGCCGGCGGCCCGGCTGGCGGCGCGCGGGTTCGTGGTCGACCAGACGTTCCACGACCAGACCAAGGACAACCAGGAGCGGTTCGAGGCCTACACCACGACGCCCGAGCTGTTCCTGCCCGGCGGCAGGCCGCCCCGCGTGGGCTCGGTGTTCAAGAACCCCGACCTCGCCGCGACGTACCGGCTCCTGGGCCGGCGCGGCACCGACGCCTTCTACGGCGGCAGGCTCGCCAAGGAGATCGCCCGCGCGACCCGGAAGCCGCCGAAGAGCCCCGACACGGACCTGCCGGTCCCCAAGGGGTTCATGCGGGTCTCGGACCTGAGGAGGTACGAGGCGTTGAACCAGCGGCCGACCAAGAGCGACTACCGCGGGCTCGACGTCTACGGGATGGCGCCGGTGTCGTCCGGCGGCACCACGGTCGGTGAGGCCCTCAACATCATGGAGCGGTTCGACCTCGCGTCGATGACGCCGCAGGCCGCGCTGCACCACTACCTCGAGGCGACCGCGCTCGCGTTCGCCGACCGGGCGAAGTACGTCGGCGACCCGAAGAAGGTCGACGTGCCCACCCGGGACCTGCTCAACGACCGCTTCGCCGCCGACCGGGCCTGCAACATCAACCCGAACGCCGCGCTCACCAAGCCGGTCGCCGCGGGCGACGTGAGCTCGTACGACGGCAGCTGCACGACACCTGGTCGCACGACCGGTCGCACCGCGCCGGACACCGAGAACGTCGAGACGACCAACCTCACCGTCACCGACCGGGAGGGCAACGTCGTCGAGTACACCCTCACCATCGAGCAGACCGGCGGTTCGGGCCTGCTGGTCGAGGACCGCGGCTTCCTGCTCAACAACGAGCTGACCGACTTCTCCATCGAGTTCGTCAAGAGCGACCCCAACCGGATCCAGCCGGGCAAGCGGCCGCGCTCGTCGATGTCCCCGACCATCGTGCTCAGGAACGGCAAGCCGGTGCTGGCGCTGGGCTCACCCGGGGGCGCCTCGATCATCACGACCGTGACCCAGATGCTGTTCAACTACGTCGACCGTGGCATGTCGATCGAGGAGGCGATCGCGGCGCCACGCGCATCCCAGCGCAACACGGCGGCGGTGAGCGCGGAGCCGGAGTTCATCGCGACCTACGGCGACCTGCTCACGCCGTACGGCCACACGCTGACCCCGTCGGGGGACCTCTTCACCAGCGCGGCCGAGATCGGGGCGGCGACCGCCATCGAGTTCGGCAGGAAGGGCCGGCTGACCGCGGTCGCCGAGCCCACCCGCCGCGGCGGCGGCTCGGCCCTGGTGGTCTCGCGCAGACGCTGACCCGACCGATCGGCTCGCCGGCGACCAGGTGTCAGCCGGCGAGCCGGTCGGTCAGCGCGGGGCGCGGTGCCACCGCGAGCACGAACACCGCGGCGTCGCACGACGTGCAGCAGAAACCGTCGAAGCCGTCGGTCGGCAGCAGCACGCACTCGTCGGCACAGTCGGGGCAGCGAGCCACCGTCCCGTGCAGCATCAGCACCTCTGAGGTCTCCATGACCTCACAGTGACACCCGGGGCCGACAGATTCGGGAGACACGCCTGGCGGGCGTTCTGCCCTAGGATCCGGGCCATGGCAGCCGACAACTGGACCGTCGAGCGTTCGACCACCATCGACGCAGCCCCGGAGCGTGTCTACGAGCAGCTCGCCGACTTCCACCAGTGGCGCAGCTGGTCGCCGTGGGAGGACCTCGACCCCGACCTCCAGCGCGACTACTCGGGCCCCGAGTCCGGCACCGGCGCGGTCTACCGCTGGTCGGGCAACCGCAAGGCCGGCTCGGGCCGCATGGAGATCGTGAGCGCCGATGCGACCGCGAGCGCGTCGACATCGACCTGGAGTTCCTCAAGCCGTTCAAGGCCCGCAACGACACGTCGTTCGTACTCACCCCGCAGGGCGAGTCGACCCAGGTGCTCTGGCACATGACCGGCAAGAAGACCTTCGCGATGAAGGTGATGGGCATGTTCGGCGGGATGGACAAGATGATCGGCCCGGACTTCGAGAAGGGTCTGAGCCGGCTCAAGGCGCGTCGCCGAGGGTCGCTCCTAGACTGGTGCGGTGACGAGCAGCTTCCCGTTCCTCAAGGGACACGGCACGGAGAACGACTTCGTGCTGCTGCCCGACCCCGACGGGACCGTGCACGGCGAGCTCGACGCCGGCGCTGGTGCGCGCGGCTGTGCGACCGGCGGGCCGGGCTCGGCGCCGACGGCGTGCTCCGCGTGGTCCGCGCCGTCGTCGTACGACGACCCGGCGGCCGTCGCGGCCCGCGGCGAGGCCGAGTGGTTCATGGACTACCGCAACGCCGACGGCTCGACCTCGGAGATGTGCGGCAACGGGATCCGGGTGTTCGGCCGCTACCTCGTCGACCACGAGGGCGCCGACCCGTCGCGGCCGCTGCCGATCGGCACCCGCGCCGGGGTGCAAGACGCTGACCTTCGACGACGACGGCGCGGTCACCGTCGACATGGGCAGGCCGCGGGTGCTCGGGGAGACCAAGGTCGTCGGTCGGCGGCCGTCCGTCTGGCCGGCGACGCACGTGTCGATGGGCAACCCGCACGCGGTCGCCTTCGTCGAGTCCCTCGCCGACGCCGGCCCGCTGCTCGAGGAGCCCGGACACGACGCGACGGTCTACCCCGCACGGCGTCAACGTCGAGTTCGTCGTACGCCGGGGCGGCACGGCACGTCGCGATGCGGGTGCACGAGCGCGGCTCGGGGGAGACCCGCTCCTGCGGCACCGGCGCCTGCGCGGTGATGGTGGCCGCAGCGCTCGCCGACGGGGCGGGCCGCGGATACGACCTACCGGGTGGACGTGCCAGGAGGCACGCTGCACGTGACCTGGACCGACGAGGACCACGTCCTGCTCACCGGCCCCGCCGTCCTGGTCGCGCAAGGGTAATTGGCTGGTGGCCGACGACGTTCCCGTGCGAACCTGAACGGACATATGACGAACGCACACACGCAACCCGAAGACTTCGACCTCGACGCCGAGCTCGCCGACACCGAGACCTGGGACGACCCCGCCGACCTGGACGACAGGCGAGTTCGAGTCCGGCTACGCGGACGAGCGACCCCGAAGAGGCCGCCGGCACCACCGGTGACTACGACCTCGCCGAGCGGCACGCCCTGCGCCGCGTCGCCGGCCTGTCGCACCGAGCTCGAGGACATCACCGAGGTCGAGTACCGCCAGCTCCGCCTGGAGCGGGTCGTCCTGGTCGGCGTCTGGACCGAGGGCTCCGTCGAGGACGCCGAGAACTCCATGGCCGAGCTCGCGCTGCTCGCCGAGACCGCCGGCTCGCAGGTGCTCGACGCGCTGTACCAGCGCCGGCAGAAGCCCGACCCGGCGACCTACATCGGTCGCGGCAAGGTCGACGGGCTCCGCGAGATCGTGCAGGCCACCGGCGCCGACACCGTGATCTGCGACGGCGAGCTCGCTCCCGCGCAGCTGAGGAACCTCGAGGACCGGGTCAAGGTCAAGGTCGTCGACCGGACCGCGCTGATCCTCGACATCTTCGCCCAGCACGCGAAGTCGCGGGAGGGCCAGGCGCAGGTCGAGCTCGCCCAGCTCAACTACATGAAGCAGCGGCTGCGTGGCTGGGGTGGCAACCTCTCCCGCCAGGCCGGTGGCCGGGTCGGCTCGCAGGGCGGCGGCATCGGTGGTCGTGGTCCCGGTGAGACCAAGATCGAGACCGACCGGCGCCGGATCAACACCAAGATCGCCAAGCTGCGCCGCGAGCTCGCGCACATGCGCACCACCCGCGACACCAAGCGCGCCGAGCGCCGCCGCCACCAGATCCCCGTCGGTGGCGATCGCCGGCTACACCAACGCCGGCAAGTCCTCGCTGCTCAACCGGCTGACCGACGCCGGCGTGCTCGTCGAGGACTCGCTGTTCGCGACGCTCGACCCGACGACCCGGCGTACCCAGACCTCGGACGGCCGCGTCTACACGATGTCCGACACCGTCGGCTTCGTCCGGCACCTGCCGCACCAGCTCGTCGAGGCGTTCCGCTCCACGCTGGAGGAGGTCGCCGACTCCGACCTGGTCCTGCACGTCGTCGACGGCTCGCACGCCGACCCGGAGGGCCAGCTCGCCGCGGTGCGCGAGGTGTTCGCCGAGATCGGCGCCGACAAGGTGCCCGAGCTCGTCGTGATCAACAAGGCCGACGCCGCCGACCCGATGGTGCTCGCCCGGCTGCGCCAGCGCGAGCCGCACTCGGTGGTGGTCTCGGCCAAGACCGGCGAGGGCATCGCCGACGCGCTGGCGGCGGTCGAGGACGACCTGCCCGCGCCCGGGCGTGGCGTTCGAGGCGCTGCTGCCCTACGAGCGCGGCGACCTGCTCAACCGGATCCACACCTCCGGCGAGGTGGAGCACCTCGAGCACACCGGCGACGGCACCTTCGTGCGCGGTCGGGTGCACGAGGACGCTGGCCGGCGAGCTCGAGCCCTACCTCACCACCCCCGCCTGACCCCTCCCGACCCCCGCGAGTGTAAGGAAATGGCCGCGCGAGTGTCAGGAAATGGCCGCGCGAGTGCCAGGAGATGGTCGCGCGAGTGCCAGGAGATGGCCGCGCGAGTGTCAGGGGCCAAAGCCTGACACTCGCGGCGCCAAAGCCTGACACTCGGGGAGCCAAAGCCTGACACTCGCGGCGGCAGCGGGTTTGGGTCAGACGCCGATCTTGTGCCAGGGGCCCCAGATCGCGAAGGTCATGCCGCTGGCGGCCTGGATGTTGACGAACAGCGTGTGCCCGTCCGGGCTGAACGTCGAGCCGGCGAACTCGTCGCCGAAGCGGGGTGCCCCGGTGGAGCTTGTGAGCCGGTTGAGCGCGATGTCCCAGAGCTGCCCGCCCCGGGACAGACCGCGGATGTAGTTGTCGATCAGGGAGTCCTCGCAGACGACCAGCGTGCCCGCGGCGGCTCGTGGTGATGTTGTCCGGGAAGTCGAAGCGCAGGTTGGCCTCGGCCGGGTCCACCGGCGCCTGGTAGATCACCTGCAGCCGCTGCGAGCGGCAGTCGTAGGCCCACACCTGGCCGTTGCCACGGCCGAAGCCGTTGGCGTTGTCGTCGTCGGTGTCGTCCTCGGCCGGCCCGCCGCCCTGGGTGGAGGTGAAGTAGACGACGCCGTCGTCGAAGACCTGACCCTCGAGCCGCGAGAACAGCGCCGCCCCCTGGGCGCGGCCCTGGGCGCCGACCGCCACCAGCGCCTCGTCGTTGGTGGTCAGGGGCTGCCCGGGCGGGACGCTCAGGTCGGGGTTCGGGTCGTCGATGTCGACCCAGGTCACCTTGTACGTCGCCCGCCGTTTCTGCCGGGCCTCGAGATGCGCGTTGGGCCGACCCTTGACGGCGAGCATCTGCAGCCGTCCGCCGTCCTCGAGACGCCCGGTCTTCATCGGGTGCGCTCGGTGGGATGTAGCGGTAGAACCCCGACGGGAACTCGAAGTTGTCCTCGGTGAGGTAGAGGATCCCCTCCTTCGGGTCGAAGGAGACCGCCTCGTGGGCGAACCGGCCCGCGTGGGTGATCGGCTGCCGGTCGGACTGGCCGCCGGCCGGCACCTCGAACACGTAGCCGTGTGGCTGCTGCAGGTCTTCATTCGTCCGGCCCTGGAAGTCCGGCCCGACGTCGGGGCCGTTGACGGTCTCCTCGCAGGTGACCCAGGACCCCCACGGCATGATGCCGCCGCTGCAGTTGAACATCGTGCCGTTGAGACTGGTGTAGGCGTTCTGCACCTCGCCGTACCTCGTCACCTCGATGGTCGTGGTGCCCGCCCCGGCGTTGGCGTCGTACGGCGCGCCGGGGCCGAACGCCGACGCGGCGACCTGGTTGGTGATCTCGTGGTTGCGCACCAGCACGACGTTGCCGTTGCGGCCGCGGAAGGCACCCATCCCGTCGTGACGACCGGGCAGCATGGTGCCGTCGTCGAGCGTGACCGTCGCCTCGGTGTCGTGGAACGAGCGGTACGAGAACCCGCGGGGTAGATGCAGCCGCTCCTTGCCGTCACGCAGGTCCTTGACCGGCACGAGGTTCTGCCGGCGGGGTGGCTGGTGCGCCTCCGCCGGCGCGGCGAGCAGGCCCGCGAACGGCCCGCCCACGGCGGCGGCGACACCACCCTTCAGCAGCGTGCGGCGGTCGACGTTGGGGTCGATGGTCATGAGGCTCCTCCCGGGAAGGTTCTGTGACCTGCGTCACCCTACTCACGCCGGCGCCACCGTTGCACCCGCGCGTCTCGGGGAACTCTCCAGGCGTGCGGCCGACCCGGCGCCGGTGCCTGGACCGGGGGTTGACACCGGCGTGCGGGGCCGGGCACGTTGGTTGTGTAACCGTTTTCAGTAACCGGTTACACAGACCGTTCACACGGGCGACTCACCACTCGGGAGGTGTTGCTGTGCGGCCCACGATCCGCGACGTCGCGCAGCACGCCGGCGTCTCCATCGCCACCGTGTCCCGGGCGCTGCGCGACTCCGGCAGCGTCCGGAAGGACACCCGGGCCCGGGTGCTCGAGGCCGCCGAGGCGCTGCAGTTCACCCCCAGCCGGCTCGGCCGCCAGCTCGCCGAGCGCCGGCACGCCGCCAACGGGATCGTCTTCCCGGACCTGTCCGGCCCCTACTACGCCGAGGTCGTGCTCGGATACGAAGCAGTGGCCGCCGAGCGGGAGCGCTCGGTGCTGATCCTCTCCACGCACGGCCGGGCGACCGCACCCGCGATGGTCGAGGACCTCGCCACCCGCTGCGACGGCATGGTCGTGATGGGCCGCACCGTCCCCGACGACGTCATCGAGCGGCTGGTGGCCCGCGGGATGCCCGTGGTCATGCTGGCCCGGCCCCCGATCGGCGACGTCGACTCGGTGAACGCCGACAACCGCGGGTCCGCCGTCGACCTCGGCCGGCACGTGCTGGACCGTGGCGCCCGCCGGGTCGCCTTCGTCGGCGCACCGGAGGCCTCCCCGGACGTGGCGGAACGCTGGTCCGGCGTGCGCGAGGCGTTCGCCGACACCCCGGACGCCGAGCTGACCGACGAGCACGTCGACGGCTTCGGCGAGGACACCGGCCGCGAGGTCGCCCGCGCCGCGCTCGCCCGCGGACGCGAGGCGCTCCCCGACGCGTTCGTGTGCGCCAACGACGAGCTGGCACTCGGACTGATGGCCGCCCTCACCGAGGCGGGCGTCGACGTGCCCGGCCAGGTGATGGTCACCGGCTGGGACGACGTGATGGCCGCGCGGTACGCCGGCCTCACCACCGTCCGGCAACCCATGCGTGCGCTGGGCGGCACCGCCGCCCGGCTGCTCGACGAGCTGGTCACGGGGGTTCGCAGCGAACCCCGCCACGAGCTGCTCCCCACCGAGCTGGTCACCCGGACCAGCACGGCACAGAAGAAGTGAGAGGAATCCGATGAGTCGAAATCGTCGACCCGCACAGGTCGTGGGCCGCACGCTCGCCGTGCTCGCCGTGGCGAGCCTCGCGCTGACCGGCTGCGGCCGTGACAGCGCCACCGAGAGCGGCGGTGGCCCCGGCCAGGGCGAGGCCATCTCGGAGGGCGAGGCCACCGGCACCATCGACGTCTGGGCGATGGGCACCGAGGGCGAGATGCTCGGAGACTTCGTCGCCGACTTCGAGAAGGACAACCCCGACGCGGACGTCAAGGTGACGGCGGTGCCCTGGGAGGCCGCCCACGACAAGCTGTCCAACGCGATCACCGCCGGCGAGACACCCGACGTGAGCCTGATCGGCACCACGTGGATGGGTGAGTTCGCCGAGGCCGGTGGCCTGGAGCCGACCCCGGAGGGTCTGGTCGACGAGGCCGACTTCTTCGAGGGCGCCTGGGGCTCGACCGTCGTCGGCGACACGTCGTACGGCGTGCCCTGGTACGTCGAGACGCGCGTGCTCTACTACCGCTCCGACATCGCCGAGAAGGCCGGCTGGTCCGAGGCGCCGACGAGCTGGGACGACCTGAAGCAGTTCGCCAAGGACATGCAGGACAAGGGCGGCGCGGAGTTCGGGCTGAACCTCCAGCCCGGCCAGACCGGCTCGTGGCAGTCGGTGCTGCCGTTCGCGTGGTCCAACGGCGCCTCGGTCACCAACGAGGACGGCACCGAGTACACCATCGACTCCCCGGAGATGCAGGAGGCGCTGGAGTACTACAAGTCCTACTTCGACGAGGGCCTGTCCAACGACCGCACCCTCGACCCGGGTGAGCTCGAGAGCGGGTTCGCCGAGGGTCAGTACGGCGCCTTCATCTCCGGGCCTTGGCACACCGGTCTCGTCGAGGACGCGGGCGTGAGCCAGGACGAGTACACCGTGGCTCCGCTGCCCGGCAAGGACGACGCGCCCGGCACCTCGTTCGTGGGCGGTGGTGACCTCGCGGTCTTCGCCGACTCCGACAACAAGGAGTCGGCCTGGAAGCTCGTGCAGTGGCTGGCCGAGCCCGAGACGCAGTCGAAGTGGTACGACACCATCGGCGACCTGCCGGCCGTGAAGGCGTCGTGGGAGTCCGGTGAGCTCGCCTCCGACGAGCAGCTCGCGGTCTTCGGCGAGCAGCTCGACAGCACGCTCGCGCCGCCGGCGGTGCCGAGCTGGGAGCAGGTCGCGGCGGTCGTCGACAGCAACGTCGAGAAGGCCGTCAAGGGCGCCATGCCGGTGGACGAGGCGGTGGCCGACATGCAGAGCCAGGCCAGCTCGATCGGCACCGGCCTGTAGCCATGGCGACCACCACCACCGCGCCGACGCGTGCGGGTGCCCAGCAGGCACCCGCACGCGGGACGGACCCCATGCGCAGGCAGCAGGCGCGCGCGGCCTGGATCCTGGCCGCGCCGTTCCTCGTGCTGTTCCTGGTCTTCACGGCCGGGCCGGTGCTGGCCAGCCTGGGGATGAGCTTCACCGACATCAAGCGGACCGACATCCGTACGCCGTTCGCGGTGTCGTTCGTCGGGATCGAGAACTACACGCAGCTGCTCGGTGACCCGCTGTTCCGCAAGGTCATGGTGAACACCGGCCTGTACGTCGTCCTCGGGGTGCCGCTGACGATGGGCCTCGCGCTGGCGGTGGCGGTCATGCTCAACCGGATCGACCGGGTCAAGGGCCTGTTCCGGGTCGGCTACTACCTGCCGGTCGTCACCAGCATCGTGGCGGTCTCGGTGGTCTGGAAGTTCCTCTACCGGCCCGAGGGCGGGCTGATCAACCAGGCGCTCGGCCTGGTCGGCCTGCCCCAGCCGGAGTGGCTCGACAACCCCTCGCTCGCGCTGCCGTCGCTGGTGGTGATGGCGGCGTGGCGCAACCTCGGGACGCTGATGATCATCTTCCTGGCGGGTCTTCAGACCATCCCCGACGAGGTCAAGGAGGCGGCGCAGGTCGACGGGGCCAGGGGCTGGCAGGTATTCCGGATGATCACCCTCCCGATGCTGAAGCCGACCCTGCTGTTCGGCGCCGTCATCACGTCCATCGGGTACCTCCAGTTCTTCGAGGAGGCCTTCGTCATGACCAAGGGCGGGCCGCTCGACGCGACCCGTTCGGTCACGTTCTTCACCTACGACCAGTTCGGCTTCGGCAACTACGGCCTGGCCGCCTCCGCGAGCTACCTGCTGTTCCTCGCCGTCGTGGTGCTGACCTTCGTCCAGTTCAAGATCTTCGGCGAGAAGGACTGAGGGCCGATGGCACAGAGCACCGACATCCGCCCGGTCGCGGACCCGACCACCGGGGCCCGCGACCGCAGGGCCGGCGGCGGTCCCTCCAAGGCGGGTGCGAACCCCGACCGCGGCGGCGCCGGCACCTACATCGCGCTGTCCATCGGGCTGATCCTGATGGTCATCCCGTTCCTGTGGATGGCGATCTCCGCGATCAAGCCCGAGGCGGAGATCAGACGGGTGCCGCCGACCTTGTGGCCCGAGTCCGTGACCTGGGCCAACTTCGACGAGCTGTTCACCCGGCTGGACTTCACGACGTACTTCATCAACTCGATCGCCGTCGCCGCCGCCGTGACACTCGGCAACATGATCTTCTGCTCGATGCTCGGCTACGCCCTGGCCAAGCTGGAGTTCCGCGGCAAGAAGGCGCTGTTCGCCATCGTGCTCGGCACGCTGATGATCCCCGGCGTCGTGACGTTCGTGCCGCTGTTCGTGCTGACGGTCAACCTCGGTCTGGCGAACACCCTGACCGGCATGGCGCTGCCGTTCCTGGCCGGCCCCTTCGGGGTCTTCCTGATGCGGCAGTACATCCTGAGCCTGCCCGACGAGCTGATCCAGGCGGCCCGCGTCGACGGGGCGGGGGAGCTGAGGATCTTCTTCTCGGTCATCATGCCGCTGTGCTGGCCGGCGCTGGCCACGCTCGGGATCCTGACCTTCCTGTCCTCCTGGAACAACTTCCTGTGGCCGCTCGTGGTGGCGACCAACGAGGAGAAGTACACCCTCCCGGTGGCCCTCGCGCTCTACGCCGTGGGTCAGAACGCCACGCAGTACGGCCTGCTCCTGGCCGGCTCCGTCGTGACGGTCATCCCGGTGATCGCGGTGTTCCTGTTCCTCCAGCGGCACATCATGCAGGGCATCTCCATGACCGGCATCAAGTAACCCACCGCAAGGCACACGTCCACCCATCCATCTCGGGAAGGTTCAGACATGCACGCCAACAACCCCACCGGCGCTGGCGCCACGGCTCCACGGACGCGCCGGCGCCGGTTCCTCGGCGCCGCCACCGCGCTCGCGCTTGTGACCAGCCTGGTCGCCGTCGCCGCGATGACCACCACCGGCACCGCGGCCGCAGCCGGCAACGACAAGGTGCTGAAGAAGTACGCCGCGGCCACGTGGAAGTCGTTCGAGGCGATGGCGCACCCGGACGACCGGCCTGCCCGCCGACAACATCGCAGCCAGCCTGCAGGGCAGCACACGCAGCGCGTTCACCTCTCCCACCAACATCGGCTCCTACATGTGGAGCACGGTGGCCGCCCGTGACATCGGGCTGATCGGCAAGCGCGAGGCCCGCCAGCGGGTGGCCCTGACCCTCGAGGTCGTGGCCAAGCTCGAGCGCAACGAGGCCGCGGGCATGTTCTACAACTGGTACGACCCGGCCACCGGCGAGAAGCTCTACACCTTCCCCGAGTCGGGAGACCCGATCAAGCCGTTCCTCTCCGTCGGTCGACAACGGCTGGCTCGCCACCGGGCTGCTGCTCGTCGCGCGAGCGATCCCGGGTCCTGGCCGACAAGGCCAACGCGATCCGCAGGGACATGAACTTCGGCTGCTACTACAACCCGCAGGAGAACGCCCCGGCCGGACAGATCCGCGGCGGCTTCTGGGACGAGGACCCCAACGACGCCGCGGCCGTGAAGGGTGCCTACTGCGGCGGTCCCGAAGTCTGGTACACCGGTCATCACTACGGCGCCTTCAACACCGAGCCGCGCATCGCGTCGTACCTCGGCATCGCCGACGGCCAGATCCCGCAGAAGCACTACTTCGGCACGCTACCGCACCTTCCCCAACGACGACAACTGCGACTAGGCTGGACGGAGACCAAGGCCGGTCGGCGAGTGGCAGAGTACCTCGGCGCAGCCGCGTCTTCGAGGGCGCGCTGCCCTACCGCGGTACGAACGTCGTGCCCGACCTGGGGCGGCAGCATGTTCGAGGCGCTGATGGTGCCGCTGTTCGTGCCCGAGGAGAAGTGGGGACCGCGCTCGTGGGGCGTCAACCACCCGCTCTACGTGCAGGGCCAGATCGAGCACGGCATGGACGAGGCCGGCTACGGCTACTGGGGCTTCTCGCCATCGAACAACCCGGCCGGCGGCTACCGCGAGTACGGCGTCGACATGCTCGGCCTCGACGGCCCGCGGCTACACCTCCGACCAGGAGCGCACGCGATTGGGAGCAGCCCTACGAGGGCTGCCGCCCGGGCGCGCCGGCACCGACGCAGTACGGCGACGGGGTCGTCACCCCACACGCGTCGTTCCTGGCCCTGCGCTACGCGCCGGACGCCGCGCTGGCGAACCTCGCCAAGATGCGCAAGAACTTCGACGCCTACGGCCCCGGCGGCTTCTACGACGCCATCGCCGTGCGCAGCGGCCAGGTCTCCAAGCGCTACCTCTCGCTGGACCAGGGCATGATCATGGCGGCGCTCGGCAACGAGCTCGCCGGCGACTGACTGCGCAGGTACGTCTCCCAGGGCGGCCTGCAGTCGCAGCTGCGTCCGCTCATGAAGATGGAGGAGTTCAGCGCGGGACGGCGCGGCTGACCCGTGGACCGTCCCAACATCCTCCTGGTCGTCGCCGACGACCACGCCGCGAACGCGGTCGGCTGCTACCCGGGCGCCCACCAGGTGACCCCGCAGATCGACCGCGTCGCGGCGGAGGGCATGCGGTTCGACGCGTGCGGCTGCACCAACTCGCTGTGCGCGCCGAGCCGGGCCACGATCCTCACCGGCACCTACAACCACCGCAACGGCGTGACCACGCTGTCGACCGAGTTCGACAACCGGCAGCCGACGTTCCCCGGTCTGCTGCGGGACGCCGGCTACCGGACCGCGCTCTTCGGCAAGTGGCACCTCGGGCACGGGGAGCCGCACGACCCACGCGGCTTCGACACCTGGGAGGTGCTGCCGGACCAGGGCGACTACGTCGACCCTGAGTTCCTGCTCCCCGACGGCAGCTCGCACGTGCGCCCCGGCTACGCGACCGACCTGATCACGGACCTGAGCCTGGACTGGCTGGACTCCGTCTCCGGCGGCAACGACCCGTGGTGCCTGCTCGTGCAGCACAAGGCGCCCCACCGTCCCTGGGTGCCGGCCGAGCGGCACAAGGACCTGTTCGCCGACGGCTTCGAGCCGCCACGCACGTTCTTCGACGACTACGAGGGACGGGCAACGGCGGCCCGGCAGGCCCGGATGCGGGTGGGCCGGGACATGAACCTGGAGGACCTCAAGGAGGAACCGCCTGCCGGCCTCGACGAGGAGGGGCACGCCCGCTGGGCGCTGGACCGCTACCTCGCCGACTACCTGCGCTGCGTGGTCGCCGTCGACGAGAGCGTCGGGCGCTTGCTCGGCTACCTCGACGCGACCGGCCAGGCCGAAGACACGGTGGTCGTCTACACCAGCGACCAGGGCTTCTTCCTCGGCGAGCACGGCTGGTACGACAAGAGGTTCATGTACCGCGAGTCGCTCGAGTCGCCGCTGCTGGTGCGCTACCCGCGGCTCGTTCCGCCCGGGTCGACGACCGACGCGCTGGTGCTCAACGTCGACTTCGCGCAGACGTTCCTCGAGCTCGCCGGCGTCGATGCGCTCCCGAGGATGCAGGGCCGCTCGATGGTGCCGCTGCTGGCCGGGCAGGACCCGGCCGAGGTCGGCTGGCGCACTGAGACCTACTACCGCTACTGGGAGCACCTGGACGGCAGCCACCACGTCGCGGCGCACCGCGGGATCCGCACCCACGACCGCAAGCTGGTGCACTACTACGGCTCCGGGTGCGGCCAGCCCGGGGCCTCGGAGCAGACCACCGAGGTCGAGTGGGAGCTGTTCGACCTCGTCGCCGACCCCGACGAGATGCGGTCCGTGTACGACGACCCGGCGTACGCCGACGACGTCCGGACCCTGACCGTCGCCCTGGACCGGCTCGCCACCGAGCTCGGGGACGAGATCCCGCCCCCGGTGGTCGGCCGGCCCCGGTGGTCGGCCCGCCCCGGTGGTCGAGCCCGTCGAGACCCCGGTGCTCGGCCCGCCCCCGGTGGTCGAGCCCGTCGAGACCCCGACCCCCGACCCTCAACGAAAGCAGGAGAACCGTGACCACTGACGCCCGCACCGACTGGGAGGAGCGGATCGGGATCCGCTCCGGCGACGCCGGCACCGGCCCCTCCGCCAACCGGGCTCCGCGCCTCGACCCGCCGTCCGGGCTCACCGCCACGGCCGGCGGCGCCCAGGTCACGCTCGACTGGGAGCCGGTGGCCGGCGCGGTCGGCTACCAGGTGCACGTGTCGGACACCGCCGACGGCGAGCTGACGCCCGTCGACCACCGGGGCATGGACGTGAAGGCGGTGCCGCACCCGCCGTACGTCGACACCACCGGGACGCCCGGGCAGGAGCGCTGGTACGCCGTCACCACACTGTCCGACGTCGCGGTCGAGGGCGACCCGTCGGAGCGGGTCTCGGCGACCCCGGGCAGCGACGCGGGCCGGGTGGACCTCACCGTCGACGTCACGAGTACGGCCGGCACCCTGGCCCGGCCGTGGCGGCCGATGATCGGCAGCGAGCACCTGTCGCACGCGGTGTCGCGCGACACCACGGGTGGCCGGGTGATCGGCGAGGAGCTGACGTCGGCGTTGCGGGCCGCCGTCACCGAGCTGGGGGTGAGCACGGTGCGGGCGCACGGCATCCTGTGCGACGACCTGCACGTCTACACCGAGGTGGACGGCGAGCCGGTGCACGACTTCTCCGGGGTGGACCGCGTCTACGACCACATCCGCAGCCTCGGGCTGTACCCGGTCGTCGAGATCTCCTTCATGCCGCACGACCTGGCGAGCGACCCGTCGAAGACGGTGTTCGACTACGGCGCGATCGTGTCCCCGCCGAAGGACTGGCAGCGCTGGGGCGACCTGGTCCGCGACCTCACCGCGCACATCGTCGAGCGCTACGGCATCGACGAGGTGGTCGAGCACTGGTCGTTCGAGGTCTGGAACGAGGCCAACCTCGAGGTCTTCTGGTCCGGCACGCCCGACGAGTGGATGAAGATGTACGACGTCACCGCGGCCGCGGTGCGCGCGGTCGACGACCGGCTCGTCGTGGGCGGGCCCTCGTCCGCCGCCGCCGGCTGGGTCGAGGAGCTGCTCGCGCACGTCGAGCAGTCCGGTGCGCCGCTCGACTTCGTCTCCACGCACACCTACGGCAGCCCGCCGCTGGACTTCCGGCCGTCACTGGAGCGCTACGGCCGCGCCGGCACGCCGATCTGGTGGACCGAGTGGGGCGTCACGCCCGTGCACTTCAACGAGGTCAGCGACGCGGTCTTCTCCGGGGTGTTCCTGCTCCGCGGCATGGCGTCGGCGATGGACCGGATCGAGGCGCTGTCCTACTGGGTGGTCTCCGACCACTTCGAGGAGCTCGGCCGCCCGCCGGCCCTGCTGCACGGCGGCTTCGGGCTGCGCACGGTCGGTGAGCTGCGCAAGCCCCGCTGGTGGGCGCTGCGGCTGCTCGAGCGTCTCGACGACATCCGGTTGCCGGTCACGCTGACCGGGGACGGCGGCGGTTCGCTGGTGGAGGCGCTGGCCACCCGGGACGACGCGGGAGGCGTGTCGGTGCTCGCCTGGAACATGACGCTCGACCAGTCCAAGGCGGCCGGGTCGGCGGCCCTCGACCGCGACGTCACCGTGCGGGTCGACGGGCTCACCCCGGGCTCGTCGTACCGGCTGACGGTGGAGGGCGTCGACGCCGACCACTCCAACGTCGCCGGCACCTGGGGCGCGATCAAGGCCGACGACCAGGCCTGGCCGACCGACGAGCAGTGGGAGACCCTGCGCGCCGCCGACCGGCTCGAGGAGCTGGCGCCCGGCGCGACGGTGCAGGCCGACGCGGACGGTTCGGTGAGCGTCGAGGTCAAGCTCCGGATGCCGTCGATGGCGTTCCTGCGGCTGGAGCCGGTCGCCTGACCCGACCGTTCGTCACATCTGCAGCGCGGCCGGCACGTGGGTCCTGGACTCGATGTCGGAGGCGGCGGCGTGCAGCAGCTGGTGCGCGAGGTCGGAGAGCGCCCGCGCGGTGGCCAGCTCGTCGCCGATCAGGTGCACCGACTCGTCGGCCGGGTTGCGACGGCTCCGGCCCTGGCCGCGCACCTCCATCTTGTTGTCCAGGCTGAGCACGGCGTCGGCGATGGTGTCGTCGCCCTGCTCGTCGATGCTCACCTGTACGTTCCATGCCTTGGTCGCCATGGTGGATCCACCTCCTGGTAGGGGCGGGGTGCGACGGAGGGGATCCCCCGAGTCTAGGGCTGCCGAGCGGGACCGGGAGGCCGCTGTGGACCGGTCGCCACCGGCAGTCGGTCCCGGCGGTTAGGGTTCTTCGGTGCCCGAGCAGACCACCCTTCCGACGCCCTCCGTGACGGAGGTGCTCGCGGGTGCGGTGGCCGAGCTCGGCGGCGAGGAGCGCCCCGGCCAGATCCGCATGGCCGAGGCGGTCGCCCGGGCGATGAGCACCCACGAGCACCTGCTCGTGCAGGCCGGCACCGGCACCGGCAAGTCGCTCGGCTACCTGGTGCCCGCGCTGCTCCACGACCGCCGGGTGGTGGTCGCCACGGCCACCCTGGCGCTGCAGCACCAGCTCGTCGAGCGCGACATCCCGGCCCTGCTGGAGGCGGCCGACCACCTGCTGCCCGGCGGCACGCCGTCGTACGCCGTGCTCAAGGGCCGGTCCAACTACGCCTGCCTGCACCGGGTCCGCGAGGGGGTGCCCGACGACCAGGGCGTGCTCGTCGACGTGCCCGAGGGGACCATGGGCTCCGAGGTGCTCAAGCTGCGCGCCTGGGCGGAGAAGCAGGCCGACACCGGCGGTCCCGGCGACCGCGACTCCGCGCCCAAGCACACCGACAAGCTCTGGCGTCAGGTCTCGGTCAACCACCGCGAGTGCCTGGGCGCGACGCGGTGCCCGTTCGCGATGGAGTGCTTCGCCGAGCGGGCCAAGGAGAAGGCGGCCCAGGCGTCGGTCGTCGTCACCAACCACTCGCTGCTCGCCATCGACGCCATCGAGGGCGTGCCGATGATCCCCGAGTACGACGTGGTCGTGATCGACGAGGCACATGAGCTGACCGCGCGGGTGACGCAGGCGGCGACCGACGAGCTGTCGGTGCCCGAGATCCTCCGCGCCGCCCGCCGGTCGCAGAAGCACGTGTCCTCCGGCGGCGGCACAGGAAGCGAGGCCGACGACCTGGCCGATGCCGCCGACGCACTGCGCGACGCGTTCGAGGCGTGTGACGAGGGCCGGCTCGACGCCCTGCCGACCGAGCTCGCCGACGCGCTGGTGCTGGTGCGCGACGCCGCCCGGGCGCTGCTGTCGGCGTTCCCCAAGGAGCAGTCCGGCCAGGGGGAGGTGGACCCCGGCCGCACCCAGGCGCGCGGCTGGGTGCAGGAGATCTTCAAGAACGTCGAGCGGATGGCCGCCGGCCTCGAGTCCGACGTGCTCTGGCTGTCGCGCCGGGTCTCGACGGGCTCGCCCACCGGGCAGGGGCGTGACGTGCTCTGCGTGGCGCCGCTGCAGGTGTGGGGGCAGCTGCGCGCCAAGCTGCTGGCCGAGAAGACCGTGGTGTTCACCAGCGCGACGCTGATGCTCGGCGGCGACTTCGCCTCGGTCGCGACCAGCATCGGGCTGAAGCCGTCCGAGCGGGTCGACGAGGACGCCGACCCCTCCCCGCTCGTGGAGGCGGCGGAGAACCCAGAAGTGGTGGGTCCCGACGCGGCCGACCACCGGGAGCCGTGGCGCGGCATCGACGTGGGGTCTCCGTTCGACTACGCCCGCCAGGGCATCCTCTACGTCGCCAAGCACCTGCCGCCGCCGGGCCGCGACGGGCTGGGGGAGAAGCAGCTCACCGAGATCGTCGACCTCGTCGACGCGGCTGACGGACGCACGCTGGGGCTGTTCTCGTCGCGACGCGCCGCGGAGGCCGCGGCCGAGGTGGCCCGGGAGCGGCTGCCACACCTGACGGTGCTCGCCCAGGGCGAGGCGCAGCTCCCGGAGCTGGCGCGGCTGTTCGTGGAGGACCCGCACGCCTGCCTGTTCGGCACCCTGTCGCTGTGGCAGGGGCTCGACGTGCCCGGGGAGACCTGCCAGCTGGTGCTGATCGACCGGATCCCGTTCCCGCGCCCCGACGACCCGCTGATGTCCGCGCGGCAGCGGGCCGCGGACCGCGCGGGCGGCAACGGCTTCATGTCCGTGGCCGCCACGCACGCCGCGCTGCTGCTCGCGCAGGGCTCCGGCCGGCTGATCCGCACCACCTCCGACAGGGGTGTGGTGGCGATCCTCGACCCGCGTCTGGTCACCGCCCGCTACGGCCGCTTCCTCGCCGACTCGCTACCCCCGATGTGGCGCACGACCGACCGCGACGTGGTGCTGACCGCCCTGAAGCGGCTCGCCGGCTGACAACGATTCGTCTGCGTTCTTTGGGGTGATTCCCGCGGGCGTTCCGCAGACGAATCGGTCAGCGGACGCCGGGCTTGACCTCGGACACCAGCTCGTCGACGTCGAGCCCGGCCTCGCGCAGCAGTTCCCGGTCGCGCTCGGTGTCCACGTGCGGCGGAAGCACGCCCTCGACCTCGAAAGCCGTCTCGACTCGGCCCTTGCGGGCCAGCCACTCCACGATCTCCTGGACTTCCAGCTGCATGCGCCATCGCCTCCGGGCGGGACTGGTGACGTCGTCGCCCGGGCGGGTGCGCGGATGCGACGTACGTGCCTGACCTCCATCGTTGGTCGCCTCCGACGCCGCAGGTATGGGTGCCAGCACCCATCTTTCGCCGGGGGCCAATTACCACGGGACCGTGGTAATCCACCGCTCCCCGTGGTGAGTTCTCCCCGGGAACGTTCCGATTACCACGGGACCGTGGTAATCCACCCCCCGCTACCGTCAGCAGGGTGAGACGGAGGCGGTGGGGTGCTGGCGTGGCGATGCTGGTCGCGCTCGCTGCCGCCGCGTGTACGACGGAGCCGGAGGCGCGCCCCGCGGACGCGACGTCGCGGTCGGCCGCTCCGTCCACCGAGCCGCAAACCGGGTCGTCGAGCGCGGCGCCGAGCGGCTCGCCGAGCGGCAGCCCCACCGGGAGCGACGACGCGGAGCCGGCGTGCACCGAGCCGCTGGTCATCGCGCGACACCACTCGCGCCGCCCGCTCCGGATCTCGGAGCGACGCGCCCGCGCGATCGCGGACGGCGCAACCGGGCGCACGGCTCGTCAACAGCGTCCGTGCGCTGGTGCGCGACCCGTCCGCGGTCGCGGTGCTGCCGGCGCACCGTGCCGACCCCCGGGTGCGCGCCGCGGTGGTCGACGGTGTGCACCCGCTGAAGCGGCCGCGGGCGTACCCGATCCAGGTCGAGGCCGACGAGTGCCCGCCGCGGCCGACGACGCTCACCGTCGTGGGCGACGTGATGCTCGGGCGGGGCGTGGCGTCCGCGGCGGCGGGCGACCACGGCCGCCAGCTCCGCCCCACGGCTCCCCGGCTCCGCGCGGCGGACGTCACCGTCGGCAACCTGGAGAGCACGTTGTCCCGGGCCGGGGCCCCGCGCCAGGGTGGCGACTCCTTCGCGGCCGACCCCGCGGTCGGCCGCGCCCTGGTCGACGCCGGCTTCGACGTGCTCAGTCTCGCCAACAACCATGCCGGCGACTTCGGCCCGCTGGCGCTCCGGCAGACCGTGACCCGGCTCGAGGCGGCGGGGCTGACTGCGTTCGGGGCGGGGCGGAACCTCGCGGCGGCCCGGCGGCCGGCGATCGTCGAGGTGCGCGGGACCCGCTTCGGGTTCGTCGGATTCAACGCGATCGGCGAGACCCCCGAAGCCGGACCCGGCACCACCGGAGCGGTGTCGGTGAGCATGCCGCCGCGCACCGGGCCGCTGGACCGCACCGAGCTCGACCGGTTCCTCGCCGACGTACGCCGCCTCGACAGGCGGGTCGACGTGGTGGTCGCGCTCCCGCACTGGGGCACGCAGTACACCAACCGTCCCGAGCCGGTGCAGCGCCGTGTCGCCCGGGAGCTGGTCGCCGCCGGCGTCGACCTCGTCGTGGGCGGCCACCCGCACTGGGTGCAGGGCGTCTCAAGCGTCGACGACGCGCTGGTGGCTCAGTCGCTGGGGAACTTCGTGTTCGACATGGACTTCATGACCGAGACGATGCTGGGCGTCGTGCTCGAGACGACCTGGTGGGGCGACCGGCTGATGGCCGCCGAGCTGGCGCCGTACCGCATGGACGCCTCCTTCACCCCTCGCTTCGTGCGGTGGGACGCCGGGCTGCCGACCCTGCGGCTGCTGGGCGCGACCAGCGGCCCGGCCTTCCGCCAGTAGCCACGTCTAGGAGCGCAGCCAGGCCCACGCCACCCGTCCGGTGCGCGCCAGCTGTCCCGGCGCGACCACCCCCGGCACGTCGCCGGCGGAGTGGTACCCGGCGAACGGGGTGCTCCCGAACCGCACCACGGGGTAGCCGGCCTTCTCGAACGACCAGTGGTCGCTCGTCGTGTTGTCACCGCACGCCGTCGTCGGTACGCCGAGCCGGCGGGCCGTGCGCAGCACCTGCCGCTGCACGACGCCGGGGGAGAGCGGCCCGGTGCACACCGGCACCACCCGACCGACACCGACCCGGTCGAACGCCGCCATCGCCCGCAGCGCCCGGCGCTGTGGGCGGGTCATGGTGGCCACGTAGCGCTTGGAGCCGAAGTGGTGCAGCGCGTCGCCGTCGCCCACCGGCTCCTCGCCGCCGAAGGCCACGAACACCGTCGGCAGGGCGGGCTCCGCCGACCGGGCGAGCCGGGCCAGCTCGAGCACCACCGCGACCCCGCTGGCGTTGTCCTCGGCGCCGGGCGCGACCGCCACCGTGTCGAGGTGCGCACCGACCAGGCGGTGCGGGCGGGACGCGTCGAACCCGGGCGGGGTGGCCACCACGTTCACCGAACGGCCCGCGCCGACGGGCACCCCCCAGGAGTCCCCGGCGGGCACCGGGAACGTCTGCCGCTCCACGTCGTACCCGAGCCGGCGGAACCGGGCAGCCACCCAGGCGGCTGCGCGGCGGTAGGCGGGGCCGGTGGCCAGCCGTGGCCCGATCCGCCCCGCCAGGTGGCGGACGTCGGCGTTGGCGCGGGCGGCGGAGAAGCGCACCGGCCGGCTGGGCTCCGACGGTCCGGTGGCCGACTCGGACGCGGAGGGCGACGCGCTCGGCGGCTCCGACGACGGCGTACCGGAGGGTTCCGAAGCCGCAGGGGACGAGGCCCGCGGTGGGGAGGTGCCCGCCGGGCCGGGCGAGCCGCCGGAGTCCGCGGTGCAGCCGAGAGTCACGGTCAGAGCTACGGCGGCTGCTCCGGCCCGCCACCAGCGGGCCGACCCGGGGTCCATGCGCCGAGCCTACGAGGCCGAACGGCGGGCTGACAGGATGAGGACATGACGTCCCTCTTCGTGGTCAGCGACGTGCACGGCTACGTCGCCGACCTCCGGCAGTCGCTCGCGGACGCCGGACTGGTCGACGACGAGGCGCGATGGACCGGCGGGGACGCCCAGCTGTGGGTGCTCGGCGACCTGATCGACCGGGGCCCGGACGGCGTCGGCTCGATCGACCTGGTGCGCTCGCTCCAGCAGCAGGCGCCCGAGCAGGTGCACATGCTGATGGGCAACCACGAGGCGCTCGCGCTGGGCTACAAGCTGTTCCCGGAGACCCGCTTCGGGGAGGTGTGGGCGATCAACGGCGGCCACGAGTCCGACCAGGACCGGCCTGACCGACGAGCACGTGGAGTGGCTGCGGGGGCTGCCGGTCGTGGCCAGGCACGGTGACTACCTGCTGATGCACTCCGACACCACCGACTACCTCGAGTGGGGCGACTCGGTCGACGACATCAACGCGACGGTGACGACGCTGCTGGCCGACGACGACGCGGAGGCGCACTGGGAGGTGTTCGCCTCGCTGACCAGCCGCTACGACTTCGCCCGCGGCGACGGCACCCGGGTGGCCCGGGACGTCCTCGGCGCGCTCGGGGGCGGCTGCATCGTGCACGGGCACAGCATCATCGGCACGCTGACGGGGCAGCCGTCGCACACGATCGAGGGTCCGATCGCGTACGCCGACGGGCTGGTCGTCGCGATCGACGGCGGGCGGTACGACGGCGGGCCGCTGCTGCTCGTGGAGCTAACCGGCTCGTAGCGCCGACCCGGGCCCGGTCAGACCCGGCGCAGCACCGCCGTGACCTTGCCGAGGATCGTGGCGTGGGTGCCGTCGATCGGGTCGTAGGCGTCGTTGTGGGGGAGCAGCCAGACCTGACCGGCCTTGCGCTGGAAGGTCTTGACGGTGGCCTCGCCGTCGAGCAGGGCGGCGACGATCTCGCCGTTCTCGGCGGTGGGCTGCTGACGCACCACCACGTAGTCGCCGTTGCAGATCGCGGCGTCGATCATCGAGTCGCCGGAGACCTCGAGCAGGAACAGGGTGCCGTCGCCGACCAGTGTCTTCGGCAGCGGGAAGATCTCCTCGACGCGCTCCTCGGCCAGGATCGGGCCGCCGGCGGCGATCCGGCCCACCAGCGGGACGTAGTTGGCGGCCGGCATCGCGTCGCCCACACCGGTCTCGTCGACCGTGCCGGCGAGGGAGCCGCTGGTGTCGGGGTCGAACACCGACAGCGCGCGGGGCCGGTTGGGGTCGCGCTTGAGGTAGCCCTTCTCCTCGAGCACCCGCAGCTGGTGGGCGACGGAGGAGGAGCTGGTCAGCCCGACCCGCTCGCCGATCTCGCGCATGCTCGGCGGGTAGCCGCGGCGCTCGATGGAGTCCTTGATCACGGTGAGGACGCGCTGCTGTCGTGGGGTCAGGCCGGTGGCGTCGGGAGGCCCGTCGGGGAGCTCGGCGACCTGTCCCGAGGCGCCGGCTGCGGTGCTCTTCTTGCCTGCCATGACGTGTCCTGTTCTCCCCTGGTGGAGCCGGGGTCCTCACTGGAGCGGGTGCGACCACCGTAGTGCGGGAGGGGCCGTGGGTTCAAACACATGTTCGAACGGCGTGTCGTGGTTGGCTGCCGGCCATGACGACAGCTTCCACCGACTTCCAGCACCCGAGGGCGGCAGTGGTCACTGGGGCGGCCCGCGGCATCGGACGGGCGGTGGCACGCCGACTGGTCGAGCGCGGGTACGCCGTGGTGGTCACCGACGTCGACGGCGAGGCGGTCCGACGTACCGCGGAAGAGATCGGCGCGGCGGGCTGGCTCGCCCAGGACGTTCGCGAGGAGGACTCGCACGCGCGCGCTGCCGAGGAGGCCGCCCGGCACGGTCGGGTCGCGGTCTGGGTCAACAACGCCGGGGTCGGCGACGACGGCACCCTGGCCGAGGTGACGTCGTCGGCCGTGCAGCGACTGGTGGACGTCAACCTGCTGGGGGTGCTGTGGGGGATGCGCGCGGCGCTCGCGGCGTTCGGGCCTCGGGGCGGCGACATCGTCAACATCGCCTCCGCGTCGGCGCTGGGCCCGGTCCCGGGACTCGCGGTGTACGCCGCGACGAAGGCCGCCGTCGTCTCCGTCACGACCTCCGCGTCGGTAGAGGCGCCGCGCGGCGTGCGGGTGCACGCGCTGTGCCCCGACGGGGTCGACACCGACATGGTGGCGGCGATGGATCCGGAAGGGCCGGCCCGGGCGATCGTGCACTCGAGCGGCCGCCTGCTCCGGGTGGACGAGGTGGCCGACGCGGCGGTGGCGCTGGTCGGGTCCCGGCGGGTCGTCCGCACCCTGCCGACCTGGCGGGCGCCGCTGATCCGGGCCGGCTCGCTGGTGCCGTCGCAGGCGGGCGGGGGCTTCAAGGCCTTCGAGCGGTACGGCCGTCGGGTGATGCGCCGCTCCTGACCCGGGAGTCACGCGAAGGACTCGAACACGCCTTCGAGGCGAGGCTTGATTCGTTCGAACACATGCTCTAACGTCGCACACGTGTTCGATCGAACAGGTATTCGACTCCCGGCAGGCTGCCGGGCGCGGCCCGTTCGCAAAACTGTCGGTGCACCTCGGTACACCTTCGGACATGGACACCGCCGCCGATTCCTTCCCCCGGAGGTCTGAGATGAGCACCATCGCCGCCACGCCCGGACTGACCGTCCCGCGCCGCCGCCCCGCACCCGCACGCCCCGTCGCGACGACTCCCACCGCGCCCGCGGCCCCGGTTCGGCTGACCCGGCGGGGCCGCCTGGTGCTGACAGTGCTGTTCCTGGTCGCCGTCTCGGTCGTGCTCACCGTCTTCGGTGCCACCTCCGCGGCAACCGGCGAGGCCGGCACCCCGGTGCCCACGCGCTCGGTGGTCGTCGAGCCCGGCGACACGCTCTGGGGGATCGCCGCCGAGGTCGCCGCGCCCGGCGAGGTGCGGGAGATGACCCACCGGATCCAGGAGCTCAACGCGATGTCGGGCTCGGGCGTCGCGGTCGGTCAGGAGCTCGCCGTCCCGATCGGCTGAGCCCGCGCGAGCGTCAGGCTCGCCCACATGTCGTGCCGCCGACCTCCTCGACCCGGGTCGCTGGCATAGGGGAAGAAGGACGGAGCCGCTGGTGCGGCTCCGTCCTTCGCACGTTCCCGTTGAAGCGCGCCTCGTAGGGTCCTCGAACGCGCGCTTGAGGGCCCCACAACCCGCGTCTCAACGATCCAGGCCCTGGGCGACGCCCCAGGCGATCAGTCCCTGGCCAGCGGTGTACGTGGCCATCACCGCACGATCGAGACCGGGGTGCCGCTCGGTCAGCAGGAAGTCCTGCACCCCGAGCAGGGTGTCGGACACCAGGAACAGCGTCGTCCCTGCGCGCACGGTGGCGCGGGCTCGCCGCGGCAGCGCGGGGTCGAGGGCGGTGGAGCCGCCGAACATCGTCGCCAGCACCCCGGCGTACGCCGCGACCGGCGCGGCCAACCGGGGTGACCGGCGTCCCGCGGCCCAGGACATCGCCGGACCGGCCGCCAGCCAGAGCGCGGCGGCCGCCTTCAGCCCGGCCGGTGCCGGTCCCGCGGCCGCCGACGGGCGGGCGGCGGCGAACCCTGCGACGTACGCGACGTGGGCTGCGAAGAACGACCCGACCCCGGCGAGGAACGCCTTCTCCCCGCGGCCGAGCAGCGCCACGTCCCCGCCCCAGGAGAACGCCTGGGCGGCGGCGGTACGACGCACGACCGGGTCGTGGCTGCCGCGGGTGCCCTCGTGGAAGGCCACGGCGAGGGCCGGCATGAGCAGCGGCTTGACCAGGAACCGGGACCGACGGGCCGCGAGGTCGGTCCGGCCGGCGAGCACGGTGTCGGTGGCGGCGAGCGCGACGTACGCCGCTGTGGCGGCCAGCGTCCTGGGGGTCGGCATGGCGGACATGGTGCCGCACCGCACAAGCCCGGTCAGTGCACCCGCTGGGTGACGGCGTCCGCGAGCTGGCGGAGCGCCGCGCGGGCCGGCTCCGCGAACCGCGCGGTCTCGAGGGCGACCAGCGCCTCCTCGGTGAGCGTGTGGATGCGCCCCTCGACGTCGGCCGCGGCGCCGGACCGCTCGATCACGCCGCGCAGCTCGGCCACCTCGCCCATCGAGAGCTCGCGACCCAGCCCGGCCTGCAGGCGGGCGGCCTCGTCGGCGGGAGCCGCGTCGAGGGCCAGCGCGACCAGCACGGTGCGCTTGCCCTCGGTCAGGTCGTCGCCGGCGGGCTTCCCGGTCGCCTCCGGGTCGCCGAACACGCCGAGCAGGTCGTCCCGGAGCTGGAACGCCTCGCCCAGCGGCAGCCCGAACGCCGAGAGCTCGGCCAGCAGGCTCTCGTCGGCGCCTGCCAGCGCGGCGCCGACGTGCAGCGGCCTCTCGACGGAGTACTTCGCCGACTTGTAGCGCAGCACCTTCATGGCCAGCTCCACGTCGGACTCGCCGCGCGCCTGCACCGACACGTCGAGGAACTGCCCGGCGATCACCTCGCTGCGGGTGTGGTCGAAGACGGTCAGCGCGTCCCGAACAACGTCGTGCGGGAAGCCGGAGCGGCGCAGCAGCTCGTCGGCCCACGACAGCAGCAGGTCGCCCAGCAGGATCGCCGCGGCCGCGCCGTACTGCTGCGGCGACCCGGACCAGCCGAGCTCCCGGTGCCGTGCCTCGAACATCGTGTGGGTGGCCGGCCGTCCGCGGCGGGTGGCCGAGGCGTCCATGTAGTCGTCGTGGACCAGCGCGCTCGCGTGCAGCAGCTCCAGCGCCGCGGCGGCGCGGACCAGCGCGGGCGGGTCGGGTACGTCGTCGCGGACCGCGCGGTAGCCCCAGTGGCAGAACGACGCCCGGAACCGCTTGCCGCCCCGGACCGCCTCGTGGGCGGCCAGCACCAGCTGGTCGGCGTCCGCCCCGAGCGGCGCCAGCCGGCGGGACTGCTCGGCGACGAACGCGTCGAGCTCCACCTGCACGGCGGCACGGAATTCCGCGGGGTCCCAGGTCACCGGCGCAGCCTACTTCGACGCCCCGGGCGTGGACGTGCCGCGTTCGCGCGGCGGGCGGCACCTATCCTTGGGCCCATGGCTCTGGGACTGCCCTCACGCATGCCCGGCGGTGCGAGCACCGTCCGGGAGCTGATCGCTGCGGGGGAGCGGTCGTTCTCGTTCGAGTTCTTCCCGCCCAAGGACCTCGAGGGCGAGAGGCAGCTCTGGAAGGCGCTGCGCGAGCTGGAGGTGCTGAGCCCGACCTTCGTATCGGTGACGTACGGCGCCGGCGGCTCCACCCGCGACCGCACCGTCGGGATCACCGAGCGGATCGCCCAGGACACCTCGATGACCCCGCTCGCGCACCTGACCTGCGTCGACCACTCGGTGCGGACGCTGCGGTCGGTGATCGGGTCGTACGCCGGGGCCGGCGTGCGCAACGTCCTGGCGCTGCGCGGCGACCCGGCCGGCGGCCCGTCGGCTCCCTACGTCGCGCACCCCGAGGGGCTGCGCTACGCGGTCGAGCTGGTCGAGCTGACCAAGTCGCTGGGCGACTTCTGCGTGGGAGTCGCGGCGTTCCCCGAGACGCACCCCTCGGCGACGTCGGCCGAGGCCGATGCCCGGGTGCTCGCGGCCAAGGCGCGCGCCGGTGCGGACTTCGCGATCACCCAGCTGTTCTTCCGGGCGGAGGACTACTTCCGGCTCGTCGACCGGGTGTCCGCGCTGGGCGTGGACATCCCGATCATCCCCGGAATCATGCCGATCACGAACCTCACCCAGATCCGAAGGATGGCCGAGCTGTCCGGCGCGGCCCTGCCCGCGGAGACGGTCGCCCGGGTGGCGCGCTTCGACGGCGACCCGGCGGCGGTGCGGGCCGAGGGCATCGCGGTCGCGACCGAGCTCTGCGACACCCTGCTCGCCGGTGGCGCCCCCGGCCTGCACTTCTACACGCTCAACCGCTCCAAGGCCACGCGGGAGATCTACTCCGGGCTGCGCGCGGCGGTCGGCTGATGCCGGACCCGGTCGCATCGCCTGGGGCGACGACCGTCACCACGGTGGGCGAGGGGACCGCCTCCGGCGTGCCCGACACGTTGCGGGTGCACGCATCCGTACAGCACCGGTCCTCCTCGGTCAGCGAGGCCCTGGCCGGCTGCGCGTCGGCCGCCGATGCCGCCGTGACGGCGGCGCGTGCCTTCACCGACGCCGAGCACGTCGCCAGCCGCGGGCTCAACGTCGGCCAGTGGTACGGCGACGGCGACCGGCCGAACGGCTACTACGCGCAGCACTCCATCGAGGTGGTCTGCGCCGACCTGGACCGGGCCGGCGAGCTGGTCGACGGGCTGGCCGAGGCGGTCGGGGAGCGGCTGCGGATCGACCACGTGGAGCTGTTCGTCGCGGAGCCTGGGCCGATCAGGGTTGCGGCCCGCGAGGCGGCGTTCGCCGACGCGCGCGCCAAGGCCGACCAGCTCGCGGCGCTGGCCGGGCAGCGGGTCGACGGGGTGCTCGCGGTCGTCGAGGGCGGCACCGGCGGCGGGCCGAGCCCGCTCGGGGTCGCCCGCGTGGCGGCGGCGTCGACCGCGTTCGAGCCCGGCACGGCGTCGGTGACCGGGACCCTCACCGTGACCTGGCTGACCAGCAGCCTCTGAGTCTCACGCCTTGCCGACCTGCTCGGCCACGACTGCCGCGGTCAACACGGCGAACGGCAGCCCGGTCGCCCCGGCCACGTGCGCGCCGGCGCAGTACACCCCCGGCACCGGGGTCGCGGTGCCGAGCTTCTGGGTGACCGTGCCGCGGCCCTGCCACAGCACGCCGTACGGCGACCCGCCCCAGGCGACCACCTGCTCGCGCGGCGAGCGGTCGACCCGCACCCGTACCTGCTCGCGGACGTCGACCCCGCGTCGCGCCAGGGCCGTGAGCACGTCCTCGGCGAGCCGGCCCCGGCCGAGCACGGTCCAGGCCGCGCCGCCCGCCGGGGCGGTGCCGCTGGTGCGCAGCACGAGCGTGGGGTCACCGTGCAGGACGACCTCGTGCGGCAGCTCGGGCACGTCGCCGACCAGGCCGAGGTGCGAGACCACGGGCGGGAGCGCCGGCATCGTGCGCCGGACATGGTCGGCCAGAGCCGGCAGGCCGCGCGGGTCGACCGCGCACACCACGACGTCGGCGTCCAGGTCGCCGGCCGAGGTGGCGACGGCGACGGCCCGGCCCTCGCGCACCACGATGTCGCGCGCCGTCGTACCCAGCAGCACCTCCACCCGACGCTCGCCGAGCCGCTTGGCCATCGCCTCCGCCAGCCGGCCCATGCCGCCGGGCACGGTCCAGGTGCCGAAGTTCTGCTCCACGTAGTCGAGCAGGCCGAGCCAGGCGGGCACGTTGCGCGGGTCGTGGCCGTCCAGGACGGGGTGGGTGAGCGCGAGCCGGCGCAGCCGTTCGTCCCTGCGGAACGCCTTGCGGACGACGCGGTGCAGCGTCGAGCGGGTGTGCAGCAGGTCGGCGGCCCGGCGGTCCTGGTGGCCGGGGGAGTACGGCCGCTCGAAGTAGCCGCGGCGCAGCAGGTCCCAGGGCTCCGCGAAGGAGTGCACGTGGTCGACCCAGGCCCGCCCGGCGCCGGGTCCCAACGCCGCGTCGACCGCGTCGAGCTGCGCGGACCGGCTTCCCGACGGGAGCGCCAGCACGGTGCCGTCGTCGAAGCGGTGCTCGCGCATCGGCTCGACGGGCACCAGGTCGAGCTCGCGCTCGAGCGGCCGACCGGTCTTGCGGAACAGGTCACGCACGGCCGCCGGCAGCGCCGTCGACGTCGGACCGGAGTCCCACCGGAAGCCGTCGCGCTCCACGAAGCCGACCGCGCCGCCGACCCGGTCGAGACGCTCGACCAGCGTGACGTGGTGACCGAGCTTGGCGAGCCGGGCGGCCGACGCGGTGCCGCCGATCCCGCCGCCGACGACCACCACCCGTGCCATGGCGGGCACCCTACGGCGTGGCGCTCCGCAGGTCGGGCGGGACCTCGACCGGTCCGAACCCGGTGCCGAGCTCGTCGTCGAGGAACCGGAACAGGGCGGCGTTGAGGGGGCCTACTCGGTCGCCAGGGGAGAGCACGTCGCCCATCAGCCGGCAGAAGGCGCCGACCGCGCTGGGGCCGACCTGCACGGTCGCCGTCGCCTGCTCGGCGGGCGCGCGACGGAGGGCCGTGCCGTCCCAGACGACCGGCAGGTCGACGGACTCCTCGACCACGCGACGCCGGCTCATCCCGATCGCCTTCGCGACCCGGTGCGCGTCCATGGCCGGCACCGCCCAGTCCTCGAGCTCCGTGACGGTGACGCCAGGGTCCTCGTCGGCGACGCAGACGATCTGCAGCAGGGTGAACGCGTCGCCGTCGAGGCCTTGGGCGAGCGTGTTGAGGCCGCCGGCGGCCCGGCTGTTGAGCTCGGTGGGGCGGAAGCCGTCTGCCGTGAGCACGCCGTCGATGCCGAACGCGCCCCGGTAGCCGACCCGCGCGCGCAGGTGCTCTCCGGTACGCCGGACGAGCTCGCGCATCGCCTCGCGGTCGGCCGCGGGCGGGTCCCAGGTGGTGCCCTGGCCGCCGTACACGAACCGACGGTCCGGCGCACGCAGGATCGCCAGCTCGACGGGGCGGAAGGCCGCCGTGCCGTCGGGCAGCACGATGCCGTGGATGCTGCACGGCACGCCGTCGAGGAACGGCATCACGCGGACCCGGTCGCACCGGGGTGCGAAGAACGCGAGCGCCGCGGCCCGGTCCTCGGCGGTGGCCACCCAGCGGGTGAAGTCCCCGCCGCCGTGGAACCCGTCGCGCGCGTCGCCGGCCCAGACGACCCCGGCACCCTCGTCGACGTCGGCCGACGCGACCCGCAGCGTCTCGGCGTCCACGGGCAGGACGCGGGCCTCGGCGTGCGGAGCACCGACGGCGGACCAGATCCCCTCGGCGAGGAGCTTGTCCTCCAGCGCCAACCACGCCGGCGGGCGTCCGCCGACCACGGGACGGTCGTCGATCGGGTCGTTGGCGACGAACGGGCCGACCAGCCAGCACCCGGTGTGCTCGGGGTCGTAGCCGGCGACCGCGGCGGCCGCCGGTGCCGGCAGGTGCCGGGCCAGGTGGTCGACGGCGCGCAGCTCCTCGGTCATCGAGCCGTGGTGGTCGGTGTCCAGGAGGTGGACCTCGGCCTCCTCGGCTGTGGGCACCGGGCCGGCGCCGGTCCCGGTCGCCAGCACCAGCGGTCGTCGTGCCCCCGCCTCCCGCAGCATCGCGACCCAGGGGGTCATGGCGGCCAGCGGGAGCAGGCCGGTGATCACCTTGCGGTCCCGGAACATCGAGCCCAGCCGGGCCTTCCACTCCGCGCGCTGTCGCTCGTCCCCGAGGTCCATGGACCGCACTCTAGGAACTCGCGACCCGGCGCGACGAGCCGTTTACGGGGCGCCCACCCCGGCGCGGGGCTCGCGCGTGCGCCACCTGCGCCAGCCGCGCCGGATCCGGCGTACCAGGAGGAAGAGGGTGGTCACGCCGAGGGAGAGCAGGAGCACGCAGACGGCGAGCGCGATCCAGGGATGGGCGAGCGCCAGCAGTACGACGCCGGCCACCGACAGGTCCTCGGCGACGCTGGTGGCGCTGTTGGTGACGGGCTCGGGAGAGGTGTTGATCGCGAGCCGCAGGCCGGCCTTGACGCCGTGGGACGCCAGCGCGGTCCCGCCACCGACCACGGCCAGGATCGCCTGCTCCAGCGTCGAGGCGTCCCCGGCCAGCAGCACCGCGATCACCGCGGCCACGGTCGGCCGGATGGCCGTCGAGATCGCGTCCCACGTCGAGTCGATGTAGGGGATCTTGTCGGCGACGAACTCGAACGCGTAGAGCGCGCCGGCCACCACGAGCACGTCGGTGCGGGCCAGCACGTCGGGGATCTCGGCGAGGCCCCAGGCGCGGTCGGCGATGCCGAAGACGAGGACGACCAGGTAGGCGTTCACACCGCTGGCCCATCCGCTCGACGCCACCAGGGGCAGCAGATCCACAGGCACATCGTAGGGCCGGGCAGACCGTCGGCGCGGAACTGGACCAACGGACTAATTCGCGGTGCCGAAACCCTTGACGCCGGTGCGGCCGGCGGGGTTGGCTGACGGAGCCCGGCGAATTGTCGGGTTTCGATCTCGGGAAAGGGGCGCGGCCTTGACGCGCACACAGACTGGTCGGCTGCGGCTCGGGGTGGGGGCGTCGGTCGGCGCACTCGCCCTCGCCGGACTCGCCCTCATCACGCCGTCGGCAGCGGCCCAGGACTGGAGCGCCTGCCTGGAGGGCCCGTCGGACACCCAGGCCACGTTCGAGCGGGCGGCCAGGGTGAGCGGTGTCCCCGAGGACGTGCTGCTCGCGGTCGGCTACCTCGGCTCGCGATGGAGCCACAACGACGGCGCTGCCAGCACCTCGGGCGGCTACGGCGTCATGCACCTGACGGACCAGCCGGTCACGGCCGAGCCGAGCGCGGCGAAGGGGGACCGCAACCGCGGCCTGCCCGACCGGGCCGGGTCGCTACCCCTGGCCGCCGACATCACCGGCATCGGGACGGCGCGGTTGCGCAACGACCCGGTCGCCAACATCTGCGGTGGCGCCGCGGTGCTGGCGTCGTACCAGCCGGCGCACCACCGCCCAGCGGCCCGCAGCCTGGAGCAAGGCGGTGGCGCTCAACGCCGGCACCGCCGCCGAGGACGAGGCGCTGCACTACGCCGACCTGGTCTTCGACGTGCTCCGCACCGGCGCGACCGCCACCAACGACCTCGGCGACTCCGTCACCTTGACCGCCCACCCCGGGCGCGACGGTGGACACGCAGGCGGTGGAGGACTCGCGTCTGTTGATGCCCGGCGTCCAGGAGGTGGAGTGCCCCGCCACGATCGAGTGCGGCGTCATCGAGGCCACGTACAACCAGTACGGACCGTCGCCGACGCACTACGCCAACTACGACCTGGCTGACCGGGAGAAGGACCTCTCGATCGACTACCTCGTCGTGCACAACACCGAGTGTGAGTACGACGTCTGCATGGGTCTCATCCAGAACCCCACGCGTTTCGTCTCGTGGCACTACACGATCCGCTCCAACGACGGTCACGTCGACCAGCACGTCGCGACCCGCAACGTCGCGGCCCACGCCGGCAACTGGTACCTCAACATGCACTCGGTCGGCATCGAGCACGAGGGCATGGCCGGACAGCCGGGTGAGTGGTACACCGAGGCGCTCTACCGCTCCTCGTCCGAGCTGGTGAAGCACCTCGCGGACGAGCGCGGCTACGAGCTCGACCGGGCCCACGTCGTCGGGCACGAGGAGTTCGGCTCCTCCAACTACAAGTGGGACCCGGGGCCGTACTGGGACTGGGAGCACTACATGGAGCTCCTGGGTGCGCCGATCAAGCCCGACCGGCGCGGCAAGAGCCAGGTGGTCACGGTCAAGCCCGGCTTCGAGGACAACCAGCGAGTCCTGCACGGCTGCTACGGCGCGGGTCCGACCTGCCCGGCCTTCGGCACCAACTACGTCGACGTGCGCACGGCGCCCAGCGACACGGCGCCGCTCGTCGAGGGGTCGACCGACCTGCGTCTCCGATCGCAACGCGCGGGCGGTGGCGGGGCACAAGTTCTACGTCGCCGACCGCCAGGGCGACTGGCTGCAGGTGTGGTGGGACGGGCTCGAGGGCTGGATCAAGAGCCCCAAGGCCGACCCGGTGGTCGTGCCGTCGCAGGGCGAGGTCGTGGAGGCTGCCGGTGACGCGCCGGTCACCGTCTACCAGCGGGCCTACCCGGAGGCGGCGGCGTACGCCGGCACGCCGGTGCCCTACCAGGGTCAGCCCACGCTGGCCGGGCCTGACAACACGACGCCGATCACGCTGCAGCCCGGTCAGCAGTACGTCCTCGCCGACAAGACCGTGCCGACCGACTACTACTACGCCAAGTCCTTCGACAACTCCCTGCCCGGCGACAAGACCGTGATCACCGGGCAGGAGAAGTACTACCAGGTGTGGGTCGGCCACAGGTTCGGCTACGTCAAGGCGGCCGACGTCGAGGTGCAGCCGGGCCGCTGAGGCGGATCAGCCCTCGGCGTCACTCTCGGCGGCAATGGCCCGGTCGAGGCTGTCGCCGTCCCGGCCGACGACGGTGGTCCCGTCGTCGGCCGTGAGGATCGGCCGCTGGATCACCCGGGGGTGCGCGACCATCGCGGCGAGCCACTCGTCGCGATGGTCCGCGTCGCGGGGCAGGTCGATGCCGGCCTCGCGGGTCTCCTTGTCGCGGGCGACGTGCCACGGCTCGACCCCGAGCCGCTCGACGACGGCACGCAGCTCCTCGACCGTCGGCGGGTCGTCGAGGTAGCGGCGCACCGTGTAGGCGACGCCCGCCTCGTCGAGGGTGGCGGTGGCCGCCCGGCACTTCGAGCAGGACGGGTTGACCCAGATCTCCACGGTCAGTCGACCTCCGTCTCGACGGCGCCGGTCATGACCATCAGCTCGTCGTAGCTGCTGCTGAACACCGCGGCCGGGTGGCCCGCCGCGGCCCACACCTCGTCGTACTTCCGGAGCCAGGGGTCGATGTAGGTCGGCACCGGCGCCGGGTGCCCGATCGGGGAGACCCCGCCGATCACCTGGCCGGTGTGCGCGCGGACGAAGTCGGGGGTGGCTCGGCGCAGCGCGGGCACGCCGATGCGCTCGGCGACCCGCACGGTGTCCACCCGGTGAGCGCCGGAGGTGAGGATCAGCACCGGCCGGTCGCCGGCGTCGAAGAGCAGGCTGTTGGCGATCGCGCCGACCTCGCAGCCGAGCGCCTCCGCGGCGAGCGCCGCGGTGTGCACCGAGTCGGGCAGTACGACGATCCGTCCGGTGCCGCCGCGCCGCTCGAGCTCGCTGCGGAAGTGGGCGATCGCTGGGTGCTCGTCACTCATGCCCCGGACCCTAGTCGGCCCGGGGCGGTGGACGAGCCGGCGGTCAGCGGTGCAGGTTGCCCTGGATGGCGCCGGACGGGTACTTCGTGTTGTGCACGTTGACGTAGTAGCGACCGGGACGCTCGATGACGTCGGCGATCTCGGACTTCTTGACACCGCTGGTGCAGCCCCTGCCGTCGGCGGCGTTGGTCAGGTCGATCTTGATCGATCCGTCGCGGTTGTGGATGTGGGCCGCGTCGGGCTGTCCGATCTTCTTCCAGTCCAGCACCGCGCACACGCGCTTCTTGGCCTTGTTGAGCCGGACCAGGGCGGTGCCGCTGCCGTTGGGGTCGCCGCTGGAGTCCAAGGTGGCGCGGAGCACCACCGGTGCGGCTGCGGTCGAAGCGTCGGCGCTCGCGACCAGGGTGGTCGTGGTGACGGCGGCCGGGAGGAGCACGGCTGCGGTGAGGAGGGCAGCTCGCGCGCGGGTAGTTGTGGCCATGAGGTACCTCCAGTCGAGTGCTTCCCACTCTTGAACTGTCTAGCCCGATCGGCAATAGCCCGTCCGACCCGGCTCACCTGAGGGGTTGACGCCCTGTCGGAGCCGCGGTGTACCGTCGAGTCATTCGAACAAGTGTTCGAATGACTCGTGCCAGGAGCCAAGGAGGGCTGATGCGGCGGTACGACGACCCCGTGGAGGTGCGCCGGGGGATGGTCGACGGACCGGGCGGTGCCCAGGAGGGTCCCGAGCAGTTCCTGTGGCGTGGGCGGTTGTGGAAGGTCCGCGACGTGGTCGCGCACTGGGTGGAGACCGGCCCGTGGTGGCAGTCCGCCGGCGCGCACGCGGTGCTCGGCTCCGACCACGCCACACCCGCCGGCGTCGACCTGCTCGCAGAGCGGGAGGTCTGGCGGGTCGAGGCGGCCCGGGGGATCAGCGCCGCGCGCACCGGTGGGGTGTTCGACCTGGTCTTCGACTGGGCCGACGGCAGCTGGCAGCTCACCCGGTGCGAGGACTGAGGAGCGACGATGACCCCACCCCCTCCACGTGCCCGCCGCCAGCCACGCCTACCTCGCCCGCTCCGCGGCGTCCCTGCGGGAGGCGATCACCACCACCGAGGTGCCGCTGCGCTATGCCCAGGCCCACGTCGCCGCGCTCCGGGCCACGGCCGCGCTGCTGGCCGCCCGGGCCACCCCGCTGACCGGCCGGTCCGGCCGCGCCCGGCGCAGAAGAACGCCTGGGTGCTGCTGGCCGAGGTCGCCCCCGAGCTCGCCGAGTGGGCGGCGTTCTTCTCCGCCGGGGCGGCCAAGCGGGCCGCGGCCGAGGCCGGCTCGGTGCGGGCGGTGACCGAGCGGGAGGCCGACGACCTGGTCCGCGACGCCGACCGCTTCCTCGGCCTGGTCGAGGAGTCGCTCGGGCTCACCCGGCACGCCCCCTTCCAGGAGCGGCTGCCCACCGCGGCCGCGGGTGCGGCGCCGACCGTGCGAGCGAGCTGAGCCGTGCCAGACCCGTTCGTCCACCTGCACGTGGCGTCCGGCTACTCCCTGCAGTACGGCGCCTCCCATCCGCATGTCCTGGTCGAGCGGGCCGTCGAGCAGGAGATGGACACCCTCGCGCTGACCGACCGCGACGGCACCTACGGCGCGGTCCGCTTCGCCAAGGCCTGCCTGCAGGGCGGCGTGCGGCCGGTCCTGGGGGTGGACCTCGCGGTCGCGCCCTCCGGCCTGGTCCCGTCCGGGCTCCCCGGCTCACTCCCTGGCTCACTCCCTGGCGGCGGCCCCGGCGGGCCGGGACGGAGCGCCCGGACGCCCGTGCGGGGCGGGGCGTTCCGCGACCCCGGGCCCGCACGCGGCGGGCTGCCGCGGGTCACCTTCCTGGGCGCCGGCAAGAAGGGCTGGGCCACGGTGTGCCGGCTGGTCTCGGCCACCCACCTGGCGGGGGAGCGCGGCACGCCGGTCACCACCCTGGACCTCGTCGCCGAGCACCTCGCCGGCGGCAGCGGCGAGGGGGGCGACGTGCTGGTGCTGCTCGGTCCCGGCTCCGAGCTGGGGCGGGCCGCCACGCTGCGCCGTGACGACCTGGCCCGGGCCGTGCTCGCGGCCTGGCGCGAGGTCGTCGACCCCGCCGACCTCGTCGTCGAGGTGGTCTCCCACCGGCTGGCCGGGTCCGGGCCGGGGTCGTCCCCGCACGCCGCCCGGATGCTGGGACTGGCCCGGGAGCACCACCTCGGCGCGGTGCTCACCAACGCGGTCCGCTACGCCGACCGGGCCGACGCCGCCACCGTCGACGTACTCGACGCCGCCCGGCGGCTGGTGCCGCTCGACCTCCGGCACGTCGATCGGGGCAACGCCGAGGGGTTCTTGAAGTCCGGCAAGCAGATGGACGAGGTGGCCGAGGAGATCTGCCGGTTCGCCGGCCTCGGCGACAGCGGCCGCGAGGCGCGCCGGCTGCTGGCCCGCACCCGGGCGGTCGCCGACCGGTGTGCCGTCGACCCGCGCGCCGACCTGGGGCTCGGGGAGGTGCACTTCCCCGAGCTTTCGTTCGCGACCGAGCCGAGCGAGGCACGAGCGAGCGACCGAGCGAACAATCCAGGACCGGATCGCGCCCGACGGCAGATCCTTGCTGCGGGCCCGGTGCGAGGCCGGCATCGGCCGCCGCTACGGCAACGGTCCCAAGATGCGGATCTGGAAGCGCCTCGACGACGAGCTCGACGTGATCGCCCGGCTCGGCTACGCCTCCTACTTCCTCACCGTCGGCGACGTCACCGACCTGATCCGGGAGATGGGGGTGCGCTCCGCGGCCCGCGGCTCGGGTGCCGGCAGCCTGGTCAACTACCTGCTCGGGGTCTCCGGGGTCGACCCGCTGCGGCACGACCTGCTGATGGAGCGGTTCCTCTCCCCGCTGCGGCAGGCGCTGCCCGACATCGACATCGACGTCGAGTCCGCCCGCCGGCTCGAGGTCTACGAGGCGATCCTCGACCGCTACGGCGGCGAGCGGTGTGTGTGCGTCTCGATGATGGACACCTACCGGGTCCGGCACGCCGTCCGCGACGTCGGGGCCGCGCTCGGCATGCCGCTCGGCGAGATCGACGCGATCGCCAAGGCGTTCCCGCACATCCGCGCGCGCGACGCCCGGGTGGCGCTGCGCGAGCTGCCCGAGCTGCGCGCGTCGGGGCTGGGGGAGGAGCGGTTCGACCTGCTGTTCCGGCTCGCCGAGCGGCTCGACGGCCTGCCCCGGCACATCGCCGTGCACCCGTGCGGCGTCCTCCTCTCCGACGCCACCCTGCTCGACCGCACCCCGGTCGAGGCCTCCTACGCCGGCTTCCCGATGAGCCAGTTCGACAAGGAGGACGTCGAGGACCTCGGACTGCTCAAGCTCGACGTGCTCGGCATCCGGATGCAGTCCTCGATGGCGCACGCCCTGGCCGAGATCCGCCGCGTCGACGGTGTCGAGGTCGACCTCGACGACGAGTCGCAGGTGCCCTTCGACGACGAGCCGACCTTCCGGATGATCTCCACCGGCAAGACCCTCGGCTGTTTCCAGATCGAGAGCCCCGGCCAGCGCGAGCTCGTCGGCAAGTCCGGCATCGACACCTTCGAGGAGGTGATCGCCGACATCTCGCTGTTCCGGCCCGGTCCGGTCAAGAGCGACATGATCACGCCGTACCTCAATGCCAAGCAGGGCTGGCGGATGCCGCACTACCTGCACGACGACCTGCGCCCGATCCTCAGCGAGACCCACGGCGTGGTGGTCTTCCACGAGCAGGTGATCGAGATGATCGCCCAGTTCACCGGCTGCACGCTGGCCGAGGCCGACGAGGCCCGCCGGGCTCTCGGTGACGTGGAGGGGATGGCCGAGACCAAGCTGTGGTTCTTCCCGCGGGCGGTCGGGCGCGGCTACTCCCGGCGTCTGGTCGAGGAGGTCTGGAAGGTGCTCGAGGCGTTCGCGTCGTTCGGCTTCTGCAAGGCCCACGCCGCCGCGTTCGCGCTGCCCACCTACCAGTCCGCCTGGCTCAAGACGCACTGGCCGGCGCACTTCCTCGCCGGCGTGCTCACCCACGACCCGGGCATGTACCCCAAGCGGCTGATCCTCGACGACGCCCGCCAGCTCGGCATCGCCGTGCTCGGCCTCGACGTGAACCTCAGCGAGAAGGAGTACGTCGTGGAGCGGCTCGACTCCACTGACAAGGAGGGGTTCGAGGATGACCGCGCTTATGGGATTCGGCTGGCGCTGGCGGAGGTGAAGGGGATCTCGGAGGCGGAGGTGCTGAGGGTGGTGGCGGCGCGGCCCTACCACTCGCTCACCGACTTCTGGCACCGTGCCCGGGTCTCCAGGCCGGTGCTCGAGCGGCTGGTGCTCGCCGGCGCGTTCGACTCCGTCTACGGCATCGGGTCGCCGGTGGCGGTCCGTCGCCGCGGCAAGGTGACCCGCCGCGACCTGCTGCTCCAGGTGGCCGACCTCGACCGGCACACCCGGGCGGTAGACCGGGCCAGCAAGGGTCGTGGCCGCGGGCTGGCCGCCCGCGGGGCACCGCCCGGCGGCCGGGTGGCCGCGGCCGCGCGCGCCGACGAGGCCGCCCGCGCCAACAGCTCCGACGACCTGGTCCGCGCCCAGCAGCGCGACCAGATGGCACCCCGCCCGGCCGGCGCGCGGCAGGGACGGGAGCCGTGGGAGGAGCCCTCCAACCCGGCCGACGCCTCGCACCTGCACCCGAGCCGGCAGAAGGCCGGGGTGTGGGAGCAGGCCGCCCGGCAGTCCCGGGCGACCAAGAAGGCCGCGCCGGTCACCTCGGTCCAGCTCGCCCTCGACCTGGGCGACGCCCCGGTCGACAGTCTCTACTCGGGGGAGGTCAGCGGGCTGCCGGAGATGAACGCCTCCGAGCGGGTCCGGGCCGAGCTGGAGATCCTCGGCCTCGACGTCAGCCGGCACGTCGTGGACTTCTACGCCCGCTTCCTCGACGCCCTCGGGGTGACGCGGTCCGCCGACCTGCTGCACCGCCGCAGCCGGTCCGAGCTGCTGGTGGCCGGGGTCAAGGTCGCCACCCAGACCCCGCCGATCCGCTCCGGGCGGCGGGTCGTCTTCCTCACCCTCGACGACGGCACCGGCCCCGTCGACGCCACCTTCTTCGAGGACGCCCAGGGACCCTACGCCGCCACCGTGTTCGGCTCCTGGCTGCTGCTCGTGCGTGGTGAGCTGCGCCGCACCGGCCGGCACGGCGTCTCGCTGCGGGCGACCGGGTGCTGGGAGCTGTCCGCGCTGCACGACGCCTGGCAGCGGGAGGGTCTCGCCGGGGTACGCGAGGTGCTGGCCGTGGTGCCCGAGGGCTTCGCGGGAGGAGCCGCGGAGGAGGCCACCCAGGGCGCGGCGGAGAGCCGGGCCACCCGTCCGGTCGTGGCCCGCCCGGGCGGGGCGGGCGGTGCGGCCGGTGGGATGGGCCGTCGCCGGGTGCTGGTGCACTCCAGCGGCTTCAAGCTGTCGCCGTACGCCGACGTCAAGCCGGCCGGCGAGGACGTCAAGGCCGCGCCGCGCAAGCTCTGGCACTCCTCCCCAGGCAGCTCCGGAGGGTGACGGTGTTGCACGCCCCTAGGGTTGGGCGCCATGCCGGACCGAGCACAGCGCCACGCAGCCTGCCAGCGCCGCAGCGCCGCCCGCACCGCCGTGGTCTGGGACGCCCTGCGCGGGCCCTCGCCGACGCCGCCGGCGCCGACGGGGCTGGCGCGGGTCGTCGACATCGGTGGCGGCACCGGGGGTCTCGCCGTCCGGGTCGCCGAGCTCGGCCACCAGGTCACCGTCGTCGACCCCAGCCCCGACGCCCTCGCGATCCTGGCCCGCCGGGCCGAGGAGAGCGGCGTCGCCGACCTGGTCACCGGCCACCAGGGCGACCTGGGCACGCTGGCCGACCTGGTGCCCGAGGGCGGGGTCGACGTGGTGCTCTGCCACGGGGTGCTCGAGATCGTCGACGACTCCCGGCCGCGCTGGCCGCGATCGCCCGCGTGCTCCGTCCCGGCGGCGTGCTCAGCCTGCTGGTCAACCAGCGGCACGCCGCCGTCGTCACCCGGGCGATGGCCGGCCACTTCGGCCAGGCCCGGGCGCTCCTCGACGACGAGGCCGATCCCGCCGGCGGCGGGCGACCGGCACGGGCCGCCGGTTCACCGCCGAGGAGATCACCGCGGTGCTCGACGCCGCCGGCTTCGACACCCGGGCCATGCACGCCGTCCGGGTCTTCGTCGACCTGGTGCCCAGCTCGCTGGTCGACCTCGAGCCGGGTGCCGCCGAGCGGCTGGTCGAGCTCGAGCAGGCGGTCGCGGAGCGGCCCGAGTACCTCCCGCTCGGCACCCAGGTCCACGCCCTGGCGACCCGCCGGGCGGGCTGACCCGCCCGGCTTCACCCACCGGGACCGGTCGTGACCGGCCGCCGAGCTGGACCCGGGACCGACGCGGTCCTGGGACTGCCCGGTCCTGCACGTCGACATGGACGCCTTCTACGCCTCGGTGATGATGCGCGACCGGCCCGAGCTGCAGGACGTCCCGGTCGTCGTCGGCGGCGGGCACCGGGGCGTGGTGCTCTCGGCCAACTACCCGGCCCGGGTGCACGGCGTCCGGTCCGCGATGCCGATGACCCGGGCCCGCCGGATCTGCCCCGGACTGGTCGTCGTCACGCCCGACTACGACGTCTTCAGCGCGGTGTCGTCCTCGGTGATGGAGACGTTCCGGCAGGTCACCCCGGTGGTGCGAGGTGCTCTCCCTCGACGAGGCGTTCCTCGACGTGTCGGGGTCGGTACGCCGGCTCGGGTCGCCGTACGCCATCGCCGAGCAGCTGCGCGCCCGGATCCACGACGAGCAGCGGATCACCTGCTCGGTGGGGGTGGCGAGCACGGTCGGCATCGCCAAGCTCGCCTCCCGGCGGGCCAAGCCCGACGGCGTGGTGGTGGTGCCACCGGAGGAGGTCACCACCTTCCTGCACCCGCTCGGGGTCGAGGAGCTGTGGGGCGTGGGGGAGAAGACCGCCACGCTGCTGCACCGGCTCGGGCTGATGACCGTCGGCGACATCGCGCACACCCCGCTGCCGACGCTGCACCGCGCGGTCGGGGTCGCGATGGGCACCCAGCTGCACCAGCTGGCCTGGGGGCACGACAGCCGCACGGTCGTCGCCCGCCGCAGCCTCGACGAGCCCGACAAGAGCATCGGGGCCGACGAGACGTTCGGGCGCGACACCGACGACCACGAGGTGATCCTCCGCGAGCTGCTCCGGCTCTCGGCGAAGGTCGCCGGTCGGATGCGGACCGCACAGGTGGCCGGCCGCACCGTGACGCTCAAGGTGCGCTTCGCCGACTTCACCACGATCACCCGCACCCGGACCATGGGCGAGGCCACCGACGTGACCCAGGAGATCTACCGGACCGCGGCCGAGCTGTTCGGCGCGCTCGGTCTGCAGCGGGCCCGGATCCGTCTCGTCGGGGTACGCGTCGAGGGCTTGCTGCCGCGCAGCCGGGTGCAGCGCCAGCTGGTGCTCGGTGCCCGCGAGCACGGCTGGTCCGAGGCCGACCGCGCCGTCGACCGGGCGCTGCTGAGGTTCGGCGACCGGGCGGTGCGACCGGCCACGCTGCTGGCGGAGTGACGGTCGGGACCGCGGAAGAGGCCCGGAAAACGCCGCGGCCCCCGGTCCGTCTCGAGATCGGACTGGGGGCCGCTGTGCCGGGTGCACCGGGGGGCTGGTGCGGTCCGGCTCCACGGTCGGCAGGGGGGTTTGCTTCCCGTGGTGGGGATCGTGAGCTCTCACCGTCGCTCCTCCCAAGAGCGGCGCCGCGAGTCAGTCACAGGAAGCATCGGCGCCCCGCCGGCCATGCTTGATAGTCAGAACGAACTATTTGGGAAAAACCGTCCGGCCAGGCGTACACAGATCCCCGCACACACCGACAAATGGTGGGAGGGTTGACACCGTTCGGCCATGTTGAAGAAAACTGCATGGCACACCGCAGATCGTCACCGCTCCGCCCCGACGAGGTGTCACCAGCAACATGAGCAACCAACCACGACCCGCGCCGGGCGCCGTCCCCGGGTTCGAGGACCCGCCGCGGCACTGGTCGGAGCTGTCGCTCGACGCGTTGCGCGCCTATCGCCGCCGCCTCGCCGACGAGGAGGAGCGGGTCTCCTACTGGCGCCGCCTCGTGCACGCCCGCATCGACGTGCTGGAGGCCGAGGCGCACCACGAGCGACCGCTGCACATCGACGAGCTGGTCCGGGTCCTCGGTGACACCGGACAGGGCCGGGGTCGCACCGCGCTGGTGAGCGTGCACGCCGCCGAGCCGCTGCCGGACCTGCCGATCCTGCAGGAGATGTGGGTGACCGAGCTCGACCCCAACGACGCGGAGGCGGTGGCGGACGCGCTGCGGAGGCTCCGGGTCGCCGAGAAGCAGCTCACCGACTACCGGCACGCGCTGCACGTCCGACTGGACGACGCGACGACCGAGCTGATCGGCCGCTACCGGGAGGACCCGGCCAGCGCTCTGGTCGCCCTGGCTCGTCCGCACACCCGCACCGGAGGGCTGGCATGACGCCTCCGCTCGAGCAGGACTCGGTCCTGCTGCTGTGGAAGGAGTACCAGCGCACCGGCGACACCGATGCTGCGCAACCGGCTGGTGATGCAGTACGCGCCGCTGGTCAAGTACGTCGCCGGCCGGATGCGCACCCGCCTGCCGGACACCGTCGACCAGGACGACCTGGTCTCCGACGGGGTGCTGGGACTCATGGACGCGATCGAACGGTTCGACCCCGGCCGCGGCCTGACGTTCCAGACCTTCGCGGTGCCCCGGATCCGTGGCGCGATCATCGACGGGATGCGCGCGATGGACTTCGTGCCCCGGTCGGTGCGCGACAAGCTCCGCGTCGTCCAGCGTGCCCAGGTCGCCCTCGAGGAGCGCCTGGGCCGGATGCCCGAGGTGCGAGGAGGTGGCCCGCGAGGCCGGGATGCCGGTCCAGCAGGTCCGCGACCTCACCAAGCAGGCCTCGGGCAACCACGCCAGCCTCGAGGACTTCGACCTCGCCGACGAGCTCGCCTCCGCCGCCGACCACGCGGTCGAGCAGGGCGACGACAAGGCGCTGCTGATGAGGGTGGTCCAGGAGCTGGCCGAGCGCGACCAGGTGGTGATCGCGCTGTACTACTTCGAGGGCCTGACCCTCGCCGAGATCGGCCGGGTCCTCGGCGTCACCGAGTCGCGAGTCAGCCAGGTGCACAGCCGGGCGACCGCCACGCTGCGCAACAAGATCGTCGCGCTCGACACCGCGTAGCCCGCGCGCCGGACCGGCGCCGGTCCTATCAGCGTGAAATTTTCTGGGTCGGGTACCGCGGTATTGAACTGCTGCCTAGACTGACACCATCAGGAACGCTGGCGGGAGGTAGCCGTGCCGCTCTCGGAAGAAGAGTTGCGACTGCTCGAGCAGATGGAACGCGCACTTGTCGCGGAAGACCCCAAGCTCGCCTCGACCATGCGAGGCACCAAGCTTCGTCACCAGCAGCGTCGTCGCGCCTACATCGCCGCCGGTGCGTTCGTCCTCGGCGTCGTGGTCCTGATGACCGGCGCCGTCACCTCCCAGACCATCGTCGGGATCGTCGGCTTCGTCGTGATGCTCGGTGCGGCGTACGTCGCCCTCACGTCCTGGCGCGGACAGGCCCCGGCGCAGGAGGGCGAGGGGCAGGTCGACCCGCACGCCCCGTTCACGCTGATCGACGGCGGTCGGAGCGGCAAGCGCGGCACCAAGCCGGCCCGCGGCCGCCAGTCGCACGGCTCGATGATGGAGCGCTTCGAGGAGCGCTGGCGCCGCCGTCGCGACCAGAACGGCTTCTGAGCCCTCGGGCCCGCCCCGCCCACGACGTACACCCAGACCCGGTCCCGGCCGGGTCTCGTCATGTCACGGCGACACTCCCCGTGGCGATCTACCGGTTCCCGTGGTGAACTCGCCCCGGGAAGCGGTCAATTCACTGGGTCCCCAGTGAATTTGCCCCCGCCCCCTCAGACCGCGCGGTCCACCCCGGGCTCGTCGAACCGGGCACCCGCGGCGCGGCGGCGGGCGTCGCTGCTGGCGGTCCACTGGGCGACCAGGGAGGCGGGCAGCCAGGTGGCCCGGGTCCGGGCGCGGCGACTGGCACCGGCGCGCATCGCCGCGACACAGGTGTCGACGTCGGCCTGGGCGGCACCGACCTCGGCCTCGGACGGCGGCACCCGCCGGGCGTAGCGGGCCAGCTCGACCAGCCGCACCAGCCGGTCGAGCGCGCGCGGTGGCGTCGGGGTTGGCGTCCGGTCCGCGCCGCTCGGCCCGGGCCAGCGCGTCGTCGTCGGCTCCGGGCATCGCGAAGGACGTGACCAGGCCGCGGGCCCGGGAGCGGACGGTGACGGTGTCGTCCCAGGCGATGCCGAGGTCGAGGGCGCTGTCCCGCAGCTCGGCCCACGAGGCCTCGGCGAGCTGGACCGGGTCGCCGGCGGCGTCCCACCGGCGCCGGCGCAGCCAGGCCCGCAGCGACCGGGGCAGCACCGCCAGCGCCGCGACGGCCACCAGACCGCCCAGCCAGGCCAGGACCGCGCGGAGGTCGAGGCCGCCGCCCCCGCCGCCGGCGCCGGCGCCCGCCGGGACGGTCGGGTCGTCGAACCGGTTCAGCTGGCTCGGCAGCGGTGACGAGGACGACGTCGGTGCCGAGGGGTCGCTCGGCGCCACGTCCTGACGGGTGTACGTCGGGACCGACGTGGCCCGCACGCCGGGCGTCGGCTCGAAGCGCACCCAGCCGATGCCCTCGAAGTACATCTCCGGCCAGGCGTGCAGGTCGTGCGAGCTGTAGACGTAGGTGTTCTCGCCGCCGTCGTCGGGCCGGAGGAACCCGACGGCCACGCGCGACGGGATCGCCAGGGAGCGGCCCATCAGCGCCATCGCGGTGGCGAACTGCTCGCAGTAGCCGCTCCTGCGCTCGGTCAGGAACGTCTCCAGCTCCTCGAGCCCGTTGCCGGGTCCGACCGCGAGGGAGTAGTCGAAGCCGCCGTCCACCCGGAAGAACTGCTGCAGCGCCACCGCCTTCTCGAACTTCGACTCGACCGAGTCGGTGACGCTGCGGGCCAGGTCGGTCACCGACTCGGGCAGGTCGGGGAGCTCGGTCATCGGCCCGAAGACGGTGGCGGGTGCCGGGCCGGCGTCGGCGAGGTCGGCGGCGGACGGGTTGACCCGGAGCGCGTCGAGCGAGTAGCTGATCCCGCCGGCGTCCTGTCCCTCGGCGGCCGAGATGAAGTCGAGGGTCCGGCGGTCGTAGCGCCAGTCCCCGGGAGCGTTGATCGAGACGACGGGGTACGGCGTCGGCAGCCAGCGGGACTCGAAGTCGGGGTTGACGTCGATCCGCCACGGGAACGTGTCGCGCTCGATGCCGGCGTCCAGGCCGGGCGGCCGGGGGAGCAGCCCGTCGGCGCGCTGGGTCTGGGGGATGGCCCGGCCCGCCGGGCGCCACGCCTCCCCGTCGAAGCGGTCGAGCACGGTGGTGCGCAGGTACGACGGGTCGGGGTCGGACGTGCTGACCCGGACCAGGTCCACGTCGAGCCCGCGGGACAGGTCGCGCTGCATGTTGGTCATCGGGTTGGACAGCGACACGGAGTCACCGCTGCCGCCGGGCCCGTTGCCCAGGCCGTCGAACAGGCTCACCGTGAAGGTCGGCACGAGCAGCGGGACCACCACGGCCAGGCCGGTGGCGGTGACGCCGATCTTGCGTGCGGAGGACCACAGCGCCTGGCTGCTGACCTCGGTGCTCTGGCTGTCGAAGATCCGGCCGCCGGTGACCTGGCGGCCCCAGTGGCCGAGCCGGGTCGCCTCCTGGGCCGCGATGAGGAACAGGAAGCACAGCGCCCCGACCGCGAACTTCACCCACGACACGCCGCCGTCGAGGATGCTGATCGGCGCGGTGTACGCCGCCAGCAGCGGGAGGCCCGCCACCGGTGCGTGCCGCAGCCCGCAGGCGATGAAGTCGACGAGCAGCAGCGTGGCCGCACCGGACACGATCAGCAGCGGGCGCGAAGCCCACCACGCTGGCCGGCACCGGTGCCGCGAAGGCGCGGGCCACCTCGGCCGCGTCGGCGAACGTCGTGGCGACGAGCGCGAGCGAGTCACGGGTGGGCACCCAGCCGCCCCAGGCCTCCTCGCCGGCCCAGCGGTGGTGCAGCCAGCCGCCGACGACGACGACCTGGCCGAGCAGCACCGGCACGGCCGGGACCCGCGCGGCCCGGAGCAGCGCGCCGGTGCCGGCCACCAGCACGGCGGCCCAGGCCAGCGGCACCATGTAGGCGCTCGGTCGTTCCGAGAACGGCGTCCAGGCCAGCAGGGTGACCCAGGTCGTCAGCGCCGCCAGCGCCGAGACGAGGGCGGTGGCGGGCAGGCCGAGGTGGCGGTGCGTCACGACACCCCCCGGGGGGTCAGGCCGGTCGCGCGCGCGCCGACCCGGGTCTTCCCGAGCAGGCCGAGCTCCTGCCAGGTCGACGGCACCGGGTCCCTCGGGCCCGCGGACACCGCCCGCCAGCCGTGGCCGGTCAGCCAGGGCACGACCGGGGTGCCGGCCGCGACCTGGTGGGCGCGGCCCCAGGCGGGTACGTCGAGGGCGAACGCCATCGCCGCTGCGGCCGAGTGCCGCATCCGCGTGAGGACGGGCTGGTCGTGCTCGGCGACGAGCCCGAGCACGCCGATCAGCAGCCCCGAGTGCCCGCCGTCCTGCAGCCACTTCACGTCGATGTGCGGGTGCGTCACCTCGGTGACCACGGCCAGCGACTCCAGCAGCGGCCCGGTCTCCGCCCCCATCGCGCCGTGCTCGTGCCACAGCGGTGCGGTCTCCTCGCCGGCCGCGGTCACCAGCCGGACGTTGAAGCCGCGCTGGATCAGGTGTACGCCGATCGACGCCGCGACCACCACGGCGTGCTCGAGCGACGAGGCGGCGCCGGAGCCGGCGTGCGCGATCTTGCGGTTGTCGAGGAACAGCGTGGCGCGGGACTGCCAGGGCTGCTCCTCGCGGCGCACCATCAGCTCGCCGGCGTGCGCGCTGCTGCGCCAGTGCACGCGCCGCAGGTCGTCGCCACGGCGGTACTCGCGCACCGTGACGTCCTCGGCGCTGCCGCTGGCGAAGGCGCGCGGCCGGTTGTCGCCGGAGCCGGTCCAGGCGCCCGACAGCGGCACCGGCGGCAGCGGGATCACCCGGGGCGTCACGACCAGCTTCGACACGGTCTGGAAGGTGCGGTCCAGCTCGACCATGCCGAACGGGTCGCTGAGCCGGACCTTCATCGGGCCGACGGTGAACTTGCCGCGGACGTCGGAGCGCACGACGTAGCCGATCTGCCGCTTCCACCGGGGTCCCATCCGGTCGACGACGAAGCGCGGACGGCTGCCGAGCACGTAGGGGACCTGGTCCTCGAGCAGCAGCAGCCCGGTCGGCATCCGGCCGTCGTTGGTCAGGTCGATGGTCACCCGCGACTGCTGGCCGGCCGTGACCTGCGAGGGGGTGAGCGTGCGCACCAGGCCGAGCCGGTAGCGGCTGCGACCCAGGAACCACGCCGTCGCCAGCGGCACCAGCACCAGCAGCGCGCCGACGCGCACCAGCTCGTCGTAGCCGAGGAAGATCGCGCACACCGTCGCGGTGACCCCGGCGGCGAGGAACGCCCGGCCTCGGGTGGTCAGGGCGGACAGTGCCTCACGCATGGCGGCCCCTCCCTCAGGAGGTGCGTCGGCTCTCGGGCATGGGCACGCCGGCCACGATCTGGCGCAACGCCGCCTCCGGGGTGCGACCGCTCATCGAGGCTTCGACCGTCGGCAGCAGCCGGTGCGCGAGCACCTGTCCCGCGAGGTCCTGCACGTCGTCGGGGATGACGTAGTCGCGCCCGGCGATCGCCGCCGACGCCTTCGCCGCGCGCACCAGGTGCAGGGTGGCGCGGGGGGACGCGCCGAGCATCAGCTCGGGGGAGCGCCGGGTCGCGGTCGCGATCGCGACGGCGTAGCGCTGCACGGCATCGGAGACGTAGACGTCGCCGACGATCGCGATCAGCTTGCGGATCTCGGCGGCGTCGGTGACCGGCTCGAGGTCGTCGAGCGGGTTGGTGCGGGTGTGGCTGCCGAGCATCGCGATCTCGGCCGCCTCCACCGGGTAGCCCATCGACACCCGGGCCATGAACCGGTCACGCTGCGCCTCGGGCAGGGCGTAGGTGCCCTCCATCTCGATGGGGTTCTGGGTGGCGATGACCATGAACGGCGCCTCGAGGTGGTACGTCGAGCCGTCGACCGTGACCTGACGCTCCTCCATGCACTCGAGCAGGGCCGACTGCGTCTTGGGGCTGGCGCGGTTGATCTCGTCGCCGACCACGATGTTCGCGAAGACCCCACCGGGACGGAACTCGAACTCTCGGGAGTCCTGGTTGAACACGGAGACACCCGTGACGTCGGAGGGCAGCAGGTCGGGGGTGAACTGGATCCGCCGCACCGAGCAGTCGATGGAGCGGGCCAGGGTCTTGGCGAGCATCGTCTTGCCGACGCCCGGGACGTCCTCGATGAGCAGGTGACCCTCCGCGAGCAGCACCACGAGCGCCAGCTTCGCCACCTCGGGCTTGCCCTCGATGACCTTCTCGATGCCGGTGCGCACCCGGCCGGTGACCCGAGCCAGCGTGTCGAGGTCGGCGCCGCCGCCCGCCGGGCCGGTGCTGCCGCCGTGCGTCTGCGCTCCTGTTGAGGTCACGCGCTCCTCTTCCTGTCCTCGGCCACACCGGTGCGGTGTCTCCCCCCGATCGGTGGAGGTAGTCAACCTCATTCACCGAGTGGCTGTCACCGCTCTTCTCCAGTGTGCCGACCTCGGCCCAGGTTGCGGCACCACCGTGGCCGAACCGTTCCCTCCTCCACCTTCCCCCCACTCCGCTCCACCGGGGTCCGTCGGGAGGCCGCGGCACGCCCGGCGACCCCGGCTCGGGGAGACGTGCGCCGCTCCGAGACCCCCGCGAAACACCGGGTGGAAACGGTGGAAATGGTTGACGGTGGAGGGAAGTGGAGTAGAGTGGTGCGCAGTGGAGGAGAGGGAGCCTCTTTCGCATCGAGCAGGGGAGGGGTGCTGATGTTCTTCGGCACCTACACCCCCCGGCTCGACGACAAGGGGCGCCTGTTCCTCCCGGCGAAGTTCCGGGACGAGCTTGCGGAGGGTCTCGTGGTCACTCGAGGGCAGGAGCGCTGCCTCTACGTGTGGTCCATGGAGGAGTTCGGCAAGCTCACCGAGCGGCTGCGCGAGGTGCCCGTCACCAACAAGGCCGCGCGGGACTACGTCCGCATGTTCTTCGCCGGCGCCTCCGACGAGACGCCGGACAAGCAGGGCCGCGTGACCATCCCGCCGATGCTGCGGGACTACGCGTCGCTGTCGAAGGACTGCATCGTCATCGGGGCGATGAACCGGGTCGAGATCTGGGACGCCGCCTCGTGGCAGACCTACTCCGACGAGCAGGAACAGGCCTTCGCGGACCTGTCCGAGGACCTCTTCCCGGGCCTCTGACAGCCGGCACGACAACCCAGACCACTCAGACAACAACAGACAACCGAACAGCGGGCTCACGAACAGGGTCGCCGGACGAGGTCTTGCGTCCGCCCCCTCGGAGCCGTCTGGCACACCTTCCCCGGTGCCAGAAGGCAACTTCCCTCCGAGACGGGCGGACGCCGGACCTGGTTCGACGAACAGCGCAGCAGCAACGTGAGACCCGCCCGACCAGCACATCTGCCACCGGCCCCCCTCGGGGCCAACCCGAGGGGTCGAGCTCATGAGCAGCACGTCACTGGCACAGCGGCTGACGCCGCCGCGTCCGCAGCCCAGGGCGGTGCGCCGGGTGCGGCACGAGGTGCGCGACGGGATGGCCGTCATCGTCTTCACCGCCGCCGCGTCCACGGCGCTGGCCGGCGCGATGCTCCTGCTGGTCACCCTCGCGGGGCAGGGCGCCTAGCCCATGGCCGCCCACGCCCACGTCCCGGTGCTCCTCGACCGGGTCGTCGCCCTCGTCGCGCCTGCGCTCGCGCAACCGGGTGCCGTGCTCGTCGACGCCACCCTCGGCCTCGGCGGCCACAGCGAGGCGGTGCTGGAGCGGTTCCCCGAGGCGCGGGTCGTCGGCATCGACCGCGACACCCACGCCCTGGACCGCAGCCGCGAGCGGCTCGCGCCGTACGCCGAGCGGGTGACCCTCGTGCACGCGGTGTACGACGAGGTCGCCGAGGTGCTCGCCGACCTCGGCCTGGCGCACGTCGAGGGGGTGCTGTTCGACCTCGGGGTTTCCTCGATGCAGCTCGACGTCCGCGAGCGCGGCTTCGCCTACGCCGAGGACGCGCCGCTCGACATGCGGATGAACGACACGACCGGCCCGACCGCGGCCGACGTGCTCAACGAGTACCCGGTCGAGGAGCTGGCCCGGATCCTGCGGCAGTACGGCGAGGAGAAGTTCGCCCGCCGGATCGCCGAGGCGGTGGTCCGGGAGCGGGCCCGCGAGCCGTTCACCCGGTCCGCGCGACTGGTCGAGCTGCTCTACGAGGCGATCCCGGCACCGGCCCGCCGCACCGGTGGGCACCCCGCCAAGCGCACCTTCCAGGCGCTGCGCATCGAGGTCAACGACGAGCTGTCGGTGCTGCGCCGGGCGCTGCCGGCGGCGATCGAGGCGGTCGGGGTCGGCGGCCGGGTGGTGGTCATGTCCTACCACTCGCTGGAGGACCGGCTGACCAAGCACGCGTTCGCCGAGGTGACCCGGAGCGACGTACCTCCCGACATGCCTTTCGTGCCCGAGGGGAGCGAACCGGCCTACCGGCTGGTCACGCGCGGGGCGGAGAAGGCGTCCGACGAGGAGATCGAGCAGAACCCGCGGGCCGCATCGGTGCGGCTGCGGGCCGTGGAGCGGGTCTCCATGACCAGAGGGGGAGCGGCATGAGCCAGCCGGCCAGCCAGCAGACGTCGACCGAGTTCTCACCGCGCAGCCGCGTGCCGCGGATCGCCGAGGCCGCCGTCGAGCGCGCCCGGCTCACCGTCGTCCCCCGCCGCGCCGGCCGGGCCCCGCGGGTGCCGTTCGTGGCGCTGGTGTCGCTGCTGCTCGTCGGCGGCGTCGTTGGCCTGCTCTTGTTCAACACCTCGATGCAGCAGGCGTCGTTCCGAGCGACCGCGCTCGAGCAGCAGGCCCAGCTCCTGGCGGCGGAGGAGCAGTCGCTGCAGATGGAGCTCGAGACACTCCGCGACCCGCAGCGGGTCGCCGCCGAGGCCCGGCGCATCGGCATGGTGCCGCCCGCCAACCCCGCCTTCATCCGGCTCTCCGACGGGAAGGTGCTAGGCAGCCCGACCCCCGCCGTGCCCGAGGACGGCATCCGGGTCGCACCCCTGCCCGCGCAGAAGCCCAAGGTGCTCCGGCCCGACGTGGTGATCGTCCCCGCCGAGACCAGCTCGGACGAGTCCGGCGCGGCGAGCCGGGACCGGGACCGCGGAGAAGGTACAAAGAGCCAGCGGGACCGGGAGGGACGGGCCGCAGGCCAGCAGGGGAGCGATCGTTGACCGCAGGCAGACGCCGACCCCGCCGGACGTCGCGCCGCGGCGCCACCATCCTCCGGCTGCGGGTGGGCCTGATCCTGATCGCGATGATCGTGTCGGTGTTCGCCGCGCGGTTGTTCCAGCTGCAGGGCATCGACGCGCAGGTGTACGTCGCCAAGGCCGAGGCCGAGGGCGGCGTGGTCAGCATCGACCTGCCCGCCACCCGCGGCGCGATCACCGACCGCAACGGGGTACCCCTCGCGGAGTCCGTGGACGGGTTGATGCTCGTCGCCGACCCGACGCTGACCAAGCAGCACGCCAGCGAGATCGCGACGATCGTCGGCCGCCGGCTGCAGGTCGACTACTTCGAGCTGCTCACCCGGCTGCGCAAGCCCGACACCCGCTTCCAGTACCTCGCCCGCCGGGTCCCCTCGACCGTCGCGCGGGAGGTGCTCGCCGAGATCGAGGCCCGCGGCTTCTCCGGCGTGACCACCCAGCGCGACCCGGTGCGCGACTACCCGGCCAAGGACGTCGCCGCCAACCTGGTCGGCTTCACCAACGCCGAGGGCCACGCCGCGGAGGGCGCGGAGCTGATGTTCGACGAGGTGCTCGCCGGCGTCGACGGCTCGACGACATACGAGCAGGGAGACGGCAACCGGCTGCCGCTGGGGGACAACGAGGTGATCGCCCCCAAGTCCGGCCAGGACATCGCCCTCACCATCGACCGGGACGTGCAGTGGTACACCCAGCGCGTGCTGCGCACCGCCGTCCAGGGCGCCGGCGGCGACTCCGGGTCGGCGGTGGTCATGGACACCCGCAGCGGCGAGCTGCTGAGCGTCGCGGACTACCCGACGTACGACGCCAACGAGCCGACCCTGTCGCCGGAGGCCGACCTCGGCGCGCGGGCCCTGCGCGACGCCTACGAGCCGGGCTCGGTCAACAAGGTGCTCACCGCGGCCGCGCTGCTCGACGCGGGCAAGGTCACCCCCGACACCAGGATCACCGTGCCGCCGTCACTGCCGCGACCCGGTGAGGCGCCGCTGCGCGACTACTTCACCCACGGCAGGCTCCGGCTGACGATGACCGGAGTGATTGCCAAGTCCTCCAACATCGGCACCGTGCTGGCCGCCCGCGAGATGCGGCAGCGTCCCTACTACCGCTACCTGCGCGCGTTCGGCCTCGGCCGGCGCACCGGGCTCGGCGTCGACGGCGAGTCCGCGGGCGTGCTCCCGCCGTGGCGGTCCTGGGGCACGCTCACCAAGGACACGATCTCCTTCGGCCAGGGCGTCGCGGTCAGTGCGGTGCAGATGGCCGCGGCCGTCAACGCGGTCGCCAACGGTGGCGTCTACGTGCAACCGAGCCTGGTCAAGGGCCGCGCGAGCACGTCCGCCGGGGTCGAGGTCGGGTCCGACACCGCGAGCCGGCACCGGGTGGTCAGCGAGGAGGCGGCGCGGCAGACCGCCGAGATGATGGAGGCGGTCACCGACCTGGACGAGGGCACCGCACCGGGGGCCGCGATCCCCGGCTACCGGGTGGCCGGCAAGACCGGCACCGCGCAGCGCGTCGGCGAGAGGTGCGGCTGCTACGACGGCACGTTCACCGTGTCGTTCGCGGGCTTCGCGCCCGCCGACGACCCACGGTTCGTGGTGTACGTGGTGGTGCAGAACCCCCGCAACGGCGGCGGCGGTGGCTCGGTCGGTGGTCCGGCGTTCCGCAAGATCATGACGCACCTGCTGCAGAAGTACGCCGTGCCGCCGACCGGCTCTGTCGCGCCCCGCCCCGTCGTCGAGTGGTGACCGTCACCGGGCTAGCCTCTCGGCTGTGGCCGGACCCGCAGGCGTGATCCCGACGCGACCCCGCAGTCCTCGGGAGACGTCTCTCCGGGCCGTCGCCGACTGGCTGAAGGACGCACTCCTCGAGATCCGCGGCAGCGACCCCGAGATGACCGTCACCGGCATCACGATCAGCTCCGAACGCGCGGCGCCCGGCGACCTGTACGTCGCCCCGGCCGGCGCACGCAGCCACGGCGCGAGCTACGCCACCGCGGCTGTCGCCGCCGGTGCCCGGGCCGTGCTGACCGACCCGGCCGGCGCCGAGATCTGTCACCAGCTGGAGGTCCCTGTCCTGGTGGTGGAGCGACCGCGGGCCGTGGTCGGGGCGCTCGCCGCCCGCCTCTACGGCCGGCCGGCCGACCGGCTCAAGCTGGTGGCCGTCACCGGCACGCAGGGCAAGACCACCACCACCCGGCTCGCCGAGGCGGCACTCACCGAGGCCGGGTTGCGGGCCGCGGTGGTCGGCACGGTCGGCACCCGCGTCAACGGCACCGACGTGGCCAGCTCCCTGACCACGCCCGAGGCCCCCGACCTGCACGCATTGTTCGCGGTGATGGTGGAGGAGCAGGTCGCCGCCTGCGCGATGGAGGTCTCCAGCCACGCGCTCGTGATGGGACGGGTCGACGGCGTCGTCTTCGACGTGGCGTGCTTCACCAACCTGGGCCGCGACCACCTCGACTTCCACGCCGACGAGGAGGAGTACTTCGACGCCAAGGCCGACCTGTTCACCCCGCAACGCGCGCGGCTCGGCCTGGTCAACGTCGACGACGCACATGGCCGGAGGCTGCGTGACGAGGCGACCATCCCGGTCCGCACGTTCTCGACCGAGGGGGCGGAGGCGGACTGGTGGGTCGACGACGTCCGTGTCGAGCCCACCGGATCGACGTTCACCGTGCACACCCCGGCGGGCGACTCCGTGCCGGCGCGGGTGCCGCTGACCGGTGACTACAACGTCTCCAACGCGCTCTGTGCGATCGCCGCGCTCGGCGAGGCCGGCATCGACCCCCGGCGCGTCGCCGAGGGGATGGCCGCGTCGACCGGCGTCCCGGGCCGGCTCGAGCGGGTCGACGCGGGGCAGGGGTTCCTGGCCGTCGTCGACTACGCGCACAAGCCCGACGCCGTTGCCGCCGCGCTCACCGCGCTCCGCCCCCAGGCGCGGCGGCTCCTGGTCGTGCTCGGCGCCGGCGGCGACCGCGACCCGGGCAAGCGGCCGCTGATGGGCGAGACCGCCGCCCGGCTCGCGGACGTCCTGGTGGTGACCGACGACAACCCGCGGTCGGAGGACCCCGCGGCGATCCGGGCCGCGATGCTCGCCGGTGCCGACCAGGTCGCCGACGGTGAGCGCGCCGAGCTCCACGAGGAGGGCGACCGGCGGGCCGCCATCCGGCTCGCGGTCTCGCTGGCCGCGGACGGGGACGTCCTGGTGGTCGCCGGCAAGGGCCACGAGACGGGACAGGAGGTGCACGGCACCGTGCACCCGTTCGACGACCGCGAGGTGCTGCTCGAGGAGCTGCGCCGGGGAGCGCGCCGATGATCCCGATGACGCTGCCGGAGATCGCCGCGGTGGTGGGTGGCACCGTCCACGACGACGCCGGCCGCACCGTCACCGGGCCCGCCTTCATCGACAGCCGGGTCGCCGAGCAGGACGGTCTCTTCGCGGCGCTCGCCGGGGAGCGCGTCGACGGCCACGAGTACGCCGCCACGGCGGTCGAGGCGGGTGCCGCCGCCGTGCTGGCCTCGCGACCGGTCGGCCTGCCCGCGGTGGTGGTCGACGACGTCGTGGCCGCCCTCGCCGCGCTGGCCCGGCACGTGGTCGCGGCCCTGCCCGACCTCACCGTGATCGGCCTGACCGGTTCGCAGGGCAAGACCAGCACCAAGGACCTGCTGGCGCAGGTGCTCGCACGCGCCGGCCGCACGGTCGCCACGTTCGGGTCCTTCAACAACGAGCTCGGCATGCCGCTCACCGCGCTCCGGGCCGACGCCACGACGCGCTACCTCGTCCTGGAGATGGGGGCGCGCGGTGTCGGGCACATCCGCGAGCTGTGCGAGGTCGCGCCGCCGCACGTGGGTCTGGTGCTCAACGTCGGCAAGGCGCACGTGGGCGAGTTCGGCTCCCAGGAGGCGATCGCCCAGGCGAAGGGCGAGCTCGTCGAGGCGGTCGTCCCGGGCGGCACGGCGGTGCTCAACGCCGACGACCCCCTGGTGTCGGCGATGGCCTCGCGGACCCGGGAGGCCGTGCTCACCTTCGGCGAGGCCGCCACGTCCGACGTACGCATCGAGGGGCTGACCACGGACGCGATGACCCGCGCGTCGTTCGACCTCGTCACCGCCGACGGTCGGGCCCGGGTGTCCCTGCGCGGCCTCGGGGAGCACCAGGCCGGCAACGCCGCGGCCGCCGCTGCCGTCGCCGTGGCCCTGGGGCTGCGTCTCGGTGACGTCGCGCGCTGGCTCTCCGAGGCGGACAACGTCTCGCGCTGGCGGATGGAGGTCCACGAGCGTGCCGACGGCGTCACCGTGCTCAACGACGCCTACAACGCCAACCCCGACTCGATGCGTGCGGCGCTGAAGTCGCTGGCCGAGATCGGCCGCGCGAGGCCGGGCGCGCGCACGGTGGCCGTGCTCGGAGAGATGCGTGAGCTGGGCGCGTCGGCGACGCAGGAGCACGACACGGTTGGCAGACTGGCCGTGCGCCTCGACATCCACCAGCTCGTGGTGGTGGGTGAACCAGCGCGACCGATCCACCTGGGGGCGTGTCTCGAGGGTTCCTGGGGCGGGGAGTCCGTGTACGTCGACGACAACGACGCGGCCCTCGCCTGGTTGCGCGAACACCTCTCCGCCGGCGACGTGGTGCTGCTCAAGGCGTCCCGCGCCGCGGCCCTCGAGCAGGTGGCCGAGGCACTGCTCACCGAGACACAGGAGATGGGGGAGACGGGCCGATGAGGGCAATCCTGCTCGCAGGGGGCCTGTCGCTGCTGTTCACGCTGCTCGGCACCCGGGTCGCGATCCGCGTGCTGGTCGCCAAGGGCTACGGCCAGCTCATCCGCGACGACGGTCCGACCACGCACCACACCAAGCGCGGTACGCCGACCATGGGCGGCCTGGTCATCATCCTCTCGGTGGTGCTCGCCTATGCGCTGGCCAAGCTGATCACCCAGGACATGCCGTCGTGGTCCGGCGTGCTCCTGCTCGGCCTGCTGGTCGGGCTCGGCACCGTCGGGTTCCTCGACGACTACATCAAGATCGCCAAGCAGCGCAGCCTCGGGCTGCGCAGCAAGGCCAAGATGGCCGGCCAGACGATCATCGCGGTCACCTTCGGGTGGCTGGCGCTGACCATGCCCGACGCGCGCGGCGAGACCCCGGCGTCCAAGGCCATCTCCTTCACCCGCGACATGGAGCGGTGGACGCTGCCGGCGGTCCTCGTGGTCCTGCTGATCCTGGTGATGATCTCCGGCGCCAGCAACGCGGTGAACCTGACCGACGGCCTCGACGGCCTGGCCACCGGCGCCTCGACGATGGTCTTCGGCGCCTACACGCTGGTGAACATCTGGCAGAACAACCAGTCCTGCGTGATCAGCCCCGGCCCCAAGTGCTACGAGGTGCGCGACCCGCTCGACCTCGCCGTCATCGCCGCCGCCCTCACCGGCGCCTGCTTCGGGTTCCTGTGGTGGAACGCCTCGCCGGCCAAGATCTTCATGGGCGACACCGGCTCCCTGGCGCTCGGCGGCGCGCTCGCCGGGCTCGCGATCCTGACCCGCACCGAGTTCCTGCTCGCGATCCTCGGCGGCCTGTTCGTGATCCAGACCCTGTCGGTGATGATGCAGGTCGGCTACTTCAAGCTCAGCGGCGGCAAGCGGATCTTCCGGATGGCCCCGCTGCACCACCACTTCGAGCTCAAGGGCTGGGACGAGATCACCGTGGTGATCCGGTTCTGGATCATCAACGGACTCTCGGTCGCCGCCGGCCTCGGCATCTTCTACGCCGAATGGGTCTCCGGTGCATGACCTCGACGGTCTGAACCGCAGCACCCCGTGGTCCGGCGTGCGCGCCGTCGTCATCGGCATCGGCGTCTCCGGCTTCGCCGCCGCCGACAACCTGCTGCACGTCGGTGCCTCGGTGACCGTGCTGGCCGAGTCCGCCACGCCCGAGCAGCAGGAGAGGGCCGAGCTCCTCGAGGTCCTCGGCGCGACGGTCCGCATCGGCACCGGCGCCACTGGTCCTCGTGTCACCCTGCCCGACGACGTCGACCTGCTCGTCACCTCGCCCGGCGTCCCGCCCACCGCTCCCGCGCTGGCGGCGGCGTACGCCCGCGGCCTGCCGGTCTGGGGCGAGGTGGAGCTGGCCTGGCGGCTGCGCGACCCCGAGCACCCCGGCCGCTGGCTGTGCCTGACCGGGACCAACGGCAAGACCACCACGGTGCAGATGCTCGACGGCATCCTGAAGGCGGCCGGCGTGCGGTCGGTCGCCTGCGGCAACGTCGGGCTGCCCATCGTCGAGGCCGTCATGGACCCGGAGCCCTACGCCGTCTACGCCGTGGAGCTGTCGAGCTTCCAGCTGCACTACACGCACACGATGGCCGCCGAGTCGGCCGCGGTGCTCAACGTCGCCGAGGACCACCTCGACTGGTACACCGGCCCGCACGCGATGGCCGACTACGCCGCCGACAAGGGCCGCGTCTACGAGCGGGTCCGCACCGCGTGCGTCTACAACGTCGCCGACCCGGTGACCGAGCAGCTCGTCCGCGACGCCGACGTGCAGGAGGGCGCGCGCGCCATCGGCTTCACGCTCGGTACGCCGGGTGTCGGCATGGTCGGGCTCGTGGACGACGTCCTGGCCGACCGGGCGTTCGTCGAGGAGCGGGCCAGCACCGCCGCCGAGCTGTGCACGGTCGCCGACCTCGCCTCCGACGCACCCCACTTCGTGGCCAACGCCCTGGCCGCGTCGGCCCTGGCCCGGTCGGTCGGTGTCCCGGCGGCCGCCGTCCGCGACGGGCTGCGCGCGTTCAAGCCCGACGGCCACCGGATCGCCGAGGTGGCGGTGGTCGACGGGGTGCGCTGGGTCGACGACTCCAAGGCCACCAACCCGCACGCGGCGAAGTCGTCGCTGCAGGCCTACGACCCGGTCGTCTGGGTCGCCGGCGGCCTCGCCAAGGGCGCGACGTTCGACGACCTGGTCGCCGGCGTGCGCGACCGGCTGCGCGGGCGTGGTGCTGCTCGGACGCGACCGCGAGGTGATCGCCGACGCCCTGGCGCGACACGCGCCGGATGTCCGGGTGATCGTGGTCGAGGGCGGCGACACTTCTGTCATGGACCGCGTCGTCGGTGCCGCGGCCGGCCTGGCCCAACCGGGAGACACCGTGCTGCTGGCCCCGGGATGCGCGTCCATGGACATGTTCGCGAACTACGGTGCTCGCGGGGATGCCTTCGCCGAGTCGGTGCTCCGCCTCCGCGACCGGTAGCCCCACCGGTGGTCGAGCCCCACCGGTGGCGAGCCCGTCGAGACCCGACGAGGAGCAGCGTTGACCACGACGGCAGGGGAACCGCGCAGCGGCGTTCGACCCCGGCGCTCGTCCGTCCTCCCGCGACCCCGAGCCGGCGGGCTGGCTCGCGTCCGTGCGGCACGCGCTCGACCGGCCACTGACGTCGTACTACCTGCTGCTCGGCGCCTCCACGCTGCTGCTCACCATCGGGCTGATGATGGTGCTGAGCGCCTCGAGCGTCCGGTCGTTCAAGATCTACGACGACAGCTACCACATCTTCCTGCGCCAGCTGACCTGGGTGCTGCTCGCGCTGCCGATCGCCTTCGTGGTGTCCCGGCTGCCGCACCGGCTGATCCGCGGGCTGGCCTGGCCGGGCATCCTCGGCGCCCTCGTGCTGCTCGCCCTCACCCGGGTGCCGGGCATGGGCGTGGAGGTCAACGGCAACACCAACTGGCTCGACCTCGGCCCGGTCCAGATCCAGCCGTCGGAGCTGGCCAAGCTCGCCGTGGTGCTCTGGTGCGCCGACCTCTACGCCCGCAAGGAGCGGCTGCTCGGCGACTGGAGGCACGCGCTGATCCCGATGGCGCCCGTCACCGGGGCTGGTCGTCGCCCTGGTCGTCGCCCAGAAGGACCTCGGCACCGCGCTGGTCCTGCTCGCGATCGTGCTCGGGATGCTCTGGGTGGTCGGCGCGCCGGCGCCGCCTGTTCGTGCTGGGCATCAGCGTGGTCGGTGTGCTCGTGCTCTGGCTGGCCACCACCAGCCAGGAGCGGCTCGAGCGGCTGACCAACTTCGCCGACCCGTTCAAGGACTACGAGGGCGCCGGCTGGCAGCCCGCCCACGGCCTGTTCGCGATGTCGAGCGGCGGCATCTTCGGCAAGGGCATCTCGGCCAGCCAGCAGAAGTGGGGCAGCCTGCCCGAGGCGCACACCGACTTCATCTTCGCGGTGCTCGGCGAGGAGCTCGGCCTGGTCGGCACGCTGCTCGTGCTGGCGCTGTTCCTCACCATCGCCTACGCCGGCATCCGGGTCGCGGTGCGCACCCAGGACCCGTTCGTGCGCTACATGGCCGCCGGCATCACGATCTGGCTCACCGTGCAGATGATGATCAACGTCGGCATGGTGCTCGCGCTGCTGCCGGTGATCGGCATCCCGCTGCCGCTGGTGTCCTACGGCGGCTCGGCGCTGCTGCCGTCGCTGGTCGCGCTCGGCCTGCTGGTGTCCTTCGCCCGCTCCGAGCCCGGCGCCCAGGCGCGGCGTTGCGCGCCAAGCGCCGTCGTCGGTACGCCGGGGGCCGGGGTGCACCGCCGGCGCGAGACGGACCCGGGCCACGCCGAGCCGCCGCACGATAGGACTGGATTCATGAAGGTACTCCTCGCCGGTGGCGGCACCGCGGGGCACACGTCTCCGCTGCTCGCCACCGCCGACGCGCTGCGCCGTCTCGACCCCGACGCTCGAGGTCACCGCGCTCGGCACGCCCCGCGGCCTCGAGACCAGAGTGGTGCCCGAGGCCGGCTACCCGCTCGAGCTGATCCCGCCGGTGCCGCTGCCGCGCCGCCCCAACGCCGACCTGCTCCGGGTGCCGGCCCGGCTGCGCGGCGCGGTCAAGGGCGCGCTCGAGGTGGTCGACCGGGTCCGCCCCGACGTCGTGGTCGGGCTTCGGCGGCTACGTCTCGGTGCCGGCGTACCTCGCCGCCCGCCGCCGCGGGCTGCCGCTGGTCGTGCACGAGGGCAACGCCCTGCCCGGCATCGCCAACAAGCTCGGCGCCCGGTTCACCAGCCACGTCGCGACCAGCTTCCCGGACACCCCGCTGCAGGCACGCCCGCTACGTCGGCCTGCCGATCCGCCGGATGATCTCGACGCTCGACCGGCCCGCGTTGCGGGCCGAGGCGCTGCGGACCTTCGGGCTCGACCCCGAGCGCCCCACGCTGCTGGTCACCGGCGGCTCGCAGGGCGCGCGCCGGATCAACGAGGCCGTCTCGACCGCCGCGCCGGCCCTCGCGGCCGCCGGCGTCCAGGTGCTGCACGTGATCGGCCCGGCCAACGAGGTGACGCCGGCGGGCCGCGAGCAGGCGGGCCGACGGGCTGCCGCCGTACGTCGTGCTGCCGTACGTCGACCGCATGGACCTCGCCTACGCCGCCGCCGACCTGGTGGTCTGCCGCGCCGGCGCCAACACGGTCACCGAGGTGGCCGCCACCGGCCTGCCCGCGATCTTCGTGCCGCTGCCGATCGGCAACGGCGAGCAGGCGCTCAACGCCCGCCCCGTCGTGGACGCGGGTGGCGGGCTGCTGGTCCAGGACGCCGCGCTCACGCCCGAGTGGGTCGCCGCCACCGTGCCGGGGCTCGCCAACGACCACGACCGGCTGGCGGAGATGTCGTCGGCCGCCGCGGACCTGATCCCGCGCGACGCCGACGACCGACTCGCCCAGATGATCGTCGGGGCCGCCCGGTGAGGGTTCCCGTCCCCGAGGTGCTGCTGCCCGCCGACCAGCTCGGCCGGGTGCACTTCGTCGGCATCGGCGGCGCCGGACTGTCCGGCATCGCCCGGATCATGCTCGCGCGCGGCATCAAGGTCAGTGGCAGCGACGCGAAGGAGTCCCGCACGCTCGACGCGCTGCGGGCGCTCGGTGCGCGCTGCCACGTCGGCCACGCCGCCGACCAGGTGCGTGACGCCGACACCCTCGTGGTCTCCACCGCGGTGCGCGAGGACAACCCCGAGGTCGTGGAGGCGCGCGAGCGGGGCCTGAGGATCCTGCCGCGCTCGGCCGCGCTGGAGTCGGTGATGCGGGGCAAGCGCGTGATCGCGGTGGCCGGCACGCACGGCAAGACCACCACCACGTCGCTGCTGACGGTGGCGCTCCAGCACTGCGGCGCCGACCCGTCGTTCGCGATCGGCGGCGACCTCAACGAGTCCGGCTCCAACGCCCACGACGGCAGCGGCGAGCTCTTCGTGGCCGAGGCCGACGAGAGCGACGGGGCGTTCCTGGTCTACTCCCCGCACGGTGCGATCGTCACCAACGTGGAGGCCGACCACCTCGACAACTACGGCACCGAGGAGGCCTACCACGAGGCCTTCACGCAGTTCCTCGACCGGATCGACGACGACGGCTTCCTGGTCGCCTGCGCCGACGACGCCGGTGCCGCCGACCTGGTCGGGCAGGCCCGGGCGAAGGGGATGAGCGTGGTCGCGGTGGGCGAGGCGACCGGGGCCGACCTGCGCGCCGAGGGGCTGACGTTCGCAGGCTCGACGTCCACGTTCACGGTGGTCGACCGGGGTCGTCGGCTCGGCGAGATCGCCCTGCAGATCCCGGGTCGGCACTACGTCCTCGACGCGCTGGCCGCGCTCGCCGCCGGGCTGCGTCTCGGCTTCTCCTTCGCCGACCTGAAGCGCGGCCTCGAGGCGTTCACCGGCACCCGCCGCCGGATGGAGCTCAAGGGCGAGGTCGGCGGCGTGCGCGTCTACGACAGCTACGCCCACCATCCCAACGAGATCGCCGGTGACCTGCAGGCGGCGCGCGCACTCGCCGGGGACGGCCGGGTCGTGGTCGCGTTCCAGCCGCACCTGGTCTCGCGCACCCGGATGTTCGGTGCCGCCATGGGCCGCGCGCTCGGCGCCGCCGACGAGGTCGTCGTCATGGACGTGTACGTCGCCCGCGAGGACCCCGAGCCCGGCGTCGACGGCAAGCTCGTGGCCGGGCACGTCCCGCTGCCCGACGACAAGGTCGCGTTCGTGCCGTCGTGGTCGGCCACCCCAGCAGCGCTGGTCGAGCGGGCCCGCCCCGGCGACCTGGTGCTGACGCTCGGCGCCGGCGACGTGACACTCGTGGGACCCGAGGTGCTGGAGCTGCTGGGCGAGCGGGAGCACGCTGACCGTGAGGGGGGACCGGGTGCCGACGAAGACAGTTGACCCCGACGAGCGCACCATCCAGGTGGCGCGCAAGCGGTTCGCGCGCCGGCAGTGGGCGCGTCGCTGGCTCGCCTGGCGCGTCGTACTCGCCGTGCTGGCCCTCGCCGGCCTGGTCGCCGGCGTGACCTGGATCGTGTTCTTCTCCTCGGTCCTCGCGGTGTCCGGGGTCCAGGTCGCCGGGCGCGGGCGTGCTCGACCCGCGCGAGGTGCGACGGGTCGCGGCGGTCCCGATGGGCTCGCCGCTGGCCACCGTCGACCTCGACGCGGTGGCGAGCCGGGTCGAGCGGCTCACGCCCGTGCTCGACGCCGACGTGTCCCGGTCCTGGCCGGACCGGGTCCGCATCGGCCTCACCGAGCGCATCGCCGTCGCCGTCGTGATCCGCGACGGGGTCGTGCAGGGCGTCGACGACGAGGGCGTGATCTTCCGCAGGTACCCGTCGCGCCCGCCGAGCCTCCCGCTGCATCCGGATGGGCGCCAACACCCAGGCCGACGCGCTCGCGGAGGCGGCGCTCGTCATCGACGCGCTGCCCGACGGGCTCGCGGGCCGGGTCGCCTACCTGAGCGCCTACACCGTGGACACCATCTCCCTGCGGCTGCGCAACGGCAAGGTGGTGCGCTGGGGGAGCGCGGAGGACACCGCCGACAAGGCGAAGGTGCTCGCGGTCCTGCTCGACCAGCCCGCCTCGCTGTACGACGTCAGCGTCCCCGGCCAGCCGGTCATCCGCCGCTGACGCCGAGGAGTCACAAGCTCAGGCTCCTGGGCGGCGTGGCGCAGCACAGCTGACTCCTCGGCGCAGAAACTTCCGCGACGCGCGGCGTGTTTGCCCGAGCCCCTGCCGGTGTCACCTAGTTTCTTCACCAAGCACGAGGTTGACATAACTATAACCCTCTACTTCAGGGTTAGGGTTCTCGACAGGCCCCGGGCGCTTCCCCACCGACAGACACCATCAGTCTGCCCCGACAGCCGGGCAGCCCGAGCAGTGAGAGGCACCTGCCGTGGCAGCACCGCAGAACTACCTGGCCGTGATCAAGGTCGTGGGTATCGGTGGAGGTGGAGTCAACGCCGTCAACCGGATGATCGAGGTCGGCCTCAAGGGCGTCGAGTTCATCGCGATCAACACCGACGCCCAGGCGCTCCTCATGAGCGACGCCGACGTCAAGCTCGACATCGGCCGCGAGCTCACCCGCGGACTCGGCGCCGGCGCCAACCCCGAGGTCGGCGGCAAGGCCGCCGAGGACCACGCCGAGGAGATCGAAGAGGTCATCAAGGGCGCCGACATGGTGTTCGTGACCGCCGGCGAGGGTGGCGGCACCGGCACCGGCGGCGCGCCCGTCGTGGCCCGGATCGCCCGGTCGCTCGGCGCGCTGACCATCGGTGTCGTGACCCGCCCGTTCTCCTTCGAGGGTCGCCGCCGCGCGAACCAGGCGGAGGAGGGCATCGCGCAGCTCCGCGAGGAGGTCGACACCCTCATCGTGATCCCCAACGACCGGCTGCTGTCGATCAGCGACCGCAACGTGTCGGTGCTCGACGCCTTCAAGCAGGCCGACCAGGTGCTGCTGCAGGGTGTCTCGGGCATCACCGACCTGATCACCACGCCGGGCCTGATCAACCTCGACTTCGCCGACGTCAAGTCCGTGATGTCCAACGCCGGCTCCGCGCTGATGGGCATCGGCTCGGCGCGCGGCGAGGACCGCGCGGTGGCGGCGGCCGAGATGGCGGTCTCCAGCCCGCTGCTCGAGGCCTCCATCGACGGCGCCCACGGCGTGCTGCTCTCCATCGCGGGCGGCTCCGACCTCGGCCTGTTCGAGATCAACGAGGCGGCGGCCCTGGTGTCCCAGGCCGCGCACGCCGAGGCCAACATCATCTTCGGCGCGGTCATCGACGACGCCCTCGGCGACGAGGTGCGGGTGACCGTGATCGCGGCCGGCTTCGACGGCGGCATGCCGAAGCGTCGCGACTCCGGCACCGTGCTGCGCCGCGAGCCGCTGCCGAAGCAGAGCCAGGCCGACCCGTCCGGCGGCCACAGCAGGCCGGGGCCAGCCGGGCGACCACGCCGGCGCAGGTCACCTTCCACCCGTCCGAGCCGGCCGACGGTGAGCAGGGCGTGCGCCCGCAGCCGACCCGGCAGGCGCCGGCGGCCGCGCAGCAGTCCGAGCGCTCCGCGCAGTCGGGCCAGTCGGCTCAGCCCGCCCAGCCTGCCCAGCCGCAGCGTCAGCCGCGTCCGGTGCACTTCGACGACGACGAGCTCGACGTCCCCGACTTCCTGAAGTAGGGAGTCGTCGCCGCCCTTGTTCGCCTACCAGGACACACGCGCACGCGTCGACGTCGCGTTCACGGACCGCCACGGAGGAGTCAGTGGCGGTCCGTACGCGTCGCTCGACCTGGGTGACCGGTCCGGCGACCTGCGCGCCAACCTGGCGACCCTGGCCGAGGCGTTCACGGGCGCGGCGGACGCCCCGGTGGCGTTGATGCGCCAGGTGCACGGCGGCCACCGTTGCGGTCGTAGAGGAGCAACCCGCCTCGCCGGCGCCGGAGGCCGACGCACTGGTCACGTCCGTCCCGGGCATCGTGCTCGCGGCCCGGGCGGCGGACTGCGTGCCCGTGCTGCTCGCCGATCCCGACGTCGGCGTCGCGGGTGCGGTGCACGCCGGCCGACCGGGCCTGGTGGCCGGCGTGGTCCCCGCGGCGGTGGCCGCCCTGCGGGAGCTCGGGGCGCGGCGGCTGGTGGCCTGGGTCGGGCCGCACGTGTGCGGCGCCTGCTACGAGGTCCCCGACGAGATGCGCGCCGACGTCGCCGCGGTCGTGCCGGAGTCCTACGCCGAGACGTCCTGGGGCACGCCGGCCCTCGACATCGGTGCCGGCGTCCTGGCGCAGCTGCGGGCCGCGGGCGACGAGATGGGCGCGCCGGTCGAGGTGGTCGAGGTGGGCCGCTGCACCCGCGAGGACGACGACCTCTTCTCCTACCGCCGGCAGGGGCCCGAGTCCGGGCGGCTCGCCGGCATCGTGCGGGTGCGGCCGTGAGCCGACGCCCGACGCGACGAGGTCGCGGCCCGGCTCGCCGAGGTGCGCGACCGGATCGCCGCCGCGTGCGCCGAGGTGGGTCGCGCTCCCGACGAGGTCACGCTGACCGTGATCACGAAGTTCTTCCCGGCGTCCGACGTACACCTCCTCGCCGACCTCGGCGTCCGCGACGTGGGGGAGAACCGCCACCAGGAGGCCGAGGCCAAGGCGCGCGAGTGCGCCGACCTGCGGCTGCGCTGGCACTTCGTCGGCAGCCTGCAGAGCAACAAGGCGAGCGGCGGTGGCCCACTACGCCGACGTCGTCGAGTCGGTCGACCGCGCCAAGCTGCTGCCCGGGCTGTCCCGGGGCGCGCACGAGCGCGACGCCGTCCTCGACTGCCTGGTGCAGGTCAACCTCGACGCCGACGCGGGTGCCGGCACGGGCCGCGGGGGCGCGGCACCTGCCGACGTGGTCGCCGCTCGCGGAGCGCGTCGCGGAGGCCGAAGGGCTGCGGCTGCGCGGCGTGATGGCAGTGGCGCCGCTGGGGGAGGACCCCCGGCCGGCGTTCGAACGACTCGCCCGGCTGGCCGACGAGGTCCGCCGGGTGGACCCTGCCGCGACATGGGTCTCGGCAGGGATGAGCGGCGACCTCGAGGACGCCGTGAAGACAGGTGCGACACACGTGCGGATTGGCTCCGCGGTCCTCGGACCGAGGCCCCCCGAACGGTAGGGTCAGAGCACGCCAGCAGCACCAGGTCGACGGGGCCGAGGTGCCGTACCGGAAGGCAAAGAGTCATGGGCAGCGCGATGCGCAAGATGGGTGTCTACCTCGGCCTGCTCGAGGACACCGAGCGCTACGACGACGACTACTACGACGAGTACGACGACGCAGCCCGCTCGTCGTGAGGCCCGCGCCGACCGCGTCGAGCCGGCCCGTCCCGCACCGGTGGCCGACCTGTCCGAGCGTCGCCGTCCGCAGAGCACGGCCTCCGTGGTGGCCGAGCTGTCCCGGATCACGACGCTGCACCCGCGCACCTACAACGAGGCGCGCACCATCGGTGAGAACTTCCGCGAGGGCGTCCCGGTGATCATGAACCTCTCCGAGATGGACGACTCCGACGCCAAGCGTCTCGTCGACTTCTCGGCCGGCCTGGTCTTCGCCGTGCGCGGCACCATCGAGCGGGTCACCAACAAGGTGTTCCTGCTCTCGCCGCCCAACGTGTCGGTGGCCGCCGAGGACAAGCAGCGCATCGCCGAGGGTGGGTTCTTCAATCAGTCGTGAGGCCCAGAGCCGACGCACTGGCGCGCGCTCCGCCTGAGTGAGCGCTGCCGCAGAGCCCGCCAAAGAGTCTTTGTCCTGGGCTCTCCCGTTAGGATCACCACGTGTTTCTGCTCGGATCGATCATCGACACGATCCTGTTCATCTTCCTGGCGCTGATGCTGATCCGCCTGGTCGTGGACTGGGTCCAGATCTTCGCGCGCTCCTGGACGCCGAAGGGGCCGGTGCTCTTCGTGCTGGAGATCGTGTACTCGATCACCGATCCGCCGATCATGTTCGTGCGCCGGTTCGTCCCGCCGTTGCGCATCGGCAGCATCGCCCTCGACACCAGCTTCCTGATCGTGCTGGTCGTGGTGTACCTGCTGCAGATCCTCAACCGGATGATCTTCCTCAGCGGCTGAGCGGCCCTCCGATCGGCCCCGACTCGGCCCCTGACCAGCGCTGACGCGCCTCGCCACGACGTGGCCGGTGTGTGACGAACCCGTCCGGCCCCGGGTAGGCTTCCCCGGACTGCACGGTCGTCGCCCCGCCGCACCTCGCTCCGCCTTCTCGGAGTACGGTGGGCGAGACGCGGCCGGTGCCGCTACCGACGCAGAACAGACGACAACGAGTAAGGGTGAGGTCATGCCGCTGACGCCTGAGGACGTGAGCAACAAGCGCTTTACTCCGGTCCGCCTCCGTGAGGGTTACGACATGGGCGAGGTCGACCAGTTCCTCGACGAGGTCGAGGCTGAGCTGGCTCGGCTGACGCGGGAGAACGACGACCTCCGCAGCAAGCTCTCGGCGGCCCAGCAGGGCGGCGCGTCCACCCCGGCACCCGCGCCCGTGCAGGAGAAGGCCCCGGTCAAGGAGCCCGAGCCGGAGCCGGTCAAGGCGGCACCCGCCCCCACCCCGGCCGCGGCGCCGGTGGAGACCATCAAGGTCGCGACGGTGGCCGACGCCTCCAGCGCCGCCGCCCGGCTGCTCGAGATCGCCACCCGCAACGCCGACGAGCTCGTCGGAGAGGCGAAGAACGAGGCCGACAAGATCATCGGAGAGGCCCGCACCAAGGCCGAGCGGCTCGAGTCCGAGAGCAAGGTCAAGGCCGACCGGCTGGAGGCCGACGCCCGCACCCGCGCGCAGATGCTCGACTCCGAGACCGCCGAGCGTCGCCAGCAGCTCTTCGGCGACCTCGAGAAGGAGAAGGACAAGCTCAACGGCGAGGTCGAGACGCTCCGATCCTTCGAGCGCGAGTACCGCAGCCGGCTGAAGTCCTACTTCACCCAGCAGCTCGAGGCGCTCGACAACAGCGGCGAGGGGGGCGGCTCGCTCACCACGAGTGACCACGCACCCAAGCGGCTCAAGTCGCTGCTCGGCGACGACGCCGACAACAGCAACGGCTGACCTACCAACACCTCCGACGAGGCCGGGCCCCCCAACGGGGAGCCCGGCCTCGTCGCGTCTGTGCCGGGAGGTTGGTCTCGGATCACCCGCTCGGGATGATCCCGCCCGGTCCGCCGTCCCAGCACTGTGGGCTCATGCCGCCGCTGAAGGTCAACGCCGACAACTTCGCCCGTGCCGAGAGCCACCGGATGTTTTCCGACCTGCAGCGCAATGCCGGTGGGGTCAACCTGTTTGCGCACAACCGGACGCCCGCATCGGTCGACGAGCAGACCGTGATCCGGATGAACAGGGACACGCTCTACAGCTTCGCGGTGGTCGACCTCTCCGCCGGCGCGACGCTCACCGTGCCCGACGCGGGAGGGCGCTACCTGTCGGTGATGGTCGTCAACGAGCACCACTACATCAACAGGGTCTTCCACGACGCGGGTCGCTACGAGCTCACGGCCGAGGAGCTCGGCAGCCCGTACGTCCTGATCGCCGCACGCACCCTCGTAGATCCCCGCGACGCAGACGACCTGCGGACCGTGGCCGCGATCCAGGACCAGCTCGCGATCGACGCCGTGGCCGAACGACCGTTCGAGCTTCCTGACTACGACACCGAGAGCTTCGACCGGACCCGGAACGCGCTGCTGTCGCTGGCCGCGGACCTGACGTCGTTCGAGCACACCTTCGGTCGTGAGGAGGACGTCGACCCCGTGCACCACCTCATCGGCGCGGCTGCCGGCTGGGGTGGCCTCCCCGATGCAGAGGCCACCTATGTGGGCGTGTCGCCGGGCCTGCCCGTCGGGGAGTACGAGCTGACCGTCGGCGATGTCCCGGTGGACGGGTTCTGGTCGATCTCGGTCTACAACGCCGAAGGGTTCTTCGAGCCGAACGAGCGGGACGCCTACAGCGTCAACAACATCACCGCCGCCCCCAACGCCGACGGCAGTGTCACGGTCCGCTTCGGCGGAGACGGCGATCCGGCGCGGAACTCGCTCCCTATCACCGAGGGCTGGAACTACCTGGTCCGTCTCTACCGCCCGCGTCCCGAGATCCTCAAGGGTGATTGGACCTTCCCCGCGCTCGCTCAGTAGGCGTCCCGCCGGATCGTACTCAGTAGCGGCTGACCAGCTCCGCGAAGGCGCGTTCGTACGCCGAGCTGTCTCCGGTGGTCGAGCCCCTTCCGGTGGTCGAGCCCGTCGAGACCCGCACCCGGTGCGTGCCGGTGTGGTCGACGGTGAACTGGTAGCCCGTGGGTGTCCGCCAGTGGTGGACGCCGGGCCTGGGTTGTCGGTGCCGCCAACCGCGGCCATGGGTCTTGATCCGGTGCTCGAACCGGGTGAGCTTGCCGAGGTTCCCGATCCGGGTCTGCCCGGTGGGCCGGTCGTATCGGTCGTCGAGCCCGTCGAGACCGTATCGGCGCGTGTGGTCGAGGTCCATCCGTCGTCCGGTGGCCGACGACCACGGGAACGCCGATGCCGGTGAGCGGAGGTGCATCTGTTCGCGGAGCCGGTCCGGGACCTCGTAGCAGTCCACCGGCCGGTCCTCATCGAGGTCGATGACGGGCTTGATGGTGACGTGGGAGTGCCGGAGGAACTCGCTGGCCTGACCGATCGTGATCGGTCCGACGCCCTCCATCCGCGCCACGCCCTCACCGGTCTGCATCGACTCCCGGGAGACGTGCACGTACAGCGTCGCCGCCGGCAGCGGCGCATCGGTGGTCGAGCCCGTCGAGACCAGGTCACCAGCAGCCGAACCAGCCTCGACCTGGGTCTTGTGCTCGGTGGTCGAGCCCGTCGAGACCTGGTCACCACCCGCGGACCGCAGTAGGGCGAGGGCTCGCGCCGGATGGCCGAGGATCCCGAGCGCCTTGGACCGCCGGGCACCGACCGGGTCGGTGTCACCCTGCTGGAGCAGGATCTCGGCGATCCGGTCCACCATCGCCACCAGGTAGATCACCTCACCGGCGGTGGCCTTCGCGACCAGCGTCTTCAGGCCGTGCTCGTTGGACTGCCCGGTGATCACGAACCGCTCCAGCTCCGCAGCCTCGCGGCGGGCCTCGGCGGCCTCGGGGTCGGCGGCGATGATCCGCGCCTCGAGCAGCTCCAGGAACCGTCCCCACGGCAGCGACGCCAGGTACGGCGTCGTGGTCGCGTCGACCTCACGTGCCTGGGCCAGGCGTGAGTCCGGTGGCGCGGGTCCGGGACGCGACGTGCCGCGCCTGCCACACCCGCACCGATCCGGCCATCAGCGCGGCCCACAGCCTGGGCAGCCGGTGCCGCACGTCCAAGGCGTCGGCCATCAGCGTCGCCGCCGCGACGTGCGATCGGCCGAGCAGCACGCCGAGCTCGGCGGCCGCGAACTCACCCGCGAACGGGGTGCCCTCCCCGCCGTACCGCTTGGACCGTTCGGTGCCCGGCAGCACCGTCCCCGACGACGTGGGGTGCAGGTCGGCCCACTGCGCGGCCAGCACCAGCTCCCGGCACTCAGACTCGATCAAGGCGGCGTGGTTGGACACCAGCGCATCGGCGACTGCCTGCCGCTCGAGGTCATCCGCCACCGGTCCCATACCCACCAACCTAGACGCGAGCACCGACAGTTTCCGTCGCCCGGGATCCCCTGTGTGCTAACGGGATTGGTCTCGTCGGGCTCGACCACCGGTGGTGCGGTTTCGGCGGGTGGTGGCCTGGTCTCGACGGGCTCGACCACCGGTTGGTCTCGACGAGGTACACCACCGGCAGTGCGGTTCGGCGAGTGGTGGCCTGGTCTCGACGGGCTCGACCACCGTTGGTCTCGACGAGGTACACCACCGGCAGTGCGGTTCGGCGGGTGGTGGCCTGGTCTCGACGGGCTCGACCACCGGTTGGTCTCGACGAGGTACACCACCGGCAGTGCGGTTCGGCGAGTGGTGGCCTGGTCTCGACGGGCTCGACCACCGGTTGGTCTCGACGGGTAGACCACGGCAGTGCGGTTCGGCGAGTGGTGGCCTGGTCTCGACGGGCTCGACCACCGGTGGCGGACTCGACCACCGATGGTCTCGACAAGCTCGACCACCCGCGGGTCTCGACCGGCCCGGCCTGGTCAGACGCGGGTCACCGTGAACGCCAGCCCGAGGTCCGCGTCGCGGACGGCGGAACCGTCGAGTTCGGCGGTCTCCTCCACGTCCGTGGCCAGCACCTCGCCGCGGATCAGCTCCTCGTGCTCGCGCAGCGCGGCAGCGGTGTCCCCGGAGGCGCTCCAGCGAAGGGCGATCCGGTCGCTGACCTCGAAGCCGCTCGCCTTGCGGGCCTCCTGGACCAGCCGCACCACCTCACGGGCGAGGCCGGCGCGGACCAGCTCGGGGGTCAGCTCGAGGTCGAGGGCCACGGTCTCGCCCTGCTCGTTGACGACCGACCAGCCCTCGCGCGGGCGCTCGGAGACGATGACCTCGTCGGCGAGCACCTCCACGTTCTCGCCGTCCACGTTCACGGTTGCCCTGCCCTCGGCGTGCAGAGCCGCGGCCAGGCCCGACGCGTCGGCGGCGGCGATCGCGGCGGCGACCACGGGGGTCTGCTTGGCGAAGCGCTTGCCGAGCGCGCGGAAGTTGCCCTTGGCGGTGAAGTCGACCAGCTCCTCCGCCGACGACAACGGCTCGACGGTGCCGACGTTGAGCTCCTCGGCGACCTCGGCGCGGAGCTCGTCGCTCGAGTCGGGCGTAGGCCGACGAGGCGACCAGGGCCCGGCGCAGCGGCTGCCGGGTCCGGACCTTCGCGTCGGCGCGGGCGGCCCGGCCGAGCTCGACGAGCCGCCGCGCCAGGGCCACGCCCTCGGACAGCTGTTCGTCGACCGCACGTCTCGTCGTACGACGGCCAGGAGGCGAGGTGCACCGACGCCGGCGCCGTCGGGTCGACCGAACGGACGACGTCCTGCCACACCCGCTCGGTGACGAACGGCATCAGCGGCGCCATCAGCCGGGTCAGCACGTCGAGCGTCTCGTGCAGGGTGCGCGAGCGCGGCCGGGTCGCCGTCCCAGAAGCGGCGACGCGACCGGCGGACGTACCAGTTCGACAGGTCGTCGACGAACTGGGCGAGCAGCGCGCCGGCGCGCTGGGTGTCGAAGCTCCTCGAGCGCGGCGGTGACCTCGACCGACCAGCCGCGCCGTCTCGGCGTGCAGCCAACGGTCGAGCACCGGCCGCTCGGCGACGGGCGGCGCGCTCGCCGGCCGGCGTCCACTCCGCCGGTGCGGGCGTAGAGGACGTGGAACGCGACGGTGTTCCAGTAGGTCAGCAGCACCTTGCGGACGGTCTCCTGGATGGAGGCGTGCCCGACCCGCCGGGCGGCCCACGGCGACCCGGAGGCGGCCATGAACCAGCGCACCGCGTCGGCGCCGTGCTCGTCCATCAGCGGGATCGGCTCGAGGATGTTGCCGAGGTGCTTGGACATCTTGCGGCCGTCCTCGGCCAGGATGTGCCCCAGGCAGCACGACGTTCTGGTACGACGACCGGTCGAACACCAGCGTGCCGATCGCCATCAGCGTGTAGAACCAGCCGCGGGTCTGGTCGATCGCCTCGCAGATGAAGTCGGCCGGGTAGGCCTCGCTCGAACCGCTCCTTCGGAGCCCGGCGCGTGCGGGTAGCCCCACTGCGCGAACGGCATCGAGCCGCTGTCGAACCAGGCGTCGATCACCTCGGGCACCCGCCGCGCCTCGCCGCCACAGCTCGGGCAGGCGAAGACCACGTCGTCGACGTACGGCCGGTGCGGGTCGAGGTCCGACTGGTCGGTGCCGGTCAGCTCGGACAGCTCGGCCAGCGAGCCGACGCAGATCAGGTGGTCCTCGGCGCAGCGCCAGATCGGCAGCGGCGTGCCCCAGTAGCGGCTGCGGGACAGCGCCCAGTCGATGTTGTTGTTGCAGCCAGTCGCCGTAGCGGCCCCACTTGATCGTGTCGGGGAACCAGTTGGTCGCCTCGTTCTCGCGGAGCAGCGCGTCCTTGACGCGCGGTGGTGCGGACGTACCAGGACGGCTGGGCGTAGTAGAGCAGCGCGGTGTGGCAGCGCCAGCAGTGCGGGTAGGAGTGCTCGTAGGCCACGTGCCGGAACAGCAGGCCGCGGTCGTCGAGGTCCTCGCACCAGGTCGGTGTCGGCGTGCTTGAAGAACTGGCCGCCGACCAGGGCGACGTCGTCGTCGAAGTGGCCGTCGGGCCGCACCGGGTTGACCACCGGCAGGCCGTAGGCCTGGCAGACCGCCATGTCGTCCTCGCCGAACGCGGGGGACTGGTGCACCAGCCCGGTGCCGTCCTCGGTGGTGACGTACGTCCGCGAGCACGACGAAGTGCGGCGGGCTGGCGTCGCCGGGAACTCGACGAGCTCGAACGGGCGCTGGTAGCCCCACCGCTCCATGTCGCGGCCCGGACACCGTCGCCTCGACGGTCCAGCCGTCCCCGAGGACCTGCGTCGAACAGCGGCTCGGCCACGACCAGCGTCTCCGTCGCCGTCGGTCGGCCACGACGTAGTCGACCTCGGGGTGCACCGCGACGGCGGTGTTGGACACCAGCGTCCACGGGGTCGTCGTCCAGACGAGCAGGCGCGGCGCGCCCGGCGTACGGGCCGGACGTCAGCGGGAACCGGACGTAGACCGAGGGGTCGGTGACGGTCTCGTAGCCCTGGGCGAGCTCGTGGTCGGAGAGCCCGGTGCCGCAGCGCGGGCAGTACGGCGCGACCCGGTAGTCCTCGACCAGCAGACCCTTCTCGTAGATCTGCTTGAGCGCCCACCACACCGACTCGACGTAGCCGGGGGTCATCGTCAGGTAGGGGTCGCTCGGTGTCGACCCAGTAGCCCATCCGGTCGGTCATCTGCCTCGAACGGCGTCGACGTGCCGCAGCACGGACTCGCGGCACCTGGCGTTGAACTCGGCGACGCCGTACGCCTCGATGTCGCCCTTGCCGGAGAAGCCGAGCTCCTTCTCGACCGCGAGCTCGACGGGCAGGCCGTGGCAGTCCCAGCCGGCCTTCCGCTCGACCTGGTAGCCCTGCATGGTCTTGAACCGCGGGAACACGTCCTTGAAGACCCGGGCCTCGACGTGGTGGGTGCCGGGCATGCCGTTGGCGGTCGGCGGCCCCTCGTAGAACGTCCAGCGCGGCCGGCCCGTCGGCGGCGTCCACGCGACCGCTCGAAGGTCTTGTCGTGCCTCCCAGAACGCGAGCACCTCGTGCTCCATCGCCGGGCAGGTCGACCTGCGGGGGGACCGGGGTGTACTCGCTCACGTGCTCGCCCTTCGTCGTCGGGTCGGTCGGGTTCGCCGCCACTCGTTCGACCGAAGGGACGAAGGCCGGCTCGTCGAGCCGCTCCCGCGGTACCACCCTCCTTGGCGTCCCGGTGCTGCTGGGCCGCCCTCTCGTTGGTCACCGCTGCCGGTTCTACCTGCACCGCCTCGCGGGCGCGCTCTTCCGGCGGCTCGGGGTGATCTTCGCTCCGGACAACACCCCCGGGCTCTCACCGTCCCCGGGTCGCTGCCGGCTGTGCTCGGAGCTACTCGTCCCGTCCACGCCTTGCGGTGCCGACCAGTCTGCCAGACGGGGGCGGCCCGGCTCATCCCGGTTTCGGCCGTACCCGGTCCGATCGCGCCAGAAAGTTACCGATTCGTGTGCGCGCTCGGTTGTCTGGTCCGCACCACGGGTCTATCCTCGCCGCACGCGTGTGGCGGCCTGCCACACGTGACTTTCGTATCCACTGCCTGTCGGAGCGGGTGCGTACCGGCTTGAGGGGGCCAGTTCCATGGCGCGAGCGACGGCACGGAAGAAAGCAGAGCCGCAAGAAGGCCGCGGCGGCCAAGACGCAGCCGCGACCAAGAAGGCCTCGACGCAAGGCCCCCGCCAAGAAGGACCGCGAAGAAGGCGCCGGCAAGAAGGCCACGACCAAGAAGGCCACGGCGAAGAAGGCCGCCGGCCAAGAAGGCGCCGGCGAAGAAGGCGACGCCGGCCAAGAAGGCGACCCGGCGAAGAAGACGACCGCGAAGAAGGCGCGCCGGCGAAGAAGACGACCGCGAAGAAGACGACCGCGAAGAAGACGCACCGCGAAGAAGACCACCGCCAAGAAGACCGCCCCGGCCAAGAAGGCCGCCGCGACCAAGACGGCCGCCAAGAAGCCGGCCGCGAAGAAGTCGCACCGCCAAGAAGACGACCGGGAAGACCACGCCGGCGAAGAAGGCCGCCGCCGCGCAGGTCCCCGTGACGCCCGCGAAGAAGGCCCCGGCGCGCAACACCACCAAGAAGCTCGCCGTCAAGGCCGACGAGAAGCCGTGGACCAAGAAGGAGCTCGACGAGGTCCGCGGCGAGCTGCTCGCCGACCGGGAGCGCCTGGCCAGCGAGCTCAACCTCGCCGAGCACGAGCTGCACGACCTGATGCGCGACGCCGGTGACGGCGCCGGCAACGACCAGGCCGACGTCGGCTCCACCACCTTCGAGCGCGACCACGAGATGAGCTGGCCAACAACGCCCGCGGACATGCTCAGCCAGACCGAGCAAGGCCCTCGCGCGCATCGAGGACGGCACCTACGGCATCTGCGAGAGCTGCGGTCAGCCGATCGGCAAGATGCGGTTGATGGCATTCCCGCGTGCGACACTGTGCCTGCCATGCAAGCAGCGCGAGGAGCGTCGCTGAACCCAGCGACGACACGACCACCACCAGCCCACCCGACCGGCGACGGCGCATCCGTCTGCTGCAGGTGTTCGCCCTGGTGGCGACGCTCGGCTACGCCGCCGACCTGGGCACCAAGGAGCTCGCCCTGGCGCGGCTCGAGCCCGGCACCGCCGTACCCGCTCGTCGGTGACTGGTTCGGCTTCTACCTGACCCTCAACACCGGCGCCGCGTTCAGCCTCGGCACGTCCTACACCCTGGTCCTGACCTGCGTCGCGATCGTCGCGGCCGTGGTCGGTGCTCTGGACGGTCGCCGGCTCGGCAGCACCGGCTGGGCGCTGGGCCTCGGCTTCCTGCTCGCCGGCATCCTCGGCAACCTGACCGACCGGATCTTCCGCGACCCGAGCCCGTTCCGCGGCCACGTCGTCGACTTCCTGCAGCTGCCCGAACTTCCCGGTCTTCAACGTCGCCGACATCTGCATCAACGTCGCGGCGGGCGTTATCATCCTCCAGGCGTTGCGCGGCGATGCGCGTCGACGGCCGCCGGGAGCGGCCGCGAGCAGTGACGGCGGTCCCGCATGGCTCGGGCCGACCGGAGCACCGCACCGTCACGGTGCCGGACGGCCTCGCGGGCGAGCGCCTCGACGCCGCGATGGCCCGGATGTTCGGGTTCTCCCGGTCCCGCGCCGCCGAGCTGGTCGCCGCCGGCAACGTCGTGCGTCGACGGCCGCTCGGTGGCCAAGTCCGAGCGGGTCCTCGCCGGCGCCGTCGCTCGAGGTCGAGATCCCGCCCACGGCCGACCCGGTGGCGATCGTCCCCGAGGTCGTCGAGGGCATCAAGATCGTCCACGACGACGACGCGCTCGTCGTCATCGACAAGCCGGTCGGCGTCGCGGTGCACCCCAGCCCCGGCTGGACCGGCCCCACCGTGGTCGGGCACCTGGTCGCGGCCGGGTTCCGGATCGCCACCAGCGGTGCCGCCGAGCGGCAGGGCATCGTGCAGCGGCTCGACGTCGGCACCTCGGGCGTGATGGTGATCGCCAAGTCGGAGTACGCCTACTCCCGGCTCAAGAACGCCTTCCGGTACCGCACGGTCGACAAGACCTACCACGCGCTCGTGCAGGGCCACCCCGACCCGCTGCGCGGCACGATCGACGCGCCGATCGGCCGGCACCCCAAGCACGACTACAAGTTCGCGGTCCGGGCCGACGGCAAGCACAGCGTCACCCACTACGAGACGCTCGAGGCGCACCGGTTCGCGAGCCTGCTCGAGATCCACCTCGAGACCGGCCGCACCCACCAGATCCGGGTGCACATGGCGGCGCTCAAGCATCCCTGCGTCGGCGACCTCACCTACGGCGCCGACCCCAGGCTCGCGGCCCGCGGTCGGGCTGGAACGGCAGTGGCTGCACGCCGTACGCCTCGGCTTCGAGCACCCCGACGAGGGCGAGTACGTCGAGTACGAGTCCGAGTACCCCGCCGACCTGCAGAGCGCCCTCGACGCCATCCGCGATGCCCACTGACCGCGCCGACCTGACGCTCCGGCCCGCCACCGGCGACGACGCCGATGCGCTGGCCGAGATGTTCGTGGCCGCACGGGAGGCGGCGTACCCGGCGATGCCGCGCACCGTCCACACGCCGCAGGAGTGCCGGCACTGGTTCCGTGAGGTCCTCGGGCTGGAGCCGCGCACGATCCCGATGCCCGCGACGCGGGAGACGTGGGTCGCCGAGCGCGACGGCGACCTGGTCGGCTACGCCGTCGTCGACCCGGCCTGGCTGGACTCGCTCTACGTCCGCCCCGACCTGACCGGCTCCGGCATCGGGTCGGCGCTCCTCGACCTGGTCAAGGGGCTGCGGCCCGACGGCTTCGCCCTCTGGGTCTTCGAGACCAACACCCGCGCCCAGGACTTCTACCGGCGCCACGGCCTGGTCGTCGTACGCCGCACCGACGGGTCCGACAACGAGGAGCGCGCGCCCGACCTGGAGATGGCCTGGCTCGGCACCGACCCGGTGGCGACCCTCCGGCGGCGGATCGACGACGTGGACGACCGGCTGGCCGCCCTCCTCGCGGAGCGAGCCGCGCTCACCGCTGTCGTGCAACGTCTGAAGGAGGTCCCGGGCCACCCCGGCCGCGACCCCGACCGCGAGGCGGAGATCGTGGACCGGATGGCCCGGCTCGCCGCCCGCCAGGGTGGTCCGCTGAGCCGCGACCAGCTCGCCCGGATCATGCACGTGGTCATCTCCGAGAGCCTCGACGCCGCCGACGAGTAGTCGGCACCGCTCGCGGGTAGGTTCCGGTCATGGCCGAAACCGCACCGTTCAGGCTGCCCGACGACGTCCGCGCCCTGCTCGCCAAGCCCAATCCGGCGACGATCACGACGCTCCGGAAGGACGGTCACCCCGTCTCGGTCGCGACCTGGTACCTCCTCGACAGCTGCGAGGAGCACGGCGACCGGATCCACGTGAACATGGACGAAGGCCGCAAGCGTCTGGACCACCTCCGCGCGGACCCACGGGTGGCGCTGACGGTGCTCGACGAGGCCGGCTGGTACACCCACGTCTCGCTGACCGGACGGGTCGTGGAGATGCGTGCCGACCCGGAGCTCGCCGGCATCGACCGGCTCGCCAAGCACTACACCGGCTCGCCGTACAAGCGCCGCGACCGCGCCCGGGTGGACGCCTGGATCGCGATCGAACGGATCCACGGGTGGGGCCGCACGAGCGTCGCCGCAGGCAAGCCGGCCGGGTCCTGACCCGGTCACCGAGATTGTCGGCGGGTCCTGCCACCGTGGGTCCCGAGGTCGCGTAGGCTGACGGCCTTCCCCAGAAGGTGCGGCCGGTCACCGTCCCCGGTCGTCCCAGGCATGCCCGCACCACTCCCAGCCCAGTCCGGAAGGGGTCATCTCCGCAGATGACGGCAGCAGCGTCGGACCCGAGCTTCGTGCACCTGCACGTGCACACCGAGTACTCCATGCTCGACGGCGCAGCCCGGCTCACCCAGCTCACCGAGAAGGCCGCCGAGCTCGGCATGCCGGCGGTCGCGATGACCGACCACGGCAACGTCTTCGGGGCCCACGAGTTCTACCGCAAGGCCAAGACGGCCGGGGTCAAGCCGATCATCGGCATCGAGGCCTACTTCACGCCCAACATCTCGCGCTTCGACAAGAAGGGCGTGAACTTCTACGACGGCGGCCCCGACGACGTCTCCGCCCGCGGCGCCTACACCCACATGACGCTGCTCTCGGAGACGACCGAGGGCATGCACAACCTCTTCCGGCTCTCCACCGGGGCGTGGCGCGACGGCTTCTTCAAGCAACCGCGCATGGACCGCGAGCTGCTCGCCCAGCACGGCAAGGGCATCATCGGCACGACCGGCTGCCCGTCGGGCGAGGTGCAGGTGCACCTCCGCTACGGCCAGTACGACGCCGCGCGGCAGGCCGCGGGGGAGTTCCAGGACATCCTCGGCAGGGACAACTACTTCCTCGAGCTGATGGACCACGGGCTCCCCATCGAGAGCCGGGTCCGCGACGGCCTGCTCCGGCTCAGCAAGGACCTGCGGATCCCGCTGCTGGCGACCAACGACTCCCACTACGTCAACCGCGAGGACGCCCCGTCCCAGGAGCACCTGCTCTGCATCAACTCCGGCAGCACGATGGACATCCCGGCCGGCGACGGTCCGGGCCAGCGGTTCGCGTTCAACGGCGACGGCTACTACCTCAAGTCCGCGGCCGAGATGCGCCAGATCTGGCGCGAACCTGCCCGAGGCCTGCGACAACACCCTGCTGGTCGCCGAGCGTTGTGACGTGGAGTTCTCCGAGGGCAACGGCACCTACATGCCCCGGTTCCCCTGTCCCCGAGGGCCACACCGAGGAGACCTGGCTCGTCGAGGAGGTCGAGCGCGGCCTGGCCCGTCGCTACCCCGACGGGATCACGCCGGAAGTCCGCGAGCGCACGGACTTCGAGCTCGGCGTCATCAACCAGATGGGGTTCCCGGGCTACTTCCTGGTCGTCGCCGACTTCATCAACTGGGCCAAGGACAACGGCATCCGGGTCGGGCCTGGTCGTGGCTCCGGCGCGGGCTCGATCGTCGCCTACGCGATGCGGATCACCGACCTCGACCCGCTCGAGCACGGCCTGCTCTTCGAGCGGTTCCTCAACCCCGAGCGCATCTCGATGCCCGACTTCGACATCGACTTCGACGAGCGTCGTCGCGGCGAGGTGATCCGCTACGTCACCGAGAAGTACGGCGACGACCGGGTCTCGATGATCGTCACCTACGGCACCATCAAGGCCAAGCAGGCCGTCAAGGACTCCTCGCGGATCCTCGGCTACCCGTTCGCGATGGGCGACCGGATCACCAAGGCGATGCCGGCGGCGGTCATGGGCAAGGACGTGCCGCTCAAGGAGATCTTCGACAGCAGCCACAAGCGCTACGGCGAGGGCGGCGAGTTCCGGGCCCTCTACGAGGCCGACGGCGACGTCAAGCGGGTCGTCGACACCGCGATCGGCATCGAGGGCCTCAAGCGGCAGTGGGGCGTCCACGCCGCGGGCGTGATCATGTCGAGCGAGCCGCTCGTGGACATCATCCCGTTGCTCAGGCGCCCCGCCGACGGCGCGATGATCACGCAGTTCGACTACCCCACCTGCGAGAGCCTCGGGCTCATCAAGATGGACTTCCTGGGGCTGCGCAACCTCACCGTCCTCGACGACGCGGTGCGCAACATCGAGGCCAACCGCGGCATCGAGGTGGTCCTCGAGGACCTCCCGCTGACCGACGACGTGACCTACAAGCTGCTCCAACGCGGCGACACGCTGGGTGTGTTCCAGCTCGACGGCGGCCCGATGCGGGCATTGCTGCGCTCGATGAAGCCCGACTGCTTCGCCGACATCTCGGCCGTGGGCGCGCTCTACCGGCCCGGCCCGATGGGCGCCGACTCCCACAACAGGTATGCCCGCCGCAAGACCGGCCGCGAGCCGGTGGAGCCGATCCACCCCGAGCTGGCCGAGGCGCTCGAGTTCGTGCTCGACGAGACCTACGGGCTGCTGGTCTACCAGGAGCAGGTGCTGAAGATCGCCCAGCAGCTGGCCGGCTACACGCTGGGTGCTGCCGACCTGCTGCGCAAGGCGATGGGCAAGAAGAAGAAGGAGATCCTCGACGCCGAGTTCCCGCTCTTCGAGGCGGGCATGAAGGCCAACGGGTTCAGCCCGGCGGCCGTGAAGGCGCTGTGGGACGTGCTGGTCCCGTTCTCCGACTACGCCTTCAACAAGGCCCACTCGGCCGCCTACGGCCTGGTCTCCTACTGGACGGCGTACCTCAAGGCCAACTACCCGGCCGAGTACATGGCCGCCCTCCTGACGTCCGTCCGGGACGACAAGGACAAGATGGCGATCTACCTCAACGAGTGCCGCCGCATGAAGATCCAGGTGCTGCCGCCCGACGTCAACGAGTCGGCCGCCAACTTCACCCCGGTCGGCCGCGACATCCGCTTCGGCCTGACCGCGATCCGCAACGTCGGCAGCAACGTCGTCGACAAGATCGTCGAGGCGCCGCGAGGCCAGGGGTCGCTACGAGGACTTCAACGACTTCATGGACAAGGTCGACGCGCTGGTCTGCAACAAGCGGGTGATCGAGTCGCTGGCCAAGGCCGGCGCGTTCGACGACATGAAGCACAAGCGGCGGGCCCTGGTCAGCATCCACGAGGAGGCCGTCGACCGCTACGCCACGATCAAGAAGGACGCCGGCTCCGGCCAGGACTCCCTCTTCGACTCCTTGTTCGACGAGGGTGGGGCGGCCGGCGCCGAGCCGATCTTCGACATGGCCGTGGTGATCCCAGAGATCGACGAGTGGGACAAGATGACCCTGCTCGGCCACGAGCGGGAGATGCTCGGTCTCTACGTCTCCGACCACCCGCTGCTCGGCCTCGAGCACCTGCTGTCCAACGGCACCGACTGCACCATCGGCCAGCTCCTCCTCGACGAGGAGCGGCCCGACGGCTCGACGGTCACCGTCTCCGGCCTGGTCACCTCGGTGCAGCGCAAGATCACCAAGCGCGGTGACGCGTGGGCGATGGTGTCGTTGGAGGATCTCGAGGGCGCCATCGACGTGCTCCTGTTCCCCAGCGCCTACCAGCTCGCGAGCACGCTGCTCCAGGAGGACGCGATCATCACGGTCAAGGGCCGGCTGTCCCGGTCCAAGGACCAGCCGGAGCTGCACGGTCAGGAGGTCACCGTGCCCGACCTCTCCGACGGCCCGTCCGGACCGGTCACGATCTCCATGCCGTCCACCCGGTGCACCCCGCCCGTGATCGAGCAGCTCAAGGACGTCCTGGCCACGCACCCGGGCGTCACCGAAGTACGGTTGCGACTGATGACCAAGACCGCGACGACCGTGATGAAGCTCGACGACCGCCTCCGCGTGGCGCCGAGCCCGGCCCTGTTCGCCGACCTCAAGGCGCTGCTCGGGCCGCACTGCCTCGCCGGGCAGTGACCGGCGTCGCCAGCGCACCGGCGGCCACCGACAGCCGCACCCGGCGGTCGGCAGCGGTGGACGACGTGGTCGCCGTCCTCGGCACCTACGTGGTGCTCGGGGTGGTCGGCGCCGTGCTCTGGTGGGCGCTGTGCGACCCGGCCACGTTCACCGTCACCGACGACGGTGGGATCGCGATGGGCGAGGTGGAGCTCGCCAAACGGTTCGACCCGGATGCCTGGTACGCCGTGATCGCGGCCGTGCTCGGCCTCGTCTCCGGGACGGCGCTCACCTGGTGGCGCTCCCGCGACCACCTGCTCACCAGCGGCCTGCTGCTCGTCGGCTCCGCGGTCGCCGCGGCGCTGATGGCGGTGCTCGGCGGGTGGCTGGGCCCCGCCGACCCGCGCACGCTCGCCGCCACCGCCGAGCCCGGTGCGCAGCTGTCGGCCGCGTTGACGGTCGACGCGACGGTCACCTACCTGGTCTGGCCGGTCACCGTGCTGGTCGGCGCCCTGGTCGTGCTCTGGTCGCCGGCCGCCCCGGACTGACCGGCCTGGCCCGACTGACTCGTTTCCCCGGTTCGCCCCGCCGGCCGCGGCTAGCCTGGACGCCCGAGCCATCTGAGGAGCCACCACGTGTCGGACCAGCAGCCACCCGCACCCGGATCAGGCGAGCCCGAGTACCTCGGGTCACCCGCCGCGGCGCCGAGGACCGGCCCGCGCTGGGGGCTGGTGGGAGGCGCCGCCGTGGCGGTGGTCGCCATGGTGGCCGCGGGCGGGTGGGGGCTCGCACAGCTGATGGCCGCGCCGGGCTCACCCGCCGACGCCGTGCCGGCCGACGCCCTCGCCTACCTCAGCCTCGACCTCGACCCGTCCGCGAGCCAGAAGATCGCCGCGATCCGGACGCTGCAGAAGTTCCCGGCCCTGAAGGAGAAGCTCGACCTCGACGCCCGCGACGACCTCCGCCGCTGGGCCTTCGAGGCCGTGCTGGCCGACAGTGGCTGCGACGGCGTCACCTACGCCGACGACGTCGAGCCATGGCTCGGCAACCGGATGGCGGTGGCCGCGGTGCCCGACCAGGGCGCGACCGTCTCCCCCCTGTTCGTTGTCCAGGTGGACGACCAGGAGGCCGCCACCGCAGGGCTGAACGCGGTCGCCGACTGCGCGGACGAGAAGCTGGGCCTCGCCTTCGTCGGCGACTACGCGCTGCTGACGGAGCAGCAGGCCGACGCGGACGCCCACGCTGCGGCGGCGGAGGCCTCGCCGCTGGCCGAGGATCCGGACTTCGGCACCTGGACCGACCGGGCCGGCGACCCCGGTGTCGTCAACGCCTACGTCGCCGCCGACGCACCGGCCCGGATGGCCGACCTGGCCCCGGACCAGGACGCCCTCGGTGACGGCGCCGCCGAGCTCTACCGCGACTTCGAGGGCGCCGCCGGCGTCATCCGCTTCCAGGACGGTCGCATCGAGGCCGAGGTGGTCACCAAGGGAATGCCGGGCGGTGTGGCGCCGGTGGGCGAGCCCGGCGCGCCGCCCCTCGCGGAGCTGCCCGACACCACCGCCGCCGCGTTCACGATGTCGTTCCGCGACGGCTGGCTCGAGGACTGGGTCGGGGCGATGACGGGACCGGGTCTCTGGCAGGACCTCGAGGCCCAGACCGGGCTACGGCTCCCCGGGGACCTCGAGACGCTGCTCGGCGACGGGCTCCGGGTGTCCGTGGACGGGTCGGTCGACGTGGCGACCCTCGGCGACGCCGACGTGCCGCGGGCACCGGTCGGCGTGCGGATCAACGGTGACGAGACCGAGATCGTCCGCGTGCTCGACCGGCTACGCGCGCTGGCGCCGGCCGGTGTCGACGACGTGCTCCTGCAGCGCACCGGCGACGGCTACGTCGTGCTCGGGCTCGACCCGGCGTACGTCGACCGCCTCACCACTGCCGGCGGGCTCGGCGACCACGAGACGTTCGCCGGCGTGGTCCCGGAGGCGGACCGGGTCTCCGGCGGTGTCTACGTCAACTTCGACGCCGAGGACTGGGCCACACGTCTCGCCGAGCAGCTCGGTGACGACCCGGAGCTGGCGGCCAACGTGGCGCCGCTCGACGCCCTCGGCCTGTCGTCCTGGCTCGACGACGACGACGTCCAGCACGGCCTGTTCCGGCTCTCCACGGACTGAGGAAGAGGCTCCGTCGTGCGGGTCCTGGTCGCGACCACCGCGGGTGCCGGACACTTCGCGCCGCTGGTCCCGTTCGCCGTCGCGTGTGTCGCGGCCGGCCACGAGGTGCGTGTCGCCGCCCCGGAGTCGTTCCGGGACACCGTCGAGCGCGCCGGGCTCGAGGTGGCGCCGCTCGCCGACGCCGCGCCGGAGGCGCTCGGAGAGGCGATGGGCCGGATCCCCGAGCTGACGATGCGGGAGGCCAACGAGCTGGTCGTCCGCGAGGTGTTCGGGCGCATCGACGCCGAGTCGGCGTTGCCCGGCATGCGGGCGATCTTCGAGACCTGGCCGCCCGACGTGGTCCTGCGCGAGCCGGCCGAGCTGGCCTCCTTCGTGCTCGCGTCGCAGCAGGGGGTCCCGTCCGTCGAGGTGAACCCCGGCCTCGACAGCTTTGTCGACGACCTCGTGACGCTGCTCGACGAGCCACTGCACGCGCTCGGGTGCGAGAGCGGGTCGGCCGGGCTGCGGGAGGTGCCCCGATGGACGCTGCTGCCGCGGTCGTTCGACGTCGACGCCACCGTGACCAGCGGGGAGCCGCGGAGGTTCCGGTACGCCGCGCCGGAGCATCGGGCGACCGATCCGCTGCCCGCCTGGTGGGACAACCCCGACGACCCGCTCGTCTACGTCACGTTCGGCAGCGTCGCCGCCGCGATCGGGCTGTTCCCGGTGTTCTACGCAGCCGTCCTCGAGGCGCTCCGGGAGGTGCCGGCCAGGGTGCTGATGACGCTCGGCGAGGCCGGGGACCCCGGCGCGCTCGGCACCCTCCCCGGCAACGTGCACGTGGAACGGTGGTGGCCGCAGGACCAGGTCATGCCCCACGCCGGGGCGATCCTGGGCCACGGCGGCTTCGGTACAACCATGACGGCGCTCGCCGCGGGACTGCCCCAGGTCGTGGTGCCGCTCTTCGCCGGCGACCAGTTCGAGAACGCCGCGCGCGTGGACGCCGTCGGGGCCGGCGTCTCCCTGCAGGTCGACGGTGTCGCCGACCGGCGGGCCGGGGACATGCTGCCGGCCGGTCCGGCGGTGCTCGACCGGCTGCCCGACGCGGTCCGTTCCGCCCTGCACGACGAGCGGATCCGCGGCCACGCACGGGCGGTGGCCGACGAGATCGCAGCCCTCCCCGATCCGGCCGCTGGTGTGGTGCTTCTCGACGAGCTCGCCGGCTCGTGACCGTCCTCAGCGCCCGATCGCGGCCAGGCCGGCGCTCGTCACGCTGACGAGGTCCCCCGGCGAGAGCTCGATCTCCAGGCCCCGCCGGCCACCGGACACGAAGACCGTGTCGTGCCCCAGCGCGGTCTCGTCCACCACGGTCGGGAGCGGCCGCTTCTGGCCGATCGGCGAGATCCCCCCGACGACGTACCCGGTGGCCCGCTCCGCGTCGGCCGGGTCGGCCATCTCCGCCTTCTTGCCGCCCACCGCGGCGGCGACGGCCTTGAGGTCGAGCATGCCCGAGACCGGGACGACGGCCACGACGAGTCGGCCCTCGACGGATGCCAGCAACGTCTTGAACACGCGAGCCGGGTCGACGCCCAGCGCCTCGGCGGCCTCCAGGCCGTACGACGCGGCCTCCCGGTGGTGGTCGTAGGTGTGCACCCGGTGCTCGATCCCGGCGCGGGTCAGCGCCACCGTCGCCGGCGTGCCACCGGCCGCCTTCTTCCTCGCCACCCGCGCGCCTAGTTGGGCGACCAGCTGGTGCGGGCCACCTCGGTGGCCGGCAGGGACGGGATCGCCCGCATCGCGCGCATCTCCTCGCGCAGAGCGTGCCGCAGCATGATCAACCGGTCGAGCGGGCCGGAGGCCTCCAGCAGGGCCTGCCGCTCCTGGAGCGTGAGCAGGCAGGTCGCGGCCAGGCTGTAGGAGAGGAACTCCGGGTCCCGGGGGAGGTCCCCGTCGAGCACGTCGTCGCCGCGCAGGTGGCTGAGCCGGCGCCGGTACTCCTCGAACGTCTCGCGGGTGCGCAGCGCCTCGTGCACGCCCTCGGGCGAGTCGATCCGAGCCTCGTCGACGGTCTCGACGTCGCCGACCAGGTAGCTGCCCGACGTGTCGAGCGCGTCCAGGCGGAGCCGGCGGCGTCCGACCACCTCGATGTCGAAGCGGCCGTCGGGGTAGGGCTCGACCGACGTCATCTGGACGACGCAGCCGACCCGGTGCACCGACTGCACCCCGTGCGAGCCGACCTCGTAGCCCTCGCGGATCGCGACGATGCCGAACAGCCGCTCGGGCTTCTCGGAGATGGTGAGCAGGTGGTGGACCAGCGCCCGGTAGCGGTCCTCGAAGACGTGCAGCGGCACCGTGACACCCGGGAACACCACGGTGTTCAGCGGGAAGATCGGCAGCTGCTCGCTGCACGTCTCTCAACCTAGTCACAACGCTCGCGCGCCAAGACGTTCGGTGAAGCGTGTCGTTCGTCGCCGCCCTAGACTCGAGCGCATGATCCGCCGCATCGACCTCAGGGGCCGCGGGGCCGCTGACTACCGCACCGTGGTGCCGCGCGCAGACTTCGACGTCGAGGCCGCCCTCGACGTCGTGCGCCCGATCTGCGACGCGGTCCGCCATCGCGGCGTCGAGGCGATCCTCGAGTTCTCCGCCCGCTTCGACGGGGTCGAGCAGACCGACATCGCGGTGCCCGCCGCGGCGCTGCGGCAGGCGCTCGACGGGCTCGACCCCGCCGTCCGCGCCGGCCTGGAGGAGTCGATCCGCCGGCTGCGTCGCACCTGCGAGGCCGAGCTGGAGCAGGACATCGGTCACCGAGGTGGTGCCCGGCGGCACGGGTCACCCAGCGGATGATCCCGATCGAGCGGGTCGGGCTCTACGTCCCCGGCGGTCTCGCCCCGCTGGTCTCCAGCGTGGTGATGAACGTCGTGCCCGCCCAGGTCGCCGGCGTCGGCGTCGATCGCGCTCACCTCGTCGCCGCAGCGCGACCACGGCGGGCTGCCGCACCCGACGATCCTGGCGGCCTGCGCGCTGCTCGGGCGTCGACGAGGTGTACGCCGTCGGCGGCGCCCAGGCGATCGCGATGTTCGCCTACGGCGCCGGCCCGTGCCGCAAGGTCGACCTGGTCACCGGCCCGGGCAACATCTACACCGTCTCCGCGAAGCGGCTGCTCAAGGGCGTCGTCGGCATCGACTCCGAGGCCGGCCCGACCGAGATCGCGATCCTCGCCGACGACACCGCCGACCCGGCGTACGTCGCCGCCGACCTGGTCAGCCAGGCCGAGCACGACCCGATGGCCGCGTCGGTGCTCGTCACGCCGACCGAGGCGCTGGCCGACGACGTCGAGGCCGAGCTCGACAAGCAGGTGTCGGCGACCAAGCACGTCGAGCGGGTCCGCACCGCGCTCGGTCGGCCAGCAGTCCGGGATCGTGCTGGTCGACGACCTCGAGCAGGGGCTCGCGGTCGTCAACGCCTACGCCGCCGAGCACCTCGAGATCCAGACCCGCGACGCGGCCGCCTGGGCGGCCCGGGTGGTCAACGCCGGCGCCGTCTTCGTCGGGCCGTTCGCGCCGGTGTCGCTGGGCGACTACGCCGCCGGCTCCAACCACGTGCTGCCCGACCGCCGGCTGCGCCTGCCACTCCGGCGGGCTGTCGGTGCGCGCGTTCCGCAAGGCCGTGCACGTCGTCGACTACGCCGAGGCGGCGCTGCGCGACGTCGCCGACCACGTCGTGCACCTCGCCGAGGCCGAGGACCTGCCCGGCCACGGCGCCGCCGTCCGGGTCCGGTTCGCCGACGGGGACGCCTGATGGAGCTTCCGCTGCGTGAGGAGCTGCGGGGGATCGAGCCGTACGGCGCACCGCAGCTCGACGTCCCCGTCGCCCTCAACGTCAACGAGAACCCCTACCCGCCGAGCGAGGCCGTCGTCGCCGACGTCGCGGCGGCCGTGGCCGACGCCACCCGCACCCTGAACCGCTACCCGGACCGGGAGTTCACCGCGCTGCGCGAGGCGCTCGCCGGCTACCTCGGCCACGGCGTCGACGCCGCGGCAGGTGTGGGCGGCCAACGGGTCCAACGAGGTGATGCTGCAGCTGCTGCAGGCGTTCGGCGGACCGGGCCGGACGGCGCTGTCGTTCGCGCCGACGTACTCGATGTACCCCGAGTACGCCCGCGACACGATCACCGGCTGGGTCGCCGGCCACCGCGAGCAGGACTTCTCGCTCGACGTCGAGCACGCGCGTCGCGGTGGTCAAGGAGCACCGGCCGTCGGTCGTGCTGCTGCCGTCGCCGAACAACCCGACCGGCACCGCGCTGCCGCTCGACACGGTCGTGGCGGTGTGCGCGGCGGCCGCCGAGGTGGGCGGGGTCGTGGTGATCGACGAGGCCTACGCCGAGTTCCGCCGCAGCGGCACGCCGAGCGCGCTCGAGCTGCTGCCCGACCACCCCGAACCTCGCGGTGACGCGGACGATGAGCAAGGCGTTCGCGCTGGCCGGCGCCCGGCTCGGCTACCTGGCCGCGTCCACCGAGATCGTGCGACGCGCTGCGCGTCGTGCGGCTGCCGTACCACCTCTCGGCGGTGACCCAGGCGGTCGCGCTGGCGGCGCTGCGGCACGCCGACGAGCTGCTCGGCCGGGTCGACGAGCTGCGGGCCGAGCGCGACCGCACCGTGCAGTGGCTGCGCGGCCGCGGCCACGAGGTCGCCGACACCGACGCGAACTTCGCGCTGTTCGGCACGTTCGCCGACCGGCACGCGGTCTGGCAGGGCCTGCTCGACCGCGGGGTGCTGATCCGGGAGACCGGCCCCGACGGCTGGCTGCGGGTGTCGATCGGCACCCCCGAGGAGATGGCAGCGTTCCAGACCGCCCTGGTGGAGGTAGTGGGATGACGCGTCGAGCCCGCATCGAGCGCGCGACCAAGGAGTCGAAGGTCCTCGTCGAGCTCGACCTCGACGGCACCGGCCGCGCCGACATCCGCACCGGCGTGGGCTTCTACGACCACATGCTCGACTCGTTCTCGCGGCACTCGCTGATCGACCTGACCGTGCAGACCGACGGCGACACCCACATCGACGCGCACCACACCGTCGAGGACACCGCGATCGTGCTCGGCGAGGCGCTGCGCGAGGCGCTCGGCGACAAGCGCGGCATCCGCCGCTTCGGCGACGCCACCGTCCCGCTCGACGAGGCCCTGGTGCAGGGCGTCGTCGACGTGTCCGGCCGGCCCTACTGCGTGCACACCGGCGAGCCCGAGGGCCAGGAGTACGTCGTCATCGGCGGCACCGGCGTGCCGCTACGTCGGCTCGCTGACCCGGCACGTCTTCGAGACGCTCGCGTTCCACGCCCAGATCGCCCTGCACGTGCGGGTGCTGTCCGGCCGCGACCCGCACCACATCGTCGAGGCGCAGTTCAAGGCGGTCGCCCGGGCGCTGCGCGACGCGGTCGCGATCGACCCGCGCGAGACCGGGCGTGCCGTCCACCAAGGGCAGCCTGTGACGCAGGGCCTTCCTGGCCGCGGCCGGGCCTCGGTCGTCGTCCTCGACTACGGGTCGGGCAACCTCCGCTCGGCGGTGCGCGCCCTGGAGCGGGCCGGCGCCGACGTCACGCTGACCGCCGACCGGGCCGCCGCCCAGGACGCCGACGGGCTGGTGGTGCCGGGCGTCGGCGCCTTCGCCGCCTGCGTCGAGGGGATCCGCGCGGTGCAGGGCCACGAGGTCGATCGGTCGCCGGCTCGCCGGTGGCCGGCCGGTGCTCGGCATCTGCGTGGGCATGCAGGTGCTGTTCGCGCACGGCGTCGAGCACGGCGTCGACACCGAGGGGCTCGACGAGTGGCCCGGCGTCGTGGAGCGGCTGCAGGCCCCCGTCGTACCGCACATGGGGTGGAACACCGTCGAGGTCCCGCCCGGGCACGCGCGCTGTTCGCCGGGCATCGAGGAGGAGCGGTTCTACTTCGTGCACTCCTACGGCGTCCGCGACTGGGTGCTGCGCACCAACGGTCGCACCAAGCCGCCGCTGGTGACCTGGGCCGAGCACGGCGGCGACCGGTTCGTCGCCGCGGTGGAGAACGGCCCGCTCAGCGCCACCCAGTTCCACCCGGAGAAGTCCGGCGACGCGGGCGCCCGGCTGCTGGCCAACTGGGTGGCGACCCTGTGACCGCTGCGAGGGGTCAGATGAGCAAGGAACGCGCGCAGCGCCGCACCGAGCGCGAGCGGGAGGCCGCGATCAGGTCGGCCGCCAAGGCCGCCGAGGCCGAGCGACGCGAGCGCAAGAGGGCCCGGCGCAGGCCGTACGGCGGCACACCACCGACCGGCTGCCGGGCTTCCGGCCCGTCGGCCGCGACACCGGCACGCTCGCGCGGCGACGCCGGCGGCAGCGCGGCCTGCTGGTGGCCCTCCTGCTGGCGCTGAACATCCTCGTCTGGGTGATCCGACCCGACTGGGAGGCCAGGCTGGCCGCAGCCGTCGTCAGCGCCCTCGCCTTCCCGGTGCTCCAGCTGATGCTGGTCCGTCGCTGACGCGCGACCCCTGGATGTCGGGGTGGACCATCCAGACGTTCGGCTCCCAGTAGGTGCCGGTGTCGGAGGCCACGTCGACGCTCAGCGGGGCGAGGCCCTCGGGGAAGACGTAGTCGCCGGACTCGGGGTAGGCCAGTCCGGTCCACTCGGTCCCACTCGGCGACGGTGCCGGTGATCAGCAGCGAGCGGGGCAGCGGACGCGAGACCCGGGCGCCGAGCCGCTCGTGCACCCGCATCCACGGGTCGAGCAGCTCGCCGTCGTCGCGGCGCCAGGTGACGTACCGCTCGATCGGTGCCAGCGGGTAGCGCTCCTTCCACGAGGGCCGCACCGGGGCGACCAGACGGGTCAGCCCCTGCCGCTCGGCGATGGTGCGCATCGCGCCGAGGATCGCGACGGCCATGCCGCGCTCCCGTCCGCCCCGCGGCGTCTCGGCTGCCAGGGCGCACAGCGTGTTGGCACTCGCTGGCGTCCGCGCCCGGCGCGAAGACCTGCTCGACCACGGCGTCGATCCCGTCGGGCAGGGTCGCGTCGTCGCCGTCCCAGGTCAGCGGCGCGGTGTGCCCCTCGGCGACGGACCTCGTCGGCATCCTCGTCGTACAGCACGAACTGGTAGTCGGGGAGCTCGGGGCCGAGCCGGCCCCAGTAGGCGTTGAGCACGTCGCCGTGCAGGTTGTACTCCGGCCACACGTCCGCGGAGTCGATGCCGCGCTCCCACAGGTCGGGGCGCTCGGCGGCGGTGTGCAGGGTCAGTGGCATGCGGATCACCGGACCGGATGGCCGGCCGCGGCCAGCGCCGACTTGACGTCGTGGACGCTCAGGGTGCCGAAGTGGAAGACGGACGCGGCGAGTACGGCGTCCGCGCCGGCGTCGACGGCGGGCGGGAAGTGCTCGGCGCGCGCCGGCGCCCCCGGAGGCGATCACGGGGATCGTCACGGCCATCCGGACCAGCCGGACCAGGTCGAGGTCGAAGCCGTCGCGGGTGCCGTCGGCGTCCATCGCGTTGAGCAGGATCTCGCCGGCGCCGAGGGCGGCTGCCCGTCGCGCCCACTCGACCGCGTCGAGCCCCGCGCTCTGCCGGCCGCCGTGGGTGGTGACCTCGAACCCGCTCGACGTGCCGGTGGCGCGCCGGGCGTCCACCGAGAGCACCAGCACCTGGCTGCCGAACCGGTCCGCGATCTCGGCGACCAGCTCGGGCCGGCGGATCGCGGCCGTGTTGACGGCGACCTTGTCGGCACCGGCGCGCAGCAGCCGGTCGACGTCCTCGACGCTGCCGACGCCGCCGCCGACCGTCAGGGGGATGAACACCTGCTCGGCGGTCGCGGACACGATCTCCATGGTCGTCGCGCGGCCCTCGTGGGACGCGGAGATGTCGAGGAAGGTGAGCTCGTCGGCGCCCTCCTCGTCGTACCTCCGGGCCAGCTCGACCGGGTCGCCGGCGTCGCGGAGGCCCTGGAAGTTCACGCCCTTGACGACCCGGCCGCCGTCGACGTCGAGGCAGGGGATGACCCGGACCGCGAGCGTCACGAGTCCTCCGGTGGTCGAGCCCGTCGAGACCCGGTCAGCGCGAGGGCGTCCTCCAGGGTGAACCGGCCCTCGTAGAGCGCGGTGCCGATGATCGCACCCTCGACGCCGTCGGGGACGAGCCCCTGCAGGGCCTCGCAGGTCGGCGAGCTCGGTGATGCCGCCGGACGCGACGACGGGACGGTCGGTGGCCGCGCACACGTCGCGCAGCAGCTCGAGGTTGGGGCCCTGCAGCATGCCGTCCTTGTTGACGTCGGTGACGACGTAGCGGGCGCAGCCCTCGCTGTCGAGGCGGGCGAGCACGTCGTACAGGTCGCCGCCCTCGCGGGTCCAGCCGCGGGCGGCGAGCGTGCGGCCGCGGACGTCGAGTCCGACGGCCACCCGGTCGCCGTACTCGGCGATCGCCGCCGCGCACCACTCAGGGTGCTCGAGGGCGGCGGTGCCGATGTTGACGCGACGGCAACCCGTCGACATCGCGGCGGCGAGGGACTCGTCGTCGCGGATGCCCCCGCTCATCTCGACCTTGATGTCGAGGGTGCCGACGATCTGGGCGAGCAGGTCGCGGTTGTGGCCGCGCCCGAAGGCGGCGTCGAGGTCGACGAGGTGGATCCACTCCGCGCCTCGACGCTGCCAGTTGAGCGCCGCCTCGACCGGGTCGCCGAAGCGCTTCTCCGACCCGGCGACGCCCTGCACCAGCTGGACGGCGTGGCCGTCGGCGATGTCGACGGCGGGCAGCAGCTCGAGGCGGGGGCTCATGGGGGTCAGCCTAGGAGCGGTCAGATGCCGAGGCTGGCACCGGTGAGGGTGCTGATGGCCTCGGGCGGACCGGAGAGCTGGACCTGCGCCTGGGCCTGCCTGCCGAACGTGAACATCGTCAGCTCGCTCGGCAGCCCGGTCACGACGACCGGTCCCTCACCACTCGGGGCGTCCTTGAGCACCGCCCGGGAGCCGGTCGTGGCGTTCTCCAGGGTGACGCCGACCTCGGCCTTGCGGACCAGTCCCTTGCCCGCCGTGCGGACCATCGACCACAGCAGCTTCTGCTCGTCGTCGGTGAGGTCGCGCGGGGTCCACTCGGGCTGGCTGCGCCGGATGTCCTCGTGGTGCACGAAGAACTCGAGGGTGTTGAACATCGTGTCGAGCTTCGGCAGGCCGTACGGCGACCAGCGCGGGGGACCGGAGCGCAGCCGCTCGACGAGCACGGTGAACTCGGTCTTCCCGAACCGCCGCATCTCCGCGTCGGTGACGCGGGACAGCGGCGCCACCGCGATGCCGACGGCTCCGGGGCTGCGCTCGCGCACCAGCAGGTGGACGACGAGGTCCTTCACCGTCCAGTCGCCGCACAGGGTCGGCTGGTCCTCGCCGACCTGGAGCGCGGTGTCGCACAGCGCGGTGCGTTCGGTCCTTGCCATCCGTGTCATGAGCCGATCGTAGGCTGGCCCGGTGAGCCGTTCCCGCGACCGCCTGTCCTCCGTCACCGCGGGCAGCACGATCCGCGACGGGTTCGCCGTGCTCGGGGTCGCGATCAGGCGCGAGCCGTGGGTCTTCACGGTGTCGACGCTCGGCAGCCTGCTGTTCGGCGCGCTGACCGTCGCCGACGCCTGGGTGCTCGGCTGGTCGACCGACAACGTCGTGCTCCCCGCCTTCGAGTCCGGCGAGGTCGACTGGAGCGGCCTGGTCGCGATCCTCGCGCTGTTCCTCGGCGTGGCGATCCTGCGCGCGGTCGGCATCGTGGCTCGCCGGCTGGGTGCCGGGATCATGCAGTACCGCATGCAGGCCCACTACCGGCGCGCCGTCACCCGCCAGTACCTCCGGCTCCCGATGGAGTGGCACCAGCGGCACCCGACCGGGCAGCTGCTCTCCAACGCCAACTCCGACGTCGAGGCCGCCTGGGCGCCGATCGCGCCGCTGCCGATGGCGGTCGGCACCGTCGCGATGATGGTGATCGCCGTCGTGCAGATGCTGCTCACCGACGTGGTGATGGCGCTCGTCGGGCTGCTGGTGTTCCCGCTCGTGATCCTGTCCAACATCGTCTTCCAGCGGTTGCAGTCGCCGCTGATGACCCGCGCGCAGGCGCTGCGCGCCGAGGTCAGCGAGGTCGCCCACGAGTCCTTCGACGGCGCGATGGTCGTCAAGACGCTCGGCCGCGAGGACGAGGAGACCGAGCGGTTCGCCCGCAAGGCCCACCAGCTCCGCGACACCAACGTCAAGGCCGGCCGCGTCCGCGCGGTCTTCGACCCGGTGCTCGAGGCGCTGCCCAACCTGGGCGTGCTCGCCGTGCTCGCGGTCGGCGTGCAGCGCGTGCTCAACGGCCAGGCCGACGCCGGCGACGTCGTGACGATCGCCTACCTGCTCACGATCGTCGCCTTCCCGATCCGCTCGCTGGGCTGGCTGCTCGGGGAGTTCCCGCGCAGCGTCGTCGGCTTCCAGCGGGTCTCGGCGGTGCTCGCCGCGACCGGTGAGATGCGCGTACGGCGACGCGCCGGCTGGACGCGCCGCGGCGCGGGCGCCACGCCTCGAGGTGCGACCGCCTCGGCTACCGGTACGACGGCGGCCCGGCGCTGCTCGACGACCTCACGTTCACGGCGCCGCCGGGCCGCACCGTCGCCGTCGTCGGCGCGACCGCGTCCGGCAAGAGCACGCTCACCTCGCTGCTGGTGCGGCTCGTCGACCCCGACCGCGGGCACGATCCGGGTCGACGGCACCGACCTGCGCGACCTCGCCGCCGGGCGCGCTCGCCGAGCACGTCTCGCTGGTGCCGCAGCAGGCGTTCCTCTTCGACGACACCGTGCGCGGCAACGTCACCCTCGGTGCCGACGTGTCCGACGACGAGGTGTGGGCCGCGCTGCGCACCGCCCAGGCCGACGGCTTCGTCGCCGCGCTGCCCGACGGCCTCGACGCGCGGCTGGGGGAGCGCGGCACCACGCTGTCCGGCGGCCAGCGGCAGCGGCTCTCGCTCGCCCGCGCGCTCGTGCGGCGCCCGCGGCTGCTGGTCATGGACGACGCCACCTCCGCGGTCGACCCCGAGGTGGAGGCGCGGATCCTCGCGGCGCTGCGGGGCCGCGCGCAGGGCTCACACGGTGCCACCGTGCTGGTGGTCGCCTACCGCAAGGCGACGATCGCGCTGGCCGACGAGGTCGTCTTCGTGCGCGACGGCCGGGTCGCCGACCAGGGCACGCACGGCGAGCTGCTGGCCCGCAACCCCGGGCTACGCCGACCTCGTCAACGCCTACGAGCTGGAGCACCCCGACGGGCATGCGCCCGCCGACGGGGAGGTGCTGGCGCCGTGACCACCACCACGCCGACCACCACGTCGGGCACCGTGCTCGACACGGGCGAGGAGATCGGCGCCTGGGCGACGATCCGGCGCGGCGTCCAGCTGTCCCCCGAGCTGCGGGAGGGCGTCGGCGGGACGCTGATGTTCGCGGTGCTCGCGACGATGGGCCGCGTCGTCGTACCGATCGCGGTGCAGCAGACGCTCGACCGCGGCCTCGGTGCCGCCGGCGGCCCCGACCTGGACTTCATGGCCTGGATGGCGGTGCTCGCCGCGCTCGCCGTGGTCGTCACCGGCATCGCGTCGTACTTCATGACCTCCCGGCTGTTCACCGCCGCCGAGCGCGGCCTGGCGACCCTGCGGATCAAGGCGTTCCGGCACGTGCACGACCTGCCGCTGCTCACCCAGAACACCGAGCGGCGTGGCGCGCTCGTCTCCCGGGTCACCAGCGACGTCGACCAGGTGTCGCAGTTCCTGATCTTCGGCGGCCTGATCGCCGTGGTCAGCGTCGGCCAGATCGCGATCGCCACCGTGGTGATGGCGGTCTACTCCTGGCAGCTGACGCTGGTCGTCTGGATCTGCTTCCTGCCGCTGTTCCTCTCGCTGCGGTACTTCCAGCGCCGGCTCTCCGAGGCCTACGGCACCGTGCGCCGGCAGGTCGGCATCCTGCTCAGCGCGATCTCCGAGCCCGTGGTCGGCGCGGCCGTCGTCCGCAGCTACGCGGTCGAGGACCGCACGCAGCGGCGGATCGACACGGCGATCGAGCGGCACAAGCAGGCGAGCACCAAGGCGCAGGGCCTCACCGCGTTCTCGTTCTCGCTCGGCGGGGTCTCGGCGGGGCTGGCCAACGCGGGCGTGCTGATCTTCGGCGTCCTGCTCGGTGTCGACGATGCGATCACGGTCGGGCAGGTGCTCGCCTTCGCGTTCCTGGTGACCCTCTTCGTCGGGCCGGTGCAGATGGGCACCCAGGTGCTGACCGACGCACAGAACGCGATCGCGGGCTGGCGCCGGGTGATCGGCATCCTCGACACCCCGGCCGACGTGGTCGACCCCGGGGACGAGGGGCAGGAGCTGCCCAAGGGCGCGGTGTCGATCGCGTTCGAGGACGTCACGTTCGCCTACCCGGGCGGCCCGCCGGTGCTGCACGACGTCGACCTGGTGGTCGAGCCCAACACCCGGGTCGCCGTCGTCGGCGAGACCGGCTCCGGCAAGACCACGCTCGCCAAGCTGCTCACGCGGCTGATGGACCCGACCGCGGGCACGGTGCGCCTCGACGGTGTCGACCTGCGCACGGTGCCGTTCTCGTCGCTGCGCGACCGGGTGGTGATGGTGCCGCAGGAGGGCTTCCTGTTCGACTCCACGCTGCGCGCCAACGCGCTGTACGGCCGGCTGGACGCCACCGACGACCACATCCGCACCGCCGCGGCGGAGCTCGGGCTGACCGACTGGCTCGACGGCCTGCCCCAGGGGCTGGACACCCGCGTCGGGCAGCGCGGCGAGTCGCTGTCGGCGGGGGAGCGGCAGCTCGTGGCCCTGGTCCGCGCGCACCTCGCCGACCCGGACCTGCTGGTCCTCGACGAGGCCACGTCGGCGGTCGACCCGGCCTTGGAGATGCGGATCGGACGCGCCCTCGAGCGGCTCACCCGCGGCCGCACGTCGGTGACGATCGCGCACCGCATGTCGACCGCCGAGAACGCCGACGAGGTGGTCGTGGTCGATGCCGGACGGATCGTCCAGCGCGGTCCGCACGCCCGGCTCGTGGAGGAGGGCGGCGTCTACGGGCGGCTGCACTCCTCCTGGGTGGCCCAGCAGTCCCTCGCCTGACGGGTGGAACACTGGAACGCGTGACCTCCCTCGACCCCGAGATCGCCCGCCTGCTCAAGCGCGACGCCGACGGCCTGGTGCCCGCGGTCGTGCAGCAGCACGACACGGGCGAGGTGCTGATGGTCGGCTGGATGGACGACGAGGCCCTGCACCGCACGCTGACCAGCGGCCGCGCGACGTACTGGAGCCGGTCCCGCCAGGCCTACTGGGTCAAGGGCGAGACCTCCGGGCACCGGCAGTGGGTCCGGGGCGTGCGGCTGGACTGCGACGGCGACACGCTGCTGGTCGCCGTCGACCAGGAGGGCCCTGCCTGCCACACCGGCGACCGCACCTGCTTCGACGCCCGCGAGCTGCCAGTCACCGCGTCGGCGGGCAGCGCGTGAGGGACCGCAGCTTCGGGCGCACGGTCCTGGTCGGCCTGGCCGCGTCGGCTCTGACCGCGGTCGCCGCGGCGCGGCCGTGGGCGGAGGCCGTCGGGGACAACGCCGGGGTGGAGGTCACCGCGGCAGCCGACGGCAACGACGTGGCCCCGCTCGCGCTCGCCCTGGCGCTGGTCGCGCTCGCCTCGTGGGGAGTGCTGCTGGTGCTGCGCGGGCGCGCCCGTCGCGTGGTGGCGGTCGCCGGGGCCCTCGCCGCCGGCGGCGTGCTGGCTGCCGTCGTGAGCGTGTTCGGCTCCGCACAGGACGCCGCGGTCAGCGCGGCACAGTCCGCGGGGGCGACCGGTGACACCTTCACCAGCTCGCTGACGGCGTGGTACTGGACCACCGGCGCCGGCGCGGTCCTCTCCCTGGCGGCGCTGACGGTGGCGGTGGCGCGTGCCCCGCGGTGGCCGGCGATGGGCAGCCGGTACGACGCTCCGTCGGCTCGGGAGACGTCCCCGGCGACCAGCGAGGACCTGTGGAAGGCGCTCGACGAGGGTCACGACCCGACCGCCTGACCCCCGGACGCGGAGCCCCTAGACTGTCGCCGCAACCGACCGCACCGTTCCGTTCACGAGGAGTACCCCGCGCATGGCTCACCACGGCAACACCCCAGCGGCCTGGACGGGCGTCATGATCATCCTGGCCGGTTTCGTGGTCGGCGGGATCGGCATGGTGATCGACCAGTGGCCCGTGTTCTGGGTGGGCGTCGCCCTGGTGCCGATCGGCGCGATCGTCGGCAAGATCATGCAGAAGATGGGCCTCGGTGCGGAGCCGGCCTCCGACTGACCCGCCACCGGTGGACGTGGCCGCGCCGGGATGGCGCGGCGTCCGCACGCCGGTCCTCATCGCCGGCGTCCTGCTCGCCGGGAGTGTCGCCCTGCACCTGCGCGACCCGCACCGGTCCGGGTCCTACGGGTTCTGCCCGTGGCTCGCCCTGACCGGCACCTACTGCCCGGGTGCGGGGGGCTCCGCGCGGTCAACGACCTCACCCACGGCAACGTGCTGGCCGCGGCCTCGAGCAACCTGCTGTTCGTCGCCTCGTTGCCGTTCGTCGCGGTCTGGTGGCTGCGTTCGTTCGCGGACGGCTGGCGGGGCGTGCGCCGGCACCTCTCCGACCGTTCGGCGTACGTGGTGCTGGTCGTCGTGCTGTCGTCGACGATGGTGTTCTGGGTGCTGCGCAACCTGCCGTTCGCGAGCTGGCTCACCCCCTGAGCGGCGGGGATGCTCAGGGCGCGGTGTCGAGGTCGAAGGTCGTGACGCCGCTCTGGATCAGCATGATGTTCACGACCGTCATGATGACCCCGATCACGCAGCCGACGATGCCGAGCACGATGCCGGCCTGAGCCATCCCGGACCCGGTCAGGCGTCCGCCGGCGAACGCGATCTCCTGCTTGGCCGACCGACCCACCAGGATCGCGGCGATGCCGGGCGCCAGGCCGAAGAACGCGCAGCAGAGGCCGAGGATCGGCGCGACGATCCCGAGCACCAGCGCGGTCACGGCCTTGCCCGAGTTCCGCGGCGTCCCGTAGCCCGGCGGCGGACCGTAGCCCGGCGGGGGCGGCGGAGGTGGCGTGTGGCTCATGGGGTGCGGACCTCCAGGCGGGCGGGGTGCGGGGCGCATGAGAGTCTAGGACCGCAGTCAGAATCCTTTGGACCCACCGACCCGAGAGGCGATCCCGTCGTGAGCAGGTCCGTCCTCGCCGAGATCGTCGACGGCGTCCGCGACGACCTCGCCGACCGGCAGGCCGTCACATCACTCGACGACCTCAAAGCCGCCGCGCGCAAGGCGCCCGACGCCCGCGACCCGATGCCGGCGTTCCGCGCCGACGGCGTCAGCGTGATCGCCGAGGTCAAGCGGTCCAGCCCCAGCAAGGGTGCGCTGGCCACCATCTCCGACCCGGCCGCGCTGGCCGCCGACTACGCCGCCGGTGGCGCCGCGACGATCAGCGTGCTGACCGAGCAGCGCCGGTTCGGCGGCAGCCTCGACGACCTCCGCGCGGTGCGCCAGGCAGTCTCGGTGCCGGTGCTGCGCAAGGACTTCATCGTCACCTCCTACCAGCTGTGGGAGGCGCGTGCCGCCGGGGCCGACCTCGCGCTGCTCATCGTCGCCGCGCTCGACCAGCAGACCCTGGTCGGGCTGGTCGAGCGGGCGGTCTCGATCGGGCTGACCCCGCTCGTCGAGGTGCACGACGAGGAGGAGGTCGACCGTGCGCTCGAGGCGGGCGCACAGCTGGTCGGGGTCAACGCCCGCAACCTGCAAGCACCCTCGAGGTCGACCGCGACACCTTCGCGCGGCTGGCCCCGCGGATCCCCGACGACGTCGTCCGGGTCGCGGAGTCGGGTGTCCGGGGACCGCACGACGTCTTCGAGTACGCCAAGCAGGGTGCCGACGTCGTCCTCGTCGGCGAGACCCTCGTGCGCGGCGCCGACCCGCGCGACGCGGTGGCGGACCTGGTCGCCGCGGGTGCGCACCCCGCGCTGAAGCAGCGCGAGGCGGAGCCGGACCGATGACCACTCCGCACGTCACGACCGACCACCGACAGCACGAGCAGGACCTGCAGGGCGACGGCACCTTCGGCCGCTTCGGTGGCCGGATGATGCCCGAGGCGCTGATGGCCGCGCTCGACGAGCTGACCGTCGCCTGGCAGGACGCCATGGCGGACCCGGCCTTCACCGGCGAGTTCGAGCGCATGCTCCGCGAGTACGCCGGCACGCCGAGCCGCTCTACGAGGCCACGAAGCTGTCCGAGGTCGCCGGCGCCCGGATCCTGCTCAAGCGCGAGGACCTCAACCACACCGGTGCGCACAAGATCCGCAACGTGCTCGGCCAGGCGCTGCTGACCAAGCGGATGGGCAAGACCCGGGTGATCGCCGAGACCGGCGCCGGCCAGCACGGCGTCGCCACCGCCACCGCCGCGGCCTACCTCGGCCTCGACTGCGTCGTCTACATGGGCGAGGTCGACACCGAGCGGCAGGCGCTCAACGTCGCGCGGATGCAGCTGCTCGGCGCCGAGGTCGTCGCGGTGAAGTCCGGCTCGCGCACCCTCAAGGACGCCATCAACGAGGCGATCCGCGACTGGGTCGCCAGCGTCGACCACACCGCCTACCTGTTCGGCACCGCCGCCGGGCCGCACCCGTTCCCCTCGCTGGTGCGCAGCTTCTGCCGCGGCATCGGCGACGAGGCACGCGCCCAGTGCCTCGAGCTGACCGGCGCGCCTGCCCGACGCGGTCACCGCCTGCGTCGGCGGCGGCTCCAACGCGATCGGCCTGTTCGCCGGCTTCGTCGACGACCCGTCGGTCCGGCTGGTCGGCTTCGAGGCGGGCGGCGACGGGGTCGACACCGGACCGCGGCACGCGGCCACGATCTACGCCGGCGAGTTCGGCGTGCTCCACGGCGCCCGCACGTTCGTGCTCCAGGACGAGGACGGCCAGACCATCGAGTCGCACTCGATCTCGGCCGGGCTCGACTACCCCGGCGTCGGGTCCCGAGCACGCCTACCTCGCCGAGTCCGGCCGGGCGACGTACCGGCCGGTCACCGACCGGGCCGCGATGGAGGCCTTCGCGCTGCTCGCGCGCACCGAGGGGATCATCCCGGCGATCGAGTCCGCGCACGCGGTCGCCGGCACCCTGGAGCTGGCCCAGGAGATGCCCGGCGCCACGATCCTGGTCAACCTCTCCGGCCGCGGCGACAAGGACATGGGCACGGCGATCGAGTGGTTCGGGCTCGGGGCGGCGCAGTCGGACGCCGGGCAGGCCGAGGCATGACCAACAGCACCGCGACGGCCTTCGCCAAAGCGAAGGCCGAGGGCCGCGCCGCGCTCGTCGGCTACCTGCCCGCCGGGTTCCCCGACGTCGACGGCGCCGTCGAGGCGATGCGCGTCATGGTCGAGCACGGCTGCGACGTCATCGAGGTCGGGCTGCCCTACAGCGACCCGGTGATGGACGGCCCCACGATCCAGGCCGCCGCCCAGCAGGCGCTCGAGGGCGGCGTCCGCACCGCGCGACGTGCTCAGCACGGTCGAGGCGGTCGCCGGCACCGGCGCGCCGGTGCTCGTGATGACCTACTGGAACCCGGTCGAGCGCTACGGCGTCGACCGGTTCGCCGCCGACCTCGCGGCCGCCGGCGGGGCCGGCCTGATCACGCCCGACCTGGTCCCCGACGAGGCCGACGCCTGGATCGCCGCCGCCGACGAGCACGAGCTGGACAAGGTCTTCCTCGTCGCTCCGTCCTCCACCGACGAGCGGCTCGCGATGACCGCCGCCGCCTGCCGCGGCTTCGTCTACGCGACCGCGGTGATGGGCGTGACCGGCGCCCGGGAGCGCACCAGCGACCTGGCCGGACCGCTCGTGGCCCGCACCAAGGCCGTCACCGACCTGCCGGTCGGCGTCGGCCTCGGCGTCTCCGACGGCGACCAGGCGGCCGAGGTGGCGCGGCACGCCGACGGCGTGATCGTCGGCTCCGCGTTCGTGCGCGTCCTGCTCGACGCCGCCCGACCGCAAGGCCGGGCTGAGCGCCCTGGCCGACCTGACCCGCGACCTCGCGGAGGGCGTACGCCGTGCCTGAGCGTCTCGTCGCGCCTTGCGCTGGCGGCGGCCTTCGCCCTGTCCGCGTGCTCGGTGGGCACCCCACCGTCCGCCGAGGGACCGGTCGCCGACGTCTCCATCCAGGACGACGACGGGCTCAACGGCGCGGTCCTGCCCGACCCGTACGCCGCCCCCGACCTGCCCCTGACGAGCACGGAGGGCACCGACTACCGGCTCGACCGTGGCACCGCGGAGGCAGGCGACGACGTCACCCTGGTGTTCTTCGGCTACACGAACTGCCCGGACATCTGCCAGGTGGTGATGGCCGACATCGCCTCCGCGCTCACCCGCCTCGACGACGGGCAGCGGGACCAGGTCGGCATGCAGTTCGTGACCACCGACCCGGCCCGCGACGACACGGCCGTCGCTGCGCGCCTACCTCGACCGGTTCGACCCGGCGTTCGAGCGGCCTCACCGGCCCCCTGGCGCGGATCGTGCGGGTGGGCAACGCGCTCGGCGTGCCGGTCGAGAAGGGCGACAAGCTGCCGTCCGGCGGCTACGAGGTCAGCCACGGCACCCAGATCGTCGGCGTCCTGCCCGACGGCACGGCGCCGGTCGTCTGGACCGAGGGCACCGGCCCCGAGCTGATCGCGGACGACCTGCGCACCATCCTCACCGACGGCATCCCCTCTGGAGCTTCCTCGTGATCACCCAGTGACATTCGAGACGACCTTCGCGAGCATCCCCAGCCCCGGCCAGGGCGTCTGGTACCTCGGCCCGGTGCCGATCCGTGCCTACGCGCTGTGCATCATCCTCGGCGTCGTCGTGGCGATCTGGCTCGGCGAGCGGCGCTGGATCGCCCGCGGCGGCAAGCCGGGACAGGTCGGCGACATCGCCATCTGGGCGGTTCCGTTCGGCCTCGTCGGCGGCCGGCTCTACCACGTCGCCACCGACTGGCGGCTGTACTTCGGCGAGGGGCGCGAGCCGATCACCGCCCTGTACGTCTGGCAGGGCGGCCTCGGCATCTGGGGGGCGATCGCGCTCGGCGGCGTCGGCGCGTACATCGGCGCACGCCGCCACCACGTGAAGTTCCTCCCGCTTGCCGACGCCCTCGCCCCCGGCATCGCGATCGCCCAGGCGATCGGACGCTGGGGCAACTGGTTCAACCAGGAGCTCTACGGCCGGCCGACCAGCCTGCCCTGGGGTCTCGAGATCGACCCCGAGCACCGCGAGGACGGCTACACCCAGTTCGAGACGTTCCACCCGACGTACCTCTACGAGTTCTTCTGGAACCTCGGCGTCGCCGGGCTGGTCATCTGGGCGGACCGGCGCTTCCGGCTCGGCTACGGCCGCGCGTTCGCGCTCTACGTCATGGGCTACACCGCCGGGCGGGGCTGGATCGAGTACCTCCGCATCGACAAGGTGCAGGAGGACGACGTGCTCGGCCTGCGGCTGAACGTCTGGACCTCGATCGTGCTGTTCCTCGCCGCCCTCGGGTTCTTCCTCTGGTCCAGGCGCCGGCATCCCGGTCGGGAGGACCAGGTGCTCCGGGACGGGCACACGGCGGACGACGAGGACGCCGTCTCCGACCGATAGGTGAGCCTCACCTTCGGTGAACTGCGCCGCGGCGACGGCTACCTTCCAGACATGAGCACCGATCCGGCCGCAGCCCCCGACACCCCGAAGATCGGGCACGAGCACGCCGACGTCGCCGGCGGCTGGCTCCGGCCGGCGGTCTTCGGCGCCATGGACGGGCTGGTCTCCAACGTGGCGCTGATCGCCGGGGTCGCGGGCGGCACCAGCGGTGCGACGGAGTCCTCGGCCGTGGTGCTCGCCGGCCTGGCCGGGCTCGCCGCCGGCGCGTTCTCGATGGCCGCGGGGGAGTACACGTCGGTGGCCAGCCAGTCCGAGGCGGCCCAGCACGAGATCGCCAAGGAGCGCCGCGAGATCGTCGCGAACCCGGAGGCGGAGACCCTCGAGCTGGCGTCGATGTACGTCGAGAAGGGCCTCGACCCCGACCTGGCCGCCGAGGTCGCGCGACAGATCCACCGCGACGTGGACCTCGCCGTCGACGTGCACGCCCGCGAGGAGCTCGGCGTCGACCCGGGCGGCCTGGCCTCGCCCGTGGTCGCCGCGGTGTCGTCCTTCCTGGCGTTCGCCGTGGGCGCCTTCGTCCCCGTGCTGCCGTACCTGCTCGGGGCCAGCACCCTGCTGCCCGGCCTGGTCGTGACGCTGCTGGCACTGTTCGCCTGTGGGGCGGTCGTCACCCAGGTCACCAACCGCTCGTGGTGGTTCGGCGGGCTGCGGCAGCTGCTGCTCGGCGGCGCCGCCGCGGCGCTGACCTTCGGGTTCGGCTCGTTGGTCGGCACCAGCCTCGGCTGAGTCGCGTCGGTCCACGGGCCGGTCCGGGCCGGGCTCGGTTACCGGCCGGTGTTGTAGGCTTCACAGACCGCCTGGGCCAATGTCGTCCCGCGCATTTTCCACAGATGAGCTGCACCGGAACCTCTCTCGGGGAGCGGTGCCACGACGACGGGAGAGTGCCGACATGGATTCATTCCCGCCGCCCCAGGGGCTCTACGACGGCCTGCACGAGCACGACGCGTGCGGTGTGGCCTTCGTCGCGACCCTGACCGGCGTCGCCAGCCACGACATCGTCGCCAAGGCGATCACGGCACTGCGCAACCTCGAGCACCGTGGCGCGACCGGCGCGGAGCCGGACTCCGGGGACGGGGCGGGCATCCTGCTCGGCGTCCCCGACCGGTTCCTCCGCGACGTCACCTCCGAGCTCGGCTTCGAGCTGCCACCTGCCCGCTCCTACGCCGTCGGCACGGCGTTCCTCTCCGGCGACGACGAGCAGGTCGCCAAGACGCGGCAGCGGATCGAGGAGCTGGCCGCAGAAGAGGGGCTGAGCGTCCTCGGCTGGCGCGACGTACCCACCGACCACACCATGCTGGGCGCCACCGCGGTCAGCGTGATGCCCACCTTCAGCCAGATCTTCGTTGCGGCCGCGGGAGCCCGCGTGATCGGGATGCCGCTGGAGCGGATGGCCTACTGCCTGCGCAAGCGCGCCGAGCGCGAGACCGACGTGTACTTCCCGTCGCTGTCCTCGCGCACCATCGCCTACAAGGGGATGCTCACCACCGACCAGCTCGACCGGTTCTACCCCGAGCTGACCGACGAGCGTGTCGAGTCCGCGGTGGCGGTCGTGCACTCGCGGTTCTCCACCAACACCTTCCCGAGCTGGCCGCTGTCGCACCCGTTCCGGTTCATCGCCCACAACGGCGAGATCAACACCGTGATGGGCAACCGCAACTGGATGCGCGCCCGGGAGGCGCTGCTGCGCAGCGACCTGCTGGCGCGCCCGGGCGCCAAGGACGACGCCACGGCCGACCTCGAGCGGCTGTTCCCGATCTGCACGACGGGTGCCTCCGACTCCGCGTCGTTCGACGAGGTGCTGGAGCTGCTGCACCTGGGAGGCCGTTCGCTCCCGCACTCGGTGCTGATGATGATCCCCGAGGCGTGGGAGAACCACGCCGAGATGGACCCGGCTCGCCGGGCGTTCTACCAGTTCCACGCCTCGATGATGGAGCCGTGGGACGGCCCCGCCTGCGTCGTCTTCACCGACGGCTCCCAGGTCGGCGCGGTGCTGGACCGCAACGGTCTGCGGCCCTCGCGCTACTGGGTCACCGACGACGGCCTCGTGGTGCTCGCGTCCGAGGTGGGCGTGCTCGACATCGACCCGGCCTCCGTCGTACGCAAGGGCCGGCTGCAGCCCGGCCGGATGTTCCTGGTCGACACCGACGAGCACCGGATCATCGAGGACGAGGAGATCAAGGGCGAGCTCGCGGCGGAGCACCCCTACGACGAGTGGCTGCACGCCGGGATCATCAACCTCGACGAGCTGCCCGACCGCGAGCACATCGTGCACACGCACGCCTCGGTCACGCGACGCCAGCAGATCTTCGGCTACACCGAGGAGGAGAAGCGCGTCCTGCTCACGCCGATGGCGAGGACCGGAGCGGAGCCGCTCGGGTCGATGGGCACGGACAGCCCGATCGCGGCGCTGTCCGACCGGCCGCGCCTGCTGTTCGACTACTTCTCCCAGCTCTTCGCGCAGGTGACCAACCCGCCGCTCGACGCGATCCGCGAGGAGCTGGTCACCTCGCTGGCCGGCACCATCGGTCCCGAGGCCAACCTCCTGGAGCCGACACCGGCGGCCTGCCGCCAGGTCGTGCTGCCGTTCCCGGTGGTCGACAACGACGAGCTCGCCAAGCTGCGGCACATCAACCGCGACGGTGACCTGCCGGGCTTCATCACCCACGTCTCGCGCGGTCTCTACCCCGTCGAGGGCGGGGGAGAGGCGCTCGCCGCACGGCTCGACGAGATCTGCGCCGAGGTCTCCGCGGCGATCGCCGACGGCGCCCGGATCATCGTGCTGTCCGACCGGCACTCCACGGCCGAGCTCGCGCCGATCCCGTCGCTGCTGATGACCGGCGCCGTGCACCACCACCTGGTGCGCGAGAAGACCCGCACCCAGGTCGGGCTCGTGATCGAGGCCGGCGACGTGCGCGAGGTGCACCACGTCGCGCTGCTCATCGGCTACGGCGCCGCGGCGGTCAACCCCTACCTCGCGATGGAGACCGTCGAGGACCTCGCCCGCGACGGCTACTACGTCGACGTGGAGCCCGAGAAGGCCGTCACGCACCTCGTCAGGGCGCTCGGCAAGGGCGTGCTCAAGGTGATGAGCAAGATGGGCGTCTCCACCGTCGCGTCGTACACCGGAGCCCAGATCTTCGAGGCGGTCGGGCTCTCCCAGGAGCTCGTCGACCGCTACTTCACCGGCACCACCAGCAAGCTCGGCGGCATCGGGCTCGCCACGGTCGCCGAGGAGGTCGCCCGCCGGCACCGCAAGGCGTACCCGGTCGACGGCCTCGCCCCCGCGCACCGGTCGCTGGAGATCGGCGGCGAGTACCAGTGGCGCCGCGAGGGTGAGCCGCACCTGTTCGACCCCGACACGGTGTTCCGGCTGCAGCACTCCACCCGCGCCGGACGCTACGACGTGTTCAAGCAGTACACCGCGCGCGTCAACGAGCAGTCCGAGCGGCTGATGACCCTGCGCGGGCTGTTCCGGTTCAAGTCCGACGACACCGCGCGGCAGCCGATCCCGATCGAGGACGTCGAGCCGGCCTCCGAGATCGTGAAGCGGTTCTCGACCGGCGCGATGTCCTACGGGTCGATCAGCCAGGAGGCCCACGAGACGCTCGCCGTCGCCATGAACATGCTCGGCGGCAAGTCCAACACCGGTGAGGGCGGGGAGGACCCCGACCGTCTCTACGACCCGGAGCGACGCAGCTCGATCAAGCAGGTCGCGTCCGGCCGGTTCGGCGTGACCTCGGAGTACCTCACCAACGCCGACGACATCCAGATCAAGATGGCGCAGGGCGCGAAGCCCGGCGAGGGCGGCCAGCTGCCGGGCCACAAGGTCTACCCGTGGGTGGCCAGGACCCGGCACAGCACGCCGGGGGTGGGACTCATCTCGCCGCCGCCGCACCACGACATCTACTCGATCGAGGATCTCGCGCAGCTGATCCACGACCTGAAGAACTCCAACCCCTCCGCGCGCGTGCACGTCAAGCTCGTCGCCGAGGTCGGGGTCGGCACGGTCGCGGCCGGGGTCTCCAAGGCGCACGCCGACGTCGTGCTGATCTCCGGCCACGACGGCGGCACCGGCGCCTCGCCGCTGACGTCGCTCAAGCACGCCGGCGGGCCGTGGGAGCTCGGCCTCGCCGAGACCCAGCAGACGCTGCTCCTCAACGGGCTGCGCGACCGGATCGTCGTGCAGACCGACGGCCAGCTCAAGACCGGGCGCGACGTGATGATCGCGGCCCTGCTCGGTGCCGAGGAGTTCGGGTTCGCGACGGCCCCGCTGGTCGTCTCGGGCTGCATCATGATGCGGGTCTGCCACCTCGACACCTGCCCGGTGGGCGTGGCGACCCAGAACCCGGTCCTGCGGGAGCGCTACACGGGCAAGGCCGAGCACGTCGTGAACTTCTTCATGTACGTCGCCGAGGAGGTGCGCGAGCTCCTCGCCGAGCTCGGCTTCCGCACCCTCGAGGAGGCGGTCGGCCACGCCGAGCTGCTCGACGTCGAGCGCGCCGTGAACCACTGGAAGGCCGCCGGCCTCGACCTGACCCCGGTGCTGCACGTGCCCGAGCTGCCCGAGGGGGCGGCCCGGCACAACACCACCGGTCAGGACCACGGTCTCGACAAGGCCCTCGACAACGAGCTCGTCGCGCTCGCGGGGGCGGCGCTGGAGCGGGGCGAGCCGGTGCGCGCCCAGCTGCAGATCCGCAACGTGAACCGCACCGTCGGCACGATCCTCGGTCATGAGGTGACCAAGCGCTACAAGGGCGAGGGTCTGCCCGACGGCACGATCGACATCACCTTCACCGGCTCGGCCGGCCAGTCGTTCGGCGCGTTCCTTCCCCGTGGCATCACGCTGCGCCTCGAGGGCGACGCCAACGACTACGTCGGCAAGGGCCTGTCGGGCGGCCGCATCGTCGTACGCCCGGACCGGGGTGCGACGTTCCCCGCCGAGGAGCAGATCATCGCGGGCAACGTCATCTGCTACGGCGCCACCTCCGGCGAGGTGTTCCTGCGCGGCCAGGTCGGCGAGCGCTTCGCCGTCCGCAACTCCGGCGCCACCGCGGTCGTCGAGGGCGTCGGCGACCACGGCTGCGAGTACATGACCGGGGGACGGGTCGTGGTGCTGGGACCGACGGGCCGCAACTTCGCCGCGGGCATGTCCGGCGGCGTGGCCTTCGTGCTCGACCTCGACGAGGGCAGGGTCAACCCCGAGCTCGTCGAGCTGGCCCCGGTCCACGGCGAGGCGGCCGAGGAGCTCGAGGGCCTGGTCCAGCGGCACCTGGAGGAGACCGGCTCCCCGGTCGCCGAGGCGTTGCTTGCCGACTGGCCCGCCGCCGTACGCCGGTTCACCGAGGTGATGCCGACCGACTTCAAGCGCGTGCTGGCCGTCCGGGCCGAGGCGCTCGAGGAAGGGCTGGACGACGACGAGACGGCCACCAAGATGATGGAGGCGCTCCATGGCTGACCCCAAGGGTTTCCTGAAGCACGGCCGCGAGGTCGCGGCCCGCCGTCCCGTCGACGAGCGGGTGCGCGACTGGCAGGAGGTCTACCCCGCACGGGGCGGGCCGTTCGCTGCTGCCGATCATCACCGAGCAGGCCGGCCGGTGCATGGACTGCGGCATCCCGTTCTGCCACCAGGGCTGCCCGCTCGGCAACATCATCCCCGAGTGGAACGACCTGGTCTGGCGCGACGACTGGGAGGGTGCGACCGAGCGTCTGCACGCCACCAACAACTTCCCGGAGTTCACCGGCCGGCTGTGCCCGGCGCCGTGCGAGACGGCCTGCGTGCTCGGCATCAACCAGGACCCGGTCACCATCAAGAACGTCGAGGTCGCCATCGCCGACAGGGCCTGGGACGCAGGCTACGTGCGGCCCCAGCCTCCCGAGTGGCTGACCGGCAGGACCGTCGCCGTGGTGGGATCCGGCCCGGCCGGACTGGCGGTGGCCCAGCAGCTCACCCGCGCGGGCCACACCGTCGCCGTCTACGAGCGCGCCGACAGGATCGGCGGGCTGCTCCGCTACGGCATCCCCGAGTTCAAGATGGAGAAGAAGTACCTCGACCGCCGGCTGGAGCAGATGCGTCGTGAGGGCACGGTCTTCCGCGCCGGTGTCGACGTCGGCACGGAGATGACCGGCGACCAGATCCGCGAGCGCTTCGACGCGGTCGTGCTCGCCGTCGGGTCGACCGTGGCCCGCGACCTGCCGATCGACGGCCGCGAGCTCGACGGCATCCACCAGGCGATGGAGTTCCTGCCGCAGTCCAACCGCGCGTCGCTCGGTGAGGAGGTCGAGGACCAGATCACCGCCGAGGGCAAGCACGTCGTGATCATCGGCGGCGGGGACACCGGCGCCGACTGCCTGGGCACCTCCCACCGGCAGGGGGCGGCGTCGGTGACGCAGCTCGAGATCATGCCGCAGCCGGGGACGGACCGACCCGCCGGCCAGCCCTGGCCGACGTACCCGATGATCTTCCGGGTCTCCTCGGCCCACGAGGAGGGCGGCGAGCGCGTCTACTCGGTCTCCACCCAGCGGTTCCTGGGCGACGACGACGGTCACGTCCGGGCGCTGCGCCTGGTCGAGGTCGAGATGCGGGACGGCCGCTTCGCCGAGATCGAGGGCTCCGAGCGCGAGATCCCGGCCGACCTGGTGCTGCTCGCGATGGGGTTCACCGGGCCGGAGCGCAACGGCGTGGTCGAGCAGCTCGGCGTGGACCTCGACGAGCGCGGCAACATCGTCCGCGACGCGGCGTACATGTCGAGCGTGCCGGGCGTGTTCGTCGCGGGTGACGCGGGTCGCGGCCAGTCGCTGATCGTGTGGGCGATCGCCGAGGGACGCGCCGCGGCGGCGGCCGTGGACACGCACCTGAGGGGTGCCACCACGCTGCCGGCGCCGATCCCACCCACCGAGCGTCCGCTGGTCGTCTGAGGCGTTGGATCGTTCAAGCCCCTCGACGCTAGGCTCTTCGGGTGCGTAGAGCAAAGATCGTCTGCACCCTCGGTCCGGCCACCTCCACCCCGGGGGCGATCCGTGCTCTCGTGGACGCCGGCATGGACGTCGCGCGGCTGAACATGAGCCACGGCAGCCATGCCGACCACGAGAAGGTCTACGCGATGGTGCGCCAGGCCTCCGACGAGAGCGGGCACGCGATCGGCGTCTTCGCCGACCTGCAGGGGCCGAAGATCCGGCTCGGCAAGGTGGCCTCCGGGCCGGTGCAGCTCGCGGAGGGCGCGGCGTTCACGATCACCACCCGCGACGTGCCCGGCGACGCCGAGGTGTGCTCGACGACGTACGACGGCCTCCCCGGTGACGTGTCCGCCGGCGACCAGATCCTCATCGACGACGGAAAGGTCCACCTCGAGGTCACCTCGGTCGTCGACGGCACCGACGTGCACACGCGGGTTGTGGTCCCGGGTCCGGTGAGCGACAACAAGGGCATCAACCTGCCCGGCGTGGCGGTCTCGGTGCCGGCCCTGTCCGAGAAGGACAAGGAGGACCTGCGCTGGGCGCTGCACATCACCGTCGACTTCATCGCGCTGTCGTTCGTGCGCTCGGCAAAGGACGTCGAGGACGTCCGCCAGATCATGAGCGAGGAGGGCGTCTTCCTGCCCGTCATCGCGAAGATCGAGAAGCCCCAGGCGATCGACAACATCGAGGAGATCGTCGACGCGTTCGACGGCTTCATGGTGGCGCGCGGTGACCTGGGGGTGGAGTGCCCGCTCGAGGACGTGCCGTTCCTGCAGAAGCACGTCATCGACGTGGCCCGTCGGCACGCGAAGCCGGTCATCGTGGCCACCCAGATGCTCGAGTCGATGATCTCGGCGCCCCGGCCCACCCGGGCCGAGGCGTCCGACGTGGCCAACGCGGTGCTCGACGGCGCCGACGCCGTGATGCTCTCGGGCGAGACCAGCGTCGGGCAGTACCCGACCGAGACCGTCGAGGTGATGGCCCGGATCATCGAGTCGACCGAGGACCACGGTCTCGCCCGGATGACGGCCATCGACTGGCAGCCGCGCACCCGCGGCGGCGTGATCGCCAAGGCGGCCGCCGAGGTCGCCGAGCGCGTCGGCGCCAAGTACCTCGTCGCGTTCACGCAGAGCGGCGACTCCGCCCGCCGGCTGTCCCGCTACCGCGGGACGATCCCGATGATCGCGTTCACGCCGATCGCGGCCGTGCGGTCCCAGCTGGCGATGTCGTGGGGGATCGAGACCTTCAAGGCCCCCGAGGTCGAGCACACCGACGAGATGGTGCGCCAGGTCGACGAGCACCTGCTGAAGGTCAACCGGGTGCAGGAGGGCGACATCGTCGTCATCATCGCCGGCAGCCCACCCGGCATCCCCGGCTCCACCAACGCCCTGCGCATCCACCGGATGGGCGACGCGATCAACGAGGTCGCGCCGGCGTACCGCCGCGAGCGCTGACGCTCAGCACTTCGGTCCCACGATGGCGTCAAGTTCGGCCACCCCCGCCCGGGTCGATACCGACACTGTCTTCCAGGAGGATCGCCGCCAGTGGATACCGAGTAGGTCGAGTGCACGGGTGCACCACTCGATGATCTCCGACGAGTGATTACGTGTGCCGCGGCGTTCTCGGCGTCGGTCATGCCCGCCGCCGAGCTGCGTAGCACGCTGGCGACGACGGACGCTGTACGCACGTGACCCACATGCTCAGGGTTGCGCGTCGCACCGACAAGCAGCAGGTCTGGTGCCGGGTGTGGGATTCGAACCCACAAGCCCTTTCGGGCAGTGGTGTTTGAGACCACCGCGTATGCCGTTCCGCCAACCCGGCAGGGTGCGCAGCGCCACCGTACCCGAGCCCGAGGCGACGGACACTCGTGCCCGGATAGAAGCTTCAGCCGGGTTGCGCAAACTGTAGTGAGTCACTAGAGTTTCCGCTCGGGACGACGGAGGGAGCACACGATGATCAGGGCACTGCTGGCCCGGGTGGCAGGGCAGGAACGTGCGCTGGCCAATGCGCGCGCGGCGTCCACCGAGCTGTCCCGACAGCGCGTCGAGCGCGAGGAGGTCGAGCTCTTCCTCGTCCGCGCGCGCCGAGCGTGTGACCCGCACCGCATGACGGCTCACCTGCGGCGGGCGAGGGGTCTGCCGCCCGGTTAGCCTGTGGGCGTGAGCACCCAGCCGGAAGCCCCGTCCCGTCGCGTCGTCATCGCCGAGGACGAGGCGCTCATCCGGCTCGACCTCGCCGAGATGCTCGCCGAGGAGGGGTACGACGTCGTCGGTCAGGCCGGCGACGGCGAGAAGGCCGTCGCGCTGGCCGAGGAGCTCCGGCCAGACCTCGTCGTGCTCGACGTCAAGATGCCCAAGCTCGACGGCATCACCGCGGCGCAGCGGATCGCCGAGCAGCGCATCGCGCCGGTCGTCATCCTCACCGCGTTCAGCCAGCGCGAGCTCGTCGAGCGGGCCCGCGACGCCGGGGCGATGGCCTACCTCGTCAAGCCCTTCGCGCAGCACGACCTGGTGCCGGCCGTCGAGATGGCGGTGTCCCGGTTCGCCGAGCTCCAGCTCCTCGAGGCCGAGGTGGCCGACCTCTCCGAACGGCTCGAGACGCGCAAGGCCGTCGACCGTGCCAAGAGCGTCCTGCAGCGACAGCTCGAGCTGAGCGAGCCCGACGCGTTCCGCTGGATCCAGAAGACCGCGATGGACCTCCGGCTCTCCATGCGTCAGGTTGCCGATGGCGTGATCGCGCATGGGCCCTCGGTGAGTGGTGTGGCTGGTGGGGACAAGGCCGAAATGCCGAGGTCCGAGCAGGACTGAGCGAGCCCTGTTCGTCACGTATCGCTTGGAATCCGGCCATCGGCAGCACCATTCGTGACATTGAGCCCGGGGAGGTCACGAAATGGCAACGACCGTCCACCAATTTGTCACGAGGTCCCATGTTCAGAGCGGTTTTGGCGCTAGGTTCACTCTCGCAAGAGCGCACCCTCGACCCTGCGAGGAAATGCGTCGACCGCTCCATCACCACGGAGGCTTGAATTGATTCGCCCAACACGCGCTTGGCGCGCTGCCGCCGTCCTGGCGACAGCATCGCTGGTCCTCACCGCTTGCGGTGGCGGCGGCGACGAGACCGACACCGCCGACGAGCCCGCCGGCTCTGAGTCCACCAGCGAGTCCGCCGAGGCCGAGCCCACCGGCGACGGTGTGCTGCGCATCGGGTCGCTGCTTCCGCAGACCGGTGACCTGGCCTTCCTCGGCCCCCCGGAGTTCGCGGGCGTGGACCTCGCGGTCCAGGAGATCAACGCCGCCGGCGGCGTGCTCGGAGCGGACGTCGAGGAGTTCGACGCCGACTCCGGTGACGGCACCCCTGACATCGCCGGCGCCGAGGTCGACGGCCTGTTCAACAAGAACGTCGACGCCATCATCGGCGCCGCCGCGTCCGGCGTCTCGGTGAGCGTCATCGACAAGATCACCGGCAACGGCACCGTGCACTTCTCGCCGGCCAACACCGCCGCCGGGTTCGACACCTACGACGACAACGGCCTCTACTTCCGCACCGCGCCCTCCGACCGGCTCCAGGGCCAGGTGCTGGGCAACCTCGCGGTCGAGGACGGCCACCAGAACGTCGCCGTCATGGCTCGCCAGGACTTCTACGGCGAGGGTCTGGCCGACCAGGTCGAGGCGACGCTCGAGGAGCGTGGCGCCACGGTCACCGACAAGGTGCTCTACGCGGCCGACGCGCAGAACTTCACCGCGGAGGTCAACCAGATCGCGGCCAACCAAGCCCGACGCCCTGGTGCTGATCGCGTTCGAGGAGACCACCAAGATCATCCCGCAGCTGATCGCCAAGGGGATGGGTCCCCAGGACATCCAGCTGTACTTCGTGGACGGCAACCTGGCCGACTACTCCGACGAGAACTTCGACCTCGCCGGCGTCAAGGGCACCATCCCGGTGTCGGGCAACCCGGACCCGGAGTTCAACGACAAGCTGCTCGAGATCGACCCGAAGATCAAGGACTTCACCTACGGTCCGCAGTCGTACGACGCGGTCATGATCATCGCCCTCGCCGCGATCGCGGCCGGCGACGACTCGGGTGAGGCCATCGGTGCCGAGATCATCAACGTCACCAAGGACGGCACCCAGTGCTCGACGTTCGAGGAGTGCGCACAGCTTCTCGAGGACGGCGAGGACATCGACTACGAAGGTGCCAGCGGTCCGACCGACATGAACGACACCGGTAGCCCGGCGTCCGGCACGATCGGCATCAACGAGTACAGCAAGGGCAACACCTACAAGGAGACCGACACCGTTTCCGGCGTCGTGAACTGACCTAGGAACCGCCTGCACAACGCACGAGGGCCCCGACCGTGAACACGGTCGGGGCCCTTTGCGTGTGGCGTCCGTCAGGCCTTGGCGAGGGTGCCGAGGTACAGCTCGATGACCTTGGGGTCCTTGGAGAGCTGGGCGCCGGTGCCGGTGTAGGCGTTGCGGCCCTGGTCGAGCACGTAGCCGCGGTCGCAGATCTGCAGGCAGCGACGCGCGTTCTGCTCGACCATGACGACCGATACGCCGGCCCGGTTGATCCGCCGGGTCTGCACGAAGACCTCGTCCTGCATGACAGGCGACAGGCCCGCGGAGGGCTCGTCGAGCAGCAGCACGGAGGGCTCCATCATCAGGGCTCGGCCCATCGCCACCATCTGGCGCTCACCTCCGGAGAGTGAGCCGGCACGCTGGGCGCGGCGGTCGATGAGCGCCGGGAAGAGGTCCCCGACGAACTCGAACCGCTTGCGGAAGGACTTGGGCCGCTGGTACACGCCCATCTCCAGGTTCTCCTGGATCGTCAACGACGGGAACACGTTGTTGGTCTGCGGCACGAAGCCGATGCCCTTGGTGACGAGCACGTCTGCGCGCTGGTTGGTGACGTCGTCACCGTTGAGGGTGACGGTGCCCGAGCCGATCCTGACCAGGCCGAAGAGCGCCTTGAGCAGGGTCGACTTGCCGGCGCCGTTCGGCCCGATGATGCCGACGAGCTCGCCGTCCTGGCAGTACAGGTCCGCGCCGTTGAGGATGTTCACGCCGGGCAGGTAGCCGGCGATCAGGTCGTCGGCGCGCAGCACGGCGCCCTCGGCTGCCTTGAGGTGCTGCTCCCGGCCGGGCACCTCGGTGCCCGCTGCGCCCTGGAGAGGGGTCTCGGTCACGGCTGCTCCTCTTCTTCCTCACGGATCTCGGCGATCTCGGCCTCGGCGGCGGCGAGGATCTCTGCCTCCTGCTCCTCCGAGAGGTCGGTGTCGTGGTGTGCACCGAGGTAGGCGTCGATCACTCGCTGGTCGGCCATCACCGCGTCCGGCGGCCCCTCGGCGACGATCTGTCCCTGGGCCATCACGATGACCCAGTCGGAGATGTCGCGCACCATGTCCATGTCGTGCTCGACGAACAGCACGGTGCGACCCTCGTCGCGAAGCGACTTCACGTGGCCGAGCAGCGACTGCTTCAGGGCCGGGTTCACGCCCGCCATGGGCTCGTCGAGCATGACCAGCTCGGGGTCGGCCATCAGCGCGCGGGCCATCTCCAGCAGCTTGCGCTGGCCGCCGGACAGGGAGCCCGCGAAGTCCTCGCGCTTCTTGATCAGCAGGAACCGCTCGAGGAGCGCGTCGGCCTTCTTGGTGTTGGCGTCCTCCTGTCCCTGCCACAGCGGCCGGAGCATCGCCTGCAACAGTGACTCGCCGCGCTGGCCGGTGGCGCCGACCCGCATGTTCTCCAGGACGGTGAGCCGGGAGAGCACCTTGGTGAGCTGGAAGGTGCGGACCATGCCCATCCGGGCCACCTTGTAGGCGGGCACCTTGCCGAGGCTGCGGCCGTTGAACGACCACTCGCCCTGGTCGGGCCGGTCGAAGCCGGTGAGCAGGTTGAACAGGGTGGTCTTGCCGGCGCCGTTCGGGCCGATCAGCGCGGTGATGACACCGCGCTGGATCTCCACGTGCTGTACGTCGACGGCCTTGAGGCCTCCGAACGTGCGCATGATCCCGGTGGCCTTGACGATCGGGTCGGGCTTGGCCGCTCCCGGCTCGTGCTCGACCGACTTGAGAGCGTCCGCCGCGCGGGCGCGCCCGGCCTGTGACGCCTGGCTCTCGCCGCGGTCGTTCGCCTGGTCGGGGTCGGGCCCCTGGCCCGGCATGGTCTGCGTGGTGTCAGCGGGCATCGAGTGCCAGCTCCCTTCGGTCGCCGAAGATCCCTTGTGGTCGGAAGATCATCAACAGCATCAGTCCCAGGCCGAGGAAGATGAACCGCATCAGGCTGGCCTGGTTGGCGGTCATGATCGAGGCCGGGATCAGCGGGTCCGGGCCGGCAGTGGCCTGGCTGAAGAAGACGCCGAGCGCCGTGATCAGGAACCAGAAGATCACCGATCCGACCACCGGGCCGAGGACCCGGGCGGCGCCACCGATGAGCAGGACGGTGTAGGCGAAGAAGGTCACGTCCGTTGCGAAGAAGGACGGGCCGACGGCGGCGGAGCGCAGGGCGGTCGCGAAGCCGGCGAAGGCGCCGAAGACGCCGCCGATGATCAGCGACTGCATCTTGTAGCCGTAGACGTTCTTGCCGAGGGAGCGGACGGCGTTCTCGTCCTCCCGGATCGACTTCAGCACGCGGCCCCAGGGACTGCGCATCAGCAACCACACCACCAGGCAGGAGGCCGCCACCAGAGCCCAGCCGACCGTCATCACCCAGAAGTCGTAGGCACTCCAGCTCACCACGCCAGGGATGCGGATGCCGCTGTCGTACGGGTTCATGGCCCGGAAGCCGTCGATGAACCCGGTGACACCGTCCTGGCCGCCGAAGTACTCGGAGAAGGACGCCGCACCGATGGTCTGCCGGATGATCTCCGCGGCCGCGATCGTCACGATGGCCAGGTAGTCGGCCCTCAGCCGGAGGGTCGGCACGCCGAGCAGCAGCGCGAGGAGCACCGTCAGCACCAGGCCGACGAGCACGCCGATCCAGAGGCTCAGCCCCCAGATCGTGACAACCGAGGCCATCGCGTAGCCGGCGATCATCATGAAGCCGGCCTGACCGAAGTTCAGCAGTCCGGTGTAGCCGAAGTGCACGTTGAGCCCGATCGCGGCGAGTGCGTAGATCACGGCCGTGGGGCCGAGCGCCTGCTGCAGCGAGAGGTTCAGGATTGTCTGCAGGTCCATGTCCGGTCCTTCCTCAGCCGACTCGCTGGGACTTGCCGAGCAGGCCCTCGGGCTTGATCAGCAAGACGATGATGAGCACGAGCAGGGCGCCGACGAACTTGAACTCGGCGGGCACGAACAAGGTGGAGAGCTCGGTGAAGAGCCCGACCACGAAGGCGCCGACCATCGCGCCCCAGATGGAGCCGAGACCGCCCAGCACGACCGCCGCGAAGATCAGCAGCAGGAGCTTGAAGCCGATCTGGTAGTCGAACCCCTGCGTGAGGCCGAGGAGCGCTCCGCTCAGACCGGCCAGCGCGGCGCCACCGATCCAGACCAGGTTGATCACCCGCTCGACGTTGATGCCGGTGGCGGAGGAGAGGGCCGGGTTGTCGGCGACCGCCCGGGTGGCCTTGCCCAGCCTGGTGCGCTGGATCAACAGGGAGACTCCCACCAGCACCAGGACGCCGGTCACCGCGACGATGACCTCCTTGGGGGTGATCAGGAGCGGGCCGATCTCCCATGGCTGCACCGCGGAGAACTGCGAGTAGTTGCGGCTCTGCGCGCCGGAGAAGTACTGGAAGATGCTGCGCAGGAAGATCGAGAGTCCGATGCTCACGATCATCATCGCGATCAGCCCGGTGCCCTTTCTGCGCAGCGGCGCCCAGAGCGCGCGGTCGTTGACCCAGCCGAAGGCTCCGGACACGACGAAGGCGACGAACACGGCGACCACGACCGTCAGGTTCACCCCGGCGATGCGGATCGCGCCGGGCAGCTGGTCGACCGCGAAGGCGATGATCGCCCCGAACGTGACGAGCTCGCCGTGCGCGAAGTTCGTCAGCCCCGTCGTACCGAAGATCATCGAGAGGCCGAGAGCCGCCATCGCGAGCAGCACCGAGAAGACGATGCCGCCGACGGTCAGCTGAAGGGCCTGGGTGGCGAACCCGGTGCCGGCCTCGGCCCCGCCGACCGGGAACGTGACGGACTGGTCGGTGTCGAGGTTGATCGCGACCTGGCGTTGGAGGATATCTGGGGAGGTGTCCTCGGGGAGGCTGTCCTCGTCGATCTTCACGACGTAGGTCTTCCCGAGGTGGTCGATCACCGTGCCGGGCAGATCGATGACGAAGGTGCCGTCGGCGCCGGACGTGGCCTCGCCGATCACCTCGCCGGCTTCGTCCTCGACCGTGACGTCCGCGCCCTCGACCGGAGCCTGGGGTGACTCCCGCCGGTCGCAGATCCTGCCGAGGACGGAGATGACATCGTCGTCGGTGCCTTGGGGCAGTGCGCACTCGGTGCCGCCCTCTGCCGCGCGCGGGGTGACGGCGGCCGAGGCCGCCCCGCTCACCGACACGAGGAGGGCGATCGCCAGCGCGAGCAGCGCAGCAATACGTTTCGGACGGGCGTGCATGGGACTCCTGTCGCGTTCGCTGTCGATCGACGGGCGGGACTATAGCGACCATGCCGTCGGGCGCCCCTCCGCCCGGCACCGGAGTCGCCGCTGTCTCTCTCGCACCTCGCACACTAGAACCATCGGGCTCGGTGCGGGAGCCATTGGAGCAACATTGCGGTCTCGTGTCGACCGCGTCGCGCACGGCCTGCGCCTACGACGTACCTCGAGTCGGTCAGCGGAGCGCGAGGACGAGCGCGGTCAAAAGGGGCGCCACGACCAGCCCCGGCAGCAGGTCGCCGACGGGGACCGGCTTGATCCGGAGCAGCCGCAGTGCCACGCCGATCAGCATCAGCCCACCGGTCGCGGTCAGCGCCGCGACGTGCGCGTCGGGCAGGACGTTGCCCAGCACCGCGCCCACCACAGTGAGCGACCCCTGCACGGCGACCAGGGCCAGCACGCTGGCGCCGACGCCCCAGCCGAGTGACGCCGCGAACGCGATCGAGGCGAACCCGTCGAGAGCGGCCTTGAGGTACAGCTGGTCGGCGCCGTTGCCGAGGCCGTCGTTCAGCGAGCCGAGCACGGTCAACGGCCCGACGCAGAACACCAGCGAAGCGGTCACGAAGCCCTCGATGAACCGCTGCCGCTCGGGGCCGTCGCCGCGACCGCCCGCCTTTCGCTGCCGGTGCTGGAGCTTGCGCTGCAGCCAACCGCCGAAGCGCTCGAGCCCGTCCTCGATGCCGAGCACGGAGCCGACGACACCGCCGATGATCAGGGCGCCGAGGACGATCAGCATCGGGGCGCTGGACCCGACCGCGTCCACGAGCGCGGGGTCCTGGACGCTCATGGCGGCGGTGCCGGCGATCAGAAGGGTGACCAGACCCAGACCGTCAGTGACGACGTCGCGGGTGCGCTGGTGCAGACGGTGGCCGACGAGTACGCCGATCGTGGTCCCGACCAGCACGGCGAGCACGTTCACGAGGGTGCCGACACCGGGGAACACAGCGCCTCCTTCCCGGGTCCTCGCGAAAGTTGAAAGCCGGACTACCGCCGGTGTCCGATGTAGGCGTAATCTCTCACCTCAGTCCGGTTCGCGCAGTCTCGGGGGCGACTCGCAGCCGGCTCGTCGTGGCGATGTCCCACGACTCACTCCGTTCGCCGGTCGGCCCGGCTGGAAGAGGTGCCCGTGTTCCGCAGTGCGGTGCTGGTCCGCGACGCAGTCCCCGACGACCTCGACGCGTTGCGTCGGGTGTTCGGCACGGCCGCGGGCCCGGTGCTCGACGAGACCCCCGGCGAGGGAGCCTGCGCGATCGCGTCGATCGCGGCGGATCCCGAGCAGCGTCTGCTCGTGGCCGTCCATGACGGTCGCGTCGTCGGCGCCGTCCAGCTGATGCGCGCCCCGATCTCGCCGCTGCAGGCGACGAGCGCCGTACACGTGGCCCACCTGCACGTGCTCGACGAGTCCCGCCGCCGCGGTGTCGGCACCGCACTGATGGAGGCCACCGTGTCGTGGGCGGAGGACAAAGGCACGAGCCATGTCCTGGTGGCCGCCTCGGTGAGCTCGCGCGACGCCAACCGCTTCATGGCGCGGCTCGGGCTGACCCAGCTCGCGGTCGTGCGGGCCGCGTCGGTCGCCACGCTGCGCGCAAAGCTGCCGGTCGAGCCGCCGCCGGTCTGCCTCACCGACAACCGGCACCAGCGCACCGTGGGGCAGGTGCTGGCACGGCGTCGCTCGCAGCGACGGGCGCAGACCAAGTCGACCTGACCGGTGGTCGAGCCCTTCGACAGGCTCAGGAACCACCCGTCGAGACCCGTCGGTGCCGGCTACTAGGGTGACCGTGTGCCTGACACCGCAGCCCGTCCCGACGAGCGCCCGCGCCTGCTCCTGCTCGACGGCCACTCGCTGGCCTATCGGGCGTTCTTCGCTCTCCCCGTGGAGAACTTCTCCACCACGACGGGACAGCCGACCAACGCGGTCTACGGCTTCACCTCGATGCTCATCAACGTGCTGCGTGACGAGCAGCCGACCCACGTCGGGGTCGCCTTCGACAAGTCCCGGCAGACCTTCCGCCTCGAGCAGTACGCCGACTACAAGGCCAAGCGCAACAAGACCCCCGACGAGTTCAAGAGCCAGCTGCCGCTGATCAAGGAAGTCCTCGACGCTCTCCACATCAGGCACCTCGACGTCGACGCCTACGAAGCCGACGACATCATCGCCACGCTGGCCACGCAGGCGACCAAGCAGGGCTTCGAGGTGCTGATCTGCTCCGGTGACCGCGACTCGTTCCAGCTGGTCAACGACCTGACCACGGTGATCTACCCGATGCGCGGTGTCTCGGAGATGAAGCGCATGACCCCGGCGGCGGTCGAGGAGAGATACGGCATCCCGCCGTCGCGCTATCCCGAGATGGCAGCCCTGGTGGGCGAGACCTCCGACAACCTGTCCGGGGTGCCCGGGGTGGGCGAGGGCTACGCCGCCAAGTGGCTCAACCAGTACGACGGCCTCGACAACGTCATCGCCCGGGCCGACGAGATCACCGGCAAGAAGGGGGAGGCGCTCCGCGCCCACCTCGGCGACGTGATCCGCAACCGGCAGCTCAACGCGCTGGTGTGCGACGTGCCGCTCGCGGCCAGCCCCGACGACCTGGCCAGGCAGCCCTGGGACCGGCAGGAGGTGCACACCCTCTTCGACGGGCTCGAGTTCCGGGTGCTGCGCGACCGGCTGTTCCAGGAGCTCACGTCCGAGGAGGTCGTCGAGGAGATCAGCTTCGACCTCGACCTCAGCCGGCTAGAGCCCGGCGAGCTGGCCGGCTGGCTGGCGGCGCACTCCAAGCCCGGCGAGCTGGTCGGCCTGCAGGTGCAGGGCACCTGGCACAGCGGCAGCGGCGACATCTACGCCATCGCGTTCGCCGCCGGCGACGAGTCGGCCGCCTGGCTCGACGTCGAGCAGATCGGCCCCGAGGACGACACGGTGCTGGCGGCCTGGCTCGCCGACGAACGCTTCCGCAAGGTGCTCCACGACTCCAAGGGGCCGATCCTGGCCATGGCCGCGCGCGGCTGGCGGCTGGCCGGGCTCGAGCGCGACACCGCGCTCTCGGCGTACCTCGCGCGTCCCGACCAGCGCTCCTACGACCTGGCCGACCTGACCCTGCGCTACCTCAAGCGGGAGCTCAAGCTCGCCGCCGACCCCGGCAAGGACGAAGGACAGCTCACCTTCGACAGCGTCGGCGACGAGACCGCGGGCGACACCGCGATGCTGCAGGCCTGGACGGTGCTGGAGCTGGCTGCGGCGCTCGACGACGAGCTCGAGCAGGGCGGTGGCACCCGGCTGCTCGGCGAGATCGAGCTGCCGCTGATCGGCGTGCTCGCCGAGATGGAGCGCATCGGCGTCGCCGTCGACGTCGACAAGCTGCAGAGCCTGGAGGCGCACTTCGCCGGCGAGGTCAAGCTCGCGGCCGACGCCGCGTTCGCCGCGATCGGCAAGGAGATCAACCTCGGGTCGCCCAAGCAGCTGCAGGTGGTGCTCTTCGAGGAGATGAAGCTGCCCAAGACCAAGCGCACCAAGACCGGCTACACCACCGACGCCGATGCGCTCGTGGCGCTGCAGGCGAAGGTGCCCGACAACCTGTTCCTCGGGCACCTGCTGCGGCACCGCGACGTCTCGCGGCTGCGCCAGACCGTGGAGGGTCTGCTCAAGACGATCGCGTCCGACGGGCGCATCCACACCACGTTCAACCAGCTGATCGCGGCGACCGGCCGGCTGTCGTCGACCGATCCGAACCTGCAGAACATCCCGATCCGCACCGAGGAGGGACGCCGCATCCGTGAGGCGTTCGTGGTGGGGAGCGGCTTCAGCACGCTCATGACCGCCGACTACAGCCAGATCGAGATGCGGATCATGGCGCACCTGTCGGAGGACGCCCTGCTGATCGAGGCGTTCCGGTCCGGCCGCGACTTCCACGCCGCCACCGCGGCTCGGGTGTTCGACGTCGAGCCCACCGAGGTGACGACCGAGATGCGGGCCAAGATCAAGGCGATGAACTACGGCCTCGCCTACGGCCTGTCCGCCTACGGGCTCTCACAGCAGCTCGGCATCGACACCGCTGAGGCGCGCGGGATGATGGACGAGTACTTCGAGACGTTCGGCGGCATCCGCGACTACCTCGGCGGCATCGTCGACGAGGCTCGCCGCACCGGCTACACCGAGACCATCTACGGCCGCCGCCGCTACCTGCCCGACCTGACCAGCGACAACCGGCAGCGTCGGGAGATGGCGGAGCGGATGGCCCTGAATGCCCCGATCCAGGGGTCGGCCGCCGACATCATCAAGGTGGCGATGCTCCGGGTCGACGAGGCGATCCGCGAGGCCGGGTTGACCTCCCGGATGCTGCTCCAGGTCCACGACGAGCTCGTGTTCGAGGTCGCGGCGGGGGAGGAGCAGCGGCTCGAGGAGCTGGTCCGCGCCGAGATGGCCGGCGCCGCCGAGCTCACCGTCCCGCTCGACGTCTCGGTCGGCACGGGTGGCTCCTGGCACGAGGCCGCGCACTAGGAGGTGCGCGCACGAGCGCGCTGCGCGGTTCCCTCGGCGCGACGCCACCGCGAGCAGCGTGCCGAGCAGCACCGTGTCGATCACGAGCACCAGGCGCAGCAGCGCCGGCACGGAGTCGGCGAACGGCGAGGCGACGGCGACCAGCAGCAGGGCCGCCCATACGACGTACACACTCCGCTGCCGCTGCCGGGCCACGATGTTGTAGATCATCAGCTGGAGCATCGCGAGCACGGTGCCGAGCAGGGCGAACACCCAGAGCAGGTCGGCCAGCTCGGCGTACTCCGGGCCGCCCACGAAGACCACCGCGAGATCGGGAAGCAGCGCCACGCCGAGCACGACGACCAGTCCGATCGCGGCGACCAGGCCGAGGGCGATCAGGTTCATCCGGCGGGCGGACTCGGAGCGTGACATCGACGGGAAGACCACGACGACCACGAACTGCGGGAGGAACAGCACCGCCTTGGTGAGGATCAGCCCGCCCGCGTAGAGGCCGGCCTGGTGCTCGTCGAGCACGATGCGCGCCGCGACGACGTCGACGTTGGTGAGGGCGAAGAACGCGAGCAGCGCGTGCGAGTTGTGCAGGGTCTCGCGCAGCACCCCCTCCCGCGGCCCCGCGGAGCTCGCGGACTGGTTCTGCCGCGAGGGGTGCCGCAGCGCCCACCAGCCGACCACGGCCGGGACGAACGCGCCGGCGGCCACCCCGACCATGGCACCGAACGTGTCGGTGCGGAGCATGAGGACGGCGGCCCCGAAGGCCAGCCGGCCGAGACCGGCGCCGAGGTAGATGCCGGCGAGCGGTCCCCAGCGCTGCTCGCCCTGGAGCACGCCCGCCTGCCCGCCCATCACGGTGAGCGGCACGACCGTCACCGCGATGAGGGCCGCCAGCGCCCAGGAGTCGAGGTCGAGCGCGGCGGACACCAGCGGTGCGGCGACCAGCGCGAGCAGCCCGAGGCCCAGCGCGCACCGGTACGTCGTGCGGATGACCTCGCGCTCGATGACCTCCCGGCGCTCGGGCGCGGCCGCGACCCGGCGGGCGCCCGTCGCCTGGAGTCCGAGCGAGAGCACGTTGAGGACGATCAGGAGACCCATGACGGCGGCCAGGGCGCCGTACTCGACCGGCCCGAGGACCCGGGCCGCGAGGATCGTGAAGGCGTACGTGGTGACGTTCATGACGCCCATCGCGACCGCGATGACCAGGCTGCCGGTGAGCAGGTGGCTCCGGGTGCGGGTGTTCGTCACCCGCAGAACCCTAGGCGAGAGTCCAGGTCGGCCCCGACGCACCCGCCGACTCGATTTGTCCCAGATTTTGTGTTACCGCTCAGTAGGGATATCCTCACTGCGCCGTGCGCTAAGGGAGGGCACTGCAGCCGAGGCTGGTCGCTGACCGCCCGGTCTTTTTCGTGGAGGGAGCGCCCCAGCATGCGCAAGACTTTGCTGGTCGGCGGGATTCTCATCGTGGCGGCGGTCCTCGTCGTCGTGCTGAGTGACCTGTTCGACCTCAGACTCGAATCGGTGGCCCTGTTGGGGCTCGCCGTCGGCGCGGTGGTCGCGCTGGTTCCGGACCAGGGCCCCGCGATGCGGCTGGCCGGCTTCGCCGCCGGTCTGGTCGCCGCCTGGGTCGGCTACCTCGTCCGGGCGGGCTTCCTGCCCGACAGCGTCGCCGGGCGTGCGGTCAGCATCGTCCTGGTCCTCGCGGTCTGTGTCGTCGTGGCTGCAGTCACCTCGGGCCGGATCCCGCTGTGGTCCACGCTGCTCGGTGCCGCCGCACTGGTCGGTGCCTTCGAGTACAACTACTCCGCTGCTCCGCCGGAGGTCACCTCCACCTCCGTGAGCGCGGTGACCTCCCTGCTCATGACGGCAGCCGTCGGCTTCCTCGCCGTAGCGCTCGCCAGCCCTCGTCCCGAAGCCGCCGAGCCGCGGCCGCGCCGTGCGAAGAGCAAGGCCGAGGTCGAGGAGAGCGACAGCTTCGACGAGATGATGGAGAGGGCCAAGTGAGCAAGCGTTTCAACGTGCCGCTGCGGATCGCCGCGGTTGCCGGTGCGGTCACCCTGACCGCGATGACGATGGCCCCCGCGGCCCTGGCCGCCGACGGCAGCGGCAGCAACGACGGCGTCAAGGTCGTCAACACCGAGACCGTGCAGGTCTACACCGACGCCACCGGTGCGGTGCAGACGCGCCGCGTCTACGAGCAGGTCGCCATGACCGGCAACGGCACCGTCGACCTCTCCAACCCGATCGAGACCGACGGACTTCGCAACCTGGACGGCTTCGGCGGCTTCGACGTCGAGGACGGCAACCAGGTCACCACCGTCGACGTCGACGGTGAGCAGCGCCTTCGCACCGTCAGCGACTACGACGGTGAGCTCCCCCTCGAGGTCGAGGTGCAGTACTTCCTCGACGGCGAGCGCGTCGAGCCCGGCGACGTGGTCGGCGCCGACGGCGAGCTCGAGGTCAAGTACACCGTCCGCAACGTGACCGCCACGCAGCAGGAGGTCACCTTCAGCGACGGCTCCGGCGGCGAGGTCACCAAGACCGTCGACGTGCCGATCCCGATGGTCGGATCGCTGACCACCACGGCGCCGTCGAACTTCACCGACGTGCAGTCCGACCAGGCGAACATCGCCGGCGACGGCAAGGGCGGCACCAAGCTGTCCTTCACGATGACGCTGTTCCCGCCGCTCGGGTCCGACACCGCCGAGTTCGGCTACACCGCGAACATCAGCGACGGCGTCATCCCGCGCGCCGACATCTCCGCCCTCCCCGTGAACCCGATGGACAGCCCGACGTTCAAGACGGCGGCGGACAGCTACCAGGGCGGCTCCGAGACCGGCGCGACGCTCGCCGACGGTGCTACCCAGATCGACACCAACTTGCTGAAGCTGCGTGACGGTGCGGGCGACCTGCTCGCCGGGCTCATCCAGCTCCGCGACGGCTCCAGCGAGCTCGAGGCCGGTCTCTCCGGCGAGGCCGCTCCCGGCGCGCAGGAGCTCGCCGACGGTGCCGGCCAGCTCGACAGCGGCGCCGGCCGGCTCGATGACGGAGCCGGTCAGCTATCCGACGGTGCGTCCGAGCTCAACAGCGGTCTCGGCCTGATCAACTCCGGCGCCCGTCGCCTGGCCGCCGGGACCGGTGAGCTTCTTCACCGGGACCCGCGACCTGACCGACGGCACGAAGCGTCTTCGTGAGGGTGCCAAGGAGCTCGCCACGGGGGCTGACACTGCGGCCGATGGCGGTCGCCAGCTTCGCGACGGAGCGGGCGACCTGAGCGACGGCCTCGGCCAGCTCAAGGGCGGAGCCAACGACCTCGACGCGGGCGCGACCGTCTGCTCGCCGGTCAGAGTTCCCTTCAGAACGGTCTGAAGACGCTGGAGTCCGGCGTCAAGGCGCTGCCCGCCTCGGTTCGCCAGCAACTGAGCACGAATACGAGCTACCAGGCGCTCCTCGTGGGCACTGCAGAACGTAGTTGACGGCATCGGTAGCCCAACTGATGTCACGAACCCGGCTTGAGGGGCGAGCCTGCGACGGTCTTCGGTGGTCTCAATGCCACTGCGTGGCGGGCATTCCGGCCCGGTTCTGCACAGGCGTGCAGGACGCCGCTCGACGGGATTCGCGTGCGCAGACCGCGATGGGCTCAACCGTGGCGACACTGCATTCTCACCGACCATCACGGATGCCGACCGCACGGAATGCACGCCGGATTGCTGGCCTCCGCTTGCAGGCGCCAGGCCGCCGTTGCACCGATGAGGTGGCGCGCCGAACCAGCTCGTGCTGGGTGCGATGGCTGAGCGTTGCGGATGGGCTGCTGACGAATCTGCACGACGCTGTGAGGTCGGTCTTACCGCAGGTAAGGGCGGCGATCGGCACGACTAGTTCCTCCCGGGTATCGACCGAGAGGGTGGGCTGAACAGATCGCCGGGCGCGAACCCCAACCGTGCCGCGCGGGCGTCGACCGCCAAGTCACGAGCGATGACTGCGGAATCTGCAGCAGGCCGACGCGTTCCTGCACGGTGGCGTTCCGGCTCTCGTCGACGCCTGACCGCGAACATCTCAGCAGACAGCTGGTAGCTGGCATCTCCGTTCCCGGCACGGGTTGCGACCCGGCGAACCCGACGCTGCTCTGTGGCGCGGGTCAGCTCGTCGCCGGAACCGGCGACCTGAAGGCCGGCACGACCAAGCTGGCCGCGGGTGCCGGCGAGCTCGACGCGGGCGGCGCGCTCATCCACGAGAAGCTGGGTGAGCTCGCGGCTGGTCTGAGCAAGATCAGCGGTGGCGCGTTCCAGCTGTCCGACGGCACCAACGAGCTTGACGCCGGGGCCCGCAAGCTCCGGGCGGTGCGCTGGCCAGCTCGACGACGGTGCGGGTCAGCTCGCCGACGGCACGGGCGACGCCCGGGACGGCGCGGGGCGCCTGGCGGACGGTGCGGGCCAGCTGGCCGACGGCACCGGCGACCTGCGGGACGGCACCGGTCGTCTCGCGGACGGTGCGGGCCAGCTCGCCGACGGTCTGCAGGACGCGGCCAACGGCTCCGGCCGGCTGACCGACGGTCTCGAGGAGGCCGCGGACGGCGCGCCGAAGCTCGTGGACGGCGCGCAGCAGCTGTCCGACGAGGGCACGTCCAAGCTGGTCGAGGCCGGCGAGGACACCGCGCAGAACTTCGGCGAGATGTACGCGACCATGGAGGCCGGCTCCGAGCGTGCGCAGACCGAGAACATGGCCTACGGCGCCCCCGAGGGTGCCGAGGGTCTGACGGCCTACAGCTTCGTGGTCGAGGGCGAGAACGGCGAGGGCGGCCGCAACATGGCTCGCGGTCTCGCCGGCCTCGCCGTGCTCGGCGCCGGGGCGGGTGCGTTCGCGCTGCGCCGCCGCCTGGTCTGAACAGCTGAACAACGAAGGGGCGTCGCCGCTGGCGGCGCCCCTTCGGGGTCTCGACGGGCTCGACCACCGGTGAGCGGGCTCGACCACCGGTGAGCGGGCTCGACCACCGGGTGAGCGCCTCGACCACCGGCTAACGGTCGGCGGCGAAGATCGCGGTGCCGGGGATCAGCGCACCGCGCTCGGGACCCCAGCCGCCCCAGACCCGGTCATGACCCTCGGGCCACTGCGGCTCGACCAGGTCGGTGATCCGGAAGCCGTTGCCGGCCAGCAGGGAGACCCAGTCGCCGAGGGTGCGGTGGTGCTCGACGTACCGGGGTTCGCCGGTGGTCGCGTCCTGCTCGACGTACGGCGTCCGGTCCCAGTACGACGACGTCACCACGAGCCCCTCGCGGGTCGGGTCGTCCGGCATCGTCCACCGGATCGGGTGCGTGATCGAGAACCCGAACCTGCCGCCCGGCCGCAGCACGCGCGCGACCTCGGCGACGGTCCGGTCGATCTCCTCGACGAACTGGAGCGCGCCGAACGACGAGAACGCCACGTCGAACGACCCGTCGCGGAACGGCAGGTGCGTCGCCGTGCCGCACAGCACCGGGACGCGGAGGCCGTGGTCGTCGTCGATGCGTCGCGAGTGCTGCAGCTGCCGGACGGACAGGTCCAGGCCCACCGCCCGCGCGCCGCGTGAGGTGAGCCAGCGCGCGCACTGGGCGGCGCCGCAGCCGATCTCGAGCACGTCGCGTCCGTCGACGTCGCCGAGGATCCCGAGGTCGCCCTCGTCGACGCCCTCGGGACCCCAGACGAACCCGATGTCGCGCAGGAACGCGCCGTGGGTGGACTGGTACTCGTCGGCGTACTCGTCCCAGTCCCGGCGGTTGGCGCGCCGGGTCTCCGCCTCCGAGAGCGCGCGCCGGACGGGGTGGACACCCGAGGGATCGAAGCTCGACAACTCAGCCCCCGGACTCGAGCGGCGCCATGGCCGAAGCGTATGGCAACGCCCCTCGACGGCTGGGGCGAGCCCGGGTCTGGGAGCATCGGCGCGATGGACGACTTCGGCCTCCAGCCTCTCGCGGGCGGGTACAGCGGCGAGACCTTCATGGGCGAAGCCGCGGGGGAGCGGACCGTCATCCGGATCTACGCCGACCGCGGGGCTCGGCGCGGGCCGACCGCGCCGGAGATCGACGCCGCCGTGCTCGGCCTCGTCCGGGGACTGCTCCCGGTGCCCGAGGTCCTCGAGGTACGCCGTCCCGACGAGGCCGCGGGGACGCCGGGACTGCTTGTCACGAGCTTCCTGCCGGGCGAGCGGCTCGACCTGCTGCTGCCCGACCTGGACACCGATCGGCGCCGGTCGGTGGGCGCGGCGCTCGGCGCGATGCTCGCTCGGATGGCGCAGATGCCGTTGCCGCGCGCCGGCATGTTCATCGACGGCGACCTGCGGATCGAGCCGTGGCCCGGGTTCGGCGACTTGGCCGGCTGGGTGGCTCAGCAGCGCGGCACGACCGCCCTCGCCGAGTGGCCCGAGCCGGCGTACCACGGTCTGTTGGCGGTCGCCGAGCGCGCCCAGTCGCAGCTCGACGAGGTGGACCGGGTGTGCCTCGTGCACAGCGACGTGAATCCGAAGAACCTCCTCGTCGACAGCGAGACGGGGGAGGTGACGGGACTTCTCGACTGGGAGTTCGCGCACGCCGGGCTGCCCGGCACGGACCTCGGCAACCTGCTCCGGTTCGACCGGGAGCCGGTGTTCGCCGATGCGGTCATCGACGGCTACCTCCGGGTGGCGGGGCATGTCGACGGGCTCGACTCACCCGACGGCCGGCAGCGGCTGCTCGACCGGGCACGCGCGGCTGACCTGCTGGCCCTGGTGGACCTGGCCGGCCGGCGAGGGGAGAACCCGGTGGCCGATCGGGCCGACGCCCTTCTGCACGCGATCGCATCGACGGGTGACCTGCACGCCTGGCCGTTCTAGGCGTCAGGCTGCCTGGATCACCAGGTTGTGGAAGGTGATCTCGAGTCGGCTGGTGCGTGGTGGTGGTGCGCCGGGTTGGCCCGGTGCGTGGGAGCGGTAGGCGTGTCCGGTGGGTGTGGTGGTGACGACCTCGTGCCGTCTACCAGCGACAGGGGCCGGCATGGCCACCGAGCGCCAGCCGGGGGCTTGTTTGGTGTAGTTGCAGTGTTCGCAGAGGCCTTGGCCGTTGCCGGCGCTGGTGGCGCCTCCGGCTTCTTTGGGGGTGATGTGGTCGGCGTGCCGGACCGGGGCGTCGCACCAGGGGGTGCGGCAGGTCTGGTCGCGCAGCCGCAGGAACCGGCGCAGCCCCTCGGGGAAGGCCCGGGCACGGGCCTCCAGGGCGACCAGCTCGCCGGTGCGGGGGTGGGTGAACAGCCGCCGCACCGCCACCCGGGCGTCCGCGTCGGCGCTGGAGCGGATGAGGTCGCGGGCCCAGCCCGCCGGGACCGGCCCGTGACCGGGCAGCATCGCGGGCTCCCGGCCGTCTCGGCGTCGGGCTGGTCGGGTCGAGCAGGGCCCGGTCGGTGATCACCACCGCGACCTCGACCGGCACCGCGGCGGCGGTGGCCTGGCCGGTGAGCCGTTCGACCAGGGTGTCGGCCATCACCTGCCCGCGGCTGCGTGGGTCCCCGGCCGCCCGGGCCGTATCTGCGGCCCGGACCAGGGCCGCGTAGGCGGCCACCCCCTGGGCGACCGGGAGCAGCCCGGTGAGGTAGCTCATCGTGTCCGGAGCCGGCCGCACCGACACGCGCCCGCTCGGACTCGGCCCTGCGGGCCCGGGCCAGGGCGGCGTGCGGGTCGAGCCGGTAGGCCAGCCGCCGGGCCTCCGCGGCGAGCGCGCGGTCGCCGAGTGTCTCGAGTCGGTCGAGGCGGGCCGGGTCGCCGGCCAACCGCTCGTCGATGGTGGCCCGGTCCTCACGGGAGAGGCAGGCGGTCTCCCGGACCAGCAGCGTGGCCCGCCACTCCGAGACCCGACCGGCGGTGAGCGCGGCCAGCGTGTGGGGCATCTCGTGGACCAGCGCCTTCGCGAGTCCGAGGTGCCGGCCGCCGGCGACCGGGGACTCCCGGCGGGCCAGCGCCACCTGGGCGGCCACCCCACGACCCTGCTCGCGGGCCGGCAACCCCAGGTCCGCGGTGGTGTTGTCGTACCGAGGCGTCCAGGTCGGCCGCCGCCCGCGCCTGCGCCGCGGCCGCGGCGGCCTTCAGCTGCTCCAGCACCCGGAGCTGCTCGACCCGCTCCGCATCCGACACCGAACGGTCCAGGCGACCCAGCGCCGCCACCATCGCCGCGACCTCCTGGGTCGAGGTCACGGTGCCGGACGTGGTGTCGAACATGTGTTCGATTCTACCCGAGCCGGCCGACAGTATCGGCTGGGTCTGCAGATCTGTGGACGTCCGCCGATGGAGAGGTCTCGACGGGCTCGACCACCGGCAGCCTGCTCGACCACCGGTGGACGGGCTCGACCACCGATTGGCTGGGTCTGGAGGGCTGTGGACGTCCGCGGTGGCTGAGAGGTCTCGACGGGCTCGACCACCGATGGACGGGTTTGACTCGGCCCGGTTGGACGCCCGCGGCGTACCACGCGTATCCTGAACGATGCGCAGGAGTCTGCTGGAGTCTCAGACGTAGCAGCCTCTCGCTCGCTATCTCCTCACCCGACGGTGACCCTCGCGGGACCCGCACGGTGGGAACACACACAAGGGTAGTGAAACCGGGCTTCTCGCGCGTCCGCACGACTCCACATCCACCCAAGGACCCTTTCCCTTATGACGATCACCCCCAGCTCTCTCGGACGCGCCGCAGATCGCGGTCAACGACATCGGGTCCGAAGAGGACTTCCTCGCCGCCATCGACGCGACCATCAAGTACTTCAACGACGGCGACATCGTCGAGGGCACCATCGTGAAGGTCGACCGCGACGAGGTCCTGCTCGACATCGGCTACAAGACCGAGGGCGTCATCCCCTCGCGTGAGCTCTCCATCAAGCACGACGTCGACCCCTCCGAGGTCGTCGAGGTCGGCGACAAGGTCGAGGCCCTCGTTCTCCAGAAGGAGGACAAGGAAGGCCGCCTGATCCTGTCCAAGAAGCGCGCCCAGTACGAGCGCGCCTGGGGCACGATCGAGAAGGTCAAGGAAGAGGACGGCGTCGTCACCGGCACCGTCATCGAGGTCGTCAAGGGTGGTCTCATCCTCGACATCGGCCTGCGCGGCTTCCTGCCCGCCTCGCTCGTCGAGATGCGCCGCGTCCGCGACCTCCAGCCGTACGTCGGCAAGGAGCTCGAGGCCAAGATCATCGAGCTCGACAAGAACCGCAACAACGTGGTCCTGTCCCGCCGTGCCTGGCTCGAGCAGACCCAGAGCGAGGTCCGCCAGGGCTTCCTGACCCAGCTCCAGAAGGGCCAGATCCGCAAGGGTGTCGTCTCCTCGATCGTCAACTTCGGTGCGTTCGTGGACCTCGGCGGCGTCGACGGTCTCGTCCACGTCTCCGAGCTGTCCTGGAAGCACATCGACCACCCGTCCGAGGTCGTCGCGGTCGGCGACGAGGTCACCGTCGAGGTGCTCGACGTCGACATGGACCGCGAGCGTGTCTCCCTGTCGCTGAAGGCGACGCAGGAGGACCCGTGGCAGCACTTCGCCCGCACCCACCAGATCGGCCAGATCGTGCCGGGCAAGGTCACCAAGCTCGTGCCGTTCGGCTCGTTCGTCCGGGTCGAGGAGGGCATCGAGGGCCTGGTGCACATCTCCGAGCTCGCCGAGCGCCACGTCGAGATCCCCGAGCAGGTCGTCCAGGTCAACGACGACGTCATGGTCAAGATCATCGACATCGACCTCGAGCGTCGCCGGATCTCGCTGTCGCTCAAGCAGGCCAACGAGAGCCGCGGCCGACCACCGACGCCGAGGAGTTCGACCCGACGCTCTACGGCATGACCGCGTCGTACGACGACCAGGGCAACTACATCTACCCCGAGGGCTTCGACCCGGAGACCGGCGAGTGGCTCGAGGGCTTCGACGAGCAGCGCGCCGCCTGGGAGGAGCAGTACGCCAAGGCGCACGCCCGCTGGGAGGCGCACGTCAAGCAGCAGGCCGAGGCCGCCAAGGCCGAGGTCGAGGCCGGCGAGGCCACGTCGTACTCCTGCGACAGCACCGGCGGCGGCACCGCTGGCGGCGCTCAGGAGAGCTCCGGCGGCGGCGAGCCCGCGGCCGAGGGTGGCTCGCTGGCTTCCGACGAGGCGCTGCAGGCGCTGCGCGAGAAGCTGACCGGCGGCGGCAACTGACCCAAACGAAAGCGCCCCGTGGCATGTGCCACGGGGCGCTTTCGTCTTTTCAGGCCAGCTTCTGGTAGCGCGGGTCGAAGGTGTCGGGGACGTGGCTGCGCGGGGAGCGGGGGTGGTGGCCCCCGTCGGAGAAGACCTCGCGAAGCGTGACAACGATCGTGCCGACGATCGCGGCGACGATCAGCGCGGAAACGATGAGTACGGTGATCTCGGTCATGGCAGTAATCATGCTCCGGCATCGATCCTGCCACGAGTGGCAGGAATGCCAACGTGCATCGATTTTCTGCCAGATCTGTGCCATGATGGCTCCATGCTCACCAACGTCGCCGTGCTCGCCTACGACCAGATCGCCCCGTTCGAGCTCGGCGTGCTCGTGCGAGGCCTTCGGCTACGACCGCTCCGACGAGGGGCTGCCGCTGATCGACTTCGCGGTCTGCGCGCCCGAGCCCGGCACCTACCGCACCCAGGGCGGCTTCGGGATCACCGTCGAGCACGACCTCGACCGGATGGTCGAGGCCGACCTGGTCGGGGTGCCCGCGTTCGCCGACGGCACGGTGCTGCCGCCCGTGGCGCTCGAGGCGCTGCGGGCCGCGCACGACCGGGGCGCCCGGCTGATGTCGGTGTGCTCCGGTGCCTTCGTGCTCGGTGAGGCCGGGCTGCTCGACGGCCGCGAGTGCACGACCCACTGGCGCTACACCGACGAGCTCGCCGCGCCGCTACCCGAAGGCCACGCGTCATCCCCGAGGTGCTGTACGTCGACGACGGCCAGATCATCACCAGTGCCGGCACCGCCGCGGGTATCGACGCCAGCCTGCACGTGTGGCGGCAGGAGTTCGGCGCCGCCGCCGCCAGCAAGATCGCCCGCCGGATGGTCGTGCCGCCGCAGCGCGAAGGCGGCCAGGCGCAGTTCATCCGCACCCCGGTGCCCGAGTGCGACTGCCGACGACGCTCGGGCCCGCTGCTCACCTGGTCACCGAGAACCTCGCCGAGCCGCACAGCGTCGACGCGCTCGCGCGACGGGCCGCGATGTCGCCCCGCACGTTCGCCCGCCGGTTCCGCGCCGAGACCGGCACCACCCCGCACGCCTGGATGACCGCCCAGCGGGTGCTCCGGGCCGAGGAGCTGCTGGAGACGACCGACGCCTCGGTGGACTGGATCGCGTCCGCGGTCGGGTTCGGCAACGCGGCGACGCTGCGCCACCACTTCACCCGGGCCCGGTCGGTCAGCCCGCAGCGCTACCGACGCATCTTCAGCGAGGCCGGCTGACAGTCGGGACGCCGCAGCCATTGACAGACCGGCGGACCACCGCCAAGGTTTGGTCTAGTCCAATGGTTCACTCAATCTCGGGAGTGTGACGTCCATGCGGGGCCTTCGCCTGTCCGCAGTGCTTGTCCTGGTCACCGGTCTGCTGACGACCGGCATGCTGACCACCGGTCCCGCCACGGCCCGCGGCTCCACCGCCTCGACGACCGGCTGCGACACGTCCGCCGACGCACCCAAGCGGCAGCTGCGCGCCGACTGGATCGCCAGCGTCGTCAACATCGACTGGCCGTCCGCGGCCCGGGCTGACGCCGGCAGCAGCAGAAGGCCGAGCTCGTCGGCGCTGCTACGACGAGGCCGTCGACCGCGGGCTCAACGCCGTCATCGTCCAGGTGCGCCCGACCGCCGACACGTTCTGGCCCTCGCGACCTCGAGCCGTGGTCGAAGTACCTCACCGGCACGCCGGGCGGCGACCCGGGCTACGACCCGCTGCGCCTTCGCCGTGCGACGAGGCGCACGCAGCGCAACCTGGAGTTCCACGCCTGGTTCAACCCGTACCGCGTCTCGATGGGCACCGACCGCGACGCGCTCGCGCCCGAGCAGCCCGGCGCGGCGAGCACCCCGACTGGGTGCATCGCCTACGGCGGCAAGCTCTACTACGACCCGGGCCTGCCCGCAGGTCCGCCAGCTCACCGAGGACGTGATCCTGGAGGCGGTCGCGGAGTACGACGTCGACGGCGTGCACTTCGACGACTACTTCTACCCCTACCCGGTGGCCGGCCAGGAGTTCCCCGACGACGCGACGTTCGCGGAGTACGGCGGCGGCTTCCCCGACACCCGGAGGGGCTGGCCGACTGGCGCCGCCACAACACCGACCTGCTGATCAGCGAGCTCGACGAGCAGATCCACGCCGCCAAGCCGTGGGTGAAGTTCGGCGTCAGCCCGTTCGCGGTCTGGCGCAACATCGCCACCGACCCCGAGGGTCCGACGACCACCGCCGGCGCGCAGACCTACGACGACCTGTACGCCGACACCCGCAAGTGGGTGCGCGAGGAGTGGCTCGACTACGTCGCCCCGCAGGTCTACTGGAACATCGGCTTCGCGCCCGCCGACTACGCCGTGCTCGTGCCGTGGTGGTCCGACCAGGTCGCGCGGCACCGACGTGCAGCTCTACATCGGCCAGGCGACGTACAAGGTCGGCACCTCCACGCAGGCGCCGCAGTGGACGGACCCGCGGAGATGACCAAGCACCTGCCTTCAACCGCGACCACCCGCAGGTCGACGGCGACATCTACTTCTCCGCCAAGGACGTCCGCGCCAACCGGCTCGGCCACATGGACATCGTCCAGGCCGAGCACTACGCGCACCCGGCGCTGCTGCCGGTCACCGCGGGCGTGCCCGGGCACCGCGCCGCGCCCGGTCACCCGGCTCGACGCCGACCGCTCCGACGACGGCGTGCGGCTGACCTGGCGCGGCGCACGGGAACGTCGTACGCCGTCTACCGGGTCGACGGGCGCAAGGTCGACCGCTGCGACACTCGCCGACGCCACGCACCTGGTCGCGACCGTGCGAGGACGAGCAGTGGGTCGACACCACCGCCCCGAGCGGCCGCGTCACGTACGTCGTGACCGCGCTGGACCGGGCCTACCGGGAGAGCCGGACGGGTCGACCCGTCGGTGTCCGGTGAGGTCCGGAGCCGGCCCGGCGCGCTGGCGAACCGACCGGCAATGTTGTACCAATGGTCCATGACCACGGTGGAGCAGGGCGGCCCCTCGAGCAAGCAGCAGCTGGTCCGTGAGCAGCCTCGAGTCGCTGATCGCCGGCGCTGGTCGCCCGGCGAGCCGCTGCCGGCCGAGCGCGACCTGGCCCGGGAGCTCGGGGTCGCCCGGATGACGCTGCGCCGCGTGGTCGACGGGCTGGTGGGCGACGGTCGGCTGATCCGGCGCCGTGGCGCGGGCACGTTCGTCGCCGGTCAGAAGGTCACGCAGCGGCTGGCGGCGACGTCGTTCTCCGCCGACATGCGCGCCCGCGGGCTGCGTGCCCGGCAGCCGCACGATCGACGCGCGCCGGTCCCCGGCCGGGATGATGCTCGCCGGCCTGCTCGGCGTGCCGCCGCAGACCGACGTGCTGCACGTACGCCGGCTGCGGCTGGCCGACGACGAGCCGATGGCGGTCGAGGACCTGCACGTCCCCGCCGACCGTCGCGCCGGGCCTGACCGGCGAGGACCTCGAGGGCCGCGTCGTTCTACGACCTGCTCGCCGAGCGCTACGGCAACCCGGTGGTCTCCGGCACGCAGACCGTCGAGCCGGCGCTGGTCGGTGCGGAGGACGCCGACCTGCTCGGGGTCGAGGCCGGGCTCGCCGGTGTTCCTCTTCGAGCGCACGTCGCGGGTGCGCAGCGGTGGCATCGCGGAGTTCGTCCGCTCGATCTACCGCGGCGACCGTTACCGGATCGTCGTCGACATCTTCCCGCCGGCCGCCGAAGGCTCTTGACGCGTCGGCACGGCGTGACCAGAATCGACCAGAGGTCTTAGACCTTTGGTACACGACGGGACTGCCACTCGGGCGGCTCGGGACGAACAAGGGTGGTGTGTGATGAGGGTGCTGGGCACTGGCACGACGCGGCGGACGCACCGGAAGCGGGTCACGTTCGCGGTCGGGGTGGCGACGCTCGCGCTGGCGACCGCGGCCTGCGGCAGCGGGTCCGACGGCGAGTCTTCGGAGATCGACGCCGACGCGGAGGTCTCGGCGGAGGGCGAGACGCTCACCGTCTGGATCATGGAGGGCACGAACCCCGACGCCGAGCCGTTCTTCGACGGCCTCAGCACGGCGTTCGAGGACGGAGACCGGCGCGACGCTCGACGTGCAGTTCGTGCCCTGGGCGGAGGCGCACGACAAGTTCGTCAACTCCATCGCGGGCGAGCACGACCCCCGACGTCGCCGAGGTCGGCACCACCTGGACGCCGGAGTTCGCCGACGCCGGCGCGCTCGTCGACCTCACCGAGCCGGTCGCCGAGGCCGGGCTCGACGGCGACCTGGTGCCCGGCCTGGTCGAGGCGGGCACCGTCGACGAGCGGGCTCTACGGCATGCCGTGGTACGCCGGCGTGCGCTCGGTCGTCTACCGCACCGACGTCTTCGAGGAGGCCGGCGTCGAGCCGCCGACCATCGTGGGACGAGCTGGTCGCGGTCGGGCGAGAAGCTCAAGGCCGCCGAACCCCGACATGATCACCGTTCCCGGTCGCGGGCGACAGCGAGTACGGCGTCTACCCGTTCGTCTGGGGCAACGGCGGCGACCATCGCCGAGCAGGACGGCGACACCTGGACCAGTCGGATCGACTCGCCCGAGGCGCAGGAGGGCATCGCCTTCTACACCGACCTCGCCACGGAGCACGGCTTCTCCACGCCCGGCGGCCACCACCTGGGACGAGGCCGACCTGTCCGACGCCTTCAGCCGCGGCGACGTCGCGATGATGATCGCCGGCAGCTGGACGCCCGGCGCGCTCGTCGAGGCCAACCCCGACCTCGAGGGCAAGATCGGCGCGTTCCCGATCCCCGGCCAGGACGGCGGCGTCGCCCCGTCGTTCCTCGGCGGCTCGCACCTGTCGGTCTTCGAGGGCATCGGACAACAAGGACCTCGCGTGGGCGTTCGTCGAGCTGATGGCGACCGGTGAGTTACGCCGCAAGTGGGGCGAGCAGTCCGGCTTCTTCCCCGGCACCAAGACCGCTGCTCGACGAGGTGCAGGCAGGCCGACGACCCGCTGGTCGCGCCGTTCGCGACGCAGATGGTCGAGGGCGGCGCCAGCCGTCCCGGTGACGCCGCTCTACGGCCAGATGCAGGGCAAGAAGACCGTGTCCGCGATGCTCCAGTCGATCCTGTCCGGTGAGGCCTCGGTCGAGGAGGCCAGCGCTCGCAGGCGGCCGACGAGATGGACGAGATCTTCAGCCGCGGCTGACCCGTCCCGCATGACCGTCCGCACCCACCGACGTGCAGCCGGGTCCGGCCTCCCTCGAGGCCGGACCCCCGGCTGCCCCGGCGCGGCCGCCGGCCCCGCCCGGGCCGCGACGCGGCGACTGGCTGACCCCGGGCTGGCTGCCCTGGCTGCTGCTAGGGCCCCGCCCTCGCCGTGCTCGGCGGGCTGCTGCTCTACCCGCTCGTGCGGGTCGGCGTGCTCGCCTTCCAGGACTTCGGGCTGCGCGAGCTGGTGCACGGGCGAGTCCACGTGGGTCGGGCTCGCCAACTTCCAGGAGCTCCTCACCGACCCGCTGCTGTGGAAGGTCGCGCTGCCCAACACCGTCGTCTTCGCCGCGGTCAACGTCGCCCTCACTGTCGCGGTCGGCACCGCTCGTCGCGCTGCTGCTCGTCGCGACTCGGCGGCTGGGCGCGCGGGCATCCTCACCAGCGCGATCATGGTCGCCTGGGCGATGCCCGCGGTCACCGGCACCTACGTCTGGGTGTTCCTGTTCGACGCCCGCGACGGCTTCGTCATGCAGACCGCTCGGCTCGCTCGGCCTGGTCGACCCGGAGACCACCAACTGGTTCACCGAGCGGCTGCCGTTCTACGCCATCGCCACGCTCAACGTCGTCCACCACGGCTTCCCGTTCGTCGCCGTCACGTCCTCGCCGGGCTGATGACGGTCCCGAAGGAGCATGCTCGAGGCGGCGACGATCGACGGCGCCGGCGCCTGGCGCCGGTTCTGGTACATCACCGTCCCGATGCTCAAGCCGGTCTTCGCGGTCGTGACGATCCTGTCGACGATCTGGGACTTCAAGGTGTTCACGCAGATCTACCTGATGCCCGGCGGCGCCGGCACCAACCGCGAGGTGCTCAACCTCGGCACCTGGTCCTACGTCAAGTCGATCTCGCAGAACCGCTACGGCCTCGGCGCCGCGATCGCGGTGCTGCTCACCGCTGCTGCTGCTGGTGATCACGGTGGTCTACCTGCGCACCGCTGTTCCGGCAGGAGGAGCTGTGACGAACTGCGCTCGCGCGAGCGTCGCCGGTTCTGGCGTCGGCGCTCGGCTTCGCTCGCCGTGCTCGGCGTTCACGCCTGTTCCCGGTGCTGATCATGCTGTCGACGGCGTTCGACGCCCGGGCCAACGCCGGCTCGCGCACGCTGCTGCCGACCGACCTGACCCTCGACAACTTCGCGTTCGTGCTCGACGAGGGCAGCTTCCGACGCTACCTGCGCAACTCGCTGCATCGTCGCGCTGGCCACCGTCGTGATCAGCAGCGCTGCTCGCCCTGCTCGCCGTCGGTCGCGGTCGCCGCGCTTCCAGTTCACGTTCCGCACGTCGGTGCTGGTGATGGTGCTGATCGTGCAGATGGTGCCGCTCGAGGCGCTGGTGATCCCGCTGTTCATCCAGGCCAAGACGCTCGAGCATGCTCAACAACCTGCTCGGCCTGGTCGTCGTGTACGTCGCGTTCTCGCTGCCGTTCGCGATCTGGATGCTGCGCGGCTTCGTCGCCGCGGTGCCCGTGCGAGCTCGAGGAGGCGGCGTACGTCGACGGCGCCTCCTGGCCGCGGATGTTCTGGTCGGTGCTGCTCCCGCTGGTCGCGCCCGGCCTGGTCGCCACCAGCGTGTTCTCGTTCATCACGGCGTGGAACGAGTTCGTCTTCGCGATCACGTTCCTCAACGACCAGAGCAACTACACCGTCGCCGCCGGGCTGCGGCAGTTCTTCACCCAGTACGGCACCGACTGGGGCGCGGTGATGGCCGGGTCGACGCTGATCACGCTGCCGGTGATGCTGTTCTTCGTGATCGTGCAGCGCCGGCTCGCCGACGGTCTGGTCGCGGGGGCGGTGAAGGGATGACCGCGCTGCGCAGCCTGGCGCTCTCGGTGCTGCTGCCCGGGTTCACGGGCACGGCTCCGCCGGAGTGGCTACGTCGGACGCTGGCCGAGGGTCTCGCCGGCGTCTGCCTCTTCGGCCAGAACGTCGAGGGCCCGGAGCAGGTCCGGGCGCTCACGCGCGGCGCTGCGCGCCACCCGGCCCGGACGTGCTGGTCGCCTCCGACGAGGAGGGCGGCTCGGTCACCCGCCTCGACGCCGGGCTCGGGTCGCCCTGGCCGGGAGCCGCGACGCTGGGCGCGCTCGACGACGTCGACGCCACCTACGCGACCGCGCTCGGGCTCGGCCGGCAGGCCCGCGCGGCCGGGGTCGACCTGGTGCTCGCGCCGGTGCTCGACGTCAACTCCGAGCCCGACAACCCGGTCATCGGCGTCCGGTCCTTCGGCGCCGACCCCGACCTCGTGTCCCGGCACGGCGTCGCCTTCGTCCGCGGGCTGCGCGACGCCGGCGTGACCGCCTGCGCCAAGCACTTCCCCGGTCACGGCGCGACCCGCACCGACTCGCACGTCGGGCTCCCCGTGCTCGACGTGGACGTCGACACCTGGCGGGCCCGCGACCTGCCGCCGTTCGCCGCGGCCGTCGAGGCGGGCGTGCCGGCGGTGATGACCGCCCACGTCGTCGTACGCGCGCTCGGCGACGACCCGGCCACCACCAGCGCGCCGGTGCTCGGCCTGCTCCGCGACGAGCTCGGCTTCGACGGGGTGGTGGTCAGCGACGCCCTCGACATGCGGGCGATCTCCGACGGCATGGGCCGGGCCGCGGGCGCGGTGCGGGCGCTCGCCGCGGGCGTCGACCTGCTGTGCGTCGGCAACCCGGCCTTCCCCGACGGCTACGACGAGGTCGCGGCCGTCGAGGAGATCGTCGCGGCGGTCGTCGCCGCCGTCGAGGCGGGCAGCCTCCCCCTGGCCCGGCTCGAGGAGGCGTCCCGGAGGGTCGCCGCACTGGCCGCCCGGTGGTCGAGCGCGTCGGGACCTCCTGCCGCCGACACCCGGGAGACGATGCTCGCGCAAGGAGCCGCGACGGCGGCCCGGGCGCTGACCGTGCGCGGCGACGTCCGCCTCGACGGGGACGTCCTCGTGCTGGTGCCACGGCCGGTCACCGGCTACGCCGCCGGCCACAAGCCCTCCGCCCTCGTCGCCGAGCTGCAGCGCCGCCGGCCGGGCTGGCGGTACGCCGACGTGGCGGACGCCGACCTGGCCACGGCGGAGGCGCGGACGGCGGACGGACGACCCGTCGCCCTCGTGCTCGAGGGTGCCGACAGCGCTCGCAGCGCTGCTGTGGCGCGCGCCGTGCTCGCCGACGTGCCCGACGCGGTCGTGGTCTACGGCGGTCTCCGGCGCGAGGACGACCCCGGCTCCCGCACCGTCCACACGCACGGGACCGGCGCGGCGACGGCGGTCGCCGCGGCCGACGTACTGCTCGGAGAGGTGACCGCATGAGCGTCCGCGACATCCACGTCGGCGTCGACGTCGGCAAGACCGGCTGCCGCGCCGTCGTCGAGGAGGCCGGACGGCGGACCGTCGCCGACGGCCCCGGAGCGCCCGGTCTGGCCGACCCCGGCGGCGTCGACCGCGCCGAGGAGGCGGTCCGGCACGTCGTCGGGCAGGTGCTCGCCGAGGGTTCGACCGCCACCGCCCTCGTGGTCGGCGCCGCGGGCGCCGAGGCCGCTCCCGAGCAGGCCCGCGAGCTCGCGACCCGGCTGGCCGGGTCCCTGCCCGTGCGCTCCGTCGCGGTCGCCTCGGACTCGGTCACCGCCCACGCCGGGGCGCTGCACGGCGAGCCCGGCACCGTCCTCGCGGTCGGCACCGGCTCGGTGGCGCTCGGCGTCGACGCGCTGGGGCACAAGCGGCAGGTCGACGGCTGGGGCCCGTGGCTCGGCGACGACGGCAGCGGCGCGTGGATCGGCCGGGAGGCGCTGCGCGCCGTGCTCGCCGCCCGGGAGGGCCGGTCGCCGGAGACCGCGCTCACCGCGGCCGCCCAGGCTACGGTTCGGCGACCTCACCGTGCTGCCGCGCCGGATCCACCAGGCCGGCAGCACCGCCAGCACCACCGCCTCGTTCACGCCCGACGTGATCGCCGCCGCCGAGGCCGGCGACGCCGTGGCCGCGCAGATCCTCGACCGCGCGGTCCGGCAGTGGGTGGAGCTCACGGTCGCCGCGGCAACGGCCGTCGGCGAGGCGCGGGTGGCGGTGGTCGGCGGACTGGCCGACGCGCCCGCGCTGCGCACCCGGTTCACGGCCCTGCTTCCGGCCGACCTCCGGCTGCAGGCCGCGGCCGGCCCACCGGTCGACGGAGCGCTGCTGCTGGCCGTCCGGGCGGACCTACCGCATGAGGCGTTCGTGGTGCGGGTCGGCACAATCGGCAGCACGTCCGAGACCCCCGCCGACGACGTCGACGCACTGGCCACCGAGCAGGTGCGCGCCGACCTGCACGACCTCGACTCCCGCTCGCCCGCCGACGTGGTGGACGCCCTGCTGGAGGCCGAGGCGACGGTGCCGGCCGCGCTGGCCGCCGCCCGCCCGGCTCTCACCGAGGCGGTCCGGCTGGCCGGGGAGGCGCTCAACCGCGGCGGCCGCCTGCTGTACGTCGGAGCCGGCACACCGGGCCGCCTCGCCGCCCTCGACGCGGCCGAGTGCCCACCGACCTTCGGGACGCCGCCGGAGCGGGTGGTGGCCGTGCTCGCGGGCGGCCGGGAGGCCGACCGGGTTGCCGTCGAGGGGGCCGAGGACGACGCGGGGGCGGGGGAGAAGGACCTGCTCGCGCTGGAGCCGGGCCCCGACGACCTGGTGGTGGGCATCACCGCGTCGGGCCGCACTCCCTACGTGCTCTCCGCGCTCGAGGCGGCCCGCCGCGCCGGCGCCCGGACCGTCGCTGTGGTCAACAACCCCGGCAGCGTGGTCGCGGCCGCCGCCGAGGTCGCGGTCGTCCTCGACACCGGCCCCGAGGTGCTCTCGGGCTCGACCCGGCTCAAGTCCGGCACCGCACAGAAGATCGCCCTCAACGTGCTGTCCACCGGCGCGATGGTCGCGCACGGCAAGACCTACGGCGCCTGGATGGTCGACGTCGTCGCCTCCAACGAGAAGCTCCGCCGCCGGGCCCGTCGCATCCTCCGCGAGGCCACCGGCGTGGACGACGCGACCGCGACCGCGGCGCTCGAGGAGGCCGGCTGGCGCACCAAGCCGGCCCTGGTCGCCCTGCTCGCCGGCGTGGACGTCGCCGCGGCCAGCACCGCCCTGGCGGAGCACGCCGACCGGGTCCGACCGGCTCTGGAGGCCCTGCGCGCGGAGAGGAGCACCCGATGATCGTCGTCGCGGTGGCGTCCGGCACGTCGGCCGACGGGCTCGACGTCGGTGTGGTCGACCTGCGGACGGGGCACGACCGCAGCATCGACGTACGCGTGCTGGACACCTGGACCGAACCCTGGCCGGACCATCTCGGCGAGCGGCTGCTCGCCCTGCTCCCGCCGGCCACCACCACGGCCGCCGAGGTCGCCGCGTTGGACACCGCGCTCGGCCAGGCCGTCGGCAGGGCGGCCGCCACCGCGGTGGCCCGCACCCCCGCCCCGGTCGACCTGGTGGTCTCCCCGGGCCAGACGATCCACCACGAGGTCGTCGGCGACGCCTGCCTCGGCACCCTGCAGATCGGCCAGCCGGCCTGGGTGGCCGAGGCGACCGGGCTGCCCGTCGTCTCCGACCTGCGCACCCGCGACGTCGCGGCGGGCGGTCACGGCGCGCCGCTCGCCGGGATCCTCGACCGGCTCTGGCTCGCCGGAGGCAGCGGCCCCCGGGTGGCGCTCAACCTCGGCGGCATCGCCAACGTCAGCGTGGTCGCTCCCGACGGCAGCACCCTCGCCTGGGACACCGGCCCCGCCAACTGCCTGCTCGACGTGGCCGCCGCGCGGGCCACCGAGGGCCGGCAGGGCTACGACGTGGACGGCGGGCTCGCGGCCCGCGGGCGGGTGCACCAGCGGCTCCTCGACGTACTGCTGGAGCACCCGCACTACACCCTCACCCCGCCGGTCTCCACCGGCCGCGAGACGTTCTCGGCGGCCTACCTCGACGAGGCGCTGGCCCGGGTGGCCGATGGAGACGGCCGGCCCGGCTGGCCCGACGTGCTCGCCACCCTGGTGGCGCTGACCGCCACGACCGTGGCCGACGCGGTGCGGCCTCACGCACCGGTGGAGGTGGTCGCCTCCGGCGGCGGCGCCCGCAACCCGGTGCTGATGGCGGCCCTCGCCGACCGGCTCGACGCCCGGCTGCGCACCAGTGACGAGCTGGGCCTGCCCGGCGACGGCAAGGAGGCCGTGCTGTGGGCGCTGCTCGGCTGGCTCACGTGGCACGGCGTACCGGTGACCACCGCCCCCGGCACCCGTACGCCGCGGGTGCTCGGCCGGATCAGCCCCGGCAACGACCCGCTCGTCCTGCCCGCGCCGATACCGCCGCCGACCCGGCTCACCGTCCACGCCCGCGACGAGGAGAGGACACCATGACCACCCGCCTGCTCGGCGTCTCGGCCGCCCTCGTCGACGGCGCGCTGCTGCCCGGCGACGTCGAGGTCGACGGGGACGCCGTCACCCGCGTCGGCCTGCCCCCGGCGACCGGAGGACGGATCGCGGCACCCGGGCTCCTCGACCTGCAGGTCAACGGCTTCGCCGAGGTCGACGTGATGGCCGCCGACGTCGACGGCATCGACCGCATCGGTGCCGCGCTGACCGACCACGGGGTCACGGCCTGGCTGCCGACGCTGATCACCGCGGCCGACGCCGACACCCGGCGCGCGCTCGGCGTGCTCCGCACCGCCCTCGACCGTGGTACGCCGGGTGCGCAGCCGCTCGGCGTGCACCTGGAGGGACCGTTCCTGAGCCCCGCGCGGCTCGGCACCCACCCCAGGGCTCACCGCCGCGACCCCGACCCGGTCGCCCTGGACGAGTGGCGCGCACTGGCGCCGGTGGTGGCGGTGACCCTCGCTCCGGAGCTGCCGGGCGCCCTCGACGTGGTGGCGAAGCTGAGTGCCGACGGCGTCCTGGTCTCGCTCGGGCACTCGGACGCGACGGCCGCGCAGGCGCATGCGGGGTTCGACGCAGGCGCCCGCACCGCGACCCACCTGTTCAACGCGATGAGTGCCCTGCGGCACCGCGACCCCGGCCTGCCGGGTGCCGCCCTGACCCGGCCCGACGTCACCGTCCAGCTCATCGTCGACGGCCACCACCTCGCCGACGACGTGGTCCGGCTGGTGTTCGCCGCCGCGCGCGGACGGGTGGTGCTCGTCACCGACGCGACGGAGGCCGCCGCACGCGAGGAGGGCGAGTACGAGATCGCCGGCGTGCCGGTCGAGGTGCGCGCCGGAGCGGTGCGCAACGGGGCGGGGGTGCTCGCCGGCAGCGCGCTGACCCTCGACGCCGCGGTCCGCAACGTCGTCGAGCTCGGGATCGACCTCGCCGAGGTGCTCACCGCGGTGACGGCCACCCCCGCGGCCCTGGTCGGCCGTCCGGACCTGGGGCGGCTCGCGCCGGGCGCGCGGGCCGACCTCGTCGTGCTCGAGGACGACCTCACCGTCCGCGAGACCTGGCTCGCCGGCACACCGGTCGGGAGGACGGCATGACCAGCCGGCTCGAGCACGAGATCGGCGAGCAGCCCGAGGTCGCCGCCCGGCTGCTCGACCGGATGCTGCCGCTGGTCGGCGACCTGCGCGGCCACCTCACCTCCCGCGGAGCCGAGCAGGTGCTGCTGGTGGCCCGCGGATCCTCCGACAACGCCGCCCGCTACGCGCAGTACCTCTGGCCCGCGCGCGCCGGCGTCACCGTCACCCTGGCGACCCCGAGCCTCACCACCGTCTACGGCCGGCAGCCGGACGTCAGCCGGCAGGCGGTCGTCGCGGTCTCGCAGTCCGGGCGCTCGCCCGACGTGGTGTCGGTGGTGCAGCAGGCACGGGACGCCGGCCGGCCGACGCTCGCGGTGACCAACGACCCGTCGTCCCCACTGGCCGCGGCGGCCGAGCTGGTGGTCGACCTCGGAGCCGGTCCGGAGCGGTCGGTGGCCGCCACCAAGACCTACACCGCCTCGCTGCTCGCGATCGCCGTGCTGGCGGGCGTGTGGGCCGACGACCCGTCGGATCCCGGGCAGCTGCAACGGGTGCCCGACGCGCTCGGCGAGGCCGTCACCCGCGCCTCCGGGGTCGAGGAGGCGGCGGCGCTGGTGGCCGGCGCCGACCGGGCGGTCAGCGTGGGGCGCGGGCTCAACCTGTCCACGGCTCACGAGACCGCACTCAAGATCACCGAGCTGACCGGGGCGCTGGTCGCGCCGTTCTCGCCGGCCGACCTCATGCACGGGCCGGTCGCCGCGGTGGGTCCGTCGGTCCCGGCGCTCCTGGTCGCCCCCGACGAGGCGGCCACCGCCAGCGTCCTCGAGGCGGTGCCCGAGCTGCGCCGTCGCGGCGCGCCGGTCGTGCTCCTCGGTGGACCCGCGACCCACGACGTCCACCGGGTCGGGCTGCCGGCGACCGCCGACCTGCCCGGCTGGCTCAGTCCGCTGACCGCCGTCGTACTCGGACAGCTGGTCGCCTGGCGGGCGGCCGAGCTGAGGGGCGTCGACGTCGACCGGCCCGGGGACCTGTCGAAGGTGACGCTCACCCGCTGAGTGGCGCGGCGCCTGACGCGGGGACTGGGCTGCCAGACTGACGCCCATGCGGGTGGGACTGACCGGTGGCGTCGCCTCGGGCAAGAGCTCGGTGGCGGCGGTCCTCGCCGAGCTCGGTGCGGTGCTGATCGACGCCGACAAGCTCGCCCGTGAGGTGGTGGCCCCGGGCACCGACGGGCTGCGCCGGGTCGTCGAGGAGTTCGGGCCGGGCGTGCTGACCGCCGACGGCTCGCTCGACCGGCCGGCGCTCGGCGCGGTCGTGTTCGGCGACGAGCCCGCGCGCCGGCGGCTGGAGGCGATCATCCATCCCCTGGTCCGGGCCCGGGCCCACGAGCTCGAGGCCGCGGCGCCGGACGGGGCGGTCGTCGTGCACGACATCCCGCTGCTGGTCGAGACCGGCCAGGCCGACCGGTTCGACGCGGTGCTCGTGGTCGACGTCCCCGTCCCGACCCAGATCGCCAGGATGGTCGAGCAGCGCGGGATGACACCCGAGGAGGCCGCGGCCCGGGTCGCGGCGCAGGCGACCCGGGAGCAGCGGGTGGCCGCCGCGACGTACGTCATCGACAACACCGGGACACTCGAAGACCTCCGCGAGCGTGTCACGGAGGTCTTCGAGAAGCTGACCGGCTGATCCGGGGAAAATCAGCCGGCCAGGGGATCAGGCGGCCAGGTCGGGGTCGGCGAGCTCGCGGAGCCGCTGCAGGGCCTCCCGCTCGAGCTGGCGGACCCGCTCGGCGGAGATGCCGTGCTTGGCGCCGATGTCGGCCAGCTTGTGCTGGCGCCCGTCGACGAGGCCGTAGCGGGACCGGATGATGTCGGCGGCCCGGTCGTCGAGCAGCTCGACGAGGTGGCTGAGCCGGTCGCGGGACTCGACGTCGAGGAACGTGCTGTCCGGCCCCGGCGCCGTCTCCTGGGCGATCAGGTCGCCCAGCGAGGTGTCGCCGTCCTCGTCGACCGGGGTGTCGAGGCTGACGTGCTCGCGGCCCCAGCTCATCAGGTCGATGACCCGGTCCACGTCGAGGCCGAGCTCGTCGGCGATCTCCTGCGGCTCCGGGTCGCGGCCGAGCTGGCGCTCGAGGGTACGGCGCGCGGCGCCCACCTGGTTGAGCTCCTCCACCACGTGCACGGGCAGCCGGACCACGCGGGCCTGCTGCGCGATGCCGCGGGTGATCGCCTGCCGGACCCACCAGGTCGCGTAGGTGGAGAACTTGAAGCCCTTGCGGTAGTCGAACTTCTCGACGGCGCGGATCAGGCCGGTGTTGCCCTCCTGGACGAGGTCGAGCATCGGCATCTGGCTGCGGCCGTACTTGCGGGCGATCGAGACGACCAGCCGGAGGTTGGACTCGATGAACCGCTGGATGGCGCGTTCGCCCTCCTCGACCATCCACTCGAGCTCTTCCTGGGTCGCGTACTTGGGCGCGCCACCCTTCTTGCGCCCGACCCGGCCCTCGTCGAGCAGGGCCTGTGCGAACAGGCCGGCTTCGATGGCCTTGCTCAGCTCCACCTCGGTGACCGCGTCGAGCAGCGGAGTACGCGCGATCTCGTCGAGGTACAGACCGACGCTGTCGCGTCCCTCGATCTCGCGTGTGTGCGTGCGACTCGTTGCCACGTGCGCTCCCTTCCAGTGCCGCCAGGAGTACCCACCGGTAGCCCCTGTACTCATCCCAACGGGTGAAGGCCCGTCGAGATTCCCGAATATCGGTGAGTGCCGAACCCTCACGACCCTCTTGCCCGGTACGACGACCGGCACGCCTGCGAAGTTGCCGTGCGGGCGGTATCTCAGGGACTTCTCAGGGACAGCGGCTGTCGAGGGCTCAGGCGCGGCCCACCCGGTCGAGGAGCCAGGCGAGCGTGAAGGCCCGGTCACGCCAGGCGTTGTAGCGGCCGCTGACCCCGCCGTGACCGGCCGACATCTGCGTCTTCAGCAGCACGTCCTCCGTGTCGAGCGCCACAGCACGGAGCCTGGCCACCCACTTGGCGGGCTCCACGTAGAGCACCCGGGTGTCGTGCAGGGAGGTCTCCGCCAGGATCGGTGGGTACCGCTTGGCCTCGACGTTCTCGTAGGGGCTGTAGCCCTTCATGTAGGCGTAGACCTCGGGGTCGTCGAGCGGGTTGCCCCACTCCTCCCACTCGACGACGGTCAGCGGCAGCGACGGGTCGAGGATCGTGGTGAGCGGGTCGACGAACGGGACGTCGGCCGACGATGCCCGGCGAACGCGTCGCGGCGCGAGGTTCGCCACCGCGCCCATGAGCAGCCCGCCGGCGCTGCCGCCCTCCGCGACCAGCCGGTCCGGCGACGTCCAGCCCTCCGCGACGAGGTGCTCCGCGCAGGCCACGAAGTCGGTGAAGGTGTTGCGCTTGGCGCAGCAGCTTGCCCTCGTCGTACCACCTGCCGGCCCATCTCGCCGCCGCCGCGGACGTGGGCGATCGCGAAGCCGACGCCGCGGTCGAGCAGGGAGAGCCGGGAGATCGTGAAGTACGGGTCGATCGAGTCCTCGTAGGACCCGTAGCCGTAGAGCAGGAACGGCGTGCTGCCGTCGCGCGGGCGAGCCCGTCGGGAGTACCAGGGAGACCGGGACCCGGGTGCCGTCGGGCGCGGTGGCCCAGGTGCGGTGCTGCTCGTAGCGGCTCGGGTCGAACGGCCCGTGCTCGGGGTGCGGGAGCACCGGGGTGCGCTTGCGCAGGTGCAGGCTGCGCGTCGGTACGTCGAAGTCGTAGACCGCAGGAGGCGTCGCCATCGTCGTGTAGCCGAGCCGGATCGTGGGCTGGTGGAACTCCGGGTTGCCGCCCGAGCCGACCGTGTAGACCGGGTCCTCGAAGCCCACGAGGTAGTCGTCGCCCAGCCCGTCGGCGGTCGAGCTCGATCACCCGCAGCTGGGTGAGCCCCTCGCTGCGCTGGCTGACGACGAGATGGGTGGCGAACGCGTCGACGTCCTCGAGCCGCACGGCCGGGGTCGTGGGGGAGCAGCGGCTCCCACTGCTCGTGGCTGGTGGCGTCGACCGGGGCGACGGCCAGCGTGTAGTTCTCGGCGTCCTCGTTGTGCAGGACCAGCAGCCGGTCCTCGCCGGCGATGACCGCGTGCTCGATGCCGTACTCGACACCCTGCCGCCGCGGCGCGACCACCCGGAACTCGCCGGTGGGGTCGGCGGCGTCGAGGACGCGGTACTCGGTGGTCGTCTTCGAGCCGGAGCCGATGACGATCAGCCGGTCGCTGCGGGTGCGGCCGACGGAGGTCCAGAAGCGTTCGTCGGTCTCGTGGTGCACGACGACGTCGTCGGAGACCGGGGTGCCGAGCACGTGCCGCCACACCTTGTCGGGACGCCAGGCGTCGTCGACGGTCGTGTAGAAGAGCGCGGTCGCGGCGAGGTCCCAGGTCGCACCACCGAGGGTGTCCGGCACCTGGTCGGGAAGCACCTCGCCGGTGCGCAGGTCCTTGACCTGCAGCAGGAACCGCTCGTTGCCGACGGTGTCGGTGCTGAACGCGAGCAAGGTCCCGTCGGGACTGACCGACGCGGTGCCGAGCGAGAAGAAGTCGTGCCCCTCGGCGAGGACGTTGGCGTCGAGCAGCACCTCCTCGCCGGGGACGTCGGCGTCCGGCGAGAGCGACGGCGGAGTCCAGTCGTCCGGGCCACCGGTGTCGGTGGCCGGGCAGCGGCAGCTGACGCCGTACTGCTTGCCCTCGATCGACCGGCCGTAGTACCAGTACCGCCCGATCCGGGACGGCACCGACAGGTCGGTCTCCAGGGTGCGGGCCTTGATCTCGCCGAAGATCGTCTCGCGCAGCGGTGCGAGGTGGGCGGTGCGGGCCTCGGTGTAGGCGTTCTCCGCCTCGAGGTAGGCCAGCGTGTCCGGGGACTCCTTGTCGCGCAGCCACTCGTAGTCGTCGACGAACGTGTCGCCGTGGTGGGTGCGCGTGTGCGGCACCCGCTTGGCCACGGGCGGGGAGAGCGGCTGGACGTCCGTCATGGGGCAGAACGTATCTCCCTGCCTGTCAGTCCGGCTGCCGGACCACCTTGGCGAGGTCGGGGTCGTCGACGGAGAACGTGCGCACCGGCCCCGGCCCGGTCTCGGCCGTCTCGAACCGCACCGTGACCCGGCCGACGCCCGACCCCCAGACCCAGCCGGCGCCGTGCTCGGCGTGCACGACGTCCTGGCCGGGCCACCAGCGTCGGCCACGGTCGAGGCGGCTGAGGTCGACCGGCGGCGCCTCGGCGGTGACCTGCTGCTCGGGGAGACCGTCGTACTCGAAGAGGTCCTCCTGGATCCAGTCCGCCAGCCCGGAGACGCCGACGCCGAGAAGCCGCACCCCGCCGGAGGTGTCGACCTCCGACAGCAGGGCCCGCGCGTGCCGGGCGACGACCCGGGTGCTGTCGGTGGGGGACGGCAGTGTCGTGGACCGGGTGTAGGTGGTGAAGTCGTGCAGCCGCACCTTGACGGTGACGGTGCGACCCGACAGCCGGGCCTTCTGCAGCCGCTCGGTCACCCGGGTGGCGTGCCGGTCGATGAGCCCCTCCAGGAGCCGCTTGTCGACCAGGTCGCTGTCGTAGGTGTCCTCGACGCTGATCGACTTGGCCTCGCGCTCGGCGACCACCGGGCGGTCGTCGCGGGCCCGGGCCAGGTCGTACAGCGACGTGCCGTGGGCCTGGCCGACCAGTCGCACCAGCTCGTCGACCGAGACTGCCTCGAGCTCCGCGACGGTGTGCACGCCGACCCGGCGCAGGCGCTCCGCGGTGGCCGGGCCGACCCCGGGGATCACGCTCACCTTCATCGGGCGGAGCAGGTCCTGCTCGGTGCCGGGCGGGACGACAACCAGCCCGTCGGGCTTGTCGAGGTCGCTGGCGATCTTGGCGACGAGCTTGGAGGTGGCGACGCCGACCGACCCGTGCAGCCCGCCGGTGACCTCGGTGACGCCCTCCTTGAGGTCCTCGGCGATGCGGTGACCGCGGGCGACGGAGAAGTCGGTGTGCCGCGACGCCTCCAGGTCGACGAACGCCTCGTCGAGGGACAGCGGCTCCACGAGCGGTGAGAGCTCGCGCAGCAGGCGTCATCACCGCCCGGCTCGCCTCGCGGTAGGCGTCGAACCGGCCGGTGAGGAACGCGGCGTGCGGGCAGCGCGAGCGCGCCTCCGCGGTGGACATGGCCGACCGGACCCCGTAGGCGCGGGCCTCGTAGGACGCGGTCGCCACGACGCCGCGTCCGCCGACCCCGCCGACGACGACGGGCTTGCCCCGCAGCGACGGCTTGTCGCGCTGCTCGACCGCGGCGAAGAACGCGTCCAGGTCGACGTGCAGGATCGTCGGCCCTGCTCGGGGTGGGCGCACGGGGCCATCATGCCGGGTTCGGTCCCCAGCCCCCGCTCGTACGACGGGCCGTCCACCGCGCGGTCCCCGGGCCCGGCGTACCGGGTGCGCGCGGGCGCAGGGTCGGCCCATGACCGAACCGAGGACTCCCAAGACGCTCCGGGCGAAGACCCCCGACCGACCTGCTCGCGCTGGTGCCCTACCTGCTGGGCTTCCATCCCGAGGACTCCGTGGTGATGATCACCGTCGGCGCCGCCGACACCCCGGTGCACGCCCGGCAGGACCTCCCGGAGCAGCCCGACGAGGTGCCGCTGCTGGTGGAGGACCTGCTCACCGTGGCGCTGCGCGCGGGCCTCCGGCGGGTCGCGCTGGTCGTCTACTCCAGCGACGAGGTGATCGCCGACGCGGTCGCCGACCCGCTCATGACGGCGCTCGAGTCCGCTGCCGTCGACGTGCCGATCGCGATGCGGGCCGACGGTGAGCGCTGGTACTGCCTCGGTGCGGGCGAGGGGGCCTGCGCGGGCCGCTGTCCCGGTGCCTGTCCACCCGAGGGCACCCCCTACGACCTGGCCAGGCACCCGATCACGCTGGAGGCCGTCGTCGACGGCCGCCTCGTGCACGCCAGCCGCGACGCGATGCGCGACTCGCTCGTCGGAGACGACCCCGACGAGGTGGACCGGGTGGCCGCCGCGATGGACGCCGCGGGGGAGCGGCTGCTGCGGGCCGAGGCCGGCAGGCCGCACCTGGTGCAGGAGGGCCGCTGGGTGCAGCATCGCGTGCGCCGGTTCCTGCGCGGACGGGCAGCGGCTCGACAGTCACGACGTCGGGCGTCTGGTCGTCGCCATCGCCGCCGTCGAGGTCCGCGACGTCGCCTGGGCGCAGATCGGTCACGACGACGCCCGGCGGCACGTCGACCTGTGGAGCGACGTGGTGCGCCGCTGCCCGCGCGAGGCGCTCGCCGCGCCGGCGGCGCTCCTGGCGTTCGCCGCGTGGCTGGCGGGCGACGGCGCGCTCGCCTGGTGCGCGGTCGAGCGGTGCCAGGAGACCGAGCCCGGCTACGGCCTGGCCGGGCTGGTCGACCCAGGCGCTGGCCGGTGCGGTGCCGCCCACGGCCTGGACCCCGCTCGGACCCGACGCGCTCATCGCTGTTCGCCGGCTGACCGACCCGTGCGCGGCATACCCGACCGGGCCTTGGGGGCACTAGGGTTCCGTCATGGGAGAAGAGGTCGAGCAGCAGGAGTTCTCTCGCGAGGACCGCACGCGCTACCGCGAGAAGGTCCGGCGCTGCCTCGACGTGTTCGCGCGGATGCTGCGCGAGTCCCGCTTCGACGCCGACTACCCGATGACCGGCCTCGAGATCGAGCTCAACCTCGTCGACGACGCCGGCGACCCGGCGCTGAAGAACGTCGAGGCGCTCGAGGCGATCGCCGACCCCGACTTCCAGACCGAGCTGGGCCAGTTCAACCTCGAGATCAACGTGCCGCCCAAGCAGCTCAAGGACCGCGGCTTCACCGACTTCGAGGAAGGCGTCCGCCGCAGCCTCAACGCGGCCGGTGCCAAGGCCGACCAGGTCGGCGCACACATGGTGATGATCGGCATCCTGCCGACGCTGTCCGCGGGGCACATGAGCCCGTCGTCGCTGAGCTCCAACCCGCGCTACCAGCTGCTCAGCGACCAGATCCTCGCCGCCCGCGGCGAGGACATCGTCATCGACATCGGCGGCCCCGAGCGGCTGCGCACCACCGCCGGACTCGATCGTCCCCGAGGCCGCCTGCACCAGCACCCAGCTGCACATCCAGGTCAGCCCCGAGGACTTCCCCGCCTACTGGAACGCCTCCCAGGCGATCGCCGGCGTGCAGCTGGCGCTCGGCGCCAACTCGCCGTTCCTGCTCGGCCGCGAGCTGTGGCGCGAGACCCGGATCGCGCTGTTCGAGCAGGCGACCGACACCCGCAGCGAGGAGCTCAAGGCGCAGGGCGTCCGTCCGCGGGTGTGGTTCGGCGAGCGGTGGATCAACTCGATCTTCGACCTGTTCGAGGAGAACGTCCGCTACTTCCCGGCGCTGCTCCCGATCATCGACGACGAGGACCCGCTCGAGCAGCTCGAGGCGGGCGAGACGCCCGGCGCTGGCCGAGCTGCGGCTGCACAACGGCACGATCTACCGGTGGAACCGGCCGGTCTACGACGTCGTCGACGGCACGCCCCACCTGCGCGTCGAGAACCGCGTGCTGCCCGCCGGGCCGACCGTCGCCGACACGATGGCCAACGCCGCGTTCTACTTCGGGCTGGCCCGCACGCTTGCCGAGCACGAGCGGCCGCTGTGGTCGCAGATGTCGTTCAGCGCGGCGGAGGAGAACTTCCACGTCGCGGCCCGGCAGGGCATCGACGCCCACCTCTACTGGCCCGGCCTCGGCCAGGTCCCGGCCACCGAGCTGGTGCTGCGCCGGCTGCTGCCGATGGCACGAGCCGGCCTCGACTCCTGGGGAGTCCTGGCCGAGGAGAGCGACCGGCTGCTCGGCATCATCGAGCAGCGCTGCCTCACCGGCGCAGAACGGCGCCTCCTGGTTCGTCGACAAGTTCCACGCGCGGGCGGGCAACGGCGACGGCGACCGGCTCGACGCGCTGCGCAGCACGCTCAACGAGTACCGCGGCCACATGCACACCAACGACCCCGTGCACAGCTGGGACTGACTCACAGCCGCAGCCGTTTCCACGCGCGGCTCTCGCCGGTGAGCAGGTCGCGCCACCCGTACCTCGTGACCGCGAAGCAGCCCTCGAGCGCCCGCCCGTGCATCGCAAATGCGGCGCGTCCGGCCCGCAGCCAGGCCAGGTCCTGCTCGTAGGCGTCCGGGGTGCCGGCCCTCGTCAGCCACAGGCTCCGGTGGTCGGCCGCCGTGCGCTCGACGAGCACGGAGACGACCTCGATGCGCAGTGCACCGTCGATCGCGGGCACGTCGCGGGCACGCACGACGAAGGAGTCCCGGTCGCCGCCGAGTGTCCCGACGTACACGGTGGTGTCGAAGACCCGGCGCGTCTCGCGGGCGCGCAGCAGGCCCACCTCGGCACGCAGCCGGGTGCCGAGCGCGGTCTGCCGGGTCACCGGCCCAGCATCGCGGCGGCCGACGAATCCCGCGACGCGTCGTCCACAGGTGGCGCGCGGCACCCCGGCTGGATAACGTCATCCCCAACCTGCGTGGCGCAGGGAAGACGTGACTTCGCTGAGGAGGACGGTCAATGGGGACCATCGTCGTGGGATACGTGCCGAAGGCCGAGGGCCGCGCGGCACTCGCGCCGGGCGGCAGAGGAAGCCAAGCTGCGCGACATGCGGCTGGTGGTCGTCAACTCACACCGCGGCGGTCGCGAGTTCGACCGCGACGACGCGCTCGAGTCCGAGACCCAGCTCGAGGAGGTCCGCTCCACCCTGCGTGATGCTGGCGTCGAGCACGAGGTCCGCCAGCTGGTCCGAGGCCTCGACCCCGCCGACGACCTCGTCAACGTGGCCACCGAGGTGAACGCCGACATCATCGTGATCGGCCTGCGGCGCCGCTCGCCCGTGGGCAAGCTCATCCTCGGCAGCAACGCTCAGCGTGTGCTCCTCGACGCGCCGTGCCCCGTGCTGGCGGTCAAGGCCAGCGAGTAGGCGTCGGAGCCGCACGTCCATGGCCATCCGGATCGCGCAGGACGCGCACGCCGACGAGGTGCTCTCCGCGAGCTCGTTCGCGCTTCTGACCGGCATGCTCCTCGACCAGCAGTACCCGATGGAGCACGCCTTCCGCGGCCCCGCCAAGATCCTCGACCGGTTCGGCTCGCTCGACCCGGCGACCGTGGCCGCCGCGGACCCCGAGGAGTTCGCGGCGCTGTGCTCGACCCCGCCGGCGATCCACCGGTTCCCGGGCTCGATGGCCGCCCGGGTCCAGGCGCTCGCGACACACGTGGTCGAGGAGTACGACGGCCACGCCGAGCGGTTGTGGGAGGACGCCGAGTCCGGCCGCGACCTGCTGCGCCGGCTCCAGGCGCTCCCGGGCTTCGGCAAGCAGAAGGCGCAGATCTTCGTGGCCCTGGTGGCCAAGCAGCTCGGCGTACGTCCGCCGGGGTGGGAGGAGGTCGCCGGTGACTACTCCGAGCCGGGGTCCTACCGCTCGGTGGCCGACGTTGTCGACCCCACCTCGCTCGACAAGGTGCGGTCGTTCAAGAAGGAGATGAAGGCCCGCGCCCGTTGACGCGCAGCTTCGAGACGTGGATGCCCGGGGTGTTCTTGGAATGCATTGGCGCCGTGTCACAATAGGAACGCGGCTCTTGACGTGTACGGGCTTTGCCGCGCCCGACGCCCGCTGTACGAGAGGTAGTTCGTGTCGACAGCCACGTCCCGCAAGCTCCCTGCTGATGTCCTCGCTCATCCCGACATCGTTGCGCTGATCGACCAAGGCAAGGCCTCCGGGCAGGTGACCGCTGACGCGCTGCGGGCGGCCACGGCCGCGGCCGTGCACACGGCCGCACACCTCAAGGCGTTGCTGCGCTATCTCGGGGAGCAGGACATCGACGTGGTCGTCTCGGCCCAGGACAGCCAGGCACGCAAGCGCGTCGCCGCCGCCTCGAGCACCCGGAGCACCGTGAAGGCTGCCGCGACCAAGAAGGCCGCCGCGAAGAAGGCTCCGGCCAAGAAGACCGCCGCGAAGAAGGCCGCCGAGCCGGCCGCCAAGAAGACCGCGGCCAAGAGCACCGCCAAGAAGACCACGACCGCCAAGACGGCGAAGACCGCCGAGGACGACGCCAAGACGACGGCGGTCGGTCCCGACGGCAAGAAGATCCTGCCCGACCTCCCCGACGAGCAGTTCGAGAAGGACGTCGCCGCCGACCCGAGCATCAAGGAGGACGAGAAGGAGGCCGAGAAGGCCGGCTTCGTCGTCTCCCAGGCCGACGAGTCCGACGAGCCCGAGCAGCAGGTCATGGTCGCCGGAGCGACCGCCGACCCGGTCAAGGACTACCTCAAGCAGATCGGCAAGGTCCCGCTGCTCAACGCGGAGATGGAGGTCGAGCTCGCCAAGCGGATCGAGGCCGGTCTCTTCTCCGAGGAGAAGCTCGCCAAGGGCGGCAAGATCTCCGCGAAGTCGCTCGACGAGCTCGAGTGGATCGCCGAGGACGGCCGCCGCGCCAAGAACCACCTGCTCGAGGCGAACCTCCGGCTCGTGGTCTCCCTGGCCAAGCGCTACACCGGCCGCGGCATGCTCTTCCTCGACCTGATCCAGGAGGGCAACCTCGGTCTGATCCGCGCGGTCGAGAAGTTCGACTACACCAAGGGCTACAAGTTCTCGACCTACGCCACCTGGTGGATCCGTCAGGCGATCACCCGCGCGATGGCCGACCAGGCCCGCACCATCCGCATCCCGGTGCACATGGTCGAGGTCATCAACAAGCTCGCCCGCGTGCAGCGGCAGATGCTCCAGGACCTGGGCCGCGAGCCCACCCCTGAGGAGCTCGCCAAGGAGCTCGACATGACCCCCGAGAAGGTCATCGAGGTCCAGAAGTACGGCCGCGAGCCGATCTCGCTGCACACCCCCCTCGGCGAGGACGGCGACTCCGAGTTCGGCGACCTGATCGAGGACTCCGAGGCGATCGTGCCCGCCGACGCGGTGTCGTTCACGCTGCTGCAGGAGCAGCTGCACGCCGTGCTCGACACGCTCTCCGAGCGCGAGGCCGGCGTGGTCTCGATGCGCTTCGGCCTCACCGACGGCCAGCCCAAGACCCTCGACGAGATCGGCAAGGTCTACGGCGTAACGCGCGAGCGGATCCGCCAGATCGAGTCGAAGACGATGTCGAAGCTGCGGCACCCCTCGCGCTCGCAGGTCCTGCGCGACTACCTGGACTGAGGTCCGCGCCTCTCCGGGCACGCCGTGGGGCGAGTTACGGGCGTCAGTTCAGCTGCGATCGGCGATCATCTCGGCGAGGGCGCGTTCGTACGCCGTGTCGCTGGTCGAGCCACCTCCGGTGGTCGAGCCCGTCGAGACCCGGTGCGTGCCGGTGTGGTCGACGGTGAAGTGGTAGCCCGTGGGTGTCCGCCAGATGTGGACGCCGGGCTCGGGTTGTCGGTGCCGCCAACCCTTCGCATGTGTCTTGATCCGGTGCTCGAACCGCGTGAGCTTGCCGAGGTTCCCCACCCGAGTCTGACCGGGCGGGCCGGTCGTATCGGTCGACGAGCCCGTCGAGACGTAGGGCAACGTGTGGTCGAGGTCCATCCGGCGACCGCTGGCCGACGAAAACGGGAACGCCGACGCCGGGCTTCGTAGATGCATCTGTTCGCGGAGCCGGTCCGGGACCTCGTAGCAGTCCACCGGCCGGTCCTCATCGAGGTCGATCACCGGCCTGACGGTCACGTGGGAGTGGCGCAGGAACTCCGACGCTTGACCGATGGTGATCGGCCCGACGCCCTCCATCCGCGCCACCCCGCCGCCGGTCTGCATTGACTCCTGCGAGACATGCACGTAGAGCGTCGCCGGCGCCAGCGGCACGTCGCCACCGGTGGTCGAGCTCGTCGAGACCAGGTCGCCGAGGGACGAGGCGTCTCGAAGGGAGCCCGCACCCTCGGTGGGCGACTCGACATGCTCGGTGGTCGAGCCCGTCGAGACCAGGTCCCCATCCACCGAGCCGGCGGACTGCAGCATGGCCAGCGCACGCGCCGGATGGCCGAGGATCCCGAGTGCCTTGGACCGTCGCGCACCCACCGGATCGGTGTCCCCGTGCTGGAGCAGGATCTCGGCGATCCGGTCCACCATCGCGACCAGGTAGATCACCTCGCCGGCGGTGGCCTTCGCGATGAGCGTCTTCAGGCCGTGCTCGTTGGACTGCCCGGTGATCACGAACCGTTCCAGCTCCGCCGCGATACGTCGGGCCTCGGCGGCCTCGGGGTCGGCGGCGATGATCTGGGCTTCCAGCAGGTCCTGGAACCGTCCCCAGGGGAGCGACGCCAGGTACGGCGTGGTGGTCTCGTCGACCTGACGAGCCTGGGCGAGGGTGAGTCCGGTGGCGCGGGTCCGGGAGGCGACGTGCCGCGCCTGCCACACCCGCACGCGGCCGGCCATGAGCTCGGCCCACAGCTTCGGGAGCCGGTGCCGCACATCCAGCGCGTCGGCCATCAGCGTCGCCGCCGCGACGTGGGAGCGGCCGAGCAGGACCCCGAGCTCGGCGGCGGCGAACTCACCCGCGAACGGCGTGCCTTCTCCGCCGTACCGCTTGGACCGTTCGGTGCCAGGCAGCACCGTCCCCGACGAGGTGGGGTGCAGGTCCGCCCACTGCGCGGCGAGCACCAGCTCACGGCACTCGGACTCCACCAAGGCGGCGTGGTTGGACACCAGCGCATCGGCGACTGCCCGCCTCTCGAGGTCGTCCACCACCGGGTCCATACCCACCAACCTAGACGCGAGCACCGACAGTTTCCGTCGCCCCGAATCCCTTGTGAACAACGGGATTGGTCGCGATAGGTGGTCCCTGCGGAGAACGGAACGAGCGATTCTCGATGAACTACCTTCGAGACGCTTCACCCTCGGCTCCTCAGGACGAGCGACCACCGGTCGTGCGGTTCGGGGGGTGGTGGCCTGGTCTCGACGGGCTCGACCACCGGTCGTGCGGTTCGGCGGGTGGTGGCCTGGTCTCGACGGGCTCGACCACCGGGAGTGCGGTTCGGCGGGTGGTGGCCTGGTCTCGACGGGCTCGACCACCGGGAGTGCGGTTCGGCGGGTGGTGGCCCGGTCTCGACGGGCTCGACCACCGGAGTGCGGTTCGGCGGGTGGTGGCCCGGTCTCGACGGGCTCGACCACCGGGGGTCTCGACGGGCTCGACCACCGCGGGTCTCGACGGGCTCGACCACCGGGGGTCTCGACGGGCTCGACCACCGCCAGGGTTTCGACGGGGCTTCCTTCGAGACGCCTCGTCCCTCGGCTCCTCAGGACAAGCGACCACCAGGTGGCACGCCGAGCGGATGCAACCACTTCGCCCGCAGTTGCGTCATGGTGTCAGTGAGAGCCTCGCAGGGAGGAGCTCGAACCGCCCTGCGCGGACTGACACACCAGGAGAACGACCATGTCCAGTACGACCCTCACCGGCCGCGCCCTCGTCGCGGCGGCCGGTCTCGCCCTGGCGGCGACCGCCACGGTCGCGGCGCCCGCCAGCGCCGCGACCCGCACCTTCGACGACGCCGCCGGCGACGTCGCCCACGGGGTCGACATCCAGTCGGTGAAGGTGGTCAACGAGAAGAACGTCCGGGTCGTGGTCCAGCACGACGACCTGGTCAGGTCCTTCCGCAGCGGCTCAAGCATGACGGTTTACTTCGACACCGACCGCAGCGAGCCGGGGCCGGAGTACGGGCTGGCCGGCGCGCTCTTCGTGGGCGGGGACTATGCCCTGCTGCCCACCGTCGGCAGCGGCTGGAAGCTCTCGCGGCGGGCGCTCCCGTTGGAGTGCTCCTACGTCAGCAAGATCGACTACGCCGCCGACGTCACGCGCATCCGGATCAGCCGCGGCTGTCTCGAGCGTCCGGGCGAGGTCCGGGTCGCGGTGAAGGCGGGCGGCGAGCAGCCCGACGGAGACATCGTCCGCGACTGGCTGGACGGCCGACGGTCCCTGACGCCCTGGGTCGCACGCGGCTAACCGACGGCGACGAGCACGACCGCGGCGGCGCAGAGCACCAGGCCGAGACCCTGCGCCCGGTGTACCCGCTCGTGCAGGATCAGCGCGGCCAGCAGCACGGTCGAGGCCGGGTACAGGGACGCGAGCACGCCGGCGATGGTCAGGAAGCCCTGCTGGGTGGCGAGCAGGAACGAGCCGGTCGCGGCGGCCGAGATCGGCCCGGCCAGCAGCGCCCAGCGCACGGGTCGTCCCCGGGGCACCCACTGGGCGCGGAGTACGACGGCGAGACCGACCACGACCGGCACCGAGACGGCCTGGGACAGCGTCAGCGGCCACAGCCCGGCCGTGTCGGGGATCTGACCGAGGGCTGCGAACAGCACGCCGAACCCGAGACCGGCCAGCACGCCGTCGAGGAGGCCCTCCGCGAGACCGGCGCGCCCGGACGGCGTCGTCCCGTCGACGCGGGACAGGTCGTCCTCGGGCACGCTGGCGACCAGCCAGATGCCGGGAAGCGCCGCGACGATGCCGAGCCAGACGAGCACGGAGAGCCGCTCGCCGCCCAGTCCGCCGGCGACGACGGGCACGAGCGCGGCGCCCACCGCCGACACCGGTGCGACGACGCTCATCCGGCCCGACGAGAAGCCGCGGTAGAGGAAGCCGGTGCCCGCCCCGGAGCCGAGCCCGGCGAGGGCCGCCCAGGCGAAGTCGGTCGCCGTCGGCTCGCCGGACACCGCTGTGGCGATGACGCCCACGCAAACGGCGGACGACAGGTTGGCCAGCACCGCGACCGCCCAGGCGGACGCCCGGCGGGAGATCAGGCCGCCGACGAAGTCGGAGACGCCGTACGCGAGCGCCGAGAACAGCGCGAGGGCGACCGCCATCAGGTCAGCAGGGCGCCGGTGAAGTAGGTCACGGCGGCCAGGAGCGCGGTCACCAGCTCGATGAGGACCGAGAGACCGGCCGCCCTGAGAGCGTGCCGCGTGGACGGGCCGGCCTGGTCGCGGCCGACGCGGCGGAGCTCCGCGAGGTACACCCCGAGCACGAAGCCGACGAAGAGGCCCACCACCGGGATCACGAAGAACCCCACCAGTCCCAGCAGGCCGCCGAGGAGGAGCGTGCTGTTGGGGACGCCGGCGGCCTTGAGGTTGCGGCCGGGCACGGCGTACTTGACGACGGAGCCGGAGACGAGCAGGACCGCAGCCAGCGCGAAGTAGGCCCATGCCTCCGCCGACTCGGTCACTACCGCCCAGGCGAGCATGGCGCCGAGGATCAGCAGGCTGCCCGGCAGGACCGGTACGACGACGCCGATGACTCCGACCACCACGGCCAGGCCGATCAGCAGCTCGAATTCGGTCACGGGCTCACCCTAGACATCGACCAGGGACATCGAGAGCCCCGGCCGCAGCCGGGGCTCTCGCAGGTCTTGGTCGAAAGGGGGTCGGTCAGTCGGTCGTCACGGTCGGCGTGGCGGACAGCTTCTCGGTCTCGTCGTGGACGTGTACGGCGATCTCGCGGAGCTTGTCGCCGTGCTCGCGCGCGTGGTGCGCGCAGAAGAGGAGCTCGCCCCCACCGGACAGCTCGACGCGGAGGTAGGCCTGCGCGCCGCAACGGTCGCAGCGGTCAACAGCCGAGAGCGAGGTGCTCGGGGCAACTGCAGTGGTCACTAGAGGCCTCTTTCCTTCCTGATGTCTGATCAACGTAGCGAAGGGGCTCAAATGTTCCTGACCCCCCGCCCTCGTCATCGGACACAACATCCAATCACGCGAGACACTTCCCGCCGGTAGGTGGTTTCTCCCTGTGAGACCGGGTGACCCTCCCCACATGCCGTTCGTTCCCCAGTCTGACGCGGCTGGGTGCTTACTCGTTGCCAATCCACAGAACTTGCAAACGTTTCGTTTCCGCATCGTGACACCAGAGGCCGCCGATTGCCGGTAGGCGTGGCGCGTCGGGGGACCCGCGTGTCGCGGGTAGATTTGCCGGAGGCCCGGACCACCCGACCGTGCCGACCACCCCTGGGTCCAAGGAGTAACGTGCCGCCCCGCAGCGCCGGAGGAACCGCGATCGACAACACGTACAACGCCCACCATCTCCTCGTCCTCGAGGGGCTGGAGGCCGTCCGCAAGCGGCCCGGCATGTACATCGGCTCCACCGACACGCGCGGGCTGATGCACTGCGTCTGGGAGATCATCGACAACGGGGTCGACGAGGCGCTCGCGGGGGCCGCGAAGCGCATCGAGGTGGTCCTGCACCGCGACGGGTCGGTCGAGGTCCACGACGACGGCCGCGGCATCCCGGTCGACAAGGAGCCCAAGACCGGGCTCCCCGGCGTCGAGGTGATCTTCACCAAGCTGCACGCGGGCGGGAAGTTCGGCGGCGGCTCGTACGTCGCGACGGGCGGACTGCACGGGGTCGGCGCATCGGTCGTCAACGCGCTGTCCGCGCGCCTCGACGTCGACGTGGAGCGCTCGCCGTCGATCCAGGGCATGTCGTTCCAGCGCGGCAACCCGGGTGTGTTCGACGGCGACGGTCCCTCCGCTGCGTTCACCGCCAGGTCCGGCCTGACCCGCAAGGGAGCCCGGGTCAAGAAGGGCGTGACCGGCACCAGGATCCGGTTCTGGCCCGACCGGCAGATCTTCACCAAGGACGCCACGTTCGCCTACGACGAGCTGGTGACGCGGGCCCGGCAGACGTCGTTCATCGTGCCCGGCCTCGAGCTGGTGATCCGCGACCTGCGTGGTGACGAGCCGCGCGAGGAGAGCTTCCGTCACGACGGCGGCATCACCGAGTTCTGCGACTTCCTCGCCTCCGACGAACCCGTCACCGGCATCCTGCGCCTGCAGGGGCAGGACCGGTTCACCGAGACCGTGCCGCTGCTCGACGACAAGGGGCACATGACCCCGCAGGACGTCGAGCGCGAGCTCACCGTCGACGTGGCGCTGCGCTGGGGCACCGGTTACGAGACCGAGATGCGCTCCTTCGTCAACGTGATCGCGACCCCCAAGGGCGGCACCCACGTCGCGGGCTTCGAGCAGGCGGTCACCAAGACGTTCAACGAGGTGCTCCGGTCCTCCAAGCAGCTCAAGGCCGCCGAGCCCGACGTGATCAAGGACGACGCGCTCGAGGGCCTCACGGCCGTCGTCACCGTCCGGCTGGCCGAGCCGCAGTTCGAGGGGCAGACCAAGGAGGTGCTGGGCACGCCGGCGGCGCGCAACATCGTCCGCAAGGTCGTCGCCGCCGAGCTCAAGAGGTTCCTCACCTCCACCAAGCGGGCCGACAAGGCCCAGGCCAAGCTGGTGCTCGAGAAGGTCGCGAACGCCTCACGCACGCGGATCGCCGCGCGCACCCACCGCGAGACCCAGCGCCGCAAGAACGCCCTCGAGTCCAGCGCCCTGCCGTCCAAGCTGGCCGACTGCCGCTCCAACGACATGGAACGCAGCGAGCTGTTCATCGTCGAGGGTGACTCCGCGCTCGGCACCGCCAAGCTGGCCCGCAACTCGGAGTTCCAGGCGCTGCTGCCGATCCGCGGCAAGATCCTCAACGTCCAGAAGGCCTCGGTCGGCGACATGCTGAAGAACGCCGAGTGCGCGTCGATCATCCAGGTCGTCGGAGCCGGATCCGGGCGCACCTTCGACATCGACGCTCGCCGCTACGGCCGGGTCATCTTCATGGCCGACGCCGACTCCGACGGCGCGCACATCCGGTGCCTGCTCACCACGCTGTTCTTCAAGTACATGCCCGAGCTGATCCAGGAGGGCCGCGTCTACACCGCGGTGCCCCCGCTGCACCGGATCGAGCTGTCCAACCCCAAGAAGGGCATGGACAAGTACGTCTACACCTACTCCGACCCCGACCTGCAGCGGAAGCTCGCCGAGCTGTCCAAGAAGGGCGTGCGCTGGAAGGAGCCGGTGCAGCGCTACAAGGGACTCGGCGAGATGGACGCCGACCAGCTGGCCGAGACCACGATGGACCCGATGCACCGCACGCTGCGGCGGATCACAGCCGACGACGCCGAAGCCGCGGCGGAGGTGTTCGAGCTGCTGATGGGCTCCGACGTCGCCCCGCGCAAGGAGTTCATCGTCCAGGGCGCCTACGAGGTCGACTCCGACGCCATCGACGCATGATCGCGGTGTGAACCGCGACGCCGTACGACGCTGGGTGGACCGCTACGAGCGCGCCTGGCGCTCCGCAGGCACGGCCATGGTGGCCGACCTGTTCTCCGACGACGCCACCTACGCGGTCTCGCCGTGGGCGGAACCCGTCCGCGGGCTGGCCGCGATCGGCGAGCTCTGGGAGGCCGAACGGGACGGCCCCGACGAACCGTTCACGATGCGCAGCGAGGTGGTGACGGTCGAGGGCGACACGGCGGTGGTGCGGGCCGAGGTCGAGTACGACGTCGGAGGCTCCGGCCCGTGGCGCGACCTGTGGGTCCTCCGGTTCGACGAGGACGGACGCTGTCGCGCCTTCGAGGAGTGGCCGTTCGCCCCCGGGCAGCGCGACGGGCACTGAGGCCGCCCGACTCAGATCTGCTGGGTCAGCCGCCCCGTGTCGACGTCGTAGATGAAGCCGCCGACGGCGACGGTGTCCGGGATCAGCGGGTGGGAGCGCACCCGGCGTACGTCGTCCTCGAGGGCGGCCACCTGGTCGGCGACCACCCCGAAGCTCTGCCAGGACGCGTCCTGACCGGCCGACTCACCCACCCGGGCACGGAGCTCCTCGACGGTCGCGGAGGCCATCGCGCACCGGGTGTGCGGGACCACCAGCACCCGCTTCACGTTGAGCAGGTGCACCCCCAGCACCAGGGCCTCGAGGGCCTGGTCGGTGACCCGGCCCCCGGGGTTGCGGAAGATCTTGGCGTCGCCCGGCTCCAGGCCGACCATGTGGAGCGGGTCGATGCGCGAGTCCATGCACGTGATGATGGCGATGCCGGCGTGCGCGACGCCGTCGAAGCCGCCGAGGTCGAAGGTCTCGGCGTAGGCCTGGTTGGCTCTCAACAGGTCGTCGAACTCGTCGGTCACGCGCCGAAACCTACCCGACCGGCCGCGGCGACGTCCCGGGTGCGTGCCGTGCGCAGGACGAGGACGGCGAGCACGCCGGCGACCGCGGCACAGACCGCCGCGCCCCAGAAGACGGTCTGCAGCTGGGCGAGCCCGGCCTCCTTGAGCAGCCGGGTGTACTCCGCGCACTGCGTGCCCGACGCGCACACCTCCGACGGCGTCGGCAGGTCGACCTGCACGGCGTAGTAGCGGCGCAGCCCGATCGTGGTCAGCGCGCTGATCCCGACGAGCATCCCGACCATGCGGGCGACGACGAGCAGGGCGCTGGTCACGCCGTGCACGGCGTCGTCGGTCGCGGCGAGCAGCGCCGCGTTGACCGGCGCCAGCGCGAGGCCGAAGCCGAGCCCGGCCGCCACCAGCGGGACGCTGGCCACCGGGTCCTCGAGGCTGGTCAGCCCCCACTGCGCCATCCAGACGAAGCCGAGGCCGGCCAGCAGCATGCCCACGGCGGTGACGACACCGGCCGGGAGCCGGCGGATGAGGTAGCCGCCGAGCAGCGCGCCGACCGGAAGGGCCACCAGCAGCCGCACCAGCACCAGCGCGGCGAGCAGCTGCGAGTCGGGGTAGACGGTGAGCCGGGCGAAGATCGGGATGTCGACGAGGGCGGCGATCAGGGCGGCGCCGACGAAGAAGCTCACCAACAGCGCGCCCCACGCCGGTGTCTGCCGCAGCGAGCCGTGGGGCACCAGCGGGTGCGCGCTGACCCGGTTGCGCCAGGCGAAGCCGACCGCGGCGACCGCGGAGCCGGCCAGCAGCCACGGCCCGGCGGGGGAGAACACCGCGACCTCCGGGTCGGCGGTCGCGAAGGCGAGGATGACGCCCGAGAGCGCGAGTCCCAGCAGCAGCGCCCCTGGTACGTCGATGCGCGCCGCCACCGTGCGCCAGGCCCGGAAGTCCACCAGCGGGCGGCGCGCGGTGAGACATCGGGCGACGAGAGCCGCGACGACGACGTACAGCACGAGCGCCAGCGGGGTCAGCCAGCGTGAGTCGCCGGTGACGGGCAGGAACGCCAGCCCGACCGTCACGCCGCTGGCCAGCGAGGCCGGCTGCAGCATCACCAGCGCGAGCAGGATCGCGGCCAGCAGCGCGAGGGCGAGGCCCACCGCGTCGGGACGGTCCACGGGGCCGCCGGTCCCACGACGGCCGGCCGACCGCAACGCGACGGCGAGGACCAGTCCCGCGGCGAGGTTGATCGCGAAGATCCCGTGCCACGAGGCGACCGACAGCACCAGCGCGCCGTACAACGGGCCCACCACGCTGCCGAGCTCCTGCACGGCACCGACCACCCCGAGCGGGACGCCGCGGCGCGCCGGCGGGTAGAGGTCGGCCACCAGCGCGAGGGTCGCGGGCACGAGCCCGCCGCCGCCGACGCCCTGCAGGAACCGGCCGGCCACCATGCTCGAGAGGTCGTAGGACGCCGCGGTGACCAGCGACCCGAGGGCGAAGACGACCAGCGAGCCGACGAGCACCGGCGTCCGGCCGCGCAGGTCGGCGACCCGGCCGATGAGGGGCAGGACCGCGACGTAGCCGAGCAGGAAGCCGGACACGATCGGGGCGGCCCGCTGCAGCTCGTCGATGGACAGCCCGACGCCGGTCATCATGTCCGGCAGCGCCAGCACCACGACGTAGGTGTCGGCGGCGGCGAACCCGACCGCCACGGCCGCGAGCGCCAGCAGGGTCCGCTGCGCCCGGGTCGGGCCGGTCACGGGGCGGTGATGTCCTGGTCGGTGCCGTACTCGTCGAACCCGACCGTGTAGGTCACCGGGTCGGCCTCCGGGTAGAACGGCCCGGTCATGACCACCTCGGTCAGCTGGTTGCCGTCGTCGAGTGTGAACGTGGTGTCGAACTCGGCGTCGGTCTGCGCGCTGGGGATGACGCCGGCCACGACGTCGCCGGGGAGCGTCCCGGTGAACGTGGAGAGCACCTCCTCGCCGGCGCGGACGTCGTCGCCCTCCTCGACGCCCTCGACCGCCGTCAGCAGCGAGGACAACCCGCCCTCGCTCGACATCAGCTTCGCCGGGTCGGGGGCCTCGTAGTCGGCCGGGTCGATCGGGGCGTAGTCGGTCGTGAACGGCAGTACGGCGTACACCGTGCCGTCGACCGCGATCACGGCCGCCTTCGCCGTCAGCCCGCCCGTCGTCACCTGGATGTCTCCCTCGAAGGCGGGCGCGTGGGTGCCGACGCCGTCGGCCGAGAGCAGGCCGTTGGTGCCGGGCGGGAGCTTGTCGGCCTCGAGCGTGATGTGCACGCCGCTGGTCTCGTCGAGCGCGGACTTGGCCTCCGCCAGCCGCTCCTCCGGGGTCAGGTCCGTCGCCTCGTCGCCGCCACCGCAGGACGCGAGCGCGACCGGGGCGAGGGCGGCGAGGAGCAGGCCGACGGCGCGGTTCATGTGGCCAAGCCTCCCACCGGTCCGGCGACGGCCAGGATCGGCTGGGTCCCGGGCGTGCCGGAGCCGTCGCGCCGACCGGTGGCGGCGGGCAGGTCGACCGGGGCACCGCTCGCGGCGGCCGCCCTGGCCGGACCGTTGCCGGCCCAGGCCAGCACGAGCACGTCCTCGCCCTTGAGGAAGCGGTGGCAGCGGACGCCGCCGGTGCCGCGGCCCTTGCCGGGGTACTCCGGACCACGGCGTGACCTTGACCGCGCCCGGCTCGGTGCCGGGCAGTGCCGTCGAGGACCCCGAGGCGGTGACGACGACCGCGTCGTCCGCGGGCGTGAACGCGCCGAAGAACAGCACCTGCTGCTTCGGGCCGAGCCGGACACCGGCGATGCCGCCGCCCGACCGGCCCTGGGGCCGCACCCCGCCCGCGGGGAAGTGCAGCAGCTGGGCGTCGCTGGTGATGAAGCACAGCTCCTCGTCGCCGGTGACCAGCTCGACAGCGCCGACGACCTCGTCGCCGTCGGCGAGGCGGATGACCTCCCACGCGTCGCGGTTCGACAGTGTCTCGGGGTTGACCCGCTTGACCACGCCCTGGCGGGTGCCGAGCGCCAGGCCCGGCCCCTCGTCGGTCAGTGAGGCCAGCGCGAGTGCGCGCTCCCCGGGCTCCAGCGACAGGAACTCGCTCAGCGGGGCGCCGCCCTGCAGGTGCGGGGCGTTGGCCGTGGCCGGCAGCGTCGGCAGGTCGAGCACGTCCAGCCGGACCACACGGCCCTGCGACGTGAGCGCGCCGACCTGGCCCCGGGCGGTGGTGCGCACCGCCGAGACCACGACGTCGTGCTTGGCGCGGCCCCCGCCCTCGCCGGCCGGCTCGGTGTCGGTGGTGCGGGCCAAGCAGGCCGCTCGAGGAGAGGTAGACGAAGCAGGGGTCGTCGGCGACCTCCAGGGGTACGGCGGCGGCGGACACGGACTGTCCCGCCGACTCCAGCAGCACCGTGCGCCGCGGGGTGCCGTAGGTCTTGGCGACCTCGGCCAGCTCGTCGGAGACGACCCTGCGGAGCATCTTCTCGTCCGAGAGGATCTCGTCGAGCGCGGCGATGGTCTGCTCGAGCTCGGTGCGTTCCTTGTCGAGCTCGATCTTGGAGAACTTGGTGAGCCGGCGCAGCGGCATGTCGAGGATGTAGTTGGCCTGGACCTCGGTCAGGTCGAACACCGAGATCAGCCGCTCGCGGGCCTGCTCGGCGTTGTCGCTGGAGCGGATCAGCTGGATCACCTCGTCGATGTCGAGGATCGCGAGCAACAGACCCTCGACGAGGTGCAGGCGGTCGGCGGCCCGGCCGCGACGGTACGTCGAGCGGCGGCGTACGACGTCGAAGCGGTGGTCGAGGAACACCTCGAGCATCTGCTTGAGCCCGAGCGTGCGGGGCTGCCCGTCGACGAGCGCCACCGCGTTGATGCCGAAGGAGTCCTCCATCGGGGTGTGCTTGTAGAGCTGCTCGAGCAGGGCCTCGGGGTGGAAGCCGTTCTTGACCTCGATGACCAGGCGCAGGCCCTTCTCGCGGTCGGTGAGGTCCTTGACGTCGGCGATGCCCTGGATCTTCTTGGCCTGCACGAGGCTCTTGATCCGCTCGATGACCTTCTCGGGGCCGACGCCGTAGGGCAGCTCGGTCACGACGATGCCCTTGCGCCGCGGGGTGACGCTCTCGACCCTGGCGGTGGCGCGCATCCGGAATGAGCCCCGTCCGCTCTCGTAGGCGTCGCGGATGCCGTCGAGGCCGACGATCTTGCCGCCGGTCGGCAGGTCGGGGCCGGGCACGAACCTCATCAGGGCGTCCAGGTCGGCCTCCGGGTGGGTGATCAGGTGGCGCAGCGCCTGGACCACCTCGACGAGGTTGTGCGGGGCGATGTTGGTGGCCATGCCGACCGCGATCCCGGAGGCGCCGTTGACGACCAGGTTGGGGATCGCCGAGGGCAGCACCGACGGCTCCAGCTCGCGGCTGTCGTAGTTGGGCTTGAAGTCGACGGTGTCCTCGTCGATCGAGCCGGTCATGGCGACGGCGGGGGCGGCCATCCGGCACTCGGTGTAGCGCATCGCGGCCGGCGGGTCGTCGGGCGAGCCGAAGTTGCCGTGCCCGTCGATGAGCGGCACCCGCAGCGACCACGGCTGCACCATGCGGACCAGCGCGTCGTAGATCGCGCCGTCGCCGTGCGGGTGCAGCCGGCCCATCACCTCGCCGACGACCCGGGCGCTCTTGACGTGGCCGCGGTCGGGCCGCAGGTTCATGTCGGCCATCGTGTAGAGGATCCGGCGCTGCACCGGCTTGAGCCCGTCGCGGGCGTCGGGGAGGGCGCGGCTGTAGATGACCGAGTAGGCGTACTCGAGGAAGCTGGTGCGCATCTCGTCGCCGACGTCGATGTCGAGGATGTGCTCCTCGAAGTCGTCCGGGGGGAGTGTGCTCTTCGTGCCGGCGGGCCATGGCGGTCATTCTCACCCGGGCGACCGACCGGTCCGGCGGGGGCACGCCGGGGTGCTCGTCACACTGTCCGAACCGATAGATTCGGCGCGTGAGCGCAGCGGAGACGGGCACCCGGTCGAGCGGTACGACGGTGGCCGACTACCCCAGCCACTGGGAGGCCGACGTGCTGCTGCGCGACGGACAGGCGGCGCACCTGCGACCGATCAGCGCCGAGGACCGCGAGCTGCTCGTCGAGTTCTACGAGCAGGTCTCCGCGGAGTCGAAGTACCTCCGGTTCTTCGCGCCGATGCCGCACCTGTCGGAGCGGGACGTCGAGCGCTTCACCCACGTGGACCACCACGACCGGGTCGCCTTCGTGCTCACGGTCGCGCAGAAGATCATCGCGGTCGGCCGGTTCGACAAGATCCCGCACAAGCCCGGCGAGCCGGCGATCGCGGAGGTCGCCTTCCTGGTGCAGGACGCCCACCAGGGCCGCGGCATCGCCCAGCTGCTGCTCGAGCACCTCGCCCAGGCCGGCCGCGAGCGCGGGATCGACAAGTTCGAGGCCGAGGTGCTCCCGGAGAACCACCGGATGATCCAGATCTTCCGGGAGGCCGGCTACCACGTGGCGGGTGGCTACGAGGACGGCGTGATGCGCCTGGTGTTCCCGATCGACGCCACCGACACGTCGGTGAACGTGATGCAGGCCCGCGAGCACCGGGCCGAGGCCGCGTCGATCCAGAACTTCTTCAACGCCGCAGTGTCGCCGTCATCGGCGCCTCGCGCCGCCAGGACACCATCGGCCAGACGCTGGTGCGCAACCTGGTGCTCGGTGACTACCAGGGCCGCGTGTACGTCGTGAACCCGGCGGCCAAGTCGGTCGCGGGCCTCCCGGCGTACCCCACGGTGGGCGACATCCCCGACTCGGTCGACATCGCCGTCGTGGCCGTGCCCGCCGAGGCGGTCCCCGACGTGGTGCTCGACTGCGCGGCCAAGGGCGTGCACGGCATGGTCGTGGTGTCGTCGGGCTTCGCGGAGACCGGCGAGGAGGGCCGGCAGCGGCAGCGCCGCCTGGTCGGCCTGGCCCGCAGCTACGGGCTTCGGCTGATCGGGCCGAACTGTCTCGGGATCATCAACACCGCCTCGGAGTACTCCCTCAACGCCTCGCTCGCCCCGATGATGCCTCCCCGCGGCCGGGCCGGGTTCTTCTGCCAGTCCGGTGCCCTGGGCGTGGCGATCCTGGAGAAGGTCAGCCGGCGCGGCCTCGGGCTCTCGACGTTCGTCAGCGCCGGCAACCGCGCCGACGTGTCCGGCAACGACCTGCTGCAGTACTGGGAGGAGGACGCCGCCACCGAGGTGGTGCTCCTCTACCTGGAGTCGATCGGCAACCCGCGCAAGTTCAGCCGCATCGCCAGGCGGGTCTCCCGGCGCAAGCCGGTGATCGCCGTGAAGTCCGGACGCACCACCCAGGGTGTGCCGATGGGTCACGCGGTCCGCTCGATGGCCGCGCCGCAGGCAGCGATCGACGCGATGTTCCGCCAGGCCGGCGTCATCCAGGTCGAGAACCTCGACGAGATGTTCGACGTCGCCCAGCTCGTCGCGCACCAGCCGCTGCCGCGGGGGCGCAGGGTCGCGGTCGTCGGCAACTCCGACGCGCTCGGGCTGCTCGCCACGGACGCCGCCGCCTCGGTGGGCCTGCACACCCGCGAGCCCGTCGCGCTCGGCTCGGAGGCGACCGCCGAGGACTTCGAGGAGGCGCTCGACGCCGCGATCGACGACCCCGACGTCGACTCGGTGGTCGCGGTCTTCATCCCGCCGCTCAACACCACGGGCTCCGAGGTGGCGCACGTCCTGGCGGCCGTGGGGGAGCAGTCCGACAAGCCGCTGGTGTCCACGTTCCTCGGCGTCGAGGGGATCCCGGAGCTGCTCCGGGTCCCCGACGTCGCCGGCAACACCGCGGGGCGCGGGTCGGTCCCGTCGTACCCCGCCGTCGAGGCCGCCGTACGCGCGCTGGCCCGGGTCGTCGACTACGCCGAGTGGCGACGCAAGCCCGAGGGCGAGATCGTGGCCCCCGACGAGGTGGACCTGATGCGTGCCAAGACACTGGTCAACCGGGCCCTGGTAGAGGCCCCCGACGGACGCGACCTGGGGTTCGACGAGCTGCGCGACCTGCTCGACGCCTACGGCATCGAGCTGTGGGGCCGCGTCGAGGTGGACACCGAGGACGCCGCTGTCGCCGCCGCCGAGAAGCTCGGGTTCGACGTCGTGCTCAAGGCCACCGCGGAGCACCTCCGCCAGCGGCCGGACCTCGCGCACGTGTGGCGCAACATCGACACCGAGGCCGAGATGCGCCACGCGTGGCGGACCATGCACGAGCTGATCGACCACCCCGACCAGGCCGGGTTTCATCGTGCAGAAGGTCGCCGAGCCCGGCGTCCCGGTCACGATCGGTGGGATGGAGGACCCGCTGTTCGGCCCGGTGGTGTCGTTCGGCCTCTCCGGCCCCACGACCGAGCTGCTCGGCGACCGGGCCTACCGGATCCCGCCGCTGCACGGCGGTGAGGCCGCGGAGATGGTTCGGGAGATCAAGGCGGCGCCGCTGCTGTTCGGCTGGCGGGGCAGTGAGGTGGTCGACGTCGAGGCCATCGAGCGACTGCTGCTGCGTCTCGCCCAGCTCAAGAACGACCTGCCACAGGTCCGCTCGCTCGAGCTCAACCTGGTGCTCGTCGGTGCCGCCGGTGCCGCCGTCCTCAACGCCGTCGGCCGGGTGGAGCCCGTCTCCGACGCGCGCTCGGACTGGTTCACCCGCCGGATGAGCACGCAGGCAGGGGACACCCTGCACGGATGAGGCCAGGCCGCGGCCCCGGTCACGGCGGCGGTCGTCCGGCGGTCCGCAGCCTCGCCCGACCTTCTGCGACGGTCGACCAGGGGCCGGGTACGTCGAGCACCGCGATGGCCGAGGTCGGCATGGGGGTCCACTCGCCGGTGAGCCGATGGACGAGATCCTCGAGACCGGGGTTGTGACCGACGATCACGACGGTCCGGAGGTCGTCCGAGAGGTCGCGCACGACGCCGTGCAGCTCGCGGCCCGACGCGGCGTACACGCGCTCCTCGACCCTCACGGGCGGCGACGCATCGAGCTCGGCGACGGCCAGGTCCCAGGTCGATCGGGCGCGGGTGGCCGGAGACACGACGGCGAGGGCGATGCCGTCGAGGTGCTCGGCAAGCCACCGTCCAGCCTCGGACGCCTGTCGCCTTCCTCGTCTCGCCAGTGGGCGGGCAAGGTCCGGCTCGCCGCCCGACCAGTCCGACTTCCCGTGTCGGAGCAGGACCAGCCGGCGCTCGCCTTCCATCGGGCCAGTCTGGCGTGCCGCTCGCGCCCGGGTGAAGGATGGCGACCATGAAGATCCTGGTCGTCGGGGCGAACGGTCAGCTCGGCGCGCGATGCTGCGCCCTGCTCGTCGAGGCCGGGCACGACGTGCGTGGCTCGGTGCGGGAGCCCGCTCGCGGCGAGGCCCTGCGTGCGCTCGGCGTCGAGACGGTGGTGGCCGACCTGACCGACACATCCTCGATCCGGGCGGCGGCCTCGGGCGCGGAGGTTGCCATCCTGTCCGCCAACCCCGTGGTCCCGCGTGCCGGTGACCGGCCGGCTCTGGTCGAGGAGGGACTGAGCCGCGCCCCGGCAGTCCTGGCTGCGGAAGGTGTCGAGCGGATCGTGCTCCCGTCGGTCCCGGTGACCGACGTCGATGAGGCCGTTCCGTTCGTGCGTGCCCGGCGAAGGCTGGAGGACGCGCTGGCGGACCTGCGCGCCGAGACCGTGTGTGTCCGCTTCCCGCCCTTCATGGACGTACATCTGGCGCTCGCCGGGTCATCGATACCGCTGAGGGGCGCCCAGAACGCGACGGTCGACAGGCCGTCCCCCTTCCTGCGCAGCTTCCGAAAGGGCACCGGCACCCTGGTCGAGGACCGCGGGCTGATACTCGTCCCCGGTCGGCGCTCGCACCGCAATGCGTTCATCACGGTGGCGGACGCCGCGCGGGCGGTGGTCGAAGCGGCCACCCGGGACGACGTCGGAGGACTGCCGCACGCCACGCTGGAGGTGGCCGGACCCCAGCCACTCAGCTGGGACGAGGTAGCAGCGACGTACGGCCGGGTCCTCGGTCGCAGGGTCAGAGTGCTCTCGACGCCGGCGGTGGTGTACGCCGCCGCGCAGAGGCTGCTCCGACCGTTCGCCGAGGTGCCCTCCGAACACGATGGCGCTGAACCGGTACGGCGCGTCCTCCGAGACGGCCTGGACAAACGTCGGGGGTGGGTTGTTGGACCCGGCGTCGATGATGACGGTCGAGGAGTTCCTGCAGGAGAAGGTCAGGCTCCCTGACTAGGCCCGACCCGCACCACCGGTGGTCGAGCCCGTCGAGACCCGCACCCGGTGCGTCCCGGTGTGGTCGACGGTGAAGTGGTAGCCCGTGGGTGTCCGCCAGTGGTGGACGCCGGGCTCGGGTTGTCGGTGCCGCCAGCCCTTGCCGTGGGTCTTGATCCGGTGTTCGAAGCGGGAGAGCTTGCCGAGGTTCCCGATCCGCGTCTGCCCGCCCTCGGTGGTCGAGCCCGTCGAGACCTGGAACGGAATGGTGTGGTCGAGGTCCATCCGGCGTCCGGTGGCCGACGACCACGGAAAGGCGGACGCCGGTGAGCGGAGGTGCATCTGTTCGCGAAGCCGGTCCGGTACCTCGTAGCAGTCAACCGGGCGGTCCTGGTTGAGGTCGATCACTGGCTTGATGTTGACGTGGGAGTGCCGCAGGAAATCCGAGGCTTGGCCGATCGTGATCGGCCCGACGCCCTCCATCCGCGCCACCCCGTCACCGGTCTGCATCGATTCCCGAGACACGTGCACATAGAGAGTCGCCGGCGGCAGCGGCACGTCACCACCGGTGGTCGAGCTCGTCGAGACCAGGTCGCCGAGGACCGAGGCGTCTCGAAGGGAGCCCGCACCCTCGGTGGTCGACTCGGCCCCCTCGGTGGTCGAGCCCGTCGAGACCTGGTCACCACCTGCAGACTGCAGTAGGGCGAGTGCCCGCGCCGGTTGCGCCAGGATCCCGAGCGCCTTGGACCGCCGCACACCGACCGGGTCGGTGTCACCCTGCTGGAGCAGGATCTCGGCGATCCGGTCCACCATCGCGACCAGGTAGATGACCTCACCGGCGGTGGCCTTGGCGATGAGCGTCTTCAGGCCGTGCTCGTTGGACTGCCCGGTGATCACGAACCGTTCCAGCTCCGCCGACAGCCGGCAAGCCTCTGCGGCCTCGGGGTCGGCGGCGATGATCCGAGCCTCGAGCAGCTCCAGGAAGCGTCCCCACGGGAGCGATGAGATGTACGAGGTGGTCGTCTCGTCGACATCCCTGGCCTGGGCAAGGGTGAGTCCGGTGGCGCGGGTCCGGGAGGCGACGTGCCGCGCCTGCCAGACCCGCACCGACCCGGCCATGAGCTCGGCCCACAGCTTCGGGCAGCCGGTGCCGGACATCGAGCGCGTCGGCCATCAACGTGGCCGCGGCGACGTGGGATCGGCCGAGCAGCACACCCAGCTCGGCGGCCGCGAACTCACCCGCGAACGGCGTCCCGTCACCGCCGTACCGCTTCGCGCGTTCGGTGCCGGGCAGCACCGTTCCTGTTGATGTCGGATGCAGGTCGGCCCACTGCGCGGCGAGCACCAGCTCACGACACTCAGACTCGACCAAGGTGGCATGGTTGGACACCAGCGCGTCGGCGACTGCCTGCCGCTCGAGGTCATCCACCACCGGTTCCATACCCATGAATCTAGAGGCGACCACCGACAAGAACCGCGACCCCGGGATCCCTTGTGCACAAGGGGATTGACCTCGACTGGTGGTCCCTGAGGAGCGAACGGAGTGAAGGTCTCGAAGGGCTCCCTTCGAGACGCCTCGTCCCTCGGCTCCTTAGGACAAGCGACCACCTGCCGTGGTCTCGACGGGCTCGACCACCGGGGTGTGGCTCGACCACCGGGGTGTGGCTCGACCAGCCGTAGGGGTCTCGACGGGCTCGACCACCGGGTGTGCTCGACCACCTGGGTGGTCTCGACGGGCTCGACCACCGGGGTCTGGCTCGACCACCGGGGTGTGGCTCGACCACCGGGGTGTGGCTCGACCACCGGGGTTGGCTCGACCAGCCGACGTGGTCTCGACGGGCTCGACCACCGGGCCTGGCTCGACCACCGTCTCCCGAGTGACGGAGCACACGCCGCGGCGGCCGGTAATTCGCTAGCGACCGGTTTGGTGCTTACCCGAGAATGCTCCGGTGAGCACCGCACCCACCCCCACGACACCCGACGAGCTGGTCCCGCCGGGGCTCGACCCGTTGGTCAAGCGACTGTTCGTGGGCATCGCGCTGTCTGCCCTGGGCAGCGGGCTCACCATGCCGTTCTTGTACGTGTACCTCGCGGAGGTGCGCGGCATCCCGACCGCGACCGTCGGCCTGCTGTTCGCGTTCATGGGGCTGCTCGGCTTCGTCGGCTCGCCGATCGGCGGCACCCTGATCGACCGGTTCGGTCCGCGGCCGGTGATGATCGTCGGGCTCACGACCGAGGCGTTCGGCGTCGCGTCGCTGGCGCTGGTGCAGAACGCGTGGCACGCGCTGGCCGTCGCCACCTTCATCACCCTCGGCACGGTCGGGCTCTACCCGGCCTCGACGGCCATGCTCACCAGGATGGTGCCGGAGGCGCGGCGCCAGCAGGTCTACGGCTTCCAGTTCATGCTCATGAACGCCGGTCTGGGGATCGGCGGCGTCGTGAGCGCGCTGCTCGTGCGGGTGGCGGACCCGTCGTCGTTCGAACGGCTCTACATGATCGACGCGCTGTCGTACGTCGCCTACATCGCCGTCGTGGTGAGCCTGCCTCGCCGCACCGGCGCGCTGACCAGGGACGAGAAGGTCGCGGAGGGCCCGCAGCCGGGGTGGTCGACGGTCCTGCGCGACCGCACGCTGGTGCGGGTGGTGCTCATCTCCGTCGTGGTGATCACGTTCGGCTACGCCCAGTTCGAGGCCGGCTTCGCGGCGTACACCGTCGACGTGGCCGGGATCCCCGCGCACTACCTGGGCTGGGCCTTCGGCGCCAACACCGCCGCGATCGTGCTCGGCCAGCTGGTCGCCCTTCGGGTGATCAAGGGCCGTCGCCGGAGCCGGATGCTGGCCGCCTGCGCCGGCATCTGGTCACTGTCGTGGCTGGTGATCGCGCTCAGCGACGCCGTGGACGGCTGGACGTCCGTCGCGCTGGTCGTGGTCGGGCTGGCCGTATTCGGCCTGGGGGAGACCCTGTGGGCACCGCTCGCGCCCGCGATCGTCAACGACCTCGCGGCAGAGGAGCTGCGCGGCCGCTACAACGCGCTGCAGGGGATGACCTGGACGGTCGCGATGATCATCGGTCCGGCGCTGGCCGGGCTGCTGATCGGCAACGGCCTCGCGCACGTGTGGGTCGCGTGCACGGTCGGAGGCACGGCGCTGGCGGCGGTGCTGCTGCTCCGGCTGCGGCGCCACCTCACCCCCGACCAGGACGGTCTGCCCGCGCCGGAGCTGAGTCTCGCTGCGTGACAGACTGCACGGCATGAGGGACAACACGCTCGAGCTGCGCGACGACATCGAGAAGTGCGGCTACTACCCCGACGTGGTGGCCGACGCCGTGATGACGCGCGGTCGCGGGCGAGCGCGGTGCTGTCGCACCTGGTGCACCACGAGCCCACCATCGACGAGCGTGACGAGGTGCGTCGGCACATGACGCGTCCTCGTGCTGACCCCGACCCGGCTGATCCTCGCGCACACCGACGAGCACGCCCCCGACGACCTGCTGCCGGCGCCGTACACCTCGACGTCCACCGAGGCCGTCGCCGCTCAACGCGATCCGCTCCGTGGTCGTGAACCGGATGGTCGCCAACCCCGCGTCGTACGCCGGCAAGCCGATCCCCGCCCCGGGCGCCAACGAGGCCGTGCTGACGATCGGCTGGGGCGCCGTGGGGCGGATCGACCTCGAGCCCGCCGGCTGCGCCGACCCGGACTGCGAGGCCGACCACGGCTACACCGGCGTGGTCACCTCCGACGACTTCTCGCTGCGGGTCAGCGCCGCGGCCGAGGGCCCGGAGGCCGTGGCCGACCTGCTCGGCTTCGCCGACGCGCTGTCGGCGCGCACGGGGAGCCCCGACGCGGCCCGATGATCGGGTTCATCGCCGCCGGCCTACGCGGACCGGTCGCTCGGCGACGTCCTCCCGGCGGTCGGCACGGCCCTCGGGGTCGACGCGGGTCTGCCGCCGTCGAACACTCGAGCTGCCGCGCGGCGCAGCAGCTACGTGGTGTTCCTCGTCGACGGGCTCGGCCACGAGCTGCTGCGCGACCACCCCGAGGAGGCGCCGTTCCTGCACGCGCCACCTCGGCGAGCCGGCCACCGTCGGGGTGCCGTCGACGACCGCGACGAGCCTGACGTCGCTCGGCACCGCGCTCACCCCCGGGCCCACGGCGTGGTCGGCTTCACCAGCACGGATCCCCGGCACCGACGACCTGCTCAACGCGCTGTTCTGGAGCTCCAAGGTCGACCCGCGGGAGTGGCAGCCGCACCCGACCGCGTTCGACCGGCTTGCCGCCGCGGGGGTGCGCGACGACGGTCGTGAACAAGCGCGACTTCGCATCGCTCCGGGCTCACCGTCGCCGGCCACCGCGGCGCCGAGTTCGTCGGCGCCGACCGGGTGGGGGAGCGGCTCGCCGCGGTCCAGGCAGCGGCTCGGCAGGAGCCGTCGCTGACCTACATGTACGACGGCGACCTCGACTGGACCGGGCACCGCTACGGCGTCGACTCGCCGCAGTGGGAGCAGCAGCTGTCGATGATCGACGCGGCCGCCGAGCATCTGCGCGAGACGCCTGCCGGCCGACACCCGGATCGTCGTGGTCGCCGACCACGGCATGGTCGACTCCGCACCGGACGCCAGCGGCTCGACGTCGACGACCACCCCGACCTGCTCGACGGGGTGGTGGTGCTCGGCGGCGAGGCACGGTTCCGGCACGTCTACTGCCGCGCCGGCGCCGTCGACGACGTCGTCGCGGCGTGGCGTGGCGTCGCTGGGCGAGCGGGCCGAGGTGCTCACCCGCGACGAGGCGATCGGCCTCGGCTGGTTCGGCACCGTCGACCCCGCCGTACGCCCGCGGCTCGGTGACGTGGTCGTGGCCTGCCGCGACGACTTCTCGGTGATGTGCACGTCGGCGTTCCCCTACGAGGCGACGCCTGGTCGGGCTGCACGGCTCGCTGACCTCGGCGGAGATGCTGATCCCGGTCCTCGTGCTCTGAGCCGAGGCCCCGCGTGCCAACGGCGGGCGGGCGAACCTGGCGTGGCAGGATGGCATCCCGTGGCCGAACTGCAGTTCTTCACCGGGACCATGGACTCCGGCAAGTCGACGCTCGCGCTCCAGACCAACCACAACCACGCCGCCCGCGGGCGCGTCGGCCGGATCTTCACCAGCCAGGACCGGGCCGGTGCGGCCACCTTGTCGAGCCGGCTCGGGCTGCAGCACGACGCCATCGAGGTGGATGGCGCCTTCGACTTCTGGAAGTACGTCGTCGAGGCGCTCACCCGCGGCGGCCGGGTCGACTACCTGATCTGCGACGAGGCGCAGTTCTACACGCCGACCCAGATCGAGCAGCTGGCCCGCGTCGTCGACGAGCTGCAGATCGACGTGTTCGCGTTCGGGATCCTCACCGACTTCCGGTCCGTGCTGTTCCCGGGGTCGGCCCGGCTGGTCGAGCTCGCCGACCGCATGAACGTCCTCCAGGTCGAGGCGCTGTGCTGGTGCGGCAAGCGGGCGACCCAGAACGCCCGCACCGAGAACGGCGAGATGGTCACCGAGGGCGAGGTCATCGTGGTCGGCGACGTGGACCCGCGGACGACGACGCGGCCCCGGAGATCGGCTACGAGGTGCTCTGCCGGCAGCACCACCGGCGCGGCATGACCGCCAGCCGGGCGCACGCCGTGCAGATGATCGGCGACCCGCTGCCGTTCGGGGACAGCCGGCTCGGATGAACCTGCCCGGGATGAACCTCGACGCGGTCCTCCGCCCCGACCGGCTTCCCGGGCTCGCCCCCGACGTCGCGATCCTGGACGTGCGCTACGCGACGGGCCGGACCGATGGCCGGGAGCAGTACCTCGCCGGCCATGTGCCGGGCGCGGTGTTCGTCGACCTCGAGGCCGACCTCTGTGACCCCGTGGGCGACGGGACGCGGGGCCGGCACCCACTCCCGAGCTCCGACCGGTTCGAGGCGGCGATGCGACGGGCGGGAGTGCGCAACGACCGCGGCGTGGTCGTCTACGACGACTGGGACGGCAGCGCGGCGACCCGCGCGTGGTGGCTGCTCGTCCATCACGGGCACCGCGACGTCAAGGTGCTGGACGGCGGTTGGCGCGGGCATCTCGACGCGGGCGGCGCCACCGAGCGCGGCGACGTCGTGCCCGGCCGGGGCGACTTCGCCGCCGACCCCGGACACCTGCCGATCGTCGACGCCGAGGGCGCGGCCCGGGTGGCGCGCGAGGGAGTCCTCGTCGACGTCCGCGACCCGCGTCGCTACCGCGGCGAGGTCGAGCCGATCGACCCCGTCGCCGGGCACATCCCGGGTGCGGTCAACATCCCGTACCAGGTCAACCTCGGTCCGCCGCGGGAGAATCACCGGGACTTCCGGATCTTCGACGACCTCGGCACCTACCTCCACCTGGGTGGGGTGCACGTCGAGGACGAGGTCGCGGTCTACTGCGGGTCGGGCGTCACCGCGACGCACATCGTCTTCGCGCTGCACCGGCTCGGCAAGACCGCCGCCCTGTATCCCGGCTCGTGGAGCGAGTGGGTCTCCGACCCGGACCGGCCGGTCGAGACCGGCGGCACGACACCCTCGGCTCTGGAGCGCTGGGGCCGCACCCCGTGACCTTCACCGCGGTGGCTCGTTGAGCCTGGCAGAACCGACCCCCACAGGGGTGGGGTCTGCCAGGACCCGGGACCGGGTCGTCGTCCCTGTCGCCGTCCCGACGGACGACGCCCGGTCTCGGCCGCGGCTGTCAGGCGGTCGCCTGCCACGCCCGGGCCGGCTCGGCGAGCTCGGCCGACATCTCGTCGAACATCGCGGCCGCGGTCGCCACGTCGAGCAGCCCGGCCTCGTAGCCGGTCCAGCCCAGTGCCGCGGCGCCGTCGAAGACGACCTCGCCGGACGCGACGGCACCCGGGTTCAGCACGGTGCGAGAGCCGGCGCCCGCGGTCCGGTGCTCCTCGCAGTCGCACTCCGACCGCAGCACCAGGCTGGTGAGGTCGCTCGCGTCGTACCGACGGAGGGCGACGCTGGTGCCGCGGGCCAGGAAGTGCAGCGCCGTGCCGTCGTCGTCGCGCAGCCACAGCTGGATGGGCACCGCGTGGGAGGCGGCGAGCACCGAGTAGCCGCGCGCCGACAGGGCGCCGACCCACGCGGCGAAGGTGAGGGGAGTGCGGGAGCTGGTCGTCATGCGAGGTCCTGTGTGTGCTGGTGTCGGCTGGGCAGCGAAGAGGCACCAGCCGGGGGCTGGTGTCAGCGGCAGCGACAACACAGGTGATGCATGGTGGGTCCAGGGTGACCGAGCGGCGCGGATCTGTCAGCCGAGTCTCACGATCCGGGCCGGCTCACCAGTGCACGCCCTTGAGCAACCGGGCCAGCAGCAGCTGCCGGGGACTCGGCTGGTCGCCGCCGTCCTCCTCGGCGGCCGCACGGGCGGCGGCGGAGTCCGGGAACACCTGGTAGGCCATGTGCAGCACGCGGAACGACGCCTTCGGAGCGAGCGTGTGCGCGACCGCGCCGAGCGAGCCGAGGGCGGTGTTGACCTCGTGCGGACGGTCGGCCAGCGCGTGCAGCACCATGTCGGCAGCCTGCGCCGGGGTGATGGTCGGGAACCGGTCGTAGATCTTCGTCGGCGCGATCATCGGCGTCCTCACCAGCGGCATGTGGATCGTCGTGAACGAGACCCCGTCGCCGACCAGCTCCGAGCTGACCACGTTGGACCACGAGTCGAGCGCGGCCTTCGATGCGACGTACGCCGAGAAGCGGGGCGGGTTGGTCTGCACCCCGATCGAGCTGACGTTGACGATGTGGCCGCCGCCCTGGGCCCGCATGGCCGGCAGCAGACCCATCACCAGCCGGATGGCCCCGAAGTAGTTGAGCTGCATGGTGCGTTCGAAGTCGTGGAACCGGTCGTGGCTCAGCGCCAGCGACCGCCGGATCGAGCGTCCGGCGTTGTTCACGACGAAGTCGACCCTCTCGTGCTCGGCCAGGATCTGCTCGCACAGCGCGTCGATGGCCTCGAGGTCCGAGAGGTCGCACCCGTAGACGTACGCCGTACCGCCGGCCGCCTCGATCTCCGCCTTCGTCTCCTCGAGCTTGTCCTTGCCCCGGGCGACGAGCAGCGGCACCCCGCCGGCCTGCGCGACCTTCAGCGCCGCGACCTTGCCGATGCCCGACGACGCACCGGTGATGACCACCGTCCGTCCGGAGAGCGCCTCGACCAGCTCGGCGTCCCGGGCGGTGTCGGTGTCGAGGTGCTCCTCCCAGTAGTTCCACAGCTCGAGCGCGTAGCTCTCCAGGTCGGGCACCGCGATGCCGGACCCGGCGAGCAGCCGCTCCGTGGCCCGAGAGGAGTATGTCGTCGGGAACGACACGTGCTCGAGCACCTCGGGCGGTACGCCGAGCCGGCCGACCGTCTCGCGGAGCACCACCTGCGCGGGCGCGGTGCGCAGGACGTTGCTGACGATGTTGCCGGGCCGCACGGCACGCGGGAGCAGGCCCGTCGGCAGCACTCCCGTGACACGGCGGTCGAGCGGTAGGGCGAACCGGGGCGCCTTGGCTGCCTCGGCCAGGGTGTTGACCACGTCGATCGTCGGCTGCGGGTCGGGGTTCACGAGGTGGAAGGCCTCGCCGTCGTGCCCGGGCAGGTGCGCAAGGTGGTCCATGGCGGACGCGACGTAGTCGACCGGCACGACGTTGGTGTCACCGAGGTCGACTCCGACCATGGGCAGCCAGGACGGCAGGTTGTCCCGCAGCCGCTTGAACAGAGGGAAGAAGTAGTAGGGCCCGTCGACCTTGTCCATGGCGCCGGTCTCGGAGTGGCCGACGACGACCGCCGGCCGGTAGACCCGCCACGGCACGGTGGCCTCCTCTCGGACGATCCGCTCCGACTCGAACTTCGTGCGGTGGTACGGCGACGGGAGCGACTGACCGACGTCGAACATGGTCTCGTCGTATGCGCCGTGGTAGTCGCCCGACGCCGCCACCGAGGAGACCTGGTGGAAGATCCCGACGTCGAGCGCGCCGGCAAGCTCCAGCGCGGCGCGGGTGCCGCCGACGTTGAGCCTCTCGTTGAGCTCGTCGGAGGCGGTCATGTCGTAGATCGCGGCCAGGTGGAAGAAGTGCTCGATGTCGCCGCGGTGCTCGCGGATCCAGGCGCGGGACAGTCCCAGCCGTGGCTTGCCGAGGTCCCCCTCGACCGGTGTCACCCGGGACCCGGCGTCCCAGCGGCGCATCAGCGCCTCCATCCGGGCACGTGATCCCTTGCGGACCAGCACGAAGATCTCGCCGTCGCGGTGGTCGAGCAGCTCGGCGACGAGGTGCCGTCCGATGAAGCCGGTCGCGCCGGTCACGAAGTACGCCATGCCGGAGAGTATTACCCGCGGGTAACTTTGTTGTCCACGCGACAGCGAGCATGCTTGCGCGTTTATCGTTTATCGATATATTCTGACTGTCATTCGATAACGAGGGAGAACTCATGGGCAACCTGGCCTTGCTCGCGCTACGCATCGTGCTCGTGATGGTGCTGGCCGGCTCGCTGTTCGTGCAGACGGTGATGGTGCCGCTGCTCTGGTCGGACCTCGACGGGCTCGACCCGGAGTACTCCTACCTACGCACGTCGCTGGTCGTCATCGTCGTGCTGGGCATCGCGACCGTGCAGGTCACCCTGGTCTGCGTCTGGCGGCTGCTGACGATGGTGCGGCGCGGCACCGTGTTCTCCGACGCCGCGTTCCGGTACGTCGACGTGGTGATCGGCGCGATCTCGGCCGCGTCCCTGCTCCTGTTCGCGCTCGGATTCGTCCTCGCGCCGGGCGAGGCGGCGGCGCCGGGAGTGGTGCTGCTGGTCGGCGGGGCCGGCGTGCTGGTGGCGGGGATCGCGCTGATCGTCCTTGTGCTCCGGATGCTGCTCGCCCAGGCCGTGGCCCGCGACGTCGAGGCGCAGCACCTGCAGGCCGAGCTCGACGAGGTCATCTGATGCCGATCGTCGTCGACGTCGACGTGATGCTCGCGAAGCGCAAGATGCCGGTGGGCACGCTCGCCGAACGCGTCGGGATCACCCCCGCCAACCTGGCCGTGCTGAAGAACGGGCGGGCCAAGGCGGTGCGCTTCACCACGCTCGCCGCGCTGTGCGAGGTGCTCGACTGCCAGCCCGGCGACCTGCTGCGCTGGGAGCCGGATCCGCAAGGCGGTTGACCCGCTTCCTCGGCACCGTCAGCATGAGGCCGTGGCCCAGGTGCTGGAGTCTGACTACCTGGTCGTTGGCGGGGGTGCGGCCGGCATGGCGTTCACGGACGCCCTCATCGACCACGCCGATGTCAGCGTGGTCATGGTCGACTCCCGGCACGGCGTCGGCGGGCACTGGCTCGACGCCTACCCGTTCGTCCGGTTGCACCAGGCGTCCGCGTTCTACGGGGTCGCCTCCACCCTGCTCGGGAGCGGCCGCATCCAGCAGGACGGCCCCGAGGCGGGCCTGCACGAGCGCGCGACGGCGCCGGAGGTCTGCGCCTACTACGACCGAGTCCTGCGCGAGCGGATGCTCGCATCGGGGAAGGTGACCTTCTACCCGAGCTGCGACCACCTCGGCGACAACCGGTTCGTGTCACGACTGTCCGGACGGCAGTACGAGGTCCGCGGCCGTCCGCGCATCGTCAACGCGCACTACCTGTCGCCAGAGATCCCGGCCGTGACGCCCGCACCGTTCGGCGTCGCGGACGGGGTGAACGTGGTGGCCGTCAACGACCTCGTCCATCTCGGTGCGACGCCGTCCCAGTTCGTGGTCGTCGGGTCGGGAAAGACCGCCACCGACGCCTGCATCTGGCTGCTCGCGAACGGAGTCGATCCCGACGCGATTCGCTGGGTCCGGCCACGCGAGCCGTGGATGCTCAACCGGGCGGTCGTCCAGCCGAACCCGACCGTGTTCATCGGGATGGCGGCCGACGTGCTGGAGGCGGCGGTCGCGGCCACGTCGCCCGACGACCTGTTCCTCCGCATGGAGGAGGCCGGAGTGATGCTGCGCATCGACCGGTCCGTCACCCCGACGATGGCGAAGACGCCGACGCTCGCCCAGTGGGAGCTCGACCGGCTCCGCACGATCGAGGACGTCGTCCGGCTGGGGCACGTCAAGCACGTGGAACCGAAGCGGCTGGTGCTGGCCGACGGTGAGGTCCCGATCGCGGACGATGCCGTGGTCGTGCACTGCGCCGCCTCGGGGCTGCGCTACCAGCCGCTGGTGCCGATCTGGGGGCCCGACGCGATCACCCTGCAGGCCATCCGGACCGGGTTCCCGTGCTTCGGCGCGGCGTTGGCGGGGTACGTCGAGGCCGTCTTCGACGACGACGAGGAGAAGAACCGGCTGTGCCCCCCGTCGCCGTACTCGAACACCCCACCCGACTGGGCACTCATGCAGGTGCTCGGCGGCAAGGCCTCGATCTCGTTCGGGTCGGACGCCGGCGTCAAGGCCTGGGCGGACACCGTGCCGCTCAACCCGGCCCGCATCCCCGCGGAGCTCGCGGACTCCGAGGAGCTGGGCGCCGCGGTCGCGCGGTTCCGCGCCAGCATCGGACCGGGCATGGCCCGGCTGGCCGAGCTCGCTCGGATGCCCTGACGGGCTAGTCGCCCTTGCCTCCGCGGCCCTGGATGGGCGGCTCACGCCGACCCGTTCGCAGGCTCACTCTCGACGTTCGCCGCCAAACATTATCTCGTCCCAGCTCGGCACCGACGCACGGCCGCGCTTCTTCGAGGCCTTGCGCGCCGGCTCCTCCTGCTCGGCCGCGGGCTCCTCCTCCGCGGGGGCAGGGCGGGCCGGCTCGGGGCGGTCGCTGGCCTGGGTGGCGATCCAGTCGGCGTCGCCTGCGGCGGCGGTGGCCGGCGTCAGGTCGACCGTCTGCTCGTGGTCGTCATCGTGCTGCGGGGCCTCCGGCTCGCTGACCAGCCCGATCGCGTCCTCGCCCAGCGGCAGCTCGTCGTCGGCCGGAACGGCGGAGAGCCGCCGACCGGAGGGTGCGGCCGAGCGCGGCTGCGGGCCCTTGCTGGTCGACTGCTCGCCCACCAGCCAGCGTGCCTCGTCGTCCTCGGCGACGACGTAGCGCCCGGGAGCGTCGAAGACGAACTCGGCGTGCCGCGTGGTCTCGCCCGACCGGTAGTCGGCGACCAGCGTCCAGCGACCGTCCTCGCGGCGCCAGGCGTCCCAGTCGACGGTCGTCGGGTCGACGTTGCGGGAGCGCAGCCGCTCCGCCACCGCGTCGCCGAGCAGCCGGGTGGACCCCTCGCCGCCCCTGCGGCGCAGCGAGGCTCGCTGGGCACGGTCGGCGATGTGCGCGCGCTCGGCCAGGACAGGCGTGGCGTAGCCCATGATCTTGTCGATGCTGGTGGACGCCGCGGCGGCGACACTCTCGGGTGTCTCACCGGCCCGGATCCGGGCCTGGATGTCGCGGGGTCGCAATGCGCTCTCCATGGTGATCTCCAACTGGCCGAGGCGGGCATGGTCACCTCGAAGGGCGGCCCGGAGCTTCGCGTCGACGATCAGCCTGAACTCCTCGCCCGAGTCGCTGACCAGGACCAGCTTGGTCCCGTCGTCGGTCAGCCCCACGAGCGTGAGGTCCTGCTGGTCCATCGCCGGTGCGTGCTCCCTTGTCCATGTCGTCGTGACGTTTCGCCGAGCCTACTTCAGCGGTGTCCCGCGCAGACGGCACGCGCCGTGTCGCGGCTGCGTGTCTGTGAAGTCGGTGCCGACCGACGAGTAGCCTCCCGGGCATGCAGCCGGGCGTGGCGGATCCGAGCGTGCTGATCACGGTCCTCGACCTGGTCGGCATCTTCGTGTTCGCGATCTCCGGCGGGCTGGTGGCCGTCCGCAAGGGTCTCGACATCTTCGGCGTGCTGGTCCTGGCCGGAACCACCGGGCTGGGCGGCGGGTTCCTGCGCGACGTGCTGATCGGCGCGCTGCCCCCGGCCGCCCTGGCCGACTGGCGCTACCTGATCGTGCCGGTGACCGCCGGGCTCGTGACGTTCTGGTTCCACCCCGCGATCGGGCGACGAGAGCGGGTCATCAACGTCTTCGACGCCGCCGGGCTCGCGCTCTTCTGCGTGACCGGCGCGGTGAAGGCGCTCGCGTTCGGGCTCGGCCCGGTGCCGGCGGCGCTGATGGGGATGCTCACCGGCATCGGCGGCGGCATCCTTCGCGACATCCTCGCGGGTCGGGTCCCGATCGTGCTGCGCGGCGAGCTCTACGCGACCCCGGCCCTGGTCGGGGCCGCGATCGCCGTGGTCGGCACGGAGATGGGTCTGGCCGTCGGGGTGGTCGCGGTCCCGGCCGCGCTGGTCTGCCTGCTGTGGCGGCTGCTGGCGCTGCGCCGCGGCTGGCAGGCGCCGCGCCCGAGCAGCTCGGCGAGCACCTGACCGTCGTCAGGGACCGAGCACCCGGTCGAGGTAGCGGTTGCTGAACAGCCGCTCGGGGTCGACCCGGTCCCGGACGCGCTGCACGTCGGGCCAGCGCCGGTAGGCGGGCGCGAGGTCATCTGCGGCTCGCGTGTGCAGCTTGCCCCAGTGCGGGCGACCGTCGTGTGCCCGCATGACACTCTCCACCTCGCGGAAGTACGCCGTGTGGTCGGTCTGCGCGTTGACGTGGAAGGCGAGGTACACCGAGTCCCGGTCGTACGCCGTGGACAGCCACACGTCGTCACCGCGGGCATAGCGGATCTCCACCGGGAAGCTGATCGGCCAGCCGCCCCGCTCCATCACCCGGCGGGCCTCGGCGAGCGCGGTCATCCCCGCGTCACGCGGCACGGCGTACTCCATCTCCCGGAAGCGGACCAGGCGTTCGGAGACGAACACCCGGTGCGACGTGTCGACGTAGCTGCGCGCGGTCAGTGCCCGGGAGCCGACCCGGTTGAGCGTCGGCACCAGCCCGGGCACGGCGTTGCCCAGCCGGTTGGAGAGGCCGAACACCCGGTTGGCGAGCAGGTGGTCGTCGAGGTAGGCGCGGGCACGGGACAAAGGCTCGGCCGGGTCGGTGGTCCGGTCGTCGCGCTTGCAGAGCGCACGCTCGGTGTGCGGGAACCAGTGGATGTCGACGTGGTGGTGCCGCTCGACGAGCTCGTCGAACCCACCCACGACCTCCTGCCACGTCATCGGCTCCTCGACGGCCTGCACGAGGAAGGCCGGCTCGACGAGGAACGTCACGGCGGTGAGGATGCCGACGGCCCCCAGCCCCAGCCGGGCCACGTGGAAGAGGTCGGGGTCCCGGTCGGCCGTGGCGGTCACCACCGACCCGTCGGCCGTCACCAGCTCGACACCCGCGACCTGCGCCGACAGCGACGCCCACCGACCGCCGGACCCGTGCGTGCCCGTCGAGATCGCCCCGGCCACGGTCTGCCGGTCGATGTCGCCCATGTTGTGCAGCGCGAGCCCCAGGTCGTCGAGCCGGGCGTTGAGCACGTGCAGCGGGGTGCCGGCCAGCACCGTCACCGTCATCGCCTCCCGGTCGACGCTCCGCACGCCGACGAGCCGGTCCGGACGCAGCAGCAGCCCATCGGCGACGGCTATCTCGGTGAAGGAGTGACCGGCGCCGACCATCTTGACGCCGAGCCCCGAGTCGCGGGCGGTGTGCACGGCCCGCGCGACGTCGTCGACGTCGGCCGGGGAGAGCACCTGCCGGGGCTGGGTGGTGGCCAGCCCCGACCAGTTGTGCCAACGGGTGCTCGTCATGGCGGGAGGCTATCTGCTCGGCGCCGGGCATACTCGAACGCATGCTGGCCCGCACCCTCGACGTCCGACGCCGGATGGGCGAACGGCTGTTCGCGCGGGTCGCCGGACCCGAGGGGCCGCGGCGTCGCGAGCGCATCCACGGCACCCCGGGACCGCGCTGGTTCGGCGAGGACAGTGCGATCCGCCGGGTGCACGGCGACGCCTCCATGTTCGCCGGCGGCATCCGCGCGCTGCTGCTGCAGTCGCTGCACCCGCTGGCGATGGCCGGCGTCGCGGACCACTCCGGCTTCCAGGGCGACCCGTGGGGCCGGCTGCAGCGCACCAGCCACTTCCTCGCCGTCACCACCTTCGGCCCGGCCGCGGACGCCGAGAAGATGGTGGCCGCGGTCCGACGTGTCCACGAGACGGTCGTCGGAACCGCGCCCGACGGCCGCCGCTACGCCGCGTCCGACCCGCACCTTCTCGAGTGGGTGCACATCGCCGAGATCGACAGCTTCCTCACCGCCCACCAGCTGTACGGCGCCCGGCCGCTCGACCAGGCCGGCCGCGACGCCTACGTCGCCGAGACCGGCCGGGTCGCGCAGGCGCTCGGGGTGGTGGATCCGCCACGCACGGAGGCCGAGCTCGTGGAGCGGCTCGAGAGCTACCGTCCGGAGCTGGCCGCGACGCCGGCGGCCCGGGAGACCGCGCGGTTCCTGCTGCTGCACCCGCCCCTGCCGGTGCCGGCCCGCCCGCCGTACGGTCTGCTCGCCGCGACCGCGGTGAGCATGCTGCCGCGCTGGGCACGGCGCGAGCTCCGACTGCCAATTTTCCCGCGGACCGAGGCGGTCGCGGTGCGTGCGGCGGGCACCCTGGCTACGAGGACGATCCGGTGGGCGATGACGCCGCCCCCGGCCGGGCGCGCGCCGCAGCCCGCCGGTGCGCTGCCGCGGCGGCGATGAACGCGGCACCCACGCCGACGAAGCCCGACGCCACCGGCACCCAGTAGGACGCCGAGGCGCCCACCCGGTCCACCACCTGTCCGGCGAGCGCGGCACCGGGGGCGATCCCGGCGGCCATCCCGGTGTGGATGATCGACATCCCCTCGGTGAGCCGCGCGGTCGGGACGACCTCCTCGGTGAGCGCCATCAGCGCGATGAGGGTGGGTGAGATCGCGAAGCCGGCCACGAACAGGACGGCGCCCATCAGGAGCAGTCCGTCGAGGAACGGCAGCGGTACGACGGACAGCGCGAGCGCGAGCAGCCCCCAGCGGAACCTCGTCGCGTTGTCGGCGCGCCAGGTGATCGCACCCGTCGCGACGCCCGACACCAGGCTGCCGAACGCCCAGGTGGCCAGCAGCACCCCGCTCGTCGCCTTCGCGCCCAAGGCCTCGGCGAACGCGACCGTGGCGACCTCCACCGACCCGAACAGCGAGCCCACCGCGGCCGACGCGACGACCATCGGCAGCAGAGCCGGCCACGGCAGCCGCGGTCGCTCGGCCCGGACCGGATGCTGCTCGTGCCGCGGCGGCTCGGTGCCCTTCTGGGCGGCCAGCGCGAGCGTGCCGGCGACGCCGGCGACGACGGCGGTGCCGAGCCCGGCCAGCGGGTGGACGGCGGTGGCGAGCAGGGTGACCAGCGTCGGGCCGAGCATGAACACGACCTCGTCCATCACCGCCTCGAAGGCGAACGCGGTCTGCAGCTGCGACTTGTCCGGCACGAGGTGGGTCCACCGGGCCCGGACCGCCGAGCCGACCACGGGCATCGCCGCGCCGGTGAGGAACGCGAACACCACCGCGGACGCGGCCCCGCGGTCGGTCTCGACCGACCACATGAGCAGCCCCAGCGAGACCGCCGAGACGATCGCCCCCGCCGGCAGCACCCGGCCCTGCCCGAACCGGTCGGTCAGCCGAGCCCTGCACGACCGCCATCGCGGCATTGGCCAGGATGTACGCCGCCGAGACCGACCCGGCCAGCGAGTAGGAGCCGGTCCGGGTCGACACCAGCAGGACGATGCCGAGGCTCACCATCGAGATCGGCAGCCGGGCGACCAGGCCGCTGACGGAGAAGGCGAGTGCACCGGGAAGGGACAGCACCCGGCGGTAGGTGGAGATCACGGAGCATCCAGCGCCCGACATCCTCCTAGGATGGCTCCATGCCACCCGAGACTCGCGCCGTACGACGCGCTGCTGCTCGTCTCCTTCGGCGGTCCGGAGAAGCCCGAGGACGTCGTGCCGTTCCTGGAGAACGTCACGCGCGGCCGGGGCATCCCGCGCGAGCGGCTCGAGGAGGTCGGGGAGCACTACTTCCGGTTCGGCGGCCGCAGCCCGATCAACGACCAGAACCGGGAGCTGCATCGCCGCGATCGAGGAGGACCTCCGGTCGGCCGGGCATCGACCTGCCCGTCTACTGGGGCAACCGCAACTGGGACCCCTACCTCGCCGACACGCTCCGGCAGATGCGGGACGACGGCGTACGCCGCGCCGCCTGCCTGGTCACCAGCGCCTACTCGTCGTACTCCGGCTGCCGGCAGTACCGCGAGAACCTCGCCGACGCCGTCGCCGAGGTCGGGGAGGGTGCGCCCGCGGCTCGACCGGCTCCGGCACTACTTCAACCACCCCGGCTTCGTGGAGCCGATGGTCGACGCGACCCTCGCGGCGCTCGCCGAGCTGCCCGACGCGGTCCGCCACGACGCCCACGTGCTGTTCGTCACCCACTCGATCCCGACCGCGATGAACGACGCGCAGCGGCCCGCCGGTCGCCGGCGGCAACCCTACGTGCGCGCAGCACCGCAGCGTGATGGACGAGATCGTCGAGCGGGTGCGGCAGGAGACCGGGCACCGCTACGCCGCCGAGCTGGTCTACTGCTCCCGCTCCGGCCCGCCGCACGTGCCGTGGCTCGAGCCCGACGTCAACGACCGCATGTCGAGCAGCTCGCAGGCGAGGCGTGCGGGCGCGTGGTGGTCGTGCCGATCGGCTTCGTCTCCGACCACATGGAGGTCGTCTACGACCTCGACACCGAGGCAGCGGCGACCGCCGAGAAGCTGGGGCTCGGCTTCGCCCGCGCCGCCACCGCCGGGGTCGACCCCCGGTTCGTCGCGATGGTCCGCGACCTGCTGCGTCGAGCGGGCCGCGGTCGAGCGCGGCGTCGCCGGAGACCCGGCGCGCTCGCCGTCGGCGCGCCAGCCCGCCGTCGTGGGACGTCTGCCCGGCCGGCTGCTGCGCCAACCCGCGCGGTCCGCGGCCGGCGCTGTGCGGTCAGGACTGAGCGTGCCGCGTCGTCCACGACGACGCCTGCTCGGACCGCGTCGGCCCGGCGAGCGTGGCCCGGCGAGGCGGCCGCCCTGGTCCGCCGAGCGCCGTCGGGACGGCGTCGAGGTCGCGGACACCAAGTCCAGCCCCATCGACGTCGTCACCGAGGCCGACCGGGCCGCCGAGGACCTGATCCGCGAGCGGCTGCCTGGAGCGCGCGGCCCGGAGACGGGTTCGTCGGCGAGGAGGGCGCGGCGCGACACGTCGGCGAGCGGCGATCACCTGGGTGGTCGACCCGATCGACGGCACCGTCAACTTCCTCTACGGCATCCCGCAGTACGCCGTCTCGATCGCCGCGCGTCAGGGCGACGAGGTCGTCGCCGGCGTGGTCGTGGACGTCGCCAAGGGGGAGGCTTCACCGCCGCCCGGGGCGGCGGGGCGCGCCCTCGACGGCCGGCCGGTCCGGGTCCGCGACCGGTCGCGCCGACTGGCCGAGCGGCTGGTGCTCGACCGGCTTCAGCTACCAGCGCGACACCCGGATGGCGCAGGCCGCGGCCGTGCACCAGCTGCTCGGCCGAGGTCCGCGACATCCGCCGGATGGGGTCGGCCGCCCTCGACCTGTGCTGCCGTGGCCTGCCGGACGCGCCGACGCCTACGTCGAGGAGGGGCTCCACGACTGGGACCTCGCCGCCGGCGGGCTGGTCGCCGAGGAGGCCGGCGGCGCGTCGGCGAGGCGCCCGGGGCGGGCGGCAAGCGACTGCGTGGTGGCCGCGCCGGCCGGACGGTTTCGACGAGCTTCTGGCCGTCGTCGAGGACTGCGGGTTCCTGGCTTCCTGACCCGGGAATACCCGGACGCCCGAGCCTGTTGGGCCCGCTGCAACGGCGGATTGCGGCACCGATCCTGTGACTCTGCTGACATCATGCGGAATGGCCGTGCACGAAGGCGCCCGATGGTGCACAATCCGCCACGCGACGAGACATTGCGCAGGACTCCCGGCCAGGTCCCCTGCATCGAGGACGGCAGACACCCACGGGGCCGAGGAGAGGCACGAATGGCAACTGACTACGACGCACCTCGCAAGAACGAGGAGGACCAGAGCGAAGAGAGCCTCGAGGAGCTCAAGGCCCGCCGGCACGACAAGAACTCCGGCAAGGTCGACGAGGACGAGGCCGAGGCGGCCGAGTCGTTCGAGCTACCCGGCGCCGACCTCTCCCACGAGGAGCTCGCGGTCGAGGTCCGGCCGCGGCAGGAGGACGAGTTCACCTGCATGAGCTGCTTCCTGGTGCACCACCGCAGCCAGCTCGCGGACGAGAAGAAGATGATCTGCCGCGACTGCGCGTAGGTCTCGGGGTCTCGACGGGCTCGACCACCGACCAACGACGAAGGGCCGGATCCCAGCTGGGATCCGGCCCTTGTCTCTGTCCTCAGACCTCGACGTCCTCGAGGTTGGCGGGCAGGTGGCCCGTCGACTTGCGGTAGTAGTCGGCCGCCTTGCGCGAGGCGAACATCCGGGCCAGCCCGACGGCGACGCCGCTGACGCGTCGCCCAGGCGACCGCCTCCGCGATCGAGACGTCGGGGTGGGCGGGGTTCTGCGGCGGCTTCTTGCCGGTGGCGACCTTCCAGGTCGTGGTCAGCGCCTTGCGCGCCGCGATCGTCGCGCCGACGGTCGCGCCGAGCCCCATCAGCGCTCCACACCTTCGATCCAGCCATGACGGGCTCCTTCGTTGGTCAGTGCGTCCGCGCGCCAGTCTGCCACTCAGGCGCACCGTTCGCTCCTCGTGCCCGCCCGAGGCGGTGGCTACTCCTCCGCAGCCGCGCCGGAGGGCGCGCCGGCGGCCACCAGCGCGGCGACCAGCGGTCGGGGTGGCGGGTGGAGACCAGCCAGTACGGCGTCGGGTCGGCCGGGTCCTGGACCGGCACCCGCACCGCCCGGGCAACGTAGGGGCGCAGCAGCAGGTACGCCCGGGCGTCGGCGTCCACGCCCGCGAGCCGCCGGCTGGCCGGCGGCGTCCAGTGCCACCGGGACGCCGAGCAGGTCGACCGGGATCTGCGCGCGGCCGGCGCGGAACACCGGGCCTGCTCCGCCGGCCGCGACCTCGACGCGCGCCCCGCCGTACCGCAGGAAGAGCGGCGAGGTGAGGGCCACCAGCACGCCCGGTCGCGGTGAACGCGACCCAGGCGGGGGTGGCGACCAGGAACGCGAGCAGCACGGACGCCAGGAACATCGTGGCGAGTGCCCACCACCGCAACGGCACGTGCAGCCGTTCGCGTGTAGCCAGGGGTCGTCACGACGGGCACATCCTCCCAGCCGGCTCGGCGGCCGTCGGTGGGTAGGGTCGCGGCCATGGTCGAGATCCTGGTCAGCCGCCTCGACGACGAGGTCCCCGCTGCCGTCGTACGCCCATCCCGGCGACGCCGGCGCCGACCTCACCACCACCGTCGACGTCCGCCTCGAGCCGGGGGAGCGGGCGCTGGTGCCCACCGGGATCGCGGTCGCGCTCCCCGAGGGGTACGTCGCCCTGGTGCACCCCCGCTCCGGGCTGGCGGCCCGGTTCGGGGTGTCGATCGTCAACGCCCCGGGCACCGTCGACGCGGGCTACCGCGGCGAGATCAAGGTGATGCTGATCAACCTCGACCCGCGCGAGCCGGTGGAGCTCGCGCCGCGGCGACCGGATCGCCCAGCTCGTGGTCCAGCAGGTCGAGCACGCCCGGTTCGTCGAGGTCGACCGCGCTGCCGGACTCGGTGCGCGGCGACGGCGGGTACGGTTCCACCGGCGGTTTCCTGAGCGTCGTCCCCGACCCCGGCGACGCACCGCCCGACTCGCGAAGGAGACGCAGTGAGGTTCCGGCGCAAGTCCGAGCAGGCCGCGTCGGAGGCCGCTCCCGACGAGGAGACCCCGGAGACCCTCGAGGCCTCGAGGCAGCGGAGGACCCCGGGTCCGCCGCCGGACCCCGCGCCAACGGTCCCTGGGACATCACCGAGACCGACTACGACGAGGACGACCGAGTCGCAAGCTCGACCTCGGCAGCCTGATCGTGACGCCTCGCGAGGGTCTCGAGCTGCAGCTCCAGGTCGACGAGCAGAGCGGGCAGGTGGTCGCGGTCGTCCTGGCCGGGCGCGCAGGGCGCCGTCGAGCTGCGGGCGTTCGCGGCCCCGCGCCACGGCGACATCTGGGACGACGTACGCCAGCAGATCGCCGCCGAGGTGACCCGCCGCGGGGGCACCGCCACGGAGGCCGAGGGCCCCTACGGCCCGGAGCTCCGGCGTCGTGCTCACGATGACCGGGCAGGACGGCCGCACCGGCCAGCAGCCGTCCCGGGTCTTCGGCATCCCCGGTCCACGCTGGCTGCTGCGCGCCACCCTGTTCGGCCAGCCGGCCCTCGACCCCACCGAGGACGGCCTGGTGGAGACCGCGCTCCGCGACGTGATCGTCCGCCGCGGCGGTGAGCCGCACGCCCCGGGCGAGGCGCTTCCGCTCACCGTTCCGCCAGCCGTCGCGGCGCAGATGCAGTCCCGCGGCTGAGCATCCCGGACTTCGGCCTCCCGGTGCCCACGCGCGGTTTACGCTTGAGTCATGTCAGAGGTGACGAGCCGGCTGCGCCGGAGCCTGAACCGGTGGGCCAACGGCGAGGAGCAAGAGGCCGAGGAGCTCCAGAAGGACTCCGCGAAGGCCGGCTGCTGCCCGATCAGCGACGCCGGTGACCGCTCCCGCGTCGACATCCAGGGCAGCCTCCGCACGGTGACGCTTCGTCCGCGGGGCGGCGTCCCCGCGCTCGAGGCGGAGCTGTACGACGGCTCCGGCACCATCACGGTGGTCTGGCTTGGCCGCCGCCGCATCGCCGGGATCGAGCCCGGTCGGCAGATCCGGGTGCTGGGCCGGATCGGGACGCAGGACCACCAGCGGGTGATGTTCAACCCGCGCTACGAGCTGAGGTAACTCCTTGACCCACGAAGAGACGGCCGGTCCCGGACACGTCGGCACCGACACCGTCGAGTCGGTGGTACGCGCCCAGCTCTCGAAGGCCCTCGGCGGCAAGCGCGGAATGCTCGAGGCGGCCGTGCCCACGATCGCGTTCACGGTCACGTTCCTCACCACCCACGACCTGCGCAACGCCCTGATCCTCAGCGTCGGCACCGCGCTGGTGCTGCTCGCGGTGCGTCTGGTCCAGAGGTCGACCCCCCAGTTCGTGATCAACAGCCTGGTGGGCATCGGGATCGGTGCGCTGTTCGCCTACCGCAGCGCCCAGGGTGGCGGCGACGCCTCCGACAACGCGCTGGCCTACTTCCTGCCGGGCATCCTCTACAACGCCGGCTACGCCCTGGTCATGCTGTTCACGGTGGTCATCGGCTGGCCGGTCGTCGGGTTCATGGTCGGCTCCGTCGCCGGCGACCCGACCGCCTGGCACGACGACCCGCAGGTGGTAAGGCTCTGCCGGAACCTCACCTTGATGCTGGTGCTGCCGTGCGTCATCCGAGTCGCCGTGCAGGCCCCGCTCTACCTCGGCGGCCGCGGCGCCGACGACGCCGGACCGTGGATCGCCGCGCTCGGCGTCAGCAAGATCGCGATGGGGTGGCCGCTTCAGGTCGCCGCCCTGGCCGGGATGGTCTGGCTGCTGGCCCGCAACCGCACCCCGGTCGAGGAGTCAGCCCCGGTGCTGCTCGGGCGCGAGGAGTGACTGGAGCTCCTGCTCCGACTCCGCCGACGCCACGAACAGCAGCTCGTCGCCGGACTCGACCGGCTGCTCCTCGCTGGGCGTGTAGACCTGTCCGTCGCGCAGGATCGTGACCAGTGAGCAGTTCTCGGGGAACGGGATCAGCCCGCTGGGCTTGCCGACGTACGGCGAGTCGGCGGGCAGCGTGAGCTCGACGAGGTTGGCGTTGCCCTGACGGAACGTGAACAGCCGCACCAAGTCACCGACCGTGACGGCCTCCTCCACGAGCGCGGACATGATCCGCGGCGTGGACACGTTGACGTCGACGCCCCAGGCCTCGGTGAACAGCCACTCGTTGTTGGGGTGGTTGACGCGGGCCACCGTGCGGGGCACCGCGAACTCGGTCTTGGCCAGCAGCGACGTGACCAGGTTGACCTTGTCGTCCCCGGTCGCGGCGATCACGACGTCACACGACTCCATGCGCGACTCCTCCAGGGAGGAGAGCTCGCAGGAGTCGGCGAGCAGCCACTCGGCGTCGGGGACGCGCTCGGGCTTGAGAGCGGACGGGTCCTTGTCGATCAGCAGGACCTGGTGCCCGTTGACGATGAGCTCGCGGGCGATCGAGCGTCCGACCGCCCCCGCACCCGCGATGGCGACGCGCATCAGTCGGCCTCCGGTCCCTCGTTGAAGACGTTGTAGACGTGGTCGGCATTCTCCTCGCGCATCACGAGGTGCAGGAGGTCGCCCTCCTGGATGACCGACTCGCGGGTCGGCAGCATGCCCTCGCCGAGCCGGTCGATCCAGGCGATGCGGCTGCGGGACTGGTCCTGGAACTTCACCGTGCGCTGACCGACCCAGACCTCGTTGACCGGGACCTGGTCGAGGCGGATCGTGCCGGAGGGGTCGCGGAAGTCGGGCTCGGCGCCGGCCGGCAGGATCCGGCGGAGCACCTGGTCGGCCGTCCACTTCACGGTGGCGACGGTCGTGATGCCGAGGCGCTGGTAGACCTCGGCGCGTCCGGGGTCGTAGATCCGGGCGACCACCTGCTGGATGCCGAACGTCTCCCGGGCCACCCGGGCCGCGATGATGTTGGAGTTGTCACCGCTCGACACGGCGGCGAACGCGTCGGCCTTGTCGATGCCGGCCTTGTCGAGGACGTCCTGGTCGAACCCGACCCCGGTCACCTTCGTGCCGCGGAACGACGGACCGAGCCGACGGAACGCGTCGGGGTTGGTGTCGATGATGGAGACGGTGTGGTTGCGGTCCTCGAGACTGCGCGCCAACGTCGACCCGACGCGGCCACAACCCATGATCACGACATGCACGTGGCAGACGCTACCCGAGTCGCACCACCGCGGCGTGGCGCATGGCCTAGCCTGATTCCTCGTGGGTGTCGGCGATATCTCGAAGCGGATCATTCTCGGCCGCAAGCTGCGGAGCACGCAGCTCGGCGAGACCCTGCTTCCCAAGCGGGTTGCGCTTCCCGGTGTTCGCCTCCGACGCGCTGTCGTCGGTCGCCTACGCCCCCGACGAGGTCTTCATCATGCTCGCCGTCGCCGGCGCCGAGCATGTACGTCTGGTCGTGGAAGATCGCCATCGCGGTCGCGGTCGTGATGCTCACCGTCGTCGCCTCCTACCGGCAGACCGTGCACGCCTACCCCTCCGGCGGCGGCGACTACGAGGTGGCCACCGTGAACCTCGGCCGCCGGGCCGGCATGACGGTGGCGGCCGCGCTGCTCGTCGACTACATCCTCACCGTGGCGGTGTCGGTCTCGTCCGCGTCGTCGTACGCATCGGCCGCGTTCCCGTCGCTGAAGGGACACGAGGTCATGGTCGCGGCGATCGCCGTCGCGGTGCTGGCTGCGCTGAACCTGCGCGGGGTCCGGGAGTCCGGCACGTTCTTCGCCGTCCCGACGTACCTCTTCATGACCGCGATCCTCGGGATGTGCGCGTGGGGCTTCATCCGGATGCTCAGCGGCACCCTGCCGGACGTCGAGAGCGCGGTCCTCGAGATCGCGCCGCAACCGGGCTGGGACGAGCCGCTCACCACGGTCGCCCTGATCTTCCTGCTCGCGCGCGCGTTCTCCTCGGGCTGTGCTGCGCTGACCGGCGTCGAGGCGATCTCCAACGGGGTCCCGGCGTTCCGCAAGCCGAAGTCGCGCAACGCCGCGACGACGCTGCTGCTGCTGGGGATGATCGCCGTCACGATGATGATCAGCGTCATCGTGCTGGCCCGGCAGATGGGCATCAAGTACGTCGACCCGCACCACGTCGAGCGGCTGATCCGGCCGGACGGCACGCCGATGCCGGCCGGCTTCGACCAGGACGTGGTGATCGCGCAGATCGCCCGCGCGGTCTTCGACCACTTCACGCCGGGCTTCTACTTCGTGGTCACGATGACCGGCCTCATCCTCGTGCTCGCCGCCAACACCGCCTTCAACGGCTTCCCGGTGCTGGGCTCGATCCTCGCCCAGGACGGGCTCGCCCCTCGCCAGCTCGGCTCCCGCGGTGACCGGCTCGCCTACAGCAACGGCATCGTGTTCCTCGCGGTCCTGGCCATCGTCCTCATCTGGGCGTTCGACGCCCAGACCACCCGGCTGATCCAGCTCTACATCGTCGGTGTCTTCGTGTCGTTCAACCTGAGCCAGCTCGGGATGATCCGGCACTGGACCCGGCTGCTGAGCACCGAGGCCGACCCGGCCGCGCGGCGGCGCATGCTGCGGTCGCGGGCGATCAACACGTTCGGTCTCGGCCTGACCGCGGTCGTCCTCGTGATCGTGCTGGTCACCAAGTTCCTGGCCGGTGCCTGGATCACGATCCTGGCGATGGGCGCCTTCTACGCGATCATGCTCGGCATCGGCAAGCACTACGACAAGGTCAGCAGCGAGCTCGCTGATCGAGGAGGACGACCAGATGCTGCCGACCCGGGTGCACGCGATCGTCCTGGTGTCGAAGGTGCACAAGCCGACGATGCGCGCCGTGGCCTACGCCAAGGCGGCCCGGCCCAACGTGCTCGAGGCCGTCATGGTCGACACCGACCCCCAGGTGACCGCGCGGGTGCTCGAGGACTGGGACGCCCGCCGCATCGACGTGCCGCTCAAGGTCCTCTACTCGCCGTACCGCGAGATCATCCGCCCGATCGTCGACTACACCCGCAGCATCCGCGACGCCAACCCGCGCGGCGTCGTCGCGGTCTACATCCCGGAGTACGTCGTCGGGCGCTGGTGGGAGCAGCTGCTGCACAACCAGACCGCGCTGCGGCTCAAGGGACGGCTGCTGTTCACCCAGGGCGTGATGGTGATCTCGGTGCCCTACCAGCTGCAGTCGTCGCTGATCGCCAAGGAGCGGGCCGAGCGCGAGCTGCTGAAGACGCGGCCCGGTGACGTCCGCCGGGGCGTGCTGCACGACAAGCCGACCGGTCGGGCCGGCGACGACCAGGTCGGTCGGTGACCTCCTCCCGGTCCCGTCGCCGGCCCCGGCCGAAGCAGTCGCACGGGCGCTCGCTGGTCGGCGACGACCTACGACGTCGACGTCGGTCCGGTGGCGCACGGCGGGCACTGCGTCGCCCGCCACGAGGGCCGGGTGATCTTCGTGCGGCACGCGTTGCCGGGGGAGCGGGTCACGGTCAGGGTGACCGAGGGTGACGAGGGCTCGCGGTTCCTCCGCGCCGACGCGGTCGAGGTGCTGACGGCCGCCCCGGAGCGGGTCGCGCCGCCGTGCCCGGTGGCCGGTCCCGGGCTGTGCGGCGGGTGCGACTTCCAGCACGTCGCGCTGCCGGCCCAACGGGAGCTCAAGGCGGCCGTGGTCCGGGAGCAGCTGCAACGGCTGGCCCGGCTGGACCTGCCCGTCGCCGTCGAGCCCGTCGCCGGCGACGTCGACGGGCTGCGCTGGCGGACCCGGGTGCAGTTCGCGCTGACGCCCGACGGCCGCCGCGGCCTCCGCAAGCACCGCTCGCACCAGGTGGTGCCCGTCGAGGACTGCCTCATCACCCGCACCGACGCCCGCGTGGAGGTCGAGGGCCGGCCGTCGGCCGGCGGGTCGGTGGTCGAGCCTCACTCGGTGGTCGAGCCTCACTCGGTGGTCGAGCCTCACTCGGTGGTCGAGCCCGTCGAGACCCACTCGGGCACCCACACCTTCGAGGTAGCCGAGCACGGGTTCTGGCAGGTCCATCCCGGTGCGCCGCGGGTGCTCGTGGAGACGGTGCTGGCGATGCTCGCCCCCCGGCCGGGGGAGCGGTGCCTGGACCTGTACGCCGGGGTGGGGCTGTTCTCGGTCTACCTCGCCGAGGCCGTCGGAGCGACCGGGTCCGTGCTGGCGGTCGAGGGCGACCGGCTCGCCTGCGCCCACGCCGAGTCGAACCTGGCCGCGTACCCGACGGCGTCCGTGCGCCGCGGCTCGGTCGACCGGGCACTGGCGTCCTCGCCACCCGACCCGGTCGACCTGGTCGTGCTCGACCCGCCCCGCGAGGGTGCCAAGCGGCCGGTCGTGGAGCAGGTGGTGGCGCGCTCGCCGCGGGCCGTGGCCTACGTCGCCTGCGACCCCGCTGCGCTGGCCCGTGACGTCGCGCTCTTCGCCGAGCGTGGCTACCGGCTGGAGGAGCTCCGCGCGTTCGACCTGTTCCCGATGACGCACCACGTCGAGTGCGTGGCGCTGCTGACGCAAACCGGCTCTCACCTTCGGTAATCGACGAGAATCCGGGCTTGTTCGACTGGGGCGTTCTATGGTGGCTCGATGCCTGTGCTGGGCACCAAGCTGCATCTGCCATCGCCGCGCCGGCAGCTCGTCGAGCGTGCCCGCCTGGTCGACCAGCTCCACGCGGACCCGGCCACGGTTCCTCGGCTGGTGCTGGTCTCCGCGCCGGCCGGGTTCGGAAAGACGACCCTGCTCACCCAGTGGCTCGCCGATCTGCAGCGAGCCGTATACCGGCAGGGACGTGGCGTGGCTGTCGCTGGATGCCACCGACAGCGACCTGCGCCAGTTCCTGACCGACCTCGTTGCTGCTCTGCAGACGGCGGCGCCGGAGGTCGGGGTCGAGGCGGTGGCGTTGCTGGACACCGACCGCGGGTTCGCCGTCGACGCGGTCCTGGCCGGCCTCGTCAACGACCTCGACGCGTACGCGGGCCGGTTGGTGCTGGCGCTCGACGACTACCACGTCATCGACACCCCCGCAGTTCATGAGGCGGTGACGTTCCTGCTCGACCACCTGCCCCCGCAGGTGACGATGGCCATGACGACCCGCGCCGACCCGCCGCTGCCGCTGTCACGCCTGCGGGCACGCGGCGAGCTGCTCGAGCTCCGGGCCGCCGACCTGCGCTTCACCACGGGCGAGGCCGAGACATTCCTGAACCAGGTGATGGGGCTCGACCTGGGTCCCGCCCTCGTTGCCGCCCTCGAGACCCGCACCGAAGGCTGGGCCGCGGGCCTGCAGTTGGCGGCGCTGACTGCCCGCGGCCGGAGCTCGAGTGCGGACGGCAACGAGACGGGTCGGGTGGCGGCGTTCGTCGAGGCGTTCAGCGGCAGCAACCGGTTCGTCCTCGACTACCTCCTCGAGGAGGTCCTCGACAGCCAGCCCGAAGACGTGCGCCGGTTCCTGCTCGACACCTCGGTCCTCGGCCGGCTGATAGGCCCGCTGTGCGACGCACTGACCGGGCACGACGACGGGCAGCAGGTACTGGAGGCCCTGGAGCGGGCGAACGTGTTCCTGGTCCCGCTCGACGACGAGCGCCGGTGGTTCCGCTACCACCACCTATTCGCCGATGCGCTGCGGGCACGGCTGCTGGCCGAGGACCCGGGCCGGGTGCCGGGCCTGCACCTGGCGGCTGCCGGCTGGCTTGCCGAGTACGGCGACCTGGCCGGTGCCATCGACCATGCGATGGTCTCCGGCGACCTCGAGTACGCGGGTGCCATGGTCGAGCTGGCGTTGCCGGAGGCTCGCAAGGCCCGTCAGAACCGCGCCCTTCTCGCGTGGCTGAACAGCCTGCCCGACGAGCTGCTTCGCCGGCGTCCCCTGCTCGCCCTCCACATGGGGTGGGCGCGGCTGGTCGAAGGCGACGTCGAGGGGGTGGAGCCGTGGCTGGACGCCGCCGAGGCCGGGCTCGACACGACCACCGCGTTGACCGTCCCCGTCTCGGGCGCGTTGGCGCAGGCAGCGCGGGACCGCGAGGCCGAGATCCGGCTCGTCCCGGCAATGGTCGCCGTCTACCGCGCCTCGGTCGCCCAGGCCCGAGGTGACGCCGCTGGAACTGCGGAGCACGCCCGCAGTGCGCTCGCGCTGGCTGGGCCTGACGACCACTTCGTGCGCGGAGCCGCCTCGGGGTTCCTCGGCCTGGCCGCCTGGGCTGCCGGCGATCTGACCGCGGGCGTGGAGACGTTCACCGAGGCGGTCGCCAGCCTGGGTGCGGCCGGCATGGTTGCCGACCAGCTCGGGGCGACCGTCGTGCTCGCGAACATATGGCTGGCGCGCGGCCACCCCGACGAGGCCCGGCGGCTCTACGAGCGCGCACTCGCGGCCGCCGAGGCCCAGCCAGGTCCGGTCCTGCCGACCACCGGCGACCTGCACGTGGGCCTCGCGGACGTGCTGCGTGAGCACGGTGCCCTCGACGACGCCGCCAAGCATCTCCAGACGGCACGCGAGCTGGGTGAGGCGGCCTCATTGATGGAGAACCGGTACCGCTGGTACGCCGCCATGGCCGGCCTGCTGCAGGCCCGAGGTGACCTCGCCGGGGCTGTCGACATGCTGGACCAAGCCCAGCCGATGTACCTGCCCGGGTTCAACCCCGACGTTCGCCCCATCCCTGCAGCCCGGGCCCGGGTCCGGATCGCCCAGGGCCGTCTCGACGACGCCTGGCTCTGGGCGCGAGAACACCACGTCACCGCTGGCGACGCGCCCACCTACCTGGCCGAGTACGAGCAGCTCACCCTGGCCCGGCTGCTCGTCGCGCAACACCGCGCAAACCCAGCCGCCGAGACCATGAGCGAGGCGGTGGGTCTGGTCGACCGGGTGCTGGCCGCTGCGCAGGAGGCCGGCCGCGGCGGCGGCATCGGCGAGGCCCTACTGGTCCGGGCCCTGACTCGCGAGGCGTCGGGCGACGTCGAGGGGGCGCTCGATGACCTGGGTCGCCTCGCTCGTAGCGGGAGTGCCGGCCGGGTACCAGAGGCTCTTCCTGGATGAAGGGGAGCCGATGCTCGGTCTGCTCTCCGCCGCGGCCGTACGTCCCGAACTGGCGGGCTCTCCGCATGCGGCCGAGCTGCTGCGGGCCGCCGGACTCGACCGGCCACCAGCACAACAGGCCCCGAAAATCCCTATGGGGCAGGAACCGTTGAGTGAGCGCGAGCTCGAGGTGTTGCGGCTGCTGGCCACCGACATGACCGGTCCGGAGATCGCGAGCCAGCTGTTCATGTCCGTCAACACGTTCCGCACCCATACCCGGCACATCTTCACCAAGCTCGACGTGACCACGCGCAGGGCCGCGGTCACCCGCGCCAGCGAGCTCGACCTGTCGTAGCGACAGTCGCACCGCAGACGGAATCACAAAGTCAGTCACATCATCTTGTGATGTGGGGTCACCAACCCGGCTCCTAGCGTCCTGCCTATCCCCGGAACCTCCGGGCAACCAGGACCAAGGAGCGTCGACATGACGATCAACAGCAGCAGCCTCTTCAAGGCCGCCGGCGCCGCCGCCGCGACCGCCGGCGCCATCTTCATCGGCGTCCAGATCAACCACCCCCCGGCCGACGTCGCCCACGTGGTCACCACCGAGATGGCGGTCCGCGAGACAGCGAAGGCCGTGATGGCGGTTCTGTCGCTGGTCGGGTTCGCGGGCATGTTCCTCTACAACCGCCGCCGGTTCGGCGTCCTCGGCCTCGCCGGGTACCTGCTTCTCAGCGTCGGCTACCTCATGATGTTCGCGACCCAGGTCATCGTCGGCTTCGTCCTGCCGACCGTCGCCAAGACCGAGCCCGGGTACGTCCAGGACGTCCTCGACAAAGCTATGGGCGGCAGCCCAGCCGGCGAAATCGGCGCGATGGAGCTCTGGTTCAGCCTCATGGGCTTCGGCTACATGATCGGCGGACTCCTCTTCGGCATCGCCCTGTTCCGCGCCGGCCTCCTGGCCCGCTGGGCGTCCGCGCTGCTGGCCCTCGCCACCGTCTCCACCGCCGCCCTCGCGGTGTTGCCCGAGTCGTTCAGCCGCCCCGTCGCCGTCCCCATGGGCATCGCCCTCATCGGCCTCGGCATCTCCCTGTGGCGCACCCAGACCCGCACCGCCTCGGTGCCCGCCACGACCACCGGCCACGTCGAGCCCAGCCCGGCCCGATGACCAGCCAGCTCGCAGCCGCCGCCACGACGCGGGGGCGCCGGGGCCGGACCCAGTCTCGGAGCTGGCCGGTCCCGGCCGGGTTGTTGGCGCTGTCCGCCGTCCCGCTTACGGCGGGCACCCTGCGGCTGATCCAGGTCGCCGGCGGACCGGACCTGCTGCCGGCCGACGACCGGTTCGCCGGCTTCCCGGGCGCGGTCGTCGTCCACATCCTCGGCGCCTTCGTGTTCGCGCTCGTCGGAATGTTCCAGTTCGTCCCCCGGATCCGCCGGAACCACCGCGCCTGGCACCGCCGGGCGGGCCGGGTTGTCGCCGTCGCCGGGCTCGCCGTGGCCGGGTCGGCGCTGTGGCTGACCCTGTTCTACGAGGCCCAGCCCGGCACCGGCGACCTGCTGTACGTGCTCCGACTCGTCTTCGTCGCCGCGATGACCACGAGCCTGGTTCTTGGGTTCAGCGCCATTCGCCGCCGCGACATCGCCGCCCACCGGGCCTGGATGATCCGGGCCTACGCCCTCGGGCTCGGGGCCGGCACCCAGGCGTTCACCGAAGGGTTCGGCGAAGCCATCTTTGGCACCGGTGAGGTCCGCGGTGACCTGTACAAGGGAGCCGCCTGGGTGATCAACCTCGCCGTCGCCGAGTGGATCATCCGGCGCCCGGCGCGTCGCCGCCGCAAGCGTTCGCGCGCCCGCCGAACCGGGTCGCCCATCGCGCCCGCAGGAGCAACGTCATGACCACCACCGCCCCGACCGCGACGTACGAGCTGCGTGTCGCCGGCCACCTCGATGACCACTGGTCCGCCATGCTCGGCGGCCTGGCTCTCGCTCGACGCGACGACGGCACCACCTCCTTCATCGGTCCCCTCGTCGACCAGGCGCAGCTCCACGGCGTCCTCGCCGCGGTCCGCGACCTCGGAGTCCCGCTGCTGTCGCTGCGCACCGTCGACCCCGCCGGGGACGTGGACGCCGCCACGTACCCGGCTGCCCGACCGGCGCTCACCCAGCCCTTGCGCACCGAGCGGCTCACGCTCCGTCCGGCCACCCCCGACGACGCCGACCCCACGTGGAAGTACCGGCGCCTCGCGTCGGTCGGCGAGTGGCTGACCGAGATCCCCGCCGACCTCGAGGCCTACCGGGAGAGCTTCGCCGACCCCACCCGGCTGGCGGCCACCGTCATCGTCGAGCGCGAGGGCCACGTCATCGGCGACTTCATGCTCCGCGTCGAGGACGCGTGGGCCCAGGCCGAGGTCGCCGACCAGGCAAAGGCGACACAGGCGGAGCTCGGCTGGGTGCTCGATCCCGCCTGCACCGGGCAGGGGTACGGCACCGAGGCGGTCCGTGGCCTGCTGGAGTACATCTTCAGCAGCCTCGGCGTACGCCGGGTGGTCGCGAACTGCTTCCTCGCCAACGACACCTCCTGGCGGCTGATGGAGCGGGTCGGGATGCGCCGCGAAGGCCACGCCGTCGCCGAGTCGCTGCACCGGTCCGGGCAGTGGCTCGACACCGTCAGCTACGCGCTCCTCGCCGACGAGCGGCCACGCTGAACTGGCTCCGTGTAGAGGTCTGCACGGTGGCGACGCCGCGTCCGTCAAGGCTCCTTGGCCGGACCGCTCGACGTCGTGTATCTTGACGTCAAGACAATTTGGTCGCCGATCGGTCTGCGAGAACCAGGGTCCCCTCACTACCGAGGGTCATGCGCACGTGGGCAAGATGGGCGGGACGACGCCGACTTTCATCACGAGGAGATGTGGCTGATGCCGAGTCAGGACAGCTTTGGTGCGAAGAGCACGCTGGACGTGGACGGGAAGTCCTACGAGATCTTCCGGCTCGACAAGGTCACCGGTGACGGGGTCGACGTCGGGTCGCTCCCGTACAGCCTGAAGGTGCTCCTCGAGAACCTGCTGCGCACCGAGGACGGCGCCAACATCACCGCCGACGACATCCGGGCCCTGGGCGCCTGGGACGCGGACGCGGAGCCGAGCAAGGAGATCCAGTTCACGCCGGCGCGCGTGATCATGCAGGACTTCACCGGTGTGCCGTGCGTCGTCGACCTCGCCACGATGCGCGAGGCCGTCGAGGAGCTCGGTGGCGACGCGACGAAGATCAACCCGCTCGCGCCCGCCGAGATGGTCATCGACCACTCCGTGATCGCCGACGTGTTCGGCACCCCGGAGGCGTTCGAGCGCAACGTCGAGATCGAGTACGAGCGCAACCGCGAGCGCTACCAGTTCCTGCGCTGGGGACAGGGTGCCTTCGACGACTTCAAGGTCGTGCCGCCCGGCACCGGGATCGTGCACCAGGTCAACATCGAGCACCTGGCCCGCGTGGCCTTCACCCGCGAGGTGGACGGCGTCCTCCAGGCCTACCCGGACACCTGCGTCGGCACCGACTCGCACACCACGATGGTCAACGGCATCGGTGTCGTGGGCTGGGGCGTCGGCGGGATCGAGGCCGAGGCCGCGATGCTCGGCCAGCCGGTGTCGATGCTGATCCCGCGCGTCGTCGGCTTCAAGCTCAACGGCGACCTCCCCGAGGGCGCCACCGCCACCGACCTCGTGCTGACCATCACCGAGATGCTCCGCAAGCACGGGGTGGTCGGCAAGTTCGTCGAGTTCTACGGTCCGGGCGTCTCGGTGCTGCCGCTCGCGAACCGCGCGACCATCGGCAACATGTCTCCGGAGTTCGGCTCCACGATCGCGGTCTTCCCGATCGACGAGGAGACCATCACCTACCTCAAGCTCACCGGCCGCACCGACGAGCAGCTCAAGCTCGTGGAGGCCTACGCCAAGGAGCAGGGGCTCTGGCACGACCCGGACGCCGAGCCGCGCTACTCCGAGAGGCTCGAGCTCGACCTCGGCACGGTGGTCCCGTCCCTCGCCGGTCCGAAGCGGCCGCAGGACCGCGTGTCGCTGTCGGAGGCGAAGGACGCGTTCCGCTCCGCGCTCGCCGACTACGTCAGCGAGGACGAGACCGGCGGCGAGGACCGCAAGTCCGGGGTCCCGGGGCACGAGAAGCCGTTCGGTGTCGTGTCGGCGGCCGACGAGGCCTCGGCCGAGTCGTTCCCGGCCAGCGACGCACCGGCGTACTCCGCCGACGGCAACGGCGGCGGCGAGCCCTCCGACTGGCACCTCAACCGCGCGGCGGCGCAGGGCCGCCCCTCGAACCCCGCCCAGGTCACCCTCGAGGACGGCACGAAGTTCGAGGTCGACCACGGCGCGGTCTCCATCGCGGCGATCACCTCGTGCACCAACACCTCCAACCCGTCGGTGATGATCGGCGCGGCGCTGCTCGCCAAGAAGGCGGTCGAGAAGGGGCTGCAGCGCAAGCCGTGGGTGAAGACCACGCTGGCTCCCGGCTCGAAGGTCGTGTCCGACTACTACGAGCGCGCCGGCCTCACGCCGTACCTCGACAAGCTGGGCTTCAACCTCGTCGGCTACGGCTGCACGACGTGCATCGGCAACTCGGGTCCGCTCATCCCGGAGGTGTCGGAGGCCGTGCAGGCGAACGACCTCGCGGTCGTCTCGGTGCTCTCGGGCAACCGCAACTTCGAGGGCCGGATCAACCCCGACGTGAAGATGAACTACCTCGCGTCGCCGCCGCTGGTCGTCGCCTACGCGCTGGCCGGCTCGATGGACGTCGACCTCTTGAACGACCCGCTCGGCACGGACGCCGACGGCAACGACGTCTTCATGAAGGACATCTGGCCCACCGCCAAGGAGATCGAGGACGTGATCGCGCAGGCGATCAACTCCGACATGTTCGGCTCGAGCTACGAGGACGTCTTCGCCGGCGACGAGCAGTGGAAGTCGCTGCCGACGCCCGAGGGCAACACCTTCGAGTGGGACGCCGACTCGACGTACGTCCGCAAGCCGCCGTACTTCGACGGCATGCCCGAGTCCCCGACGCCGGTCGAGGACATCGAGGGCGCCCGGGTGCTGCTCAAGCTCGGCGACTCGGTGACCACCGACCACATCTCGCCGGCCGGCGCGATCAAGAAGGACTCGCCCGCCGGCCGCTACCTCGCCGAGCACGGCGTCGAGCAGCGCGACTTCAACTCCTACGGCTCGCGCCGAGGCAACCACGAGGTGATGATCCGGGGCACGTTCGCCAACATCCGGCTCCGCAACCAGCTGGCGCCCGGCACCGAGGGCGGGGTCACCCGCGACTTCACCGACGGTGGAGAGGTCACCTCGGTGTTCGAGGCCTCGGAGCACTACATCGAGGCCGGTACGCCGCTCGTGGTGCTCGCCGGCAAGGAGTACGGCTCCGGCTCGTCGCGCGACTGGGCCGCCAAGGGCACCGCCCTGCTCGGCGTCAGGGCCGTGATCGCCGAGTCCTACGAGCGGATCCACCGGTCCAACCTGATCGGCATGGGCGTGCTGCCGCTGCAGTTCCCCGAGGGGGAGACCGCCGAGTCGCTCGGCCTCACCGGCGAGGAGACGTTCTCCGTCACCGGCGTCACCGAGCTCAACGACGGCTCCACCCCGCGCACCGTCAAGGTGAAGGCCGACGACATCGAGTTCGACGCGGTGGTGCGCATCGACACCCCCGGCGAGGCCGACTACTACCGGCACGGCGGGATCATGCAGTTCGTGCTGCGCAACCTGCTGAAGGCCTGAGAGGCACGAGCACCGGGCGTGCTCGGTGACATCGACCCGAGGGTGGTGGCCGTCCTGGCCGCCACCCTCGTCGTCGGTGCGGCGGTGCAGGGGCTGGTCGGTCTCGGACTCGGCCTCGTCGCCGCGCCGGTGACGATGCTGCTCGCGCCGAGCCTGATGCCGGACCTGATGCTCTGGCTGGCGATGCTGCTGCCGGTCGCGACGCTGGCCCGCGAGCACCAGGAGATCGACTGGCGCGGCCTCGGCTGGGCGCTGAGTGCACGCGCCCCCGGTACGGCGGTCGGGGTTGGCCTGGTGGCCGTCTTCTCCACGCGCTCGCTCGGCATCGCCGTGGGGCTCATGGTGCTCGTCAGTGTCGCGCTCACCGCCCACGCCGTCGTCGTGCCGGTCAACCGGGGGACCCTGCTGGCGGCCGGGTTCGCCTCGGGGATCACCGGCACGGCCACGTCGATCGGGGGGCCGCCGCTGGCGATCCTCCTGCAGCACCGCTCACCACGGCAGATCCGCACCACGCTGGCGGTCTACTTCCTGCTCGGCGCGGCCTTCAGCCTGGTCGGCCTGCTGCTGGCCGGTCGGCTTGAGCCGGAGACGCTGCTGCTGGCGCTGATCCTCTCGCCGTGCCTGGTCGTGGGCCTGACGCTGGGACGGCTGCTGCACGGTGTGCTGCCACGCGGCCAGGTCCGGTACGCGGTGCTCGGCGTGTGCGCGGCGTCCGCGGTCGTGCTGCTGGCCCGCAGCCTGCTCTGACCGCTGGTGCCCACCTGGCAGGCTGGGCGGATGCGCAGCGAGACCAGGAGCTACCGGACCGGTGACAGCGACGTCGTGCTCGACCTGACCCGCGACTGCGCGGCGTTCGTGGCCGAGGAGGGCGACGGCCTGCTGCACGTCTTCGTCCCGCACGCCACGGCCGGCATCGCGATCCTCGAGACCGGCGCGGGCAGCGACGACGACCTGCTGGCCGCGCTCGACGACCTGCTGCCGGCCGACGACCGGTGGCGGCACCGGCACGGCACCCCGGGGCACGGTCGCTCCCACGTGATGCCGGCACTGGTGCCGCCGTACGCCACCGTCCCGGTGGTCGGCGGGCGGCTGGCACTGGGCACCTGGCAGAGCATCTGCCTGGTCGACCTCAACGTGGACAACCCCGACCGCGAGGTCCGGCTCTCGTTCCTGGCCGGCTGACCGACCTGCCCGGTCAGTGCGGCAGCAGCAGCATGGTGTCGCCGAGCTCGTGCCACAGGTAGCCGTCCCGGTCACCGGTCGCCGCCGCGTAGGCGCGCCGCACCAAGGTCCGACCGGCGACCGCCTCGAGCAGACTCAGGTGGCTGGCCTGGGGCTCGTGGAGACCGGTGAGGATCCCGTCGACGACCCGGGCGGGCCGGTCCGGCCCGAGCACGAGGTCGGTCCAGCCGCTGGTCGGGTGGACGGTCCCGTCCCGGCCGGCCGCGGACTCGAGCGCCCGTACGACGGTGGTGCCCACCGCGACGACGCGCCGACCGGCCGTCCGCGTCGACCCGACCAGGCGGGCCGTGACGGCGGGCACCGTGAAGAGCTCCGGCTGCGGGGGCTCGAGCTTCTCCTGGCTCGACACCCCGGCGTGCAGGACCACCGGGGCGACCACCACGCCGCGCGACACCAGGTCCACCAGCACGCGGAGCGAGAGCGGGCGACCCGCGCTCGGCATCTCGGCGCTGCCGGGCTCGCGGGCGAAGACGGTCTGCAGCGCCGACAGCGGGACCGGATGGTCGAGGTAGCGGTAGCCGACCGGTCGTCCGTGCCGGGACAGGTACCGCACGCTGCCCGTCGGCACCTCGGGCACGGCGCGCCACAGCCGAGCCTGTCCCGCCGGGTGCGGGTCCACGACGGACAGATGCAGGCCGCCCCGCAGGGCGAGCAGGTCGCCGGGGGCCGTCGGTGCGGGGCCCGTGTTCCCGCGGGCTCGAACCTCCACGACCCACTCGCCGCCGTCGAGCTGGGTGGACACGTGCACGGTCTCGCCGTACCTGTCGCCGAGCAGCGGCACCGCGGCGGGCAGGGTCGCAGAGGTGTTCACGACGAGCAGGTCGCCGGGATGCAGAGCGTCCGGCAGGCTTCGCACGCGGAGATGCTCGACCCGGTCGCGTCGAGCGACCAGCATGCGCACCTCGTCACGTGCCAGGCCGCGCTCCTCGGGTGGCACCCGGGCCTCGGCGTCCGGGGGGAGGGCGAAGGTGGCGCGCGGTCGGAGGGTCACGCCCGGGTCCCCTCGAGGTCGTCCGCAAGGAGGTCCGCTGCTCGATAACGACCGCTCGGCAGCGAACCGTCGAGGAGGGACAGCAGCTTGGGGACCACGTCGGTCGGCTCGGGCCGGTCGGAGATGTCCTCGTCGGGGAAGGCGTCCTGCTGCATCTGGGTGCGCATGTCCCCGGGGTCGACGGCGTAGACGCGAAGGGTCGGCTGCTCGGCGGCGAGCACCCGGGTGAGGTGGTCGAGCGCCGCCTTGGAGGCGCCGTACGCGCCCCAGCCGGCGTAGGGCTCCACCGCGGCGTCGGAGCTGATGTTGACCACGCACCCGCGGCGGGCGAGGAGCTGGGGGAGGAGGGCGCGGGTCAGCGCGTGCGCGGCCTGCACGTTGGTGGTGAGCACGTCGGCGAGTACGGCGTCGTCCAGCTCGGCGAGGCCGGGCTGAGGGCTGGCGCCGAGGGTGCTGGCGTTGTTGACCAGGAGCGCGGCCCCGCCACGCTCTTCGGCCGTCGCGACCAGGCGGCTGCGGTGGACCGGGTCCGTGACGTCCCCGGGGACGGCCGTGGTGCGGACGCCCACCGCCGCCTCGAGGGCGGCGGAGTCGCGGGCGTCCACGACCAGGTCCCACCCCTTCAGCTCCAGGGCGTGGGCGAGGGCGGCCCCGAGTCCGCGGGAGGCGCCGGTGATGACGGCGACAGGCATGGTGCGGCTCCTTCGTTGCAGGTGTGTGCTTCGAGCATCCGACTTCAAGTGGACTTGAGGTCAACCGTCGCAAGGGTGCGGTTCGAAGATTCCGACCTTCTTCGAACAGATGTTCGATTGCGATGTATCCTGGGCGCATGGTCGAAGCTTTCGCGCCTCCGGGCTGGCCGCGCCGGGTTCGCCCGCCGGGAGCCCCCGGGTGGGAGCGTTCGGCGGTTGCGTGGCTGCTCGACATCTGTCCGCCCGAGTTCCGGGGCTATCCCGTGCTCAGGCGCCACGACGTGGTGCTCGCCCGCTTCGCGGTGCTGCACGTCGAGGCATGTCAGGCCGCGGTGCAGCGCGGCCTGAGCGAGGCCCGCGGAGTGCTCCGCGACGTCGCCGACCGCGACACGGTCGAGCGGGCGGTCGAGACCTGGCACGCGGAGTCGGCGCGGCTGCTCGCCGAGCGTCGTGCCGTGGGGCTCGTCGAGGAGGCGCTGCGCGGCAAGCGGTTCGTGGCCCGGCTGTGACCGGTCGTCGGTAGCGTCTACGGCGTGACCGTCACCCGTGAGCGCGCACTCACGCTCGTCCCGGTCCCGGGCTACGGGGCCGAGGACGTCGTCCTCGACGCCGACGGCGCCGCCTACACCGGTACGTCGGACGGCTCTGTGTTCCGGGTCGCGCCGGGCGGCGCACGCATCGACTGCCTGGTGCGGACCGGTGGTCGGCCGATGGGGCTCGAGCTGCTCCCCGACGGTCGACTGCTCGTCTGCGACGCCGACCGCGGCCTGCTCGCGCTCGACACCGGCACGGGTCGGCTCGAGGAGCTGGCCGCCTTCGTGCACGGCCAGCGGATGCGCTGCGTCAACAACGCCGCCGTGCACAGCGACGGCAGCATCTACTTCTCGGACTCCTCCCGCGTCCACGGCATCGACTCGTGGGAGGCCGACATCGCGGAGAACACCGCGACCGGCCGGCTGCTCCGGCGCGACCCGGCCGGCACGGTCGACGTCCTGGTCGACGGGCTCCGCTTCGCCAACGGGGTGGTGCTCGCCGCGGACGAGTCATACGTCGCGGTCGCCGAGTCGGCCGGCCGCTCCGTCGTGCGGTGCTGGCTGACCGGCCCGCGCACCGGCCAGGTCGACCATCTGGTGTGGGACCTCGACGGCTACCCGGACAACCTCTCCCGCGGCACCGACGGGCTGATCTGGATGGCCGTCGCGTCACCCAAGGACCCGGTGGTGGAGCTGGTGATGCGCTCACCGAGGCCGGTGCGCCGCGGGGCGACCCGGCTGCCGGAGCGGCTCCGCCCGGCGCCCCGGCGTACCGCCCGGGTGATGGCGCTCGACGACACCGGTGCCGTGGTCCACGACCTCTCCCACGACGCCGAGCGCTTCCACATGGTCACCGGGGTCCGGGAGCACCACGGGACGGTCTGGCTGGGCAGCCTGAAGGAGCCGGCCCTGGCGTGGTTCCGGCTCCCGCCGGGGGAGCGTCGTGGGTGACGTCGACGCCCTGCGTGGCGTCCTGACCGAGCGGTCGACGGACCGGGCGACGATGCTGCCCGCGCTCGCCTACACCTCGCCGGAGGTGCTCGGCTGGGAGCTGCGGCACGTGTTCGCCGGCACCTGGACCTGCCTGGGCCGTCTCGACCAGCTGCTGCCGCAGGCCCTCCAGCGCGCGGTCGCGGTCGGTGACGTGCCCGGCCTGCTCGTGCGCGACGGGGAGCGCGTGCGACTCTTCGCCAACACCTGCCGGCACCGTGGACACGAGCTGCTGGCCCCCGGCGGGGAGGAGCCGGGCGCCGGCGTGACCAGCGGGCACCGCTCCGTCGTCTGCCCCTACCACGCCTGGTCCTACCGGCTGGACGGATCGTTGCTGGCCGCTCCGGGCTTCCAGCAGGTCGATGGCTTCGACGCGACTGACCACGCGCTCGCGGAGCTGCCGGTCGAGGTGTGGGGCGGGTGGGTGTTCGGGCACGGGGTGCACCCGCTGGGCGAGGGCGAGGCGCCGTCGTTCGAGGAGCACCTGGGGGCCCTTCGTGGGGTGGTCGAGCCGTACCACCCGGAGCGACTGGTCCCGGCCGCCCGGCACACCTACGAGATCGCCGCCAACTGGAAGGTGATCGCCGAGAACTACCACGAGTGCTACCACTGCCCGCTGATCCACCCCGAGCTCTGCCGGGTGTCCCCGCCGACCTCCGGGGACAACTACGACCTTCCCGGGGCGTGGGTCGGTGGCTCGATGGTGCTGCGCGACGGGATGGCGACCATGTCCCTGACCGGGGAGTCGGGTGGCCATCCGATCCCGGGGGTCCCGGCCACGAAGGTGGAGTACGTCCACCTGCTGCCCAACCTGCTGGTGTCGGCCCACCCGGACTACGTGATGACGCACCGGCTGGTCCCCCTGGCGCCGGACCGGACCTGGGTCGAGTGCACGTGGTCGTTCCAGCCCGGCGCGGACGGCGGCGTCCCCGACCCGGCGTACGCCGTGGACTTCTGGGACCTCACCAACCGCCAGGACTGGGCGGCGTGCGAGTCGGTGCAGCGCGGGCTGGCGAGCCCGCACTTCCGGCCCGGACCGTTCGCGCCCAACGAGGACGCGGTGGCCCGCCTGGTGCGCGCCCTGTCCGACTGGTACGTCGCGGGGTAGGCAGCCCGGCGGCGAGTCGGCCGGTCAGAAGGCGCGGCTGCGGTGGTTCCAGACGAAGTCGAAGTGGGAGTTGTACTGCGCCCACACCGACGCGCGCGGGATCTTGATGGTCACCTCGTCGTTCAGGAACGACAGCCCGGACCAGTTGTCGGAGCCGGTCCACACGACCTTCTGCTGCTTGCCGGCCCACCTGCCGTTCAGCGACATCCACTTCTCGTGGGTGAACCGGTCCCAGGCGGTGTCGCCGAAGCCGGTCGCCGGGTTGTTGTCGAGGTCGATGTCGGCGCTGCGGATCGCCACGCCGCCGCTCTTCAGCGCCTGCTTCACGTCGCGGCTGGCCCCGCTGAGGATCGCCTTGATGTTGCAGCCCTTGCGCTGCAGGTCGGCCACCCGCCGGGCGAGGAACAGCCCGCGATCGCCGACCCAGGCGTACATGATCACGCGGATCTGCGTCCCGCCGGCGCACGACACCTTGCGCAGCCGCTGTGCGACGGGATCCTTCGCGCCGCGTGCCACGACCGCCCCGAACTCGGAGACCAGGTCGCCGTGCTTGTACTTGCGGTAGACCTTCTTGACCCGCCGGTCCTGCGCGAGCTGGTGGTGGATGAAGGAGTAGTCACGGAACATGCCGGACCGGTCGGCCTGGGTGAACAGGTCGTTGAAGTGGGTCCGGGCGGCGTAGCGGGAGATGTTCGTGGAGCCGACCATGGTGACGTTCTTGGTCTCGCCGGTCTCGGAGAACAGGTAGAACTTCATGTGCTGGTTGCCGGCGCCCTTGCGACAGGACTGGAAGCAGACCTTGAGGTAGCTCGGCTCCGGGTGCTTGGTCTCGCCCTTGGCCTTGTTGCGCGGGTTGCAGGCGTCCTTGAAGTGCGGCTCGATGTTGGAGCCCAGCACGTTGCGCAGCCGCTTGCTCGTCCGGGAGATGAAGTTGTCGTTGATGACCATCTGGACGGCGACGTTGCGCTGCTTGCACGCCCTGATGAGCGCGTTGGTGATGTCCTTGCGGCTGTGGGAGTACGTCGCGATCCGGATGATCGAGCCCTTCTTGGCGCTCTCGATCGACCTGCGGATGTGGATCATCGACGTGTTCTCGGCGGCCCGGCTGCCGGCCGGGTCGTTGAACCGCGCCCCGCTGTTGGGCGTGTAGGCGTAGGCCGCGCCGGCCCCAAGTCCGGTGAAGATGATCAGCAGGCTGAGCAGCGCGAGGCCGGTCTTCTTGCTCACGAGATGGATCCCCCGGGGTCTGGGGCGGCCCCGGGTCCGGAGCCACGTCGTACAAAACGGACCGCAAGACGATAACCCACGCACCCGCCCCGGGCCGATTCCTGCCGGGGCGGGAGTCGCGCGGCGTTGCTCACAGGGCTCAAAGCCGGCGGGTGTTGCGCTTCCAGAGCCTCTCGAAGTGGTTGGCGTAGACCTGGTGCGCGCCGCGCCGGGGGATGGTGACGGTCACCTCGTCGTTGACCTCGGACTTGTCGGACCAGTTCTCCGAGCCGGTCCAGACGACCCGCAGCGGCGCCCCGGCGTACGTCCCGTTGAGCGACATCCACTTCTCGTGGGTGAAGTGCTCCCAGGGCGTCTCGTCGAACCCGGTCTCCTTGTTGTGGTCGGTGTCCAGGTCGGCGCTGCGCATCTGGACGCCGCCACGGCGGAGGATCTTCTTCACCCGGGAGCCGGCGCCGCTGAGGATCACCCGGACCACACAGCCGGCACGGTCGAGCTGGGCGGACTTCTGGGCGAGGTACTGGCCGCGGTCGCCCACCCAGGCGTACATCATCACCCGGATGACGGTGCGCCGGTGCTGGCCGTAGCCGGCCGCCGCCCGGCAGTCGACCTGGTTGAGCCGGAGCCAGATCGGGTCGTTCTCCTTGTTGATCCGCGGGACGATCGCGCCGAACTCGGAGGTGATGTCACCGTCGACGACGAGCACGTGCGGCTCGACGACCGGCACGTCCATCGCGAGCTCGCGGAAGATCGTGCTGTAGGCCTGGTAGGAGATCGGCCGGTTGTTCATCGTGAACAGGTCGTTCCAGTGGGTTCGCGCGGCGTACCCGGTCAGGTTCGTCGACCCGACCATGACGACGTCGCGGGCCGTGCCGGTCTGCGAGAACAGGAAGAACTTCGTGTGCTGGTTGCCGAGCGGCCGGTTGAGCCGGCACGCGCCGCCGCAGATCTTCACGAAGCTCGGGTAGGGCCACGGCTGCGCGAACTTCTCCGGGTCGCGCCGGTGGCAACCGTCGTCGAAGTGCGGGTCGATGTTGGTGCCGAACTTGCTGCGCATGGTGCGGGTCTGGCCCGACGTCCAGTTGTCGTTCAGCACCAGCTGGATCGCGACCTTGCGTTTGCAGGCCTTGAGCAGGGCCTTGGTGATGTCCTCGCGGTCGAGGGAGTACGTCGCGATCCGGATCAGCGAGTGCCTCGGCGCGTGGTTGATCGCCCGCCGGACGTGCACCATCGTGCGGTCCTGGGAGGCGCGGTTGCCCATGGGGTTGTTGAACATGGGCCCGGTGTCGGGCTCCCAGGCCTGGGCCGAGACCGTGCCGCCGCCGAGCAGCACCACCGTCGCCAGGACGACGACCAACAGCTTTCTGAACAAGTCCACCCACCCCGAGGAAACCGGGACGCCCGTCGACCGGGCGTCGCAAGACACCCCGCCAACGTAAAGGGTCGCGCGTCCGTTCGGGCGTGATTCGCCCATCTTCCGGACGTGTCGTGCAGCACTCGCTTCACCCGTGACGGGTACGCCGAGGGGGTGACGAGCCACGAAGGACCCGTAGACTCGATCGCTGACCCAGCACGGGGCCAGACCAGGAGGGCATGGATGGGACTGCTGGACCGGATCACCGGCCCGCGCGACCTGCGCGACCTCGCCGACGAGGAGCTGGAGGGGCTCGCGGTCGAGATCCGTGACCGGCTCGTCACCACCTGCTCGCCCCGAGGCGGTCACCTCGGGCCCAACCTCGGAGTGGTCGAGCTCACCATCGCCATGCACCGGGTGTTCGACTCCCCGCGCGACCGGGTCGTCTTCGACACCGGACACCAGGCCTACGTCCACAAGATGCTGACCGGGCGCGCGGGTGACTTCGACACGCTCCGCCAGGAGGGCGGCCTCTCCGGCTACCCGAGCCAGGCCGAGTCGTCGCACGACATCGTCGAGAACTCCCACGCGTCCACCGCGCTGTCCTACGCCGACGGGCTCGCGAAGGCCTACGCGATCCGTGGCGACGACCGCTACGTCGTCGCCCTGATCGGCGACGGTGCCCTCACCGGCGGCATGGCCTGGGAGGCGCTCAACAACATCGCCGCCGGGCAGGACCGCAGGCTCGTCATCATCGTCAACGACAACGGCCGCTCCTACACGCCCACGGTCGGCGGGCTCGCCACGCACCTGGCGGCGCTCCGCACCAACCCGCGCTACGAGCAGGTCCTCGACCTGGTCAAGAAGCGGCTCAACGGCGTCCGCGGGGTCGGCCCCGCCGTGTACGACGCGCTGCACGCCATCAAGAAGGGCATGAAGGACGCCCTCGCGCCGCAGGGCCTCTTCGAGGACCTCGGCCTGAAGTACGTCGGGCCCATCGACGGTCACGACCGGCTCGCCGTCGAGCAGGCCCTCGCCCAGGCCAAGCGGTTCGACGGCCCGGTGATCGTGCACGCCATGACCCGCAAGGGCTTCGGCTACGACGCGGCCGAGCGGCACGAGGCCGACCAGTTCCACTCGCCCGGCCCGTTCAACGTGGAGACCGGCGAGGAGAACCCCAAGGGCCGGATCTGGACCGATGTCTTCGCCGACGAGATGGTGGCCCTCGGTGGCGAGCGCCAGGACCTGGTCGGGATCACCGCGGCGATGCTGCACCCGGTCGGGCTGCACCTGTTCGCGGCGAAGTACCCCGAGCGCACCTTCGACGTCGGCATCGCCGAGCAGCACGCCGCCACGTCCGCGGCCGGGCTCGCCATGGGCGGCCTGCACCCGGTCGTCGCGGTCTATGCCACCTTCCTCAACCGGGCCTTCGACCAGGTGCTGATGGACGTGGCGCTGCACCGGTGCGGCGTCACCTTCGTGCTCGACCGCGCCGGCGTCACCGGCGACGACGGCGCCAGCCACAACGGCATGTGGGACATGTCGGTCCTGCAGGTGGTCCCCGGACTCCGCATCGCCGCCCCGCGCGACGCGTCGACCCTGCGCGAGCTGCTCCGTGAGGCGGTGCAGGTCGACGACGCCCCGACCGTCGTACGGTTCCCCAAGGGCCCGCCGAACGACGACGTGCCCGCGGTCGGCAGGGCCGGCGGGTGCGACGTGCTGGTGCGCAACGGCGCGAAGGACGTGCTGATCGTCGGCGTCGGGTCGATGGCGTCGGTCTCCGTCGACGTGGCCGGGCGGCTCGCGGCCCAGGGCATCGGCGTGACCGTCGTCGACCCGCGCTGGGTCAAGCCCGTCGACCCCGCGCTCGTCGAGCTCGCCCGCGAGCATCGGCTGGTCGTCAGCGTCGAGGACAACGGCATCGTCGGCGGCTGCGGGTCGGTGCTGCTCCAGACGCTCAACGAGGCCCGCGTGGACGACCCCCGTGCGACTGCACGGCATCCCCCAGGAGTTCCTCGACCACGCCAAGCGCGGCGTCATCCTCGAACGCATCGGCCTCGACGCGCAGTCGCTGGCCCGCACGATCATCGAGGAGATCGCCGAGGGCAGCGGCACACACGCCCTGTCCCACGTCGTCGAGCGCGAAGACAGCCCTCGGTCCGTCGACTCCTGAGGGTCTGGGGCCCTAGGGTGCCGAGCATGAACCTGTTCCGCACGAAGTCCGTCGAGCAGTCCATCGCAGACACCGACGAGCCCGAGCACCGGTTGAAGAAGAACCTCGGCTCCCTGGACCTCGTGGTCTTCGGCGTGGGGGTCACGATCGGCGGCGGACTGTTCGTGCTCACCGGCACGGCCGCCAACCAGTTCGCGGGACCGGCGATCTCGATCTCGTTCGTGATCGCCGCGGTGGCCTGCGGACTGGCCGCGCTGTGCTACGCCGAGTTCGCCTCGACGGTGCCGGTGGCCGGCAGCGCCTACACGTTCTCCTACGCCACCGTGGGCGAGCTGCTGGCGTGGATCATCGGCTGGGACCTGATGCTCGAGTTCATCGTCGGCGCCGCGGCCGTGGCCGGCGGCTGGTCCGGCTACCTCGCCAACATCCTGGAGGGCACGCCCCTGGAGATCCCGGCCTCGCTGGCCAGCGCCTCCGACGGGGTGATCAACCTGCCGGCCGGTCTGCTGGTGCTGGCGCTCACCGGCGTGCTGGTGCTGGGGATCAAGCTCTCCAGCCGGGTCAACCAGGTGGCCGTCGCGATCAAGGTCGGCGTGTCCCTGCTGTTCATCGTGGCCGGCTTGTTCTTCGTGAAGGCCTCCAACCTCTCGCCGTTCATCCCGGCCAGCGAGCCGTCCGGCGCCGGGACCAGCGGCCTCAAGCAGCCGCTCGTGGAGATCCTCTTCGGCCTCGAGCCGCTGACCTACGGCTGGGGCGGCATCATCACCGGCGCCGCCGTCGTGTTCTTCGCCTTCATCGGCTTCGACGTGGTGGCGACCACCGCGGAGGAGACCGTGGATCCGGCCAAGAACGTGCCGGTCGGCATCTTCGGCTCGCTCGCGATCTGCACCATGCTCTACTTCGCCGTCTCCGTGGTGCTCACCGGGATGCAGAGCTTCCGCGACATCAGCCCCGACGACGCGGCCCCGCTCTCCACCGCCTTCACCAACGTGGGCCAGGACGGCATCGCCGACGTGATCGCGATCGGCGCCGCGATCGGCATCGTCGTCGTGGTCATGATCCTGCTGCTCGGGCAGAGCCGGGTCGCGTTCGCGATGGCCCGCGACGGGCTGCTCCCCCGGGTGTTCGCGAAGGTGCACCCGACGTACCGCACCCCGCACGTCATCACCGTCACGGTCGGCGTGCTGGTGGCCGTGCTGGCCAGCTTCACCTCCATCGACGTGCTGGCCGAGCTGGTCAACGTGGGCACGCTGTTCGCGTTCATCCTGGTCAGCCTCGGCGTGGTCTTCCTTCGCCGGAGCCGACCCGACCTGCCCCGGGCGTTCCGGGTGCCGTTCGTGCCCGTGCTGCCGATTGTGGCCGCCTTGATCTGCTTCTACCTGATGCTCAACCTTGCCCTCGAGACGTGGATCCGGTTCGTGGTGTGGATGGCGCTCGGTCTCGTCATCTACTTCGCGTACGGCTACCGCCACAGCCGTCTCGGGAAGCGGGAGTCCGCGGACGTCTGACCGCGGGTCAGCGCACCGGGTCGCCCCCGGCGGGCACGATGTCCGTCGCTGCGACGTCCCGGAACGTCGAGACGACCGAGCAGGCGTCGTCGCCCACGTCGCAGGTCAGCACGTCACCGGTGACGCGCGCGCCCCGGCGGTCGCTCACGGCCAGCACCGTCGCGATGTCGTCGCCCACCCAGTCATAGGCGACGAGGTCGCGGTAGCCGTCGACGGTGGGGGAGACGTCCAGCCCGTCGTCGGCCGCGTAGATCGCCATCGTGCCGTGCTCGGCGGCGGCGAGCAGCCTGCCGTCCGGCGAGAGCGCGCCGGTGCCGGCCGCGGCCAGCGCGACACCCTCGGGATCGGGGCGCTGGCCCACGGCGATGCCCGGACGCCCGTTGCCCGGGCGGGTCCCGTCGACGGTGTAGGCGAGGGCGCCGTAGGCGACGTCGACGATCTCGGCCGCGGTGCCGGGCTCCGCGCCGGCCAGCGCGGCCTCCTTGTCGGAGGGCACGTCGTAGCGGACCAGAGCGCCGTCACGCCGCAGGTAGACCGACCCGTCGTCGACAGCGAACACCTCCGCGCCCCGGTCCCCGGCCAGGCGGGCCAGCTCCGCGCGACGCATCGTGCTGTGCACGACGTACTGCGGGCGGCCGTCCTGTGTCGTCTCCACCCAGGCGACCAGGGAGCCCTGGTCGTCCGCGCGGAGCCGGTGCCCCTCGGCGTGACCGATCTCGACGGTGGTCGCGCCGTCGTAGTGCCAGACGCGCCGGTCGCGGGTCGTGTAGACGATGCCGCCGTCGGTCTGCACCAGGGACGCCACCGGACGACCCACGTCGAAGGTGTGGCCACCCACGTGGACGCTCGACCCGACCGCGTAGGTGGGTGCCCGGTGCCGGAAGGAGATTCCCGTGGCGGTCGGGTCGTGGCGGCCGCCGACCAGCAGCGGCACGCTCGACGCCCCGGCCACCACGGCACCGGCCAGCACGGCGGCCACCAGGGCGTCGCGGACGCGCTGCCTGCGCACCCGGCGGCTGCCCTCGCCGATGATCTCGTCGAGGTCGACCACGGGGGTCGCGGCGTCGGCGTGCTCGTGCATCACCCGGGTGAGCAGGCCGGTCATCGGGTCACCACCAGCCCCTCGACGGGGAGCAGCTCGGCGTCACGGCCCAGCTCGTGCCGGAGCTTCTTGATCGCCTGGGCGACCTGGCTCTTCACGGTGCCGACCGCGCAGCCCATCGCGGCCGCCGTCTGCGCCTCCGTGAAATCCTCGTAGTAGCGGAGCACGATGGCCGCACGCTGTCGCGGCGGCAGCTGTTGGAGCGCGGTCCACACCCAGTCGCGGAGGGCCACGTCGTCGTCCTCGCCGGTGGCACCCGGATGCGGCCGGTCGGGGAGGTCCTCCTGCGGCTGCTCGTGCCAGGACCTGCGTCGGCGCCACGAGATCGCCGTCGTGGTGATCGCCCGCCGGGTGTAGGCCTCGGCGTTGGCCACCTCGCGCAGCCGCGGCCACGCGACGTACGTCTTGGTCAGCGCCTCCTGGAGCAGGTCCTGCGCCAGGGCGTGCTCGCCGACCATGAGGTACGCCGTGCGGTGCAGCGCCGCGGACCGGGCCGCGACGAACTCCGCGAACGCGCTGGCGTCTCGCCTGCCCATCGAGCTCCTGTCCGGTCTCCGTCGTCGTCCGACTCGCCCTGCACCTTAGTGGAGTCGCGGTGTCAGGAGGCCGGCCGGCGGATCGGGAGCCGCACCCGCATGACCGTGCAGCCCGGCTGCGAGTCGACCTCGATCGAGCCCGCGTGCCGCTCGACGACCACCCGGCGGGCGATGTCCAGCCCCAGACCGGACCCCTTGCCGACGTCCTTGGTCGTGAAGAACGCCTCGAAGGCGCGGGCCGCGACCTCCGCGGACATCCCCGGACCGGTGTCGGCGACCTCGACCACCACGTCGTCGCCGTCGACCCTGGTGCCGATGCGCAGCTCGCCGGAGCCCGCCATCGCGTCCAGCGCGTTGTCGATCAGGTTGGTCCACACCTGGTTGAGCTCCCCGGGGTAGGCCTCGATGAGCTGTCCGGTCGTCCCGTAGTCCCGGACCACGGTGACGCCGTCGTGCAGCTTGTGGCCGAGGACCACCAGGGTGCTCTCGATGCCTTCCACGACATCGACGTCCCGCGTGGTGGCACGGTCGACCTGAGAGTAGGAGCGCACCGCGGTGACCAGCTCGGAGATCCTGTGCACCGACTCCTTCGTCTCCGCAAGGAGAGACGCGACCTCCTGTGTGTGGGCGACCCAGGCGAGCCCGGGAGCCAGCACCGGCGCGGGCACGTCGGTCGCCACCCGGTCGCACCACGCGACGTCGGCGCCGGCGGCGACGAGCCTGGCGGCGAGGACCCATTCGTCGGGGACGGCGTGCCGGGCGAGCCAGGTCGCGACGTCCTGCTCGCGATCGGCCCGCACCAGGGGGCTCAGCGGGACGGACGGCGCCTGCAGCTCGGCGCGCAGCTCGTCGAGGGCGACGAACCGGTCGGCGGCGAGGCCCGCCGCGGCCAGAGCGCGCAGCGAGGCGAGCACGGCGGCGCCGGCGTCCTGGACCGCGTCGACGGACCGGCTCGCGGCCGAGGCCGGGTTGTTGAGCTCGTGGGCGAGCCCGGCGGCCAGCGTGCCCAGGGTCAACAGGGAGCCGTGCTGGCGGGCGGTCGACTCGATCGAGCGGGCCGTGTGGAACAGGCCGGCGATGAGGTGGCCACCCAGCGGGAACCAGGTGTCGGTCAGCGCTCGCAGGCGGCCGGCGGGGACGCGAAGCGTGCGGCCGGGGGTGACCCCGCGACCCGTCGCGAGGTAGACCCCGCCCTCGTCCCAGGCGACGAAACCGCCCGCCCAGCGACCCGGGACGTTCATCTGGGCGACGACCTCCTCCCGCGGTCCGGTCCGGCGCAGGAGGTCGACGGCACCGTCGACCAGGACCCACCAGTGCGCGGCCGGCTCCCCTTCGACGAAGAGGTCGGCCCCCGGCGTGATGTCGACGACGTCGCCCTCCGCGAGCAGCTCGCGGAGCTGGTCGTCGGTCAGCTTCTCGAAGAGCGGCAGCCGCCGCAGGTCCTCGAGGTCCATCAGATCGTGGCCAGGTATCGGTGCACCAGGTGCACGGCCATCGCCCCTTCGCCGACGGCCGAGGCCACCCGCTTCATGGAGTCGAGCCGGACGTCGCCGGCCGCGAACACGCCGGGCAGGCTCGTCTCCAGAGCGAACGGCTCCCGTGCCAGCGGCCACCGCTGCAGGCCGTCGGCGTGCCCCAGGTCCGGTCCGGTCACCACGAAGCCGTGAGCGTCGCGGGCCACGCCGTCACCCATCCAGTCGGTCCGGGGGGCCGCGCCGATGAACACGAACAGCCAGTCGGCGTCCACCTCCTCGCTGTCGCGCGAGCCCCGGTCGCGCAGCAGCAGACCCTGCAGGTGGCCGTCCCCACGGCAGGCGGCCACCTCGGTGCGCAGCCGGACCTCGACGTTCACGGCGGCCTCGATGCGCTCCACGAGGTACCGGGACATGGTGGCCTCGAGCGAGTCACCGCGGGCGAGCAGGACGACGCGCTTGGCGTACTTCGCGAGGTTCAGGACGGCCTGCCCCGCGGAGTTGGCGGCGCCGACGACGTAGACGTCCTCGCCCTGGCACTGCGCCGCCTCGGATGCACCGGCGCCGTAGTAGACGCCGCGTCCGGTCAGCTCGGACAGCCCGTCGGCCTCCAGACGACGGTAGGAGACGCCCGTGGCCACCACCACGGACCGGGCCTCGACCGCGTCGCCGCCCTCCAGCTGCACCGCTCGCACCGGACCGCGCTGCTCCAGCCCGACCACGTCACGGGCCAGCACGAGCTCCGCCCCGAACCGGCGGACCTGGGTCAGCGCACGCTGGGCCAGGTCGGAGCCGCTCAGACCGCGCGGAAATCCCAGGTAGTTCTCGATCGCGGCGCTCTGGCCGGCCTGCCCGCCCGGGGCCTCGCGCTCGACGACGAGGGTGCTGAGCCCCTCGGACGCGGCGTACACGGCCGCGGCCAGTCCCGCCGGGCCGCCGCCGACGATGCACACGTCGTAGAGCGGTTGGCGGGCGGCCGTGTTCAGGCCGAGCGAGCCGGCGAGGCCGAGCGTGGTGGGCGACCGGAGCACGTCACCACTCGGCATCAGGACCAGCGGCAGGTCGCCGGGCTCGGCGCCGGCGAGTCGGCGCAGCCGTTCACCTTCGGCGTCGCGCTCGACGTCGAACCAGTGGTAGGGCACGTGGTTGCGGGCCAGGAACATCTTCAGCTCGTGGCTGCGCTCGGACCAGCGGTGCCCGACGACCCGGACGTCGGAGGTGTGGTCGGGGTGTCCCTGCCGCCAGTCGTCCAGGAGGTCGTCGACGACGGGGTAGAGGCGCTGCTCGGGCGGGTCCCAGGGCTTGAGCAGGTAGTAGTCCAGGCCGATCGCGTTGATGGCGGTGATGGCCACCTCGGTGTCGGCGTACGCCGTGAGCAGCAGCTGCTTCGCGTCCGGTGCGTGCGGCCGCGCCTGCTCGAGCAGCTCCGTGCCCGTCATCTGCGGCATCCGCTGGTCGGTCACGATCAGCGCGACGGGGTCGTCGCGCAGGGCGAGCTCGCCGAGCACGCCGAGGGCCTCCGCACCGCTCGTCGTCCGCACGACGCGGTAGTCGGAGCCGTAGCGGCCGAGCAGGTCCCGGGTGATGGCCGCCGAGACCTGCGGGTCGTCGTCGACCGTGAGGATGGTCGGTCTGCTCATGCGGCCTCTCGACACTCTCGGGTCCGTGCCCGGCAGCATAGACCCGGCCGCGACTAGCTGACGGCGGTGGCGAGGTGCTTCAGCGCCTCCCGGCGCGACAGCCCCGACAGGTTGTGCTCGTGCTCGGCCACGAAGGACCTGACCCACCCCGGATCCGTGCGCGCGTGCTGTCGCAGCGCCCAGCCCACGGCCTTGCGGATGAAGAACTCCCGCCCGTGCGGCGAGTCCTCCAGGTTCTCGGCGAGCGCGTGCCGGAGCAGGTCGGTGTCGGTGCGGTCCTTGTGGTCGAGCTGGCAGAGCACCGCCGTCCGACGCAGCCACAGGTCGTCGTCGGCCGCCCAGGCCCGCATCACGGGCGTGGCCCGCGCCCGGTCCGCGGCCAGGATGTCACCGACGAGCCGGCTCGCGAGATGGTCGACCACGTCCCACCAGGCGCCGGTGACGACCAGGTGCCGGTAGAGGTCGAGGGTCTCGAGGTCCTGGTAGCCGCGGTAGCGGCGGTGACCGGCGACGGCCAGCGCGGCGTACCACTCCTCCCGGTACGCCGCCTCGTCCCACAGCCGCCGGACGGCCCGCACCCAGGCGTCCCGGTCGGGCAGCGGGTGCGCCGCGACGACCTCCCTCGTGATCGCTCGCAGCGGAACGGACGGTGACGCCGCGAAAGGGCAGCGCGGACTTCATGTAGGCCTGCATCTGCGGCGCCCGGGACGGGTCGCCCGCCTCCGCGATCCTGCGTCGGAGCTCGTCCACCAGATCGGGCATAGTGAGCACCGTACGTGCGTTGGAGGTGACGACGGAGCAGGCACAGACCGGGAGGTGGCATGGCGGAGCAGGCCGGGAACGCGCTCGGTGCACATCGTCGACGACGTGCCCGAGCTGGCCGAGCTGAGGGAGGCCGGGGCCGGTCCCGTGCTCGTGCACACGCTCGACGGCTTCCTCGACGCCGGCAACGCGGGGTCGCTCGCGGCGCAGCACCTGCTCACCACCGATCCCGGTCGGGTGGTCGCCAGCTTCGACGTCGACTCGTTCTTCGACTACCGCGCCCGCCGGCCGCCGATGACGTTCCTCGAGGACCACTACGCGGACTACGAGCCGCCGCGCCTGGTCGTGCGCGTGATGCGTGACGGGCTCGGCACGCCGTACCTCCTGCTGCACGGACCCGAGCCCGACACCCGCTGGGAGGGCTTCGCCGCCGGTGTCCGCGAGGTCGTCGAGCACTTCGGGGTGCGGCTCATCGTCGGCCTCGGGTCGGTGCCGATGGCGGTGCCGCACACCCGGCCGGTGATGCTCACCAACCACGGCACGTCGCCCGACCTGCTCGTGCAGGAGAACGTCTGGCGCGGCCAGATCCGGATCCCGGCGAGTGCGCAGTCGCTGCTCGAGCTGCGGCTGGGGGAGTGGGGTCACCCCGCGATGGGGTTCGTGGCGCACATCCCGCACTACGTCGCGCAGTTCGACTACCCCAACGCCGCCGCGACGATGCTCGAGTCGGTCGAGGTGGTCACCGGTCTCGAGTGGGACCTGACCCCGCTGGAGTCCGCGGGGGCGGCCCGGATGGCGGAGATCGCATCGCAGATCGAGGACTCCGCCGAGGTGCTCGACGTCGTGAGCGGGCTCGAGCAGCAGTACGACGCCTTCCACCGGCCGGCCTCGTCCGGCTCCGAGGACACCGCACTGCCGCTCGCCGAGGAGCGGAACCTGCCCACCGGCGAGGAGCTCGGCGCGGAGTTCGAGCGCTTCCTGGCCGGACTCGACCGTCGCGACGACGACTGACAGCCCACCCGACTCTAGGGAGCCGCCACCCGTGCCCAGTTCCGCCGAGGAGCTCGTCGAGCTGCTCGACCTCGAGACCATCGACGTCAACCTGTTCCGCGGCACCCAGCCCGACACCATCCTGCAGCGGGTGTTCGGCGGCCAGGTCGCCGCGCAGGCGCTGGTGGCCGGGGTGCGCACCGTCGAGCCGACGCGGTCCGCGCACTCGCTGCACAGCTACTTCCTGCGGCCGGGTGACCCCGCCGTCCCGATCGTGTACGACGTCGAGCGGATCCGGGACGGCAAGTCGTTCTCGACCCGCCGGGTCGTCGCCCGTCAGCACGGCCGGCCGATCTACTACATGACGCTCTCGTTCCAGGTGCCCGAGGACGGCCTCGACCACCAGGACGCCATGCCGGTCGTGCCGCCCCCCGAGGACCTTCCCGACCTCGGCAAGCTGCTCGCCGCGCGCTCCAACGCGGGAGCCGACGAGTGGCTCAAGGAGTGGTCGGCACTCGAGCTGCGCTACGTGGGTGACTCCAGTCCCCAGGGCGGCACCCTGCCCGCGGACGAGCGACCGGCGCAGTCGCGGCTGTGGATCAGGGTCCGCGGGACGCTCGACGACGACCCGGTGACCCACCAGGCGGCGTTCGCGTACGCCAGCGACCTGACCCTGCTCGGGGCGACGCTGGTGCCGCACGGTGTCCACGTCGCGCACCCGACGATCCAGTCCGCCTCCCTGGACCACACCATCTGGTTCCACCGGCCGTTCCGCGCCGACGAGTGGCTGCTCTACGACCAGGTCTCGCCGTCCGCCTCGGGCGCCAGAGGGCTCGGGATCGGCCGGGTGTTCACCCAGGACGGCCGGCTGGTGGCCACCGTCGCCCAGGAGGGCCTGATCCGGCCACGGGGCTGACGGAAAAGTTTCTGGTGGCTCCACGCCTGAACCACATCCGTGTAACACAGATTCCGCCGACTTCGCGGTACTGACACGCCGAGAATGTGGTTACATCTGAGCGTTCCTGTGGTTCTGGGGAAGCAGTGGGACGCCTGGGAAGAGGCGTCGCTCTGGCAGGCCCGCAGGCCGATCGTCCTGGGAGGAGACCGGATGCGCACGTCCAACCGTGCCGGGGTACGCGCAGCACGCTGGGCCGGAGCAGCGCTCGGCGGGCTCGGCCTCGTCGTGACGGCCGCGGCGCCGTCGTACGCCGCCCCCGTCCCCGACTACGAGATGCCGTTCGCGTGCGGGCAGGTCTGGGAGGGCAGCACCCGCGCGAGCCACAGCCCCAGCGTCTACTCGGCCGACTTCAACCGGGTGCCCGACTTCGGTGAGCCCGCGCTGGCCGCCGCCGCCGGCGTCGTGAGCCGGGTCGAGGACCTGGGCAGCCGCAGCTACGGCAGGTACGTCATCGTCGACCACGGCAACGGCGACACCACGCTCTACGCGCACATGGACGCGACCTGGGTGCAGCCCGGCCAGCGCGTCGACCAGGGCGCGATCCTCGGGCTCGTCGGCACGTCCGGCGGCTCCTCGGGCCCGCACCTGCACTTCGAGGAGCGGCTGAACAACCGGGTGCAGCGCCCGTTCTTCCACCAGGCCGAGTTCGCGATGCCCAGGACGCAGGCCTCGCAGAACTGCGCGGACGCGCCGGTCGTGGGGGACTGGGACGGCAACGGTGTCGACGAGGTTGCCGTCTTCCGGCGCGCCAAGACCTCGAAGTTCCGCCTCGCGCAGACCGGTCAGAAGCCTGTCGTCGTCGGCTTCGGCCTGGGTACCGACCAGCCCGTGGTCGGCGACTGGGACGGCAACGGCGTCTCCGACGTCGGGGTACGCCGGCAGAAGGGCAACCGGTTCTGGCTGCGGATGGCCGACGGCTCCACGCAGGTGGTCCGGTTCGGCTCCCGTCCCGACCTGGCCCTCACCGGTGACTGGGACGGCAACGGCACGACCGAGCTCGGCGTCTGGAAGCCGGCCCGTGCGAAGTTCGTGCTCCGGCACGCCGACGGCAGCAAGTCCAAGGTGCTCCTCGGCAGCGTCGACGACCTCCCGGTGACCGGCGACTGGAACGGCGACCGGGTCACGGACCTCGGCGTGTTCGACCCCGCCACGGCGACCTTCACGCTGCGGACCGTGGGTGCGGACGGCGTCCCGGTGCTGACCCCGGTGATCTTCGGGATCTCCACGGACCTTCCGGTGACGGGGGACTGGGACGGCAACGGCATCACCGACGTCGGCATCTGGCGGCCGTCCACGGCGACCTACGAGCTGCGCGCGACACCTGCCGCGGCCCGCACCGCGACCGTGACCGCGACGAAGTTCGGCCGGCCCCGGGTCCGCTAGGCCACCGGCCCGGCGCGGCCGAGCAGGTGGGGCGCGCCGCTGCGGGGATCGGTCAAGGAGAACGCGTAGCCGTCGCCCACCCTCGTCGTACCGAGAGCGACGGTGCCGGGCAGCAGGATCGGCTTCTTGAACGCCGCCTCGACCGTCACCGCGTCCGGCAGCCGGCCGTCGAGGGCGGCGAGGCAGCGGGCCTTGCTCCACATGCCGTGGGCGATCTGGCGGGGGAACCCGAACGCCTTCGCGGTCAGCCCGTAGAGGTGGATCGGGTTGTGGTCGCCGGAGACCGAGGCGTACCGGCGGCCGAGGTCGCCGGGCAGCCGCCACTGCGCGCCGCCACCGGGGACCTCCTCGAAGGTCCTGTCCGCGGTAGCCGCGTCGCGGTCGCCGCCCCCCAGCCGCAGCAGCGTCGAGGTGGACTGCCAGACCAGCTCGCCGGCGCTGTGCACGTCGACCTCGATGTCGAAGACCCGGCCCTTGGCGTGCGGCCGCAGGTCGGCCGGGCGCGCGGTCACCTGCAGGGTCTCGTCGGGGGAGATGGACCGGTGCTGGGTGATGGTGTTCTCGAGATGCACGATGCCGATCGCCGGGAACGGGAACGACCTGTCGGTCATGATCGCCATGTGCAGCGGGAACGCCAGCACGTGCGGGTAGGTGACCGGCAGCGTCTCCTTGAGCGGGAACCCGCACACCTCGGCGTACGCCGCGACGTGGGACCGGTCCACCGGCACGTCGTGGCGGGTCAGCACCAGGTCGGGCAGCTCCGAGCCGGACCGCCGCACGCCGGGCACCTGGTTGAGCACCGGCACAGCCGGCAGCGCGGCCCGCAGCATCATCGGCAGGGTCGCGGGTGGCTTGTCGAGGACGCGGGGCTCGGAGTGCTGCGTGCTCATCTGCTCAGGCCCCCAGCATCATCTGGCCGCAGACCCGGACCACGTTGCCGTTGACGGCGGTCGAGGCGGGGTTGGCGTACCAGGCGACCGTCTCCGCCACGTCGACCGGGAGCCCGCCCTGGGACAGGGAGTTGAGCCGGCGGCCCACCTCCCGGGTGGCGAACGGCACCGCGGCCGTCATCTTGGTCTCGATGAAGCCTGGCGCGACCGCGTTGACGGTGATGCCGTCGTTGAGGTCGTCGGCGAGGCTGTCGACGAACCCGATGACCCCCGCCTTGGAGGCGGCGTAGTTGGTCTGGCCGAGGTTGCCGGCGATCCCCGAGGTCGACGCGACCCCGACGATCCGGCCGTTGGGACGGACCAGCTTCTGCTTCAGCAGCTCGGTGGTGATCCGCTCCGGCGCGGTCAGGTTCACCGCGATCGTGGACGCGAAGCCGTCGGCCTTCATGTTGGCGAGCTTCTTGTCGCGGGTGATGCCGGCGTTGTGCACCACGATGTCCACGCCGCCGAACTTCTCCTTGACGTGCTGGGCGATCCGCTGCGGCGCGTCCTTGCCGGTGATGTCGAGGGTGAGGTGGTCACTCTGCTGGACGTCGCCGGGTCCGCGACCGGCCACCTCGCTCATCACCGCCTGCAGCTCGCTGGCGGCCTGCGGTACGTCGATGCCGAGCACCGTGGCACCGTCGCGGTGCAGCACCCGGGCGATCTGCTCCCCGATGCCGCGGCTCGCGCCGGTGACGATCGCGACCTTGCCCTCGAGCGGGCGCGTCCAGTCGGTGACCTCCTCGGCGGCGTCGCTCGCGCCGTGGCGGCCGATGCGCACGACCTGGCCGGAGACGTAGGCGGACTTCGGGGAGAGCAGGAAGCCGAGCGTCGAGGCGATCGCGGCCGGCTTCTCGTGCGACTCCGGCGCGACGTACACCAGCTGCACGGTGCCGCCGCGGCCGATCTCCTTGCCGAGTGAACGGGTGAAGCCCTCGAGCGCGCGCTGGGCGACCCGCTCGGCGCCGTGCACCGACTCGGGCGGAGTGCCGAGGACGACCACGCGCGGGCAGCTGCCGAGGCTGCGCATCAGCGGCGTGAAGAACTGCTGCAGCTCGACGAGACCGTCGCTGCTGGTGATGCCGGTGGCGTCGAAGACGAGGCCCTTGTACCTCGGCTCGCCCTCCGCGACCGGGGCGGCGTCCCGGACGTGCGCGACACCGAGCGAGTCGAGCGCGGTGACCAGCGCCTTCTCGAGGCGGCCCGCACCCCCCAGCGCGACCGTGCCGTCGACCAGCGGCGCGCCGGCCGTGTAGCGCTCGAGGCGCACCGGGTTGGGCAGCCCGAGGTTCTTGGCCAGCAGCTGACCGACCGGGGTGTGGATCAGGGACTGGTACCTGTCGCTCATCGGGCGTGTTCCTCCATCGGGTGGTCGAGCCGCTCGGGTGGTCGAGCCGGCTGCTCGGGTGGTCGAGCTTGTCGAGACCACGCACATCTTGTTGTAACTGCAGGTGCAACTCGGAGTCCACACTTCGTGACGTGGCCCTCACTGGGTTCCACTGCCCGCTGTTACCAGCCAGTATGTAGGCAGGCCGGTGGTCCAGCCGCGTCGAGACCACCATCCGTCCCCTGGAGGAGCCCGAGATGCAGAGCAGCACCCGTCGCGTCGCCGTCGTCGGCGGCAACCGGATCCCGTTCGCCCGCTCCAACACCGCCTACGCGCACGCGTCCAACCAGGACATGCTGACCGCCGCGATCGACGGGCTCGTGGCCCGGTTCGGCCTGCAGGGCGAGCGGGTCGGCGAGGTGGTGGCGGGCGCCGTCCTCAAGCACAGCCGCGACTTCAACCTCACCCGCGAGGCGGTCCTCGGCAGCCGCCTGGCGCCGGAGACTCCGGCGTACGACATCCAGCAGGCGTGCGACACCGGCATCCAGGCGGCCATCCAGGTCGCCAACAAGATCGCCCTCGGCGTCATCGACGTCGGCATCGCCGGCGGCGCCGACACCACGTCCGACGCCCCGATCGCGGTCAACGAGAAGCTCCGCAAGATCCTGCTCGAGGCCAACCGGGCCAAGACGCTGCAGGGCCGGCTCGCCGCGCTGGCGAAGGTGCGTCCCGGCCACCTCGCGCCGTCGATCCCGCAGAACAGCGAGCCGCGCACCGGGCTGTCGATGGGCGAGTCCGCGGCGCTGACCGCGCTGGAGTGGGACATCGGCCGCGAGGAGCAGGACGAGCTCGCCGTCGCCTCGCACCACAACCTCGCCGCGGCGTACGACCGTGGCTTCCTCGACGACCTGGTCACGCCGTTCCAGGGCCTCGAGCGCGACCAGAACCTGCGCCCGGACTCCTCGCTCGAGAAGCTGGCGACGCTCAAGCCGGTGTTCGGTCGCGGCGAGGCGGCGACGATGACCGCGGCCAACTCCACCCCGCTCACCGACGGCGCGTCGGTGGTGCTGCTGTGCTCGGAGGAGTACGCCGCGGCGCAGGGGCTGGGAGCCGTTGGCGTTCCTCACCTTCTACGAGACCGCCGCGGTCGACTACGTGCACGGCGGCGAGGGCCTGCTGATGGCCCCGGCGTACGCGATGCCGCGGATGCTGGAGCGGGCGGGCCTGAGCCTCGCAGGACTTCGACTTCTACGAGATCCACGAGGCGTTCGCCTCCCAGGTGCTCGCCACGCTCAAGGCGTGGGAGGACCCGGTGTTCTGCAAGGAGCGGCTCGGCCTCGACGCGCCGCTCGGCGCGATCGACCGCGACCAAGCTCAACGTGGCCGGCTCGTCGCTGGCCGCCGGGCACCCGTTCGCGGCGACCGGTGGCCGGATCGTGGCGACGCTGGCCAAGCTGCTCGCCGAGAAGGGCTCCGGCCGCGGCGTCATCTCGATCTGCGCCGCCGGCGGCCAGGGCGTCACCGCGATCCTCGAGCGCTGACCACCGATATCGGTAGTCCGGCGAGTGACCTCTGGGTCACCCTGCGACTACCGATATCGGTAGGGCGGCTCAGCGGCGGGGCGCGCCGATCGCCATCGCGATGCTGCTCGCCACCAGGTGCTCCTTGACCTGCTCGCGGGACAGCTGGGCCACGGTGGGGATCCCGGGCGCGGCCTCCTTGACCAGCATCCCGACGCGGGCCAGCTGCATGCCGCCGAGGCCGGTGGCGTAGAGGGTGTTGGCGAGCAGATGTACGTCGTCGGTGTGGAAGGTGCCCGCCTCGACGCCGGCCTCGATCGCCCCCGCGACCCGGGCCAGGCAGGTGCTGATGCCCCGGCCGAGCCGGAACATCGCGCCCTCGCTGATCTCCTCCAGCAGCTCCGGGCCGGGACGGCGCATCAGGGTGAGCGCACAGTCGACGAACGCGGGGTACTCCAGGCCGAAGTCGATGAACGCCTCGGTGAGCCCACGCAGCCGCTGCACCGGGTCGGCGGCGGGGCCGTCGGCGGCGGCAAGGCGCTGGTCGAGCTCGTCGAGGTAGCCGACCAGCGTGAGCGCGAACAGCTCCTCCTTGCCGGAGAAGTGCCGGTAGATGATCGCCCGGTTGATGCCGACGGCCCGGGCGATGTCCTCGATCTGGGCGTCCCGGACCCCGCGGGCGTCGAACAGGCTGCGGGTGGCGTCGAGGATCTCCTTCTCGCGGATCCGGCGCCGGGCGGCGGCGGCGGAGCGCCGGCCGTCCTGCGGGGCCCCGTCGACCCCCTCGGGTGCGGGGGAGGCGCTGGTCATGGCGTCATCGTAGCCAGCGTGTGACGCCCAGTGTCACGCGTCGTACACCTGGCCGAGGGTCCGCACGGTGTCGATCGTGTCGGCCTCCTCCGCGGTCTTGTCGTCGCGGTAGCGCAGCACCCGGGCGAACCGCAGCGCCAGCCCGCCGGGGTAGCGGGTGGACCGCTGCAGCCCGTCGAAGGCGATCTCCACGACCTGCTCGGGCCGCACGTGCACGACGTGCGCCGACCGCGACGTCTCCAGCTCCAGGAAGCGCTCGGTCTGCCAGGCGAGCATCTCGTCCGTCATCCCCTTGAACGTCTTGCCGAGCATGACGAAGGGCTCCGCGTCGTCGCCCGCGTCGGGGTCGCGGGCACCGAGGTGGATGTTGGAGAGCCAGCCGTGGCGCCGCCCGCTGCCCCACTCCACGGCGAGCACCACCAGGTCGAGGGTGTGCCGGGGCTTGACCTTGACCCAGGAGGCGCCGCGCCGGCCGGCGGCGTACGGCGCGTCGAGCGACTTGACCACGACGCCCTCGTGCCCGGCGGCCACGACCTCGGCGAAGACGCGGCGGGCGTCCTCGGGATCACGGGTGAGCACCCGCGGGACGACCGCGTCCGGCCGGGACGATCTCGGCCAGCCGCGCCAGCCGCTCGCGGGCCGGCACGTCCACCAGGTCCTCGCCGTCGACGAGCAGCAGGTCGAAGAAGTACGACGTCAGTGGCACGGCCGCCCGCAGCGTCTGCACGTCCACGCGGCTGGCCGTGCGCGCACCGGTGTCCTGGAACGGCCGGGCCCGGCCGTTCTCGTCCAGCGCGATCGCCTCGCCGTCGAGCACGAGCCGGTCCGCGGGCAGCCCGGCGACCAGCTCGACGACCTCGGGCACGCGGTCGGTGATCTCGTCCAGGCTGCGGGTCCACACCCGCACCAGGTCGCCGTCCTTGTGCACCTGCACCCGGATGCCGTCGAGCTTGCAGTCGACCGCCACCTCGGGTGCGTCACCGCCGTCGAGGAAGCCGGCGAGCGCCGCGTCGAGGTCCGCCGCGCTGGAGGCCAGCATCGGCCGAACGGGTCGGCCCACCTCGAGACGGAAGTCGGCCAGACCGGGCGCGCCGTCGGTCAGCGCGGCCACCGCCACCGGAGCGGTGGCGCCGGCGAACATCGCGGCCCGGCGTACCGCTTCGGCGGGCACCTCGGCCGCGGCGGCCACGGCGTCGAGGACGAGCGCGTCGAGCGCGCCCTGGCGGAGCTCTCCGGTCACCAGCCCCCGCAGGTAGGCCTGCTCGTCGGGGGTCGCCCGGCCGAAAAGGTCCGTGACCAGCCGCTCGCGGGCCGCCTTGGATCCGGCGCCGCTGACGCCCGCAAGCTCCGCGAAGGCCGCGTCCACCTCGACGGCGGTCAGCGACGGCGCGTCGGCAGGCTGGGGAAGCTGCTGCAGCCCACGCCAGCCGAGCCCGGTGCGCCGCTGCCGCAGCGACCCGCCCAGGTAGTGCACGGCGATCGCGACCACGTCGTCACCCTCCGCCCGGGCCCGAGCGAGGACGTCGGCCAGCGCCACGACCTTGGCCTTCCGGGACCGGGTCGCGCGGACGGCCGCGTGGGCGGCGACGAGATCGGCGAGCAGCATGGCGCTCATTGTTGCCGGGCTCGGCGGGCTCGGCCACCGGACCACCACATACCCTGACCACGTGCCCAGCCCCGCCCGCACCCGCGAGTGGCGGCCCGACTGGCCCCTTCCCGATGCGCCAGGTCGTGTCGATCCTGCGCCGCGGCGGCGGGGACCCGACGTTCCGCTACGACGACGACGGCACGCTGTGGCGCGGGATCCGCACGCCGACGGGTCCGGCCACGCTGCGGCTCCGGCAGTCCGGCGACCTGAGCGTCCAGGCGTCCGCGTGGGGTGCGGGGGCCGACTGGGTGCTCGACTCGGTGCCCGCCATGCTCGGGCGCCGACGACGACCCGTCCGGCTTCGTGCCGCACCACCCGGTCGTCGCCGAGATGCACCGACGTCACGTGCACTGGCGGATCACCCGCACCGGCCTGGTGCTGGAGGCGCTGGTGCCGGCCATCATCGAGCAGAAGGTGACGGGGCAGGAGGCGTTCGCGGGCTTCCGGATGCTCGTGCACCGCTTCGGCGAGCGCGCGCCCGGCCCCGGCGCCGACCGACGGCTGTGGGTGCAGCCGTCGCCGGCGACGCTGCGGGCCATCCCCTCGTGGGACTGGCTGCGGATGCACATCGACCCGGCCCGCTCCCGCGCGGTCGTGACCGCCGCCCGAGTCGCCACGGCCCTCGAGCGCACCGTCGGCCTCCCCGGCGACGAGGTCGACCGGCGGCTGCGCAGCCTTCCCGGCGTCGGTGTGTGGACGGCGGCAGAGGTCCGGTTCCGGGCGCACGGCGACCCGGACGCGGTCAGCTTCGGCGACTACCACGTCGCCAAGAACGTGGGCTGGGCGATCACCGGTGAGGCGGTGGACGACGACGGGCTGGCGGAGCTGCTCGAGCCCTACCGTCCACACCGCTACCGCGTGCAGCGGCTCGTCGAGCTCGCCCACGCGCACCGCCCCCGCCGCGGACCCAGGATGGCGCCGCGCCGGCATCTGCCGACCTGACGGCCGGGGCAGAGCCCCCGCGGATACGGTACGTCGCATGTCCGAGGGCCACGGGTACCCGCGCACGACGAAGCTGCTGCACTGGGCCACCGTCGTGGCCCTGGCCGCGCAGGTCCTGGTCGGCTACCAGCTCGACGACGGCGACGACGTCGCGCGGGCGCGCATCGAGGCGCGTGAGGAGCGGCTGGAGGAGCTCGCCGACCGCGACAGGGCGCGCGAGGAGCAGCTCGAGGAACGCGCCGATGCGCTCTCCGACCGGGACGAGGACGGGAGCACCCCCCTGCTGCCCCTGCACATCGGCCTCGGGCTCACCGTCCTCTCCCTCGCGCTGGTCCGGCTGGTGCGGCGGCGGGTGGTGCCGCTGCCGCCATGGGCGGAGCAGCTGTCCGGTGCCGAGCGTGCCTGGGCGCACCGCACCGAGCAGGCGCTGTACGTCGCGCTGGTGGCGATGCCGCTGTCCGGGCTGGGTCTGCTGCTCGTCAGCGAGGACCTGCTCCCGCTGCACGTCGCCAGCCACGTGCTGCTCTACGTCTCGCTGGCAGCGCACGTCGGGCTTGTGCTCAGGCACCAGCTGGTCCTGCGCGACGGCCTGCTGCGGCGGATGCTCTGATCAGAGCAGCGGGCGGAACGGACGCAGCACCGCCTCGGTGAACCGCTTGTGCACCCCACGCGCCTGCCACTCGGCGGCGGTGAGCTCCTCGGTGTTGGTGAGGTCGCACTCGAAGATGCGCTCCATCTCGGCCGCCAGGCCGGGGTCGATGACCTCCACGTTGACCTCGTAGTTGCCGGTCATCGAGAGCCGGTCGACGTTCGCCGTACCGATCGTCGACCAGCGTCCGTCGACCGTCGCGGTCTTCGCGTGCACCATCGCGCCCTGGTAGCGGAAGATCCGCACCCCGGCGGCGAGCAGCTCGCCGTAGAACCCGCGCGAGAGCCAGTCGGCCACCACGTGGTTGGACGTGCGCGGCACGAGGAGGCGGACGTCGACGCCGCGCCGGGCCGCGTCGCACAGCGCCGCGGCGAAGTCGTCGTCGGGGATGAAGTACGCGTGCGTCATCCAGATCCTGGTCGAGGCCCGGCTGATCGCCTCGAGGTACATGCCGCGGATCGGGAACATCCACAGCCGCGGCACGTTGCGGTGCACCCGGATTCGCGGCTCCCAGTCGGCCGCGGCCTCCAGCAGCAGCGGCCGCGCGCCGTGCCGGGGGCGCCGGTGCAGGTTCCAGAAGTCCGCGAAGGCCCGGCCCAGGTCCCAGACGCCCGGTCCGGTGATCCGCACGTGCGTGTCGCGCCACTCCGTCGCGTAGGCGGTGCCGATGTTGTAGCCACCCACGAAACCGACCTCGTCGTCGACGACCAGGATCTTGCGGTGGTCGCGCCCGTAGCGACGAAGGTCGAAGAACCGCCAGCCCGCGGTGTAGACGGGGTAGGCGAGCACGCGGAGCCGGGGACCGAAGCGCTTGAACCGGGGGTCCACGACGAGGTTCGCGAAGCTGTCGTAGATCGCGTACACCTCGACGCCGCGACCCGCCGCCTCCGAGAGCGCCCGCTTGAAGCGCTCCCCGACCTCGTCGCCCTTCCAGATGTAGGTCTCGAACAGGATCCGCCGCTGCGCCCCCTCGATGGCGGCGAGCATGTCGTCGTACAGGTCCTGGCCGAAGGTGTACGTCGTGACGGCGCCGTCGCCGATCGGGACCGGACGGGGATCGGTGGTGGGGAAGGGGGAGGGCTTCTTGCCCCGCCGCCGGTAGGAGTCGACGAGGGTGAGCACCACGGCGAGCAGGACCTGGAACCCGAGCACCGACAGCAGGACGCGCCGGACGGCCCCTACGGAGACCCAGCCGGGTCCGGGACGTCGGCTCACGGGAGGAAATCTAGCCAAGACGGGGCTGTCGGTGCCGGGACGTAGTCTGATCCGCATGAGGCCCGTCACCGATCTCCAGCGCCGCGTCGCGCCGTTCAAGGTCGAGTCCGACTACCAGCCGTCCGGCGACCAGCCGACGGCGATCGCCGACATCGAGCGTCGGATCAGCGCCGGCGAGGAGGACGTCGTCCTGCTCGGCGCGACCGGCACCGGCAAGACCGCCAGCGTCGCCTGGGCGGTCGAGCGACTGCAGCGGCCGACCCTGGTGATGCAGCCCAACAAGACCCTCGCCGCCCAGTTCGCCAACGAGCTTCGGCAGCTGTTGCCGCACAACGCGGTCGAGTACTTCGTCTCCTACTACGACTACTACCAGCCCGAGGCCTACGTCCCGCAGACCGACACCTACATCGAGAAGGACTCCTCCATCAACGAGGAGGTCGAGCGGCTGCGGCACTCGGCGACCAACTCGCTGCTCACCCGGCGCGACGTGATCGTGGTCTCGACCGTGTCGTGCATCTACGGCCTCGGCACCCCGCAGGAGTACGTCGACCGGATGGTCCGGCTCAAGGTCGGCGCGGAGTGGGACCGCGACAAGCTGCTGCGCCGGCTCGTCGAGATCCAGTACACCCGCAACGACCTGGCCTTCACGCGGGGCACGTTCCGGGTGCGCGGCGACACGCTCGAGGTGTTCCCGGTCTACGAGGAGCTCGCGATCCGCGTGGAGTTCTTCGGCGACGAGATCGAGCGGCTGATGACGCTGCACCCGGTGACCGGCGAGGTGGTGACCGAGGACACCGAGCTGCACATCTTCCCCGCCACCCACTACGTCGCCGGCCCGGAGCGCATGGAGCGGGCGATCCGCGGCATCGAGCTCGAGCTCGAGGACCAGCTCGCCGCGTTCGAGAAGCAGGGCAAGCTGCTCGAGGCGCAGCGGCTGCGGATGCGCACCACCTACGACATCGAGATGATGCGCCAGGTCGGTTCGTGCTCGGGGATCGAGAACTACTCGATGCACATCGACGGCCGGTCCCGCGGCTCGGCGCCCAACTGTCTGCTCGACTACTTCCCCGAGGACTTCCTGCTCGTCATCGACGAGTCGCACGTCGCCGTACCCCAGATCGGCGGCATGTACGAAGGCGACATGTCCCGCAAGCGCAACCTGGTCGACCACGGCTTCCGGCTGCCCAGCGCGATGGACAACCGGCCGCTGCGCTGGGAGGAGTTCCTGGACCGGATCGGCCAGACCATCTACCTCTCCGCGACACCCGGCAACTACGAGCTGGCCAAGGTCGGCGGCGTCGACAACGTCGTCGAGCAGATCATCCGGCCCACCGGCCTGGTCGACCCCGAGGTCGTCGTCAAGCCGACCAAGGGCCAGATCGACGACCTGATCCACGAGATCAACGTGCGCACCGAGCGCAACGAGCGGGTGCTGGTCACGACGCTGACCAAGAAGATGTCCGAGGACCTCACCGACTACCTCCTCGAGGCCGGCATCCGCACCCGCTACCTGCACAGCGAGGTCGACACGCTGCGGCGGATCGAGCTGCTCCGGGAGCTGCGGCTCGGGCAGTACGACGTGCTGGTCGGCATCAACCTGCTGCGCGAGGGGCTCGACCTGCCCGAGGTGTCGCTGGTGGCGATCCTCGACGCCGACAAGGAGGGCTTCCTCCGCTCCGACAAGTCACTGATCCAGACGATCGGCCGGGCCGCCCGCAACGTGTCCGGGCAGGTGATGATGTACGCCGACAAGATCACCCCGTCGATGGAGAAGGCGATCGACGAGACCAACCGGCGCCGCGAGAAGCAGGTCGCCTACAACCAGGCCAACGGCGTCGACCCGCAGCCGTTGCGCAAGAAGATCGCCGACATCACCGAGATGCTGGCCCGTGAGGACGAGAGCACCGAGGAGCTGCTCAAGACCTGGCAGCACCTCGACCCGAAGTCCAAGAAGGCCCCGGTCCCGGGCCTGTCCCGGGTCTCGACGGGCTCGACCCCCGTGGGGCAGCACTCCGCCGAGCTGGCCGGGCTGCCGAGCCACGAGCTCGCCGAGCTGGTGCAGCAGCTCACCGAGCAGATGCACAACGCGGCGGCCGAGCTGCAGTTCGAGCTGGCGGCACGGCTCCGCGACGAGATCCAGGACCTCAAGCGCGAGTTGCGACAGATGGTCGAGGCCGGCGCCCGTTGAGAGACATCGGCCCTTGACCCCCGACGAGGTCGCCGCCTACGCGCTCGGCAAGGCCGGCGCCTGGCCCGACACACCGTGGGAGAACGACCGGGTCGCCAAGGTCGGCCCGGGCGCGGCCGGCGGCAAGATCTTCGCCTTCCTCGGGGACGACACCGTCGGGGTCAAGTGCGGCAACGGGCGGGACGGCACGGCCGACGAGTGGCTTGACCGCTACCCCGACGACGCCTCCGTGATGGCCTACATCGGCCGCTCGGGCTGGAACACCCTCCGCATCGACGGAGCCATCCCCGACGACGAGATCCGCGAGGCCGTCGACCAGTCCTACGAGCTGGTCGTGGCCAAGCTGCCCAGGAAGCACCGACCCGAGGGCTGGGCGTCCGGGTGAGCGTCGCGGTCGCTCGGCTGCTCGCGGCGGGTCTCCTGCTCGCCGCACTGGGCGGCTGCAGCAGCAATGACGGCACACCCGCCGCTCAGGTGACCTTCGACCAGGCCCTGCACGACGAGCTGGTGCAGATGCAGGCCGACGACCAGGCCGAGATGACGGGTCGGGGCGAGGACCCCACGACGACGTTCGAGTCGCGGCAGGCCCGGCTGAGCGAGATCCTCGACGAGCACGGCTGGCCCGGCTGGGACCTGGTCGGTCGCAAGGGCTCGACGGCCGCCTGGGTGGTCGTGCAGCACGCCGACCTCGACCTCGAGCTCCAAGAGCGCGCGCTCGGGCTCCTCGAGGAGGCGGTGGCGGCCGGCCAGGCCTCGCCCGGCGACCTCGCCTACCTCACCGACCGGCTCGCGGCCGCACGCGGGGAGAAGCAGACCTACGGCACGCAGATCCGCTGTGACGGAGGCAGAGCGGTCCCGGCGACACCGATCGCCGACGAGGCCGGGGTGGACGACCGCCGGACGGAGGCGGGCCTCGACCCGCTCGACGACTACATCGCCGAGATGGAGCAGCTCTGCGCGCAGGACGGTCGCTGAAGCGGGCTAGTCCTCTTCGCGGTCGTCGGGCTCGGGCCGTGACTCCAGGGCGCCGCGCTCCTGGCGGTGCTTGCGCTCCAGCTTCGCGCGCTCTCGGTCCACGATGTCGCCTTTGTTGAGGAGCACGTGCGGGATGCGCAGGCCGACGAACAGCGTCGGGAAGACGGGCCAGGGGAAGCCCGTGGGACCCGAGGTGGCGAGCCAGATGACCCAGGTCACCACGGCGATGAAGAGGAACCCGTTGATCGCCTCCGTGCGCTGCCGCTCCCAGTGCCGCAGGGCGCGTGCCTGCAGCGCGTCGGACGTCGTCGTGTCGAGCTCGGTGCCGGGCCGGACGGGGGTGATCGGGACCAGGTCGGCCAGCAGCGGGGGCAGCTCGCCGAGGGTCTTGGCGGTCGCGGCCACGGTCGCCCGCTCGTCGTACTCGTCCTTCGTGAGCCGACCGTCCGCGTACGCGTCCCCGAGCGCCGCAAGCACCACGGCACGGTCGCGGTCCGCGGCCCGCAGCGAGGCGTTGTCGGGGTGCCGTGGATCGGAGGAGAAGTCGCCCCACGGCACGGGCGTTGTCATGCGGCGATTCTAGGTCCGGCGCCGATTGGTGCCCGGTCGCGACGGTCTGAGAGCATGGTGCACGGAGGGGAGTATTCCTTCGCAGCGGTGTCGTCATCACGGACGCCGGCCGATCCGGCCGACCGTCCCGGCATCGTTGGTCCCGATCCTGGGTATCACCAGGGGGCGGAAGAGACCTCCGGAACACGCTGTAGCACGCCCCGCGCGGAGCCGGTTGGTGCCCGCGCCGTCAAGCTGTCCGGAGGAGTAGTTCGTGGACGTACCCGTCTGGGTCTGGTGGACGACGATCGGCGTCACCATGGCCATCCTGCTGTTCGACGTCCTCATCGTCGGGCGGCGCCCGCACGAGCCCTCGATGAAGGAGGTCTCGGGCTACCTGTCGGTGTACGTCGGCCTGGCGATCCTGTTCGGGATCGGGGTGTGGGTCTTCGCCGGTCACCAGTACGGCACCGAGTTCTTCGCGGGCTGGCTGACCGAGTACTCCCTCTCGGTGGACAACCTGTTCATCTTCATCATCATCCTGTCGAAGTTCGCGGTCCCGAAGGAGTACCAGCAGACGGCGCTGATGGTCGGCATCGTGCTGGCGCTGGTCATGCGCGGCATCTTCATCGCGGTCGGAGCGGCCGCGATCAACAACTTCAGCTGGATCTTCTACCTCTTCGGCGCCTTCCTGATCTGGACCGCGGTCAAGCTCTACCGCGAGGCGCACGAGGACGACGACGACGGCGACTACGAGGAGCCCCGGATCGTCAAGTGGGCGGAGAACAACCTCCCCGCGACGAAGGAGTACCACGGCGCGAAGATCTGGGTGAAGGAGAACGGCAAGCGGCTGATCACCCCCATGTTCATCGTGATGCTCGCGCTCGGCATGACCGACCTGCTGTTCGCGCTCGACTCGATCCCGGCGATCTACGGGCTCACCCAGGAGCCGTACCTCGTGCTGACCGCGAACATCTTCGCGCTGATGGGCCTGCGACAGCTGTACTTCCTCATCGGCGGCCTGCTGCAGCGGCTGATCTTCCTCGGCTACGGGCTCTCCGTGCTGCTCGGGTTCATCGGGTTCAAGCTCATCTTCCACGCCATGCACGAGAACGAGCTGCCGTTCATCAACGGTGGGGAGCACATCGAGTGGGCACCGGAGATCCCGACCCTGATGTCGCTGGGCATCATCATCGCCATCCTGGCCGTCACGACGGTGGCGAGCCTGGTGGTGTCGAAGCGCCGTGGCGAGACCGTGGACGTCCCCACCGAGCCCGCCGACGATGCCAACGAGGAGGCCCGCCGCCAGGGCTAGGGCCCTAGGCATGAGGCCGGATCCGGTCGGGTAGACCTGGGTCATGACGGACTCCCTGGACCTGGGCCGGCCCACCGCCGGCGACGTGCTCGACCTGATCCTCGACGACCACCGCCGGTTCGAGGCGTTGCTGCGGGACCTGCGCGACAGCAGCAACGACCGCGACGCGGTACGCCGCGCGTTCTCGGCGCTGCACGTCGCCCACGCCGAGGCCGAGGAGGCCGAGGTCTACCCGACGCTGCGTCGCAAGCAGGCGATCTCCGAGCACGAGGCGGAGCACAGCGAGGAGGAGCACGCCGAGGGCCACGAGGCGCTGCTCAAGGTGCTGGAGGCCGAGGAGCTCGCTGGTGACGACTTCGACGAGCTGGTGGAGGAGCTGGCCACCGCGGTCAACCACCACCTCACCGAGGAGGAGCTGACCATCCTCAACCCGGCCCGCGAGGAGGTCGCCGAGGACGTCCGGGTCCGGCTCGGGGAGGCGTTCGCGCGGGTCCGCAACGCCCAGCTCGACGAGGACTGCGGTCGGGTCGAGAACGTGCGCTCGATCGTCGAGCGCGCCGAGAAGAGGGGCCTGCTCGACGGCGACGAGTGAGGTCAGCGCGGGCTGAACCGGCCGGCGGCCACCAGCCGGCCCTGGCGCTCGGCGCTCATCGGTGCCTCCTCGATGGCCGCGTTGCCGCCCTCGGGGGCGTGCAGCATCCACCGCTCGCCGTCCGCGGTGACCGGCCGGGCGACGAAGCCCACGTGGTAGACCCGCTCGCCGGGCCGGGCGAAGAAGTACAGGTCGCCCGGCTTGACCGCGTCGAGCGCAACGGGCGCCAGGTCGGGCGCGGCCGCCTGGTCGAAGGCGTCGCGGGGGACGAGCCGGCCCACCGTGCGGTAGGCGACGTGCACGAGGCCCGAGCAGTCCAGCCCCCACGGGCTGGTGCCGCCCCACAGGTAGCGGAGCCCGAGATGCTCGCGGGCGCTCCGGAGCACGTCGTCCGGCGTCCACCCGGTCTCGGCCGGTGCGGACACGGGCTCGTGGACCGGCGCGAGGTGGGCGCGGCGCACCCAGCCGGGGTACCCCGTGGGGTGGGCCGAGGACGCCTGCCAGGGCGCGGCGACCCGCGCCCAGCCGTCGTGCTCCTCCAGCACCTCCACGGGCTCGCCCCGGACGAGCTGGGTGAGGGTGCGCCCGTGCAGGCCGAGCCTGCGCTCCGCCGTGCCCTCGGCGTCGAGCACGTCCATCCAGGCCCCCGGGTCCGGGTCGTCGGCCACCGCCGCGGCGTCGAGGTCGCGAGGCGCCTCGGGGGAGGTCCACACGGTCGCCACGGAGACCCTGACCTGGTGCGTCATGCGAGCCCCTCGATTCCAAGTCCGGGAGACTCGGGCAGCACCACGGTGGCGCCGTCGTAGCGCAGGCCGCCGACGTACGGCGACTCCCGCGTCCACCAGGCCGCGTCGAGGTCGGCCACGACCGTCGTGCCGCAGGCCGCGGCGAGGGAGGCGGCCGCGCCGAGGCCGACGTGGGTCTCCATCATCGAGCCGACCGCGGTGCCCATGCCGTGCGCGCGGGCCAGGTCGAGCAGGGCCCGACCCGTCCAGAGCCCCCCGCACTTCGCAAGCTTCACGTTGACCAGGTCGGCCGCCCGGCGGCGGATCACCTCGACCAGGTCGCGCAGGCCGTAGACCGACTCGTCGGCCATCACCGGCGTGCTCACCCGGGCGGTGACCCACGCGAGTCCGTCGAGGTCGGCGGCGGCCACCGGCTGCTCGACCAGCTCGACGCCCAGACCGCGGTCCTCCAGGGTGGCGATCACGCGGACCGCCTCGCGGGCGGTCCAGCCCTGGTTGGCGTCGAGCCGGATGCCGACGTCGGGGCCGACCGCCTCTCGCACGGCGGTCACCCGCGCCGCGTCGGTGGCGGCGTCCGTGCCCACCTTCATCTTCAGCACCGTGAACCCCTCGGCCGCCCGGGTGCGGGCCGTGTCGGCGAGGGCAGCGGCGTCACCGGCCGCCAGCGTGACGTCGGTGGGCAGCCGGTGTGTGCCGGACCCGAGCAGCACCGGCAGGCTGAGCCCGCGGCGCCGCGCGACCAGATCGTGCAGCGCGACGTCGACCGCCGCCTTGGCGCCGTGGTTGCCGGCGACGGCACCAGCGACCGCGCGACAGGTGGCGGCCAGGTCGTCGGGGTCGGTCCCGGTGACCACGGCTGCCAGCGGCCCGGTGATGCAGGCCTCGGCGCCGGCAAGCGACTCGCCCGTGACCTGCCAGACCTGTGGCGCCTCGCCCCAGCCGGTGACGCCGTCGCCGTCGGTCACCCGCACCACCACCACGTCGGTGGTCTCGGTGCGACGCAGCGCGGTGACGAAGGGGGTGTGCAGGGGAGCGCTGACCCGCTGGGTCTCGACGCGGACGACAGCGTTCATCACCGCCAACCCTCCCAGACGGTGCGGCTCACCTCGGCGATGAGGTCGGCGGCCGCCTGCTCGCCGAGGTCGGCCGTGGTGAGCACGACCAGCACGTACGGCGACCGCTCCGCCGGGCGCACCAGTGCCACGTCGTGGCTCACCCCGTCGACCCAGCCGGTCTTGTTGGCGACGTAGGTGCCCTCGGGCAGTCCGCGCGGGATGCCGTCCCGGTGCTCCTGCCGGGCCAGCACCGCCTCCACGTGGGCGCAGGTGCCGGGGTCGGCCAGCGTGCGGTCGGCGACACCGCGCAGGACGAGGCCGAGGTCGGCCGCGGTCACCAGGTTGTCGAGATCCGTCTCCCGGGCGACGGCGTCGCCGATGCCGCGGGGGAGCACGGTGTCCCGGGAGCAGCCGGCGTCGACGAGCACGTCGGCGACCGCGCCGGTGCCGACCCGCTCCAGCAGCAGGTTGGTGGCGAGGTTGCCGGACTTCACCGTCGCGTGCTCCGCGAGGAAGCGCAGCGAGCGGGTCTCACCCAGGCGCGCCCAGGTGTCGTCGTCCTGGTCGTCGGCCTGCTCGAGGGAGTACGCCGACCCGTCGGCCGCGGACGCGAACCGGTTGTGCACCTCGGTCCGGTGGTCCAGGTCCAGGTCGCCTCGGGCGTGCAGCCGATGGGCGGCGACCAGCAGCGGGAGCTTCATCGTGCTGGCGGCGTAGTGCTGCACGTCGGCGGCCCGGGACAGGTGCACCGCGCCCGCGAGGTCGGACAGCCACACGGACACGATGTGCTGACCGGCGAGCGCGTCGACGCGCGGGGGCACGTCGGGGTCGAGGGCAGGGGCGGACATCGGCTCAGCGCAGGAGCAGCCGGACGGCCACGTCGAGCGACCGGGTGACCTCGTCGGCGGTGGCCCGGCCGGTCACCCACTGGACCAGGCTGGCGAGCCACACGTCGGCGATCACCTTGGTGATCGCCAGCTGCTCGTCCGTGGGCGCCGGCTCGCCCGGCCGCCCGGGCTCCTGCAGCGCCTGGGCCAGCAGCCGGGTGACGTGCCGTCCCACCGCCTTGCTCTCGTCGGCCACCGAGGCGTCGGCGAACATGAACGCCCGGGTGAGCGCCTCGGTCAGGTGCGGGTCGCGTTGCAGCGTCGCGGTGGCCCTGCCCAGCACGAACATCACCCGGTCCGCCTGGTCGTCGCCGGGGATCGGCTTGTGCCCGATGGTCAGGGCGGCCTGCTCGAACTCGCGTGCCAGTGCCGAGACGAGCAGGTGGATCTTGGACGGGAAGTAGCGGTAGAGCGTGCCCAGCGCCACGTCCGCCCGCTCGGCGACGGCCCGCATCTGCACCGCGTCGAAGCCGCCCAGGGACGCCAGCGCGATGGTGGCGTCGAGGATCCGCGTGTGCCGCGCCCGCTGCGCGTCCGAGCCGAGGTCCTCGTGGGTCAGCGAGCTCACCGTGCTGACGTCGTGGCTCACGTCTGGTCGGTCCTCCCTGGTCGTCCCCCGGTCCGGGCTGGGCACCTCCGTACGCTAGCAAGGCGTTCTGCGATCATAGGAACACGTTTCAGTCCGATGGGGGCTGGTGTCGGACTGATGGAGGTCGGTGTGCGGGTCGCCCTGCTGTCCTACCGCAGCAAGCCGCACTGCGGCGGACAGGGCGTCTACGTCCGCCACCTCAGCCGCGAGCTGGTGGCCCTGGGCCACGACGTGGAGGTCTTCTCGGGCCAGCCCTACCCGGTGCTCGACCCGGGTGTGCGCCTGACGAAGGTGCCCAGCCTGGACCTGTACCGCGAGCCCGACCCGTTCCGGACCCCACGACCTGCGGAGTTCCGCGACCTGGTCGACGTGCTCGAGGTGGCCACGATGTGGACGGCCGGGTTCCCCGAGCCGCGCACGTTCAGCCTCCGCGCCGCGCGCCTGCTCGAGGCGCGCCTCGACGACTTCGACGTCGTCCACGACAACCAGACCCTCGGCTACGGCATCCTCGACATCGAGCGCGCCGGCCTCCCGCTGGTCACCACGATCCACCACCCGATCACGTTCGACCGGCGCGTCGACCTCGCCGCCGCCACGACCTGGCGGCGGAGGCTGAGCCTGCGGCGCTGGTACGGCTTCCTCCGGATGCAACGGCGGGTCGCTCGTCGACTCGACCGGGTCCTGACCGTGTCCGAGAGCTCGGCCGCGCGACATCGCCCGCGACTTCGGCGTGCGACCGCTCCCGGATCCAGGTGGTGCCGCTGGGCGTCGACGCGGTGTTCCGGCCGTACGACGAGCCGCGGGTGCCCGGGCGGATCGTCGCGATGGCCAGCGCCGACACCCCGATGAAGGGCATCGGGACGCTGCTCGAGGCGTTCGCCAAGCTCCGCACCGAGCGCGACGTGGAGCTGCTGCTGGTCTCCCGGCCCAAGCCGGGCGGCCCGACCGAGCGGCTGATCGACCGGCTGTCGATCGGCGACGCCGTGCGCTTCGTGCACGGGGTCGGCGACGAGGAGCTGGCCCGCATCGTGGCCTCGGCGGAGATCGCCTGCGTGCCGTCGCTCTACGAGGGGTTCTCGCTGCCCACGGTCGAGGCGATGGCCTGCGGCACCCCGCTGGTGGTGAGCCGCGCCGGCGCGATCCCCGAGGTGGTCGGGCCCGAGGGGCTCTGCGCCGACCTGGTGGCGCCGGGCGACGTGGGTGAGCTGACGGCCGCGCTCGAGGCGCTGATCGACGACCCCGCGCGACGCGCACGGATGGGTGCCGCCGGCCGGGACCGGGCGCTGACCCGCTTCGGCTGGCGCGCCGTGGCCGAGACCACCGCCGCGGCGTACCGCGAGGCGATCGCCGCGGCCGGCCGCCCGCTCCCGTCCGCCTGACCCCCAGACACGCAAGGAGAACGACCCGCGATGCTGACCGTCGACTTCGACCGGCTGGGCCTGCAGCCCGGCGACCGCGTGCTCGACATGGGCTGCGGCGCCGGCCGGCACGCCTTCGAGATGTTCCGCCGCGGCGGTGACGTCGTCGCCTTCGACCAGGACGGCGACGAGCTCGCCGGCGTGCTCGACCTGTTCGGGGCCATGCGCGACGCGGGGGAGGTGCCCGAAGGGGCCGAGGCCGACATCAAGCAGGGCGACGCCCTGGCGATGCCGTTCGCCGACGAGGAGTTCGACCGGATCGTCGCCGCGGAGGTGCTCGAGCACATCCCCGACGACCGCGCCGCCATCGCGGAGCTGGTGCGGGTGCTGCGGCCGGGCGGCACGATCGCGGTCACGGTGCCGCGGTGGCTGCCCGAGAAGGTCTGCTGGGCGCTCTCCGACGAGTACCACGAGGTCGAGGGCGGCCACGTCCGGATCTACACCGGGCACGGCCTGGTCGGGAAGCTGACCGAGGCCGGCCTGGAGTACGTCGGCCGCGACCACGCGCACGGGCTGCACGCGCCGTACTGGTGGCTCAAGTGCGCCGTCGGGGTCGGCAACGACACCCACCCGCTGGTGCGGGCCTACCACCAGGTCCTGGTGTGGGACATCATGAGGCGCCCCGGCTACAGCGCCGTGACGAGGCTGGCGGAGCGGGTGCTGAACCCGGTCATCGGCAAGAGCCTCGTGCTCTACCTGCGCAAGCCCGAGGCTCCGGAGTCCGACCGGTGACCCGGGAGATTCCCGCCCTGCCGGGCCTGCTGGGCGTGCACGACGTGGCGGCCACGGCCGCCTCGATTGCCTCGGTCCAGGAGCCCGACGGGGCGATCCCGTGGACCGCCGGGGGGCGCACCGACGTGTGGAACCACGTGGAGGCCGCGATGGCGCTGCTCGTCGGCGGCCAGGCGGAGGCGGCGCACCGTGCCTACGACTGGTGCCTGGCCACCCAGCGGCCCGATGGCTCCTGGCCGCTGAGGTACGCCGAGGGCGCGGTCGAGGACCACGCGGCCGAGACCAACATGTCGGCGTACCTCGCCGTCGGGGTCTGGCACCACTGGCTGGTCCGCCACGACGAGCCGTTCGTACGTCGGACGTGGCCGGCCGTCCGGGCCGCTCTCGACTTCGTGGTGGGACAGCAGCTGCCGTTCGGCGGCATCTCCTGGGCGGAGCCGCGCCCGGTCCTGCCCGCCTCCGCGCGCGAGGGCGCCCTCCTCGCCGGCAGCTCCAGCATCTTCCACGCGCTGACCGCCGGCCTGGCGCTGTCGGAGCTGATGGGAGACCCCCAGCCCGGCTGGGAGCTCGCCGCCGGCCGGCTGCGGCACGCGCTCCGCCGGCACCGCGACCTGTTCCTGGACCGCTCGACGTACTCGATGGACTGGTACTACCCGGTGCTCGGTGGCGCCGTGCGCGGCGACGAGGGCCGCGACCTGCTGACGCCGCGTTGGAACGACTTCGTGGTGCCCGGCCTGGGCATCCGCTGCGTGGACACGAACCCGTGGGTCACCGGGGCCGAGACCTGCGAGCTGGTGCTGGCGCTCGACGCGCTCGGCGACCGCCGCCGGGCGCTGTCGTTGCTGAGTGAGATGCAGCACCTTCGCTCGGACTCGGGCGGCTACTGGACGGGCTACGTGTGGCCCGACGAGGCGGTGTGGCCGCAGGAGCAGACGACGTACACCGCGGCCGCCGTCGTGCTCGCCGTGGACGCGCTCTCGACCACGACTCGAGGCTCGGACATCTTCCGCGGTACGTCGCTCCCGACGCGTCTTCCGGAGCTCGCGTTGGAGTGTGGCTGTGCCGACGTCGCGGCACCCCAGCACCAGGGCGCATACTGATCCTGATGACGAAATCAGGCGCACAACGCCGGTACCACCCGAGCAGTCCCTTCCAGGCACCGCCACCGCCCGTGATCGAGAGGTTCGCGGCGGAGGACCGCGTCACCCACGACACCTACGGGCTCGGCGTCGTGGTGGAGGGGGACGAGACGGCCGTCGTGGTCGACTTCGGATCCCAGCGGGTGCGGATCACCAGCCCGTTCACCAAGCTGACGAAGCTCTGAGGGACTGACCGGAGGACAGGCGGCGCGGCCGTCTGTCGAGGTCGGTGTGCCCTTCCCCGTGGGCGCTGCCGCTACCCGACCGGGTCGCCGGCGTCGCCCTCCACCCGGCGGAGCACCCGCATGGAGCCCAGCGACTCGACCCCCTCGAAGCCGTGGTCGAGGGCGCGGAGGTAGACCCGGTAGGGCGCCTGCCCGCCCTCGGCGGGGTCGGCGAAGACGTCGTGCACCGCGAGGGTCCCGCCGTGCGCGACCCATCGGCCGAACCCGGTGAAGTCGTTGCCGGCGTGCTCGTCGGTGTGCCCGCCGTCGACGAACAGCAGGGACAGCGGGGTGCGCCAGTGCGCGCTGACCGTGGTCGAGTGGCCGACGACGGCGACGACGTGGTCCTCCAGCCCGGCGTCGGCGAGAGTGCGCCGGAACGTCGGCAGCGTGTCGAGCCGACCGAAGACCGGGTCGGCGAGCTCGGGGTCGTGGTGCTCCCAGCCCACCTGGTTCTCCTCGGAGCCCCGGTGGTGGTCCACCGTGAACACCGTGCCGCCGGTGGCACGGGCGGCCGCGCCGAGGTAGATCGCCGACTTGCCGCAGTAGCTGCCCACCTCGAGGGCCGGCCCGTGCCGGAGCCGGTCGAGCGCGACCCGGTGCAGGAGGGCGCCCTCGTCCTCGGGCATGAAGCCCTTGGCCGCGCGGGCCTTGGCGAGCAGGTCCTCCGGCATCGTCGGGGGATGGGTGCGGGACACGGCGCCCAGCCTAGGTTGGTGCGACGACCCACGCCGTGCGGCCACCTGTCCCGTGAGCGTCGCCGCTCGTGGCGCCGGGTCTCGGGCCCGGAGAGCAACGGCGTGGGGTCGTCGCCAGCCCAGTGTTCCCACGACCGGGGTGCCGCGCTATGGGTGCCAGCACCCATTTCCGGGCCGTCGAGCGGCCCTGCGTGGACGGCGTTCCCGCTCGTCGGCCACTGTTGACCCGTGACCGGGAACGCGAGCATGCCGCTCTACTGGCGGGTCTGCCTGACCAACGGGCTGGTCTTCGCGATGGCCATCGCCGTGCTGGCGCTGTCACCGGCGACGGTGTCGGCCCGGCCGGCGCTCTCGGAGGCGGTGGTCCTCATCGTCGGGACCCTGGTGATCCTCGTGGCCAACGCGCTGCTGCTGCGCGGCACCCTGGTGCCGCTCGACCGCCTGGCGCGCGCGATCGAGTCCGTGGAACGCGCGGCGGAACGGCCCGCGCTGCCGTCACCGGGCACGGGCACGGTGGGCCGGCTGGTGGCGAGCTTCGAGGCGATGCTGCGCCGACTCGAGGACGAGCGAAGCAGGTCGACGGCGCAGGCGCTGGCCGCCCAGGAGGCCGAGCGGCACCGGATCGCCCAGGAGCTGCACGACGAGGTCGGGCAGAGCCTGACCGTGGTGCTGCTGCAGCTCAAGCACCTCGCCGGGGGACTCCCGGACGCGCAGGCAGCGGGGCTCGACGAGGTGCGCGAGTCCGTGCGGCACGCCCTCGACGAGGTGCGGGAGGTGGCCCGGAGGCTCCGTCCCGGGGTGCTCGACGACCTCGGCCTGCAGAGCGCGCTGGCCGCCCTGGCCACCGACTTCTCCGCCCGGACCGGCGTCCACGTCATCCGCACCTTCGGTCCGGGGCTGCCGGCGCCGACCAAGGAGGTGGAGCTCGTCGTCTACCGCGTCGCGCAGGAGGCCCTGACCAACACCGCCCGGCACGCCGGCGCCAGGACGGTGGACATCTCGCTCGGCGTCCAGGGCGGGGCGCTGCGGCTCGTGGTGGCCGACGACGGCGCCGGCGTCCGCGGCCGGCCCGAGGGTGCGGGCATCGCCGGCATGCGGGAGCGGGCGGCCCTGGTCGACGGCCGGCTCACCGTCGGCGCGCGTGACGGCGGGGGCACGGAGGTGCGCCTCGTCGTACCGCCGGGAGGACGGGATGGCTGACCCGGTCCGGATCCTGCTCGCCGACGACCACGCCCTGGTGCGCCAGGGAGTCCGGCTCATCCTGGACGCGCAGCCCGACATGACCGTGGTCGCCGAGGCGGGCGACGGCGCCGAGGCCGTCGAGACGGTCCGGTCGACCGACCTCGACCTCGCGATCCTCGACGTGGCGATGCCCCGGATGACCGGGCTCCAGGCCGCCCGCGAGATCGCCCGGCGCCGCCCCGGGCTGCCGCTGCTGATGCTGTCGATGCACGACAACGAGCAGTACTTCTTCGAGTCGCTGAAGGCCGGCGCCTCGGGCTACGTGCTGAAGTCGGTCGCCGACCAGGACCTCGTCGACGCCTGCCGGGCGGCGATCCGGGGCGAGTCGTTCGTGTACCCGGGGGCGATGAGCACGCTCGTGCGCAGCTACCTCGAGCGGATCCGCCGCGGCGAGGGGGTCCCGCAGACGGTGCTGACCGGCCGTGAGGACGAGGTGATCAAGCTGATCGCGGAGGGCCGGTCGACCCGCGAGATCGCGGCGGAGCTCACCATCAGCCCCAAGACGGTCGAGCGGCACCGCGCGAACATCCTGGCCAAGCTCGGCATGCGGGACCGGACCCAGCTCACCAGGTACGCCATCCGGGCCGGCCTCGTGGAGCCCTGACCCGGGGGTACCGGAAATTGGGTCGCGGGACGCCCCGCGGAGGTCCACCCTGGTGCCATGCAGATCGAGGAGTACACGGTCGACGACACCGCCGTCGTGGCCGAGGTGGTGGAGCTGTCGCGCGCGGTCGAGGAGACCGACTCGCCGTGGGTCCACCCGACGACGGTCACGACCATGACCGGGATGCTCCGGTACGGCTGGGACGGCGAGACCCCGCGCGTGTTCGTGGCGCGCGACGGGGGCCGGGTCGTGGGCTCGGCCGCCTACTGGACCAGCGAGTGGGACAACCAGCACCTCGCGTGGCTGGGCTTCAAGGTGCATCCGGACCACCGACGCCGGGGCGTGGGCACCGCCTTGCTGGGCTCGCTGCTCGACCTGGCCCGGGCCGAGGGCCGGACGACGGTCGGCATCGACGGCTGGGACAACCCGACCACGCACGCGTTCGCCGCCAAGCACGGGTTCGAGAAGGCGTCGCAGGCGATCCAGCGCCGCCAGGTCCTCGCCGACATCGACCGCGACGTGCTGCAGAAGCTGTACGACGAGGCCGCCCACGCCGCGGTCGACTACGAGCTCCTCCGGCTGGTCGGACCGACGCCCGACGACCTGATCGACGCCGTGGTCGAGATGACCGCCGCGATCAACGACGCGCCCACCGACGACCTCGCGATCGAGGACGAGGTCTTCACCGCCGAGCGGGTGCGCGGCTACGAGAACGCGATCGTCTGCAAGGGGCAGCGTGCCTACCACCTGATCGCACGGCACCGCAGCACCGGCGAGCTCGCGGGCCACACGATCGTCACGGTGGAGCTGGAGCGGCCCGCGAACGGCCACCAGCACGACACCAGCGTGATCCGGGCCCACCGCGGGCACCGGCTGGGGCTGCTGCTCAAGTCGGCGATGCTGCTCTGGCTGGCCGAGGCCGAGCCGCAGCTCGAGACGATCGAGACCTGGAACGCCGAGTCCAACGACCACATGATCTCGGTCAACGAGCAGCTCGGCTACCGGGTGCTCGCCCGGGAGATCCAGTACCAGCGCACCCTCTGACCGGCCGGCCGGCCCGGGCTCAGTCGCGGGCGGTCAGCACGACCGGGCCGGTCGTCGGTGACCGCGACGGTGTGCTCGGAGTGGGCGCCGCGGGACCCGTCGGCGCTGCGCAGGGTCCAGCCGTCCGCGGTCGGTGTAGATCTCGTCGGTCGTGTGCAGGAACCACGGCTCGATGGCGATCACCAGGCCCGGCTTCAGCGGCAGACCGCGGCCCGGGCGACCGTCGTTGGGCACGTGCGGGTCGCCGTGCATGGTGCGGCCCACGCCGTGACCGCCGAAGTCGGTGTTGACGGTGAGCCCGGCCGCGTGGGCCACCGCGGCGATGGCCGCGGAGATGTCGCCGACCCGGTTGCCGGACCGGGCCGCGTCGATGCCGGCGTCGAGCGCGCGACGGGTGACCTCGATCAGGCGCAGGTCCTCCTCGCGCGGCGTACCGACGACGACGCTGACCGCGGAGTCCGACACCCAGCCGTCGACCGAGGCGGCGAAGTCGAGGCTGAGCAGGTCGCCGTCGCGCAGCGTGTAGTCGTGGGGCAGGCCGTGCAGCACGGCGTCGTTGACCGACGTGCAGATCACCTTGCCGAACGGCATCGCCCCGAACGACGGGTGGTAGTCGACGTAGCAGGACTCGGCGCCGCGGTCCTTCACCATGCGGTGCGCGAGCGCGTCGAGGTCGAGGAGGTTCACGCCGACGTCCGCTGCGGCAGTGACTGCGGTGAGCACCTCGGCGACGAAGCGTCCCGCGGGGCGCATCTGCTCGATCTCGGTGGGCGTCCTCAGCTCGATCACGGCACGAGCGTACGGCCGCTCACTCGACGAGACAGACGGTGTCCCGCTCGAGCTGCATCTGGTCGTTGCGCACCGTGACGTCCGTGACCACCCGGACGGAGCGGCCCAGGCAGTTCTGGGTGCCGACGTTCACCGGAGTGTCGTCCGCCTCCGGCGCCTTGCCGGCGCGGCCGCGGGGGCCGCGCTCGCCGGCGTGCGCCGTCCTCGCCGTCGAGACCGTCCGTCCCGGCCGGCCCGGGCTCGCCGCGGAGGCCCTGCAGCCCGGTCGGCCCCTGCGGGCCGGCGAGCTGGTCCTGCAGCACGGTCACCGCCACGACCGCGCCCAGGAAGCCGCACACGAGAGCGACCACGCAGGTCAGCAGCAGACCGGACATGTTGCGCATATCCCCACGGTAGGGCCGGGTGCCGCGGCGCGTGCACGATTGGGCGAACCTGCCCCGAGGTCACGATCCGGCGCGTCGGTGTTGCAGGGTCCGAGACCATTTGCTCTGATGGCTGGCGGAGACGCCGACGGGGGACTCGGGAAATTACGCGTCTGTAGTTCGGTCGTAGCCCTTTCGCGGCTCCTGTGACTGGTGTGAAACTTGTGACTTGTGTGACGAGTGGTGCGCTCGGGGCGCTCCGCCGCCACGCGAGTCGAAACCGTGAATTGGAGCCTGGGACATGCACAACGCGCGCAGCCTCGCCCGTCTCGCCACCGTCGCCCGCCGCAGCACGGTCGCCCTCACCGTCGCCGCTCTCGGGGTGGCCTTCGCCGTGCACGGCGCCGGGCCCGGGGCGGACCCGGGCGCCGCGTCCGACGTACGACAGGCGGCGCGGAAGGTCGGCAGCTACACCCCGGTGACGGGGGCGATCTTCAACCGGCCCGTCGGCACGCGCTGGCAGCAGGTGGCGATCTTCCGGCACGTCAACAAGACCATCGACTCCACGCCGCCGGGCGCGACCATCCGGATGGCGGTGTACTCCTTCGCCGAGGCCAAGACCGCCAACAAGCTGATCAAGGCGGACCGTCGCGGGGTCAAGGTGCAGATCCTGTTCAACCACCACAAGGAGTACGGCCCCGAGAAGCGGCTGATCCGCGAGCTCGGCTCCAAGCGCGGGAAGTCGTCCTTCGCCCGCTTCTGCGAGAAGTCCTGCCGCGGCGAGAAGGGGAACATGCACCAGAAGGTGTTCCTGTTCAGCAAGGCCGGCTCCGCGGAGAACATCGTCATGGTCGGGTCCAACAACATGACCCGCAACAACGCGGTCAACCAGTGGAGCGACATCTACACGGTGGTCGGCGACCCGGCGCTCTACTGGACCTACGCCGGGGTCTTCGACCAGATGAAGCAGGACCGGATCCAGAGCTCGCCAGTTCATCAACGCGCGGATCAACTCGTTCGGCCCGCAGTTCTACCCGAACCCGTCGGTCGTCTCGCAGGAGACCGACCCGATCTGGCAGCAGCTGTCGCAGATCTCGTGCACCGGCGCCGCCCCCGGCTACGGCACGCCGGCCTTCAACCCCGACGGCACCCCTGTGCTGAACCCCGACGGCACGCAGGCGCACAACACGATGATCCGGCTGTCGCACCACGCCTGGAACGGTGACCGCGGCATCTGGCTGGCCCGCAAGGTCGCCGAGCTCAAGCGCGCCGGCTGCGACGTCCGGATCGTCTACGGCGTCGGCATCGGCGGCGCGGTGAAGGCCATCCTGCACCAACAACCAGGTCCCGATGAGCTTCGGCGCCACCGGCAAGCACACCCACCAGAAGGTCATGTTCCTGAGCGGCGTCTTCGCCGGCAACCCGTCGTCCCAGGTCGTGTGGAACGGCTCGCACAACTGGTCCGACGGCGCCCTCAAGCGCGACGACACCGTGCTGCGGGTCGAGGGCCCCGACGCGTTCGCCCAGTACAACGCGAACTTCGAGGACATCTGGGTCAACGGCTGACGCCGGCAGGCGAGCCAATTACCACGGTCCCGTGGTGATTGCCCCCTTCCCGCGGCGAGCTCCCCACGGTGAACGGGTAGATCGCCACGGCGGAGTGCGCGACCTGCTGTCGGGTGGTCGGCACCGGCTACCAGCCGCGGGCGCGCCACTCGGCGAGGTGCGGCCGCTCGGCGCCGAGCGTCGAGTCGTCGCCGTGGCCGGGGTAGAACCAGGTCTCGTCGGGCAGCCGGTCGAAGATCTTGGTCTCGACGTCGTCGAACAGCGACGTGAAGTCCTCGGGCGAGCCGAAGGTGTTGCCGACGCCGCCGGGGAACAGCGAGTCGCCGGTGAACAGGTGCGGCGTGCCCGTGCGGGTCGTCGTACAGCAGGGCGATCGAGCCCGGCGTGTGGCCGACCAGGTGGATCACCTCGAGCTCGGAGCGCCGACCGTGACGCGTGTCGCCGTCGTCCACGGTGCGGTCGACCGTCACCGGGAGCCCGTCGGCGTCGTCGGTGCCGGCGACGGTCTCGGCGCCGGTGGCCTCGACCACCTCGGCGAGCGCCCGGTGGTGGTCCCAGTGCCGGTGGGTGGTGACCACGCCGGTGAGCCCGTCCGGCGCCGATCGTGGACGAGGATCCGGTCCGGCTCGTCGGCGGCGTCGATCAGCACCTGCTCGTCGGTGTGCCGGCAGCGGAGCAGGTAGACGTTGTTGGCCATCTCGCTCGACGGCGAACTTCGTGATCATCAGGTCGGCCAGCTCGCGGACGTCCGTCGGCCCGCCCGGCTTGACCTTGCCGCGGTAGCCCATCGGTCACCTCCACCTTCGCGATCTGGGGCAGCTCTCCTGACGAGGACACTAGTCCGGCGCCGTCGCCCCGGCCGACCAGCCACCAGGCCAGGTCGCCGGCCGCGCCCTGGATCTCCGGGCCCGCTCCGGAGCCGAACTTCCAGAGGCCGTCGACGTCGGTCGAGGACAGCACCATCGACGGGCCGTCGAGGCCGAGCTCGTCCTGGCGGCGGCCGATCAGGTCGCGGCTGAACTCGGCCGGCCACTCGGCGGCGCGGTACTCCGAGCAGCAGGTCGGCGTGGTGCACCTCCACCTCGGTGAGCCGGCGTGGGCCGACCGTGTCCACGGTGAACGTCTCGTCGCCCCCGGGGACGCGGGTGTACGTCGCATCCAGGCGGGCCGTCGTACACCGCCGCGGCCTTCTCGAACCGCCGCGCCGACTCCACGGCGTCCGCGAGCAGCCGCTTCGCGCTGAGGTCCGCCACCGTCGCGTCGATGTCGAAGTCGCGCGACTCGGGGGAGTCGTACATCGAGGCGGCCTCACCCGCCGCGGCCTGCCCGAGCACCCGGGTGAACGCGTCGGCGTTGCGCGAGAGGTGCGCCACGACATGGCCGCGGGTCCAGCCGGGGAGGGCGGACGGCGCCTCGAGGTCCTCGGCCTCCAGAACTGTCAGTGCCCCCAGATAGCGTGTGGTCGCGTGGACTGTCTCGTCGATCAGGGGGATCGGATACGTGCCCATCCGTCCATCCAACACTCTGCCGGTCCACGCCGCGCCCCGGCTTGCGTGCAGCCGCTATCATGGCGAACACTTGTTCGAACGCCGTCGCCGACCGGGCCGGCGTCGTCCCTCCCGTCCACGCCACCAGCAGAGGAACCTTCGTGGCCGACCAGCTGATCATCCGCGGGGCCCGGGAGCACAACCTCAAGGACGTCTCCCTCGACCTGCCGCGCGACTCGCTCATCGTCTTCACCGGGCTGTCCGGCTCCGGCAAGTCGAGCCTCGCGTTCGACACGATCTTCGCCGAGGGCCAGCGCCGCTACGTCGAGTCGCTGTCGGCGTACGCCCGCCAGTTCCTCGGCCAGATGGACAAGCCCGACGTCGACTTCATCGAGGGCCTGTCGCCGGCGGTCTCCATCGACCAGAAGTCCACGTCCAAGAACCCCCGCTCGACCGTCGGCACGATCACCGAGGTCTACGACTACCTCCGGCTGCTCTACGCCCGCGCCGGCCGCCCGCACTGCCCGACCTGCGGCGCGCCGATCTCGCGGCAGACCCCGCAGCAGATCGTCGACCGGATCCTGGCGCTCGAGGAGGGCAGCCGGTTCCAGGTGCTCGCCCCGGTCATCCGCGGCCGCAAGGGCGAGTACGTCGACCTGTTCCGCCAGCTGCAGACCCAGGGCTTCTCGCGCGCCCGGGTCGACGGCGAGACCCACCCGCTGACCGAGCCGCCCACGCTCGACAAGCAGAAGAAGCACACCATCGAGGTGGTCGTCGACCGGCTCGCGGTCAAGGCCGTCGTCCAAGCGCCGGCTCACCGACTCGGTGGAGACCGCGCTCGGCCTCGCCGGCGGCCTGGTGGTCTTCGACTTCGTCGACCTGCCCGCCAAGGACCCGGGTCGCGAGCTGCGCTTCTCCGAGAAGATGGCCTGCCCCAACGAGCACCCGATCGACACCGACGACCTCGAGCCGCGCTCGTTCTCGTTCAACTCGCCGTTCGGCGCCTGCCCCGAGTGCCACGGCCTCGGCACCCGGATGGAGGTCGACCCCGAGCTGGTCGTCCCCGACCCGACCGCAGACCCTCGGCGAGGGCGTCGATCAGCCCCTGGTCGGGCGCCCACGTCGTCGGACTTCTTCCACCGGCTCCTCGGCGCGCTCGGCGACGAGCTCGGCTTCGACCTCGACACCCCGTGGGAGGACCTCCCCGCCAAGGCCAAGCGGTCGATCCTCGACGGGCACCCGACCAAGGTGCACGTCCGGCACACCAACCGCTACGGCCGCGAGCGCTCCTACTACACCGCGTTCGAGGGCGTCCGCCCCTACATCGAGCGCCGGCACCGCGAGGCCGAGTCCGACACCAGCCGCGAGCGCTTCGAGGGCTTCATGCGCGAGGTGCCCTGCCCGGCGTGCGAGGGCTCCCGGCTCAAGCCGGTCTCGATGGCGGTGACCATCGGCGGCAAGAGCATCGCCGAGGTCTGCGCGCTGCCGATCAACGAGACCGCCGACTTCCTGCGCGACGCTCGAGCTCTCCGCCCGCGAGCGGCAGATCGCCGAGCGGGTGCTCAAGGAGATCCAGGAGCGGCTCCGCTTCCTGCTCGACGTCGGCCTCGACTACCTCTCGCTCGACCGGCCGTCGGGCTCGCTGTCCGGCGGCGAGGCGCAGCGGATCCGGCTCGCCACCCAGATCGGCGCCGGCCTGGTCGGCGTCCTCTACGTCCTCGACGAGCCGTCGATCGGGCTGCACCAGCGCGACAACCACCGGCTGATCGAGACGCTGGTCCGGCTCAGCGACCTCGGCAACACCCTGATCGTCGTCGAGCACGACGAGGACACGATCCGGGTCGCCGACTGGGTCGTCGACATCGGCCCGGGCGCCGGCGAGCACGGCGGCCAGGTCGTGCGTCTCCGGGCCGGTCCAGGACCTGCTCGACCACCCCGACTCCCTGACCGGGCTGTACCTCTCCGGCCGCAAGCAGATCCCGCTGCCCGGAGGTACGCCGGCCGCGCACCCCGGGCCGCGAGCTGGTCGTCCGCGGGGCCAAGGAGCACAACCTCCAGGACATCGACGTCAGCGTTCCCGCTCGGGATGTTCGTCGCGGTCACCGGGGTGTCCGGCTCCGGCAAGTCGACGCTGGTCAACGACATCCTCTACACCTCGCTGGCCAAGCAGATCTACAACGCCCGCACGGTGCCCGGGCCGGCACCGCCGGATCGAGGGCCTCGACCACGTCGACAAGGTGATCCACGTCGACCAGTCGCCGATCGGCCGGACGCCGCGGTCCAACCCGGCGACCTACACCGGCGTCTTCGACCACGTCCGCAAGCTGTTCGCCACCACCCCCGAGGCCAAGATGCGCGGCTACCTGCAGGGCCGGTTCTCGTTCAACGTCAAGGGCGGCCGCTGCGAGGCCTGCTCCGGCGACGGCACGATCAAGATCGAGATGAACTTCCTGCCCGACGTCTACGTCCCGTGCGAGGTCTGCCACGGCGCCCGCTACAACCGCGAGACGCTCGAGGTGCACTACAAGGGCAAGACCATCGCCGAGGTGCTCGACATGCCGATCGAGGAGGCGGTGCGACTTCTTCGCCGCGATCCCGGCGATCTCCCGGCACCTGCAGACGCTCGTCGACGTCGGGCTCGGCTACGTCCGGCTCGGCCAGCCGGCGCCGACGCTGTCCGGCGGTGAGGCGCAGCGGGTCAAGCTGGCGGCCGAGCTGCAGAAGCGCTCCACCGGCCGCACCGTCTACGTCCTCGACGAGCCGACGACCGGCCTGCACTTCGAGGACATCCGCAAGCTGCTGCTGGTCCTCGGCCGGCTGGTCGACCAGGGCAACACGGTGCTGGTGATCGAGCACAACCTCGACGTCATCAAGACCGCCGACTGGATCGTCGACATGGGTCCCGAGGGCGGCAGCCGCGGCGGCCTGGTGGTCGCCGAGGGCACGCCGGAGGAGGTCGCGGCCCACCCCGACAGCTACACCGGGGACGTTCCTCGCGCCGCTCCTCGAGGGCACGAAGGTGCGCAAGGCCAGGCGCCCGCGCAAGACCACGGCGGCGGCGAAGGGGTCGCCGACCAAGAAGACTCGCCGCGACCCGCAAGTCGACCAGGAAGACGGCCGCCAAGAAGCGGTAGCCGTCGTTACGCCCCGGATGTCCGGCTTCGGGCGGGGACAAACTCAGAGTGCTCTCAGGACTCGTCGCTTCGCGCGCCCCTACTGTGGTCACCAGGGTCGCCACCGATCCGACACCGGGCCACCAGAGGGGAACCGACCATGACTGCTGAGCCGTTCGACCACCCGGACGCCGCGTCCGCCGACCTGAGCCGCCGCGGCGTCTCCGCGGGGTCGCGGTCGCCGGCCTGGCGACCCCGCTGCTCGTGGCCTGCGGCGGCGACGCCGACTCGGGGACGAGCGGTGACCGGCGACTCCGGCGGCGAGCAGCCGGCCGCGGGGAGCGAGCTGGCCAGCGACCTCCGACGTACCGGTCGGGCGGCGGCGTGGTGCTCGCCGAGCAGAAGGTCGTGGTCACCCAGCCGGCCGACGGCGACTTCAAGGCGTTCACGGCGGTGTGCACCCACCAGGGCTGCATCGTGGCCGACGTGTCAGACGGCACGATCAACTGCACCTGCCACGGCAGCCAGTACAACATCGAGGACGGCTCGGTCGAGAACGGGCCGGCGACGACAGGGCCTCGCCGAGGTCGCCGATCAGGTCGTCGACGGCGGAGTCGATCACCCTGTCCTAGCCACCGCCGTAGGGTTGTCCACGTGGCCGACCCGTCGACGTACCGCCCAGCCCCGGGGTCGATCCCGACCTCGCCCGGGGTCTACCGGTTCCGCGACGCGCAGGGCCGGGTCGTCTACGTCGGCAAGGCCAAGAACCTCCGGGCGCGGCTGACGTCGTACTTCCAGGACATCGGCGACCTGCACCCGCGCACCGCAGACGATGGTCACCACCGCGGCGAGCGTCGAGTGGACGGTGGTCGGCACCGAGGTCGAGGCGCTGCAGCTGGAGTACTCCTGGATCAAGGAGTTCGACCCGCGGTTCAACGTCAAGTACCGCGACGACAAGTCCTACCCGTGGCTCGCGGTCACCCTCAACGAGGAGTTCCCGCGGGTGATGGTCGGCCGCGGCGCGAAGAAGAAGGGCGTCCGCTACTTCGGGCCCTACTCCCACGCCTGGGCGATCCGCGAGACGGTCGACCTGCTGCTGCGGGTGTTCCCGATGCGGTCCTGCTCCAACGGCGTCTTCAAGCGGTCCGCGCAGATCGGCCGGCCCTGCCTGCTCGGCTACATCGGCAAGTGCGCCGCCCCCTGCGTCGGCCGGGTCAGCGCCGAGGAGCACCGGGCGATCGTCGAGGACTTCTGCGACTTCATGGGCGGGCAGACCGCCGCGTTCGTCAAGCGGGTCGAGAAGGAGATGTACGCCGCGTCGGCGCGAGCAGGACTACGAGCGGGCCGCCCGGCTCCGCGACGACCTCGGCGCGCTCAACCGGGCGCTGGAGAAGCAGGCCGTCGTGCTCGGCGACGGCACCGACGCCGACGTGATCGCGGTCGCCGAGGACCCGCTCGAGGTGGCGGTCCAGATCTTCATCGTCCGCGGCGGCCGGGTCCGCGGCCAGCGCGGCTGGGTCGCCGACAAGGTCGACGACGCCGACACCGGCCGGTCTCATGCAGCGGCTTCCTGCCAGCAGCTCTACGCCGACGAGGCCGCCGACGGCATCCCGCGGGAGGTGCTGGTGCCGGCCCTGCCCGACGACCAGGAGGCGCTGGAGCAGTGGCTCACCGACAAGCGCGGCAGCCAGGGTCGCGATCCGGGTCCCGCAGCGCGGCGACAAGAAGGCGCTGCAGGAGACGGTGGCCCGCAACGCGCTGCAGGCGCTGGGGCTGCACAAGACCAAGCGCGCCAGCGACCTCACCACCCGCAACCGGGCGCTCGAGGAGATCCAGATCGCGCTCGAGCTGCCCGACGGCGCCGCTGCGGATCGAGTGCTTCGACATCTCCAACCTGCAGGGCACCGAGGTCGTCGGCTCGATGGTGGTGTTCGAGGACGGCCTCGCCCGCAAGAGCGAGTACCGCCGGTTCGTGGTGCGCGGCGTCGACGGCCAGAACGACGTCGCCTCCATGCACGAGGTGGTCACCCGCCGGTTCCGCCGGCTGCTCGACGAGCGGGCGGAGATGCCCGACCTCGACGGCCTGCACCAGCGCGCGACCGGGGACGCCGACGCCGAGGGTCCGATGCTCGTCGACCCCGACACCGGCAGGCCCCGCAAGTTCGCCTACGCGCCCGGCCTGCTCGTCGTCGACGGCGGCCCGCCGCAGGTGGCGGCCGCGCAGCGGGCCCTCGACGAGCTCGGCATCGACGACGTACCGGTCTGCGGCCTCGCCAAGCGGCTCGAGGAGGTGTGGCTGCCCGGGCAGGAGGACCCGGTCATCCTGCCGCGCACCAGCGAGGGTCTCTACCTCCTGCAGCGGATCCGCGACGAGGCGCACCGGTTCGCGATCACCCACCACCGCTCGCGGCGGTCCAAGAGCATGGTGGAGAGCCTGCTCGACGACGTCCCCGGGCTGGGGGAGGTGCGCCGCAAGAGCCTGCTGCGGCAGTTCGGCTCGCTGAAGAAGCTCCGGGCTGCCACAGTGGACGAGATCGCCGCCGTGCCGGGCATCGGCCCGCGCACCGCCGACGCCATCGTGGTCGCGCTCGCCGAGCAGGGCCCGCGCAGCGGCCGGACCGTGAGCGTCAACACCGCCACCGGAGAGCTCGAGGAGTCCTGAACATGGCCGAGGCCCCGTCGCTGACCCCCCGGGGCGCGCCGTCGTCGACCGCGCCCGGCCCCGACGACCGGGGCGAGCTCGTCGTGGTCACCGGCATGACCGGCGCCGGCCGCAGCACGGCCGCCAAGGAGCTCGAGGACCTCGGCTACTTCGTGGTCGACAACCTGCCGCCCCAGCTCGTCCCCGACGTGGTCCGGCTGGTCGACGAGTCGCGCGGCCACGCTGCAGCCGATCGCGGTGGTGGTCGACGTCCGCTCCGGCTCGTTCTTCGCCGGCCTGCAGGAGGTCATCGCCCGCGGTCGCACCGGCCGCCGCACCACGCTGCTCTTCCTCGAGGCAACGACGACGTGCTGGTCCGCCGCCAGGAGGCCGCGCGCCGGCCGCACCCGCTGCAGGAGGGCGGCCGCCTGCTCGACGGGCTGCGCCGCGAGCGGATCGTGCTCGGCGACCTCGCGTGCCGACGCCGACCTGGTGATCGACACCTCAGGCCTCAACGTGCACCAGCTCACCGACAAGGTGACCGAGGCGTTCGGGACGGCCCAGACCACCTCCATGCGGGCGACCGTGGTCTCCTTCGGGTTCAAGTACGGCATCCCGGTCGACGCCGACCTGGTCGCCGACATGCGGTTCCTGCCCAACCCGCACTGGGTGCCCGAGCTGCGGCCGCTGTCCGGGCGCGACGCCGGAGGTCGCCGCCTACGTCAAGGGTCAGCCGGGCGCCGAGGAGTTCCTCGACCGAGTACGTCGACCTGATCCGCACCGTGGTCCCGGGCTACCTGCGCGAGGGCAAGCGGTTCATGACCATCGCCATCGGCTGCACCGGCGGCAAGCACCGCAGTGTCGCGATGGCCGAGGAGATCGCCGCCCGGCTGCGGGCGCCGGGCTCGACACCCGCGCGGTGCACCGTGACCTGGGGCGGGAGTGACGTGACCGGTTCGCCGGACGTCCGGTCCGACCGCCGGCTCGACCTCAGTGCTGTCGCCCTCGGCGGCGGCCACGGCCTCGCGGCCTCGCTGTCCGCGCTGCGGCACGTCGTCCGCGACCTGACCGCGGTGGTCACGGTCGCCGACAACGGCGGCTCGCTCGGGGCGGCTGCGCACCGAGTTCGGCGCCCTGCCGCCGGGGGACCTGCGGATGGCGCTCGCCGCGCTGTGCGGCGACGACGACTGGGGGCAGACCTGGGCGCGGGTGCTGCAGCACCGCTTCCGCAGCGCCGGCGAGATGCACGACCACGCCGTCGGCAACCTGCTGATCGTGGCGCTCTGGGAGCTGCTCGGCGGCCACGTCGAGGGGCTCGACTGGGTCGGCCGGCTGCTCGGCGCCGAGGGCCGGGTGCTGCCGATGTCCGTTGCGCCGATCGACATCACCGCCGCAGGTCGAGGGGCTCGACGGCCGACGACCCCTGGGCGACCGACACTCGTCCGCGGACAGGTCGAGGTCGCGTCCACGTCCGGCCGGGTCCGCTCCGTGGAGCTGCTGCCCGCACGACCCGCCGGCCTGTCCCGAGGCGCTCGCCGCGGTGCACGCCGCCGACTGGGTGGTGCTCGGCCCGGGCTCGTGGTTCACCAGCGTGATCCCGCACCTGCTCGTCCCCGAGCTGCGCACCGCGCTGACCGGCACCTCGGCCCGCACGCTGGTCACCCTCAACCTGGAGCCGCAGACGGGGGAGACCGAGGGCTTCTCGCCCGAGACGCACCTCGAGGTGCTGGCCGCGCACGCGCCCGACCTCGGCTCGACGTCGTGCTGGCCGACCCCGGGCGGTCGCCGACGACGACGCGCTGCGCAAGGTGGCGTCGGGGCTCGGCGCCGAGCTGGTCGTCGCGGACGTGGCCGTCGACGACGGCTCCCCGCGTCACGATCCGACCAAGTTGGCGGATGCCTATGCGGGGATCATGACGCGGGCATAAGGTTTGCGGGGCCTCCGATTCTGGAGGAGTCGGCCTCATCGAGGCATCGGGGAAGGTGGCGCTCACGTGGCAGGATCGGACGCATGGCGATGACGGCGCAGGTGAAGGCGGAGCTGGCCAGCACGCAGGTGACCAAGGCCTGTTGCCGCAAGTCCGAGGTGTCGTCCATGCTGCGGTTCGCCGGCGGGCTGCACATCGTCAGCGGCCGCATCGTGGTCGAGGCCGAGCTCGACACCGGCGCGGCCGCCCGCCGGCTGCCGCAAGGACATCGCCGAGGTCTACGGCCACGGCTCCGACGTCGTGATGGTCTCCGGCAACGGCATCCGCAAGGGCAGCCGCTACGTCGTCCGCGTCGTCCGCGACGGTGAGGCCCTGGCCCGCCAGACCGGCCTGCTCGACGGCCGCGGCCGCCCCGTGCGCGGGCTGCCGCCCCAGGTCGTCTCCGGTGCCGGCTGCGACGCGGTCGCCGCCTGGCGCGGCGCCTTCCTGGCCCACGGCTCCCTCACCGAGCCCGGCCGCTCCTCGGCGCTCGAGGTCACCTGTCCCGGTCCGGAGGCGGCCCTGGCCCTGGTCGGCGCCGCGCGCCGGCTCGGCATCTCCGCCAAGGCCCGCGAGGTTCGCGGCGTCGACCGCGTGGTGATCCGCGACGGCGACGCGATCGGCGCGCTGCTCACCCGGCTCGGCGCCCACGAGTCGCTGATGGCCTGGGAGGAGCGGCGGATGCGCCGCGAGGTCCGCGCCACCGCCAACCGGCTCGCCAACTTCGACGACGCCAACCTGCGCCGGTCGGCCCGTGCCGCGGTCGCCGCCGGTGCCCGCGTCGAGCGGGCACTCGAGATCCTCGGCGACGAGGTCCCCGACCACCTCAAGCAGGCCGGCGACCTGCGGCTCGAGCACAAGCAGGCCTCCCTCGAGGAGCTCGGCCAGCTGCACGAGCCCGCCCTCACCAAGGACGCGATCGCCGGCCGGATCCGGCGGCTGCTGGCGATGGCCGACAAGCGCGCCCAGGAGCTCGGCATCCCCGACACCGAGGCCAGCCTCACGCCGGACATGCTCGCCGAGCAGCAGTAGGGACCACGGCGCTGAGGCGGGCGTTCGTTACCCGCACGTACGCCGGACGACGGTTCGGGCGCCGGCGAGCCGGAGGGTAGGGTCGGGGCAGTGACCAGCGTCGCGTCTCCGGGCGCGCCGGTCATGCCCTGTGCCAGCTAGCCGAGGAGCATCAAGTGACCGTCCGCGTGGGTATCAACGGCTTCGGCCGCATCGGCCGCAACTTCTTCCGCGCCGTCCAGGCGTCAGGCGCCGACATCGAGATCGTCGGCGTCAACGACCTCACCGACAACAAGACCCTGGCCCACCTGCTGAAGTACGACTCGATCCTGGGCCGGCTCCCCGGCGAGGTCACTGCCTCCGGAGACTCCATCTCGGTCGGCGGCAAGTCGTTCGCCGCGCTCGAGGAGCGCGACCCGGCCGCGCTGCCGTGGAAGGACCTCGGCGCCGACGTGGTGGTCGAGTCCACCGGCTTCTTCACCGACGCCACCAAGGCCAAGGCCCACCTCGACGGCCGGCGCCAAGAAGGTGATCATCTCCGCCCCGGCGAAGAACGAGGACGTCACCGTCGTGATGGGCGTCAACCACACCGACTACGACGCCGACAACCACCACGTCATCTCCAACGCGTCGTGCACGACGAACTGCCTGGCGCCGATGGCCAAGGCGCTCAACGACGAGTTCGGCATCGTCAAGGGCCTGATGACGACCATCCACGCCTACACCGCCGACCAGAACCTCCAGGACGGCCCGCACAAGGACCTGCGTCGCGCCCGCGCCGCCGCGCTCAACATCGTGCCGACCTCCACCGGCGCCGCGAAGGCGATCGGCCTGGTGCTGCCCGAGCTCAAGGGCAAGCTCGACGGCTTCGCGCTGCGCGTCCCGATCCCCACCGGCTCCGCCACCGACCTCACCTTCGAGGCCGGCCGGGAGACCTCGGTCGAGGAGGTCAACGCCGCGATGAAGGCCGCCGCCGACGGCCCGCTCAAGGGCTACCTGACCTACACCGAGGACCCGATCGTCTCCTCCGACATCGTCACCGACCCGAGCTCCTGCATCTTCGACGCGGGGCTCACCAAGGTGATCGGCAACCAGGTCAAGGTCGTCGGCTGGTACGACAACGAGTGGGGCTACTCCAACCGCCTCGCCGACCTGATCACCCACGTCGGCGCCAGCCTCTGATCGCCGGCCGCAGACCGACGTCGCGATGAAGCTCATCGACGACCTGGGCGACCTCCGCGGCAAGCGGGTCCTCGTCCGGTCAGACCTCAACGTGCCCCTGGACGGCCGGCAGATCACCGACGACGGCCGGATCCGCGCCAGCGTGCCGACGATCCGCCGGCTCGTCGAGGCCGGCGCCCGGGTGGTGGTCACCGCGCACCTCGGGCGGCCGAAGGGCGAGCCGGACCCGGCGTACTCGCTGGCGCCGGTGGCCACCCGGCTCGGCGAGCTGCTCGGGCAGGACGTCGCGTTCGCCACCGACACCGTCGGGGAGAGCGCGTCCGCCACCGTGGCCGGGCTCGGGGACGGCGAGGTCGCGGTGCTGGAGAACGTCCGGTTCAACGCCGGCGAGACCAGCAAGGACGACGCCGAGCGTGGGGCGTTCGCCGACCAGCTCGCCGAGCTCGCCGACGCGTTCGTCAGTGACGGCTTCGGGGTCGTGCACCGCAAGCAGGCCTCGGTGTACGACGTCGCGGAGCGGCTGCCGTCGGCCATGGGCGGCCTGGTCGCCGCCGAGATCGAGGTGCTGCGCCGGCTCACCGAGGACCCGGACCGGCCCTACGCGGTCGTGCTCGGCGGCTCGAAGGTCTCCGACAAGCTCGGCGTGATCGACAACCTGCTCGGCAAGGCCGACCGGCTGCTCATCGGCGGCGGCATGGTGTTCACCTTCCTGAAGGCGCAGGGCCACGAGGTCGGCAAGAGCCTGCTCGAGGAGGACCAGCTCGACACCTGCCGGGACTACCTCCGTCGCGCCGAGGAGGCCGGGGTCGAGCTGGTCCTGCCCGACCGACGTGGTGGTCGCGCCGGAGTTCAAGGCCGACGCCCCGCCGACGGTCGTGCCGGCCGACCGGATCCCCGCCGACCAGCTGGGCCTCGACATCGGACCCGAGTCCGGCAAGGCGTTCGCCGCCGCGCTCGCGGACGCCCGCACGGTGTTCTGGAACGGCCCGATGGGCGTGTTCGAGTTCGACGCCTTCGCCGCCGGCACCCGCGCGGTCGCCCAGGCCCTGGTCGACGCCGACGGACTGACGGTCGTCGGCGGCGGTGACTCCGCGGCCGCGGTGCGCCAGCTCGGCTTCGACGAGAGCGCCTTCGGCCACATCTCCACCGGTGGCGGCGCGAGCCTCGAGTACCTCGAGGGCAAGCCGCTCCCCGGCATCGACGTACTCTCCTGACCACCACGACCCGAAAGGGCCACATGGCCACGAACACGCGCGTCCCGCTGATGGCGGGCAACTGGAAGATGAACCTCAACCACCAGGAGGCAGTCGTCCTGGTGCAGAAGCTCGCCTGGACGCTCTCGGACAAGAAGCACGACTACGCGCAAGGTCGAGGTGGCCGTCCTGCCGCCGTTCACCGACCTGCGCAGCGTGCAGACGCTCGTCGACGGCGACCGGCTGGAGATCAAGTACGGCGCGCAGGACGTCTCGACCCACGACAGCGGCGCCTACACCGGCGAGATCTCCGCCGCCATGCTGGCCAAGCTCGGGCTGCTCCTACGTCGTGGTCGGCCACTCGGAGCGGCGCGAGCACCACGAGGAGACCGACGAGACCGTCAACGCCAAGGCCAAGAAGGCGATCGACGCGGGGATGACGCCGATCGTCTGCGTCGGCGAGGGGCTCGAGGTCCGCAAGGAGGGCCGGCACGTCGAGCACACGCTCGCCCAGGTCGACGGCTCCCTGGCCGGGCTCTGACCGCCGAGCAGGTCGCCGAGCTGGTCGTCGCCTACGAGCCGGTGTGGGCGATCGGCACCGGCGAGGTCGCCACCCCCGACGACGCCCAGGAGGTCTGCGCGGCGATCCGGGCCCGGGTCGCCGAGACGCACGGCGAGGACGCCGGCGCCGCCGTGCGCATCCTCTACGGCGGCTCGGTCAAGGCCGCGAACGTCGCGGGGATCATGGAGAAGTCCGACGTCGACGGCTGCCTCGTGGGCGGCGCCAGCCTGCAGGCCGACGAGTTCGGCGGCATCTGCCGTTTCTACGACATGCCGGTCATCTGACGTCCCGTCCACCCATCCGAGTTTCGTGAGTTAGGCTTTCCCACCGTGGTTATCACCTTCACCGTGCTGCTCGATCCTGACCAGCCTGCTGCTGATCCTGCTGGTCCTCCTGCACAAGGGCCGGGGCGGCGGGCTGTCCGACATGTTCGGCGGCGGCGTCTCCAGCGGTCTGGGTGGCTCCTCGGTCGCCGAGCGCAACCTCGACCGCATCACCGTCGGCACGGCGCTGATCTGGTTCGCGTGCATCATCGCCCTCGGCCTGCTGCTCAAGGCCGGCGCCTAACGAGCGTCGACCCGAATCCCCGAGCAGGAGTCAGACAGCGTGGCAGGTGGTGGAAACGCCATCCGGGGCAGCCGTGTCGGTGCCGGTCCGATGGGCGAGGCGGAGCGCGGCGAGGCCGCCCCCCGTCAGCGCGTCGTCTACTTCTGCGCCCACGAGCACGAGTCGGTGATCACCTTCGCGGTCGAGGCGCCGATCCCGGACTCGTGGGACTGCCCGCGCTGCGGACTGCCGGCCAGCCTGGACGCGGAGAACCCGCCGCCGCCGCCGAAGATCGAGCCGTACAAGACGCACCTCGCCTACGTGAAGGAGCGCCGCTCCGACCAGGAGGCCGAGGAGATCCTCGACGAGGCCATCCAGACCCTGCGCGACCGCCGCAAGCGCGGCGAGATCGTCTTCTGACAACGATTCGTCTGCGGTCTTTGGGGTGATTCTCGCGGGCGGATCGCAGACGAATCGTTGTGCTCAGTCGAGCTGCGCTGCCGCGTCGGGGTCGAGGAACCACACCGTGCGCTCCTGACCCCGCACGCCGGCCGCCGGGACGTCGTGCACGTCGGCGCCGCCCAGGGCCCGGGCGACCGCCTCGGCCTTGCCCTCACCCGAGGCGAGGAACCAGACCTGCCGGGACCGGTTGAGCGCCGGGAACGTCAGGCTGACCCGCTGCGGCGGCGGCTTGGGGGAGTCGGTGACCGCCACCGTGATCGAGTCGGCGTCGAGCTGCGGGGTGCCGGGGAACAGCGACGCGACGTGTCCGTCGGGCCCGACCCCGAGCATCACCAGGTCGAACCGGCCCGAGCCGTGCGCGCGGACTTCCTCGCCGTACGCCGCGGCGGCGTCCATCACCCCGACGTACTCCTCGTCGGCGGCCGGCATCTCGTGCACCCGGTCGGGGTCGAGGTCGACGTGCGAGAGCCACGCGGCCCGCGCCTGGCCGGCGTTGCGCTCGTCGTCGTCGCTGCTGACGTAGCGCTCGTCGCCCCACCACAGCTCGACGCGACGCCAGTCCACGTTGCGGCCCACCGACTGCCGGGCGACCTCGCGATGGACGGCGTCGGCGATGGTGCCGCCGGTGAGGCAGACGTCCGGGACGTCGCCGGCCGCCTGCACCTGCTCGACCAGGTCCAGCAGGGCCGCGGCGACGTGCCGGGCCAGGTCGTTCGCGTCGTCGCGGACGACGACCTCGCGGTCGGTGCCCGGCACGTCAGCCCTTGACCATCCGCTTGACCGTGCGGGCGTAGACGTCGTCGGGATCGAGGCGGCGCAGCTCCTCGGACAGCAGCTCGTCGAGCTCGCGACGCTTCAGGGCGACCGGACGGTCGGGCTCGCCGGGCGAGGAGAGGGTCGCGAGCTTGCCGTCGGTGCGGACGAGCGTGATGTCGCCCTGGCGGGTGGTCAGCGCGACGCGAGTGATGCCGGGGCCGCCGGAGCTCTTCCGGTCCACCCGCACCTTGAGCCGGTCGGCCAGCCAGGCCGACAGCAGGTCGGCGCTGGGGCTGATCCGCTCGGCGGTCACGGACGCGGACGTGACCTTCGCCCGGGTCTGGTCGAGCGCGGCGGCGAGCAGCGCCCGCCAGTTGGTGATCCGGGTCCAGGCGAGGTCGGTGTTGCCGGGGGCGTAGCTGTGGCACTGGCGCAGCATCGCCTTGGCCTTGCCGGTCGGGACCGCGGCCGCGTCGGTGATCCGGCGCCGGGCCAGCCGGCCCAGCGGGTCGGCGGCGGGGTCGTCGGGGGCCTTGGCGGGCCACCAGACCACGACGGGGGAGTCCGGCAGCAGGAGCGGCAGGACCACCGACTCCGGATGCTTCGTGACGGCTCCGCTCAGCGTGATCATCGCCGTCTCACCGGTCCAGCCGGAGCCGATGCCCACCTTGGCGTCGACGCGTGGCGCGCCGCGCCCGTCGCCCAGGATCACCCCGAGCACGCGGGCCGGGTGCTCCCGCGACGCGGAGCGGGCGGTCTCCATGGCCGCCTCGGCGTACTCCTCGTCGACGACGAAGACCAGGGTCATCACCATGCCCATCGCCGGGCTGCCGGCCTTGCGCCGGGCGCGCAGGAACTCCGCGGCGATCTGGCTGCTGGTGGTCTCGAGGAGCTCGATCATCTACGGCCTCCGCCAGCTGCGGCCGTCACGGGCGAGCATCTTGTCGGCCGACGGCGGGACCCCAGGTGCCGGCGTCGTAGGTGTCGGGCTTGCCGTGGTCGGCCCAGTACTCGACGACCGGGTCGAGGATCTTCCAGGACAGCTCGACCTCCTCGTGCCGGGGGAACAGCGGCGGCTCGCCCAGCAGCACGTCGAGGATCAGCCGTTCGTAGGCCTCGGGGCTGGACTCGGTGAACGAGCCGCCGTAGGCGAAGTCCATGTTGACGTCGCGGATCTCCATCGCGGTGCCCGGCACCTTCGAGCCGAACCGCAGCGTGACGCCCTCGTCGGGCTGCACCCGGATCACCAGCGCGTTGTGGGTGAGCTCCTCGGTGGCGGTCTTGCTGAACGGCAGGTGCGGCGCCCGCTTGAACACGATCGCCACCTCGGTGACGCGGCGGCCCAGGCGCTTGCCGTGCCGCAGGTAGAACGGCACCCCACCCCAGCGGCGGGTCTCGACGTTGAGGCGTGAGCGCGGCGTACGTCTCGGTGCGTGAGCTCTTCGGGATGTCCTGCTCGTCGAGGTAGCCGGGCACCTGCACGCCGCCGGCCCAGCCCGGCGGTGTACTGCCCGCGCGCGGTGTTGAGGTCGAGGCGCCGGGGGAGCACCACCGAGCGGAGCACCTTCTCCTTCTCGATGCGCAGGCTCTGGGCGTCGAACGACGTCGGCTCCTCCATCGCGATCAGGGCCATCAGCTGGAGGAGGTGGTTCTGGATCACGTCGCGCGCCGCGCCGATGCCGTCGTAGTAGCCGGCCCGGCCGCCGATGCCGATGTCCTCGGCCATCGTGATCTGCACGTGGTCGACGTAGTTGGAGTTCCAGATCGGCTCGAACATCGCGTTGGCGAACCGCATCGCCAGGATGTTCTGGACGGTCTCCTTGCCGAGGTAGTGGTCGATCCGGAACACCGACCCCGACGGGAACACCTCGGAGACGACCGCGTTGAGCTCGCGCGCGGTCTCCAGGTTGGAGCCGAACGGCTTCTCCACGACCACGCGCCGCCACTGGTCGGGACCCTGCTCCGCGAGGCCGTGCTCCTTGAGCTGGCCGATCACGTCGGAGAAGAACCGCGGCGGGATCGAGAGGTAGAAGGCGTGGTTGCCGCCGGTGCCGCGGACCCGGTCGAGGTCGGTGATCGTCTGACGCAGCGTGTCGAACGCGATGTCGTCGTTGAAGTCGCCGGGGACGAACCGGAAGCCCTCGGCGAGCTGGCGCCAGACCTCCTCGCGGAACTCGGTGCGGGCGTGCTCCTTCACCGCGTCGTGCACGATCTGGGCGAAGTCCTGGTCGGCCCAGTCGCGTCGGGCGAACCCGACCAGCGAGAAGCCCGGCGGGAGCAGCCCACGGCTGGCCAGGTCGTAGATGGCCGGCATCAGCTTCTTGCGGGACAGGTCGCCGGTGACGCCGAAGATCACCAGGCCGCAGGGGCCGGCGATCCGGGGCAGGCGGCGGTCCTGCGGGTCCCGCAGCGGGTTGACGAACCGCGCGTCGGCGGGGGAGACCGCCCGGCCCCGTCGGTCATCCGAGCGCCTCCTGCAGGGCAGGGATCCCTGCCTCGACGTCGGTGAGGTGCACCCGCAGCACCGGCCGCCCGTGGTCGGCGAGCACTCGCGCGTCACCGGCAGCCTGCGCGGCGATGAGGCTCCCGAAGGTGTAGTCGCGGCCGGGTACGCCGAGGTCCGGCTCCGGCGCCCCGGTGACCTGGAGGTAGACACCGACCGGCGGCCCACCCTTGTGCAGCTGACCGGTGGAGTGCAGGAACCGTGGGCCCCAGCCGAACGTCACCGGCCGCTTGGTGCGCACCGCGAGGGCGCGTCGGGCGGAGGCCAGGTCGGCGTACCGGAGCCGGTCGAGGTAGGCCATCACGGCGACGTAGCCGCGGTCGGCGTCGAGCTGTGCCAGCAGGGCGTCCACGGCCTCGCGGAGGTCCCGTGCCTCGTCGGCCGCGCCGCCCAGCGAGCGCACCTCGACCGGTCCCTCGGTGAACAGCGGCGGGGACTGGTCCGGGGCGCCCTCGAGCATGGACCGGGCGGCCTTCTTGGCGCTCTCGACGTCTGGCTGGTCGAAGGGGTTGATGCCCAGCAGCCGGCCGGCCACCGCGGTGGCCGCCTCCCAGAGCAGCATCTGGGCGCCGAGCGCGCCGGTCAGGATGATGTCGGACCCGTCGGTGCCGTGCGGGACGACCGGCTGGCGACTCGTCGTCGTCGCCGTCCCTGGTGAGGTGGACCACGGTGGTGTCCTGGGGCGGCAGCGCGACCTCCGGGTCGGAGGGGTCGTCGACGACGACGGGCAGGATGCCCTTGCCGTCCTTGCCGGTGCTCTCGGCGACGAGCTGCTCGGCCCAGTCGCCGAAGCCGACCAGGCCGGACCCGTCGTCGACCACGACGAGCTTGTCGCGGAGCGGGTCGGTACCCGCCATCGCGGCACCCAGCCGCAGGGCCGGGTTGCCCTCGTCGTCGTCCGCCAGCAGGTCGGCGACGGCGTCGGCCTCGTCGAGCAGTGCCTCGATGTCGGCACCGGCCAGACCGCTCGGCACCAGCCCGAAGGCGGTCATCGCCGAGAACCTGCCACCCACCTCGGGGTCGGCGTTGACGACGCGATAGCCGTCGGCCCGGGACTGCTCGTCGAGGGGCGAGCCGGGGTCCGTGACGATGACGATCCGGCGGGTGGGGTCGATCCCGGCCCGGGTGAACGCGTCGACGTACGCCCTTCGCTGGGAGTCGGTCTCCACCGTCGACCCGGACTTGCTGGACACCACCACGACGGTGCGCTCGAGCCGGTCGGCCAGCGCGGTCGCCACCTGCGACGGGTCGCTGGAGTCGAGGACGGTGAGCTCTACGCCGGCCGTCGCGCAGATCACCTCGGGGGCAAGGGACGAGCCCCCCATGCCGCAGAGGACGACGTGGTCGGCGCCCTCGTCACGGAGCTCCTCGCGCAGCGCGGCGATCTCGCCGAGGAGCGGGCGCGACGTGCGGTGCAGGCCGGTCCAGCCGAGGCGGATCGCCGGCCTCGGACTCGGCCTCCTCGCCCCACAGCGAGGCGTCCTTGCCGAACAGCCGGCTGGCGAACTTGTCACCGACCAGGTCGGGCACGTGTCGCGCGATGGCGTCGGCCGCCGCGCCGGTGGCGCTGATCGACAGGGGCTCGAGGGCCCCGCTCATGAGGCGTCCGTCCGGGATCCCATCTGACCGCGCACGGTCTCCACCAGCTCGTCCCAGGACTTCACGAACTTGTCGACGCCTTCCTGCTCCAGCGCCGCGATGACGTCGTCGTAGTCGATGCCGGCCTCGCCCAGGGCGGCCATGACCGCGCGCGCGTCGTCGTACTGCGTGGTCACCATGTCGCCCTTGAGCTCGCCGTGGTCGGCGAAGGCCAGCATGGTCTTCTCGGGCATGGTGTTCACGGTGTTGGCCACGACGAGCTCGGAGACGTACATCGTGTCGGGGTAGTCGGGGTTCTTGACTCCGGTCGAGGCCCACAGCGGACGCTGGGTGTTGGCGCCGTCGGCCTTGAGCGCGGCGAACCTCTCGCCCGCGAACTTCTGCTCGTAGGCCTCGTAGGCGAGCCGGGCGTTGGCGACCGCGGCCTTGCCCTTCAGGTGGCCGAGGCCCGACGAGTCACCTCCGGCGCCGATGAGCTTGTCGAGCCGGGCGTCGATCTCGGTGTCGACGCGGGACACGAAGAACGACGCGACGGAGTGGATGTCGTGCAGCGCGTGCCCGGCAGCCTTGGCGGCCTCCAGACCGGCGAGGTAGGCGTCCATCACCTTGTCGTACCGGCCGAGCCCGAAGATCAGCGTGACGTTGACACTGATGCCCTTGCCGAGCACCTCGGTGATCGCCGGCAGGCCTTCGGTGGTGGCCGGGATCTTGATGAACAGGTTGGGCCGGTCGACGGCTCGCCCAGAGCTTCTCGGCCGCCTCGACGGTGGCGCGCGTGTCGAAGGCGAGCCCCGGAGGCACCTCGATCGACACCCGTCCGTCGACGCCGTCGGAGGCGGAGAACGCCTCGGAGAGGACGTCGCAGGCGTTGCGGACGTCGGTGGTGGTGAGCTCGAAGATGGCGTCGTCGATCGACGCGCCGCCTTCGACGAGACCGCGGAGCTGGTCGTCGTACCGCTCACCGTCGGAGAGGGCCGTGGCGAAGATCGTCGGGTTGGTGGTCACCCCGACGACCGAGCTGTTCTTGACCAGCTCGGCGAGGTTGCCGGTCTCGATCCGCTCGCGGGACAGGTCGTCCAGCCAGATCGAGACGCCTGCTTCGGCGAGGGCAGTGAGACGTTCAGACATGGGATCCTCCCGTGGGGGTCGGTATTCAGTTGGTACCCGGGGCCGGGTCGTTCAGGCGTCGCCCGCCTGGGCCGAGCGGATGCTGTCCTCGGCGGCGAGCACGACGGCGTCGGAGGTGAGTCCGAACTCCTCGAAGATCGTGGCGAAGGCGGCCGAGGCGCCGAAGTGGTCGAGGGAGACGATCCGGCCGTGCTGCCCGACGACCTCGCGCCAGCCCTGCGCGACACCCGCCTCCACGCTCACCCGTGCCTTCACGATCGGCGGCAGCACCGAGTCGCGGTAGGCCTGGTCCTGCGCGTCGAACCACTCGCGGCACGGCATCGACACGACCCGGGCGCGGACCCCCTTCTCCGCGAGCTTCTCGCGCGCGGCGACGGCGAGCTGCACCTCGGAGCCGGTGCCGACCAGGACCACGTCGGGGACGCCGCCCTCGGCGTCGATGAGGACGTAGCCGCCCTTGGCGACGCCCTCGGTGGTCGCAGAAGCCGTCGCGGCCGCGCGGGAACGTCGGCACGTTCTGCCGGGTCAACGCGAGTCCGGCGGGCCGGTCGGTGTGCTCGAGCACCGCCTTCCAGGCGGCGACGGTCTCGTTGGCGTCGGCGGGACGGACGACGTCGAGGCCGGGGATCGCCCGCAGTGCCGCGAGGTGCTCGACCGGCTGGTGGGTGGGGCCGTCCTCGCCGAGGCCGATCGAGTCGTGGGTCCAGACGTAGGTGACGGGCAGCTGCATGAGCGCCGCCAGGCGCACGGCCGGACGCATGTAGTCGGAGAACACCAGGAACGTGCCGCCGTAGACGCGGGTGCCGCCGTGCAGCGCGATCCCGTTCATCACCGAGCCCATCGCGTGCTCGCGGATGCCGAAGTGCAGGACCCGGCCGTACTCGTTGCCCTGGAAGTCCTTGGTCGACGCGCTCCTCGGGCACGAAGCGACGGCTCGCCCTTGGGGGTGGTGTTGTTGGACTCGGCGAGGTCGGCCGAGCCGCCCCACAGCTCGGGCAGCGCCGGGGCGAGCGCGCTGAGCACCTCGCCGGACGCCTTGCGGGTGGCGACGCCCTTCGGGTCGGCGTCGAAGCTCGGCAGCGCTTCGTCCCAGCCCGTCGGGCAGGGTGCGGCTGCGCATCCGCTCGAGCAGTGCGGCGCGCTGCCGGTAGCGGCGTCGCCCACGCGTCGTACCGCTCCTGCCAGGCGGCCTGCGCTTCACGGCCGCGCTCGACGAGAGCCGCGGGTGTGGTCGAGCACCTCGTCGGTGACCTCGAAGGTCTGGCTCGGGGTCGAACTCCAGGATCTTCTTGGTGGCCGCGACCTCCTCCTCGCCGAGGGCCGAGCCGTGCGCCTTGCCGGTGCCCTGGGCGTTGGGGGCGGGCCAGGCGATGATCGGTGTGGAGGTTGATGAAGCTCGGCCGGTCGGTGACCCGCCGCGGCCTTCTCGATGGCCTCCCACAGCGCCTGGACGTCCTCGACGTACTCCGTGCCGCCGTTGGTCCAGTCGACGTCCTGGACGTGCCAGCCGTAGGCGCGCGTAGCGGGCCGAGACGTCCTCGGTGAACGCGATGTCGGTGTCGCCCTCGATCGAGATCTGGTTGTCGTCGTAGATCAGCGTCAGGTTGCCGAGCTGCTGGTGGCCGGCGAGCGAGGACGCCTCGGCTGGAGACGCCCTCCTCCAGGTCGCCGTCGCTGCAGATGGCGTAGACGTGGTGGTCGAACGGGCTCTCGCCGGTGGCGGCCTCGGGGTCGAGCAGGCCGCGCTCGCGGCGGGCCGCCATCGCCATCCCGACCGCGTTGGCGACGCCCTGCCCGAGCGGACCGGTGGTGGTCTCGACGCCGGCGGTGTGGCCGTGCTCGGGGTGGCCGGGGGTCTTGCTGCCCCACGTGCGCAGCGACTTGAGGTCGTCGAGCTCGAGACCGAAGCCGCCGAGGTACAGCTGGGTGTAGAGCGTGATGCTGCTGTGCCCGCACGAGAGCACGAAGCGGTCGCGGCCGAGCCAAGTCGGGGTCGGCCGGGTTGTGCCGCATCACCTTCTGGAACAGCGTGTAGGCCGACCGGGGCGAGGCGCATCGCGGTGCCGGGGTGGCCGTTGCCGACCTTCTGCACCGCGTCCATGGCCAGCACCCGAGCGGTGTCGACGGCACGCTGGTCGAGGTCGGTCCAGTTCGAGCTTGCTCACGAGCTGCGTTTCCTTCCGGCGGGATCCTGGCCGGCCGCTGCGGCCACGGGCCGAGCCTACTCAGCAGGGGTGAGGTGATGCACAGGGCTCCGGCGGCTCCCGATGCGCCCGTACGGCCCGCCGAGCACTAGACTCGGGCCTGCCCGGCGCGCGTCCGTATGGCGCCTCGGGAACGCGAACTGTCGTCCGACCCCAGAGGTGTGCGTGACCGCCGTCGACCCCGACGTCTCGTTGAGCAGCGCTGGGCGGACTCATCGGCCTGCTGCTCCGGGACTTCGCGACGTGGTCGCGGCGTACGTCGGGCTCACCAAGCCGCGGATCATCGAGCTGCTGCTCCTGACCACCGTGCCGGTCATGTTCCTCGCCGCAGGGCGGTGTCCCGCCGCTCGCGCTGGTCGTCGCCACCGTCGTCGGCGGCACCCTGTCGGCCGGCAGCGCGAACGCGCTGAACTGCGTCTACGACGCGGACATCGACGAGCGGATGCGGCGCACCCGCCGGCGGGCGCTGCCCCGGCACATCGTCTCGACCCGCGCCGCACTCGTCTTCGGCCTGGTGCTCGGTGTCGTGTCCACGCTGTGGCTCGGGCTGCTCGTCAACTGGCTGTCCGCCGCGCTCGCGCTCGCCGCCAACGTGTTCTACGTCGTCGGCTACACGATGATCCTCAAGCGCCGGACGACGCCAGAACATCGTCTGGGGCGGTGCCGCCGGCTGCTTCCCGGCGCTGATCGGCTGGACGGCGGTCACCGGCGAGCTCGCCTGGGCGCCGGTGGTGCTGTTCCTGGTCGTGTTCTTCTGGACGCCGCCGCACTTCTGGGCGCTGGCGATCCGCTACCGCGAGGACTACGCCGCGGCCGACGTGCCGATGCTGCCCGTCGTCGCGGGCGCCAAGGTCGTGGCCCGGCAGATCGTCGCCTACTCCTACGTGATGGTCGCGACCTCGCTGGCTGCTCTGGCCGGTCGCGCCGACCGGCTGGTTCTACCCCGCGGCCGCGGTCGTGCTGGGCGCGGCGTTCCTCGTGGAGGCGCACCTGCTGCTCGGTCGCGCGCGGCGCAGCGACGACGTCGTCGACCTGAAGCCGATGCGGCTGTTCCACTGGTCGAACATGTACCTCTCGCTGCTGTTCGTCGCCGTCGCGCTGGACCCGCTGCTGACCCGGTGACGGTCGCCGTTCGCCGAGCCCCTGGTGCACGACGAGGGTCTCGATCCGTCGCTGCCTGCGGTGGAGCGGGGTCGGTTGACGGTGCGGGAAGGGTCGCCCGGGGTTCTGGCTAGCCTGCGCGGACCAAAGCGGCGAAGGCGCGTTCGTACGCCGACTCGCTGGTCGAGCCCGTCGAGACCCGGTGCGTGCCGGTGTGGTCGACAGTGAACTGGTAGCCCGTGGGTGTCCGCCAGTGGTGGACGCCGGGCTCGGGTTGTCGGTGCCGCCAACCCTTGCCGTGAGTCTTGAGCCGGTGCTCGAACCGGGTGAGCTTGCCGAGGTTCCCGATCCGCGTCTGCCCGGCCTTCGGTGGTCGAGCCCGTCGAGACCTGGAACGGAATGGTGTGGTCGAGGTCCATCCGGCGTCCGGTGGCCGACGACTACGGGAACGCCGACGCCGGGGAGCGGAGGTGCATCTGTTCGCGGAGCCGGTCCGGCACCTCGTAGCAGTCCACCGGCCGGTCCTCATCGAGGTCGATCACCGGCCTGATGGTCACGTGGGAGTGCCGCAGGAACTCGCGAGGCCTGACCGATCGTGATCGGTCCGACGCCCTCCATCCGCGCCACACCCGTCACCGGTCTGCATCGACTCCCGCGAGACGTGCACGTACAGCGTCGCCGCCGGCAGCGGCACCATCGGTGGTCGAGCCCGTCGAGACCAGGTCGCCGAGCACCGAGGCGTCTCGAACGGGGCCTCGCACTCGGTGGTCGAGCCCGTCGAGACCTGGTCACCACCCGCAGAGCCGGCGGACGCAGCAGGGCGAGCGCTCGCGCCGGATGGCCGAGGATCCCGAGCGCCTTGGACCGCCGGGCACCGACCGGGTCGGTGTCGCCCTGCTGGAGCAGGATCTCGGCGATCCGGTCCACCATCGCGACCAGGTAGATGACCTCGCCGGCGGTGGCCTTCGCGATGAGCGTCTTCAGGCCGTGCTCGTTGGACTGCCCGGTGACCACGAACCGCTCCAGCTCCGCCGCCAACCGCCGCGCCTCGGCGGCCTCGGGGTCGGCGGCGATGATCCGGGCTTCGAGCAGCTCCATGAAGCGTCCCCAGGGCAGCGACGCCAGGTACGGCGTGGTCGTCTCGTCGACCTCGCCGGGCCTGGGCCAGGGTCAGTCCGGTGGCGCGGGTCCGGGAGGCGACGTGCCGCGCCTGCCACACCCGCACGCGGCCGGCCGTGAGCTCGGCCCACAGCTTGGGCAGCCGGTGCCGGACGTCCAGTGCGTCGGCCATCAGCGTCGCCGCGGCGACGTGCGATCGGCCGAGCAGCACGCCGAGCTCGGCGGCCGCGAACTCACCCGCGAACGGCGTGCCCGTCCCCGCCGTACCGCTTCGACCGTTCGGTGCCGGGCAGCACCGCCCCGGACCCGAGCGACTCGGGGATGCAGGTCGGCCCACTGCGCCGCCAGCACCAGCTGACGGCACTCGACCTCGACCAGGGCGGCGTGGTGGACTCGACGATGGCGTCGGCGACTGCCTGCCGCTCGAGGTCGTCCGCCACCGGTTCCATACCCATCAACCTAGAGGCAAGCACCGACAAGAACGGCTGCCCGAATCCCTTGTGCACGAGATGCTCGATCCGATGTGGTCTCGACGGGCTCGACCACCGGGTGGTGGCCTGGTCTCGACGGGCTCGACCACCGGGTGGTGGGCTGGTCTCGACGGGCTCGACCACCGGGGGGTGGCCTGGTCTCGACGGGCTCGACCACCGGTGTGCGGTCTCGACGGGCTCGACCACCGGCAGTGCGGTTCGGCGGGTGGTGGCCGGGTCTCGACGGGCTCGACCACCGTGGCGGGGGCCTGGTCTCGACGGGCTCGACCACCGGGGGGTGGCCTGGTCTCGACGGGCTCGACCACCGGGTGGGTGGCCTGGTCTCGACGGGCTCGACCACCGGCTTGCGGTTCGGCGGGTGGTCGCCTGGTCTCGACGGGCTCGACCACCGGTGGGGGGTCTCGACGGGCTCGACCACCGCTTGGGCTCGACCACCGACAGGCGGTTCGGCGGGTGGTGCCGTGGTCTCGACGGGCTCGACCACCGTCAGGTGGGGGTGTTGCGACCGACCCGGCGCAGGTACTCCGCCCGGTCGTAGGGGTTGTGGTCGTACCGCTCGCGGGTCGGCGGCCGACCGGTCACGGGGCGGTAGTGGTCGAGCGCGGTGGTCAGCACACCCTCGCCGCGGGTCACCCCGGGGAGCTGCACGGAGAGCTGGTGCACGGCGCCGGCGGGTACGTCGCCGGAGAGCACGACGACGGGCGGCCGCGGCTCGGTGAGGTGGGGTACGGCGCCGTGCGAGGCGAGCAGCGCCAACGTGGCGGCGAGCGTCTGCTCGGGCACCTCCAGGTCGAAGTGGTGCATCGGCTCGCAGACGCGCGTGCCGGCCCGGTTGATCGCGGTGGCGAGGACCAGCCGGGTCAGGTTGCGGAAGTCGCCGGCCGTGCTCGACATCGACTTGTCGAAGGTGCCGTGCATGCGGCTCTGCCGCGGCCAGTAGCCGGAGTGCGTCATGACCACCCGGCAGTCGGGGATCTCCCAGCCGTGCGGGCCCTGGTGCAGGGTGGAGCGGGCCGCCGTCTCGACCGCGGTGAAGAACGCCGGCGGCATCGACCCGCGCTCCACCTCGAGCTCGAACGTGACCCCTTGCGCCGACGTCCGCGGGCTCCACGCGCAGGCCGACGGTCGCCAGGAACGGGTTCGATCGCGTGGCGATCACCTCGGCCGCGGCGCCCTGCCGCGCACCCGCTCGACACAGATCACGGTGCTCTCGCGGAAGCTCGCCGCGACGCCGTACTCCTCCTCGAGCAGGGCGCCGATCACCTCCTTCTGCACCTCGCCGTACAGCGACAGCTGCAGCTCGCGTCGCACGTCGTCCTGGCGGAGGTCGATCAGCGGGTCCTGCTCCGCCAGCCGGGAGAGCGCCGTGTGCAGCCGGCCGCGGTCGGCCTCGACGCGGGGCTCGACGACGGTGGCCAGGCTCGGCCGCGCGAACTGCGCCTCGACGTGGGACGCCGGGCCGGTGCCGAAGGTGTCGCCGATGCGGGCCGAGTCGAGGCCGCGCATCACGACGACCTGCCCGGCCGTCGCCGCGGTCGTCGGGCGCAGGTCCGCGCCGTCGTACACCTGCAGCGCGGTCACCTTCTCGGCCGGCCCGTGCCGCAGGTCGACGCGGTCCCGCACGCGCAGGGTGCCGCCGCGCAGGTGCGCATGCACGTGCTTCGAGCCGGCGGCGTCGCGCTCGACCTTGAACACCACGCCGGCGGCGTCACCGGCTGCAGCACGGGTCGCGCACGGGCAGGAGCGACCCGAGCGACCGCATCAGCTCCGGTACGCCGTGCCCGGTGATCGCCGAGCCGGCGAGCACCGGCACGTCCTCGCTGAGCCGCTCGCGTACCTCCAGGGTGACCAGCTCGACGTCCGCTCCGGCCCGGTCGGTCTTGTTGACGAACACCACGGTCGCGATGCCGAGCCGTTGCAGCGCGCGCATGAGGACCAGGGTCTGCGCCTGGACGCCCTCCACGGCCGACACGACGAGCACCGCGCCGTCGAGCAGGGACAGCGACCGCTCGACCTCGGCGACGAAGTCGGAGTGACCGGGGGTGTCGAAGAGGTTGACCACCAGGCCGTCCATCTCGAAGCACACCACCGCCGCACGGATGGTGATGCCGCGACGGCGCTCGATGGCCATCGTGTCGGTGTGGGTGCTGCCCTTGTCGACGCTGCCCGGCTCGTCGAGGACACCGGCCTCGAAGAGCAGCCGCTCCGTCAGTGTCGTCTTGCCGGCGTCAACATGCGCCAGGATCCCCAAGTTCAGTGTGCGCAACCTTCACGTCCTTCTCGCAGATGGGCTGGAGGGAGGTGAAGGTCGCTCGCATCGGGGTGCTCCTGTCGGTTCGGTTCCGGGCCATCGGAGCACGGGCGATCCGTCGACGGCAACGGGTTTTCGGCGGGCTAGCCTGCCCCGGGTGACGACCCGACCGACGCGGCAGGACCGAGAGGGCGCGCGGGACCGGCTGCTCCCCGACGTGCTCGCCCCGGGCCTGCGGATCGTGTTCTGCGGGATCAACCCCGGCCTCTGGTCGGCCGCGACCGGCCACCACTTCGCGCGCCCCGGCAACCGGTTCTGGCCGGCGCTGCACGCATCGGGCCTCACCCCGCGACGGCTGGAGCCGGCCGAGCAGCTGGAGCTGCTGACGCTCGGGCTGGGCCTCACCAACGTCGTACCGCGGGCGACCGCCCGGGCCGACGAGCTCACCCCGCAGGAGTACGTCGACGGTGGCCGGCGGCTCGTCGCCAAGATGGAGGAGTTCCGCCCGAGCTGGCTGGCGGTCCTCGGGGTGACGGCCTACCGGACCGCGTTCGGGGACCGGCACGCCCAGGTCGGGGAGCAGCCGCTCACGCTCGGGGACACCCGGGTCTGGGTGCTGCCCAACCCGAGCGGCATCAACGCGCACTGGTCGGCGGCCGCCCTCGCCGACGAGTTCGGCCGCCTGCGCCGCGCAGCGGGCGGCAGGTAGTCAAGAAATCAATTGGGGTCGACAACCAACCTTTACCGCCGCTCGGTGCGTCTAGACAGGTGGACGGGCCGTCATCGGAGCCACGGGGGTGTCGATGAGGGCCCGTCCCGTGCGTTCCCGGACCGCGACCAGCAGCCAGGTCAGTGCCGCCGAGGTGAGCGCCGCGCCGAGCAGGTGCAGCGCCGACGAGCAGCGATCGGCAGGTCGGTGAAGTACTGCACGAACCCGACCAGTCCCTGCGCCGAGCTCGACGGCGAGCAGCACGCGCGGCGGCCCGGCGGGCCCGCGCCGGCGCTCCGACGGCGCGCGAGGACGAGCACCGTGGCGACGGTGAGGCCGAGCAGCAGGAACACGAAGTCGGTGTGCAGCTGGCTGAGCCGCCGCGGGTCGAGCCCGTTGCGCGGCGAGTCGAGGTCGCCGGCGTGCGGGCCGCTGCCGGTGACGACGGTGCCGAGGTACAGCACGACCCAGCCCGTCACGAAGACCGCCCGCACCAGCCAGCTGATCGGGTCGGGGACGAGCGGCTCCGCCGGCCCGTCGCCCTCGTCGATCCGGCGGATCAGCACGACGGCGACCCCGATCATCGCCAGCGAGACCAGCAGGTGGAACGCGACGATCCACGGGTTCAGGTCGGTGAGCACGGTGACCCCGCCGATCACCGCCTGCGCGGGCACGCCGAGCGCCGAGCACGAACGCGAGCCGGCGCGAGCGCCGGCCGTCCGTGCCGCCAGGCGACCACGAAGGTGGCGATCGCGACGGCGGCGAGCAGGAAGGTCACCATCCGGTTGCCGAACTCGATGGCGCCGTGGATGCCGAGCTCGCCGTGCGGCACGAACGACTCGTCGGTGCACCGCGGCCAGGTCGGGCAGCCGAGCCCGGAGCCGGTCAGCCGGACCACGCCGCCGGTGACGACGATCAGCGACGTTGCCGACCAGCGAGCGCCCAGGCGATGGCGGCTCGGCCGGATCCAGCGCGTCGGCGACGGCGGTCACGCGTCACTCCCATCGGAACGTGCGTGCGGTGAGGAAGGTCGCCGAGCGCCGCCCAGAGCGACGAGCACCAGCGACGTGCCACGCCGGGGAAGACGCCGTCGATCAGCGCGTCGCGCAGGCCCTCGCCGAGCGCACCCGACGGCAGCCACGTCGAGCGCCGCCGCCGACGCCGCCGTACGACGAGGCGGGCAGCACGACCGCGCCGCCGGCCAGCAGCAGCAGGTAGACCAGGTTCGCCGCGGCCAGCGTCGCCTCGGCCCGCAGCGTCCCGCCAGCAGCAGCCCGAGCGACGCGAACGCCGCCGTGCCCGAGCAGCACGACGAGCAGGGCGCCGAGCCACGCCGCGGGACCGTGACCGCCGGCGACCAGCCGAGCGCGAGCGCCGGCGCCGCCGAGCACGACGACCTGGAGCAGCCTCGACGACGAGCAGCGCGCCGACCTTGCCGGCGAGCAGGCCGGACCGGGGGAGCGGGGAGGCGCCGAGCCGCTTCAGCACGCCGTAGCGCCGCTCGAAGCCGGTCGCGATCGCCAGCGACGTGAAGCGCGGTCGACATCACCGCCAGCGCGAGCACGCCCGGGGCGAGCACGTCGACCGGCGGGTGCGACAGCGACAGGTCGAAGCCGCGGGCGGCGCAGCGACGCCGCCGACCAGCACGAGCAGCGGGATCACGACGGCCAGCAGCAGCTGCTCGCCGTTGCGCAGCAGCAGCCGGGTCTCCATCCGGGCCTGCGCGGCGACCATCCGCGACCAGCGGTGCGGCGCCGGGCGCGGGCGTGAAGGTGCCGGGGGCGGCGAGCGTCTCGGGCGGTCATGCCGACAGCTCCCGTCCGGTCAGCTCCAGGAAGACGTCCTCCAGGGTGCGCTGGCCCAGCGTCAGCGACTCGGGCAGCACGCCGTGCTCCTCGCACCACGGCCGACACCGTCGCCGAGCGTGCGACGCGTCGGCCGGGCCGGTGATCAGCAGGCTGTGCGCGTTGACCGGCCGGACGTCGGTGTCGGCGGCCGAGCGCGCGCCTGCAGCGAGGCCGGCGCGCCGGGCGGGAACGGCTCGGTGACGACCAGCCGGATCGTGCTGTGCCGGTGCCGCGGGTCAGCTCGAACGGCGTGCCGGAGGCGATCAGCCGGCCGTGGTCGATGACGTGCACGTGGTCGGCCAGCCGCTCGGCCTCGTCCATGTAGTGGGTGGTCAGCACGACCGTGACGCCGTCGGCGCGCAGCTCCTCGAGCAGCTCCCAGGTGTCGCGCCGGGCCTGCGGGTCCATCCCGGCGGTCGGCTCGTCGACGAACACCAGCTCCGGGCGGCCGACGACGCGCCATCGCCAGCGCGAGCCGCTGCTGCTGGCCGCCGGAGAGCCGCCGGTACGGCGTGCGCCCGCACGTCGCCGAGGCCGAGCCGCTCGACCAGCATCGCCGACGTCGAGCGGGTGGGCGTGCAGCGCGGCGATGTGGCGGAGCATCTCCACCGCGCGGACGCCCGACCAGGCGCCGCCGCTCTGCAGCATCACGCCGATCCGGGGGAGCAGGTCGCGGCGCTCGCGTCTGCGGGTCGAGCCCGAGCACCCGGACCGTGCCCGCGCTGCGGCCGCCGGTAGCCCTCGCAGGTCTCCAGCGTGGTGGTCTTGCCGGCGCCGTTGGGGCCGAGCACGGCGGTGACCGTGCCGCGCGCCACCTCCAGGTCGAGCCCGTCGACGGCCACCTTGTCGCCGTACGCCATCCGCAGCCCGTCGACGACGACGGCGGACGGGCGTCGGACGGCGGCGGTGGGCACGGCGGAGCAGTCTAGGAACGCGCCGACCGCCGCGGACGCGGTGCGCGGCCGTGAGCCGGGTCACGCCCGCGGCCTCGCGGGCGGGTTAGGGCAGCCTTATTTGAAGTGTGCTCACCAATAACGACACAATGGTGTTGTGGAATTCGACGAGCAGCTCGTGACGGCGACGCCCCGACCCGCGAGCGCGTGGCCCGGTCGATCCTCGAGCACGGCCCCAGCACCGCGGCCGCGCTCGCCGAGCGGCTCGACCTCACGCCCGCCGCCGTCCGCCGCCACCTCGACCACCTGTCGAGGAGGGCGCGGTCGAGGCCCGCGAGCCGCGGGTCCACGGCGCCCGCGGCCGCGGCCGCCCGGCGAAGGTCTTCGCGCTCACCGAGGCCGGCCGCGACCGCTTCGACCAGCAGTACGACGACCTCGCCGTGCAGGCGCTGCGCTTCCTCGCCGAGACCGGCGGCGACGAGGCGGTCGTGGAGTTCGCCCGCCGCCGGGTCGCCGGGCTCGAGGACGCGCTACGCGGCGACATCGCCGAGGCAGCGCCCGACGTCGAGCCCGCCGCGGCGCTGGCCGAGGCGCTGACCCAGAGCGGCTACGCCGCCTCGGTCCGCGAGTGCCCGGTCGGGCGAGCAGCTGTGCCAGCACCACTGCCCGGTCGCCCACGTCGCCCACGAGTTCCCGCAGCTGTGCGAGGCCGAGACCGAGGTGTTCGCCCGGCTCCTCGGCCGCCACGTCCAGCGGCTGGCCACCATCGCCCACGGCGACGGCGTCTGCACCACCTGCATCCCCGACACCGTCACCGTCCACGCAGACCGCAGCCCGACCAACGAGAGGCTGAGCCAACCGATGACCACGATCGAGCAGATGAACCCCGAGCTCGAGGGCCTCGGCCGCTACGAGTTCGGCTGGGCCGACCGCGACGCCGCCGGCGCCACCGCGCAGCGCGGCCTCAACGAGGACGTCGTGCGCGACATCTCCGCGAAGAAGAACGAGCCGCAGTGGATGCTCGACCTGCGCCTGAAGGGCCTCAAGCTCTTCGACCGCAAGCCGATGCCGACGTGGGGCGCCGACCTCGGCGGCGATCGACTTCGACAACATCAAGTACTTCGTCCGCTCGACCGAGAAGCAGGCGGCGACCTGGGACGACCTGCCCGAGGACATCAAGAACACCTACGACAAGCTCGGCATCCCCGAGGCCGAGAAGCAGCGCCTCGTCGCCGGCGTCGCCGCGCAGTACGAGTCCGAGGTCGTCTACCACAAGATCCGCGAGGACCTCGAGGAGCAGGGCGTCATCTTCCTCGACACCGACACCGCGCTGCGCGAGCACGAGGACCTCTTCAAGGAGTACTTCGGCACGGTCATCCCGGTCGGCGACAACAAGTTCGCCGCGCTGAACACCTCGGTGTGGTCCGGCGGCTCGTTCATCTACGTGCCCAAGGGCGTCCACGTCGACATCCCGCTGCAGGCCTACTTCCGGATCAACACCGAGAACATGGGCCAGTTCGAGCGGACCCTGATCATCGTCGACGAGGACGCCTACGTGCACTACGTCGAGGGCTGCACCGCGCCGATCTACTCCTCCGACTCGCTGCACTCCGCGGTCGTCGAGATCATCGTGAAGAAGGGCGGCCGCTGCCGCTACACGACCATCCAGAACTGGTCGAACAACGTCTACAACCTGGTCACCAAGCGCGCCACCTGCGAGGCCGGCGCGACCATGGAGTGGGTCGACGGCAACATCGGCTCCAAGGTGACGATGAAGTACCCCGCCGTCTACCTGATGGGCGAGCACGCCAAGGGCGAGACGCTGTCGATCGCGTTCGCCGGCGAGGGCCAGCACCAGGACGCCGGCGCCAAGATGGTGCACGCCGCGCCGCACACCTCGAGCTCGATCCTGTCGCAAGTCGGTGGCGCGCGGCGGCGGCCGTACGTCGTACCGCGGCCTGGTCCAGGTCAACGAGGGCGCGCACGGCTCGAAGTCCAACGTGCTGTGCGACGCGCTGCTGGTCGACCAGATCAGCCGCTCCGACACCTACCCCTACGTCGACATCCGCGAGGACGACGTGTCCATGGGGCACGAGGCCACGGTCTCCAAGGTCTCCGACGACCAGCTCTTCTACCTGATGAGCCGCGGCATGGAGCGAGGACGAGGCGATGGCGATGATCGTCCGCGGCTTCATCGAGCCGATCGCCAAGGAGCTGCCGATGGAGTACGCCCTCGAGCTCAACCGGCTGATCGAGCTGCAGATGGAAGGCGCGGTCGGCTGACCGCCCCACCGGTCGGTCGACGTTGTCGAGACCATCCGGTGGTCGAGCCGCCGCCTCCGGGTGGTCGAGCCCGTCGAGACCCAGACCCGACACGAAGAAGGAAAGACGACGTAGTGACTGTGACTGACACAGCCCGCGAGAGCGTGGCTGCCGCCGTCGAGCAGGAGCGGGTGGCCTCCCACCTGCACCCGCCGGCGTCGTTCGACCTGGCGGACCACCCGGTGCCGACCGGCCGCGAGGAGATCTGGCGGTTCACGCCGCTCAAGCGGCTGCGCGGGATCGCTCGACGGCGAGCCGTCGCGACGCGCGGCTCGACGTGGGACACCGAGCTCCCGGCCGGCGTGACGCTCAAGGACGATCAGCGCCGAGGAGGCGGCCGCGCTCGGCGAGCTCGCCCCCACCGACCGGCCGGCCGCGCTCGCGGTCGCCAACGCCGGCGGCGCCGTGCTGCGTCGACGTGCCCGCCGAGCTGGAGGTCGACGAGCCGGTCGTGGTCCGGCTGTCACGGCGAGTCCGTCGAGGACCTCGTCTGGGGCCACCTCGTCGTCCGGGTCGGCACCCACGCCCGCGTCACGGTCGTCCTCGAGCACACCGGCTCGGCGCGCTACTCGCGCGATCACCGCGGTGCTCGTCGGCGACGGCGCCGTCGGTCAACGTGGTCTCGCTGCAGGACTGGGCCGACGACGCCGTCCACCTGGGCCACGACGCGATCCGGGTCGGCCGCGACGCGTTCGTCCGGCACACGTCGATCTCGCTTCGGCGGCGACGTCGTCCGCATGCACGCCAACGTCGAGTACGCCGGCCCCGGCGGCGACGCCGAGCTGCTCGGCCTGTACTTCGCCGACGCGGGCCAGCACCTCGAGCACCGGCTCTTCGTCGACCACACCGCGCCGCAAGACCAAGAGCAACGTGGTCTACAAGGGCGCGCTGCAGGGCCAGGGCGCGCACACGGTCTGGATCGGCAACGTGCTGATCCGCAAGGTCGCCGAGGGCATCGAGACCTACGAGGAGAACCGCAACCTCGTGCTCACCGACGGCTGCCAGGCCGACTCGGTGCCGAACCTCGAGATCGAGACCGGCGAGATCGAGGGCGCCGGCCACGCGTCCGCGACCGGCCGCTTCGACGACGAGCAGCTGTTCTACCTGCAGTCCCGCGGCATCCCCGAGGACGAGGCGCGCCGGCTGGTCGTGCACGGCTTCTTCGACGACCTCATCGCGCAAGATCGGCGTCGCCGAGATCGAGGAGCGCTGCTCGCCACCGTCGAGGCCGAGCTGGCCAAGAACGTCGGCGGCATCGGAGTGAGCGCCTGATGGGCTTCAGCCGCGCCTGCGCGCTCGCCGAGGTCCCCGAGGGCGAGGCCCTCGCCGTCGACCGTCGACGGCGTCGAGCGTCGCCCTCGTGCGCAACGGCGACGACGTCTTCGCGATCCACGACGAGTGCTCGCACGCCGCGATCCCGCTGTCCGAGGGCGAGGTCGAGGGCTGCGAGATCGAGTGCTGGCTGCACGGCTCGCGCTTCGACCTGCGCACCGGCAAGCCCACCGGCCTGCCGGCGACCGAGCCGGTCCCGATTACCCCGTCCGGGTCGAGGGCGACGACGTCCTCGTCGACGTCGACCAGCCCGCTGACCAACGACTGACTTCGACAGACAGGAAGAACGAACATGAGCACCCTCGAGATCCGCGACCTGCACGTCACCGTCGACACCGAGGACGGCCCCAAGGAGATCCTCACGGGCGTCGACCTGACCATCAAGGCCGGCGAGACCCACGCGATCATGGGCCCCAACGGCTCCGGCAAGTCGACGCTGGCCTACTCGATCGCCGGCCACCCGAAGTACACCGTCACCGGCGGCACGGTGACCCTCGACGGCGACGACGTGCTGGCGATGACGGTCGACGAGCGCGCCCGCGCCGGGCTGTTCCTCGCGATGCAGTACCCCGTCGAGGTGCCCGGCGTCTCGGTGTCGAACTTCCTGCGCACCGCCAAGACCGCCGATCGACGGCGAGGCGCCCAAGCTGCGCACCTGGGTCAAGGACGTCAACGCCGCCATGGAGCGGATGAAGATGGACCCGGCCTTCGCCCAGCGCACCGTCAACGAGGGCTTCTCCGGCGGTGAGAAGAAGCGCCACGAGATCCTCCAGCTCGAGCTGCTCGACCCCAAGGTCGCGATCCTCGACGAGACCGACTCCGGCCTCGACATCGACGCGCTGAAGATCGTCTCCGAGGGCGTCAACCGCTTCCGCGGAGAAGGGCGACCGCGGCGTGCTGCTGATCACGCACTACACGCGGATCCTGCGCTACATCAAGCCCGACTTCGTGCACGTCTTCGTCGACGGCCGGATCGCCGAGGAGGGCGGCCCGGAGCTCGCCGACCAGCTCGAGGCCGAGGGCTACGACAAGTACCTCAAGGCCAGGGCCTGAGCGAGCCCGGTGACCGAGCCGTCCCCGGTGGTCGAGACAGGAGAGGAGAAGAGATGACCGACGTGGCAACGCCCCTCACCGGGCTGCTGCCCGGCCTGGACCTGATCCGGGCCGACTTCCCGATCCTGTCGCGCACGCTCGCCGACGGGCACCCGCTGGTCTACCTCGACAGCGCCAACACCTCGCAGAAGCCGCAGGTGGTGATCGACGCGATGGTCGACCACCTCGAGCGGCACAACGCCAACGTCGCCCGCGCGATGCACCAGCTCGGCGCGGAGTCGACCGCGGCGTTCGAGGCGGCCCGCGACAAGGTCGCGGCCTTCATCGGCGCGCCCTCGCGCGACGAGGTGATCTTCACCAAGAACGCCTCCGAGGCGCTCAACCTGGTCGCCAACACGCTCGCCTGGGCCCGCGGCGACTGGTCGTCCGGCGTCGGCGCCGTCGGCGAGGGTGACGAGGTGCTCATCACCGAGATGGAGCACCACTCCAACATCGTGCCGTGGCAGCTGCTCACCGAGCGCACCGGCGCGACGCTGCGCTGGTTCGGCTCACCGACGACGGCCCGCTCGACCTGTCCCGACATCGACGAGCTGATCAACGAGCGCACCAAGGTCGTCTCGCTGACCTGGGTGTCCAACATGCTCGGCACGGTCAACCCGGTCGCGGAGATCGCCCGCCGGGCCCACGAGGTCGGCGCGCGTGGTCGTCGTCGACGCCGCCCAGGCGGTGCCGCAGATGCCGGTCGACCTGGCCGCGATGGCCCCCGACGAGCGGCCCGACTTCCTGGCCTTCACCGGCCACAAGGTCACCGGCCCGACCGGGATCGGCGTGCTCTGGGGCCGCGCCGAGCTGCTGGAGCAGCTGCCCCCGTTCCTCGGCGGCGGCGAGATGATCGCGACGGTCACGATGGAGCGCTCGACGTACGCCGGCATCCCGCACAAGTTCGAGGCCGGCACCCCGCCGATCGTCGAGGCGGTCGGCCTCGGCGCCGCGGTCGACTACCTCGCCGCCGTCGGCATGGACGAGGTCCGCGCCCACGAGGAGGCGATCACCGGCTACGCGCTCGAGGGGCTGGCGACCGTGTCGCGGGCGTCACCGTGCTCGGGCCGTCAGACCGCCGAGCCAGCGCGGCGGCGCGGTCGCCTTCGAGCTCGACGGCGTGCACCCGCACGACGTCAGCCAGGTGCTCGACTCGCGCGGCGTCGCCGTGCGCGCCGGGCACCACTGCGCCAAGCCGGCGCACAAGCGGTTCGGCGTGCAGAGCTCGACCCGCATGTCGTCGTACCTCTACACGACGCCGGCCGAGATCGACGCGCTGGTCGAGGGGCTGGAGTACACCAAGACGCTACTTCAAGGTGGGCTGAGCATGAGGACCTCGACGCGCTCTACCAGGAGATCATCCTGGACCACTACAAGCACCCCCACCACGCGGGGCTGCGCGAGCCCTACGAGGCCGAGGTGCACCACGTCAACCCGACCTGCGGCGACGAGGTCACCCTGCGCGTGCACCTGTCCGGCAGCGGTGCCGAGCGCGGTGGTCGAGGACGTGTCGTACGACGCCGAGGGCTGCTCGATCAGCCAGGCCGCCGCCTCGGTGATGGCCGACCTGGTGATCGGCAGCACCGTCGCAGGACGCGTCGGCGTGCACGAGGAGTTCCTGCACCCTGATGCAGGGCCGCGGCACCGTCGAGCCCGACGAGGACGTGCTCGAGGACGGCATCGCGTTCGCCGGGGTCGCGAAGTTCCCGGCCCGCGTGAAGTGCGCGCTGCTGGGCTGGATGGCCTGGAAGGACGCGACGTCCCAGGTCGTCGTCGACACCACTGGGTGGTCGAGCCCGTCGAGACCACTCCAGCCAACCCAAGGAGCAGTCATGACTGACGCCCGCACAGACCCGCACGCCGACCTGCCCGAGGTCGACCTGGCCTCCGCCGGCGGCACCGAGTCAGGCACGGTGACCGTCGACGACGTCACCGAGGCGATGAAGGACGTCGTCGACCCCGAGCTCGGCATCAACGTCGTCGACCTCGGCCTGGTCTACGACGTGCACCTCGACGAGCTCCAACAACGTCGTCCTCGACATGACGCTGACCTCGGCGGCCTGCCCGCTGACCGACGTGATCACCGACCAGACCAACCAGGCGCTCGAGGGCCTCGTCAACGACGTCGCGATCAACTGGGTCTGGATGCCGCCGTGGGGTCCCGGACAAGATCACCGACGACGGCCGCGAGATGCTGCGCGCCCTCGGCTTCAACGTCTGAGCCGACCGCCGGTGACCCGCCGACCGGACGTCCTGGTGCCGCCGGACCGGCTGGCGCGCTGGTTCGAGAACTTCGCCGCCCGGCACGGCGCCGCGACGCTCGACGTCGTCGACGGGCCGGCTGCGCGCCGGCGGCCGCCGACGGCGCGACGCGCGGCGGTGCGCGCTGCCGTTCGACCGCGGGTACGACGGCGCCGCCGACCCCGCCGCGTTCGCCGCGGCGGCCGCGCGCGCCGCCGCTGACCTGGGGCGTGCTGCTGGTCCGCAAGGGCGGGTTCGCCGTCGCCGGCTGGTCGGCACCGACCGGGTCGTCGCCTCCAAGGTCGGCCAGCGGCACGTGCAGGGCCGCACCAAGGCCGGCGGGCAGAGCCAGCAGCGGTTCGCCCGGCGCCGTGACAACCAGGCCCGGCCAGGCCTACGAGGCCGCCGCCGACCACGCGCCCGGATCCTCGCGAGGCGATGCGGGCCCGACCTGCGAGGCGCTCGTCTGCGGGGGCGACCGGGCGGCCGTCGACGCGGTCCTCGCCGACCCGCGCCTGGCCCGGACCGTCGCCGGCTGCGTCGGTCGACCCCTGGCTCGCCGTTCCCGGACCCCCGGCGCGCCGTCCTCGACCAGGCGGTCGCCGACGGCCGCTCGCTGCGCGTCCACCTCACCGACCCCGGAACGACCTGACCCCCGATCCGCCGAGGAGTCAGAAACTCAGGCCTCCGGGCGGCGTGTCGCTGCACCAGTGACCCCTCGCGCGCTGTCAGTCGATGCCCGCCGCCGCGTCGAGCTCCTGGAGCAGGTCGTGCGCGGCCAGCTCGATCGCCTTGTGCCGCCACTCCGAGGCGCGGTAGACGCAGGCGATCAGGCCGGTGCGATGCACGCGCCGCAGGTCGCCGTACACGAACGCGTAGCGCGCCTTCGTGCCGTCCGTCGCGCCCACCGTGAGCCCGAGGTGCCACGCGGCGTACTCCTCCCACGAGTGCCGCTCGAGGTAGGCGTTCTCCGCCTCGGCCCGCGGCTGCGCCGATCCCCAGTCACTGTCGAGGACGTACTGCTTGCCACCGATGAGCCGGCGCGCGTGCTCCACGGCCGCGGGGTTCACCTCGTACCTGGCCATGCCCGGCAGCCTGCCCACCGAGGGGTCACTGATGCAGCGACACGCCGGTGAGGGCCCTGACTACCTGACCCCTCAGTCCTCCACGCCGCGGGCGACGAGCGCCTCGCCCAGGGCGTCGGCGTGCCGGAGCGACCGCACGATCAGCGGTACGACGAAGGCGCGCGGGCTCGCCCCGAGCCCACGCGCCCGCTGCGCGTCGCGGACCTCCTCGGCGAGCCCGACCACCACCGGCACGCACCGGACGCCGAGCGCGAGCATCAGCCCGACCCGCTCGGGGTCGACCCCCACGCGGCGCAGCGGCCGGCACGCGAACACCAGCGCGTCGACCAGGTCCGTCGTCCGCGTGGTCAGCGTGACGAGGGCCGCGAGCAGCACCAGCACGACGATCACCCCGAGCACCACGAGGGCGCGCTGCCAGCCGTTGACGAGCACGTGGAAGACCGCCGCGGCGCCGACCACCCACACCAGCGGCCGCAGCTGCGCGAGCGCGGTGCGCAGCGGGATCCCGGCGACGCCGTACCCGACCGACACCACGCCGAGCGCGACCAGCACCTGCCACACCTCGTCGAGGAACACCGAGGCAGCACCCGGCGAAGACGAGCACGAGCAGCTTGTGCCCGGCGCGGGCGCGGTGCAGCGCGGACGAGCCGGGGAGGTACAGCCCGAGCGTGGTCACGACGTCGCGCCCATCAGCGACCGGTAGTGCGCCACCGCCACCGCCGGCACGTCGTCGCAGACCACCCGGCCCTCGTCGAACACCAGCACCCGGTCGAAGTCCGCGAGCAGGTCGAGATGGTGGGTGACCAGCACGACCTGCTGCGGCAGCTCGGCGACCACCGACGCGATCATCGACGCGTTGCGCAGGTCGAGCAGCGTGGTCGGCTCGTCCATCACGAGCACCGACGGCTCGGTGACCAGCACCGAGGCGAGCGCGAGCAGCTGCTTCTGACCGCCCGACAGCAGGTGCGCGGGATGGTCGGCGTGCCCGTCGAGGCCGTACGCCGAGAGCGCCGCGGCCACCCGTGCGGACACGTCGGCGCGCGACAGGCCGCGGCGGCGCAGGCCGAACGCGATGTCCTCGGCGACGGTCGGCATCACGATCTGGGCGTCGGGGTCGGTGAAGCAGAAGCCGACCCGACGGCGTACCTCCCGGCCCTGCGAGCGGGTGTCGAGCCCGTCCACGCGACCCGGCCCGCGGTGGGCAGCACCAGCCCGTTGAGCAGCCGCGCGAACGTGGACTTGCCCGAGCCGTTCGCGCCGATCACCCCGACCCGCTGCTCGGGCAGGGTGACCGCCACGTCGGCCAGCACGCGTCGCTCGGCGGCACCGGTCGCGTAGGTGTGGCTGACGTCGCGCACCTCGATCACCGGCATCGCTGCACCACCATCGCCACGCCCTGGCCGCCGCCGACCGCGATCGCGGCGAGCCCGAGCTCGCCGGCGTCGGCGCGCACCAGCCGGCTGAACAGCCGCACCGCGAGGACCGCCCCGGACGCACCCCAGGGGTGCCCGAGCGCGAGCGCTCCGCCCTCCGCGCAGACCCGCTCGTCGTCGAGGCCGAGCGCGTCGCAGCAGGCGAGCACCTGACCGGCGAACGCCTCGTTGACCTCCACCACGTCGAGGTCGGCCAAGGTCGACTCCCGCCCGCGACAGGGCGGCGCGCACGGCGGGAACCGGCCCGAGGCCGGGGCGTCGGGGATCCACGCCGGCGGTGGCGGTCGCCAGCACCCGCAGCCCGGGCAGGCCCAGGTCGGCGGCCGTCCCGGAGTCGACGAGCGCCACCGCCGCGGCCCCGTCGTTGACCCCGCACGCGTTGCCGGCCGTCACCGTGCCGTCGGGGCGGAACGCCGGCCGCAGCCGCGCGAGCCGTTCGACCGTGAGGCCCGTCGCGGACCCGCTCGTCGGCCTTCACGCCCGCCACCGGGACGATCTCGGCGGCGAACCCGCCCGCGGCGGCGGTGGCGCCGGCGCGGGCGTGCGACCGCGCCGCGTAGGCGTCCTGGCGCTCCCGGGGGATGCCGCACTCCTCGGCGAGCAGGTCGGCGGCCAGCCCCATGTCGGGGTCGCCGAGCGACTCGGGGCGAACGGCGCGCGCTGGTAGCGGACCGGGGCCCGCGCCGTCCGACGGTGGCCAGAACCGCCACGGGGCGGTCGACGCGGACTCGACCCCGCCGGCGATCACGAGTCCCGGACGGGCTCCGCACGAGCGCTGCGGCCACGTCGACCGCGGCCAGCCCGCTGCCGCACTGCCGGTCCACGGTCAGCGCGGGCACCTCCACCGGGAGGCCGGCGGCCAGGGCGGCGACCCGGGCGACGTCTCCGCCCGGTCCCATGCAGTTGCCGAGCACCACGTCGTGGGGAGCAGCCCGTCGAACGGTGCCGCCAGCTCCGCCAGCACCGGGGCCGCGAGGTCGGCGGCGACCACGTCACGGAAGGCCATCCCCGCGGTGCCGATCGGGGTGCGCAGGGCCCCGACGATGACGGGCGCGTCCGTCGACGGGAGCGGGCGCTGGTCACGGGTCCACGGTAGAGCCGGTCAGCGCGCGGATCCCGGCCGACCCGGTCACGACCAGCTCCGCCAGCGCTGCCCGGTCGACCTTCCCGGCCGACGGTGCGGGGCAACGTGTCGCGGTGGTACCACCGCCGCGGCCGCGCCGCCGCGGTGAGCTCGTCCCGCGCGGCGACGACGAGGGCGTCGCGGTCGGACGGGTCGGTCAGCACCGCGACGAGCACCGCGCCCAGGTCCGGGTGCGGCACTCCGAGCACCGCGACCTCGCCCCGCGCGACGGTCCGCAGCACGGCCTCCACCTCCGAGAGCCTCACGGTGGCGCCGCCGGTGGTCACGGCGTCGGGGCGGCCGTGCACGACCAGCCGGCCGTCCGGCTCGAGCGTGCCGCGGTCGCCGACCGTCGCCCAGCCGTCCCCGTCACGGCGGAGCGGACCGTCGGCGCCGTCGTACCCCAGGCAGAGGTACGGCGAGCGCACCCACACCTCGCCGTCGCGCACCGAGACCGCCGCTCCCGGGAACGGACGCAGGTCGTCGCGGTGCGACCCCCACGCCACGAACGAGAGCTCGGCCGCGCCGTAGTAGTGGTGGACCACCAGCCCCGCCCGGGCGGCGCGCGACGCCAGCCGCGGGGACAGGCCGTCGCCGGCGACCACGACCGCAAGGCCGGTGGGCGCCCCGTCCTCGAGCAGGGTCGTCAGGCCGCCGGGCGAGAGCACCGCGTGGGTGGCGCCGCCGGGGAGTCCACCAGCGCGGCGCCGGTGTAGGAGGCGTGGACCAGCGCGAACACGTTCATCGACGCCGTGAGCGGGCCCGGCACCCACACCCGGCTGCCGGGCCCGATGCCCGTCAGCGACGACACCGGCTCGAACGACGTCGCCCACGACTCCGTCGAACGCAGCACCCGGCGGGAGGCGCGGGTCGATCCCGAGGTGCGCAGCGCGACCGGCTCGCCGCGCGACGCCGCCAGCCGGAAGGCGGCGACCGGGTCGGCCGCCGCGGACAGGTCGTGGGCCGGACCGGCCAGGTCAGACAGCCTGCTGCTCCGGGGCCGGGGCGGGCTCGCGACGCCGGTCGAGAAGTCCCGGGTACGCCGCGTGCACGCCGCGCGCGACGACGGCTGCCACGACGACCTTCACCAGGTCGCCGGGCAGGAAGATCCACGTCGCCACCGCGGCCGCGGAGACCGAGATGTCGAGCACCAGCGCCATGCCGGCGATGCCGAGCACGTAGAGCACCACCACGCCGCCGACGAGGTTGGCGACGATCCCCCAGTGCAGGCGGTACGGCGGCCCGGCCCGCTCGCTGAGCCAGCCGACGACGTACGCCGCCACCGACCAGCCCACCAGGAAGCCCACGGACGGACCGGCGAAGACGCCGAGGCCGCCGCGGCCACCTGCCAACAGCGGCAGGCCGACCGCCACCAGCGTCAGCAGCAGCACCAGCGACAGCGCCCCGCGACGGGCGCCGAGGATCGCGCCGGCCAGCATCACACCCAGCGACTGTGCGGTCACCGGCACCGCGAACCCGGGAGGGGTGAAGGCGGGAACGAGCCCGAGAGCCGCGACCACACCCGTGAACATCGCGACCAGCGCGAGGTCGCGGGAGGGCGTGCGAGGGCGCGGGGAACGGGGCACGGCGGCAGTCTAGGACGGCGGTTACGAGACCGAGCGTGCTGGTCCGGTCCGCGGTCGGGTCAGCCGCGCTGGAGGCCGAGCGTGCTGATCAGGTCCTCGTGCAGCTCGAACCAGACCGTGTGGCACGAATCGATCCGGGGCGCGTCCACCCAGCGTCGCTCGCCCCGGTCGACCCGGGCCAGCGCCGCGGCGAAGCGTTCCGGGTAGCCGGCGAAGCGGGTCAGCTCGCCGGCGAGTCCGGCTCCGAGCGGCTCGAGCCGCCGGGCCAGGCCGCCCAGCGTCTTCAGGACACGCTCGTCCCAGGCCCAGTCGGAGTGGTCGTTGGCCGCCATGCTGTCGAACGACGTCGGACGAATCTGCCAGTCGGTGATCGCCTGCAGGAACCGCCCGTTGAGCGGCACGAACCCGGCATGCGCCTCCTGCACCACGTGGCGCGCGCCCGTGCGATCGAGCTCCGCGGCCACCAACCGCTCCTCCTCGGCGCGGCCCCGCTCGGTGAGGGACCAGCCCGAGATATCGGCGAACGCGCTGTGCTGCACGTGCCCGAACGCCTCGCGGTCCAGGAGCATCTCGTGCACGGCGTCGCGGTCCAGCGAGTAGCGGCGCGCCACCGCATCGGAGTCGGCCATCCCGAGCAACCGGACCCCGTGCAGCACCAGCAGACCGACGGGCGACTCGTGCGGCGGCATGCGGTGCCGTCAGAGACGCGCGGCACGGAACGTGTCGCACGCCTCCACCGAGCCGGTCTCCATGCCGCGGGTGAACCAGCCCATCCGCTGCTCCGCCGACCCGTGCGTCCACCGGTCCGGGTCGACGCGGCCGGAGGTGCGCTTCTGGATCCGGTCGTCGCCGACGGCGCGCGCGGCGTCGAGCGCCGCGGCGATGTCCTGCTCGGTCAGGTCGAGGATGTACGGCTCGCCGGACTCGTCCGGCGCCTCGGTGGCGAACTTGGTCCAGACCCCCGCGTAGCAGTCGGCCTGCAGCTCGAGCCGCACCGCGTCGCTGTTGGGTCCCTGCTGGGTGCGCACCTGGCCCATGGTGCCCAGGATGTTCTGCAGGTGGTGGCCGTACTCGTGCGCGAGCACGTAGGCCTCGGAGAACGGCCCGCCCTGCGCACCGAGCTGTCCCTGCAGCATGTCCTCGAAGAAGGTGGTGTCGAGGAAGACGCCCTCGTCGGCCGAGCAGTAGAACGGTCCGACGTCGGACGTCGCGCCACCACATCCGGTGCTGGTCTGCCCGGTGAAGATCGTGGTCGTCGGCTCGCCGGTACGGCGTACCCGTCTGGTCGGGCAGCGCCTCCGCCCAGAACGACTGGATCGAGTTCACGTCGGCGACCAGGGCGCAGTTGCGGTCCTGGTTGGCGTCCGCTCCGGTGCGGCAGTTGTCCAGCGAGCCGGTCTCCTCGCCGCCCCCCACCGGCCCGGCCGACGGGCTGCCGCCGCCGAGCTGGCTCTGCAGCAGGAACACGAGGAGCAGGATCACGAGCCCGCCGATGCCGCCGCCCACCTTCAGCCCGTTGCCGCCACCGCCCCCGACGGGTAGGCCGAAGCCGCCGCCACTGCGCCCACCACCGCGGCGGACCTGCACCTGGCTGCGGTCCAGCTTCGCCTTCGGGTTGTAGCGCATGGGCATCGCCCTCCTCGTCGTCTCGTAGAGTAGGGGCATGCCACGTGCGACGCATTGACCGCAGGCCGGCCCACCGCCTCACGGTGGTCGAGCACCCCCCGGTGGTCGAGCCCGTCGAGACCCCCCACCGTCCACGTCGAGGTACCCCCTTCATGATCACCGCACACCAGATCGAGGTGCGCGCCGGTGCGCGCCTGCTGATGCAGGACGTGTCGTTCCGCGTCGCGGCCGGCGACAAGGTCGGCCTGGTGGGCCGCAACGGGGCCGGGAAGACCACCCTCACCCGGATCCTCGCCGGAGAGGGGCTGCCCGCCTCCGGCAGTGTCACCACGACCGGCGCAGTCGGGTACCTGCCGCAGGACCCGCGCACGGGTGACCCGGAGGTCGCGGCGCTCGACCGGATCCTCTCGGCTCGCGGGCTCGACGACGTCGTACGCCGGCTCCGGGATGCCGAGCACGACATGGCCTCCGACGACGACGACGTACGCGAGCGCGGCATGAGGAAGTACACCCGCGCCGACAACGAGCTGCACGCCGGCGGCGGCTACGCGGCCGAGGCGGAGGCCAAGCAGATCGCGTCCAGCCTCGGCATCGAGGAGCGGATCCTCGCCCAGCCGCTGCGCACCCTGTCGGGCGGCCAGCGACGGCGGGTCGAGCTGGCCCGGATCCTGTTCTCCGGCGCCGAGACCCTGCTGCTCGACGAGCCGACCAACCACCTCGACGCCGACTCGGTGCTGTGGCTGCGCGAGTTCCTGCGCACCCACAAGGGCGGGCTGATCGTGATCAGCCACGACGTCGGTCTGCTCGAGGCGTGCGTGACCAAGGTGCTCCACCTCGACGCCAACCGCGCCGAGGTCGACGTCTACAACATGGGCTGGAAGGCGTACCTCGCGCAGCGCGAGACCGACGAGAAGCGCCGCAAGCGCGAGCGGATGAACGCCGAGAACAAGGCCAAGACGCTCACCGACCAGGCCAACAAGATGCGTGCCAAGGCGACCAAGGCCCAGGCCGCGCAGTCGATGCTCAAGCGGGCCGAGAAGCTGATGGCGGGCATCGAGGCCGAGCGGCGCACCGACCGGGTCGCCCGGATCGCGTTCCCGAAGCCGGCGCCGTGCGGCAAGACGCCGCTGACCGCCGCGGAGCTGTCGAAGTCGTACGGCTCGCTCGAGGTGTTCACCGACGTCGACCTGGCCATCGACCGGGGCAGCCGGGTGGTGATCCTCGGGCTCAACGGCGCCGGCAAGACGACGCTGCTGCGGATCCTCGCCGGCCTCGACAAGCCCGACACCGGCGCGGTGCAGCCGGGACACGGGCTCAAGCTCGGCTACTACGCCCAGGAGCACGAGACCCTCGACACCCGCCGCACCGTGCTGGAGAACATGCGTACGGCGGCGCCCGACCTCACCGACACCGAGGCGCGCAGCGTGCTCGGCTCGTTCCTGTTCTCCGGCGACGACGCCACGAAGCCCGCCGGTGTGCTCTCCGGAGGCGAGAAGACCCGCCTCGCGCTGGCGACCCTGGTCGTCTCCAGCGCCAACGTGCTGCTCCTCGACGAGCCCACCAACAACCTCGACCCCGCCTCCCGCGAGGAGGTGCTCGGCGCGATCCGCAGCTACGAGGGCGCGATCATCCTGGTCACCCACGACGAAGGCGCCGTGCACGCCCTCGAGCCCGACCGAGTCCTGATCCTCCCCGACGGCGTCGAGGACCTCTGGTCAGCGGACTACGCCGACCTCATCGCCCTCGCCTGAAGTCTGCACGCGGTCACAGACCCAGCCACGCACCGTGCGCGGGCGCGCAGAGCCAACCAGGCACCGTGCACGCGGTCACAGACCCAGCCAGGCACCGTGCACGCGGTCACAGACCCAGCCAGGCACTGTCGGGTGGAATGCATGCTCGAGTACGTCGAATGCGCGTGCCGACGTCGGTCGAGGAGTCAGTTGTGCACCGACACGCCGCAGGCGCACCTGCACAACTGACTCCTCGGCACCAACCGGTTTGAGGATTGACCTGCGACAGTGGCTGTGCACGCGGCGCGCAGAGCCAGCCAGGCACCGGGCACGCGGTCACAGACCTAGCCACGCACCGCAGGTGGAAAGTGTGTTGGTGCACGTCGAGAGCACCTGCCGAAGTCGGCCGAGGAGTCAGTTGTGCACCGACACGCCGCAGGCGCACCTGCACAACTGACTCCTCGGCACCGACCGGCTTGAGGGTTGCCCAATGACATGGGTGCCACACCGGGGCCGGGAGCCAGCCACGCGCCGTGCACGCGGTCACAGAGCCAGCCAGGCACTGTGCACGCGGTCACAGAGCCGAGCCACGCCACCCGTGACTGGGGGAGGTACCGCCTACTGTTGCGCCATGACTACCACCCAGGTGGATCCCGAGGTGCTCGAGCGGGGTGGTGTGCGGCTGGAGGAGAGCGGGCTGGTCGCCACCATCACGCTCAACCGGCCCGCCACCAAGAACTCCCAGACGCCGTCCACGTGGACGGCGCTGCGGGCCATCGGCGCGTCGATCGACCCGGCGGTCCGGGTGGTCGTGGTGCAGGGCGAGGGACGACACGTTCTCGTCCGGCCTTGATCGGCGGATGCTCAGCCCCGAGGGCGTCGAGGGCGAGGCGTCGCTCATGAACCTCCTCGACATGCCCGACGGCGAGCTGGCCGAGTCGATCGCCGGCTGGCAGGAAGGCTTCACCTGGCTGCGCCGCCGCGACATCGTCAGCATCGCCGCGGTGCAGGGGCCGGCGGTCGGGGCGGGCTTCCAGCTCGCGCTCGCGTGCGACCTGCGGGTGCTCGCCGACGACGCCCGGTTCTCCATGCGCGAGCCGATCCTGGGCCTGGTGCCCGACCTCACGGGAACAAAACCGCTGGTCGAGCTGGTTGGCTACTCCAGGGCACTCGAGATCTGTGCCACCACCCGGTGGGTCGGCGCGGAGGAGGCGCACGCGATCGGGCTGGCCACGGCCGTCGTACCCCGCGCGGAGCTCTCCGACGCGGTGGCCGACCTGGTCGCGGCCCTGACCGCACCGTTGTACGGCGCGGTCACCGAGACCAAAGCACTCTTGCAGAGCGCGGCCACGCTGGACCTCGAAGAGCAGCGCCGGCGGGAGCGCGAGGCACAGGTACGCCGGTTCCGCGAGCTCGCCGCACTGCTCGGGGAGTAGACACAGGGAGGAGGCCCCATGTCGATGCACACGGGCATGGGTCCGGTCTGGCGCCACATGCGCACCGACCGGAGCGTCGCCGACCAGAAGCTGGCCCGCGACACCGTCCGCCGGGTGTTCGCGTTCGCGCTGCCCCACAAGGCGCTGATCGCCGTCTTCCTGGTGCTCACCATCATCGACGCGGCCATGGTGGTGGTCGTCCCGCTGCTGGTGAAGCGACTCGTCGACGACGGCATCCTCAAGGGCGACAGCGCTCTCGTCACGGCCATCGCGCTCGGCATCGCCGGTGTGGCCGTCGTCAACGCCGTCCTCGCGGTCGCCCAGGGCTACCTCTCCTCGCGCATCGGCGAGAGCCTGATCTTCGACCTGCGCACGACCGTGTTCTCCCACGTGCAGCGGATGTCCTTGGCGTTCTTCACCCGGGCCCAGACCGGCGCGCTCGTCTCGCGGCTCAACAACGACGTGATCGGGGCCCAGCGGGCCTTCACCTCCACGTTGTCGAGCACGGTCTCCAACACGATCAGCGTGGTGGTGGTCGGCATCGCGATGCTGGCGCTGAGCTGGCAGGTCACGTTGTCGTGCCTGGCGCTGTTCCCGTTCCTGCTGCTCGCCTCCCGCTGGGTAGGCCGCCGCCTCGCGGGGCTGACCCGGGAGCAGATGGAGGGCAACGCCGACCTCGGCAACACCATGACCGAGCGCTTCAACGTCGGCGGAGCACTGCTGCTCAAGCTGTTCGGCCGGCGCGGCGAGGAGGACGTCCTCTTCGCCCAGAAGGCCGGTGTCGTGCGTGACCTGGGCATCCGAATCTCCCTGGTGACCCGGATCTTCGGAGCCAGCCTGATGCTGATCCCGGCGCTGGCGACGGCGCTGGTCTACGGCTTCGGCGGGCACCTCGCGATCGACGGCACCCTGACGGTCGGCACACTGCTCGCGCTCGCGACCCTGCTGATGCGGCTGCTCGGTCCGCTGCAGGGACTGTCCAACGTGCGCATCGATGTGATGACCGCGCTGGTGAGCTTCGAGCGGGTCTTCGAGGTGCTCGACCTGCCCTCGATGATCCAGGAGCGCTCCGACGCCGTGGAGCTGCCGCGCGGCGCCGGCCGGGTCGAGTTCGACCACGTGGCGTTCCGCTACCCGCGTGCCGACGAGGTCTCGCTGGCCAGCCTCGAGTCCGTCGCCCGCTCCGAGTCCCGCGACACCGGCGAGGTGCTCCGCGACATCTCCTTCACGGCCGAGCCCGGCCAGATGGTGGCGCTCGTGGGACCCTCCGGGGCCGGCAAGACGACGATCACCCACCTGGTGGCCCGGCTGTACGACGTCACCGGGGGAGCGGTCCGGGTCGGCGGTCACGACGTGCGCGACCTCACCCTCGACTCGCTCGAGGACACCGTCGGCTACGTCACGCAGGACGCCCACATGTTCCACGACACGATCCGGGCCAACCTCGTCTACGCGCGCCCGGGCGCCACCGACGAGCAGATCTGGTCCGCCCTCGAGGCCGCCCAGATCGCCCGGCTGGTGCGCCAGCTCCCCGACGGCCTCGACACGGTCGTCGGCGACCGCGGATACCGGCTCTCGGGCGGCGAGCGGCAGCGCCTCGCCATCGCCAGGCTGCTGCTGAAGGCTCCGTCGATCGTGGTCCTCGACGAGGCGACCGCGCACCTCGACTCCGAGTCCGAGGTCGCGGTGCAACGCGCCCTCGACCAGGCGCTGGAGGGTCGCACCTCCCTCGTCATCGCCCACCGGCTCTCGACGATCCGGGCCGCCGACCTGATCCTGGTCATCGACGACGGGCGGGTCGTGCAGTCGGGCAGCCACGCGGCGCTGCTGGCGGAGGGTGGCCTCTACGCCGACCTCTACCGCACCCAGTTCAGCCGGTCCGCCTGAGCCTTCCGACTGGCCGCGACGTCACAACTCGTGCGGATTTTGCCGCTGGTGCTTGACCCACGCCCGGTTGTGACCTTAGGTGAGCGAACCGGCTGCCAACGAGGTGGTTCAACGGGGGTTGTCGGTCCGAGCCCGACCGGCAACAGGAGCTCCCAGGTGTCGACACCGATCCCCGCCCGACGCGCGCCACGACGCGCACTCGCCCTTCTCGCAGCCGGGGCCCTCGCCGCCGGCATGCTCGCCGCCCTACCGACCGCCGACGCGGCCGACGGCGACGCCGGTCTCGACCGGGTGCCCGCGCCGACGGCCGGGATGCAGGCCGGCCGCTACGTCGTCCTCCTGAAGTCGCCCAGCGCCACGCAGTACGACGGCTCCGACCCGCGCTACGCCGCCACCCGGGTGCTGCCCGGCGAGAGCTTCGCCGGCCGGTCCCGCCAGGTGCAGGCCTACAGCCGCCACCTCGTCGACGAGCACGCCACCCTGGCCCGTTCGGTCGGAGCCACCCCGCTCAGGCACTTCACCGTCGGCAGCAACGGGTTCGTCGCCGACCTGACCGGCCAGCAGGCTCTCGACCTGTCCTCCTCGCGCGACGTGCTGCTGGTCAGCAAGGACGTCGCGCGCAAGGCCGACACCTGGAACACCCCCGACTTCCTCGGCCTGTCCGGCAGCAAGGGCGTCTGGCAGCGCCGGGCAGGCGGCCGCGCGAACGCCGGTGACGGCGTGGTCGTCGGCATCCTCGACTCGGGCATCTGGCCGGAGTCGAGGTCGTTCAGCGGCTCGTCCCTGACCAAGCGGCCCAAGACGCGCTGGAACATCCGCCGCGTCGGCGACAACGTCCGCATGGACAAGGCCGACGGCGGCGTCTTCCTCGGCCGGTGCCAGCTCAGCGCTCGCATCGCCGGTCGCACCGTCGAGGCGAAGCGGTGGAACGCGTCCGACTGCAACACCAAGATCATCGGCGCGCGCTACTACCCCGACGCCTTCCTCGACTCGATCGCGCCGCGCGACCGCTCCGAGGACGAGTCGCTCTCCACGCGCGACGGCGACGGGCACGGCAGCCACACCGCCAGCACCTCGGCCGGCAACACCGTCCGCAACGTGCGGACCGAGGACGTCCGCTTCGGCACCGCCTCCGGGATGGCGCCGGCGGCCCGGCTCGCGGCGTACAAGGTGTGCTTCAGCGACAACGACGAGGAGAGCGGCGACTGCTTCACGTCCTCGATCCTCGAGGCGATCGACGACGCGGTCGCCGACGGCGTCGACGTGATCAACATGTCGATCTCCGGCGTCGCCGAGACCGTGGTCGACCCGGTGGAGATCGCGTTCGAGGGCGCGGCGGAGGCCGGGATCTTCGTGACCACCTCGGCCGGCAACAACGGCCCCGAGGTGTCGACGGTCGCGCACAACAGCCCGTGGCTCACCACGGTGGCCGCCTCCACCCACTTCCGGTTCGAGAACACCGTCGTGCTGGGCAACGGCAAGCGGATCCGCGGCGCCTCCATCAGCCAGCAGACCCTGCCGCCGCGCACCAGGCTGATCAGCTCGACCCGGGCCGCCGCCCCCGGCGCCGACGCGGACGCGGCAGCCCTCTGCTTCATCGGCGGCTCGCTCGACCCCGACAAGGTCGACGGCAAGATCGTGGTCTGCGAACGCGGCGTCAACGACCGCGTCGAGAAGAGCAAGGCGGTCAAGCGGGCCGGCGGCGTCGGGATGATCCTCGCCAACGTGACCCCCGGAAGCCTCGACGCCGACTTCCACTCGGTGCCGACCATCCACATCTCCGACAAGGACACCCCCAAGGTGCTCCGCTACCTGAACCGCCAGGGCGGCCGGGCCACCGCGGCGTTCCGGCGGGGCGACACCACCGGGAAGAGGCCGACCCCGGTCCCGGAGATGGCGGCGTTCTCCTCCCGCGGCCCCGGGCTCGCCAGCGACAGCGACCTGCTCAAGCCCGACATCACCGGTCCCGGGGTGAGCATCCTTGCCGCGGTGGCACCCCCGGCCAACGAGGACCGTGACTACGACCTGTACTCCGGCACCTCCATGGCCTCACCGCACATCGCCGGCATCGCCGCTTTCATGATGGGCGAGCGGACCGGCTGGACCCCGATGCAGGTCAAGTCCGCGATGATGACCACCGCCAAGAGCGTGCGGGGCACCAACGGCGGCAAGGTGCGGGACCCGTTCCAGCAGGGCGCCGGCCACGTCCAGGTGCGGCAGGCGTTCGACCCGGGTCTGTTCGTCACCTCGGGCACCCGCGACTGGCGCGGCTTCCTGGCCGGTCAGGGTCTGCCGAACGGCGCCGAGCCGATCGCCGCCAAGGACTTCAACGGTCCTTCCATGGCGCAGGGACAGGTCACCTCGTCCACGAAGTTCACCCGGGAGCTCCTCGCCGACCGGGCCGGCACCTGGAAGGTCAAGGTGAAGGTGCCGGGCTTCAAGGCCAAGGCCAAGAAGCGCATCCACGCGCGCGGCCAGGGTGACCGCAAGAGGCTCACCGTCCGGTTCACGCGCACCGACGCACCGCTCGGCCGCTGGGCCACCGGGTTCGTCACGCTGAGCGGACCGACCCGGCTGCGGATGCCGGTGGCGCTGCGACCGGTCTCGGTGCGGGCGCCGGCCGAGGTGAGTGGGGTCGGCGTGACCGGCCAGACGACCGTGCCGATCACGGCCGGTTTCACCGGCAACCTCGACGTCGGGGTGACCGGCCTCGCCAAGGCTCAGACCTTCAACGGCACGAGCACCGACATCACCGTCGCGGCGACCGACTCGCAGTTCTTCTGCGTGCAGGTCGCGGGAGGGTCCAAGGCGGCCCGGTTCAGCCTCGACGCGGCCAACAACGCGGCCGACATGGACATGTTCGTCTACAGCGCCGCGGACGCGGCGTGCGAGCAGCTGAACGACGTCGCGGGCCAGTCAGCCACCGGCGCGGCCGACGAGCAGGTCACCCTGCTCGACCCCGAGCCGGGGTTCTACCTCGTCGAGGTCGACCCGTTCACCGCGGCGCCCGGTGAGCCGACGCTCACCTGGCGGCTCGACTTCTACGACGTCAACCCGGCCAACCAGGCCGGCGCCTTCCGGGCCGTGCCCGACCCGGTGCCGGTCTCCAACAACCAGTCGACGTCGTTCGCCGCGGCCTGGACGGGCCTGGAGCCGAACGCGCGGTACCTCGGCGTCCTGGAGTACGCCGGGGCGCTGTCGCCCACGTTCGTGAGCGTGGACACCGCCTCCTAGGGTCTAGTCCGACCGACGACCGGTGGCGGCTCCCTCTCGAGAGGGGGTCGCGCCGGTCGTCCGCGGCTCCTGGGGCTCGGCCCCCGACGTCTCGCCGACGCGCAGCTTGCGACGCTCGTCGTAGGCGAGGTAGCCGAAGCCGAACACCGCGAGTGCGGCGAAGAACCACCACTGCAGGCCGTAGAAGAAGTGCGGTCCGTTGCCCAGGTCGGGGGTGTCGGTGACGGCCAGCGGCTCGGCGGCCTCGGGCCGTTCCGCCTCCAGGTCCACGAACCCGCCCAGGACGTCACCGTCGAGGGTGGGACCGATCGCCCGGCTGGAGACGGCCCGCGTAGAGCGGTCGTGGACGGCCGTTGAGTCCCCGGTCGCGTCCGCGCGGACCCAGCCGGTGATCTGCACCTCCCCGGCGGGTGGCCCGGGCACCTCGGGGGAGGAGTCGCCCTGGTTGGAGGTGGCCACCCAGCCGCGGTCGACCAGCAGGAGGTCGCCGGAGCCGTCGAGCCGCAGCGGCGTCACCACGTCGACGCCGGAGGCGCCGTCCCGGGTCTGGTAGCGCACCACGATGCTCGCGGTCTCGTCGTAGGTGCCGACGGCAGACACGCGACGCCACTCGTCCTGGTCGGAGACCGGGCGGCCGGGCGCGAGCACCTCCTCGACCGGGACCGGGTCCGCCGCCAGGTTGCGCTCGGTCACGGCGTTGCTGCGCTCGCGCTCCTCGAGCCGGTCGAACTGCCACTCGCCCAGCCACCAGCACCCGTAGGCCAGCAGGCCGACGGCCACGGCGAACAGCAGCCAGCGGCGGCTGAGCATGAACCTCACACCGTCGACCCTAACCGTGCCGCCGCACCCGTTCGGCTCGTGTTCGGCCGCGCTGTGCGGGGGGTCACTAGACTGCGAGGATGAGCACCTTAGGACTGGTCGACAGGTACGACCGGGTCGCGACCGACCTCCGCGTCTCGCTGACCGACCGCTGCAACCTGCGCTGCTCCTACTGCATGCCCGCGGAGGGCCTCGACTGGCTGCCCGGCGACGAGGTGCTCACCGACGACGAGGTCGTGCGGCTCATCGAGATCGCGGTCACCAGGCTCGGCGTACGCGAGGTCCGGTTCACCGGGGGCGAGCCGCTCGTACGCCGGGGGATCGTCGACATCGTGCGACGTACGGCCGCACTGTCACCACGTCCGGAGACCTCGATCACGACCAACGCCCTGGGGCTCGAGCGGACCGCGGTCGCGCTCGCCGAGGCCGGGCTCGACAGGGTCAACGTCAGCCTCGACACGGTGCGACGCGACGACTTCCACACGATCACGCGGCGCGACCGGCTGCACGACGTGGTCGCCGGCCTGGAGGCCGCTGCGGCGGCCGGCCTGGGCCCGGTGAAGGTCAACGCGGTGCTGCTCCGTGGCGTCAACGACGACCAGGGCCCGGAGCTGCTGCGCTGGTGCCTCGACCGCGGCTACCAGCTGCGGTTCATCGAGCAGATGCCGCTCGACGCTCAGCACGGCTGGAGCCGGGAGAAGATGGTCACCGCCGAGGAGATCTTCGAGTCGCTGGCGACGACGTTCGACCTCTCGCCGGCCGAGGAGCCGCGGGGCAGTGCGCCCGCCGAGCTGTTCCTGGTCGACGGCGGTCCGGCGACGGTCGGCGTGATCGCGTCCGTGACGCGGCCGTTCTGCGGTGACTGCGACCGCGTACGCCTCACCGCCGACGGACAGGTGCGCAACTGCCTGTTCGCACGGGAGGAGTCCGACCTGCGCACCGCTCTGCGCGACGGCGCCACCGACGAGGAGCTCGCGGACCGCTGGCGGGTCGCGATGCTGGGCAAGCGGCCGGGTCATGGCATCGACGACCCGAGCTTCCTGCAGCCGAGCCGGCCGATGTCGGCCATCGGCGGCTGAGCGCCCCGACTTGATCGGCCGAACGGACGGATCCGGATGGCCCAACGGGCGCCGGTCAGCCGTGTGCGGGTGATGCCCGGCGTGCTGCGTGACGAAAGGTCCGCTTCTGTCCGATGATGTAGCCATGCGCTTGTTCGCCGCCATCGTGCCTCCCCGGCACGTCGTCGAGGAGCTCGTCGAGGAGCTGCTCGCCGCCGGCGCCGGCTCCCGTGAGCTCGACCTGGTGAGCACGGACGAGATGTACATCCCGGTCACCGGCTTCGGGAACGTGTCCCACAGCGACGCCCAGCAGCTCGTCAACACGCTGGTCCGCGCCGCGTCCTCGTGGCCCGGTCCCGACCTGCGGTTCAGCGGGAGCGCGGCCCTCGAGTGGCCCGGCGACCACAACGTCTGGGCCCGGCTCGACGGCGACGTGGACGGTCTGCTCACCGTCGGCCGCGGCGTCCCGCCGGCGGTGCAACGCCTCGGGTTCCTGGTCGACCGGAGGGTCTTCCGTCCCTGGATGGCCGTCGGCTCCATCACCGACGACACCACCGCCTCGTTCCTGGAGCACGTCGTCGACCGGCTCGGCGAGTTCAAGGGCACCATGTGGACGTTGTCCACGCTCACGGTGATGCGCAAGGTGCCGACGGACGACAAGGGCGGCATCGAGGACGTCGTCCACGAGGAGATCCCGCTCGGCTCGTAGCCGCTGGGTCTGTCTGGAAATGATGCGGGACCGCGAACGCGGCCGCAGGATTGACAGACAGACCCTAGACCGGCTGTGACTCCGCGTCCACGTCGACCAGCCCCTGGTTGGTCTGCAGCACGTTGACCACCCGGTCCACCGGCATCGGCCGGTGCAGCAGGTAGCCCTGGGCGAGCGGGGCGTGCACGTGGTCCCTGAGGTGCTCGAGCTGCGAGGCGCGCTCGATGCCCTCGATCACCACGTCCAGACCGAGCGCCTGCCCCATCATCGTGATCGAGCACAGCAGCGCGCAGGAGCGTTCGTCGCGGTCGATCCCGTCGGAGAACGACGCGTCGGTCTTGATGATCTTGACCGGCATGTCCTGCAGGTAGCCGATCGAGGAGAAGCCCACGCCGAAGTCGTCGATCGCGAAGTGCACCCCCAGCTCGGCGATCCGGGCCATCGCGTCGATGGACACCGGGTCGTCGCCGATCATGTCGCGCTCGGTGATCTCCAGCACCAGGGTCGCGCCGGACATCCGGTCGCGCGCGGCGCGGACGCGATCCACGAACGCCGGCTCGCGCAGCTGCTTGGCGGAGATGTTGACCGCGACGGTCAGGTCGCCGCCCGCCGCCGCGAGCAGGCGGGGCGCGTCGGCCGCGGCCAGCTCCAGGATGACGTCGCCGAGCGGCACGATCAGGCCACTCTCCTCGGCGACCTTGATGAAGATGTCGGGAGGAATGTCGACGCCGTTGGAGTTCCAGCGGGCCAGCGCCTCCACACCGGTGATCCGGCCGGTGGATGCGCGCACCACGGGCTGGTAGACGAGCGACAGGTCCCCGGCGGCCACGGAGGAGCGGAGCGACTCCACCAGCTCCAGCCGCTGCAGCCGGGTCCGGCCCAGCGCGCCCTCGTAGGTGACGAACTGGTCCTTCCCGCGCGCCTTGGCCTCGTACATGGCGAGGTCGGCGTTGCGGAGCAGGCTCTCGGAGGTGTCCCCGGGCTCGCCGAACGCGACACCGATGCTCGCGCTCAGCGCCAGCCGGTGGCCGGCCACGTGCGCGCCGGAGGAGAGGGCGGCCAGGATGCGTTCGCACGCCGAGTCGACCTCGATCGGGCGGACGTCCTCGAGCAGGATGGCGAACTCGTCGCCGCCGAGGCGGGCGACGGTGTCGCTGGCCCGGACGCAGGACGTGAGCCGCTGGGCGAAGTCGATCAGCACCGCGTCCCCGGCCGCGTGGCCGAACCGGTCGTTGACCGGCTTGAAACCGTCGAGGTCGATGAAGAGCAGCGCGATCCGGGTGCCGCGCCGACGCGACAGCTGCAACGCGTGCTCGACCCGGTCCAGGAGCAGGCCGCGGTTGGGCAGGTTCGTGAGCAGGTCATGGCGGGCCAGGTGGGTCATGTCCTCGGTCAGCCGCAGGCGGGCGAACGCGTCGGACGACACCGCCACCAGCGCCTCCAGAGCCTGCTGGTCGGCCGACTGGGTGGAGCGCGCCCGGTGTCGTCCCGGTGCCACCAGCCAGCGGTCGCGCTGGCCGTCCTGCAGCTGGGCGCCGATCTCGTGGGGGGCCGGCGGCTCGGCGCGGACCACCACCTGGCTCAGCCGCAGCAGCCGGCGGGCGTCGTCGATGAGCGCGTCGATCACCTGCCGGGTGTCGGAGAGCGTCTGGGCGCGGACGGCGGCCTCGAACAGGACCTCGAGGCGTCGTGCGTTCTCGGTGCCCCGGGTCACCGACCGGGTGGCCACCAGGAGCGTGACGAGCGGGACCACGAGCAGGATCAGCGTCCACCAGGGCGCCGCGCGGACCACCACGGCGGCGAGGTAGCCCAGCGAGTCGAACGGCACGAAGCACGAAACGGCGATCAGACTGCCGCGCTGCACGAGCTGGTCGCGGATCGGGGAGCGCTCCTCAAGGGACACCGAGACCGCGGAGACGATGAAGTCGATGCCGAAGTACGCCGCAGCGGCCAGGAAGATCGCGAACAACTCGCGCGGCGTGCCGCGGTCGGCGTCGAGCAGCACCACGATCAGGGCGGCGACAGCGCCGCCGAGGATGCCGACCCCGATGTTGAACAGCTTGATGACGGTGCGCTTGTCGTTGGTGATCTGGGTGCCGATCACGCCCAGGCTCCAGAGCAACACCGACTCCTGGGGCCCAAGCGTGCACAGCAGGAACATCAGCACGCAGGAGTCGAAGCCCACCTCGATGCCGCCGTCGCCGCGGTCGAGCACCAGCGGGAACCGCGCCACCAGCATGATCAGCGGCACCGTCAGCAGCTCCAGGCCGCTCAGCGGCAGCTGCGGCGTGCCCATGGTGACCAGGGCGACGACGATGGCCAACGCCCCGAGCACCAGCACGGTCCGGTCGAAGACGCGGCTTGCCAGCGGTGCCGCCATGGATGGGGGCGCCGGTGGTGGGGGCACGAGGGACTGGCTCATGATGCCTCCAGTATCAGGTAAAGGCACCGTCAAGACGTGCGTTTTGCCCCATTCATGAACCTGGCTGGACCGGCATCGGCTGGACGTCGCGCAGGAACGACCGGGCCCTCAGGAACTCGCTGAGCGAGTCGCGGTGCTCGTCGCAGGCCAGCCAGGTCTTGCGACGCTCGGGGGTGTGCAGTCTGGGGTTGTTCCAGAGCAGCGCCCACGACGCCTCGGCGCGGCAGCCGCGTGCCGAGCAGGTCGGCTCGGCCTCGTCGGACCCGGTCGTCATGATGTGGTCCTCCTCCGCGGAGGGGCCGGGCGGCGGCCCGGCGGCTGAAGAAGAAGACAGCGGTGCCGGACAGCCACGGGGGAAGCCGTCCGGCACCGCCTTGCCGCGAGCTCAGACGGGGGAGGCTGAACTCGCGCGGCAGCGATTCTTGCACGCGAGTCTGGACAAATCCAACAGTCAACCAACGACACACGGCCCCTTTTCGGGTGTCTGGACCAGTACCCCCGGGGACGCGCAGCGCGAGCGGTCACCCGCCGGGCTTGCCCTCGATGGACCGCCTGCTCGGGTCGGGCTCCGCCAGGTCGGGCGCGCCCGGGTCGGCGCTCGAGCCGGCGTTCGCCATCACCACCGCCACGTACGGCAGGACGAACGACGCCACCAGGAAGACCCACATGAACCAGTGGCCCATGCTGACGACCGCCAGCAGGAAGCAGATGGTGCGGATCGTCATCGAGATGACGTAGCGCCGCTGCCGCGCGTTGATGTCCTCGGAATGGCTGCGCGTGGCCGTCGTGATCCGGATCGGATCGGGCTCCCTGCGCACCATCCCTCCACCGTACGCCGCCCTCGCGCATCGGCCTACGGGACTAGGGTGCGACGCAGAGCATGCACCCGACCGTCGAGGCCCAGGAGGCTCCCGTGTCCAACCGTGTCTACCGCGTCACCGAGATCGTCGGCACCTCGCCCGAGGGGATCGACCAGGCGATCCGCAACGGCATCGAGCGCGCGTCGCGCACCCTGCGGCACCTCGACTGGTTCGAGGTCACCCAGGTGCGCGGCCAGGTCAAGGACAACGCCGTCGAGCACTTCCAGGTGGGTCTCAAGCTCGGGTTCCGTCTGGAGGACGACTGATAGCGTCCCGGCGTGAGCAGATCGGTACTCGTCACCGGAGGAAACCGCGGCATCGGCCGCGCCATCGCCGAGGCGTTCGTCGCCTCCGGGGACCAGGTGGCCGTCACCCTGCGCAGCGGTGAGCCTCCCGAGGGCACCCTCGGCGTGAAGTGCGACGTCACCGACCCCGACTCGGTCGAGTCGGCGTTCAAGGAGGTCGAGGACAAGCACGGGCCGGTCGAGGTGCTCGTGGCCAATGCCGGGATCACCCGCGACACCCTGCTGCTGCGGATGAGCGAGGAGGACTGGTCCTCGGTCATCGAGACCAACCTCACCGGGTCCTACCGAGTCGCCAAGCGCGCCGCCAAGGGCATGCTCCGGCTGCGGCGTGGCCGGATCGTGCTGATCTCGTCGGTCGTCGGCCTGCTCGGCTCGGCCGGCCAGGTCAACTACGCCGCGAGCAAGGCCGGGCTGGTCGGTGTCGCCCGGTCGATGGCGCGCGAGCTGGGCAGCCGCTCGATCACCACCAACGTGGTGGCGCCGGGATTCGTCGAGACGGAGATGACCGCGGTGCTGCCGGAGGAGACGCAGGCGCAGTACAAGGCGCAGATCCCGCTCGGTCGCTACGCGAGCACCGACGAGGTCGCCGGCGTCGTGCACTGGATCGCCTCCGACGCGGCCGGCTACATCACTGGCGCCGTCATCCCCGTCGACGGCGGCCTGGGCATGGGTCACTGACCGCGCCGGGTGGTCGAGACTGTCGAGGCCACGCTTGGCAACCAACCGAAGGAGTACGACACGCATGGGCATTCTCGAGGGCAAGCGGATCCTGGTCGCGGGCGTCACCATGGACTCCTCCATCGGCTTCGCCGTCGCGCGGGTGGCCCAGCAGGAGGGCGCTACCGTCCTGGTCTCCAACTTCGGCCGTGCGCTGGGCATCACCAAGCGGATCGTGGGCCGGCTCCCCGAGCCGGCACCGGTGATCGAGCTCGACGTCACCGACCCGGAGCACCTGGAGCGCCTGCCCGGCCTCATCGGCGAGCACGTCGACGGGCTCGACGGGGTCGTGCACTCGGTGGCCTACGGCAATCCGGAGACGCTGCTCGGCGGCAAGTTCCTCGAGGGCCCCTGGGACGACGTGGCCCAGGCGGTGCAGGTCTCGGCGTACTCCCTGAAGTCGCTGGCCGTCGCCTGCCTGCCCCTGATGCAGTCCGGCGGATCGGTCGTCGGGATGACGTTCGACGCCAGCGTGGCGTGGCCGGCGTACGACTGGATGGGGTTCTCGAAGGCGGCGCTGGAGTCCTGCTCGCGCTACCTCGCCCGCGACCTCGGCCCCAAGGGGGTGCGGGTGAACCTGGTCTCCGCCGGCCCGCTCAAGACGCTGGCGGCGAAGGCGATCCCCGGCTTCGAGGAGCTCGAGTCGATGTGGAGCGACCGGTCGCCGCTGGGCTGGGACGAGAAGGACACCGAGCCGACCGCACGGTCCGTGGTCGCGCTGCTGTCCGACTGGTTCCCGGCCACCACCGGCGAGATCGTGCACGTCGACGGCGGCTACCACGCGATGGGCGCCTGACCCGGGAGTCCTGCGCTTCGCTACCGTTCCGGCGTGACGTCCTCACTCGTCGAGCTGCGGGTCCTCGAGGGTCCCAACCTCTACTTCCCCCGCGCGGCCATCAAGCTCACGTTGGACCTGACGGGTGTGATCGAGGCGCCGGAGGAGCGCGCCCTCCGGTTCGCCGCCCGCATCGGCCTGACCCGGGCGCGTCCCGGCAAGCCCGGCAGCGGATTCCGGCAGCGGTTCGCCGCCCGTGCCGTGGGCCGGCTGGTGCGACAGATCGCGGGGGAGGCCGGGACCACGCGGCTGGCGGTCCGGGTGCGTCCGACCAACGACGTGCACCGCCTCGTCGTCGCGTACCCCTGGCGCAGCCGCACCCGCGCCCAGGCCCTCGGCCGGGCGGTCGCCGACGTCCTCGACGCGGTCACGGTTCCTGAGCCGGTTGAAGGGCGTAACCCGGACCTCGACGAGCTGGTGAGCGCGGCCGCCGACGCGGTGCGTGCCGCCGAGGCGGGACCCGGCCCGACCACCCTGCGCCCCCGGATCCCGATCGTCGCCATCACCGGTACCAACGGCAAGACCACCACGTCGCGGATGGTCGCGCACATCGCCCGCACCCACGGCCTGCACGTGGGCTGGTCGAGCACCGACGGCATCTACGTCGACGGGGAGCTGGTCGAGGCCGGCGACTACTCCGGTCCGAGCGGCGCCGCCCGGGTGCTCGCGCATCCGGAGGTGCAGCTGGCGGTCACCGAGACGGCGCGGGGCGGCATCCTGCTCAAGGGGATCGGGCTGGCCTACAACAACGTGTCGGTGTTCACCAACGTCTCCGCGGACCACCTCGGCATGCACGGCATCGACACCGTCGACCAGCTCGCGGAGGTCAAGGGCATCGTCTCCCGGATCACCCGCGCCGACGGCTGGGCGGTGCTCAACGCCGACGACCCTCGGGTGCTGGCCACCCGCGCGCACATCAAGGCGCGACCGTGGGTGTTCTCCCGCGACCCCGACTCACCGGCCCTGCGTGACGTGCTCGGCGACGGGGGCCGGGTGACGACCGTCATCGACGGCTGGCTCTGCGTGATCGAGTCCGACTCCGACGCGGACCCGCTCGTCGAGCTGGTGGACGTCCCGATGACGCTGGCCGGCCTGTCGCGGTTCAACGTGGAGAACGCCCTGGGTGCCGCCTCCGCCGCGCTGGCGGTCGGGCTGCCCCGCGAGGCCGTGGTGGAGGGGCTGAGGTCGTTCCGGCCGGACCCCGAGCACAACCCGGGCCGGATGAACTTCTTCACGCGCGACGACGTCAGCGTGGTCGTCGACCTCGCGCACAACGAGGCCGGCCTCGAGGCCCTGCTGGAGATCATGGACGGCGTACGCCGGCCCGGGGCACGACTGCTCCTGGGCCTCGGTGCCGTCGGGGACCGCATGGACGACATCGTCGAGAGCCTCGGGGAGAAGGGGGCCCGGGACGCCGACGTGGTCGTGATCGCGCACAAGGAGAAGTACCTCCGAGGTCGCAGCAACGACGAGCTCGACGAGCTGTTCCGCCGGGGCGCGGCCAGGGTCGGGGTCGAGGACCTTCCGGCGTACCCGACCGAGGTCGCCGGGCTGCAGGCGCTCGTCGACCAGGCCCGGCCCGGCGACGTGGTCGGCCTGATGTGCCACGAGGACCGGGCCGGGGTCTACGACTGGCTCGCCACCGCCGGCTTCACCCCGGACACCCCCGAGACCCTGCGCCAGAAGGTCAAGACCGCCCAGGCCTGACGTGGCCCGGGCAGCCGGGCGCTGTCGCAACCACCCACGCGTGGGGAACGCGCGACATCTCCGTCGAGTGCACGGGACAACGCCGGCCGAGGAGTCAGTTAGTCACCGACACGCCGCAGGCGCACCTGACTAAGTGACTCCTCGGCACCGACCGGTTTGACGATTGGTGCATGTCATGGGGTTGTGGCGGGTGTGAAGTCTGGGTCTCCGACTGGACTGTCCTCGGCGCCGGAGCCGGCCTGGGCCTGGTTGGACCAGTTCTCGAGCTCGGCCATCACCATCGGGTGCTTGTCGACGCACACCACGACCAGGTCGCCGGGGTTGGCGCGGGACATCGCGTGCCGGACCGCGTCGATCTCGTCGAGGACGATCTCCAGCTGCTTGCAGCGCGCGCCCTCGGCCATGCTGGCGCGCACCCCTTCGGCGACGAGGCCGGCGACGTCGCCGCGCTCGCGGCCCCGGAGCGCGACGTCCTCGCGTACGACGACGACGTCGAAGTGCTGGGCGGCGATGGCACCGAGCTCGCGCATGTCGTCGTCGCGGCGGTCGCCCGCGGTGGCGATGACGCCGATGCGCGACGGCTTGCCGAGCTCGCTGGTCGACTCCAGGCTCTCGCCGACCCGGTCGACGAAGTCGCCGAGCATCCGCATGCCCGGGGCGTTGTGGCAGTAGTCCACGATCACGTGCCGACCGCTCACCTCGACCTCGTTGAGGCGGCCGGGGGAGAGGTAGTAGTTGGTCGAGAAGGTCCGCAGGCCCTGGCGGATGTCGTGCAGGGGAGCGCCCGCGGCGAACGCCGCGGCGGCCGCGGCCAGTGAGTTCTGCACGTTCATCCGGGCCTTGCCGCCGAAGGTCGCCGGCAGCAGGTGCGTCCAGGCCAGCTGCATCTCGCGCCGGCCGTGCCGGACGACGATCATCTCGCCGCGGTCGCTGGGCTCGAGGACCAGCGCCTTGCCCCCGCGACGGCAGTGCGCGTCGATCATGTCGCGCACCTCCGATCCCGGCTCCTCCATCGAGAACCACACCACCTGGCCGGAGCAGCGGCGCCGCATCTCCCGCACCAGCGGGTCGTCGGCGTTGAGCACGGCGTGTCCGTCGCGGGGCACCGCCTCGACCAGGACGGCCTTGACGTCGGCGAGCTGCTCGACGGTGTCGATGCCGCGCAGGCCGAGGTGGTCGGGCTGCACGTTGAGCACGACGGCGACGTCGTTGCGCTCGTAGCCGAGGCCCTCGCGCAGGATGCCGCCCCGGGCGACCTCGAACACCGCGAAGTCGACGCGGGGGTTCTGCAGCACCATCCGGGCCGACTTCGGACCCGACGCGTCGGCGCGGATCACCAGGCGCTCGTCGATCACCACGCCGTCGGTGGAGGTCATCCCGACCTTGCGGCCCATGCCCTTGAAGATGTGCGAGATCATCCGCGAGGTCGTGGTCTTGCCGTTGGTGCCGGTGACGGCGACGATCGGGATCCGGCTCGGAGCGCCGGGCGGGAAGAGCATGTCGACGACCGGCTTGGAGATGAACTGCGGCTCCCCGATCGTCGGGTGGGTGTGCATGCGGAACCCGGGCGCGGCGTTGACCTCGCAGATCGCGCCGCCGGTCTCGCGCACCGGCTCGGTGATGTCGGGGCAGATGAAGTCGATGCCGGCGATGTCGAGGCCGACCATGCGGGCGGCCTCCTCGGCGATCTCGACGTTCTCCGGGTGTGCCTCGAAGGTGCGGTCGATGGAGATGCCGCCGGTCGACATGTTGCCGGTGAGCGTGAGCTTGACCATCTCGCCGACCGGCGGGCACGTCGTCGAGCTCGTAGCCCTGCTCCTTGAGGAGCAGCAGCGCCGCGTCGTCGAGCTTGATCCGGGTCAGCACCTTCTCGTGGCCGACGCCGCGCCGCGGGTCGGCGTTGGTGAGCTCGACGAGCTGCTCGATCGTGCTCTGCCCGTCGCCGATCACGTGGGCCGGCACCCGCTCGGCGACGGCGGCGAGCCGGCCGTCGATGATCAGGCAGCGGTAGTCGCGACCGGTGATGTAGGACTCGACGATCACCCAGCCGCGACGGGACTGTCCTTCGGCGATCGGGAACGCCTCCCGGACGTCGTCCTCGTCCTTCAGGTCCAGGCAGACGCCGCGGCCGTGGTTGCCGTCGAGCGGCTTCACCACGACCGGGTAGCCGATCCGGCCGGCGACCTTCACCGCCTGCTCGACGGTGCGCACGGACTCCTGCTTGGGCACCGGCAGGCCGGCGGCGCCGAGCAGCCGGGTCGTCAGGTCCTTGTCGGAGGCGACGTCGACCGCGATGGCGCTCGTCGCCGAGGTCATCGTGGCGCGGATGCGCTTCTGGTGGACGCCCTGGCCGAGCTGGACGAGGGAGTACTGGTTGAGCCGGATCCACGGGATGTCCCGCGAGACCGCCTCGTCGAGGATCGCCTGGGTCGACGGGCCGAACGCGGTGCGCTCGGCGCGCAGGATGAAGGTCTCGAGCTCCTTCTCCCAGTCGAACTCGGGGTCGGCCTCGACCAGGTGGTTGACCAGGCGTACGGCGAGCCGCGCGGCGGCGAGGCCGACCTGCTCGTCGACGTACCCGTAGACGACGTTGTAGTGGCCGCGGACGCCCTTGACCTGACGGGTCTTGCCGCGCCGGATGTCGTGGCCGACGACCTGCTGCAGGGCCAGCGCGACGTGCTCGGCGACGTGGCCGAGCCAGGTGCCCTCGTTGAGCCGCTCGACGAAGCCGCCACGCCGGCCGCGCGAGCAGGAGTGCTCCCGCAGGCCCGGCAGCATCTGCAGGAGCTCGTCGGTGAAGCCGGGAAGGGTGTTGGTGGGGAAGTCCTCGAGCGAGCCCAGGTCGACCACGAGGTGGATCGCCTTCTCGTAGGACCACACGTTGGCGCCGCGGTAGACCCGGGTCTCCAGGATCGCCAGGTCGGGGCTCGGGCGTGTGGCCGGACGGGGCTGCTCAGTCATCCAGGTCTCCTTCGGAGTGCTGTCGGGCCATGCGTCGCCTCAGCACGGAGGGCGAGACGTCGCCGGCGGCGATGTCGCGAGCCAACCGTTTCAGGTCCTGGCCCGCAACCGCGAGCTCCTCGGCCTCGGCGGGTCGACCACGGGTGCCTCGGTGATCAGCACCTTGTCGGTGAGGTCGAAGACGGAGCCGGCCGGCAGGACGTGCAGCACCACGCCGGAGGCCAGCAGGGGAGCGGTACGCCGCGCCTCGTGGGCGTTGGACACGACGTTGCGGCCGTCGAAGATCGTCACGACGCCCCGCCCGAGGACCCGCAGGATCTCGTGCCCTGCCACCTCGGTGACCAGGGCGCCGGTGTCCTCGTCGATGCCGATGCCGAGCAGGCCCGGGCTCTGCGCGACGAGCATGAGCAGCCGCCCGTAGCGGTTGCGCTGGCCGAAGTGCTGGTCGATGACCACGTCGCGGATCAGCCCGAGCCCGGCGGCCAGCTGCGTCATCCGCTGCTTGGGTGTCGCCCCACCACTGCCGAACGCGACCATGTGCGACGACTGGATGCTGGCCCCCGCGCTGGTGCCGGCGACGGCGACGCCGCGCTCGTGGGCCGCGACGATGCCGTCGCCGAACGGGGTGCCGTTGACGATCGCGGACAGCTTCAGCTGGTTGCCGCCGGTCATGAAGATGCCGGTGGCCTCCTCGAGCCGGGCCACCATCGCAGGGTCCGCGGCCTCCTCGCGGGTCTCCGGCCGGAGCCCGAACACCTCGGCGGCGCCGAGCTTGCGGAACAGCGCCTCGTAGACCTCCACGATCTCGGGTCCGAGCGACGAGGCGGTGGGGACGACGGCGATCCGGGCCCGGGGTCCGCCCGCAAGGGCGACGAACTCCGAGAGCACCGCGCGCCTGCCGAGCTTGTCCTCCGCGCCCCCGATCGCCAGGAGGGGTCCTCGACTGGATGACGACACCCTTGCTTGTGGCGCAATCGGCATGCACGGCAGCCTACGGGGTGGAACAGTGAGATCCGTGACGGGTCGGCGGCAGCTCATCGTGATGCGGCACGGCAAGGCCGAGCCGTTCGCGGCGACCGACCACGCGCGGGCGCTGACCGATCGGGGCCACGCCGACGCGGCCGCCGCAGGCACCTGGCTCGCCGCGCGACAGCTCGTGCCCGACCACGCTCTGGTGTCCACCGCCGTCCGGGCGCGAGAGACGTGGTTCGACGTGGCCCGGACCTCCGGCGCCGAGGTCGAGCCGTCCTTCGACGAGGGGCTCTACCAGGGCGGTGTCGATGCGGCCCTGGAGTCGTTGCAGGCGGTCCCCGAAGGTGCAGGCACGGTGATCCTGGTCGGCCACAACCCGACGGCGGCGTACGTCGCGCACATGCTCGACGACGGCGAGGGGGACGACGAGGCGATCAGCGGGATGCTGCGCGGGTTCCCGCCCGGCGCGGTCGTCGTGTTCGACCTCGAGGTGGCGTGGGCCGAGCTCGCGGCCGAGGCCGGCCGCGTGACCGGCTTCCACGCGCCCTGAACGCGGAGGCTCACGCCTCCAGCGGCGGCGCGGGGGTGGTGAGGCCGGCCTCGGCGTCCGCTGCCTCGACCTCCTCGCGGGTGATCCCGAGCAGGTACATGATCGCGTCCAGGTAGGGGACGTTCACGCTGGTGTCGGCCGCCTTCTGCACGATCGGCTTGGCGTTGAACGCGATCCCGAGCCCCGCCACCGCGAGCATGTCGAGGTCGTTGGCGCCGTCGCCGATCGCGACCGTCGCCGCCGGCGACACCCCGGCCTGCTCGGCGAACCGGAGCAGCGCCGCGGCCTTCCCCGCGCGGTCCACGACCGGCCCGACGATCCGGCCGGTCAGCCGGCCGTCGACCACCTCGAGCTCGTTGGCCGCCGCGAAGTCGATGCCGAGGTCCGCGGCGATCCGGTCGGTGACCTGGGTGAAGCCGCCCGACACGATCGCGAACCGGTAGCCGAGCCGCTTGAGCGTGCGGACCAGGGTGCGCGCTCCGGGCGCCAGCTCGATGGCCTCGTAGACCGCGTCGAGCGCCCCGGCGTCGAGTCCCTCGAGCAGCGCCACCCGCTCCCGCAGCGACTCCTCGAAGTCCAGCTCACCCCGCATCGCCGACTCGGTCACCCGCGCCACGTCGTCGAGACAGCCGGCCTGCTCGGCCAGCATCTCGATCACCTCGCCCTGCACCAGCGTCGAGTCGACGTCCATCACCACCAGGCGGATGCCGTGCCGCAGCAGGCTGGCCGGCTGCACGGCCACGTCGACGCTCTGCACCGCGGCCTCCTCGGCGAGCGTCATCCGGAGCCGGTCCGGGTCGACGCCCGAGACGTCCAGCTCGATGGCGGTGACCGGGTAGCGCGCCATCCGCTCGATCCGGTCGATGTTGGCGCCGGTGTCGGCGATCCGTCCGGCGATGGCGGCCATCGCCTTGGCCCGCAGCGGCGTACCGAGCACGGTGACGTGGCTGCGGCCCTGCGGGCGGCTCCGGTTGTCGCCCGTGCCCCGCTCGACCTCGACCTGCATGTCCAGCTCCTCGGCGACCCGCTCCATCGCGGCGCGCACCGACTTCCAGTCGCGCGGTGCGGTCACCAGGACACCCAGCACCAGCCGGCGGCGGAGCACGATCTGCTCGATGTCGAGCACGGCACCGCCGTACGCCGCGAGGGTGGCGAACACCGTCGAGGTGACGCCGGGCCGGTCGCGACCGGTGAGCGTGATCAGGAGTGTCTTGGGCGCCTCGTCGGACGACGGCGCGCTGGGCTCGACTGACACCGGCACAACCTAACCGTCCCAGGGGAACGCGCAGGCGGCGACCAGTCCCCGTCTCGCAGCGTGGTCGAGCGGCACCAGCGCCTCCCGGCGGGTGTCCGCCTCGACCGCCGTCACCGACCCGCCGTCGTCCTCGAGGGCGAGGTCCACGATGACCCGGCAGCGAGTGGACAGCTCCGCCAGGCGCACGGCGCGCGGCGCCATCCCTCCGGGCAGGACGAGGTCGGTGGTCCGGCGCAGCGCCATCAGCTCGTCGGCGACCTCCGGACGCCAGCGGGCCACGTCGAGCTCGGCCAGCACCTCGGCGGTGCCGAGCAGCGTCCGGCGCAGGGCGGCGTCGGCCTCGGACGGGTCGGGCAGCTGGCGGTGCGAGGTGGCCGGCATCGCCCGCCACTGCACGCCGGCGCCCGCCCGGTGGGGGACCAGGCCGAGGTCGGTGCCGGTGAGCACGACGCCCTCGCCGGTCTCCAGGACCTCGGCGTTGAAGGCGGCGGGCCCGGCGAGGCCGAGCGGGTCGCCCGGTGCCGGCAGCGCCAGCCCGGCGGCGGTGGCGCCCTCCGCGCGGAGCAGCCCGAGGGCGAGGATCAGCGGCACCGACCCGTCCTGGTCGGGCAGCCCGAGCACGTCGTGGGCGGCGTCTGCCTCGACCACGCGGTCACGGGTCTCGTCGAGGCTCGCGTGGCCGGCGGCGAACGCCGAGAACCACAGCGCGAAGCGCGCCGAGACCGGCAGGGAGGTGCTCACGGGGAGCGAGGCTACGCCGGTGATCCGGGCGCGACCCGCCGGACCCGTGCCGTAGGTTTGTGCCCGCCAGCGGCCCACCACCCAGAGGGAGACATGGACCCCGTTCTCGAGCTCGCCGACGTGTCCGTCCGGCGTGGTGAGACCACGCTGATCGAAGGTGTCGACTGGACCGTCGAGGAGGACGAGCGCTGGGTCGTGCTCGGACCGAACGGGGCCGGGAAGACCACGCTCCTGCAGGTGGTGAGCGCGCAGATCCATCCCACGACCGGCGTGGCGGGGATCCTCGGCGAGGTGCTCGGCACCGTCGACGTCTTCGACCTGCGCCCGCGCATCGGGCTGACCAGCGCCGCCCTCGCCGAGCGGATCCCGCGCGACGAGAAGGTGCACGACGTGGTCGTCTCCGCGTCGTACGCCGTGATCGGCCGGTGGCGCGAGCACTACGACGACCTCGACCACCAGCGCGCGGCCGAGCTGCTCACCGAGCTCGGCGCCGGTCACCTCGCCGACCGCACCTTCGGCACGCTGAGCGAGGGCGAGCGCAAGCGCGTGCAGATCGCTCGCTCGCTGATGACCGACCCGGAGCTGCTGCTGCTCGACGAGCCGGCCGCGGGACTGGACCTCGGCGGCCGCGAGGACCTGGTGTCCACGCTGTCCGTGCTGGCGATGGACGAGACCTCGCCGGCCACCATCCTGGTCTCCCACCACGTCGAGGAGATCCCGCCGGGCTTCACGCACGCGCTGCTGCTGCGCGAGGGCCGGGTCGTCGCGAGCGGTCCGCTGGAGCACGTGATGACCGAGGAGATCCTCTCGGCGACGTTCGGCATGCCGCTCCAGCTCCGCCACGAGGACGCCCGCTGGTCGGCGCGACGGAGTCCGCGTCACCGCACTGGCTAGGCTGGCTGCATGGAGTGGTTCCGGGATCACATGTGGGAGACCTGGACGGCGGTTGCGATCCTGCTGGGGGTCGCCGAGCTGTTCAGCCTCGACCTGGTGCTGCTCATGCTCGCCGTGGGCGCCGGCGCCGGCATGCTCACCGCGCTGTTGGGACTCCCCTTCGCCGTCCAGATCCTGGCCGCGATCGCCACCTCGGTCGCGATGCTCGCACTGGTCCGACCGAGCGTCGTCAAGCGTCTGCACTCCGGACCCGAGCTGACGCTCGGCCACAACGCGCTGATCGGCCGGGTCGGGCTGGCCGTCTCCGAGATCACCGCCGACGGCGGTGGCCGCATCAGGATCGGCGGCGAGGAGTGGTCGGCGCTGCCGTACGACGACACCACGAAGATCAAGGAGGGCGCCCACGTGGACGTCCTCCAGATCAAGGGCGCCACCGCCTACGTGCACCCGGTGCCCGAGATCGAGTCCGACAGCTAGTCAACTACCAGAACCGAGGAGGGGATGCCACGTGCCCACCGCATTGGTGCTGTTCGCCCTGCTGGCGATCTTCGTGATCGCGGCCATCGCCAAGACCGTGCGGATCGTGCCGCAGGCCCGGGCCGGGATCGTCGAGCGGTTCGGCAAGTACAAGGCGTCGCTGCCGGCCGGCCTGAACGTCGTCGTGCCGTTCGTCGACAAGGTCCGCTACATGATCGACCTGCGCGAGCAGGTGGTGTCGTTCCCGCCGCAGCCGGTGATCACCGAGGACAACCTCGTGGTCTCCATCGACACGGTCATCTACTTCCAGGTCACCGACCCGGTGGCGGCGACGTACGAGATCGCCAACTACATCCAGGCCGTCGAGCAGCTCACGATGACGACGCTGCGCAACATCGTCGGCGGCATGGACCTCGAGGAGACGCTGACCAGCCGCGACGCGATCAACAGCCGGCTGCGTGGCGTCCTCGACGAGGCCACCGGCAAGTGGGGCATCCGGGTCAACCGGGTGGAGCTCAAGGGCATCGACCCGCCGCCGTCGATCAAGGACTCGATGGAGAAGCAGATGCGCGCCGACCGCGACAAGCGTGCGGCCATCCTCACCGCGGAGGGCCAGCGCCAGGCCGCGATCCTCACCGCAGAAGGATCCAAGCAGTCCGCGATCCTCAACGCCGAGGGCGCCCGCGAGTCGCAGATCCTGCGCGCACAGGCCGACCGGGAGGCCAAGATCCTGCAGGCGCAGGGTGAGGGCCAGGCCATCCAGACGGTGTTCCAGGCGATCCACGACGGACGTCCGGACCAGTCGCTGCTGGCCTACCAGTACCTCCAGATGATGCCGAAGATCGCCGAGGGCGACGCCAACAAGGTGTGGATCGTGCCCAGTGAGATCGGCAAGGCGCTGGAGGGTCTCGGCTCGACGATGAACAGCCTGAAGGGGATCCCCGACGAGGTCGAGGGTCCGCGCACCCGGGTCGACATGGGCGACCCGGCCGTGGCGGCGTCCTCGCAGTCGGCGGACGCAACCCTGCAGAAGGCACACGACGAGGTGGCCGCCGCCATCGCCGCGGCCGAGGAGTCGACCCGCGGCGTGGGCTCGGCGCCGGCCGCCCCCACGACCGCTGCCGGCACCGCCGAGGGTGACCCGGGGGAGCCCCCGGCTCAGTGACCTTCCTCGAGGTCGTCGCGGTGCTGCTCGCGGGCGTCGCGGCCGGCACCATCAACACCGTGGTGGGGTCGGGAACGCTGATCACGTTCCCGACCCTCCTCGCGCTCGGCGTGCCTCCCGTCACCGCCAACGTCTCGAACACGATCGGCCTGGTGCCCGGGTCGGTGTCCGGGTCGATCGGCTACCGGCGCGAGCTGCGCGGTCAGCTCCCGAGACTGCTCAGGCTGGGCACCGCGTCGCTCGCCGGCGGCGTCGTGGGCGCGCTGCTGCTGCTCGTGCTGCCGGCGGCGGCGTTCGACGCGATCGTGCCGGTGCTGATCGGCCTCGGGTGCGTGCTGGTCCTCCTCCAGCCGCGGATCAGCGCGGCGATGGCGGCCCGGGCCGAGCACCGCGGCGAGGAGCGTCCCGAGCACGGTGCCCTGTGGGTCTGGGTCCTGGTGTTCCTCGCCGGCATCTACGGCGGCTACTTCGGCGCGGCCCAGGGCGTCATCCTGATGGCGATCCTCGGCGTCGGGCTCCAGGAGTCGATGCAGCGGAACAACGCCACCAAGAACGTGCTCGCGCTGCTGGTGAACCTCATCGCCGCACTCATCTTCATGGCGGTCGCGGAGGTGAACTGGCCGTACGCCGGTCTGATCGCGGTCGGCGCCGTCGTCGGCGGACAGATCGGTGCCACCGTCGGAAGGCGGCTGCCACCGACCGTGCTGCGCGCGGTGATCGTCACCGTCGGGGTCGCGGCGATCACGACGTTCGTGTTCGGCTGACCCGCTGACGGTGCGGTCCTCCGCCATGGTGGTAGACCGGTGTCATGCGCCGTTTGCTGCTCACCGAGAACATCACCGCCGACGGACGGATCGAGATGCTCGACGAGTGGTTCAACCCGTCGCCCGAGGGCGACATCCAGGACTGGCTGGAGGGGATGGAGCGCTTGGGCTCGTCCTCCGACGCGGTGCTGCTCGGCCGGCAGACGTTCGAGGACTTCCGCGGATACTGGCCTCAGCACACCGACGAGCCGGCGGGCGCGTACCTCGACCAGGTGCAGAAGTACGTCGTCTCCTCCTCGATGACCGATCCGCAGTGGCGCAGGACGACGATCCTGCCCGGGGACCCGATCGAGGAGGTGCGCCGGCTCAAGGACTCCGATGGCGGCGACATCACGTTGGCCGGGAGCATCACCTTGGCGCACGCGGTGCTCGCGGCCGGGCTCGTCGACGAGATCCGGCTGATCATCTTCCCCGCCGTCCAGGGCCGGGGGAGGGGCCTGGTCCCCGAGGGCACCTCGATACCCCACCTGGAGCTGCTCGAGTCGCAGGCGTTCCGGTCTGGCGTGGCGCTGCTCCGCTATGCCGTCACCAACGCCTCGACCGGCGGTTAGCTCTTCTGCAGCTCCTCGGCGAGCATCACGAGGATGCCGCTGGGGCCGCGGAGATAGGTGAGCTTGTACACGTCCTCGTAGGTCGCCACGCCGCGCAGCGGGTGGCAGCCGTGCCGCGCGGCGATCTCGAGCGCCTCGTCGATGTCGTCGACCGAGAAGGCCACGCGGTGCATGCCGATCTCGTTGGGCCGGGTTGGCTCCGTCGCGATCGCGTCGGGGTGGATGTACTCGAAGAGCTCGAGGCGACCGTTGCCGTCCGGCGTCTGGAGCATGGCGATGCGGGCGTGGTTGCCGTCGAGGCCGACGGCGGTGTCGGCCCACTCGCCGCTGACCGTGTCGCGGCCCAGGAGGGTGAGCCCGAGATCGGTGAAGAACGCGATCGCCGCATCGAGGTCGCGGACTGCGATGCCGACGTTCTCGAGCTTGATGGGCACCCGTGCACGCTACCAAGCCGAAGACCGGACGAAGCCTGACCAGGTCGGCTCGAGAGGCCGCTCGGGAGGCGAGCTCACTCGCTTGGCGGCACCTGGAAGGCCCGCACCTCGATCCGGCCGCCGAGCGCCTTCGACGCGCGGGCGGCCCATCCGAGAGCGGCCTCGTCGTCGGCGACGTCGATCACCCAGAAGCCTCCGAGGTACTCGGGAGCCTCGACGAAGGGCCCGTCGACCGTGCTCAACGAGTCGCCGGTGTTGTCGACGGTGACCGCGCTCGAGGGCGGCATCAGCCCGCCCGCGAAGACGAAGGCGCCGGTCGACGTCAGCTCCTCGATGATCGCGCCGGTGGCAGCCATGGCAGCCTCGAGCTCGGCCGGGTCCATGGTCTCCATGGTCGGCTCCTCGTCGGAGTCGTGCGGAACGGACAGCAGGTATTGGGTCATGCCGAGTACGACCGTCCTCGAGGCGGGAACTCATCGGCCCGCCCTTCCGCTAGGGCCTGTCTGTCAATCCTGCGGCCGCGTTCGCCCGCAGCAGGTACGGCAGCTCGAACTCCTGGAAGCTCAGGGGTGGCCCGCCCTGGAGGCCCAGCTGCCGCAGCGCGGGCACCATCCGCTCGGTGAAGAACCGCTCGGAGTCCTCCTTGCTCTCCCATACGTCAAGGCTGTGGACACCGCGCTCGCTCGGGCCGCCCGCGTGCAGGATCAGGCCCTTCACGGGGGCGTCCCCAACGGCCTCACCGATCTTGATGTGGGTGTCGAGGTCGACGTCGAACTCCATCAGCACCGCGTACGCCATGGTCCGATCCTTTCCTTAGAGCGAACCCCTATTCATTAGACTGCTACTCTAACCACGTGTCTGTCAAGAGGTCATACTCGTCCGCCAAGCGCAAGGCCCAGGCCAGGGAGACCCGCCGCTCGATCCTCGACGCGGCCCGCGAGCTCTTCGTCGCCAGCGGGTACGCCGCCACCACGATCCAGGCGATCGCCGAGCAGGCCGGTGTCGCCGTCCAGACGGTGTACGCCGTGTTCGGCAACAAGCGCGAGCTTCTGCGGCAGCTGATCGAGAGCACGATCACCGGCGACGACGACTCCCTGCCGATCACGCAGCGACCCGAGGTCCAGGCAGTCGCCGCCGAACCCGACGCCCGTCGTCGGGCAGAGCTCGACGCGGCCCTGAGCCTGTCGATCACCCGGCGCGTGGCGCCCATCGTGCGGGTCGCGGAAGAGGCAGCGGCCTCCGATCCCGAGGTGGCCGCCATGATGGCGGCGGTCAAAGCGGCCCGACGGAAGGAGATGGTCGCCTCGGCGAGGATCCTTGCCGGCCAGGACGGGCTGCGCGTGAGCCGCGAGGAGGCAGCCGCGACGCTCTACGTTCTCTACAGCCCCCAGGTCGCAGACATGCTCATGGGCGACTACGGGTGGTCGCCGCAACGCTACGAGAGGTGGCTGGCGCGGATGCTTCTGGACGCCGTCATCCGTTGACGGCTGCCGGGAGCGGCGTTCCAGGAAGTCCTGCACGCCCGTCCATTGATCACCCTGGGCCGGCCACCCACTCGCCGTAGAAGACTCCGAGCGCCGCCGCGACGCAGACCCCGGTGATGATCCAGAACCGGATCACGACCGTCACCTGCTCCCAGCCGAGCAGCTCGAAGTGATGCTGGAGCGGCGTCATGCGGAAGATTCTCCTGCCGACGCCGGTGGTGCGCCTGGTCAGCTTGAACCAGGACACCTGGAGCATCACCGAGCCGGTGACGGCGACGTACAAGCCGCCGAGGACGACCAGGAGCAGCTCGGTCCGCGTCAGCAGAGCGAGCCCGGCCATGGCTGCCCCCAGGGCGAGCGAGCCGGTGTCACCCATGATGATCTTGGCCGGCGATGCGTTCCACCAGAGGAACCCGAAGCAGGCGCCGGTCAGGGCGGCTGCGACGGTCGCCAGGTCCAGCGGCGAAGCCACCTGGTAGCACGAGCCGGTGGACGCGCCGACGGATCCGCACAGCTGGTTGTTCTGCCAGATGCCGATGATGGTGTAGGCGGCGAAGACCATCGTGGCACTGCCTGCCAGCAGCCCGTCGAGTCCGTCGACCAGGTTCGTCGCGTTGCTGGTCCCGCTCACCATGAACCAGATGAGCGCCAGGACGATCACCCAGGGCAGCACCGGGCCGAAGTCACGCACGAGGGAGAGCCTGTGAGAGACAGAGGCCGACGCTTCACCCTGGAGCGCCAGGAGTCCGAACGTGAGGCTGACGAGGGTCTGCCCCACCAGCTTGGCCCTGCTCCGGAGACCGAGGCTGCGCTGCCGCCTGACCTTGATGAAGTCGTCGAGGAACCCCACGCCGGCCATGCCCACCAGGAGAAGGAGCACCAGGAGCGCGGACCGCGAAGGTGGTTCCCACAGCAGTAGCCTGGCGGAGGCATAGCCGATCAGCACCGAGGCCACGATGGCGGCGCCGCCCATCGTCGGGGTGCCGCGCTTCACGTGATGCGTCTTCGGGCCGTCTTCGCGGATCAGCTGCCCAAGACCCCAGGAGGCGAACTGCGAGATCGCCCACCGAGTGACGAACAACGAGACCACGAGCGCGCACGTGCCGCTCAGCAGGACGGCCTTCAACCCGAGTCCGAGTCGATCGTGTGTGGGCGTTGGGGCAAGGCCGTCACGGGCTCACCGCTCGCCTTGGGCACAACCACTGACGAGACCACATTCACAGGTGCGCAGCAAACCCATCGACCCGTGTCGGCGCATGCATTTTCACGCCGACGAGCGGTCACGCCGGACCGACGGAGCCCGACCTCGCTCACGGTTGATCGGACCGGTCCGCAACTATCGGGCAGAGACGAGCCGGTCGAGCCGAGACTGGTACCCGGAAGGAGGCTCCATGCTCGCCGCACTGAACAGCCTGTCGGACGCTGTCGAGGAGGCTGCCGCCGAGCCGCTCGACGTCGCCGACGTGGCGTCAAGGCACGGCACGACAGAGCACCACCTGCGACGGATGTTCTCGTCACTGGCGGGGATGCCGGTCTCGGAGTACGTACGGCGGCGCCGGATGTCGCTGGCGGCAGCCGACGTCGCGGGGTCGTCCGACGACCTGCTGACGATCGCCGTCAGGCACGGCTACGGCTCGACCGAGGCGTTCGGCCGCGCGTTCCGTGCCGTGCACGGCATCGGCCTCACCGACGCACGCCGAGACGGTGGCCCCTTCCGAAGTCAACAACAGCTCAGGTTCCGCCTGACCGTCGAAGGGAACACCGCCATGCGCGTCCGCATCACCGACCGACCCGCCGTCCGACTGGTGGGCCACGCCACGCGCGTGCCCCTCATCCACCAAGGCGTCAATCCGCACATCCAAGCCCACGTCGCAGCGATCCCGATGGAGGAGCACCTGCGACTGAAGGCCCTCAGCAACACCTCTCCCGAGGGACTGCTGCAGATCAGCCACGACCTGGAGGCCGAGGGTTCGGAGGGCAGTGAGCTGACCTACATGCACGGAGTGGCGATCACGAACGACACGTCGACTCCCGACGACCTGCAGAGCATCACCGTCCCGGCCGGGAGCTGGGCGGTCTTCACCACCGAGGGGCCGCACCCGGAGGCGCTCCAGGAGACCTGGGCTGCGACCGCGGCCGAGTGGTTCCCGTCGAACCCGTGGCGGCTGCGACCCGGTCCGTCGATCGTGGCGGTCCTCGAGCACAACGAGGACTTCACGACCGCGACGTGCGAGCTCTGGCAGCCCGTGGAGCGCGCCTGACCCGCTGCCGCCCGGTCCCCGGTAAGCACGAAGAGCCCCGACCGCGTGCGGTCGGGGCTCTTCGCGATGAGGTCAGGAGACGCGGACGTTCTCCGCCTGCGGGCCCTTGGGGCCCTGGGCGAGGTCGAACTCGACCTTCTGGTTCTCGTCGAGAGACTTGTAGCCGCCCGACTGGATCGCGGAGAAGTGGACGAACACGTCCTCGCCGCCGCCATCCTGCGCGATGAAGCCGAAGCCCTTGTCGGCGTTGAACCACTTGACGGTGCCCTGAGCCATGATCTGTTCCTTTGTTCGGTGCCGAGAGCAACGTGCCCTCGAGCCGCTGAAGACATCCACCTGTACTGATGTCCAGCGAACCGAAAACCAGGAGTACGAGATACAAGCCGCGCCATCTTGCGCGGCCAGGACGGCTCGGAGAGCCATCCCTTCAACACGACCCACCATACGGCATCGAAGGAGAGCGCGGGCACCGGCGATCGTGGACGACCGCTGGGGCGAGCTCGTGGCGACGTGGCGTGTGCCGCGTCAGTCGGTGCTGCTCAGACCCCGGAAACGTGCGAGCAGGTCAGCCGGCACGTCGCCGTCGAGCTCGGTGCGGGAGTAGAGCCACAGCAGCAGGTCGGCAGCCCGTGCCTCGAGGACGGGCGCCCCCTCGGTGCCGCCGCGGGTCATCGTCATGGCTCCGGGGACGGATCCGTCGTCGACCGTCCACGCGTCGCCGGTGTCGCTGGCCCGCAGCACGAACCTGCCGTCGAGGGGGACCAGGTCGGCCTCGGCCGCGTCGGACTCGTCGGCCAGCGACGTGGTGAGGAACTCGTCGACGGAGTCGGCGGCGACGGTCGGGTCGATGTCGAGGCCGCCGCCGGCCGCGTTGACGGCGTCCCAGGCGTGCACCGCCGCCTCCTGCACCTGGTGACGGGTGATGAAGGCGACGTCCTGCTGCCCGGGGAACCAGGTCCAGCACGACGCCGACTGGTCGGCCGCGGCGAGCACCTCGACCAGGCGGGCCGCACCGGACTCGAAGGCGGCGACCAGCCCGTCGTCGTCGGCGTGGGCCGGGCGCAACGACTCGTCAGGCGGCTCGGACAGCGTGCCTTCGGCGATCGTGCCCCAGAACCAGTGCACGTCGGTCAGGTGCCGGACCAGGTCGGCGACGCTCCAGTCGGGGCAGTGCTCCACCCGCGCGGACAGGTTGCCGCGCGCGGCGGTCGCGAACTCCCTCGAGTAGCGGGAGATGGCGTCCAGGCATTGCTCCGTCGTCAGTGTCATGACCGCCAACGTAGGGCACGGGACAGGAGGTCCGCGCCGGGTTTTCCGGTCAGGTGAAGGCGGGCATCACCTTGTCGTGCACCAGCTGCAGCTGCGTGTCCACGTTGGGCACCCCCGCGATCTCACGACCCATCAGCGCCTTGACCAGCGAGGCGTCGGTGATCGCCAGGATCATGTGGTTGATGCCGGTGGGCTCGATGTTGGTCTTGATCTTCTCGGTGACCTCCTCGGGCGTGCCCGCGATCGAGAGCCGCTCGGCGAGGTCGGGGGAGGTGAGCTCGATGCCCTTGGCCATGTCGCCGGAGCCGATCGCCTCGATGATCGGTGCCACCTCGTCGGGGCTGACGCCGTTGCGCTCGAGCTGCTCGTGCGGCATCGACGAGGCGTAGAGGCCGACCATGCTGCGCGCGGCGTCCTTGGCCACCGCGGAGTCCTCGGCCACGGAGAAGACCACCCAGGACCCGAGGTCGAGGTCGTGAACGTTCTTGCCGGCGCGCTCGGCCCCGATCGTGCAGTGCTTCATCATGTACTCGTAAGCCTCGCGGGTATAGCTCAGCGCGTGGTGGCAGCCGTCGGAGAACTCCGCCGACGCCTCGAACGACTTGGGGCCGCGCATCGCGCCCATCTTCACCGGAAGCCGCTCCTGCACGGGCCGGGCGAACGTGAACAGGCCGCTGTACTTGAAGAACTCGCCGTCGAAGGTGACCACACCGTCGTCGAGGAGCGTGCGGATCGACGTGGACCGCCTCCTTGACCCGCGACAGCGGCTTCGTCTTGGCCCAGTCGATGTGGTACTGCGCGAGCAGGCCGAAGTTGCCGCTCGACACCGCCACCTCGGCCCGCCCGTTGCTCAGCTCGTCGAGTGTCGCCGCCGCCTGTGCGATCAGCGTCGGCTCGCGCAGCACGACTCCGGAGATGCTCGGGCCGAGCCGGATCCGGCTGGTCTGGCCGGCGGCCGCTGCGAACAGCAGCCAGAGGTCCTTGTGCCAGGTCTCGTCGGCGGCGTACACGGCGTAGAAGCCGAGCTCGTCGGCCTTCTTGATCGATGCCAGCGACTCGCTGAGCGGGTAGTCCGGAAGCATCGCGTAGCTGAACCTCATGGTGTCTCTCCTCCGGTTCTTCGTCGTCAGACGTGCGGTGTCGGGGTCTGCGGGGGTGTGGCCTCGCCGGGGATCGCGTCACCGGAGATGGCGTCGGTCTTCTGGTAGGGCTTGGCGAGGACGAGGTAGACCAACCCCACGCCGGTGCCGAGCGCGGCGGAGAGGGCGACGATCCAGTTGTCGTACCACGGGACGTCGGGTGTCCGGGGCCAGGCCATGATGACCATCGCGGTGATCCCGTAGGCGAGGGCCGCCACCGTGACCGGCAGGCCCCAGGTGCCGAGCCGGAACGTGCCGCTGGGCTGCCAGCCCTTGAGCCGGGCTCGCAGGGCGGCCAGCACGACCATCTGGAAGCCGAGGTAGATGCCCAGGGTCGCGAACGAGATGATCGAGGTCAGCGCCTTGGTCGAGACCACGGAGCCGAGGATGATGATCGCCGGGACTACGGCGCCGACGATCATGGCGTACGGCGGGACGTGCCGGTGCGGCATGAAGTAGCGCAGGATCCGCGACCCGATGATCATGTCGTCGCGCGCGTAGGAGTACATCATCCGGCTGGCCGCGGCCATCAGGCTGAGCGCGCAGGACAGGAACGACATCATCACGACGACCAGCACGACCTTGGTGCCGTTGACGCCGAACGCCTCGTTGAGCACCGTGGTGACCGGATCCGCGTCGGTCCCGTCGATGACCGCCGCGTAGTCGGAGACGGCCAGCAGCAGCGACAGGCAGACGAAGATCGCCGCGGCGCCACCGACGTAGATCGTCATCCGCATCGCCTTGGGGATCTGCCGGCCCGGATCCGGGACCTCCTCGGCGACGTCACCGCAGGCCTCGAAGCCGTAGTACTGGTAGATGCCGATCAGGGCCGCGGCCATGAAGGCGCCGACGTAGCCGCCGTCCGCACCGATGCCCTGGGTGTCGAAGAGCACGCCGAGGTTGTGGTGACGCTCGGTGATCAGCAGCCAGCCGCCGACGGCGAGTGCCCCCAGCAGCTCGGCGGTGAAGCCGATGATCGCGGCCATCGCCAGCGCCTTGGTGCCCATCAGGTTGATGAACAGCGCCAGCGCCAGCAGGATCAGGGCGCAGGCGATGGTCGAGCCGGTGCCGGCCTCGAAGCTCAGCAGCTGTGCCAGGTAGGGGCCGGATCCGTAGGTGACGCTGGCGATGGTGGTGAGCAGCGCGATCAGGTAGATCCAGCCGGTCATCCATGCCCACTTGCGACCCCAGAGGTGCCGGGCCCACGGGTACACGCCGCCGGCAACGGGGTACTGCGAGACGATCTCGCCGAAGACCAGGGCGACCAGCAGCTGGCCGAGGCCGACGATCACCAGCCACCAGATCATCGGCGGACCACCGGTGGCCAGGGCGATCGCGAACAGCGAGTAGATGCCGACGACGGGGGAGAGGTAGGTGAAGCCGAGGGCGAAGTTCGCCCAGGGGCTCATGTCGCGCTTGAACTCGGAGGTGTAGCCCAGCGAGGCGAGCCGTGCCGCGTCGGCGTCGTGCTCGTGGTGCTCGTGCCCGGGGGCCGAGATGTCCTGGCTCATGACTGCTCTCCCTCCACCTCGAGCTCCGCGAGCAGCTCGGAGCCGGTCACCACCTTGTGGGCGAAGTGCCGGTGCATCCAGTCCAGGTGGTCGTGCCGGCTGTTCATGATCCGCAGCGTGTCCCAGTTGGGGAACTCCTGCTGCAGCACCCATGTCTGCATCAGCCGGGGGTCTACCTCGTAGACGTGCTCGAAGGAGGTCCGGGCGACGTCGGTCACCGGGGCCGGCTCCGGTGGGGTGAACTGCTCGGCGTACCGGTAACCGAGGGACCGGCCGTCCGCGTTGCTTGTGTCGGTCATGCCTGCCGTCCTGTGTCGTAGGCCCGGTCGAGGAGGTACTTGCCGGGGTTCATGATGTTGTTCGGGTCCAGGGCTCGCTTGACGTCGAGCATCACGTCGAAGCCGCGGCCCAGCTCGTCGGGCACGAGGTCCACCTCGCCGTCGCGGCAGGAGCCGTGGCAGGCGCTGATCGAGCCGTTGTGCGCGATCGACACCGCGGCGATGTCGCGCTTGGCCTGCACCCACATCTCCCAGGCCCGGTCGTCGAGCTGCTGCTCCCAGATGCCGACGTCGATCTCGGTGAGGTAGTCCACGCCGGTGTTGCCCGAGGTGTAGGCGAACATGCCCCAGTCGTCGAAGACGTCGGTACGCCGGCGCAGGTCGGCGACGATCTCGTGCCAGGCCTTGGTGACGGCGGGCAGGTGCGTGTAGTTGACGGCCGCGTCCTCGCAGTGCCAGCTCATCGGCACCACCTGGCCGGCCTTGGTGCGTCCGTGCAACGGCGTGGCGTAGCGGTCGTGCCGCGCCGCCCAGTCGCCCTCGGAGATCTCGTCCCCGAGGTAGCGCGCGCCGTGCTCACGAGCGATCCGGAACAGCCGCTTGCCGGCCGGCCGGACCTCGTCCTCGTAGCCGTACATGACCGCGCAGACGAGGGCCCGCACGTCGCCGGGCTGGGGGATGTAGGCCTCGTCGTCGCGGCGGAGGTAGGCGACCTTGTGCTCGTCGAAGAGCACGGCGCCGGCGAACGTGGCGACCCCGGCGCGGGCCAGCGCACCGACGCAGGCATAGGCGTCGTCGTAGTTGTCGAACGCCCAGAACGGGGAGAGCTCGGCCTCCGGCTTCGGGAACAGCTTGAGGGTGGCCTCGGTGGCGATGCCGAGGGTGCCCTGGTGGCCCATGAACAGGTGCTTGAGCTGGTAGCCGCTCGAGGACTTGCTGATCTTGTGGCCGATGCCGTCGCCGACGTGCATGACGTCGCCGGTCGGCAGCACGAAGTCGAAGCTGAGCACCAGGTCGCGGGTGTGCCCGTAGCGCGCGCCGATCAGGGACCAGCCGCTGGTGCCGATCCGCCCGCCGACCAGGCTGCACGGGTAGGACGCCGGGTCGTCGGGGTAGAACAGGTCGTGCCGGGCCAGCTGCTCGTTGAGCTTCAGCATGTTGATGCCGGTCCCGACGGTCACGGTGCGGTTCTCGAGGTCGAGCTCCTTGATCGCGTTCATCCGCTTGACGTCGACGACGATGCCGCCGCGCAGCGGCACCGCGCCGTCGGTGAGGCCGGTCCCGCCGTCGCGCGGCACGATCGGCACGCGCAGGTCGTTGGCGATCCGGACGACCGCCGCGACCTCCTCGGTGCTGGTCGGCAGCACCGCGAGGTCGGGCATCCGCTCGGTCCACCGGTGCACAGGGAACGGCGCGGGTACGCGCGCGCGGTTGAGCCGGTCGGGCTTCGAGGTGAGGATCTGCTCGTCGCGGAGCACGCCCCGCAGGGCGTGGACGACCTCGTCGACACGCTCCGCCTGCAGGGTCATCGCGCACCACCGCGGGTGCTGCCGCCGGCCTCGATCCCGAGCGAGGTGGCCAGCAGCTCGTGGATGTCGACCACGTCGATGCCGGCACCGTCACCGGCCTCGCCGAGCGGGCGCTCGGACCAGGGGCAGGCGCTGACCATGGTGTCGACCTCGAGGACCGAGGCGTGCTCCATGCGCTTGGCGGAGATGGCGGCGGTGAGCTCCGGCTTCTCGACCGGCAGCCCGCCTCCGCCGCCCGAGCAGTAGGACCACTGCGTCACCCGGTCGACGTCCTTGAAGTCCAGGCCGGGGATCGCGCGCAGGATCTCGCGTGGTTCCTTCCAGATGCCCTTGCGCTTGTTGAGCCGGCAGGGGTCGTGGTAGGTGATGCTCCGCTCGACCGGCACCGACGGTGTCAGCCGGCCCTCGCGGATCAGCTCGGCGAAGAGCTCGACCACGAGGACGATCTCGATGTCGTAGTCGGCCCCGAAGTACTTCGGGTAGTCCTCGGTGAACGAGATGTAGTCGTGCGGGTCGAGCACGAGGACCCGTTTGGTGCCGGTGGACCGCCAGTTGTCGAGGTTGTGCTGGGCAAACCGCTTCGCCTGGTCGACGTACCCCATCTCGGCAGCGGGCCCGCCGCAGCACCACTGCTCGCCCATCAGCCCGAACTCGACGCCGGCCTGCTGCAGGATCAGCGCGACCGCCCGCGGCACGGACGTGCGGTAGAACGCCGCCTCGCAGTCCACGAAGAGGATCGTCTCGCCGCCGATCGGGATGTCGAGCCCCTCCGACCAGTCGCGCACGTGCTCCTGGCTGACGTCGGTGTCGCCGAGCACCGGCTCGTGGGTCTGGCGGTCGGTGCGCTCGTTCCAGGTCTTCCAGCCGGGCTGGTGGACGCCGCTCTCGACGGCGAACGCCCGCGCGGCCTTGACGACGTCCACGGTCCGGGTGCGGAAGCGGTAGAAGTCGCCGGTGAAGAGGGTGTTCGGGCAGCGCAGCTCGCAGGCCCCGCACTGGGTGCAGTTCACGTAGTCGGCGGCGACCTCCTCGATGCCGAGCTCGCCTCGCTCCATCGCGACGACGTTGGCGTGGAAGGCGGTCGGCGTCCACGACTCGTTGCGGGTGACCTGCATGACCGGGCAGACCTCGCGGCAGAACTTGTGACCCGAGGAGAAGCAGTTGTACGACGCGTTGCGCCACTCGGCCGCGAACTGTTGCTCGGGACTCGCGTCGGTGCCGACCTCGTGCACCCGGGCGATCTCGTCGGGCATCGAGGCGAGATCCGCGGGGTTGTCCCGCATGCCAGGCGTGAACGGCCGGGTGAGCGGGTCGTCCCGGTCGACGGGCTCCTCGATCTGGGTCATGAGGGCGCCTCCTGCGCAGGGGCTCGAAGTGGTCCACGTCACAGTGTTGCGAAAAACATATGGCTCTATATGTTTGTCCGCAAGACACCAACCGGGCTAGTTCGTCGGGTAGAGGGAGGCGGCTCGATGCGCCTGCATCACGCGCTCTTCGGGCCCCTCGACGACGCCGGCAACCGGCGGGAGGCGGTCACCCGCCGGCTCGGTGGCGCGATCGCTCTCGGGCTGCTGGGCGACGGCGAGCAGCTGCCCCCGGAGCAAGAGCTGGCGACCTCGCTGAACGTCTCGACCGTGACCCTGCGCGACGCCCTCGCCGAGCTGCGCGAGAAGGGGCTCGTGGAGACCCGGCGGGGTCGCGGCGGCGGCAGCTTCGTGCGGGTGTCGGGTGCGGGTCTCTCCGCGCTGTCCCGTGAGCGGCTGACCGAGATCGGCGTGAGCGACCTCCGCGAGATCGGTGACCTGCACGTGGCGGTGGCGGGGACAGCCGCGAGACTGGCCGCCGAGCGGGCGTCCGAGGCCGAGATCGAGCGGCTCCGCGAGCTCGTGGACCGGCTCCGGGAGGCCAGGGACGACGCCGACGTTAGACGGATCGACGGGCGGCTGCACATCGAGATGGCCGCCGCGGCCCAGTCCGCGCGGCTGACGATGATGGAGATCGAGCTGCAGGGCGAGCTGGCCCAGCTCACCTGGCGGGCCGCCGCCGGTCGCAGTGGCGACGCGCTGGCGGACACGCGGCTGCTCGTCGTCGACGCGATCGCGGGACGGTGTGCGGATCACGCGCGCACACTGGTCGAGCAGCAGCTCGGTGAGGAGACGTTGCGACTGATCGACGACCACATCAGGCTGATGCGTGACGGCGCCGGGGAGGAGGGGTGAAGCCGTGATCTCAGGAACGCGGGAGGACGCCGACGTCGCCGACGTCGTGGTCGAGGTTGTCGAGCGGGTGTTCGCGACGGTTGACGAGGTGCGCCGGTCGACGCTGGCGGTCTACGCGACGGCCACCGCCGAGGGCCGCCGGCTGAGCGACGACGACGTGCACGGGCTCGCGCCCGAGCTGCTCGCACGGATGCGGCGACCCGACGAGGTCGCGGTGGGCCTGGGCGTGATCCTGGAGCCCGGGCTGCTCGGGCACCCGCACCTGCGGCTCGAGTGGTGGCAGTGGGTCGCCGGCAAGGACGACCCGGCTCGGCTGGAGGTCGACCTGCGACCGGACAGCCTGGACTTCTACGACTACGCCGGGACCGAGTGGTTCGCGGTCCCGCGACGCACCAGGCAACGGCACGTGGTCGGGCCGTACGTCGACGTGCACGGCACCGACCGGTACCTCCTCACGCTGACCATGCCGGTCGAGGCCGACGGCGAGTTCCTCGGCGTGGCCGGCGCGGACCTGCCGATCAACCGGTTCGAGGCGCTCGTGCTCCGGCGGCTCGGTGCGGGCTCGGCCGGTGTGGTCGTCAACGACGACGGTCGGGTGGCGTTCTCCACGTCCAGCCGTTGGGTCATCGGCTCGCTGTGCCGCGGCGAGATGCCGCCGGCGTCCCGGCCGCTGCCTGGGCTGCCCTGGCGGGTCTACGACTGGTCCTAGTCCGCTTCGCCGCACCGTTGGCATGCGCCGCCTCGTCGGCGGGGGTCAGGTAGGCGGTCCGCCAGCGGTCCATCTCGTCGAACACCCGGGCGCGGACCTCGCCCCGCGACAGGGTGACGTCGTGCAGCGCGCCCGGCACCGAGACGAGTGTGACGTGCCGGGACAGCTTGTGCGCCCACTTCCGGATCTGCCGCACGTCGAGCACGATGTCGCTGCTCGAGCAGGTCTCGTCCCACTCGCGCGGGCGGCGCGGAGGCGTCCGAGGTGAGGACCAGCACGGGTACGTCGAGGTCGAGCCCGCGGTGCACCCGCGCGTGGCCCCGTCGTACCGCACGCAGCCAGCCGGCGTACACCGGCCAGCTCTCCAGCGGCTTCCACGCCAGGTCGAACGGCCACTCGCCGTCGTGGTCGCGGTGCAGGCTGCGGGCGTAGAAGCCGTTGACCTCACGCGGGATGGTGAGGTACGGCCGGCGGGCGCCGATCTGGTCGATCGCCTTCGTCCCGGCCGTGCGGAGCAGCAGACTGCCGTGCAGGTCCAGCCACGGCGAGTTGAGCACCATGCCGTCGACCGGAGCGCCCTCGTCATGGAGCCAGAGGGGTACGACGAGCCCGCCCGTCGAGTGTCCCGACATCACGACGTGGTCGTGGCCGTCGCGCTCGGTGACGCGCCGGTAGGCCTCGTCGAGCTCCGCGTAGTAGCTGGTCAGGTCGGTGGTGAAGTTGGGGGTCTGGTGCGGGCGCAGCGAGCGGCCGTACTTGCGCAGGTCGAGGGCGTAGAAGTCGTAGCCCCGGGACAGCCAGTAGTCGGCGGCGACGGTCTGGAAGAAGTAGTCGGCGAACCCGTGCACGTGCAGCACCGCCTTGCGGCTCCGGGAGCGGCCGCGGCGGCGTACCAGCGTGGCGACGACCTCGCCCTCGTCGTCGGGCGGCAGGTCGATCGTCTCGGCGTAGTAGGGCCTGCCGAGGACGTCGACGGGCCACTCGTCGCTGCGTGCCATGGTGCAATCCTGCCCGACGTCGGTGGTCGAGCCGGTCATCGGTGGTCGAGCCCGTCGAGACCCGCCCTACGATGCCGGTATGGCGCGACGGTCGAGGAAGGCGCGGGTCGACGACGTGCACGAGGTGGCGCGGGCGCTGCCGCACGTGACCGTCACCGGGGACGAGGGCCGTCAGGTATACGCCGTCGGCGGCAAGTCGTTCATCTTCTTCCGCGGTCCGCGACCGGACGCCTTCGACCCCGACACGGGGGTGCGCTACGACGACGTCATCGTGTTCTGGGTGGCCGACCAGGGCGACAAGACCGCGATGGTCGAGGACCCGGACACGCCGTACTTCACGACGCCGCACTTCAAGGGACACCGGTCGGTGCTGCTCCGGGCGTCCCGGATCGGCGAGCTGACCCGCGACGAGGTCGCCGAGCTGGTGCAGGACGCCTGGCTGTCGCGGGCCTCGAAGACGCGCGCGAAGCGGTGGCTGGCCTCGCTCGACGGCCGCGACCCGGTGTTCGTCCAGCCCCGGTGACCGGGGCCGGACGAACCGGGTGATCGAGCTTGGGGCTCAGCCCTCGCCCATGCCCTCCATGGCCTCGCCGCTGCCTTCGCGGACCTTCTCCTCGATCCGCTTGCCGACCTCGGCGTCGATGCTCTTCCAGTAGTCGAACGCGCGCTCCAGGACCGGCGAGCGGACCCCACCGAGCAGGCTCCCGGCGACCTGGTCGACGAGCCGGTCACGCTGCGCGTCGTCGAACACCTCGCGGACCATCGTGCCGGCCTGGCCGAAGTCGTCGTCCTCGGCGTGCAGCTCGTACGCGCTGCGCACGAGGTCACCGTCGACCTCCCAGGCCTCCTCGGGGTTGCCCGGTCCGTCCGACCAGCCGCGCTCGTAGGAGTTCGGCGCGTAGACGGGCTTGGCGCCACTGTGCTCGTAGGCCATCTGACCGTCGAACATGTAGGTGTTCACCGGCACCCGCGGCTTGTTGACGGGCAGCTGGACGAAGTTGGTGCCGATCCGGTTGCGCTGCGCGTCGTTGTAGGCGAACGAGCGAGCCAGCAGCATCTTGTCCGGCGAGAGCCCGATGCCCGGGACCGTGTTGCCGGGGGAGAAGGCCGCCTGCTCGATCTGTGCGAAGAAGTTCTCCGGGTTCTTGTTCAGCGTCAGCTTCCCGACCTCGATGAGCGGGTAGTCGCCGTGCGGCCACACCTTGGTCAGGTCGAACGGGTTGAACCGGTAGGACTTCGCGTCGTCGTACGGCATGACCTGGACCTTGAGGGTCCAGCTCGGGTGCTCGCCACGCTCGATCGCCTCGAAGAGGTCGCGGCGGTGGAAGTCCGCGTCCGCGCCGGCGACCTCGGCCGCCTGCGCGTTGGTGAGGAACTCCATGCCCTGGTCGGTGTGGAAGTGGTACTTCACGAAGAACTTCTCGCCCGCCTGGTTGACCCACATGTAGGTGTGCGAGCCGTAGCCGTTCATGTGCCGCCAGGTCCGGGGCAGGCCGCGGTCACCCATCACATAGGTGACCTGGTGCGCCGACTCGGGGTTCAGGGTCCAGAAGTCCCACTGCATGTTGTTGTCGCGCAGGCCGGAGTCCGGCAGCCGCTTCTGGCTGCGGATGAAGTGCGGGAACTTCATCGGGTCGCGGAGGAAGAAGATCGGCGTGTTGTTGCCGACGATGTCGTAGTTGCCCTCGGAGGTGTAGAACTTCAGCGCGAAGCCGCGGACGTCACGCCAGGTGTCGGGGCTGCCCAGCTCGCCGGCGACGGTGGAGAACCGGAGCAGCAGGTCGGTGGAGGCACCCTTCTGGAACAGGGCGGCCTTGGTGAAACGGGAGACGTCCTGCGTGGTCTCGAAGACGCCGAAGGCGCCCGAGCCCTTCGCGTGCGGGCGCCGCTCGGGCGCGTTCTCCCGGTTGAAGTGGGCCATCTGCTCGATGAGGTGCACGTCGTGCAGGAGCAGCGGCCCGTTGCTTCCGACCGAGAGCGAGTTGCGGTCGCTCGGCGCGGGGGAGCCGAAGCCGGTGGTCGATCCGCCGTGCGGGGTGGTGTCCTGGGTCATGCGTCCTCCTGATCGGTGTTGCGTGAGTCGTGGGTGCAGCTGTCGCAGATCCCCCAGTAGGTGACCTCCGCCTCGTCGAGGACGAAGCCGGGCGCGTGCGCGCCGAGGTCCTGCGGCTCGAGGCAGGGGGCGGCGCCGACCGCGCAGTCGACGTCGGTGACCGACGCCGCAGCGCCGGCACACCAGGTGGTGGTGGTTGTCGCCCACGCGGAGCTCGTAGCGGGCGACCGACCCGGCCGGCTGGATGCGGCGGACGACGCCCCTGTCGGTGAGGGCGTGGAGCACGTCGTACACCGCCTGGTGGGACACGCGACCGACGTCGGCGCGGACCCTCGCGAGGACGGCGTCGGCCCCGGAGTGCGGGTCGGCGGCCAGCGCCGACATCACCGCGACCCGCTGCCTGGTCACCCGCAGCCCCTGCTCGCGGAGCGTGTCCGCGTGGTCGGTGCTGGGTGACGGGGTCATGCTTCGACCCAACCACCCTTTCTGGAATGAGTCAAAAGAACGTTGAGACGCGTGTCTCCACGTCAGCGGGCGTAGATGTCCGCGATCACGTCCTCGATGGCCGGCTCCAGGATGGAGAGGTCGGCGACGTCGTACGACGCGGCGACGGCGGCCACCAGCGGAGCGGCCGAGGCCTCGGCGGGGAAGCTGAGCCACTGGCGGGGACCGTCGACGCGGCGCACCGTCGCGCCGTCGACCGCGATCCGGGCGTCGTCGGGGAGCGGGTCGACGAGGTCCACGACGAGGGTGCGGGTGGATGCGCCGACCGTGTGCAGGCCGGCCAGCGACCCGTCGTACACCAGCGAGCCGTGGTCGATGACCATCACCCGCGAGCAGAGCTGCTCGATGTCCTGCAGGTCGTGGGTGGTGAGCAGCAGCGTCACCTGCCGCTCGGCGTTGACCCGCCGCAGGAACTCGCGCAGCCGGCTCTTGCTCACCACGTCGAGGCCGATGGTCGGCTCGTCGAGGTACAGGATCTCCGGGTCGTGCAGCAGGGCGGCCGCGATGTCGCCGCGCATCCGCTGCCCGAGCGACAGCTGCCGGACCGGGGTGTCGAGCAGCTCGCCGAGATCGAGCAGCTCGCAGAACTCGTCGAGGTTGCTGCGGAACCGGTCCGGCGGCGATCCGGTAGATGCGCCGGAGCAGCTCGAACGAGTCGCGCAGCGGCAGGTCCCACCACAGCGTCGTCCGCTGGCCGAAGACCACCCCGATCCGCCGGGTGAGCTCGAGCCGGTCGCGTGACGGGTCGACGCCCGCGACGCGCAGCCGCCCGGACGTGGGCACGAGGATGCCGGTGAGCATCTTGATGGTGGTGGACTTCCCGGCGCCGTTGGGCCCGATGTAGCCGACCATCTCGCCGCGCGCGATCTCGAAGCTGATGCCGTCGACCGCGCGCACCTCGGCGGCGGTCCGCCGGAACCGGCCCGCACGCCGGCGTACGACGAAGGTCCGGGTCAGGTCCTCGACCTCGATGAGCGCCACGTCAGCTCCCTGTCGATCGGTAGCGGCGGACCCCGGTGCGCCAGGCCACGGCCGCCAGCAGGCCGAGCGCGAGCGCGGCGACCGGTGCCGCGAACTGGAACGCCTCGGGCAGCCCGAACGGGTCGGGACGGCCGAGGACGTAGAGGGACGGGTACCAGTTGACGAACGCGATCGGCACCAGGAAGGTGAGCGCCTTGACCATCTCGGCCGGGTAGATCGTGAGCGGGAACTGCGGCGAGCGTGTTGCCGCCGTAGGTGAACGCGTTCGCGGCCTCCGAGGCGTCCTGGGTCCAGAACTGGAACGCCGCGCCGAGGGTGAAGATCGCCAGGAAGATCGCCGTGCCGCACACCACCAGGTAGGCCACCATCGCGGCCTTCGCGCGGGGTCCACTCGAGGTCGAGCGTGACGACGGCCCAGCGCGAGCACGACGGCGGCCTGCGCGATCCGGCCCAGGCGGCGCAGGGCGAACTCGTCGGCGCACACCTGCGCGTAGAGCGGCACCGGCCGGATCATCATCGCGTCGAACGTGCCGAGCCGGATCTTGCTGCCCAGGTGCTCGATGTTGCCGAGGATCAGGTCGGCGAGCCCGAGACAGACCCCGGCGCCGCCGTACAGGAACGCGACCTCGGCCAGCGAGAAGCCGCCGAGCGCGTCGATGTTCGCGAACATGATCACGATCGCCAGGAAGTCCAGCCCGGTCACCACGAACTGCGCCACGGTGAGGATCACGAACGACGTCCGGTAGGTCATCGACACCCGGATCCAGGTCCGGGCCAGCAGGCCGTAGGCGCGCACGGCGTCCGGCAGTGCCGAGGTCTCAGCCACCCTGCACCACCACCTTGTGCCGGGCCCGGCGCAGCACGAGGCCGCAGGCACCGAGCAGCGCCCCCGCCCAGGCGGCCTGGAACGCGAGCCCCCACCACGCGTCCGCGCCGGCCCGACGGCCGAGCCAGATGTCGGCGGGCACCTGCAGGAACGCGGCCCAGGGCAGGGCCATCGCCAGGTCGCGCGTCCATCCCGGGAACAGCACCAGCGGCACCACCAGCCCGGAGAAGAACATCGCGCACACCACCTGCAGGTTGCGCACACCCGTGTCGTCGAGCAGCCAGAACGCGCTGGCCGTGACGAGCATCCGGATCCCGAACGAGACCACGACGGCCAGCGGCACCGAGAGCCAGAACAGCAGCCAGGTGCCGGCGCCGGCCGGGTAGCGGAGGTCGAACAGCGCCGCGCCGACGAGCGTGGGCGCCAGGCCGCGGGTGACCAGGTGGTACGTCGCGCGGCCGAGGTCGGTCGCCAGCCACCAGCCGAGCAGCCCCACCGGGCGGTACAGGTCGAGCGCGACGTCGCCGGTGCGGATCCGGGCCGCGAGGTCGTCGGTGGCGCCGCCGGACCAGACCGCGACGGTCATGATCATCGCCTGGCCGAGCCAGGCGTAGGTCAGGGCGTCGGACACGTCGTAACCGCCGGCATCGGGGTTCTGTCCCCACACCGCGAGGTAGCTGAAGCTGATGATCACGCCGAAGACGCAGTTGGTGAAGATGCCGGCGAGGGTGGCCGCCGTGTAGGTCGCGTAGCGACGGAACGCACGGACCGCCACCGCGACGTACAGCATCCGACCTCCTGGCTCAGCGTCTCGACGGATCGACCGGGGCAGCACGCACGCCGAGGCCCCCGGTCCGCGTCGGCCGGGGGTGGGGAGTACCGCTGTGAGAATGTGGGGACGTTAAGTGTGCAGGACGCCATACTCCCGATCAATCCTCTTGAGGGGGACCAGCGTGACCGACGCATCAGCCGCTCGGGGCGCCAGCGCCCGCAGCGTCGAGGAGGACATCACTCCGTGCGCGGAGCGCAACTGCCGCATCGCGACCGTGATCCTCGTCGACCCGCGCGGCTGGGTGCTGCTGCAGGAGCGCGACGAGCACGCGCCGGTCGCGCCGGAGCAGTGGGGCCTGGTCGGCGGCCACGTCGAGCCGGGCGAGGAGTGGGAGGACGCGCTGGCCCGCGAGGTCGCCGAGGAGACCGGCCTCGAGCTGACCGGCCTCGAGCTGTGGTTCGACGAGGTGGTGCAGCACTCACCGAAGGTCTCGACGCACCTGGCCGACCAGTGGCGGATCTGGGTCGGCCGCACCGACGTGACCGACGACGACATCGTGCTGGGGGAGGGGCGGCAGATCGTGTTCGTCGACCCCGCCCGGGTGCGCGACGGCTCCCTGGACCTCGCGCCGGCCACCGCGGTTCATCGTGCCGCGGTTCCTCGACTCCGACGTCTACGCGCGCCTCTGTGGCGCGTGACCAACCGCTCGGTTTCGAGACGCGTCACTCGTTCCTCGCAGGCTCGGCCCGAGTCGACGCTCCTCAACCTGACGCCCCCTTCGCGACCTCGCAGGCTCGGCCGCGGGGCGTCAGTGCTGGTAGGTGCCGTGCAGGATCGCGCGGCCCAGCGTCTTGAACGCGAGGTTGAACGAGACCACGGCGGGTGAGGCGTCCTCGTCGACGCCCAGCGACTCCTCGCCGACGGCGTGCACGACGAAGAAGTAGCGGTGCACCTGGTCGCCCTCGCGGCGGCGCGGCGCCCATGAACCCGGCCTCGCCGCCGTCGTTGCGGCAGTGGAACGCCTTGCCCGGCAGGTCGCCCGCGGCGGCGCCCGTCTCCAGCGAGGTCACGTCCGCGGGCAGGTCGACGAGCACCCAGTGCCAGAAGCCCGACGGGGTCGGTGCGTCCGGGTCGAAGCAGGTGACCACGTAGCTCTTCGTGCCCTCGGGCGCCCCCGACCAGCTCAGCTGCGGCGAGGTGTTGCCCTTGGCGGCCACCTGGTCGTCCTTGAGCGGCTGGCCGTCCGTGACGTCGTCGCTGGTCACCGTGAACGACGCGGTGGCGGGCAGCAGGTCGTAGGGGTTCGGGGTGACGGGACGGTCGAGCGTGCTCACGTTGCCTCCTGAAGGTCGGGTGTGCCGTGGCAGGTGACAGCTAGTCCGGCCCCTGGGCGGGTGCCAGGCATCGCCGTACGACGAGGACAATGGCGCGCATGACCCGGACGTTCGTCATCTCGGAACCCGCACCGCCGGTCCGGCCGCTCGACGAGGCGGCCATGGCCGAGGCGCGGGCGCGGCAGGCGCAGCTCACCAAGCCGGCCGGCGCCCTCGGGGTGCTGGAGGACGCGTCGGTGACGCTGTGCGGGATCCAGCGCACCTGCCCGCCGCCGGCCGCTCGAGCGGCCCGTCGTCGCCGTGTTCGCCGCGGACCACGGCGTGCACGCCCGCGGCGTGACCCCGTGGCCGCAGGAGGTCACCGCCGCGATGGTCGAGAACTTCCGCGCCGGCGGGGCCGCGGTCAACGTGCTGGCGCGGCAGGCCGGCGCCGAGGTGTACGTCGTCGACATCGGCGTCGCGGCCGACGTCGAGCCGGACGACCACGTCCTGGACGCGCAAGGTCCGCAGCGGGTACGTCGGACCTGGCGGCCGGGCCCGCGATGTCCCGCGACGAGGCGGCGGCCGCGATCATGCTCGGCGCCGACGTCGCGCACCAGCTGGTGGACGCGGGTCACGACTGCCTGCTCACCGGCGACATGGGGATCGCCAACACCACCGCGTCGGCGGCGCTGGTCGCGGCGTTCACCGGCGCGGAGCCGGCGGACGTGACCGGCCGGGGCACCGGCATCGACGACGCCATGCACGCGCACAAGATCGCGATCGTGCAGGTGGCCCTCGAGCGACGCGCGGTGAGCGACGACCCGGTCGAGACGCTGGCCTCGCTGGGCGGCCTCGAGCACGCCGGGCTCGCCGGCTTCGTGCTGGCCGGTGCGGCGGCGCGGCGTCCCGGTGGTCCTCGACGGGGTGATCGCCGGCTCCGCCGCCCTCGTCGCACAGGCGCTCGCGCCGGCGGCGCTCGGCTACTGCTTCGCCGGGCACCGCAGCGCCGAGCCCGGGCACGCGCATCGCGCTTGCAGCACCTCGGCCTGCGTCCGCTGGTCGACCTCGACCTGCGGCTCGGCGAGGGCACCGGCGCGGCGCTGGCGTTCCCGATCGTCGAGGCGGCCGGCGCGACGCTGCGGGAGATGGCCACGTTCGACTCGGCCGGGGTGGCCACGGAAATGACGCGACTTCCCGCCGTACCCCTCCGGCCTGCGGCTGGCCGGCCGCCGGGTCGTCGTGGTCGGCGGCGGGCACGTGGCGCAGCGCCGGGTGCCGGGGCTGATCGCGGCCGGCGCCGACGTCGTCGTCGTCTCCCCCGAGGTGACCCCGGCGATCGAGGGGCTCGCGGGCGGCGGCGAGATCACCTGGCTCCGACGCGGCTTCGAGGACGCGGACCTCGACGAGGCCTGGTACGTCATCGCCGCGACCGACGACCCGGAGGTCAACGCAGCGGTCAGCGCCGCCGCCGAGGAGCGCCGGATCTTCTGCGTGCGCAGCGACGACGCACCCGAGGCGACGGCCTGGACCCCGGCGGTCGGCCGGCACGCGGGCGTCACGGTGGCGGTGCTCGGCAACCGGGAGCCGCGACGTCCGCCGCGGTGCGCGACGAGATCGTCGCCGCGCTGCGGGACGGGGCGATCGCCGCGCCGCACGACCCGACGCGCGCCGGGCGTCGTCCTGGTCGGCGGCGGTCCCGGCGACCCCGAGCTGGTCACCGTCGCCGCCCGCCGCGCGCTCGAGCGAGGCCGACGTCGTGGTCGCCGACCGGCTCGCGCCGCGCGAGCTGCTCGACGAGCTGTCGCCCGACGTCGAGCTGATCGACGTCGCCAAGCTGCCGCGCGGCCGGTCGGCGGCGCAGGAGGAGATCAACCGGGTCATCGTCGAGCGCGCGCTGGCCGGCAAGCGGGTGGTGCGGTTCAAGGGCGGCGACTCGTTCGTGTTCGGCCGCGGCTACGAGGAGGCGCTCGCCTGCGCGGAGGCCGGCGTCCCGTGCACGCGTCGTGCCCGGCCTGACCAGCGCGATCTCGGTGCCGGCGCGTGGCCGGCATCCCGGTCACCCACCGCGGCGTCGCCCACGAGTTCACGGTCGATCTCCGGGCACCTGCCGCCGGGCCACCCCGAGTCGCTGGTCGAGTGGCCGGCGCGTCGCCCGGCTGCGCGGCACCGTCGTGCTGCTGATGGCCGTGCAGAACCTGCCGCGCGATCGCCGCCGCCCTGGTCGACGGCGGCCGGCCGACCGAGACCCCGGTCGCGATCGTCGTCCGAGGGCACGATGCCGGGGGAGCGGACCGTGCTGTCCACGCTCGGCACCGTGGCGGCGGCCGTCGAGTCCGAGCAGGTGCGCCCGCCGGCGATCGTCGTGATCGGCGACGTCGTCGCGGTGGCGAACCCGGAGACGCTACGCCGCCGCGAGGTCATGGCAGTCCTGACCGAGGTCGTCGACCCCGACGACCCGCGGCTCGCCGACTACCGCGACCTGCGCGACGTCGAGCTGCGCAAGCACCTCGAGGCCGAGCACGGGCTGTTCCTGGCCGAGGGGGAGAAGGTCGTACGCCGGGCCGTCGAGGCCGGCTACGCACCACGGTCGTTCCTGATGGCGCCGCGCTGGCTGGACGGCCTGGCCGACGTGCTCGCCGCAGACCGACGCCCCCTGCTACGTGGTCTCGGAGGAGCTCGCCGAGCAGGTCACCGGCTTCCACGTGCACCGCGGCGCGCTCGCCTCGCTGCGACCGCCGGCCGCTGCCGGCGCTCGACGAGGTGCTGGCGGGCGCGCGCACGGTCCTGGTGCTCGAGGACATCGTCGACCACACCAACGTCGGGCGCCATCCTGCGCAGCGGCGCCGCCCTCGACGTCGACGCCGTCCTGCTGTCGCCGCGCTGCGCCGACCCGCTCTACCGGCGCGCGGTGAAGGTCGGCGATGGGCGCGGTGTTCTCGATGCCGTGGACGCGGCTGGACGACTGGTACGACGCGCTGCCGTCGCTGTCCGCGCGTGGCTTCACCACGGTCGCGCATGACCCTGGCCGCCGGACGCCAAGCCGCTCGAGGAGGCGGTCGCCGGCCTCGACAAGGTCGCGCTGGTGCTCGGCTGGCGAGGGACACGGACTGTCGCCGCGCTGGCAGTCGTCGGCCGACCGCCGCGCGATCATCCCGATGCGGCCCGGCATCGACAGCCTCAACGTCGCCGCCGCCACGGCGGTCGCCTGCTACGCACTTCAGCGTCGCTGAACCCGGCCTGTCGAGTGTCAGGTCGTGGTCGCGCGAGTGCGAGGTCATGGTCGCGCGAGTGTCAGGTCGTGGTCGCGCGAGTGTCAGGTCGTGGTCGCGCGAGTGTCAGGTCGTGGTCGCGCGAGTGTCAGGTCGTGGTCGCGCGAGTGTCAGGTCGTGGTCGCGCGAGTGAAAGAGCCCGCCGCCCCGACGGCTCGTGGGACCACGAACTGCGTGTCGAGGCACCATTCCCTGCGTCTCGACGATGGCACGATGAAGGACTCCGCCACCACAAAACGCCGTTGGCCCGTACAACCTGCGCGCGCTGCCGCGAGTTCCCGGGAAACCGGTGCACCCCCGCGGGATGCCTTCTAGCATCTGGATTCGTAGCCGGACGGGGGAGAACCTGTGACAGATGTATTGGTGTGCCCGGTGTGCACGACGGACGTTTCCAGCCGTTCCGCGATGTGCCGCGGGTGTCACCTGCCCATCGGGGACGTCGCAGCCAACCAGCCGCGAGAGACCGGCGCTGCCGACCGCCTGCGCTGGCTGGGGCGACGTGTCATCGGCCTCGCGATCTATGCGGCGGCCGTGACCTGGTGCTGGATGCAGCTGCGCGAGGCGATGGTCTTCGTCGGACCCGGGGCTGCCGTTGCTGCCTGGCTCCATGTCGTCAAGGGTCGACCGTGGTTGGGCCTGGTCGCCTTCGTGATCGTGGTCGGACTGGCGCCATTCCTGTTCTGGCCCGCCCTTGGAACCGACATCATCAGCGACGTGTCGGGTCTCGTCGACTGACTCGAGCCGCCGCGTCCGCCGAAGCGCGCGTCTCGAGGCACCAAACCCTGCGTCTCGAGGCACCAAACCCGCGTCTCAACGAGCCGGTGGTCTACTCGGCGCCGGCGCCCCAGCCCTCGCCGCTGACCGGCCAGTCGGCGGGGAAGTCGGCGGCCGCCTCGTCGTGCTCCTTGTGCAGCTTCTTGCGCGCGCGCCGGTTGAGCCGGTCGCCGAACACCGTGCCCTGGCAGTGGTCGGTCTCGTGCTGCAGGCAGCGCGCGAGCAGACCCGTGCCCGGCGTACCGCACCGGCGCGCCGTGCTCGTCCTGCCCCTCGACTGCCGCGAAGTCCGGCCGCGCCAACGGCACGAAGGCGCCCGGCAGCGACAGGCAGCCCTCGTCGCCGTCGTCGAGCTTGCGGTCGCTGGCCCTCCGGAAGGAAGCAGCACCGGGTTGCAGACCACGCCACGGTGGTGGACGCCCTCGTCGTCCGGGCAGTCGAACACGAAGACCGCCCGGTCGACGCCGATCTGGCACGCGGCCAGACCGACCCCGTCCGCGGCGTACATCGTCGCGACCATGTCGGCGACCAGCGTCGCGCAGCTCGTCGTCGAACTCGGTGACCGGCTCCTGCACCCGGTGCATCACGTCCTCGCCCCACCGCGTGATCGGGCCGGACGGTGCCGCCGGTCGGCAGCGCGGGGGACTCGGGGGAGACGGGCACCGTCGGGCATGCCGGACATCCTAGGACGGACGCCGAAGGTGAGGTGCGCCACGGTGCACGGTCGCTGGCCGGGTGTGTAACTCGGAGTTACAGTTTCGGCATGACTGCCACGCAGCCGCAGGGAGCCCGGGGGCGGCACGGCCTCTCCGCCAAGGAGCGGCCGGACCCGATCGGCTACGCCGTCGCCGTGCTCAACCGGCTCGCCCAGGCCGGCGCGCTGGACCGGCCTCGGGCTGCGCAAGCCCGCCGAGCGCGCCGTCTTCGAGGCCACCCGGTCCGGGTTCCGCACCGTCGGCGCCGTCAACCGGCAGTTCGCCCGGGCGGGCAGGCGGCGCGGCCGGCCGACCCGCGTGCCCTCGCCGCGGCCGGCACGGGCACGTTCGACCTGACCCCCACCGAGGACGAGCAGATGCTGGTCGACGTGGTCCGCGAGTTCGCCGCCGAGGTGCTTCGCCCGGCCGCGGCGGAGGCCGACGCCGCGACCGCGGCCCCCGACAAGGTGCTGAAGGCGGGCCAGGAGATCGGGCTGCCGCTGCTCGGCGTGCCCGAGGAGCTCGGCGGCATCTCCGACCGAGCGCTCCGCGATGGCCGGCGACCCTCGTCGCCGAGGCGCTGGCCCACGGCGACATGGGCCTGGCCGTCGCGGCGCTCGCGCCCGGGCGCGGTCGCCACCGCGCTGTCCCTGTGGGGCACCGAGGAGCAGCAGTCGACGTACCTGCCCGCGTTCACCGGCGACGACGTCCCGGCCGCGGCGCTCGCCCTGGCCGAGCCGCGTCCGCTGTTCGACCCGCTCGGCCCCGCGCACCACGGCCGCCGCGCGACGGCGACGGCTACGTGCTCGACGGCGTGAAGTCGATGGTGCCGCGCGGCGCCGACGCCGAGCTGTTCGTCGTCGGCGCCGAGCTCGACGGCGAGCCGCGGCTGTTCCTCGTCGAGTCCGGCACGGCCGGCGTGCAGATCGAGGCGGAGCCGTCGATGGGGCTGCGCGCCGCCGAGCTCAGCCGGCTGGTGCTCGACGACGTGCGGGTCGAGCCGATCTGGCGCTGCTCGGCGACGCCGACGACTACGTCGAGTGCGTGCGGCTCTCCCGGCTCGCCTGGTGCGCGCTGGCCGTCGGTACGGCGCAGGCGGTGCTCGACTACGTCGTCCCCTACGTCAACGAGCGGCGAGGCGTTCGGCGAGCCGATCAGCCACCGGCAGGCGTCGCGTTCATGGTCGCCGACATCGGCATCGAGCTGCAGGGCATGCGGCTGGTGACCTACCGCGCCGCCTCCCGCGGCGGCCCAGGGCAAGTCCTTCGCCCGCGAGGTCGCGCTGGCCCGCCGGCTCTGCGCCGAGCGCGGCATGAAGATCGGCAACGACGGCGTGCAGCTGCTCGGCGGCCACGGCTTCGTCAAGGAGCACCCGGTGGAGCGGTGGTACCGCGACCTCCGGGCCATCGGCGTCATGGAGGGAGGCGTCCTGGTCTGAACGGCTGGTCGAGCCAGTCGAGACCGTCCGAGCCAGGAGAGAAGCGATGATCAACCTCGAGACCCCCAGGAAGTTCCGCCCCCTGATCGGCAACGCCCACCAGGTCGCGATGAACCTGCTGCGGCCGAACTCCCGCACCTACGACCGCGCCGAGCACGCGTACCCCAAGGAGCTCGACATGCTCGCCGCGATGATCGACGGGCTGTCGGAGTCCGGGTCAGGCGAGCGGCGCCGGCGCCTCCGGCGTACGGCGGGTCTCGACGGGCTCGACCACCGGAGGATGGCCGACCAAGAGGCTCGACCGCCGACCACGGCGCCGAGCGACGAAGCGACGGCGCGACCGTCAACGGCACCAACCTGGCCTCGGTCCTCTCGGTCATGGAGATGTGCTGGGGCGACGTCGGCCTGCTGCTCTCGATGCCCCGGCAGGGCCTCGGCAACTCCGCGATCGCCTCGGTCGCCGACGACGAGCAGGCCGAACGGTTCAAGGGCGTGTGGGCCTCGATGGCGATCACCGAGCCGGGCACCGGGTCGGACTCCGCCAACATCGCCACGACCGCCAGGCTCGACGGCGACCACTACGTCCTCGACGGCGAGAAGATCTTCGTCACCGCCGGCGAGCGCTCCGACCACGTCGTGGTCTGGGCGACGCTCGACAAGGACCTCGGCCGGGCCGCGATCAAGTCGTTCGTGGTGCCGAAGGGCACCCCCGGCATGACCGTGGAGCGGCTCGAGCACAAGCTCGGCATCCGCGCCTCCGACACCGCGACGATCCGCTTCGAGGACTGCCGGGTGCCCAAGGAGAACCTCCTCGGCACACCGGAGATCGACGTCAAGCAGGGCTTCGCCGGCGCGATGGCGACGTTCGACAACACGCGGCCGCTCGTCGCGGCGATGGCCGTCGGGTGCGCGCGGGCGTCGCTGGAGCTGACCCGCGAGCTGCTCGAGGAGGCAGGCGTCGAGATCGACTACGACCGCCCGGCCCTGACCCAGTCGGCCGCCGCTGCGACGTACCTCCAGCTGGAGGCGGACTGGGAGGCGGCGTACCTGCTCACCCTGCAGGCCGCCTGGATGGCCGACAACCGCAAGCCCAACTCGCTCGAGGCGTCGATGGCCAAGGCCAAGGCGGGCCGGGCCGGCAGCGACATCACGCTGCGCTGCGTCGAGCTCGCCGGCAGCGTCGGCTACAGCGAGCACGACCTGCTCGAGAAGTGGGCTCGCGACTCCAAGATCCTGGACATCTTCGAGGGCACCCAGCAGATCCAGCAGCTGATCGTGGCCCGGCGCCTGCTCGGGAAGACGTCCGCGGAGCTGAAGTAGGACGCAGCGTTTTGTGCCCGCGGCGAATGGGGAACCTCGCGTCAGGAGGTGCTCATGCGCATCGGAGGCATCATCGTCGTCATCTGGCTCGTGATCGGGGCCCTGGCCGGGTTCCAGCGCGGCTACTACTCCGGGGACGAGAAGGACTGCGGCGAGGCGGGCACGATCGCGCTGACCGTGGTCGCAGGACCCCTCAACTACGTCGGGCTCAACCCGAAGGTCGAGGACTGCGAGACTCCGCAGCCGTCGGAGTGAGGGCTGAGTCAGAACCGCGCCTGGTCCTCGGGTGAGGACCACGGCGACACCGGACGAGGGACGGCCTCACCGTCGAGGGTCAGGTCGGTGCGCTCGGAGTAGAAGCAGATCCGGTCCTTGACCCACAGCGCGTCGTGGAGCGGGTCCGGGTAGGTCCACGCGATGTTGCGTCCGCCGCGGCGGCCGTCGGCGAGCGACCAGTACGACGCCTGCCCCTTGTAGGCGCACACCGTCGTCGTGGGCGAAGGGACCAGGTGCTCCATGCGCACGTCCGCCGCGGGCAGGTACCACCGCACCGGGAGGAACGTCTCGTGCAGCGCGTAGGCGTCGCGCGTGTCGGCCAGCACCGTCCCGTCGAGGGACACCGCGACGTGCCGGCTGCTGGGCAGCACGTCGATCCGCTTGAAGGCGTCGTGCGGGTGGCCCATCACCGGGTGGTCCTCCTCCGCCCACTCGAACGGATGCCAGTCGAGCACGACCAGCCCGGCCAGGTCGGGGTCGTCCGGCCGGTACGCCGCGCCTTTCAACACCGTGCCGTCCACCACCACGTCGAGGCTGGTGCCGGGGTCGAGGTGCAGCCCGAAGTTCACCGGCCCGAGGATCGGTGGGAGGTCCTCCGGGACCGGCGTGGGCTCGGTCGGCACGAGCCGGGCGGCGAGGTCGGCCTCGGGTACGGCGTACATCGGGACCACGCGACGCGGCTCCCAGACCAGCGCCGCGCCCGTGGTGTCGCACACCGTCACCCCGTCGAGGTGGCAGCGGATTCGCCGGGACACGGGCTCGTAGAGCATCCGGTCGTGCAGGGACATCAGGTGGGTGCCGAGCCGCAGGGCCATGTGCCCGATGCTGCTCCGACGCGTGATCCGCGGTCAACAGGGGGACGATGCTGCCCATGAAGCTCTACGCGGACGCCCCCGGACGACAGGCAAGGCAGGTGCTGGGCGACCTGCTGGTCGTGCTGTGGGCGGCACTCTGGGTGAAGCTGGCGCTGATCGTGCGCGACGCGACCTTGGCGCTCGCCGCGCCGGGGGAGCAGATCGAGGAGGCCGGCACCGGGCTGGCGGGCCGCCTGCGCGACGCGGGCAGCTCGGTCGGCGACCTGCCCCTGGTCGGGGACGAGGCGCGGGTGCCGTTCGACGGCGCCGGCGACGCCGCGGACCGGATCGCCGCCGCCGGGGCGGCTCAGGTGGAGGCCGTGCAGACGCTTGCCTTCTGGCTCGGCCTGAGCGTGGGGGCGGTGCCGATCCTCGTCGTGCTCGCGGTGTGGCTGCCGCTGCGGTGGCGGTTCGTCCGCGAAGCAACTGCGGGCAAGCGGTTCATCGACTCCACGGCCGATCTCGACCTGTTCGCGCTGCGGGCGATGAGCAACCAGCCGATGCACCGGCTCGCGCGGATCAGCGACGACCCGGTGCGCGCGTGGCGCGACGGGGACGCGCCCGTCGTACGCGCCCTCGCCGCTCTGGAGCTGAAGGACTCCGGTCTCGCGCCCCCGCGCGTCTAGATTTGCCGACATGGCTCGCCCCACTCGCAAGGCCCGGCAGCAGCTGATCATCGACGTGCTCGAGGACGCCTTCGCCGCGCTGATGACGGCCGACCCCAAGGCGTTCCGCGGGAAGTTCCGCAAGATGGCCGCCGACCCGTTCGCGTTCTACCGCGGCTCGGCCTGCCTGTTCTACGCCGACATGACCGCGACGAAGGACGAGTGGGCCGACGAGCGCACCGGCGCGCGTCTGGATCCACGGCGACCTGCACGCGGAGAACTTCGGCACCTACATGGACTCCGACGGCCGGCTGGTCTTCGACGTCAACGACTTCGACGAGGCCTACATCGGGCACTTCTCCTGGGACCTGCGCCGGTTCGTCGCCAGCCTGGCGCTGCTCGGCTGGCAGAAGGCGTTGCCCGAGGAGGCGATCCGGTCGCTGGTCGGCGACCTACCTGCGGGCCTACGTCGCCCAGGTCACGCACTACCTGGACAGCGAGCGACGACGACGACTTCGCGCTGCACCTGGGCAACACCGAGGGGCCGGTGCACGAGATCCTCGTCGCCGGCGCGGCTGTTCAGCCGGGTCGCGCTGCTGGACTCGGTCGACGCGCCTGGACGAGGCGGTGCGGGTCTTTCGCGAGGACGCCGGCGTACGACGCCTGGGCAAGGCCGAGCGCAGGAAGGTGGACGCCGCCTTCGGCGCCTACCTGGAGACCATCCCGGAGTCGAAGCGGTTCGACCGTGAGCTGTTCTACGAGGTCCGCGACGTGGTCGGCCGCACCGGGTTCGGCATCGGCAGCGCCGGGCTCCCGGCGTACAACGTGCTCGTCGAGGGGTACAGCCAGTCGCTCGACAACGACGTGGTGCTGTCGATGAAGCAGGCCAACGTCCCGGCCGTCAGCAGGTTCGTCGACAGCGGTGAGGTCGAGAAGTACTTCGAGCACGAGGGACACCGCACGGTCGTCAGCCAGCGCGCGCTGCAGGTGCACACCGACCCGCTGCTCGGCTACACCAGCATCGACGGAGTCGGGTACGTCGTCTCCGAGATCTCGCCGTACGAGGCCGACCTCGACTGGAGCTCGCTGACCGAGCCCGACGAGATGACCGACGTGGTCAAGGCGCTCGGTCGCGCCACCGCGAAGGTGCACTGCGCCAGCGACGAGGACAGCGACCAGGACCTCGTGGCGTTCCAGACCGAGGAGGCGATCTGCGCGGTGCTGAAGGGCCGGCGCCGCGAGTTCGTCGCCGACCTCACCGACTTCGCGGTGGCGTACGCCGACCGGGTCCGCTCCGACCATGCACTGTTCGTCGACGCCTTCCGCGAGGGCCGGATCGGCGGGGTCAGCGCCACCTGAGACGCCCGACGGTGCCGTCAGGCTCGGGCTGGGTGGTCTCGACGGGCTCGACCACCGGTGGCTCGGGCTGGGTGGTCTCGACGGGCTCGACCACCGGTGGCTCGGCTCGACCACCGGTGGCTCCGGTGGCTCGACGCGCACCGGTGGCTCTGCGCGACCCCGGCGTCACGGCCCGAGCGGCAGCACCGCCACGGTGTGCCACGAGCCCGGCTCGTCGTTGCCGGCGATCAGCGTCGCGTGGTCGATCCGGGCGGTCAGCGGCAGCCAGCGGGTGACGTCTGCCCTCTGCCGCGCGCAGGGCTGCCGGTGTGGCCGACGACCGGTGCCCGACGGTGAGGTGCGGGACCACGTCCGAGTACTCGCCGCCGTACGGCGGGTGCTCGGGGAACGCGGCGGCGAACGCCACGGTGAGGTCGCGGAACGGCCGGTCGGGCTCCGGTGCCAGCCAGAGGACCTCGTCGCCGAACCAGCCGCAGCGACCGAACGTGCAGTCGAACGCCGGGACCGCTCGGGTCAGCTCGGTGATCCGGCCGACCAGACCATCGTCGACCTGCTCCGGCCCGACGAAGGGGTACAGCACCGTCACGTGCGCCGGCACGCCCCACGCAGCCGCGCGGTCGAGCTGTCGCCGCAGCTCGCCCACGACCGGCTCGGTGGCCGGCACCGGCACGATGACCGCAGTCTCGGTGGGGCGGGAGCCCGCACCGGTCGTCACGAGACGCGGTCGGCGGCCGGCGACGCGGGAGCCTCGAGGACGGCCGGCAGCTCCCAGCCGCGGTCCACGAATGCCCGGCCAACGGCCTGCTCCACGAGCTCGACCCGGTCGGTCGGCACCAGTGCGATCGCAGAGCCGCCGAAGCCGCCGCCGGTCATCCGGGCCCCGAACGCGCCCGCGGCCAGCGCGGACTCCACCACCACGTCGAGCTCGTCGCAGGACACCTCGTAGTCGTCGCGCAGGGACACGTGCGACGCGGTCAGCAGCGGCCCGACCGACGCGAGGTCCCCGGCCTCGAGCGGCCGCGACCGCGGCACCCACCCGGACGTCCTCGGTGGCCACGTGACGGGCCCGGCGCCGCAGCATCTCGTCGTCGATCCGGTCGAGGGCGGCGTCGTCGACGTCGATCAGGGTCGGTACGCCGAGGGCCTGCGCGGCAGCCTCGGACTCACCGCGACGGTCGCCGTACGACCCGTCGGAGAGCGTGTGCTGGACCCGGGTGTCGATCACGAGCAGGGTCAGACCGGCGGCGGCCGGGTCCCACGGCACCTGGCGGCGGCTGCCGGTGCCGAAGTCGATCAGCAGTGCGTGTCCGCGCCGGGCGAAGGCCGCGATCGCCTGGTCCATCCCGCCGGTCGGCGCGCCGACGATGTCGTTCTCCGCGCGCATGCACTCGCTGACGATCCGGTCGCGGAGGGTGTCGTCGAGGTCGAGGCCGGCGACGTCGCAGGCGGCGATCGCCACCGCGACCTCCAGCGAGGCCGAGCTGGACAGCCCGGCACCGAGAGGCACGCGCCCGTCGACGAGCAGGTCGAGGCCGGGCACGGTCACGTGGTCGCCGTGCAGAGCCCACAGCACGCCGGCGACGTACGCGGCGAATCCCGACACCGACGAGGGCGTGACGTCGGCGACCCGGCCCGCCCACGTGTCCTCGGACTGCAGGCTGCGGACGCGTGACGAGGTCGTCGGTACGCCGTCCGGCCGCCACGTAGCAGGCGTGCGGCAGCGCGATCGGCAGGCACCGCCCGCCGTTGTAGTCGAGGTGCTCGCCGATCAGGTTGACCCGGCCCGGGCGCGGCGTAGACGCCGTCCGGGTCCCGACCGTGCTCGGCGGCGAAGGCGGCCGTCAGTGAATCGGCGATCTCGGCGGCGGATCCGGGTGGGACTTCGACGGGACGGGTCGGCACGCCGGCCACTCTAGGGCCTCCGCGGCGCTGCCTCGGGGCGTCGCGTGGCCTCGCTCGCGTGACCAAACGGACCGTCGGCCGTTGTACCGGTCATGCCGGGCACCGACCCGGCCCGACCAGGAGGACCCCTGCATGCGCCGACTGTCGCGCACCGGTCTCGGGATCGGCCTCGCCGCCGCACTCGCGACCGTTGTCTCGCTCCCTGCCACCGCCGCCCCCGCACCCGCACCCGCACCCTCTGCCGGCCTGCTCGACCGCCTCGCGCCGGTGCAGGACTTCCTGCGCGGCGAGCTCTCCGACCTGAACCTCACCGAGCGGACCACGGTCCTCGTGCACGGCACCGACCTCGCCGCAGCGGAGCGGGCGGTCCGCGTCGCCGGGCTCACCCGCACGATGAGCTTCGACCGGATCGGAGTCGTCGTCGCGCGCGGCACGAAGGCACAGGTGGCGGCCGTCCGAAGCGTTCCGGGGGTCACCTACCTCGAGGGCAACCAGCCGATCGAGCTGGCCCAGACCACGTCCAACACCGCCACCCGTGGTGACGAGGCCTACCGCACCCTCGCTGGCGCCGACGGCTCCGCGCTCAGCGGCGCGGGCGTCTCCGTGGGCGTCATCGACTCCGGAGTCGACCCGACGCATCCCTACCTCACCGAAGCGGACGGCAGCTCCGCGGTCGTCTCCAACCAGAAGGTCCTCTGCGACCCGCTCGAGGCCGCCTGCCAGGTCCTCGACCTGCCGACCTCGGTCGACACCGACACGCTCTCCGTCGGCGGACACGGCACCCACGTCGCCGGGATCGTCGCCGGCCGCCCGACCACGCTGTCCGACGGCTCGACGCTGCACGGAGCCGCTCCCGGCGCCAAGCTGGTGTCGCTCTCGACCGGTGCCGCGCTGGTGATCCTCGGCGCCGACGCCGCGCTCAACTGGGTGCTGGAGAACCACGCAGCGCCGTGCGGGGAGGGCGTTCCCGCCACGGAGTGCCCGCCGATCAAGGTCACCAACAACTCCTACGGCCCGTCCGGCGGCGGCGCGTTCGACCCGGAGTCGGCGACCGTGAAGCTGCAGCGCGCGCTGGCCGCCGAGGGCGTCGCCACCGTGTGGGCCAACGGCAACGACGGCGGCGACGGCACCGAGAGCCTCTCCAACCCGCCGGGACAGGACCCGACCGGCGGCGTGATCTCGGTGGCTTCCTACAACGACCTCGAGACCGGCACCCGCGACGGGGAGGTGTCCGAGTTCTCCTCGCGCGGCCAGGCCGGCGACCAGTCGACGTACCCCGACATCTCCGCCCCGGGCGACACGATCACGTCCTCATGCCGGTTGTACCTGGCGATCTGCGCCACCGGGCTCGACCCGCGCAACGGCCCTGGGCCGACCGACATCGGCACCTTCAACACGATCAGCGGTACGTCGATGGCCGCCCCGCACATCGCCGGCATCGTCGCCCAGCTCTTCCAGGACGACCCGACGGCGACACCGGCCGAGGTCGAGGACGCGATCAAGTCGACGGCCCACAAGTACACCTTCGGTGCGCCCTACGAGACGGCGCCGCTCGGCACGACCTCGTTCGACAAGGGCTACGGCCTCGTCGACGTCGTCGCCGCCGCGGAGGCGCTCGGCAGCTGACCTCCGTCGGGGGGTGGACCCGGGGGACCGGTCGCCACGGCGGTCGGTCCCTCGGGTTCGGTGGGCGAGCCCGTACTCCCCGGTGGTCGAGCCCTTCGAGACGCTCACTCCGTTCGCTCCTCAGGGTCCACCCTTCGAGACCCCGCCTGTAGCATCTTGGACTCGTGCGCTTCGTCAACGAGTCCTCTCCCGGTTACGACCTGACCTACAACGACGTCTTCATGGTGCCGCGCCGCTCCGCGGTCGCCTCCCGGTACGACGTCGACCTGTCGACGAGCGACGGCACCGGAACCACCCTGCCGCTCGTGGTCTCCAACATGACGGCCGTCAGCGGCCGACGCATGGCCGAGACCGTCGCGCGCCGCGGCGCGGTCGCCGTGATCCCGCAGGACATCCCGTTCGAGGTGGTGCGCGAGGTCATCTCGTGGGTCAAGCGCCGGCACCTGGTCTTCGACACCGCGATCACCCTCGACCCGCACATGACCGTCGGGGACGCGATGGCGCTGCTGCCCAAGCGCGCGCATCGGGCCGCCTTCGTGGTCTCCGAGGACGGTCGCCCGCTGGGCGTCGTGACCGAGGACGACTGCACCGGCGTGGACCGGTTCACCCAGGTGGCCCAGGTGATGAGCGCGAACCCGTTGACGCTGCCGGACACGGTCGACCCGCGCGCGGCGTTCGACCGGCTCGACGCGGCCCGTCGCCGGGTCGCGCCGGTCGTGGACGACGACGGCCGGCTCGTCGGCGTGCTCACCAAGACTGCTGCGTTGCGGTCGACGCTCTACACCCCCGCGCTGGACGGCGACGGGCGGCTGCGCGTGGCGGCCGCGATCGGCGTGAACGGTGATGTCGCCGCCAAGGCCGGCGACCTGCTCGAGGCGGGCGCGGACACCCTGGTCGTCGACACCGCACACGGACATCAGGACCGGATGGTCGAAGCGCTGCGGGCCGTCCGCTCTGTCGACCCCAGGGTGCCCGTCGTCGCGGGCAACGTCGTGTCCGCCGAGGGTGTGCACGAGCTCGTCGAGGCCGGCGCGGACATCGTCAAGGTCGGGGTCGGCCCGGGCGCGATGTGCACGACGCGGATGATGACCGGCGTGGGGCGCCCGCAGTTCTCGGCGGTGCTGGAGTGCGCGACAGCCGCCCGGTCGCTGGGCAAGCACGTGTGGGCCGACGGCGGCGTGCGCTACCCGCGTGACGTGGCGCTGGCGCTCGCGGCCGGAGCGTCGCAGGTGATGATCGGGTCGTGGTTCGCGGGCACCCACGAGTCGCCCGGCGACCTGCACGTCGACGCTGACGGTCGTGCCTACAAGGAGAGCTTCGGGATGGCCTCCGCGCGCGCGGTAGCCAACCGGACCAGCACCGACACCGCGTTCGACCGGGCCAGGAAGGGCCTGTACGAGGAGGGCATCTCCTCGAGCCGGATGTTCCTCGAGCGGGACCGGCCCGGCGTCGAGGACCTCATCGACCAGATCTGCGCCGGGGTCCGGTCGGCGTGCACGTACGCCGGAGCGCGCAGTCTCGAGGAGCTGCACGAGTACGCCGTGGTGGGCATCCAGTCGGCGGCCGGGTTCCACGAGGGCCGTCCGCTCCCCGCGGGTTGGTGACTACCACCGGGTAGCAGGCCGAAGACCTCGGCCGCCCGGGTCCTTGGTCCCTGTCGTCGCGGACGCGGCCTTGTCAGGGTCGACCCAGGAGGTCGTCCCATGAACGTCACCACGCCGCCCACCCGCACCCTGCACCGGATCGTCGAGCTCGCGTGTCGAGCACCGTCCGTGCACAACAGCCAGCCGTGGCGCTGGCGGGTCGAGGGCGACCGGATCACGCTGCTGGCCGACCGTGCGCGGCAGCTGATGCGCATCGACCCCGACGGGCGCGACCTGCTGCTCAGCTGCGGCGCGGCGCTGCACCACCTGCGGGTGGCGGCGCTGGCCGAGGGCTACGCGTGCAGGGTGCGTCGTGACCCGTACGGCGCCGGGGACAACGTCCTGGCGATCGTCGAGCTGATCGACACCGAGGTGACGCCCGAGGCGGTCGCCGCGGCTGCACTGATCGAGCAGCGGCGCACCGACCGCCGCCGGTTCTCCTCCTGGGCGGTGCCGGAGGAGCGGCTGGACGCTCTGGCCGACGCGGCCGCGGGCGAGGGGGTTCGTGCGGTGCCGGTGACCGGGCAGGTCATGCGGAGGCGACTGGTGGAGATCCTGTCGCGGGCGTCACGTGAGCAGCAGTTCGACTGGAGCGCGGTGGACGAGACGGCCGCCTGGACGGGCCCGCGCACCACGGACGGCGTACCGCCGGAGAACGTGCCGCGGCGCATCGACGCGGAGCGGCATGCGGACCCGGTCGGCACCCGCTACCCGAGCGGCACGCTCGTGGACGACAGTGACGACCACGCGGAGCCGGGGTACGACGCCAGCCGGTTGCTCGTGCTCTGCACCGACGGTGACGAGGCGACCGACCGGCTGCGGGCCGGGGAGGCCTTGAGTGCGGTGCTGCTCGCCGCGACCGGGCAGGGCCTCGCCACCGTGCCGCTGAGCCAGGCGACCGAGGTGCACACCACCCGTCAGCTGCTGAGGAGCGAGATCCTGCTCGGAGTCGCGGTCCCGCAGGTCGTCGTGCGCGTGGGGTGGCGGCCGGTGTCCTACGACCCGGTGCCGGCCACGCCACGCCGCCCCGTGGCCGAGGTGCTCGAGGACTGACGGGCAGGCCGCGACCCGGTCATGTCGCTGTGCCGGAGCCCCGCCTCAGGCGCAGCACCCGGTAGGCACCGCCCACTGCGAACACCCCGAGACCGCCGAGGACCGACGAGACCGGCAGGGTGAGGACGAGGACCGCGCAACCCGTGGCGCCCAGTGTCTGCAGCGGACGCGGGAAGCGACGGTGGCCCGCGTCCTGGGTGCGCGCGGCGAGGTTCGCCACGAGGTAGTAGACCAGCACCCCGAAAGACGAGAAGCCGATCGCGCCCCGGAGGTCCACGGTCAGCACCAGCAGGCACACCGCGCCGGCCAGGGCGAGCTCCGCGTGATGCGGCACCCGGAACCGCGGGTGCACCGCGGCCAGCCAGCGCGGGAGGTCGCCGTGCCGGGCCATCGCCAGGCCGGTGCGGCCGACCCCGGCGATCAGGGCCAGCAGTGCACCCAGAGCCGCAGCCGCAGCGCCGAGCCGCACCAGGGGAGCGGACCAGGACCAGGACCCCGCCAGCGCCACGTCCAGCAGCGGTGCGCCGCTGCCGGCGACCTCGTCCGCGCCGAGGACGGCGAGGACCGTGACCGCGACGGCGGCGTACACCACCACGGTGATGCCCAGAGCCAGCTGGATCGCCCGCGGGATCGTGCGCTCGGGTGCCTTGACCTCCTCGCCCAGCGTGGCGATGCGTGCGTACCCAGCGAACGCGAAGAACAGCAGGCCGGCCGACTGGAGGACGCCGTACCACCCCGGCCCGGTCTCCATCGCGTCGGCGACCCGGCCCGGGTCCGGCCCGCCGGCCAGGAGACCGGCGGCGACCACGACGGCGAGGGAGATCAGCACGAAGGTGACGATGATGCGCGTCAGGGCTGCCGTGCGGGTGATGCCGCGGTAGTTGACCGCGGTCAGGGCCACGACGGCGGCACAGGCCGTCGGTCGCTGCCAGTCCGGGGGTACGACGTACGCGGCGAACGTCAGCGCCATGGCGGCGCAGCTGGCGGTCTTGCCGACCACGAACCCCCAACCGGCAAGGAACCCCCACCAGTCACCCAGCCGCTCGCGACCGTAGACGTAGGTTCCCCCGGACGTCGGGTACTGCGCCGCGAGCTGGGCGGAGGCGGTGGCGTTGCAGTAGGCGACGAGGGCGGCGATGGCCAGGCCGACCAGCAGGGCGGCCCCGGCCGACGCGGCGGCCGGCCCGAAGGCGGCGAACACCCCGGCGCCGAGCATGGAGCCGAGACCGATCAGGACCGCATCGGCAGTGCCCAGCCGCCTGACGAGGGCGGGCTCCCGGGTCTCGGCCACGGCGTCCTCTCGCTGCGACAATCGATCAAACACGCTTGATGTATCATCGCGCCATGGGCCGCACCGGTCAACCGACGCCCCCGACCTTCGTCGGGCTGGCCGCTCACCCGGTGCGCTGGCGGTTGATGACCGAGCTGGCCACCAGCGACCTGCGGGTCCGCGAGCTCGTTCACCGGGTGGGCCGGCCGCAGAACCTGGTCTCCTACCACCTGCGGCAGCTTCGGGCCGGGGGACTGGTGAGTGCCGGCCGCAGCAGCTTCGACGGCCGGGACAGCTACTACCACCTGGACCTGGACCGCTGCGGGCAGGCGCTCACCGCTGCCGGGCTCGGCCTGCATCCCTCGCTGGGCTCCGGCGCGTCGGCGACGCCGCTGCCGGAGTTCGACCGGTCGCCGCCCGCCGTGCTCTTCGTGTGCACCGGCAACAGCGCGCGTTCCCCGATCGCCGAGGCGCTGCTGCGGCACCGCACCGAGGGGCGAGTCGAGGTGCTGAGCGCCGGGAGCAAGCCGAAGCCGCGGATCCATCCGGATGCCGTGCGGGTGCTGCGCGACGACTACGACATCGACATCTCGGCACAACGCACGCGTCACCTCGACACGCTGGCCGGGCACCGGTTCGACCACGTGGTCAGCCTGTGCGACAAGGCGCGAGAGGCCTGTCCGGAGTTCCCGGATCGGCCGCGCCTCGTGCACTGGAGCATTCCCGACCCGGCCTCGGCCGATGACGCCGACGCGCCCGGCCGCCCCGCGTTTCGGCGTACGGCGGCCGAGATCGACACCCGCATCCGACACCTGATACCCGCCCTCGCCCGAGCTCAGGAGGCTCAGCCATGACGACGACCGACCAGTACGCAAGCGTTCGCTACCTCGTCGACGACGTGCAGGCCGCCGTCGACTTCTACACCGGGCACTTCGGCTTCGAGCTCCGCATGAGTGCCGCGCCCGCCTTCGCCGACGTCGTGCGCGGCCCGCTCAGGCTGCTGCTGTCCGGGCCCGCCAGCTCGGGTGCCCGCGCGACCCCGGAGGATGCCGCGACGGCGGGCCGCAACCGCGTGCACCTGGGCGTGGCCGACCTGGACGCCGAGGTCGAGAGGCTGCGCGCGGCGGGAGTGTCGTTCCGCAGCGACGTCGTGGAGGGTCCCGGCGGGCGGCAGATCCTGGTCGCCGACCCGGCCGGCAACCTCGTCGAGCTGTTCCAGCCCGCGGAAACGGTCAGCGGGTAGGGGAGTCCTCCTCGGCAGTCGCGGAGCCGTCGGAGTACCCGGTGAGCAGCGGCTCGTCGGACTGCTCGATGGTGAGTGCGAAGTCGTCGCCGTGCCGGGTCGCCCCGGTCACCACCGCCTTCTCGACCGCCGCCGCGGCGTAATGGCGGCGCACCATCAACGGGTCGCTGCGCAGGTCCTTGACCAGGGCCATGGCCAGGCCGACCATGACGATCGCGAACGGCAGGGCCGCCACGATCGTGAGGTTCTGCAACCCGGTCAGGGCCGAGTCCCCGCCGACCAGCAGCATCACCGCCGCGACGCCACCGGTGACCACGCCCCAGAAGATGACGTTCATCCGGGACGGCTCGAGGGTGCCTCGCTGCGACAGCGTGCCCATCACGATCGACGCCGCGTCGGCTCCGGAGACGAAGAAGATCGCCACGAGCAGCATCACCAGAACGGTGGTCGCACCGGCCATCGGCATCGTGTCGAGGAGCCCGAACAGCTGGCCCTCGGTGGTGGCCGCGCCGGCGAGGTCGGCGCCGTTCTGCTCGGCCTTGATCGCCGCGCCGCCGAAGATCGCGAACCAGACCAGGCTCACCAGCGACGGCACCAGCAGCACCCCGGTCACGAACTGTCGGATCGTGCGGCCCCGCGAGATGCGGGCGATGAACATGCCCACGAACGGCGTCCAGGAGAGCCACCAGGCCCAGTAGAAGACCGTCCAGCCGGAGAGCCAGGTGGCCATGCCCTCGCCACCGGAGGCCTCGGTGCGGGCGGACATCATCGCCAGGTCCTGGAAGTAGCTGCCGACCGCGGTCGGGACCAGGTCGAGCATGAAGACCGTCGGGCCGACGACGAACACGAAGAGCGCCAGCGTGATCGCCAGCACCATGTTGATGTTGGACAGCCACTGGATGCCCTTCGCGACCCCGGAGACGGCGGACAGGATGAACGCCGCGGTGAGGATCGCGATGATCGCGACCAGCACGCCGTTGCCGACCGTGCCGATGCCGCTGACGATCTCCACGCCGCTGCCGATCTGCAGCGCGCCCAGGCCCAGGGAAGCCGCGGAGCCGAACAGCGTGGCGAAGATCGCGAGCATGTCGATGATCCGCCCGGCGGTGCCGGTGGCCCGCTTCTCGCCGATGAGCGGGATGAAGCCGGACGAGATCAGCTGCGACCGGCCGCGGCGGAACACGCCGTACGCGATGGCGATGCCGACGACCGCGTAGATCGCCCACGGGTGCAGGGTCCAGTGGAAGAGCGTGGTCGCCATCGCGGTCTGGACGGCTTCGGGGTTGCCCGCGGGGCCGGTGCCGGGCGGGGGAGTGACGAAGTGGGTCAGCGGCTCGCTGACGCCGAAGAACATCAGGCCGATGCCCATGCCGGCGCTGAACATCATCGCGATCCACGAGATCGTGCGGAACTCCGGCTCCTCGTCGTCGGCGCCGAGCGGGATGTTGCCGAACCGGCCCATCGCGAGCCAGATCACGAACACCACGAAGGTCGACGCCAGCACGACGAACAGCCAGCCCATGTTGTGCACGGTCCACTCGAGGGCCGAGCCGGAGGCGCCACCGAGGCTCTCGGTGTCCAGGAAGCCCCAGGCGACGAACGCCAGGGCGATGACGGCGGTGACGCCGAAGACGACCCGGTCGATCTTCGACCCGCGGGCGTTCTCGTCCACGACGACAGGTGTCTCGAGCGCAGGATGGACGACGCCGTTCTGACGGCGCGGCTCATCGGCGGTCTGTTCTGGTCGGGTGTCGATACTCACGCAGGTGCGCGTCGCCGCGGGCGACGCCCCTCCTCATCCATCACGGTCGGGGACTGGTGGCCGCGGTCGAGGCAAGCAGACATCTCAACCCGATCTCAAGTTGAGACTTCAATGCGCGCCCGACGCGAGACCGTTCTCACACGAGGAGGCATACCCCGGGGTAACCCGTTCGACACTCCTCAGCGGCGGCGGCCTCGGTTCCCGCTGCGGCGTCCCGACGAACGTCGTTGGTCGCGACGAGCCCTGTCGGGCTTGGCGCCCGGCGCCGGGCGCTTGCGCGCCGTGTCCTCCGCCGGCGTCTGCTCGCCGCGCGAGCTGCGCTCGGTGCGGCCGCGGACGATCCCGATGAAGGTCTCGGTCAGCGGGTCCTCCTCGTCCCGGCGCCACACCAGCCCGACCTGCGACTCCGGTACCCCGGACACCGGGACGGCGACCACGTCCTTGCGGTGGTGCACCCTCGCCACCGACATCGGCAGGACCACGACGCCGGTGCCGGCGGCCACGGTCTCGACCTTCAGGTGCGTGGACAGCTCGGGGTCGTCGAGCACGAGCTCGTCACGCAGGTCCTCGAGCGGGATCTCGTCGTACGCCGCGACCGGGTGCTCCTTGCCGACGACGACCACCGGCACCTCGCGGTAGAGCGGGATGTGGTGCAGCCCGTCGCGGTCCGCCTCGTCCAGGTCCCGGACGAAGCCCATCGCCGCACTGCCGTCGCGCACGGCCTCCACCTGCTCCGTGTCCGCCACGAGCGTGAGGTCCAGGGGCGTGCCCGGGACCCGGTCGCGCCAACGGCGGCGCCACTTGTCCAGCGTCACGCCGTCCACGAACGTCACGGCGAAGTGGTCTCGATCCGGTGGCACCCGACGAGCCTAGGGCCGTGCGTCCGTCGGGCGTCAGCGCCGCTCGAGGATGCCCCGCACGAACGCCGCCTGCCCGACGTGCTGGGCGCAGTCGTCGACGACGCTGACGAGGCGGACGGACATGGTGACGGGCGGGTCCCACCGCCGGTCGACGACCCGGGCGAGGTCGTCATCCGTGAGCGACCTGACGAACTCCACGGCTCGGGCGTGCACGGCGTCGTGGTACGCCGTGAGCAGGTCGGCGTCGGCGACGACGGATGCCACCTGTTCGCGGGTGTGACCGAAGCCGTGGTCGTTGCCGTCGAGGGGCAGCGCGAAGCGCTCTGCCCATCCGTCGGCCTGCCAGAGCTGCTCGGTGTCGGCTACGCCGGCGACGTGGTCGTCCTCGACCCTGGTCAGGTGCCACACCAGCCAGGCGATCGAGTTGGCGTCGGGGTCCAGCCGCTCGGCCAGCTGGTCGCGGGTGAGGTCTTCGACGACGGCGTGCACGTTCTCCTGCACCCGGCTCAGGCCGTCGACGAGGATGTCGGTCGCGTGACTCATGCTCCGACTATGGCACCGGGAGCGGCGCGGGGCACCACCCGCGATCCCGGGGGTGCGTCATCACAGCCCGGTCGGCTCGGGCAGCAGCCGGACGTCGCCACACACGGCCAGGGGCAGTGTCTCGCCGAGAACCACGCCGGCCGCGGCTCGCGGGTTCGTCACCGTCAACGGCACCACTGCTCGCTCCTCGTCGGGGGGCAACGGCGTCTCGGTCTCGAAGGCGTCGGCCCACACCACGGAGGAGGGAGACGTTTGCGGCCATGCGTCGTCGAGCTGGGCGCGCAGGTCGATCTCGGCCTGCTCCGGGGCGTCGGCGTAGGCCAGCAGCGCGAGCGCCGTACTCCGGCTCGTGAACGCCAGCGCGAACGCCTCGAAGTCCTCGAGACCGCGTACGTCCGCCTTGTCGAGCACGGCCTGCTGGTCCTCCACGGTCGCGTCGACGCCGAGGGTGTCCTCGAGAGGGATGCACGCCGTGTCGCCGCCGCGAAGGTAGTAGGAGTCGGCCGGCTGCGCGGCGACCGCGGCGGCCCACGGCTCGTCCACCCAGCTCTCACCGGGGCTCTCGGCGACGTCGCCGGAGACCACGATGCGCTGGTCGGCCAGGACGGTCGCCCCCGCGAGCGGCTCGATCCCGGCGTCGACGGCGTCCTGCACCCGCCCCATGTCGAGATCCGGGCGGAACCCGAGCGCGAAGCCGGCTCCGCCCTCGCCCGTGAACGCCATCTCCCAGTCGACGTCGTCCTGGGTGAAGCCGTGGTCGAGCTCGAACCTCGAGTTCTCCTCGCGCAGCCGGCCCTCCTGCAGCATGACTCCCGCCGTGGGCGCCTGCTCCCAGAACCGGAACCGGTCGGTCATCAGGTCCTCGCTGGTCATGTCGGGTACGCCGAGTCGAGCGCGGAGCCTGTCGAAGTCGGTCATCGTCGCAATCTCGGCCTGATCCGGCACGAACCGCAGGGCCTGGCCCAGGACGCCGTCGGGCTGCGCCTCCGCGGTCGTCGGGGCGCTGCTCGGCGCGCCGGTAGGGGAGCCGGCGGTGTCGGTCGCGGCCGGTCGCTCGGTGCGTGGCTCCTGGTCGTCGGCACAGCCGCCGACGCCGAGCGAGAGCGCCAGGAGGACGCCGAGCGGCACGAGTCGCATGTCGCGAGTCTCGCAGAACCCGATGCCGTCCCGTTCGTTCGCGACAGCCGAAAGGGCCGGCATCGACGACGTCGATACCGGCCCTTCGATCGGTGTCCGAGGGGGGACTTGAACCCCCACGCCCTAATACGGGCACTAGCACCTCAAGCTAGCGCGTCTGCCTATTCCGCCACCCGGACGAGGTGTTGTTTGGTGCGCCCTCAACTCTAGGTCAAGCCCTCAGCGCGGCGGTAACTGTAGCAAAGGAGAGGGCGGATCCATGCATCGGGCGGATCACCACCAAGGGTGTCAGGATGGTCAGATGAGCACCGACGACGGGAGCACGACACAGGCCTACGACCCGGCCGCCGAGGTCGTCGAGATCTGCCGCGACCTGATCCGCATCGACACCACCAACTTCGGTGACGGCTCCGGGTCCGGAGAGCGGAAGGCGGCCGAGCACGTGGCGGCCCTGCTCGACGAGGTCGGGATCGAGTCGGAGCTGTTCGAGGGCAAGCCGGGGCGCACCAACGTCGTCGCCCGCTGGGGCGGGGGCTCCACGAGCACGGCCGCCGGACGCCGGGACCCGCTCCTGCTGCACGGTCACCTCGACGTCGTACCGGCCGAGGCGGACGACTGGCGCGTACACCCCTTCTCCGGCGAGATCCAGGACGGTTACCTCTGGGGCAGGGGCGCCGTCGACATGAAGGACTTCGACGCAATGCTGCTCTCGGTCGTCCGGGCCAGGGCGCGGGCGGGCGCCGAGCCGGATCGACCCACCGTGCTGTGCTTCACCGCCGACGAGGAGGCCGGGGGACACGACGGGGCGGAGCAGATCGTGCTCCAGCGCCCCGATCTCCTCGAGGGGTGTCGCGAGGGCATCGGCGAGGTCGGCGGCTTCAGCGCCACGGTCCGCGGCCAGCGGTTCTACCTGATCGAAGCCGCCGAGAAGGGCATGGCGTGGATGCGGCTGACCGCCACCGGCAACGCCGGTCACGGCTCGATGCGTCACCCCGACAACGCCGTCACCCGGCTCGCGGAGGCGGTGGCCCGCATCGGCACCTACGAGTGGCCGGTCCGGCTGACGCCCTCGATGCAGGTGCTGCTCTCGGCAGTGGGCGAGGTCGCCGGCACCGAGGCGACCCCGGAGAACGCCGAGGCGCTCGTCGAGGAGTTCGGGACGGCCACCCGGATGCTGGGGGCCGTCATCCGCAACACGACCAACCCGACGATGCTCGGCGCGGGCTACAAGGTCAACGTCGTGCCCGGCGAGGCCACCGCGCACGTCGACGGCCGCTTCCTGCCGGGCCACGACGACGAGTTCTTCGCGACGCTGGGCGAGCTCGTCGGCGAGGGAATCGACATCGACTTCGTCAGCAAGCAGCCAGGGCTGGAGACCACCTTCGACGGTGACCTCGTCGACGCCATGACCTCGTCCCTGCTGGCCGAGGATCCCGACGCGCGGGTCGCGCCGTACCTCATGTCCGGTGGCACCGACGCCAAGCACTGGCAGAAGCTCGGGGTCCGCTGCTTCGGGTTCGCACCGCTGCGGCTGCCGGCCGACCTGGACTTCACGGCGTTGTTCCACGGCGTGGACGAGCGGGTGCCCACCGATGCACTCGAGTTCGGGGCTCGGGTCTTCGACCGGTTCCTCGACCAGGTGTAGCTGCGCCACTACCTTCGCGGCTCGCACCGCGTCGCTGCCCGCCTGCCTTCCGGATGGCACTGCGTGGGCACGATCGGGCTATTCCGGGTCGGCGTCGCCGGACACATGCTGGGAGAGCAGGTGCAGTAGCCCAGCAAGGCGAGGTGTTCCGCTATGAGTGTGCGAACCGGGCTCGGGACGAACGCCGACCAGGCTGCTGCCCCCGAGCCGGAGTCACGATCTGCGCACCTCGGGACAGTAGTGGCGGTATCGCTGGCCGCGGGGCTCGTCGCGGCGGTGACCCTTCCGTTCCTTCCGGTCGGAACCGTGGACGTGAACTTCTCCACCGCGATGGTGCTGTTCGGCTTTGCCCTCGGATGGTCGCTCCTGGCGCTGCTGTCCAGCCGGTTCACCGACCAGCCACAACGCTGGGCCACCGTGCCCGCGATCTTCATGGCGGTGGCCGGGGTGATCGTGCTCGTGGCCCCCGACTCCGTGGTCGACGCGCTCGGTTGGGTCTGGCCGCCCGCTCTACTGATCCTGGTGGTCTGGGTCTGGATCCGCGCCAAGCGCGAGCTGCACAGTCGAGCCAGGGGATGGCTGCTGAACCCGGTGCTGGTCGTCCTGGTGCTCCTCGCCATCGGCGGGGCGTACGAGCGAATCGGTGAGTCCACGGCCCCGGCGGTTGCGATGCGCGGGCAGCTCGTCGACGTGGGCCCGTACCGACTCCACCTGGAGTGCCAGGGTTCGGGCGCTCCGACGGTGATTCTCGAGCCCGGTGCGGGCGGCTCGGCGGCGTCGCTCGGGTTGATCACCCCCGCTGTGGCCAGTGACAGCCGGGTGTGCGTGTACGACCGGGCCGGGCGTGGTTGGAGCGACCCCGCTGCGAGTCCGCCCGACGGTGCGCAGATCGCCACAGATCTCCACGCGCTCCTCGAGCGCGCACAGGTTCCGGGTCCGTACGTGCTGGCCGGGCACTCCTTCGGTGGGCTGTACGTGAGGACGTATGCGGCGCAGTATCCCGAGGAGGTCGCCGGACTCGTCCTGGTCGACTCCACCGCCGCGGACGACGGCCCCGTGTCCGCGCCCACGACCGGTTCCTACAGCGTCCTGCGGCACGTGTCCTCGCTGCTCGCGACGACCTCTCGGCTCGGAGTGGGCCGGCTCATCGCCGCCACCGACTCCGGGGAGCTACCACCGAGATACCGGGACGATGCCCGCACCACCGCCGCCACCGCGAAGGAGATGGGCGGGGTCCTCGAGGAGTACGGCGTCGCGAGTCGGTCCGTGGCCGCGGCCGGGAGGCTCCGCAGCCTCGATGCGAAGCCACTGGTCGTGCTGACAGCCGAACGCGGGAACTCCGAGGGGTGGATGGCCGAGCAGAAGCAGACACTCTCGCTGTCCCCGAACAGCCTGCATCGCGTCGTGCCGGGAGCAACCCACGGCTCCTTCGTCGGGAACCCGGACCACGCCGCAGCGGTTGCCCAGGCGATCGACGACGTGCTCGTCTCGATACGTACCGGGGCACCGCTCACCCAGCCCTGACACTCCCTCCTTGGTCGACGCGCGTCACGATGCGCACCTTCGCCGAGGTGTGACGGGTTCGAGCGCCACGACTCATCACTAGGGTCGGCTCGGAGCCGTCCGCTTCGACCGGAGGTGATGAAGATGCAACCGACGCTGTTCCTGACCGTGGGACTGCCATCCACCGGGAAGACCACGGCCGCGCGCCGCCTAGAGACCGAGCAGCGGGCACTTCGTCTCACCAAGGACGAATGGGTCAAGGCCCTCTACGGGCACGAGAACCCGCCGTCGGTCCAGAGCGTGATCGAAGGACGACTCATCCAGATCGGGCTCCGCACTCTCGAGCTCGGCAGCAACGTCGTGATCGACTTCGGTCTCTGGAGTCGAGACGAACGCTCCGCCCTACGACAGGCCGCAACTGACGTCGGCGCGCGGGCGGAGATCCGCTACTTCGAGCTCACCCCGGCCGAGCAGCGGAGACGACTCGATCAGCGCCAAGCGGAATAGCCGCACACGACGTGGCCCATGTCCGACGAGGAGCTCGCCGAGTGGGCTGCCGGCTTCGACGTCCCGACGCCGGGCGAGCTGGACGGCAGTGAAGCGATCGATAGACCCACCGGCTGGATTCGCGACGTGGGCCGAGTGGCGCAGGCATCGCTGGCCGCCGTCGGTCTCGTGACGCCTCCTCCATCGCTTGCGATCCGGCTGTCCCGAGCATGGAGCCAACTCGCGTCGCCCCGCGTAGCGCAGCGGACGCTATGGGAATACGTCACTCCCGAGCCCTCGGTGCCCGGATCCAGTCGTCGGGTGGGTGGTCGCCTCGGCGTCGGGGTGGTCGTCGGAACTCGGGGCGTCTGTCGATGGGGTTGAGCCGTGACCTGCCATGGGGTGGCGTGGATGAGGGTGTGGTGGGCGCGGCAGAGCAGCACCAGGTTGTCCAGGGAGGTGGGGCCGCCGTCGGCCCAGTGGGTGAGGTGGTGGGCGTCGCAGGCCAGCGGCATCCGGTGGCAGCCGGGGAACCGGCAATGCCGGTCGCGGAGCACCAGGGCTTTCCAGATCGCGGCGGTGACCAGGCGTTGGCTGCGGCCGACGTCGAGCACCTCACCCAGGGACCCGAGCACGGCGGGGATGACCTCGGCGTCGCACGCCAGCCGGCGCACCGCGGTGGCGGAGAGCTGGTCGCCGGTGTCCAGGACCGCGGCGCCGAGCCCGGTGCGGAGCTGCTCGAGGCGTGAGGGTGACGGTGAGCCGGGGTTTGGCGCCGTGGTCCTCCGGCAACAACCCCTCCGCCTCCTGCGCCTTCAGGCAGGTCTGCACCAGGGCGTCCCAGCACCGCGCCCCGTGATCGCGGGTGTCCCGACCCGCCTCGCCGCAGTCCGGGTCGGTGCCCGGCAGCGGCGCCGCCAGGGCGTGCAGGGCGGTCTTGATGATGCTCGCGTCCTCGACGGTGCCGCGGCCGCGGACCCGGACCCCACCCAGCCCGTCCTCGACCGATGGTCAGGAACCGGCCCAGGTGCGCCGACCGCTCCAACCGATCCAACGCGGCCTCCTCGGCGCGGGCGGTGCCGTCGGGGTCCAGCACCTCCAGCAGATGCTCCCCCGCGCTTCCGCAGCTCGGAGGCGTTCAGGCGAGCCGGCCTGGTCGAGCAGCATCCGCTCCGCCTCCGTCCCGCAGCGACGGGTCGACCGGGAGCCGGTCGAGCACGGTGACGATCACCTCGGCGTGCTCCGGGGACACATCCCCCGCCGCAACGCCACCAGGGTGGCGGCCCGGTCGCCGCACAGGCTCCGGGCGGTGCGCAGCATCCGCTGCCCGTGCCCACGCCGACCACCCGCGACGTGGGTCAGGTAGTCACCCGGCGACACCCAGCCCGCGGTCTTCGCCGCGTCGGTGGCCTCGACCTCGGCGGCCACCCGGGCCTGCACCGCGGCCAGGTGCGAGCGCAGCCGCTCCAGCTCCACGGTCACCTGCAGCAGAGCCTCGGCATCCTTGGCCGCCCAGAGCACCTCGTCGAGCTCACCGAGCACCGCGTCCGCCGACGCCACCACCGAGGCCGGACCGGCCTCCGGGGAGTCGAGCGGGAACGTCGTCATGACCCACACTCAACCAGCCACCACCGACAGTTTCGGACGCAGAATCCCCTTGTGTGCAAAGGAATTGGGCTGTGCGCGATGACCCGCAGTGGTCTCGACAAGCTCGACCACCCGAAGGCCGGTCTCGAGCGCGAAGACCCGCAGTGGTCTCGACTAGCTCGACCACCCGACGCGCCGGCTCGACTGCCCGCAGTGGTCTCGACGAGCTCGACCACCCGAGGCGCCGGCCGACCACCCGAAGGGGCGGCTCGACACTCGCAGTGGTCTCGACGAGCTCGACCACCCGAAGGCCGCTCGACCACCCGAAGCTCGACCACCCGAAGGAGGTACCTCAGACCATCGCGTAGCGGCGCTGACGGATGATCTTGCGCTTGAGCACCACACGCCGGGTCCCGTCGGGGGCGAGCCGGAGCCGGTCGAGCTCCCAGCCGCCGTGCTCGGCACGCTCGACGAGCAGCCGGGTCACGAAGTTGCGCGAGAACTCCCGCGGGATGGTCAGCCTCTCGAACTCGTACTCCACACCCGGCCGCCGGCCCCGCCGTTGGGCGGTGGTGTGGAGCGGTGGAGAAGACATGCCCCTCATGGTGACACGAGGGACCCGGGGTGTCCGAGCATTGGTACGCCGAGTCGCGGGCCGTCAGTCGCCCGAGACGTCGTCGAGCGCGGACACCAGCTCGGCCGGCAGCGTGCAGTCCTCCGACGTCAGGGACCCCTTCAGCTGGGCCGCGGTGCGGGCGCCCACGATGGGAGCCGTCACCCCGGGTCGGTCGCGCACCCAGGCCAGGGCCACCTCGATGGGCGTCCAGTCCAGCCCGTCAGCCGCGCGTGCGACCGCCTCGACGATGCGGCTGCTGCGCTCGCCGAGGTAGCTGGTCACGAAGTTCGCGAAGTGGGGCGACGCAGCGCGCGAGTCGGCGGGCGTGCCGGTGCGGTACTTGCCGGTCAGCACGCCCCGACCCAACGGTGACCAGGGGAGCAGCCCGAGCCCCATCGCCTCTGCGGCGGGGACGACCTCGGCCTCCGCCCGGCGGTTGAGCAGGGAGTACTCCACCTGGTGGGAGGCGAGGATCGCGCGGCCCGGGACGGCCTTCTGCCACGTCGCCGCCTGGGCGCTCTGCCAGCCGGTGTAGTTGGACACGCCGACGTACGCCGCTCGGCCGGAGGTCACGGCGTAGTCGAGCGCCGACAGCGTCTCCTCGAGCGGAGTGTCGTCGACCCAGGTGTGCACCTGCCAGAGGTCGATGTGGTCGACGCCGAGCCGGCGCAGGGACGCGTCGAGGGTGGCGACCAGGGCGCCTCGCGACGCGTTGGTCTCGCGTCGGCCGCGTGAGCGGGTGATGCCGGCCTTGGTGGCGATGACGACGTCCTCGCGGCGCACCACGTCGCCGATGAGGGAGCCGATCAGCTCCTCGGACGCGCCGTCGCCGTAGCCGGCCGCGGTGTCCAGCAGGGTGCCGCCCGCTTCGGTGAACGCCACGAGCTGGTCGCGAGCCTCGTGCTCGTCGGTGTCCCGCCCCCAGGTGAGGGTGCCGAGCCCCATCCGGGACACCTTCAGACCCGTGTGGCCGAGGTAGCGCTGCTGCATGGGCGCAACGCTATCCGCCGCGCGGGGCGCAGACCGTTCGGCTCGCCGCGGTCCGTAGGGTGTCGCCCGTGCTCGACTTCCTCAAAGCCGTGTTCCTGGGTCTGTTGCAGGGCCTGACCGAGTTCCTTCCCATCTCGAGCTCGGCCCACCTGCGCATCTTCCCGGAGCTGTTCGGCTGGGGCGACCCGGGCGCGGCGTTCACCGCCGTCATCCAGATCGGCACCGAGCTCGCGGTGCTCATCTACTTCCGCAAGGACATCTGGCGGATCGGGTCGGCCTGGGTGCGGTCGCTGTACCGGCCCGAGCTGCGCGGCGCCCTGGACAGCCGGATGGGCTGGTACATCATCGTCGGCTCGCTGCCGATCGTGATCCTCGGCGTCGCCCTCAAGGACGTCATCGAGCGCGACTTCCGCAACCTCTGGATCATCGGTACGACGTTGGTGGTGCTCGGCGTGGTGCTCGGCATCGCCGACCGGGTCGGGAGCACCGACCGCACCATCGAGCGCATGACGCTGCGGCACTCGGTGTTCCTCGGCCTGGCCCAGGCGTGCGCGCTGATCCCGGGGGTGTCGCGCTCCGGGGCCACGATCAGCATGGGGCGGTTCCTCGGCTACGACCGGGAGGCCGCCACCCGCTTCGCCTTCCTGCTGGCCATCCCCGCGGTCGTCGGAGCCGGGCTGTTCGAGCTGCCGGAGATCCCGAACGGCGACAACGCCTACGGCCCGTGGCCGACCCTGGTCGCGACGATCGTCTCCTTCGTGGTCGGCTACGCCGCGATCGCGTGGCTGCTGCGCTACGTCAGCACCAACTCCTACCTGCCGTTCGTCATCTACCGCGTGCTGCTGGGCGGGCTGACTCTGACCCTGGTCGCGACCGGGGTGCTGGCGGCATAGCCGCGGAACTGGTCACAACCACCCCGACTTCTTGAACAACCTGTAGAGCACGACGCCGGAGCCGGCCATCACGACGAGCGAGGCGAAGTACCCGTAGCGCCAGTGCAGCTCCGGCATGTTGTCGAAGTTCATCCCGTAGATGCCGGCGACGAGCGTGCCGACGGCCGCGATCGCGACCCAGGCCGAGATCTTCCGCATGTCCTCGTTCTGCTCGACGCTGATCCGCGCCAGGTGGGCGTCGAACGCCGTCGAGAGCAGGCCGTCGAGGGTCTCGATGGTCTCCGTGACCCGCACGACGTGGTCGGCGACGTCGCGGAAGAACGGTGCCGCCTCCTGGGTGACCATCGGGACCGACCCGGTGGCGAACCGCTTCATGGGCTCTCGCAGCGGGTTCACGGCCCGGCGTACCTCGGCCAGCTCACGCTTGAGCACGTAGATCCGGCGGGAGTCGTGGCTGCGGGCGGGCGAGAACACCGACTCCTCGACCTCGTCGACGTCCACCTCCAGCTGGGAGGCGACGTCCTCGTAGGCGTCCACCACCCGGTCGCAGATCGCGTAGACGACCGCCGAGGGCCCGTGGCCGAGCACGGCGGTCTCCTGCTCGAGGTCGAGGCGGGCGGTGTGCAGCTCGGTGCCCTCCCCGTGGCGGACGCTGATGACGAAGTCGCGGCCGACGAACAGGTTGATCTCCCCGGTCTCGACGGCGTCCTCCTCGTCGACGTACCAGAGCGTCTTGAGGACCAGGAAGATGCCGTCCTCGTAGCGCTCCAGCTTGGGTCGCTGGTGGGCGTGCAGCGCGTCCTCCACGGCCAACGGGTGCAACGAGAACGCCTGGGCGACCCGGTCGAGCTCCTCACCGTCCGGCTCGTGCATGCCCACCCAGACGAAGTCGCCGTCGCCCGTCGTGGCCTCGCGGACCGCGGGCAGGTCGTCCTTGTCGCAGGGAAGTGGGACCCGGACACCGTCCCGGTAGAGGGCGCTGTCGACGATCATGTGACGAGGCTATGGCACGTAGGCTGCCCGGCATGGCAACCGTGATCCTCGTGCGACACGGCCGCACCGGCGCCAACGCCACCGGTGTGCTGGCCGGACGCACCAGGGGAGTGCACCTCGACGAGATCGGGCAGCAGCAGGCCCACGCCGTCGGTGCCCGGCTGTCCGCGCTCCCGCTGGCCGCTGTCGTGACCAGCCCGCTCGAACGCACCCGGGAGACGGCCAAGGCGGTCGCGGCAGCCCAGGCCACGCCGTCGCGACCGCGGTCGGAGAAGGGCCTCCTGGAGTGCGACTACGGCACGTGGACCGGACGGGAGCTCAAGACCCTGGCCAAGGAGGAGCTCTGGCGCACCGTGCAGGCGCACCCGAGTGCCGCCGCCTTTCCCGACGGGGAGTCGATGGCCGAGATGGCCGCGCGCGCCGTGGGGGCGGTCCGACGCTGGGACGGCCGGCTGGAGGACGAGCACGGTGCCGACGCGGTCTGGGTCGCGGTCAGCCACGGCGACGTCATCAAGGCGATCCTGGCCGACGCGCTCGGCATGCACCTCGACGCCTTCCAGCGCCTGGTCGTCGACCCCGGCTCCTGCTCGGTGGTCCGCTACACGCCGCTGCGGCCGTTCGTGCTGTCGATGAACACGACCGAGGGCGACCTCGGCCATCTCCGACCGCCGCGGAGGTCCAAGCGCCGCAAGCGCGCCAGCAGCGACGCGGCCGTGGGGGGCGGGACGGGCACCGCCGACCACGCGGAGCCGGTTCGGCCCACCACATAGGCTCGGCGGCATGGCATCGGTGATCCACAGGTTCGACCCGCCGGAGCGGTTCGTCGCCGGGACGGTAGGCCCGCCCGGGCAGCGCACCTTCTTCCTGCAGGCGCGCGCCGGCTCGCGGGTCACCAGCGTGGCGCTCGAGAAGCAGCAGGTCTCCGTGCTCGCCGAGCGCATCGACGAGCTGCTCGACGAGCTGCTCCGGACCGACGAGGGGTCCGGCACGATCCCTGCCGTCCCGCCCGTCGCCCTCGAGGACAACGCTCCGTTGGAGCAGCCGATCGTCGAGGAGTTCCGCGCCGGCACGATGACCCTGTCGTGGGACGCGGCCGACGAGCGGGTGGTCGTCGAGGTGTTCCCGTTCACCGAGGAGTCGGTGGTCGAGCCGGGCACCCCCGAGGAGGAGATCGACGAGCCGGAGCCCGAGGAGATCCTCGTGGTCCGGCTGCCGGCCGGGCTGGCGCGCGCGTTCAGCAAACGGGCCCAGGCCGTCGTCGGAGCGGGGCGCCCGTCCTGCCCCTTCTGCGGCGGCCCCGTCGACCCGTCCGGTCACCTCTGCCCGCGGGCCAACGGCTTCCGTCGTACGACGACCTCCGCGGACTGACCGAGCCGTGAGCAAGCGGTGACCGCGCAATGACCGAAGCCGCCGGCCCCCGGGCCGACAGCCCGGCCCGGCTCCTCGACGGCGAAGTACAGGTCGAGGGCCGGGTGATGCCGGCCTCCAACGCCACCTTCCTCGCCCGGGTCGGCCCGGCCGGCGGCACCGTCGCCTGCGTCTACAAGCCGGTGGCGGGGGAGCGGCCGCTGTGGGACTTCCCCGACGGCACCCTGGCGCGACGGGAGGTCGCGGCGTACGCCGTGTCGGAGGCGCTCGGCTGGGGGATCGTCCCGCCCACGGTGCTGCGCGACGGGCCGGCCGGCGTCGGCATGGTGCAGGCCTGGTGCGAGCCGGACCTGCACCAGGCACCCGTCGACCTGGTGCCACGGCGCCGAATCCCCGACGGCTACCTGCACGTGCTCGACGCGTACGACGGCGACGACCGCCCGATCTCGCTCGTGCACGAGGACTCGGTACCCCTGCGCCGGATGGCCGTCTTCGACGTGCTGGTGAACAACGCCGACCGCAAGGGCGGTCACGTGCTCGCGATGACCGACGGCCATCGCTACGGCGTCGACCACGGCGTGAGCTTCCACGTCGACGACAAGCTCCGCACGGTGCTCTGGGGCTGGGCCGAGGACCCCGTCGACCCGACCGACGCGCTGGCCGTCGGCCAGGTGCTCGACCGGGTGAGCACCGCCGGCGACCCGCTGCGGGCCGAGCTCGACGAGCTGTTGGCCGGGCACGAGGTCGAGTCGCTCGTGGCCCGCTGCGAGCGGCTGCTCACCCGTCGCCGGATGCCGTCGCCGTCGGGGGAGTGGCCGGCGATCCCCTGGCCGGCGTTCTAGGTGCCTGGTCCGGTGCGGGTTGCGCACCCGACGCCTCGATAGGCTCCCCGCATGCGCGCGTGGACGAGCCCGGACCTGCCGAGCCTCGACGATCTCGGTCCGGCACCGGCCGTCCGGATCCACGACTCCGCCTCGCAGGGCCTGTTCACGACCCCGGTCCCGAGGCCCCACGGGAGTGAGCGTCCCGAAGGTTCGCCCGACGCCGCGCGCATGTACGTCTGCGGGATCACGCCGTACGACGCGACCCACCTCGGCCATGCCGCCACCTACGTCGCCTTCGACCTGCTCAACCGGGCCTGGCGGGCCGCCGGGCACGAGGTGCGCTACGTGCAGAACGTCACCGACGTCGACGACCCCCTGCTCGAGCGCGCCACCGCCACCGGCACCGACTGGGTCGAGCTCGCCGAGCGCGAGACCGAGCTCTTCCGCGCCGACATGACCGCGTTGCGGGTGATCGCACCGGACGAGTACGTCGGTGCCGTGGAGTCGATCCCGCTGGTCGTCGAGCTGGTGCACCAGCTGCGCGAGCGCGGCTTCGTCTACGACGTCGACGGTGACCTGTACTTCTCGGTGCACGCCGACCCTCGCTTCGGCAGCGTCTCGGGGTACGACGAGGCGCGGATGACCGAGCTCTTCGGCGAACGCGGGGGCGACCCGGACCGCAAGGGGAAGAAGCATCCGCTCGACTGCCTGCTGTGGCAGGCCGAACGCCCCGGTGAGCCGGCCTGGGACAGCGAGCTGGGCCGGGGTCGGCCGGGCTGGCACGTCGAGTGCTCGGCGATCGCGCTGCACCACCTCGGCGAGGCGTTCGACGTGCAGGGTGGCGGCAGTGACCTGGTGTTCCCGCACCACGAGATGAGCGCGGCCGAGGCGCAGGCGGCGTTCGACGGACTCACGTTCGCACGCGCCTACGTCCACGCCGGCATGGTCGGCTACGAGGGCGAGAAGATGTCGAAGTCGAAGGGCAACCTGGTGCTCGTCTCCCGGCTGCGCGAGGACGGCGTCGACCCGATGGCGATCCGGCTCGCGCTGCTCCGGCACCACTACCGCAGCGACTGGGAGTGGACCGACGGCGACCTCACGAGGGCCGAGACCTGGCTCGCCGACTGGCGGGTCGCCGTCGCCCAGCCCGCCGGTGCGGCGACCGCCGAGGTGGTGCGCGAGGTCCGGGCCGCGCTGGCCGACGACCTCGATGCTCCGCGCGCCACGGAGGCGGTCCGCCGCTGGTCGGTCGCCACCAACGAGGGTGCGGACACGTCGGAGCCCGGCGCCGGCGACGTCATCCGTCGGCTCGTCGACGCCAGTCTCGGCATCGCCCTGAGCCGAGACCAGGGAACGCCAGGAAGGGTGCGCAGGAGCAGCGCCGTCGCGCTGAGCCGACCGGTCAGTCGTCGCCGGAGTCGCGGCGCTTGAGGTAGCGCTCGAACTCGCGCGCGATCGCCTCGCCGCTCGCCTCCGGCAGCTCGGCGGTGTCCCGGGTCTCCTCGAGGGCCCGGACGTAGTCGCCGATCTCCTCGTCCTCGTCGGCGAGCTCGTCGACACCCCGCTCCCAGGCGCGGGACTCCTCGGGCAGGTCTCCGAGCGGGATGCTGATCTCGAGCAGGTCCTCGAGCTGACCGACGAGAGCCAGCGTCGCCTTCGGGCACGGCGGCTGGGCGACGTAGTGCGGGACCGCGGCCCAGTAGGAGACGGCCGGGATGTCCATCTGCGTGCAGGCGTCCTGGAAGACGCCGACGATGCCGGTTGGCCCCTCGTAGTTGGACTGCTCGAGCTTGAGCCGGTCGATCAGCTCGGGCTCCGTCGCCGTGCCCGTGACCGGGATCGGCCGGGTGTGCGGGGTGTCCGCGAGCAGGGCGCCCAGCGTGACCACGATCTCGGCCCCCAGCTCGTCGGAGGCCGCGAGCAGCTCGGCGCAGAACTGCCGCCACCGCATGTTGGGCTCGATGCCGCGGAGCAGGATCACGTCGCGCAGGGCCCCCGGGGGCGACGCGACCGCGAGCTGCGTCGACGGCCACGTGATCCGGCGCATGCCGTCCTCGTTGGTGCCGACGACCGGCCGGTTCATCTGGAAGTCGTAGAACTCCTCCGGGTCGATCGCCGCCACGACGCGCGCGTTCCACACGCGCATCAGGTGGTCGACCACCGACGACGCGGCGTCGGCGGCGTCGTTCCACCCCTCGAAGGCGGCAATGAGGATGGGGGAGCGCAGCTCCGGCACCTCTTCGATCTCGATCACGGTTTCAGCCTAGGGCCTGTCGTGACCGGGCGTGGGAAGGTCGGCCATCGCGGGCGAGGGCCGGCGCCCGCGGCCTAGCCGACCTGACACAATGTGAGACGCCGGTGTCACCATCCGGTAAGTCCCGGGGACCGGGCGACCGCCGTGCCTAGGCTCGGGCGAGTGCCCGCCGGACCCCACCGCTGACCCCGAGGAGCCTCGTGCCCGACTCCACCTCCGTCCGTCCCGACGCGACCGCGGAGCTGTCCACGGCTCTGCGCGAGCGGATCCTGGTGATGGACGGTGCCATGGGCACCCTCATCCAGAGCCACGGGCTCGGTGAGGACGACTACCGCGGCCAGGTGTACGCCGACCACACCCACGACCTCAAGGGCGACTCCGACATCTTGTCGGTGACGCGTCCCGACGTGATCGCCGACATCCACCGCACCTACCTCGCGTCGGGCGCCGACATCATCTGCACCAACACGTTCACGGCGTCCTCGATCTCGCAGCTCGACTACGGGCTGCAGGACCACTGCTACGAGATCAACCGGTCGGCGGCCGTCGCTCGCCCGGGAGGCCGCTGACGAGGCGAGCACCCCCGACCGGCCGCGCTACGTCGCCGGCTCGATGGGCCCCACCAACCGCACGGCGTCCATCTCGCCCGACGTGAACGACCCGGGCGCGCGCAACGTGACCTTCGAGGAGCTCGTCGCTGCGTACCTCGAGGAGGCCCAGGGCCTCGTCGACGGCGGCGCCGACCTGCTGCTCGTCGAGACCATCTTCGACACGTTGAACGCCAAGGCCGCCATCTTCGCCCTGGAGACCCTGTTCGAGGAGCGCGGCCGGCGCTGGCCGGTGATCATCTCGGGCACCATCACCGACGCGAGCGGCCGCACGCTGTCCGGGCAGACCACCGAGGCGTTCTGGAACTCCGTGCGCCACGTCCGGCCCCTCGCCGTCGGCCTGAACTGCGCGCTCGGCCCGAGCGAGCTGCGCCCCTACGTGCAGGAGCTGTCCCGCCTCGCCGACTGCTTCGTCTCCTGCCATCCCAACGCCGGGCTGCCCAACGCGTTCGGGGAGTACGACGAGACCCCCGACCAGATGGCCGCCGTGCTGGGCGAGTTCGCCGGCGACGGGCTGGTCAACATCGTCGGCGGGTGCTGCGGGACCACCCCGGAGCACATCGCGGCCATCGCGACCGCGGCCAAGGGCGTCGAGCCGCGTCTCGCGGCCGAGGTCGCGCCGGCGCTGCGGCTGTCCGGCCTCGAGCCGCTGAACGTCGACGAGTCGTCGCTGTTCGTCAACGTCGGCGAGCGCACCAACATCACCGGCTCCGCCAGGTTCCGCCGTCTGATCAAGGAGGGTGACTACGCGACCGCCCTCTCCGTGGCCCGCCAGCAGGTCGAGAGCGGCGCGCAGGTGATCGACATCAACATGGACGAGGGGATGATCGACGGCGTCGCCGCGATGGACCGGTTCGTGAAGCTGGTGGCCGGCGAGCCCGACATCTCCCGCGTACCGCTGATGATCGACTCCTCCAAGTGGGAGGTCATCGAGGCCGGCCTCCGATGCACTCAGGGCAAGCCGATCGTGAACTCGATCTCCATGAAGGAGGGCGAGGAGAAGTTCGTTCGAGCAGGCCCGACTGTGCCGCAAGTACGGCGCGGCCGTGGTGGTGATGGCGTTCGACGAGGACGGCCAGGCCGACAACCTGGAGCGTCGCAAGGCGATCTGCCGGCGGGCCTACGACCTCCTGGTCGACGAGGTCGGCTTCCCGTCCGAGGACATCATCTTCGACCCCAACGTCTTCGCGGTCGCGACCGGCATCGAGGAGCACGCCGAGTACGGCGTCGACTTCATCGAGGCGACCCGGTGGATCAAGCAGAACCTGCCCGGCGCGCTGGTGTCCGGCGGCGTCTCCAACGTGTCGTTCTCGTTCCGAGGCAACAACCCGGTCCGTGAGGCCATCCACGCCGTCTTCCTCTTCCACGCCATCAAGGCCGGCATGGACATGGGCATCGTCAACGCCGGCGCGCTGGTCGTGTACGACGAGATCGACCCCGGCCTGCGCGAGCGCATCGAGGACGTCATCCTCAACCGGCGTCCCGACAGCACGGAGCGGCTGCTCGAGGTGGCTCCCGACTTCGCCGGCGACGGCGCCCAGCGCGAGGTGGCCGACGAGGCCTGGCGTGCGCTGCCCGTGGCGGAGCGCATCACCCACGCCCTGGTCAAGGGGATCGACGAGCACGCCGAGGCCGACACCGAGGAGCTGCGCGCCGAGATTTCGGCCCGCGGCGGGCGTCCCATCGAGGTCATCGAGGGACCGCTGATGGACGGCATGAACGTCGTCGGCGACCTGTTCGGCGACGGCAAGATGTTCCTGCCGCAGGTCGTGAAGAGCGCCCGGGTCATGAAGAAGGCCGTCGCCTACCTGATCCCGTTCATCGAGGCCGAGAAGAAGCCCGGCGACGCGGTGGAGAAGAAGGGCACGATCGTGATGGCGACGGTGAAGGGCGATGTCCACGACATCGGAAAGAACATCGTCGGTGTCGTCCTGCAGTGCAACAACTACGACGTCGTGGACCTCGGCGTGATGGTGCCGGCACAGAAGATCCTCGACACCGCCCGTGAGGTGGACGCCGACATCATCGGGCTGTCCGGCCTGATCACGCCGTCACTCGACGAGATGGTCAACCTGGCCTCCGAGATGGAGCGGCAGAGCTTCGACATCCCGCTGCTGATCGGCGGCGCCACCACCTCGCGCGCACACACCGCGGTCAAGGTGGACCCGAAGTACCACGGCCCGGTCGTCTGGGTGAAGGACGCCTCGCGCTCGGTCCCGATCGCCTCGTCCCTGTTGTCCGACGAGCGCCGGCCGACGCTCATGGAGGAGGTCAAGGCCGACTTCGACTCGATCCGCACCCGGCACGCGGCGAAGAGCCAGGAGCGCCCCCTGGTCACGCTCGAGCAGGCCCGGGCGAACCGGACGCCGATCGACTGGTCCGGCTACCGGCCGCCCCGGCCGCGCGTCTTCCAGGCACAGAGCGGGGACGTCTGGTCGCACGTCCCCGGCCAACGCGCGGGGGATGCCTCGCCGCACTTCGTCCGCACCTTCACCCACTACGACCTGTCCGAGCTGCGTCGCTACATCGACTGGCAGCCGTTCTTCAACGCGTGGGAGATGAAGGGGAAGTTCCCCGACATCCTGAACAGCCCGGCGACCGGTGAGACGGCCCGCAAGCTGTACGACGACGCGCAGCAGATGCTCGACAAGGTCATCGAGGAGCGGTGGCTGGAGGCCCGCGCCGTCGTCGGACTGTTCCCGGCCAACGCGGTCGGCGACGACATCGAGGTGTACGCCGACGAGTCGCGCACCGAGGTGGTGGCGACGCTGTGCAACCTGCGCCAGCAGGGGCAGCACCGCGAGGGTGTGCCGAACCGTTCGCTCGGCGACTTCGTCGCGCCGAAGGACACCGGGCTGCCCGACTACGTCGGAGCCTTCGCGGTGACGGCAGGCATCGGCTCGCAGGCGAAGATCATGGAGTTCAAGGCCGCCCTCGACGACTACTCGGCGATCCTGCTCGAGTCGCTCGCCGACCGGTTGGCGGAGGCGTTCGCCGAACGCCTGCACGAGCGGGTGCGCCGTGAGTTCTGGGGCTACGCGGCCGACGAGCACCTCGACAACGAGGCGCTCATCAAGGAGGCCTACGCAGGCATCCGGCCTGCGCCCGGCTACCCCGCCTGCCCGGAGCACACCGAGAAGGCGAAGCTCTGGGAGCTGCTCGACGTCGAGCAGGCAGCAGGGATCGAGCTCACCGAGAGCATGGCGATGTGGCCGGGCGCCTCGGTGAGCGGCTGGTACCTCAGCCACCCGCAGTCGCAGTACTTCGTGGTCGGCCGGGTCGGCAAGGACCAGGTCGAGGAGTACGCCGAGCGCAAGGGCTTCGACCTGCGCACCGCCGAGCGCTGGCTCGCCTCGAACCTCGGCTACGAGCCTGAGGACTGACGACCCCGGTGGACTTGGACACGGCTGTCGAGACCCCCGACGCGGTGCTGTGGGACATGGACGGCACCCTCGTCGACACCGAGCCCTACTGGATCCAGTCCGAGCACGAGGTGGTCGCCAAGCACGGCGGCACCTGGAGCGACGAGCTCGCGATGAACGTCGTGGGCTTCGACCTCCTCGACGCCGGCCGCTACATCCGCGAGCACAGCGGCATCGACGTGGAGCCTGCGGACATCGTCGAGCAGCTCCTCGACCGCGTCGTACGCCGGGTGGAGGAGGCCGTGCCTTGGCGGCCCGGAGCCGTCGAGCTGCTGACCGACCTGCGCGACCACGGCGTGCGCTGCGCGCTGGTCACGATGTCCTACCGTCGGTTCGTCGAACCCATCCTTGCCGGGCTGCCACCGGGCGCGTTCGAGGCGGTGGTGACCGGCGACGGGGTCACGCAGGGCAAGCCGCACCCCGAGCCCTACCTCAAGGCGGCGGCGCTCCTCGGCGTCGACCCGGCCAGGACACTCGCGATCGAGGACTCCAACACCGGCACGCGGTCCGCCGAGGCCGCCGGGTGCACGGTGCTGGTCGTGCCCAACCACGTGCCGGTCCTCGAGGGGGAGCGCCGGGTCTTCGTCGACTCGCTCGTCGGGCTCACAGCGGGGACGCTGCCGGCATTGCGGTAGTAGTACCACCGGACAGGTGGCGCACGGCCCGGCTGCTCATGGACTCTTGGTGAAGATCGTTCTGCCGGGGAGTAGCACCATGAAGTCATCTCGATACAGCCTTGCCGTCGCTGCCTTCGCGACGATGGCTCTCGTGGTCGCGGGCACGCCCGCGACCGCCGCCAACGATGGCGACGTCGTCGTGGAGGGCAACTGCAGCAAGCGCGCGGACTACAAGCTCAAGGCCAGTCCGGAGGACGGGCGCCTCGAGATCGAGGGCGAGGTCGACAGCAACCGCGTCGGCCAGACCTGGCGGTGGAAGCTCTGGCACAACGGCAGCCTCACCGGGAAGGGCACGCGTCGCACCAAGGGCGACTCGGGCTCCTTCGAGGTGGATCGCGTGATCGTGGACATGGCCGGCACCGACTGGAGCACCTTCAAGGCGCGCAACGTCAGGTCCGGCGAGATCTGCCGCGGGGTGGTCGGATACTGACCCGCGGACGCCCCTCGCGGGCACATACTGGTGCCGAAGCCAACATCGAGGGGAGGAGGGCAGATGCGCCTGCTCAGGAACCCTCTTGCCCAGTTCCTCGGTGCCGGGATCCTCATCATCGTGGTGGCCATGCTGGCCGTCCTCCGGCTGAGTGACACCGCGGCGCAGCAGGAGGCCATCGACGACGCGGTCGCCACCACCGAGCTGCTCGCCGAGTCCGTGGCCGAGCCGGCGATCCCGCGGGGTCTCGTCGCCGGCGACCCCGGAGCGATCGACCGCTTCGACCGCGCGGTCAGCGAGCGGCTGCTCGTCGGCGACGTGCAGCGCATCAAGATCTGGAACAAGGACGGCAGGATCGTCTACTCCGACGAGACCGAGCTGATCAACCAGACGTTCGCCTTCGGCGGAGACGAGCTCGAGGTGCTGACCGCGGGTGGCCACGACGCGGAGCAGTCCGACCTCGGAAAGCCCGAGAACCGGTTCGAGAGGACGTCCGGCGGACTCTTGGAGGTCTACACCCGGATCTGGTCACCCGAGGGTGTCCCGCTCCTGTTCGAGGTCTACTACTCCGCCGAGGACATCGAGGACCGCAAGGCCCGCGTCTTCAGCGCGTTCCGGCCGATCACCCTGGGCGGCATGACCGCGCTCATCGTCGCCGCCGTGCCGCTGCTGTGGGTGCTCACCCGGCGTCTCGACCGCACCGCCCGAGACCGGGAGCGGCTGCTCCGCTCCGCGGTCGACGCCTCCTTGGCCGAGCGGCGCCGGATCGCCCGCGACCTGCACGACACCGTCGTCCAGGACCTCGCGGGGACGGCCTTCGCGCTGTCCGCGTCGGCCCGCGACGGCGGGGCGGCCCGCGACGAGCTCGACAGGATGGGCCGGTCCGTACGCAGCTCGCTGCGGTCGCTGCGGTCCCTGCTCGTGGAGATCCTGCCCCCCAACCTGGCGACCTCCGGTCTGCATGCCGCGCTCGAGGACTTGGTGGCGACCGCGGCCAACCGCGGCGTCATCGTCGAGGTGGAGGCCGACGACCTCGAGGGGGTCGACAACGACACCGCCGGCCTGGTGTGGCGGGTCGCCCAGGAGGCGGTGCGCAACACCCTGCGCCACGCCGAGGCGGAGCACCTGTACGTGCGCGTGACCACCGCCGGACGGACCGTGCTGCTCGAGGTCGTCGACGACGGTCGCGGTTTCGACCCCAACGAGGCCGGTGACAGGACACACTTCGGACTACGCGGGATGGAAAGTCTCATCCATGACGCCGGGGGACACCTCGAGGTGACCTCGGCTCCGGGACAGGGCACCCGCGTCCGACTTCAGCTGGAGGCCCGATGATCCGCGTCGTACTCGTCGACGACCACGCCGTGGTCCGCACCGGTCTGGCGCAGCTCGTCGCCGCCGCCGGAGACATGGAGGTCGTCGGCAGCGCGTCCGACGGATCGGAGGCACTCGCGGTCGTGCAGGACACCGAGCCCGACGTGGTGCTCATGGACCTGCAGATGCCCGGCGTCGACGGGGTCGCCGCCACCAAGGCGCTGCGGGCGGCCGGCGTCTCGTCCGAGGTGCTCGTGCTCACGTCGTACTCCGACTCCGACCGGATCGTGGCGGCGCTCGACGCCGGCGCGGTCGGCTACCTCCTGAAGGACGCCGACCCGGAGGACGTGCTGGCCGGCGTCCGCGCCGTGGCCCGCGGTGAGTCGCCGCTGCACCCGCGGGCCGCGCGCGCCCTGCTCAGCGCCCGAGGTTCGAGCAACCACACCTCCGGTGACGTGGGGCTCACGATGCGCGAGCAGGAGGTGCTGAGCCTGGTCCGCGAGGGGCTGGCCAACAAGCAGATCGGCCGCAAGCTCGGCATCAGCGAGCGCACCGTGAAGGCCCACCTGACCTCGATCTTCCAGCGTCTCGACGTGCAGGACCGCACGCAGGCGGCGCTGTGGGCCGAGCGTCACGATCTGTGACGCTGCGGACACCCGGGCCGAATCGCTGCACTCAGGCTGACGCCGCCCGGGACTGTCCGGTCGGTCAGTCGAGGTCCTCGGCGGTGAGCCCGCCCTCGAGCTCGTCGTGCCTGAGCCCGTCGGTGGGCGGGGGAGGGAGCGGCGGTGGCGTGCCGCCCCACTCGGGGCAGATGCTCTGGTGTGCGCACCAGCCGCACAGCGCGCTCTTGTGGGGGCGCCAGTCGCCGGACTCGTGGGCGCGGGCGATGGCCGCCCAGATCGCCTCCACCTTGCGCTCGGTGGCGCGCAGGTCGGCCTCGTCGGGGGTGTAGCGCAGCACCTCGCCGTTGCCGAGGTAGATCAGCTGCAGCATGCGCGGCACGACGCCGCGGGTGCGCCAGATGACGAGCGCGTAGAACTTCATCTGGAACAGCGCCTTGGCCTCGAACGCCTCGTGCGGCGACCGTCCGGTCTTGTAGTCGACGACGCGGATCTCCCCGGTCGGCGCGATGTCGAGGCGGTCGATGAACCCGCGCAGCAGCAGCTTGGAGTCGAGCAGGCTCTCGACGTAGAGCTCGCGCTCGGCCGGCTCGAGACGGGTCGGGTCCTCCAGCGTGAAGTAGCGGTCGAGGGACTCCCGGCACGACGCCAGCCAGGCGCCGACCTCCGGGCCCTCGGGGCCGAACATCTCCGCGATCGACGGCTCGGCCTCCAGCAGCTGCTCCCACGCGGGCTGGAGCAGCTCGGCCGCCTGGCCGGGCGTGCGCTCGGCGGCGGGCAGGTCGAAGAGGTCCTCGAGCACCTTGTGCACGACCGTCCCGCGGACCGCGTCGGGCGAGGACGGCTCGGGGAGCTTGTCGATGGTGCGGTAGCGGTAGAGCAGGGGACAGGCCAGGAAGTCGCCGGCGCGGCTGGGCGACAGGGAGCCCAGCACGTCGACGCCGTCGACGACCGTGCGCCCTGGGTGCTCCACCACCTCGCTGCTCATGCCGACGAGCCTAGGCGACCTCGCCGACAGTTCCGGTGCGGCCCGATGCGACGGCCGGGGGATAGTTTGGGGGAGTGACGGACGACGCGCGGCGGGCCCGCGAGCCGGGGACGCTCAAGATCGGTGAGATCGGCGGCGTGGACGTGCTCGTCCGCTCCTCGTGGCTGCTGGTGGCGGCGCTGATCGCGGTCATGATCGCGCCGGCCATCGAGCAGGTGGAGCCCGGCATCGGCAACGGGAAGTACGTCGCCGGCGTCGCGTTCGCCGTGCTGCTCTACCTCTCGGTGCTGCTGCACGAGATGTCGCACGCGCTGATGGCGAAGCGCTACGGCCTCCCGGTCCGCTCCATCACCCTGCACTTCCTCGGCGGTGTCACCGAGATCGAGGGCGAGCCGGACACCCCGGGACGCGAGTTCGGGGTCTCGGTCGTGGGACCGATCACCTCGATCGGGGTCGGCGTGGCCTTCCTGCTGCTGCACCCGGTGGCGCCCGACGGGCTGCTCCGGCTGGCCGTCGACGCCCTCGCGGGCGCCAACCTGGTCGTGGGCGTGCTCAACCTGGTGCCGGGCCTGCCGCTCGACGGCGGCCGGGTGCTGCGGGCGGGCGTCTGGCGGGTCACCGGCAACCCGCACCGCGCCACCATCGTCGCCGGCTGGGGCGGACGGGTGGCCGCGGTGCTGTGCCTGCTGTTCCCGCTCCTCCAGGAGCCGGTCACGGGACGACCCGCGCTGGTCACCGACTACGTGCTGGGGCTCGTGATCGCCTTGTTCCTTTGGGGCGGGGCAACCCAGGCGATCGTGTCGGCGAAGGTGCGCGCCCGGCTCCCGGTGCTGCGGGCCCGCACCCTGGCGCGGCGCGCGCTGGCGGTGCCGCACGACCTGCCGCTCGCCGAGGCGGTACGCCGGGCGCAGGAGGCACAGGCCGGGAGCATCGTCTCCGTGGGGCGCGACGGCACCGTCGCCGGGATCGTCAGCGAGGCGGCCGTCCTCGCGACGCCGGAGGAGCGTCGGCCGTGGGTGGCGGTCAGCACCGTCGCGCGCACGCTGCAGTCGGGGCTCCGGCTGCCCGCCGACCTGTCCGGCGAGCCGCTGATCCGCGCGATGCAGCGCACCCCCGCCTCCGAGTACCTCCTGGTCGAGCCCGACGGGACCACCTTCGGGGTGCTGGTGACCGAGGACGTCGACCGCGCGTTCGCCGCCGCGACGTGAGGCGCGGGCACCAGCCTCTTATAGGGTCTGGGCCGTGTCCGACGCCGTCCCTCCCGCCCCCGACCGACCCGACGACCCGACCTGGTCGGGTGTGCACCGCGGGCCGCTGCGGGCCGGCGAGTGGGTCCGGCTGACCGACCAGAAGGGTCGCCGGCACAACATCTGTCTCGAGCCCGGCAAGCGGTTCTTCTCCAACAAGGGCCACCTCGACCACGACGAGCTGATCGGCCGTGACGAGGGCTTCTCGGTCACCTCGTCCGCCGGCGGCGAGTACCTCGTGTTCCGCCCGCTGCTCAGCGAGTTCGTCGTCTCCATGCCGCGCGGTGCGGCCGTGGTCTACCCCAAGGACGCGGCCCAGATCGTCGCGATGGCCGACGTGTTCCCGGGGGCGCGGGTCGTCGAGGCCGGCGTCGGGTCCGGAGCGCTCACCTGCTCGCTGCTGCGGGCGGTCGGACCCGGCGGCCACGTCTCGTCGTACGAGCGCAGGCAGGAGTTCGCCGACGTCGCCGAGAGGAACGTGACCCAGTTCTTCGACGGGCGGCACCCGGCCTGGGAGCTCACCGTCGGCGACCTCGTCGAGGCCATGAAGGAGGAGGAGGGCTCGGTCGACCGGGTCGTCCTCGACATGCTCGCCCCGTGGGAGTGCGTCGACCGGGTGGCCGAGGCGCTCGCCCCGGGCGGCATCCTGTGCGCGTACGTCGCCACGACGACGCAGCTCGGCCGGACCGTCGAGACGGTCCGCGCGCACGGCGGCTTCACCGAGCCGCAGCCCTGGGAGACGCTGGTCCGCGACTGGCACGTCGAGGGTCTCGCCGTCCGGCCCGGGCACAAGATGATCGGGCACACCGGCTTCCTGGTGACCGCGCGCCGGATGGCGCACGGGGAGGTCGCGCCCGCGAAGAAGCGGCGTCCTGCACCCGGCGCGTACGGCGTGGACTACTCCGGGCCGCGGCCGTCCGGGCTGCCCCCGACCGCCTCCGGCGAGCCCTTCGAGGAGTGACCCCGGGCCCGGATCCTGGGTCGTGACACGTCCGTTACCTCCGTACCGGATTTGAGACCGACACTTGCTGGTTTGCGACTTCAAAACTGTGGGCGCGCGGGTAGGGTCGAATTCCAGACGAAGCACCCATGCTGCGGAGGTGACGGTCGTGCCGGCATCAGACAGTGGCTCCGAGCGAGCCAGGGGGCGGACCCCGGAAGAGCTGGAGACCCAGGTGGGTTTCCTCGAGGACGAGGTCGGCGAGCTGCGTCGACGCCTGGCCGAGAGCCCGGTGCACTCACGCGCGATCGAGCAGCGGCTGGCCGAGACCCAGCGGTCCCTCGCGGCGGTGACCGCGCAGAACGAACGCCTCGCCCAGACCCTGCGTGAGGCACGCGACCAGATCATGACCCTCAAGGAGGAGGTCGACCGGCTGGCCCAGCCGCCGGCCGGCTTCGGCACCTTCCTCTCCCGCAACGACGACGACTCCATCGACGTCTTCACCGGTGGCCGCAAGCTCCGCGTCAACGTGAGCCCCTCGGTCGACCTCGACGAGCTCCGCAAGGGCCAGGAGGTCATGCTCAACGAGGCGCTCAACGTCGTGGCGGCGATGTCGTTCGAGCAGGTCGGCGAGGTCGTCATGCTCAAGGAGGTGCTGGCCGACGGCGAGCGCGTGCTCGTCATCGCCAACGCCGACGAGGAGCGCGTCGTCCGGCTCGCCGACCCGCTGCGCGACGAGCTGCTGCGCGCCGGTGACTCGCTGCTGCTCGACACCCGGTCCGGCTACGTCTACGAGAAGGTCCCCAAGTCCGAGGTCGAGGAGCTCGTCCTCGAAGAGGTCCCCGACATCGACTACGAGAAGATCGGTGGGCTCAAGGGCCAGATCGACCAGATCCGCGACGCGGTGGAGCTGCCCTACCTCTACCCCGACATGTTCAAGGAGCACGAGCTCAAGCCGCCCAAGGGCGTGCTGCTCTACGGCCCGCCCGGCTGCGGCAAGACGCTGATCGCCAAGGCGGTCGCCAACTCGCTGGCCAAGAAGGTCGCGGCCAAGACCGGCGGCGAGGGCTCCGCGGGGAAGTCCTACTTCCTCAACATCAAGGGCCCCGAGCTGCTCAACAAGTACGTCGGCGAGACCGAGCGGCACATCCGGCTCGTGTTCCAGCGGGCCCGTGAGAAGGCCAGCATGGGCACGCCGGTCATCGTGTTCTTCGACGAGATGGACTCGCTGTTCCGCACCCGCGGCTCCGGGGTCTCCTCCGACGTCGAGAACACCATCGTCCCGCAGCTGCTCAGCGAGATCGACGGCGTCGAAGGTCTCGAGAACGTCATCGTGATCGGTGCGTCCAACCGCGAGGACATGATCGACCCCGCGATCCTGCGGCCCGGCCGCCTCGACGTGAAGATCAAGATCGAGCGGCCCGACGCCGAGTCGGCCCGCGACATCTTCTCGAAGTACCTCACCGCCACGCTGCCCCTGCACGCCGACGACCTCGCCGAGTTCAACGGCGACAAGAACGCCTGCGTCGCCGGGATGATCCAGGCGACGGTCGAGCGGATGTACACCGAGACCGAGGAGAACCGCTTCCTCGAGGTCACCTACGCCAACGGCGACAAGGAAGTCCTGTACTTCAAGGACTTCAACTCCGGAGCGATGATCCAGAACATCGTCGACCGCGCCAAGAAGATGGCGATCAAGGACCTGCTCGACAGCGACCAGAAGGGTCTCCGGGTGACGCACATGCTCCAGGCGTGCGTCGACGAGTTCAAGGAGAACGAGGACCTGCCCAACACCACCAACCCGGACGACTGGGCCCGGATCTCCGGCAAGAAGGGCGAGCGGATCGTGTTCATCCGCACGCTCATCACCGGCAAGCAGGGCACCGAGCCGGGTCGGTCGATCGACACCGTCTCCAACACCGGTCAGTACCTCTAGCCTCGCGCGGTATGACCGAAGGCGGGCGGATCGAACGACACGAGTCGCAGGCGTTCCTCGAGACGCGTCACGAGCTCGGCCCGTCGTACGAGCAGGAGATCGTCGAGGCGTTCGCCGAGCGCATCGAGCGTGCCGTCGAGGCGCGCTCGGGTGGCGAGCTCGAGGAACGCCGGGTCCGCCGCCTCGAGGAGCGCGGAGACCGTCAGCGGCAGCTCGCGCTCGGCATCGTGTCGCTGGGCGTCGAGCATCCCGATCACCATCCCGCTGGCGGTGACCGATCACCCCGGCTCGCTGGTCGTGTCCTGGCTCGGCATCGTCGGCATCAACGTCGCGCACGCCGCGGTTGTCATCGCTCGGCGGCGCCGACCGGATCGGTGACGTCGGCGACGGTCGCGTCCAGCAGCCGCACCACGTCGTCGGCCTCGACGGTCAGCGCGACGCCGTGCGCACCACCTCCGAGCGACACCCGGCCCGTCATCGCGGCGTCGGCGACGACCGGCCACTGGTGGCTGCTGCCGAGCGGCGTGATCGTGCCGCGCTCGTAGCCGGTGACCTCGTTCGCCACCTCGGCGCTCGGCATCGACAGGCGGTTGACGCCCAGCAGGGCACGCAGCTTGGGCCAGGAGATCTCCCGGTCGCCCGGGACGAGCACGAACCGGTAGTCGTCGTCGGTCACCCGCACCACCAGGGTCTTGACCACGGCGGCCGGCGTCACCCCCCGTGCCTCCGCGGCCTCCTGCAGCGACCGCACGGGTCCGTGCCGGACGACGGTGTGGGTCAGTCCGATCCGCTCGGCGGCGTCCTCGGCGCGTGTCCGGTCCTCGCTCATGGCCCGACGCTACCGGCAGAGCCGTGATTGGTCGGCCGTCCCCGGGGGTACGACGGCAGTACCCGAGCCCCTGGAAGGTGGCCCCATGAAGACCATCATCATCCTTGTCGTCGTCGTACTCGTCGTGCTGTTCCTCGTGGGCAAGCTCCGCCCCGGTCGCCGCTGATCCCTCCCGGTGGCGTCGGACGCGCCGCCCTACGGGCTTTCTTGTAAGTACGGACTAACGTCGAAGGGGACCGGATCGCTTCTATCTCAGGGGAAGACATGACCGGCTCCATCCTGGTGATCGCTGCCATCGGAATTCTCATCGCGCTCGTCATCGCCGGCGGTCTCGCCCTGCGCGGCTCCTCGGGCCGCAGGCCGAAGCCGGAGTTCCTCGGCGCCCCGCCCGGCGACGCGTCCGAGCCGCTGATCCGGCCCGAGAGCCGCCACCACGACACCCCTGCGGGGGCGGACCTCGACACCCACGGTGGCCGGGAGCACGGATCGTCCTGAGCCGCAGGGTGTCCGAGGGCCGCGTCCGGCCTCATCCGGTCACTCCGTCCGCGTAGGCTCGGTCGCATGAGCGTCCGACGCGTGATGGGCACGGAGACGGAGTTCGGCATCTCCGTGCAGGGGCAGCCCACCGCCAACCCGATGGTGGCGTCGTCGCAGGTCGTCAACGCCTACGCCGGGTCGACGCTCAAGGCCAGGCGCGCGCGCTGGGACTTCGAGGAGGAGTCGCCGCTGCGTGACGCCCGCGGGTTCGACATGTCCCGCGAGGTCGCCGACGCGTCGCAGCTGACCGACGAGGACCTGGGGCTGGCCAACGTCATCCTCACCAACGGCGCCCGGCTGTACGTCGACCACGCCCACCCGGAGTACTCCACGCCCGAGTGCACCAACCCGCGCGACGTGGTGCTCTGGGACAAGGCGGGGGAGCAGGTGATGCTCGACGCCACCCGGTTCGCCGCCGCCGTCCCGACCACGGCTCCGCTGCTGCTCTACAAGAACAACACCGACAACAAGGGCGCCTCCTACGGCGCCCACGAGAACTACCTGATGCGGCGCAGCACCCCGTTCAGCGACATCGTCCGGCACCTCACGCCGTTCTTCGTCAGCCGCCAGGTGGTCTGCGGCGCCGGCCGCGTCGGCATCGGTCAGGACGGCCGCGACCACGGCTTCCAGGTCAGCCAGCGCGCCGACTACTTCGAGGTCGAGGTCGGGCTCGAGACCACCCTCAAGCGTCCGATCATCAACACCCGCGACGAGCCGCACGCCGACCCCGAGAAGTACCGCCGGCTGCACGTGATCATCGGCGACGCCAACCTCGCCGAGGTCTCCACCTACCTCAAGGTCGGCACCACCGCGCTCGTGCTCGCGATGATCGAGGACCGTTTCATCAACGTCGACCTCGGAGTCGACCAGCCGGTGCGCACCCTCCGCGCGGTGTCGCACGACCCGACGCTCAAGGAGCTGGTCACCCTCAACGACGGCCGCAAGCTGACCGCCGTGCAGCTGCAGATGGAGTACCTCGACCTGGCGCGCAAGTTCGTCGAGGACCGGCTCGGCTCCGACGCGGACGCGCAGACGTCCGACGTACTCCTGCGGTGGGAGTCGGTGCTCACCCGGCTCGAGACCGACCCGATGGTCTGCGCCCGCGAGCTCGACTGGGTGGCCAAGCTCAAGCTGCTCCAGCAGTACCGCGACCGCGACGGCCTCGAGTGGGACGACGCCAAGCTGCACCTCATCGACCTGCAGTACGCCGACGTACGACCCGACAAGGGCCTCTACCACCGGCTGGTCCGGATGGGCCGGATCGAGCGGCTGCTCGACGACGCCGAGGTCGCGGCCGCGATGCACCACCCGCCGGAGGACACCCGGGCCTACTTCCGGGGCCGCTGCCTGGAGCAGTACGCCGACCGCATCGCCGCGGCGTCCTGGGACTCCGTGATCTTCGACCTGCCGGGCCGCGAGTCGCTGCAGCGGGTGCCCACCGTCGACCCGCTGCGCGGCAGCAAGGCCCACGTCGGCGAACTCCTGGACCGTTGTAAGACCGCAGAGGCCTTGTTCGAGGCTCTGACTCGGTAGGGTCGTGGGTGGGGGTCGACTCACCCGGTGGTCGAGACCCTGCGGAGAAGAAGGAGGCGCGCTCATGGCACAGGAGCACAAGCATCCCAAGAAGTCCTCGGAGACCGAGGAAGCCAACGAGGTCGAGGCCGGCGCCGACGTAGCCGAGCGCAAGGAACAGCTCGACGAGGACATCGACGCGATCCTCGGTGAGATCGACGAGGTGCTCGAGACCAACGCCGAGGACTTCGTGAAGTCCTTCATCCAGAAGGGCGGCGAGTAGACCTCAGATGACGAGCTCCCCGACGGGTCCGCGTCTCGCGGCCGCCTACCTGACCCCCGGCACGTCATCGTTCGCCGACTTCCTGTCCGACCAGGCCCCCGAGCTGCTGCCGCAGCGCCGCTCGCTGCCCGAGGGCAGTGCCGCCGACCTGGCGCCGCACGGCACCACGATCGTGGCGGCCACCTTCGACGGCGGCGTGGTGATGGCCGGTGACCGGCGCGCGACGATGGGCAACATCATCGCCCAGCGCGACATCGAGAAGGTGTTCCCGGCCGACGAGTACTCCTGCGTGGGCATCGCCGGCACCGCGGGCCTCGCGGTCGAGATGGTGCGGCTGTTCCAGACCGAGCTCGAGCACTACGAGAAGATCGAGGGCACGACGCTGTCGATGGACGGCAAGGCCAACCGGCTCGCCGCGCTGATCCGCTCCAACCTCGGCATGGCGATGCAGGGGCTCGCCGTCGTACCCCTCTTCGCCGGCTTCGACCTGACCCGCGAGCAGGGCCGGATCTTCTCCTACGACGTGACCGGCGGGCGCTACGAGGAGACCGCGTTCCACTCGGTGGGCTCGGGGTCGCTGTTCGCGCGCGGCTCGCTGAAGAAGCTCTACCGCGACGACCTCGACGCCGAGGGTTGCGTGACCGCGGTCGTCCAGGCGCTGTACGACGCGGCCGACGACGACTCCGCGACCGGCGGCCCCGACGTGACCCGCCGGATCTTCCCGGTCGTCGGCGTGATCACCGGCGACGGCTACCAGCGGCTGCCGGAGGCCGAGGTCGCCGAGATCGCCGACCGCGTGATCGCCGCCCGGATGGACCGCCCCGACGGCCCCGCCGCCTCCCTCACCTGAGCCAGGAGCCTCTCGACTCATGAGCATGCCGTTCTACGTCTCGCCCGAGCAGCTGATGAAGGACCGGGCCGACTTCGCCCGCAAGGGCATCGCCCGGGGCCGCTCGGTCGCCGTCGTGCAGTACGCCGACGGGATCGTCTTCGTCTCGGAGAACCCGTCCCAGGCGCTGCACAAGGTCAGCGAGATCTACGACCGGATCGCGTTCGCCGCGGTCGGCCGCTACAACGAGTTCGAGAACCTCCGGATCGCCGGCGTGCGGCTCGCCGACATGCGCGGCTACGCCTACGACCGCCGCGACGTGACCGGTCGCGGCCTCGCCAACGCCTACGCGCAGACGCTCGGCACGATCTTCTCCAGCGGTGGCGAGAAGCCCTACGAGGTGGAGATCTTCGTCGCCGAGGTCGGCGACACCGCCGAGGACGACCAGGTCTACCGGCTCACCTACGACGGCCAGGTGGCCGACGAGCACGGCTTCGCGGTGATGGGCGGCAACGCCGAGCTCGCCGCGGCGTACCTCAAGGAGCACTACGCACCCGGCGCGGGCCTCGACGACACGATCCGGCTCGCCGTCGACGCCCTCGGCCGCGACGACGGTGAGAACCGCGCGCATCCTCGCCTCCGCGCTCGAGGTCGCCGTCGCTCGACCGGACCCGCACCCAGCAGCGGAAGTTCAAGCGGCTCACGGTCGCCCAGCTGGGCCGGATCCTGGGCGAGCCCGGCAACGGCGGCCCCGACGGCGGCGCTCCCACCGACGGCGGCCCCGACGCGGCGGCCCCGCGACGGCGGGCCTGAGGGCGGCGGGCACCCTTCCACCGACCCGACCCCTCCCGACGACCCGGCCGACCCCACCGACACGATCAGCAGCCAGCCGCCCGCTGGAGAACCCCACCACCGGCGAGCCCGAGCCCCCGGTCGCCCCACCCGTCGCCCCCTGACCGATCGGTGGTCGAGCCCGACCGCCCGGTGGTCGAGCCCGTCGAGACCCGGCGGTCGAGCCTGTCGACCGCACCCGCACGCAGATCCACCCCCGGTGGTCGAGCCCACCCCGGTGGTCGAGCCCGTCGAGACCAGGCAACCACCCGCCGACCGCACCCTGGCAGAAACCGCCCCCGGTGGTCGAGCCCGTGCCCGGTGGTCGAGCCCGTCGAGACCAGGCAACCACCCGCCGACCGCACACCTCGAGCCGAAGCTGCCCGGTGGTACGCAGAACCCACCCCCGGTGGTCGAGCCCGTCGAGACCACGCAACCCGAAGACATCCTCAGCCTGGGCAGAGAACGACCTCGTCCACAGTCGCACCGCTCGGACCCTTGGCAGCATGGCCTCGCGGTCCACAGTCACCCATGCCCTTCACCTACATCGTGCGATGTCGCGACGGCACCTTCTACGTCGGAAGCACATTCGACCTCGACCGCCGGCTGACCGAGCACAACGCCGGATTCGGGGCGGCGTACACGCGGACGCGGCGCCCGGTGCGATTGGTCTGGGCGGCGGAGTTCGAGCGTGTCGAGGACGCGTTCAAGGTCGAGAAGCAGGTTCAGGGTTGGGGTCGTCGCAAGCGGGAGGCCCTGATCGAGGGACGCATCGAGCTGTTGCCGGGTCTGGCGCGGGGGCGTACGGGGCGACGGGACCAGGTGGGGGAGTAGGTCTGGCTCCTGCACTCCGTGCGGGGTTGGCTGGTCTCGACGGGCTCGACCACCGCGGGTGACGGCGGCTCGACCACCGGGGCTGGGCGCATGGGTCGGGCGGTCGGTCGCGGGGTTGGCTGGTCTCGACGGGCTCGACCACCGAAAGGCGGGCTCGACCACCGGGGGCTGGGCTCGACCACCGCAGGGCGTGGGGTTGAGCGAGTCGGGGACGGCGGTTGCCTGCGGCGCCTAGGGTGGGTCGCGTGGACCGCCGGATCTTCGGGATCGAGAACGAGTACGGCGTCACCTGCACGTTCCGCGGGCAGCGGCGGCTCTCGCCGGACGAGGTCGCCCGCTACCTGTTCCGCAAGGTCGTCTCCTGGGGCCGCAGCAGCAACGTCTTCCTGCGCAACGGCGCCCGGCTCTACCTCGACGTCGGCAGCCACCCGGAGTACGCCACCCCCGAGTGCGACGACATCGTCGACCTGGTCACCCACGACAAGGCGGGGGAGCGGATCCTCGAGGGCCTGCTCGTCGACGCCGAGCGGCGGCTGCGCGACGAGGGCATCGCCGGCGACGTCTACCTGTTCAAGAACAACACCGACTCGGCCGGCAACTCCTACGGCTGCCACGAGAACTACCTGGTCGGCCGGCACGGCGAGTTCTCCAAGCTCGCCGACGTGCTGATCCCGTTCCTGGTCACCCGGCAGATCATCTGCGGCGCCGGCAAGGTGATCCAGACCCCGCGCGGCGCGATGTACTCGCGTGAGCCAGCGCGCCGAGCACATCTGGGAGGGCGTCTCGCAGCGCCACCACCCGCAGCCGGCCGATCATCAACACCCGCGACGAGCCGCACGCCGACGCCGAGCGCTACCGCCGGCTGCACGTGATCGTCGGCGACTCGAACATGAGCGAGACCACCACGCTGCTCAAGGTCGCGCACCTGCGACCTGGTGCTGCGGATGATCGAGGAGGGCGTGGTGATGCGCGACCTCACGATGGAGAACCCGATCCGGGCGATCCGCGAGATCTCCCACGACATGACCGGCCGCCGCAAGGTGCGGCTCGCCAACGGCCGCGAGGCCAGCGCGCTGGAGATCCAGCAGGAGTACCTCACCCGGGCCCGCGACTTCGTCGACCGCCGCGAGCTCGACACGCCCGTGATCGACCGCACGCTCGACCTGTGGGAGCGCAGCCTCAAGGCGGTCGAGTCCGGCGACCTCGGGCTCGTCGAGCGCGAGATCGACTGGGTGATCAAGTGGAAGCTGATCGAGCGCTACCGCGCCCAGCACGGCCTGCCGCTGAGCCACCCGCGGATCGCCCAGCTCGACCTCGCCTACCACGACATCCACCGCGGCCGCGGCCTGTACTACCTGCTCGAGAAGCGCGGCGCGGTCGCCCGGGTCACCGACGACCTGCGCGTCTTCGAGGCCAAGTCGGTGCCGCCGCAGACCACCCGGGCCCGGCTGCGCGGCGAGTTCATCAAGCGGGCCCAGGAGCGGCGCCGCGACTTCACCGTCGACTGGGTGCACCTCAAGCTCAACGACCAGGCGCAGCGCACCGTGCTGTGCAAGGACCCGTTCCGCTCCCACGACGAGCGGGTGCACAAGCTCATCGAGGGGATGTAGCGCGTCACGTCTCGCGTCCCCTCTCAGGATTCGTTAGGAACCGGCCGTTATCGTGGGCGGCTCTGCTTCCCCAACTCTCTTGAGGTGTTCTGCTCGTGCGTCGTCGCCTGATCGCGCTCTCCGTCGTGCCCTGCTGCTGTTCGGGACCGCCGCCTGCGGCGACGACGCCGAGTCCCCGGAGTCGTCGGCTCGGGCTCGGAGATCGACGGACTCAGTGTCGAGGGTCCGGTCGGCGAGGAGCTCACCGTCGACATGGAGGCCCCGCTCGACGGTGAGGGCACCAAGTCCGAGGTGCTCGGAGACCGGTGACGGCAACCCCCTCAAGCTCAACGAGTCGGCGCTGCTGCACCTCTACATCGGCAACGCCACAGCGGCAAGGACGCGATCTCGACGTACGACCAGGGTGTCCCGATCCAGGTCACGGCCTCGGAGGACCAGCTGTTCAAGGCGGTCCTGGACGACATCGTCGACCAGCCGCGCGGCAGCCGGGTCGCCGTGACCGCGCCCGTCAAGGACGTGTGGGGCGAGCAGGGCGCACCGCAGCTGAACCTCAAGGCCACCGACACGGCGCTGTTCGTGGCCGACATCGTCTCCGTGCAGCCGGCCGAGGTCATCGACGGTCCCGAGGGCGAGACCGTCGACCCGACCGGCCGACGCGCCGACCGTGGAGGAGAAGGACGGCACAGGTCACCGGCCTCGACTGGTCCACGGCGCCGAAGAAGGCCCCCAAGAAGCTCACCGTCATCCCGCTGGTCGAGGGCGAGGGCCCGGAGGCCAACGCCGAGTCGATGGTCACCTTCGACTACTACGGCGCGGTGTGCGGCGAGGACAAGCCGTTCGACGAGTCCTACAGCCGGGAGCCGACCCCGTTCGGCGTCGGCGTCAAGGGCCTGATCCCGGCCTGGGACAAGGTGATCCCGGGTCTCAAGCGCGGCAGCCGGGTCCTGATCATCGCCCCGCCGGAGGACGGCTACGGCGACCAGGGCAGCCCAACATCCCGGCCGGACTCCACGCTGATGTTCGTCGTCGACGTCCTCGGCGTGGATGAGTAAGCCACGTCCGGCCCTGATGTAGGTTCACGTGCGGCGGACCGGAGGGGTCCGTCGAGGGGGTGGACGTGACCGCGCGCAAGAGCGAGCGACTGCTCAACCTGCTGATCACGCTGCTCGTCTCGCGCAGCTACGTCACCAAGGACCGGCTCCGCGAGGTCATCGAGGACTACCGCGAGGCGGCCAACGACGAGGCCTTCGAGAAGATGTTCGAGCGCGACAAGGACGAGCTCCGCTCGCTCGGCATCCCGATCGAGGTCGGGTACGTCGACCGGGCGTTCGAGGACGAGCACGGCTACCGGATCGAGCGGTCGGCGTTCGAGCTCCCCGAGATCGACCTCGAGCCCGACGAGGCGGCCGTGATCGGGCTCGCCGCCCGGGTCTGGCAGCACGCCGGGCTGGCGGCGGCCACCTCGGACGCGCTGGTCAAGCTCAAGGCGGCCGGGGTCGAGGTCGACCGCGACGCGCTGGACGTCGTGCAGCCGCAGCTCGCGGCCGACGAGCCGGCCTTCGAGCCGTTCTGGGAGGCCGTCCGCGACCCGGACCGCCGGTGACCTTCGACTACCGCACGCTCCACGGCCGCCGAGGCCGCCACCCGGCACCTCGCAGCCGTGGGGGGTCGTCTCCTACCGCGGCCGCTGGTACGTCGTCGGGCACGACCCCGACCGCGACGACACCCGGCTGTTCCGGCTCTCCCGGGTCGCAGGGCGAGGTCGTCGCTCGGACGGCGACGCCCGGCGGCTTCGACGGTGCCGGCCGGCACCGACCTCCGCGCGCTCACCGCCGGCTCGCCCCCGCACCGCCCGACCGCACCGCCGTGCGTGCTCGTCCGGCCGGCGCCGGCCACGGGCTGCGCCGCGCAGCCGAGCCGCGAGGACCCGGCCACCGGCGGCCGAGGGCTGGGACCGGCTCGGAGTCCGCTACGCCGGCACCGACGGCGTTCGCCGACGAGCTGCTCGGGTACGGCGACGACGTGGTCGTGCTGAGTCGCCTCCGGACGTCCGGGACCTCGTCGTCGTCCGGCTCGAGGAGCTCGCGGGAGCGTCACGATGAACACGCTCGCAGGCGGGTCCGGCGCACGCGACCAGGTCGGACGGCTGCTGGCGCTGGTGCCCTACCTGCAGGCCCGGCGGCGAGGTCTCCGTCGAGCGAGGCGGCCGCGGAGTTCGGCGTCAAGCCCGGCGCAGATCGTCAAGGACCTCAACGTGCTGTGGTTCTGCGGGCTGCCCGGGCTCGGCATGGGCGACCTGATCGACGTCGACATGGACGCGCTGCAGGGCGAGGGCGTCATCCGGGTCTCCAACGCCGACTACCTGCGCCGCCCGCTGCGGCTGGACAGCTCCGAGGCGTCCGCCCTGATCGTCGCGCTGCGGGCGCTGCGCGAGGGCAGCACGCCCGAGGTGCGGCCGATCGTCGACCGCACGCTGGGCAAGCTCGAGGCGGCCGCCGGCGACGGGGCCGCCCTCGCCGCGCAGGTCGACCTGCGGCTCCCCGGTCAGGACGCCGCGGCGGCCGAGCTCCGCGAGCGCCTGCACGGCGCGGTCGCGGGCCGGCGCCAGGTGCGCCTCGACTACTACGTGCCGGCCCGCGACGAGTCCACCGCGCGCGTCGTCGACCCGCTCGGACTCGTCACCGCGCAGGGCAACGACTACCTCGACGCCTGGTGCCACCTCGCCGAGGACCAGCGGCTGTTCCGGCTCGACCGGATCTCGTCGGCGGAGGTCCTCGACACCGACGTGGACGACCACACCGACGTACAGCCCCGGGACCTCGCCCACGGCATCTTCCAGCCGTCGCCCGACGACGCCCAGGTCACCCTGCTCCTGGAGCCGGACTCCCGCTGGGTCGCGGAGTACTACCCGACCGACAGCACCGAGGAGGCCGAGGGCGGCCGGCTCCGGGTCAGGCTGCGGGCCGGCGACCCCGAGTGGCTGGTGCGGCTGCTGCTACGGCTGGGGAGCGCCGTCACGGTCGAGGAGCCGGCCGAGGTCGCCGACGCCGTCCACCAAGCCGCAGTCGCCGCTTTGGCGAACTATCAAAGCCTGCGCGCGTACGATGAATCCAGATCGTCAAGCGAGTGAAGAGGACGCAATGCCTAACATCGGTGCCCCTGAGATCATCCTGATCCTGCTCGTGCTCGTGCTGCTGTTCGGTGCGAAGAAGCTGCCCGAGCTGGCGCGCGGGAGCGGTCGTGCACTGCGCATCTTCAAGGCCGAGACCAAGGGCCTGATGGACGACGACGAGGAAGAGACCAAGACCCAGGAGCAGCGGGAGATCGAGACCCGCAACGTGGCTCCCGAGCCGGCTCGTCCGATCGAGGTCACCGAGCACCAGCCGCGTCCCGACGCCGACCGCTGACCCGTAGGCGCCGAACCTCCTCATGTCCATCGTCGGTGTCCTGAGGCTGTTCCGCGTCGATCCGAAGCACCCGGTCGGCCCCGAGGGGCAGATGGCGCTGGCGGACCACCTGCGCGAGCTGCGGGCGCGGGTCATGATCGCGACGGTCACCCTCTTCGTCGGCATGGTCGTGGCGTGGTTCTTCTACGACGAGCTCAACAGCCTGCTGCTCGACCCCTACCGGCGCGCCCAGGAGACGCTGGAGGCGCAGGGCGTCGACACCGACCCGATCGTCTCCGGGATCGCCACGTCGCTGCTGCTGCAGATCAAGATCAGCGCGCTCGCGTCGGTCGTCGTCACCTCGCCGATCTGGCTGTACCAGATCTGGGCGTTCATCGTGCCCGGACTGCACCCGCACGAACGACGCTCGACGAAGCTGTTCGCGGTGATCGCCGGGCCGCTGTTCGTGGCCGGCGTCGCGACGGCGTACTACGTCCTCCCCAAGGGCATGGAGGTCCTGCTCAGCTTCACGATCGCGGACGTGCAGTCCTTCGTCGAGCTCGAGCGGTACCTCTCCTTCCTGATCCGGATGATGCTGGTCTTCGGCGTGGCGTTCGAGATCCCGCTGTTCGTGGTGATGCTCAACCTCGCCGGCGTGGTCTCCGGCGCCGCGCTGGGCGCCTACCGGCCGTGGATCGTGCTCGGAACGTTCGTGTTCGCGGCGGTGGCGACGCCGTCGACCGACCCGTTCTCGATGATCATGCTGGCCGTCCCGATGACGATCCTGTTCCTGATCTCCGAGGTGGTGGCCCGGCTCGTCGACAGGCGCCGTGCTCGGGCGGACCACCTGGCCGGGCTCGACGACGACGAGCAGTCCCAGCTCGACTACCGGCCCGACGACGTCCGGCGCTCCGACCTCGGCCAGGACGACTGACCCGGTGAGCCCGCCCCCCGTGACCTCCGTGGACCCCTTCGACCTGCCCGAGTGGCTCGGCGCGGGGCAGGACGTGACCTGGACGGCCGTCGGGAGCGTGCACGACGGACACCTGGTCCGCGGCGAGCTGACCGGTGAGGGCGGACCCGATGACCTGCGACCTGCTCGGCGCGGACCAGGCGTTCCCGCAGCCGGTCCTCGACGACGGGTGGCGCCGCCAGGTGCACCAGGCGTGGACCCACGGTCAGGTGCTGCTCCTGGAGTACGACGGTCGGCTCACCCTCGCCGTACCCGGCACCGCCTTCACCGCCGACCGTGCCCTGGAGGCGATCGGCCGGCTGGCGAAGGCCGTGGGTGTGAAGCCGGGGAGGTTCCTGGCGGCGCTGCGTCTCTAGCTCGCTTCGGGACGGAGCTCGTCGAGGATCTCGCCGATCCGGCCCCACAGCGACAGGTGGCCCTGGTCGTCGTCGAGGTGGACGGTGGCGCCGGGGATGTTCGCGGCCAGCCACTTGCCGTGCGAGAACGGCACCATCCGGTCCTGGGCGCCCTGCCAGACCGAGACCGGCACCGTGATGTCGGACGTCTCGAAGCCCCAGTGGCGGGTGAAGGCGATGTCGTCCTCGGCCCAACCCTCGATGCCGTGCAGGCAGGCGCGGCGGAACGACGTGAGCAGCCGGTCGGCGAACTCGCCGGTCGCGTACGCCTTGTCCACGGGGGAGACGAGCCCGCCGAGCGCCTCGGCGATCTGCTCGGCGGTGACCGTGGTCATCTCCTCGGCCTCCTTCTCCAGGTACGGCTCCAGCGCGTGCCGACCCTCGACGGCCGCGCCGAACTCCTCGTGGTTCTCCGGTCCCATCCCGTCGAGGAAGTCCAGGTCGTCGGCCAGGTAGGGGGCCACCCCGGCGCCGGTCGCCGCGGCACGGCACCGGTCCGGGAGCAGGGCGGCGCAGGCCAGCGAGTGCGGTCCGCCACCGGACCAGCCGAGCGTGACGAACTCCCCGTCGCCCCGGTGGTCGAGGATCGCCGCGATGTCCGCCGCGACATCGCCCACGGTCCGGTCCGGGCGCGGCGTCGACTCGCCGTACCCGGCCCGCGAGTACTGGATGAGCGCGAGCCCGCGCTCGGCCGCGGCCTTCGAGTAGGTGGGGTACGGCACCGCCGAACCGGGCGTGCCGTGGTGGTGCACCAGCGGGAAGCCGTCGGGGTCGCCCTCGACGAGGAACTCGATGATCCGGCCGTCGGGGGTCTTGCACTGCTCGTACGTCGTCACGGGGTCCCGTCTCCCTTCCGGGAGCCACCCTGGCTCCCCGCCCGCCCGACCCTAGGGCACCGCACGCGGCCGGGACGACACCGGTGAGCGGCGCCGAGGCGCGGCGACGTCGGCTCCCGCCGGACTCCCGCGTATTGTCCGAGTCGTGGCCCGGACGATCGCTCTCCTGACGAACCCCACGTCCGGGAAGGGCCGGGGGCGGCGGACGGCGGCCATCGCCCTGCCGCGGCTGACGGAGGCCGGCTTCGAGGTGCAGGACCTGGTCGGTCGCGACGGCGACGAGGCCCTCGACCTGGCCCGCAAAGCGGTGGCGGACGAGGTGGAGAACCTCGTCGTCGTGGGCGGCGACGGCATGGTGCACCTCGCCGCACAGGCACTCGCCGGGAACGCCCACCAACCTGGGCATCATCCCGGCCGGCACCGGCAACGACGTCGCCCGCTACTTCGGCGTCCCGCGCGACGACCCGCAGCCGGCCGCCGACGTGGTGGTCGGCTCCCGGGTCCGCACCATCGACCTGGCCCGGGCCGGCGGCGACCTACTTCGTCACCGTGCTCGCGGCCGGGTTCGACGCCATGGTCAACGAGCGCGCCAACGCGATGACCTGGCCGCGCGGGCAGATGCGCTACAACCTGGCCACCCTCGCCGAGCTGCGCGTCTTCGAGCCGCTGCCCTACATCCTCGAGCTCGACGGCGAGGCCGCACCGCTGGACGCGATGCTGGTGGCGGTCGGCAACGGCCCGTCGTTCGGCGGCGGGCTGCGGATCACCGACGGGGCGTCCCTCGACGACGGCCTGCTCGACGTGGTGATCATCAAGCCGATGTCGAAGGCCGAGCTGGTGCGCACCTACCCCAGGCTGTTCACGGGCACGCACGTCGGCATCCCGGAGTACGAGCACCACCGGGTCCGCGCGGTCACCGTCGCGGCGCCCGGGCATCGTCGGCGTACGCCGACGGCGAGCGGATCGGCGCGCTGCCGCTGACCGTCGAGGTCGTGCCGCAGGCCCTGCGGGTGCTGGTCGCCGTGATGATCGAGTCCCTCGGAGCAGGTACGCCGCGTTCCAGCCGCGACCAGCGAGACGCCCGGTGTTCGCCGACTTCGCGTCGCTCTACGACTTCACCCTCGACGACTTCCAGGTCGCGGCCTGCCAGGAGCTCGAGGCCGGCAACGGGCGTGCTGGTCGCGGCGCCGACCGGCTCCGGCAAGACGCTCGTGGGCGAGTTCGCCGTCCACCTCGCGCTCGAGCAGGGCCGCAAGTGCTTCTACACCACCCCGATCAAGGCGCTGTCGAACCAGAAGTTCGACGACCTGGTCAGCGCGCTACGGCGCCGACAAGGTCGGCCTGCTCACCGGCGACAACACGCATCAACGGCGAGGCGCCGATCGTGGTGATGACCACCGAGGTGCTGCGCAACATGCTGTACGCCGGGTCGCAGCACGCTGACCGGGCTCGGCTACGTCGTGATGGACGAGGTGCACTACCTCGCCGACCGGTTCCGCGGCGCGGTGTGGGAGGAGGTGATCATCCACCTGCCCGAGTCGGTCGCGCTGGTCTCGCTGTCGGCGACGGTGTCCAACGCCGAGGAGTTCGGCGAGTGGCTGGAGACCGTGCGCGGCGCGACCACGACGATCGTCGAGGAGCGCCGGCCGGTGCCGCTCTACCAGCACGTGATGGTCGGCCGGCGGATGTTCGACCTGTTCGCCGACGACGCCGGCGTCTCGCCGGACCCGACGCCCGAGGTCAACCCCGAGCTGGTCCGGGTCGCCCGCGACGACTGGCGCGCGGGCCGGACGCGGCGACCGGCGCGGCAAGCGCGCGCGGGCCGCAGCGGCGCGGCGGCGCCCGCGGCCAGCGCGCCGCGGCGCCTGTACCTGCCGAGCCGCTACGACGTGGTCGAGCAGCTCGACTCGCAGGGCCTGCTGCCCGGCGATCGTGTTCATCTTCAGCCGGGTCGGCTGCGACGCGGCCGTGCAGCAGTGCCTGAACGCGAACCTGCGGCTGACCACGCCCGGCGGAGCGCGACGAGATCATCGCGTTCGTCGAGGAGCGCTGCCGGCAACATCCCCGACGAGGACCTGCACGTCCTCGGCTACCACGACTTCCTCGACGGGCTCACCCGCGGCATCGCCGCCCACCACGCCGGGATGCTGCCGACCTTCAAGGAGTGCGTGGAGGAGCTGTTCGCCGCGCGGCCTGTGCAAGGTCGTGTTCGCCACCGAGACGCTGGCGCTGGGCATCAACATGCCGGCCCGCGCGTGGTGATCGAGAAGCTGTCGAAGTGGAACGGCGAGACCCACGCCGACATCACGCCGGGGGAGTACACCCAGCTCACCGGCCGCGCCGGCCGCCGCGGCATCGACGTCGAGGGCCACGGGGTGGTGCTGTGGCAGCCGGGGTTCGACCCCAAGGCGGTGGCCGGTCTCGCCTCGACGCGCACCTACCCGCTCAAGTCGTCGTTCCGGCCGTCGTACAACATGGCGGTCAACCTGGTCCACCAGGTCGGCCGGGCGACGCGCCCGCGAGCTGCTCGAGTCCTCGTTCGCGCAGTTCCAGGCCGACAAGGCCGTGGTCGGGCTGGCCCGGCAGCTGCGCAAGGCCGAGGAGGCCCTCGAGGGGTACGCCGAGGCGGCGCACCTGCCACCTCGGCGACTTCATGGAGTACGCCGGGCTGCGCCGCCGGCTCGTCCGACGTCGAGGCCGACCTGGCGCAAGTCGCCGCCGCGCCGACCGCCGCGCCGAGGTCGTCGACTCGCTGGAGGCGCTGCGCCCCGGCGACGTGATCGAGGTGCCGGCGGGCCGGTTCGCCGGCATGGCCGTGGTCATCGACCCGGGCATCGCGCTCCGACCGCGACGGGCCCGCGGCCCTACGTGCTCACCGCCGACCGGCACGCCCGCCGGCTGTCGATGGCCGACTTCCCGGCGCCGGTCGCGGTCGTTCACCCGGATGAGGATCCCGAAGACGTTCAACGGCCGCAACCCGCAGTCGCGCCGCGACCTGGCCTCGACGCTGCGGCACGCGCACGCACGGCCTGACCCCGCCGCCGGACGCGGCCGGGCAAGCGCGGTCCGCGGCGACCGGTCGCGGCGCCCGGACCGAGCACGGCTCGCAGTCGGAGATCACCCGGCTCCGGGCGGCAGCTGCGGGCGCACCCGTGCCACGGCTGCCCGGACCGGGAGGACCACGCCCGCTGGGCGGAGCGGCACCACAAGCTCGACCGCGACACCCGCGACGCTGCGGCGCCGGATCGAGCAGCGCACCAACACCATCGCCCGGCAGTTCGACCGGGTCTGCGACGTGCTCACCGCGCTCGGCTACCTCGAGGACGACAAGGTCACCGACGACCGGCAGCCGGCTGATGCGGATCTACACCGACATGGACCTGGTCGCCGCCGAGTGCCTGCGCAACGGGCTCTGGGACGACCTGTCGGCCGAGCGGGCTGGCCGCCGCGCTGTCGGCGCTGGTCTTCGAGGCCCGCCGTCCCGACGACGCGCAGCGCCCGCGGCTGCCGGGCGGCCTGGTCAAGCAGGTGCTCGCCGACATGGTGTCGGTGTGGGCCGACCTGGACGCCCTGGAGCGCGAGCACAAGCTGGACTTCCTCCGCGAGCCCGACCTCGGGTTCGCCTGGGCGGCGTACCGCTGGGCCGAGGGCGCCGCGCTCGACGAGGTGCTGACGGACGACCGACCTCGCCGCCGGCGACTTCGTCCGCTGGATGAAGCAGCTGCTCGACCTGGCCGACCAGGTGGCCGACGCGGCCGGTGACACCGGGCTTCGCCAGACCGCCCGCGAGGCCTCCCGGGCGCTGCGCCGCGGGGTCGTCGCCTACTCGTCGCTGACGGACTGACCGTCCGCCGAGCGGACGCCGCGCACCGGTCGGAGACGGCTCTGGCCCGGTCGAGACCGGGCGCGGCCACGAAGTGACTGTTGGGTAGGCTCGGGGTCCCAACCCTCACCCGCCGCGGGGCCCGCGGCCCGCATCGATGACTTTTGTCTCGGGAGCGCCAGTGTCACAGCGTCGCCGCACGTCGTGGATCGACCAGTTCGTGCTGCGTGAGGACGTCAACAACCCGTTCTTCCAGGTCATCACCTCCGCCCAGCAGCTCGCCCGGGTGGCCGAGGACCGCGTCGGGCTCACCCGGGCGGAGTACGACGAGGTCGCGACCGCCCGCTACCAGGCCCGGGTCCTCGAGGACCTGGCCCGGATGCTCGACGAGGACGTCGCCGCACACGGCCGCCGCGCCGACGAGGCCCTCGCGGGCGACGCCGACCCGGTCGTGCGGGCCCGGGTGATGACCGGCTCGCTGACCGGCTGCGTGCGGGCCAGCGCGATGCTCGTGGACGCCTGCCACACGCTGCTGGGTCTGTCCGAGAAGCTCCTGGTGATCCGCCGGCCGGCGAGCCGGCTCACCCTGATGGCGGCGGTGGAGAACACCCGGGCCGCGGCCAGCACCGCGCACCTGACCGTGCTGGTGAACCTGCCGCGGATCACCGACGTGGCGCTCTACGACGAGCTCGCCGGCGGCATCGACACCTTCGACATCACCCTGCCCGGGCCAACCGGGTCGCCGCCGCGCTGCGCAGCGAGGTCCGGGTCGCGCACGCGATGCCGGCCCAGCGCGCCACCCAGCTCCATTGACAACGATTCGTCTGCGGACTCTTGGGGTGATTCTCGCGGGCGGACCGCAGACGAATCGTTGGCGGTCAGCCGATGGGGCGGTGCTCGTACGGCGTGGACAGCACGATCGTGGTCCGCGTCGAGACGTTGGCCGCGGCCCGGACCCGCGCCAGCAGGTCCTCCAGGTCGATCGGGGCCGCCACCCGCACCTTGAGGATGTAGGACTCGTCGCCGGCCACCGACCAGCAGCTCTCGATCTCGGCGATGCCGCGCAGCCGCTCCGGCGAGTCGTCGGGCTGCGAGGGGTCGATCGGCCGGATCGAGATGAACGCGGTCAGCGGCTTGCCGACCTGGTCGTAGTCGATGGCGGCGCCGTACCCCTTGATCACGCCGCGCTGCTCGAGCCGCTTGACCCGCTGGTGCACCGCGGACGTGGACAGCCCGGTCGCCTTGCCCAGGTCGGTGAACGACATCCGGCCGTCGGCGGCCAGCAGGCTGAGGATCTGCGCGTCCAGGTCTTCCACGGGACGCACACTAGCGGCCGGGACAGCGACGGCCGTCGGTCTCGACATGGAAGACTCACCGGCTGTGAGCCGACTCATGCTGCTGGACACCGCCTCGCTGTACTTCCGTGCGTTCTTCGGGGTGCCCGACTCGGTGACCGCCCCCGACGGGACGCCGGTCAACGCGGTGCGCGGGCTGCTGGACTTCATCAGCCGGCTCGTCGGCGACTACCGGCCCACCCACCTGGCCTGCTGCTGGGACAACGACTGGCGGCCGCAGTGGCGGGTGGACCTGCTGCCGTCCTACAAGGCGCACCGTGTGGTCGCCCCGCTGCGGCACGAGGGCGAGGGCGGCAAGCACTGGCTGGAGGTCGTCCCGGACCCGCTGGAGACCCAGATCCCGATCATCGAGGACGTCCTCGCGGCGTTCGGCATCCGCGTGGTCGGCGCCGACGGCTACGAGGCCGACGACGTGATCGGCACGCTCGCGACCGGTGCGGGGATGCCGGTCGACATCGTCACCGGTGACCGCGACCTGTTCCAGCTCGTCGACGACGAGGCGGAGGTGCGCGTGCTGTACGTCGCGCGCGGGGTGGGCCGCCACGAGCGGGTCACCAACGCCGTCGTACGAGAGAAGTACGGCGTGGACGCCAACCAGTACGCCGACCTGGCCACGCTGCGCGGCGACGCCTCCGACGGCCTTCCCGGCGTGGCCGGCATCGGCGACAAGACCGCGGCGACCCTGCTCGGCCGGTTCGGCGACATGGCCGGCATCCTCGCCGCGGTCGAGGACCCTGACGCCGACCTCGGACCGGGACCGCGGCGCAAGATCAAGGACGCCGTCGACTACCTCGCCGTCGCGCCGCGGGTGGTCGCGGTGGCCCGCGACCTGGACCTGGGCGATCCCGACCTGACCCTGCCGCTGACCCCGGCGGACCCCGAGGCGCTGACGAAGCTGTCCGAGCGCTGGGGGCTGGACAGCCCCGCCGCGCGGCTCGTCGAGACGCTCACCGGGCTGCGCGGATAGGCGCCTCCGGAACCCGGTCCGGCGCGGCGGTGTAGCACCCTCGAGGAGGAGGTCCCAGCCCCTGACGACCGAGGACGACGCCCGCACCGTTGCCCGGGTCCGTGACGGCGACGCCGACGCCTACGCCGACCTGGTGCGCCGGCATGCCCCCGTGGCGGTGCGGACGGCGGCGCTCCTCGGTGCGGGAGCCGATGCGGAGGACGTGGTGCAGGAGGCGTTCGTGAAGGCCTACGCGGCGCTCGACCGGTTCCGGAGCGGATCGCCGTTCCGGCCGTGGCTGCTGCGCATCGTCGCCAACGAGACGCGCAACCTGCACCGCGCCGCGGGCCGGCGCGCGGCCCGGGAGCAGCGGGCGTGGGCGGCCACCGAACCGCTGCTGCTGTCTGGCGACGGGCCCGCGGAGTCGGCGCTCGGCGACCTCCGACGATCGGTCCTGGTGGCCGGACTGTCGCGACTTTCGGCGCCGCATCGCCAGGTGGTGACCTGTCGCTACCTGCTCGACCTCGACGAGGCCGAGACGGCCGCCGTGCTGGGCTGGCCGCGCGGCACCGTGAAGTCCCGGCTGCACCGGGCACTGGCCGCGCTCCGTGACGACCTGGCCGCCCGTGAGGGTGAGGAGGTGGGCCGGCATGGCTGACACGACCGAGGACCTGCTGGTCGCCGAGCTGCGGGGCCTGGGCCGGCGGGCGGCACCCGAGACCGACGTCGACGCGCTGGCCGGGCGCGTCCTGCTCGCGATCCCGCAGACGCGGCCGGACCCGCGCAGCAGACGGCGCCGGGTCGCGCTGGCGGCCCTCGCGCTCCTGGTGGCGCTGGCGGCGACGCCGCCGGTGCGGGCCACGGTCGCCGACTGGTTCGGGTTCGGCGGGGTGCGGGTGGAGCGCGGCCAGCCGGAGCGCGCTGGCGGCGAAGGGGTCGAGGGCCGGGCGCTCACGAGGGTCGCCGACGTCCCGGAGGCCGCCGCGTCCGTGGACTTCCCGGTGCTGCTGCCGGCGGCTCTCGGCGCACCCGACGTGGTCGGCGTCAGCCGCGACCGCCGCGTGGTCTCGATGACGTGGGGCAGCGGCGCGGACCAGCTGCGGGTGGACCAGTTCGACGGGGCGCTGGACTACACGGTCGCGAAGCGCGCGCCCCGGGTGCGGTTCGTGCCGGTGGCCGGCACCGACGCGCTGTGGTTCCCCACCCCGCACGACGTGGTGCTGCTCGACCGCCACGGCACGCGCCGCACCGAGTCGGCGCGGCTGGCAGGCCAGACCCTGGTGTGGCCGACAGCCACGACGACGTTCCGGCTCGAGGGCGACCTGTCGCTCACCGAGGCGGTCCGGATCGCGGAGTCGGCGGTCCCGGTGGATTGAGCCGGAACCTCGTCGGCCGCCGCGGTGTAGCCAGAGCATCCGACCGAAGGAGGCTCCATGCGCCGCATCCGCCCCACCCGCGTCGTACCGATCGTGCTGGCCCTGCTGCCGACCGTCCTGGCCGCGGCGCTGCTCGCCCTGTTGCCCCAATCGCCCGCGACCGCCGGTGGGCCGACCAGCGTGCTGCTGTCGGTGCCGGGGGAGGGCCGGACGGCCTCGCTGTACTACACCGACCCGGAGTACGACGCGCTGGCGCGTGCGGTGGGCGCGATGAGCGAACGCGGCGTGGGCGAGGTCGACGGCAGCCACCAGGTCGGCACGCCGGTCACGCTGACCTGGCTGATCCACGACGTGACGCCGTGGCGCGTGGACCAGGTCTACGTCGACGACGGCGAGGTCTGGATCTCGACCCAGGAGAGCCCCGGCGGCGGCCCGCTCGCCGAGCAGCCGGCCGTCTGGCACCGCGGCACGCCCGCGCTGGCGCGGCTCCTCGACCGGGTGCTGCCCGACCAGGGTTCCGCGACCGGCACCGGCACCGCGTCACGCCCCCGCCCCTGCAGCACACCCCGGCTGCTCCCGCACCGGCCGCGACCGCCGCCGAGACCTCACCCTGGACCCTGGCGGCCTGGGCCGGCGCCGGCCTGGTGGCCGGCGCGGTGCTCACCCTGCTGACGCTGCGCTGGCAGCGTCGGAGCCCGGCGACCGTCGGCGAGGATCGACCCGCGGCCACTGACCAGCTCGTGTGGCCGTGACGCCGGCACAACGATTCGTCTGCGATCCGCCCGCGAGAATCACCCCATAGATCGCAGACGAATCGTTGTTCAGACGATGGTGAGCGTCTTCTGCGCCTCGGCGGCGCGACGTGACTCCGCCGCGCGGCGCTCGGCCTCGACGAGGTTCGACCCGTTGGTGCGCGCGTGCTCGGCCCACCACGCCTGGCCGGCCTCGGGCAGGGTGTGGATCGGGTCGTAGTACTCGTACTGCCGCGACATGGCCTCGGGGTCCTCGGCCTCGATGGACGTGCGGTAGTTCTTCGTCCAGTAGGAGATGCCGAGCTCGGTGTCGTAGTCGGCGTTCTGGTGCACCCAGCGCTTGCCGACGAACGGGACGTCGCACACGATGCGCGGCGTCGCGAAGCCCGGCAGGTAGCCCATGATGTGGTGCTGCAGCTGCTGCGCGTCGCTCAGCGAGACCCGCCAGTGCTCGCTGAACGGGATCATGTCGCACATGTAGAAGTAGTAGGGCATGATCTGCGCGCCGTCGAGCAGCGCGAAGCAGAGGTCGAGCAGCGCGTGCGGGTCGGCGTTGACGCCGTCGAGCAGGACGCCCTGGTTGCGCACGTCGCGCAGCCCGGCGTCGAGCATCGCCCGGGTGGCGTCCGCCACGATCGGGGTGACCGACTGCGCGTGGTTGGCGTGGGTGTGCATCGCCAGCGACACCCCGCGGTCGCGTGCGGTGCGCGCCACCCGCTCGATGCCGGCGCGGACGTCGTCCTGCAGCCAGTGCTGCGGCAGGCCGATCAGCGCCTTGGTGGCGAGCCGGATGTCGCGGATGTTGTCGATCTCCAGCAGCTTGGTGAGGAACTCCTCGAGCCGCGGCCACGGCATGTTGGCGACGTCGCCGCCGGACACCACGACGTCGCGCACGGACGGCGTACGACGCAGGTAGTCGAGCATCTCCGCGTGCCGGTCGACCGGCTTGCCGAGGAACTTGAGCTTGTCGATCACCGGCGTGGAGTTGCCGACGAGGTCCATGCGCGTGCAGTGGCCGCAGTACTGCGGGCAGGTCGGCAGCAGCTCGGCGAGCACCTTGGTGGGGTAGCGGTGGGTGAGCCCCTCGGCGACCCACATGTCGTGCTCGTGGAGCGAGTCGCGGGTGGCGTGCGGGTGCGACGGCCAGTCGGTGCGCCGGTCGGAGAACACCGGAAGCATGTAGCGGCGGAGCGGGTCGGCGTACATCGCCTCGGTCAGCGAGCCCGGCCCCGAGGGCACCGCGCGGGGCGCCATCGTGTTCATCATCTGCGGCGGCACCAGCATCGACATGGTGGCGCGCTCGGCCTGGTCGCGCTCGAGGTCGGCGTAGAAGCGGTCGTCGACCAGGTCGCCCCAGAGGGCGCGGAGCTGCTTGACGTTCTTGACGCAGTGCGCACGCTGCCACTGCACGGAGGCCCAGTCCTCGGCGGTGACGTCCTTCCAGCCCGGGAACCGGGTCCAGTCGGGCTCGACCAGCTCGGTGCGCCGGTAGGGGTACGGCTGCCCGGACTCGTCCCAGGAAGCGGGGGAGTTGAGGGCCGACTCGATGCTCATGGTGCTCCTTGTGCGCGGATCTGCGGCGGTGCGGGCGCGTCCGTTTGTGGCGGGATCGCCTGTCATGCCAGAGTACGCAAAGAATCTACGGACAGTCCAATGACCCGCCGCAAGATTTCCCGTGAGAACGCTCGTAGACACCAAGGACGACCCGTGAACGACGTGACCAGCAGTCCGGTCGGGCTGCACCGCGTGCTCGCTCCGGCCGGCGTGCTGCCGCAGGCCGCGGAGCGGCTGGACACCCGCCGCGACCTGGCCGCCGACGAGGTGCGCGTGCGCGTGGAGCGGCTCAACCTCGACGCCGCGTCGTTCCGGCAGCTCGAGCGCAAGCACGCCGGTGACGGCGACGCGGTGCGGGCCGAGGTGCTCGACATCGTCCGCACCCGGGGCAAGATGCAGAACCCCGAGACCGGCTCCGGCGGCATGCTCGTCGGCACCGTCGAGGAGGTCGGACCCGAGTCTCCGCTCGGCCTGTCCGCCGGCGACCGGGTCGCCACGCTGGTGTCGCTGACCCTCACGCCGCTGGTCATCGAGGACGACCTGGCGGGCTGGGACGGCCGCAGCGAGCAGGTGCCGGCCGACGGCTACGCGATCCTGTTCGGCCGCAGCATCGCGGCCAGGCTGCCCGAGGACCTCGCCCCCGAGCTCGCGCTGTCCGTGATGGACGTGTGCGGTGCGCCGGCGCTGACCGCGCGCGTCGTGCGGGGGTACGACGACCCGACGGTCGTGGTCATCGGCGGGGCCGGCAAGTCCGGGTCGCTGTCGCTGGCCGCGGCCCGCGACGCCGGCGCGGGCCGCACGATCGGCGTGGTGCCGCACCGCGCGGAGGCCGACCTGCTCGACGAGGCCGGCATCGCCGACGAGGTCGCGATCGCCGACGCCCGCGACCCCGTCGCGCTCGCCGAGGCCGTCGCCAAGGCGGGCGGTCCGGCCGACGTCACCGTCGTCTGCGTCGACGTACCCGGCTGCGAGGGCGGCGCGATCCTCTCCACCAGCGACGGCGGCACGGTCATCTTCTTCTCGATGGCGACGTCGTTCAGCGCCGCCGCGCTGGGTGCCGAGGGGCTCGCCGCCGACGTGACGATGCTGGTCGGCAACGGCTACGTCCCGGGTCATGCCGACTACGCGCTGTCGCTGCTGCGCGGGCACGAGGGGGTCCGCGGACTGTTCGAGCGCCGGCTCTAGGACCATGGCGCCATGAGGACTCTTCTGCGCGGCGGATACGTGCACACCCCCGCCGACCCGCACGCGACCGCGCTGTGCATCGAGGACGGCTCGATCGTCTGGACCGGCGACGACGACGCCTCCGCCCACTTCGAGGACGGCGCCGACCGGATCGTCGAGCTGGAGGGGCGGCTGGTCACGCCGGCGTTCGTCGACGCCCACGCCCACCTGGCGCAGACCGGGTTCGCCGCCGCCGGCGTCGACCTCGCCGCACCGGCCTCGCTGCACGAGGCGCTCGACGCGCTCGCGGCGTTCGCCCACACCGCCACCGACGCGATCGTGCTCGGCTACGGCTGGGACGAGACCGCGTGGCCGGAGCAGCGGGCGTTCACCCGCGAGGAGGTCGACCGGGCCGCCGGCGGCCGGCCGGCGTACCTCGCCCGGGTCGACGTGCACTCCGCGGTCGTGTCCACCGCCTTCCTCGACGCCTGTCCCGACGTGGTGCACGCGGAGGGGTACGACGCGTCGGGGCGGGTCGAGCGGGACGCCCACCATGTCGCCCGTGAGGCGCTGTTCCGGCTGCTGCCGCCGTCGGCCCGCGAGGACGCCATCCTGCGCGCGCTGCGGATCGCCGCGAGCCAGGGGATCGGGATGGTCCACGAGCTCGGCGCCCCGCACATCTGCCCGCCCGAGGACCTGCTGGTGTCCGCCCAGCTGACCGGGTCGGGCGAGCTGCCGGAGGTGGTCGGCTACTGGGGCGAGCTGGGCGCCGTCGAGACCGCCCGCGAGCTCGGCTGCGTCGGCGCTCGCCGGCGACCTGTGCATGGACGGCGCGATCGGGTCGCGGACCGCCGCGCTGCGGGCGCCGTACGCCGACGACCCGCACGCCGGCCACCTCTACCTCGAGGCCGAGCAGGTGGCCGATCACGTGGTCGCCTGCACCGAGGCGCGGCCTGCAGGCCGGGTTCCACGTGATCGGCGACCGGGCGGCCGACGCCGTGGTCGCCGGGTTCGTGGCCGCCGCGGACGCGGTGGGCGGAGTCCGCGATCGTGCGCGGCCGGCACCGGCTGGAGCACCTCGAGATGGTCGCCCCCGAGCAGATGGAGACGCTGGCGGCGGCTGGGCGTCACCGCCAGCGATGCAGCCGATGTTCGACGCCTGCTGGGGCGGCACCGACGGCATCTACGCGCAGCGGCTCGGCGCCGAGCGGGCCGCGGCGATGAACCCGTTCGCCTCGCTCAACCGGGCCGGCGTCGCGCTGGCCTTCGGCTCCGACAGCCCGGTCACCCCGTTCGACCCCTGGGCCGCGGTCCGCGCCGCCGCCTGGCACCACGACCGAGACCGAGCGGGTCACCGTGCGGGCCGCCTTCAACGCGCACACCCGCGGCGGCTGGCGCGCCGCCGGCCGCGACGAGGGCGGCGTCATCGCCCTGGGCGCGCCGGCGAGCATCGCGGTGTGGGACGTGCCCGGCGACCTGGTGGTGCAGACCCCGGACGCGCGGATCGCCGCCTGGTCGACCGACCCGCGCGCCGGCGTACCCCATCTGCCCGACCTCCACCCAGACGTCGACCTGCCCACCTGCGTGCTCACGCTGGTGCACGGCCAGGTCGCCTACGAACGCGAAGGAGCATTGACGTAGTGGTCTCGCAAGAGGTTCCTGAGGAGCGAACGAAGTGAGTGTCTCGAAGGGCTCGACCGCCCGCAGGACCCGGGGCAAGCTCGACCTGGACCCGGTGACCGTCCGCAAGGCACGGACCCTGGCCCGGCAGGCGGGTCGGCCGATCGTCGACCTGGCCAAGAAGCACACCACCGTCTCGGTGGAGCGGGCCACGCTGCGGCTGGCCGGCCTGCAGGGCGCGGACGCCGACGGCATCCCGTGGGTCAACCGGCTCCTCGACGCGGTGCGCGGCGACGTCGGCATCGAGCACGGCGTCGCCCTGCCGGTCTGGGACGCGCTGGTCCGCGGCGAGGCCGACGACCTGGCGATGCTGGCGCAGAAGGCGTCGGCCGGCTCGGTGCGGTTCCGGCTGCCCGAGGGACGCGACCTGACCCGGGCCCAGAGCGCGGCCCGCAGGCAGGTCGGGCGCCGGCATACGCCGGATCGACGCCCGGCGCCGCGAGCGGGACCGGCTGGTCAAGCGGTGGGGCGACCCCGACCACAAGCCGTGGATCTACCTGATCGTCGCGACCGGCGACATCTACGAGGACATGCCGCAGGCGCAGCAGGCGGCCCGCGAGGGCGCCGACGTCATCGCGGTGATCCGCTCGACCGGGCAGTCGCTGCTCGACTACGTGCCCGAGGGGCCGACCCGCGAGGGCTTCGCCGGCACGTACGCCACGCAGGAGAACTTCCGGCTGATGCGGGCGGCGCTCGACGAGTCGAGCAAGGAGCTCGGCCGCTACGTCCGGCTGACCAACTACGCCTCCGGGCTGTGCATGCCGGAGATCGCGGCGCTGGCCGGGCTCGAGCGGCTCGACATGATGCTCAACGACTCGATGTACGGGATCCTGTTCCGCGACATCAACCCGATCCGCACGTTCGTCGACCAGCGGTTCAGCCGGCAGGTGCACGCCCGGGCCGGCATCATCATCAACACCGGCGAGGACAACTACCTCACCACCGCCGACGCGGTCGAGGCCGCGCACACGGTCACGGTCAGCCAGCTGCTCAACGAGTACTTCGCCAAGGAGGCCGGGCTCGAGGACTGGCAGCTCGGGCTCGGGCACGCGTTCGAGATCAACCCGGACCTGCCCGACAGCTTCCGGCATGGAGCTCGCGCACGCGCTGCTGGCCCGCGAGCTGTTCCCGAACGCGCCGCTGAAGTGGATGCCGCCGACCCGGCACATGACCGGCGACGTGTTCCGCGGCTACCTGCTGGACGCGTTCTTCAACCTGGTCGGCGCGATGACCGGTCAGGGCATCCTGCTGGTCGGGATGATGACCGAGGCGGTGGTGACGCCGTGGCTCTCCGACCGCGACCTGGCCCTGCAGAACGTCCGCTACGTCATGAACGCCGCCGGCAACCTGCACGAGGACTTCCGTCCCGCGCCCGACGGCTTCATCGCGCAGCGGGCCCGGCAGGTGCTGGGGGAGTCGATCGAGCTGCTCGAGCAGATCCTCGCGCACGAGTCCGGACCGGGCTGCTGGACGCGATCGCCGACGGCACCTTCGGCCTGATGAAGCGGCCCGCCGACGCCGGCCGCGGGCTCGACGGCGTCGCCAGGAAGGCCGCCGGCTACTACAACCCCGCGACCGAGCTCCTGGAGGCGAAGTGAGCGAGTCACACATCCTGCGGCCGTACGGCGACACCACCGGCGACGGCATGGTGCAGCTCTCGTTCACGCTGCCGATGCCGCACGCCAAGGTCGCCGAGGGCGCCGCGGCCCAGCTGGCCAACAAGATGGGCATGGACCCGGCGATGGTCGTGCACGCCAAGGCGATGGGTCCCGACTTCACGTTCTTCGTCGTCTACGGGCGGGTGCAACCACCTCGTCGACACCAGCAAGGTCCAGGTCGTCGAGCGCGACTACCCGCTGCTGACGCCGAAGGAGGTCAACCTCGCCATCCGCAAGGGCCTGCGCCGCCGGCTCGTCGTGGTCGGTGGCTGCATCGGCACCGACGCGCACACGGTCGGCATCGACGCGATCCTGAACATCAAGGGGTTCGCGGGGGAGAAGGGCCTGGAGTACTACCGCGAGCTCAAGGTGGTGAACCTCGGCGCCCAGGTCTCGGTGCCGCAGCTGGTGGAGCGGGCCCGCGCCGAGAAGGCCGACGCGATCCTGGTCTCGCAGGTGGTCACCCAGCGCGACGCGCACATCCTCAACACCAAGGAGATGTCGGCGGCGTTCCGCGAGTCCTACCCGAGCGACAAGCGGCCGCTGCTCATCGTCGGCGGCCCGCGCTTCGACGAGTCGATGGCCGCCGAGCTCGGCGTCGACCGGGTGTTCGCGCGCGGCACCACGCCCGGCGGAGGTGGCGTCGTACCTGGTCGACCAGCTGGTCACCCGGCGGGTCTCGACCAGCAGCTCCGGCGCCGGGAGGAAGGCGTCATGACCGACGACCCGAGGCTCGGGCTCGACCGTCACGCACCGGCGCTACGTGCCGTACTCGCACGCCCACTACGCCGGCAACCTCGTCGACGGCGCCTACTCGCTCGGGCTGTTCGGCGACGTGGCGACCGAGGTGTGCATCCGCACCGACGGCGACGAGGGGCTGTTCGCGTCGTACTCCGACGTGCAGTTCCGGGCCCCGGTGCGGGCCGGGGACGTCCTGGAGATCACCGCGACGGTGGTCGGGTCGGGACGCCGCTCGCGCACCCTCGAGTTCCGCGCCGTCGTCGTCGGCCGGGGCCGCCCGGACGTCTCGGAGTCCGCCGCGGAGATGCTGGCCGAGCCGGTCGTGGCGACCACCGCGACGGGCGTCGTCGTCGTACCCGCGCGCTGACCCTCACTGCCCGTGGCGATCTGCACCCTCCCGTGGTGAGTTCACTGCGGGAAGGTGCCAATTCACTGGGGACCCAGTGAATTGGCCCGGC
>CAVVWK010000004.1:0-100093 GCA_963751975.1 uncultured Actinomycetota bacterium | reverse complement strand
GGCGCGGCCCAATTCACTGGGCGGGCTCACAGGGTCAACGCAACATCAGGTCGTTGATCAGCACTGAGGGCTTAGCGTATTCGAGGCGTTTGCGGGGGCGGTCGTTGAACTGGTCCTGGACCCAGGCGAGGTCGTCTTTGCTGTGCACCGAGAGGTCGGTGCCCTTGGGGAAGTACTGGCGCAGCAGCCCGTTGGTGTTCTCGTTGGTGGGGCGCTGCCAGGGCGAGTGCGGGTCGCAGAAGTAGACCTTCAGGCCGGTGGCCGCGGCGACCTGCTTGTGCCCGGCGAGCTCCTTGCCCTGGTCCCAGGTCAGCGTCCGGCGCAGCTTGGCGGGCAGGGCGGTCATCGCCTCGGTGATCGCGGCGGTGACCTGCTCGGCGCCGTGCCCGTCGGGAAGGTGCAGCAGCAGCGTGTAGTTGGTGGTGCGCTCGACCAGGGTGCCGATCGCGGAGGCGTTCTTCTTGCCCATGATCAGATCGCCCTCCCAGTGCCCCGGGACGCGGCGGCCTGCGACCTCCTCGTCGCGCTCGACGATGTTGACCATGTCCGGGATCCGGCCGCGCCCGTTGCTGCGTTCCCGGCGCGCCTCGGTGTGGGTGATCCGGCGGGCCCGACCGCTGCGCAGGCATCGGTGCAGCTCGGCGCGCAGCGCACCGCGTCCTTGCACGAACAGCTCGCGGTAGATCGTCTCGTGATGCACCTGCATCTCCGGGTCCTCGCCGAACTCCCGGCGCAGCTGTCCCGCGATCTGCTCGGGGGACAAGTACGCCTCCAGGTCAGCCTCGACCCTGTCACGCAGGGCCGCGTTGTGCTCCAGCTTGGTCGGCTTGGGCCGCCGAGCCCGCGCCTCGGCGCCCAGCTGAGCATCATCGGCCCGATACCCACCCCGGCCGCCGTTCGCGCCGACCTCACGGCTGATCGTGGAGGTCGACTTGCCCAGGACCACCGCGATCTCGGCGAAGCTGACACCGGCCCGGCAGCCGTTCTGGATCGAGCGTCGATCCGAGAGCGTCAACCGGTAACCCCTCGAGACGCTGGCACGTTCCATCACCCCGCCAGCGTTGATGATCCACCGCCGACCGGCCGAGTCCGACGCGCCGACCCCGACCGCCGCATCCGACGGGCTCAGACCGTCTCGGATCCCGGCCCAGAACCCCCGACGCACCTCACGCGAGACTCGTACTCCATGCGGCACCGCAAACACCCACCCTCATCAGGTGTTGCGTTCACCCCACGAATCCGCCCTGGGTCCCCAGTGAATTGGCCCCCCGCTGCCAGGATGGCGCCATGCCCCCTTCGCCGGTGCAGCTCCCGCCGGGCCTGACCCGTCAGGCCGGGATCGGACCGGACTGGGCGGCGTGGCTCGACGTACTGCCGCGGCGGCTCCTCGACCTCCTCGACGACTGGGAGCTGCGCCGGGACGGTGACGAGGTCTGGCACGGGTTCTGCTCCGCGGTGCTGCCGGTCCGGACCTCCTCGGGGGGACGCGCCGTGCTCAAGGTGAGCTTCGACGGAGACGACGAGGGGCGGCACGAAGGGCTCGCGCTGCAGCACTGGACGGGGCGCCGGACGGTACGGCTGTTGCGCGCCGACCCGAGCCGCAGGGCGCTCCTGCTCGAGCGGCTGACCCGCCGGGACCTCACGGCGGTGCCGGACCTCGACGCGTGCGCGGTGGTGGCCGGTCTCTACCCGGAGGTGCACACCGCCGCGATGCCGCAGCTGCGTCCCCTCACGTCGTACGTCGTGGCGTGGCTGGACGACCTCGAGGCCTCCGGACCGGACGTCCCGCTGCCGCGCCGCATGGTCGTCCAGGCGCTGTCGTTGGGGCGCGACCTCGTCACCGACCCGGGCTCGACCGGGGTGGTCGTGCACGGCGACCTGCACTACGAGAACGTGCTCGCGGACGACGACGGCACCTGGGTGGTCATCGACCCCAAGCCGATGTCCGGCGACCCGCACTACGAGCCGGCGCCGATGCTCTGGAACCGCTGGGACGAGGTCCTCGCGGGCCCGGACGCCCGGACCGCCGTGCGCCGCCGCTTCCACACCCTCGTCGACGACGCCGGGCTCGACGAGGACCGGGCCCGGGACTGGGTCGTAGTCCGGTCGGTGGTCAACGCGCACTGGACCGTCGAGGATGCCGTGCGAGCCGGGCGGGACCTCGACGCCGAGCAACGGGCCTGGGTCACGATGTGCCTCGCGGTGGCGAAGGCCGTGCAGGACTGACCACCGATGTCGGTAGCCCGACCGTGGTCCATAGATCACGGTCGGACTACCGATATCGGTTGGGGTCGGGGCGGGGTGGGCTGACAGGATCGCGCCATGAGTGGTCGTGTCGTCTCCGTGAACGTGGGGCTGGCCCGCGACGAGGCGTGGGCCGGTTACGTCCGGCGTACCGCCATCGACAAGCGGCCGGTCGACGGTCCGGTCCGGGTCGGCGAGCTCGGCCTCACCGGCGACGAGGTCGCCGACACCAAGCACCACGGCGGCACCTACCAGGCGGTCTACGCCTTCGCCCGCGAGGACCTCGACCACTGGGCGGAGCAGCTCGGCCGGCCGATCCCTCCGGGGCTCTTCGGGGAGAACCTCACCACCCAGGGCATCGACGTCAACGAGGCGCTGATGGGGGAGCGGTGGCGGGTCGGCACCGTGCTGCTGGAGGTGGTGTCGGTGCGGACCCCGTGCTCGGTGTTCAAGAACTGGCTCGGCGTCAGCGGGTACGACGACGCCCGGTGGGTCAGGCGCTTCGCGGCCGAGGGCCGGCCGGGTCCGTACCTACGTGTCCTGGAGACCGGCACGCTGGCCGCGGGCGACCCCATCGTCGTCGAGCACCGGCCGGACCACGACGTCACGGTCTCGACGATGTTCCGGGCGCTCACCACCGAGCGGTCGCTGCTGCCGCGTCTTGCCGGTCTGGACCGCATCGACCCGCAGGCACAGCGGGAGGCCGCGGCGTACGTGTCCGCCTGCGAGAGAACAGCGCCGCGCGGGGGCACCGGGTCTCGATTCGGTGCCGGTTCGCGGCCATTTGTGAGGGATACCTACCCAGCGGTAAGTCCGGTGATCTAGGTTGTGGGCATCCAGTCCGCCGCGGGTCCGGTGATGTGTGCGACCCCGCAGAGAACAGGGAGTCGATCAAGCGTGTCCCCCGTGCAACACGACCTGTCGTTCATCGAGAACCGGCCGGCCAACGTGGCCGTGCAGTTCCAGGAGCGGGTCGAGGCCAGCTCGCACCGCGAGGCCTTCCGGTACCCGAAGGGCGAGGGCTGGGAGTCGATGACCTGGGGCGAGACCGGCGACCGGGTGACCCGGCTCGCCGCGGGCCTGCTGTCGCTCGGGGATCGAGCCCGAGCAGCGGGTCGGCATCGCGTCCGGCACCCGGATCGAGTGGATCCTCGCCGACCTGGCGATCATGTGCGCCGGGGCGGCGACCACGACGGTCTACCCGTCGACCATCTCCGAGGACGTCGCCTACATCCTCGCCGACTCCGAGTGCCGGGTCGTGTTCGCCGAGGACGACGACCCAGGTCGCCAAGCTCCGCGAGCACAAGTCCGAGCTGCCGCACCTCGCCAAGGTCGTGGTCTTCGAGCGGCACGGATCGGCGGTCGCCGACGGCGACTGGGTGATCACCCTGGACGACCTCGAGAAGGCCGGCCAGCAGCTCCTCGACGCCAACCCGACCGCCGTCGACGAGGCGATCGCGAAGATCCAGCCCGACGCGCTCGCCACGCTGATCTACACCTCGGGCACCACCGGCCGCCCCAAGGGCGTGCGGCTCCGGCACAGCTCCTGGACCTACGAGGGCGCCGCGATCCAGGCCCAGGACATCCTCGCACGAGGACGACCTGCAGTTCCTCTGGCTGCCGATGGCGCACTCGTTCGGCAAGGTGCTGCTGTCCACCCAGCTCGCCTGCGGCTTCGCCACCGCCGTCGACGGCCGGGTCGACAAGATCATCGACAACCTCGCCGTCGTACGCCCGACGTTCATGGGCGCCGCGCCGCGCATCTTCGAGAAGGCGCACGGCCGGATCGTCACGATGCAGGCCGCCGAGGGCGGCGCTGAAGGAGAAGATCTTCGACCGGGCGTTCGAGGTCGGCCTGCGAGGTGGACCGGCTCAAGCGCGAGGGCAAGCCGGTCCCGTTCCTGCTCGGCCAAGCAGCACGCGCTGTTCGACAAGCTCGTGTTCAGCAAGATCCGGGACCGCTTCGGCGGCCGGGTGCGCTTCTTCATCTCCGGCGCGGCGGCGCTCAACCGCGACATCGCGGAGTGGTTCCACGCCGCCGGCATCCTGATCCTCGAGGGCTACGGCCTCACCGAGACCTCGGCCGGCTCGTTCGTCAACCACCCCGACGACTACAAGTTCGGCACCGTCGGGCCGGTCTTCCCCGGCACCGAGGTCAAGATCGCCGAGGACGGCGAGATCCTGATCAAGGGTCCCGGCGTCATGGACGGCTACCACAACCTGCCCGAGGCGACCGCGGAGACGCTCACCGACGACGGCTGGCTGCGCACCGGCGACATCGGCGAGCATCGACGCCGACGGCTTCCTGACGCATCACCGACCGCAAGAAGGACCTGTTCAAGACCTCGGGCGGCAAGTACATCGCGCCGTCCGCGATCGAGGCGAAGTTCAAGGCGATCTGCCCGCTACGCCAGCCAGTTCCTGGTGCACGGCAGCGAGCGCAACTACTGCATCGCGCTGATCACGCTCGACCCCGACGCGATGACCGCCTGGGCCGCCGAGAACGGCATGGAGGGTGCGTCGTACACCGAGATCGTCCAGCTCCGACAAGGTCCAGGCGATGGTCGGCGGCTACGTCGACGAGCTCAACGCGCACGCTCAACCGCTGGGAGACGATCAAGAAGTGGGAGCTGCTCGACCACGACCTGACCGTCGAGTCCGGTGAGCTCACCCCGTCGATGAAGGTCAAGCGCAAGGTCGTCGAGGACAACTACAAGCAGCGAGATCGACGCGCTCTACGCCTGACCCCACGCTTCACGCTCCGATGTCGGTAGTCCCGGCGTGACCCATGGGTCACGGTCGGGCTACCGACGATCGGTGGTTCGGGCGCGCGTGAAACGATCGACGCATGCCGTCCGTGCTGCCCGAGGGCGACCCCGCGCCCGCTGACGGGTCGCTGCCGGCGGCGGCGCTGGCCGGGCTCGGACGGACGGCCGTTCGGGCTTCTACGTGCACGTGCCGTTCTGCGCGGTGCGGTGCGGCTACTGCGACTTCAACACCTACACCGCGACCGAGCTCGGTCGGGCCGGGATGCGCCCGGAGCCTCGCAGGCGACGTACGCCGACGCGGCGATCGCCGAGATCCGGCTCGCCCGCTCCGGTGCTCGGGCGCCGCCGACGTACCGGTCGGCACGGTGTTCTTCGGCGGCGGCACGCCGACGCTGCTGCCGCCCGACGACCTGGTGCGGATCCTCGCCGCGATCGACGCCGAGTTCGGGCTCGCCGACGACGCCGAGGTGACCACCGAGTCCAACCCGGACAGCGTCGACCGCGACGCGCTGGCGGCGCTGCGCGAGGGCGGGTTCAACCGGATCTCGTTCGGCATGCAGTCCGCGGTGCCGCACGTGCTCGCGGTGCTGGACCGCACCCACGACCCGCGACCGGGTGCCGCAGGCGGTGGCCTGGGCGCGGGAGGCCGGCTTCGAGCAGGTCAGCCTCGACCTGATCTACGGCACGCCGGGGGAGTCGCTCGGCGGACTGGCGGGCCTCCCTCGACGCCGCGCTCGGCTGCGCGCCCGGACCACGTCTCGGCGTACGCCCTGATCGTCGAGGAGGGCACCGCGCTCGCCCGGCAGGTCCGCCGCGGGCGAGGTGCCGATGCCCGACGACGACGACCTGGCCGACAAGTACGTCGCTGGCCGACGAGGCGCTCGGCGCGGCCGGGCTCGACTGGTACGAGGTGTCCAACTGGGCGCGGCGGCCGGCCAGCGCGGTGCCGGCACAACCTCGGCTACTGGACCGGCGGCGACTGGTGGGGCGTCGGCCCCGGCGCGCACTCGCACGTCGGCGGGGTGCGCTGGTGGAACGTCAAGCACCCCGCGGCGTACGCCGCCCGGCATGGCGGCCGGGGCGTGAGCCCGGCCCAGCCCGCGAGGTGCTCGACGACGAGACCCGCCGGGTCGAGCGGGTGCTGCTCGAGACCCGGCTGCGCGAGCGGCCTGCCGGCCGAGGTGCTCGACGACGCGGGCCGGGCGGCGGTGCCCGGACCTGGTGGACCGCGGGCTCGTGGAGCCGGGCGACCCGGTCGTGCTCACCACGCCGTGGCCGGCTGCTCGCCGACGCCGTGGTGCGCGACCTGCTGCCCTGAGCCCCCGTCAGCCCACCGCCGGAGCGTCAGTCGTCAGTGGACCAGGCGCAGGCAGAGCGGGTAGCGGTAGTGCTCGCCGTTGGCGGCCTTGACCGTGGCCAGGATGATCACGACCAGGGCGAAGACCGCGACCACGATCGCGACCGGCACGACCACGAGGGCACCGAGCCCGAAGGTCACCAGCGTGATGACGAACCCGACGACGATGTAGATCAGCAGCGTGATCTGGAAGTTCAGCGACTCCACCGCGTGCCGGCGCACGTACGGCCGAGTCGTTGCCCTTGACCAGCATGATGACCAGCGGGGCGATGAAGCCCATCGCGAACCACGCGGCCACGAACGTGCCGACGTGGGCGGCCAGCGCCCAGTTGCGCTCCTCGGACGTCGGCGCGCCGCCGTAGCCGGGCTGCGGGGCGCCGGCGGGAGGCGGTGGGGGAGCGCCGGGCGGGTAGCTCATGGTGCCTCCTGTGGTGCCGTCACGAAGTCGATCAGCTCCTCAACCCTACCCAGCAGCGCAGGCTCGAGGTCGGCGTAAGACGACACCCTGCCGAGGATGTGCTTCCAGGCGCGGGCGATGTCGGCCTGGTCGCGGTGCGGCCAGCCGAGGGTCTGGCAGACGCCCTTCTTCCACTCGATGTTGCGCGGGATCGTCGGCCACGCCTTCATGCCGAGGCGCTCGGGCTTGACCGCCTGCCAGATGTCGACGAACGGGTGCCCGACGATGAGCACGTGCCGGCCGAGCGGGCTCCTGGCGACCGACGCCGCGATCCGGCTCTCCTTCGACCCGGCCACCAGGTGGTCGACGAGCACGCCGACCCGCCGCTCCGGGCCGGGCCGGAAGTCGCGGAGCTGCTCGGCGAGGTCGTCGACGCCCTCGAGGTACTCCACGACGACGCCCTCGAGCCGCAGGTCGTCGCCCCAGACCTTCTCGACCAGCTCGGCGTCGTGCCGGCCCTCGACGAAGATCCGGCTCGCACGGGCGACCCGGGCGTTGGTGCCGGGCACGGCGACCGATCCCGAGGCGGTGCGCGTCGGTCGCCGCGGGGACCTTGCGGGTGGGCGGGGTGCAGGATCACCGGCACCCCCTCGAGCAGGAAGCCCGGGCCGAGCGGGAACGTGCGGCGCCTGCCGCGCCGGTCCTCGAGGGTGACGGTATCGAGGTCGCGCTCGACCGCGACGATCTCGCCGCACCAGTCGGTGGTCACCTCCTCGACCACCAGTCCCTTGTCGGCCGAGATCTCCACCGCGCGGCCGCGCTTGGGGGCGCGCCAGTCGGTGTTGAGGACGTCGGTGCCGTAGCGGTCGACGGGGGGCATCGGGCCACCGTAGGGCGGTGCCGCCAGCGCGGTCGGGTGCCGCGCCGTACTCCCCGATCGATGAGATCCCGGTCACGGAAACCTCTTGCCGGCGTAACAGTCGCGATATATCGTCGGACTATCGCGACTGGCTCGCGACTTGACGCTTCAGCCGACGTACGAAGGAGGGGTCCACATGGGACGCAGTCCATGGGACATGCCCTGGGACGACCCGCGCGCGGGTCGCACGGGCCGGGGGCCGCACGGCTCCACGGAGGTCACGGGCGCGGCGCGCCGTGGGGTCCGGGCCGCCGCCGTGGCTGCAGGGACTGATCGGCCTGGCACAGTCGGGTGGCACCGCCACCCGGGGACCGAAGGTGCGCCGCGGTGACGTCCGCGCGGCGATCCTCGACGTGCTCGCCGCCGAGCCGATGAACGGCTACCAGATCATCCAGCAGATCGCCGAGCGCAGCGGCGGCGCCTGGAAGCCGAGCCCGGGCTCGGTCTACCCGACCGTCCAGCAGCTCGAGGACGAGGGTCTCGTCGAGGGCACCGCCAGCGAGGGCCGGCGGCTGCTCCAGCTCACCGACGCCGGCCGGGCGTACGTCGAGGAGCACCCCGACGAGCTCGCCGCCACCTGGCGCGCCGTTCGACGAGGCCGCGCAGGCGGAGGGCGCCAACGGCGGCCCCGACCTCAAGCCGGTGATCGGCCAGATGATGGGTGCGGTCTGGCAGGTCGTCACGACCGGCACCAAGCAGCAGCAGGCCGAGGCGGCCGAGATCCTCGCCGACACGCGGCGCCGCCTCTACGGCCTGCTCGCGGAGGGAGACACGGAATGAGCACTCCCGGGCGGCCGGAGCTGCGGATCAGCGACGCGGAGCGCGAGGCCGCGGTCGGCGCGCTCGGCGAGCACTACGCCGCCGGCCGGCTGACCAAGGACGAGTACGACGAGCGCGCGGCCGTCGCCTTCCAGGCCCGGACCGCCTCGGCGCTGCGGCCGCTGTTCGTGGACCTGCCCGGCCCGCACCCGTTCGCGGCACCGCCCCGCACGGGTGCGCCGCGGTTCGGCGCCCCGGGCTTCGGTGCGGGCGCCGGCCCGATGCGGCCTCCGGTCGCTCCCGGCCGGCGGCCTGGCTTCCGGATGCCGTTCATGCCGCTGTTCCTCGTGCTGATCGGGCTCTCGATCCTGTTCGGCACGCCGTGGCTGATCTTCATCGGGCTGGGCGCGCTGTGGTTCGCGAGGATGCACCGGCGCGGCTCGGCCGGGCGCGGTCACGCCGGCTGGGACGCCTGCGGCTCGACGTCCCGGACGCACGGGAGCCGCTGACCCGCGTCACAGCAGGGGCAGCGAGCGAGCGGAGCGGGGCAGGTGCTCGTAGCCGCGGGCGACCGCGTCGCGGAGCTCCTCCTTCGGGTACGGCCACTCCGCGGCGTCCAGGGCCTCGGCGACCGGGACGCCCCGGCTCGCGAGGTCGCGGATCGTCTCGGCGACGACACCGACGGCGCTGCGCTGCTCCTGCACGAAGTCCTTGCTCGACGGGCAGGCCGTGGCCGGGCACGACGACCGCCTCCTCGCCGAGCATCTGGATCACCAGGTCGAGGGTCGCGGGCCACTCCATCGGGAAGCAGTCCGCGCCGAAGCCGGGGACGCCCGACCTCATCGCGGACTCCTCGACGAGGTCGCCGGCGAACATGACGTCGGCGTCACCGACGCGGACCACGACGTCGCCGGCGGTGTGGCCGCGACCGGGATGCACCAGCTCGACCAGCCGGTCGCCCAGGTCGACCGCCCGCGCGGAGGAGAACGTGTGCGTAGGCGCGACCACCCGGGTGGCGGCGACGTCGGCGTGCTCGGGCCGGCTGCGGTCGTCGCGTGCCTCCCGCTGCAGGGCGGGGCGCGGAACTGGCGAGGTCGTCGGGCACCGTCGTCGTGGGCGTACACCGGCGGCCCGCCCGCCTCGGCGTACTCCTCGAGGAAGACGACGTTGCCGAAGGTGTGGTCGAAGTGCTGGTGGGTGTTGACGACCGCCACCACCTCGCCGGCGCCGAGCCGCGCGGACCTGCTCGACGACCCGCCGGGCCGCCACCTCCGAGGCGTGGGTGTCGACGACGAGCAGCCCGCGGTCGCCTCCGACGAGACCGACGTTGACGTCCAGGAACTCGAAGCGCGCCACCCAGCAGCGGTCGGCGACCTCGACGAAGCCGGTGTCGTGGCGGATGGAACGGGGGACCTCGGGCATGGGGTCACGGTACGTGCCGGCGCCGGTCACGACTCGGCGGTCGTCCCGGGCGCCGGGTAGGCTTGGCACTCGAATCCAGTGAGTGCCAGAGCGATCGGAGGAGGTGCCGGCATGGTCGAGGACCGCAAGCTCGACGTGCTGCGCGCGATCGTCGAGGACTACGTCGCCACCCAGGAGCCGGTCGGCTCCAAGGCCCTCGTCGACCGGCACCAGCTCGGCGTCAGCCCGGCCACCGTGCGCAACGACATGGCCGCGCTGGAGGAGGAGGGGTTCATCACCCAGCCGCACACCAGCGCCGGCCGGATCCCCACCGACAAGGGCTACCGGTTGTTCGTCGACCGGCTGAGCAAGGTCAAGCCGCTGTCGGCGGCCGAGAAGCGGGCGATCACCACGCTGCTCGAGGGCGCCGTCGACCTCGACGACGTCGTCCAGCGCAGCGTCCGGCTGCTCGCCCAGCTGACCCGGCAGGTCGCGGTCGTGCAGTACCCCACCCTGTCGCGGTCCACCGTCCGGCACGTCGAGGTGGTCCCGCTGGGCGGCACCCGGCTGCTGCTGGTGCTGATCCTGTCCACCGGTCGGGTCGAGCAGCGCGTGGTCGAGCTGCCCGAGCCGCTGACCGAGGAGGCCGTCGCCGAGATCCGCACCAAGGTCAACCGGGCGACGCTCGGCGAGCGGCTGGCCGACGCCGCCGACAAGCTGGTGCAGCTGCCCGACGAGTTCGAGCAGGGCAGCCGGGCGCCGATCGCGGCGCTGGTGGCCTCGCTGGTGGAGGCGATGAGCGACCACCGCTCCGACGAGCGGGTGCTGGTCGGCGGCACCGCCAACCTCGCCCGGTTCGGCGACGGGTTCGACACCAGCATCCGGCCGATGCTCGAGGCGCTGGAGGAGCACGTCGTGCTGCTCGGCTGCTCGGCGAGGCCACGTCGCCGTCCACCCTGACCGTGCGGATCGGGCACGAGGGGCCCTACGAGGAGCTGGCCGCGACGTCGGTGGTCGCGACCGGCTACGGCCCGGGTGACGAGGCGCTGGCATCGCTGGGCATCGTCGGCCCGACCCGGATGGACTACCCGGGATCCATGGCGGCCGTGCGCGCGGTGGCGCGCTACGTCAGCCGGATCCTCGACGAAGGATGACCGCCCCGCACGGCCCCGCACGACCGCACCGGGCGGACGCAACCAGACGCAACCGAGCTGAGAGACCCACGTGAGCCAGGACCTGTACGACACCCTCGGGGTATCCCGTGACGCGGACGGCGACACGATCAAGAAGGCCTACCGCAGGCTGGCCCGCCAGCTGCACCCCGACGTCAACCCCGACCCGGAGACCCAGGAGCGGTTCAAGGACGTCACCCGGGCCTACGAGGTGCTCTCCGACCCCGAGAAGCGCCGGATGTACGACCTCGGCGGCGACCCCTTCAACGGCGCCGGCGGCGGCTTCGCGGGCGCGGGCGCCGGGTTCTCCTTCACCGACATCATGGACGCCTTCTTCGGCGGTGCCGCGGGCGGCGCTGCCGGCGGCGGCCGCGGGCCGCGGCCGCGGGTACGCCGGGGCCAGGACGCGCTGATCCGCCTCGACGTCGACCTCGCGGAGGCGGCGTTCGGCACCACGCGCGAGCTCAAGGTCGACACCGCCGTGCTCTGCTCGCTGTGCCAGGGCAGCGGCGCCGCGCCCGGGTCGTCGCCCAAGCACTGCGAGACCTGCCACGGGCGCGGCGAGACCGTGCACCAGCAGCGCTCGTTCCTCGGCGAGATCCGCACGATGCGGCCGTGCGCGGCCTGCCGCGGCTACGGCACGATCATCCCCGAGCCGTGCCGCGAGTGCTCCGGCGACGGCCGGGTCCGCTCGCGCCGCAACCTCAACGTGAAGATCCCGGCCGGCGTCGACACCGGCACCCGTGTGCAGCTCTCGGGTCAGGGCGAGGTCGGTCCCGGCGGCGGCCCGGCCGGCGACCTGTACGTCGAGATCCACGTCGCCGACCACCCGGTGTTCGTCCGGCACGGCCACGACCTGCACTGCACGGTCACGGTGCCGATGACGGCCGCGGCGCTCGGCACCACGCTCGACCTGCCGCTGCTCGAGGCCGACCTGGTCGTCCGAGGACGACGAGGCCGACCGAGCTCGAGACGACCGGTCGACGCTCGACATCCACGCCGGCACCCAGTCCGGCACCGAGATCGTGCATCGGCGGCCGCGGCGTGCCGGCCCTGCGCGGGAGCGGCCGCGGCGACATCGTCGTACGCGTCGTGGTGGAGACGCCCACGCGCCTCGACGAGCGCCAGGAGGAGCTGCTCCGCGAGCTCGCCGCGCTGCGTCAGGAGGAGGCTCCCGACGGGCAGGTGCACGCCGCGCCGAAGTCGGTGTTCAGCCGCTTCCGCGACGCGTTCAACCAGCGATGAGCCTGCCGGTCTTCGTCCACCCCGGGGTCGCCGGCGTCGCGCTGCAGCGAGTCGGTGACGCTCGACGGCGACGAGGGCCGGCACGCGGTGGTGGTGAAGCGGATCAGGGTCGGCGAGCGCATCGCGCTGACCGACGGCCGGGGTACGACGGTGCACGGGACCGTCACCGCCGCCGCGAGGACCAGCCTGACCGCTGGAGGTCGAGGGCTCGGCCTACCTCGAGCCGGAGAGCCCCGCGGGTGATCGTCGTGCAGGCGATCCCGAAGGGCGACCGCGGCGAGCTCGCCGTCGAGATGCTGACCGAGGTCGGCGCCGACGTGATCGTGCCGTGGGCGGCCGCCCGCTCGGTCGCGGTGTGGCGCGGCGACCGGGCCGCCAAGTCGCTGGCCAAGTGGCGCAGCACCGCCCGCGAGGCGGCGAAGCAGGCGCGTCGCGCGTGGTTCCCCGAGGTCACCGACATGGCCGGCACCGACGCGGTGGTCGCGCTGCTGCGCGGGGCGTCGGTGCCGGTGGTGCTGCACGAGGCCGCGTCCGGGCCGCTGGCCGACCTGCCCGTCCCGGGCGCGGCCGAGATCGTCATCGTGGTCGGCCCCGAGGGCGGCATCGCCGACGAGGAGCTCGCCGCGTTCGCCGCGGTCGGCGCCGAACCGGTCCGGCTCGGCCGCTCCGTGCTGCGCACCTCCACCGCCGGCGTCGCGGCCACCGCCGCCCTGCTGTCCCGCACCCCCCGCTGGCGCTGACTCGCCCCACCATGGCCGAGGAGTCAGAACTTCAGGCCCCTGGGCGGCGTGTCGCTGCATCCGTGACCCCTCGGTGGGCGGGCCTCAGGAGCGGAGCAGGGTCGTGACCCGCTCGACCTCCTCGTCGAGCTCGCGCTGTTCGGACCTCGTCAGCTTCCTGAACACGTCGAGCACGATCCGGTCGTCGCGCCACCACCAGAGGCCGGCCATGAACCCGTCGACGAAGACGGTGCTGCCGACCCCGCCGTTGGTGCCCATCCACCGACCGCGGACCTCCGGCGGGACGATCCGGTCGCGGTCGACGTGCGAGAGCCACACGTTGTCGTAGGCGCCGAGCAGCCGGACCGGGGCGGGCGCCGACCCGTCGAGGACCGGTGCACCGGGTACGTCGTACAGCCGCTTGCCGTGCTCGGTCTCCACCACGTCGAGCTCGTCGGCCATCGACGCGAACACCGGCCCGAGCCGGGTCACCCGCGACCACATCGTCATGTCCGCGGCCGTGGCCGGCCCGAACGCGCGCAGGTAGCGCCGGACCAGCTCGCGCAGGTCGACCTCGACGGTCGGCCGGCCGAGGTGGTTCTCGACGGTCTGGTAGACGACGCCGCCCGACCCGCGCCACAGCCCGCGCGGCGGCAGCTGCACCAGCGGTGCTCGTTCGCGCGCCAGGTGGGCGAGGGCGGCCGCCGGGGCGTCGGGGAAGGCCTTGGCGAGCCGCTCGCCCAGCTCCTTGACGGGCAGCGGCCCGTGCTCGAGGAGCCGTCGCGTCTCGCCGACGATGTTCTCGACCGGGACGTGGCGGGCCGGCTTGTTCATCTGGTTGCTCTTGCTGACCTGGTCGAGGGCGGGCTGCACCCACGGTCGCAGCGCGAGCGCGTCGTCGGGCGTCAGCACGTGGATCGTGCCCCGCATGGTCAGCAGCCGAACCGCGTCGCCGCGCTCCAGCGCCCCCGAGAGCTCCCGCGGGTCGAAGCCGTCGATGCGGGCGGCGAGCGACAGGTACGGCGGGAGGTTCTCCTGTGCCTGCAGGCCGAGGAGGTGCTCGACCATGGCGAGTGCCGGCATCGTCGTACGCGAGAGGAGGTGCTGGCGCGCGAGCAGGGTGCGGTTGAGGTCGCGGACCGTCAGGGCGCCGGGCACGGGGTCAGCCTAGGCGCTCTCGCGAGGCCGCCGAGGGGTCACCTGTGCAGCGACACGCCGCCCAGGGGCCTGAGTTTCTGACCCCTCGCGGATCGGGGGGTGCCGGGAGGTCAGCGGATGAGGGTGACGCGCTTGGTGTCGCGGAACGGGGCGAAGCCCTCGCCGCCGGACATGTCCTCGTCGTGCACGACCAGGGTGTAGTCGCCGGGCGGCGTGTTGTCGGGGACGTCGACGACGAAGGAGTACGGCGCCATCGTGCAGCACTCGTCGGCGGTCACCGGGCTGTCCGCGTTGGACGCGACGACCCTGCCGTCGGCGTCCCCCGAGCGCAGCTCCCAGGCCACGTTGGCCTCGAAGAACGCGCCGAGGCCGGTGACCTCGAACCCGTCTCGCACCTCGGCACCCTCCGCCGGCGAGATGATCCAGACCTGCGCGAGCGTCGAGCCGGCGTCGCCGCGAGCCAGCGGCTCGGAGACCGGGACGCCGAGCAGCTGGTCGGTGCGGTCGCCGTCGAGCCGGAGCTGCACCGGCGCCGTCGCCTGGACCGCGGCCTGGGCGGTGTGGACCAGCTGCTGCACCGCCAGCTCCGCCTCGGCGCGGCTCATCCCGGCCGGCCGGTCGTGCAGGGAGGTGCCCGGGCTGGTCACCGTGACCTCGATGAGCCCGTCCTCCCCGACCCCGTCGAAGGACGCCGGACGCCTCGGTGCCCGTCGGCCACGGTGTGCGGTAGTCGGGGTCGTCGGGCGTGCGGCCCACGGCCTCGGAGAGCGCCTGCTCCAGCGCGGTCACCGCCGATGCCGGGGTGGAACTCGCGGTACAGCCGCGGGCCCTGGCCGGTGTCGCCGACGTAGTAGACCGGGACCGCGCCCTCGACCGGCAGCGGCTCGGCCGCGGGCGAGGACGGCTCGGGGTCTGGCGAGGCCGAGCTGTCGTCGGTGACCGTCGGCTCGGCCGCGGACGTCGTGCTGGTGGCCGGGCCGGGGTCCTCGGCGCCGCCCGGGCCGCCGTTGTCGCCGAGCACGGCGACCGCCGCCACGGTGGCGGCGGTGGTCACGACCGCCGCGGCCGCGGCGACCAGCCAGGGGCGTCGCGGACATCGTCCTCACCTTCGTTCGGGCCTGGATCGCGTCGAGTCCGTCGCCGGGCTCGACGTCGGAGGTGGCGTCGTCGAGCAGGTCGCGCAGCCGCTGCTCCTGGCCGCTGTCGAGACCGTGGGGCTCGTAGGGGTTGCTCATGACTTGTCCTCCAGCAGGAGCGGGCCGAGCGAGGTGCGCAGGGCGGCGGCGCCGCGCGAGGCGTGGCTCTTCACCGCGCCGCGGCTGATCCCCAGCGTCTCGGCGATCTCGGCTCTCGGACAGGTCGAGGTAGTAGCGCAGCGCGAGCACCTCGCGCTGCCGGCCGGGGCAGGGTCGCGCAGCGCGTCGAGCACCGGCGTACGCCGCTCGTCGGCTGACCGCCGTCGTCGTCGGCCCCGGGGGCGTCCGGCGAGCACCTCGCGGCACGTGCCGCGCGGCCACGACCCGAGCGGCGCAGCACCGACCGGGACCGGTTGACCACGGTCTGCCGCAGGTACGCCAGCGCGTTGTCCGGCTCGCGCAGCCGGTGCCAGCGGCCGTGCATCGCGACGAACGAGTCCTGCACGACCTCCTCGGCGGTCTCCACGTCACGCACCAGCAGCACCGAGAGCCGCACCAGCCGCCGGTAGTGCGCGGCGTACAGCTCCTCCACTGCGGCGTCGGCGTCCCACTGCTGGTGCCGACCGGGCGGGGTCGACGCGGCCGCGCCGAGGCGTCGGTCATCGCATCCCTCGTCCGGGGTCGCAGGAGCAGGTCGTCCTCACGCTAGTTCCACGCGCGGCCGGACCCGGGGGTTTACACCGAGGCGCCGAATCTTCGGGTACGCCGGACCGGGCGCACCGGCATGCCCTGGCCCCATGGCCGACGCGAGCACGTCCGACTGCCTGTTCTGCAAGATCGTCGCGGGGGACATCCCGGCCGACGTGGTGCACGAGTCCGACACCACCGTCGCCTTCCGCGACATCGAGCCGCAGGCGCCGACGCACGTCCTGGTGATCCCGCGCAGCCACCACGCCGACGCCGCCGCACTCGCCGCGGCCGAGCCGACCGGCTGGTCGACCTCGTCGACGCCGCCGCCGCGGTCGCCAAGGCCGAAGGGATCGCCGACGACGGCTACCGGCTGGTGTTCAACACCGGCGCGGCCGCGCACCAGACCGTCTTCCACGCACACCTGCACGTGCTCGGCGGGCGCACGATGACCTGGCCGCCGGGATGACCCGCGGCCGCGCGCCCTGGCTGCTGGGCGGTCGGGCTGAGCCTGGTGCTGGCCGGCTGCGGCGGCACGCCCGACACCGACGCGAAGGCCCCGTCGACGACGACCGCGCCGTCGGCCGAGCCGTCCGTGGAGGCGCAGGCGCACGACGAGCCACGGAGGCGACGGGACCGAGCCCGCGGGCACCGCCGCTGCGCGAGGTCGAGCGGTTCGCCCGGCTGGCGATGCCGGCGGCGTACACGCCCTCGGCCCCCAACGGCACCGGCACCGACGACTACCGCTGCTTCCTGCTCGACCCCGAGCTCGCCGAGGACGCGTTCATCACCGGCTTCGACGTGCAGCCCGGCAACCCCGACGTGGTGCACCACGTGATCCTGTTCCGGGTGCCGCCCGAGCTCGTCGCGCAGGCCGAGGCCGCGGATCGGGCCACGCCGGGCGAGGGCTGGACCTGCTTCGGCGACGCCGGCATCCCCGCGTGCGAGCGGCAGCGTCGACGACGCGCCGTGGCTCGGCGCCTGGGCACCGGGCGGCGGGGAACGCGTGCTGGCCGACGACCTCGGCACTCCCGTCGAGGCCGGCTCCCAGGTCGTCATGCAGGTGCACTACAACCTGCTCGCCGGCACCGGACCCGACGTGACCGCCGCGAGGCTCCGGCTCGCCTCCGCGCGACAAGGACCTCGCGCCGCTCCAGACGATGCTGCTGCCCGCACCGGTCGAGCTGCCCTGCCGACCCGCGCCACTCCGACGGGAAGCTCTGCGACCGCGACGCGGCGGTCGACGACGTGATCGCCCGGTTCGGCCCGTCGGGCAACACCGCCAACGGGCTGCACCTGCTCTGCGGCTCCCAGCCGGTCGGTCCCGAGCAGCACTGCGACACGCACGATCGAGCGGCCCGCGACGCTGCGCGCGGTGGCCGGCCACATGCACCTGCTCGGCCGCAGCCATCACGCATCGACGTCAACCCCGGCACCCCGCGCGAACGGCGCGTGCTCGACATCCCGATCTGGGACTTCGACGACCAGGGCGCCGTGTCCGTCGACCCGCTGCAGCTCCGGCGCGGCGACACCGTCCGGGTGACCTGCACCCACGACCAGTCGCTGCGCGACCAGCTGCCGGCCTTCGAGGGCCAGGAGGAGCGGTACGTCGTGTGGGGCGAGGGCACCACCGACGAGATGTGCCTCGGCATGCTGCTGGTCACCCGCCCATGAGGGCGGCGCGCCGTACCTCCGACCGCTCGCGGACCCCGCCACGCGACAACTCGGTGGGCGGGGCACAGGGGTCGCAGTAGCATGGATGGGACAGATCGCCCCACGACCGCAGGAGGGCAGGCCGCACCGGCCACCCCATGACAGACACCGATACCCCTCAGCACATCATCGTGGTGCCGGCCAGCGTCCCCATGGTCGCCCTCCTCGGGCCCCGGGACGAGCACCTCGCCCTCATCGAGAAGGCGTTCGAGGCCGACATCCACGTCCGCGGCAACCAGGTCACCCTGCGCGGCGAGCCCGCCGAGGTCGCGCTCGTCGAGCGGCTGCTCGACGAGCTCGTGACGATCATCCGCACCGGCCAGGGCCTCACCCCCGAGACCGTCGAGCGCGCGATCGGCATGCTCCGCGCAGGAGACCACGGAGCGCCCCGCCGACGTGCTCAGCTGAACATCCTGTCCAACCGCGGCCGCACGATCCGGCCCAAGACGCTGAACCAGAAGCGCTACGTCGACGCGATCGACAAGCACACGATCGTCTTCGGGATCGGCCCGGCCGGCACCGGCAAGACCTACCTCGCGATGGCCAAGGCCGTGCAGGCGCTGCAGGCCAAGAACGTCAACCGGATCATCCTGACCCGGCCCGCGGTCGAGGCGGGGGAGCGGCTCGGCTTCCTGCCCGGCACGCTGAGCGAGAAGATCGACCCCTACCTGCGGCCGCTGTACGACGCCCTGCACGACATGCTCGACCCCGAGACGATCCCCAAGCTGCTCGCGGCCGGCACCATCGAGGTCGCGCCGCTGGCCTACATGCGGGGCCGCACGCTCAACGACGCGTTCATCATCCTCGACGAGGCGCAGAACACCTCGCCCGAGCAGATGAAGATGTTCCTGACCCGGCTCGGCTTCGGCTCCAAGATGGTCGTCACCGGCGACGTCACCCAGGTCGACCTGCCCGCCGGGCACGCAGAGCGGGCTGCGGATCGTCGAGGACATCCTCGACCGACATCGAGGACGTGTCGTTCAACCGGCTCACCGCCCACGACGTCGTACGCCACCGGCTGGTGGGCCACATCGTCGCGGCGTACGACGCCTACGAGGCGCGCCGTGAGCAGCAGGACGGCGACCGGCCCGAGCCGCGGCAACGGCGACACCGGCCGCCGGCCCCGCCGAGCCTGAGAGCCTCGCATGAGCATCGAGGTCCTCAACGAGTCCGGCGCCGACGTCGACGTCAAGGAGCTGGCCAAGCTGTCGCGCTTCGTCATCGACCGGATGCGCGTGCACCCGCAGGCCGAGCTGTGCATCAAGCTCGTCGACGAGGACACCATCGCCGCGCTCAACGAGCAGTGGATGGAGAAGGAAGGGCCCACCGACGTGCTGGCCTTCCCGATGGACGAGCTGCGCCCCGGCATGGTCAACGAGGAGCCCGAGGAGGGCGTGCTCGGCGACCTCGTGCTCTGCCACGCGGTCGCCGAGCGACAGGCCCAGCAGGCGCGGGAGTCCGGCCAGCCGGCGTACCGCACCGCCGACGAGATCGACCTGCTCACCGTGCACGGCATCCTGCACCTGCTCGGCTACGACCACGCCGAGCCGGAGGAGCACCGCGAGATGTTCGGCCTGCAGGCCCGGCTGCTCGCCGAGTGGCAGGGCGCCCGCAACGGCGAGGTGCTGCCCGGCGACGAGGAGCAGCAGCCCTCGCCGACCGAGACCCGATGAGCGGGCAACCCGTGCCGGGGTGCCGCCGATGAGCACCGTCGACCTCTGGCTCCTGCTGGCGGCGGTCGCCCTGACCGTGCTCGCGGGGCTGTTCAGCAGCGCCGACGCCGCCTTGTCGTCGTTCTCCAAGGCCCGCGCCGAGGAGATCGCCCACGACGGCAAGGCCGGCGCCAAACGGCTGCTGGTGATCGTCGAGGACCCGCCGCGCTACCTCAACACCGCGCTGCTGCTGCGGATGCTCTGCGAGATCACCGCGATCGTGCTGGTCACCGTCGTGATGCTCGACGTGATCGTGCGCCGCGGCGGCGCCGAGGCCGGACCCGCCGTCACCGAGGGCCGCTGGCTGGCGATGCTCGCCGCGATCGGCATCTCGCTGGTCGTGTCGTTCGTCGTCATCGGGGTCGCCCCGCGCACCGTCGGCCGGCAGCACGCCGAGCGCGTCGCGCTGCTGTCCAGCGGCCCGCTGATCGTGTTCACCAAGGTGCTCGGCCCGCTGCCCGCGGCTGCTGATCCTGGTCGGCAACGCCATCACCCCCGGTCGCGGGTTCAGCGAGGGCCCGTTCGCCTCCGAGGCCGAGCTGCGCGAGCTCGTCGACCTCGCCGAGGCGTCCAGCGTCATCGAGTCCGGCGAGCGGGAGATGATCCACTCGGTCTTCGAGCTCGGCGACACGATCGTCCGCGAGGTGATGGTGCCGCGCACCGACGTGGTGTTCATCGAGCGCAGCAAGACGCTGCGGCAGGCGATGTCGCTGGCGCTGCGCAGCGGCTACTCCCGGATCCCGGTGATCGGGGAGAACCTCGACGACATCGTCGGCTTCGCCTACCTCAAGGACCTCACCCGGCGCGTGTTCGACCGGCACGAGGCCGAGCAGACCGAGCGGGTCGAGTCGGTGATGCGGCCGGTGATGTACGTCCCCGACTCCAAGCCGGTCGACGAGCTGCTCCGCGAGATGCAGGCCGAGCGCAAGCACGTCGCGGTCGTCGTCGACGAGTACGGCGGCACGGCCGGGCTGGTCACCATCGAGGACGTGCTCGAGGAGATCGTCGGTGAGATCACCGACGAGTACGACGTCGAGCACGTCGACGTCGAGCACCTCGCCAACGGCAGCACCCGGGTCAGCTCGCGCTACCCGGTCGACGACCTCGAGCACATCTGCGGCGTCGCGATCGAGGACGACGACGTCGACACCGTCGGCGGCCTGATGGCCAAGCACCTCGGCCGGGTGCCGATCGCGGGCTCGGTGGTGGAGGTGCACGGGCTCCGGTTCGAGGCCGAGGCGCCGTCCGGACGCCGCAACCGCATCGGCACGGTGCTGGTCACGCGGCTCCAGCCCGAGGCCGAGGACGAGGCTTCGCGAGTCCTACGCTGACTCCCATGTCGACCACCCCGAACGAGCTCACTGACCCCGAGGACCGCAAGCTCGTCACGCTGGCCCGCTCGGCCCGGGCCCGCACCGGTGCGGCCGAGGGCGCCTGCGTGCGCGACGGCGACGGCCGCACCTACGCCGGCGCCACGGTCGAGCTCCCGACGCTGCGGCTGACCGCCGTGCAGGTGGCGGTCGCGATGGCGGTGACGTCCGGCTCCCGCGCGCTCGAGGCGGTGGTGGTGCTCGGCGGACGCCGCCACGATCGACGAGGCCGACCTGTCCGTGGTCCGCGACGTCTCCGGGCACGGCGTACCCGTGCACCTGGCGGGCCCCGACGGCACCGTGGTCGCGACGCTGGCCTCCTGAGCCGGCGGGCACTTCCCCAGGAGATCTGCCGGTTCCCGTGGTGAGTTCACCCCGGGAAGGGGCCAATTCACTGGGTCCCCAGTGAATTTGGCCACACCCCAAACGCCCCGGCACCGCACGCCGACACCGGTTCGCGCTAGATTCGAGTCGTGGCCGTTCCGGTAGGACTCGACCGGCACGCCGAGGCGGTACGCCGGCTGAAGGCGTCGTACGACGCGCTCCCGCCCGACGCCCCGGTGCGCCTGGCGAAGCGCACCTCGAACCTGTTCCGCACCCGTGCCCGCACCGAGGCGCCGGGGCTCGACGTCTCCGGCCTGCGCGGCGTCGTCCTGCTCGACGAGGCGGCGCAGACCGCCGACGTGCAGGGCATGTGCACCTACGAGGACCTCGTCGACGTCACCCTGCCGCGCGGGTTCATCCCCTACGTCGTGCCGCAGCTGCGCACGATCACGCTCGGCGGCGCGGTCACCGGCCTCGGCATCGAGTCGACGTCGTTCCGCAACGGGCTGCCGCACGAGTCGGTGCTCGAGATGGACGTGCTCTGCGGCGACGGCGAGATCCGCACGGTCCGTCCCGGCGACGACCTGTTCGACGCGTTCCCCAACTCCTACGGCTCGCTCGGCTACGCCACCCGGCTGCGCATCGAGCTCGAGCGGGTGCCGTCGTACGTCGAGCTGCGGCACCTCCCGTTCGCCGACCTCGACGAGCTGACCCGCACCGTCGCGGACGTCGTCGCCACCGGCACGCCACGACGGCGCGCCGGTCGACGGGCTCGACGGGGTGGTGTTCGCCCCGGGCGAGGCGTACCTCACGCTCGCGCGGTTCACCGGGCTCGACCACCGCTCCGGCCCCGCCAGCGACTACACCGGCCAGGAGCCGTACTTCCGCTCGATCCAGCGCATCGGCCGCACGGGTCCGCGCGGCGGCACCGACCGGCTCACGATGTACGACTACCTCTGGCGCTGGGACACCGACTGGTTCTGGTGCTCCGGCGCGTTCGGCCTGCACGACCCGCGGGTGCGCCGGCTGTGGCCGCGGCGGTGGAAGCGCAGCGACGTCTACCACCGGATCGTCGGCCTGGAGAACCGCTACCAGGTCAAGGGCCGGCTCGACCGGCGACGCGGCCTGCCCGAGCGGGAGCGGGTGATCCAGGACGTCGAGATCCCCGTCGACGCCCTGCCTGCGTTCCTCACCTGGTTCGACGACGAGGTCGGCATGCGGCCGGTCTGGCTGTGCCCGCTGCGCAGCACCCGCGAGCTGGCCGTCGTACCCGCTCGACCCCGGCGCGACCTACGTCAACGTCGGCTTCTGGGGGACGGTGCCGATCGCGCCCGGCGCGCACGACGGCGACCTCAACCGTGCGATCGAGGCGCAAGGTCACCGAGCTCGGCGGACACAAGTCGCTCTACTCCGACGCCTACTACGACCGGGCCACCTTCGACCGGCTCTACGACCAGGACTTCACCCGCACCGTCGCGCAAGCAGACCGATCCCGACGGTCGGCTGACCGACCTCTACGAGAAAGCGGTGGAACGCCGATGACCAGCACGATCGACCGCCCCCGTGACACCGCTGCCGGCTCCGCGCCCGGCCGGGTCACGATCGGGCAGGCCCTCGAACAGCTGATGGCACGCGGCATGCCGTTCCGGTTCTCGGCGTACGACGGCAGCACCGCCGGCCCCGCCGACGCCCCGATCCACCTCCGCCTGCGCAACGAGCGCGGCCTGTCCTACCTGGTCACCGCGCCCGGCGACCTCGGGATGGCCCGGGCCTACGTCCGCGGTGACCTCGAGCTCGAGGGCGTCCACCCCGGCGACCCCTACGACGCCCTGGTGCACCTGCAGAACAACCTCAAGCTGCGGATGCCGTCCCCGGCCGAGGCGCTGCGGCTGGCGCGCAGCATCGGGCTGAGCCACTTCGTTCCGCCGGAGCCGCCCGTCCAGGAGGCGCTGCCGCGCTGGCGGCGGCTGCTCGAGGGCTACCGGCACTCGCGCACCCGCGACGCCGAGGCGATCCATCACCACTACGACGTCTCGAACCGGTTCTACGAGATGGTGCTCGGCCCGTCGATGACCTACACGTGCGCCTGCTTCCCGCGCGAGGACGCGACGCTCGAGGAGGCGCAGACCTTCAAGTACGACCTGGTCGCCCGCAAGCTCGGCCTCAAGCCCGGGATGCGCCTGCTCGACGTCGGCTGCGGCTGGGGCGGGATGGTGCGGCACGCCGCCCGGGAGTACGGCGTCCGGGTGATCGGGGTGACGCTCTCGCGCGAGCAGGCGAGCTGGGGGCAGGCGGCCGTCGAGCGCGACGGGCTCGCCGACCTCGCCGAGGTGCGGTTCGGCGACTACCGCGACGTCGCCGAGTCCGGCTTCGACGCGATCAGCTCGATCGGGCTCACCGAGCACATCGGGGTGCGCAACTACCCGTCGTACTTCACCTTCCTCCGCGACCGGCTGGTCCCCGGTGGCCGGCTGCTCAACCACTGCATCACCCGCGCCGACAACAGCTCGCGAGCGACGACCGGCGCGTTCATCGACCGCTACGTGTTCCCCGACGGCGAGCTCACCGGCTCCGGGCGGATCATCACCGCCATGCAGGACGTCGGCCTCGAGGTGCGCCACGAGGAGAACCTGCGCGAGCACTACGCGCTGACCCTCAAGGGCTGGTGCGAGAACCTCGCCGCCAACTGGGACGAGTGCGTCGACGAGGTCGGGGATCGGCACCGCGAAGGTGTGGGGGCTCTACATGGCCGGCTCGCGGCTGGGGTTCGAGCGCAACGAGATCCAGCTGCACCAGGTGCTCGCCGTCAAGACCGACGACCAGGGCCGCTCCGGCTTCCCGCTCCGGCCCACCTGGCTCTCGCTGAGCAGCCGCGGTGGTCGAGCCCGTCGAGACCCGGTCTCGACGGGCACGCCACCGCCACGCGCCGGGTGACACAATCGCCCGGTGCCCGAGAGTCCCGAGTTCCGCAGCGGCTTCGCGTCGCTTCGTCGGCCGCCCCAACGCCGGCAAGTCGACGCTGACCAACGCGCTCGTCGGCACCAAGGTCGCGATCACGTCCTCGCGACCGCAGACCACCCGCACCGTCGTACGCGGCATCGTGCACCGGCCCGACGCGCAGCTGATCCTCGTCGACACCCCCGGCCTGCACCGGCCCCGCACCCTGCTCGGGGAGCGGCTCAACGACCTGGTCACGAGCACGTGGGCCGAGGTGGACGTCGTCGCGGTCTGCTTCCCGGCCAACGAGAAGATCGGCCCCGGCGACCGGTTCATCGTCAACGAGCTCGCCAAGGTCCGGCGTACGACGAAGCTGGCGGTCGCCACCAAGACCGACCTCGCGACCCCCGAGCAGCTCGGGGAGCACCTGCTCGCGATCGACCGGCTCGGGCACGAGACCGGCACCGACTGGGCCGAGATCGTGCCCGGTGTCGGCGAAGGCGGGCGACCAGGTCGGCCTGCTCGCCGACCTCCTCGTCGGCCGGCTGCCCGAGGGGCCGCCGCTGTACCCGGACGGCGAGCTGACCGACGCGCCGGAGGAGGCGATCGTCGCCGAGCTGATCCGCGAGGCCGCCCTCGAGGGGGTCCGCGACGAGCTGCCGCACTCCATCGCCGTGGTCGTCGAGGAGATGGGGCTGCGCGAGGGGACGGCCCGAGGACAAGCCGCTGCTCGACGTCCACGCGAACCTCTTCGTCGAGCGGTCGTCGCAGAAGGGCATCGTGATCGGCCACAAGGGCAGCCGGCTGCGCGAGGTCGGCACCGACGCCCGCAGGAGCATCGAGGCGATGCTGGGCACGCCGGTCTACCTCGACCTGCACGTGAAGATCGCGAAGGACTGGCAGCGCGACCCCAAGCAGCTGCGCCGCCTGGGCTTCTGACCCGCCGCCGGCCACCCGGGAGGTCAGTCGGCGACGTCCACCGGGTAGCGGCTGTCGACCCCGCGGCCGAGGTCGGGGTCGCTGCCCCTGACGAGGATGGAGTGCTCCTCGACCACGGCGCGGTAGAGGTGGAGCGATCCGTCCAGCAGCTCCCGTGGCTCGAAGAAGCGGGCGCCCGGGAAGCGCGGCGTCCGGAACACCTCTGCCCGGGCCGGCACCTCCTCGTCCGGCACCCGCGCGGCGGTCGCGGCCATGTACACCGCCTGCGCGCCCCCGATCGGGACGGACGAGTCGAACACCACCAGACTGACCTCCGGCCGGCCCGCGATGTTGCGCGAGTGCCGCGCCTCCGGCGAGGACAGCCAGTAGAACTCGGCGTACCGCTCGTGGCCGAAGTAGACCGGCGTCGTCCACGGCCGCCCGTCGGGTCGGCGGTGCCGAGCACCATGTACGCGTTGCCGTCCAGCACCGATCTCGCGGCCTCCGGCAGATCCTCGCGACGGGTCATCGCTCCTCCTGGTCTTCCGGTATGGACCGGTCGCCCCGCGGACCTCATCGGTGAGCGGAGCCGATGAGCCGGGGCGTGCCGCGGGTCCATCCTCATGACCGAGCGAGAACCACGGAGGACCGATGGACGAGCATTCGAGGCGACATTGCAGCGGAGCCCCGCGACGGGCGGTTGGACGTACGGGTCTGGCCGGGCTCGGCGGAGTACTTCGGGACCCGGGGCTGGTGAAGGTCAGCGGCACCATCGACGGCGAGCCGTTCCGCAGCTCGTTCATGGCGATGGGCGACGGCACCCACAAGCTTCCGGTGAAGGCCGACGTCCGACAACGATTCGTCTGCGGTCGCCCCGTGTAAATCCCCCCAAAGACCGCAGACGAATCGTTGTTCAGCGCGTGCGGGCGGTCAGGAGCAGGTACTCCCACTCCATGACGCCGTCGCCCTGGTCGTGCGCGCGGGCGAGGGCGGCCAGGTCCTCGTCGAGGGCGGCGACCTTCTCCGGCTGGTCGGCGATCTGCTTGTACGCCGCGATCGTCGGGCCGTAGGTCGCCTTGAAGAAGTCCCGGAACTCCTCGGCCGACGCGAACCGGTCCACGCGCAGCTTCTCCCGGCGCGCGACCACGTCGGTGACCCGGTCGCCCAGGAGGTCGCGCACGTGGTCCTCGCGTCCCCACAGCGGCGGCGGCTGCGCCCCGGCGGGCGGCGGGGCGACGTACGGCTTCATCGTCGCGAACATCTGCCCGATGAAGCCCTCGGGCGTCCAGCTCAGCAGCCCGATGGTGCCGCCGCTGCGGGTGACCCGGACCAGCTCGTCGGCGCTCTGCTGGTGGTGCGGGGCGAACATCACCCCGACGCACGAGATGGTGGCGTCGAAGCTGTCGTCGTCGAACGGCAGCGCCTCGGCGTCGGCCTCCCGCCACTCGAGCGTGACCCCCTCGGCCTCCGCCGCGGCCTTCCCGGTCGCGAGCAGCTCGGGCGTCAGGTCGCTCGCGACGACCTCGGCGCCGAGCCGGGCGGCCGGGATCGCGGCATTGCCGGACCCGGCCGCGACGTCGAGCACCCGCTGCCCCTGCTGGATCCCGGCGGCCTCCACGAGGGCGGGCCCCAGCGACGGGATCACCTCGTCGGCCACCGACGGGTAGTCGCCGAACGCCCACATCGCCCGGTGCTTGGCCTTGAGCTCGCCCCCCGGCGCAGTCTGCACAGTCATGTCCTGCTCCCTCTCGAAATGTTGGTGTGGGAAGGACGCTAGGCGCGGCCGGAGGGCGCAACCAGTACCACATCTGTACCGGTCCGATTCGTCCCTGGTGCCGGGCGCTGCCGCGCCCCTAGCCTGCCGGGATGGGGACGACCTACCACCAGTTCTGCCCCGTCGCCAAGGCGATGGAGCTCCTCGACGAGCGTTGGACGATGTTGCTGGTGCGCGAGCTCGTGCTCGGCAGCGAGCATTTCAACGACCTGCGCCGCGGCCTGCCGCGGATGTCACCGACCCTGCTGTCGAAACGGCTGCACCAGCTGGTCCGGGCCGGCGTGCTGGAGAAGCGGGTCGACGGGAACGACGTTCGGTACGTCCTCACGCCGGCCGGGCAGGAGCTGCGTCCGGTGGTCGAGGCCGTCGGGACGTGGGGCGCCCGTTGGATCGGGGAGATCGGCGACGAGGACCTCGACCCCAAGCTGCTGCTGTGGGACATGCACCGCAACGTCGACCGCGCCGCCGTACCCCCGCGGCGGGCGGTGCTGCACTTCCGGTTCCCCGAGGTACGAGGGGCCCCGGGCCGGTGGTGGCTGGTGATCACCCCCAAGGAGGTCGACGTCTGCGACGAGGACCCCGGGCACGAGGTCGACGTGACGGTGACGTCCAGCCTGCGCGACCTGACCCGGGTCTGGCGCGGCGACCTGGCGTGGACCGAGGCGGTCGGTCAGGGCCGTCTCGACGTGGCGGGTCCGGAAAGCCTGCGACGTGCCCTGCCCGGATGGTTCTCGTTGTCGGTGTTCGCCGGCGTGCCACGCGGCGACGCGCTGGTTCAGGTGTAGAGGCAGAACGGGTGCCCCGCGGGGTCCAGCAGCACCCGCACGTTGTCCTGCGGCTGGAAGTCCGGCAGCTCCGCGCCGAGCTCGAGCGCATGTGCCACCGCCGCCTCGAGGTCGACCACCTCGAAGTCGAGATGCATGCTCATCTGCTGCTCGCCGGGCCGGGCCGGCCCGTGTCGCGGACGTACTGCTCCTCCAGCTGGATCGACAGGTAGGCCACCCCGTTGTCCTCCGGCGCCATCGCCGCACCGTTCTCTTCCTGGCTGCTGATCGGCCAACCGAGCAGGGTCGACCAGAACGTCGCGAGCACGGCCACGTGGGCGCGTCGAGCACGACACCCCACCAGTCGGACCGTACCCCAACGGGCGGTCCGCCCTCGCTGCTCTCGACCCCGAGGGCAACCCCCTGCAGCTGTGGCAGCCCGGCGGGGTGGCCGGCTCGACGGCCGCGACCGCTCAGACGATGCGTGCGGCGAGCTCCGTGATCGCTGCTGCCACCTGGACGGGGTCGCGCAACAGGTGCAGGTGCCCGCCCTCGAGGAGCCGCGTGGGCCAGCCGAGCGCGGTCGCGCGATGGAGCTCCTCGGCGTACGTGTCGCCGAACGCGAGGTAGCCGCTCGGCTGCATGGTCCATCCCGGTGGGGCCGACACGACCGCCCGGAAGTACGCCAGCGGCAGCCTCGGCTGCCCGGCCTCCACCGCCGCCCGGGTCGCCTGGTCGGGGAACAGCGCGTCGGCGTCGTCGTCCCACCACTGGGTCCACGGCGGCAGCATCCCGTCCTCGTCGGCCAGATCGGCCAGGAAGTCGAGGAACGCGGGCGGCGCGAGCGTGGCCGGTCCGGTCGTCGGCGGCAACGCCGCGTCGACGTACACCACCCCGGCGGCGCCGACCGCCCCCGCGACGCCCGGCGCGAGATAGCCGGCGTTGCTGTGCGGCACCAGCACCACCCGGGGTTCGGCAGCCGGCACCGCGGCGACGTACGCCGCCTGGACCTGCTCGGGCGTGGTGCAGCCGTCGGTCGAGGCGACGACCACCGACGCGCCGCCCCTGCGTAGCACCTCCGCGACCGGCTGCCACGTCGCGGCACCGACCAGCGGGCTCGGGAGCAGCACGTACCCGGTCACCCGCCCAACGGTAGGCGGCATCTGGTTGGCTCTGGGCGTGACGACGAGCTGGACGATCACCTTCGACTGCCACGACGCCGCGGCGTTGATCTCCTTCTGGAAGGAGGCGCTCGGCTACGTCGACGCGCCCCCGCCGGAGGGCTGGGAGACCTGGGAGGACTGGCTGAGGCACTTCGACGTCCCCGAGGACGAGTGGGGCGACGGCGGCAGCCTGGTGGATCCGGAGGGCAAGCTCCCCGCGATCGGCTTCCTCAAGGTCCCGGAGGGCAAGACCGCCAAGAACCGGCTGCACCTCGACCTCCGGGTGAGCGGTGGGCGGCACCTCGACCAGGAGGTACGCCGAGCGCGGATCACGGCGCACGTGGAGCGGCTCGTCGGGGCCGGCGCGCGGGTGCTTCACGAGGTCGTCGAGGACGGGCGGCTCGACCACGTGGTGCTGGCGGACCCGGAGGGCAACGAGCTGTGCGTGGTGTGACGCCTACGGCGTGAGCTCCCGGAGCCGGGGCAGCACGGCGCCGGCGAACCGCTCGACCCAGACGACCGGGTCGGGTCCGCGCGGCGTCACGAACACCTTCGTGACCCCGAGGGCGGCATAGGCCTCCATGCGGCGGAGGAAATCGTCGACCTCGATCTCGTGCACACCCGACGCGACGACCGTGCGCTCGATCTCGGCGGGGTCTCGACCCTCGGTCTCGCAGTGCCGGTCGAGCACGGCGAGCTTGTGCCGCAGGTCGTCGGGCGGGAGCGCGTACAGGTTGGTCGCGTCGGCGTACCTCGCGACCAGCCGGAGCGTCCTCTTCTCGCCGCCGCCGCCGAGCATGATCCGCGGTCGCGGGCGCTGCACCGGACCCGGCACGCACAGCGTCTCGGCGAGCCGGTAGTGCCGGCCGTCGTACGGCCCGTCGTCGTCGCTCCACATCTGCAGGCAGATCTGCAGGGTCTCCTCGAGCCGTTCGAACCGCTCCGCCAGCGGGGGGAACGGCACACCGAGACCGAGGTGCTCGCGCTCGTACCACGCGGCGCCGAGACCGAGCCGGGCCCGACCGCCGGAGAGCACGTCGAGCGTGGTCACCGTCTTCGCGAGCAGCCCCGGACGTCGGTAGGTGACGCCGGTGACGAGCAGGCCAAGCGTGATCCGCTCTGTCTGCCCCGCCACGAAGCCGAGGGTGGTGTAGCCCTCCAGCATCGGGTCCGAGGCCGAGAGCATCCACTCCATCTGGAACCAGTGGTCCATCACGGTGAAGTCCGTGCAGCCGAGGGCCTCGGCGGCTCGGGCGGTGGCGGCGAGGCGCGGTCCGGTCGCGGCCGGGCCGCCGGGATGGCTGAAGCTCGCGTAGTGCACGCCGAGGTCCATGCGTCTCAACCTACGGGGCCGCGCTAGGGGTGTGCCCGGATCCCCTCGGCGGCCTTGGCCGCGGTCTGCTGCACGCGCCGCGCGCGGGTGGCGGGCTGCTTGGCGGTGACGATCCAGGCCAGCATCTGCTTGCGGGCCGACGGCGGGAAAGCCTCCCAGTGCTCACGCGAGCCGGGGTGCGCCTCGAACGCGGCCGCCAGGTCGTCGGGGACGACGAGGTCCTCGACCTCGTCGAACAGGGTCCAGGTGCCGTTGGCCTTCGCCGCGTCGATGACCGCACGGCCGGCTGGCTGCATCCGGCCCTCGCGCTCGAGCCGCTCGATGCGCACCTTGTTGGGCCGGGACCAGCCGCTGGTCGGGCGACGCGGTGCGTACCACTGCATGCTGCGCTCCTCGTCGAGCGTCTTCTGCACGGCGTCGATCCAGCCGTAGCGAAGCGCCTCGCACACGGCCGCCTCGTAGTCGAACGGCTGCCGGCCGGTGGCGCGCTTGGCCGTCACCAGCCAGACGCCGGTGCTCTCGGCGTGGTGCGCCGCCAGCCAGTTGGACCAGTCGTCGAGGGTGTGCGCCTCGAGGCGCTCCGCGTCGTCCTGCGCCGTCACTGGTCGGTCTTCGCCCAGCAGATCGAGCGACGGTTGCCCGCCTCCCACTCGGCCTCGTGGAACCACGTGAAGCCGTAGTCGTAGTCGACGGGGTAGTTCATCCAGGCACCGACCGAGTCGGAGCAGAAGTCGCGGGTGCGGACCGCGACGACGCGGTCGCCGGGGTACTTGTCGTCCTCGTCGCCGAGCACGATCGTGGTCACCGCGCGCCAGTCGTGGTCCTCGCTGCAGGGGATCTTCACCGAGTCGGCGACCGTCGGTCCCTTGACGCAGACCAGCCAGCGGTCGTCGGGCTCGCCGAGCAGGATGCCCTCGGCGGTCTCCGGCAGGGTGACGAGGGAGGTGGACTCCTCGCCGCCGCCCACGACGTCGCACCGCCACCACCGGGCGCCGGCCTCCCAGGCCTCCGGCGAGGGCCGGAACCAGGCCCAGGTCACCGTCGTCCGCATGACCAGGCTCTCGTCTCCGCCGAGGAACCTGCGGAACTTCTTCTCGCACTCCGTGAAGACGTGGGCGCCGAGGGCGGGGTCGTCGATGTCGGCCCCGGCGACGTCGTCGGGGAACTCGCCGACCGCGAACGTCTGCGCGGTGTGCTTCTTGGCGCAGTCGACGGGTGCGGTGTCGTCGCTGGTCTGCTGGATGTCCTCCGGCGTCAGCATCCGGCAGGCGCCGTTCTCGGGCGGCTCGATGGAGACCGGCGCGTCCTCACCGACGCCGACCGAGGTGCACGCGCTGAGCGCGAGCAGCAGGACGGCCAGGGGGAGACGGCGGAGCAATACGGACCTCGACGATCTCAGGGGGAGAGCAGCGCCGCCAGGGTACCGCCGAGCTCGTACGCCGCGGCGAGGTGCTCCTCCGTGACGTCGCCGAGCACCGCCAGCACCTCCGCGGACTGCCGCCACCCGAGCGCGCCGACGATCGTGGTCACCGAGCGCACCGCCCCCTCCGTGTCGTAACGGCCGTGCACGTAGAGACCGAACGGCCGTCCGTGCGTGCGGCCGCTCTCGTCGCCGGTGCCGGCGGAGCCGTCGTCGGAGAGGGACCCGCCGACCTGCAGGAACGTGCTGTCGAAGAAGTGCTTGAGCGCGCCGCTCATGTAGCCGAAGTTGGCGGGCGTGCCGAGGAGGTACCCGTCGGCCGCGAGCACGTCGTCGGCGGTGGCCTCCAGGGCCGGGCGCACCACCACCTCGACCCCCTCGATCGAGTCGTCGTTCGCGCCGTCGAGCACCGCCTCGGTCAGCGCCCGCACGCCACGGGTGGGGGAGTGGTGCACGACGAGCAGCCGCCGAGGGGCCGGGGTCATGACGGCCCGACCGGTCGGCTGTAGGCGGTGGTGCGGGCGACCGCACGCATGCCGAGCCGCTCGTTCACGGCGATCATGTGGTGGTTCGTCACGTCGTTCCAGGTCTCGGTGGCGGTGACCTCCGGCCGCTCCTGTCGCAGCCAGTCGATCATGTCCAGCTTCAGCAGCAGCCCGAGCCGGTGCCCGCGGTGCGCCCGGACCACGGACGTGTCCTCCTGGTGCGCCACGGACGGGCTGAACTCGTCGACGTCGCACAGCGTGAGCCCGGCCGGCTCGCCGGTGCCGCGGTGCCGGGCGACGACGGCGTACTGAGTCTGCCGTCGTCTGTCCAGAGCCTGTTCGTACGCCGCGATCCGCTCGGGCGGGTACGCCTCGTACTCCAGCGCGTCCGGGGCGTCGTTGATCGCCTCGCGCAGCGCCACCATCTCGGGCAGGTCGGCCTCCGGGGTCCGCCCCACCCGGCGGACCAGCTCGTAGTCGGCGGCCGCCGCCTCGGCCTCACGGCGCAGGCCGGGCCAGGCCGGGTCGGGCTCGTCGAGACGGAGCCGGCGCACGGCGTGGGTGTGCGTCGCCCGGAAGCCCCAGGCCGGTAGGACGGTCGTGCCCGGTGTGCCCTCCCAGGCGCGGGTGCGCAGCCTGGTCCGCTCGGTGCCTCGAACCAGCTCCTCGAGCAGGGCCCGGCCGATGCCGCGGCGCTGCTGGTCGGGGGCCACGCACCCGGCGACGAAGACCGTGTCGGTGTACTCCCGCCGCGGCTCGGTGGTCCACGCCCAGCCGACCAGTCGGTTGCCGGTCCCTCCTGAGCCTGTCGAAGGGTCGCGGGCGAGCAGGATCTGCTGGTTCGCCGGCTCGCCGTCCCCGACGGTGACCGCGAGGAGCAGTGCCGGACCGGAGTCCTGCTGGACGTCGACGTCGGCCAGGGCGGTACGGCGCAGGTCGGCGACCTCCTCGGCGACGTCGAGGTCGAGATCCGCCGGGTCCACCCGTTCGATGTGCATGCCCCCATCCTTTCCCACCCCGTTCCAGGTCGTGGATCGTGGTCGCACGGGCGACCGGCGGTGGTTATGGTGGAGGCGTCATGTGCGCGCGCAGCTGGTTCCCGAGTCCCCTCGCGGGGCTCCTTCTTGGGTGCCGCAACGAGGTCTGACAGCCGGACCCCTCGTTGCGGAGTCGGCCTGTTGGCAGCCCCCGGCGCCCGCCGTACACCCCCAGCGAGGACTTCATGACCAGCACATCCCCGGACCCGCGCAACCAGCAGAAGACCAGCGGGATGCCGTTCCACCGCTACCGCGCCTTCCCGCCCGTCGACCTTCCCGACCGCACCTGGCCCACGAAGACCGTCACGCAGGCGCCGCGCTGGTTGTCGACGGACCTGCGCGACGGCAACCAGGCCCTGATCGACCCGATGTCGCCGGCCCGCAAGATGAAGATGTTCGAGCTCCTGGTCCGGATGGGCTACAAGGAGATCGAGGTCGGCTTCCCGTCGGCGTCCGAGACCGACTTCAACTTCGTCCGGCAGCTCATCGAGCAGGACAAGATCCCCGACGACGTGACGATCTCGGTGCTGACCCAGGCCCGCGAGGACCTGATCGAGCGCAGCGTCCAGTCGCTGATCGGCGTACCCCGGGCCAACATCCACCTCTACAACGCGCTCGCGCCGCTGTTCCGGCGCGTCGTGTTCCACGCCGGCAAGGAAGAGATCCGCAACATCGCGGTGCGCGGCACCGAGATGGTGATGAAGTTCAGCGACTCCTACCTCGACAAGACCGTCATCGGCTACGAGTACTCACCGGAGATCTTCACCGGCACCGAGCTGCCGTTCTCGGTCGACGTGTGCGAGGCGGTCTCCGACGTGTGGCAGCCCGCCGACGACCGCGAGATCATCCTCAACCTGCCGGCCACCGTCGAGATGTCCACGCCCAACGTGTACGCCGACCAGATCGAGTGGTTCTCCCGCCAGCTGACCCGCCGCGAGCACACCGTCGTGTCGCTGCACCCGCACAACGACCGGGGCACGGCGGTCGCGGCGACCGAGCTGGCGGTGATGGCCGGCGCGGACCGCGTCGAGGGCTGCCTGTTCGGGCACGGCGAGCGCACCGGCAACGTCTGCCTGGTCACCCTGGGCATGAACCTCTTCAGCCAGGGCATCGACCCGCAGATCGACTTCACCCTGGGTGGCCAGGGCATCGACGAGATCCGTCGCACGGTCGAGTACTGCACCCAGCTGCCGGTCCACCCGCGGCACCCCTACGCGGGCGACCTGGTCTACACGGCGTTCTCCGGCTCCCACCAGGACGCGATCAAGAAGGGTCTGGAGGCGCTCGAGGAGACCGCCACGGAGCTCGGCAGGCCGGTCGAGGAGGTGCCCTGGGAGGCGCCGTACCTGCCGATCGACCCCAAGGACGTCGGCCGCACCTACGAGGCGGTCATCCGGGTGAACAGCCAGTCCGGCAAGGGCGGGGTCGCCTACATCCTGAAGGCCGACCACAAGCTCGACCTGCCGCGCCGGCTGCAGATCGAGTTCAGCCGGGCCGTGCAGCGGCACACCGACGACGAGGGCGGCGAGATGTCGCCGGAGGCGATCTGGGAGTCGTTCAAGGCCGAGTACCTCGACCGCGAGGCGCCGCTGAGGCTGAACTCCGTGCACACCTCGTCGGCCGCGGGCGAGAAGGACGCGCTCACGGTGCGGGTGTACGTCGACGGCGAGGCCCGCACCCTCGACGGCACCGGCAACGGACCGATCGCGGCGTTCGTCGACGCGCTCAACTCGCTCGCCGACGACGAGCGGGCCAAGGGCAACCCGATGTTCGACGACCGCTCCGACATCCGGGTGCTCGACTACCACGAGCACGCGCTGTCGTCCGGCGGCGACGCGATCGCCGCGGCGTACGTCGAGTGTGCCGTCGGCGACCAGATCCTCTGGGGTGTCGGGCTGGACGCCAACATCGTGACCGCCTCGCTGAAGGCCGTGGTGTCCGCCGTCAACCGGTCGTAACGCCCGGGTGGTCGAGCCTGTCGAGACCCGTCTGCGGTCTATGGGGTGTTTTCCGCGGGCCGATCGCAGACGAATCGTTGTACGGCGGCGATCACCTCGTCGGCGGGCGGGGTCACGTCGAAGACCTCGCCCGCCTCGTCGGGTGCGAGCGGCTCGAGGGTGTCGAACTGCGACTGCAGCAGCGACGCCGGCATGAAGTGTTCCCTGGACTCCATGCGCTCCCGCAGCACCTCGAACGGCGCCGCGAGGTGTACGAAGGACACCGAGCCGGCCGGCACGTCGGCGCGGAGGATGTCTCGATACGCGCGCTTCAGCGCCGAGCAGGTCAGCACGGTCGAGACGCCGTCGGCGTGGTGGCTGGCCAGCAGCGAGCCGAGGATCTCCAGCCAGGGACGGCGGTCGTCGTCGTCGAGCGGCGTGCCCGACGACATCTTGGCGATGTTGGCCGGCGGGTGCATGCTGTCGCCCTCGATGAACGTGAGCCCGAGCCGGGCGGCGAGCGCCTCGCCCACGGTGGTCTTGCCGGTGCCGGAGACCCCCATCACCACCAGGTGGTGGGGCGAGGTCACAGGGCTCCCACGATCGGCCACAGGACGAGAGCCAGCACGAACGCCGTGACGCCCAGCGTGGTCTCCATGACGGTCCAGGTCTTCAAGGTGGTCTTCTCGTCCATCTCGAAGAACCGGCTGACCAGCCAGAAACCGGAGTCGTTCACGTGGGAGAGCACGGTGGCCCCGGCGGCGATCGCCATCACCAGCAGCGCGATCTGTACGTCGCCCAGTCCCGAGGCCTGGCTGGCGATCAGCCCGGCCGTCGTGGTCAGCGCCACCGTCGCCGAACCCTGGGCCACCCGCAGGGCGGTGGCGATCAGGAACGCCTGGAGGATCAGCGGGAGACCCAGGTCGGAGAGCGACGACGTGAGTGCCTCGCCGATCCCGCTGGTGCGCAGCACGCCACCGAACATGCCGCCGGCGCCGGTGATCAGGATGATCGAGCAGACCGGAGCGAGGGCCGCGTCGAGGATCGACAGGACCTCCTCGCGGGATCCCATCCGACGGCCGAGCACGACGATGGCGACCAGCAACGTGATCAGCAGCGCGACGAACGTGTTGCCGACGAGCTGCAGCAGCTCGACCCAGGTCTGCTCCTCGGCGAGCACGCCGCTCTCGACCAGGGTGGTGAGCACGGTGTTGAAGGAGATCAGCACGAGCGGGATCAGGAGCAGGCCCAGCACCGTCGGGAACCCGGGCGCGGTGCGGGTGGCCGTGGTGGTGGCGGCGCCTGCCGACGGGCTCTCGTCCGTCCCGGTGCCGCCGGTGGCCGGGCCGGAACCCCCGGATGGGCCCGGGTCGTCGGAGGTGGGCTCGCGACCGCCGTTCATCTCGCCGAACAGCATCTCGGGGATCGGCACGTAGACCCGGGCGGCCATCACGCGCGAGACGAGGTAGACGCCGATGTACCAGGAGACCAGGGCCACCGGCACGCCGACCAGCAGGATCACCCCGATGTCGCCACCGAGCACGGCGCCCGCCGCGACCGGGCCGGGGTGCGGCGGCACCATCGCGTGCATCGCCGCGAACCCGCCCGCCGCCGGGAGCGCGTAGTAGAGCACCGAGCCTCCGAACCGTCGCGCCACGGTGATGATGATCGGCAGGAACACCACCAGGCCGGCGTCGAAGAAGATCGGGAACCCGAACAGCAGGGCGGCCACGCCGAGTGCGAACGGTGCCCGCTGCTCACCGAACCGGCTCACCAGCGTGTCGGCGAGCACCTGCGCCCCGCCGGTCACCTCCAGCAGCCGGCCGATCATCACGCCGAACCCGACCAGCAGGGCGACCGCGGCGAGGGTGCTGCCGAAGCCGTCGAGCAGCGCGGTGGGTACGTCGGCCAACGGGATGCCGGCCGCGATCGCGGTCAGCAGGCTGACCAGGACGAGGGCGATGAATGCGTGCAGGCGCACCTTCATGATGAGGAACAGCAGCAGGGCGACGGCCGCGGCCGCGATGAGTAGCAGCACGCCGGTGCCGTAGACCGGTTCGATGGCTTCCACGAGATCTCCCAAGCAAGAGACGGTCACAGGGCTCGCGTCGATCGTGCCCGCAAGCGCGTCGCGGCAACCCTCCGCGTCAGAGCGAGTCGGCCAGCTGCCGCAGGGCGTCCGCGGCGCCGTCGAGGACCGGTGGACCGTGGCCGACCAGGATCGTGCGCGGCGCGAGGTCGGCCAGCACCCGGACCGACGCGGCCGCGGCGGCGCCGTCCTCGGTGAACTGTGGGTTGGAGCCGCTCAGCCGTCCGTCGTTGTTCAGCGCGTCGCCCGCGACCAGCACGCCGGTGTCCTCGTCGAACACGGCCAGGTGGCCGGCGGTGTGCCCCGGCGTCGCGACGATCCGCAGGCCGAGCACGTCGTCGCCGTCCTCGAGCACCTGGAGGGCCCGCGGTGCGTCGACCTCGGGCAGGTCCGCGCGTCCGACGTACCCGGTGGCGCCGGTCGCCTCGGTCAGCACGTCTCCCACGCTGCCCGCGTGGTCGGGGTGCTTGTGGGTGAGCACCACGTGCCGGACCCCGGCCCATCCCGGCCCCGCCTCGTCGAGCACGGCGCCGATCGCGTCCGCGCTGCCTCCGACGCCGGTGTCGACGACGGCCGCCTCGCGGCCGCGGACCAGCACGTACGCCGATACGAAGCCGAGGTCGACGCGGGACCACTCGAGCCCGCCGCCCGCCTCGGCGTCCCCGGACGGCTCGGACGCCTCTGTCGACGGGCTGCCGGATCCGCCTGCTTCGGTCGGCTCGTCGGCGGTGTCCGCCGGCGTGCCGCCCTCGGACCCGGAGCCGGAGCCGTTGCACGCGGCCAGGCCGAGCACCGCGATCCCCAGCACGCCGCGGCCGGTCTGCGTGAGGAACCACCGGCGGTCGACCAGGCGCAGCGACGGCGTACCCATGAGCCGACGATGATCCCCGCTCGTCGCCCCGTCAAGACCGCCCGTCCGGAGCCCGACCGTCAGCGGTGCACCATCCGCTCGACGCGCTCGTCGGATCCATCCCGCAGCGGCCGGAGCTCGCCGGTGGCGACGTACCCGGCCCGCTCGTAGAGCGCCCGGGCGCCGGTGTTCGCGACGTTGACGTCGATGTGCAGCCGAAGTCCACGCCCTCCGGCCCAGCGCTCGACGGTGGTGAGGACCGCCGAGCCCACGCCCCGGCCGCGGTACGCCGGGTCGGTCCACATCGCCACCACGTGCAGGAAGCCGGGCAGGTCCTGGAACCCGGCTCCCATCCCCACCGCCGTGTCGTCGACCCAGGCCAGCACGCTCACACCGTCCGGGTTCTCGAGCCGCTCGACCCACGTGGATCGGTCGAACCCGACCTCGCGCTCGTAGGTCGAGCCGAACGCGCTCGGGGTGTCCCGCAGGGCGCGGAGCCGCAGGTCGCGCCAGGTCTCCCAGTCGTCCGGGCCGACGATCCGGACGGTGACGGTGCTGGTGCCGCTCATGGCGCGACCGCCGCGCGGGTGGTGCCGATCATCGGCCGAGCATGCCAGTCGGCGGGTCCGACTCGCACCTGGATTCCGCGGTTGCGCATTCTGGTGGTGACCGGTGGGTAACATGCGGTCAAGGTCGAAGGAGGTGCCCCGATGGCGGTGCTGGTGTCCGAGCGGGTCGGTCAGTTCTTCGTCGGTCATGACCGGCTCGAGTACACCGAGTACGGCGCCGGCGACCAGTGGGTCGTGCTGGTGCACGGTCAGCTGATGCCCCGCCGGATGCACCAGCCGCTGGCCCGGGCGATCGCGGCGGAGGGCTTCCACGTCGTCACCGTCGACCTCCTCGGGCACGGCCGGTCCGATCGGCCGACGGACCCGAAGGAGTACTCGCTGACCGCGTTCGGGGAGCAGGTCGTGCTGCTGCTCGACCACCTCGGCGCGGAGCAGGCCGTCATCGGCGGTACGTCGCTCGGCGCGAACGTGTCGCTCGAGGTGGCCGACGTGGCACCCGAGCGGGTGCGCGGCCTGCTGATCGAGATGCCCGTGCTGGACAACGCCCTCGAGGCCGGGCTGATCACGTTCGGGCCGCTGATGTTCGCGGCGCGGTTCGTGCCGCTGTCGGTGTCCGCGGTCCGGGCCGTGAGCCGTGCGGTGCCCCGCGGGCTCGTCCCGTTCTGGACCGGGATCGTGCTCGACACCCTGAACCAGCAGCCGGCGCCGATGGCGGCGATGATCCACGGGCTGTTCTTCGGCCGGATCGCGCCGCCGAGCCGCCGCCGCAAGCAGATCGAGGCGCCGGCCCTCGTCGTCGGCCACCCCCGCGACCCGATCCACCCCGCCGCCGACGCCGCCATGCTCGCCGAGGAGATGCCCAACGCCCGGTTCCTGGAGGCCAACGGCATCCTCGAGTGGCGCTTCCGGCCGGAGCGCCTGGACCGGGAGGCCGTCACGTTCGTCGAGCAGTGCTGGCGGGAGAGCTCGCCGCGTCGTCGTACGGGGTCGTAGGGCGTGGACCCAATTACCACGGGACCGTGGTAATCCACCCCTTCCCGTGGTGATCTCACAGGGGGAAGGGGGAGATCGCCTGGGGAAGGCTCCCGCGCGGTCTCGATGCCACCCGAGGCACCGGCCAATTACCACGGGACCGTGGTAATTGGCCCCCGCCCGACCCTCAGCCGCGCGAGATCCGATACAACCGCAGCGCCACCTGGAGCTCCAGCTGCCGGTCCGGGTCCTGCCAGTCGTCACCGATCAGCTTCCCGACCCGGTCGAGCCGCTGCGCGACGGTGTTGACGTGCACGTGCAGGGCCTCGCGGGTGCGGGCCAGGTTGCCGCCGGCGTCGAAGTAGGCCTGCAGCGTCCCGAGCAGGTCGGTTCCGCGCCGCTCGTCGTACTCCAGCAGCGGCCCCAGTGACGCAGAGACGAAGCCGGGTACGTCGGGCTGGTCGCCGAGCACGAGTCCGACGAAGCCGAGCTCGGCCAGCGACGCGCCCTGACCGGAGCGACCGAGCGAGCGCAGCGCGGTCACGCAGCGCACCGCCTCGTCGTGGGCGGCGGCGAGCTCCTGCACCGACAGCACCGGGCCGGCGCCGCCGACCGTGACCGGGTGGGCCAGCGCGGCCCCGATCTCCGCCGCGAGCTCGCGGGCGACGGCGTCGGGCCCAGCGTCGGGACCCGCGTCGGGACCGGCGTCGGGACCGGCTTGGACGACGGCAGCACCAGCGCGAGCCGCCCCTCGAACGCACCACCCAGCCCGCGTCGCACGGACGCGATGTGGTCGACGGCGCTCGCGCCGCGTCGCCGGTCGGCCCCGTCGAGCGCGACGACGTACACGCAGTGCGGCCTGGTCAGGTCGGTGCCCAGCCGGCGGGCCCGGTCGACCAGCGTGTCGGGGTCGTGGCCGCCGTCGGAGCGGAGCAGGTCGTCGACGAGCTCGCCGCGCACCCGGTTCTCGGCCTCGATGCCCGACCGCAGGCTCAGCATCAGCAGCGCGGTCACGACCGCGGCCCGCTCGATGATCCGCTGGTCGGCGTCGTCGAGCGGTTCGTCGCGTTGCAGCACGAGCGCCCCGAACACCTCGTGCTCGACGGTGATCCCGGCCACCGCCCACGACGTACCGTCGCCGGGGACGGCCGTCACCCGCCCCGTGCCGACCGATGCCGCGACCGCCTTCTCCAGCGCCTCGGGGTCCGGGCGGTCCGGTGCGCCGACGGCCTCGAGCTGCCGGCCCTCCTCGTCGAGCACCAGCAGCCGACCGCCGAGCACCTCGACGAGCGCCGCCCCGATCTGTTCGACGCCGCCGCCGTGCAGCACCGCCTGGGCCATCCGGTCGTGCGCGTCGGCGGCCCGCTCGACGCTGCGGGTGCGGTCCTGAAGCAGCAGGTGCACCGACCGCAGCTCCTCGAGCGCGACCCGGGTCTCGTCGAGCAGCCGGGCCTTGTCGATGGCGGCGGCGGCGTGCGCGGCGAGCGAGCTGAGCAGCGCGACCTCCGACCGGGAGAACGGGCGCTCGTTGCGGTTCGCGGCGTACAGCACCCCGATCACCGTGGAGCCGAGCTGCAGCGGTACGCCGAGGATGGCGACCAGGCCTTCCTCCGACACCGCGCCGTCGATGCTCCCGGTGTGGTTGAACCGCGGGTCGTCGAAGTAGCTGGCCGTCGAGTACGGCATCGCGCTCTCGGCCACCAGCCCGCCGAGCCCCTCGCCCATCCCCAGCCGCACCTGCTGGAACCGCGCCGAGGTGCAGCCGTCGGTCACCCGCATGTAGGTGTCGCCGCGGTCGGCGTCGTTCATGGTCAGGTACGCCACGTCGGTGCGCAGCAGCTGCCGGGCCCGGTGCACGATCGCGGCGAGCACCGAGTCGAGGTCGGAGAGCCGGGCCAGGTCGTACGCCGTGTCGTAGAGCGCGGTGAGCTCGTCCTCCCGTCGCCGCTGGGTCAGCAGGCTCTCGCGGACCTGCAGGGCGAGCCGCTTGCCCCGCTCGAGCTGCTCGATGACCTCGGCCGGCTCGCCGTCCGCGCGGGCGGTGAGGACCGGCGCCTCGTACTCGACGGCGGCGGCGTCGCGCGCGAGCAGCTCGAGGTAGTCGGTCCACATGGCGCCGATTGTCTCGCGGCGCGTGCGGACCCTCAGTGCGCCGTCCACCCGCCGTCCATCACCATCGACGTGCCGGTGATCGCCGAGGCGGCCGGCGAGCACAGGTACGCCACCATCTCCGCGACCTCGTCGGGCTCGAGCAGCCGCTTCAGCGCCGCCCGCTCCAGGATCACGTCCTCGAGCACCTCGCTCTCGGAGATGCCGCGCACCTTCGCCTGGTCGGCGATCTGGTTCTCCACCAGCGGCGTACGCACGTATCCGGGGTTGACGCAGTTGGCGGTGACACCGTGCTCCGCGCCCTCGAGCGCGGTCACCTTGGTCAGGCCCTGCAGCCCGTGCTTGGCGGACACGTAGGCCGCCTTGTACGGCGACGCGACCAGGCCGTGCACCGAGGAGATGTTCACGATCCGCCCCCAGCCGCGGGCGTACATGTGCGGCAGCGCGTGCGAGGTCAGCCAGAACGGCGCCTCGAGCATCACCTTGAGGATCGCCGAGAACGTGCCACGGTCGAACTCCTCGACCGGCGCGACGTGCTGGAAGCCCGCGTTGTTGACGACCACGTCGAGGTCGGCCGGGAGGGTGTCGAGGAAGTCCGGGTGCGACAGGTCGGCCACCACCGGCTCCCCGCCGGCCTCCTCGGCGACGGTCTTGGCGCCCTCGGCGTCGAGGTCGACCGCGAGCACGTGCGCGCCGGCCGCCGCCAGTCGGAGCGCGACCGCCCGGCCGATGCCGCTCGCCGCCCCGGTCACGAGCGCCCGGCGGTCGGCGAGGTCGAGCGGTGCCGCGGGCGCGGGGGGCCGGGCGGTGGGGGCTGCCATGCCGTGAAGGTACCCAGCGGTCCTGGTGGTCACCCACGGGCGAGCTCCCCACACTCCGGCGCGGATCCATGGCGATCGGCCACATGTCCGACCCCGGTCAGGGCGTCGCGGCGGGGCGGCCACCGGACCCGGGCCGCGCGGGGGAGAATGGTGCTGTGGGGCTCTACCGTGACGAGGCGATCGTGCTGCGCACCCAGAAGCTGGGTGAGGCCGACCGGATCGTCACGCTGCTCACCCGCAGCCACGGCCGGGTCCGCGCGGTCGCGAAGGGGGTACGCCGCACCACCTCGCGGTTCGGGTCCCGGCTCGAGCCGTTCACCCACGTCGACCTGCAGCTCGCCGAGGGCCGCTCCCTCGACGTGATCACCCAGGCCGAGACCCTCAGCCCGTTCGGGGCCCGCGTCGGCACCGACTACGAGCGCTACACCGCCGGCACCGTGATGCTCGAGACCTCCGAGCGGCTCGTCGTCGAGGACAAGGAGCCCGCGCTGCAGCAGTTCCTGCTCCTCGTCGGGGCGCTGCGCGCCATGTGCGACCAGGGCCGGGTGGCCGGCCAGGTGCTCGACTCGTTCCTGCTCCGGTCACTGGCGGTCGCCGGCTACGCCCCCACGTTCGAGGGCTGCGCCCGCTGCGGCCTCGAGGGCCCGCACCGCGCGTTCAACCCCGCGGCCGGCGGCATGCTGTGCAGCACCTGCCGGGTGCCCGGGTCCGCCAGCCCGGCTCTCGAGACGGTCGAGCTGCTCGGCGCCCTGCTCGCCGGTGACTGGCCGGTCGTGGAGGCCAGCGACCCGCGGCACCGCCGGGAGGCGACCGGCCTGGTGGCGGCGTACCTGTCCTGGCACCTCGAGCGCGGGCTCAAGTCGCTGTCCCACGTCGAGCGCTGACCGTCGAACCGTCCACCGTCGACCGGGCGAGGTCAGGCCCCGCGCTCGGCCGTCATCAGCTGGTCGACGGAGTGGTTGAACTTCGTGAGCAGCCGCGCGAAGTCCTCGCTCTCAGCGGCGCTCCACCCGGTGAGCACCGTTCGCAGCCGCTCGCGTCGGAACGCGCGGGTCTGCTCCAGCAGCGTGCCGGCCCTCGTCGGTCAGGTCGAGGAGCGAGGCCCGCCGGTCGGACGGGTCCGTGCGCCGGACGGCCAGCTGCGCCTCCTCGAGCGCCTGCACCTGCCGGGTGATCGTCGACGGGTCGAGGCCGAAGGCCTGCGCGAGTGCGCCGAGCCGGTGCGGCCCCTCGTCGGCGAGCTGGCACATGATCCCGTACGCCGAGCGGTCCAGGTGGACCTCGCCGGTGGCGGTGATCAGGTGGATACGCTGCACCCGGCGCAGCAGGACGGTCATCTGCTGCTCGATCTGCATCGCATGAGGCTTCCATCTCGCCCGACCTTTCGACCCCAGGTGGATGGCACGAGCATGGGGGATGAACGGAGGGTATGGGAAGTGGCCAGAGCTCCCGGCGCAGTCGCGACGTCCGGGCCCCGCGCCCGCACCCGTCCGGCGCGACGCCACCTCCGGTGCCGCGTGACCTCGTGCCCCGGCACGTCGCCATCGTCATGGACGGCAACGGCCGCTGGGCCAAGCAGCGCGGGCTGCCGCGCACCGCGGGACACGAGCAGGGCGAGCACTCCCTGTTCGACGTCGTCGAGGGCGCCATCGAGATCGGCGTGAAGGCGATCTCGGCGTACGCGTTCTCGACCGAGAACTGGTCGCGCAGCCCCGACGAGGTCCGCTTCCTGATGGGCTTCAACCGCGACGTGATCCGGCGCCGCCGCGACGAGATGCACGAGCTGGGCGTGCGGGTGCGGTGGGCCGGCCGGGCACCGCGGCTGTGGAAGTCGGTGATCAAGGAGCTCCGGGTCGCCGAGGAGCTGACCCGCGACAACGACGTGCTGACGCTGACGATGTGCGTCAACTACGGCGGCCGGGCCGAGGTCGCCGACGCCGCCCGGTCCATCGCCCGCGCGGTGGCCGAGGGGCGGCTCGACCCCGACAAGGTCGACGAGAAGACCTTCGCGCGGCATCTGTACGTGCCCGAGCAGTCCGACGCGGACCTGGTCTGGCGTACGTCGGGGGAGCAGCGGCTGAGCAACTTCATGCTGTGGCAGGCGGCGTACTCCGAGCTCGTCTTCACCGACGTGCTCTGGCCGGATGTGGACCGGCGCGACCTGTGGCGCGCGATCGACCTGTACGCGCGGCGCGACCGCCGCTACGGCGGTGCGCAGTAGCGGGCGCTACCGGCCCGTCGTCGCTCCGGTCAGAGCACCCGCCGCATCGGCATCTCGCGACGCTCCGCCACCGCGAAGGCGGTCTCGAGCTCGCGGTTCCAGGCCGCGGCGGCCAGCCGGCGATGGGCGCCCCAGGCGCCCCCGAGCGTCATGAGCACCATGAACGTGCCCAGCAGTAAGTACAGCATTTGCGCCTCCCCGCGCCGTGAATCCCTCGAGGCGAACCGGATCCGGCACGCCTCTCCCCACGTCAGACGGTACGGCGCGCCCGGGCGAAGCGGCACGGAACGGGTGAATCCACCTCGAAAGGGTCACTGGGATGGCCCGATAAGGACTGGCGGCGGATGTAGTACATCTACTACATTCGTAGCGTGATCCCGACATCCTCCGCGGCACCGGTGGTAACGGTGCGCGACCTGCGCATGCGCTACGGCGACAACGACGTGCTCAACGGCGTCGACTTCGACATCCACGCGGGCGAGGTGCTCTGCCTGCTCGGGCCCAACGGGGCCGGCAAGACCACGACCATCGAGATCCTCGAGGGCTTCCGGATCCGGTCCGCCGGCGAGATCTCGATCCTCGGCGAGGACCCGGCGTCGGCGGGGGAGTCCTGGCGGGCGCGCACCGGGGTGGTGCTGCAGTCGTGGCGGGACCACCCACGCTGGACGCCGCGCCGGCTGCTGACCCAGCTCGGTGCCTACTACGAGCCCTACAGCACGCCGGAGCAGCAGCGTCCCTGGCCGGTGGACGACCTGCTCGACGTGGTCGGCCTGACCGACCTGGCGGACCGCAAGATCAGCACCTTCTCGGGCGGTCAGCGACGCCGGCTCGACGTCGCGATGGGCATCGTCGGCCGGCCCGAGCTGCTGTTCCTCGACGAGCCGACCGCCGGTTTCGACCCGCAGGCGCGGCGCGACTTCCACCACCTCGTGCACCGGCTCTCCGACCTGGAGAGCACCACGATCCTGCTCACCACCCATGACCTCGACGAGGCCGAGAAGCTCGCCGACCGGGTGGTGATCCTGGCCGGCGGCCGCATCGTGGCCGACGACAGCGCCGAGGGGCTGGCACGCCGGGTCGCGGGCGAGGCGGAGATCAAGTGGACCCGCGACGGCGAACGGTTCGTGCACGCCGCGATAAACGCGACCCCGTTCGTCCGGGACCTGCTCGCGCAGTACGGCGACGAGATCCGCGACCTGGAGGTACGCCGGGCCAGCCTCGAGGACGCCTACCTGACCCTGGTCCAGCAGCACGAGTCCGGTCGCGTCGAGGCGGCCGCCGAGACGTTCGCCGAGGTGACCCGATGAGCATCACCACCCATGCCGTCCGGATCGGCCTGCGCCGCGGGCGCACCGAGTTCGTGCAGAGCATCCGGTCCACCCAGGATCAGTGGTTCTACATCTTCACGGCCGTGCTCACCCTCGGCTACCTGTGGATCCGCCGCGACGCCGACACCGGCATCGAGGGGCTGCCGTTCGCGGCGGTCGCCCTGCCCAGCCTGCTCGGGGCGCTGGTCGCCTTCGGCGTGATCGTCGGTCCGGCGTACTCCCTGGCGATGGAGAAGGAGGACGGCACGCTGCTGAGGCACCGCGCCGTGCCGCACGGCATGGTCGGGTACGTCAGCGGGCAGCTGCTGTTCCAGAGCATGAGCCTGCTGCCGCAGATGGTCGTGATCCTGGTGCCGAGCTTCCTGCTGTTCGACAACCTGATGGCGCATCCGAGTGGCTGGCTGACGGTCGCGTGGGTGCTGGTGCTCGGGATGCTCGCCGCGATGCCGATCGGGATGACCATCGGGGCGCTCGTGCCCGGTGTCCAGAAGGTCGGCAGCTGGGGGATGCTGCCGGTGATGGTGCTGGCCGGCATCTCCGGGATCTTCTACCCCGTGCAGCAGCTGTGGGGCTGGGTGCAGGTCGTCGCGCAGGTGTTCCCGATGTACTGGATGGGCCTCGGCATGCGCTCGGCGTTCCTGCCGGAGGCGGCCGCGTCGCTGGAGATCGGTGGCTCCTGGCGTACGACGCAGACGGTGATCGTGCTGCTCGCCTGGGCGGTCCTCGGGGCGCTCGTCATGCCGCGGGTGCTGCGCCGGATGGCGAGGCGGCAGACCGGGTCACAGGTGGAGGCGGCCCGCGAGGCCTCGATGCAGTGGGTCAAGTGAGCCGATGAGCCCGCAGGCCAGCGAGGCCGTCCACAACCGGATCGCCCTGCTCCGCGCCGAGCAGGGCGTCAGCCGACGTGCGCTGGCCGACGCCCTCGGAGTGCACTACCAGACGGTGGGCTACCTCGAGCGCGGCGAGAACAACCCGAGCCTGCATCTCGCCCTGCGGATCGCGGAGTTCTTCGGCGTACCCGTCGAGGTGGTCTTCTCCACCTCGCCGTTCCCTCGGGTCAGCGACCAGTCGCACAGCGCCTGAAGCGCGCCGGACAATTCACTGGGTCCCCTGAGAATCTCCCGGTTCCCCCTGTGAACTCCCCACGGGAAGGGGCCGATTACCACGGGACCGTGGTAATTGGCCGCCAGCCTGGCCGGGCACTTCACCCGCACGACGGGCAGGTCCCGAAGATCTCCAGGGTGTGGCTGACGTCGGCGAACCCGTGCTCGGCGGCGACGGCGTCCGCCCAGGACTCGACGGTGGGGCCGGCGACCTCGACGGTGCGCCCGCAGGTCCGGCACACGAGGTGGTGGTGGTGCCGGTCGCTGCACCGGCGGTAGAGCGCCTCGCCGTCCTCGGTGCGCAGCACGTCGACCTCGCCGCCGTCGGCCAGCGTCTGCAGGGTGCGGTACACCGTCGACAGGCCGACGTTCTCGCCCGCCTTGCGCAGCAGGTCGTGGATGTCCTGGGCGGACCGGAAGTCGTCGAACGACTGCATCACCGCCGCCACCGCGCGGCGCTGCCGGGTCGGCCGCGTCCCGGCGGGCAGCTTCGGGTCAGTGCTCGTCATAGTGGCTCCCGTGGACGGCGTGCCGGTGCCCGTCGTGGACGTAGTCGACGTGGTCCCCGTGCGGCACCGCGCGGTGCCCGCAGTCGGGCCCGTGCCGGTGCTCGTGGTCCTCGGGCACCGCGGTGTGCCCGTCCCCGGCGACCAGGTCGCCGACCGGCTCGTCGAACGGCATCCGCGCGTGCTGACGGTGCCGCAGCCACACGCCGACGGGGTACGCCGCGACGAAGCCGCCAGCGCCAGCAGCACGATGGTCGCCCCGGGCGCCACCTAGACGTACGCCGACACCAGCACCCCGCCGAGCGAGGCCAGCGTGCCCAGCGCCATCGCCGCGACCAGCGTGGTCCGGAACCCGCGGGTCACCTGCTGGGCGGTCGCGACCGGGACCACCATCAAGCGCGCTCACCAGCAGCAGCCCGACCGTGCGCATCGCGACGGTCACGGTCACCGCGGCCATCACCGCGATCAGCAGGTTGTAGGCGCGCACCCGGAGGCCGGACACCCGCGCGAACTCCTCGTCCTGGGCCACCCCGAACAGCTGGGGTGACAGCCCGACCGCGACGAGCAGCACCACCGCGGCGAGGGCGACGGTCATCCAGACCTCGCCGGCGGAGATGGTGCTGATCGAGCCGAACAGGTAACGCTGCAGCACCGCGGCGCTCTCGCCCGCGAGGCCGGTGATCATCACGCCGCCGGCGATGCCGCCGTAGAAGAGCAGGGCCAGCGCGACGTCGCCGCTGGTGCGGCCGCGGCCCCGGATCGCCTCGATGGCGACCGCGCCGAGGATGGCCACCACCACCGCGGTGAGCAGGGGAGCCGCCCCGGTCAGCAGCCCGAGCGCGACGCCGGTGACCGCGACGTGGCCGATGCCGTCACCCATCAGGGCCAGCCGGCGCTGCACGAGGTAGGTGCCGACGGCCGGGGCGGCGAGCCCGGTGAACAGGGCGCCGAGCAGTGCCCGGACCACGAAGTCGTAGGCGAGGATGCTCATCTGTTCACGTCCCGGGTGGGCGGGTCCAGCGGTGCCGCGACGCGGGGCAGGTGGTCGGTGCCGCGCGGCGCGACGCCGTGGTGATGGTGGCCGTGGTCGGCGTCGGTGAACGCCGCCAGCGGCGGGCCGTCGTACGCCAGCCGACCGTCGCGCATCACGACCGCGCGCCCGACGAGGTCGGCCAGCGGCCCGAGCTCGTGGGCGACCAGGACGATCGGTGGCGCCGCGGTCCACCAGGCCGCCGAGCGCGTCGGCGAACGCCTGCTGCGACTGCACGTCGACACCGGCGGTCGGTTCGTCGAGGACCAGCAGCTCGGGCTCGCCGGCCAGCGCGCGGGCGATGAGCACGCGCTGCTGCTGGCCACCCGACAGGGTCGACACGCCGTCGCCGAGCCGGCCGCCGAGTCCCACTGCCTCGACGGCCGCGGTGATCGCGTCCCGGTCCGCGCGGCGCAGCGGCAGGAAGGGGGTACGCCGGGACAGCCGACCCGCCGCCACCACCTCCCGGACCGTCGCGGGCACGCCGGAGGTCGCGGTGGCGCGCTGCGGCACGAAGCCGACCCGCTCCCACGCGCGGAACCGATCCAGCCGGGTGCCGAACAGCTCGACGTCGCCGCGCACCGGCGGCACCAGGCCGAGCAGCGTGCGGACCAGCGTGGACTTGCCGGACCCGTTGGCACCCAGGATCGCCACGACCTCGCCGGGGGACACGCTCAGGTCGATGCCGCGCAGGACCGGACGGCCGCCGAGCTCGACGGCGACGTCGCGGGTGCGGATCAGTGGGGTGGTCACGAGCAGTCGTTCGCCTTCTGCAGGGCCGCCAGGTTGGCCCGCATCAACGACAGGTAGTCCTCGTCGCCGGTCTCCTCACCGAGACCTTCGACCGGGTCGAGGACCGCGGTCTCGAGGCCCAGGTCGCCGGCCAGGCTGTCCGCGAGCTCGGGGGAGGCGAGGGTCTCCGAGAAGACGGTGGTGATGCCCTCGGACTCGATCAGGTCGGCCAGCTCGGCCAGGTGCGCCGGGGACGGTTCGGCGTCGGGCGAGAGGCCGTTGATCGGCCGCAGGTCGAGGCCGTACCGGGCGCCGAGGTAGCCGAAGGCGTCGTGGCTGACCACGACCGTGTCGCGCGCACAGGACTCGAGCCCCTGCTCGAGATCGGCGTCGAGCGCCTCGAGGTCGTGCCGCAGAGCGGCGAGGTTGGCGGCGTACGCATCCTCGTGCTCGGGGTCCGCTGCGGTGACCGCCTCCGCGAACCGCGCCGCGACGTCGCTCAACCGGGTCGGGTCGAGCCAGAAGTGCGGGTCGCCGTCCTCGGTCACCTGGCTGCCGTCGACGACATGCTCGGACGCGGACTGGTCCACCGCGTCGTCGACGGCCGGCTGGAGGCCCCGCGAGAACAGCACGACATCGGCCTCGGCGACCGCCGCGGTCTGCTCGAAGCTGAGCTCGAGGTCGTGCGGCTCCTGGCCGGGAGCGACCAGACCGGTCACCTCGGCGTGCTCGCCGGCGACCCGCTCCGCGACGTACTCCAGCGGGTAGAACGACGCGACCACCGCGGTCCCGTCGGCCCCACCCGCGTCGCTGGCGCCGCAACCGGCCAGCAGCGGGACGGCGGCGGCGAGGCAGAGCAGTGCCCGGGACGGTCTCGGCATGAGAATCATTCTCAACTTCGTTGAGAACGGTTGTCAAACTCGGCGCCCGACCACGGCGGTGCCGTCCCGCTCCTCGTCGCGGGTCACCCGCGCTTCCAGTCCCGCCGCCACGAAGGCATCGAGCAGGGCCGCCGACTGACCCCGGCTGGTCTCGACGACGAGGTGCCCGCCCGGTGCCAGCCACCGGTGGGCGACGGCCACCAGGCGGCGGGCGACGGTGAGCCCGTCGGCGCCGCCGTCGAGGGCGACCAGCGGCTCGTGCTCGCGCGCCTCGGGCGGCATCGAGCCGACGGCGCCGGTGGGGACGTACGGCGCGTTGGCGACGAGCACGTCCACGCGACCGCGCAGGTGGTCCGGCAGCGGCTCGTCCAGGTCACCCTGCAGCACGACGGCACGGTCGCCGAGGTTGCGCCGGGCCGCGGCGACCGCTGCCGGGTCGACGTCGGCGACGACCAGCTCCACGTCGTCGAGCGAGGCGAGGACCACCGTGCCGATGGCAGCCACGCCGCAGCAGAGCTCCACGACGACCGGCCGGTCCGCGCCGCGTGCGAGGTCGACCGTCAGGTCGGCCACGTGCTCGGTGCGCACCCGCGGCACGAACACCCCGGGGGCGACCAGCACCCGGAGCCCCCGGAACTCCACCCAGCCGACGATCTGCTCCAGCGGGCGTCCCGCGACCCGGTCGGCGACCATCGCCTCCAGGTGCGCCGCGTCGCGGGCCTCGGCGCGGAGCAGCGCGGCCTCGTCCTCCGCGAACACGCACCCGGCCGCGCGCAGCCGCGCCACCACGGCGTCGGGATCGGAGGGCACGACCTGACGGTAGTGTCGCGGCCGTGATCGTGGTCAACCGCTTCCGGGCCGGGCCGGACCCGGCAGCCGGCGAGGCCATGCGCGACGGGTTGCAGCAGGCCCTCGACGCGCTGCGCGACCGGCCCGGCTTCGTCGACGGCACGGTCGGCCGCAACGTGGACGAGCCGGACCTGTGGCTGCTCACCACCAGGTGGGAGAACGTCGGCAGCTACCGCCGGGCGCTCTCGTCGTACGACGTGAAGCTGGCCGCCGTACCCCTGCTGTCACAGGCGATCGACGAACCGTCGGCCTACGAGGTGGTCGGCACGGGCGAGGCTGGGCTCAACGAAGCCATCCCGCGCCGGCTCGATTGACGCTCGCGGATAGTCTGGTGCCTTCGCGCCGGTAGCCAGCCGGCTGCGCCGACCAGATGGAGCAACCCCCGTGTCCAGCAAGCCCTCCCAGGACAAGCGAACCGGCGCCGTCGACGCCGTCGTCTCCCTCGCCAAGCGCCGGGGTTTCGTCTACCCCTGCGGCGAGATCTACGGGGGCACCCGCTCCGCCTGGGACTACGGCCCGCTCGGCGTCGAGCTCAAGGACAACATCAAGCGCCAGTGGTGGAAGGCGACGGTGCAGGCCCGTGAGGACGTCGTCGGCCTCGACTCCAGCGTCATCCTGCCGCGCCAGACGTGGGAGGCCAGCGGCCACGTCGACACGTTCATGGACCCGCTCACCGAGTGCCAGTCCTGCCACAAGCGCTACCGGGCCGACCACCTGCAGGAGGCGTACGCCGAGAAGAAGGGGATCGACAACCCCGACGACGTCGATCTCGCCCTGGTCGTCTGCACCAACTGCGGCACCCGGGGTGCGTGGACCGAGCCCCGGCAGTTCTCCGGCCTGCTCAAGACCTATCTCGGCGTGATCGAGGACGACTCCGGCCTGCACTACCTGCGGCCGGAGACCGCGCAGGGCATCTTCCTCAACTTCGCCAACGTGGTGACCTCGAGTCGCCGCAAGCCGCCGTTCGGCATCGCGCAGATCGGGAAGAGCTTCCGCAACGAGATCACGCCCGGCAACTTCATCTTCCGCACCCGCGAGTTCGAGCAGATGGAGATGGAGTACTTCGTCCGGCCGGGCGAGGACGAGGAGTGGCACCAGTACTGGATCGACGAGCGCACCAGCTGGTACGTCGATCTGGGCATCGACCCCGACAACCTGCGGCACTACGAGCACCCGCAGGAGAAGCTCAGCCACTACTCCAAGCGCACCGTCGACATCGAGTACCGCTTCCGGTTCGCCGGGTCCGAGTGGGGTGAGCTCGAGGGCATCGCCAACCGCACGGACTTCGACCTGACCACGCACGCCAAGCACTCCGGCGCCGACCTCAGCTACTTCGACCAGGCGGCCAACGAGCGCTACACGCCCTATGTCATCGAGCCGGCAGCGGGTCTGTCGCGCAGCCTGATGACCTTCCTGGTCGACGCCTACACCGAGGACGAGGCCCCCAACACCAAGGGTGGCGTCGACAAGCGCACGGTGCTGCGGCTCGACGCCAGGCTCGCCCCGGTCAAGGTCGCCGTGCTCCCGTTGTCGCGCAACGCCGACCTGTCCCCGAAGGCCAAGGACCTCGCCGCCGAGCTGCGCACGCTCTGGAACGTCGAGTTCGACGACTCCGGCGCGATCGGCCGTCGCTACCGGCGCCAGGACGAGATCGGTACGCCGTACTGCGTGACCGTCGACTTCGACACGCTCGACGACAACGCCGTGACGGTGCGCGAGCGGGACTCGATGGCGCAGGAGCGCGTCGGTCTGGACCAGGTCCGGTCCTGGTTCGCCGAGCGTCTGGTGGGCTGCTGACCCGCCGCGGCGGGGGAGATGTCGCCGTTGCGGTCCGACCGGCTGGGTGGCTCCTGCACAATGAGTCGGTGTCCTCCACCCCTCGTCGTACACCCGGCCGCCGCTCGCCGCTGACCCACCTGCTGGCGTCCGCCGCCGTGCTCGGGCTCGTGGTGACCGGCTGCAGCTCGCCCGACGACGAACCGACCGCGGAGTCGACCGCGGAGTCGACCGCTTCCGGAGAGGCCTCGTCCGACGAGTCGTCCACCGACGAGGCGTCGGCTAGCCAGGACGGCCCCACCGAGTCACCCACGGCGGACGTGCCGGTCCCCGACGGTGTCGAGGTGACCGCCCAGGGCTCCGACCTCGAGTTCGGGGAGACCGCGACCGTCGTGTTCGAGCCGAACCAGAAGAAGAGCACGCTGCTCGACCTGACCGTGAAGAACGCCCGCAAGGGCCGGCTCTCCGACTTCGAGGGCTTCATCCTCGACGACGACTACAAGCGCAAGGCCAACTACTTCTACGTGAAGGTCGCGGTCGAGAACGTCGGTGACAAGAACGTCGGCGGCAGCCCCGTCCCGCTGTGGGGCGTCAACGAGGAGAACACCCTGCTGCCGGCGGTGAACTTCACCACGGCTTTCAAGCCCTGCGCTTCGACGCCGCTGCCCAAAAAGTTCAAGTCCGGCGACAGCGTGGACACCTGCCTGGTTTACCTCGCGCCCAACAAGGGATCGTTGAAGTCGCTGAGCTTCCGGCCCGACCAGGCCTTCGACCCGATCGAGTGGACCGGCGAGGTCAAGCCGCCCAAGAAGGACAAGAAGAAGCGCGGCAACAACAACGGCGGCGGGTCCGGCGGGAACAACTGACCAGCTCGACCGACGACCCCGGTCCGCCGACGGCGGACCGGGGTCGCTCCCCGTACTGAGGTGTCTCAGCCCAGGCGCCGGTCTCCGGCCTGGTGGTCGGCGAGGTACTGCGCCAGCGTGCGGCCGGCCAAGGCGACGAGGGGCTCGGCGTACGCCGACGGGGCCGTCGTGCCTGCGCCTCTCGGCTCACGTGGCTGCGACGCCATCGCGGGCGCGGCGGTGGCCATCGAGGTCACGACGAGGACGGTCAGGGCGGAGACGGTGCGGCTGCGGGTGGTGCTGTTCATCTTGATCACCTCGGTGGTGGTTGGTGGATGCCTTCGACCCTCGTGCTCAGGGGTCCGGCCCCACATCGGGAACCGCTCCTGAGGTCGGCGTCCGGGACCCCTGAGGTTCCGGCCGGCGACCCTCACGGGCTACAGACATCCGGGGCGACCCCGAGCAGACTGGACACCGATGACCCGGAGCGGAGGGGCGAGGCCGCCCCGGATGGCCGGACGGCTGCGTGAGCTCGGGCTGCTGGAGTCCGCCATCGGACGGGCGGCCGACGGAGAGCCGAGCGCGGTGTTCGTGCACGGCGAGTCGGGTGTGGGCAAGACCCGCCTGGTCCGAGAGATCTGTGACCGCGCTCGCCGGCGTGGCTTCAGCGTCGTGTGGGGACGCTGTCTCCGGTTCGGGGCCGTCGAGTCGGCGTTCCTGCCCTGGGTGACCTCACTTGAGCAGTGGCTCGACGCCGCGGACCCCGAGGTGCGGCAGCGGGTGCTGGATGCCGTGCCGGGAGCGGTCGCGCTGCTGCCCTCCCTGGGAGCCGCGAACCACGACTCTCCTGTCCGGTCCGTCACCATCGCGGACGCGCTCGTGTCTCAGATCGTCGCCCTCGGTCCCACGGTGCTGGTGATGGACGACGTGCAGTGGGCGGATGCCGCGTCCCGGGACGCCCTGATGTACGTCATCGGGGGCTTCGGCCGGCAACAGCCGTTGCTGGTGCTGGCCACCTACCGCGACGAGGAGCTCGGGCCCGGCGACCCGATGCACGGCTGGCTCGCGGACGTCAGGAGGCTGCCCCGCGTGGGCGATCTGGAGCTCGACCGCCTCTCGCCGGCAGAGACCGAGGAACAGCTCACGCTGCTGCTCGGCGGTACGCCGAGTCCCGGCCTGGTCGGCGATGTCGTGGCGCGCTCCGGCGGGAACGCCTACCTGACCGAGCTGCTCGCCGAGGGGCTCGACGCAAGCGCCGACTCGCTACCGCCAGGGGTCCCGGCGAACCTTGCCGACGCCCTGCTCGCCGCCTGGCACCGGCTCCCACCCACCGCCCGCGACGTGCTGCGGACGCTGGTCGTCGCCGGCAGACCGACACCCGTCGAGCGACTTCGACCCGTCTGCACCAGCGGCGGCTTCTCCTCGACGGACGTCACAGACGCTCTGTCGGCGTCGATCACGGGCGGACTCGTGGTGCGGACGGACGCGGACACCGTGTGGTTCCGGCACCCCCTGCTCGCCGAGGTGTTGGAGGCGACCTTCCTGCCGGGCGAGGCGGCCCCGCTGCACCGCGCCTGGGCGGCCGGACTGCGTTCCACGTCCGCCACCGGCGGGGAGGAGGTACGCCGACTCGGCGACCTCGCCCGGCACTTCGAGGGCGCGGGGGACCTCGACGACAGCTTTGCCGCCTCGCTCCACGCCGCGGACGCGGCCCGCGACGCGCGGCTCTGGCGGGACGAGGCGATGCACCTGGTCCGCGCGGCGGGACTCTGGCCCCGGGTGGACACCTCGCCGGCCGACGGACGTGGAGAAGCAGACCTGTGGGAACGCGCCGCGGTCGTGCTCGCGCGCGTGGGGCGGCCCGCAGAAGCCGTGACAGCGGCCGACCGGGGACTGGCCCTCGCCGAGGCGAGCGGAGACGAGCTGCTCCGGGCCCGGCTGACGCTGATCCGGGCGGACGAGCTGCTGTGGACACACGGCCGCGAGCAGGACGCCGTCGCCGACGCCAGGAGCCTGGTGGCGCGGACCGAGGCGATGCCGGACACCGCCGAGCATGCCGGTGCCCTGGCCGAGCTGACCTGGTCCCTGGTCTGGGCCGGTGCCACCGAAGAGGCGCGCCTGGTGGCCGAGGCCGCGATCGCAGCCGCGCGTCGCTCGGCGTCTCCGGCGGCGATGTCCGTCGCGCACGAGGTGTGCGCGTGGGCGAACGTCGGCGGGGAGTCGGAGTGGGGGCACGGTCAGGAGGCGCTGCGCTATGCGAGGCTCGCCGCCGACCCGGACCTGGTCTCCAGTGCGACGCAGGCGTTGACCAACTACCTCCTGGCCCGTGGCCGGCTTCGCGAGGCGACCCGGATGGCGAGCGAGGCACTGCAGTGGGCGCTCGAGGACGGCGCGCTCGCGTCGGCGGTCTGGCGCAGCGGGTTCCTGGCCGCCACGCTTGCCGAGCAGGGACGGTTGCGAGAGGGCCTCGATGCGGTGCGCACCGGGATGAGCGTTACCGGCGTGAGCTCAGGCTCCGCAGTCGGGCGCCTGGCCGCCATGGTGCTGGCCGTACGGCGCGGGGAGCTCCAGGCCGCCGAGCTGCACGAGCGCCGGGCACAGGAGCAGGTCGTCGCACTGGAGGAGCGCCCGGGGCTGGAGGCGCCCCCGGACCTGGCGGAGTACCTACTGGCCCGGGGTGAGCCGGCAGCAGCCCTGCACCTGCTCCGGCGGACCCTTCCTGCCCACTCGGTGGATTCGCGAGTCACCGACCGGATGGTGATGTGGGGGGCGCGGGCCGCCGCCGATCTCGCCCTGGCCGCGCGCGACCGCGGCGACGACAGCGGCGTCGATCGCGCCGAGGCGGCCCTGGCGGAGCTCCTGCAGGCACGCGCCGGGCTGCCCCGTGCGCTGTTCGAGCCGGGCGATCCCGACGATCTGGTGCAACCCGCCTACGAGGCGATCTTCGCCGCGGAGGTGGCCCGTGGCAGCGGCGCCCTCGACCCGGATGCGTGGTCGAGCGCCGCGCGGCTGTGCGAACGCGCGTCGCTGCACTGGGAGGAGAACCTCGCGCTGTGGCGTCAGGCGGAGAGCCTGGTCGTCCACGGCGCGGCCGGCAGCGCCGCGGCCCCCCTGCGCCAGGTGCACGCTTACGCAACGCGTGAGGGGGCCGCCCGACTCCTGGCGCACGTCGAGGCGCTCGCCGCGTCGGCGCGAATCTCGCTCGAGGACCCGCGCCAGGCCCCCACCGTCGCAGGAGCGTCATCGGCGCGGCTGGCCGGACTGACTGTCCGGGAGGGAGAGGTGCTCACCCACCTGGTCGCCGGCCGCACCTACGCCGAGATCGCACGAGCCCTGTTCATCAGTGAGAAGACCGTCAGCACGCACGTCTCGCACGTGCTCCGCAAGACCGGCACCAGGTCGCGGCAAGAGGTCTCGGCCCTGGCCCTACGGCTGCGCGCGACCGACGCCACCGACAGCGGATTTGGGCCGGCCTGAGCGCCCCCGCACAATGGTGCGGTGACCCTGACGGCCGAGAACCCCACGACGCACGCGCTGCCGCGCGAGCTCGTGCTCGGCTCGCTGCGCGTCGACACCCCGGTCGTGCTCGCGCCGATGGCCGGCATCACCAACGCGGCGTACCGCCGCCTCTGCCTCGAACAGATGGCAGCGCAGGGCTCGGCCGGACTCTTCGTGTGCGAGATGATCACCAGCCGCGGCCTGGTCGAGCGCGACGCGGTCACCGAGTCGATGCTGGTCTTCGACGACCTCGAGAACGTCCGATCGGTGCAGCTCTACGGCACCGATCCGGTCTATGTCGGCAAGGCGGCCGAGATCCTGTGCGCGGAGTACGGCGTCGCCCACATCGACCTCAACTTCGGCTGCCCGGTCCCCAAGGTGACCCGCAAGGGTGGTGGCGGCGCCTTGCCCTGGAAGCGCCGGCTGCTCGGCGACATCCTCGAGGCGGCGGTGCGGGCGGCGACGCCCTACGACGTGCCGGTGACGATGAAGACCCGCAAGGGCATCGACGAGGACCACCTCACCTACCTCGACGCGGGGCGGATCGCCCAGGAGTCCGGCTGCGCGGCGATCGCGTTGCACGGCCGCACGGTCAGCCAGGCCTATTCCGGGGCGGCCGACTGGGACGCCATCGGTGAGCTCGTCGCCCACGTCGACATCCCCGTGCTCGGCAACGGGGACATCTGGGAGGCGGCCGACGCGGTCAGCCTGGTCCGGCAGACCGGCGCCGCGGGTGTGGTGGTGGGGCGCGGCTGCCTCGGCCGGCCGTGGCTGTTCCGCGACCTCGCGGCCGCCTTCGCCGGGGACGGCCCGACACCGGGGGCCGTCGCCACCCCGTCGCTGGGCGAGGTGACCGCCATGATGCGCCGGCACGCCGAGCTGCTGTGCCGCCACATGGGGGAGGAGCGCGGCTGCAAGGAGTTCCGCAAGCACGTGTCCTGGTACCTCAAGGGCTTCGCCGCGGGCGGCGACATGCGTCGCGACCTCGCCCTGGTGTCCTCGCTGGCGGCGCTCGACGACCTGCTGGCCGGGCTCGACCCGGACGAGCCGTTCCCGGTCGCCACGCTCGGCACGCCGCGCGGGCGGCAGGGCAGCCCGCGCCGCGTCGTACTCCCCGAGGGCTGGCTCGACGACACCGACGGCACCGACTGTGCCGTGGCCGAGGACATGCACTCCGGCGGCTGAAGACCACCGACCGGGCGCCGGTGGGGGTGCTGGCACGGTGATCCTCGACACGGGGAATCGCCGGAATCCCGCCTGAAACGTGTTATTCCTGTCTGAACCGGATGTGACGCCGCGAAACACGTGTGCTTCACTCTTTGCTTTGTCGTCGATTCCTCTGGTGGGTGAACCTGACCGTGACCTCCGCACGCCACAAGGCGGTCGTCGAGCACGCCGGCCGCCGACGCCTCGTCCGCGTCGCCCTGCCGGCACTCGCAGCCACCCTCGTGACCGGGTCCGTGGTCGGGTTGTCCCTGGCCGGTGACGTCGCCGCCCCGGAGCCGTCCGCGATGGCCGGCGCCAATATCGGTGCCGCCCGCTCCGGCACGGTCATCACCGCCGACCGGCGCGAGCGGATGGAGGACCGCGAGCAGAGCATCAGCCGCTCCGCCCGACGCGTCACGATCGAGGACGAGCCGAAGCCCAAGGGTCACAAGTTCAGCACCGCGGACCTCAACATCCGCAAGACCCCCGCCGAGAACGCCGACGTGGTCACCACCGTCGACCCGGCCACCAAGCTCTCCGTCACCGGTGAGGTCGACGACGGCTACGCCGAGGTGATCTGGAAGGACGAGGCCTACTGGGTCAGCGCCGACTACCTCGCGAGGGAGAAGCCCGAGGAGGAGCGCAGAGGGCGGCCGAGGGTGGCGGAGTCACGGTCGGCGGGTTCAGCTCCGCTCCGTGCGCCAACGGCTCCTCCATCGAGGGCGGCATCACCGCCAGCGCGGTCACCGTGCTGCGCGCGGTCTGCGCCGAGTTCCCGATGATCACGTCCTACGGCGGCTACCGCGGCGACGGCGAGCACTCCGACGGCCGGGCCATCGACATCATGGTCTCCGGCGAGCTCGGCTGGCAGGTCGCCGACTACCTGCGCGCCAACAGCGGGGCGTTCGGCCTCTACGACGTCATCTACTCGCAGCGGATCTGGACCGCGCAGCGCTCCGCGGAGGGCTGGCGCTACATGTCCGACCGCGGGTCGACCACGGCCAACCACTACGACCACGTGCACGTGAAGGTCTTCTGACCCGTCCTCGCCGGGCAGTAGGGTCGCCCCGATGGGGTCGACGGAGCGGTACGACGAGCACGCCCGTGCGCGCTGGGTGGACGAGCCGCCCAAACCGAGCGGGCCGGCCGAGCGCACCCCGTTCGAGCGCGACCGGGCCCGGGTCGTGCACTCCGCGGCACTGCGCAGGCTCGCCGCCAAGACCCAGGTGGTCGGGCCGCAGACCGACGACTTCGTGCGCAACCGGCTGACGCACACCCTCGAGGTGGCCCAGGTGGCCCGCGACCTCGCCCGCACGATCGGGTGCGACCCCGACATCGTGGAGACGGCGGCGCTCGCCCACGACCTCGGGCACCCGCCGTTCGGCCACAACGGCGAGCGCGCGCTGGCCGAGCTCAGCGCCTCGTGCGGCGGCTTCGAGGGCAACGCACAGACGCTGCGGATCCTCACCCGGCTCGAGGCCAAGACCTTCGACCCCGGCGGTCGGTCGGTCGGCCTGAACCTCACCCGGGCCACTCTCGACGCGTCGACGAAGTACCCCTGGACCCACGACGACGCCCGTGACCCGCACGGCTCCAACGCCGACGGCACGCCGCGCGCCGGCCGCAAGTTCGGCGTCTACGCCGACGACCTCGCCAGCGTTCATCTGGCTGCGGGACCCCGCGGTCGGCTCACGGCGCTGCATCGAGGCCCAGGTGATGGACCTCGCCGACGACGTCGCCTACTCCGTCCACGACCTCGAGGACGGAATCGTCGCCGGCACCATCGACCTCGGCATGCTGGAGGCGCCGGGGGAGCGCAAGGCGGTCTTCGACACGGTGCGCGACTGGTACCTCCCGGGGGCGCCCGACGACGAGCTCGGCGAGGCGCTGGTCGAGCTGCGCGGACTGCGTTCGTGGCCCACCGGACGCTACGACGGCAGCCGGGCCGCCCTGGCCGCGCTGAAGAACCTCACCAGCGACCTGATCGGGGTGTTCTGCACGTCCGTCCGGGACGCCACCCGCGCGGAGTACGGCGACGGTCCACTGGTGCGCTACGCCGCCGACCTCGTCGTGCCTCGCCGCACCGAGCTCGCCATCGCCGTCCTCAAGGGGGTGGCGGCCCACTACGTCATGCGCGCCGACAACCGCGTCGGGCTGCTCGAGCGCCAGCGCGAGGTGGTCACCGGGCTGGTGGCGCAGCTCCGGCAGCGCGGCCCGAGCGAGCTGCAGCCGGCGTTCCGCGCCGACTTCGCCGCAGCCGCGTCCGACGCCGAGCGGCTGCGGGTGGTCATCGACCAGGTGGCCTCCCTCACCGATGCGTCGGCGGTCGCCTGGCACTCCCGCCTTCAGCGCGACTGAGCGGCACCGGCACGCGTCACTGCCGGGCCATAGCCACCCGCAACAGCTCATCCGGCGACAGGTAGTGGTCGGGGTCCTCCGCCGACGTCCCGACGTCGATCTCCACCCACTTGATCTCACCGGTGAAGTGGTTGGGCGACGGATAGTCGTCCGCGACGTGGGCGCCGTCGTCCCGGCCGACGTCGCAGGTGTCGTCGGCCGAGAAGATCATCGCGGCGGTGGCGTCGACCTTGCCGTCCCCGACCCGGGTGCCGTCCACGTACAAGGCGACGGCGCCGCCCTTGCCGAGGCCCGGCCCGTCGTAGGTGAACTCCATCCGGACCTGCTGCCGACCTGCGTCGAGAGGGCTTTCGCTGATGACCTTGTACCGCTGCAGGCCGAAGAGGTTGTAGCAGTAGCGCAGCTGCCCGTCCCGGAGGTACAGGCTCCAGCCGCCGATGCTCCCGCCCTGGGCGACGATGACACCCTCGGCGCCACCCTCGGGCACGACGATCTCGGCGGTGACCGCGTGCGAGGTGTTCTTGATGCTCACCACTGAGTGCTCGGAGAGTCGGCCCATGCCGGCGTACAGCCGCTGTCTGGTGCCTGTGACCAGCACCGGTCGTCCGCTCACGTCGGCCGAGATCCGCTCGGCGACCCGGTCGTCGAGGGGCAGCACGTTGTTCCGCGCCGCCTCGATCAGGAAGAGCCGCTGCAGCTCGTGGAGCTTCTCTGGATGCTGGGCGGAGACGTCCTCTGCCTGCGTCCAGTCGACGCCGGTGTCGTAGAGCTCCCACACGTCGTCGTCGAACGCCGGAACCTTCTCGCCCATGAGCAGCCACGGCGTCTTGTGGCGGGTGACCGCCGTCCACCCCTTGTGGTAGATCCCGCGGTTGCCGAACATCTCGAAGTACTGCGTCTCGTGGCGCTCGTCGGCGTCGGCGTCGTCGAACGAGTACCTCATGCTCACCCCCTGCATCGGGGTCTGCTGGACGCCGTGCACGATCGTCGGCTCCGGAAGCCCCGCGGCATCGAGGACGGTGGCCGCGATGTCGATGACGTGCGCGAACTGGGTCCGCATCTGGCCACGCGCCTCCATCCCACGCGGCCAGTGCACGATCGTGCCGTTGCGGGTCCCCCCGAAGTGCGACGCCACCTGCTTCGTCCACTGGTACGGCGTGTCCATGGCGTGCGCCCACCCCACCGAGTAGTGGTTGTAGGAGTCCGGACCGCCGAGGTCGTCGAGGTGTGCGCGGAGGAACTCCGGCGTCTCCAGGGCGGCCGCGCCGTTGAAGTTGATCATCTCGTTGAACGTGCCGTTCATGGTGCCCTCGGCGGACGCGCCGTTGTCGCCGACGATGTAGAAGACCAGCGTGTCCTCGAGGATCTCCATCTCCTCGAGCGCGTCCAGCAGGCGGCCGACGTGGTGGTCGGTGAACTCCAGGAAGCCGGCGTACACCTCCATCTGTCGACGCAGCACCGGCTTCAGGTCTTCCGGCATCTCGTCCCACGCGGGGATCTCGGAGTGACGCTCGGTGAGCCGGGCGTCGGGCGGGACGATCCCCAGCTCCTGCTGGCGGGCGAAGGTGCGCTCGCGCAGCGCGTCCCAGCCGTCGTCGAACCGGCCGGCGTACTTGTCGCACCACTCCTTGGCCACGTGGTGCGGTGCGTGCGTGGCACCGGGTGCGAAGTAGGCGAAGAACGGCTTGTCCGGCATCAGGGACTTCTGCTGGTGGATCCACCCGATCGCCTTGTCGGTCATGTCGATCATCAGGTGGTAGCCCTCGTCCGGCGAGCTGCCGGGCTCCACCGGCGTGGTGCCCTCGTAGAGCGCGGGGTAGTACTGGTGCGCCTCCCCGCCGATGAAGCCGTAGAAGTACTCGAAGCCGCTGCCCGTCGGCCAGTTGTCGAACGGACCGAGGGGGCTGGTCTCCCAGACCGGGACCTCGTGGCACTTGCCGAACTGCGCGGTGGAGTAGCCGTTGAGCTTGAGGATCTCTGCCAGAGGGGCGCAGGTGTTGGGCCGGCGGGAGTCGTAGCCCGGTGCCGAGGTCGCGATCTCGGTGATGCCGCCCATCCCCACCACGTGGTGGTTGCGACCGCTCAGCAGGGCGGCGCGCGTCGGCGAGCACAGGGCCGTGGTGTGGAACCGGTTGTACTTGAGCCCGGTGGCGGCGAGACGCTCCGCATTCGGGGTCTCGATCGGGCCCCCGAAGGCGCCGGACGCCCCGAAGCCGACGTCGTCGAGGAGGACGACCAGCACGTTGGGGGCACCCGGTGGGGGCCTGAGCCTCTCGATCGGTGGGTTCGACCAGTCCGGGTCCTTGGCGTCGTAGGTGACGAGGCCGCTCACCGGCCGGTCCGGGACGGGCAGCACGTCGCGTCGGGCGTTGCTCTGCTGGGGGTCCATCCGAAGGGTTCCTCTCGGCTCCAGCACGCGCAGCGGCAGCGGTGCCCGCCCCAGATTTTCGTCGCGTACGGTCGTCGGCGCTTCACCCCGTCGTGGTGAATCCGGCGCGGGCAGTCACCCGTTCCGAATGACGACAGCGCATGAGGAGACCGGCGAGGCTGACACGGTGAGCCGACGGGAGGTCGGACCCTGATGGACGCGCTCTCCGCCTCTGTGGTGCTGGCCACCATCGTGCTCTTCGGGGCGTTCGCGGCCCGGGTGGGTGCGGCACATCTGACTGCGCCGATCGTCTTCGTCACCGCCGGCTTCGTGTATGCCGAGGTGCTCGGGTTGCTCGAGCTCGACACCGAGGTCGAGCCGGTGAAGCTGCTCGCCGAGGTGACGCTTGTCTGGTTGCTCTTCGCGGACGCGTCGGCAGTGGATCTCCGTAGTCTCCGGGCCGATCTCGGCACACAGGTGCGGCTGCTGGGAGTCGCCCTGCCCATGACCGTCGCACTTGGCACCGTGCTGGCCATCGTGCTGCTGGACGTGGAGCCGTGGGCCGGTCTGCTTCTCGGGGCGGCGCTCGCGCCCACGGACGCAGCGCTGGGCGCGGCGGTGATGACCGATCCCCGGGTTCCCGAACGCACCCGCCGAACGCTCAACATCGAGAGCGGGCTGAACGACGGCATCGTCACCCCGGTGGTCCTCCTGGCCGTTGCCGGCGTGGCCTCGGCGTACGGGCTCGAGAGTGCGGAGACACCAAGAGGAGCGGCGGTAAGCCTCGTCCTGGGCGTTCTGGTCGGTGCGACAGCGGGCGCGGGAGGGGGGAGCCTCATGCGTGCCGCCGGACGACGTGGCTGGCTCTTGAGGGAACTGGCCGGCCCGGCAGTCCTGGCGCTCGCCCTGTTCGCCTACTCGACGGCCCTCGTCGTCGACGGCAACGGGTTCGTGGCGGCGTTCGTTGGCGGCTTGCTGTTCGGACGCTTCGCCGGATCGGGTGGTGCGAGGGAGATCGCGTACGTCGAGGAGACGGCGGGTCTGGCCTCGATGATCGCCTGGCTGCTGATGGGGGCCTTGGTCCTCCCGACGCTGGGCGCGTACGTCGGCTGGCGCGAGCTCGCCTATGCGGTGCTGAGCCTGACCGTGGTCAGGATGCTGCCGGTCGCCCTGGCGATGCTCGGGTCGGGAACCGCGCGCAAAGAGGTCGCGTTCATCGGCTGGTTCGGGCCTCGCGGGCTCGCGTCGGTGATCTTCGCCCTGCTTGCGCTCGAGGCCCTTCAGGACGTGGCGCTCGAGCTCGTGGCCACGATCGCGCTCACCGTCGTGTTGAGCGTCCTGCTGCACGGGCTGAGCGCGGGACCGCTGTCCGCACGGTTGGCGGCGCACGACGACGGCGACCGGGCTGCCCTGCTCCGGGGCGACAGGAGCGAGTCGTGAAGCGCGGATCAGGCCTCCCCGACGGGTCCGAGCCCCGCGGGCCCACGGCCCCCGAGGAGGCCGTCGTCGAGATGCTCCGCCCGACCGAGCCGCTCGGCTGGGTCCCTAGGGTCGGCGTCCTGGCCTGGAGCTTCGTCGGCGTGGTCGTGAGTCTCGTGATCGTGGTCGTCGCTCTCTCAGCGGTGAACGAGATCGTGCTGCCGATGACGTTCGCGGTGGTGCTGGCCGTCGTGTTCAGGCCGCTGGTCCCCGCGCTCGAACGTCACGGCTGGAAGCCGTCGCCGGCCGCAGGTGTCGTGGTGCTAGGCCTCCTTGCGCTCGTGGTGGTGGTGGTCGTCGCCACCGTTCGCGGGGTGCTCGCACAGCTGGATGAGATCGGCGACTCCGTGGACGCCGCCATGCGCAACGTCGTCGTGGCTCTCGAGGTCGACCAGGCGTCGCTCGACGACGCCCGAAAGACGATCGCGGAGGGTGCACCCGGCACCGGTGCCGGCTTCCTCACCGAGCTCGTCTCCGGGATCGATACGCTGGTCGGTCTGGCCGGCGGGGCGCTGCTGGGTTCGCTGCTCATGTACTACCTGCTCAGGGACGGGACCAGGCTCCGACGATCCGTCGTGGAGCAGTTCACCGTCGAGCGCCAGCCGGACATCGATGACTTCATCGGAAGCGGCTGTCACACGCTGCGGAGCTATGGCCGAGGTCGGACCGTCATGTCTGTGATCGTCGCCGTATTCATCGGAGTGGCGAGCCTGGTGCTCGGCCTGCCGCTCGTGTTCACGATCGTCGTCGCGAACTTCATTGGAGGCTACATCCCCTACATCGGTGCCGTCCTGGGCGGCGGACTGGCGGTCATCGTCGCCCTCGGCGACGGGGGAGTGGGCACGGCGGCGATCATGTTGGTGGTCGTGGTGGCCGCCAACCTGCTGCTCGAGAACTTCGTCGAACCGAAGGTCATGGGGCGCAGCCTCGACGTTCACCCCATGGCGGTGCTCGTCGTCACGGCGCTCGGTGGCCTCCTGGGCGGCATCGTGGGTCTCATCCTCGCGGTGCCGTTCTACGTGATCGCCCGTGACGCGCTCGGCCGGCTCCGGTCCGGTGGCTTCTTCACGGTCATGGCGACCCGTGCGGAGCCGACCGTACGTCGCATGCTCCGTTGAGCCCGCTCGCCCCGGGGTTGCCTAGGCCAGGAGCGCGCCGGCCCCCAGCACCACGATGACGAGCCCCCCGAGCATGGCGAGCAACGGCCAGACCCACCGCAGGTAGGTGCCGTACGGAACCCGCGCGATGGCCAGGCCGCCCATGACCACAGCGGACGTTGGGATGAAGAGGTTCATCAGGCCCGAGGCGCTCTGGAACGCGGTGACGATGAGATCGGCCTCCACGCCGACGAACGCCGCGAGCGGCGCCATGATCGGCATCGAGACGGTGGCGAGGCCCGACGACGAGGGGATCAGGAAGGACAGCGGGAGGAACAGCAGGAAGACCACGATCGCGAAGGCCACGGCGCCCAGGCCGTCGACCGCCTGCTCCGCCCAGTGCAGCACGGTGTCGGTGACGCCGCCGTTGTTCATCACCACTGTGATTCCTCGCGCGATGCCGATGATCAAGGCCACCCCCAAGAGGTCCCGGGCACCCCCCACGAAGGACTCCGTGAGATCGGTCTCGCTCATCCTCCCGATGAGCCCGATCACGACCGAGAACAGGATGAACAGGGCTGTCATCTCCGGGAACCACCACCACAGGGTGGGAAGCCCGACCCCCATGTCCGCCCAGGGGATGACGCCGTACATCATCAGGCCGAACGCCAGTCCGAACACGGCCAGGATCGTCTTGTCGCGACCGGTCATGACCGCAGCGTCGCCTTGGCCCTGCACGCTGAAGTGCGCTGCGTTCGCCTCCCTCATGTCGCGGACCGCCGACCTGTCGGGGTCCTTCTTGACGCGCTCGGCGTACCGCATCACGAAGAAGATCCCGAGAGCCAGACCGAGCACGAGGATCACGAGCCGGGAGAGCAGCCCCTCGCTGATGGAGATGCCGGCGAATCCCGACGCGATGCCGGTCGCGAAGGGGTTGATCGTCGACCCCAGGGTGCCGATCCCGCAGCCGAGGAGGACGACCGCGGCGCCGGTGAGTGCGTCGTATCCGGCGGCGATCATGACCGCGATCACGAGCGTGTAGAACGCCAGGCTCTCCTCCGCCATGCCGTACGTCGAGCCGCCGAGTGCGAACACCATCATGAGTATCGGGATCATCCATCGTTCCCGGCCGCGTAGTCGGTTGACCAGCCCGCCGATCCCCGTCTGGATGGCGCCGGTCCGCATGGTCACACCCAGGAAGCCGCCGATCACGATGATGAACAGCGCGACGTCGATGGCGCCGAACAGGACGCCGGTGTTGTAGTAGCTGACCTTGCCGTCCGCGTCCTCGATGCCGTAGAGCCCGTTGATCGGCGCGGTCAGGGAGTCGATGAGGATCCGTTGCGGATCTCCGTCGACCTCCGCGTAGGTGCCCGGGATCGGCGCCCCCTCCTCGTCGAGCTGGTAGCTGCCCGCCGGGATGATCCAGGTGGCGAGGGCCATCAGGACGATGAGAGCGAAGAGGATGGTGTACGCCGAGGGCAGGGTGAACCGGTGCCTGCTCTCGGCCGGCGTCGGCGTCAGGGTCTCGCTCATGGGGTTCTCCTCTCCGGCGGGTCACCGGTCTCGTGTGCCTGTGCCTCGGCGACGTCGACGTCGACGTCACCCCATGGCGTTTCAGTCTTAGGCACCTTGAACCCGAGATACCCGTACAGGACGTCCAGCAGGGGACTGAGCAGGTTGAAGAAGCAGAACGGGAAGTACGCCGCGGTGGAGACGCCGAGCACGCCCGAGATGTAGGCGCCGCACGTGTTCCACGGGACGAGCACCGACGTGACCGTGCCCGAGTCCTCCACGGCCCGTGACAACACCTGCGGCGCGAGACCCCGTCGGGCGAACTCGCCGCGGAACATCCGGGCCGGCAGCACGCAGGCCACGTACTGGTCACCGGCGATCACGTTGAGGCCGACGCCGCTGGAGTTGACCGCCAGGATGAGGGAACCGCGGCGACGGGTTCGCGAGACGATTGGGAGCAGTAGCCGCTGCAGGAAACCGGCGTGCTCCATGACCGCCGCGAACGAGAGTGCGCCCAGGACCAGCCAGATCGTGGTCAGCAGGCTGGCCATGCCGCCCCGGGAGAACAGCTCGTCGATCTGCTCCACGCCGGAGTTGCTGACGAACCCGGTCGCCATCGCTCCGAAGATCGCCTCGATGGAGGTGGCGACCTTTCCGAGGCTCGGGTCGTCCACGAAGGCCTCGACCGCCTCCCACTGGGTGAACGGAGCCAGCAGGCCGGCGAAGAACGCCGACCCGAGGATGGAGAGGAAGGGCGGGTACTTGAGCATCGCGAACACCACGAGCAGCAGCAACGGAAGCAGGTTCACGAATCCGATGTCGAAGGCGGTCGCCAGCGCCTCCCGGGCGACGTCGGTGCTGATGGCGGCGTCCGGCTCCGCATTCAGGCCCAGCAGCAGGAACAGCACGAGGCTGATCCCCAGGGCGGGTCCGGCCGTCCAGAACATGTTGCGGACGTGTTCGCCGACGGTCAACCCACCGCCGACGAGCTTCGGCACGAGGATGGTCGTCTCGGAGAGCGGCGTCATCTTGTCGCCGAAGTAGGCGCCGCAGATGACCGCTCCCGCGGCCACGGCGTCGGAGAGGCCCATCACGTTGGCCATCCCGACGAACGCGACGCCGAGCGTGCCGGCCGTCGTCCAGGAGCTGCCGGTCACCATGCCGACCAGCGCGCAGACGACCGCGGCGGTCAGGTAGAACCACGACGGGCTGACCAGCCGGATCCCGTAGTCGACGATCGTCGGGATCGTCCCGGCCATGTTCCAGGTACCGATCAGGGAGCCGACGGCGAGAAGGATGAAGATGGCCCCGACCGCGGACGTGACCCCGCCGACCGCCGCGTCCGCCACGCCGGCGACGGTGTACCCGTTCTTGAACGCCATCAGGCTCGCGAACGCGGCACTGAGGAGCAGGGCGACCTGGAGGGGGCCGTTGGTGGCGTCGATCCCGAACGAGGCGATGGTGATGGCCAACAGCAGAATCAGCACCAGGATCGGCAGCACCGCGTCGAGCATGCTCGGCGGGCGTGGGCCGGTCGGCCGCTCGTCACCGGTCGAGGTCGGCGACGGACTGGCGGGGGCGTTCGGCATGAGACGACTCTCAGAGCCCGGCCGGCTGGGAGACTGCGGTCCGGGCACCCTGTGCGCCCTCGTTGTTGCCGCGCTGGTGCTCTGTTCCGCGGGCCCACAGCAGGAGTGCGAGGACGCAGGCGAGCAGGACGACGACGAGGACCCAGCGCGGCAGTGGGCTTGACACGGTGCTCATCCCACCGGGTCGCGGGACAGGGGGCAGGTCATGCAGTGACCGCCGCCGCGACCCTTGCCGAGCTCGAACCCCTCGATAGTGACCACCTCGACGCCGGCTTCCCGCATCTTGGCGATCGTGTAGGTGTTCCGCTCGTAGGCGACTACGACCCCCGGCTCCAGCGCGACGACGTTGTTGCCGTCATCCCATTGCTCGCGCTCCTGCTGGTAGGCGTCGCCACCGGTGGCGACCACGTGGAGTCGGGGTACGCCCATGGCGTCGGCCACGGCGCCGAGGAATGACTCTTCCTGAGTGACATGGAAGCGCTTGCCGTTGCTGCCCGGTCGCAGGCTGATCGCGCGCACCTCATCGACGACCTTGGGGTACGCCGTCGCCTTGTCGCGGTCGAGCATGGTGAACACCGTGTCCAGGTGCATGTGCGCACGGTCCTTGGTCATCACCGCGGCGATGACCCGCTCCGCCGCCCCCTTGTCGAACAGCGCCGCGGCGATCTGCTCGATCATGCGGGCCTGGGAACGCTCGCTCATCCCGATCAGCACTGTGCCGTTCCCGATGGGCTGTACGTCGCCGCCCTCGAGTGAGGCCCGACCGAAGTCGTGTGCGTCGAAACGACCGTCGTCGCCGAGCGGCGGATACCAGTACTCGAAGTCCGCGTTCTGGAACATCGGGTGGTAGCGGTAGATCGCGGCGACGTTGTAGGCCTCGAGCCGGCGGGCCGGCCAGAACATCGGGTTGACCGAGACGCCTCCGAAGATCCAGCAGGACGAGTCGCGGGTGAAGAGCGTGTTGGGCAACGGAGGCAGCACGAACATGCTCTCGTCCTCGAGGGCGGCCGCCGGGAGCGACTGCGCTCTGTACCTCGAGACGTCCAGGCCCGACTCCGCGACCGTGAGGCCGCCGATCAGGTGGGAGGCCAGCCGGTCGGGCTTCATGTCCGCCAGAGCGGCTCGCACCTCGTCGACCAGGGACAGGCCGACGGTGTACTCGGACGCGACGAGCTCGATCAGCCGCTGGCGGGCGTCCTCGCTCGCGTCGAGGGTCTCGGCCAGGAGCGTCTGGAGCAGGAAGACCTCGACGCCGCGTTCGCGCATTCGTGCCACGAACTGGTCGTGCTCGTACTGTGCACGCTCGACCCAGAGCACGTCGTCGAAGAGCAGGTCGTCGTGGTTGGTGGGTGTCAGCCGTTGGAGGCTGAGCTCCGGACGGTGGACCATCACCTGTCGCAGGCGGCCGACCTCCGAGTGGACCCCTAACGATGCCATCTTTCCTCCATTCGTCATGCGGGAACCACCTGGGTGCCCGCCCTGCCCTCGACGATCTGCTCGATGTCCGCCAACCCGCCAATAGCCGCTCGACGCCCGGTCTCCTCCACGAAGCGCGCCGCGGCGTCGACCTTCGGTCCCATCGACCCGGCGGGGAACTGCAGGTCGCGCAGCTGCTCTGGGGTGACCTTGTCCAGGCGCCGCTGGTCGGGGGTCCCCCAGCCCGTGTAGACGCCGTCCACATCAGTGGCCATGACGTAAAGGTCCGCGGCCACCTCTCGGGCCAGCAGCTCGGTCGCGAGGTCCTTGTCGATGACGGCCTCGACCCCGGTGAGGGACGGTCTTCCCTCGACCTCGGTGACCAGGGTGGGAATCCCGCCTCCCCCGGTGCAGATGACGACGATGTCGAGGTCGAGCAAGGCGCGGATCGCCTCCAGCTCGAAGATGTGCTGCGGCCGGGGGGAAGGCACCACGCGGCGCCAGGAATCGCCGTCCTTGCGGAACGGCCAGCCCTTCACCTCAGCGAGCTTCTGTGCCTCGCCCTCGGGGTAGACGGGCCCGACGAACTTGGTGGGATTCGTGAAGGCGGGATCGTCCTTGTCCACCTCGACCATGGTCATGATGGTCGCGAACCGCTCCGTGGGCGGGAAATGGTTGCGCAGCTCCTGCTCCAGGAGGTAGGCGATCATCCCTTGGGTCTGGGCGCCCAGCACGTCCAGCGTCGACGGCTCGGCGTCCGTGTACGCCGCTGCCTGCAGCGCGAGCAGACCCACCTGCGGGCCGTTGCCGTGGGAGATCACCAGCTCGTGGTCGGCGGCGATGAGTGCCAGCGCAGGGGCTGCCCTTCGCACGTTCTTGCGCTGCACCTCTGTCGTCATCGGTTCGCCGCGCTGCAGCAGCGCATTGCCTCCGAGGGCTACCACGACTCGCATGCCGGCGTCCCCGTCTCAGGATCCGAGGGTGGCGACCATGATGGCCTTGATGGTGTGCAACCGGTTCTCCGCCTGGTCGAACACGATGGACGTCTCCGACTCGAAGACGTCGTCGGTGACCTCGAGCCCGTCGAGGCCATAGGTCTGGAAGATCTCCTCGCCCACCTTCGTCTCCCGGTTGTGGAAGGCCGGCAGGCAGTGCAGGAAGCGCACCTTGGGGTTCTCCGTGCGTGCGACGATGTCCGCGTTGACCTGGTACGGCGTGAGCATCTTGATCCGGTCGGCCCAGACGCTCTTCTCCTCTCCCATCGACACCCACACGTCGGTGTAGAGGAAGTCGACGCCGCGCACGCCCTCGTCGACGTCCGCGGTCAAGGTGAGCCGAGCACCGGTGCGTTCGGCGATCTCCCGACACGTCTTCACGAGCTCGTCGGAGGGCCACAGGTGCTCCGGTGCGCACAGCCGGACGTCCATGCCGAGCTTGCATCCGCCGACCATCAGCGAGTTGCCCATGTTGTTGCGGGCGTCGCCCAGGTAGCAGTACGCGATCTCGGTGAGGTGCTTGTCGCTGTGCTCTGTCATGGTGAGCATGTCCGCGAGGATCTGGGTCGGGTGGAACTCGTCGGTCAGCCCGTTCCACACCGGCACGCCGGCGTACTCACCGAGGGTCTCGACCGTCGCCTGGGAGAACCCGCGGTACTCGATGCCGTCGAAGGTCCTCCCGAGCACGCGAGCGGTGTCCTTCATCGACTCCTTGTGGCCGATCTGCGTGCCACCGGGGTCGAGGTAGGTGACGTGGGCGCCCTGGTCCTTGGCGGCGACCTCGAACGCCGTCCGGGTCCGGGTCGACGTCTTCTCGAAGATCAACGCGATGTTCTTGCCCTCGAGCCGGGGCTTCTCGTAGCCGCCGTACTTGGCTGCCTTGAGCTCGGCGGCGAGCTTGAGGAGGAACCGGAGCTCGTCGGGTGTGAAGTCCAGCTCCTTGAGGAAGCTGCGGTTGCGGAGGTTGAAGGACATGGCGCTCCTTGCTCAGATGGCTACTGCGGGGTGGGTCGAGGGGGCGAGGCTCGCAGGCTCGGCGGGTTGGCGGCGGCGGAGGACGAGCTTGATGGCCTCCTCGACGACGAGCAGGCTCGCGGCGATGGCGATGCAGATCCCCCACTGGCCGCCGTCCAGCTCCGTGGTGCCGAAGATGCGCTCGAGCAGGTCGATGGTGGTGATCGCGACGATGGCGAGCACCGCGATGCCGTAGCGGCGCAGCTGAGCGGCTCCGGGCATCGCGTCCCGGTCGAAGACGGTGTTCACCTGGTCCCGGGAGAGCAGGCCGGCTACGACGTGGAAGATGGACAACGTGGTCAGCAACATGGTCGCGCCGATGACGGCCCCGCCCAGGTCGTCGCCGATCTGGTAGGCCGCGAGCGATCCGATGGTCATGATCGCGCCCTGGATGCAGAGCCGGACCCAGTTCGACCGCGACAGCACCGGGGCGGCCACCGGACGCGGCGGCCGTGCCATGAGGCCCTTGGTGGGCTGGTCGAACCCGAGGGCGATCGCGATTGGGATGTCGATCACCATGTTCAACCACAGGATCTGCAGCGGGTTCAGTGGCACGCCGCCGGCGACGTCGAGGATCCCGGCGACCAGGAAGATCGCGATGTACGCGACCAGGGTGGACATCTGGAAGCGGAGGTACTTCACCAGGTTGTCGTAGAGCGTGCGCCCGTAGGACACGGCGTTGACGATGGTCGCGAAGTTGTCGTCGGTCAGGATCATCACCGCGGCCTCCTTGGAGACCTCGGTGCCGGTGATACCCATGGCGACGCCGATGTCGGCCGCCTTCAGCGCGGGTGCGTCGTTCACGCCGTCACCGGTCATCGCGACGATGTTTCCGGAGCGCTTGAGCAGTTGTACCAGCCGGATCTTGTCCTCGGGAGCGACCCGCGCGACGACGCCGATCTCGTCGAGCTGTGCGAGCAGGTCGTCGTCGCTCATGGCGGCGAACTCGGTGCCCGTGATCGCGCGACCTTCGATCCCGAGCTCCCCGGCGATCGCCGCAGCCGTGGTCGCGTGGTCGCCGGTGATCATCCGCACCCGGATCCCGGCCGAGCGGCACTCGGCGATGGCGTCCCTGGCCTCAGGTCGGGGTGGGTCGACGATGCCGACCATGGCCAGCAGGGTCAGGTCGGTGACCAGGCCGAGCAGGTCGCCGGACGGGTCGAAGGACGCGGGGTCGAAGTCCCGCTGGGCCACCACCATCACCCGCTCGCCCGAGTTGGCCATCCGGTCGTTCGTCTCGAGGGCCAGGTGCCGGTTGGCGTCGGTGACCGGCACGACCGTCCCGTCGGGTGACCGGTAGCTCCCGCCACGAGAGATCAGCACGTCCGGCGCGCCCTTCACGTAGCAGCGGACCACCGGGCGCCCGTCAGGTCCGGTCATCTCGTGGAAGGTGGCCATGAACTTGTACTCGGAGTCGAACGGGACCTCGGCGATCCGCGGGAAGTCGCGGCGGGTGGCCTCGACGTTCAGCCCGCCCTTCGCGCCCAGCACGATGAGCGCGCCCTCGGTCGGGTCGCCGATCAGGCTCTCGCCGTCGAGCACCGCGTCGGCGGCCAGGATCATCGGCAGCAGGTACGGGTCCAGGTCGATCCGGGACCCGCCCACGTGCTTGATCTCACCGGTTGTGCCGTAACCCTCGCCGGAGACCGTGAAGCTGTTGTGCCCGGGGATCGCCATCTCGCGGGCCGTCATCTTGTTCAGGGTCAGCGTCCCGGTCTTGTCCGAGCAGATCGCTGAGGTCGACCCCAGCGTCTCCACCGCTGGGAGCCGCTTCACGATCGCGTTGCGTCGTGCGATCTCCCGCGTGCCCATCGACAGCAGGGCGGTGACCACCGCGGGAAGGCCGGTCGGGATGGCGGCGACGGCCAGGGCGACGCCGGTGATGAAGAGGGTGTCGAACGACTCGCCGCGCACCAGGCCCAGCACGACCACGAACACCAGCGCCACCGCTGCGATCGAGGCGATGATCTTGGAGAGGCCGTCCAGCTGCTTCTGCAGCGGTGTCTTGTCCGTCACCGTGTTGGCCAGCAGGTGCGCGATGTGCCCGATCTCGGTCTCCATGCCGGTCGCCGTGACGACGATCTCGCCTCGGCCACGCGTGACGGAGGTGTTCATGTAGGCCATGCAGGTCCGGTCGCCGAGCGGTACGTCGTCCCCGGGCACCGGGGCGATCGCCTTCCCGACCGGGAGGCTCTCCCCGGTCAGTGCGGCCTCCTCGATCTCCAGGGTGGCGGCCAGCGTTATCCGTCCGTCCGCGGGCACCAGGTTGCCTGCCTCTACAAGGACGACGTCGCCGGGCACGAGCTCGTCGGCGTCGATCTCGATCGCCTGCCCGTCCCGTCGGACCCGGGCGATAGTCTTCATCATCTGGGCGAGAGCCTTGACGCTCTCCTCCGCCTTGGCCTCCTGACGCAGCCCGATCACGGCGTTGAAGAGTGTGAGCCCTGCCAGCACCAGCGACGTGCCCACGTCGCCGGTGACGATCAGGTTCACGAACGCCGCCACCAGCAGCACGACCTGCATGAAGTCGCGGTACTGGCGGACGAAGGCTTGGAAGCCGGACTCCTTCTTTCCGCCGGCGAGGCGGTTGTGGCCGTAGGTCTGCAGGCGGCTCGCTACCTCGGACTGGCTCAGCCCGATGGCCACGTCGACGCCCAGCCGTCGGGCGACCTCGGACGCCTCCAGCCCGGCGGCCGGCCCCAGTGTCTGCACATCAACCTGCGACATCATGCCTCCGACAAGTTCACCGATGCGGCGCCGCGGCTTGCCGCACGCCCTGAATGGACGGTCCTGCGGGCACCGTAGTCACTCGCGGACCGCGTTCACGTCACCCAATTCGGGTGGGACCGTCGCGGCGGGTCGACGTCACGAGGGAGTCTCCGGCTCCTGGCCGTCACGCACCGGATGGCCGGCGCCGGGCGCCGGCGGGTCCTTGAGGTAGGGAAGGGGATTGCCGGAGGCCCGCGCCCCCGACTCGAGCCAGCTCTGGAACGCCTCCCCGTGGCGGCGTTGGAGCTCGTCGAGGTACCGCTGGCGTTGCTCGACGATGGCGAGGCGGGCGGCCGCACCACGCTGGGTCCCGAGCCGGACGAAGCTGCGCCGCCACGCCAGACAGAGCGCGGCGTCGTCGAGGGTTCTGAGGTCTGCCGGTTCCGGCTCGGCCGGTTGCACCGGCTCGAACGAGTCCTGGTCCTCGGCCGGCACCCGCACCTCGTCCACGAGGGTCGGCGACGACAGACGAAGCCACCATCGGCCAGGACGCCTCGAGCGGAGTACGGGGGACAGGACGGGGGACGTGGCGAGCATGGCCAAGACGATGAGGAACCCGAGCCAGCCGAGCGCGGCGACCAGACCAACACCGGCGGACACGCTGATCCCGGCCGCGATGCCCGTGTGGACCCCCGTGGAAGGGCGCTCGGTGATCACGCCGAGGATGACTGCCGCAGTGAAGGTGAAGCTGACGAGCAGCGCCAGCGACGAACGCACGCCCCACACGCCCATCGAGCACGAAAGCCCTAGCGCCACGGCCCCGACGACGACGATGTCACGTCGGCTCAGCCGGGTGCGCCGCTTGCTGACCCGCGGCTTCATGGGACGGCCGTTCCGTGCGCCAAGTCCTTCACCTCTTCCGCATCCCTGCGGACCTAACCGAGAAGCTTCGCTTTCTGCGCCGCGAACTCCTCATCGGTGAGCACGCCCTTGTCGTGCAGCTCGCCCAGTTGGGTGAGCTTGGTCACCAGATCATCCTGAGGCGGTGCGGGGGGCGGTGCCGCCGCAGCAACGGGCTCGGCGTACTGCTGTGGTTGCTCCTGCTCGGCCCAGCGGTTCGCCTGTCGGCGAGAGACCCGGTTAGAGACGGACGTCGCGGTGCCCGCGATCACGGCGGTGCGAGCCACGCCCCTGAGCAGTCCTGGCATGTTCTGACCTTTCTGGCTGGTACGCGTGGATTTTCGGGTTGTCAGCGAGTCTCGGCCAGGTCGAGCGATTCGTAGATCTGGTCCACCGGGATGCGTCCGCTGGCGACGACCTCGGCCCCGCTCTCGCGCAGTGCGGTGACGAACGGGGCGGCCCAGGTGTTCTCGAAGACCACGATGCCCGCCGAGCTGCCCGGAGCAAGCACGGAACCCGCGTCGTTGACGTCGTCCTCGTCGAGCATGCCGGAGGAAGCCCCCTCGAACACAGCGAGGTCCAGGTCGCCGTCGCCATCGAGGTCCGCGATCTCGACCGCCATGACCGACCCGTCCTCGTCCTTCCTGACGAAAACGAGATCGAGTACGCGGATCAGTCCGCGGTCGACGAGCGTGACCAGCTCCGCCAGTCCCTTCCCGGTCATCTTGTTGCCGGGGAACTCGACCACCAGGTAGTCGACCGGTCCGAGTGCGACGTCGTCCATGTGCTGCGGTCCTCTCGTCCATCAAGGGATTCCCCAGGGGGGTCACCCGGGTCCTCCACGCTAGAAGCGCGCCGCGGCGATTCCCTCACCCTAAGTGGACGAAGTATGCCGGCGGGACGCCCGCTGACCGGCTAGTCGGAGCCGGCCTTGATCTCCGAGCCGTGCACCGTCAGGGCCATGATCACGACCACGTCGAGCGCGATCATCAGGATCGACCAGATCGGATAGGCACTGAGAAAGGCCATGTTCACCACTGCGCTGAGACCCGCCAGGATCACGCCGACGACCCGAGCCCAGACCTTCCCCGCGAAGACGCCGAAGCCCGCCAGGGCGACGATGAGGCCGGCGACGATGTGGGTCCACCCCCAGCCGGTGAAGTCGATGCTGACCATTAGGCCCTCGTTGCCGACCAGGAAGTACTCGTCCTTGAACAGGGCGACGAGGCCCTGGAACACGTGGAAGGTGCCGATCATCACCATCAGCACGCCGGCGAACGCCGTCCAGCCGACCCAGGCCGACGGCGGCGCGTAGTCGGGGCTGGTCGGGCTCGGTGGCACGGGCTGCTGTCCTGCGAACTGGGTCATCGACTTCTCCTCACCTGGGTGGCGGGTTCGAGCATGCGCCGCGGGCCCCTGCATCAGCGTCACCCCCCGTGGATGACCCGTGCGACCTCCGTGTCAGCAAAACCTTGATCTGGGGCGCTGTTCATCACTGCCGGACGATGCCCGGCACGGCTGCGGCGACGAGGATTCGCCACACGCCTGACGCACGTCAGCCGGGGCCCCGAAGTGGTGACAGCGATGGTTGAACACTCGGCAGATGCTGCCGGTCCGGGCGTTCCTACGCCCAGGCCGGCGCACCGTCAGGTGTTCGAGGTTCGGGTGACGGGCTCCGTCGAGGAGGACGTCCTGCGCGAGCTTTCCGATGTCGAGGTCCGCTCTCAGGAGCTCAGGACCTCGCTGCGAGCGGTCTTCGTCGACCAGGCGGAGCTGCACGGGTTCCTGGCGAGGCTCCGCGCCTTCGGTCTCGACGTGGTGGAGGTGCATCGGTTGCCCGACAGCGTGGCCGAGAGTGCCACGGTCAGCACGGAGGCGGAGCGAGAGCCGTGAGCGCAGGACGAGTCAACCGCGGGCGGGATCTTCGAGCTGACGGTGCAGGGTGCCCTGGGTCCGGTGCTTCGCACGGCCGTCCGGCCGAGCCGCAGCGTCGACGAGCCACACACTTGCACCACGCTCCACGCGTGGGCGCCGGACGTGGTGCAGCTGGTCCGGACGCTCGACTCGCACGGGCTCGCCATCGAGAGCGTGTCGCGGCTTTCCGTCGAGGGGGACGCCGCGGACCGGATCGACGGATGACCCTCGCGGTCGACGCCGGCTGGCTGACCGAGCTGCCGGTCCTGATCGGCCTCGCGTGGGGCGTCGCAGGCTACGTCGCGGCCGTGGTCGCCATCGGCATCGTCCCGGCCAACCGCAAGCCCGCCTCGGCGATGGCCTGGCTCCTGCTCATGTTCGTGATCCCCGGAATCGGGATTCTGCTCTTCCTGCTGCTTGGCGGGCGGAACCTGGGGAAGGCCCGCCACCTCCGACAAGCGGAGTCCGACGCACGCATCACGGCCGGCACCGAGACGGTGCCGCCCCTGGCCGCGGGGTTCGACGGCCCCTCCTACGTGCGCTCGGTGGCCACCCTGAACCGCAACCTGGGGTCGCTGCCGTCGTTCGGCGGCAACTCGATCGAGCTCTTCACCGACTATCGGGAGTCGATCGCCGCAATGACAGCAGCGGTGCAGCACGCAGAGCGGTTCGTCCACGTCGAGTTCTACATCAGCGCCTGGGACGACGTGACCGGCCCCTTCTTCACCGCTCTGCTGGACGCCACGGACCGCGGCGTGGTGGTCCGAGTGCTGTTCGACCATCTCGGCTCGAAGGGCATCCCGGGCTACCAGGACATGGTCGGGCGGTTGGACGGGTCGCGGGTCCAGTGGCGGGCGATGCTCCCGGTCGAGCCGTGGAAGAAGCCCTTCCGCCGACCCGACCTCCGCAACCACCGGAAGATTCTCGTGGTCGACGGCAACGTCGCGTTCATGGGATCGCAGAACCTGGTCGAACCGGGATACAACAAGAAGAAGAACCACCGTGCGGGGCGTGAGTGGGTCGAACTCATGTCGCGAGTCCGGGGTCCCGTCGTCGCCGCCCTGGACGCCGTCTTCCTCACCGACTGGTACAGCGAGACAGGCGAGGCGCTCCATCAGCGAGCACGTCGCCTTCCATGAGGTTTCTCCCGCAGGGGACCTCACTTGTCAGGTGATCCCGAGCGGTCCGGGCTACTCGTCGGAGAACAACCTCCGGGCGTTCACCACCCTGATCTATGCCGCCCAGCGACGGGTCTCGCTGACGAGTCCCTATTTCGTCCCGGACGAGTCGCTGCTGGACGCCGTCACCACCGCGGCGCAACGCGGCGTGGACGTGGAGCTGTTCGTCAGCGAGGAGGGCGACCAGTTCATGGTCTACCACGCACAGTGCTCCTACTACCGCGCGCTGCTCGAGGCTGGAGTGCGCATCTATCTCTACCCGGCTCCGTTCGTGCTGCACTCCAAGCACTTCAGCGTGGACGACGACGTCGCCGTCCTGGGCTCGAGCAACATGGACATGCGCTCGTTCGCCCTCAACTACGAGGTGTCCTTGATGATGCTGGGGCCCGAGGTGGTCAACCGGATGCGCAAGGTGGAGGACGCCTACCGGGCGCTCTCGCGGGAGCTCACGTCCGAGGAATGGGCTCGCAGGCCGGCTCTTCGGAAGTACGCCGACAACGTGATGCGTCTGACCGCAGCCCTCCAGTAGCGACCGCGGCCCGCTCCTGCTACCGGGCGTCGGTCATCGCGTCGAGAGCCACCGCGACGGCGAGGGCGAGCGTCGTGTCGAGACCCGGGGCCACCTGGACCCCATAGGTGTCGCGGACCCGGAACCATCGCTTCGACACCTCGGCGACCTTGCGCCCCTCACGCTCTACGACGTACTCGTGGTCCACGATGTTCCCCTGCACGTCGAGACCCTGGCCGCCCTCCACGTCCACCTTCCACCGCTCACGAAGGGGCGACACCAGGGCCTTGTGCACCGTCGCCATCTGGCTCCCGTCGGGTCGCTCGACCGTCATCGTGTCGCGAAGGTGGAGGACGCGAGTCTGGATGCGGCAGATCTGCTCGCCGTGCGCATCCTCCAGGTCCAGGGTGTCCCGGAGCCGCAGCGCCTTGCCGTCGACGCGGTAGACCCGCCGCCCCTCACCGTCCTCGATCCAGAAGTCGTCGCCGAAGGAGATCAGCTTCTCGCGCATGCGGTAGCGGGCTGCGGTACCCCTCGGGCCGAACTCGCTGCGCTCCTGCTTGCGCCGCGCGCGTCGTTCACCGATGCCCATCGCGACCTCCGGTCCTGTCCTGGCTCCCAGGCTGTCACCGGCATGGCGGCAAGGGATCATCTGCTTCGGACGAGCGCCGGGACTTCCGGCCCGCACGTGCGGTTGCACGAGGAGCGGCGATGGATTTGCGGCTTTTGTCATAGCCCGGACGGGTCATGTGCTCTGCCCAGTTTCGAAATACCGTGGAGCATAGGTCGTCGCAATGACCGCCTGCCTTCAAGGCGGTCGATGAAGCCGTTCGCACAACCCCGGTCTGTTTCGGCAGTGAGAGAGGCGAGGGCGTCTGATGAGCTCGGATTCGGGACGGGGCGAGAGTGGTCTGGATAGCCCAGTTGACGGGCCGGGTTGGATCGGCGCCCCCGAGGTGCCGCGCCTGCATGTCTCGCGTCCCCGACTGCTCGACCTGCTCGACCGTGACGACAGGTCCAACCTTCTGCTCGTCAGCGGGCCGGCCGGCAGCGGGAAGACTGCCCTGATCGCGGAATGGGTGGCGCAGCGGTGCACGGAACGCGTCAGCTGGATCACGTTCGAGAGCCCGGACGAGCCGTTCTGGCCCGCGTTCGTGAGCTGTCTCGACCGGCTCGACGTGCCGGTCTCCGCCCTGACGCTGCCCGGCGCCGACGCGGCCATGGACCCGAGCGCACGGCGACGACTCGCCTCGGCGTTGGCTGCGGAGGGGTCCCGGCTCACCGTCGTCGTCGACGGCTGCGACCTGCACGCCCCTGCCGTTGCGCGGGACCTGGACTTCGTGCTGCGACACAGTGGGCATCGGCTCCGGCTGCTGCTGGCCACCCGCGCCGACCCCGTCCTGCCGTTGTACCGCTACCGGCTCGAGGAGACCTTGACGGAGGTCCGGATGGCGGATCTCGCGTTCACCGACACGGAGGCCAAGGACCTTCTTGCGCTTGCTGGGAACGTCTCTGCGAACCGAGTCGTTGCGTGACCTCAACGCCCGCACCAAGGGCTGGGTGACCGGGCTCCGGTTCGCCGGGCGGATGCTGGCGGACCGGGAGGACCCGGACGGGGCGGTCGCACAGGTGGTCGGCAGCAGCGGCAACATCGCGGAGTACCTCATGGGCGAGGTGCTGGCCGCGCAGACACCGGAGATCCGTCACCTGCTGATGGCGACGAGCGTTCCGGACCTGATCATGCCTGGGCTGGCGGAGACCCTGGCAGGGCACTCGGCGGCCCGCACTCTCGCGTTCATGGTCAGGGTCAACGTCTTCATCGAGAGCGTCCCCGAGCACCCCGGATTCTTCCGCTACCACCCGTTCTTCCGCGACCTCCTGCGCGCCGAGCTCGAGTACTCGGCGCCGGAGGAGATGAGGGACCTGCAGCGCAGGGCGGCCGAGTGGTTCGCCGACCACGACCTGCTCACGCAGTCCGTGCGGCACTACGCCTCCATCGGGGCGTGGGCGGAGGCCGCCGGGCAGGTCGTCGACCAGCTCGCCGTCGGCGAGCTGCTGCTGTCCCACGGGACCGGTCCGCTGGCCCAGAGCCTGCGGGCGTTGCCCGACGATGTCGACGATCCGGCTTCATCCGTGGTGCGAGCCACGCTGGCCCTGGGGGATGGAGACACCGAGCGGTTCAACCAGCAGCTGTCCCTCGTCGCCGATCACGCGACCGACGACGACTCCGCCCATGACCAGGCCGTGCACCTCGCCGTGGCCCTGCTGCTCGCCGTACGCGCACGCTTCTCCGAGGACCCGACGGAGGCGGGCAGCCTCGCCGCGGCGGCGGAGACGGCCCTCGGCCTACGCGGCAACCGAGCGAAGGCTGAGGGACACCCGGAGCTGGCCGCGATGGTGCTGGCCAGCAAGGGCATTGCCACCACCCGGCAGGGACGCCTCCCCGAGGCCGAGAACATTTTCAACGCCGGGATCGGCGCCGCGGTGGCCGCCGGGACGGCGCCCCTGCTCGTCGAGTGCCTCGGCTACCTAGCGCTGACTCGCCTGCTGGACCGGCGACGTGCTCCGCGCCGAGTCGCTGGCGACGCGGGCCATGGGCGTCGCCGAGGAGGCGGGCATCAGCGCCGGCGACCGGTCCGCGAGCCCGCAGGTCGCACTGGCGTGGGTCGCGGTCGAGCAGTACGACGCCCGGGCCGCCGCCGAGCACGTCCGGGCCGCGGAGCGGTCGGACTTCCTGCTCGGCGACCCGGTGCCGCGCACCGTGCTCTCGTTGGTCAAGGCGCGCCTGCAGGTGATGCAGGGGGACCGTGCGGCCGCGATCGGCCGCCTCGAGCAGGCGGCAGCGGACGTGGCGGACCATTACTGCTGGCTCGCCGATCGGCTGGTGGCGGAGATCGCCGTCCTGCAGGCGGGAAGCGAGCCGGAGGAGGCGCTGCTGACGGCGCTGGGCGTCCTGAAACGGTGCACCAGCGGCGAGGCCACCTTGGCGGTCGGTCTCGCGAAGCTCCGGCTGGACGACGAGGACGGGGCGGCGGACGCCATCGTTACGGCACTCGGACGAGACTTCTCGTTCGCCACCCGAGTCGCGGCGCGGCTGCTGGAGTGCGCTCGTCACCTGCGCTCCGGGGCGACGACGCGAGCGCGCGACGAGCTCGGCAAGGCGCTGAGACTGGCCGTGGGGGCGCGGTTGCGTCGGCCGTTCCACGAGGCCGCGCCGGCAGTCCGACAGCTCCTGGTCCAGGACGCACAGCTGTCGGCCGAACACGCCTGGGTGCTGCGGGCGGGTGGGGCTTCCGTGCCCCGGGTTCCGGACCTGCGAGCGTCCAGCGAGCCAGCGAGTCCGCGGCCCCCGGTGGAGAACCTTACGGAGAAGGAGCTCGAGGTGCTCGGTCACCTCTCCGAGATGCTCAGCACCGAGGAGATCGCCGCCGCCATGTACATCTCCGTGAACACCGTGCGCACCCACGTCCGCAACATCCTGCGCAAGCTCGGCGTCTCTCGCCGCAACGCCGCGGTGCGCCTGGCCCGCGACCTCGAGCTCATCCCCGCCTGACGCCGGTCGGTGGTCGCGATGGCCGCGGGTCCGCGGGTGGACTACTTCGCGTGCGCCGGCGCCGCGGGTGCCGCAGGTGCCGCGGTGGGCGCTTCGGTCGTGGTGGCCGGCGGTGACGTGGCGACCACGTTCCGGATGTACTCCTGGAGAGCCCGCTCGCGCTCGGCGGCCTCCTGCGCGTCACGCTGCTGCATCGACGAGCCGCGCGAGATCAGGTAGGCCAGCACCCCGATGAGGGGCAGCAGGACGATGAGGAAGACCCAGCCGGCCTTCGCGATGCCGGAGAGATCCCTGCTCCTGAACACGTCGCGGAAGATGTAGAACAGGCAGAAGATCCACGCCATGAACAAGAAGAACGAGAACATGGTCAGCATGACTCCGAGAAGTGGATAGTCATCCATCAGACGGCGACCCTTCAGTCGAGGACGAGGCGCACCCGGATTGCCGCGTGCAGCACAAGAGTCGTCGGCAGGCACCCCTTGGACCTCACCCGGAACGGATGAACCGGGCGGGCGGTCAGACACTGACGCTGATCGGGAAGGTCGCCGTCCAGGCGAGCGTGCCAACCATGAGCAGCAGTGCGGCGAGACCCAGCGCGACCCGCAGGCGACGGCTCCTGAGCTTGGTGCTCATCCCTCCGAAGAACAGGACGACCGAGTACAGCACCACCGTGAGGACGTAGTTGCTGGCCCGTTGGATGTCTGTGCTCACCTCGGCGGCCGACGCCACCGCCTCCTGGTCGAGCTGCTCGGCGCGTTCCCGCGAGGCCAGCCGGTACTCCGGCATGGCGAACGGGGTCGGTGGCGCGTCGGCACGGGTGAACGGCCGCGTCGCGGTCCAGGCCTCGAAGGCGGTGCGGAACTCCGGACGGAAGCGGGCCTCGACGATCTCCGCCAGGTCGTCCTGGCCGGTCCGGTCGGCGTTCACCCAAGCGATGAAGGTGGCCACGTCCACCTCGGTCTCCGCATCTGCGCGCCCTGCTGCCCGCGCCGCCTCGAACCGCATCGCGCCGGTGCGGTTGGTGCCCGCGGCCTGCTCGCTGTGCCATCGCGCCGCCTGGTAGCCGCTCCAGGACGTGGAGACCGCGGCGAAGATCAGGATCAAGGTGACCGCGAGCTCGATCCAGTCGCCCGACTGGCTCTCCCGGGCGTCAGCGGGGGGTGCCATCAGAGCCGCACGGCAGGGTGAGGGTCAGGTCGATGGCCTGCTCGACGGAGCTCATGAGCCGCAACGAGCGCTCCATCGCGAGAGGCTGAAGCTTTCCAGCACCCTCGCCGTACGGCCTGTCCAAGAAGATCAGGATCAGCAGCAGGAAGCTGACGACGACCGCGACGCTGGCCATCAGCACTCCCTGGGTGACTGCCCGTTCGCCCGAGTCGGCGAAGAAGAGCATGTAGGCGAAGAGCATCGCAGCGATGACGAACATGATGATCCAGAGCGGGAACGGGATGATCCCCTCGGCCCCGTGGATCCGGCTGAGGCGTGCCTGCTCGCGCGCGAGCGTCTGGTCCATCCACCGGTCGTAGGCGGACTGCTCGGTCGCACTCCTTGGCTCCACCGTCTCGAGCGTGCGGAACATCGCCAGTCCCCAGGGGTTGACGGTGTCGCCGAGCGTGCCGCTCTCCATGGCCCGCCACTCGGCGTTCACGACGGACCGCCCGTAGCAGACGATCTCGCCGGTCAGCCGCTCCGAGACGTCAGCGGGCATGAATTGGGCCGTCTCGACCTGTTGCACCAGCAGGGTGGCCTCCTCCTCCGCGCCGGTGCGGGAGTCGTCGTACGACTCGAAGGACAGGAAGATGATGAAGCCGAGCAGCACGGAGAAGCCGGTCGCCAGCACCCCGAAGACGCCCGACGCCCGGTCACCGTCGGCGAAGTAGCTGCCTTCCGGCGCGCGCCGCCGGACCAGCAGCATGACGGTGACGGCGAGCGCGGTCACGACGGCGACGATGAGCACTCCGATGAGGATGTTCACCGTTTCACCTCCTCGCCGTGGCTTGCGCGCGCAGCACTCCCGACCGCTGTCCCTCGGTCGCCGCAGTCGACCATGCGGCCTTCGCGCCGGGCATCGTCCGGCCTGAGTGAAGAGGAGCGACCCCGCTGGCCGCACGTGGTCCCCGGGCCGGGGGAACGCGGCTCGGGCGGCCGGCACCGACACGTAGACTTCGCGCCGTGGCCGGGCTGATCAGGGACGAGGACATCGCGCTGGTGCGCGAGCGCGCCCGGATCGACGAGGTCGTGTCGGACTACGTGACCCTCAAGAACGCCGGCGGCGGGTCGATGAAGGGGCTCTGCCCGTTCCACGACGAGAAGTCGCCGTCGTTCCACGTGACGCCGTCCCGCGGGTTCTTCCACTGCTTCGGCTGCCAGGCGGGCGGCGACGTCATCAAGTTCCTGCAGGAGATCGACGGGCTCGGGTTCGCCGAGGCCGTCGAGCGTCTCGCCGACCGCTACGGCGTGCAGCTGCGCTACCAGGAGGCAGCGCCAGGTGAGGCCCGGCCGCAGCGCCGCGAGGGCCATCTGCGTCCCCGGTTGCTGGAGGCGCACAAGGTCGCCGCGGAGTTCTACGTCGACGCGCTCGGCACGTCCGACGCCGCCACCGGCCGGCAGTTCCTGACCGAGCGGGGTTTCGACCAGGACGCCGCCGCCCGCTTCGGCGTCGGGTTCGCGCCACGTGACGGGGACGCCCTCTACCGGCACCTGCGTCAGAAGGGCTTCACCGACCAGGAGCTCGTCGTCGGCGGCCTCGTCGCCCAGGGGCAGCGCGGCCACTACGACCGGTTCCGCGGACGGCTGCTGTGGCCGATCCGCGAGACCAACGGCGACGTGATCGGCTTCGGCGCCCGCCGCCTGTTCGACGACGACCGGATCGACGCGAAGTACCTCAACACCCCCGAGACGCCGATCTACAAGAAGTCTCACGTCCTCTACGGCATCGACCTCGCCCGCCGTGACATCGCGCGCGCCTCGCAGGCCGTCGTCGTCGAGGGCTACACCGACGTGATGGCGTGCCACCTCGCCGGCGTCCCGACCGCGGTCGCCACCTGCGGCACGGCGTTCGGCGAGGACCACGGCCGCGTGCTGCGGCGGCTGCTGCACGACCACGACGAGTTCCGCGGCGAGGTGATCTTCACCTTCGACGGCGACGCCGCCGGCCAGAAGGCCGCGCTCAGGGCGTTCGAGGGCGACCAGAACTTCGCCGGCCAGACCTACGTCGCGGTCGAGCCCGACGGCCTCGACCCCTGCGACCTGCGCCTGCAGAAGGGCGACGCCTCGGTCCGCGAGCTGGTGGCCCGCCGGGTGCCGCTGTACCGCTTCGTGCTCGGCAACGTCGTCACCCGCTACGACCTCGACCGGGCCGACGGCCGGGTCGACGCACTGCGCGAGGCCGCCAAGCTGGTCTCGGCGATCCGCGACCGCTCCAAGGTCGAGGCGTTCGCCCGTGAGCTGGCCGGGATGGTCGGCGTCGACGTGGAGGAGGCTCGCTCGGAGGTACGCCGGGCCGCCGGCCGCTCCGCGAAGCCGCAGCAGGACCGGCGTGGCCGGCAGCCCGGCCCGACCGCGGAACCCGTGCCGGAACGTCCCGTCCAGCCGATGCCCGACCTGCGCGACCCGCGCTTCTCGCTCGAACGAGAGACCCTCAAGCTCGTGGTGCAGCACCCCGACGTCGTCGGTGCGGCCACCCGTGACGTGGACGGCGACGACTTCACCCACCCGGTCTACCGCGCAGTGTGGGAGGCCGTCGCCGCCTGCGGCGGGCCCACCGCCGCGCCCGCCACCGAGGTGTGGGTGTCCAAGCTGCGCGACAACGTGGAGGACGGTCCGGTCGCCCACGCGATCGGAGCCCTGGCCGTCGAGCCGGTGCTGTCCGCCAAGGACCCCGACCGGGGCTACGTCAACGCACACGTGTTCCGGCTCCAGGAGGTCACCGCGATGCGCCGGATCGCCGACCTGAAGTCCAGGCTGCAGCGCACGAATCCCGTCGAGCACCCCACCGACTACAACCGCATGTTCGGTGAGCTGGTCGCCCTCGAGCAGCACCGCAGGACCCTGCGCGAGAAGGCGATCGGCGGCGACGCCGGGTGAGACGGCTGTTCTCCCGGGCGCCCGACGTGCCGGACGACGTCGTCGCGCGGGCCGGCCTTCCCCGTGGCACCAAGGTGCTGGCGGCCGCCGGTGACCGCTCCGGGACCTGGCTGCTCGGCACCCGAGACCACCTGGTGGTGGTGCCCTCGGTGGTCGAGCCCGGCTCTCCGGTGGTCGAGCCCGGCTCTCCGGTGGTCGAGCCCGTCGAGACCCGCCGCATCCCGTGGGAGCAGGTGGAGTCGGCCGAGTGGCGACGCGACGACGACCGGCTCCGCGTGTCGGAGATCGGGGAGTACGGTCGACCCCGGCCGGTCCACGAGTTCCTCATCGACGACCCCGGGCAGCTGCTCACGTTCGTCCGCGAACGCGTCACCGCCTCCGTCGTACTCCAGCGGCGAGTGGTCGTCCGAGACCGCCGGGGCCTCACCGTCGTGGCCCGCCGGGCGCCCGGTGGCACCGGGGACCTGACCTGGGCCTACGAGCTCGACGAGGGGCTCGACCCGGACGACCCGGTTGTGCGGGAGATGGCCGAGCGTGGGGTCCGGACGGCCGCCGAGGAGCTGGGTCTCGCCTGAGCCGTCCGATTTAGTGATGGCCGAGACCGCTTGCTAACGTATGCCCCGCACGATCCCCTGTAGCTCAATTGGCAGAGCATTCGGCTGTTAACCGGAGGGTTGTTGGTTCGAGTCCAACCGGGGGAGCCACGCTGACCGCCTCTCGCCCCGCCTCGCGCGGGCGGAGGCGGTCATTCGATTGTGGCGGTCGTTGCGGCCCGCGTCAGACCGAGGCCAGGGACCGGTCGGCCAGCCAAGCCGTCGGGCTGCAGTGGTAGTGATGGCGGAACCAACGCGACAGCCCGCTGGGCGCTGAGAACCCGAGCATCAGCGCGATGTCGGACATCGAGTAACGGCCGGTGAGCAGGAACCGCTCCGCCATGTCTGCACGTGTCGAGTCGAGGATCGAGGAGAAGGTCTCGCCCTGAGCCTCGAGGCGTCGATGGAGGGTGCGCCGGTCCATCCCCAGGTTGCCCGCGACCTGCGCCGCCGAGCAGCGTCCCGCCGGCAGCAGCAGCTCGATCATCTCGCGCACTCGGTCGCGCAGTGTGGCGTCCCTCGGCGTGCCGAGTGACCTGAGGAACTGCTGGGCGAAGTCGCGCAGCTGCGGGTCCGATGTCGCGATGGGAGTGTCGAGGTCGGAGACCAAGAGCACGATGCCCGCAAACTCCTGATCGAAGGCAACGTTCGGACCGAGGACGCGCTCGTGCGTCTCCAGGCTCTTCGGCGGCGGATGCGGGAAGGAGACGCTGACCGCTCTCCACTCGGCGGGCAAGAACTCGCGCAGAATCCCGTGCAGCGCGCCGATGCCGAGCTCGAGGGACTGGCGTGAGTCGATTGGTTCGCCGAAGTCGAGCCGGAGCCGGATGGTCGCGAGCTCGTTCTGCTCGGTCATCACCATCCTCAACGCCTCGTTGTAGCTGTGCTCGTAGCGCAGCAGCAGTGTGAGGGCGCTCCGCACGTCGGGCTCCTCGCGCAGCACCAGACTCAGCGGTCCGAGCGTGGAGATCTGCCGCAGCTCCGCGAGCCGTAGCCCGAAGTCGTCGTGCCCGGAGAGCCTCGCGGTCTCGTCGAGCAGGCGTGCCGCGGCTGCCGCTGGGATCCGATGGTCGGGGTGTGCGAGGCCGCCGGGGTTCAGTCCGTGCACGTGCATCAGTGAAACCGGGTCGATTCCGAGGCTGCGGCTCAGCTCCACATAGCGGTTCAACGTCGCATAGCGAACGAAGGGGGGCATAACTGTGCTCCCGGTCTCATACGTGTCCCCAGATGATAAGTCCTCTGTCCCCTCAGGTAAAGCACCGGGCTCCTATCGACCGTAGCGTTGTGGACATCGACAGAGCAGTCCAGGGAGGACACATGAGGCAGCCGGCAACGGCCAACCCTCGCACCACGAGCGGGTCTCACCGACTCAGCACCCAGCACGTCAACGAGCTCGACGACGCGATGGCGTCGGTACGACGCAGCGAGCGTCCGCTGCTCTGCGTCCGGCGACGCGACTTCGCGTTGCCCACCCTCGCCACCGAGATGCGCAGCATCGCCGGCGCCGTCGAGGAGCGAGACGGCTTCGCGGTGGTCCGCGGCCTCGCCGCTCACCGCTACAGCGCACACGGGCTCCGGATGCTGCTGTGGGCCCTGAGCCAGCACCTCGGCACGCCCGTCTCGCAGACCGCCGACGGCCACATGGTCCTCTCGGTCAACGCTTCCAGCGCGGGCCGCCCCGCCACCGGCGGCTCCGACCTCACGGCATACCTGGTGACCGCCTCCGGGGCCCGGGCCGCCTTCGCCTGTGCAGAGAGCCTGGTGCGTGAGGTGTACGCCCGACGCCCGGACCTCGCGGAGCGGCTGTCCGGACGCTATGCGTTCGACCGCGGTGACGCGCAGGGCGCCGGCGAGAAGCCCTACCGCCTGCTGCCGCTCACCTGCCACGTCGGCGGTCGGCTGAGCATGCGCTACGTGCGCGCCGACATCGAGACCGCGCACGCCCGCCCCGATGTCCCGTCCCTCGAGGACGCCGACATCGAGCTGTTCGACCTCATCGACGAGATCGCCGCGGACGAGCGCCACCACGTCGACGTCAGCCTCGAGCCCGGCGACCTCGTGCTGGTCGACAGCTACTCGACGCTTCACATGCTCGCCGCCGACACCGGCACGAACCCGCACCTGCTCCGGATCTGGCTGACCCTGCCGGCTGGGCGCGAGCTGCCGGCCGGCTTCACCTGGGACTCGCCCGGCTACGGCGGCAGTGGGGGTCGCGGCGGGGTGGTACCGCGCGACGTGATCAGCCTTCCCCCGCGCGAGACCGTCCCTGGCCGCCACATCTGGCGACCGCCATCTGACGCTCCGCGCCACACCCGCGCATCCGCACAAGCGTGCCGACCCGACGTCGGCTTGCCCGAACACGCTCGAAATCACAACGATGAGGGAGACAGACACCGTGGCCAAGGCCATTCGCTTCTACGAGACCGGTGGACCCGAGGTCCTGACCTGGGAGGCCGTCGAGGTCGGCGAGCCCGGTCCGGGCGAGGTCAGGATCTGCCACCACGCGGTGGGGCTGAACTTCGCTGACACCTACTTCCGCAGTGGTCTGTACCCACACCCGCTGCCGGCGGGCATGGGCGTCGAGGGTGCCGGCGTCATCGAGGCCGTCGGCCCGGGCGTCACGGACTTCGCGGAGGGTGACCGGGTCACCTACACGGGGAGCCCCCTCGGGCGCCTACAGCACTGAGCGGGTCATGCCGACGGATTCGCTGATCAGGCTGCCCGAGGCGATCCCGTTCGACGTCGCCGCTGCTACGACCATGCGTGGCCTGACCACCTCCTACCTGCTGCGCCGGATCGCGCCGAACCTGAAGGCCGGCGACACGGTGCTGCTGCACGCCGCCGCGGGTGGGGTCGGACTGATCTTCAGCCAGTGGGCCAAGCTCCTCGGGGTCAACGTGATCGGAACCGTGTCGACCGACGCGAAGGCCGACGTGGCCAAGGCGCACGGCTGCACGCACACGATCGTGTACACCCGGGAGAACGTCGCCGAGCGGGTGCGTGAGCTCACCGACGGCGCCGGGGTCCCGGTCGTCTTCGACAGCATCGGCAAGACGACCTTCCAGAGCTCGATCGACTCCCTCGCCCGCCGCGGCCTGCTGGTGTGCTTCGGCACGGCATCCGGGGCCGTACCGCCGATCAACGCGATGGAGCTCGCCATGAAGGGCTCCCTCTACGTCACCCGCCCCGCGCTCGCGGACTACATCGCCGACCCGGCGGAGCGGGCCGAGCTCGCCGGCGAGCTCCACGACCACATCGCCAACGGCCGCATCGACGTCGAGATCAACCAGCGCTACAGCCTCGACGACGCGATGCAGGCGCACATCGACCTCGAGAGCGGCAAGAGCGTCGGATGTTCGGTCTTCACGCTCTGAGCCTGACCCCCACACCCCAACCGATCAGCAGCTGCTGCTGCACAGCAGGAAGTAGGAATCAGATGGATGCCACCGTCACCCAGGACCGTCCGGTGACCACGCCGGTCCGCCGACCCATGCAGGTCCACCGTCTCACCGCGGCTCTCGGCGCCGAGATCACCAACGTCGACCTGGCAGAGGTGTCGCGCAGCGACGAGCTGTTCGCCGAGCTGAAGCAGCACCTGCTCGAGCACAAGGTCCTGTTCTTCCGTGACCAGGACATCTCGCGCGCCGAGCACGTCGCGCTCGCCGAGCGGTTCGGTCCCCTCGAGGACCACCCGGTCGCCGGCAGCGATCCCGACCACCCGGGCCTGGTCCGGATCTACAAGGACAAGGACACCCGTCCCGACGACTTCGAGAACGCCTTCCACTGTGACGCCACCTGGCGGCAGGCCCCCCCGTTCGGCTCGGTCCTGCGCTGCGTGGAGACGCCCGGCCTCGGTGACGACACGATCTGGGTGAACATGGCGCTGGCCTACGAGCGCCTGCCCCAGCGGGTCAAGGAGCAGATCGAGGGCCTCATCGCGAGCCACAGCCTCCAGTCGTCCTTCGGCGCACGCCAGCCGATCGAGCAGCGGCTGGCGATGAAGGAGCGCTTCCCCGACGCCGAGCACCCGGTCGTCCGCACCCACCCCGAGACCGGCGAGAAGGTCCTCTTCGTCAACGCGTTCACCACGCACTTCGTCAACCACCACACGGCCGAGAACGTGCGCTACGGCTTCGACCAGATGCCGGGTGCCGCTGAGCTGTTGAACTACCTCACCCGTCAGGCGGCCACCCCCGAGTACCAGGTCCGCTGGCGCTGGACGAAGAACAGCTTCGCCATCTGGGACAACCGCAACACCCAGCACTACGCCGTCCAGGACTACTGGCCGGCCGTCCGGAAGATGGAGCGCGCCGGCATCATCGGCGACGTCCCCTTCTGACCCACCGCGACCCCACAACCCGAACTCAGAAGGAGACAACTGATGCACTTTCACGACGACGCCCTGTTCCCCGAGGTCCAGGAGCCCCTGGTCATCACCGCCGCGCCCTACGGCCCCGAGTGGGAGCCCGCGGACTTCCGTGAGGACCTGCCGCTGACCATGGACGAGCACGTCCAGGCCGCGGTGGACTGCTGGAACGCCGGCGCCACGGTGCTGCACATCCACGTGCGTGAGCTGGACGGCAAGGGCTCGAAGCGGATGTCGCAGTTCAACGAGCTGCTCGGCCGGCTGCGCGAGGCCGTGCCGGAGATGATCCTTCAGGTCGGCGGTTCGATCTCCTTCGCCCCGGAGGGCGACGGCGCGGACGCCAAGTGGCTCGAGGACGACGCCCGGCACATGCTGGCCGACCTCGACCCCAAGCCCGACCAGGTCACCATCGCCATCAACACCAGCCAGATGAACATCGTCGAGCTGATGACCGACGACGACATCGCCGGCACCTCGTTCGAGCGTCCCGAGGTCTACGAGGCCTACCGCGAGATGTACGTCCCGGCCAACCCGAGCTGGGTCAAGGAGCACCTCGCGCGGCTGACCGCGAACGGCATCCAGCCGCACTTCCAGCTCTCGAGCATCCCGCAGCTGGAGACCGTCGAGCGGCTGATCCGTCGCGGCCACTACATGGGCCCGCTCAACCTGACCTGGGTCGCCATCGGCGGCGGCTTCGACGGCCCCAACCCCTACAACATGATGAACTTCATCAACCGGGTGCCGGACGGGGCGAACCTCACCCTGGAGACGCTGATGCGCAGCGTGCTCCCGGTGAACACCATGGCGATCGCCATGGGACTGCACGCCCGCTGCGGCAACGAGGACACCCTGTGGGGCCGCAAGGGCGAGAAGTACACGTCCGTCCAGCAGATCGAGCAGCTCGTCCGGATCGCCAACGAGCTCGGCCGGGACGTGGCGACCGGCAAGGACGCACACGACATGTACCGCATCGGCCAGACCTACGACAGCGTCGACGAGACGCTGGCACGCCTGGGCTACGCGCCCAACCGCAAGCCGGGCCAGCTCGGCTTCACCCTCCACGCCTGAGCTCAGGCGTTCGCCGGGTCTCGGACCGGCTTGGGGTGCGGGACCTCCCTCCCGCACCCCACCTCGTCGTGGGGTGCGGTCCCCGGACCACCACAGGGGTGTGATCCCTGGACCGCACCCCACCCCTCACTCGCCGGCACGACAACGGTGTCCGTGCTGTCGGTCCGTCCCGACCATCCAATGGAGTACAAGAAATGGCGATCACTGCCACCGACGACGTCATCGTCGCCGCACCACCCTCCCCGACCTCGAAGAAGGCCTCCCGCGCCTTCCCGTGGGTCGTCTTCATCCTGACCTTCGGCCTGCTGCTGTCGGACTACATGTCACGACAGGTGCTGTCTGCCGTCTTCCCCTTCCTCAAGGCCGAGTGGGCCCTGACCGACACCCAGCTCGGCGGCATGACCAGCGTCGTCGCGTTGGCCGTCGGCCTGCTGGCGATCCCGCTGTCCGTGCTGGGCGACCGTTTCGGCCGCGTCAAGGCCATCGTGGCCATGGCTGCTATCTGGAGCTTCGCCACGCTCGGGTCGGCGCTGGCGGCCAACTACGAGCAGATGATGCTCTCCCGCGTCCTGATCGGGGTCGGTGAGGCCGCCTACGGCAGCGTCGGGCTCGCCGTCGTCCTGGCCGTCTTCCCGGCCACTCGCCGGGCGTCCCTGACCGGTGCCTTCATGGCCGGTGGACTGTTCGGCTCGGTGATCGGCATGGCGCTGGGTGGCGCGATCGCCGTCCAGCTCGGCTGGCGCTGGTCCTTCGCCGTGATGGCCATCTTCGGCCTCGTCCTGGCCGTGCTCTACCGCGTCCTCATCAGCGACCGGAAGCTCGACGCCCACCGGCACCCCGACAACGCGGTGCGAGTCTCCGGGGGTCAGCCCCGCGCCAAGCTGTCCGCGCTGTTCTCCACCCCGGCTGTCATCTTCGCCTACATCGGCAGCGGCCTGCAGCTCTTCGTCGCTGGCGCGCTCTATGCCTGGCTCCCGAGCTACCTGAACCGGACGTACGGCATGGCTCCCGACAAGGCCGCCGGTGTGGCTGCGCTGTTCATCCTCGTGATGGGCGTCGGCATGATCGTCTGTGGTGCGATCACCGACCGCCTGACGCGCTCCGTGCCGATTCGCAAGTGGACCACCGCAATCGTCTACGCGGCGACGTCGCTGGTGCTCATCGGCGCCGCGTTCGCTGCTGCCCCCGGTTCCCTGCAGCTGCTGCTGCTGGCATTCGGCGCCTTCTTCGCGGCCGGTACGACGGGTCCGGCCGGCGCGATGGTCGCCAACCTGACGCCGGAGTCCATCCGTGCGACTGCCTTCGGCACGCTGACCTTGGCCAACAACCTCCTCGGCCTCGCCGCCGGTCCGTTCGTCGTGGGCATCCTCGCCGACAAGTTCGGCCTGGACGTGGCGCTGAAGCTGGTGCCCCTCGTCTCGGTGCTCACGATCGCGGTCCTTCTCGCCGGCAGGCGCGCCTACCCCGCCAGCCTGCAGCGGGTGGCTCCGGTCGAGGTCGTGGCGAGCCAGGACGGGGCGTCTCGATGACCGACGGCGAGCAGCCCACGATCGTGCTGGTCCCGGGCCTCCGGGGTCAGACGCCCGACCACTGGCAGGAGCGCATGGCGGCCGAGCTGCCGAACACGCGGCACCTGCCGACCCCGGGGCGGTCGGAGTACGGCTTGGACGAGCGGACCGCCGACCTCCAGCGTGAGGTCGAGGGCGCCCGACGGCCGGTGGTGCTGGTAGCGCACAGTGCGGGCGTGCTCGTGACCCTGCACTGGGCGCAGCGGTACCGGACCGTTGTCCAAGGTGCGCTGCTCGCCACCCCGCCCGACCTGGCGCAGCCGCTGCCTGGGGAGTACCCCTCACTGGCAGAGCTGACCGCCGCGGGCTGGCTGCCGATCCCGGGGGACCGGCTGCCGTTCCCGAGCATCGTCGCGGCCAGCCGCAACGACAGCCTCGCCGACTTCGCGAGGGTGAGCGGCATGGCGGAGGCCTGGGGGAGCCAGCTGGTCGACCTCGGTCAGGTCGGGCACCTCAACCCCGCTTCCGGGTTCGGTGACTGGCGTTGGACGGAGCCCCTCCTGCAGGCGCTGACGTCCGTCGCCGGGGCCCGCGGCACCGCACAGGTCGACGCATGAACAGCCGGGGAGGCATCGTGAAGACACTGGTTCCCGAACCGGGCGTGGACGTTTCCGTCCAGGCTCAGGTCCGGCAGCGGTTCGACGCCGTCGTCGCACCGCGACACCGGTGGACGCAGGTCCTCCCCGGCATCCTGTTCCTGGCCGCCGGTCTGGGGGCCGCGTTTTTCGGACATCGCCTGGTCGACCAGGTCGGCGTCCTCACCTGGGCCGTCGGTCTCGGGGTCGTCGCGGCGAACGTCGGGCTGGTTCCCGAGTCAGCACGGTCCGGGCTGGGCTGGGTGACCAAGCGGCTGCTGCGTGCAGGCATCGTCCTGCTCGGGTTCTCGGTCTCCTTCGCCGCCGTCGGTGCCTTGGGTCTGCCGCTGCTGGGCGTGATCGCCGGCTCGCTGGTGGCCACGCTGCTGTTCACAACGTGGTTGGGTCGCCGGGTCGGGCTGAGCCCCTCTCGCGCCCTGCTCCTCGGGACGGGCACGGCGATCTGCGGCGCCTCGGCCATCGCCGCGATGGAGGACACGGCCGGCGCGGACGAGGAGGACGTCACCGTGTCGATCGCGATGGTCACCCTCTTCGGCAGCCTCGCGCTCGTCCTCCTGCCCCTCCTACAGGGACCGCTGGGCCTGACCGACCTTCAGTTCGGCGTCTGGACCGGTGCCAGCGTGCACGAGGTCGGCCAGGTCGTGGCCGCGGCCAGTCCGGCCGGCGCGGCCGTCGTCGCCACGGCGATCGTGGTGAAGCTGACTCGCGTGCTGATGTTGGCCCCCGTCGTCGCCACCGTCAGCGCCGTGCGCCGGTTCAGGGACCCGGCCGGGAAGGGCAGCAAGCGGCCGCCGGTCGTGCCGTTGTTCGTGCTCGGGTTCATCGCCTGCGCAGCCGTCCGCACCACGGGCGTCGTCCCGGCGGAGACCTTGGGCTGGATCACGCATGCGCAGGTGGCCGCGCTCGGTGCGGCCCTGTTCGGGATGGGGGCCAGCGTGCGAATCGCCTCGCTCCTCAAGCGGAGCGGGCCAGTCATGGTCGCGTCGTCAGCCGGCTCGGCCTTCATCGGACTCGTCACCCTCGGTGGCGTCCTCCTCGTCACGCAGTAGAAGAACGGAACAATCATGAACAAGGTCTTCGCCAGCGCCGCCGAGGCGGTGGCCGACGTCCCGACCGGCGCCTCGCTCGCCGTGGGCGGGTTCGGGATCTGTGGCATCCCCTCCACGCTGATCGGCGCACTCCTCGACACCGGCGTCTCCGACCTCGAAGCGGTTTCGAACAACTGCGGCGTCGACGACACCGGGCTCGGCAAGCTGCTCGGTGCCGGACGGCTGCGCCGCATGGTGGCGTCGTACGTGGGGGAGAACAAGGAGTTCGCGCGGCAGTACCTGCACGGTGAGCTGGAGGTGGAGCTGACCCCGCAGGGCACCCTCGCGGAGCGGATGCGTGCCGGTGGCACCGGCATCCCGGCGTTCTTCACCGCAACCGGCGTGGGCACCCAGGTCGCCGACGGCGGCTTGCCGTGGAAGTACGACGCCGAGGGCAATGTCGAGATCGCGTCCCCCGCCAAGGAGGTTCGTCGCTTCGGCGGCCAGGACTATGCGCTCGAGGAGTCGATCACCACCGACTTCGCGCTCGTGCGTGCGGCCAAGGGCGACCGGCACGGCAACCTCGTCTACAAGCGGTCGGCCCGCAACTTCAACCCGCTCGCGGCGATGTGCGGCCGGGTGACCATCGCCGAGGTGGAGGAGCTGGTCGAGCCCGGCGAGATCGACCCCGACGAGATGCACACGCCGGGGGTGTTCGTGCACCGGGTGGTGGCGCTGACACCGGAGCAGGCCGCGGACAAGAAGATCGAGAAGAGGACGGTGCGGCCCTCGGTGGTCGAGCCGTCCTCGGTGGTCGAGCCCGTCGAGACCCCGTCCCACAGCAAGGAGGCCTGAGATGCCGTGGAGTCGCGAGGAGATGGCCGCGCGGGCGGCCTCGGAGCTGACCGACGGGTCGTATGTGAACCTCGGCATCGGGCTGCCGACGCTGGTGCCCAACTACGTCGCCGACGACGTGGAGCTGGTGCTGCAGTCGGAGAACGGCATCCTCGGGGTCGGGGCGTACCCGACCGAGGACGCGGTGGACCCGGACCTGATCAACGCCGGCAAGGAGACCGTGACGCTGCGCAAGGGCGCGTCGTTCTTCGACTCCGCGACCGTCGTTCGGGATGATCCGGGGCGGCAAGATCGACGCCGCGATCCTGGGCGCGATGCAGGTCTCCGCGGGCGGTGACATCGCGAACTGGATGATCCCCGGGAAGATGGTCAAGGGGATGGGCGGCGCGATGGACCTCGTGCACGGCGCCAAGCGGGTGATCGTGCTGATGGAGCACACCGCCAAGGACGGCTCCTACAAGATCGTCAACGAGTGCTCGCTGCCCTACACCGGCCGCGGCGTGGTGCAGCGGATCATCACCGACCTCGCCGTCATCGACGTCACACCTGAGGGCTCTGCGCCTGGTCGAGCTCGCGCCCGGCGTCACCGAGGACGAGGTCCGCAACCTGACCGAGCCCCCTCTCGGCTGACGAGCAGCTGCCGCGTCATTCACACGACTTTTCCAAGACACACCTACCGACAACACGAGAGAAGCAACCCATGAGTGAGTTCCCCATGTTCGCCCTGTCCGAGGAGCACCAGTTCATCCGTGAGGCGGTGCGCGCCGTCTGCGAGGCCAAGGTCGGCCCGCACGCGCCCGAGGTCGACGAGGAAGGTGAGTTCCCGCAGGCGTCGTACGACGCCCTCGTCGCGGCGGACTTCGCCGCCCCGCACATCCCCGAGGAGTACGGCGGCGCCGGGGCCGACGCGCTGGCCAGCGCGCATCGTGATCGAGGAGGTGGCGCGGGTCTGCGCGTCGTCGTCGCTGATCCCGGGAGTGAACAAGCTCGGCACGCTGGCCCTGATCCTCGCCGGCTCGGACGTGCTGAAGAAGACCTACCTGTCCCCGGTCGCGGCCGGAGAGGCGATGTTCTCCTACTGCCTCTCCGAGCCGGACGCCGGCTCGGACGCGGCGTCGATGAAGACGCAGGCGGTCCGGGACGGTGACCACTGGGTGCTCAACGGCGTCAAGCGGTGGATCACCAACGCCGGGGTCTCGGAGTACTACACGGTGTTCGCCGTGACCGACCCGGACGCCAAGAAGGGCAGCGGGCATCTCGGCGTTCGTGGTGGAGAAGTCCGACGAGGGCGTCTCGTTCGGCGCGCCGGAGAAGAAGCTCGGCATCAAGGGCTCGCCCGACCCGCGAGGTCTACCTCGACAACGTGCGGATCCCGGCCGACCGCATGATCGGCGCCGAGGGCACCGGCTTCACCACGGCGATGCAGGTGCTCGACCACACCCGTATCTGCATCGCCGCGCAGGCGGTCGGGATCGCGCAGGGCGCCCTGGACTACGCGCTCGCGTACGCCAAGGAGCGCCAGCAGTTCGGCAAGCCGATCGCCGACTTCCAGGGCCTGCAGTTCATGCTCGCCGACATGGGCATGAAGGTCGAGGCGGCCCGCCAGCTCACCTATGCCGCGGCCGGCCGCTCCGAGCGTGGCGACAAGGACCTGACGTTCTTCGGCGCCGCCGCGAAGTGCTTCGCCTCCGACACCGCCATGCAGGTCACCGTCGACGCGGTGCAGGTGCTCGGCGGCTACGGCTACACCCGCGACTACCCGGTCGAGCGGATGATGCGCGACGCCAAGATCACCCAGATCTACGAGGGCACCAACCAGGTCCAGCGGATCGTGATGGCCCGCCAGCTCCTTGCTGGCGTCCAGTCCGAGATCTGAAAGCCCGAGGCGGAGTGAGGGAGAACCCATGGTCGCGATGACCGCAGAGGCGCTGGCACCCAAGACGGGCGACGGCTACGACGTCGTGCCGCTGGTCGAGCGCCTCCGGTCTCGGCAGGACCGGTTCGCCGAGGACGCCCAGCAGGCCGTGCTGGCACAGGTGTCGGGCTACCGGGCGCTCGACACGCCAGGGCTGCGCCTGGAAGTCGAGGCGAACTGTGCTCAGGTCTTCGGGATCTTTCTCGACACCTTGGCCGCGGGACGGGTGCCCACACCCGCGGACTTCCCGGCCACCGCGGGCTACGGCGCGCGACGGATCCGGGTCGGGATCTCCCTGGAGGACTTCCTCAAGGCGTACCGGGTCGGTCAGGCCCTCCTGTGGGACCACGTGCGGGCGGCCGCCGACGGGCTGCCGGGTGGCTCGGTTGCGGCGCTGACCGTCGTCGCACACGTGATGGCCACGATCGAGGCGGCCAGCAGCGCCGCCGCCCGGGGCTACCTCGAGGCGGAGAACCTGCGCACCACGGACGCGGCGCGCGTCGAGCGGGATTTGTTGGAGGACCTGTTGGCGGGGCGTACCCCCCGGGCGGAGGTACGGACCGAGGCGCTCGCCGACGCCGGCCTCACCCCGGGCAGCCGCGTGCTGGTCGGGATCGGGCTGCCGCAAGACCCGAGTAGCACGGTCCCGCAGCTCCCGGAGGCCGCGGAGTTGCTCAGCAGAGCCGTCGCGCAGAGCCTCGGGGGAGTGGTCGTGGTGCGTCAGGACGAGGTCGTCTTGGTGGTCCCCGTCGACGTGCTCGGCGAGTCCACCGTGCTCTCCCGCCTCGCCGGAATCACCGAAGCCTGGCGGCCCGAGGCATCCCGGTGGCGCTTGGCCTCAGCACCGAGCGCGTCGGTCTCGTCGAGGTGCCGAGCGCCTACCGCGAGGCCCAGCTCGCGCTGGCCAGGCTGGGGGATCGGGCCGGGCTGCTCGCCCTGTCGTCGCTCTCGACCCTGGACTACCTCGTCTCCCGGCCGGACGAGACCGCACGCCATGTGGTCCCGCCCGGGCTGCGCGCGTTCATCGAGGAGGACACGCGCGAAGGCGGTGTCCTCGTCGAAACGCTCCGGAAGTACGTCGCTGCCGACCTGAACGCCAGGGCCGCCGCCGCTCAGCTGCACGTGCACGTGAACACCATCTACTACCGGATCGACCGGATCTCCGAGCGGACCGGGCTGGACCTGCGCCGA
>CAVVWK010000003.1:0-1162479 GCA_963751975.1 uncultured Actinomycetota bacterium | reverse complement strand
AGAGCACGTGCACGAGGTGGAACCGCTCCGGGTAGGTGTCCTTGAGGTCCTCGAGCTCCTCGAGGAACATCACCGACTTGTGGGTGCGGTTGCCGTAGAGCAGCGTCACCGCGGACTGCGGCTCGGTCTCCAGCGTCGTCGCGACGATGGACAGCACCGGGGTGATCCCCGACCCGGCGGCGATGCAGACGTAGTGCTTGCTTGTGCTCCGGGTCGAGCTCGGTGAAGAACCGCCCGCTGGGCGTCATCACGTCGAGCACGTCGCCGGGCCTCAGCACGTCGAGGGCGTGCTCGGAGAAGGCGCCCCCGGGCAGCCGCTTGACGGCCACCCGGAGCTGACCGGACGACGACCGGCGAGCAGATCGAGTAGTTGCGGCGTACGTCGTCGCCGGCCAGCTCCGTGCGGATGGTCAGGTGCTGGCCGTGGGTGAAGGCGTAGTCGTCCGCTGCAGCTCGCTCGGGCACGTCGAAGGTGATCGCGACCGAGTCGTCGGTGAGCCGGCTCGATGGACGCGACCGTCAGCGGGTGGAAGACGGCGTGGCTGTGGCTCACGCGGCAGGGTCCTCGGGTCGCTCGGCGGCGCTCAGATGCGCCTTGAAGTGGTCGAACGGCTCGCGGCAGGCGTTGCAGACCCACAGCGACTTGCACGCCGTCGACCCGAACCGGCTCAGCTCCCGGGTGTCCGGCGAGCCGCACTGCGGGCAGCGCAGCGACAGCGTCAGGCGGCACGGACGCCGCCGACGCGTCGCTGCGGGGGCGCGATGCCGTACTCCTCCAGCTTGCGCTTGCCCTCGTCGGTCATCCAGTCGGTCGTCCATGCCGGCGCGAGCACGAGTCGACCCGACGTCGTCGTAGCCGGCCTCGGCGAGCGCCGCGCGCGACGTCGGCGCGGATGGCGTCCATGGCCGGGCAGCCGGAGTAGGTCGGGGTGATCGTCACGTCGACGGCCCCGGTCGTCGTCGACGTCGACGCGCGCAGGATGCCGAGGTCCTCGATGGTGACACCGGCACCTCGGGGTCGAGACGGCCGCGGCGATGTCCCACGCGGTGGTCGACCCGTCGACTCGGTGGTCGAGCCCGTCGAGACCGTCGGACGCTCACCACGTCGCCCCCGGGTGCGAGCGGGCCAGGTGCTGCATCTCCGCGAGCAGGTAGCCCATCGGCTCGGTGTGCACGCCCCGGCGCCCGCCGGTGACCGCGGGCGGTCAGCCTCGGGCACGGTCAGCGTGGCCTCGGCGAGCACGTCCGCGACCCGTCGGTCGAACGTCGGGCGCAGCCCGGCCGGGTCGACGCGCGACGCCTGCCTCGACCAGCGCCGGCGTCGACGCAGTCGCCGTCGAACAGCTCGTCGACGTAGCGGCCACTCCGCGTCCAGCGCGGCCTGCATGCGTCGGTGCGACTCGTCGGTGCCGTCGCCGAGCCGGAGCACCCACAGGGTGGCGTGGTCGCGGTGGTAGTCGACCTCCTTGACCGCCTTCGCCGCGATCGCCGCCAGCGTCTCGTCGGTGCTCGAGGCCAGAGCCGTCGTAGAGCTCGTAGCTGGTACGTCGAGAGCACCAGCAGCCGCGCCATCGCGACGCCGAAGTCGCGCGCTCGCGGCCAGCCCGCTCGACGAGCTGCACGTTGCGGAACTCGCGCTCGTCGCGGAAGTAGGCCAGGTCGTCCTCGGTGCGCACCGGGTCGAGCAGCGAGCCGGCGTAGGTCAGCAGCGACCGGGCCTGGCCGAGCAGGTCGAGCGCGATGTTGCCGAGCGCGACGTCCTCCTCGATCTGCGGGGCGGTGGCGATCCACTCGCCCATCCGCTGGGCCGCGATCAGGGCGTCGTCGCCGAGGGCCGAGACGTAGGCAGCCCGGTCAGATCCAGATCTCGACGGGCTCGATCACCGACCACGCTCACAGGTGCTCGACCCCCTCGGGGATGTCGTAGAAGGTCGGGTGCCGGTAGATCTTGTCGCCGGCCGGGTCGAAGAACGCGTCCTTCTCCTCCGGGCTCGACGCGGTGATGCTCGCGGCCGGGACCACCCAGATCGAGACGCCCTCCTGGCGGCGGGTGTAGACGTCGCGCGCGTTGCGCAGCGCCATCTCGGCGTCGGGCGCGTGCAGCGAGCCGACGTGCACGTGGGACAGGCCGCGCCTGCTGCGCACGAACACCTCCCACAGCGGCCACTCGCGCCGCCCGTGGTCGACTCGGCCCCGCTCATGCCACCGACTCCTCCGCCGCGCCTGCTCCTGTGCCCGCTTGTCGGCGTACGCCGCGGCGGCCTCGCGCACCCAGGCGCCGTCCTCGTGGGCGCGCACCCGGTGCGCCATCCGCTCGCGGTTGCACGGGCCGTTGCCCTTGATCACCTCGAACAGCTCGGTGAAGTCGATCTCGCCGAAGTCGTAGTGGCCGCGCTCCTCGTTCCAGGCGCAGGTCGGGGTCGGGCAGGCGTCAGCCCGAGCGCCTCGGCCTGCGGGACGGTCATGTCGACGAACCGCTGGCGCAGGTCGTCGTTGGAGAACCGCTTGATCCCCCAGGCCATCGACTGCGCGGTGTGGCCGTCGGCGCGACGCCCTCCGAGACCGTGCTGTCGGGCGGGCCGAACATCATCAGGCTCGGCCACCACCAGCGGTCGACGGCGTCCTGCGCCATCGCCTTCTGCGCCGGCGGTGCCGTGCGAGAGCGTGTGCAGGATCTCGAAGCCCTGGCGCTGGTGGAACGACTCCTCCTTGCAGACCCGGATCATCGCGCGGGCGTAGGGGCCGTAGGAGCAGCGGCACAGCGGCACCTGGTTGACGATCGCGGCACCGTCGACGAGCCAGCCGATCGCGCCGATGTCGGCCCAGGTCTGGGTCGGGTAGTTGAAGATCGAGGAGTACTTCTGCTTGCCGTTGTGCAGCATGTCGAGCAGCTCGGCGCGGTCGGCGCCCGAGGGTCTCGGCGGCGGCGTACAGGTAGAGCCCGTGGCCGGCCTCGTCCTGCACCTTCGCCATCAGGATCGCCTTGCGGCGCAGGCTCGGCGCGCGGGTGATCCAGTTGCCCTCGGGCTGCATCCCGATGATCTCCGAGTGCGCGTGCTGCGCGATCTGCCGGATCAGGGTCTTGCGGTAGCCCTCGGGCATCGCGTCACGTGGCTCGATCCGGCCGTCGGCCGCGATCACGCGGTCGAAGTCCTCGAACCCCTCGTCCCCTCCGGCGTCCGGCGGGGCGGCTGCGTCGGTGCCGGGGGTGCGCTCGGGCGCACCGAAGTCGTTGCCGTACATGGGGTCAGCCTACCAAGGATCTGTTACACCTTTACCGCACGCCTGCCGAGGAGGTGTAACACCGTGTCGGCTGGCAGGATCGGTCTCATGAGCTCCCCCGGCGCAGACGTCTCGGTGCGGGTCGGCTGGACCGACGACGCCGACGCCATCGCCGCCGTCCAGGTGCGCGCCTGGCGCGAGGAGTACGCCGGCACGCTGCCCGACGAGGTGCTCTCCGCGCTGGACCCGGCCGACTTCGCCGAGGCGTGGCGGGCGTCGCTGGCCAAGCCCACCGACGCGCGCAACCGGGTGCTGGTGGCGCTGGAGCGCAACACGGTGCGCGGCTTCGCGGTGACCGGCCCCGCGGCCGACCCCGACGCCGACCCCGTGGCCGACGGCGAGATCGTCGAGCTGACCGTCGACCCCGGCCAGACCCGTCACGGCCACGGCTCCCGGCTCGTGCAGGCCTGCGCCGAGACGCTCAAGGCCGACCGGTTCAGCCGGGCGCTGATCTGGCTCACCAGCACCGACGACGTACGCCGGGGCTTCCTCACCGGGGCCGGTTGGGCCGCGGACGGGGCGCACCGGGAGCTCGACCTGCACGGGGACGGGTCGGTCCGCGTCAAGCAGGTCCGCCTGCACACCGACCTGACCGACGTCTGACCGGCCGCCACTGGCCGGGTTTGCCGATCCGGGCTTCGGGGCAACCAAATGGCACGGTCGCTCGTCCTAGTAGGTGACGACCTCGGCGCCTCGAGACGAGGGGCGCCGTCCGGTCCCTTGACCGAGGAGCGCAACGTGCTGGGACCCCTTCCCGCCCTCTACCGCATCATCGTCTCGGCCTGCGCCCTGCTCGCCTGCGTGGGCCTGGGCGCGTGGCTCGCCTTCACGCTCCCGCTCCCCCTGCTGGCCGGCGTCGGCGCGAGCATCGGTGCCGGCATCGGCGTCGTCGCCGTGCTGCTGCTCACCCACGACTTCCGGCAGGGCGGTGCGCCGCACCGCGTGCGGATGCGCACCCCCCGCCACCACTGAGCGGCGGCCTCGATGGCCGGCTGAGACGCGGTCCTGGAGGGCCGCGGCGGCCTCGTAGGCTCGGGCGGGTGACCGTCGACACCCTCCCCCCGGCCGAGCGTCGCGCGATCGTGCGCGACGGGGTCGCGGTGGGCGTCGCGACCGGCGCCTACGGCATCTCCTTCGGCGCCATCTCCGTCACCTCGGGTCTCGACGTGTGGCAGACCTGCGCCCTGTCGCTGCTCGTGTTCACCGGCGCCTCCCAGTTCGCCCTGATCGGGGTCATCGGTGCCGGTGGCGCACCGCTCTCGGGCGCGGTGACCGCGCTGCTGCTCGGCACCCGCAACACGCTCTACGGCCTTCGGCTGGCGCCCCTTCTCGCCTGGGGCGGCTGGCGGCGGTTCGCCGCCGCCCAGCTGGTCATCGACGAGTCCACCGCGATGGCGATCAACCGCGAGTCGCGACCGGCCGCCCGCGTCGGCTTCCTGAGCACCGGGATCTCGGTGTTCCTGCTGTGGAACCTCGCCACGATGGTCGGGGCCGTCGGCGGCCGCGCGCTGGGCGACCCGCGCACGTACGGGCTCGACGCCGCCGTCGGCGCGGCGTTCCTCGCGCTGCTGTGGCCCCGGCTGCGAGACCGGCGCAACCAGGTGGTGGCCGCGCTCGGCGCGGTGGTGGCGCTCGGCCTGGTGCCGGTCACCGCGGCCGGCGTACCCGTGCTCGCCGCCGGCGGCGTGGCCCTGCTGGCCGGGGTCGTGAGCAGCCGTGCCGACCCGACCGAGTACCCCGGGCACGACGACCTTCCGGGCGGTGGTCACCGATGAGCGCGCTGTGGCTCGCGGTGCTCGTCACCGCGGCGGGCTGCTACCTCCTCAAGCTGGCCGGGCTGTCGGTGCCGCAGGCGGTGCTCGAGCACCCCGTGGTCGAGCGGGTGGCCGACCTGCTGCCGGTGGCCCTGCTCGCCGCCCTGGTCGCCGTCCAGGTGGTCGCCGACGGTCAGGCCCTGGTCGTGGACGCCCGGCTCGTCGGACTGGGCGTCGCCGTGGTTGCGCTGCTGTTCCGCGCGCCCTTCCTGGTCGTGGTGCTGCTCGCCGCGGCCGCGGCCGCTCTCGTCCGGCTGCTCTGAGACACCGGCGCCGTTACTGCCGGGCCGCCGGGGGTACTCCGCACAGCGGAGCCGCCGGCGGACGGCGGCGTGACTGCACGGGAGGACATCATGGCGAACCACTTGTCGGTCGGCGGACGGCGTTGGGTCGCACCCCTGGCCGCCGGCTCCCTGGTGGCCGCCGCCGGACTCGTCGCCGGTGGGGCGGGCACGACGGGAGCCGCGGGAGCCGACCGGGGCCAGCGTGGGGCCGCGAAGGTGGAGAACGTCATCCTGTTCGTGGGTGACGGCATGGGGATCGGCGCTCGCGACGCGGGTCGCCTCGCGGCCAAGGGCCTCAACCGGAAGCTGGTCATGGACTCGCTGCCGGTCACCGGGATGGCGCGCACGCACTCGGCCGACCCGGAGACGTTCGTGACGGACTCCGCCGCGGCCGGTACGTCGCTGGCGACGGGTGTGAAGACGTTCAACGGCGCCATCGGTGTCGACGTCGAAGGCGAGCGGGTCAGGACGCTGATCGAGCGGGCGGAGCGTGCCGGCATGAGCACGGGCGTGGTGACCACCGCCCAGGTCACCGATGCCACCCCGGCCGCGTTCGGCAGTCACGTGCAGGACCGTGCCGAGCAGTCCGAGATCGCCCGCCAGCTGATCGAGAACACCGGTGTCGACGTCATCCTGGGCGGAGGCGAGGACTACTGGTACCCGACCGGAACACCCGGTGCCTACCCGGACGCGCCCGCCGAGGACCCCACGGAGGGCAGCCGTGGCGACCGGGGCAACCTGGTCGAGCGCGCCGAGCAGCTGGGATACACCTACGTCAGCGACGCAGCCGGGCTGCGGGCCGCGAGCGGCAGGAGGCTGCTGGGGCTCTTCGCCAACCAGGAGATGTTCCAGCAGCGCGGCGAGACCGCGGGCGCGGTGTACGACCCGGTCGTCCCCCTCCGGACCATGGCACGCAAGGCCGTCAGCATCCTGTCGAAGGACAAGGACGGCTTCTTCCTGCTGGTGGAGGAGGAGGCGATCGACGAGATGGCGCACCGCAACAACGCCGGGCTGATGATCAAGGGCGTGCGCCAGCTCGACCGTGCGGTGAAGCTCGGGAAGCGGTTCGCCAAGCGCGACGACGGCACCCTGGTCGTCGTCACCGCCGACCACGAGACCGGCGGGGCCACAGTGGAGCAGCCGGACCCGGGTGACGAGACCGGCACCGCCCCGTCGACGGAGGACGGGCCCTTCACCGTGCGCGGCTCGAGCTACCAGTTCTTCGTCGACTGGACGACCGGACAGCACAGCGACGCCGACGTACCGGTCATGGCGATGGGCCCGGGCTCGGGACGCCTCGACGGCACCTACGAGAACACGCACATCCACGACGCCATCCGCGCCGCGCTGTTCCGCTGAGAGCCGGCACCCGGCACGACGGACGGGCCCCGCACCGATGAGGTGCGGGGCCCGCCCGGTGCGTGACTCGGCTCAGCCCCCGGCACCCGCCGGCGCCGAGCCGACCTGGCCGAGGATGCGCTGCACGTCGGCGACGGTCTCCGCTGCCTCGAGCTCGGCGATCCGCTCCTGGTCCACGAACACCTGCCCGAGCTGGCTGAGCAGCGTCAGGTGGTCGTCCCCGGCACCGGCGATGCCGACCACGAACTTGACCTGGTGCCCGCCCCAGTCGATCCCGCGCGGGTAGCGCACGAACGAGAGCGCGGTACGCCGGATCGCCGACTTGGCCTCGTTGGTGCCGTGCGGGATGGCGAGCCCGTTGCCCATGTGCGTGGACACGGACTCCTCGCGCTCGTGCATGGAGGCGAGGTACGACCGCTCGACGGCGCCCACGTCGAGGAGCAGCTCCCCTGCCTCGGTGATCGCCTCGCCGCGGGTGGTCGCCATCCCGTCGAGCACGACCGACTGCGAGGCCAGCAGCTCGCCCGAGGGTGCGGCGTCCGGTTCGGCGACACCGGCTCCGGCGCCGGCGCCGTTGGTGGTCTGCAGCAGCTCGACGACCTCGTCGTACCGCGGGCTGCCCATGAAGTTGTCCACCGACACGTGGATCGCCGACGGCGTCTTCTGGCGGGCCCGGTCGGTCAGGTCCTGGTGGGTGATCACCAGGTCGTGCTCGCTGCCGAGCGCGGAGATCGCCTTGTTGACGACGGTCACGTCGTCGAAGCCGGCCTCCTGGATCTTGCGGCGCAGCACAGACGCGCCCATGGCGGACGATCCCATGCCGGCGTCGCAGGCGAAGACGATGTCGTGGATCGGCTCGTTGTGGCCGCGTGCCTCGCCGCCGACGAGGGCGGAGGAGGCCACCGACTTCTTGCCCTTCATCCCCTCCATCGCCGCGGTGGCCTCCACGAGGTCACCCTCGTCCGTGCTGCGGTCCATCTTCAGCAGCACCGAGCCGACCAGGAACGAGACCAGCGCGGCACCGAAGACGCCGACGCTGACGCCCAGGAAGTCGCCACCCGGGGTCTGTGCGTAGACCGCGATGATCGAACCAGGAGCGGCCGGAGCACGCAGGCCGACGTCGAAGAGCACCAGCAGGAAGACGCCGGTCATGCCGCCGGCGATGGTGGCGAGGATCATCTTGGGCTTCATCAGCACGTACGGGAAGTAGATCTCGTGGATGCCACCGAAGAACTGGATGATGGCCGCGCCTGGTGCCGAGGCCTTGGCGAGGCCACGGCCGAAGAACGTGTAGGCCATCAGCAGGCCGAGGCCGGGACCCGGGTTGGCCTCGAGCAGGAACAGCACCGACTTGCCCTGCTCGGCGGCCTCCTGGATGCCGAGCGGCGTGAGCACGCCGTGGTTGATGGCGTTGTTGAGGAAGAGCACCTTGGCCGGCTCGATGAAGATCGAGGTCAGCGGCAGCAGGCCGTTGTCGACCAGGAAGCTGACCGCGTCGCCGAGCCAGTCGGTGATCCTCAGCAGCACCGGCGCCAGCACGAACATGCCGGCGATCGCCGCCAGGGCTGCGAGGATGCCGGCGGAGAAGTTGTTGACGAGCATCTCGAAGCCGGGCCTGATCTTGTGGCTCCAGAGCGCGTCGAGCTTCTTCATCGCCAGTGCGGTCAGCGGACCCATGATCATCGCGCCCAGGAACATCGGGGCGCCTTGCTCCTCGCCGATGAAGATCGGGTCGCTGGTGGCCATGATGACGCCCGATGACCGAGAACCCGCCGACCACGCCCCCGCGGACGTCGTACACGAGCTTGCCGCCGGTGTAGGCGATCAGGATCGGCAGCAGGTAGATGATGGTGGGGCCGACCATCGTGCCGATCTTCTCGTTGGGGGTCCATCCCACGGGGATGAAGAACGCCGTGATCAGGCCCCAGGCGATGATCGCGCCGATGTTCGGCATGATCATGTTGGACAGGAACGTCCCGAACTTCTGCACATGAACGCGCATCGACGTTCGAGACGGCGTCTCGGTGGCAGTCGCCATGCTCACTCCTCCTCGGCACCAGCGGTGCAGGTCTCACTCGCCTGACTTCGTCCGGCTCGATTCGGCCGTGTGACGCGCGTCATGCGATCTGTGAATGTCTGTATATCTCCCCGAATTCGCGGCCGTCAAGGGGTCAAGGCAACATATTCAAAGGAAAAACCAGAGAAACGGTGGTACGCTCTGCTGACATTTCCGGATGCCGAGCCAGGAGGAATCGATGAAGGCCCTGCGCTTCTACGCCCCCGAGGACGTCCGCCTCGAGGACGTCCCCGAGCCCGAGTGCGGCCCCGACGAGGTCAAGCTGCGGGTGCGGAACTGCTCGACCTGCGGCACCGACGTGAAGATCTTCTACAACGGCCACCAGAACCTCACCCCACCTCGGATCACCGGTCACGAGATCGCCGGGGAGGTCGTGGAGGTCGGCGCCGACGTGAACTCGACGTACGGCGCGGACTGGAAGGTCGGAGACCGCGCGCAGGTGATCGCGGCCGTCCCCTGCGGCGACTGCCACGAGTGCAACAAGGGCTGGATGGCGGTCTGCCAGAACCAGACCTCGGTCGGCTACCAGTACGACGGTGGCTTCGCGGAGTACATGGTCGTGCCGCGCCAGGTCCTCAAGGTCGACGGCCTCAACCGGATCCCCGACAACGTCGGGTACGACGAGGCGTCGGCCGCGGAGCCGTTCGCCTGCGCGATCAACGCCCAGGAGCTGCTCGGCATCGAGGAGGGCGACACCGTCGTCGTGTTCGGCGCCGGCCCGATCGGGTGCATGCACATCCGGATCGCGCGCGGCGTGCACAAGGCCGGCCCCGTCTACCTCGTCGACGTCAACGCCGACCGGCTGAAGATGTCGGCCGACGCCGTGCAGCCCGAGGAGACCATCAACGGCGCGGAGGTCGACGTCGTCGAGCGGGTCATGGAGCTGACCGGCGGCCGCGGCGCCGACGTGATCATCACCGCGACCGCCGCCAACATCACCCAGGAGCAGGCCATCTCGATGGCAGCGCGCAACGGCCGGATCTCCTTCTTCGGCGGGCTGCCCAAGACCGACCCGTTCATCAAGTGCGACTCCAACCTGGTGCACTACCGCCAGCTGCACATCCACGGCGCGAACGGCTCCGCTCCCGAGCACAACAAGCGGGCGCTGGAGTACATCTCCACCGGCCAGGTGCCGGTCAAGGACCTGATCACCCGGCACATCCCGCTCGAGAACGTCCTCGACGCCTTCTCCATAGTCAAAAACGGCGAAGCGATCAAGGTGACGGTGGAGCCGTAGCACCGACTTCGTCGGGGCTACGGCTGACCACCGTCAGGTTGAGGAGCGTCGGGTCGGACCGAGCCTGCGAGGGACGACCGACGCGTCTCGAAACCTCCTGAGCCCATCTCGTGCCCCTGCGATCCGCACGGAAGTCCCCGGCTACCGGCCCCGTGCACGCGCGCGATGGTCTCGACAAGCTCGACCACCCGGGGGCGGCTCGACCACCCGGGGTGGGCAAGACGAGGGGCCGCCACCGAGCAGAGTGACGGCCCCTCTTCCCCTGGGTGGGTCCTTGGGTGCTACGAATCGGGCCCGGTCACCCAGGCCCTCCCCAAGCGTGGTGCCTGGACGGTTGGTGCGGAACGCCGTGCGGGGTTCAGGTGTGTGCAGTGCAGAAGGATGCAACCGGTTCTAGGACGACCGAGGGGCCTTCCAGGCGACGACGGCGGTGACGAGCGCACCGAGGACGGGCAGTCCTGACACCCACAGCTTGTCGGCGGTGAACTCCTGCGTGGGGTAGACGACGACGGCGCCGATCACCCAGAGCGCACTGGCGACGAACGACACCAGGCGGGTGCGCTCGTGCGACGAGCTCAGGATCCACGCGCAGATCGCGAACCCGATGGCCGCGAGCGCCCAGAGCAGCACGCCGGCGGTGCGGTCGTCCGACTGGTCCGAGATGAGCACGAGCAGCGTCCCGACGACAGCGACCGGCGCGGACACGGTCAACCAGGTCAGGCCGAGGGTCCGCCCGGTGGTCAGGGAGGTGCTTCCGACGTGGGTCATGCCGTCAGGCTCTCGCGCGGCCGGCCCCGGCACCATGAGTCGTCCTACTCATTCGGGCCCGCTCGGCCTCGTCAGGCGCCGGCGCGCCGGCCGTGCAGCTCGATCGCGTGCCGGGCGGCGGCCCGGCCGCGGCTCCGGTCGCCGGCCGCGTCGTACGCCAGGGAGAGCCGGAACCAGTTCTGCCAGCGGTCCGGATCGGCCTCGGTCTCCTCACGGAGCTTGGCGAACTGGCCGTCCGCCGCCGCCCGGTCGACACGGCCGGACGGCCGGCGCGGCAGGTCGTCGACCGGCAGGCCGTTCTCGCGGGCCAGCTCGTCGGCGAGCCGGCCGCACTGCCGGCCGAACTGGATCTCACGTAGCACGAGGGCCACTCCGAGCAGGGGTACGACGAGGATGCCGAGCCCGAGCAGCACCCCGACCGCGCCGCCCTCCTGGACCAGGGCGAGGCCCTTGAACGCGAGCAGCACCGCGTAGAAGCCGACCGCGAGCAGCAGCACGACCAGGGTGACCCGCAGCATCGGTCTCATCAGTCGAGCCCGAGGAACGCCTCGAGACCGACCGTCAGCCCCGGCGCGGAGCCGATCTTGCGCAGCCCGAGCAGCACGCCGGGCGTGAACGACACCCGGTCCAGCGAGTCGTGCCGGATGGTCAGGGTCTCGCCGAGTCCGCCCAGGATGACCTCCTGGTGGGCGACCAGCCCCCGGATCCGGAGGCCGTGCACGCGGATGCCGTCAACGTCGGCGCCGCGCGCGCCCTCCAGCGAGGACGAGGTGGCGTCGGGGACCGGGCCCGAGCCGGCCCGTCGTCTCGCGTCGGCGATCAGGGCCGCGGTGCGCGTGGCGGTGCCCGAGGGCGCGTCCGCCTTGTCGGGGTGGTGCAGCTCCACCACCTCGACGGACTCGAAGTACGGCGCGGCCTCGGCGGCGAAGCGCATCATCAGCACCGCACCGAGCGAGAAGTTGGCGGCGACCAGCACGCCCGTGGCGGGCGACTCCCCCAGCCATCGTCGGACCTGGTCCAGCCGGTCGGCGTCGAAGCCGGTGGTGCCGACCACGGCGTGGATGCCGTGCCGGATGCAGTAGTCGAGGTTGTCCATCACCGCGTCGGGATGGGTGAAGTCCACGACCGCCTGGGCGCCGGACTCGACGAGCATGCCGACGTCGTCGCCCGCGTCCACCTCCGCGACGAGCTCGAGGTCCTCGGCGGCCGCGACCGCCCGGCAGACCTCCGTGCCGACCTTGCCCCGGGCACCCAGCACTCCGACCCGCATGATGTCCGCTGCCACGTGCTCACCGTAGTGGCCGCCGCAGCGGCTCCGGGCCCCGGGCGGCCGAACCTGATATGCGGCGACTGAAGACTGTGATCTAATGTCTATCGACATCAGGTCATGACCTGAAGGGAGTCGCCATGAGGGTCTCCGTCCTGACCCTGGACCAGCAGCGCAGCAGCACCACCGAGGACGCGGTGCCGGCGCTGCTCGACGCGCTCGACTCCCCCGCGCTGCCGGCGCCGCTGCTGCGCCCGTTCCAGCGCACCGCGGGCGACGAGGTCCAGGGGGTCCTCGACGACCCCGGCGTCGGTGTCGAGGTCGTCGCCCGGGTGCTGCGCGTGGGCGGGTGGTACCTCGGCATCGGCATCGGCGACGTCGACGCGCCGCTGCCGGAAGAGACCAGGGCCGGCCGGGGGCCGGCGTTCGTACGGGCCCGCGCCGCGGTCACCCGGGCGAAGCACGACGTGCACCACCTGGCGGTGGTCGCCGGTGACCCCGCAGGCGAACCGGTCGCCGAGCACCTCGAGACCGCCCTCGGGTTGTGGGCCGGGATCCTCGAGCGGCGCACTGTCGGGGGTTGGGCGGTGCACGACCTGCTGGCCACCGGGCTGTCGTACGCCGAGGCGGGCGAGCGGCTCGGGATCACCCAGTCGGCCGTCTCGCAGCGGGCCCGGACCGCCGGGATCGTCGACGAGCGGCGTGCCCGCGTGCTGGTGTCGGACCTGTGGGGCAGGCTGCTGGCATGACCGTCCTCGCCGTCCTGGTCGCCCTCGCAGCCGCGGTGGCCGCGACCGGCTGCGCGGCTGCCTGGCTGCTGCCGTCCGGCCCCGGCCGCGACGCCGGGACCCTGGCCATGGTCCTCGGCACCGCAGTCCTCGGCCTCGTCGCCGCGGTCCCCGGCGCCGTCCCCGACAGCGAGGACGTGCTGGCGTGGCTGGTGCCGGTCGTGCTCGCGCCGGTGGCCGTGCTGGGCGGGGGTCCGGTGACCGCGGGCGTGCTCCACCTCGCCGACCGTGAGGACGCCGGCCAGGTGGAGAAAGCAGCCGCGGTGCTGCGCGGCGGAGCCTGGATCGGCGTCTTCGAGCGCACCGGGGTGTTCGCCGCCCTGGTCGCCGGCTGGCCGGAGGGCATCGCGGTCGTGCTCGGACTCAAGGGACTCGGCCGCTACTCGGAGCTGAAGGCTGAGGGGGCCCGCAGCGAGTCCGCCCCGGCGTTGACAGGCGGGGTTGCGGAACGGTTCATCATCGGCACCTTCTGCAGCGTGCTGTGGGCCGCGGGCTGCGCCGGTGCGCTCGCCGGGCTGCTCGCTTGAGGCGGGCTCAGACCGGCAGCCGGTCGAACGGACCGACCACCGCGAGCGTCTGGTCCTGCTTGAACAGCGTCCGCGCCAGCGTGCCGACGTCGTCGAGGGTGACCTCGTCGACGCGGCGGATCACCTCGTCGATGCTGGGCAGCTCGTCGTAGAGCAGCTCGGCCTTGGCGATCCGCGCCATCCGGGACGCGGAGTCCTCGAGGGCGAGCACCAGGCCGCCCCGGAGCTGGCCCTTGCCGCGCTCGAGCTCCGTCCGGAGAGATGCCCTCGGCGGCGAGCCGGCCGAGCTCACCGCGCACCACCGCCAGCACCTCGGTCGACCTTCGACGGGCAGGCACCCGACGGCGACCGCGAACGCGCCGGCGTCGGCGTAGTGCGCGGCGTAGGAGTACACGGAGTAGGCCAGGCCGCGGTGCTCGCGGATCTCCTGGAACAGCCGCGAGGAGGTGCCGCCGCCGAGCGCGGCGTTGAGCACGCCGAGGGCGTAGCGGCGGTCGTCGGTGCGGACCAGGCCGTTGACGCCGAGGACCAGGTTGACCTGCTCGAACGGCCGGGTCACCACGACCTCGCCGGCGGTGGAGCGGCGGGCGCGTTCGCCGCGTCGTACCGGCAGCGGTCGGACGCTGGTGTCGGCGAGGAAGTTGGACCGCGAGAACGCCTTGCGGACCAGCCGTACGACGGCGGCGTGGTCGACGTTGCCGGCGACCGCGACGACCATGTTCTCCGGGGCGTAGCGGGAGCGGTAGTAGCGCGAGATCTGCGCGCGGCTCAGTGCCTTGATCGACTCGACCGTGCCGGCGATCGGGCGGCCGAGGGGCGAGGATCCCCAGGCCTTCTCGGCGTACAGGTTGTTGACCACGTCGTCGGGGTCGTCGTCGTGCATGGCGATCTCGTCGAGGATCACCTCACGCTCGGCCTCGACGTCCTCCGGGGTGATCGTCGAGGAGGTCACCATGTCGCCGAGCACGTCGACCGCCAGCGGCAGGTCCTGGTCGAGGACCCGCGCGTGGAAGCAGGTGTACTCCTTCGCGGTGAACGCGTTGAACTCACCGCCGACCTCGTCGAGGGACACCGAGATGTCGAGCGCGCTGCGCGACGGGCGTGCCCTTGAAGAGCAGGTGCTCGAGGAAGTGCGACGCGCCCGACAGGGTCGGGGCCTCGTCGCGAGACCCGACGCCGACCCACACGCCGATGGCGGCGGAGCGGACGCCGGGCATCGCCTCGGTCACGACCCGCAGCCCTCCCGGGAGGACGGTACGGCGGACCAGCCCCCCGTCCTTCTCGGACGAGGAGAGTGCGGGTCGTGCCGGGCTTCTGCTGTGCTGCCGATACGGCCACGTGGTAGCGCGGCCTACTCGACGGGCTCCGCCTCGGACGCAGCCTCGTCGGCGCCGTCCTCGACGACCGGGATCAGCGACAGCTTGCCGCGGTCGTCGATCTCGGCGATCTCGACCTGGACCTTCTGGCCGACCGAGACGACGTCCTCGACGGCCTCGACGCGCTTGCCGCCGGCCAGCGAACGGAGCTTGCTGATGTGCAGCAGCCCGTCCTTGCCCGGGAGCAGCGAGACGAACGCACCGAAGTTGGTGGTCTTCACGACCGTGCCGAGGTAGCGCTCGCCGACCTCCGGCATCGTCGGGTTGGCGATGCCGTTGATGATCGCGCGGGCGGCCTCGGCCGACTCGCCGTTGGTCGCGCCGATGTAGATCGTGCCGTCGTCCTCGATGCTGATCTGCGCGCCGGTGTCGTCCTGGATCTGGTTGATCACCTTGCCCTTGGGGCCGATGACCTCGCCGATCTTGTCGACGGGGATCTTCACGGTGATGATCCGCGGGGCGTTGAGCGACATCTCGGCCGGGGCGTCGATGGCCTCGGCCATCACCTCGAGGATCGCCATGCGGGCGTCCTTGGCCTGGGTCAGCGCGCCGGCCAGCACGTCGGCGGGGATGCCGTCGAGCTTGGTGTCGAGCTGCAGGGCGGTGACGAACTCCGACGTGCCGGCGACCTTGAAGTCCATGTCGCCGAACGCGTCCTCGGCGCCGAGGATGTCGGTCAGCGCGACGTACTCGGTCTTGCCGTCGACCTCGTCGGAGATCAGGCCCATCGCGATGCCGGCGACGGCGGCGCGCAGCGGCACGCCGGCCTGGAGCAGCGACATCGTCGAGGCGCAGACCGAGCCCATCGAGGTGGAGCCGTTGGAGCCCATCGCCTCGGAGAGCTGACGGATCGCGTAGGGGAACTCCTCGCGGGTCGGCAGCACCGGCAGCAGCGCCCGGCGCGCGAGCGCACCGTGGCCGACCTCGCGACGCTTGGGCGAGCCCACGCGGCCGGTCTCACCGGTGGAGAACGGCGGGAAGACGTACTTGTGCATGTAGCGACGCGTCTTCTCCGGGCGAGAGCGTGTCGAGCTTCTGCTCCAGCGTCAGCATGTTCAGCGTGGTGACACCCAGGATCTGGGTCTCGCCGCGCTCGAACAGCGCCGAGCCGTGCACCCGCGGGATCACGCCGACCTCGGCGGAGAGGTCGCGGATGTCGGTGAGGCCGCGGCCGTCCATGCGGACCTTGTCGCGCAGCACCCGCTCGCGCACGAGCTTCTTGGTCAGCGAGCGGAACGCGGCGCCGACCTCCTTCTCGCGACCCTCGAACTCGGCGCCGAGCTTCTCCAGCACGGCGTCCTTGACGGCGTCGAGCGCGGCCTCGCGCTCGAGCTTGCCGGTGACGGCCAGCGCCGGGCTCGAGGTCGGCCGCCGCGGCGGCCTCGACGGCGGCGTAGACGTCGTCCTGGTAGTCGAGGAAGACCGGGAACTCCTGGACCGGCTTCGCGGCCTGCTTGGCCAGCTCCGCCTGGGCCTCGCACAGCTGCTTGATGAACGGCTTGGCGGCGTCGAGCCCGCCGGCGACGACCTCCTCGGTCGGCGCCTGCTTGCCCGAGCGGACCAGGTCCCAGGTCTGCTCGGTGGCCTCGGCCTCGACCATCATGATCGCGACGTCGCCGGTCTCGGTGACGCGGCCCGCGACGACCATGTCGAAGACGGCGTTCTCGAGCTGGCTGTGGGTCGGGAACGCGACCCACTGGCCGTCGATGAGGGCGACGCGGGTGCCGCCGACCGGGCCGGAGAACGGCAGGCCGGAGAGCTGGGTGGACAGCGACGCGGCGTTGATCGCCAGCACGTCGTAGGGGTGGTCGGGGTCGAGCGCCATCACCGTGATGACGACCTGGACCTCGTTGCGCAGACCCTTCTTGAAGGTCGGGCGCAGCGGGCGGTCGATCAGGCGGCAGGTGAGGATCGCGTCCTCGCCGGGACGACCCTCGCTGCGGAAGAACGAGCCGGGGATCTGGCCCACGGCGTACATCCGCTCCTCGACGTCGATCGTGAGCGGGAAGAAGTCGAAGTGGTCCTTGGGGTGCTTGCCGGCCGTGGTGGCCGAGAGCAGCATCGTCTCGTCGTCGAGGTAGGCGGTGACGGAGCCGGCCGCCTGGCGGGCCAGCAGCCCGGTCTCGAACTTGACGGTGCGCTTGCCGAACTTGCCGTTGTCGATAACGGTCTCGACGGCGTAGATCTCGGGTCCCTCCATGGGGTTCCCCTTTCCGGTATTCGTTCCAGATGTGTCCGGAGCGAGCACGCGGGGCGCCTCAGCGTAGATGCCGGATGGGGGCCGGTCTTCGATCGAGGCCCGCGGTGCGGCCGCGCGATGCGGTCGAGTCCCGAAGGCCACTACCGAGGACCGGGCCAGACGTCCGCGGTCGCTCCACTTGAGAGTGGTGCAGTGTTCAGTTGTGGGGTTCAGTTGTCCCGGGTCAGACCCTAGCGAGGGTCCCCGGATGTGGCAGGAGCGGCACCCCCGGGTGGGAATGCCGCTCCGCGAGCCTCAACGGCGCAGGCCGAGCCGCTCCACGATGGAGCGGTAGCGGTTGATGTCTTCCTTCTGCATGTAGTTGAGAAGGCGACGACGCTGACCGACGAGGAGCAGCAGACCACGACGGCTGTGGTGGTCGTGCTTGTGCTCCTTCAGGTGCTCGGTCAGGTGGCTGATCCGGTGGCTGAGCAGCGCGACCTGGACCTCGGGCGAGCCGGTGTCGCCATCGTTGGTTGCGTACTCGGCGATGATCTTCTTCTTGGTCTCCGCGTCGGTACCAGTGGCCACGCGCAGCTCCCTTCGGTTCTCGTTGCGCGGCGCGCCGGGGCCTGTTCACCCGGGCACTCTCGGTCCGCGGCCGTTCTGACGGCAGGTTGAAGGACTGCCACCCCGTGTCGGGGAGCAGCCAACCGCCCAAGGCTATCCCAGCGGGTGTCCGATCACCCAATCGAGCGGGCGACGGGGGACCCAATTACCACGGTCCCGTGGTAATCCACCCCTCCCCGGTGTGAACTCCCCACGGTAACCGCCAGATCGCCACGGGAAGTGCAGCCCCTCCCCGCCCGAGCCGGTGCGAGACTGCCCCCATGGAGCGACGGCTGGGCGTGTGCAACCTGTGCGAGGCGATCTGCGGCCTGGTGATCACGCTCGACGGCGACCGGATCACCGACATCCGCGGCAACCCCGACGACCCGCTCTCGCGCGGGCACATCTGTCCCAAGGCGATCGCCCTGCAGGACATCCACGAGGACCCGGACCGGCTGCGCAGGCCGGTACGCCGGGTGACAACCGACCCGGGCCGGCGCCGCCGACACCTGGGAGGAGATCTCCTGGGACGAGGCGCTCGACCTGGTCGCCGACAACCTCGCGCGCACCGTCAACGAGCACGGCCGGGACGCGCTCGCGGTCTACCTCGGCAACCCCAACGTGCACAGCCTCGGCTCGATGACCCACGGCACCGCGATGGTCAAGGCGCTGCGCACCCGCAACAAGTACAGCGCCACCTCCGTCGACCAGCTCCCCCACCAGCTCCTCGCGCACCTGCTGTACGGCCACCAGCTGCTGCTGCCGATCCCCGACATCGACCGCACCGCAGTACTTCCTCGTCCTCGGCGGCAACCCGATGGCCTCCAACGGCAGCCTGATGACGGTGCCCGACTTCCCCGCCCGGCTCCGCGCCCTCAAGGCCCGCGGCGGGCGGATGGTCGTGCTCGACCCGCGTCGCACCGAGACCGCGAAGGTCGCCGACGAGCACCACTTCGTGCGGCCCGGCGCCGACGCGTTCGTGCTGCTCGCCCTGCTGCACGTGGTGCTCGACGAGGACCTCGCGACCGTGCCGTCGTACGTCGACGGGGTGGAGGCCGTGCGCTCAGCGGTCGCGCCGTTCACGCCCGAGCGGGCGGAGGCGATGAGCGGCGTACCCGCCGACGTCGTACGCCGGATCGCCCGCGACGTCGCGACTGCCGACGGCGCCGCGGTCTACGGGCGGATCGGTGTCTCGGTCCAGGAGTTCGGTCTCGTCGCGCAGTGGGCCGTGCAGGCGCTGAACGTGCTGACCGGCAACCTCGACCGCCCCGGCGGCGTGATGTTCACGCGGCCGGCGATCGACGCGGTGGGCCGGAGGTTCATCGGGCGTGGCCATCACGACCTGTGGCGCAGCCGCGTGCGCGGGCTGCCCGAGTTCGCCGGCGAGCTGCCCGTCGCCACGCTCGCCGACGAGATCCTCACACCGGGCGACGGGCAGGTGCGCGCCCTGCTGACCGTCGCCGGGAACCCGGTCTCGTCGACACCCGACGGCCGGCGGCTCGGCGAGGCGATCGCCGGGCTCGACTTCGTGGCGGCCGTCGACATCTACGTCAACGAGACCACCCGGCACGCCGACGTGATCCTGCCGCCGACCACCTCGCTCGAGCGCGACCACTACGACCTGGTCTTCCACCTGCTCGCGGTGCGCAACACCGCCCGGTTCACCCCGGCCGCTCTTCCCGAAGCCCGCGGGCGCGATGCACGACTGGGAGATCTACCGCGAGATCGCGCTCCGCACCGCCGGCACGACTGCACGCGCAAGCGGCCGCTCAGGGCCCGGCTGACGCTGCAGGCACGCATGCGGGTCTCCCCCACCCGGCTGGTCGACCTGCTGCTGCGCACCGACAGGTCACGGCTGTCCGTGCGGCGGCTGCGCAAGGCGGGAGCCGGGATCGACCTCGGCCCGCTGCGGCCGTGCCTGCCCGAGCGGCTCCAGACGAAGGACCGGCGGATCGACCTCGCCCCGCCGCTCGTCCTCGCCGACCTGGCCCGGCTCCAGCAGGTGGAGGCTGCCGCCCCCGACGAGCTGCTGCTGATCGGGCGGCGGCACCAGCGCGACTGCAACTCGTGGATGCACAACAGCGAGCGGCTGACCAGGGGCCGACCCCGTCACCAGCTGCTGATGCACCCCGACGACCTCGCCGCCCGCGGCATCGCGGACGGCGCGACGGTCACGGTGAAGAGCCGGGTCGGCAGCGTCCTGGTCGAGGTCGCCGCGTCCGACACGATGATGCCGGGCGTGGTCAGCCTGCCCCACGGCTACGGCCACCGGCTCCCCGGCGTGCGCATGCGCAACGCCGTCGACGTCCCCGGTGTCTCCATCAACGACCTCACCGATCCCGAGCGCCTCGACGTCAGCGGCAACGCCGCGTTCAACGGGACGCCCGTCACCGTCACCGGTTGAGGACCTCGCGCACGGCCGCCCGCGCAGCGGCGGGGTCGCGCGCGGCGAGCGCGGCCTCGGCGGCCGCCTCGCAGGTGTCCATGGAGACCTCGGCGAGCTGGGCCCCGACGCCCTTGACCGCGGCAACGGCCATCGACAGCGACGTGATGCCCATGCCGACCAGCGCGGTGGCCAGCAGCGGGTCTGCCGCCGCCTCCCCGCAAACGCCCACCGGCTTGCCGGCCTGGGTGCCGGCCTCGGCGGTGATCGCCACCAACGCGAGCACGGCCGGCTGCCAGGGGTCGGTGAGGTGGGCGAGGTCGGAGGCCATCCGGTCGGCGGCCATCGTGTACTGGGTCAGGTCGTTGGTGCCGATCGAGAGGAAGTCGACCTCCTCGAGGAACCGGTGCGCCAGCAGGGCCGCGCTCGGCACCTCCACCATGACGCCGGCCTTGAGCCCACGGTCGCGGACCTGCCCGGCGAACTCCCGCGCCTCGTCGACGGTCGCCACCATCGGCGCCATCACCCAGGGCGTCGTGCCGGTCTGCTTGGCGGCCAGCGCGATCGCGTCGAGCTGACGCTCGAGCAGCCCGGGGTTGCCGAACGACAGCCGCAGCCCGCGTACGCCGAGCGCCGGGTTCTCCTCGCCCTCGAGGGTGGCGAAGGCGACGGGCTTGTCCGAGCCGGCGTCGAGCGTCCGGACGACGACGTAACGGTCCTCGCCGAACGACGACAGGACGGCCGCGTAGAGGTCGGCCTGCTCCTCCACGGACGGCTCGTCCTTGCGGTTGAGGAAGCACAGCTCGGTGCGGAACAGCCCGCTGCCCTCGACCGGACCCTGCGCGGCCTTGGCGGCGGAGGCGCCGTCGGCGACGTTGGCCAGCACCTTGACGCGGGTGCCGTCGCTGGTGCGCGCCGGACCGGTCCACGCATCCAGGGCGGCCCGCCGCTCGCTCGCCTCCCGGACCCGTCGGGCGGCCTCGTCGGGGTCGGGGCCGATCTCCACGTCCCCGGTCGTGCCGTCGACGAGCACCGACGTGCCCCCGCTCAGCGACATCGCGCCGTGCACGGCCACCACGCACGGGATCCCGAGCTGCCGCGCGATGATCGCGGTGTGGCTGGTCGGACCGCCCCTCTCGGTGACCAGGGCGAGCACCAGCTCGGCGTCGAGCCCGGCGGTGTCGGCCGGGGCCAGGTCCTCGGCGACCAGCACGCTGGGCACGTCGGGGGTGGGGACGCCGGGCTCCGGCTCGCCGACGATCTCCGCGGTGAGCCGCTTCTCGAGGTCACGCAGGTCGGTGACCCGCTCGGCCATCAGGCCACCCATCTGGGTGAACAGCTCGGCGAACTGGGTCACGCTCCCACGCAGTGCGGCCAACAGGTTGTCGCCGCCGTCGACCCGGCCGGCCACCGCCGCGCGCAGTCCGGGGTCGCGGGCCAGTCCCGGCGGTGGCCGTCAGCACCTCGGCGGCCGAGCCCTGCGTGCTCGCGGCCCGGTCGGCGAGCCGGCCGGACACGGTGGCGACGGCGGCGTCGTACGCCGCCAGTGCCTCGTCGCGGCCGGGCGCGGTCGCTTCGTAGCCGGCGACGGCATCGGGCGAGATGTCGGTGCGCGCGACGAGCACGGGGCCGAACGCGACGCCCGGCACGACGGGGGTTCCGGTGAGCAGGTCGGCGGCTCGGGACTCGGCGGCGGACGTGGGTGTGAGCTGCGTCATGCGGAAAGTAAACCCCGGCGTCGCTTGACAGTCAACATATTCGGGCGTAAAACAACAGACACACAGATTCCCGAAGGAGCCGCCGTGTACGCCGAGGAACGCCAGCAAGCGATCGCCGACCTGCTCACGCAGCGCGGCCGCCTGTCGGTGAACGAGCTGGCCGACCGGTTCACGGTGACCACGGAGACAGTACGCCGCGACCTCACCACGCTGGAGCGTGCCGGGATCGTACGCCGGGTGCACGGCGGCGCGATCCCCGCCGCGTCGCTGAGCGTGCTCGAGATCGCGGTCAACGAGCGCGACCTCGCCCAGAGCGACCAGAAGGACCGGGTGGCGGTCGCCGCGCTCGACCTGCTCCCGCCCACGGGGGGCAGCGTGCTGCTCGACGCGGGCACCACGACGGCCCGGCTGGCCGGCCTGCTCCCGATCGACGCGACGTTCACCATCTTCACCAACGCCGTACCGATCGCGGGACGTCTCGCCGGCCGGCCCAACGTCGATCTGCACGTGCTGCCGGGCCGGGTCCGGCGCACCACGCAGGCGGCGGTCGGCGAGGAGACGGTGGAGGCGATCCGACGGCTGCGCACCGACGTCGCGTTCGTCGGCACCAACGGGCTGAGCGTCGCCCACGGCCTGAGCACCCCCGACGCCAGCGAGGCGGCGGCGAAGAGCGCGATGCTGCGCAGCGCCCAGCGCGTCGTCGTGCTGGCCGACTCGTCCAAGATCGGCCACGAGAGCACGGTCCGGTTCGGCGACCTCGAGCAGGTCGACGTCCTGGTCACCGACGAGGGGCTCAGCGCCGACGACCGGGCCACCCTCACCGCCCACGACATCGAGGTGCTGATCGCATGATCGTCACCCTCACCCCCAACCCCAGCGTCGACCGCACCATCGAGCTCACGTCGTCGCTCGAGCGCGGTGCCGTGCTCCGCGCCGGTGCGGTCACCTCCCAGTCGGCCGGCAAGGGCGTGAACATCTCGCGCGCCGCCGTGGCCGCCGGCGTACCCACGATCGCGGTGCTTCCCGCCGCCTCGGACGACCCCTACGTGCTCGAGCTGCTGCGTGACGGCATCGACTGCCGCCCGGAGCCGCCGGCGGGCGCGGTCCGCATGAACGTGACCATCACCGAGCCCGACGGCACCACGACGAAGATCAACTCCCCCGGCGCGACCGCCGGCCCGGCGACCCTCGACCGGCTGCGCACCGCGCTCCACCAGCGCGCGGCCCAGGCCCGGTGGGTGGTGCTGGCCGGGTCGCTGCCGCCGGGCGCGCCCGCGGACTGGTACGCCGCCCTGGTGGCCGACCTGCGCGGGCTCGCCGTCGGCATCGCGGTGGACACCTCCGACGAGCCGCTCGAGGCGATCTTCGCCCACCTCGACGACGCCGCACCGGACCTGCTCAAGCCCAACGCGGAGGAGCTGGCGTCCCTCGTGGGCGGCGACCCCGAGGCCATCGAGGCCGACCCGGCGAAGGCCGTGGCCGCGGCGCAGATCCTGGTGGACCGCGGCGTCACCTTCGTGCTCGCGACGCTGGGCGGTTCGGGCGCCGTGCTCGTCACCGCCACCGGCGCGTGGCACGCCACCCCGCCCCCGACCGTCGTGGTGAGCACGGTGGGCGCGGGCGACTCCAGCCTGTTCGGCTTCCTGCTCGGCGCGCTCCGTGGCGTCGAGCCCGCCGAACGACTGCGGCTCGCCGTCGCCTACGGCAGCGCCGCAGCAGCACTACCCGGCACCACGATTCCGACACCGGAGTCGGTCCACCCAGAGCTCGTCGACGTGGCCGAGCTGCCCATCCCCCTTCCCGACCGAGGAACTTCATGACCAGCACAGGCTCGATCATCACCGAGGAGCTCGTCCGCCTGGACGTCTCCCTGGGGGACGACAAGACCGCGGTGATCCGCGGCCTCGCCGACCTCGTCGCACAGGCCGGACGCACCGGCTCGCCCGACGGCCTCACCGAGGACGCGCTCGCCCGTGAGGCGACGTCCGCCACCGGCCTCCCCGGGGGCATCGCCATCCCGCACTGCCGCACCGAGCACGTCGACGTACCCACTCTCGCCTTCGCCCGGCTCGAACCCGGCACCGACTTCGGCGCCAAGGACGGCCCGGCCGACCTGGCCTTCCTGATCGCCGCACCGGCCGGCGGCGACGCCACCCATCTCGAGGTGCTGACCCAGCTGGCCCGGGCGCTCGTTCGTCCGGAGTTCACCGACGGTCTGCGCCAGGCCGAGACGCCCGCCGAGGTGGTCGCGCTGGTCGACTCGGTCGTCCGGTTGCCCGAGCCGGTCGCCGCACCGGTCGGGACGGCACCCGCCGCGGCCGCGACTCCGGCGCCGGCGGCGCAGGAGCGCCGCAGCATCGTCGCGGTGACCGCCTGCCCCACCGGCATCGCCCACACCTACATGGCGGCCGAGGCGCTCGAGGCGGCCGCCGAGCGGGCCGGTGTCGACATCCACATCGAGACCCAGGGCTCGGCGGGCTCCACGCCGCTGCGCCCGCGAGACCCTCGCCAACGCGTCGGCCGCCATCTTCGCCGCCGACGTCGGGGTCCGCGACCGCGGCCGGTTCGCCGGTCTACCCGGTCGTCGTCTCCGGCGTGAAGCGGGCCATCGACGACGGCGACGCGATGATCGCGCGAGGCACTGCGGTACGCCGACGACCCGCACGCCCCGCGCGTCGAGGGCGACGGCGGCGACGCCGACAGCGGCACCACCACCGGCACCGAGACGTGGGGCCTGCGGATCCGCCGCGTGCTCATGACCGGCGTGTCCTACATGATCCCGTTCGTCGCGGCCGGCGGCCTGCTGATCGCGCTGTCCTTCCTGTTCGGCGGCTACGAGATCGTCGGCCCCGCGGGCGAGATCGCCACGAACAACACGATCTTCAACCTGCCGAGCGTCTCCGCCAACGAGCTCGACCACGCACTGTTCGACTCGCCGTTCTTCGCCTATCTCGGGTCGATCTGCTTCGTGCTCGGCTCGACGGCGTTCAAGTTCCTGGTGCCGGCGCTGGCCGGCTACATCGCCTACGCCATCGCCGACCGGCCCGGCATCGCCCCCGGGTTCATCATGGGCGCGATCGCCATCGACCTCGGCGGCTTCGGCACCCCGCAGACCGGCTTCCTCGGCGGCATCATCGGCGGCGTCCTGGCCGGAGTCATCGCCCACTGGATCGCGGTGCGGCGCGTCCCGTCGTGGCTGCGCGGACTCATGCCCGTGCTGGTGATCCCGCTGCTCACCACGCTGGTCGCCGGGATCGTCATGGTCGTCGTCCTCGGCAAGCCCCTCGGCGCGCTCATGGACGCGCTCAACGACGGTCTCACCAGCATGGCCGAGGGCGGCGCGGGCGTGCTGCTCGGTGTCGTGCTCGGCCTGATGATGGCCTTCGACATGGGCGGCCCGCTGAACAAGACCGCCTACCTGTTCGCGACCACCGGCCTCGCGGCCGCCGCCACCGCCACCGGCGCCGCCCCGCAGCTGCTCATCATGGCCGCGGTGATGCTGGCCGGGATGGTGCCGCCGATCGCGCTCGCGCTGGCGACGGTCGTCCGGCCGAAGCTCTTCACCGAGGCCGAGCGCGAGAACGGCAAGGCGGCCTGGCTGCTCGGCGCGTCCTTCATCACCGAGGGCGCGATCCCCTTCGCCGCGGCCGACCCGCTGCGCGTGATCCCCTCGATCATGGCGGGCAGCGCGGTGACCGGAGGACTGGCGATGGCCATGGACGTCACCCTGCGGGCCCCGCACGGCGGCATCTTCGTCCTCTTCGCGGTCGGCAACGTGCTGTGGTTCCTCCTGTCCCTCGCCGCCGGCGTCCTCGTCGCGGCCGCGTCGGTCATCGCCCTGAAGCAGTTCACCGAGAGCAAGGATGAGATCGAGCAGCTCGACGAGATCGCCCTGCCTGCCTGACCCACCCCATCGAAGGAGACTCAATGCCCACCAAGACCGTGTCCGTCGGATCCGCCGTCGGCCTGCACGCCCGCCCCGCCGCCCTGATCGCCGAGAAGGCCGGGTCGCTCGGCAGCACCGTCACCCTCGGCGTACCCGGCGGCCAGCCCGTCGACGCGAGCTCGGCGCTGCTGATCATGACGCTGGGAGCGAAGAAGGGCGACTCGGTGGAGGTGAGCGGCGACGACGACGGCGCCGTCGACGCCATCGCCGCGATGGTCGAGCAGGACCTCGACGCCTGAGAGACGGCAAAACAACGATTCGTCTGCGGAACGCCGGTGTGAATCACCCCAAAGTCCGCAGACGAATCGTTGTTCAGGCGTGGTTGCGCAGCGCGAGGTAGACGGCGCGGACGCCGACGGCGCGTTCGAGCTCCCGCTTGATGCTGGTGAAGAACTGGTCGCGGTAGGCCTCGTCGGTCACGGCGTACACCGTGAAGTAGAGCCCCGAGAACGCCGCCAGGAAGACCGAGACCTGGAGCAGCTCGACCGACATGTTCGGCAGCCAGTCCACCGCGGTCATCTGGTCCTGGGTGGTCCAGTTCTGCTGGATCTTGTCGGTCATGATCACGGCGCCGAAGACCAGGAAGAACACGAAGACCGAGAGCGCGAGCAGCAGCACCTGCACCGCCTGGGCGATCACCAGCACCAGGATCAGGTTGGCCTTCTCGAAGCTGCGCACCTTGGCCAGCCGCGGCGATCTCGTCGTGGTCGTCGTCGGTGAGCAGCGCCCGGGCGCGGCCCTCCAACGGTGTCGCCGGCAGGCCTCGACCAGCGTCCGCTCGTCGGAGACGTCGTCGGCCTCGTCGAGCTCCTCGGGCAGCCGCACCAGCAGGAACCCGATGGCGACCGTCGCGAAGAGCAGCACGGTCAGCCACCAGCACGGCACCGTCGAGCCGTCGCGGAGACCTCCCACACCTCGGCGTTGATGAACAGGAACGTCACGAAGATCAGCAGCAGCGGCAGCGCTCGGGTGGCCAGCGGCAGCAGCTGCGGCAGGCTGCGCGAGCGTGCGGGTGACCGCCCAGGTGACGATCGGCCGCGCCCGGAGCGCCGTGGCTGCGTAGGCCACCGCGGTCAGGCCCACGATGACCATCAGCGTGGTCGGGCGCGGCGGCCACGTCCTCGAACAGCCGGGCCAGCAGGACGCCCGCGGCCAGCGCGACCAGCACCGTCAGCACGAGCATGAGGAGCGTCCGGCGGGAGTGCAGGGCCGAGCGTGCGGCCTCCCGCTCCTCCGGGACGAAGTACGGCAGCCCGTGCTGCACGAACCACCGCTCGGTGGCCCGCAGCGCATCCGCGTGGTCCGGCGGCGCCGGCGGCTGCTCGCTCATGCGTGAGGTCGGAGGCAGCTCGCGGGTACGCCGCACGTCGTCGTGCCATCGTGGCCACCAGCGCCTCGACCGCGTCGAACCGCCGCATCCCCCGGATCCGGCCGAGGAAGGTGACCTCCACCTCGACCCCGTAGAGCTCGAGGTCGTCGCGGTCCAGCACGTAGGCCTCGACCCGGCGCTCGCGCTCGCCGGCGAACGTCGGGTTGGTGCCGACGCTGATCGCCGCCGGGAACACCTCGCCGGTGTCGAGGCGGCGCAGCCGCCCGGCGTACACGCCGTCGGTCGGGAGCGGCGACGCCGAGCGCCGGGACGTTGGCGGTCGGGTAGCCGAGCTCGCGGCCGCGCTGGTCGCCCTCGACGACGACGCCGCGGACGGTGAACGGCCGGCCGAGCGCCTCGGCGGCGCCCTCGACGTCGCCGGCGGCCAGGCAGTTGCGGACGTACGTCGAGGACCACACCTGCGGGCCGCCGTCGAGCGGGATGCCCTCGGCGACGAAGTCGAGCTCGGCGCCGAGCGTGGCGCAGCGTCGCCACGTCGCCGGCGGCCCGGTGGCCGAACCGGAAGTTGGCGCCGACCACGACGGCCTTCGCGTGCAGCCCGTCGACGAGGATCTCGCTCGACGAACCGCTCCGGCGACCAGTCGGCGACCTCGCGGGAGAACGGCACCACGAGCACGTCGTCGACCCCGGCCGCGCGCAGCAGCGTCGCCCGCGGACTCGATCGTGGTCAGCGTCGGCGGCGCGTGCTCGGGACGCAGCACCGCGATCGGGTGCGGGTCGAAGGTCACCGCGACCACGTCGAGCCGCCCGAGCTCGTCGGCCACCTCGCGGGCGCGCGCGACGACGTGCTGGTGGCCGAGGTGGACGCCGTCGAAGTTGCCGATCGTGACGACGGTGCGGCCCGAGCTCGGCCGGCACCTCGTCGAGCGAGCGCCACACGGTCAGTCACGCGGCAGAAGCCTCCCACAGCGCCACCGCCGGTCAGCCGGCGAACACCGCGACCGGTGCGCGCGACGCTCGCCGTCCTGCCGGTACAGCGCCAGGAACGTCGCCGTCCGGGTCCGAGCACCGCGACCGGCCCTCGGCGTCGCCGCAGGTCCAGTCGACAGGGCCCGCCCGAAGCCGACGTCCCGGGCCGCCGTCGGCGTCGAGCTCGCAGGCCGGGAAGCAGCGCCGGGCCACGTCCGCGAGATGTCCAGCATCGACAGCCCGTCCTCGAGCTGCGTCGAGCGGGGTGCGCGTCGCTCAGCGTGAACGGCCCCACCGCCGTACGCCGCAGCGCGGTGAGGTGGCCGCCGACCCCGAGGGCCTCGCCGAGGTCGCGGGCGATCGCCCGGACGTAGGTGCCGCTGCTGCAGCGCACCGACGACGTCGACGTCGAGCCAGCCGCCGTCGCGGCGGACGTCGGTCACCAGCAGCTCGTGGACGGTGACCGGCCGGGCGGCGAGCTCGACGTCCTCGCCCTCGCGGACCCGCTGGTAGGCGCGCCGGCCGTCGACCTTGATCGCGGACACCGACGACGGCACCTGCTCGCAGGTCGCCGACGAAGCCTGCCGGCCGCGGAGCGCACGTCGTCCTCGGTGCAGCGTGCTCGGTGGACGCGGCTCGACCGAGCTCGCCCTCGGCGTCGTCGGTGGTCGTCGCCGCGCCGAGCCGCACGGTGGCGTCGTAGGCCTTCTCGGTCAGCATCAGGTGGCCGAGCAGCCGGGTGGCCCGGTTCGACGCCGAGCAGCAGCACCCCGGTGGCCATCGGGTCGAGCGTGCCGGCGTGGCCCGACCTTGCGGGTGCCGGCGAGCCGGCGCACCCGCGCGACCACGTCGTGCGACGTCATCCCCGCGGGCTTGTCGACCACGACGAGGCCGGCGTCGACGCGCGGCCCCGGTCGACGCGCTCGTCTCGGACTCGTCGGCCCGGCTCGTCCGTCGAGCTCGTCGTCCTCGTGCGGCTTGCGGTAGGGGTCGGCCTCGCCGGCGTACGTCGCCCCGGCGGCCGCGGCCGCCACCGCGGCGTCGGACTCCCGCGCCTTCGCGAGCAGGTCGTCGAGGTGCCGGGCGTTCTCCGGCAGCGCGTCGTGGATGAACTCCAGCGACGGCACGTGCCGCATGCCGAGCTGCTTGGCCGACCTCGCTGCGGATCAGCCCCTTGGCCGACTCCAGCGCGGCGGCGGTGCCCGCGACCTGCTCCTCCTCACCGAACACGGTGTAGAAGACGATGGCGTTCTGGGTGTCGCCGGTGACCCGCACGTCGGTCACGGTGACGAAGCCGAGCCGCGGGTCCTTGATCCGCCGCTCGAGCATCTCCGCGACGATCACCTGGATCCGGTCCGCGACCTTGCGCACCCGTGGGCTGCTCATGCTTCTGCTCCTGCTTCTCGGTGTGATGCGGATGTCGAGCGAGGGGCCGCCACGCGATCTCTCACGGACGGCCCCTCGTTGACGGCGGCTCGCTACGAGCGCGGGATCTCCCGCATCTCGAACGCCTCGACGACGTCGCCCTGCTTGATGTCGTTGAAGCCGCTTGCAGGACCAGACCGCACTCGAAGCCCTCGCGGACCTCGGCGGCGTCGTCCTTCTCCCGGCGCAGCGACGACAGGTCGAGGTTGTCCGCGACGACGGCGCCGTCGCGGATGCAGCCGCACCTTGGCGTTGCGGCGGATGACCCCGCTGGTGACCATGCAGCCGGCGATGTTGCCGATCTTCGACGGAGCGGAAGATCTCGCGGATCTCGGCCTGGCCGAGCGAGACCTCCTCGAACTCCGGCTTGAGCATCCCCTTGAGGGCCGCCTCGATCTCCTCGATCGCCTGGTAGATGACCGAGTAGTAGCGGATCTCGACGCCCTCCTTGTCGGCCATCTCCGTCGCCTTGCCCTGGGGCCGGACGTTGAAGCCGATGATGATCGCGTCGGAGGCCGCGGCCAGGTCGACGTTGGTCTCGGTGATCGCACCGACACCGCGGTCGATGACCCGCAGGCTGACCTCGTCGCCGACGTCGATCTTGGCCAGCGAGTCCTCGAGCGCCTCGACCGAGCCGGACACGTCGCCCTTGAGGATCAGGTTGAGCTCCTGGCTCTCGCCCTGCTCCATCGACTTCATGAAGTCCTCGAGCGTACGGCGGACGCGGCGCTTGGCCTGCATGGCCGCCCGCTCGCGCGACTCACGCTTCTCGGCGATCTGACGGGCCATCCGGTCGTCGTCGACCACGATGAAGTTCTGGCCCGCACCCGGTACGGCGGTGAGGCCGAGCACCATCGCCGGACGCGACGGGTCGGCCTCCTCGATGTTGTCGCCGTGCTCGTCGAGCATGGCGCGCACCCGGCCGTAGCCGGAGCCCGCCACGATCGAGTCGCCGACGCGCAGCGTGCCGCGCTGGACCAGCACCGTGGCGACCGGACCGCGTCCGCGGTCGAGGTGCGCCTCGACCACGAGGCCCTGGGCGTCCTGGTCGGGGTTGGCCCGCAGGTCCAGCGAGGCGTCGGCGGTGAGCACGATCGCCTCGAGCAGCCCCTCGAGGTTGAGCTCGGACTTGGCCGAGACGTCGACGAACATCGTGTCGCCGCCGTACTCCTCGGGCACCAGGCCGTACTCGGTGAGCTGACCGCGCACCTTGGCCGGGTCGGCCTCGGGCTTGTCGATCTTGTTGACCGCGACCACGATCGGCACCCCGGCGGCCCTGGCGTGGTTGAGCGCCTCGACCGTCTGCGGCATCACGCCGTCGTCGGCCGCGACCACCAGCACCGCGATGTCGGTCGCCTGCGCACCACGGGCACGCATGGCGGTGAACGCCTCGTGACCCGGGGTGTCGATGAAGGTGATGCGACGCTCGTCGCCGTCGACCTCGGTCGCGACCTGGTAGGCACCGATGTGCTGGGTGATGCCACCGGCCTCCTTGGCGACGACGTTGGCGCTTGCGCAGCGCGTCGAGGAGCTTGGTCTTTCCGTGGTCGACGTGACCCATGACGGTGACGACCGGCGGACGCGCCGACGAGGTCGGCCTCGTCGCCCTCGTCCTCACCGAACTCGAGGTCGAAGGACTCGAGCAGCTCGCGGTCCTCGTCCTCGGGGGAGACGACCTGGACGACGTAGTTGAGCTCGTCGCCGAGCAGCTCGAACGTCTCGTCGTTGACCGACTCGGTCGCGGTGACCATCTCGCCGAGCGAGAACAGCATCTGCACCAGCGACGCGGCGTCGACGTTGATCTTCTCGGCGAAGTCGGTCAGCGAGGCGCCACGCGGCGAGCCGCACGGTCTCGCCGTCGCCCTTGCGGACGCGCACGCCACCGATGGTCGGGGCCTGCATCTCCTCGAACTCTTGACGACGCGCGCGCTTCGACTTGCGACCACGGCGCGACGGTCCGCCGGGACGCCCGAAGGCACCCTGCGTCTGGCCGCGCTGGCCGGGACGACCGCCACCGGGACGGCCACCGCCGAACCCACCGCGACCGGGAGCACCGGCGCCGGCGGGGGCGCCGCCACGGCCGGGAGCGCCGCCGCGGCCGGGAGCACCCGGACGGCCGGGCGCGCCGCCGCGGCCACCGGGACCACCGGGACCGGGTCGACCGCCCGGGCCGCCGCCGAAGGCGGCCGGGGACTTCGGCATCATCGCCGGGTTGGGACGCGGCATGCCCGGACGGCCACCGCCGCTGGGCAGCCCACCGGTGCGACCCGGGGCGCCGCCGTCGCGGCCGGCCGGCGGGCCGCGGGCGGACGGTCGCCGGCGGGCGTCTGCGGCCGGCCGGCGCGGCCGGGCGACGGCCCATGCCCTGCGTCGAGGAGAACGGGTTGTTGCCCGGACGCGGCGCGCCGGGACGGGCGCCGCCGGGCGCGGGGCGGCGGCCGGCGTCGGAGCGGTCTGCCGTCGGCCGGTGTCGGCCGGCGCCGGGCGCGGCCGGAGCGGCGGGCGGTCTCGCGGCCGGCCGGGGCCTCGGCGCGCGGGCTCGGGCGGCCTGCGGCCGGGGCCGGGCTTCGGGGCCGGGCCGCGGCGCCGGCGCTTCGCGGCCGGGGCCGCCGGTGCCTGCGGCCTCGGCGGCAGCCGGGCAGCGGTCGCGCTCGACGGCGGCGGCGGGCGTCGCCTCGGCGGCGGCTGCTCGGGCGGCCGCGGCCTTCTTGGCGGGCGCCTTCTTCGCCGGTGCCTTGGCGGCCGCGGCGGCGGACTCTTCAGCTCGGCGCCGTACTGGTCGGTGAACCGCTTCACGACGGGGGGCTCGATCGGTCGACGACGCCGACTTGACGAACTCGCCCATCTCCTTGAGCTTGGCCAGAACGACCTTGCTCTCGACTCCGAGCTCTTTGGCGAGCTCGTGGACTCGGACCTTAGCCACGCTTCTCCTTCTGGTCCGAGCCCTCCGGTGGGGCGGCTCGGACCGTTAGCTGGTGTGCATGCTCATCGGGAAGTACTCATCGAGTGCTCATGAGCTGCTGCTCCAATTTCTGTTCGGTCATGACGGACGTGCATGCGGTCGTGGCTGCGGCGCGAGCGCTGCCGACGTACTCCTCCAGCCGTTCCGCTGGCGAGCCGCACCCGAGACCCGGAGGGCCCGTGGGAAGGCTCGGCGACGCAGCGCGAGGGCGAGGCACGCGGGCGTGGGGTGCAGGTGCGCCCCTCGACCCGGCAGCGCGGCCGCTCGGGGTCCGGGACGACCTCGAGGCCGGACCCGGAGTCCCTGGCGACGACTCGCAGCAGCTCTTGCCTGGCGGCCCGCTGCCGACATCCCAGGCAGGTGCGGACCGGGCCCCGGACATCAGCTGGGGACATCGACGTCTGCACGTTCCTGGAGGCTCGGGACGGCTGACCACCGTCGTTCAGTCTAGCGGTTCGGGCGCGCAGGGCCGAACCGAGTCAGGACGCGGCGAGTCGCCGGGGCCAGCGGCGGGGCCACCGGCGGCCGGGCGGCGCCTCGTCGGAGCGGATGTCGATGCGCCAGCCGGTCAGCCGGGCGGCGAGGCGGGCGTTCTGGCCCTCCTTGCCGATCGCCAGCGACAGCTGGTAGTCGGGCACGACCACCCGGGCGGACCGGGCCGCGAGGTCGACGACCTCGACGCTGCGACACCCGGGCCGGCGACAGCGCGTGCGCCGACCATCTCGGCGGGGTCCTCGGACCAGTCGACGATGTCGATCTTCTCGCCGTGCAGCTCGTTCATCACGTTGCGCACCCGCTGGCCCATCGGGCCGATGCACGAGCCCTTGGCGTTGACGCCGGGGACCGTCGTGCGCACCGCGATCTTGGTGCGGTGGCCGGCCTCGCGGGCGATCGCGCAGATCTCGACGGTGCCGTCGGCGATCTCCGGGCACCTCGAGCGCGAACAGCTTCTTGACCAGGTTGGGGTGGCGAGCGCGACAGCATCACCTGCGGGCCGCGCATGCCCTTGCGCACGCTGACCACCAGGCACTTGATCCGCGTCGCCGTGCTCGTAGCGTCTCCCCCGGCACCCGCTCGGCGACCGGCAGCAGCGCCTCGAGCCGGCCGAGGTCGACCATGCACGTCCTGCGGGTCGCGGCCCTGCTGGATGACGCCGGAGACGATGTCGCCCTCCTTGCCGGAGAACTCGCCGAACTTCACGTCGTCCTCGGCGTCGCGCAGCCGCTGCAGGATGACCTGCTTGGCGGTGGTCGCCGCGATCCGGCCGAAGCCCTCGGGCGTGTCGTCGTACTCCGCGACGACGTTGCCCTCCTCGTCGGTCTCGGCCGCGAGCACGGTGACGTGGCCGGTCTTGCGGTCGAGCTCGACCCGCGCCTTCGGTCCGGCGCGCCGGGCGTCTTGTGGTACGCCGTGAGCAGCGCCTGCTCGATCGCCTCGACGAGGATGTCGAAGGAGATCTCCTTCTCGCGCTCGAGGGCGCGCAGCAGCGTCATGTCGATGTCCATGGCTCAGCTCCTCCTTCGGCGGTTGAACTCGATCTGGACCTTGGCCTTCGCGACGTCGGCGAGCGCGACGCCGCCGCTCGGTGCCGTCGACGTCGAGCGCGGCCGCGTCGTCGTCGCTGCCGGTGATCCGGCCGGTGAGCGTGCCGCCGTCGCGGCGCGTGACCTTGACCAGCCGGCCGACGTTGCGCCGCCAGTGCCGCGGGTGGGTCAGCGGCCGGTCGACCCCGGGCGAGGTGACCTCGAGGGTGTAGGGCTGCTCGCCCATCACGTCGGACTCGTCGAGCAGCCGGGAGACCTCCTTGGTCGCCTCGGCGATGTCGTCGAGGGTGACGCCGCCGTCCTTGTCGACGGCGACCCGCAGCAGCCGCCGCTTGCCGGCGGGCGTGAGCTCGACGGCCTCGAGGTCGAGGCCCACAGCAGCGAGCGGGGCGGTGAGCACCCCTGCAAGTCGGTCCCGGGTCTGGTCGGTGCTCACGGGCATCCCTCCTGCTCTGCTGTTGTGGTGCTCCCAACCCTAGGGCACGGTGGCGAACCCTTGCCAATGGCGCCGGAGGGTGCCGACGCCGGCCTCGATAGGGTCGTCCGGTGAACGTCCCCCACCCCCCGGCGATCTCCCGGCGTGCTGCGCTGGTGGCTGCCGTCGGGGCGGCAGCGGCGGGTACGGCGTGCACCCCCGATCCGGCCGACCCGGACACCGGGAGACGTTCCCGGGAGCGCGCGGCCGAGCCGCTGCCCGACGTCACCTTGGCGGCCACCGTGGTCGCCGACGAGCAGGAGCTGCTCGACCTCATCGACGCGACCCTGGCCCGGCACCCGCGCCTGGAGCGGGTCCTCGCCGATGCCCGGGCGGCGCACGCCGCCCACGTGACGCTGCTGGAGGACGCGGCGCCGCCGTCGGCCGTGCCCTCGCCGGCGCCGACCGCTCCGGGCCGGGTCCGCGTGCCGGGCGACCCAGCGCGCGCCGTGCGGGCGATCGCCCGGCGGGAGGACGAGCTGGCGCTGGTCGACAAGCGCAGCGCGTTCGCCGCCGAGTCCGGCGCCTTCGCCCGGGTGCTGGCCAGCATGGCCGCGTCGGCGGCCCAGCAGGCGGTCGTGCTCCGCGCCGTCCTGGTCCCCGCGAGGAGCGCGTGATGACTCCCGAGGAGGCACTGCAGACGACGTTGGCCGGCGAGCACGCCGCGGTCTACGTCTACGGCGTGCTCGGCGGCCGGGTGTCTGCCTCCGCCCAGCCCGAGCTGGCCGCGGCGCTCCGCACGGCGTACGACCTGCACCGGAGCCGGCGCGACCAGGTCATCGCGATGCTCCGGGCCGTCGACGCGGCACCGGTGGCGTCCGAGGTGAGCTACGAGCTGCCGAACCCGGCGCGGACCCCGCAGCAGTGCCGTCGCGCGGCTGCGGAGATCGAGGAGAGGTGCGCGGAGGTGTACGCCGCGGCGGTCGGAAGCACCGCCCGGGCCAACCGGCAGTGGGCGATCGACGCGCTCACCGACGCGGCGGTCCGCGGCCTCACGTTCGGCGCGGAGCCCGCTCCCTTCCCCGGCGTGCCGGAGCTGTAGCCGGTCAGGCTCGGTAGGCCGCCCACATCTCGCTCATCCGGGTCGACTGGCCCAGGGAGAACTGGTTGTAGCAGCTGTCGTAGCTGTAGTCCATGTAGTTGTGGATCGAGTCGAGCCCCTCGGACGGGCAGGAGTCCTGGCCCTCGGGGCAGCCGTTGGTCGCCACGCTCTGGGCGGGGGTGTCGGCCACCCCGTCACCGCCCTGGGACTCCTTGCAGCCACCCTGGAACACGTGGAAGAGCCCGAACCAGTGCCCGGCCTCGTGGGTCGCCGTCTCGCCGAGGTTGTAGTTGGTCTCCGTGCCACCGGGCAGGCTGCTCCACAGCACGCGGATCCCGTCGATGTCGCCCGAGCTGCCGTAGTCCCACGGGAACGTGGCGATGCCCAGGTAGGCGAACTCGACGAGCCAGATGTTCAGCGCATCGGCTCCGCCCTGGCGGGTGAGCCGTCGGTACTGGTTGCTCTGCTGGTCGATGTGCCACTTGTCGTTGTAGAACCGGTCCACCCCGGCCAGCGTGAACGTGAAGCCGGTGTCCGCCGCCGCGCTCGACTCGCGCCCGGCGAAGGTCGTGTTGAGCACGGCGATCTGGTCGCGGATCTGCTTGTCGGTGACGTCGCCGGTGCCGTCGGCCGCCGCCATCACGTGGACGTAGACCGGCACGCTGACCGATGCGGTCCGGCTCGCGGCGGCGCCCTTCGCCCGCAGGATGTCCGCGGTGCGCTCCTCGATCGCGCGTTGCTCGGCGGCGGAGACGTCGCGGTGGTCCTGGACCTCGGCCCGGCCGCCCTTGGCTGCGGCGCCGGCGGAGGTCGGCTGCACGCAGCCGGTCGGGGCGCGGTCGGCAACGGGTTCGGCGGCCTGTGCCGGCGCGAGGGTCGCGGCCAGCGTGAGGACGACCGCGGCAGCGGTCGCGGCACCTCGGAGTCGGGTCATCGGGCTTCTCCAGGATCGAGGGAGCCGGGCGGCTGCGCCGGCAGGTCGATCCTGGTGCCGGAATCGTCCGGTGAGAAGTACTTTCGTCCCGGAACAATTCCGCGTGTCTCGACAGCAAACGCCCCAAACCGGGCGTCAGCTCCGGTACGCCGTCGCCATCTGCTGCATGCGCAGCGCCTGACCCGGAGTGAACTCGGAGTAGCAGGCGTCGTAGGAGTAGTCCATGTAGTTGTGCACGGGGTCCGTGCCCGGGAGCACGCAGGTGTCCTGGACGACCGGGCAGCCCTTCGTCGGCCCGCCCTGCGCCACGGTGTCCGTCACCTCGTCGTTCAGGTCGCTGCAGCCGCCCTGGAACGTGTGGTAGAGCCCGAGCCAGTGACCCGCCTCGTGGACGAGGGTCTTGCCGAGGCTGTAGTTGGTGATGCCGCGACCGGGCAGCGAGTCGTAGTGCACCCGGACCCCGTCGATCTTCGGGCTGTCGGCGTACTCCCAGGGGAACGTCGCGACACCGAGGTCGCTGGAGTCGACGAGCCACACGTTGAGGGCGGTGACGCCGCCGCGCCTGGTCTTCGCCCGGTAGGAGCTGTGCTGCCGGTCGTTGTGCCAGGCGTTGTCGACGTGGCGCTCGAGGTCGGCGAGCACGAAGCGGAACCCGGTGTCGGCCGCGACCCCGGGCGACTCGGCGCCGCTGAAGGCCGCGTTGAGGACCTCGATCTGCCGGTCGACCCGGGCCCTGGTGACGTTGCCGGTGCCGTCCTTGGCCGTCATCACGTGGACGTAGACGGGGATGGTGCCCGCCGCGCGACGCTTCGCGCGCCGGTCGAGCGACTCGTTCTTCTGGGCCAGGATCCGCGCCGTGCGGCGCGCGACGTCGGCACGCTCCGCCGCACTGAGCACCTGGTGGTCGGGGCCGCGCCCGCCGCGCGCCGTGCGGGCCGCGGACCCCTCGGCCGGCGCCTGCTCCGGCTGCACGCAGGTCGCCCCGCGCTCCCCGGCCGGGGGGCGGGCCGCGGCGGTCTGGGTGGGGAGAGCCGATCCGACGACGACGAGGGTCGCTGTCACCAGCGCCTTCGCTACGAGGCCGGCTCCGGACATATCTGGCACCTTTCGAGGTGTCCGGAACCCTCCGGACCCACCGATAGTGCCCACCGCCGAGGCGTTCCAACATTGGCCACGCCGTGCACCTTGGTACAGGTTTGGGGGCCGACCGTCGGGGAAGAATCGGCTACCTTTCGGCGGCGCACCCCCCAAAGCAAGGGGTCAGCGGGGGAATCGTTGGTACTAGGCGGGTACTAGTACCAACGACCCATGCCCCGTGTAGTCCCTCGAGATTTTTCCTGCCGTTACGCCCGGTACGCGCCGAACATCTGCTGCATCCGGGCGGTCTGACCCGCGGTGAACTCCGTGTAGCAGGAGTCGTAGGAGTAGTCCATGTAGTTGTGGATCGGGTCCAGCCCCGGCAGCGAGCAGGAGTCGCGTCCGGTCGGGCAGCCGTTGGTCGCCGAGCTCTGGGCGGGGGTGTCGCCGACCTCGTCGTTGGTGCTCGTGCAGCCGCCCTGGAACGTGTGGTAGAGCCCGAGCCAGTGGCCGGCCTCGTGGGTGGTCGTCTCGCCGAGGTTGTAGTTGGCGATGCCGCCGCCCGGCAGCGAGTCGAAGTGCACCCGGATGCCGTCGATGCTGCCGCTGCGGCTGTAGTCCCACGGGAAGGTCGCGATGCCGAGGTAGGCGAAGTCGACGAGCCAGATGTTCAGCGCGTTCGCGCCGCCCTGCCGGGTCTGGGACCGGTACGTCGAGCTCTGCCGGTCGGCGTGCCACTGGTTGTTGTAGTAGCGGTCCACGCCCGCGAGGCTGAACGTGAAGCCCGTGTTGGACGCCGTCCCGGACTCCTGGCCGCCGTAGGTCCGGTTGAGCACCGTGATCTGCTGGGCGATCTGGCTGTCGGTGACGTCGCCGGTCCCGTCGGCGGCCGCCATCACGTGGACGTAGACCGGGATGTTGCCGGCCTGCGCCGCTCCGGAGCCACCGCCGCCGCCGGGCTTGCCCTTGGCGCCGAGGATCTTGGCCGTGCGTGCCTCGATCGCGCGCTGCTGCGCCGGCGTGATGTCGCGGTGGTCGCGGTCGGCGAAGCCACCGCGTGCGGCGGCACCCCCGGCGCCGACGTTCGCGGGGTCGAAGCACGCCGGCGCCCGGTCGGCGGCGGGGAGCGCTGCCTGGGCGGGGACGGTCACACCCGCGAGGGCCAGCATGGTGGCGCCGGCCATGGCTGCGGTGCGGTAACGGAGACGGATCATGTCCTGGTCCTGTTCTGTCCGAGAGCTCCCGGGACACCTGCCCGGGACGCGCTGATCCTGCACGCGGGACCGCCACCGCGGAAGACCTCGAGGCCCTGCAGTTCGTGCAGGTTTGCGCAGGTTCCGAATCGTGCAGGACCGGGCGGACCGGTCAGCTGCGCCAGCGCGAGACGACGTCGTACACGTCGGAGAGCCGCTGGACCACGGCGTCCGGCTCGCCCACGGAGTGCCCGTGCTGGGTGTGTGGGATGTCGCTGTGCGGAACGTGCACGGTGCGCATGCCCGCGTTGCCCGCGCCCCAGATGTCGTCGAAGAGCCGGTCACCGACGAAGACGCACCGCCCCGGGTCGTCGACCCGGACCGCCTCCATCGCCGTCAGGAACGCCTCGCGGGCAGGCTTGGTCCACGGGATCTCGCTGGTGTAGACGGCACCGTCGATCAGGTGCAGCACCCCGTCCCGGTCGAAGAACTCCTCGTGCCAGGCGCGGGGCCAGACCGTGTTGGACAGCACGCCGACCCGGACGCCGTCGGACCGGAGCGCCTCGAAGAGCGGGCGCACGTCGGGGTCGGTGAGGGTGTGCGGCGCCCAGAAGTCGCGGTACGCCGAGAGCAGCGACTCGTCGTGCGCCAGCCCGGCCTCGCCGAAGATGTCCGCGACCGTGGCACTGGTGTGGTGGTCGCGGCTGCGCGCCCAGACGGCGTCACCGGCCGCCCGGAGCGCCTCGGCCGCCTCGGCCACGTCGCCTGTGCTCGTCGGGCCACCGGTCACCGCCTGGGCCAGGGCCGCCGCCTCCAGCTCGAAGTCGACGGTGTGCCACGGCGTGAGCGTGCCGCCCCAGTCGAAGATGACCGCGTCGATGGCTGGGTCAGCCACGGACGACCCGGAGCAGGTGCTCGGCGACCGCGTCGACCGCGACGTTCTCGCGCTCCCCCGTGGCCCGGTCCTTCACCTCGACGACACCGTCGGCAAGCCCCTTCCCCACGACCGCGATCGTGGGGACACCGAGCAGCTCCGCGTCCTTGAACTTCACGCCCGGCGAGACCTTCGGCCGGTCGTCGTACAGCACGGTGAGCCCCTGGGCGTGCAGGGCGTCGGCCAGCTCCCGGGCGGCTTCGTAGACCGCGTCGTCCTTGCCGGTCGCCACCAGGTGTACGTCGGCGGGGGCGACCTCGCGAGGCCAGACCAGTCCGAGCTCGTCGTGGGTGTTCTCCGCGATCGCCGCCACCGCGCGGGAGACGCCGATGCCGTAGGAGCCCATCGTCACCGTGACGAGCTTGCCGTTCTCGTCGAGCACGCGCAGGTCGAGCGCGTCGGCGTACTTGCGGCCGAGCTGGAAGATGTGGCCCATCTCGATGCCTCGAGCGGTCTCGAGGGTGCCGTCCTCGCAGTTCGGGCAGGGGTCGCCGTCGCGCACGTCGGCGGCCTCGATGGTGCCGTCGGGCGTGAAGTCCCGGCCTGCGACCAGGTCGAGCACGTGGCTGCCGTCGACGTCGGCGCCGGTCACCCAGCGAGTGCCCTCGACGACGCGTGGGTCGACGAGGTAGCGGATCTTGGAGGCGTTCTTCTCCCCCAGCACGCCGGGGCCGATGTAGCCCTTGGCCAGGACCGGGTGCGCAGCGAAGTCCTGCTCGGAGAACGCCTCGACCTCGGTCGGCTCGAGCTGACCGCCGAGCCGCTTCTCGTCGACGTCGCGGTCGCCGGGCAGGCCGATGGCCAGCGGTTCGCGGGTGCCGTCGGGGTGCTTGAGCACGACGAGCACGTTCTTCAGCGTGTCGCCCGCGTGCCAGGCCCGGTCCTCGCGCGGGAACTTCTCGTTGAGGTGGTCGACGAGCGTCTCGATGGTCGGCGTGTCGGGGGTCTGCTCGGCGTGGGCCTCGGGCGCGTCGTCGTACGACACCGGCTGCGGCGCACGGACCTGCACGGCCTCGACGTTGGCGGCGTAGTCGCAGAGGGCGCAGCGGACGTAGGTGTCCTCGCCGTTGTCGGCGCGGGCCAGGAACTCCTCCGACTTCGAGCCGCCCATCGCGCCGGACGTGGCCTTGACGATGACGTAGTCGAACCCGAGCCGGTCGAAGACGCGGACGTAGGCGGCGCGGTGCGCGGCGTAGGACTTGTCGAGCCCCTCGTCGGTGGTGTCGAACGAGTAGGAGTCCTTCATGATGAACTCGCGGCCGCGGAGCAGGCCGGCGCGGGGACGCGCCTCGTCGCGGTACTTGGTCTGGATCTGGTAGAGCCAGACGGGCAGGTCCTTGTACGACGAGTACAGGTCCTTCACGACGAGCGTGAACAGCTCCTCGTGCGTGGGGCCGAGCAGGTAGTCGTCCTGCTTGCGGTCCTTGAGCCGGAAGATGCCGTCGCCGTACTCCGTCCAGCGGCCCGAGGCCTCGTAGGGCTCGCGGGGAAGCAGCGCGGGGAACTGGAGCTCCTGCGCACCGATCGCGTCCATCTCCTCGCGGACGATGCGCTCGATGTTGCGCAGCACGCGCAGGCCGAGCGGCAGCCAGGAGTAGATGCCCGGCGCGGCGCGCCGGATGTAGCCCGCACGGACGAGCAGCCGGTGGCTCGGCACCTCTGCGTCCGCGGGGTCCTCGCGCAGCGTGCGCACGAACAGGGTGGACATCCGCAAGATCATTGGGCAAGGCTAGCCGCCGGGTTCGGGCGGTCGCGAACCAGTTACGCGCCGCGCGCCAGGCGTGACAGGAAGGCGCGGATCCGCTCCCTCGGCCGCTCGGTCATCTCGGGTCCGTGAGTGAACGCGGCGACGTCGTACTCCAGCTCGCCGAGCCGGTGCACGGTCTGCTGGGTCAGCGCGAAGTCGGCGCACAGGAACTTCGGCGACAGGCTCAGCCCCCGGAAGCCGAAGTTGAACATCGCGTCACCGGTGACCAGGGTGCGCGTCGGCTCATGGAGGAGCGAGACGTGGCCCGGCGAGTGCCCGGGCGTGTGGACGACGCGCACACCGCCGGCCACCGGCAGCACGTCGCCGTCGTTCAGCAGCGGCCCGGGCTGGAACGGCTCGAAGTGCGGGTCGGGCAGCCGACCGAAGAGGCGGCCGAGCAGGAACCGCTGGTCGGGCTTCTGCACGATGGTGCCGGCGGTCGCGGAGGGGTGGTCGCCCTGGTGCATCCAGACGTCGGCGCCGGTCTGCCGGGAGAGCTCGGCGGCGCCGCCTGCGTGGTCGGGGTGCACGTGCGTGAGCAGGATCCGGGTGACGTCTGCGGGCCGCTTGCCCATCGCCGCCAGCCCGGCGACGATCCGCGGCGGCGCCTTGGCCAGTCCGCAGTCGACGAGGGTGACGCTGCCGTCGTCGTCGACGAACGCGAACGAGTTCACCAGGTTGCGGCCGACCGTGGGGATCCGCCACACCTGGGGTGCGACCTCGACGGCGGGTGGTCGCGCCATGTCAGAACATCACCGTCGTGAACTCGGCGGTCTGGCTGAACCCGACCGCGTCGTAGACCCGCCGCGCGGCCAGGTTGTGCTCGTTGACGTAGAGGGAGACGACCGGGGCCACGTCCGCCAGGGCCATCTGCACGACGGCCGCCATGCCGGCGGTGGCGAGCCCCTCGCCACGACGCTCGGGGGCGACCCAGACGCCCTGGACCTGGCACGCGTGCGGCGTGGCCGCCGCGACCTCGGCCTTGAAGACCACGTCCCCGTGCTCGATGCGCGCGAACGACCACTTCTTGGAGATCAGCTGCGCGACCCTGGCCCGGTAGAGGGTCGCTCCTCCCCCGGCCTCCGGCGAGACGCCCACCTCCTCCGTGTACATCGCCACGCAGGCCGGGTACAGCACCTCGAGGTCCGCGGGGGTGGTACGCCGTACGAGCGGATCCGGCTCGACCGCGGACGGCGTCCGGATCTCCAGGTGCGGCTGGTGTCGCCGCACCTCCCGGCCGGGTCCCCACGTCCGGCTCAGCACCTTCCACATCGGGTCGACCTGCTCGGCCGGTCCGACCAGCGTGGCGCAGCGTCTCGGCTGCGACGCGGCGCGAGCGGTGAACGCCTGGACCGCCTCGGGCCCGGCCGCGACCGGGACCAGGTTGGCGGCGGCGTGACAGGCCGCCACCAGGTCCCCGTCGACGTGGTAGCCCCACACCTCCCCGCCGAGCCACCGCGGGTCGAGCCGGGTGAGGCGGGCCCGGTAGTCGACGAAGACGTTGACCACCGGGTCGCGCGCCGTCAGCTCCTCCATGGCAGGGAGGTCGTCGGGGCCGAGGGTTCGCAGGCCCGGCTGGGTCCGGAGCACGCCAGCAGCCTAGGGCACCGGGCGGGCCGGCTCAGGCGATCGCCGGCTCCATCGGGGAAGGCTCGGCGACGCGGGCCGGCCAGCGCCGGAACCACGTCGCGCCGGCCGCCGCGAGCGGCACGGACAGCACCCAGAAACCGACGACGGACACCGTCACGGAGATCCCGATCCGGTCCAGCGCGGACGTGGTCTCCCACACCACCACCGGAAGCGCCAGGACGGCAGCCGCCGCCAGCACCCGGGCGGGCCACCAGGCCCGGGTGCCCCACGCGAAGCCGCCCAGGAGCGCCGCCGGGAACAGCAGCGCGCCCGGCCCGGCGAACAGCAGCAGCCCGGGCAGCACGGCGAACCGCCACCAGACCCGCCCCCCGTGGCGCGTGCCGCATGAACCAGGCCGAGCGTCCCCCCGAACACCGCTGCCAGTCCGAGGATGAAGAGTGTCCCGCTCCAGCTGAACTCCGGGTTGGTGGAGACCAGCCGCATGTACACCCGGGCCAGCACCCCCCAGCCCACGCCCAGCGCAGGCCCTGCGCCCACCGGCCGCAGCCATCCCCCGACCCGCCTCGAACCACTCATCCCCATTCCCCTCCTGATCGCTGATGCTCGTACACAGGACCAGACGCCGTCGGCGGGGCTGCGGGTGACAACGACAGCCGAGAAAGAAGGTTCGTTGCGCGTGTCACCCGCGAGTGCATCTCGTGCGTCCGCAAGATGATGACCACCATGGACGGGACCGAGCTGCGCGCGCCGGCCGACGACGTCGGTGCGGCCGACACGGTCGACGCCTTGGTCGAGCGGCTGTACCACGCCGAGGCACCCCGGCTGGTGCAGATGGCGCGCTGGTTCGTCGACGACACCACGGCGGCCGAGGACCTCGTGCAGGAGGCGTTCATCCGGCTCTCGCACAACGGGCACCGGATCCGCGAGCAGGACCGCGCCGCGGCGTACCTCCGCTCGATCGTCATCAACCTGGCGAGGGACCACAACCGGCGCGGCCTGGTCTCGTTGCGGCACCGGCCGCCGGCCCAGTCAGGACGCGCGCTCGGCGGAGGACCACGCCGCCGCCGGCGAGGACATCGCCGAGGTCGTCGGCGGCGCTGCGCGACCTGCCTCGACGACAGCGCGACTGCGTGGTGCTGCGCTACTACCTCGACCTGCCGGTCGACGACATCGCCGACGACCCTCGGGGTTTCCCGCAACTCCGTCAAGACCCACCTCAGCCGAGGGCTGAAGAACCTGTCGGCCCAGCTAGGAGACACTGCGATGAGCCAGCTCGAGGATCGGCTCCGCCGCACACTCGCCGCGGACACGAGCGGCACACCCTCACCCGACCTGTTCGCGCGCGTCCGCGACAGCATCGAGGACGACCGGGCCCGGCGCCGGAGCCGCACCCGCTGGCTGCTCGGCGCGGCGGCGGTGCTGGCACTGGCCGTCGCCACCGTCCTCACCCTGACCCCCTACGAGAACGGAAGACCTGCGATGCCCTGGTGGACCCTCGAGCTCTTCACGACCGGCGTGCTGGTCGCCATCGCCCTGTGGCTGGGGCCCTTCATCAAGCGGTTCGGGCGTGCGTACGCCGCCGACGTGTTCCACGACAACCCGCTGACCGGCAAGAGCTACATCGTGCTGACCGACATCGTGTACTACCTGATCTTCGCCGCGTTCATCCTGTTCACCGTGCGCTTCGAGCCCGACCGCACCTGGGGGCGACTTCGCGACGTCAACGCCGACCAGATCGAGTGGCAGCTGCAGCGGGTCGGCGGGATCCTGCTCGTCATCGGCGTCCTGCACGGCCTGAACATCGTGCTGATGCCGGTGCTCGGCCGGCTGTTCTCGCTCAACCGCAGGCTCTCGGGCTCCCACGAGCGGTGAGGTCCAGGCGACCGCGACGCCCACGAACGCGACGGCGGTGACCGCGAACAGCGTTCCCCGCAGGCCGAGCCAGCCGCTCAACACGCCCGCGAGGAAGGCGCCCCCGGTCCATCCCAGTCCCCACGACAGCATCCGGCCCGCGGTGTTGACCCGGCCGAGCAGCGGCTCGGGGGTCACCTGCTGCCGGTAGCTGATGGAGTTGATCACCACCAGCGTGTAGAAGATGCTCCAGACGAACAGCGACAAGGCGCCCGCCCACCAGGCGTCCCACAGCGGGGTCGCGACCCCCATCAGGGCCGAGAACGGCAGCGCCAGCAACGTGATCCGCGCCGGCGTCGTGGACCCGCGCAGCAGCCGCGGCAGGGTCAGCGACGCGAGGATGCCGCCGACGGCCCAGGAGCCGTAGACGATGCCGAACCGGAGCCCCTCCGTGCCGATCTCGAGCTGGCGGTCCGCCCAGACGACCATCAGCGACACGAAGCCACCCCCGGCGACGCACTGGGTGAAGCCCACGATCGTCATCGTGCGGATCCCGGCGTGCCGCCAGAGGTAGCGCAGGCCCTCGGCGATCTCCGAGCCGAGGTGCCGGACGGTGAGCGGGGCCCGGACCCGGGTGTCGTCCTGGAGCGGTCGGCGGATGCCGCGCAGCAGGAGCGCGGAGGCCAGGAAGGTCGCGGCGTCGAAGGCGAGCAGCGTCGCCGGGTGCAGCACCGCGAGCGTGAGCCCGACCAGCGACGGGCACCACCACCTCGGCGACGTTCTGCACGGTCCACACGTAGGAGTTCGCCTCCCCGATGCGCCTGCGGCCCGACCAGCGTCGGGATCGCCCCGAAGACCGCGCCGTCGAAGAAGGTCGCGCACGTCGGACCCAGGAACGCCACCGCCAGGATGTGCGGCACCGTCAGCACGTCCAGCCAGTGCGCCACCGGGACGCTGGCCAGCATGACGGCGCCGCAGAGGTCGGCGGTGACCATGACGGTGCGCCGGTTCCACCGGTCGCCCAGTGCGCCGGCGAGCAGGCCGAAGACGCAGGTACGGCGCGGCCTCGAGCGCGGCCACCAGCGCGGTGAGGGACGCCGAGTCGCTGATCCGGTAGACCAGCACCGGCAGCGCGATCAGGGTGGTGATCGTGCCGAGGACGGACAGTCCCCGTGCCCCGACGTACCGCAGGAAGTCGCGGTCGGCGAGCAGTGACGGCGTCGGCCGCCGTGACGTCGGCGGTCACCGGCCGGTCAGCTGACGGTGACGGTGGCGCCGCCGGTCACGCCGTCGACCGGCTCGCCCATCTCCTCGGCGATCCGCATCGCCTCCTCGATCAGGGTCTCGACGATCTGCGACTCGGGGACGGTCTTGATGACCTCGCCCTTGACGAAGATCTGGCCCTTGCCGTTGCCGGACGCGACGCCGAGGTCGGCCTCGCGGGCCTCGCCCGGACCGTTCACGACGCAGCCCATGACCGCGACGCGCAGCGGCACCTCGATGCCCTCGAGGCCCGGCGGTCACCTCGTCGGCGAGCTTGTAGACGTCGACCTGGGCGCGGCCGCACGACGGGCAGGACACGATCTCGAGCCGGCGCGGGCGGAGGTTCAGCGACTCGAGGATCTGCAGGCCGACCTTGACCTCCTCGACGGGCGGCGCGGACAGCGAGACCCGGATGGTGTCGCCGATGCCCTTGCTGAGCAGGGCTCCGAACGCGACCGACGACTTGATGGTGCCCTGGAACGCCGGGTCCGGCCTCGGTGACGCCGAGGTGCAGCGGCCAGTCGCCGCGCTCGGAGAGCATCTCGTAGGCCTGCACCATGACCACCGGGTCGTTGTGCTTGACCGAGATCTTGAAGTCGTGGAAGTCGTGCTCCTCGAACAGCGACGCCTCCCAGACCGCGGACTCGACGAGCGCCTCCGGGCGTGGCCTTGCCGTACTTCTCCAGCAGCCGCTTGTCGAGCGAGCCGGCGTTGACGCCGATCCGGATCGAGGTGCCGTGGTCCTTGGCGGCCGCGGCGATCTGCTTGACCTGGTCGTCGAACTTGCGGATGTTGCCCGGGTTGACCCGCACCGCCGCGCACCCGGCCTCGATGGCGGCGAAGACGTACTTCGGCTGGAAGTGGATGTCGGCGATGACCGGGATCTGCGAGTGCTGCGCGATCTCCGGCAGCGCGTCGGCGTCGTCCTGCGACGGGCAGGCCACCCGGACGATGTCGCAGCCCGAGGCGGTCAGCTCGGCGATCTGCTGGAGCGTGGTGTTGACGTCCGAGGTCAGCGTCGTCGTCATCGACTGCACCGAGACCGGCGCGTCGCCGCCGACGAGCACCTTGCCCACCTTGATCTGTCGGGTCTTGCGGCGCGGCGCGAGCACCGGCGGCGGCGCGGCGGGCATCCCCAGGTCGATCGAGGTCACGGTCGGTCCTTCCGTTCGGGCGGAGTGGTCGTAGGCGTTGGCACCGTCAGCCGAGCTGGACGGGTACGACGATGTCGGCGTAGATGAGCACCACGCTCATCACGAGGATGACACCGGCCATCACGTAGGCCACGGGCAGCAGCTTGGCGGTGTCGAAGTAGCCGGGGTCGGGCCGGCGGAACACCTTGGCGAACGCCCGGCGTACCGCCTCGTAGAGGGCGCCCGCGATGTGGCCGCCGTCGAGCGGCAGCAGCGGGATGAAGTTGAACATCCCGACGAACAGGTTGATGCGCGCCGAGCAGGCGCGAGCAGGCCGAAGAACCGGTCGGCGAGCGGGATGGTGTGCTCGGAGGCGACCTCGCCGGCCACGCGGCTGGCGCCCACGACGCTCATCGGGCTGTCGGCGGCCCGCTCCTCGAGTCCGAGGGCGGCCAGGCCGACGTGGTAGAGCTTCACCGGCATCTGGCCGAGCGCCTTGACCGTCTCCCACGTGTAGTCGCCCATGGTGGTGACGACGAAGACCGGCCCCTGCCGCTCGAGCACCTGCTCGGGCACGACGCCGAGGAAGCCGACCTCGACGATCGTCTCGGGGTTCTCGGTCGACTCCGGCCGCGCCGAGACGGTGGTGTTGGTCTGCGTGGTGACCTGCTCGCCGTCGCGCTCGACCACGATGGTGGCCGCGCCGTCGTCGTTGGCGCGGATGCAGCCCGCTGAACTGGTCCCAGGACGTGACCTCGGTGCCGTTGAAGGAGACGACGTGGTCACCGGCCTGGAGCCCGGCGGCCTTGGCCGGGGCGACCGGGTCGGCGGCCGTGCACTTCCGCTGCGGCTGGTCCAGCGTCTCCTCGGTCACCGCGATGACGCAGTCGGAGACCTCGTCGATGGTCGTGGTGGCGACGGGTGCGCCGTGAATCATGAAGACGGCCCCGAAGAGCAGGAATGCCAGCACCAGGTTCACCGTCGGGCCGCCGGCCATCACGATGACCTTCTTCCACCACGGCAGCTTGTAGAACAGCCGGTCGCTCGTCGCCCTCCTCGACGAGCTCGTACTCCGCCGCACGGGCGTCGGAGATCAGCTGGGTGAACATCCCGGTGTTGGACTTGCGGACCTTGAGGCGGCCCTGCTCGTCGACCTCGTCCTCGCGGCCGGGCGGCAGCATCCCGACGAGCTTGACGTAGCCGCCGAGCGGGATGGCCTTGACGCCGTACTCGGTCTCCCCGCGGCGGGTCGACCAGAGGGTGCGGCCGAAGCCGACGAAGTACTGGGTGACCTTGACGCCGAACTTCTTGGCCGGCACCAAGTGGCCGACCTCGTGCAGGCCGATGGAGGCGGCGACGCCGAGCACGAAGAGCACCACGCCCAGCGTGTACATCAGCACGGTCAGCATCGAAGCGTTCCTTCCATTCCGGCGGGGATCACAGGGTGGCGGCGCGGGCGCGGGCCCAGGCGTCCGCGGCGAGCACGTCGTCGACGGTGAGATCCGTCTGGTTCGAGGGTACGTCGTGAGCGGCAAGCACGCGGTCGATGGTGGGCACGATGTCGGTGAACCTCATCTCACCGTCGAGGAAGGCCTGCACGCAGACCTCGTTGGCCGCGTTGTAGACGGCCGGGGCCGTCCCGCCGCGCGCCCCGGCCGACCGGGCCAGCGACACGGCCGGGAACGCGTCGTCGTCGAGCGGGAAGAACTCCCAGGTCTCCGGCTTGGTCCAGTCCACGGCGGGGGCCGCGTCGGGCACCCGGTCCGGCCACCCCAGGCCGAGGGCGATCGGGATCAGCATCGACGGCGGCGACGCCTGAGCGAGCGTCGACCCGTCGTGGAACTCGACCATCGAGTGCACCACGGACGTCGGGTGCACCACGACGTCGATCCGCTCGAACGGCAGGTCGAAGAGCAGGTGTGCCTCGATCACCTCGAGTCCCTTGTTCACCAGCGTGGCCGAGTTGATCGTGACGAGCGGGCCCATCGACCACGTCGGGTGGGCGAGCGCCTGCTCCGGGGTCACGTCGTGGAGGTCGTCACGACGGCGCCCCCGGAACGGCCCGCCGCTGGCGGTGAGGACGAGCCGTCGTACCTCGTCGGCGCGGCCGCCGCGCAGGCACTGCGCCAGCGCGGAGTGCTCGCTGTCGACCGGGATGATCTGGCCGGGCTTCGCCCGCGCGGTGACCACCGGGCCGCCGATGATCAGCGACTCCTTGTTGGCCAGCGCGAGGGTGTTCCCCGCGTCGAGTGCGGCCAGCGTGGGGCGCAGGCCGACCGCCCCGGACATCCCGTTGAGCACCACGTCGCACTCGAGCGCGGGCGGCGGCGCACGACGCCTCCTCCCCGAGATCGGCGAAGCCGGGACGGAACTCCGCGACCTGCTGCTCGAACAGGTCGCGGTTGCCGCCGCCGGCGGTCAGCGCCCACCACCCGGAACCGGTCGGGGTTGGCGCGCACCAGCTCGAGGGCCTGGGTGCCGATCGAGCCGGTGGATCCGAGCACGACGACGTCACGGCGCGGGGTGGGAGTCACGCCACCATCCTGCCCGAGCAGACCGGTCGACCACGGAATCGCTCGTGACGGACACTGGCGACAACTGTTTCAGCAGGGTGTCGGCAAAATGTGCCTTCGATCCGTAGCCGCGGGACCGGGACTGCCTTACGCTGACCGCCATGACCGACGCAGCAGGCCTGGCTGCCGGTGGGTCGGGGCTGCCGCAGGAGCGCAGGCTCGTCACGGAGATTCCCGGTCCACTCTCCCGCGCGAAGTTCGCCCGCCGGCTCGAGCACGTCGCCGCCGGGGTGGGCACGACCCTCCCCGTCTTCGTCGAGGCGGCCGGCGGCGGGGTGCTGGTGGACGCCGACGGCAACTCGCTGATCGACCTGGCCTCCGGGATCGCGGTCACGAGCGTCGGCAACGCCGCGCCGGCCGTCGTGGAGCGGGTCGTCGAGCAGGCGCAGGCGTTCACGCACACCTGCTTCATGGTCACGCCGTACGACGGCTACGTGGACGTCTGCGAGAAGCTCGCCGAGCTCACGCCGGGCAGCCACGCGAAGAAGTCGGCCCTGCTCAACTCCGGCGCCGAGGCGGTCGAGAACGCCGTCAAGATCGCGCGCGCGTTCACCGGGCGCCAGGCGGTCGCCGTGGTGGACCACGCCTACCACGGCCGGACCAACCTGACGATGGCGATGACGGCGAAGAACATGCCGTACAAGCACGGCTTCGGCCCGTTCGCCGGCGAGGTCTACCGGGCGCCGATGTCCTACCCGTTCCGCGAGCGCTCCCCGATCAGCGGTGCGGAGGCCGCCGACCGGGCGATCGACGTGCTCGACAAGCAGGTGGGCGCCACCAACCTCGCCTGCCTGGTCATCGAGCCGATCCTCGGCGAGGGCGGCTTCGTCGTACCGGCGGACGGGTTCCTGCCGCGGCTGCGCGAGTGGACCGAGGCCAACGGGATCGTGTTCGTGGCCGACGAGATCCAGACCGGCTTCTGCCGCACCGGCGACTGGTTCGCCTGCGACCACGAGGGCGTCGTACCGGACCTCGTGACGACCGCCAAGGGCATCGCCGGCGGGTTCCCGCTGGCCGCCGTCACCGGCCGCGCCGACATCATGGACTCCGTCCACGTCGGCGGTCTGGGCGGGACGTACGGCGGCAACCCGGTCGCCTGCGCTGCCGCGCTCGGCGCCATCGAGACCATGCAGAAGAACGACCTGGCCGGGGCCGCACGCCGGCTCGGCGAGGTCATGACCCACAGACTCGACGCACTGTCGGCGACGCACCCCTGCGTGGGTGACGTCCGAGGCCGGGGGGCCATGGTGGCAGTCGAGATCGTCGGCACGGACGGGCACACCCCTGAGCCTGTCCGTGCCGGCTCCATCTCCGCGTACTGCCACAGCCAGGGTGTGGTCACGCTCACGTGCGGCACCTACGGCAACGTGCTGCGCTTCCTTCCGCCGCTCGTGATGCCCGAGCCGCTGCTCGAGGAGGCCTTCGACGTGGTGGCCGCCGCCTTCGACGCTACGGGCTGAACTGCGCATTTCGCCTCCAGAGGGACGTACCGCTCCCTAGAGTTGTGCCGAGGAGGTGGTCCGATGGGGATCTCGCTGTCCGGCCAGACCGGGCTGTCGATGCGTGCCATCCGCTCGATGCTGGTGGTGATCTTCGTCCTCCTCGGCACCATCGTGTACTTCTACGGGCCGCTCATCGCGCCCACCGTCGCGACGGCGGCGGAGCAGGAGTGCAACGACTACGCCGGCGGCAACTTCCGCAGCTACCGGCTGGACTGGGTGTCGTGGCCGAGCGACAACCCGCACTGGCGCTGCTGGGACGCAAGTCGTCCTGAGGTCAAGGCCGTCAGTCTGGGCTGGTGGGTCAACCCGTTCAACTGAGCCACCCCGCCAAGCGGGTGGTCGAGCGACGGGAACCGTCGCTCACGTCTGCCAGACTGTCACCCTTATGGCTGCTTACGCAGTAGCGCACCTCGACGAGATCGAGGAGCTTGCCGACGCCGGCTGTCACTACCGGCCGATCCGGCACCACCTCGGGATCACCGCGTTCGGCGTGACGGCGTGGACGGCGCATGCAGCCGGAGACCGGGTCATCAACGAACACGACGAAGACGACCCCACCGCCGACCAGGAGCTGTTCCTTGTTCTACGCGGACACGCGGTGTTCGAGATCGAGGGTGAACGGGTGGACGCGCCGGCCGGAACTCTGGTGTTCGCCCCTCCTCGTACGACACGGACGGCGATCGCCAATGAGGCCGGGACAACCGTCATCGCCGTGGAAGGCACGCCGGGACAGGCATACGAGCCCCGCGGCTGGGAGCTCTGGGCTCCCCTTGCACCGCTCTACGGGGCCGGGGAGTACGCCGAGGTAGCCGACCGGCTCGCATCCCTGGTCGCAGCCAATCCGCAGTACCCCATGTTGTTCTTCAACCTCGCCTGCTGCGAGAGCCTCTGCGGCCGCACCGGCGACGCGCTCGGACACCTGCGGCAGGCCGTCGAGATGTCGGAGGAGTTTCGCGAGGCCGCGAAGGTCGACCCCGACCTTGAGCCCATCCGCGACGAGCCCGCCTTCAAGCAACTGATCGGCGACTAGAACCACGCCCGGATACCGGTGGTCGAGCTCGTCCTGAGGAGCCGAGGGACGAGGCGTCTCGAAGGGAGCTCGTCGAGACCAGGCCACCACCCGCCGAAGCGCACCGCCAATGTTCTAGTTCGTCGAGACCCACCGGTGGTCGAGCTCGTCGAGACCAGGCCACCACCCGCCGAACCGCACCGCAATGTTCTAGTTCGTCGAGACCCACCGGTGGTCGAGCTCGTCGAGACCAGGCCACCACCCGCCGAACCGCACCGCCAATGTTCTAGTTCGTCGAGACCCACCGGTGGTCGAGCTCGTAGCGAGGGACCAGGCGTCACCACGCGACCCGCCGAACCGCACCGCCAATGTTCTAGTTCGTCGAGACCCACCGGTGGTCGAGCTCGTCGAGACCAGGCCACCACCCGCCGAACCGCACTGCCGGGGGTCTAGCAGGCCCGACACGTCGCCTCCCGGACCCGCGTCACCGGACTCGCCCTTCTGGTCAGGTCGTCACGCGCAGGAGACCCACGGGTGAGTACGAGGAGTCCATGAGCTCCTGCTCGACTCCCGGGGACAGGTCCATCTGAGGTAGCGCGCCGGCCCAGTATCGAAGGATCCTGGCGATCTCGTGTGGCGTCCGTTGCGGGATCGCGTCCATGTCGATGTCGATGACGAAGCGCATGGCCCCAATGTATGCGGAGACGCTCAATCCCCTTGTTCACATGGGATTCCGGGACACAGAAACTGTCGGCGCTCGGGTCTAGGTTGATGGGTATGGAACCGGTGTTGGACGACCTCGAGCGGCAGGCAGTCGCCGATGCGCTGGTGTCCAACCACGCCACCTTGGTCGAGTCTGAGTGTCGTGAGCTGGTGCTGGCCGCGCAGTGGGCGGACCTGCATCCCACCTCGTCGGGGACGGTGCTCCCGGGCACCGAACGGTCCAAGCGGTACGGCGGCGAGGGCACGCCGTTCGCGGGTGAGTTCGCGGCCGCCGAGCTCGGTGTCCTGCTGGGCCGATCCCACGTCGCCGCGGCCACGTTGATGGCCGACGCGTTGGACGTCCGGCATCGGCTCCCGAAGTTGTGGGCGGAGCTCATGGCCGGTCGAGTGCGGGTATGGCAGGCGCGGCACGTCGCCTCCCGGACCCGCGCCACCGGACTGACCCTCGCCCAGGCACGAGAAGTCGACGACACGACGACGCCGTACATCTCATCGCTGCCCTGGGGCCGGTTCCTGGAGTTGTTGGAAGCCAGGATCATCGCCGCCGATCCCGAGGCCGCCGAGGCGCGTCGGTTGGCGGCGGAGCTGGAGCGGTTCGTGGTCACCGGTCAGTCCAACGAGCACGGCCTGAAGACGCTCATCGCCAAGGCCACCGCGGGTGAGGTCATCTACCTGGTGGCGATGGTGGACCGGATCGCCGAGATCCTGCTTCAGCAAGGTGACACCGACCCGGTCGGTGCCCGGCGGTCCAAAGCGCTCGGGATCCTCGGCCATCCGGAGCGGGCGCTGGCTCTACTGCAGTCTGCGGTGGGTTGCCAGGTCTCGACGGGCTCGACCACCGAGCACAAGACCTCGGTCGAGGCTGGTTCGGCTGCTGGTGACCTGGTCTCGACGGGCTCGACCACCGATGGTGACGTACCGCGGCCTCCGGCCACTTTGTACGTGCATGTCTCGCGGGAGTCGATGCAGACCGGTGAGGGTGTGGCGCGGATGGAGGGCGTCGGACCGATCACGATCGGTCAGGCGTCGGAGTTCCTGCGCCACTCCCACGTCACCATCAAGCCCGTCATCGACCTCGACCAGGACCGGCCCGTTGACTGCTACGAGGTACCGGACCGGCTCCGCGAACAGATGCACCTCCGCTCACCGGCATCCGCGTTCCCGTATTCGTCGGCCACCGGACGCCGCATGGACCTCGACCACACGAAGCCCTACGTCTCGACGGGCTCGACGACCGATACGACCGGCCCACCAGGTCAGACCCGGATCGGGAACCTCGGCAAGCTCACCCGGTTCGAGCACCGAATCAAGACCCACGGCAAGGGTTGGCGCCACCGACAACCCGAGCCCGGCGTCCACCACTGGCGGACACCCACGGGCTACCAGTTCACCGTCGACCATTCCGGCACGCACCGGGGGCGGGTCTCGACGGGCTCGACCACCGGAGATAGGTCGGCGTACGAACGCGCCTTCGCCGCCGTGCTCGCAGCAAACTAGGCGAACTGGCGGCTTCGCGAGCACGGCGGACGGTGCCGGCCGGTCTCACCGGTGAGCTTTGGGTGGGCGAGGGAAGTTCGGCGTCGGTCGCCGGGTCTCGACGGGCTCGACCACCGGGGGTTGCTCGACGTACGAACGCGCCTTCGCATCGATACTCGCGACGTTCTGACTGGTTCCTCCGACGGAACGGGCTTGACCGCCACCGGCGACGTGAGGTCCGCCACCTGTCGTCAAGCCGACTGGCTCGCGCTGCTGGATTGGGCGGACGCGTCGTACCAGCGCAGCACCCGCAGCGCTCTCAACGTGTTCCACCGGCTGGGCGTGCCGTCGGGTTCCTCGAACCGGAAGTGGACCGCGCCGGCATGGGTGTTCTCGAGCAGCCAACGCCCATCGGATCGGCGCTTTGCGCGGACGCGTTCGACCGCTTCGGCCAGCCGCGCATCCGGCGTGCCCCCACGCCGGGCGAAGTACTCCGTGGCCTTGAGCAGGTCGTAGTGCCAGCGTGGGGGATAGGAGAACAATGCCCACTCAGGGTTGACCTCCGCGCCCGTGCGTAACGACCGGAAGAGGTTGCGCTGGAGCAGGTACTCCTCCCCGTTCCGCCGAGCCAGACGGACCTCCTCGGATCCGCCGTTGCGTCGCTCCCACCTCAGCAGGGCGTCGATCACGTCGAGGGTGCTTGCGAAGGACGACGGCGCCGGGTGCGTCTCCGCCCAGCAGTTCCAGCCACCATCCGGCATCTGGTCGGCCAGAAGCCGCTGCACCACTGGGTCGACGTCGACGCCCAGGTAGGTACCGATCAGGATCGTGCCCGCGTTGATGCAGCAGTCCTCCTCGCCAGCGAAGAACGGCAGCCCGTCGTACTCCCAGCGGCAGTTACGGGCCACCAGGTGCGCGGTCTCTTGCATCACCGCACTGTCCGGGGGTGTGCCCAGGTGGCACAGGTCGAGCAGGACCGGGTACGTCGCGGTCCACGGCTGGCCCGGCTCGGCATCCGATCCGTCGGTCGGTGCCCCATCCGGTTGCGCGTTGGACGCCGGAAAAGGCGGCGGTGGCTCCCCGGCAGCCAGAGCCCGCGCAGTGGCCGCGGCGAACGCCGCAGTCCCCGGGAAGCAGGCCCCGTTCGCCCACAAGCCATCGGGAGCCCGCAACGCCAGCAGCCGAGCACCCCAGCCCTCGTGCACCACCCGCGCTCGCTCGGCCGCAACCTCGGTCACCGAGGCGTCGACGAGATCGCGCATCACCTGCCAGCGGATGGCCGGATCGCCCTGCAGCAACCACTGCACGACCGGATCGTCCTAGGCCATCGGGGCCGTTCGTGGCAGGTAGGGGCCCTGGTTCTCCGTCGGCTCCATCCCCGAACCCTAATCGGAAGAAGTGCTCGCATCTGCCGCCGACAGCGCCTCGAGGCGAGCCACGGTCGCCTCGACGGCCGGGAGTCCCGCGCACTCGTCTGCCATGGCGTGGGCGCGACGGGCCATCTCCTCGTCCGCCAGGGTCATCTGGATCGTCTCGCGGATGGTCTGCGCGGTGGCGGTCGCTGCATCGAGGGTGCGCGCCACTCCGAGCTCCGCCGCCCTAGACGCGTTGTGTGGTTGGTCGGCACCCAGCGGGAGCAGCACCGACGGCAGACCGTGGGTGAGCGCACCCAGCAGGGCGCCGGATCCGCCGTGGGAGACGACCAGGTCGGTGCGGCTCAGGATCTCGTCCTGGGGCACGAATCGTTCGATGCGCACGTGGTCGGGTTGCGGGCCGAAGTCGCTCGGCGCGATGTGCTGGCCCACTGTGACCAGGACGTCGGCATCGAGCCCCGCAACGCCGGCGAGGAGCCGCTCGAACAGATCACCGCAGTCCGTGCTGAAGACCGTGCCGAGCGTGACGTAGACCTGTGACCGACGACCGGGGCGAGCCGTCCGCTCCAACCGGGGACCAGTCCTGTACGCGCAAGCGTCGGCGGGAAGCGGCACCGGTGAGTCGGGACTGCGGAAGGACGGCGGGAACGGAGAGAGCACCAGGCCACGAGTCAGCATGCGAAGTCCCGGATCCGCAGGGAGCCCGTGCTCGGCTCGCACCGCCTCGATCCGAGGCGTCACCAGGTCCGGCCGGATGAGAGTTCCTGCCGCCAGCACCAGGACCTGCGCGACCGGGAGACCACACACTTCGGCTGCGATGGCCGATCCGAAGTCCGCCTCGTCGCGGACGACCACGTCAGGTCGCCAGTCCCGACAATGCTCGAGGATCCGCGTCGCGTGTCGGCGCGCGCCTTTGTCCGCGAAGTTCTCGGCGAACTCCACTTCGGCCGCACGGGCGTCGACCGCAGGCATGGGCGAGACGTCACGTGCTCGGGGCGGCTCGTCGGCGGGCCGCGGCGGACTCGTCGCAAGGGCCTGGAAACCGAGCGCCTCGACGTGCTCGGTGAGCCGACCCGACCCTGCGACCGCGATCTCGTGCCCCGCCCCGACCACGGCACGAGCGACGGGCACCAGCGGGTAGAAGTGTCCGAGACCGCCGATGTAGCTGAAGAGGACGCGCATCGCGGCGTCACGCTAGCAGCGCTCGCCCCCCGAGATCAGTGCCGCTTGCGACGAGCGTTGCGCGACTGCGCACGTCGCCGCTTGCGCTCCTTGCGCTCGGCGCTGCCGGCGGCGGTCCGCGATGCGGAGTCGGTCCCAGAGTGGCCGTGAGGCTCGGGGTCGGACGCTGCACTGCGCGATCGTTGCAGCAGCACGGCCACCACCAGCACGACAGCCAGCACGGCGAAGATGACGATGTAGAACACGATCGCTCCTATCGTTCGGTGCCGACCAAGAATCAGGACGCTGCCGCGACCTCGAGCTCCTTGATGCCCCATGGCGAACCGTACGCCGTCAGCAGGTCGAGGAACGGCTGCGCGTCGAACGCCTCCGGTCCCAGCACGCCGGCGCCCGACCAGGTGCCGTCGGCGAGAAGCTCGAGCGCGACGACCGGGTTCACCGCGGTCTGCCACACCACGCACTGGTGGCCGTACTCCCGCATCGACCACTCGTTGTCCACCACGTGGTAGAGGTACGTCGACCGTGGCGAGCCGTCCTTGCCGGTGCCGGTCACCCACAGCCCGGCACACGTCTTGCCCTTCATCTTGTCGCCGAGCGTCGCCGGGTCCGGCAGGCAGGCGGCGACCACGTCGCGCGGCGAGACCTCGACGCCACCGACCCGCACCTTGTCGGTGCGGTCGAGCCCGAGCTTGTGCAGCGTCTTGAGCACGTCGATGAACTCGTCGCCGAGGCCGTACTTGAACGTCACCCGCTTCGCGTCCACCCACCGCGGCATCAGAAGCACCTCCTCGTGCTCCACGTTGACGCACTCGACCGGGCCGATCCCTTCCGGGAAGTCGAACACCTCCGGCTCGCTGAACGGCGGGGTGGTGAACCAGTCCCTGCCCTTCTCCCAGACGACGGGCGGGTTGAGGCACTCCTCGATCGTCGTCCAGATGCTGAACGAAGGAGCGAACGCGGAGCTACCGTCGGAGCCCTCGACCACGAGGTTGGCGCCGTCGCGCACGCCGAGCTCGTCGATGTCGCCGAACAGGTGGTCGGCGGCGTACCGCGCGAACACGTCGGACAGCCCGGGCTCCACGCCGATGCCGCACAGCGCCAGCCGCCCCGCCGACTCCCACTGGCCCGCCTTCTCGAACTGCTCGTCGCCGAGCTTCACCCCGACCTTCGAGTACGGCGCGTCGGGGTGCGGGCGCGACAGGCTCATCGCCATGTCGAGGTAGTCCGCCCCGGCCGCGAAGGCACCGTCGAAGATCGGCATCACGAACCGCGGATCCACGGCGTTCATCACATGCGTCGCGGAGTGCTCGCGGACCAGCGCCTCGACCGACTCCGCCGACGAGGCGTCCACCTGCGCGGCGACGAACCGCGGGTCGGTCGCGGCAGCCCGCTCGGCGCGCGCCACGTCGTAGTCGGCGATCACGATCTGCTCGAAGAAGTCCCGCCGCGCCGCGATCGCGGCGAACGCCGCGCCGACGCCACCGGCGCCGACGAGAAGAATCTTCATCACCGGTGATCGAGCCCGTCGAGATTCATTCGCCGATGTAGGACATCACGTGCTTGACGCGCGTGTAGTCCTCGAGGCTGTACATGGACAGGTCCTTGCCGTAACCACTGTGCTTGAACCCGCCGTGCGGCATCTCGGAGATGAACGGGATGTGCGTGTTGATCCACACCACGCCGAAGTCCAGCCTCTTCGCCATCCGCATCGCCCGGCCGTGGTCCTTGGTCCAGACGCTCGACGCGAGGCCGTACTCGACCCCGTTCGCCCAGCGCAGCGCCTCGGCCTCGTCGCTGAACTTCTGCACCGTGATGACCGGCCCGAAGATCTCGTTCTGGATCTGCTCGTCATCCTGCTTCAGGCCGGACAGCACGGTGGGCTCGTAGAAGAAGCCCTTGTCGCCCTGCCGCTTGCCGCCGATCTCGAGGTTCGCGTGGTCGGGCAGCCGGTCCACCATCCCGCTGACCCGGTCGAGCTGGTTGGGGTTGTTGAGCGGGCCGTACAGCACGTCCTCGTCGTCCGGCATCCCGGTCCTGGTGCCCTTGGCGGCGTCGGTGAGGGCCGACACGAAGTCACCGTGTACGCCGGGTCCCGCGAGCACGCGGGTCGCCGCCGTGCAGTCCTGGCCGGCGTTGAAGTAGCCGGCCTCGGCGATCGACGACGCCGCCGACTCGACGTCCGCGTCGTCGAACACGATGACCGGGGCCTTGCCGCCGAGCTCGAGGTGCACGCGCTTGAGGTCGGCCGCCGCGGCGCCGGCCACCTCCATGCCGGCCCGCACCGAGCCGGTGATCGACACCATCTGCGGGGCCTTGTGCGACACCAGCGTGCGGCCGGTGTCGCGGTCACCGCAGACCACGTTGAGCACGCCCGGCGGCAGGAACTCCGCCGCCAGCTCGGCCAGCAGCGTGGAGGACGCCGGCGTGGTGTCCGAGGGCTTGAGGACCACCGTGTTGCCGGCCGCCAGCGCCGGGGCGATCTTCCAGATCATCATCATCAGCGGGTAGTTCCACGGGGTGACCTGCCCGATGACGCCGATCGGCTCGCGGCGTACGAACGAAGTGTGGTCCTCCATGTACTCGCCGGCGGACTTGCCCTCGAGCAGCCGTGCGGCCCCGGCGAAGAAGCGGAAGTGGTCGGAGGCGTAGGGCATCTCCTCCGACATCGTCAGGCCGAGCGGTTTGCCGGTGTCCTTGCACTCGACCGCGTTGATCTCCTCGACGCGCGACTCGATGGCGTCGGCGATCTTCAGCAAGGCGTTGGACCGGTCCTTGGGGGTCGCGTTCCCCCACGTCTCGAACGCCTTGTCAGCCGCGGCGTAGGCGCGGTCCACGTCCTCGCTCCCCGACATCGGCGCGGTCGCGTAGACCTCGCCGGTGGTCGGGTCGATGACGTCGTAGGTCTCCCCCGATGCCGCGTCGACGAGCTCACCGTTGATCACGTTGCGGAAAGCCTTGTCAGCCATGCCCCATCCCATCTCGGTCGTGGTCCCGGTCAGGGCGAGCCTAGCCAGGCCGCAACTGATTCGGTAGGGCACCGACCACGCGAGCAACTAATTCTTCACCCACACACCGATCGGCCTCTCGGTCTCGACACTCAGAACGCGTTGAACACCTCGACGCCGCCTACGTAGGTGCGCACCACCCGAGCCGCGCCGACCTCGGCCGGGTCACCGGCGAACGGGTCCCGGTCGAGCACCGCCAGGTCGGCCAGTGCCCCCGGCTCGAGCCGGCCGGTGGCGTCGAGATGGTTGGTGAACGCGGAGCCACTGGTGTACGCCGCGAACGCCTCCGTCAGGCTCAGCGCCTGCTCGGGGAGGAACGGCTCGGACCCGGCCCGCCCCTCCTCGCCGTACGCCCACCGGTTGACCGCGACGTGGATCGCCTGCAGCGGGTCGGGCGTCGTCACCGGCCAGTCGCTGCCCGCGGCCAGGTGCGCACCGGCCCGGCGCAGCCCGCCGAAGGGGTACTGCCACCTCGCCCGCTCCTCGCCCAGGAACGGGATCGTCATCTCGACCATCTGGTCGTCCAGGTGCGCCCACAGCGCCTGCATGTTGGCGCTCACGCCGAGCGAAGCGAACCGCGGCACGTCGTCGGGGTGCACCACCTGGAGGTGCGCGATGTGGTGCCGGTTGGCCGACGGACCGTTGGCGTCCCGCGCCGCCTCGAACGCGTCGAGCGCCTCCCGCACCGCACGGTCGCCGATGGCGTGGACGTGCACCTGGAACCCCTCCGCGTCCAGGGCGGTGACGAGCCGCCGGAGCGCCACCGGGTCCACGAAGGACAGGCCGAGGTTCTCGGTCTCGTGGCCGCACCCGTCCAGGTACGGCGCGGTCATCCCCGCGGTGAAGTTCTCCGCGATGCCGTCCTGCATGACCTTCACCGAGCCGGCGACCAGCCGGCCGCGCGTGCACGCCGCACGGCGCTCCACCAGCTCCGGGATCTGCTCGGCGCCGCGGTCCCGCTGCCACCACAGCGCTCCTCGCACGCGAGCGGTGAGCGTCCCGGCGTCGACGGCGCGCAGGTACGCCGGCGTGGCGTCGGCGCCCCCGGCGTACTCGCCGAGGATCGCGTCCTGCCACGCGGTCACGCCGACGGAGTGCAGGTAGGCCTGTGCCACGAGGAGCCCCTGGTAGTACTCCTCGGCCGACGTCTCCGGCAGGTGCCGCGACACCAGCGCCATCGCGCCCTCGTGCAGCATCCCGGTCGGTGCACCGTCGGCGTCCCGCTGCACCCTGCCGTCGGCGGGATCCGGGGTCCCGGCGTGCAGCCCGGCCAGCTCGAGCGCCCTCCGGTTGACCCAGGCGCCGTGGTGGTCGCGGTTGAGCAGCAGCGCCGGCCGGTCGGGTACGACGGTCGACAGCTCGTCCGCGGTCGGCCCGTCGGTGCCGAACTCCGACAGCGTCCAGCCGCTGCCGCACCACCCAGGGCAGCTCCGGGTGCGCCGCCGCGTACGCCCCGACGGCCTCCAGGTACTCCGCGCGCGTGGACAGCTCGGTGAGGTCGCAGCGCAGCCGCTCGACCCCGCCCTGCACCGGGTGCACGTGGGCGTCCTGGAAACCGGGCAGCACCAGCCCGCCGGCGAGGTCGACCTCCTCGACGCGCTCGCCGGCGGCGACGTACGACGCTGCCTCGGCCTGCGGTACGACGGCGCGCACGCGGCCGTCCGCGACCACGACCGCCACGCCCGTGCGGTGCGCGCGTCCGTCGAACACACCGCCGTTGCGGAGCACCAGCACCCGACCGGCCATCGTCACACCCCTTCAGCAGCCACGGAATCCGCAGTCGGCGACCACCCTGTCACACGACATAGCCAATACAACCGCCTCGACTCCACTGATTCACTTGCTTTCCCGTTCGACCGCAGAGCAAGATGGGCCGCATGGACGACGAGACCTACGGCGACCTCCAGCGCGCCGCGCACGACCACCTGTGGATGCACTTCACCCGCCACTCGAGCTACGCCGACGCGGACGTGCCGGTGATCGTCCGGGGCGAGGGTGCCTACATCTACGACGCGAAGGGCAAGCGCTACCTCGACGGTCTCGCCGGGCTCTTCGTCAACCAGCTCGGGCACGGGCGCACCGACCTCGCCGAGGCCGCCGCGAAGCAGGCGAAGGACCTTGCGTTCTTCCCGCTGTGGTCCTACGCGCACCCGAAGGCGATCGAGCTCTCCGAGCGGGTCGCGTCGCTCGCGCCGGGCGACCTCAACCGGGTCTTCTTCACCAGCGGCGGCGGTGAGGCGGTGGAGACGGCCTGGAAGCTCGCCAAGAACTACTTCAAGCTCACCGGCAAGCCGCTCAAGCACAAGGTCATCTCCCGCGCGATCGCCTACCACGGCACCACCCAGGGCGCCCTGTCGATCACCGGCCTGCCGCCGCTGAAGCAGATGTTCGAGCCGCTGGTGCCCTCGACGTTCCGAGTCCCCAACACCAACTTCTACCGCGCGCCCGACCAGTTCCAGGGCGGCGACGACGGCGACCTCGAGGCGTTCGGCCGGTGGGCCGCCGACCAGATCGCCGTCGCGATCGAGAACGAAGGTCCCGACACCGTCGCGGCGGTGTTCCTGGAGCCGGTGCAGAACGCCGGCGGCTGCTTCCCGCCCCCGCCCGGCTACTTCCAGCGGGTCCGGGAGATCTGCGACGAGTACGACGTCCTGATGGTCAGCGACGAGGTGATCTGCGCGTTCGGCCGGCTCGGCCACATGTTCGGCGCGGAGCGCTACGGCTACGCCCCCGACATGATCACCTGCGCCAAGGGCCTCACCTCCGGCTACGCGCCGGCGGGCGCCATGATCGCCACCGACCGGCTGATGGAGCCGTTCCTGCGTGGCAGCGAGATGTTCGCCCACGGCTACACGTTCGGCGGCCACCCGGTCTCCGCAGCGGTGGCACTGGCGAACCTCGACGCGTTCGAGAACGAGGGCGTGCTCAAGCACGTCCGGGCCAACGAGAGTGCGTTCCGGTCCACGCTGGAGAAGCTCCTCGACCTGCCGATCGTCGGCGACGTCCGCGGCGACGGGTACTTCTACGGCATCGAGCTCGTCAAGGACAAGGCCACGAAGGAGACCTTCGACCACGCCGAGTCGGAGAAGCTCCTGTTCGGCTTCCTCTCCAAGGCGCTCTACAACGCCGGCCTGTACTGCCGGGCCGACGACCGCGGCGACCCCGTCGTCCAGCTCTCCCCGCCGCTGATCTGCGACCAGGAGCACTTCGACGAGATGGAGCAGATCCTGCGCTCGGTGCTGACGGAGGCATGGTCGCTGCTCTGAGCCGAACCTGCCCCGGAGCGGCCCCGTAGTACGTACGGTGGGCGCATGAACCGTCCCGGGCGACTGGTCACCGGCGCCGCCGCTGCGCTCGTGCTGGTCGCCGCGGCGCTCGCGGTGAGCGGCGAGGGTGGCGGCACCGAGGACGACTCGAGCTCGTCTTCGGCCACGCCGTCAGCGTCGCCGACGAGCACGATCACCCCGTCGCCCTCGCCGACGCCCGACCCGTACGAGGGAATGCTGCTGCCCAACATGCGCAGCCTCAACGCCTTCGGCCTCCAGATCGAGCGGACGGGCAACGGGCGGCTGCTCCGTTTTGCGGCGGCGCTCGCCAACCTGGGCCCGGGTCCGCTGCTGCTGCTGCCTCGTCCGAACGGCGACGGCTGTGGGCGACGGCAGCACCCGGCCTTCCAGAGGGTCTACCGCGACGCCGGGCTCGACGAGCGCTACCGGTTGGGCCGCGACCGCGTCGCGGGCCGTCGGCTCGAGGTCGGCTGCATGGTGCGGCACCCCACGCACGACCACTGGCACTTCGACGCGATGGCGCGGTACTCCCTGCGCCTGGCCGGTACCGACGAGCCACTGGTCGCCCGCAACAAGGTGAGCTTCTGCCTGCGCGACAACCGGCGCGTGCCCGGCAGCCCCCGAGTCGTCCGCCGCGAGCACTTCGGCGACTGCACCCGGCGCACCCGGCAGGGGATCTCCCCCGGCTGGGTCGACGTGTACTCCGCGGACCTCGACGGCCAGTCGCTCCGGCTCCCCCGCCGCGTCGACGGCCGGCAGCTCTGCCTGGACCTCGAGGCCGACCCGCGCGAGGTCCTGACCGAGACCGACGAGACCGACAACTCAGCCACCATCGGCATCAGAATCAGAGGAAACCGGGTGGTGCGGACGGGCGCGGGATCGTGCAGGTAGGGCTGGTGGCTGAGTCAGCTGTCGAAGCCCAGGCCTAGCCGGTCCAGGGTGCGCAGCCAGAGGTTGGGACGGCCGCCGTTGGCGTCAGCGCGGGCCATCGACCAGCGGGTCAGCTGCACCCCGGCGAAGCGCACCGGCTCCGGCGGGAACGGCACCGGGCGCTCGCGCACCATGCGCAGCCGGGTGCGTTCGGTGTCCGCACCGTCGAGCAGGTCGAGCATGACGTCGGCCGCGAACCGGGTCGCGGCCACCCCCAGTCCGGTGAAGCCCTGGGCGTAGGCCACCCGCCCGTCGTACGCCGTGCCGTAGAACGCGGCGAACCGGGTGCAGGTGTCGATGACGCCGGCCCACCGGTGCGTGAACCGCAGCCCCTCGAGCTGCGGGAACGTCCGCGAAGAAGTTCCGCGCGAGCTGGTCGTGGGTCGGGCCCGACTGCTCGAGGTCCGCCCGGATCCGGCTGCCGTAGTGGTAGACGGCGTCGTACCCGCCCCACAGGATCCGGTCGTCGCGGGTCAGCCGGTAGTAGTGGAACATGTTCGACGCGTCGCTGACCCCCTCCCGCCCCGACCAGCCGACCGCGGCCCGTTGCGCGGCGTCGAGCGGCTCGGTCATCAGGGCGTAGTCGTAGACCGGCACGGTCATCAGCCGCAGCCGCCGCAGCAGGGGCGGGAAGGCGTTGGTCGCGAGCACGACGCGCCCGGCCCGGACCTCGCCGGCGGGCACGACGACGCGCATCGCCACCCCGTCTCGCTCGACCCCGGTGACCCGGGTGCCCTCGTGCAGGCGGACACCGGCCCGCAGGCAGGCCGCGCGCAGTCCCCACGCGAGCCGTGCGGGCTCGACCATCACGGTCGCGTCGGGCTCGAAGATCGCACCGCGGTACGCCGGGCTGTCGACCCGCGCCCGGGTCGCGGTCTCGTCGAGCAGCAATGCGTCGTGCCCGTCCGCGTGCATCGACTCCGCGAGCGCGGCGAGCTCCTCCACCTGGTGGGCGGCCCGAGCCACGGTCAGCTCGCCGGTGCGCTCCCAGCGGCAGTCGATGTCGTGGCGTTCGACGGTCTCCCCGATCGCGGCGAGGTTCTCCGCGCCGAGGCGGTCCAGGGTGGCCATCTCGTCGGGCCAGCGCGCCATGCCGTTGGCGTGCCCGTGGGTGAGGCTGGCCGAGGCGAACCCTCCGTTGCGGCCGCTGGCCTGGTCGCCACAGCGGCCCTGCTCCAGGAGCACGACGTCGCGGGCGGGGTCGCGCTCCTTCGCGCGCAGCGCGGTCCAGAGCCCGGCGTACCCGCCGCCGACCACGACCAGGTCGGCAGCCTGCACGCCGGCGAGCGCCGGGCGCGGGCGCCGGCCGGGTCGGGTCCTCGAGCCAGTAGACGGCGGGCCGGGCGTCGACCAGCGACGGGTGCGGCGCGGAGCCGCCCCGGCTCATCGCGCCGCGACGGCGCTGGATCAGTCCGCTCGACAGCACCAGCGCGAGGGCGACCAGGAACATCACGCTCCCGATCACGTTGACCTGCGGCGGGATGCCCCGCTGCGCGGAGCCCCAGACGAACATCGGGAACGTGATCGTGTTGCCGTGGTTGAAGTTCGTGACGATGAAGTCGTCGAACGAGAGCGAGAACGCCAGCAGCGCCGCGGCCAGGATGCCCGGGAACACCAGCGGGAAGGTGATCCGCCAGAAGGCCTGCCACTCGTTGGCGTAGAGGTCCATCGCGGCCTGCTCGTAGCGGGAGTCGAGCCCCGCCAGCCGGGCCTTCACGGTCACCACCACGAACGACAGGCAGAACATGATGTGCGCGACCAGGATCGACCAGAAGCCCAGGCTGCCGGCGAGCCCGGCGGTGGTGAACAGCGCCAGCAGCGACGAGCCCATCACCACCTCGGGCGTGGCCATCGGCAGGAAGATCAGCAGGCTGGTCGCGGCCCGGCCGCGGAACCGGTGCCGCACCAGGGCGAAGGCGACGAGCGTGCCGAGGATGGTCGCGAACACCGTGGCCAGGAAGCCGATCTGCAGGCTCTTCACCACCGAGGCGCACATCCCGGCCTCGGCGCACGGGTCGGTCCAGTTGTTCCAGGTGAACGACTGTTGAACTCGTAGTTGAGCCGGCTGGTCGGGTCGTTGAACGACATCAGCATCACGAAGAAGATCGGCAGGAACATGTAGCCCAGCACCAGCAGGGCGATGAAGAGGATCGACGTGGTCGGCGATCCAGCGACCGGCGCGTTGCAGGACCATCAGAGCAGGTCCTCCGTCCCGGCCCGGCGCACGTAGAACAGCACCAGGCAGCACGATCGCGATCATCAGCAGCACCGAGCAGGCGGCGGCCGCCGGGTAGTCCAGCTGCACCAGGAACAGGTTGTCGATGACGTTGCCGATCATGCGCTGCTGCGGGCGTGCCCAGCAGCTCGGAGTTGATGTAGTCGCCGGCGGCCGGGATGAACGTCAGCAGCGTCCCGGCCACGACGCCGGGCATCGACAGCGGCAGGGTGATCTTGCGGAACGACGTGAACCCGTTGGCGTAGAGGTCCTTGCCGGCCTCGATCAGCCGCGGGTCCATCTTCTCCAGGCTGGCGTAGAGCGGCAGCACCATGAACGGCAGGAAGTTGTAGGTCAGGCCGGTCACGACCGCGATCGGCGTGGCCAGCAGCCGGCCGTCCGTCGGGCAGCAGCTGCAGCGTCTTGCAGCGTCTCCACGATGAACCCGTTGTCGGACAGGATCGACTTCCACGCCAGGGTGCGCACCAGGAAGCTGGTGAAGAACGGCGCGATCACGAGCACCAGCATGAGGTTCTTCCAGCGGCCGGACTTGAACGCGATGGCGTAGGCGAGCGGGTAGCCGAGCAGCAGGCAGAAGACCGTGGCGATGCCGGCGTACAGGAACGAGCGGAGGAACTGCTCCTGGTACTGCGTGAGCGCGTCGATGTAGTTGCCGAACGCCAAGGTCATCGCGTAGCCGGTGTCGAGCGAGCCGTTGGGGTCGTAGAGCGCGGTCGCGGCCAGCTGGATCGTCGGGATGATGAAGAAGACGATCAGCCACAGGATGCCCGGCAGCAGCAGCAGGTAGCCGGTCCGGCCGCGTCGCTTGGCCTGCTCGGCCTCCGCCTGTCCCGGCTCACCGGCGGCCACCCCGCCGCCGAACTGGGCGACGCTCATCCGGGGCCCCCGCGGGAGTGCGAGCGCAGCGAGCAGTCTCGTGGGGTGGTGCTCATGTCAAGGCGGCGGCGGTGAGTGCCGCGTAGGTCTCGTCGCCGGCGTGCGCGTCCTGGTCCGCGTCGAGCAGGAACGTGTGTCCCGGCGACCAGTGCAGGTCGACCCGGTCGCCCGACCTGGAAGCTGTCGCGGGCGCCGGTGTTCTGCTCGAACACGGTGAGCTCCTGGCTCCACGGCATCCGCACGAGGTACTGGGTGCTGACCCCGATGAAGCTCACGTCGGTCACGATGCCGCCCGGCAGAGTGTTGGCGTCGACGCCCTCGTCGTGCCCGGCGTCGGCGAGGAACACCTTCTCGGGCCGTACGCCGACCCAGACGGTGCCCTCGGTGCGGCGCGCCCGGGCTACGGGCGCCTTCGACCTTGGTGCCGTTGACGTCGACGACGAGGTCGCTGCCGCTGCTGTCGACCACGGTTGCCTTGACCAGGTTGGACTGGCCCAGGAAGTTGGAGACGAACGTGGTGGCGGGGTTGTCGTAGAGCTCGGCGGGCTCGCCCATCTGCTCGATCAGCCCCTGGTTCATCACCGCGACCGTGTCGGCCATCGTCATGGCCTCCTCCTGGTCGTGGGTGACGTGGATGAAGGTGATGCCGACCTCGGTCTGGATCCGCTTGAGCTCGATCTGCATCTGCCGGCGGAGCTTGAGGTCGAGGGCGCCCAGCGGCTCGTCGAGCAGCAGCACTCGCGGCTTGTTGATCAGCGCCCGGGCCAGGGCGACCCGCTGCTGCTGCCCGCCGGAGAGCTGGCCCGGACGGCGCTTGTCGTACCCGCCGAGCTCGACCAGCTCGAGCATGTCGTGCACCTGCTGCTTGACGTCCTTGACGCCGCGGCGGCGCAGGCCGAAGGCGACGTTCTCGTAGATGTCGAGGTGCGGGAACAGCGCGTAGTTCTGGAACACCGTGTTGACCGGCCGCTTGTAGGGCTTCAGCCGGCTGATGTCCTCGCCGCCGATGGTGATGGTGCCGGCCGTCGGCTCCTCCAGCCCCGCCACCATCCGCAGGGTCGTGGTCTTGCCGCAGCCGCTGGGGCCGAGCAGCGCGAAGAACTGGCCCTCGCCCACCTCGAGGTCGAGGTCGTCGACGGCGGTGAAGCCGCCGAACCGCTTGGTGACGCCCGCCAGCCGGAGATCCGCTCCCGCTCCCGTGCCGGTGGCCATCTCAGGCCCCGATCACGTCTGCGAACATCTGCTGGTACTTCTGCTCGGTCTTGGTGTCCAGGGACATGAAGTCGTACGCGTTGGAGAGGAACTCCTCGTCGGGGAAGATCAGCGGGTTGTCGGCGAGGCTCGGGTCGATGTCCGTCATCGCCTCCCGGGCGCCCTCGACCGGGCGAGATGAAGTTCACCCAGGCGGCCACCTGCGCGGCGATCTCGGGCTGGTAGTAGAAGTTCATCCACGCCTCGGCGTTGGCCTTGTGCATGCCCTGGTTGGGCACCAGCATGTTGTCGCTCCAGAGGGACAGTCCCTCCTCGGGCGCGACGAACTTGATGTTCGGGTTGTCGAACTGCAGCTGGATCACGTCACCCGACCAGGCCTCGCACGCGAGCACGTTGCCCTCCACCAGGTCCTGTGCGTAGTCGTTGCCGGTGAACGCCCGGATCTGGCCGGCCTGCACGGCCTCGCCCAGCCGGTCGATCGCCACGCCGAACTCGTCGTCGGTGAAGTCGCTGGGGTCCGCGCCGGTCATCAGCAGCAGGAACAGCATCGTGTCGTGCATCTCGGAGAGCAGGGTGACCTTGCCCTTGAGGTCCGAGCGGGTGAGCAGCTCCTCGAAGCTGCGCACCTCGCCGGTCAGCTCGGAGTTGTAGGCCATCCCGGTGACGCCGCTCTGCCAGGGCACGGAGTACTCACGCTCGGGATCCCAGCCGGGGCTGCGCAGGCTCTGCACCAGGTTGGCCTCGACGTTGGGCAGGTTCTTCTTGTCGAGGGTCTGGATCCAGCCCAGGTCGATCATCCGCGCGGCCATCCAGTCGGTGGGCACGAAGATGTCCCGGCCCGTCGGCTGGCAGTCCGCGAGCTGGTTGCGGACGATGCCGAAGAACTCGTTGTTGTCGTTGAAGTCGGTGGTGTACTCGACCGTGATCCCGGACTCCTCCTGGAACGTCTCGATCGTCGGGTAGACGGTCCTGCGCTGGCCGCCCTCCTTGATCCGCTTCTGGTCGATGTAGAGCGGCCAGTTCGAGATCGCGAGCGTCTTCTCGGTCTCCGACTTGTCGTCGGTCTGGCACGAGTCGGTGGTCTGCCGGGCCGCCTCGGTCCCGCAGGCGGAGAGCAGCGAAGGTACGCCGACGGCGAGCGTGGCCAGCGACGCGCCGCGCAGGAAACCCCGGCGGCTCACCCCCCGGCCGGGACCCCGCAGCTGGGCCCGCACCAGTGCTTCGAGGGCCTGTCGTTCTTGGGACATCGGGGCGGTTCCTCCCTGGAAACTGCGGGGACTCGATGCTGTGGATACTGTCAGAGGCAACTATGACTCACAAGGGATTCGGTGGACACGTAACCTCGCCGCAACGAATTCCTTTGCTTTACTACGGCCAGTCCTTTGACGCTCGCTGACGCGTGCTGTCAGGATCACCGCATGGCTGCGCGAAGCGGTAGAAACGGTGGGAACGCTGTCGTGCTCGACGACGTGTCCAAGGCGATCATCGAGGAGCTCCAGCAGGACGGTCGGAGGTCCTACGCCGCCATCGGCAAGGTGGTCGGCCTGTCCGAGGCCGCGGTCCGCCAGCGGGTGCAGCGGCTGATCGAGGGTGGCGTGATGCAGGTCGTCGCGGTCACCGACCCCCTCGAGCTCGGGTTCGCGTGCCAGGCCATGATCGGGATCCGGGTGCGCGGTGAGCTCGAGCCGGTCGCCGACGCGATCGCGCAGCTCGAGGAGGTCGACTACGTCGTCATCACCGCCGGCTCCTACGACCTCCTCGTCGAGGTGGTGTGCGAGAGCGACGAGGCGCTGCTCGAGGTGCTGTCCACCAAGATCCGCCGCATGGACGAGGTGATGTCCACCGAGACGTTCATGTACCTCAAGCTCCGCAAGCAGACCTACTCCTGGGGCGTGCGCTGAGCTACCACGGGCTGTCGCTGTGGCACGCGACCGCGGACGACGACTGGACCCCGCGCGCGGCGCTGCCCGGTGACCTCGACGCGGACGTCGCGATCGTGGGCGCCGGCTACACCGGCCTGTGGACGGCGTACTACCTGCTGGAGGCCGACCCCCGGCTGCGGGTGGTCGTGCTCGAGGCCGAGACCGCCGGGTTCGGCGCGTCGGGACGCAACGGCGGGTGGTGCTCGGCGCTCTTCCCGGCCGGCCTGGCCAAGGTGGCGGCGCAGCCGGGGTCGAGCCGGGCCGCCGCGCTGGCCCAGCACGCCGCGATGCGTGCCACCGTCGACGAGGTGCTTCGGGTGGCCGACGCCGAGGGCATCGACGCCCGGGCGCGCAAGGGCGGCACGGTGGTCGTGGCCCGCACGCCCGCCCAGCTCCGCGCCGCCCGCGCCGAGGTCGCCGAGGCTCGCGCCTGGGGCCGCGACGAGAGCGACCTGCGCCTGCTCGACGCGACGGCGGCCCGGCAGCGGCTCGCCGCCCCCGACGTGCTGGGTGCGACGTTCACCGACGACTGCGCGGCCATCCACCCGGCGCGGCTGGTGCGCGGGCTGGCCCGGGCGGTGGAGCGGCGGGGCGGCACGATCCACGAACGGACCCGGGCGACCGCCCTCGAGCCGCGCCGGGTGCGCACCGAGCACGGGACCGTCCGGGCCGAGGTGGTGGTGCGCGCGACGGAGGGCTACACCCCCGGGCTCACGGGCGAACGGCGCACGATGGCGCCCGTCTACTCGCTGGTGGTGGCGACCGCTCCCCTGCCGGAGTCGACCTGGGAACGGATCGGTCTCCGCGGACGGGAGACGTTCAGCGACCACCGTCACCTCATCGTCTACGGTCAGCGCACCGCCGACGACCGCCTGGTGTTCGGTGGCCGCGGCGCGCCGTACCACTTCGGCTCCCGGATCCGGCCCGGGTTCGACCGGGTCCCGGCGGTCTTCGCCCGGCTCCGGGCCGCCGCCACCGAGATGCTGCCCGCCCTCGCGGGGGCGGAGTGGACGCACGCCTGGGGCGGCGTGCTCGGCATCCCGCGCGACTGGTGCGCCTCCGTCGGACTCGACCGCGCGACGGGGCTGGCCTGGGCGGGCGGCTACGTCGGCGACGGTGTCGGTACGTCGAACCTGGCCGGCCGGACGCTGCGGGACCTGGTCCTCGACCGGGACACCGAGCTGACCGCACTGCCCTGGGTGGGCCACCGCTCCCGCCGCTGGGAACCCGAGCCGTTGCGGTGGCTCGGCGTCAACGCCGGCCTGCGCGCCATGTCGGTGGCCGACCTCGAGGAGCGGGTCACCCGGCGACCGAGCCTGGTCGGCCGGGCGATGGCACCGCTCGTCGGCGGCCACTGAGTGGTCTTGACCGGGACACGGTCTTTACCCGCCGGCTCCCGGGTTGTCGGTCCGAGGGGCACTAGCGTCGGCACGTGATCGACGAGCGGCGCATGCACGAGCTCGTCCTGCACTTCCAGCCGACCGTCGACCTGCGCACCGAGACGATCACCGGGTTCGAGGCGCTGGCGCGCTGGCAGCACCCGACCCGCGGGCTGCTCGCCCCTCGGGAGTTCATCCCGCTCGCCGAGCGCACCGGTCTCATCGTGCCGCTCGGCGCCTGGGTGCTGCGCGAGGCCTGCCGCGCGGCGGTCGAGCTGCGGACCCCGTGGCAGCATCCGATGATGTCGGTCAACGTCGCGGCCCAGCAGGTGGCCCGCCCCGACTTCGTCGACGTCGTCGTGCACGCGCTCTACGAGTCCGGGCTCGCGCCGGAGCTGCTGGCCCTGGAGATCACGGAGTCCGCGCTGCTCGAGGACATGGACGGCGCGGTGCACCGGCTGCAGGCGCTGCGCGACCTGGGGGTGCACGTCGCCATCGACGACTTCGGCACCGGCTACAGCTCGCTCGCCTACCTGTCGAGGCTCCCCGTCGACATCCTCAAGGTCGACAAGGTCTTCGTGGACCGCCTCGGCGAGGAGCAGCACGAGACCACCGTCACCGAGGCGATCTTCGCGATGAGCCGGACCCTGCGGCTCACCAGCGTCGCCGAGGGCGTCGAGCAGCCGGCGCAGGCCGCCTGGCTGGAGAGCGCCGCGTGCACGCTGGGCCAGGGCTACCTGTGGTCGCGTCCGGTCGCCCTGGACCGTGCGCACGACCTGCTCCGGACCGGCGTCCCCCGGCAGCGCACCGCCCCCTGATCAGGACTCGTGGCGCAGCGACGGACGCAGCGTGTCGAGCACGCCCGGGTCCTCGATCGTCGAGGGCACCACCGGCTCCTTGCCGTCGGCGATCTCCCGCATGGTCTTGCGCAGGATCTTCCCCGAGCGCGTCTTCGGCAGGCCACCGACCACGGTGACGTCGCGGAACGCCGCCACCGCCCCGATCTCCTCGCGCACCCGGGCCACGAGCTCGCGGCCGATGTCGTCGGGGTCGTCGGTGACACCGGCCTTGAGGACCACGAACCCGCGCGGCAGCTGGCCCTTGAGCGGGTCGGCCACGCCGATCACCGCGCACTCCGCGACGGCCGGGTGGGCGGCGATCACGGCCTCCATCGAGCCGGTGCTGAGCCGGTGCCCGGCCACGTTGATCACGTCGTCGGTGCGGCCCATCACGAACAGGTAGCCGTCGTCGTCGAGGTAGCCGCCGTCGCCGGAGAGGTAGTAGCCGTCGAAGGTCGACAGGTACGACGCGACGTACCGGTCGTCGTCACCCCACAGGGTGGGCAGCGTGCCCGGCGGCAGCGGCAGCCGTAGGCAGATGGCGCCCTCCGTGCCGGGCGGGACCGGCTTGCCGTGCTCGTCGAGGATCTCCACGGCGTATCCCGGCACCGGCACCGTCGGCGAACCCGGCTTGATCGGCATCGGCGCGAGCCCGCGCAGGTTGGCCGCGATCGGCCAGCCGGTCTCGGTCTGCCACCAGTTGTCGACGACCGGGACGCCGAGTGCCTCCGTGGCCCAGGTGTAGGTGTCCGGGTCCAGCCGCTCGCCGGCGAGGAACAGCGTCCGGAAGTGCGAGAGGTCGTGCTCCGCCAGCAGCGCCGCCTCCGGATCCTCCTTCTTGATCGCCCGGATCGCCGTGGGCGCGGTGAACAGCGCCTCGACGCCGTGCTCGGCCACCACCCGCCAGAACGCGCCGGCGTCGGGCGTGCCGACCGGCTTGCCCTCGTAGAGGACGGTGGTCGCGCCGCAGATCAACGGCGCATAGACGATGTAGGAGTGCCCGACGACCCAGCCGACGTCGGAGGCGGCCCACCAGACCTGGCCCGGGTGGACGTCGTAGATGTTGGGCAGCGACCAGGCCATCGCGACGGCGTGTCCGCCGTTGTCGCGGACGATCCCCTTCGGCTTGCCGGTGGTGCCGGAGGTGTAGAGCACGTAGAGCGGGTCGGTGGCCGCGACCTCGACGCACTCCGCGGGGGCGGTCCGGCCGGCCCGCATGACCAGGTCCCAGTCGTGGTCGCGTCCCTCGACCATCGGCGCCTCCACCTGAGGACGCTGCTTGACCACGACCGCGTCGGGTGCGTGCTCCGCGAGCTCGAGGGCCCGGTCGACCATCGGCTTGTACTCCACGACCCGGCTGGGCTCGATGCCGCAGGACGCCGTCACCACGACCTTGGGCCGAGCGTCGTCGATGCGGACGGCGAGCTCGTGCGGCGCGAAGCCGCCGAACACCACGGAGTGCACGGCGCCGATGCGGGCGCAGGCCAGCATGGCGATCACCGCCTCCGGGATCATCGGCAGGTAGATCACGACCCGGTCGCCCGCCTCGACCCCGAAGCCGCGCAGCGCCCCGGCGAAGGTGGCCACCTGCTCCACGAGCTCCGCGTAGGTGAAGGTCTGCTTGGCGCCGGTCACCGGGCTGTCGTAGATCAGCGCGGCGCGGTCACCGTGGCCGGCGACCACGTGCCGGTCGAGAGCGTTGTAGCAGGTGTTGAGGGTGCCGTCGGGATACCACCGGTAGAACGGCGGCCGGTCGGAGTCGAGCGCCCGGGTCGGCTTGCGGATCCAGTCGACCAGGGCCGCCTGCTCCCCCCAGAAGCCCTCGGGGTCCTCGATGCTCCTCCGGTGCAGCGCGTCGTAGTCGGCCATGCCGTCCTTTCTAGCGCAGACCGTTGCTCTCCGTGAGGGCCGGCTTACGGCCGGTGAACAGCCACGCGTCGAAGAACCCGTCGAGACGCTCGCCGCTGACCCGCTCGGCCAGCCGCTCGAACTGGCCGATCCGGCCGTTGCCCTCGCCGCGCTTGGCGACCCAGGTGCGCAGGACCTTCTTGAAGTCGGCGCCGCCGATCCGCTGGCGCAACGCCTGCACGGTCATCGCGCCGCGGTCGTAGACGGCGAAGTCGAACAGGCCGTGCGGGCCGGGGTTGCCGATGCGCAGGTCCCAGAAGTCGTCGTCGGCCGCGTAGGTGTCGTAGCGCGCCCGCATCGTCTGCGCGGCGGAGCGACCGCCGTGCGCCTCGTCGTACTTCCACTCGAACCAGGACGCGAAGCCCTCGTTGAGCCAGATGTCGCGCCACCGGTCGACGGCGACGTGGTCGCCGAACCACTGGTGGGCGAGCTCGTGGACCAGGATGCTGCGCGCGAAGCGGCCGTTGCCGAGGAACGGGTACGTCGGGCGGGTCTGGTTCTCCAGCGCGAAGCCGGCGGCCAGCGACGTGGTCACCCCGCCGGTCGACGAGAAGGGGTAGTCGCCGAGCTGGGCCTCGAGCCAGCGCACGACGTCGGGGCTGCGCCGCATCAGCTCCATGGCGCGTGCGCGGTTGCCGGGCTCGAGCCCCATCGAGACGGCGTTGAAGTACGGCAGGCCGCGACGCACACCGCTCTCGTACTCGAACCGGCCGGCAGCGAAGAACGCGAGGTACGGCGCCATCGGCTCGGCCGCCCTCCAGCGCCAGGTGTCCCAGCCCGGCTCCGACGTGGTGCCGAGGAACGTGCCGTTGCTGATCGCCTGCTGGCCGCTGGGCACGGAGACCGCGATGTCGAAGGTGGCCTTGTCCCGCGGATGGTCGTTGGCCGGGAACCACCACGGCGCGATCTGCGGCTCGTTGGTGGCCATCGTCTCGGCCGTCGAGGAGACCCAGGGCCGGTTGCCGCGGTGCGTGATGTCGCCCGGGCGGCCGTTGTATTCCACCGTCACGGTGAAGGTGGCGCCCTTGGCTACGGGTGCGGTCGGTGTGACGACGAGCTCGTGGTCCCCGGAGTCGAAGCCGACCGGTGCGCCGTCGACGTGCACCGACGTGGCGTCGAGCACCAGGTCGAGGTTGAACCTGGACAGCTGCTGGGTGGCCTTCGCCGTCACCGTGGTCGTGCCGTTCAGCGCGCCGGTCGCGACGGCGTAGTCGACGTCCACCGCGTAGTGGCGCACGTCGTACCCGCCGTTGCCGTCGACAGGGAAGTAGGAGTCACCGATGCCGGACGCCCCCGGGGCCGGTGCCGACCGCTCCGCCTCGAAGGCGGCGCCGGACGTGGTGAGGGAGCCGACCGCCACGGCCGCAGCCACCGCGACGACCGCAAGCCGTCGAGAGGCCCGGCGAGTGGCATGGACGAACACGGGACCCCCCAAGTCGAGATGACGAAGGCTTCGAGTCTATGCGGCGGGGGCCCGTCACGGCTCCGCACCGGAAAACCGGTTGCGGTCGGGTCCCGGCGCTGCATCACGCTGAGCCCAGTGACCGGTGGGCCGCTCCCGTCCGTGGAGCCGTCCGGAGCGAGAGGAGGCGTCGATGCGTGTCGTTGTTGTCCGCATGCCCGCGACCACACCTTCCTCTCACTCCTGGAGACACCACACCGATGTCCTCATCTCCTGCACGAGCCGGCTGGTCTGACCCGACCGGCCACCGCGAGCAGTACCCCACCGCGATCCCGTACGTCGAGGCGCCCGTCGACCTCAGCGACGTCGACCCGCGCTTCGTCTTCGACTTCGAGTCCTACGACGACCCGGACGACGACCAGCGCTGGACCACGTGGTTCAGCGTCGAGCCGTTGTGCCGGGGCCCCGAGCCGCGCCCCGACTGGGTGGTCACGTCCCAGGCCGCCGTGGACACCGAGCTCGGCATCCTCAAGACCGGCAAGGAGGCCGACGTCTTCCTGCTCGAGCGCGCGGTGCCCGACGACCCGTCGCAGAGCGCGGTCATGGCGGCGAAGCGCTACCGGACCGAGGAGCACCGCTCCTTCCACCGCAGCTCGTCCTACACCGAGGGGCGGCGCACCCGCCGGTCCCGCGATGCGCGCGCGTTGGCCAAGAAGACCGCACACGGCCGGGAGGTCGCCGCGGGCCAGTGGGCCTGGGCCGAGTGGGAGGCGCTCAAGCGGTTCTGGGAGGCCGGCGTCCCGGTCCCCTACCCGGTGCAGATCGACGGCACCGAGATCCTGATGGAGTTCGTGCACGTCGACGGCGAGGCCGCGCCCCGGCTCGCGCAGACCCGCCCGTCGCCCGACCTGCTGCGGTCGTACTTCGAGCAGCTGCGGGACGCGATGGCGGAGCTGGCCCGGCAGGGCGTCGCGCACGGCGACCTCTCGCCGTACAACGTCCTGGCCGCCGGCGACCGCCTGGTCATCATCGACCTCCCGCAGGTCGTCGACATCGTCGCCAACCCCACCGGCATGGACTTCCTGATGCGCGACTGCGTCAACGTCTGCACCTGGTTCCGCGCCCGCGGACTCGACCCGGACCTCGCCGACGAGCACGCCCTGTACGGAGAGCTCCTCGCCGCCGCCTTCTGACCCCCCAAGCCCCTCCGGGCCAGTCCGCCGAGGAGTCAATAAATCAGCCTCGTGGCCGGTGTGTCGCTGCACGAGTGACCCCTCACCCGCGCGGGTAGGTTGCGTCCGTGCCCGAGCGACGTGCCGCCCACCGCGAGATCGAGAGCCTCGACGAGCTCGACCGGCTGGTCGCGGCCGGCGCGACGTCGATGCGGCACTGGCGCCTGCAGTCGCTCGACCTGCGCGGCCGTGGTGAGGTGCTGCGTCGCCTCGACGCGCGCGGCGCGCTGCTGCTGGGCTGCGTGCTCGATCCCGACACCGAGGACCACCTGCGGCGGCACGGCGCGCTGGTGTTCCCCCGCGTGCCCGACGTGCCCGTCGACCCCTACCGCGCCGCGCTCTACACCCCCGAGGAGCTGTACGCCGGACTCGCGGACGGCTACGACGCGACCCCCGACGCGCAGGCCTACGTCTGGCAGCGCGGCAGCAGCGACCTGACCGACCGGCTCGCGCAGGCCCTGCACGACCACGCGATCGACGACGCGCTCGCGGAGTACGCCCGGTCGCGCCGGCTGGTCGGGGTGATGGGCGGGCACGCGATCGAGCGCGGGTCACTGGACTACGTGGCAGCGGCGCGTCTCGGCCGCGAGCTGGGCAGGGCCGGGCTGACCGTGGCGACGGGTGGCGGCCCCGGGGCGATGGAGGCGGCCAACCTCGGCGGCTACCTCGCCGGTCACGACGACGATGCCCTGGACGAGGCGATGGCGATGCTCACCGCCGTCCCGTCCTACCGGCAGTCCGTCGGCGCCTGGGCCGAGGCCGCGCTGGCCGTCCGGCGGCGCTGGGAGGGGGCCGAGTCGCTGGGCGTGCCCACCTGGTTCTACGGGCACGAGCCGCCGAACCCGATGGCCACCCACATCGCGAAGTACTTCAAGAACGCGATCCGCGAGGACATCCTGCTGCACGTCTGCGACGCCGGCATCGTGTTCCTGCCCGGCCGGGCCGGCACCGTGCAGGAGGTGTTCCAGGACGCCTGCGAGAACTACTACGCGGACGACCGCGAGCTGGCCACCATGGTGCTCGTCGGCGTCGAGCACTGGACCCGCGAGCTCCCGGCGTGGCCGCTGCTCGAGTCGCTGGCGCGCGACCGGGCGATGGCCGGGCGGGTCCATCTCGTCGACTCCGTCGAGGAAGCCGTCGACCTGGTCAGCCCCGCCTGAACGCCACGACCCGGAAGACCGGGTCGTCCCCGGAGGCGGAGCCCCACTCACTGGGGCCGGCGAAGGAGGACTCCCCCACCGCCGCGAGCCCCGCGCGACCGGCCACGGCGAGCACGCGTTCCCGGGCGTCGGCCTCGACGCCCTCACGCCCGTGGGCCAGCGGCTTGTCGACGGTCGTGACGAAGTGACCGCCGGGCCTCAGCACCCGCGCCGCCTCGGCGACGACCGCGTCGGCCTGCGGGACAGGGAGCAGGTGCAGGAGCCAGATCGTGGTGACCAGGTCGACCGAGGCACTCGAGACGGGGAGCCGGTCGGCGCGGCCGACGACCGCCCGGCCCGGCAGTCGCTGCGCGGCGAGCGGAGCATGCCCACCGAGAGGTCCACCACGAGCACGTCGCGACCCTGGGCGGCCAGCTCGGCGGAGACGATCCCGGTGCCGCCGGCCACGTCGAGCGTGCGGCCCGGGGCCGGGACGAGGGCCGCTACGGCCTCGGCGGCGCGGCGGGCGCGCTCGACGCCACCGCGCGACTCGTCGTACCGGGTCGCCTCCCGGTCGTAGTAGCCGGCCGCCACCGGGCTCAGTCGTCGTGCGCGGCGAGCTGGCCGCACGCGCCGTCGATCTCGCTGCCGCGCGTGTCGCGCACCGTGGTCGGCACGCCCTTGGCCTCGAGCCGGCGGACGAACTCGCGCTCGTCCTCGCGCCGCGACGCCGTCCACTTCGAGCCCGGGCGTCGGGTTCAGCGGGATCAGGTTGACGTGCACCCAGCCCCAGTCGCCGTACGACGTCAGCACGTCGCCGAGCAGGTCGGCCCGCCAGGCCTGGTCGTTGATGTCGCGCATCATGGCGTACTCGATGGAGACCCGGCGCTTGGTCTTGTGCGCGTAGTTCCACGCCGCGTCGACCGCCTCGTGCACGGTCCACCGCGTGTTGATCGGCACCAGCTCGTTGCGCAGCTCGTCGTCGGGTGCGTGCAGCGAGAGCGCCAGCGTGACCGGGATGCCCTCCTCGGCGAGCTGGCGCATCCGGGGCACGAGGCCGACCGTCGAGACGGTGATCCCGCGCGCGGACATGCCGAGCCCGTCGGGCGCCTTGTCGGTCATCCGTCGTACGGCGCCGATCACGGCCTTGTAGTTGGCCATCGGCTCGCCCATGCCCATGAACACCACGTTGTTGACGCGGCCCGGGCCGCCGGGCACCTCGTCGCGCGCGAGCGAGCGGGCACCGGCCACCACCTGCTCGACGATCTCGGCGGTGGACATGTTGCGCTGCAGCCCGCCCTGGCCGGTCGCGCAGAACGGGCAGGCCATCCCGCAGCCGGCCTGGGACGAGACGCACATCGTCACCCGGTCGGGGTAGCGCATCAGCACCGACTCGACGAGCGCGCCGTCGAAGAGCCGCCAGAGCGTCTTGCGGGTGGTGCCCTTGTCGGCCTCGAGCGTGCGCAGCGGCGTCATCAGCTCGGGCAGCAGCCCGGCGACCAGCTGCTCGCGCTCGGCCGCCGGCAGGTCGGTCATCTGCGCGGGGTCGTCGGCGAGGCGGGAGAAGTAGTGGGTGGAGAGCTGCTTCGCGCGGAAGCCCGGGCAGGCCGAGCGAGGCGACGAGCTCCTTGCGCTCGGCGGCGCTGAGGTCGGCGAGGTGGCGCGGGGGCTTCTTGCGGCCGCGCGGCTCGTCGAAGACGAGCGGAAGGGTCTTCACGGGTTCGGACATGCCGGTCCAGTGTCCCATCCGAGTGGGGTTCCGCCCCAATCCGGGCGCTCGGCTAGTCCGTGACCACGTGCAGCAGGAGGCGGTTCACCTCGTCCGGGCGCTCCAGCCAGCACAGGTGCCCGGCGCCGGTGATCGTCACGACCTCGGCCCGCGGGATCCTGCGCCGGATCAGCTCGGCGTTGGCGTAGGGCACGACCCGGTCCTCGGTCCCGTGCACGACCCAGGTGGGCACGCCGATCTCGCCGTCCGGTACGCCGACCCGCAGGAACCGCTCGCAGGCGTCCCACTGCGCCCTCCAGCACTCCGGCGGCGTGGGGTGCTCCAGCCTCGCGGCCAGCAGCCGCTCGAACTCGTCGGGGTGCGCCTCGACCCACCCCGGGGCCAGCGACAGCGGCATCGTCGCCCGCGCGAACTCCGCCGCCGGCAGGTGCGCGTGCGCCGCCCAGGCCGCCAGCGTCGTCTCCGGCACACCCACCGACCCGGGCCCGCCGGTCAGCGTGGACACCAGCACCAGCCGCTCGACCAGGTCGGGACGGCGGACGGCGAGCGTCATCGCGATGTAGCCGCCCATCGACGCACCCACGACGACCGCGCCCGAGCCCGCGTCCTCGATCACCGCGGCGACGTCGTCGGCCATCTGCTCGATGGAGTACGGCGCCGGCGGCTTGTCGGACCGGCCGGTGCCCCGGTTGTCCATCACGACCGCCCGCGCCACCTCGGCCACCGCCGCGGCCTGCGGCGCCCAGGCCCACGCCGCGTAGCCGAGTCCCTGGACCATGACCACCGGCCTCCCGGTCCCGCTGGTCTCCACGTGGATCCCGACCCCGTCGGCGGCGCGTACGACGTGGCTGCGCGGTCGCTCCATCAGCCGGCCGAGACCACCTCGGCGAGCAGCCGGGCCACCTCGTCGGGCCGCTCGATGATCGCGCCGTGCCCGACGCCGTCGAGCCGGACCTCGCGGAACGTCCCGCCACCTTCGGCGTACCGCTCGAGCATCGCCCGGGTCTGGCCGACCTGTGGCTGGGCCGGGAAGGCCTCGGCGCCGGGCCAGCCCGGCACCGCGCCCATCTCGCCGAGCACCCCGAAGTCGAACGCCGACGTGTCGCTGACGACCGGGTCCTTCGATCCCCAGATCCAGAGCACCGGCGGCTTCGGCTCGATGTCGGCGAAGCCGGAGGTGTCGCAGTACCTCGGCGACATGGCGTTCTGGCCGCCCCGGTCGCCCGGCGCGATCCCGGGCCAGTTGTCGGTCATCGTCACCGTGCCCGGGTAGTTGTCCTCGCTCGTGTGGGTCTTGAGGAACTCGTCGAGCAGCATCTCCTCGTCGGCGTCCGGGGCGTTGGTGCCGTCGTAGAAGTAGGTCCGCATGACCACGCGCGGGCTCGAGGCCGGGTCGTCCGCGGAGCGGTCGCGGGCGGCGACCCGGCGGGAGAAGTCCGGGTTGACCGCTCCCCCGCCGCTGCCGGCGAAGTCGTCCCACACCGGGGTGCCATCCGGGCCATGGGTCCCGCCGAAGCCGTACGGGGAGACCGGCGCGAGCAGCGTCACCGACGCCAGGTCCTCGGCATGGTCGATCGCGTACTGCTCGACGACGCCGCCACCGAGCGACCACCCGGCGACGTGCACCCGCCCCTGACCGGCCCAGCCGAGCGACCGCACCAGCGCCGCGACGTCGTCGCTCCAGTCGCGCAGCCCGCGGGTCGCGTCGACGGGCAGGGGTTCGGTCCCCCCGAAGCCGCGCAGGTCCGGCGCCACCACGCGGACCCCGTCGGGCAGCCGCTGCGCGACCGCCTCGAACCAGCGGCCGGACACCAGGTTGCCGTGGACCAGCAGGACGGGCGTGCCGTCCTCGGGACCGCCCACCCAGCAGTTGGTCCGGATCCGGTCGGTCTGCACGGTCGTGGCCTGCAAGGTCGGCATGACGTCTCCTTCGCGCACGTTGGGCCGAGCGTACGGCGCCGGACCCGCGCGAGCCATGGGTCGACCGCACTCCACCGGCGCTCAGGTCACGTCGAGCCGCCACACGTCCGGCATCCGCAACGCCGCCCAGGCGTCGAGGTCGGGAGGCGAGGCGGTCAGCTCGGACACGAGCAGTGTCCACGCGGTGCCGTGCCCGACCAGCACGATGTCCTCCCCCGGGTGCGCGGCGAGGATGCGGCGTACCGCGGGCAGCAGTCGCTCCCTCGTCGCCGCCAACGGCTCCCACTCCGGCACCGCCGCGACGTCCGGCTCGGTGAAGACGCGTCGCACGGCAGCCCGGAAGTCGGCCGGATCCGCGAACCAGTGCACCCCGCGACGGTGCTCCGACAGCTCATCGACGACCGTGACCGGCTGGTCGGTCAGGCCGCGGGCGGTGCCGACCGCCTTGGGTTCGGGCGAGGAGTACCACGTCGCGGCGTCCGGCAGCCGCCCGGAGACGGCGAGCGCTGCGAGGTCGGGCAGGCCGGCCGGATCGAGCCCCCACGTGTGCGGCGGGGTGGCCGGGTCCACCAGCGGTCGCGCGTGCCGCACCAGGTGCAGCCGCGACATCAGAACACGAGGTAGTGCAGGAGCAGGTACGTCGGAGCGGCGGTGGCGAGCAGCGAGTCGAGCCGGTCCATCAGGCCCCCGTGGCCCGGGATGATCTGGCTCATGTCCTTGATGCCGAGGTCGCGCTTGATCACCGACTCGCACAGGTCGCCCAGGGTCGCGGCGACGACGGCGGTGAGGCCGAGCACGACCCCGACCCACCAGTCACCGTCGAGGAGGTACACCACGGTCGCCCAGCCGACCGCCACGCAGGACACGGCCGAGCCGGCGAACCCCTCCCACGACTTCTTCGGCGAGATCACCGGGGCCATCGGGTGCCGGCCGAGGAGGACGCCCGCGGCGTACCCGCCGATGTCGGAGGCGATGGTCACCAGGATGAACGTGACGATCGCCAGCTCGCCGTCGGGCTCGGCGAGCATGAGGGCCACGAACCCGCCAAGGAACGGCACGTAGAACACCGTGAACGCCGTGGCGGTGACGTCGCGGACGTAGCCGTCCACGCCGCCACGCAGCCGCCAGCAGCATCGCGGTCAGCACGGTGACCGCCGTGGCCGTGCCCAGTGCGGGGGCACCGAAGACGTACGCCGCCAGCACCATGATCGCCCCGCCGGCCATCGCCACCTCGCGGACCAGCTGGATCTCGCGGGTGGCGAACGCCTGGCCGAGCTCCCAGACCGCCGACCACGACCGCGGCCACCACGATGATCATGAACCCGGCCTTCCAGAAGAAGAGCGAGGTCCCGATCGCGGCCAGCAGCACGACCGCCGAGGCGATGGCGGCGGGCAGGTTGCGACCGGCGCGGCTGGTCTTCGGCGCGGGAACTGGCGCGGGCGCGGGCGTCTCGGCCCCGGCCGCCGGGTTGTTGTCGGGTGTGGTCATCGGCGTACTCGGGTCGGCCGTCAGACCTCGAGCAGCTCGGCTTCCTTGTGCTTGAGCATCTCGTCGATCTCGTCGACGTGCTTCTTGGTGATGCCGTCGAGGCGCTTCTCGGCCCCGGTGACGTCGTCCTTGCCGACCTCGCCGTCCTTCTCGAGCTTCTCGAGGGTCTGCTTGGCGTGCCGGCGGATGTTGCGCACCGAGATCCGGCCGTCCTCGGCCTTCGTCTTGGCCATCTTGATGTAGTCCTTGCGGCGCTCCTCGGTCAGCTCCGGCAGCACCACGCGGATGGTCTTGCCGTCGTCGGTGGGGTTCACGCCGAGGTCGGAGTCGCGGATCGCCTTCTCGATGGCGGACAGGGAGCTGATGTCGTAGGGCGCCACGATGATCACGCGCGCCTCGGGCGCCGTGAAGGACGCGAGCTGCTGCAGCGGCGTCGGGGTGCCGTAGTAGTCGGCGGTGAGCTTGTGGAACATCGACGGGTTGGCGCGCCCGGTGCGGATCGCCGCGAAGTCCTCACGGGTCACCTCGACGGCCTTGTTCATCTTGGCGTCGGCCTCGTTGAGGGTGTCGTTGATCACGGCTGCTCCTAGGTCGGTGTCGTGCGGCGACGGCGCGCGGAGGTCGCTCAGACGTCCCGCGCGACCGTCGTACCGATCTTCTCACCTGCGACGACGCGGGCGATGTTGCCCTCCTCGGACAGGTTGAAGACGATCATGTCGATGTCGTTGTCGCGGCACAGGCTGATCGAGGTCGCGTCGGCGACCTTGAGGCCGCGGGTCAGGAACTCGTCGTAGGTGATGCTGGTCGAACTTCACCGCGTCGGGGTCGATGTTGGGGTCGGAGTCGTAGACGCCGTCGACGCCCTGCTTGCCCATCAGGATGACCTCGGCGCCGATCTCGAGCGCCCGCTGGGCGGCGACGGTGTCGGTGGAGAAGTACGGCATGCCGGCGCCGGCGCCGAAGATGACGACGCGGCCCTTCTCGAGGTGGCGCATCGCGCGCCGCGGGATGTAGGGCTCGGCGACCTGGCCCATCGCGATGGCGGTCTGCACGCGCGTCTCGACGCCCTGCTTCTCCAGGAAGTCCTGCAGGGCCAGGCAGTTCATGACGGTGCCGAGCATGCCCATGTAGTCGGCGCGGGCGCGGTCCATGCCGCGCTGCTGCAGCTCGGCGCCGCGGAAGAAGTTGCCGCCGCCGACGACGATCGCGACCTGGACGCCGCTGCGGACGACCTCGGCGATCTCCCGGGCGATGCCGTTGACGACGTCGGGGTCGACGCCGACCCGGCCGCCGCCGAACACCTCGCCGGAGAGCTTGAGCAGCACCCGCTCGTAGGCCGTCACAGGCATTCCCTTCGTGGTCGGCCTGTTGCACCGGTGCCGAGCCACGTGGCCGAGCCCGCCGAACGACGCGAGAAGGCCGGTCGGTCGGCGGTGCGTGTCGACGCTCCATCGCGAACCGGCCTCCTCGCCGTCGACGCGTCTGTCGCCGGAACCCTGACGTCGAGTGTCAGGCGCCGACCTCGAAGCGGGCGAACCGCTTGACGGTGACGCCGGCCTCGTCGAGGACGGCCTTGACGGACTTCTTGCTCTCCTGCACCGACGGCTGGTCGAGGAGGGCGACCTCCTTGAAGAAGCCGTTGAGGCGACCCTCGACGATCTTGGGCAGCGCCTGCTCGGGCTTGCCCTCCTCGCGGGCGGTGGCCTCGGCGATCTCGCGCTCCTTCGCGACGACGTCGGCGGGGACCTCGTCGCGGGAGACGTACGTCGGACGCATCGCGGCGACCTGCATGGCGGCGCCGCGGGCGGCGTCGGCGTCGTCGCCGTCGTACTCGACGAGCACGCCGACGGCCGGCGGCAGGTCCGCGGCGCGACGGTGCATGTAGGTGACGACCGGGCCGTCGAAGTACGGCGACCCGGCCGAGCTCGATCTTCTCGCCGATCTTGACCGCCAGACCCTCGACGGTCTCGCCGACGGTGCTGTCGCCGAGCTTGACGGCCTTGAGCGCCTCGGCGTCGCCGGCCTTGGCCGCGTCGGCGGCCTCGGCGATCTGCTGGGCGGCGGCGATGAACTCCTCGTTCTTGGCGACGAAGTCGGTCTCGCAGTTGAGCTCGACCAGCGCGCCGCCGGCGGTGGCGACCAGGCCGGCGGAGGCGGTGCGCTCGGCGCCGCGCTTCTTCGGCCTTGGCCTGGCCCTTGACGCGCAGGATCTCGACGGCCTTGTCGAAGTCGCCGTCGGCCTCCTGAGGGCCTTCTTGCTGTCCATCATGCCCGCGCCGGTCTGGTCGCGGAGCTTCTTGACGTCGGCAGCGGTGATTGCCATGTCGTTGCACTCCCTCGTGCTGAGTTGGGGGTCGGGTGGTGGCGCGCCGGCGGCGGCGCGGGGCGTGGTGCCCCGCGCCGCCGATCGGGTCAGGCCTGGTTCTCGTCGGCCTTCGGCTCGTCCGCCTGGGGCCTCGGCCGTCGGCCTCGGCCTCGGCTCCTCGGCCTTCGCCTCGGCGGGGGCCTCGGTGGCCTCGGCCGCCTCGGTCGCGGCCGGGGTCGCCTCGGCGGCCTCGGTCGACGCGCCGGTGGCCTCGGCAGCCGGGGCGACGGGGGCCTCGGCGGCAGCGGTGTCGCCACCGGTCGCCGCGACGGCGGCCTGCTCGGCGTCGCCCTGCGAGCAGCTCGCGCTCCCACTCGGCCAGCGGCTCCTCGGCGCCCGGCGCGGTCTCGCCCTCGCCGGTCTTGGCGCCGGAGCGGGCGATCAGGCCGTCGGCGACGGCGTCGGCGACCACGCGGGTCAGCAGCGCCGACGGCGCGGATCGCGTCGTCGTTGCCCGGGATCGGGAAGTCGACCTGGTCGGGGTCGCAGTTGGAGTCCAGGATGCCGATGATCGGGATGCGCAGCTTGCGCGCCTCCTCGACGGCGAGGTGCTCCTTGTTGGTGTCGACGATCCACACCGCGGACGGCGTACGGGTCATCTCGCGGATGCCGCCGAGCGTCTTGTTCGAGCTTGTCGCGCTCGCGCCGCATCTGCAGCAGCTCCTTCTTGGTGCGGCTGCTGCCGGCGACGTCGTCGAAGTCGACCTCGTCGAGCTCCTTGAGGCGGTTGATCCGCTGGTGCACGGTCTGGAAGTTGGTGAGCATGCCGCCCAGCCAGCGCTGGTTGACGTAGGGCATCCCGACGCGGGTCGCCTGCTCGGCGATCGCCTCCTGGGCCTGCTTCTTGGTGCCCACGAACATGATCGTGCCGCCCTTGGCGACGGTGTCCTTGATGAACGCGTAGCTGCGGTCGATGTAGGCCAGCGACTGCTGCAGGTCGATGATGTAGATGCCGTTGCGCTCGGTCATGATGAAGCGCTTCATCTTCGGGTTCCAGCGACGGGTCTGGTGCCCGAAGTGGACGCCGCTCTCGAGGAGCTGGCGCATGGTGACGACGGCCATGGCTGTCGGTCCCTCTTCCGTTCGTGACCCGCCGCGCGGCGATCGGCACGGGCCGACCGCCGACCCGTCGGGTCGGCTCTCAGTTGTCGCAGGTGAGCGGGTGCTCCCTGCCCTGGCACCCGGCGCCGTCATGACTCCGGGCCGGAGCCTGGAGACTGAGTGACGGTCGCCCGCGGAGTTCCCGCGGAGTCGAGCGCGCGAAGTCAACCCGCTTGCACGGGTTGCTCCCGCGAGTCTATCGCCAGGTGCCGGGAAGCCCCTAATTCCGGTCGCCACGACCGAGCCTGCGAGGTCGTGATGGGCGACCGGGATCGAGGAGTGTCGGCTCGCGCCGAGCTGGCGAGGCGGGAGCGACGCGTCTACGAGATCAGGCGCCACGACCGAGCCCGCGAGGCCGTGATGTCACCCAGCCGGCACGAAGCCCTCGGTGCTCTCGCCGTTGATGAGGTACCGCCCGTCGTCGTACACGAGCTGGAGCACGGTCGGACGCTCGCCGGTGCCGAAGTTGTCGAACCGCACGCGGTAGTTGACCACGAGGTTCTCCGGGTCGGCGCCGACCTCGAGCACCTCGCCGTTGCCGACGCCGCCCCAGAACTCCCGGTAGGTGTCCAGTCCCCCGCTCTCGCGCTGGAACTTCGGGGTCAGCATCTGCCAGGCGGTGTCGGGATCCGCCGAGATCGCGGCGACGTACCCGCGGATGAAGTCCTTCATCCCGCGTGCGGTCGGTCCCGCGGGCGTTGGCTTCTTGGTGGTCTCCGACGGCGACGGCTCCGGCGACGGCTCCGGGCTCGTCGTCGCGGCCGGGGTGGTGTCATCGGAGGCCGACTCTGTGGGTTCGTCGTCCGGCAGGAGGGCGAACAGCGCGATCCCGAGCGCGGCCGCGGCGACCAGGGCGACCAGACCGGCCAGGAGCCCGCGCCGCGGGCCGTTCGGCAGCGCGGCGACCTCCCGGGTGTCGGTCGGCGCCGCGCGCCCGTCGAGGAAGTCGCGGACCTGTGTCATCGACCACCGCCGCGCCGGGTCCCGCTCCATCGTCCCGGCGAGCAGCGGAGCCAGCCAGCCGGCCTGCGCCAGCCGGGGCGGCTCGTCGTGGACGACCTTGTAGAGACCGCCGAGCACGTTGTCCCCGATGTCGTACGGCGGCCGGCCGGCCAGCACGTGGAACAGGGTCGCGCCCAGCGACCACACGTCGACCGGCTCGCCACCACGCTCACCGGACGCGACCTCCGGCGCCAGGTAGGCCGGCGAACCGGTGAGGAAGCCGGTCTGCGTCAGCGCGGGATCGGCCGCGACCCGGGCGATGCCGAAGTCGGTCAGCTTCGCCTGCCGGTGCCGGTCGACCAGGATGTTGGACGGCTTGACGTCCCGGTGCACGATGCCCACGGCGTGGGCCGCGACGAGGGCGTCGGCGACCTGCCGGATCAGGGGCGCCGCCTCGTCGGGGGTGAGCGGCCCGCGGTCGCGGACCAGCTGGGCCAGCGTGCTGCCCTCGACGTACTCCATCACCAGCCAGCGGCTGTCGGTGTCGGCGTCGACGACGAGGTTGAAGACCGCGACGACGTGCGGGTGGCTGAGCTGGGCGGCCAGCCTGCCTCCCGCTCCGCGCGGGCCAGGTCGGTGCTGTCGGCGCCCGGCAGCAGGCCGACCCGCTTGAGCGCCACCGGCCGGTCGAGCACCTCGTCGTGGGCCAGCCACACGGCGCCCATGCCGCCGCGGCCGACCTCCCGGACGAGCTCGTACCTGCCTGCGATCACGGGCTCGATCGTAGGGCGCCCCCGATCCCGGTGATCGAGCCGCTCCCGGTGATCGAGCCACTCCCCGGCGATCGAGCCATCCACCCGGTGATCGAGCCAGCCCCCCGGTGATCGAGCCACCCCCCGGTGATCGAGCCCGTCGAGATCCCGCCCGCGTCCACAGTCGCCGCCCCGACGCCATTCGTCCCCAGGCACGCACCGGTCGGTCCCGGCCGGCCGCGTTCGCGAGGAGCATCACCGCATGCACCCACGCACGGTTCTGCCCCTGGTGATCTTCGTGGTCCTCCTGGTCGTACGACGGCCGGCGGCGCCGCGGCCGACGAGCTCCGTCCGGCGCCCAGCGGTTCGGCGGTGTGGCCGCTCGTCCCGGTTCCCGACGTCGTCAGCGGCTTCGACCCTCCGGAGACCCGCTGGGGCGCCGGGCATCGCGGCGTGGACCTGGCCGGTCACGCCGAGCAGCCGGTCCGGGCGGCGCTGGCCGGCACGGTCACCTTCGCGGGCAAGCTCGCCGGTCGTGGTGTCGTGGTCGTCTCGCACGGCCGCACCCGCACCACCTACGAGCCGGTGGCGGCAACGGTCGCGGTGGGTGACAGCGTCCGCGCCGGCGAGCGCATCGGCCGCCTGCAGTCGGGAGGCTCGCACTGCGCTCCGGCGGTCTGCCTGCACTGGGGACTGCTGGCCGGCGAGGAGTACCTCGACCCGCTCACCCTCGTCGGTGCCGGACCGGTGCGGCTGCTGCCGCTCGCGGGTGCGCCGTCCTCGTGGGCCGACGTGACGGCGGGCGGGCGCGCTGCGACCGGAGCACGGTTCCCGCGCTGGACGCTCGTGCCGGCGCCGGTGCTGCGTCCCGACGGCGACGGACCGTTGTTCCGGGACCCATGACCCTCAGGCGCGCGGATGCGCCTGCCGGAACGCCTGGCGCAGCCGGTCGGTGGTGACGTGCGTGTAGATCTGCGTGGTCGCGAGCGAGGCGTGCCCGAGGAGCTCCTGCACCGAGCGCAGGTCGGCGCCGCCCTCCAGCAGGTGCGTGGCGGCGGTGTGCCGGAGCCCGTGCGGTCCGAGGTCGGGAGCGCCCGGCACGTCGGTGAGCCGGGCGTGCACCATCGTCCGCACCGCCCGCTGGTCGAGCCGGCCGCCGCGCGTGCCCAGGAACAGCGCGGGTCCGGACCCTTGCACCGCGAGCGCCGGCCGCCCGTGCCGCAGCCAGGCGCCGAGAGCGCGTTCGGCGGGGACGCCGTACGGGACGCTCCTCTCCTTGCGGCCCTTGCCCAGCACCCGGACCACCCGGCGCTCGTGGTCGAGGTCGTCCACGTCGAGCCCGCACAGCTCGCCGACCCGGATGCCGGTGGCGTAGAGCAGCTCGAGCACGGCCACGTCGCGGAGACCGACGGCGCTGCCGTCGTCGGCGCGGGTCGCGGCGGCCTGCGAGCAGCTCGCGGACCTCGTCGGCCCGCAGGGCCGGCGGCAGGGTCCGGCGCGCCTTCGGCGACCCGAGCAGGGCGCCGACGTCGCTCTCGACCTTTCCCGTGCGATGCAGCCAGCCGGTGAACACCCGGGCCGCCGTCGCCCGGCGGGCCATCGTGGTGCGCGCCTTGCCGAGGGTCTGCTGGTTCGCCAGCCAGCTGCGCAGCGACCGCAGGTCCAGGGTGCTGACGTCGGTGTGCCCGAGGCGGGCGGCGTGCGCGAGCATCCCGGACACGTCGCCGAGGTAGGCGCGGACGGTGTGTGGGGTCAGGTCGCGCTCGGCGACCAGGTGCCGTTCGTAGTCGGCGAGCACCCGCGCCATCGGCTCGGGCAGCTCCGGCGTGCCCCGGCGACCCCGGCGACTCCGCGTCGTCCACTGTCCCCTCCACCCGGCGAGTCTAGGGAGGCGCGGCCGCGTCATCGGGGATTGCGGTGTCGTGAGCCTGTCGAAGGGGCGAGGCGAGCCGCCACGAGTCGCCGCGCCGCTCGACGATGCCGGCGCCGAGCAGCTCCTCGAGACACCGGGATGTGACGCCGACCGACAGCCCGCCGGCGCGGGCGATCGACGCGACGGCGGCACCGCGAACGACCGGGACCGCCTCCAGCACCCGGCGCTGCTCGCCCGAGAGCCGGTCGCGCACCGTCTCGGGGCCACGGGGTACGGGCGCGAGGTCGGCACCGACAGAGCCGACCAGCTCCAGCACGTGCGCCGCCCGGGTGACCAGCTGGCCCTCGCGGCACCGGATCAGCTCGTGCACGCCCTCCGACGGCGCGCTGGTGACCGGCCCCGGCACGCCCATCAGCACCCGGCCGAGCCGGGCCGCCCAGTTGGCGGTGTTGAGCGCGCCGCTGCGCACGGCCGCCTCCACCACGACGGTGCCGAGCGAGAGGGCGGCGATCAGCCGGTTGCGGGTGAGGAAGCGTAGTCGGGTCGGGGCGCAGCCGGGCGGCAGCTCGCTGACCACCAGCCCGGTGCTGGCCACGTGCTGGAGCAGGCTCTGGTGGCCGGCCGGGTAGGCGCGGTCCACCCCGCAGGCGAGCACCGCCACCGTGATCCCGTCGCCGGCCATCGCCCCGCGGTGCGCCGCGGCGTCGATCCCGAACGCCGCGCCGGACACCACGGTCACCCCGTCCCGCACCAGCCCGTAGCCGAGCTCGCCGGCGACGTCCGCGCCGTAGGTGGTGGCGGATCGCGAGCCGACGACGGCCACCGAGCGTCGCGTCGCCTCGGCCAGCGACAGCGCCCCGCGCACCCAGAGGCCGAGAGGCGCGCCGCCCTGCCGGTCGAGCGGCTCGCAGCGGTCGAGGTCGTCGAGGGGCTGCGGCCACTCCTCGTCGCCGGGGACGACGAACCGGATCCCCTGCCGCTCCGCGTCCGCGAGCTCGCGCTCGGGGTCGATGCCGTGCAGCCGTTGCGCCACGTCGGTGCGCACCCCGTCGAGGTCGCGCTCCTCCCGCAGCAGCTCGACCACCCGGGCGGCGCCGACCTCGCGCACCACCCGGCGGACCCGCAGGTCGCCGGGCTCGGTCAGCCGGCTCAGCGCCGCGCGGGCGAGCCGGTCGCGCGTCCGGCGCCGTGGTCATGACAGCACCCGCAGCTCGAGCGGGCGGCCGGTGCGGAGCCGGAGCGCGGTGTCGAGCTCGTCGACGCCGGGAGTGGATCTCCCGCGCAGGTCGGTGACGGTCCAGGCGAGCCGGTGCACGCGGGTGGCGCCGCGCCGGGTGAGCGAGCCGGCGTACAGCTCGGTGTCGAGCCGGCGCTGCGCCTCGTCGTCGAGCGGGAACTGCTCGCGCAACGTCGGGCCGGGCACGTCCGCGTTGAGCCGCCAGGGCGTCCCGGCGTAGCGCGTCGGCCTGCCGCCCCCGAGCCGCGACGACGCGTGCCTGGACCGTCGCGGAGTCCTCGGGGGCGGCAAGGGGATCGTGGATCTCGTGCGGGCGCACCGGCTCGACGTACCGGGTGATGTCGATCCGGTCGGCGATCGGCCCGCTGATCTTCTTGCGGTACTCGCGCCGCTTGACCTCCGTGCAGGTGCACCGGTGGTCGCGCTGCGTCGGGTGGTACTCGCCGCACGGGCACGGGTTGCAGGCGATCACGAACATCGTGCGGGCCGGGTAGGTCGCGGTCTCCTCGCCACGGGCGATGGTGATCTCGCCGCTCTCCAGCGGCTGCCGCAGCGCCTCGATGATGTCGGCGTGGAACAGCGGGAACTCGTCGAGGAACAGGCAGCCGGTGTGCGCCCGGCTCAGCTCGCCCGGCCGGACCCGTCCGCTGCCGCCGCCGAGCAGGCTGGTCCGGGACGCCGAGTGGTGCGGCGCGAAGAACGGCGGCCGGCTGATCAGCGGCCGCCCCGGGTCGAGGGTGCCGGCGAGCGAGTGGATGGCGGTCAGCTCCAGCGACTCCTCGAGGCTCAGGTCGGGCAGGATGCCGGGGATCCGCTCGGCCAGCGTGGTCTTGCCCGCGCCCTTCGGCCCGCTCAGCATCAGGTGGTGGCCACCGGCGGCCGCGACCTCGAGCGCGTAGCGGGCGTCGGCCATGCCGAGCACCTCCGAGAGGTCGAGGTCGTGCATCCGCTCGGACCCTCGCCAGGACAGCAGCGGACCGCTCGCCGGCGGGTCGACCGGCGGTGCGTCCGGGACCTCCTCGCCGCGGAGCACGGCCACCACCTGCGCGAGCGACCGGACGCCGTACACCTCCATGCCGGGCACCATCGACGCCTCCTCGGCCTGCGGCTCGGGTACGACGACGCGTTTGAAGCCCTGCGCCTGCGCGGTCATCGTCATCGGCAGCACGCCCGGCACGCTGCGCAGCCGGCCGTCGAGGCTGAGCTCGCCGATGAACACGAAGCCGTCGAGCATCCGCGGCCGCACCGGCGGCGGGTGGTCGTCCTCGCTGCTCAGCGGCGGGTTGCCGGCCGCGGCGAGCACCCCGATCGCGATCGCGAGGTCGAAGTGCGGCCCGCGCTTGGGCAGGTCGGCCGGCGACAGCAGGATCGTGACCCGGCGCGTCACCGGCCAGGTGTAGCGGCTGTTGGTGATCGCGGCCCGGCACCGGTCGCGGGCCTCGCTGATCGAGGCGTCCGGCCGGCCGACGAGCGCGGTCGCGACCAGCCCCTGGGACACGTCGACCTGCACGTCGATGAGGTGGCCGGTCGCGCCGCTGAGCGAGATCGTGCGCGCGGTGGCGAACCCCATCAGCCGACGCCCTTGACGTGCTCGACGATCGCCGCGCCCGCGCGTGGCTGCAGCACCGCGACCAGGTCGATGCGCACCTCCGGCGGCCGCACGCCCCGGGCCTCCATCCATCGGGCCGCGAGCAGCTGCAGCCGCGCCGCCTTGGTGTCCGTGACCGCCTCGTGGGGCGACCCGAAGCCCTGCCCGCGCCGGGTCTTCACCTCGGCGACGACCAGCACCCGCCCGTCCCGCAACACCAGGTCGATCTCGCCGACGTCGCAGCGCCAGTTGCGGTCGAGCAGGACCATCCCGTGCTCGACCAGGTGTCGGGCCGCCACGGTCTCGCCGTGCGCCCCGAGTGACTCCCGCTGCCGTGCCGTCGCTGTCATGGGGCAAGCGTCCGCGGCACCGCCTGCGGGGAGCCGACCATCCCGGTGGTGCTGTGGAGGAGCAGCTGCCGCCGGGTGGTTGTGGACACGACCCGGTCCGCAAGTCTTTGCCTACCGATTCGTCCGTTTTGGGGGCACAAAGGGTGCCGGTCGCCCACACTGGCCTGTGAGCTCGACTCTTGTGCCGACACCCGTGTGCTCCCGAGGAGGAACCGTGGCGACCTCGTTCCGCCGACGCCGCGACACCAAGGGCGCAGCCGCGGTCGAGTTCGCCTTGGTGACGCCCATCTTGTTCGCGGTGCTCTTCGGCATTCTCCAGTACGGTCTGTACTTCTTCGATGCCCATGGGACTAGAACGGGTGTCCGTGAGGCAGCGCGTTTGGGCGTCGTCAAGACCATCTCGGCGTGCGGAGCGGCGACCGACGATCTCGCCAAGCTCAATTGCACGACAGACGACTTGGTCGACGCGATCACCGGGCCCGTCGCAGTGAAGGTGTACGCGCCCGACGGCTGGGCGAAGGCGAAGCCGCTCGTTGTGTGCGCGATGGTGCAGTCCGATGGCGCTATCGGACTCCTGCCGATGCCCGACGGCGGCCTGATCACCTCCAAGACACAGATGTCCATCGAGGTGGCCACCCCGGTCCCGACTTCACTGATTGCGCAGGACGCCCCTCTGGCAGGAGCTGATTGGTCATGGTGCTGAGGCTCACCGTTACGTCACGGACTCGTCGGCAAGAAGATCGCGGTGCCGTTGCGGTCTTGGTCGCAGTCTTGGTGACGGTCCTGTTCATCGTCGCCGCGATGGTCGTCGACCTCGGGCTGGCTCGGGACACCAAGCGCCAGTCACAGAACGCCGCTGATGCCTCGGCGCTTGCCGCAGGCAACAAGCTGTACACGGACGCGGGAACGCTCGACGTCGACAGCGCCGTCAACGAAGCCAAGGCCTACGCCCTGACGAACTTCGATGTGCCGCTGACGGCTTGGAACACGTGCACGGACGCGAACAAGCTCACGGTGCCTTCAAGTTCTACCGACTGCATCTCCTTCGATCACGCCACCAAGCCCACCAAGATCCGCGTCAAGGTCCCCATTCGCGATGTCAAGACCGGTCTTGGAGTCGTGGCAGGTGTGCAGAACATCTCGATCGACTCCAATGCGCGCGCCGCGCTGACTCCTGCGATGCGCGTCGAATGCAGCTTGTGCGTGCTCGGTTCCACGCTTCACTACGTCGGGAATGGCGACGTCTCTGTCATCACCGTCACCGGTGGTGGCGGGATCCACATGAATGGAAGCCTCTCCGGCCAGAACAACAGCAACTGGACCGCCCCCTCTGGCATCACGATCGAAGGCACTTGGGATGCCGATCCCAACTACAACCCTCCTCCGACGAGCGGCCCTCGGATCGAGGACCCCTTCGCGTCCAAGGTTCTGCCCACGAACTTCGCATCTCTTGGTGCCCCCAAGACAGATCCCTGCACTCAAGGGCCCGGCATCTACAACGATGCATACGAAGTCAGTGGGACATGCACGTTGAGCTCTGGGCTCTACGTATTCACGAACAAGCTTCACCTCAAGAACAACGGCAACCTCCTCGGGACGGGCGTCTCCCTGTATTTCCCCTGTGTCACCGGCACGACGCCACGCGCATGCAGCAGTAGCGGCGAGCTCGGCGGCGAGTTCGACGCCAAGAACGGCGAAGTGAAAATCACCGCCGGAGCGAGCCCGATCTCGAACTTCGTCGTCGCTTATGACCGCAACAACACCCGTCCGATCTCGCTCCAAGGGAATGGCAACTCTGTCTTGACGGGGGACGTGTACGCCGTCCGCTCACTGCTGGACGCGAACGGCAACTCCTGCCACACGGTGCAGAGCGGCTCCATCATCGTCAACGACATCTACCTGAACGGAAACCCGTCCTGCCTCAAGGTGGCAAACGGCAACCCTGCTGTCTACATCCGGCCCCCGGGCGACCTGCACCTCGACCAGTGACGAGTCGGTAAGGAGCTCAGCTCTTCGGCAGCTCGATGTCCTGCGGGCTCAGCTCCTCGACGTTCACGTCCTTGAACGTCAGCACCTTGACGTTCTTGGCGAACCGCGCGGGGCGGTACATGTCCCACACCCACGCGTCGGTCATCGACACCTCGAAGAACACGTCGCCGGCCTCGGTGCGGGCCTTCACGTCGACCTGGTTGCAGAGGTAGAAGCGACGGTCGGTCTCGACGACGTACTTGAAGATGCCCACCACGTCGCGGTACTCGCGGTAGAGGTGGAGCTCCATCTCGGTCTCGTACTTCTCGAGGTCCTCGGCGCTCATCGACCCACCTCCACCTGTTCCAGCTCGACGGCCAGTCCGTCCTCGACATTCTCACCGAACTCGTCGGCGTAGCCCGGCACCGGCTCACCCAGCGCGCGACGAACGTTGACGAACCGGCGCCGGTGGATCTCGCACGGCCCGTGCTCCTCGAGCGCCGCCGTGTGCATGGAGGTGATGTAGCCCTTGTGCGTCGCGAAGTCGTAGACCGGGTAGCGGTCGTGCAGCTCGGCCATGATCCGGTCCCGCGTCACCTTCGCGATCACCGACGCAGCGGCGATGCAGGCGGCGACCCGGTCGCCCTTCCACACCGCCAGGCCGGGGACCTCGAGGCCGTCGACGGGGAACCCGTCGGTCAGCACGTACGACGGTCGTACGTCGAGCCGGGCGAGCGAACGGCGCAGCGCCTCCACGTTCGCGACGTGCATCCCGAGCCGGTCGCACTCGTCGTGCTCGACGACCACCACCGACCAGGCCGTCGCCCGCTTCAGCACTTCTGCGTAGCAGCGCTCACGCGCCTTGGCGGTGAGCAGCTTGGAGTCCGCGAGCCCGGGCACCTGTCCGCGCCGGCCGTCGGGAAGGATCGCCGCGGCGGCCACGAGCGGGCCGGCGCACGCGCCACGGCCGGCCTCGTCGACGCCGGCGATCGGCTCGAGCCCGGCCCGGCGCAGGGCCCGCTCGTAGCCGTACAGCCCGGCGTCGCGTCGTACCGTCAGTCCGCGTGGAAGAGCGCTCATCCGGGGTCCCCGCGGAAGCGCGAGCGCAGCGAGTGGTTTCGTGGGGTGTTCATGTCAGACCCATTGTGAACCCGAGCAGCGAGCCGTCAGTCGACGGCCTCGAACGTGGCGGGTCGGTGCAGCAGCTTGCCGTGGCCGAGCGGCCAGACGACGGAGAACACCTTGCCGACCACGTCGTTGACCGGCACCTGGCCGCCGCCGGGATCACCGAGGTGGACCCGGGAGTCGGCGGAGTTGGAGCGGTTGTCGCCCTGCACCCAGATGTAGCCGGGCTCGACCTTGATGTCGAAGTCGATCATCGAGGGCTGCTCGCCCTCGGCGAGGTACTCCTGCTCGTTGAGCGGCACCCCGTTGACGACGATCCGGCCCTGCTTGTCGCAGCACCGGACCCGGTCGCCGCCGACGCCGATCACCCGCTTCACCAGGTGGCCGCCGGTCGGGTACAGCCCGAAGATCTCCAGGGCCCGGGTGATCGGGTTGGTGGTCGTGGACCCCTCCGGCCCGAGCCAGCCGCCGGGGTCCTCGAAGACGACGACGTCACCGCGCTGCGGCTCGCCGCCGCCCCAGTAGGACACCTTCTGCACGAGGATCCGGTCGTTGAGGACCAGGGTGTCGTTCATCGACCCCGACGGGATGTAGAAGGCCTGCATGAACAGCGCCTTGATCGCGATCGCGAGCACGAGCGCGACCACGAGGAGCAGGATGCTCTCCTGCCACATCGGCAGGTGGGCGCGCTCCCGCCGAGCAGTGTCCGTCACGCGGAGAGCCTAGGCGTCCCGGCTCAGCGCGCCGGGGTCGCCTCGCGCTTCTCCTTGATCTTGGCGGCCTTGCCGCGGAGGTTGCGCAGGTAGTAGAGCTTCGCGCGGCGCACGTCACCGCGGGTCACGACCTCGACCTTGTCGATGATCGGGGTGTGCAGCGGGAAGGTGCGCTCGACGCCGACGCCGAAGGAGACCTTGCGGACGGTGAAGGTGCGGCCGACGCCGGAGCCCTGGACGCGGATGCAGACGCCCTGGAAGACCTGGACGCGGGAGCGGTTGCCCTCGACGACCTTGACGTGGACCTTGAGGGTGTCGCCGGCGCGGAACTCGGGGATGTCGTCGCGCTTCACGGAAGCGGCGAGCGTGTCGATGACGTTGGTCATGTCGTCTCCTCGTGGGCGCCACAGGTCAGCCACGGAATCGCTTGCGTGATCTGGGTGACCCGTGCGCTGCGTCGTGCGGAGCGCCCCCTGTGGCAGGTGGCCCGCCGGCCCTCCTCCAGATCGGAGCAGCGGCCGCTGACGCGACGGATCGAGGGTCAAGTCTGCCACAGCGCTCACTCGTCCGCGAAATCGGCGAGGACGCTGCGGTCGCGCTCGTCGAGGCCCTCCTGGTCGAGGCGTTCGAGCAGGTCGGGGCGGCGCTCGGCGGTACGCCGCAGCGCCTGGTCGCGCCGCCACCGGGCGATCTGCGCGTGGTGGCCGGAGAGCAGCACCTCGGGCACGTCGAGCCCGCGCCAGGACGGCGGCTTGGTGTAGACGGGGTACTCCAGCAGGCCCGCGGCGCCGTGCGACTCCTCGGCGAGCGACTCCGGGTTGCCCATGAACCCGGGCAGCAGCCGGACCACGGCCTCGATCACGACCAGCGCGGCGACCTCGCCGCCGTTGAGCACGTAGTCGCCGATCGACACCTCGCGGACGTCCCAGCGGCCGCGGGCGTGCTCGATCACCCGCTGGTCGATGCCCTCGTAGCGGCCGCACGCGAACAGCAGCCGCGGCCTCGCGGCCAGCTCCTCGGCGATCGCCTGGGTGAACGGCTCGCCGGACGGGGTCGGCACCACCAGGACCGGGGCATCCCGCCTCGGCCGTGACCGCGTCGAGCGCCTCGCCCCACGGCTCGGGCTTCATCACCATGCCGGCGCCGCCGCCGTACGGGGTGTCGTCGACGGTGCGGTGCCGGTCGTGGGTCCAGTCGCGCAGGTCGTGCACGTGCACGTCGAGCAGGCCGGCCTCCTGCGCCTTGCCCGGCAGCGAGAGCGACAGCGGCGCGAGGTAGTCGGGGAAGATCGTGACGACGTCGATGCGCACGGCTCAGCGCTCCTCGTCGAGCGGCGTGAGGAGTCCGGGCCGGTCGGCGACGACGATCCGGCCGCCGGGCACGTCGACCTCGGGCACGAGCGCGGTCACGAACGGCACCAGCACCTCGGCGCCCGTCCGGCGTACGCACCACCAGCAGGTCCTGGCCGGCGCCGTGCTGCACCAGCGCCGACCTCGCCGACCGTCGCGCCGTCGGTGGTCTCGACGCGCGAGCCCGACGAGCTGGTGGTCGTAGAACTCCTCGGGGTCCTCCGGCGTCTCGTCGGGGGTCGACGTCGGCCAGCAGCACCAGCCCGCGCGCCGCCTCGGCGGCGTTGCGGTCGGGGACCTCGGCGAAGCGCACCAGCAGCCGGTCCTGGTGCCAGCGCACCGACTCGACCGTGAGCGCCTGCGGCCGGCCCGGCCCGTGCGGGGCCGAACCGCGCGGGGTCTCGGTGGCGAGCACGGCACCCGGCGCGAACCGGCGCTCGGGCTCGTCGGTGCGCGGCTCGACCGAGACCTCGCCGCGGATGCCGTGCGGCTTGCCGATCCGGCCGACGACGACCTGCGTGGTGCTCATGCTCGACTCCTGGTGTCTACGGGGAAGCGAGAACGGGAGGCCGCCGAAGGCAGCCTCCCGTTCCGATGTGCTCTGCGATGCGTCGTGCGATCGGCGGCAGTCGTCAGCGACGACGGTCGACGTCGACGAAGTCGACGCGGGCGCCGCCCTTGCCGGCGAGCGCACCGATCACGGTGCGCAGCGCGGTGGCGGTGCGGCCGCCGCGGCCGATGACCTTGCCCAGGTCGTCGGGGTGCACGCGCACCTCGAGGAGCGACCCGCGCCGCAGCTGCTTGTCGCGGACGCTCACGTCGTCGGGGTGTCGACGATGCCGCGGACCAGGTGCTCGAGCGCCTCGGCCAGCATGGCTCAGGCCTCGGCGGGCTTGTCGGCGTCGGCGGTGGCCTCGGCCTTGTCGGCCTCGGCCGGCTGCGCCTCGGCCTCCGCGTCGGCGGACGCGGCGGCGGCCTCGGGAGTCTCGCCGGCGGGCACCTCGGCCTCGGCGGCAGCAGCCTCGGCGGGAGCAGCCTCGGCGGGCTTCTCGGCCTTGTCGGCCTTCTTGGCGGCGGACTTCTTGGTGACCGCCTCGGCCTTCGGCTCGCTTGCGCGGAGTCCTTGAGCGCCTCGTTGAAGATCTCGGCCTTGTCGCGCTTGGCCTCGGCGACCTTGAGCGGTGCCCTCGGCGCCCGGCAGGCCCTTGAACTTCTGCCAGTCGCCGGTCACCTTGAGGAGCGCCGCGACGGCCTCGGTCGGCTGGGCGCCGACGCCGAGCCAGTACTGCGCCCGCTCGGAGGTGACCTCGATGAGCGAGGGCTCCTCCTTGGGGTGGTACTTGCCGATCTCCTCGATCACCCGGCCGTCCCGCTTGGTGCGGGAGTCGGCGACGACGACGCGGTAGTACGGCGCGCGGATCTTGCCCATGCGCTTCAGGCGAATCTTGACGGCCACGAGTGTGGTGTCTCCTTGAGATGTGTGTGTGGGTGAGCGCTCTCGTGCCAGGTGGGGCCAGGCCGGGCGCGCTGCGCGGTGCCGGCGCGGCCGGATGAGAGGGTCCGGGCGCGCACGACTCAGCGGGTCATTGTGCCAGACGCACCCCGCGAGTCTCCAATCGCCGACTTGTCAGGTCGTGAGACGGCTCTGGCCGCCTGAGGCTCTGACAACTCGGCGGCTAGGCCACCACGGCGCCGCGGAGCACGACCCGGGACGGCGCCTTGAGCACGCCGAGGTCCTCGCGCGGGTCGCGGTCGTAGACGACGAAGTCGGCGGTGGTCCCCTCGGCGAGGTTGTCGTCGAGCCCGAGCCAGTCGCGGGCCCGCCAGGACGCCGCCCCGAGCGCGTCGTGCGGCGACAGGCCGTAGTCGGCGAGCTCGAGCACCTCGTCGCCGATCAGGCCGTGCGGGAGCACGCCGCCGGCGTCGGTGCCGGCGTAGATCGGCACGCCGGCCTCGTAGGCGGCGCGGATCGTCGCCTTGCGCCGCTCGTACAGCGCCATCATGTGGTCGGCGTACGCCGGGAACTTCTCGCCGGCCGGCGTCGGCGTACGTCGGGAAGTTGTCGAGCTGCATCGCGGTCGGCACCAGCGCGACGCCGTTGCGCGACCATCGTGTCGATCAGGTCGGCCGAGAGCCCGGTGCCGTGCTCGATGCAGTCGATGCCCGGCGCCGATCAGGTCGGGCAGGGCGTGCTCGCCGAAGCACGTGCGCGGTGACCCGGGCGCCGTGCTCGTGGGCGGCCGCGCATCGCGGCGTCGCAGCGACTCGCCGGGCCACGACGGCGTCAGGTCGCCGGCGTCGCGCTCGATCCAGTCGCCGACCAGCTTGACCCAGCCGTCGCCGCGCTCGGCCTCCTGGGCGACGTACGCCGGCAGGTCCTCGCGGCTCGATCTCGTGGGCGTAGTTGCGGATGTAGCGCTGGGTGCGGGCGATGTGGCGGCCGGCCCGGATCAGCCGCGGCAGGTCGTCGCGCTCGTGGATCCAGCGCGGTGTCGGCGGCCGACCCGCAGTCGCGGATCAGCAGCGTGCCGGCGTCGCGGTCGGTGAGCGCCTGCTCCTCCTGCACGTCCTCGGGGACGGCGCCGTCCTGCGTCGAGCCCGACGTGGCAGTGCGCGTCGACCAGGCCGGGCACGATCCAGCCCTCGGCGACCAGCTCGGCCGACGCGACCGGCTCGTAGGTGACCCGGCCGTCGACGACGTACAGGTCCCGGCTCTCGCCGTCGGGCAGCACCGGACCACGGAACCTGAGCGCGCACTCATGCGCCGCGACCCTACCGAGACCCGCTACCGATATCGGTAGTCCGACCGTGACCTGGGTCACTCCCGCGCTACCGATATCGGAGGGACGGTCACTTCAGGTACTTGGAGAGGTCCTTCGGCAGCTCGACCGACGACGGGTCGAAGTCCTCCTCGGCGCCGGCGGGTACGCCGAACGGGTTGCCGGCCCCGGCACCGTTGCCGCTCGCGGCCCGCTCCGTGGCGGCCTTCTCCTCCGCCGCCCGCTTGGCCGGGTTGCCCGAGACGCGCTTGCCCTTGCCCTTCTTGGGCGCCTGCTTGGCCTTGGCGCGCTTGCCGCCCATCCCGGGCATGCCCGGCATCCCGGGCATGCCCGGCATGCCGCCGCCCTTGGCCATCGACATCATCATCTTGCGGGCCTCGAAGAACCGGTCGACCAGCGTGGTTGACGTCGGAGACCTGGGTGCCGGAGCCCTTGGCGATCCGGGCCCGGCGGGAGCCGTCGATGATCTTCGGGTTGTCGCGCTCGGCCGGCGTCATCGACTGGATGATCGCCTGGATCCGGTCGATCTCGCGCTCGTCGAAGTTCTCGAGCTGGTCGCGGAACTGCGCCCATCCCGGGCAGCATCCCCATGATCTTCGACAGCGAGCCCATCTTGCGGATCGCCTGCATCTGCTCGAGGAAGTCGTCGAGGGTGAAGTCGCCGCCCTGGCCGGTGAGCTTGGCCGCGGCCTTCGCGGCCTGCTCGGCGTCGAACGCCTTCTCGGCCTGCTCGATCAGGGTGAGCATGTCGCCCATGTCGAGGATGCGCGAGGCCATCCGGTCGGGGTGGAACAGGTCGAAGTCGGTGAGCTTCTCGCCGGTCGACGCGAACATCACCGGCTTGCCGGTGACCGACGCGACCGACAGCGCGGCACCACCGCGGGCGTCGCCGTCGAGCTTGGTGAGCACGACGCCGTCGAAGCCGACCCCGTCGAGGAACGCCTGCGCGGTGTTGACGGCGTCCTGGCCGATCATCGCGTCGACGACGAACAGGATCTCGTCGGGGCTGCACCGCGTCGCGGATGTCCGCGGCCTGCTGCATCATCTCGGCGTCGACGCCGAGGCGGCCGGCGGTGTCGACGATGACGACGTCGTGCAGCGTACGCCGGGCCTCCGCGACACCCGCCCGCGCGACGGCGACCGGGTCGCCCACGCCGTTGCCCGGCTCGGGGGCGAACACCTTCACGCCGGCGCGCTCGCCGATGACCTGGAGCTGGTCGACCGCGTTGGGGCGCTGCAGGTCGGCGGCGACGAGCAGCGGGCTGTTGCCCTGGTCCTTGAGCCAGAGCGCGAGCTTGGCGGCGAGCGTCGTCTTGCCGGCGCCCTGGAGGCCGGCGAGCATGATGACGGTCGGCGGGGTCTTGGCGAACCGCAGCCGGCGGGTCTCGCCGCCGAGGATGGCGACGAGCTCCTCGTTGACGATCTTGACGACCTGCTGGGCCGGGTTCAGCGCCTGGCTGACCTCCGCGCCGCGGGCCCGCTCCTTGACCGCCGCGACGAACTGCTTGACCACCGGCAGGGCGACGTCGGCCTCGAGCAGCGCGATCCGGATCTCCCGGGCGGTCGCGTCGATGTCGGCCTCGGAGAGCCGCCCCTTGCCCCGCAGGTTCTTGAAGGTGTCGGCGAGGCGGTCGGAGAGTGTGGCGAACAATGGTGGTCAGCCTTCGTCGATCAGGGGTCGGTGGCGGCGGCGCGCCGCACGGGCGTCAGGTCAGACGTCAAGGGTAACCGTCGGGGACAGCGCCCTCCGGACCGCGTGGACGGCGGCCGCGGCCCGCTCGTCGCCGAGGGCACCCGCCCCCGGCTCCCCCACGTAGAACACGTCGACCGCCTGCGGCCCCAGGGTCGCCACGTGGGCCGACCGCACCGAGACCTCGACGTCGGCCAGCGCCCGGCACCACGGTGTACAGCACGCCCGGCCGGTCGTCGGTGCGCACCTCGATGACCGTGGCCGCGGACGAGGCATCGTGCCGCACCAGCACCGCGGGCTCCAGCGCGCCGGGCGCGGGCGCCCGGATCCGCCCGCGCGGGTCCAGCCGGCCGGCGGCGACCGCCTCGAACCGCTGCCGGAGGATGGCCGGGTCCAGGTCGCGTCTCGGCGACGTCCCAGACCGACACGGCGTACTCGCCCTGGGTCCAGGCGCGCGCCGACCGCACCGTCAGGCGCTGTACGACGAGGGCGCCGGCCGCGTCCGCGATCAGCCCCAGCCGGTCGCCGGACACCACGGTCACGACCGAACCGTGCTCGGACGGCTCGACCGTGAGCGCGACGGCGGTCGGATCCGCGAGGACCGCGTCCGGCACCGGCACGCGTCCGCGCTGCCGAGCCGCGTCGGCCGCTGCCGGAGACCGGCCCTGGCAGGGTCGCGCGGACCCGGCGGGCGAGGTCGGCGACGAGGGAGGCGCGCCAACCGGTCCAGGCCTTGGGGGAGGTGGCCCGGGCGTCGGCCTCGGTGAGCACCTCCAGGAGGTCGAGCGTCTCGACGTCCAGGACCCGCTCGGCGACAAGAGTCGCGGTGGCCGGGTCGTCGAGGTCTCGGGTGGTCGCGGTCTCCGCGAGCAGCAGGTGCCAGCGCACCAGCCGCCGCACGAGCGCGGTCTCGTGGGCGTCGAACCCCCAGCGCTCGGCGACGGCACCGGCGAGCGGCTCACCGACGACGCTGTGGTCCCGCAGCTCCCCCTTGCCGATGTCGTGCAGGAGCGCGGCGACCATCAGCACGTCGGGCCGGCCGACGCGGCGGATCAGCCGCGAGGCCTCGATGCAGGTCTCCACGACGTGCCGGTCGACGGTGAACCGGTGCACGACCGACGCGTGCGGCAGCAGCCGCAGCCGCTCCCACTCCGGCAGCACGAGCGCGAGCGCACCGGTCTCCTCGAGCGTCTCCCACACCTCGAGCAGGCCGGGTCCGGCCGCGAGCAGCCGGGTGAGCAGGTTGCGGGCCTCGGTGTCCCAGGCTCGGCGGCACCGGTGCCGCCGTCCGGGCCAGCCGTGGCGGCGGTCGCGGGGGCGAGCACCAGGCCGCGCTCGGCCGCCTCGGCCGCCGCCCGGAGCAACAGGCCCGGGTCGGTCCCGGGGTCCGCGCGTGCGTCGAGCACCACCTCGCCGCGGGTCACCGCGACGCCCGGCGCCACCGTGGTCAGGTCGGGGGCGCGGCGCCGGGCGGCGGGCGGCCGGTCCAGGACCGCGTCGACCCGGCGCCAGGTCAGCCGCGACAGGTGGGTGATCCGGCGGCCCAGCTGGCGCACGGTCTGCTGCGCGGCCGCGGCGTCCGGCAGCCCGAGGCCGGTCGCGAGGTCCGCCCAGTCTTCGGGCCCGATCCGGTCGGTCGGCGCGGCCGGCGAGCGCCTGCACCACGTCGCGCACGTCGAGGAGCTGTTGCCGGGTGCGTTCGAGGTCGGTGTGCGGCACGTCGACCAGCCAGGTGGCCACCAGGGCCTTGAGCACGGTCGCGTCGCGCAGCCCGCCAAAGGACTCCTTGACGTCGGGGACCGCCACGTGCGCCAGCTCGCCGAGCCGCTCGGCCCGGGCGTCCACCAGGGCCCGCAGCTCGGGCAGTCGGCTCCGCGCGTCGCGGCGCCACTGCGCCAGCACCTCGGTGCGCAGCCGCAGGGTCACGTTGGGGTCGCCGGCCAGGTGGCGCGCGTCGAGGAGACCCAGGGCGACGCGTACGTCGGAGCCGGCCGCCGCCGTCACGTCCGACAGCGCCCGCACCGAGTGGTCGAGGGAGGTGCCGGCGTCCCACAGCGGGTACCAGACCGAGCCGGCGACCTCGGCGACCGTCTCCCCGTCGAGGCCGTCGTCGTGGACGAGCACGACGTCCAGGTCGCTGGCCGGCGCGAGCTCGCCGCGGCCGTAGCCGCCGACCGCGACCAGGGACAGGCCGGTCCCGTCCCGCCCGCCGAGCGCCTTCTCGAGGGCGGCCCGGCACAGCTCGTCGGCGTTGCGCGTGCGCTCGGCGCGCTCCGCGGCGGTCACCGGGAGGGTCCCGGGAGCCGCAACGGACCGCGCCCGTTGGTCATGAACTGCACGCCGGCGGCGCCGAAACCTGCGGTTGGGGACCAAACCGCAGGCCTCGGCGGCACCGCCTTACAGGGCCGCCTCGTCGCGGTCGCCGGTGCGCACCCGCACCACCGCGTCCACCGGCTGCACCCAGACCTTGCCGTCGCCGATCCGGCCGGTCTGCGCCGTCTTGACGATGATCTCGACGATGTCGTCGGCGTCGGCGTCCTCGACCACGATCTCGAGCCGGATCTTCGGGCACCAGCGCGATGTCGTACTCCGCACCGCGGTAGACCTCGGTGTGGCCCTTCTGCCGGCCGTAGCCGCTGACCTCGCTGACGGTCATCCCGGCCACCCCGAAGGTCTCCAGGGCCTCCCGGACGTCCTCCCACTTGTGCGGCTTGATCACCGCGGTGACGAGCTTCATGCGTTCGCTCCTTCCGCGACCGGCTTGCTCTCGGCCAGCACCGACGGGCGGCGGCTGCTGCCCGACGTGCTGCTCAGGTCGTACGCCGACTCACCGTGGTCGGCGAGGTCGATGCCGGCGACCTCGTCCTCCTCGGCGACCCGCAGCCCGATGGCGGCCCTGACCAGCAACGCGACGCCCAGGGTCGCGACCGCCGACCAGAGGACCGCGAAGAGGGCGACCGCGAGCTGCACCACCAGCTGCCGGATGCCGTCACCGTAGAACAGCCCACCGTCGAGGGCCAGGAAGCCGATGCCGATCGTCCCGACCAGGCCGCCGACCAGGTGGACGCCGACGACGTCGAGCGAGTCGTCGTACCCGAACCGGTACTTGAGGCCGACCGCGAGGGCGCACAGCACCCCGGCGACGAGGCCGAGGATGATCGACCCGACCGGTGAGAGTGCGCCGCACGCCGGGGTGATCGCGACCAGGCCGGCCACCACCCCCGAGGCGGCACCGAGGCTGGTCGCCTTGCCGTCACGGAGCTTCTCCACCAGGAGCCAGCCCATCATCGCGGCGCAGGTCGCGACGGTGGTGTTCAGCCAGACCAGGCTGGTCTCCTCCAGCCAGTAGGTGCCGGCGGCGTCACCGGTGAGGTCACCGGGCACCCAGGAGCCGACGTTGAACCCGAACCAGCCGAACCACAGCAGCCCGGCGCCGATCATCGTCAGGGGCAGGCTGTGCGGCTTGATCGGCTCCTTGCCGAACCCGAGTCGCCTGCCGAGGAGAACGGCCAGCACCAGACCGGCGACACCGGCGTTGATGTGCACGACCGTGCCGCCGGCGTAGTCGACCGGGGCCACGGCGGCGCCGCCGTCACCGGAGAAGATCAGGTCGGCGAGGCCGTTCTGCGCCCCGCTGAGGAAGCCGCCGCCCCACACCATGTGGGCCAGCGGGAAGTACGACAGCGTCACCCACAGGGGCAGGAACAGCAGCCAGGCCGAGAACTTCAGCCGGTCGGCCACCGCACCGCTGATGAGGGCCGCGGTGATCACCGCGAAGGTGAGCTGGAACCCGACGGCCATGTAGCCGGTGCCGGAGATCCCGTTGAGCCCGAAGGTCTCGAACGGGTTGGTGAAGAGCAGTGCGACGTCCTGGGCGCCGTAGGACATGCTCCAGCCCCACAGCACGTAGACGATCCCGATGACGCCCATCGCCGAGAACGACATCATCATCATGTTCAGCACGGACTTCGAACGGCTCATCCCCCCGTAGAAGAGCGCCAGCCCGGGCGTGGTCATCAGCAGGACGAGGGATGCCGAGACCAGCATCCAGGCCTGCAAGCCGTATCCATGGAACCTCCATGATTCAACAGATCAGAGCGACCAGGGCGTCGGCTGCCGGTCGACCACGCTGTCTCCGGTCGACGCCTGATGCGACAGCACTCTGGTCCGGCGATGTTTCGGGGCACGGCGGCGCGCGTTGCAGAAAGGTGACGCTTGCGGGTCCCGTGTTACGGGCATGTGTCATGTTTTGCGAACCAGTCCGACACCTCGGCGTATCGGAACTGCGCGTATCGTTACCGACATGCCCGAGCAGGACTCACTTTCCCCACCGGCGGTCAAGCGTGGCCGCGGGCGGCCGCGCGACCCGGAGACCGACGCCAAGATCACCCGCGCGGCATCCGAGCTGCTGCTGCTGCGCGGGTTCGACAAGACCACGGTCGACGAGGTCGCCGCCCGGGCCGGGGTCGGCAAGGCGACGGTCTACCGGCGCTGGCCGTCCAAGGAGGACCTGGCGGTCGCGGCGATGGAGTCGCTCTACAGCGACGAGTTCCCCGAGGCCGACACCGGCAGCATCGAGGGTGACCTGACCGCGATCTACGGGTCGGTGCTCGCCTTCGTGAACACCGACACCGGGGCCAGCTTCCTGCGGATGTCGATCATGGAGTCGATGCGCGACGAGCGCATCGCCGCGCTCTACCGCGCCTCGACCGAGCGACGCGAGGAGGTCGCCCGCCGCACCTTCGAGCGCGCGATCGAGCGCGGCGAGGTGCGCGCGGACATCGACATGGACATGCGCCGTGCAGTGGCTCGGCGGCCTGCTCATCATGCGCGCGGTCACCGGGCGCCCGATGCCGACGCTCGACGACGTGCCCGCCGCTGGTCGACTTCACCCTGCGCGGCATCCGCGCCTGACCGGCATCCGGCTCAGGCCTCGGGCCTCGCCCAGCAGCGCGTCGACGAAGGCCTCGGGGTCGAACGGCGCCAGGTCGTCGGCACCCTCGCCGAGCCCGACGAGCTTGACCGGGACGCCGAGCTCGCGCTGCACGGCGACCACGATGCCGCCCTTGGCCGAGCCGTCGAGCTTGGTCAGCACGATGCCGGTGACGTCGACGACCTCGCCGAAGACCCGGGCCTGCGTCATGCCGTTCTGGCCGGTGGTCGCGTCGAGCACGAGCAGCACCTCGGTGACCGGCGCCTGCTTCTCCACGACCCGCTTGACCTTGCCGAGCTCGTCCATCAGGCCGGCCTTGTTCTGCAGCCGGCCGGCGGTGTCGACGAGGACGACGTCGGCCTCCTGCTCGACGCCGGTGCTGCACCGCCTCGAACGCGACGCTGGCCGGGTCGCTGCCCTCGGGGCCGCGGACGGCGGGTACGCCGACCCGCTCGCCCCAGGTCGCGAGCTGCTCGGCGGCGGCGGCGCGGAAGGTGTCGGCGGCGCCGAGCACGACCTGCTTGTCCTCGGCGACCAGCACCCGGGCGAGCTTGCCGACCGTGGTCGTCTTGCCGGTGCCGTTGACGCCGACCACGAGCACCACGCCGGGCTTGCCGTCGTTGCGGTCCACGGCGCAGCGCCCGGTCGAGGGTGGGGTCGACGAGCGTGAGCAGCTCCTCGCGGAGGATGTCGCGCATCGACGCGGCCGTCTTGCCCTCGACCTGGACCCGGGTGCGCAGCCGCTCGACCAGCTCCTGGGTCGGGCCCACGCCGACGTCGGCGGTGAGCAGGGTGTCCTCGATCTCCTCCCAGGTGTCCTCGTCGATGACGTCGCGGGACAGCAGGGCGAGCAGCCCGCGCCCGAGGGCGCCCTGCGAGCGGGAGAGCCGCTGAGCGGAGCCGGACCAGCCGGCTGGCCGCCGGCTCCGGGCGCTCGAGCGTCGGGAGCGACTGGCGTCCTCGACGGTGCGCGTCGGGGTGTCCCGCGGGGCCTCGGCGTCCTCGCCGACGGTCGGCTCGGCCGGTGCGATGACGTCGGCGCGACGTCCTGGTCTCGACCGGACTGTCGCGGACGTCGCCCGCGGCCGCGGGTCGCGATGAGGCCGGCGAGGCCGACCCACGACGACGACGGCGATCGCGATGATCAGCCAGAGATCACTCCACGGCGTATCCAATCAGAGGGCGCCGGTGCGGTGACGGCGCGGCCCGCACGGATCAGTGCGGCTGGTGCTCCCGGTCACGCTGGTTGTCGAGCGTGGGGAGCGGCGTCGACGCCCCGCTCCATGGCGTCACCGACCCAGGGCAGGTTGGGGATCTGCTCGCCGCGGTGCGGGTAGGCGACGTAGACCACGACGAGGCCGGCGAGAACGAGGATGACCGAGCATGGTGACGAGGATCGAGAGCACGTCGGATCACACCTTCCCGAGGGGGCGCGGACGACGGACGCTCCCATCGTGCCAGGCTCCCGCGGGCCCACGCCAACTCGGTGAGCGGCCCACCGCTCAGCCCGTGGGACGGTGCAACGGCTCGGCGACCGCGCGGATCTCGTCGGGGAGCGGCCGCACCGGCCGGTCACCGGGCCCGGAGGTGTTGTCGACGTACACGTGCACGAACCGGCCCTCGGCCGCGGCCTCCTCGGAGTCGCCCTGGAACAGCCCGATCCGGTAGATGACCGAGGAGCGTGCCGACCCTCTCGACGACCAGCCCGACGTCGACGGGCTCCGGGAAGCCGATCTCGCGGAAGTAGCGGCACGAGATCTCCGCCACCACGCCCGACCGCCGGCAGCCGCCGGATGTCGACACCGGTCGCCTCGAGCAGGTGCGCGTTGACCGCCGTGTCGATCAGCTCGAAGTAGACGGCGTTGTTCATGTGGCCGTAGACGTCGTCGTCGGCCCACCGCGTGGTCGCCGTGCGCCAGGCGACGTAGTCGTCGCGGGTGGGCGGCGGACGCCGCCCTGTCGGTCGAGGCCATCACGCCGGCTCGGCCTCGCGCAGCCGCTGGCTGATCACCGCGGAGACGCCGTCGCCGCGCATGGTCACGCCGTAGAGCGCGTCGCCGACCTCCATGGTCCGCTTCTGGTGGGTGATGACGAGCAGCTGGCTGTTCTCGCGCAGCTCCTCGTAGATCTCGAGCAGCCGGCCGAGGTTGGTGTCGTCGAGGGCCGCCTCGACCTCGTCGAGGATGTAGAACGGCGACGGCCGGGCCTTGAACAGCGCCACCAGGAACGCCACCGCGACCAGCGACCGCTCGCCGCCGGACAGCAGCGACAGCCGCTTGACCTTCTTGCCGGGCGGTCGCGCCTCGACCTCGATGCCGGTGGTGAGCATGTCGGAGGGGTCGGTGAGGACCAGCCGGCCCTCGCCGCCGGGGAACAGCCGCGCGAACACCGAGTCGAAGGCGTCGCGGACGTCCTCCCACGCCTCGGTGAAGACCTGCTCGACCCGCTCGTCGACCTCGCGGACGATGTCGAGCAGGTCGCGGCGGGTCCGCCTGAGGTCCTCGAGCTGCTCGGTGAGGAACTTGTGCCGCTCCTCCAGCGCGGAGAACTCCTCGAGCGCGAGCGGGTTGACCTTGCCGAGCATCGCCAGCGCGCGCTCGGCGGCCCGCAGCCGCTTCTGCTGCTCCTCGCGGACGAACGGCACGCGGCTCACCGGCATCGGTGGTCGGGCGTCACCGGTGCGGCGCGCCTGCGTCGGCGAGCCCGCGTCCGCGCGACCAGCACCGGGGGCACCAGGTGGTGCGGGCCGTAGTCGGCGACCAGGGCCTCGGCGTCGAGGCCGAGCTCCTCGAGAGCCCGCTCCTCGAGCTGCTCGATGCGCATCCGCTGCTGGGTGCGGGCCATCTCGTCGCGGTGCACGGTGTTGACCAGCTCGTCGTGCTCACGGGCCAGGTCGCGCAGCCGGGCGCGGACGGTCAGCAGCTCCTCCTCGCGACCGCGCCGGGACTGCTCGACGGCGGTGCGCTCGTCGGCCGCGGCGGCGATGGACAGCTCGAGCCGCTGGAGCACCACGGTCACGGCGCGGGCGACCGCCTCGGCGACCTGGCCCTCGCGGATCATGCGCTCTCGTCGCGCCGCGGCCTTGGCGCGCGCCTCGCGCTCGGCCCGGGCGGCGTTGAGCAGGGAGTCGGCGCGGCCGGCGAGCGCGCGGGCCCGCTCCTCGGCGGTGCGCAGCGCGAGCCGGGCGTCCATCTCGGCGGCGCGGGCCGCCTGGCCGCCTCCGCGAGCCGGTCGCGCTCGGTCGTGTCGGGCTCCTCCTCGGGGGCGTCCTCGGCGGCGGCGAGTCGCGACTCGAGCTCGGCCAGCCCGGCGAGGTCCTCGTCGCGGGCCTCCTCGGCGGCGGCGATCGCCGTGGCGAGCCGCTCGGCCTCGCCCTTCGCGGACCGGGCCAGCGAGCCGAGCTGGCCCAGCTCCTCGGCGACCGCGGCCAGGGTCGCGTCGGACTCGTGCAGCTTGGCGAGGGCGACGTCGACCCGCTGCTGCGCCTGGGCGCGCTCCTCCTCCAGCCGGGAGAGGTCGAAGGCGAGCCGCTCGCAGGCGTGGGTCGCGGCGCCGAGCTGCTCGGTCGCCTCGTCGACGGCCGCCTGCACCTCGAGCAGGCTCGGCGCGGCGGACGAGCCGCCGGCGGCGAAGTGCGCGCCGAGCAGGTCGCCCTCGCGGGTCACGGCCGTGACGTCCGGGAGGTCGCGCACCAGGGCGCGGGCGTCGGCGAGGTCGTCGACGACGGCGGTCTTGAACAGCAGCCGGCCAGGGAGGGCCGCAGCGCGTCCGGGCACTCGACGACGTCGATGGCGTAGGCCGCCGACGCCGGCAGCCCCGGCCAGTCGCGGTCACCGCTGCCGTGGTCGCCGCCGCCGAGCAGGATCCCGGCGCGGCCGAGGTCCTCGCTCTTGAGGTGACCGAGCGCGCCGACCGCGGCGTCGACGTGCTCGACCGCCACGGCGTCGGCGGCGGAGCCGAGCGCGGCGGCGACGGCGGTCTCGTAGCCGGCCCGCACCGACAGCAGCGCCGCGACGGAGCCGAGCAGGCCGGAGACCGAGTCGGACGCGGCCAGCAGCGCGCCGGCGCCGTCCTTGCGGTCGAGGCCGAGCTCGAGCGCCTCCTTGCGGGCGGTCAGCGCGGCGCGCTCGCGCTCGGCGGCCTGGGCCTCCTCGCGGGTCTTGGCGAGCCGGTCCTCGATGTCGGCGAGCAGGGACGCGGCGCCCTCGTGCTCGGCGTCCAGCCCCTCCTCCCCGGCGTCGAGGCCGGCGACCTGCGTCTCCAGCGCGGTGAAGTCGCGCTGGGCGCGCTCGCCGCGGGCCAGCGCCTCGGCGCGCGCGGCGGTGAGCCGGCCGAGCTCCTCGGCGGCGGCGGCCGAGCGGCTGCGCAGGGCGTTGACCTGGCCGTGCAGCCGGGCCAGCCCCTCGCGGCGGTCGGCGGCGGCGCGGACCAGCCCGGCGACCCGGCGTTCCTCGTCCTGATGTGCGCGTCTCGGCCTGCTGGCGGGCGGCGAGGGCGTCGTCGAGGCCGGCGCGGTTGCGCTCCACCTCGGCGGCGATCTCCCGCTCCTGCCCGCGGACCCGCTCGGCCTCGGCCTCGAGCTGCTCGGGGTCGCGACCCGAGGTCGAGGCGTCCGTCGACTCGGTGTGCTCGGCGGCGTTGCGGACGCGTTCGGCGGCCAGCCCGGCGGTGCCCTTGAGCCGCTCGCGCAGCCCGGAGAGCGCGAACCAGGTCTCCTGCGCCTTGGCCAGCGCGGGCAGGTCCTCCCGCAGCGCCGCCTCCAGGGCGGCCTCGGCCTGCCTGGCCTCCTCGATCGCGGCCTCGACCTCGGCACGCCGCTCCAGCAGCACCGTCTCGTCGGCGAGCTCCTGCTCCAGCGCCGTGCGGGCGGTCACGAGGTCGTCGGCGAGCAGCCGCGCGCGGGCGTCGCGGACGTCGGCCTGGACGACCGCGGCCCTGCGGGCCACCTCGGCCTGCCGGCCGAGCGGCTTGAGCTGGCGGCGGATCTCGCTGAGCAGGTCGCTGAGCCGGGTCAGGTTGCCCTCGGTGGAGTCGAGCTTGCGGAGCGCCTTCTCCTTGCGCTTGCGGTGCTTGAGGACGCCGGCGGCCTCCTCGATGAAGCCGCGGCGGTCCTCCGGCGTCGCGTGCAGGATCGAGTCGAGCTGACCCTGCCCGACGATCACGTGCATCTCGCGGCCGATGCCGGAGTCGGAGAGCAGCTCCTGGACGTCGAGCAGCCGGCAGGACTGGCCGTTGATGGCGTACTCCGAGCCGCCGTTGCGGAACATCGTCCGGCTGATCGTGACCTCGGCGTACTCGATCGGGCAGCGCGCCGTCGGCGTTGTCGATGGTCAGCGCCACCTCGGCGCGGCCGAGGGGCGGGCGGCCCGACGTGCCGGCGAAGATGACGTCCTCCATCTTGCCGCCGCGCAGCGACTTGGCGCCCTGCTCGCCCATCACCCAGGCGAGCGCGTCGACGACGTTGGACTTGCCGGAGCCGTTGGGGCCGACGATGCAGGTGATCCCCGGCTCGAGCTGGAGGGTCGTCGCCGACGCGAACGACTTGAACCCGCGGAGCGTCAGGCTCTTCAGGTACAACGGTGGAGCTCCTCACGGTCGCCGATCGGCGCCTCGGTCTGCGGGTGCCGGTGGTCTGGCTGAACGACGGATTCTGGCAGCACCGTGATCCGGGGCCGCCACGGGCTGCCGTGGGGAAGTCAGCGGACAGGAGCCTACCTGCCCGGGCGCGCCGATCCGGGGAGCACCGCCGTTTCGGCGTCAGTCCGGAGACCGGGCATGCGTTGCCCGGCAGATGTCACGCGGTGACGCTCCGTCTGCTTGACGGGTGGAAGACGCGTCAGGCGTGCTCGAGGGTCAGCAGCGGCTCGTCGTGGACCGCCGCCGCGAGCTTGTCGTTCTCGGCCTGGAGGCGCATGACGTGGGCCTCGAGGTCGGCGACGCGCTGGCGCAGTCGGCGGTTCTCGGACGAGAGCTGGGAGACGATGCGAGGGTCAGTGCTGCTCATGTAGCCGAGGAGCGCCTTGGCCATGGATTTGGTCCTCCGATGGGTGAACGAGGCGGGCACACCCGCTTCCGGCCGGATCCCAGCCGGGGCCTGGTTGGGGTGCTCGCCTTCCAGAGTCCCACGCCTGCCGGGGGTGGTCAATGCCGGGGTACCTTCGCCGCATGGGCCGGCCCTTGGAGATCGCCGCGTGCCGCTCCGTGTGCGCCTGGGACGCCTCCGAGGAGCGCCTCGACGGCGAGCCGTTGTTCGTCTGCACGGGCTGCGGCAGCGAGTGGGTGCCGTCGGAGCCCTGGACGCCGATCGACTGGACCGGGCGGGTGCCGGATCCGGTTCAGCGCGCGGTGCGCGGAGCGCCGCGGGCGCGGCTGACAGACCGGGCAGAAGTAGGACGAACGGTTCATGAAGGACACCCGGCGATCGGCGTGCCGCACCGCGAGCAGGGCTCGCCCCTCCTGCCCGTAGGCCTGCAGCGACCGGTCGAAGTAGCCGCTCTCCCCGTTGACGTTGACGTAGAGCGCGTCGAACGACGTGCCGCCCTGGGCCAGCGCCGACTGCATCACCGCGCGCACGCCGGCGAGCACCTCGACCGACGTCGGTGCGCCGCAGGCGCTGCCCGGGCCGGTCGCCGTGCAGCCGGGCCCGCCAGAGCGCCTCGTCGGCGTAGATGTTGCCGACGCCGGAGATGACGGTCTGGTCGAGCAGGATCCGCTTGATCCCGGAGGCCCGCTTGCGGACCCGGCGCGACGAACAGCGTCGTCGTCGAAGTCGCGGGTCCAGCGGGTCGCGGGCGATGTGCGCGATCTCGGCGGGCAGCTCGGCGCCGCCGTGCGAGACGGCGAGCCCGCCGAACATCCGCTGGTCGACGAAGCGCAGCTCGTACGGCGCCGTCGAGGCCGGAACCGGACCCGCAGGTGCCGCTCGTCGGGCGCCGCGGCGCGGCTGCACGAGCATCTGCCCGCTCATCCCGAGGTGCCCGAGCAGGGCGTCGCCGCTGTCGAGCGGCAGCCAGAGGTACTTGCCGCGGCGGCGGCGCCGGCGACGATGCGGCCGCCGGTGACCGGGCGGCGAAGTCGTCGGGGCCGGCGAGGTGCCGGCGCACCGGACGCGGGTGCAGCACCTCGACCGCGGTGACCGTGCGGCCGACGACGTGCGCCTCGAGGCCGCGGCGGACGACCTCGACCTCGGGGAGCTCGGGCACCGGGCGGTCAGCCTCGGCGGGCGGTCGATCGGCGGTCGGCGGCGCCGAGGCGTGCACGTCGCCGTGCTGCTCGGCGATCGCGCGGTAGGCGGTCTCGGCGGCCTGCTGCTCGGCCTCCTTCTTGGAGCGGCCGGTGCCGTGGCCGTAGAGCTCGTCGCCGACCTGGACCTGCGCGGTGAAGGTCTTCTCGTGGTCGGGGCCCTCGTCCTCGATGACGTACTCGGGGACGCCGAGCGAGTGCTCGGCGGACAGCTCCTGCAGGCTGGTCTTCCAGTCCAGGCCGGCGCCGAGCCGGGCGGCGGCCTCCATCAGCGGGTCGAACAGCCGGTGCACGACCTCGCCGGCGGCCTCGAAGCCGCCGGTGAGGTAGACCGCGCCGATGACCGCCTCGACGGTGTCGGAGAGGATCGACGCCTTGTCCCGGCCGCCGGTGGTCTCCTCGCCGCGGCCGAGCTTGACGTGCTCGCCCAGGCCGATCGTGCGGGCGACCTCGGCCAGGGCGCGGGCGTTGACGACGGCGGCGCGCAGCTTGGCCAGCCGGCCCTCGGAGAGGTCGGGGTGGGCCCGGAACAGCGTGTCGGTGACGACCACGCCGAGCACGGAGTCGCCGAGGAACTCCAGCCGCTCGTTGGTCGGCAGCCCGCCGTTCTCGTAGGCGTACGACCGGTGGGTCAGGGCACGCTCGAGCAGCTCGGCGTCCAGCGACGGGGTCGCCGAGCGCCTCGCGCAAGTCGTCGTACGACGGCTCGCTCGACGACTGTCTCGCGACGCGAGTCAGAGGACCTGGCGACGGTCGGCGCGCGCGCCGTACTGACCGCACTCCGGGCAGGCGCGGTGCGGCAGGTGCTTGGCGCCGCAGGCGGGGTTGGCGCAGGTCACCAGCGAGGGCGCGACGGCCTTCCACTGCGAGCGACGGTGACGCGTGTTGCTGCGCGACATCTTCCGCTTCGGAACAGCCACTTCACTCACTCCTCTTGTCGGCCGGGTCGTCCGGCTTGATCGTCTTGCGTCAGCTCGACGAGAGCCGCCCACCGGGGGTCGATCGGCTCGTCGTGCTGGTGTCCCGGGTCGTCCGCGAGCCGCGCACCGCACTCGGTGCACAGACCCGGACAGTCGTCCTGGCACAGCGGCTGGAACGGCAGTGCACAGCACCACCGCGTCCCGCAGCAGTGGCTCGAGGTCGAGCAGGTCGCCCTCCAGCCGGCTGGCACCGCGTCCTCCTCGTCGGAGGCGGTGTCGCTCTCCTCGTAGACGAAGAGCTCCTGGAAGTCGCACCTCGACCTCGTCGCGGATCGGCTCCAGGCACCGCACGCACTCCCCGTCGAGGCCGGCCGTGGCCGTGCCGGTCACGAGCACGCCCTCCATGACCGCCTCGAGCCGCAGGTCGAGCTCGACCGGCGAGCCCTCGGGGACGCGGAGCACCTCGATGCCGAGATCTGCCGGCGCCGGTGCCGAGAGGGTCTGCTTGCGTTGCGACCCCGGGCGGCGGCCGAGCTCGCGGGTGTCGAGCACGAGCGGCGCTCTCGGGTCGAGACGCACAGCAGGGTCCTTCGTCGTCATCGGGCAGGACAGATCATCGGTCCCGCGCGAGCCACCCCCGGGATCACCGCCGGCGGACACGCAAGACCGTCGACAAGAGTACCGAACACGGTCGCGGTCGACCAAAACGGCGGCCCCCGGCGGGAGCGACGCCCTCAGCCCTCGAGGTGCTCGGGGAGCTGGATCTTGGAGACCTCGTCGTCGGTGATGCCGTGCATGTCGGTGCGCCCGGCGAGCCGCTCCCGGCCGCGGCGGACCGCGTCGATGGTCTTCTCGAGGGTGATCTCGAAGTTGGCGAGCTTGCCGTCGACGTACTCGTCGGTCTCCCTGCGCAGCTCCTCGGACTCGGTCCTGGCCTGCTCGAGCAGCCGGTCCGCCTGGTGCTTGGCGACCCGGTAGACCTCGGTGTCGGAGATGATCGCCTCGCGCTCGTCGCGGGCCCGCTCCAGGATCTGCTCGGCCTCGCGGCGCCCGTCGTCGACGACCGAGGCCCGGTCGGCGACGACCCGGTCGGCGTCGGTGAACGCGGCACCGCAGGGCGCCGGCGAGCTCGTCGATGAGAGCCGAGCAGCTCGGCCCGGTTGACCACGGCCGACGCCGACATCGGCATGGACCGGGCGTCCTCGACGACCTGCCGGATCTCGGCGAGCTTGGCGTGCACGTCCACGTTGTCCCTTTCTCGATCACCGGGGGTCTCCCGGCGCCTGCTCCCTCCCCAGGGAGTGTCCGCGCCGTCTGTCGACGATACGACGGACTAGGAAATCACACGTCCGAGCGCCTCGCCGCAAGTCGGGCGGTGAGCCGCCCGGAGCACGTGGTCGGGCACGAGGGAGGACACGTCGCCGCCGAACGTGGCCACCTCCTTGACCAGGCTCGAGGCCAGGAAGGAGTACTCGGGGCTGGTCGGCACGAACACCGTCTCGATGTCGGCGAGGCTGGAGTTCATCTGCGCCATCTGCAGCTCGTAGTCGAAGTCGCTGACCGCGCGCAGGCCCTTCACGATCGCGACGACGTCCTGCTCCCGGCAGAAGTCGGTGAGCAGCCCGTCGAAGCTGTCGATCCGGACGTTGGAGAAGCCGGCGCACGCCTCGGTCAGCATCTCGATCCGCTCCTCCGGGGTGAACAGGCGCTTCTTCGCCTGGTTGATCCCGACCGCCACGACCACCTCGTCGAACAGGGTCGAGGCCCGGGCGATGATGTCGATGTGACCGTTGGTCACGGGGTCGAACGACCCCGGGCAGGCGGCTCGGCGCACGGCTGCTCCTTGCTGTCGTGGGCAGGTCAGAGGGGCGGGTCGGGGGTGGCGGCTGCTGCGTGACCGTACCAAAGCACGGTCTCGCCGTACTTCCGCTCGCGCCCGTCCGTCAGCCCGGCCGGCCAGGTGAGGCCGGGCCCGCGGCTGGAGCGCTCGACCACGACCAGCGCGCCGGCCGCCAGCCACCCGTGGTCGCCGAGCGCGGCGAGGTCCGCCTCCACGTCACCGACCGGAACCGGGTAGGGCGGGTCGAGGAAGACGACGTCGTACGGCGTGCGCGGCGGATGGGCCAGCACCCGGCTCACGGGGGACGTCAGCACCTCGACCCCGTCGAACCCGAGGGTGCGGACGTTGTCGCGGATCAGCCCCGCCGTGCGTCGGTCGTGCTCGACGAGGGTCACCACCCCGGCGCCGCGCGACCTGGCCTCGAGGCCGATCGCGCCGGACCCGGCGTACAGGTCGAGGAAGCGGAGTCCGGCCAGGGAGCCGAGCGTCGACTCCAGTGAGGAGAACAGCGCCTCGCGGACCCGGTCGGAGGTCGGCCGGGTGCTCTCCCCCGCCGGCGCCTTGATGCGACGACCGCCGGCCGTGCCGCCGATGATCCGGGTCACGTCCTCACGCCTTCTCGAGGTAGTCGGCCTGCTCGGACTCCCGCAGCCGCTCGAGGGCCCGCCTGAGGTCGGGGTGCCGGGTGAGGGCGGGGTCGTCCGCGACGATGCCCTCGGCCACGCCACGGGCCTGCGCGATGACCTCCTCGTGCCGGATCACCGAGAGCAGCCGGAGGCCCGACCTGCGCCCCGACTGCGAGGCGCCGAGCACGTCGCCCTCCCGGCGCTGCTCGAGGTCGAGCCTGGACAGCTCGAAGCCGTCGGACGTCGCGGCGACCGCGGCGAGGCGCTCGCGGGCGGGGGTGCCGGCCTCCGCGTTGGTGACCAGCAGGCAGAGGCCGGGGTGGCCGCCGCGCCCGACGCGGCCGCGCATCTGGTGCAGCTGCGAGACGCCGAACCGGTCCGCGTCGAGGATCACCATCGCGGTGGCGTTGCCGACGTCGACGCCGACCTCGATGACCGTCGTGGAGACGAGCACGTCGATCTCGCCGTCGGCGAAGGAGCGCATCGTCCGCTCCTTCTCGTCGGCCGGGAGCCGCCCGTGCATGACCCCCACCCGCAGCCCGTGCAGCGCGCCGGCCTCGAGCATCGGCGCGATGTCGGCGACCGCGGCCAGGGCCGGCCCCTCGTCGGCCGCCGCGGTCTCCTCGTCGGACCCCTTCGACGTGTCGTCGATGCGCGGGCAGACGACGTAGCACTGCCGGCCCGCCTCGACCTCCTCGCGCAGCCTGGCCCAGACCCGCTCGATCCAGCCCGGCTGGTCGCGCAGGGGTACGACGTTGGTCTGGATCGGCGCCCGGCCGAGGGGCAGCTCGACGAGCGTCGACGTCTCGAGGTCGCCGAACACCGTCATGGCCACGGTGCGCGGGATCGGCGTCGCGGTCATCACCAGCACGTGCGGCGGGGTCGCGCCGGCCTTCTCGGTGAGCGCCGCGCGCTGCTCGACACCGAAGCGGTGCTGCTCGTCGACGACGACCAGGCCGAGGTCGGCGAACTGCACCTTGTCCTCGAGCAGCGCGTGCGTGCCGACCACGATGCCCGCGGCCCCCGATGCGGCGTCGAGGAGCGCGGACCTGCGCGCGGCCGCGCCCATCGACCCGGTCAGCAGCGCGACCTGCGTGCCGTCGGCGTCACCACCGAGCATGCCGCCGGCAGCGAGGTCGCCGAGCATCGCCGACGATGGAACGGTGGTGCTGCTGGGCCAGCACCTCGGTGGGTGCGAGCAGGGCGGCCTGGCCCCCGGAGTCGACGACCCGCAGCATCGCGCGCAGCGCGACGACGGTCTTGCCGGAGCCGACCTCGCCCTGGAGCAGCCGGTGCATCGGGGTGCCCGGCCGCGAGGTCCTCGAGCACCTGCGCGGAGACCTGCTGCTGGCCGTCGGTGAGCGTGAACGGCAGGCGTGCGTCGAAGCGGTCGAGCAGCCCGCCGGCGCGTCCGGTGCGTGGCTCGGCGGCGAGCGCGGCGAGCACGGCTCGGCGCTGGGCCAGGGCGGTCTGGGTGACGAACGCCTCGTCGAAGCGCAGCCGCTTCTCCGCGGCACCCTTCTCCCCCCAGCTGTCCGGCCGGTGGATCCACTCCAGCGCCTGCCGGGCGTCGAGCAGCCCGTGCTCCCGGCGTACCGCCTCGGGAAGGACGTCGGGGACCTCGTCGATCATCCGGAGTGCGAGCGTGATGGCGTCCTGGATCTGCCAGCTCTGCACCGTCGAGGTCGCGGGATAGATGGTGAGCAGGTCGGGCATCGCGTCGAACTCCGCCAGCGCCATCCCGGCCTCGTCCTCCTGGCCGGCGCCGAAGATCTTGGTCTGCGGGTTGGTCAGCTGCCAGTCGTTGCGGAACCGGCCGACCTTGCCGGAGAACAGTCCGGTGCTCCCCTCCGCGATCGTCCGGGCGCGCCAGTCGGCGAGGTGCTTCTTCTTGTCGAAGAAGGTCAGCGCCAGCTGGTCGTGCTCGGTGGCCACGACGACCTCGAGCCGGTAGGCCATCCCGCCGCGACGGCGGTCGGGGTAGGCCTTCTGCTGGGACCTGACCACCCGGGCGACGAAGGTGATGTGCTCGTCGAGGGTGAGGTTCTCGAGGTCGCTGACGCCGCCCTTGTCGACGTACCTCCGCGGGTAGTGCCCGAGCAGCTCGCCGACGGTGCGGTAGCCGAACGCCTTCTCGATCTTCGCCGCGGCGGTGCCCGCGACCGCGGAGAGCTTGGAGTCCCAGGTGATGGTTGGCATCGGCTCGACCTACTCGACACCCACGAGGAGCGGGTAGCGGGACTGGCCGCCGTCGTAGACCACCACGTCCACGGTGGGATGGGTGGAGGCGAGGTACGCCGCGCAGCGGTCGGCGAGGCCGGCGCCGTCCGCACCCGACACGAGCGTGACGAGCTCACCGCCGCCGCCGAGCAGCCGCTCCACCACGGCGGTGGCGACGCCGAACAGGTCGGACCCGACGACCGTGAAGTCGCCCTCGATGGCACCCAGGACGTCACCCGGGCTCGCACGGGCCGGCGGTGGTCATCGCCTGGCGCACGGCGACCGTGACCGCGCCGGAACGGGCGTGCCTGGCGGCCGCCGTCATCTGCAGGACGTCCTGCTCGAACGTGCGGCCGGGCTCGTGCACGGCCATGGCCGCCAGGCCCTGCACCTGCGCAGTGGTGGGGATGACCGCGACCCGCACGTCGAGCTCGTCGCGGGCGGTCTGGGCTGCGGCCTCGCTGGCCGGGATGCTGTGACCGTCGTTGGGCAGCAGCACGATCTCCGCCCCCTCGCAGCCGTTGAGGGCACCGAGGAGCTCCCCGGTCGACGGCCGGTGGCCCGGACCTCCCTCGACGACCACGGCGCCGGCCTCGGCGAACAGCCTCCCGAGGCCCGCACCGGCGGCGACCACCACGACCTTGCGGCCGCGCCGCGTTGTCGTGCCCGCGCGAGCCCGCTCACCCACCTGCTCGGCGAAGTGCGTCACGCGGATCCGGTGCGGGCGACCCGCCGCGATGCCCGCCTCCACCGCCGCGCCGACGTCGTCGACGTGGACGTGGACGTTCCAGAGCCCGTCGCCGCCGACCACGACGAGCGAGTCGCCGAGCGGCGCGAGGGCCGTGCGCAGCCCCGGCACCGCCTCGTCGTCGGCGTCGAGGAGGTACATCACCTCGTAGGCCGGTCCCTCCTCGGTGAGGTCGCCCGACGGCAGCGGGACCGGGATGGCGTGCGTGCCGAGAGGCACCGGCGAGGACACCGGCCGCTTGCCGGTCACTGCGGTCTCGGCGGCGTCGAGCACCACGCACAGCGCCCGGCCCCCGGCGTCGACGACGCCCGCGTCGCGCAGCACGGCGAGCTGCTCCGGCGTACGGCCGAGTGCCTCGCGCGCCGCGTCGGCCGCGGCCAGGATGACGTGCCCGAGCCGGTGGTGCTCGACCGCCGCGGCCTCGGCGGCGCCTCCGGCGGCCGCTCGGGCCACGGACAGGATCGTGCCCTCGACCGGGGTGCCGACCGCGGCGTATCCGGCCTCGCTGGCCAGCGTCAGGCCCTCCGCGAACACCGCCGCGGAGCGGTCGTCGGGGCCGGCCTCCGAGAGTCGCTTGACCATCGCGCCCACGAGCTGGGAGAAGATCACCCCCGAGTTGCCGCGCGCACCGAGCAGGGCTCCGCGGGCGAAGCCGGCCAGGGCGGCGCGGAGGTCGTCGCGGGGCTCGGCGGTGAGCAGCCCGTCGCGGGCCGACTCGAAGGTCAGGAACATGTTGGTGCCGGTGTCGCCGTCGGGGACCGGGTAGACGTTGAGGGCGTCGATCTCCTCGCGGGCGGCCGCGAGGGCGGCCAGCGCCAGCTCGGCGAACCGCTGCACGGTCGGCAGGTCGATCGTCGCGGCCTGGGAGCGGTCCGGCACGTGCACCTCCCGGGTCGTCTCGCGTCGTCCTCTGGCTGTCCGGCGGCCCCGCGCGCCGCCGCGGGTCAGGGTAGCGTTCCCCTGCCCCGCATCCGCGCTGCCGATTAGGAGCGAAACGGGGCCATCGGATACTCTTGTGCGGTTGCCCGTGCACGCCTGACGGGCACTCATGTTCTCGAAAGCCTAGCTATCCCAGGAGTTCACGGTGGCTGCCGTCTGTGACATCTGCGCCAAGCGCCCGGGCTTCGGTCACAACCGGCCGTGGTCGCGCAAGATTACGAAGCGTCGCTTCAACCCCAACATCCAGCGCGTCCGCGCCACGGTCGACGGTGCTCCCAAGCGCCTCAACGTGTGCACCGGCTGCCTGAAGGCCGGCAAGGTCACCCGCTGACCCCTGTCTGACGAAGAAGCCGCCCCTCGGGGCGGCTTTTTCGTGCGTCAGGAGAAGTGCGCGTGACCCGTGGGCCCCTCGTAGGCCGCCCCGTCGACGGTGACGCCTTCGCCCTCACTCACCGTGCCGATCGGCTTCCACCCGTCGGGCAGTGCGGTGCCGGCCGGGAAGGTCGCGGCGATCGCGTGGTCGTCGCCGCCGCCCAGGATGAACCGCATCGGGTCGGCACCGAGCGCGGCCCCGACCGCCTGCAGCGGCTCGGCAAGCTCGAACGCGGTCGTGGTGATGTCGACGGCGACGCCGCTGGCCTCGGCGATGTGCCCGACGTCGGCGACGAGGCCGTCCGACACGTCGATCATCGCCGTCGCTCCACGCGCGAGCGCCTCCGCACCGGCGGCGTACGGCGGCTCGGGACGGCGGTAGGCGTCGACGAGCTTGCGCGGGGACCGGAAGCCACGGGCCAGCACGGCGAGGCCGCCGGCCGCCCAACCCTGGCGACCTGCCAGCGCAAGCACGTCGCCGGGACGCGCACCGGACCGGCGCACCGGGTCGCCGTCGACGTACCCGAGCGCCGTCACGGCCACCATCACCTGGTCGGCGCCGGTGAGGTCTCCCCCGACGACGCTGGCCCCCACGAGCGCTGCCTCGGCGGCGATGCCGTCGGCGAGACCGAGCGCCCACTCGGCCGGCAGGTCGGCCGGCGCCGCGAGTGCCACGGTCAGCGCGGTGGCGTGCCCGCCCATCGCGTTGATGTCCGACAGGTTGGCGGCCGCGACCCGGTGGCCGATGTCCTCGGCCGACGCCCAGTCGCGTCGGAAGTGCCGTGTGTCGACGAGCACGTCGGTCGACACCACGACCCGGCCGCCGGGGATCTCCACCATCGCCGCGTCGTCACCGGGTCCGATCAGCACGTGCTCCCCCTGGGTGAAGCGGCGGCCGAGCTCCGCGACGAGTCCGAACTCGCCGAGGTCGGCGATGGTGGTCGTCGCGGTGATCGTGGGGGTGGCCATGCGGCCCATTCAATCCGATGCCTGCATCGTGTTCCGACGGGGACGCGCCGCACGATAGGTTGACCCGCAACGGCGCAACCGACCTCGAGACCCCAGGAGACCCGCATGGTGGTTCAGGCCTACATCTTGATCCAGACCGACGTCGGCAAGGCAGCCGAGGTCGCCGCCGAGATCGCCGATGTCAAGGGGGTCACGATGGCCGAGGACGTCACCGGTCCCTACGACGTGATCGTCCGTGCCGAGGCGCGCAACGTCGACGAGCTGGGCAAGCTCGTCGTCGCCAAGGTGCAGAACATCACCGGCATCACCCGCACCCTGACCTGCCCGGTCGTGCACATCTGACGCTGGCCACAGACGCGCACAGTCTCGTGCCTCGACGGCGCCCGGTTCTCGCGAACGCGGGCGCCGTCGCCTGTCTGCTGCTCCTCGCCGCCGGTTGCACGACGAGTGTCGAGGTCGACGCCCCCGAGCTGTCCGGACCCGATGCGGCCGCCTGCGCCGACCTCGTCGACGGCCTGCCGGACAAGGTCGCCGACGAGCTTCGCCGTCCGGTGGAGCCGGATGACCGGTCGGCGGCCGCGTGGGGCGACCCGCCGATCGTGCTGCGCTGCGGCGTGCCACGTCCAGGCGACTTCGACGACCTGTCGACCTGCCAGATCACCAACGGAGTCGCGTGGTTCATCCCTGACGAGCAGATCACCGGCGACGCCGTCGACATCGTGATGACGACCATCGGGCGCTCCCCCGGCGTGGAGGTGCGCATCCCCGCCGAGTACTTCCCGCCCGCCGACGCGATGGTCGACCTGGCTCCCGCGGTGAAGCGGCACACCGAGCGCGTCGGGCGCTGCTAGGGCGGCCAATTACCACGGGACCGTGGTAATCCACCCCTCCCCGTGGTGAACTCACCGGGGGAACGGGGAGATCACCTGGGGAAGCTGCCCACGCGACGCCCGGCCCCCGGCCGCCGGCTCAGCGCAGGCCGGTGTCGCGGTGCAGCGCGAGCTGCACGAGGCGGTCGACGAGCGCCGGGTAGTCGAGCCCGGTGGCGGCCCACATGCGCGGGAACATCGACGACGGCGTGAACCCCGGCATGGTGTTGATCTCGTTGATGACCAGCCGGTCGTCCGCCAGCAGGAAGAAGTCGACACGGGCCAGGCCCTCGCAGGACAGCGCCTCGAAGGCCCGCGCGGACAGGTCGCGCACCTCGGCCGCGACCTGCTCGGGGACGTCGGCAGGCACGTCGAGGCGGGTGTGCTCCTCGGGCAGGTACTTCGCGGCGAAGTCGTAGAACTCGTGCCCGCCGCCGATCGTGATCTCCGCGACGACGCTGGTGTCGGGCGGGTTGCTGCCGAAGCCCTCGATGACGCCGCACTCGATCTCCCGGCCGCCCTCGGCCGCGGTCTCGACCAGCACCTTCGGGTCGTGCCGACGCGCCTCCTCGACGGCGGCGTCGAGCTCGCTCGCGTCGTGCACCTTGCTGATCCCGATGCTCGACCCGCCGCGGCAGGGCTTCACGAACACCGGGTAGCCGAGCGAGTCCACCGACTCGTGGCACGCGCTTCGGTCGGCCTCCCAGCCGCGGGGCGTGATGACGGTGTACGGCAGCACGGGCAGGCCGTGCGCCTGGAACACCACCTTCATGTAGTGCTTGTCCATGCCGACGGCCGAGGCCAGCACCCCGGCCCCGACGTACCGGACCCCGGCCATCTCCAGCAGACCCTGCAGGGTGCCGTCCTCGCCCCACGGGCCGTGCAGCAGCGGGAACACCACGTCGACCTCGCCGAGGGTGCGCGGCACCTCGCTCGGCTCGTGCACGACCAGCTCGCTGCCTCGGGAGTCGTTGGCCAGCGCCACCGGCGCCCGCGATCCGTCCACCTCGGGAAGCTTGTCGGCCGACGTGATCGCGAGACGCTCCGGGTCGGCGGACTCCAGCACCCATCTGCCCTCGTGGGTGATGCCGACGGGTACGACGTCGTAGCGCTCGGCGTCGATCGCCTGCAGGACGCTCCCCGCGGTCGAGCAGGAGACCGCGTGCTCGTTGGAACGGCCGCCGAAGACGACGGCGATGCGGGGCTTGCGGGTCTGGGGAGCGGTCGCGGGGGCGAGGTCGTCCATGCAGACGGACCCTACCCGCCGGTCGCCGCCGGACTCGTAGGCTGGGCGCATGTCCGAGCCGCTGAAGCCCCCGCTCCGTCCCGGCACGATCGCGGTCACCGCCGGCCGACCGGCGCACGACCCCGACAGCCCGCTGAACACTCCGATCACGATGGCGTCGACGTACGTCGCGGGCGGCGACACGGAGTACGGCCGCTACGGCAACCCGACCTGGACGGCGTTCGAGGACGCGCTCGGGGCCCTGGAGGGCGGCCGCTGCCTGGCGTTCTCGACCGGGCTGGCGGCGGTGTCGACGCTCCTCGACCTGGTCGGTCAGGGCAACAAGGTGGTGGCGCCGCGGCACGCCTACAACGGCAGCGTCATGCAGCTGGCCGACCTGGAGGCCCGCGGGCGTATCACCGCCGAGCTGGTGGACATCACCGACACCGACTCGGTGGTCAAGGCCTGCGCCGACGCGGCGCTCGTGTGGGTGGAGTCGCCGACCAACCCCGCCCTGGAGGTCGCCGACCTGCCGGCGATCATCGCCGCCGGCCACGAGGCCGGTGCGTACGTCGTCGTCGACAACACCTTCGCCACTCCCCTGCTCCAGCAGCCTCTCGGGCTCGACGCCGACGTCGTGCTGCACTCGGCCACGAAGTTCATCTCCGGTCACAGCGACGCGCTGCTCGGGGCCGTGGTGACCCGCGACGACGAGCTGTACAAGGTGCTGAAGAACCGCCGCGACATGGTCGGCGCGACCCCCGGGACCCTCGAGGCGTGGCTGGCACTGCGAGGCCTGCGCACGCTGCACGTGCGGCTGGAGCGGGCCCAGGCCAACGCGCAGGAGCTGGTCCGCCGGATGGAGGCGCACCCGGCGATCGCCGAGGTGCGCTACCCCGGCTTCGGGGCGATGGTGTGCGTGGTCCTCGCCGAGGGCGCCATGGCGGCCGACCTGCTCACCCGCAAGACGAGCCTGTGGGTGCACGCCACCAGCCTGGGCGGCGTGGAGTCGACGTTCGAACGCCGCCGCCGGTGGAAGTCCGAGCCGGCCACGATCCCCGACGGCCTGGTCCGCATGTCGGTCGGCATCGAGGACGTCGACGACCTGTGGGACGACCTGGCCGTCGCCCTCGACGACCTGACGGCCTGACTGCCCGACCTTCTAGTCCCGCTCGTGCTTGGCTTCCTTGGAGATCAGGGCGGTGAGCATGTCAGCGGCGGTCATCTTGCCTTCGACGACCGAGTGCACGGCCTCGACGATCGGCGCGTAGACGTCGACGCTGCGGGCCAGGTCGAGCAGCGACGAGCACGACTTCACGCCCTCGGCGACCTGTCGCGTCGACGCAGTGATCTCCTCCGTCGTCAGGCCCTGCCCGAGCTTCTCGCCGAAGGTGCGGTTGCGCGACAGCGGCGACGAGCACGTGGCGACCAGGTCGCCGAGGCCGGCCAGGCCCATCAGCGTCATCGGGTCGGCGCCGAACTTCGCCGAGAGCCGCGCGGTCTCGGCCAGGCCCCGCGTGATCACCGAAGCCGTGGTGTTGTCGCCGAAGCCGAGCCCGACCGCCATCCCGACCGCCAGCGCGATGATGTTCTTGTAGGTGCCGCCGAGCTCGCAGCCGATCAGGTCGGTGCTGGAGTACGGCCGGAACGACGCCGAGTGGCACATCGCCCGCAGCCTCTTGACGTTGTCCTCGTCGGTGCACGCGACGACGCTGGCCGCGGGCTCCCGCCTGGCGATCTCCTTGGCCAGGTTGGGTCCGCTCACCACGCCGATCCGCCCGGGGTCCGCGCCGGTCTCGTCCTCGATCACCTCGCTCATCCGCCGCAGGGTGCCGAGCTCGACCCCCTTCATCAGCGAGACGAGCAACGCGTCACCGGGGATGAAGTCGACCCAGTCGCGGAGGTTCTGCCGGAAGGTCTGCGCGGGTACGACGAAGAACACGTCCTCCGCCTCGGTCAGCGCCTCCTCGGCGTCGTGCGTCGCCCGCACCGTGTCGGGCAGCTCGATGCCCGGCAGGTAGTCGGTGTTCTCGCGCTTCTCGTTGATCGTCGTGCAGAGCTCCTCGCGGCGCGCCCACAGGGTGACGTCGTTGCCGGCGTCGGCGAGGACGACGGAGAACGCCGTACCCCACGATCCGGAGCCCATCACCGCGACCTTGGTCATGCACTGTCTCCTGTCCGGTGCCGACGGCCGCGTGGCCGCTCGGGGGCGTTGGGGTTGCCTACCTGCCTGACCCCGCGCGCCCGGGGGTCGAAGCGCTCCGTCGGAGCCTTCTCCCCCCGGATGTCCTCGAGCTCACGGGTGATCGCGTCCATGATCCGGTCGGTGGCCTCCTTCAGCACAGCGGGGGTCGGCGTGAGCTCCCGGAGGTCGTCCAGCGGCACCGGGTCCCCTGCCTTCACGGTCATGGTCTTGCGCGGGAACAGTCGCGGTCGCTTCGCGTACGGCGCCAGGATGTCCTGCGGCCCCCACTGTGCCGCCGGGATCACGGGCACGCCGGACGCGAGCGAGATGCGGGCGGCGCCCGACTTGCCGGTCATCGGCCACAGCCCGGGGTCACGGGTGATGGTCCCCTCGGGGTAGACCACCACGCACTTGCCCTCCTCGACGGCCTTGACCGCGGCCGAGAACGCCTGCGACGCCTCGGTGGTGAGCCGGTAGACGGGTATCTGGCCGGTGGAGCGGACCAGCCGGCCCACGACGGGCAGCTCGAGCACCTCGGCCTTGGCGAGGAAGCGGACCACCCGTCCGTGGCCGTAGACGAAGTGGGCGAACGTGAACGGGTCGACGTGCGAGACGTGGTTGGCCACGATCACGCAGCCACCGGTCGCCGGGATCTTGGTGCCGTCGATCCACCGCCGCTTCGTCAGGAGCCGGGCCAGGGGCTCGACGATGGCAACGCAGATCCCGAACGCCAGGCCTCGTGGCTCCTGGAGCTTCCGGGGGTAGGACAACGCCGCACTCTCCTTGTCGGGCCACGCCGGGCCTGGTTGCGGATGAGGTTACTCGTCAGTGGTCCGTGCTGCGCGCACCCAGTGAGAGGATCGCGAGCGTGCCCTCCGAGACCGCCCGCTTCGGCGTGATCGTCCCCGCGAAACCACCCGCGTTCGCGAAGTCACGACTGGGCCGGCTCGGGGACGACGTACGACGCAGCCTCGCCACCGCGTTCGCCGCCGACACCGTCGAGGCGGCGATGCGGGCGGAGCTCGTCGACGCGGTGCTGGTTGTCACCGACGACCATCGTCTCGCCGCCAGCCTGCGCGCACTCGGCGCCGATGTGATCCCCGACGGAACCACCGACAACCTCAACGCCTCGCTGATGCAGGCCGCCGCGGAGCTGGTCCGACGGTGTCCCGGTGTGCGTCCCACTGCGCTGTGTGCCGACCTTCCCTCGCTGCGTCCGGCAGAGCTCGACCGGGCCCTGTCCGCCGCCGGCGCGGGGGCCGCCTTCGTCGCCGATGCGGACGGCATCGGCACCACGTTGCTCACCGCCGTCGACCTGGACGACTTCCGTCCCGCCTTCGGGTCCGGGTCGCGCGCGGCGCACCGCGGCCTGGGTGCGCGCGAGATCGAGGTCGAGGGGATCGACAGTGTGCGCAGGGACGTGGACACCACCGACGACCTGGCGGCCGCCCTCGGGATGGGCATCGGGCCGCACACGTCGCGGGTCACCGCCGACCTGTTCTGACTGGCGTTAGGGTCGGTTCCATGCAGGCGACGGTCTCGCGGTTCGACGACACCACCCGGTCGGGTGCGGTCCTCCTCGACGACGGCGTCGAGCTCGGCTTCGACGCGCAGGCCCTGGTCGGCACCGGGCTCCGGCTGCTGCGACCGGGTCAGCGGGTGCGTCTGGAGATCTCCGGCTCCGGTGGCGACCGACGCATCGACCGACTGCAGATCCTCACGCTCGCCTAGCCTGGCAGCCAGGCAGCCAGGAAAGACGACGACGGGCCGCCCCGGAGGGCGACCCGTCGTGCTGTGCGACCTGCAGGTCAGGACTTCTTGGCGGTCTTCTTCGCCGTGGACTTCTTGGCAGCGCTCTTCTTGGCGGGCGCCTTCTTGGCCGCGGTCTTCTTCGCCGCGGTCTTCTTGGCCGGCGCCTTCTTGGCGGTCGACTTGGCGGCCGTCGTCTTCTTGGCCGGCGCCTTCTTCGCCGTGCTCGTCGACTTCGACGTGGCCTTCTTGGCCGCACCGCTCGCCGAACGGCCCGCGCTCGATGCGGCCGCGAGCGAGAGCTTCGGCAGCTTCTTCGCGCCGGAGACGACTGCCTTCAGGTCCGCACCTGCGTTGAACTTCGGGACCGCGGTCTTCTTCGCCTTGATGCGCTCGCCCGTGCGCGGGTTGCGTACCCAGCGCGCGTCGCGGACTCGCTTCTCGAACGAACCGAAGCCGGTGATGGCGACCTTCTCGCCCTTGGCGACCTCGCGGGTGATCGTGTCGAGGACCGACTCGAGCGCGTGGGCTGCCTGCTTGCGGTTGCCTTCGAAGCGGCCGGCGAGGGTGTCGATCAGCTGACTCTTGTTCACTGGCTTCCCTTTCGTGAACGTGGAGGGGTCGAGCCCGTGCTCGACGTCTGCCTGGCACGTTAAGCACTCGCGAGGCTCGCCACAATCACCACACGCCACTTTTCCCTTGCTTGTTTGGGAAAACCTGCCGCATCGACCAGGTGAACGGTTACTGCGTCGCCGGCTTCCAGGCCGGCCGGGTGCTCTCGAACGCGACGATGGCGTCCTCGTGCGACATCGTGATGTCGATGTCGTCGAGTCCCTCGAGCAGACGCCACCGCGTGTAGTCGTCGATCTCGAACGGCGCCGTGAGGGCGTCGGCCTGGATCGTTCGGCTCTCGAGGTCGACCACGATCTGCGTGGTGGGGTCGGCCTCGATCAGCTTCCACAGCTGCTCGACGACGTCCTGGGTCACCTCGGCCGCGACCAGGCCGGCCTTGCCGGAGTTGCCGCGGAAGATGTCCGCGAAGCGGCTGGAGATCACGACCTTGAAGCCGTAGTCCATCAACGCCCAGACCGCGTGCTCGCGCGAGGACCCGGTGCCGAAGTCGGGGCCGGCGACGAGCACGGTGGCGCCGTCGTGCTCGGCCCGGTTGAGCACGAACTCCGGGTCGTTGCGCCAGGCCCCGAACAGACCGTCCTCGAACCCGGTGCGGGTGACGCGCTTGAGGTACACGGCGGGGATGATCTGGTCGGTGTCGACGTTGCTGCGGCGAAGCGGCAGCCCGGTGCCGACGTGGCGGGTGAACTTCTCCATGATCACTCCTGGGTCTCGACGAGGGCGGGCAGGTCGTCGGGCGAAGCGAGCGTGCCGGTGACCGCGGTCGCGGCCGCGACGAGCGGCGACACGAGGTGGGTGCGGCCGCCCTTGCCCTGGCGTCCCTCGAAGTTGCGGTTGGACGTCGACGCGCTGCGCTCCTGCGGGGCGAGCTGGTCGGGGTTCATGCCCAGGCACATGGAGCAGCCGGCTCCGCGCCATTCGCCGCCGGCCTCCTTGAAGACCACGTCGAGGCCCTCCTGCTCGGCCTGCAGCCGCACGCGCACCGATCCGGGTACGACGAGGAGCCTCGTGTCCGCGGCGACGTGGCGACCCTTGATCACCTCGGCCGCGGCGCGCAGGTCCTCGATCCGGCCGTTGGTGCACGAGCCGACGAACACCGTGTCGACGCGCACCTCGCGCATCGGGGTGCCGGCGACCAGGCCCATGTACTCCAGCGCCTTCTCGGCGGCGACCTTGTCGCCCTCGCTCTCGAAGTCGTCGGGGACCGGGACGCTCGCGCTCAGCGGGACGCCCTGGCCGGGGTTGGTGCCCCAGGTGACGAACGGCGCCATCTCCGACGCGTCGAGCACGATCTCCTTGTCGAACACGGCGTCGTCGTCGCTGACCAGGGTCTTCCAGTGGTCCAGCGCGGCGTCCCAGTCGGCGCCCTTGGGAGCCTCGGGACGTCCCTCGATGTAGTCGAAGGTGGTCTGGTCGGGTGCGATCAGGCCGGCCTTGGCGCCCCACTCGATCGACATGTTGCAGATGGTCATGCGCGCCTCCATCGAGAGCTCCTCGATGGCGCTGCCGCGGTACTCGACGATGTAGCCCTGACCGCCACCGGTGCCGGTGTGCGCGATGAGCGTGAGCACCAGGTCCTTCGCCGTGACCCCGGCGGGCAGCGACCCGTTGACGGTGACGGCCATCGTCTTCGGGCGCGACTGCGGCAGGGTCTGGGTGGCGAGCACGTGCTCCACCTCCGACGTACCGATGCCGAACGCGATGGCGCCGAACGCACCGTGCGTGGACGTGTGCGAGTCTCCGCAGACGATCGTCATGCCGGGCTGGGTGAGGCCGAGCTGCGGGCCGACGACGTGCACGATGCCCTGCTCGACGTCGCCGAGCGGGTGCAGCCGGACGCCGAACTCCTCGGCGTTCCTGCGCAGCGTCTCGACCTGGGTGCGCGACACCGGGTCGGCGATCGGCTTGTCGATGTCGAGGGTCGGGACGTTGTGGTCCTCGGTGGCCAGGGTGAGGTCGGGACGGCGCACCTTGCGGCCGGCCAGCCGGAGCCCGTCGAACGCCTGGGGCGAGGTGACCTCGTGGATCAGGTGCAGGTCGATGAAGAGAAGGTCGGGCTCGCCCTCGGCAGTCCGGACGACGTGCTCGTCCCACACCTTCTCCGCCAGGGTCTTGCCCATCTCAGCTCTCCTTCATCCGTCTTGCCGACCGCCTCATCGTGTCACCGGGACTGACTTGCTTTCCAGTATTCGAGACGCCATTATCAGAGTATGGACAACTCTAGCGGAGTAGGCGTGCTCGACAAAGCCGCCCTCGTTCTGTCAGCCCTGGAGTCCGGACCGGCCACCCTGGCCGGTCTGGTGGCCGGCACCGGCCTGGCCCGCCCGACCGCGCACCGGCTCGCCGTGGCGCTCGAGCACCACCGCCTGGTCGCCCGCGACATGCAGGGCCGGTTCGTGCTCGGACCGCGGCTGTCCGAGCTCTCCGCGGCCGCCGGTGAGGACCGGCTGCTGGCCGCGGCCGGCCCGGTGCTGGCCAGGCTGCGGGACATCACCGGCGAGTCAGCCCAGCTCTGGCGCCGTCAGGGCGAATACCGCGTCTGCGTCGCGGCCGCCGAGCGTCCCTCGGGCCTGCGCGACACGATCCCGGTGGGCTCGCAGCTGACGATGCGCGCCGGCTCCGCCGCGCAGGTGCTGCTCGCCTGGGAGGACCCCGAGCGGATGCACCGCGGCCTGCAGAACGCCGCCTTCTCCGCGACCGCGCTGTCCGGCATCCGCCGCCGCGGCTGGGCGCAGTCCGTCGGCGAGCGCGAGCAGGGCGTGGCCTCCGTGTCCGCCCCGGTGCGCTCCCCCTCCGGCAAGATCATCGCCGCCGTCTCGGTGTCCGGCCCGCTCGAGCGGCTCTCCCGGCAGCCCGGCCGCATGCACGCCCCCGCCGTCCTCGCCGCCGCCGAGCGCCTCTCCGAGAGCCTCCGCCGCGCCGCCGAGTAGACCTCAGCCAGCCGTCAGCAGACCCACTCCCAGGCTCGTCAGCGACACCGCGAGCAGGGCGGCTCCCGCGAAGACCAGGGCGATCAGCTTGTTGGGCTGCTCGCGGCCGGCGCCCATCGAGGAGAAGAAGAAGCCGCCCGGCATCAGCAGCGCCGAGACCGCGACCCCCGACCGGGACACCCAGTCCCAGAAGCCGCTCTGGGTCGTCGAGTCCGCCAGCACCTGGCAGACCAGGGCGAGGATCAGCAGCACGCCGGCGTGGGCGTGGCCCGCTCGCGCGAACGACATCTGGAACGCCGTCGCGGGCGCCTTCCCGCGCACCAGCTTCACCATGTACATCCCGCCGGTCTCCACCGTGACGAGCGCCAGCAGCAGCACGCCCGCCAGCACCCGGGACTCATCCGACAGCATCCGCATCCCCTTCCGAGGGTTCGTCCAGCAGCTCGACGACGAGCTCGGCCAGCCGCGCGTGCGCCCGGGCGGACGGGTGGAAGCCGTCGGCTGCGAACGCGTCGGCGACCTCCAGCAGGTCCGCCCCAAGCGGCAGATGGCGTACGCCGTACCGGCGAGCGACGTCGATGCCGACCGCGTCCATGCGCCCGGCCCGGGCCCCGAGCAGGGCGCGCAGCCGCCGAGGCAACGCCGGGAAGCTCGCCACCGGCGGCATCCCGAGCAGCACCACGACGGCGCCCGGCGCCGCCTGCACCAGAGCGCCGAGCAGCTCGTCGAGGTCGGTGCGCCAGCGTCCCAGCCCGTGCGCCGCCTTGAGGTCGTTGACCCCCACCGACACCACGACGACGTCGGCCTCGGCCAGGTCGTCCCTGACGGCGGGACCGTCGAGCAGCCTCCGGACGCCGCTCGCATCCAGGCCGCCACGAGCGTGGATGGCCCAGCTCGCGGCGGGGGCCGCGAGCGCCCGCGCCAGGCAGCCGGCCACGGTGTCCTCCCCGCGCTCGACCCCGACACCGGCGGCAACCGAGTCGCCGATCACGACCACGTGCCGGACCGCACGGCCGGTCCCGTGCTGGCCGACCCGACCGATGGTCTCGGGTAGCCGCTGTATCTTGGATAGCATCACTCTCCAATATTGGAGATCAGCACTATCCAATGTCAAGATGCTTTCCATGTGGATGTCGGACCTGGCCGCCGCGAGCGGCCTGCCGGTGGCGACCGTGAAGTTCTACCTGCGGGAGGGACTGCTGCCCCCGGGCGAGGCGACCGGCGCGACCCGGGCCAGGTACGACGACGGTCACGTCAAGCGGCTGCGCCTGATCCGCGCGCTGACCGAGGTCGCCGGGCTCCGCCTGGAGGCGGTCCGCGCGGTGCTCGCCATGGTCGACGACGACAGCCGGTCGTTCCACCAGGCGATGGGCAGCGTGCACCACCGGCTCTCCGCCGGTCGGGGCGATGCCTCCCCCACCGCGCTCGCACAGGTCGACGCGCTGGTCGCACGGCGCGGCTGGCAGCTCTACGAGCCCAACCCGCACCGCCTTGCGCTGGCCCGCGCCCTCGACGCCCTCGCCGGGCTCGACCACGCCGCGGGCGACGACCTCCTCGACGACTACGCCGATGCCGCCCAGGCGGTGGCCGAGCGCGACGTCGCCGCCGTCGGCCGGGACGACCGGGTGGCCGGCGCCGAGCACGCGGTCGTCGGCACCCTCCTGCTCGAGCCGGTGCTGATCCTGCTGCGCCGGATGGCGCAGGAGGACGCGTCCGCCCGCCTCGCCGAGGGGTCACGAAAGTGATGACACGCCGGTGAGGAGGCTGATTTTCTGACTCCTCGGCGGTGGGGCTAGAAGAGGGCTTCCTGCTCGAGGGAGAGCAGCAGCTGTTTGCGGTCGAGGCCGCCGGCGTAGCCGATGAGCTTGCCGCCGGCGCCGATGACGCGGTGGCACGGGATCATGATCGCGACCGGGTTGCGGCCGTTGGCGAGGCCGACGGCGCGCGACGCAGCGGTGGTCATGCCGAGCCGGCGGGCGAGCTCGCCGTACGACGTGGTCTCGCCGTAGCCGATGAGCCGGAGCTGTTCCCAGACCCGTTGCTGGAACGGCGTGCCCTCCGCGGCGATCGGGAGGTCGAACTCCTTGAGGTCGCGCGCGAAGTAGCCGCGCAGCTGGGCGACCGCGTCGCGAAGCAACGGGTGCTCGTCGGCGCGGTCTCCGACGGGCCGTCCCTCCGAGCGCTGGACGGCGACGACGGAGGAGGTGCGCGCCGACGCGGAGACGGGCGGCGGGCCGGTGAACTCCACGGCGGTGAGCGCGTCGTGGTGCGCGACGATGCGCATCGGGCCGGCGGGGGTCTCGAGTGTGGTCCACATGATGTGTCAGTTCTCCTTCGTGTGCGAGCCTACGGGCCCGAGGACGCGGTCGGGGCTGAGCACGGCCAGCGACGACCAGAGGTGCATGAGTGCGTAGGAGCGCCAGGGCGCCCACGCCTCCGCACGAGCGGCGACGTCCGCGGCGGGCTGGCCGAGGCCGGTCAATGCGTTGCGGACGCCGATGTCGGTGGGCAGGAACACGTCCGGGTGGCCGAGCGCCCGCAGCGCGATGTAGTCGGCGGTCCACGGCCCGATGCCGGGCAGTGCGAGCAGCCGCTGCCGGACCTCGGCCCGGTCCGCGCCGCGGTCCAGGGAGATGTCGCCGTCGGCGAGGGCCCGGCACAGCCCGACCAGCGCGCGCCCGCGCGAGCGCGGCATCGGCAGCGTCGGCCGGGTCGGTCTCGGCGAGCAGCTCGGGGGTGGGGAACAGCCGCTCGCCGGCGTCGGCGTAGGGCTCGCCGTGCTGGGCGACCAGTCGGCCGGTGACGGTGTTGGCAGCCGCGACCGAGACCTGCTGCCCGATCACGGTGCGGATCGCGACCTCGGCGCCGTCGACGTGACCGGGCACGCGCAGCCCCGGGCGGGTCCGCACCAGCCGGGCGAGCAGCGGGTCGTCGCAGAGCGCGTCCTCGACCGTCAGCGGGTCGCAGTCGGCGTCCAGGAGCCGGCGGCAGCGCTCGACGGCGGCGGAGACGTCCCTCAGGTCCTCGACGCGCAGTCGGCAGCGCACGTGACCGCGGTCGGCCACCGTGTCGTCGAGCTCGAGCACGACGTGGCCGGAGCCGTGCGGCAGCCGCAGCGTGCGTGCGTACCAGCCCGGTCCCCAGGACTCGACCCCCGCGACCGAGTGGGCCGCGAGGAAGGCCAGCATCTCCGCGGCGGCGTACGGCGCGCGGACGGCGAGCCGCAGCTCGAGCCGGCCGGGAGTCGTCGTGGCGGCTCGCGCGCGGCGGGAGCGCAGCTCGCTCGGCGACGCGGCGTAGACCTCGCGGATGGTGTCGTTGAACTGCCGGACGCTGGAGAACCCGGCCGCGAACGCCACGTCGGCGAGCGTCATCGTCGTGGTCTCCACCAGCACCCGGGCGGTCTGGGCGCGCTTTGCCCGCGCCAGCGCCAGCGGGCCCGCACCGAGCTCGGCGACGAGGAGCCGGTTGAGGTGGCGGGAGGTGTAGCCGACCCGGCGCGCGAGCCCCTCGACGCCCTCGCGCTCGACGACCCCGTCGGAGATCAGCCGCATCGCCCGTCCGGCCGCGTCGGCGGCGACGTCCCAGTCGGGCGAGCCCGGGGTGGCGTCGGGCAGGCACCGCTTGCAGGCCCGGAAGCCGGCCGCCTGCGCCGCGGCCGCGGTGCGGTGGAACGTGACGTTGCGCCGCTGCGGCGTGATCGCCGGGCAGGAGGGCCGGCAGTAGATGCCGGTCGACGTGACACCGGTGTAGAAGACGCCGTCGAACCGGCGGTCCCGGCTCTTCACCGCCCGGTAGCAGGCCTCGGTGTCCTCGATGTCCATGACCCGAGCATCGCCGATGGCACCGACCATTACTAGCGGAAATCGGACATGGTCTCGACGGGCTCGACCACCGGAAAACAGGCTCGACCACCGGGAGAGACAGGCTCAAACAGACCGAGGGGCCGTCCTGGTGGACGGCCCCTCGATCGCTGGGTGGTACCCCCGACGGGATTCGAACCCGCGCTACCGCCTTGAGAGGGCGGCGTGCTAGGCCACTACACAACGGGGGCCTGAAGCGGACGAAACTCTAGCGTTAGCGAGAGAACCGGCCAAATCGCTGGGGTACTAGGACTCGAACCTAGACTAACTGGACCAGAACCAGTCGGGCTGCCAATTACCCCATACCCCATGGGATCGAGCTCCTTGCGAAGCCCGGACGAGGATACACGTGAGGGTCGGCGGCCACCAAAACGGGAGCGGCCGGGTGAGGGCCCTCACACAGGCCGTCACACAGACAGGGTCGCGGGCGGCTGCGGCTGCTCCGTCACGGGCGGCCGGGTGCGGGTCTGCAGCCCCATCCGTCGCGCCACCAGCACCACCAGCACGGCGTACACGCCCGACTGCGTGAGCGTGAGCGGGATGTTCCACCACGACACCTCGGAGACCGTCAGCGAGTCGGTGATGTCGCCGAAGGTGAGCGCGAAGCCGAAGGCCAGCAGGTTGTTGAGCACGTGCAGCGCGATGCCGGCCTCGAGGCCGCCGGTGCGGATCACCAGCCAGCCCGCGATGACGCCGAACATGAACCGGTCGAAGAACAACGGGAAGTTCTGGGCGCCGTGCACGGCCGCGAACATCAGCGCGGGCACGAGCACCGCCAGCCACATGCTGCGGGTGAGGGACCCGACGGCCTGCGTCAGGTAGCCGCGGAAGGCGTACTCCTCGCCGGCGGCCTGCAACGGCGTGGTGAGCAGCACGATGAGCGCGAGCACCGCCGTCGTGGCCGTGAAGTCGTTGACCGCGCCGCTGAGGTCGGCCTCGTTGTCCCCCGGCACCAGCTGCCCGACGACCACCTGGGCGACCAGTGCCGCCGACCGAGAGGCCCATGCAGACCCAGAGGAACTTCCAGCGCAGCTTGGGCACCACGGAGGTCAGCCAGCGCGGCCGCAGCCGGTGCACCACCCGGTGGATCGCCCAGGTGACCAGGATGATCGACGCCGAGCGTGAGGTTGAGGTAGAGCAGCGTGACCGGCTCGATCGACTCGAACGTCAGGGCGTTCACGAGGTTCTCGAGGTAGTCGCCCTCCTCCGTCGCCACCCCGACCAGCACGACCGGCAGCAGCAGCAGCGGCGCCACCAGGAAGAACCCGACGAACAGCGCGATCGTGCCGACGACCGGCTTCCACCACGCATAGGTCCAGGTGCGGAGCATCTGGTGGTAGGGCTGCGGCTCGGCGTGCGGGAACGTCGGGTACGCCGGGGCGGCCGGGGGCGCCGGGTACGCCGGGTACGCCGGAGCCGGCGGCAGGTACTGCTGCGGCGGCGGCCACGCCGCGGGCCCGCTCGGTGTCTGCTGGTCCGTCATCCCCGTGTCCTCGTCTCTCAGCCGGCCTGCGCGCTGCTCAGCCGCGCGAGCGAGCGCTCACGACCGAGCAGCTCCAACGACTCGAACAGCGGCGGCGACACCCGGCTCCCGGTGACCGCGACCCGCACCGGGCCGAACGCGTTGCCGCGGCTTGAGCCCGAGCTCCTCGACGAGGGCCTGCCGCAGCGCGGCGTCGATCGCCTCGGTGGTCCACGCGTCGAGTGCCGCCAGCGCGTCGTGCGCGGCCTTCACGACGCCGCGGCCGTCCTCGTCGAGCAGCTTCGCCGACGTCGGCCGGGTCGCGGGTGAACTGCGCCTCGTCCACGAGCAGGAAGCCCAGCATGTCGACGGCCTCGGTCAGCTTGCCGATCCGCTCGTGCACGAGCGGGACCGCCGCGCCGCAGCAGCGCCTGCTGCTCCTCGGTCGGCGGGTCGGCGACGAGCTCCGGCGGCCTGCAGGTAGGGCACCATCCGGCGCGGCGATCTCCTCGACCGAGAGCAGCCGCATGTGCGAGGCGTTGATCGCCTCGCACTTCTTGAGGTCGAAGCGCGCCGGGTTGGGGTTGACCCGCCCGATCTCGAACGCCTGCACCATCTCGTCGAGGGTGAAGACGTCGCGGTCGTCGGCGATCGCCCAGCCGAGCAGCGCCATGTAGTTGAGCAGCCCCTCGGGCAGGAAGCCCGCGTCGCGGTAGCCGAGCGCGTTGGCCTCGGGGTCGCGCTTGGAGAGCTTCTTGTTGCCCTGGCCCATCACGTAGGGCAGGTGCCCGAACTCCGGCATCCGGCCGGCTGCCGACCCCGATGTCGGCGAGCGCGTCGTGCAGCGCGACCTGGCGTGGCGTCGAGGACAGCAGGTCCTCGCCGCGCAGCACGTGGGTGATGTCCATCAGCGCGTCGTCGACGGGTGACACCAGCGTGTAGAGCGGGTGGCCGTTGCCGCGGACCAGGACGTAGTCGGGCACGTGCTCGGCCTGGAAGGTGATCTCGCCGCGCACCAGGTCGGTGAACGTGATCGCCTGGTCGGGCATCCGGAAGCGCAGCACGGGCTTGCGCCCCTCCGCCTCGAAGGCCGGCTTGCTGCTCGGCGGAGAGGCTGCGGCAGTGGCCGTCGTACCCGGGCGTCCGGCCCTCCGAACGGGCCTTCTCGTTGCGCTGGTCGAGCTCGTCGGCCGAGCAGTAGCAGTGGTAGGCGCGACCGGCGTCGAGCAGCCTGGTCGGCGACGTCGGCGTAGATGTCGAAGCGCTCGGACTGGAGGTACGGCGCGTAGGAGCCGCCGACCTCGGGGCCCTCGTCCCAGTCGAGCCCCAGCCACCGGAACAGGTCGAGCAGCGCGTCGTAGGACTCCTGGGTGTTGCGGGCGACGTCGGTGTCCTCGATGCGGAACACGAAGGTGCCGCCGTGGTGGCGGGCGAACGCCCAGTTGTAGAGCGCCGTCCGGACCAGCCCGACGTGCGGGCTGCCGGTCGGCGAGGGCGCCATGCGGACCCGCACGGCCGATGCCGGGGCGGGGTTGTCGCTAGTCACGGGAAACCACCTTGTTGGTCAGGGAGCCGATGCCGGCGACGGTCACCTCGACCTCGTCGCCGACGTTCATGGGTCCGACACCCTCGGGGGTGCCGGTGAGGATCACGTCGCCGGGCAGCAGCGTCATCACCGAGGAGACGTGCGACACGAGCGTCGGCACGTCGAAGATCATGTCCTTCGTGGTGCCGTCCTGCACGATGTCGCCGTTGAGGTGCGTGGTCAGCTTGCAGGTCGCCGGTGTCCAGCTCGGTCTCGATCCAGGGCCCGAGCGGGCAGAAGGAGTCGAAGCCCTTCGCCCGGGTGAACTGGACGTCCTTGCGCTGCAGGTCGCGGGCGGTCACGTCGTTGCCGACGGTGTAGCCGTAGACGACCTCGCCGACCCGCTCGGGGGCCACGTCGCGGCAGATGCGCCCGATGACCACGGCCAGCTCGCCCTCGTAGTGCACGTCGGCGGACTGACGGGGGTAGAACACCGGGTCGCCCGGGCCGACCACGGACGTGTTCGGCTTGATGAACATCATCGGCTCGTCGGGCACGTCGTTGCCCATCTCGGTCGCGTGCGCCGCGTAGTTGCGGCCGATGCCGACCACCTTGCTGCGGGGCAGGACCGGAGCGAGCAGGCGCACCTCGGAGAGCGGGATCTCCTTGTCGGTGAGCTGGACCCCGACATAGAGCGGGTCGCCCGCGAGGGCGACCAGCACGGTGTCGTCCGCCGGGATCCCGAGGTCGTCGACGTCGCCCGTCACCACGCCGTACTGGGGGTCTTCTCCGGTCGTGAACCTCGCGATACGCACTCCCCGAGCCTACCGGCGGACCGGCACCCTCCTCGCATCTACCCTCGATGCCGTGAAGGCCCTCACGACACCTGCCTGGATCGCGCGCCGGGACGCGCACCGGCGACGCGTCGACGCCTGGGTGGTCCCGCACCTCGAGCGTCGGCAACGCGGTGAGGCGCACCCGGTCGAGGACTTCCTGTTCACCTACTACTCGCAGCGCCCGGCGGCCTTGCGGCGGTGGCACCCCGGCTACGGCGAGGTGCTCACGGGTCCGGAGGCCGAGGAGTACCTGTCGTGCAAGGGGTACGAGGTCTCGACGGGCTCGACCACCGAGGACGAGGCCGGGGTGGCCGTGTCCGACGCGTACGTCGCGTCCCAGCGGGTGCTGCTGTCCACGCTGCTCAACCTGCTGCGCGCGACCGCCGCACGACCGCCGCAGCTGGGCTGCTTCGGCATGCACGAGTGGGCGATGGTCTACCGGCCTCGGGCAGGACGACGTGCGGCACGCGGCGTGGCCGCTGCGGCTCGGCGGCGCGGGCACCGACGAGGTGGTCGAGAGCCACCGGATCGCCTGCTCGCACTTCGACGCGTTCCGGTTCTTCACCGACGCCGCGCGGCCGCGCAACACGCTGCGACCCGGCCGCGACGACCGCGCCGAGTTCGAGCAGCCCGGCTGCCTGCATGCCGGGATGGACCTCTACAAGCACGCCTACCGGCTGACCCCGATGGTGCCGTCGGAGCTGGTCGCCGACTGCTTCGCGCTCGCCCGCGACATCCGGGTGCTCGACATGCGCGCCTCGCCGTACGACCTCTCCGACCTCGGCTACTCCCCCGTCCGTGTCGAGACCCCCACCGGCAAGCAGGAGTACGTCGCCGCCCAACGAGACTTCGCCGAGCGCGGCGCCCCGCTGCGGTCCCGGCTGGTGGCCGAGTGCGAGCGGCTCCTCGACGTGGCTAGTCGCTGACGTCGAAGACCGCCTGGCCGGCCTCGCACTCCGCCTCGACGTCTGCCTCCTCGTCCTCGTCCTCGGCCTCCAGCCGCACGTCGACCTCCTCCGGCCCGCCCTCGCGGACGTCCACGGAGAAGCCGTTGGCCGGGCTCGCCGCCTGCAGCGCGATCGTCGACCCGTCGCAGACGACGGTGACCGACCCGGCCGTGCCACGCCACGTGAACGCGCGGGTTGCTGGTGCCGGTGGGGGCGGTGCCGGCGTCGGCGGCGGCTCGGCCGTCGGGGCCGGAGCGGGAGAGGCAGGCGGATCGCCTTCCGGAGTGCGGGTCGTCGTCTCCTTCTCCGGCGTCGGCGAAGGGGTACGACGCGGACGCGGGCCGGCGGACTCCGACTCCGTGGAGCTCGGCCGCACGGTGACCGGATCGCGCACCGGCAGGGGTTCGCCGCTCGTGGTCGGGGTCGGCACGGTGCGCGGGGACAGCACCTCCTGCCCAGCGGTGTTGATGGTGGCCCACGTCATCGTCGAGCCGGCGATCACGACCCCCAGCCACGCGATGACGGCCACGAGAACGGACCGGCGCACGTCCCCACTGTTGCACGCGTCCGAGGCGGTCCGGGCAGGCGTACCGTGCGACTCATGACCAGCATCCTGGTGGTCGAGGACGACACCGCCATCCGGGGCGCGCTGTCGCGCGGGCTCACCGAGCGAGGCCACGCGGTCACGCTCGCGACGGCCGGCCTCAACGGCCTGGAGCTGCTGCTCAGCGCTCACCCCGAGGTCGTGCTGCTCGACCTCGGTCTGCCGGACGTCGACGGTCTGCAGGTGATCTCGATGATCCGGGCGGTCGACGAGACGCCGATCATCGTGATCACCGCGCGCGACGACGACGAGGCACTGGTCCAGGCGCTCGACGCCGGCGCCGACGACTACGTCAGCAAGCCGTTCAGCCTGGCCCAGATCGACGCCCGCATCCGGGCCATCCTGCGCCGTGGTGGGACCACGTCGGACGAGAGCCAGCCGATCGTCGTCGGCGGACTGTCGATCGACCCACGGACCCGCACGGCGTCCCTCGACGACACGGCGCTGGAGCTCTCCCGCAAGGAGTTCGACCTGCTCGTGGTGCTCGCGTCACGCGTCGGCGAGGTGATCACCAAGCGCGAGCTGCTGTCCGAGGTGTGGCAGCAGGGCTACGGCGGCGGCGAGCGCACCGTCGACGTGCACCTGTCCTGGTTGCGCCGCAAGCTCGGAGAGACGGCTGCCGAGCCGAGATACCTGCACACGGTCCGCGGGGTCGGCGTACGCATGGTCGCGCCGCACGCGAACGGCGGCGACGGATGAGGAGACGGCTGGCGCTGCTGGTGCTGGCCACGACGTCGGCTGTGGTCCTGGCCTTCGTGATCCCGCTGTGCCTGCTGGTGCGGAGCATGGCGGAGGAGCGCGCGATGGCCAATGCCAGCCAGGAGGCCCGCAACGTGGCGATCCTGGTGTCCGGGCTGCACGACGACCCGCGGCTCGGCGAGCTGATCGACGCGGTCGACGAACGCTCCCCCGCCAGCACCTCGGTGATCACCTCCGACGGCACGGTGCTCGGCGCCGACGCGCCCGGCCTGGCCGACGACCCGGCGGTCGTCCGGGCCAGCGAGGGTGCCGCGTTCACCCAGGTCGGCGACGACGGCGGTCAGGTCCTGGTGCCGATCGTCACCGGCAACGGGACGGACGTGGTGCGGACGACGGTGAGTCCCGACGAGCTGCACCGCGGGGTGACCCGCGCGTGGCTGGGCATCATCCTGCTCGGGCTCGTGCTGCTGGCCCTGGCCGTCGTCGTGGCCGACCGCTTCGGTCGACGGCTGAGTCGGCCGGTGACCGGCCTGGCGGCGGTGGCGCACCGGCTGCGCGGCGGCGACTTCGAGGCCCGCGCCGAACCCAGCGGCACGGCCGAGACGCGCGAGCTGGGCGAGGCGCTCAACGGGCTGGCCGACCGGATCACGGAGCTGCTCGCCGCGGAGCGGGCGGCGGTCGGCGATCTCTCGCACCGGCTGCGCACCCCCGTGACCGCGCTGCGCCTGGACGTCGAGGCGGTCGAGGACCCGGTCGTCGCCCAGCGCCTGCAGGAGCACGTCGAGCACCTGCAGCTGGCCATCGACGCGATCGTGCGGGCGGCCCGGCGTCCGGTACGCAACACCATGCACCACACCTGCGACGCGACGGCGACGGTCCGCGAACGGGCGGACTTCTGGTCACCCCTGGCGGAGGACCAGCGTCGCCGGTTCGAGTGCCGGCTGCCCGACGAGCCGGTGGAGGTGTCCGTAGAGGCAGCCGACCTGCGAGACATCGTCGACATCCTGGTGGACAACGTGTTCGCGCACACGCCGGAGAGCACCCCGTTCGAGGTCTCGCTGACGCGGGGGCCGAGGCCCCTGCTCACCGTGCGCGACCACGGACCTGGCATGGCCGGCACCCCGGGGTCGGTCGACCACGCGGCGCAGCGTCAGGGGTTCTCGGGTCTGGGCCTGCAGATCGTCCGCCGCACCGTGGCGGGCTTCAACGGCGAGATGACCACCACGTCCGTCCCGGGTGACGGCACCCGCATCCAGGTGTGGCTACCGCCGGCTCCCCCGGGCGAGAACGGCAGTCCGCACCGACGGGGGATCGGTCGCGGCCGGCGCGGCACCGCGGAGCGACGGGGTCGTTCCTACTGACGACCCGTCGAGTCAGTCGTCCTCCTCGGCGTGGAACTGCGCCGTGCCACCCGCGCAGATCGCCTCCACCTCGGCGTCGGTCTCCTCGGACTCGAACTCGACCTTGACCTCTTCGGGACCGCCCTCGTCGACCTCGACCGCGTAGCCGTTCGCCGGCGTGGCGGCCTGCAACGAGATCGCGTCGCCGTTGCACTGCACCACGACGCTGCCGGCGAGCGCCGGTCCACTGCGTGGGCGCCGCGGCCGCGGGCGCCGGGGCGGGAGCGGCGGGAGCCGCCGGTGCCGGGGCGGGGGCTGCGGGGGCCGGAGGTGCCGGTGCCTGGGCAGCCGGTTGCGGGTCCGGATTCGGCGCGGGCGCGGGGACCGTCTTCGTCACCGTGGTCACGCAGGCACCGTCCTGGAGCACGGCCGGTGCCACGCAGTCGGCGAGCACGTGCTTGACCTGCGGCGGCGCCGCGGGCAGGGGCTGGCCGACGGCGAGCACCGGGCCGTCGTCGTACGCCGGAGGCGGGACCTCGGCACTGGACTGGTAGGTCGTCACGCCGGTGGCCACACCGGCGGTGGCGCCGACGAGCGCTACGAGAGCGGAGGAGATCCGCATGGTTCACATCCTCGAGAATCGGATCAGGTGCGGTGCGACAGCGAGTCTGCAGCGCCGGCCGCTATGCCCACCTCGTGTGAACCTCAAGCCCGTCTCAAGCATCTGCCCCGCTCGGCCGACCTTCTCGGGCCTGACGTGCTCTTAACACGACGATGACACGGGCTTTGAGGAGGACCTCGCATGCTGGTGGTCGCACCTGATCCGCTCGGGAGGGAACCCCTACATGCGTTACACGCCCAAGTCGCGTGACCGGTACAAGAACCTGCTTGCCCTGCTCACCGGCGCCGCCACGTTCGGCTCGTTCGTGGCGACCGGCGCGGTCACCGGCGCGGCCGCCCGGCAGACCGGCGAGGAGGAGCAGGCGAAGGCCGCGAAGGAGGCCGAGGCCGCGCGGGTCAAGTACTCCGCGGCGCTCGCGGCCGCCCGGCAGCCCGCGTGGACCCCCATCGTCACCGTGACCGACCAGCGTCCGCAGCGCACCGTCGTCCGCGAGGTCAGCGGTCCGGCTGCCACGCAGATGGGCGGTGGCGGCGACGTCAGCGCGCCCGCGGCTCCTGCCGCGCCTGCCGCCCCCGCGCCCGCCCCGGCGTCCGGCGGGTCCGGCTCCGCCCCCGCCCCGGCACCGGCCCCCGCAGCTCCGGCGCCGGCACCGGCTCCCGCACCCGCACCGAGCAGCGGCTCCTGACACCGGTGACGCCGCCGTCCGGCGCGACATCCGTGCGCTGGGACACCCTGGGGACCTACGGGTACCTCGCCACGGGTGACCCGGCGCGCCTCGACGACGCCCACACGATCGCGCGCGAGGTGCTGGCTGCCGTCGACCGCACGTGCAGCCGGTTCCGTGACGACTCCGACCTCGAGCACGCCAACCGGCAGCCGGGGCGCTGGGTCACCGTCGACCCGCTGCTGGTGGCGGCCGTCGACGTCGCGGTCGCGGCCGCGCGGGCCACGGACGGTCTGGTCGACCCCTGCCTGGGCCGGTCGCTGGTCCTGCTCGGGTACGACGCCGACCTGGCTGTCGTGCAGAGTCGCGGTCCCGTGCCCGGTCACCGGGTGACCCCCACACCCGACGCGTGGCAGCAGATCGGGACCGATCCCGAGGGCGGCCTGCTGGTGCCCGAGGGCTGCGCGATCGACCTGGGCGCGACCTGCAAGGCCTGGGCCAGCGACCTCGTCGCCGCCAGCATCGTCGACCGGCTCGGGTGCGACCTGGTGGTCAGCCTCGGCGGTGACGTGCGCATCGCCGGTCCCAGAGCAGCCGGGTTGGGCGATCGACATCACGGAGCGCCCCGGCGACGACGACCCGGAGCAGGTCTGGTTGACCGGCGGCGGACTGGCGACCTCCAGCACGACCGGACGCCGCTGGGCGTCCGAGCACGGGGACGTGCACCACGTGCTGGACCCGCGCACCGGACGGCCCACTGACGAGCACTGGCGCACGGCGACCGCGACCGGCGCGACCTGCGTGGCCGCCAACGTGGCCACGACGGCGGCGCTCGTGCTCGGCGCCGCGGCACCCGCGTGGCTCGAGGCCAACGACGTCACCGCCCGCCTCGTGGACCGCGACGGAGCGGTCACGCGGATCGGCGCCTGGCCCGAACCCGCCCCGACACCCACGACCCAACCGACGAACGGATGGAACCGATGGAACTGACCGAAGGTCCTCTTCTCTGGTTCGCCAACCGGGGGACGGGAGTGGTGCTGCTGCTCCTGCTCACGCTCACGACCGTGCTGGGCGTCCTGTCGACGCGCGGCGACGCCGGGCGGGGGCTGCCCCGCTTCGTGACCCAGGCGTTCCACCGCAACGTCAGCCTGATCTCGATGGCGCTGCTGCTGGCGCACGTCGTCACCGCGGTCGTCGACACCTATGTCGACATCCGGTGGTGGCAGGCGCTGGTGCCGTTCTGGGGCTCGACGTACGAGCCGCTCTGGCTCGGCCTCGGCACGCTGGCGCTGGACCTGATGCTCGTCATCGTGGTCACCAGCCTGCTACGCCACCGGATCCCGCACCGCCCGTGGCGGGTGATCCACGTGCTCGCCTACGGCAGCTGGGGGCTCTCCCTGGCCCACGGGATCGGGATCGGCACCGACGCCGAGACCGGGTGGGGCACCTGGATCGGGGTCGCCTGCATCGGACTCGTCGCCCTCGCCGTGCTGTACCGGCTGTTCGGGCTGGGTCTCGACGCCTGGCGCCGCAACCGCGAGCAGCACCACGTCCCGCCGCACGTCGCCCCCGCAGGAGGCCACCGATGAGCCACGCCACCACCCCCACCGTGGAGGTCCGTCCGTCCGAGAACTACGGACCTCTGCACGTCCACCCCGGCCCACGGCTGCTCGACGGCATCGACCACGGGCCGTCACTGGCCGCACACCGGGCCATCTCGGGCCCGCTGCCCGACCTCGACCTGGCCGGGCTGGTCGGGCTGCTCAAGGACGTCAACATCCGCGGCCGCGGCGGAGCGGGCTTCCCGTTCGCGATCAAGCTCGAGGCCGCGGCCGGCGCCAAGGGCCGCACCACGGTCGTGGTCAACGCCAGCGAGGGCGAGCCGGCCAGCATGAAGGACGCGGCCGTCGCGCTCACCCGGCCGCACCTGATCCTCGACGGCGCGGTGCTCACCGCGCGCGTGCTGGGTGCGAGGGAGATCCACCTGGTGCTGCCCGGCGAGCACCCGGCGGTACGCCGCTCGCTCACCGACGCCGTGGCCGAGCGCGAGCGCGAGGGCACGGACGGCCGGATCAAGTGGCGCACCCACACCGCCGACCAGCGCTTCGTCGCCGGCCAGGCGCGGGCGGTCATCGAGCTGATGGCCGGCCGCGAGAACCTGCCGGTCACGGCCTGGGGACCGGAGGCGCACAAGGGCTACAAGAACCGGCCCACCCTGCTCTCGAACGCCGAGACCTACACCCAGGTCGCGACCCTGGCCGGCTTCGGCGGCGACGGCTACCGCGCCCTCGGCACCGAGGACGAGCCGGGCACCTGCCTGCTCACCGTCAACGGCGACGGGCACCGCCCGCAGGTGCTCGAGGTGCCGCACGGCACGGCCTGGTCCGACGTCCTCACCGACAGCGTGCTCGACCGACCGGTCCTGGTCGGCGGCTACCACGGCACCTGGGCGGCCCCCTCCGGCTTGCGGGACGTCCCGGTGTCGCGCTCGCGGATGACCGACCTCGGCCTCGCGCTCGGCGCCGGCGTCGTACTGCCGCTGGAGGCCGGTGACTGCCCGCTGCACCGGACCGCGCGGGTCACGGCCTACCTCGCGGGCCAGTCCGCCCGGCGCTGCGGCCCGTGCCTCAACGGGCTGCCCGCGCTCTCCGACGCCGTCTGGGCCGTGCACCGCGGCGACGGCGGCACCGAGCGGATCGAGCAGCTCGGCGCCCTGGTCGCGCGCCGCGGTGCGTGTGCGCATCCCGACGGGACGCTGCGGCTGGTGCAGTCGATGCTGACCGCGTTCGGCGAGGAGATCGCGCTGCACGCCGACGGGCACTGCTCGTACGTCGAGCGCGCTCCGTCGCACACGACCCACTCCGGCGACCTGATGGGAGCCATGCGATGACCAAGCAGCTACGAGTCGACTGGCCCAACTGCAAGGGCCGCGGGCTCTGCCACGAGATCCTGCCGGAGGCGATCCAGCTCGACGAGTGGGGCTACCCGCTGGTGGTCTCCGACATCGACGAGGACACGATCGGGCTGGCTCGTGAGGCCGTCAAGGTCTGCCCCACGCTGGCGCTGCGGATGGTCGAAGCCCGGCGCTGACTCGCGGTCACCAGCACGGCGGCCGGCGGTCCAGCCAGGGCGCCGCCGCCTCGACCTGTGCCGCGAGTGCGAGCAGCGGTGCGTCCTCGCCCGGGCGGCCGGCCAGCATCACCCCCACCGGCAGCCCGTCGGGCGTCCAGTGCAGCGGCAACGAGACCGCGGGCATGCCGGTGACGTTCCAGGCCGACGTGAACGGCGTGAACTCCTTCTGGTTCTGGAAGTCCCGGGCCGGGTCGGCGTCGTCGCGGATCGCGCCAAGTGGCAGCGGCGGCTGCGCGAGCGTCGGCGTCAGCACCACGTCGTACGCCGCGAGGTGGCGCAGCGCCCGGGCCGCGATCCGGCGGATCTCCCCGAGCGCGAGCCCGAACTCCGGACCGGAGACCTGCCGCCCGCGCTCGATCAGCCACCGCGTCAGCGGACGGAGGTCTCCCTCGCGGCCCGGCGGCACCTCGGCCAGCGCGGTGAGCACCGACCAGCACGTCTCGAAGACCCGCGTGGCGTCGGGCGCCAGCGGCATCTCGACGTCCTCGACGTCGTGCCCGAGGCTCTCGAGCAGCCGGCTGGTGGCCTCGTAGCCGGCCAGGCACCTCCGGGTGGATGCTCGCGTCGGCGATGACCGGGTCGGCGAACCGGGCCACGCGCAGGCGCCCCGGCTCGCGGTCGCACCAGTCGAGGAAGGTCTCGCCGGCCGGCAGCGGCGCGGCCCAGAACGGGTCGCCGACCGCGGGGCCCGCCATCACGTCGAGCAGGGCGGCGGCGTCGCGCACCGTGCGCGCCAGCGGTCCGGCGGTGCCGAGACCGACCGGGTCGCCGTGCATCGGGCTGCCGCTGATCCGCCCGCGGCTGGGCTTGAACCCGACCAGGCCGCAGCACGAGGCGGGGATCCGGATCGATCCGCCGCCGTCGGACCCCTGCGCCACCGGCACCAGCCCGGCGGCCACGGCCGCGCCCGCGCCACCGCTGGAGCCGCCGGCCATCCGGGTCAGGTCCCACGGCGTGCGGGCCGGGGGTGCGACGTCGGGCTCGGTGTAGCAGGGCGACCCGAACTCCGGGGTGTTGGTCTTGCCGAGGCTGATCGTCCCGGCGCGTTCGAGCCGCAGCACCACCTCGTCGGAGACATCGGGCACGAAGTCCGCCATCACCTTCGCGCCGAACGTCGTGCGGATCCCCGCGGTGAGGTTGAGATCCTTCACCGCGGTCGGTACGCCGAACAGGGGCCCGCCCTCCCCTGATCTCGCCTCGGCGAGCCGGGCCTGCCGGCGGGCGAGGTCGCCGGTCACCGTGACGAACGCGCCCACCTCGTCGGAGAGCCGGTCCACCCGGTCGAGGTAGTGGTCGACGAGCTCGACCGGCGACACCTCGCGTCGTCGTACCGCCGCACCCTGCTCCAGCGCGGTGAGGTCGTGGAGCTGGGTCATGCGTTCCTCAGGGTAGGCGGACGTCGATCCGCACCCTAGCGCCCTACTGCGGCCGCTCCCCCTGCCGGCGGAGGCCGAAGGTGACGCCGTCGACGAGCGCGCCCCACGACGCCTCGATGACGTTGTGGCCCACGCCGACGGTCACCCACGAGGACTCGCCGTCGCTGGTCTCGATCAGCACCCGCGTCACCGCGTCGGTGCCGTGGCCCTGGTCGAGGATCCGCACCTTGTAGTCGATCAGCTCGAACTTCGCGACCTCCGGGTAGGCCTGGCCGATCGCCTCGCGCAACGCGTGGTCGAGGGCGTTGACCGGGCCGTTGCCCTCGCCGGTCGCGAGGATCCTGGCGCCGCCGGCGTGCAGCTTGATGGTCGCCTCGGACAACGCCTCCTCACCGGGCCTGGAGTCGGTGATGACGCGCCAGGACTCGACGGTGAAGTACGACGGGCGGGCGCCCTCCACCTCCTCCACGAGCAGCAGCTCGAACGACGCGTCGGCCGCCTCGAAGGTGTACCCGCGGGACTCCATCTCCTTGACGCGCTGCGTCACGCGGGTGACCAGCGCGCGGCCGTCGGGGTCTCCCGCCAGGTCGAAGCCGAGCTCGCGGCCCTTGAGCTCGATGGACGCGCGGCCCGCCATGTCGGAGACCAGCAGGCGCATGTCGTTGCCGACCGCGACCGGGTCGAGGTGCTGGTAGAGGTTCGGGTCCACCTTGATCGCGCTGGCGTGCAGGCCGGCCTTGTGCGCGAAGGCGCTGACCCCGACGTACGGCTGACGCGACGCCGGCGGGAAGTTCGTGACGTCGGCGACGGCGTGCGCGATCCGGGTCGCCTCCTTGAGCAGGCCCGCCGGCAGCACGCGCCGGTCGAGCTTGAGCTCCAGGTTGGCCACCACCGACACGAGGTCGGCGTTGCCGGTGCGCTCGCCGTACCCGTTGAGCGTGCCCTGCACGTGGGTCGCGCCCGCGTCGACGGCGGCCAGCGTGTTCGCGACGGCGCAGCCGGTGTCGTTGTGGCAGTGGATGCCGACGCGAACCCCGGTGGTCTCGATGACGTCGCCGACCACGTCGGACACCCAGGGCGGGAGCATGCCGCCGTTGGTGTCGCAGAGCGCGATCACCTCGGCGCCCGCGTCGTACGCCTCGCGGAGCACCTCGAGCGCGTAGTCGCGGTTGTCCCGGTAGCCGTCGAAGAAGTGCTCGGCGTCGAGGAACACCTGCTGTCCCTCGGCGACCAGGTGGGTGACGGTGTCGCGCACCATGGCGAGGTTCTCCTGCAGCGTGGTGCGCAGCGCGAGCTCGACGTGCCGGTCGTGCGACTTGGCGACCAGCGTGACGACACCCGCCCCGGAGTCGCGCAGGGCGGCGACCAGCGGGTCGTCCGCGGCCTTCACGCCCGGCCGACGGGTGGCGCCGAAGGCCGCGAGCCGGGCGTTCTCGAGCTTCAGCTCCTCGCGGGCGCGCCGGAAGAACTCCGTGTCCTTGGGGTTCGAGCCCGGCCAGCCACCCTCGATGTACCCGACCCCGAGACCGTCGAGCTGCCGCGCGATCGTGAGCTTGTCGGCGACGGAGAGGTTGAGCCCCTCCTGCTGGGCGCCGTCGCGCAGCGTCGTGTCGTAGACGTGGAAGTCGGTGTTGCTCGCTGTGACTGTCACTGGGTACCTCGGGATGGGGGTGGTCTGGCAACAAAAAGACCTCCCGTGGGAACGAGAGGTCAGCGCGTCCGGGAGGTGCCGGGCGCGCTAGCTGATAATGATCTGGTGCTGCACGCGTTCGAGTGTGCCACCGTCGTCCGTCCTGTGGAACCGTTGTCCAGGATCCGAGCTGTCACTCGGGCTGCGCTGCCCACCAGTTGTCCATGCGCGTCACCGTCGCCGCATGCCGCCCGTCGCGCTCGATGCCGCCAATACGGCCGATGCGGAAGAGGAACGCCGCGATCCCCGCAGTCCCCTGCATCCAGCCCACCCCGGGCGGCAGCAGTGGCTCCTCGGCGTGGTGCTCGATGAACCTCCACCAGGCGTGGCTGCCCTCGCGCACCGCTCGCTCGACCAGGGTGTCGGCCAGCCGCCGGGCGAACTCGAGGTCCTGGTCGTGGCCGGTCCGCTGCCACGAGTCGAGGAACGCGTCGCCGACGCCCGCCGTGCCGCAGCAACGGCCGTCGTTGTCCCAGAACCCGGGGTGGAGGCGAGCCGGGATGCCGGACGACCGGACGCTGTGCAGGCACCTGCGATGCCAGGTGAGCGGAGAGAGGTCCGCGACCTCCGCGACGCCGGCGCGTTCCAAGGCCAGGAAGAGCAGCGACGTGCCCGTGCCGCCGTGGCACCAGGTGTAGGTGACCTCGTCCTGGTCGTTGAAGTCGCGCGGGAGATAGCGAGGTACGACGAAGCCTGAGCCGTCCGTGTCACCGAGCGACACCAGGTGCTCGGCGCCGCTCCGAGCCGCCGCGATCAGATCCGGGCGTTCGAGCTCGGCCCCCGCCAGCGCCAGGGCCGTGGCGATCCCGGCGAGGCCATGGGAGAAGTTGGGCATCTGCGCGTTGCCTCGGGAGGAGCCGAAGCGCGGCGAGACCATCTGCCAGTTGGTGCCGGTCGGCTCCTGCTCTCCCTCTGCGACGAGGACGCCGGCGGCGTGCTCGGCCAGGTCGGCCGCTCCGGCCACGTCGTGTCGGCGCGCCCAGAGCGCGCCGAGCAGGACGCCCGCCGTACCCAGCGTCACGTCGTTGATGCGGGCACCCGGCAGGTAGCTCGGTCCCTTCAGGACCGTCTGCGGCCAGCCGTCGGGCTCGGCGAGCGCTGCCAGCCGGGCCACCGCGTCCTCCGCGCCGGCGGCCCGCAGGGCGATGAGGACGCCGAGCGTGCTGACCAGCCCGTCGAAGTAGGTGCAGTCGGTCTGGGTCGGGATCTCGCGGCGGACCCGGTCGGCGATGCCGTCCGCCAGCGCCTGCTCCTCGGTGGTCCACGGCCGGGCGAGCCGGATCTCCGCCAGCACGTAGGCAAGACCGCCGACGCCGCTGTGCAGACCGTCGCGGTCCCAGCCGGGCTGGGTGGCCGGTGCGCCGGTCACCGACACCGGGATCCACGGACCGTCGTCCCACCGCACCTGGTCGAGCACCCATCGCCACGCGGCCTCCGCGACAGCGACGTACGGCTGCTGTGTTCGGCTCATTCGACGCAGAACTCGTTGCCCTCCGGGTCCTGCATGACGACGAGGTCGTCACCGTCGCGCTGCACCGTGGCGCCGAGTCCCTCCAACCGTCGTACCTCGTCGTGGACGCGACCTCCGGGTGCCCGCAGGTCGAAGTGCATGCGGTTCTTCGCCGACTTCGGTTCGGGCACACGCTGGAACCACAGCGTCGGTCCGCCCCACCCGGCCGGTTCGACGAACGCCTTCGCCGATGTCGACTCCTCGTCGACGTCGGTGCCCAGCGCTGCGGCCCAGAACGTCGCGACCCTCAGGGCGTCGGCGCAGTCGAACGTCACCGACTTCACGAAGCTGCTTTCCATACCGGGACGTTAGACCTCCGTGTCGTCCGGCCGCACTTCTCACCCGCCGCGGGCCGCCAGCAGCTCAGCGAAGGCGCGCTCGTACGCCGTTCGCCCGGTGGTCGAGCCTCTTCCGGTGGTCGAGCCCGTCGAGACCCGGTGCGTCCCGGCGTGGTCGACGGTGAACTGGTAGCCCGTGGGTGTCCGCCAGTGGTGGACGCCGGGCTCGGGTTGTCGGTGCCGCCAACCACGGCCGTGGGTCTTGATCCGGTGCTCGAACCTGGTGAGCTTGCCGAGGTTCCCGATCCGGGTCTGCCCGCCTTCGGTGGTCGAGCCCGTCGAGACCCGGAACGGCATGGTGTGGTCGAGGTCCATCCGGCGTCCGGTGGCCGACGAATACGGGAACGCCGACGCCGGTGAGCGGAGGTGCATCTGTTCGCGGAGCCGGTCCGGGACCTCGTAGCAGTCCACCGGCCGGTCCTCGTCGCAGGTCGATCACCGGCTTGATGGTGACGTGGGAGTGGCGCAGGAACTCCGAGGCTTGGCCGATCGTGATCGGTCCGACGCCCTCCATCCGCGCCACGCCCTCACCGGTCTGCATCGACTCCCGAGACACGTGCACGTACAGCGTCGCCGCCGGCAGCGGTCACGTCACCGGGGGTCGAGCCCGTCGAGACCAGGTCACCAGCAGCCGAACCAGCCTCGACCTGGGTCTTGTGCTCGGTGGTCGAGCCCGTCGAGACCTGGTCACCACCCACCGAGGTGGCGGACCGCAGCAGGGCGAGTGCTCGAGCCGGGTGCGCCAGGATCCCGAGCGCCTTCGACCGCCGGGCACCGACCGGGTCGGTGTCACCCTGCTGGAGCAGGATCTCGGCGATCCGGTCCACCATCGCGACCAGGTAGATCACCTCACCGGCGGTGGCCTTCGCGACCAGCGTCTTCAGGCCGTGCTCGTTGGACTGCCCGGTGATCACGAACCGCTCCAGCTCCGCCGCCAACCGACGCGCCTCGGCGGCGTCCGGGTCGGCGGCGATGATCCTGGCTTCCAGCAACTCGAGGAACCGTCCCCAGGGCAGCGACGCCAGGTACGGCGTCGTCGTCTCGTCGACCTCGCGGGCCTGGGCCAGGGTGAGTCCGGTGGCGCGGGTCCGGGAGGCGACGTGCCGTGCCTGCCAGACCCGCACCCGGCCGGCCGTGAGCTCGGCCCACAGCTTGGGCAGCCGGTGCCGCACATCGAGCGCGTCGGCCATCAGCGTCGCCGCCGCGACGTGGGACCGGCCCAGCAGCACACCGAGCTCGGCGGCCGCGAACTCACCCGCGAACGGGGTGCCGTCCCCGCCGTACCGCTTGGACCGTTCGGTGCCCGGCAGCACCGTCCCCGACGACGTCGGGTGCAGGTCGGCCCACTGCGCGGCCAGCACCAGCTGACGACCTCAGACTCCACCAAGGCGGCGTGGTTGGACACCAGCGCGTCGGCGACTGCCTGCCTCTCGAGGTCGTCCACCACCGGCTCCATACCCCTCAACCTAGACGTGACCACCGACAGTTTCCGTCGCCCCGAATCCCTTGTGAACAACGGGATTGGTCGCGATAGGTGGTCCCTGCGGAGAACGGAACGAGCGATTCTCGATGAGCTACCTTCGAGACGCTTCACCCTCGGCTCCTCAGGACGAGAGACCACCGGGAGTGCGGTTCGGCTGTGATGGCCTGGTCTCGACGGGCTCGACCACCGGGAGTGCGGTTCGGCTGTGGTGGCCTGGTCTCGACGGGCTCGACCACCGGGAGTGCGGTTCGGCTGTGGTGGCCTGGTCTCGACGGGCTCGACCACCGGGAGTGCGGTCGGTTCTGGTGGCCTGGTCTCGATGGGCTCGACCACCGGGAGTGCGGTTCGGCTGTGGTGGCCTGGTCTCGACGGGCTCGACCACCGGGAGTGCGGTCGGTTCTGGTGGCCTGGTCTCGACGGGCTCGACCACCGGGAGTGCGGTTCGGCTGTGGTGGCCTGGTCTCGACGGGCTCGACCACCAGGAGTGCGGTCAGTTCTGGTGACCTGGTCTCGACGGGCTCGACCACCGGGGGTCTCGACGGGCTCGACCACCGGGGGTCTCGACGGGCTCGGCCACCCGGAATGGTCTCGACAAGCTCGACCGCCCAGGTGGTCAGAGCCAGCTGGTCAGCGTCCCGAGCAGGGTGCCGTCACGCCAGGGCGGACCGGGCTGCGGCCGCCAGCTGGGGTCGCCACCGGCGAGCGACCAGAGGAGGGCGCCGAGCACGATCACCATCGCGCCGACGAAGGTCCACCCGATCCACACGTCACGGGTGAGCGAGGTGACCAGACGGCGCGTCGGCAGTCGCAGCCGCTTGGACCCCGGGCCGGTCCAGAGCCCGGCGGCGAACACTGCTCCGATGACGACCAGTGCCGCCTGCAGCGGCAGCCCGAACAGTGCCGCGGACAGGCCGGCGAGCCCGGCCAGGAACAGGCCCCAGATGAGCAGCATCACGGTGCCACCGGCTGCGACCACGAGGTACCACGGCGACGAGAGCACGGTCATGGGCGCGTCGTACCAGCGCCGCCGTCCACGCAGGTACTGCCGCTCGCGCGCCGACTCCGCCGTCCACGAGAGCGCGCGCACGGCCAGGGCGAGCGCGGCGAGGGTCCAGAAGGTGAGGTACGGCGCCACGCCCAGCCCGACCGCCGCCGATAGGAAGAGGCCGCCCAGCAGCAGCATCCGCTGGGTCCGGGCGGAGCCACTGGTGGGCTGGCGCATCGCGTTCGCGGGCAGCAAGGCGGGCCGATGAGGATCCCGCGGAGGCGGCGGCTGCATGAACGGGGCGCGTGCGGGTTGCACGTCACGCAGGGCCTGGTCGCCGACGGGCGCGGGCACGGTCAGGGGCTTGGTCGCGGGCGGCGCCTGCTGGTCGGCGTGGGCGAGCACCCAGGGCATCGTCGGTACGTCGGGGACAGCGGACCGCGACCGGCCCGCCGCGGAAGGCGCACCGCGCAGGGCGGCGACGACCTCCCCGGTGGACGGCCGGTCGCCGGGCTCCGGAGCGAGCCCCTCCCGGACGAGTGGGAGCACCGACGCGGGCACCTGGCTCAGGTCGTGCTCACCGCGTCGGACCCGGTCCATGATCGCCAGCGCGGGCCCGGTGCCGAAGGGTGGCCGACCGGTCGAGGCGAACACGACGGTGGCGGCCCAGGCGTGTACGTCGGAGGCCGGGGTGGCGTCGTCGCCGTACAGGATCTCGGGCGCGAGGTATCCAGGCGTGCCGAGCAGCCAGCCGGTCTGCGTGAGACGCGGGTCCTCGGCCAGCCGTGCGAGGCCGAAGTCGATGAGCACCGGCGAGCGCCCCTCGAGCAGCACGTTGGACGGCTTGATGTCGCGGTGCAGCACGCCGACCTGGTGCACGGCGATCAACGCCTCGGCGAGTCCCGCCGCGAAGTGGGTGAGGTCCGCGCCGGTGATGGGGCCCTCCTCGCGCACGTGCTGGTGCAACGAGAGCCCGGGTACGTAGCGGGTGGCGACGTACGGCGTCTCCCCCCACGGGTCGGCGTCGAGCACCTCGGCGATGCGCGGGCTGGTGACCCGGCGCAGCGACGCGACCTCGCGGGCCAGCCGTTCGCGGGCCTCGTCGTCCCCGACGATGTGGGGCCGCAGGACCTTGAGCGCGACCCGGCCCCCGTCGGGAGTCTGTGCGAGGTGCACCACCCCCATGCCGCCCTCGCCGATCTTGGCGAGCAGCCGGTAACCCCCGACACGCAGGTCAGGTGGGGTCTGGGAGCTCGTGGTCACCCGCCCAACGGTACGCGAGGGTGGTCCCGATCAGGCGCACGACGCCACAGCACCACACCAGCCCAGATCATCCAGACCCAGAACACCAGCGGGAAGAAGTAGAGGATGTCGAAGACGGTCTGCATCGACGGCGACACCAGGAGCTGGGCAGCGGTGATGGCCACACCGCTCACGAGTCCGACGACGCACAGCCAGGTCGAGAAGAGCCGGGAGCGCCACATCACGTACGCCGTGGCGACGATCGCCACGCCGAGCCCGCCCCCGATCATCAGGTTGAGACCGGCGCCGGCGGTGTCCAGCAGGACGGTGCCGACCCGATCGCCTGCCACCGCACGCTCGGCGGCACCGAGCGCGAGGCCGTACGACGCGACCTCGAGGGTCACGCTGACCGTGGCGGCCAGGACCGCGAGGTCGAGCAGCCCGTTCGGGTGACCGGAGTCCACGAGCGCACGCCGGATCCCGACGAACACCAGGATCCGACCGAGCAGGAACACCGCCAGCCACCCGGCCAGGAACCCGACCGCGTCCACGTGCCCGCCGTAAGCGTCCACGATCGCCGCATCTGACTCACCGCGCGTGACCACCGAACCCAGGCCGACGGCTCCCGTGGCGAGTATCGCGACCCATTCGAGCAGGTAGACGATGCCGCCGACGAGCACCAGCTTGTTGCCGACGAGCCCGGCCTTCGTGTCCACGTTGTCCCCCGACATGGCAGGAGGCTAGCGCTCTCCGCGGAGGATGCGGGCGACTTCGGTCTGACCTCGGGCCTCGGCGTGCTGCAGCGGCGTCACCCCGTCGCGGTCCGCGATCGACTGGTCCGCGCCGGCCCGGAGCAGGATCCGCACGACCTCCTGGTGGTCCGGGCCACCGTCGCCGAGGATCACCGCCTCCAGCAACGCGGTCCAGCCGAGGTCGTTGACGTGGTCGACGTCGATGCCGGTGCGGACCACCCGGCGTACGTAGGCGACGTGGCCGCGCTCGGCGGCCGGGATGACCGAGATCCCGCCGAACCGGTTCCGGATGGTCAGGTCGGGACGCGCAGGCAGCAGCGTCTCGAGCATCGGCACGCTGCCGGTGACGCCGGTGACCAGCCACGGCGTGTCGTGCCGGTCGTCGAGGGCGTCGGGGTCGGCGCCCATCGCCACCAGCAGCCGGGCCACCGCGACCCGGTCGCGGGCGGCGGCGCGGAGCAACGGCGTCCGACGGTGCGCGTCGCGTGCCTCCAGGTCGGCACCGGCCCGCAGCGCGAGGGCGGCGTGGTCGGCGTCGCCGGACCCCGCGGCCTCCAGCAGTACGTCGGACGCACGGGACCGCGGCACCACCCGACCGGCGGCCCGCTCGAGGAGAGCAGCCATCCGGTCGTAGCCGCGGCTCCGCGCGTGCTCCACGGGAGTCACCCCGTCGCGCGCCGACGGGATGCCCACGTCGGCTCCCGCGGCGACCAGCACGCGCACGGTGTCGAGGTACCGCGGGCCACCGTCGCCGAGGATGATCGCCTCGTGCAGGGCGGTCCAGCCGAGGTTGTTCACGTGGTCGAGCTCGATCCCGGCCCGGACGAGCCGCCCGGCGACGTACGCGTGCCCGCGGTCGGCCGCGCGGATCAGTCCGGTGCCGTTGAAGGAGTCCTTGTCGTTCACGCGCGCGCCGTTGCGCAGCGCCAGCTCCAGCAGCCGCAGGTGGCCCTCACTGGTGGAGATCAGGTAGGCGCTCTGCACGGTGTCGTCCTTGGCGTTGACGTCGGCGCCGCGACGGACCAGCCGGCGGGCCAGCTCGACGTCGTCGGCCCAGGCCGCGTCGCGAAGTCGCTGGTCGAGCCGGGCCTGCTCCTCCGCGTCGGGAGCCGGGGGCTCCGGCCGAGGGGAGGTCGTGGACCCGCTCGGGGTCGGGGGCGCCTTCGAGCTCGACGCTGGCGTCGAGGCGCTCGAGGGCGAGGTGGCCGGGGACTCCGCCGGACCCGAGCACGCGCTCACCAGGAGCAGGGCGAGCGCGACGGTCAGACGACCCGGTGCATCCACCCGAAGGTGTCTTCGGCGCGGCCGTACTGGATGTCCACGAGGTTCTGCCGCACCTGCTTGGTGACCGGACCGATGTCGTCGCCGACGCCCGTGCTGGCCGAGCCACCGCGCCACTTCAGCGTGCCGACGGGGGTCACGACCGCGGCCGTGCCGCACGCGAACACCTCGGTGAGGCGGCCCGACGTCAACCCGTCGCGCCACTCGTCGGCGGTGAACCTGCGCTCCTCGACGCGGTGGCCGAGCTTGCCGCACAGCTCGATGATCGAGGACCGGGTGATGCCCTCGAGGATGGTGCCGGACAGCTCGGGGGTGACGATGGTGCCGTCGTCGTGCACGAAGTAGAGGTTCATCCCGCCGAGCTCCTCGACGTACTTTCCCTCCGCGGCGTCGAGGAACGCGACCTGGTCGCAGCCCTGCTCGATGGCCTCCTGCTGCGCCACCAGTGAGCTGGCGTAGTTGCCTCCGGTCTTCGCCGCGCCCATGCCGCCGCGGCCGGCGCGGGCGTAGTCCTCGCTGAGCCAGATCGACACCGGCTTCAGGCCCTTGGCGAAGTACGCGCCGGCGGGAGACGCGATGACCATGTAGGTGACGTGCTTGGCGGGGCGGACGCCGAGGAACTTCTCCGAGGCGAACATGAACGGGCGCAGGTAGAGGCTCTTCTCCCCCGCGGCGTCGGGCACCCAACGCTCGTCGGCGCGGACCAGCGCGTCGACCGACGCCACGAAGTCGCCCACCGGGAGCTCCGGAAGCGCGAGACGCTTGGAGGACCGGATCATCCGCTCGGCGTTCATCTCCGGCCGGAACGTCCACACCGAGCCGTCGTCGTGCCGGTAGGCCTTCATGCCCTCGAAGATCTCCTGCGCGTAGTGCAGGACGGCGGTGGCCGGGTCGAGGGTCAGCGGCGCGTAGGCCGTGACCCGCGCGTCGTGCCAGCCCTGGTCGGGGGTCCACTCGGCGACGTACATGTGGTCGGTGAAGTGGATGCCGAATCCCGGGTCGGCCAGGATCTCCGCAAGTCGGTCGCTGACCACCGGGCTGCTCGCCGGGGCGACCGAGATCTCGAAGGACGTCTCCATGGGGTGCACGGTAGCCGACCGGCTACGCGAGCCGGGCGGCGATGGCGTCCCCCACCTCGGAGGTACGGCGTACGCCGCCGGCGCCGCCCGCGCGCTCCGCGAGGTCCTCGACGACCGCCGACTCGACCGCGCGCGCCGCCTCGTCGAGACCGAGGTGCTCGAGGAGCAGTGCCCCGGAGAGGATGGCGGCCGTGGGGTCCGCCTTCTCCTGGCCGGCGATGTCCGGCGCCGACCCGTGCACCGGCTCGAACATGCTCGGCGCGGTCCGGTCGGGGTTGACGTTGCCGCTGGCGGCCAGGCCGATGCCTCCGGTGACGGCCGCGGCGAGGTCGGTGATGATGTCGCCGAACAGGTTGTCGGTGACGACCACGTCGAACCGAGCCGGGTCGGTGGTGAGGAAGATCGTGGCCGCGTCGACGTGCAGGTAGTCGACGTCGACGTCCGGGAACTCCCGGCCGACCTCGCCGACCACCCGTGACCACAGGCCGCCCGCGTGCACGAGCACGTTGGTCTTGTGGACCAGGGTGAGCTTCCTGCGAGGGCGGTTCTGGGCACGGCTGAACGCGTCGCGGACCACCCGCTCCACGCCGAAGGCGGTGTTGACGCTGACCTCGGTCGCGATCTCGTGAGGCGTACCGACGCGGAGGGCGCCGCCGTTGCCGACGTACGGCCCCTCGGTGCCCTCGCGGACGACCACGAAGTCCACCTCGCCCGCCTGTGTCACTTCTGGGCGCAGCGGCGAGCGGGCGCCCGGGAAGATCCGCGACGGGCGCAGGTTGACGTAGTGGTCGAGCTCGAAACGCAGCCTGAGCAGCAGACCTCGCTCGAGGATCCCCGGCGGCAGGTTCGGGTCCCCCGGCCTGCCCCCGACCGCACCGAGCAGGATCGCGTCGTGCTGACGGATCTCCTCGAGCACGGAGTCCGGCAGCACCTCGCCGGTGGCGAGGTACCGCTCGGCGCCGAGGTCGTAGCGGGTGGGCTCGAACTTCACGCCGGCCCGGCTGCCCGCTACCTGCTCGAGGACCTTGAGAGCCTCGGCGGTCACCTCGGGACCGATGCCGTCGCCGGGGATCACGGCGAGCTGGAAGGTCTGCGTCATGCCGCCGGACTCTAGTTGTCGTCCGGGCGCTGACCGCCGTTGTCTCGCAGGTCGAGTCCGACCTGGACCGCCCCGTCGCTGCTCGTGTCAGCACTGCTGGCGGCGTCGTCGTAGTGCCGGCTGGGCCCCCACTCGGGGTACATGTCGTACATCGTGTGCTCCAAAGGTCGTGGATCGATTTCGGTCGTGCTGGCAGCGGCTCGGCGGGGTGTCCGCCGCGACCGTCGTACCGGTGGTCGTGGACTCCGCTGCCAGCTGAGGAGGTCGATCCTCGGACCACGGATCACGTGGTGCGACGAGGGTGGATCTCGGAGGAGCTCGCGGTTGCTGCGCTTCTGCGTCGCTCGCGGCGGAGGTTCTTCGTAGGGCCAGACATGCCGAACTCCGCGGCGAGGTGGCCTTACTTAAGAGGCCCCGCCACGGCGGCTGATAAGTACGAAGAAGCTCCGCATGGTGCATCCACGGTAACGGGGGTCGCGAGGGTGCGCAGGCGACTTTGCACAGCTTTCCAGCATCTGAGATCGCCTCTCGAGCACCGGACGCTCACCGGCCGTTTGAGAGGATCGCCACATGAGTGCCCCGCCCGAGCTGCCCGAGATCGTGTCCCGCGCGTTCGACGTGTCCCGCAAGCGTGGCTACGTGTCGTTCTGCCGCAACGAGACCGGCCGGCTGCTCGCGACGCTGGCCGCGACGCGCAGCGGGACCCTGGCCGAGTTCGGCACCGGGTGCGGCGTCGGTACGGCGTGGCTGCGGTCCGGCGTGCGCGACGAGGCCGACATCCTCACCGCCGAGCTCGACCCCAAGCTCGCCGAGGCGGCCGCGGAGATCTTCGTGGACGACAAGCAGGTCGAGGTGCTGGCCGCCGACTGGTCGACGATGCGGGACCGGGGCCCGTTCTCGCTGCTGTTCCTCGACGCACGCGAGCCCAAGGACTCCGGCGCCGACCTCATCATCGACATCGTCGAGCCGGGCGGGATCGTCGTGCTCGACGACTTCACGCCCTGCTCGTCGTGGCCCCCGGTCTACGAGGGCCGGGTCGACACGCTGCGCGAGCAGTGGCTCACCGACGAGCGGTTCACCACCGTCGAGGTGATGGTCGCGCCGGACGCGTCGGTGCTGATCGCCACCAAGCGCTGACCCGCGCCCGACGTCAGGCGGCCGGGACGGTCGCGGCCATCATCCTGGCCACGGCCAGGGCGACCTGGTCGTACTCGTAGACGCTCAGCACCTGTCCGCCCTGGCCCTGCTGGCGGATCCGCTGCTCGTCGACCCCGCAGATCTCGGCGATCTCGGCGAAGGTGACGTCGGCGCCGGCCCACAGCGCCTCGACGAAGCCCAGCCCCGGCTCGGCGAGCCGGGCGCGGTCCAGGAGCTGCCGGACGCCGCCGAGGAACGACGCCGCCTGCTCGACGGTGGCCACCCGGCCGTTGAGCAGCACGTGCGGCTGCTCCTCGAGGCCCTTGCCGATCAACCGCGCCATCAGCGGCTGGTCCGGCGCGCCGGCTGCGATGTCGGCGCTGACGTGCACGTGGTCCGATTCGCTCGCCACGTTCACGCACCAGCCCGGGCAGCGGCTCGCGTCGTTGTTCGTTGTGCCGTTCATGCTTCCCCCATTGATCGATGCCTCCCCAACAGCGCCCATCGTGGCGGGCGGGGAAGGCCGGGAGGACCCGGATCGGCGAAAACCGACCGAACGGACATTCGGGGCGACCCGACCGGGCCAGGACCTACTCGGTCAGGTCGACCGCTCGCACCGATGCCGCGTCGATCTCGGTCCGGATCTCCTCGAGCACCGGCGCCGGGATGGCCGTGTCGACGGACAGCGCCACCAGCGCGTGCCCGCCCTTGGTGTCGCGGGCGACCTGCATGCCGGCGATGTTGACCTGGGCGTCGCCGAGGATGCGGCCGACGGTGCCGACCATGCCGGGGCGGTCCTCGTAGCGGAAGAACGCCAGGTGCTCGGTGGGCTCGATGTCGACGTCGTACTCGTCGATCTCGACCAGCCGCTCGCGCTGCGCGATCCCGATGAGGGTGCCGGACACCGACACCTGGGACCCGTCGGCCAGGGTGCCCCGCAGGGTGATCAGGTTGCGGTGGTCGGGGCTGTCGGCGTCGGTGACGAGGCGGACTGCCAGCCCGCGCTCGGCGGCGAGGAGCGGCGCGTTGACGTAGGACACCGGGTCCTCGACCACGTCGGAGAAGACCCCCTTGAGGGCGGCCAGCTCGAGCACCTTCACGTCGTACTGCGTGATCTCGCCGCGCACCTCGACGTCGAGCTGCTGGGCGACCTCGCCCGCGAGCGCGGTGAAGATCCGGCCCAGCTTCTCGGTGAGCGGGAGGCCCGGGCGGACGTCCTCGGCGATCACCCCGCCCTGCACGTTGACGGCGTCGGGCACGAGCTCGCCGGCCAGGGCGAGTCGCACCGACTTCGCCACCGCGATGCCGGCCTTCTCCTGGGCCTCGTCGGTCGAGGCGCCGAGGTGGGGCGTGGCGACGACGTTCTCGAACTCGAAGAGCGGGCTGTCCGTGCAGGGCTCGGAAGCGAACACGTCGAGGCCGGCGGCCGCGACCCGGCCCTCCTTGATCGCGACGTGCAGCGCGTGCTCGTCGACGATCCCGCCGCGGGCGGCGTTGACGAGGACGAGGCTCGGCTTGACCTTCGCCAGCTCGTCCTCGCCGATCAGGCCGATCGTCTCGGGAGTCTTGGGCAGGTGCACCGACATGAAGTCGGCCTCGACCAGCAGCTCGTCGAGGGTGACGAGGCGGACGCCCATCTGGGCGGCCCGGCCGGCCTGGACGTAGGGGTCGTAGGCGATCACCTTCATGCCGAAGGCGCTCAGCCGCTGCGCGACGAGCACCCCGATCCGGCCGAGGCCGACGATGCCGACGGTCTTCTCGTAGAGCTCGATGCCGGTGTACTTGCTGCGCTTCCACTCGCCGTTCTTCAGCGCCGCGTTGGCCGGCGCCACGTGCCGGGCGGCGGCGAGCATCAGCGCGACGGCGAGCTCGGCGGCGGAGACGATGTTGGAGGTCGGCGCGTTGACGACCATGACGCCGTTCTGGGTGGCGGCCTTGACGTCGACGTTGTCGAGCCCGACGCCGGCGCGGGCGACGATCTTGAGCCGATGTGCGGCGGCCAGGGCCTCGGTGTCGACCTTGGTGGCGGAGCGGACCAGGATCGCGTCGACGTCGACGATCGCGGGCAGCAGCTCGGCGCGGTCGGCACCGTTGCAGGTCCGGATCTCGAAGTCGGGACCGAGCGCTTCCACGGTGGCTGGGCTCAGCTCTTCGGCGATCAGTACGACGGGCTTGGTCACGACGATGTCCTCGGGGTTCTCGATGGTCGGCTCGAGGTGGCCGTCGTCCCCGTCACGTGGTGCGCTGGGGGCGGCCGATGCACGACGCTGTGCCCACCGAGAACACTACCGGACGGTTCAGTGCCCGGAGGGAGGTGTCCGAGCCTCGCCGGGCGGGGACGGCCACACGTACTCGAGGTCGTCCGGGACGTCGGTGAAGATCGCGCCGTAGTGGTCGGGGTCCTTGCGCAGCAGGGCCGAACGGTGCGCGCGGTGGAACTCCTCGTCGCCCAGCCACGGGGGCACAGCGCCGGCGCGACGCAGCTGGTCCTCGGTGCGCACGCGGCGCACGCCGGCGGCCGCGAGGTCCGCGGCGATCGTGGCGGCGCAGGTGTCGCCGAAGCCGAGCGACACCCAGTGCTCGCAGCAGGTGTAGGCGTAGCGCCCGAGCGCCTCCTCGTGGCCGCGCCACATCTTGACCGCCGGGTGGTGCCGCCAGCCGTAGCCGGGGCGGGTCAGGCCGCGCAGCACCTGGATGCACTCGACACGCTGCTTGCCGAGACGCTTCTGGTCGAGCACCTCGGCGGTCCGCCGGAAGTCGTCGTACGGCAGGAAGGTCTGCATGCGAGGGTCGGTCAGCAGCCGTCGGGGCCGCAGACGTCGCCGTCGGCGCCCTCGCCGAGCACGGTCAGCTGCGGGTGGCTCTCCGCCCAGGCCCGGTCCAGCACCTGGGTGAACACCTCGGTCGGTTGGGCGCCGGACACGGCGTACTTGCGGTCGACGACGAAGAACGGGACGCCGGACGCACCGAACGCGCGGGCCTGGTCGACGTCGGCGCGGACCGCCTCGGCGTACTCCCGCGACGCGAGCACGGCCTCCACCCGGCTCGGGTCGAGGCCCGCGTCGGTGGCCGCCTTGCGGAGCACGTCGGGGTCGGTGATGTCCTCGGCGCGGGTGAAGTACGCCGTCATCAGCGACTCCTTGAGCTCGGCCTGCACACGCGGGCCGCTCTCGTCGAGGGCCAGGTGCAGCAGCCGGTGCGCGTTCACGGTGTTGCCGCGCAGGGTGCGGTCGAGGTGGTACTCGAGGCCCTCGTCCGCGGCCACCTCCGTCACCTGCGCCATCATCCGGCGCGCGTTCTCCACGCCGCCGCCGTACTTGCGCGCCAGCACCTCGTCCATGCGCTCGGTCGCCGGTGTCGGCGCGGAGGGGTCGAGCTCGAACGAGCGGTAGACCACCTCGACGTCGTCGCGGTGGGCGAACCCGTCGAGGGCACGCTCCAGGCGTCGCTTGCCGATGAAGCACCACGGGCAGACGACGTCGGACCAGATCTCGATACGCATGTAGAGCACAACCATCTCTGCGGGCGATTGCTTCCGTGCCCTGCGTCACTGCCCGTGCCCCGACACTCCCCGTGGCAAACGGGCGCTCCCCGTGGTGAGTTCACCACGGGGAGCGGGCAATTCACTGGGTCCCCAGTGAATTTGCCCCTCCGCCGCCTCAGCGCGTCGCGGTGCCCTCGGTGTAGTCGGAGTCGTGCGACTTCACCCACGACATCAGCTTGCGCAGCTCACGGCCGGTGCCCTCGATCGGGTGCTGCTCGCCCTTGGCACGCAGCTCCTTGAACTCCGGTGCGCCGGCGTCCTGGTCGTCGATGAACCGCTGCGCGAACTTGCCGTTCTGGATGTCGGCGAGCACCGCGCGCATGTTGTCCTTGACGTGCGGGTCGATCACCCGGGGGCCGGAGACGTAGTCGCCGTACTCCGCGGTGTCGGAGACCGACCAGCGCTGCTTGGCGATGCCGCCCTCGTACATCAGGTCGACGATCAGCTTCAGCTCGTGCAGGCACTCGAAGTAGGCGACCTCGGGCTGGTAGCCGGCCTCGATCAGCGTCTCGAAGCCGTACTGCACCAGCTGCGACGCGCCGCCGCACAGCACGGCCTGCTCGCCGAACAGGTCGGTCTCGGTCTCCTCGGTGAACGTCGTCTTGATGCCGCCGGCGCGCAGCCCGCCGATGGCCTTGGCGTACGACAGCGCGAGGTCCCACGCCTTGCCGGTGGCGTCCTCCTCCACGGCGACGAGCACGGGTACGCCGCGACCCTCGGTGTACTCGCGGCGGACCAGGTGCCCGGGGCCCTTCGGGGCGACCATCGCCACGTCGACGCCCTGCGGCGGCTTGATGTAGCCGAACCGGATGTTGAAGCCGTGCCCGAAGAACAGCGCGTCACCCTCGACCAGGTTGGGCTCGACCGACTCGGCGTACAGCTTCCGCTGCACGTGGTCGGGCGCGAGGATCACCACCAGGTCGGCCTCCTCGCACGCCTCGGCGGGCGTCAGCACCCGCAGCCCCTCGGCCTCGGCCTTCGCGCGGCTCTTGGAGCCCTCGGGCAGACCCACCCGGACGTCGACCCCGGAGTCGCGCAGGGACAGCGCGTGCGCGTGTCCCTGGCTGCCGTAGCCGAGGACCGCGACGTTGCGGCTCTGGATCACGGACAGGTCGGCGTCGTCGTCGTAGAACATCTCGGCCACGGGGGCTCTCCTTCGGTTGATGCGTGTCGGTACGTCAGGTCAGGCGGGGCGGGGCGTGCCGGTGCGCGGCGGGGCAGCGGCACCGGCTTGAGGGTGCGATCGGAGATCGAGCGGCCGCCCCGGCCGATCGCCACCATGCCGGACTGGACGAGCTCGCGGACCCCGAACGGCTCCACGACCCGCAGGAAGTCCTCGAGCTTGCCCTGGTTGCCGGTGACCTGGACGGTGACCGCGTCGGTCGCGACGTCGACCACCTTGGCCTTGAACAGCTGCACGACCTCGAGCACCTGGCCGCGCGTCTCGGCGTCGGCGCGCACCTTGACCAGCAGCAGCTCCCGGGCGACCGACTGCTCCGCGTCGAGCTCGACGATCTTGATCACCTCGACCAGCTTGTTGAGCTGCTTGGTGACCTGCTCCAGCGGCGACTCCTCGACGTTGACCACGATCGTCATCCGGGAGACCGCCGCGTGCTCGGTCGGGCCGACCGCGAGCGAGTCGATGTTGAAGCCGCGGCGGCTGAACAGCCCCGCGACCCGGGCCAGCACACCGGGCTTGTTCTCCACCAGCACGCGACAGGGTGTGCCTGCTCATCGGCAGGTCGTCCTCCGTCGAACTCCGGCGCCATGTCGCGCGCGAACTTGATGTCGTCGTTGCTGGTGCCGGCGGCGACCATCGGCCACACCATCGCGTCGCGGTGCACCCGGAAGTCGACCACCACCGGGACGTCGTCGATCTCCATCGCCTTGTTGATCGTGGCGTCGACGTCGTCCGGCGACGTCGCAGGCCAGGCCGACGCAGCCGTAGGCGTCGGCGAGCTTGACGAAGTCGGGGATGCGCCGCTGTGCGTGCCGCTGCAGGTCGGTGTTGGAGTAGCGCTCGTTGTAGAACAGCGTCTGCCACTGGCGGACCATGCCGAGCGACTCGTTGTTGATGATCGCGACCTTGATCGGGATGCCCTCGATGGCGCAGGTGGCGAGCTCCTGGTTGGTCATCTGGAAGCAGCCGTCGCCGTCGATCGACCACACGGTCGTGTCGGGGCGCCCGACCTTGGCGCCCATCGCCGCGGGCACCGAGAAGCCCATCGTGCCGAGCCCGCCGGAGTTGATCCAGGTGCCGGGGCGCTCGTAGCCGATGAAGTGCGTGGCCCACATCTGGTGCTGGCCGACCCCGGCGACGTAGACCGCCTCCGGGCCGGCGATCGCGCCGAGCCGCTCGAGGACGTACTGCGGGGCGAGCGAGCCGTCGGCCGGTTGGTCGTAGCCGAGCGGGTACTTCGTCTTCACCCCGGCGAGGAACTCCACCCAGGCCTCGTAGTCGCCTTCGCGGCCCTGCTCCCCCTCGCCCTGCAGCGCGACGATCAGGTCGGCGATCACCTCGCGGCAGTCGCCGACGATCGGGACGTCGGCATGCCGGTTCTTGCCGATCTCGGCCGGGTCGATGTCGGCGTGGATGACCTTGGCGTTCGGCGCGAACGAGTCGAGGTTGCCGGTCACCCGGTCGTCGAAGCGGGCGCCGAGGCTGATGATCAGGTCGCTGCGCTGCAGCCCCGCCACCGCGGCGACGGTGCCGTGCATGCCGGGCATGCCGAGGTGCTGCGGGTGGCTGTCGGGGAAGGCGCCGCGCGCCATCAGCGTGGTGACCACCGGGATCCCGGTCATCTCGGCGAGCACGCGCAGCTCCTGGGCGGCGCCGGCGCGGATGACCCCGCCGCCGACGTACAGCACCGGGCGTCGGGCCTCGAGCATCAGCCGGGCGGCCTCGCGGACCTGCTTGGCGTGCGGCCGCGTCACCGGGCGGTAGCCGGGCAGGTTGAGCTCGGTGGGCCAGGCGAACGTCGTGCTCGCCTGCATGCGCGTCCTTGGACACGTCGACGAGCACCGGGCCGGGACGACCGGTGGAGGCGATGTAGAAGGCCTCCGCGACCGTGCGCGGGATCTCCGCCGGGTCGGTGACCAGGAAGTTGTGCTTGGTGATCGGCATCGTGATGCCGCGGATGTCCGCCTCCTGGAAGGCGTCGGTGCCGATCGCGCTGCTCGGCACCTGCCCGGTCACCGCGACGATCGGGACGCTGTCCATGTAGGCGTCGGCCAGCGGGGTCACCAGGTTGGTCGCGCCGGGCCCGGACGTCGCCATGCAGACGCCGACCTTGCCGGTGGCCGCGGCGTACCCCTGGGCGGCGTGGCCGGCCCCTGCTCGTGGCGTACCAGGATGTGCCGGAGCTTGCGCGAGTCGAAGAGCGGGTCGTACGCCGGAAGGATGGCGCCGCCCGGGATGCCGAAGACGTTCTCGGCGCCCGCGTGCTCGAGCGCGGAGATGAGACTCTGCGCTCCCGTCATCGGGGTGCCGCCGCTCTGGCCTGAGTCGCCCATGTCGCCCTTCTCTGCCCGTGACCCCGGCACTGCCCGGAGTCCCTCTGGTCCTGCGCTGCCAACAAAAAACCCCTCGGCCCGGCGGGCGGCGAGGGGTTGACGCGGCGGTGTCGGTCGAGCCGTCAGCCGTCGCGTCGCGTGCGTACAAGAATCATGGAACGCATGGGGTTACCGTCCCGTTTGCCGCGTGGCTTCGTCAAGCAAGTGTGACACGCGTCCCAGGATGTGGAACCGAGGTCTTAGGGAATGGACGGCACAGTCTGCTGGTGCGATGGCAGGAACCGGCGCAGCGGGCTCCGCTGCCGTCCGTCGTCGTCGAAGTTGTCGGGGTGCAGCCACGCCCGGTGTGCCGCCGCCACGTCGTCCCACTCCGAGTCGGTGATCGAGAACCATGCGGTGTCCCGGTTGCGGCCCTTGTAGACCAACGCGTGGCGGAACGTGCCCTCGTACCTGAAGCCGAGACGCAGCGCGGCCGCGACCGAGGCGGCGTTGAGGGCGTCGCACTTCCACTCGTAGCGCCGGTAGCCGAGGTCCTCGAACACGTGCGCGGCCATCAGGTGCATCGCCTCGGTGGCCGCCGGCGTGCGACGCAGCGTGGTTCCCAGCAGGATCCCCCCGACCTCGACGGACCCGTTGCCCGGATCGAGGCGCAGGTAGTTGGCGAGGCCGGCCGGCGTCCCCGCCGGGTCGGTCACCGCGACGGCGATCCCGTCCGGGTCGGCGACGGTGCGCTCGAGGCGGGCCCGGAAGGCGCCCTGGTCCGGGTACGGCCCGTCCGACAGGTAGGTCCACAGGTGCTCGGTGCCGGGAGCGGCACACGTCGGGTACAGGGCGTCGGCGTGCTCCACGGACAGCGGTACGACGGAGCAGAACCTGCCGTGGAACGGACCCGGCCGCGGCAGCGCCCGAGCGGTCCAGCCGGGGACCGGCTCGCCGACGGGCAGGTGGTGCTCGTCGGTCGATGGCATGGCAGGAGGATAGGGCTGACAGGGTGGTGCCCATGGCCGGTCTCGGACTCCGTTCCCTCAGCCAGGCGCCCCGCCTGTACCGCGCCGCGCGGCGGGCGGGCGCGTCCACGAGCGATGCCGGCGGGGTGCTGCTCGTCTCGGTCGTCGCCCTGTCGACGGCCGCACGCCGGTCACCGGGTCGGTTCGGGAGGCAGAACGCGCTGCGGCACTTCGCGTGGCAGGCCTGTCTGGCTGCGCGGTACGGCGTCGAGATCGCCCGGGCCGTCGCGGTCGAGCAGGAACGCGGCACCAGGCGCCCCGAGGACACCACCGTCGACGAGCACAACAACGAGGTGGGGCGGCGGTTCGGCGCCGAGCATGCCGGTGAGCTTCGCGAGCTCCCGGTCCGTGCCGCGATCGGTCGGCTGTGCGACGTGGCCGAACCGATGTGGCGCTCCGGCGAGCTCCGGGTGGTGGAGCGCCCCTGAGCGACCGGGTCAGCCGCAGACCGCGCCGTGGGCCGCGGACTGGACGACCTTGGCGTACTTGCCGAGCACGCCGCGGGTGTACTTCGGCGGCAGCGGCTCCCAGCCCTCCTCACGGCCCTTGAGCTCGGCGGCGTCGACGAGGACGTCGAGCGTGCGGTGCGCGACGTCGAGACGGACCCGGTCGCCGTCACGGACGAACGCGATCGGTCCGCCGTCGACGGCCTCCGGGGCCACGTGGCCGACGCAGAGGCCCGTAGTACCGCCGCTGAACCGGCCGTCGGTCAGCAGCAGGACGTCCTTGCCGAGTCCGGCGCCCTTGATCGCGCCGGTGATGGCGAGCATCTCGCGCATGCCCGGCCCGCCCTTGGGGCCCTCGTAGCGGATCACCACCACGTCGCCGCCGACGATCCGGCCCGCGGCGAGGGCGTCCATGGCCGCACGCTCGCCGTCGAACACGCGCGCGGTCCCCTCGAACACGTCGTCGTCGAACCCGGCCGACTTCACGACGGCACCCTCCGGGGCCAGCGAGCCCTTGAGGATGGTCAGCCCGCCGGTCTTGTGGATCGGCTCGGAGAACTTGCGGATCACCGCACCGTCGACGGGCGGCGGCGCGATCCGGTCGAGGTTCTCCCGCATGGTCCGGCCGGTGACCGTGAGCGCGTCACCGTGCAGCAGACCCTCCTCGAGCAGCGCCCGCATCACCATCGGGATGCCGCCGACCTTGTCGACGTCGTACATGACGTACTTGCCGAACGGCTTGAGGTCGCCGAGGTGCGGCACCCGCTCGCCGATCGTATTGAAGTCGTCGATCGTCAGCGGCACCTCGGCCTCCCGCGCGATCGCGAGGAGGTGCAGCACGGCGTTGGTCGAGCCGCCGAGCGCCATCACCACGGTGATGGCGTTCTCGAACGCCTCGCGGGTCATGACCTGGCGGGCGGTGATGCCCTCGCGGAGCAGGTTGACCACGGCCTCGCCGGAGCGGTGTGCGAAGCCGTCGCGGCGCCGGTCGACGGCCGGCGGGGCCGCGCTGCCCGGCAGCGACATCCCGATCGCCTCGCCGACCGCGGCCATGGTGTTGGCGGTGTACATGCCGCCGCAGGCACCCTCGCCCGGGCAGATCGCGCGCTCGACCCGGTCGACCTCCTCGCGGGTGATCTTCCCGGCGAGGCAGGCACCGACCGCCTCGAAGGCGTCGATGATCGTCACGTCGTTGCCGTCGACCTGGCCGGGCATGATCGACCCGGCGTACAGGAAGACCGAGGCCAGGTCGAGCCGCGCCGCGGCCATCATCATCCCCGGCAGGGACTTGTCGCAGCCGGCCAGCAGCACCGAGCCGTCGAGCCGCTCGGCCATCATCACGGTCTCGACGGAGTCGGCGATCACCTCGCGCGACACCAGCGAGAAGTGCATGCCCTCGTGGCCCATCGAGATGCCGTCGGAGACCGAGATCGTGCCGAACTCCAGCGGGTAGCCACCGGCGGCGTGCACGCCGTTCTTCACCGCCTTGGCGAGCCGGTCGAGCGAGAGGTTGCAGGGCGTGATCTCGTTCCACGACGAGGCGACGCCGATCTGCGGCTTCTCCCAGTCGTCGTCGCCCATGCCGACCGCGCGCAGCATGCCGCGGGCGGCCGCCTTCTCGAGTCCGTCGGTGACGTCGCGGCTGCGGGGCTTGATGTCAGGCATGGCTCGGATGCTACGCCGTACGCCGACACCCGATTCGTCTGCGATCGGCCCGCGAGAATCACCCCATAGACCGCAGACGGGTCTCGACGGGCTCGACCACCGGGAGTCACACCTTGGCGGCGCGGACCACCATCACGTCGGGCAGGTTGCGCACGAGCTCGGACCAGGTGCGCACCGTCGTCGAAGGAGCCCCAGACACTGCCGTTGCGGGCACCGAAGTAGATCCCCGGCGTCTCGTGGTCGTCCATCGTCATCGCGTCGCGCATCACGCCCACGTAGAACGCGTCGGGCAGGCCGGCCCCGTCAGCGTCGCCACCGAGCCCTTCCCAGGTCTCGCCCGCGTCGCGGGACCGCCACACGCGGGCCTGCCCCTCGGGCGGGAAGCGACCGCCGGCGCCGGCCAGCGGGAAGACGTAGCACGGTGTCGGGCTCGTGGGGGTGTACGACGACCGGGAACCCGAAGTCGGACGGCAGCCCGTCGGCGATGTAGGTCCAGGTGCCGCCCTCGTCGTCGGAGCGGTAGACGCCGCCGTGGTTCTGCAGGAACATCCGCTCGGGCCGTGAGGGGTGCCGGGCGACCTTGTGCACGCACTGGCCGAACTCGGGGTACTGCTGCCCCTCGGGCAGGAACTCCGCGCGGATGCCCTGGTTGCGCGGTCCCCAGCTCTTCCCGCCGTCGGTCGTCTGGTAGACGCCGCCCGTCGAGATCGCGACCGTGACCGACGCCGGGTCGGTGGGGTGCGGCAGCAGCGTGTGGAACGCCTGCCCGCCGTAGCCGGCGCCCCACTCCGGGCGCTGCGGGTTGTCCCACAGGCCACGCTCGAGGTCGAACGTCACGCCGCCGTCCTCGGAGCGGAACACGGCCCCGGGCTCGGTGCCGGCCCACACCACGTCGTCGTCGAGACCGGGCTGCAGCTGCCAGACCCGTTCGAGCGAGGTGCCGGTGTCCTCGGGGAACCGGATCGCGCCCTCGGGGCCGGACTCCCAGGTCGCCCCGAAGTCGTCCGAGCGGCCCACCTGCGGGCCGACCCAGGAGGACGACGCGCCCGCCAGCAGCCTCGGCGTACCGCGGCGGGTGTCGATCATGCAGGAGTAGACCTCCTCCATGTTGAAGTGCGGCCCGGCCCACTCGAACGACGAGCGGCTCTCGTCGGCGCGTCCGACCCACAGTCCCTTGCGCGTGCCCACCATCACGACGGTGTCTGCCATGGCCGGACTCCTCCTGCTGCGTTCATGGACGAGGGGTGATTGTTCCAGTCAGGAACACTACTCTTGGGGGACCATGAGTCAAGAGCTGCCGACGACGTCGTACGCGCTGCTCGGGCTACTCACGTTCGGCGACGACCTGACCGGCTACGAGCTGAAGCAGCGCGCGGACCGGACCTTGCGGTTCTACTGGGTCTCCCCGGCGATGAGCCAGGTCTACACCGAGCTCGAGCGGCTCACGGAGCACGGCCTGGTCAAGGCGAGGGCGGCCGGGCCCAACCGGCGGTCGTCGAAGTACTCCATCACCGCGAAGGGACGACACACGCTCACCGCGTGGCTGGAGGACGCGCCGCCGGAGTTCCCGGTGCTCAAGCACCCGGTCGCGCTGAGGCTGCTGATCGGCCACCTCGTCGACCCGGAGCACAGCAAGGCCCTGCTGCGCGAGCATCTCGACGCCCTTGCCGAGCGTCGCGCCGAGCTCCAGCGGGTGCGTGAGTCACTGCACGGGCGGGACGCTCCCGGCGAGTCCTTCCGCTACCCGTCGCTGGTCGCGGACTGGGGGCTGGAGTACCTCGACGGGGAGCGCACCATCATCGAGAAGCTGCTGCTCCGTCTCGACGAGGAGTGACGGCTCGTCCTCATCCGAGCAGCAGGGCGTGCATGGCGTCGAGGTCCTCGGCGGCCGACGGCTCGCCGACAAGATTGCGCAGCACGCCGTCGTCGCGCCACCGGGGCACCAGGTGCACGTGGAAGTGCGGCACCTCCTGCCCCGCTGCGGCGCCGGTGCTCTGGAACAGGTTGAGCCCGTCGGCGCCCAGTCTCCCGACCAGGAGGTGCGCGGCCTCCTCGACGACCGGCGCGACCTCCTGCAGCGCCAGGGCGCCGTCGTCGAGCAGGTCGCGCACGTGCCGTGTGGGTACGACGAGGGTGTGGCCGCGGGCCAGCGGCGCGATGTCCAGGAAGGCCACCGCTGTGGGACCGGAGGCGACCACGAACGCCTCCGCCTCCCCCGCCACGATCTGGCAGAAGACACAGGCCGGCTCGCTCATCAGTAGTCACCCTCCATCACGTTGGCCAGCGGCTCCCCCGCCGAGAACCGCACGAGCTGCTCCCGCACCAGCCGGTGGGCGCGCGGCTCCATCGCGGACGATGCGCCGCCCACGTGCGGGGAGACCAGGAGGTTGGGGCTGTCCCACAGCGGGTGGTCCGCGGGCAGCGGCTCCGGGTCGGTCACGTCGAGCGCAGCGCTGATCCGGCCGGTGGCCAGAGCGTCGACCAGGGCGTCGGTGTCCACGACCGCACCGCGGGAGACGTTCACCAGCAGCGCGCCGTCGCGCAGCCGGGCGAGGAAGCCGGTGTCGACCATCCCCTGCGTCTCCCTGGTCAGCGGGACGATCAGCACGACCACGTCGGCCTCAGGCAGCAGCTCGGGCAGCTCGCCGAAGCCGTGCACCCCTTCGCGGGGGCTCCGGGCGACCCGGACGACGTCGACCTCGAAGCCCTCGAGCCGGCGCTCGATCGCCTCGCCGATCGCGCCGTACCCCACGATCAGGACCGTGCTGTCGGCCAGCGCGGGACGCGTGCCGTGCATCCACGCGTGCGCGTCCTGGGCCCGGACGAAGCCGGGGATGCCCCGCAGCGAGGCCAGCATCAGGGTCAGCGCCAGCTCCGCCGTCGACGCGTCGTGGATGCCGCGACCGTTGCACAGCGTCACGCCGTCGGGGACGTGCGGGCGGATGTGCTCGACGCCGGCGGTCATCGTCTGCACAACCCGGAGCGAGGACATCCGTGGCACGAGCGCGCTGTCCGCCTCGGAGAACCGGTACGGCGGGACGTAGAACACGACCTCGTCGATGCTCGCCGGCGGTTCGTCTCCCTCGCTCGGCACCACGACCTCGTAGCGCAGGCCGGACGGCGGGTCTCCGAGCAGCTCGGGGTCGAACGGCAGCCAGACCAGAGGTTCACTCACCCGGACGACCCTAGGTGGTGCGGGCAGTGAGTTCACCTGACCGTCACACGACGTTGACGGTGACGAAGCACGCGGGACCTAGGTTGGGGTCAGCAGAAGCTCGAGGAACCACCACGGGAGGCGAGATGACCGCGATCCAGCTGTTGATGACCGCGACCAGGCGCGCCGCCCGCTGGCACGTGCACAGCCAGGAGGTCGCTCGACGCAACGCGATGGCGGCGAGCACGGCGCTCACGCAGCGCCGGGCCGAGCTGGACGAGGTCGAGACGTTCCTCGCCGGCCACCAGCAGCAGCACGCCGCACGCAGTCGGGTCCCGCTCCAGGACCGCACCGCCTGAGGTCCGGTTCGCCGGGGCCGGACCCGACTGCGGCACAATTCCGGCATGACCGAGACCGCCGTGAGCCCCGAGGCCGTGCCGCACGGCGGCCGGTCGCTGCGCTTCTACGACGTGACCAGCGCCGACGGCACCCGGCTGCGCGCCTGGACCAACGACGTCGACGGGCCGACCGTGCTGCTGTGCAACGGCCTCGGCACCAATCCCTACGCGTGGCCGGCACTGCTGGACCGCGACTGCGGCGTCCGGGTCGTCTCGTGGAACCATCGCGGCACGGGCGGGTCCGACCGTCCGGCGGATCCGGACCGGATCGATGTCGCGGCGTTCGTCGAGGACGCCGTCGCCGTGCTCGACGACGCCGGCATCGAGCGCTGTGTCGTCGCGGGCTGGTCGTTCGGCGTCAACACCGCGTTCGAGCTCGCCTCGTTGCACCCGGAGCGGGTGAGCGGGATCTTCGCGGTCGCCGGCGTACCGGGTGGCACGTTCTCCTCGATGGGCGCTCCCCTGTTGCTGCCCCGGCCGGTGCGGCGGCCGATCGCGATGGGCGTCACGGCGACCCTCGAGCGGCTGGGCCCGCTGGTGACGCCGGTGACGTCCCGGCTGCCGGTCGGGCCGGTCACGGCCGGGCTGCTCACGCACAGCGGCTTCATGCTCCCAGCCCAGAATCCCGCCGACGTACGACGCGCGGTCAAGGAGTTCCTGACCACGCCGGTCGACTGGTACATGCACCTCGCCCGTGCCGCCGCCCGGCACCCACGAGTCTCGCTGCGCGGGATCCGGGTGCCCACCACGTTCGTCGCCGGCCGCTGGGACGTTCTCGCCTCGAGCCACGACATGCGCACGGCGGCCGAGCGGATCCCCGACGCGGCGTACCTGGAGCTGCCCGGCTCGCACTTCCTGCAGCTCGAGCACCCCGAGACGGTGCACGAACAGCTGCTGATGCTGATGAGTCGCGTGTCCTGACGCCGCCCGGGCGGGATGGCTACCGTGGCGGAGTGAGACGCGTCCTGGTCGCCGCCGCCCTGATCGCCCTGGTCGCCGCCTGCACCGAGGTCGAGGGCGACCCGGAGGGACTGGGCAGCCAGCCCCCGGCGCCGCAGCCGACCACCCAGACCGGCGAGCCGTCCTCGCCGGACTCCGAGCCCACGACCGACATCGGGCGACCCGGGCGACCGCGCGTCGTCGGCACCGTCGCACGCAACCTCGCGGCCCCGTGGGGGGTCACGTTCCTGCCCGACGGCAGCGCGCTGGTCGGCGAGCGCGACACCCGGCGCGTGGTCGCGATCCCGGCCGGCGGTGGTCCCGTCCGTGCGGTGGGCGAGGTGTCGATCGCGGCGCCGCAGGGTGAGGCCGGTCTGCTGGGGCTGGCCGCGTCCCCGACGTACGACGAGGACTCGCTGGTCTACGCCTACGTCTCGACCGCCGAGGACAACCGGGTGGTCGCGATGCGCTACGCCGACGGCCGGCTGGGCCGGCCGCGTCCGGTGCTGACCGGCATCCCCAACGGGTTCGTCCACGACGGCGGCCGGTTGCTGTTCGCCGACGACGGCACCCTGTTCGTGTCCACCGGCGAGATCGGCGAGGAGCAGCTGGCCCAGGACCGCAGCTCGCTGGCCGGGAAGATCCTCCGGATCACGACCGACGGCGATCCCGCACCCGACAACCCCGTCGGCGGGTCGCCGGTCTGGTCGATGGGGCACCGCAACGTGCAGGGCCTCGCCTTCGACGACCGCGGGCGGCTCTGGGCCAGCGAGTTCGGTCAGGACACCTGGGACGAGCTCAACCTGATCTCCAAGGGCCGCAACTACGGCTGGCCGATCCACGAGGGCCGGGCCGAGGGCCGCTCGCGCTACCGCGACCCGTTCGTGCAGTGGCGTACGTCGGAGGCGTCCCCCTCGGGCCTCGCCTTCCACGAGGGCTCGCTCTGGATGGCCTCCCTGCAGGGCGAGCGGCTGTGGCAGGTCCCGGTCACCGACCGCGGGGTGGGCCGGGCCCGCGACTGGTTCGTCGGCGCCTACGGCCGGATGCGGACCATCGTGGTCGCCCCGAATGGCAACCTGTGGATCACCACGTCCAACCGTGACGGCCGCGGCTCACCGGCCCCCCAGGACGACCGCATCCTCGAGGTCGCCATCCGCTGACTTGTCAGAGCGTGAGCCGGTCCCGGCCGATCGTCGCTCTGACAACTCAGTTGAGTTTTTGAAGGATCAGCTCGCGGACCCGGCCGGCGTCGGCCTGGCCGCGCATCTCCTTCATGACCGCCCCGATCAGCGCGCCGGCGGCCGCGACCTTGCCGTCGCGGATCTTGTCGGCGACGTCGGGGTTGGCGGCGATGGCGCTGTCGACGGCCGCGGACAGCGCGCCCTCGTCGGAGACCACCTCGAGGCCACGGGCCGCGACCACCTCGTCGGGGGTGCCCTCACCGGCGAGCACGCCGTCGAAGACCTGGCGGGCCAGCTTGTCGTTGATCCGGCCCTCGTCGACGAGCGCCTGGACCCGCGCCACGTCGGCCGGGGTCACCGGCAGGTCGACCAGCTCGACCCCCTGCTCGTTGGCGCGGCGGGCCATCTCGGACAGCCACCACTTGCGGGCGGCCTGCGGGGCGGCGCCGGCCGCGACGGTCTGCTCGACCAGGAGCAGCGCGCCGGCGCCGACGGTGTCGCGCATCTCGAGGTCGGAGAACCCCCAGTCGGCCTGCAGCCGGGCCCGGTGCTCGCGCGGCGGCTCGGGCAGCTCCTTGCGCAGCTGCTCGACCCACTCGCGCGTCGGCGCGACCGGCACCAGGTCGGGCTCGGGGAAGTAGCGGTAGTCCTCCGCGTCGGACTTCTCCCGGCCCGACGTGGTGATCCCGGTGTCCTCGTGCCAGTGCCGGGTCTCCTGGACGATGCTGCCGCCGCCGGACAGGATCGCCGCCTGCCGGCCGATCTCGTAGCGCACCGCGCGCTCGACCGAGCGCAGCGAGTTGACGTTCTTGGTCTCGGTGCGGGTGCCCAGCGGCGCGTCGGGCGCGGGGCGCAGCGACAGGTTCACGTCGCAGCGCAGCGACCCCTGCTCCATGCGTACGTCGGACACCCCGAGGCCGAGCAGCAGCTCCCGCAGGTGCGCCACGTAGGCCTTCGCGACGAGCGGTGCCTTGGCGCCGGTGCCGACGATCGGCTTGGTGACGATCTCGATCAGCGGGATGCCGGCGCGGTTGTAGTCGACCAGCGAGTGGTCGGCGCCGTGGATCCGACCGGTGGCGCCGCCGACGTGCAGCGACTTGCCGGTGTCCTCCTCCATGTGGGCGCGCTCGATCTCGACGCGGAAGGTCTCGCCGTCGACCTCCACCTCGGTCCAGCCGTCGAAGGCGATCGGCTCGTCGTACTGCGAGGTCTGGAAGTTCTTCGGCATGTCCGGGTAGAAGTAGTTCTTCCGGGCGAACCGGCACCACTCCGCGATCTGACAGTTCAGCGCGAGGCCGATCCGGATCGCCGACTCGACGGCCTTGCCGTTGACGACCGGCATCGCGCCCGGCAGGCCGAGGCAGACCGGGCACACCTGGGTGTTGGGCTCGGCGCCGAACTCGGTCGGGCAGCCGCAGAACATCTTCGAGGCGGTGTTGAGCTCGACGTGCACCTCGAGGCCCATCACCGGGTCGAACGTGGCCAGCGCCTCGTCGTACGACATCAGCGGTCTCGGTCATGCCGACACCCCGTTCAGCTCGGGCGCCCGGTCGAGCAAGCGGCCGCCCCAGCGGTCCTTCAGCAAGGCCTCCAGCGCGGCGCCGACCCGGTAGACGCGGTCGTCGGCCATCGCCGGGGCGAGCACCTGGAAGCCGGCCGGCAGACCGTCCTCGTCGGCGAGCCCGCTCGGCACGGAGATGCCCGGCACCCCGGCGAGGTTGGCGGGGATGGTCGCGAGGTCGTTGAGGTACATCGCCAGCGGGTCGTCGACCTTCTCGCCGATCTTGAACGCCGTCGTCGGCGCGGTCGGCGAGACCAGCACGTCGGCCTGCGCGAACGCCGCCTCGAAGTCGCGACTGATCAGCGTGCGCACCTTCTGGGCCTGCCCGTAGTAGGCGTCGTAGTAGCCGCTGGACAGTGCATAGGTGCCCAGGATGATCCGGCGCTTCACCTCGTCGCCGAAGCCCTTGTCGCGGGTGGCGCGCATGACCTCCTCGGCGCTCGGAAGGTCGATGCCGTCGGGGTAGACCCGCAGGCCGTAGCGCATCCCGTCGAACTTCGCGAGGTTGGAGGAGGCCTCCGCCGGCAGGATCAGGTAGTACGTCGCCAGCGCGTGCACGAAGGTCGGGCAGGACACCTCGACCACCTCGGCGCCCGCCTCGACGAGCACCTGCACGCACTCCTCGAACCGCGCCAGCACGCCCGACTGGTAGCCCTCGCCCGAGAGCTCCTTGACGACGCCGATGCGCACGCCGGACATGTCTCCGGCGGCGCCCTCCTTTGCGGCGGCGACGATGGCCGGGACCGGCTGGTCGATCGACGTCGAGTCGAGCGGGTCGTGTCCACCGACGATCTCGTGCAGCAGCGCCGCGTCGAGCACCGTGCGGGTGACCGGGCCTACCTGGTCGAGGGAGTTGGCCAGCGCGATCAGGCCGTGCCGGGAGACGCCGCCGTACGTCGGCTTCGCGCCGACCGTGCCGGTGACGGCGCCGGGCTGGCGGATCGAGCCGCCCGTGTCGGTGCCGAGGGCGATCGGCGCCTCGAACGCCGCGACGGACGCCGCGGAGCCACCGCCGGACCCGCCCGGGATCCGGTCGAGGTCCCAGGGGTTGTGGGTCGTGCCGTACGCCGAGTGCTCGGTGGACGAGCCCATCGCGAACTCGTCCATGTTGGTCTTGCCGAGGATCGGCAGGCCGGCCCTGCGGAGCCTGTCGACCACGGTGGCGTCGTACGGCGGCAGCCAGCCCTCGAGGATCCGCGAGCCGCACGTCGTGGGCAGGCCCTTGGTGGCCAGCACGTCCTTGACCGCGATCGGCACCCCGTCGAGCGCGGACGCGGGCGAGCCCTCTGCCCGGCGGGCGTCGGCGGCCCGGGCCTGGTCCAGCGCGCCGTCGGCGTCGACGTGCAGGAAGGCGTGCACGGCGCCGTCGACCTCCGCGATCCGGTCAAGGTGCGCCTGCGTCACCTCGACCGAGGAGGTCTCGCCGTCGGCCAGCGCCTGCGCCAGCTCGGCGGCGGTGCGGCGGGTCAGGTCGCTGCTCACTGCCCCTCCCCCAGGATCCGGGGGACGGAGAACCTCTGCTCCTCGACCTCCGGAGCCCCGGCGAGCGCCTGCTCGGCGGTGAGGCTCGGCGTCACGACGTCGTCGCGGAACACGTTGGTCAGCGGCAGCGGGTGCGAGGTCGGCGGCACGTCGCCGGCCGCGACCTCGGAGATCGAGGCGATCGAGTCGAGGATCACCGCGAGCTGCGGGGCCAGGTGGTCGAGCTCGGCTTCGGACAGGTCGATCCGGGCGAGGTCGGCCAGGTGCGCCACCTCGTCACGGGTGATGTCAGGCATGCGCAGCATCCTATGAGGGACGCCTCACAACGATTCGTCTGCGGTCCGCCCCTGTGAATCACCCCATAGATCGCAGACGAATCGTTGTCCGCGCCGGTGACTGCCGGGTAACCACCCGCACGCGTCATTGTCCCTGCCGGCGCACGGGCGTTCAGTCGTGGTGACCCCAAACCTCTACCTCAGGGAGTCGCGCCATGACCCAGACCGTCACCACCGGCCCGGAGCTCAACGCCACGTTCATGGGCGAGACGATCCGCCCCCAGGACGTCGAGTACGACGCAGCCCGCGCGGTGTACAACGGCAGCATCGACCGCAGGCCCGCGATCGTGCTGCGCCCGCACGGAGCCGCCGACGTCATCGACGCCGTCGCGTACGCGAGAGAGGCCGGTCTGCCGCTGTCGGTCCGCTGCGGCGGTCACGGCGTCGCGGGCACCTCGGTGGCGGATGGCGGCGTCCTCATCGACCTGGCGGCGATGAAGGGCGTGCACCTCGAGCCCGAGCGCGGCGTCGCGATCACCCAGGGCGGCACGCTGTGGGGCGAGTACGACCGCGAGACCACCCTCATGGACATGGCCACCCCTGGCGGCCGCGTCACCACCACCGGGGTCGGCGGGTTCACGCTCGGCGGCGGCTACGGCTGGCTCTCGCCCGTGCACGGCCTCACCTGCGACAACCTGGTCGGCGCGGACGTGGTCACGGCCGACGGCCGGTTCCTGCACGTCTCCGAGGACGAGCACTCGGATCTGCTCTGGGCGCTGCGCGGCGCCGGTGCCAACTTCGGCGTCGTCACCGCCTACGAGCTGCGCCTGCACCGGATCGAGCCCGAGCTGCTGGCCGGGCTGGTGGTCATCCCCAACACCGAGGAGGCCGGCGACGTCGTGCGCGGCTACCGGGCCGTGATCGAGCAGGCCGACGAGAGAGCTCGTCACGGCGCTCGCAACGATCCTGGCTCCGCCCGAGGACTTCGTGCCGAAGGAGCTGGTCGGAAAGCCGATGCTCGGCGTCGTCATGTGCTGGGTCGGCGACCCCGCCGAGGGGGCCGAGGCGATGCGGCCGCTCCGCGACATGCTGGCCGGCGGTCTCGACCTGGTACAGCCGATGCCCTACACCGCCCTGCAGGCGATGCTGGACGGGTTCGCCCCGAGGGGCTGGCTCAACTACCACCGCGGCCAGCACTTGGTCGGGCTGACCGACGAGGTGATCGAGCCCTACCTCGCGGTCGGGCGGGACATCGGGTCGCCGATGACCCAGGGCATCGTGTTCCGGCACGCCGGCGCCGTCAGCCGGGTGGCCGAGGACGCCACCGCGGCCGGGAACCGGAGCGCGCCGTACATGGCCCACCCGATCGCCTGTTGGGCGACCCCCGAGGAGGGCGCCCACGAGATGAAGTGGGTGGAGTCGTTCTCACGCGCCTTCGAGCCGGCGCTGTCGGGCGGGACCTACCTGAACTTCGAGCCGGGTACGACCTCGGCCGACGTCCGAGCCGGGTTCGGCGACGAGAAGCTGCGCCGGCTGGTGGCCCTGAAGGACGAGTGGGACCCGACCAACGTGTTCCGCTCCAACCACAACATCGAGCCGACGGGCTGGAAGGACCCCGCAGCCCCTCGCACCTGAACGCGAGACCGCCTCGCGACCCTCTGTCGGGTCGCGAGGCGGTGCGAGCGAGACGTCACCCGCGGGTGTGGAACTTCCAGTCGGTGCTCGCCAACCGGTTGCCGCCCCGGTCATGGATGCGCGCCCCGATCAGCCGGACCCGGTAGTCCTTGTCGCCCTTGAGCTTTGTCTTCGGGTCGAGCCTCCAGAGGTCACCACCTTCTAGCTTGGTCAGCTTGGCCTTGACGACCTTGCCCGAGCCCAGGGTGAGTCGCAGGCTGCTCTTGGTCACGCCGCGGACCTCCTCGCTGAACCTGACTTGGACGTCCTTGCCTCGCTTGACCCGCTTGGCCTTCGACGACGGCGACTTGCCGACCACCTTCGGCGCGATCCGGTCCTTGCCCTTGCCGGTGCCGGCGAGGCTGACGACCTGCGTGCCGACGCTGGTCGCCACGCCCAGTCTGGCCTTGCGCACGCCCCTCGCACGAGGCGCGAAGATCACCCGGACGTTGCAGGCCGCTCCAGGGGCGAGCGTGGTGCCGGGGACACAGCCGCCCTGCGTCAGCCCACGCCGGAAGTCATGGCGGTTCTGGCCGCCGAAGCGCGGCTTCGAGACCGTGAGGTCGAGGTCGCCCGCGTTCGACAACGTCACGATGCCGTTGCGCTTCTTGCCGATCTTGGTGTCGTGCATGACCACCGAGCTCGTGGACACGGCAGCCACTCCGAGCCGTCCCTTGCCGGACAGGTTGATGGTCTTCGTGCCGGTCTGGTCAGCGATGGACACGGCACCACTCGAGACGACTCCAGGCGTTGGAGTGAACGTGACGTCCAAGTCGCACTGCGCGCCCGTTGTCAGCGTGACCCCGTTGCAGGTGTTTCCCGTCACCGTGAACGGACCGCTCGCCGTCACACTTCCGACACTGATGGGTTGGGTTCCGACACTCCTGTACGTGATGTGGCTCGACGAGGGCGCTGTGAGCGACCCGAAGTCGATCGACCTCTGGCTGGTGCTGCCCATGGGTCCCGGCGCGAGCTTGCCGTAGACATTGAAGAGAGTCGTCTGTGCCGAGACGCCCGGGCCCACCACCTGGGCGAAGTTTCGGATGCCGCCCTCGATGGCGTGCGGTGTCGAGTCACCGTCGCCGATGTAGCCCGCGGGCGGGCCGCCCACAGCGTCGCCGAAGGTGTCCCAGGTCACGAACGGACCGATCGGACCGCCGAGGGCTCCTGTGAAGTCGTTGCCGCCTGCTCCGCCGGCCTCTGTGCGGCAGGCGTTGTTCACGACGTTGCCGGTCTCGTCAGCGACGCACGTGCTCACGCCGTACGGATGGGTGATCGTGTACGTCGCCCCCGGTTGGAGCAGATTGTCCCGGGAGGCGAACTGAAGCCGCTGGAATACGATCGGCGCGGTCACCGAGTCCAGGAACGCCATCTCGAGGACGAAGGCCATGTCGAATCCGCCGACACTCGTCAGTGCCGAGTAGTAGAAGCCCTCACCGTCGGCCCCGACCGTGGGCCCGAACAGCTCGGCTGCAGTACTCATGCACAGCGGTGGACCGTCGAGACACGGCTGCAGGCTGAGGCCGGTCGAATCGGTGTAGAAGCTCGGAAAGTTCGTGGCCGGGTCGGTCGGGCCGACCCGGGAGAGCGCCGCGTCGGCGCCCGTGGCGGTGAGTGACAGACCGGACGCTGCCAGCAGGCCCGCGGTGGCCAGCGCGATGCGCCGGCGTGACCCGGAACGTGGTGTGCCGAGTACCGAGATCATGTGTTACCCCCTGAGTGTCGAGAGCCGGTCGCGCGGCCGCGTGGCCGACGCGTCGAATCCTCAGAGGTAGCCGTAAAACATTGGTAAAAAGAACGATACAGGCCCGGAATCGGGAGAAGTCACTGTTCGCCCACGGCGGCCACCTTGAGCGCGGCCTCGGAGCCTTCTGCGAGCAATGTCCGGAATCCGTCCTCGTCGAGCACCGGCACCTTGAGCTGGACGGCCTTGTCGTGCTTGGTGCCGGGTGCGTCACCGACGACCACGAAGTCGGTCTTCTTGGAGACCGACGAGGCCGCCTTGCCGCCGCGGCTGATGATCGCCTCCTTGGCCTGGTCGCGGCTGAACTCCTCGAGCGACCCGGTCACCACGATGCTCATGCCCTCGAGAGTGCGTGGCTTGGACTCGTCGCGCTCGTCGGCCATCGTCACGCCGGCCGCCGCCCACTTGTCGACGATCGCGTTGTGCCACTCGCGGTCGGGGCCGTCGAACCACTGCCGCACGGACGCGGCGATGGTCGGACCGACCCCCTCGGTGTGGGCGAGCCGCTCCTCCTCGGCGTCCCGGATCTGCTGCAGTGAGCCGAACTCGGTGGCCAGCGCGCGGGCCGCCGTCGGGCCGACGTGGCGGATGGAAAGGCCGACGATCGCTCGCCAGAGCGGTCGGTCCTTGGCGTTGGCGAGGTTGTCGAGTAGCCGTCGGCCGTTGGCGCTGAGGACCGGTTGGTCGCCTTCGTCCTTCTTCGGCGCACGCGTGAACAGCGGCGCGCGAAGGAGCTTGGCCTCGTCGAGGTCGAAGATGTCGCCCTCGTCGACGATGACTCCGGCCTGCAGGAGCGCGTACGCCGCCTCGGAGCCGAGACCCTCGATGTCGAACGCCCCGCGACCCGCGACGTGGAACACCCGGTCGAGCAGCTGGGACGGGCAGGTGCGGTGGTTGGGGCAGCGCAGGTCCTTGTCGCCCTCCTTCTCCTGGACCAGGGTCGTGCCGCACGACGGGCACTCGGTCGGCATCACCCACTCGGCGAGCCCCTCGGGCCGCAGCCCGAGCACGGGGCCGACGATCTCGGGGATCACGTCGCCGGCCTTTCGGAGGATGACGGTGTCGCCCGGCCGGACGTCCTTGCGCTTGACCTCGTGGGCGTTGTGCAGGGTGGCCCGCTCGACCGTGGAGCCGGCCACCCTGGTCGGCTCCATCAGCGCGAAGGGAGTCACCCTGCCGGTGCGGCCGGTGTTGACCTCGATCGAGAGCAGCTTGGCGTTGACCTCCTCGGGTGGGTACTTGTAGGCGATCGCCCACCGCGGTGCGCGGGAGGTGGACCCCAGCCGGCGCTGCAGCGACACGTCGTCGACCTTGATCACGACGCCGTCGATCTCGTGCTCGACGTCGTGCCGGTGCTCGCCGTAGTGCTCGATGAACCCCATGACGGCCTCGAGGTCGGGCAGGACCTTGGCGCGCTCGCTGACGGGCAGGCCCCAGGCCGCCAGGGCGGCGTACGACTCGCTCTGGGCGGAGGGCGTGAACCCCTCCCGCGCTCCGAGCCCGTGGCAGACCATCGCGAGTGCGCGGGTCGCCGTGACACGGGGGTCCTTCTGCCGCAGCGAGCCGGCCGCCGCGTTGCGCGGGTTGGCGAACGGCGGCTTGCCGGCGTCCTTCATCGTCTCGTTGAGCCGCTCGAACGCCTCTACGGGGAGGAACACCTCGCCGCGGACCTCGACGCGGGTCGGGACCGGGTAGTCGTCGGTGCCGGTCAGCCGGTCGGGCACGTTGTCGATCGTGCGCACGTTGGGCGTGACGTCCTCACCGGTGCGACCGTCGCCGCGGGTCGCGGCCCGCACCAGCCGGCCGTCCTCGTAGAGCAGGTTGACCGCGAGACCGTCGACCTTGAGCTCGCACAGCATCGCCGGGTCGTCGACCCCGTCGCGTGCCAGCCGGCTGCGCCAGGTCTCCAGCTCCTCGAAGGTGAACGCGTTGTCGAGGCTCATCATCGGCTCGAGGTGGTCGACCGCGGTGAACATGGTCGACACCGCTCCGCCGACCTTCTGGGTCGGCGAGTCGGGTGTGCGCAGCTCGGGGTAGTGCTCCTCGAGCTCCTCCAGACGCCTCAGCCGGACGTCGAAGTCGTGGTCGGAGAGGGTCGGGTCGTCGAGGATGTAGTAGCGCCAGCGGGCGTCGTCGATGTCCTCGGAAAGCTGTCGGTGCTCCTCACGGGCGTCGGCAGTGGCCTCCTCAACCACGGGAACCTCGGCCTCTGCGATGTCGGGAGAGTCGGTCATGGCGCCTATCTTGCCGTGAACCACCGACGACCACCCGGGTCGCTTGGACCACGTTGAGAGGATCGCCGCATGCCCACGCCGTCGCTCCTCCGTCGGGAGCCCGAGGGGGCCGCGCGAGCGGTCGTGCTGATGCTGCACGGGGGGCGGCCGACGGCCTCACGCCGGTTGACGAGCGCAGCGCGTCGTGGCGACGTTCCCACTGGATGCTGCGCCAGATCGAGGGTCGGCTCACCGGTGCCGGAGTGGCGGTGTGGCTGCTCAGGTACTCGGTCCGCGGCTGGAACCAGCGCACGTCCGCGACGCCGTCACCGGTGCTCGACGCGCGCTGGGCCCTCGACGAGGTACGCCGGGCGCACGCGGACGTCCCCGTTGTCCTGCTCGGCCACTCGATGGGCGCCCGCACCGCCGTGGCGGTCGCCGACGACGCGCAGGTGACCGGCGTCGTCGGGCTCGCACCCTGGCTTCCGGCCAGCGAGCCGAACCGTGCACTCTCCGGCCGCCACCTCGCCGTGGCCCAGGGACGCTCCGACAAGATCACGTCGTTCGGACAGACCGCTGCCTTCGTGGAGCGCGCGGAGCGGGTGGCGGCGTCGACCGAGCTCGTCGACATGGGCCCGGTGGGCCACTACATGTTCCGCCGGATCTCTGCGTGGAACGCGTTCGCGGTCAGCAGGAGCATGGCGTTCGCGGGCATCTCCGACCTCAGCCGGGACTGAGCCGACCGGCGAGGTCGCGGGTCTGCTTCAGCACCGCCCGGGCGTAGGCCGGCGTGGCGCCCGCCAGGCCGCACGCGGGCGTGACCACCAAGGCATCGGTCACCGCGGCCGGATCGAACCCCAGCATGTCGAGGAAGCGCAGCACCCGGTCGGCGAGCGCCTTGTCGCCGACAGGCGTGGCGGGCTCGGTCGCGGGCACCACCCCGAGCAGCACGGGCGCGCCCTTCTCGAGCAGCGTCGCGATGTCGTCGTACGCCGAGGCGGCGAGCACGGCGAGGTCGACGGAGACGCCGTGGGCCCCGGCGCCGACCAGCAGGTCCACCGGCGCGTCGGCGGCGCAGCAGTGCGCCACGGGCACAGCCCCGGACGCGGTGACGGCCGCGAACACGTGCTCCAGCAGGGCGGAGGCCTCCGGACGGTCGACCGACCGGTGCCGGTGCAGGCCGGACGCGGTCGGCACCTGTCCGGCCAGGACCGAGGGCAGCGCGGGCTCGTCGACCTGGACGACCAGCTCGGCGCCCGGCACCCGCCGCTGCACGTCGGCCACGTGGTCACGAAGCCCCTCGGCGAGCGCCTGCGCCAGCTCCCGCCTGGCGCCGTGGTCGGAGAGCAGCCGGTCGCCGCGCGGCTTCTCGACCGTCGCGGCCAACGTCCACGGCCCGGTGACCTGCACCTTCAGCCGCCCGGTGTAGCCCTCGGCGCGCTCCTCGAGGGCGTCGAGGTCCTGGCCGAGGAGCGACCGGGCCCGGCGATGGTCGATCCCGGGCGAGCCGCTGCTGCCGGTGAGCCGCCACCCCGCCGGCTGCAGGTCGGCGTCCAGGTCGGCCAGCACGGCGAGCGCGCGGCCGGTCATGGATGCGGCGGGCCCTCGGCCGGGAAGCTCGGGAAGGTGCGGCAGGTCGGGCAGCTCGCCCAGCACGCTGCGCAGCGCCTCGTCGTACTCCTCGGCCGTGCTGCCGGGCATCGACCCGACGGCGGACGCGACCGTCATCGGGTGGCCGCGGCGGTGACGCGCGCGGTGGCACTGATGGTGCAGGAGCCGACGACCCTGGACCCGTCGTAGATCACCGCGGCCTGCCCGGGGGCGATCCCCTGGGCGGGGTCGCGCAGCTCGATCGAGACGTCGTCACCGACGACCCGCACCAGCGCCCGGTGCTCGTCGCCGTGAGCGCGCAGCTGGACGGTCCCCTCGAGCTCGCCGACCAGTGCGGCACCGCACCAGCGCGGCCGGATCCCGGTGATCCGGTCGACGGTCAGCGCCTCGCGCGGCCCGACCGTGACCGTGCCGGACACCGGCTCGATGTCGAGGACGTAGCGCGGCTTGCCGTCGTCGGCGGGCCGGCCGATCCGCAGCCCCTTGCGCTGGCCGATGGTGAAGCCGAAGGCGCCACCGTGGTGACCGAGCACCTCACCCGTCGCGTGGTCGACGATCTCCCCCGAGCCGGTGCCCAGCTTCTCCGCGAGCCAGCCGCCGGTGTCGCCGTCGCTGATGAAGCAGATGTCATGGCTGTCGGGCTTGCGCGCGACGGACAGGCCCCGGCGCTCGGCCTCGGCCCGCACCTCGGACTTGGGCGTGTCGCCGAGCGGGAACAACGAGTGCGCGAGCTGCTCCTGGGTGAGCACCCCGAGCACGTAGGACTGGTCCTTGCCCATGTCGTCGGCACGGTGCAGCTCGACGACGCCCTCCGCCCCGGTCTCGAGCCGGGCGTAGTGGCCGGTCGCGACGGCGTCGAAGCCGAGAGCGAGCGCGCGGTCGAGCACCGCGGCGAACTTGATCTTCTCGTTGCAGCGCAGGCACGGGTTGGGAGTACGGCCGGCGGTGTACTCGGCCATGAAGTCCTCGACCACGTCCTCGTGGAACCGATCGCTCAGGTCCCATACGTAGAAGGGGATTCCGATCACGTCGGCGGCGCGGCGGGCGTCGCCCGCGTCCTCGATCGTGCAGCAGCCGCGTGCGCCGCTGCGGTACGACGCAGGGTTCCGCGACAGTGCGAGGTGGATGCCGGTGACGTCGTGCCCGGCCTCGACCGCGCGCGCAGCGGCCACCGCGGAGTCGACGCCACCGGACATGGCGGCAAGAACCTGTGCCACCGGTCACCCGGCCTTGCGGGTGGAGCCACCGATGCCGGAGACGACCCCGGCGGCGCGGGCCCGCTCGACGACCGGCCCGATCGCCTCGATCAGGGCGTCCACGTCGGCCGGGGTGGACGTGTGCCCGAGCGAGAACCGCAGCGAGGAGCGGGCCTGCTCGTCGGTGCGTCCCATTGCCAGCAGCACGTGGGAGGGCTGCGGCACGCCGGCGGAGCAGGCCGAGCCGGTCGAGCACGCGATCCCGCGGGCGTCGAGCAGCATCAGCAGCGAGTCACCCTCGCAGCCCGGGAAGGTCAGGTGGGCGTTGCCGGGCAGCCGGTGCTCGGGCGCGCAGTCCGGGTCGCCGTTGACCCCAGCGTCGGCCACCTGCTCCAGGATCCGCTCCACCAGGTCGTTGCGCAGCGCGCAGACCCGCTCGGCGTGCTCGGGCTGCCGCTTGACGGCCAGCTCGACCGCCGCGGCGAAGCCGGCGATCGCGGGGGTGTCGATGGTGCCGGACCGGACGTCGCGCTCCTGCCCGCCGCCGTGCAGCTGCGGCGTCAGCTCCAGCTCGCGGCGTACGACGAGGGCACCCACGCCGTAGGGGCCGCCGACCTTGTGGGCGGTCAGCGTGAGCAGGTCGACGTCGCTCTCGGCGAAGTCGACCGGCACCTGGCCCACGGCCTGCACGGCGTCGGTGTGGACCGGGATGTCGTGGGCGTGGGCCGCCTCGACGACGGCGCGCAGCGGCTGCACGGTGCCCACCTCGTTGTTGGCCCACATCACCGTCACGAGTGCGACCGAGGTGGGGTCTCGGTCGACGGCCTCGCGGTACGCGTCGACGTCGAGCCGCCCCAGCCGGTCGACGGGGAGCAGCTCGACCTCGGCACCCTCGTGCTCGGCGAGCCAGTGCAGCGGGTCCAGGACGGCATGGTGCTCGACGGCGGTGGCCAGGATCCGGGTGCGACGGGGGTCGGCGCCGCGGCGCGACCAGAACAGCCCCTTGAGCGCCAGGTTGTCGGACTCGGTGCCGCCCGAGGTGAACACCACCTCGCCCGGCCGGGCGTTGAGCGCGGCCGCGATGCGCTCGCGCGACTCCTCCACGACCCGCCGGGCGGCGCGGCCGGACGCGTGCAGCGACGACGGGTTGCCGGTGCGGGTCAGCTGCTCGGTCATCGCCGCGACGGCCTCGGGGAACATCGGCGTCGAGGCGGCGTGGTCGAGGTAGACGGAGTCGGTCAGGGGGGCGTTCATCGCGTCTCCAAGGGTACGTGCTCGGCCCGGGTGAGCAGGTAGCAGACCGACGGCAGGGCAGGGCCGCCGTCGATGGGGTGGTCGTACGTCGTGAGGAGGCGCATGCCGAGGCGCTCCATGACCGCGCGGGAGCGGGTGTTCTCGACCACGGTGAACGAGACCACCTCCTCGCGCCCGAGCTCCGTGAACGCGAAGTCCAGCGCAGCCCGGGCCGCCTCGGTGGCGTAGCCGCTCCCCCAGGCCGAACGGCGCAACCGCCAGCCGACCTCGACCACCGGCTGCTCCCGCTGGTCCATCCAGCCCACGTGGAACCGCGGCACCGCGAGACCGGTGAACCCGATGAACTCACCGTGGGCCTCGACCGCCCAGAGGCCGAAGCCGCGGTCGGCGAAGTGCGCCTGGATCCGGTCGACGAACGCGTCGGACCCGGCACGGTCGAGGGCCGAGGGGAAGTGCTCCATCACCTCAGGGTCCGCGTTCAGCTGCGCGAACGGCGCCCGGTCGCTCTCCGCCCAGTCGCGGAGCACGAGCCGCTCGGTGCGCAGCACCGGTGTCACGGGATGTCGCGTTCGACGTACGCCCACATCCGGTGATTGTTCCAGCCGGTCCGGACGCGGTTGGCTGGGCCCATGCGCCTCGGCACCTGGAACCTCGAGAACCTGTTCCGTCCCGGGGAGGGGTCCGGCGGCCCTCCCGACGACGCGACGTACGACGCGAAGCTGAGTTCCCTCGCGGGCGTGGTCGACGGTCTAGCCGTCGACGTGCTGGCGGTGCAGGAGGTCGGCTCCCCGGGCGCGCTCGACGACCTGGTCGCCCGGCTCGAGGGCAGCTGGCACAGCGCGCTGGCGACCCCCGACGCGCGTGGCATCCGCGTGGGCGTGCTGTCCCGCACCCCGCTGGCCGAGGTGCACGAGATCGCGCGGTTCCCTCACCTCGTCGCTCCGGTCCAGGTCGACGACGCCGGCAACACGCTCGACTCGCTCGGCCGTCCCGCGCTGGCGGCCCGCGTGCGGGTGCAGGGCGTCGACGTGGACGTCGTGTCGGTGCACCTCAAGTCCAAGCTGCTCAGCTTCCCCGGCGGCCGCTTCAGCCCGCGTGACGAGGACGAGCGGGCGCGCTACGCCGTGTATGCCCTGCACCGTCGGGCCGCCGAAGCCGCCGGAGTCCGGGTGCACGTCACCGGTCTGCTGGCCGACCAGGGCCGGACCCGGGTGCTCGTCGTCGCCGGTGACCTCAACGACGTGCCGACCGCAGCCACCACGCAGATCCTGCTCGGGCCGCCCGGCTCGGAGATCGGCACCGGCGGCTTCGACGCCCCGGACCGCGGCGACGGGTCCCGGCTGTGGAACGTGGAGTCGCTGATCCCCGAGGAGGACCGTTACTCCCGCATCTACCGCGGACGGCGCGAGCTGATAGACCACCTGCTGGTGACCCGGGCCGCGGTCGATCGGGTGACCCGGGTGGAGACGGCCGGGCCCGTGCCGCAGTCGGTAACCGACGACCCGCTGGCGCGCGCCGACGAACCGGCCTCGGACCACAGACCGGTCGTCGTCGACCATCGGTCGCTAGCCGTCCTGGTCGAAGCGCCCGAGCCACGCGTGGCCGGGAAAGAGACGCTGGACCGAGTCGCGCAGCCAGTCCCGCTGCGCGTCCGACATCAGCGGCCATGCGTTGTCGAGGTCGACGAGGTCCTTGTCGCGGGCCTGCTTCGCCTTGTAGAGCAGGGCGACCTCCGGGTTGAGGTAGCGGATGCCGTCGTCGGCGACCCAGGTCACGTCGTCGAGGTCGGCGACGTGCGACTCGTCGCGCTTGGACTGCCAGCGGCCGTCCACCTCGGGGTTCAGCGGGCAGTCGATCCGCCAGGGCGAACGGGCGTTCTCGCGCATCCAGATCTGGCTCAACGGGCGATCCGGTTCCGGGTGCTCGTCGTCGATGAACCGCAACGTGCCGCCGGTGTTGCTCCACAGGTGGAACGTCCCGCCGAGCTGCGTGCGCAGGTGCGGGAAGTCGCTCGTGAAGATCACCAGGTCGACGTCCTCGTGGAACCGCGCGACGCCGGTGAACGCCTCCATGGCGTAGCCGCCGACGATCCACCAGGGCCTCGGAAACCCTTCCATGTGCACGGCCACCTCGGCCGGGGTCAGCGGGTCCCAGTCGCCGTAGACGTCGTAGAACGCGACGTCCTCGTCGGTCAGCTGCCAGGCAGGGCCGTCGCCGGGTGTGCCCGCGGTCACGACGGCACCACCTCGGCCAGAAGCGCACGATGGTCGGTCCCGTCGACGCTGATCGACTCGGTCCGCACCGGATGGAGCGCGTCGTTGACCAGCACGTGGTCCAGGGCCAGCAGCGGCGGCACCGGTACGCCGAGCAGCCGCAGCTCGCCGTCGGCCGGCCAGGTCGGCTGCCACCGCGACCCGGCCGCGGTCGCCGCGTCGCGGTAGCCCCGGCCGATCAGCTCGCGGACCACTCGATGGTCGGTGGTCGCGTTGAGGTCGCCGACGATCATCGTGGGGGCTGCCCGCTCGTAGGCGGCGCGGCGGATCGCCCGGTGGTCCTGCATCCAACCCTCCACGTCGCCGGTCGGTGGGCGCGGATGCACGGCCAGCAGGGTGACGCCCTCGACCGCGACCTGGTAGCCGCCGAAGCCGGTGCCGAGCGCGTCGACGTGGCGGATCGGCCGCCGCGCGAGCACCATCGTCCCCGCCGCGCCCGCAGCGGGCTCACCGGCCGAGTGCGCGAAAGCCTCGTCGAGGCCGGCGGACCGCAGGCGGGCGAGGGACCTGTCGTCGACCTCCTGCAGCACCAGCACGTCCACGTCCTCCCGTACGGCGAGCCCGACCACCTGTGACGGGGCCGCCTGGCCCAGCATGAGGTTGGCGGTCATCACCCGCAACGGCTCGCCACCGGGTGCCGGCCCGGCCGCTCCGACGTACGCCGGTGCCAGCCAGAAGCCGTGCATGACGACACCGGCGACCGCGACGAGCGTGCAGGTGCCGGCAACCGACCGCCACGGTCCCCGACCGCGGCTCCACGCGAGCACCAGCAGCATCAGGGCGACGGCGTACAGCGCGAACGCGTACGGCGTGAAGGCGACCAGCCGGACCCACGCGCCGCCCGGCGGTTGCCCGACGCGTGCCACGGTGAGCGCGCCCGCCGGCACGAGGAGAAGGACGACGACCAGCCCGAGCAGCAGCCACCTCAGCTTCACCGTCTCAACGTAGAACGCCCTCACCGAAAAGCCGTTGCACCGCCCCGACGCGTCGGACACAATCGTCGGGCCATGAAGAACTGACCACGCACTCGCTCGCGCCCGCGGCCCTGCCCGGCGAGCCTCAGCCTCCTTGCTGATCGGTGGTCACCCGTGCCTGCATCCACACTCCTGCGCGCGCCGTCGCTCGTCGCGCGCGACCTCGCCAAGTCCTACGGCGACCGCGTCGTGCTCGACGGCGTCGACGTCGTCGCCTCCCCCGGTCTGCCCCTTGGGATGGTGGGCGAGAACGGCGCCGGCAAGTCGACCCTCCTGCGGTTGCTTGCCGGCGTCGAGCCCGCCGACGCCGGCACGGTGTCGCGGCCCGCGGAGCTCGGCTACCTCGCTCAGGAGCCGACGTTCGCACCCGGCGCCACGGTGCGCGACGTGCTCGACGACGCCCTGCGACCGCTGCACGACGCCGTCGCCCGCCTGGAGGTCCTCGCCGGGCAGCTCGACGTGCCGGCGGCTGCCGAGGAGTACGCCGAGCTGCTCGACTGGTGCGGGCTGCGCGATGCCTGGTCCGCCGACGCCCGCGCCGCCTCCGCCGCCGACCGGCTCGGCGTGGGCGGCCTCGATCCGGCGACTCCCGTGGAGACGCTCTCGGGAGGTCAGCGATCGCGGCTGGCGCTCGCCGCACTCGATCGCCGGACGGCCGCCGTGCGTCCTCCTGGACGAGCCGACCAACCATCTCGACGACGACGCCGTCGCCCTGCTGGAGGAGTTCCTCACCGACCTCCCCGGGGTCGCGGTCGTGGCCAGCCACGACCGCGCCCTCCTCGAAGGCGTGTGCCGGCAGGTCGCGACCTCGATCCCAGCCACTTCGGCACGGACGGAGCCGGCGGCAACCGCTTCAGCGGCGGGTACTCCGACTACCTTGCCGAGAAGCGGCAGGCCCGGCAGCGGTGGGAGGAGGCGTTCGAGGCCCAGCGCGACGAGCTCGACGGCGCTGCGCGCGCCGCGACCACCACCGCGGCCCGCCGGGTCGCGCCACAACCGGCCTCCGCGCGACGACGACAAGTTCATCCACCACTTCAAGGGCGAGAACGTCGCCCGCACGGTCAGCCGCCGGGTCCGCGATCGTCGAGCAGCGCATCACGCGAGCTCGAGTCGGACCGGATCCCCAAGCCTCCGCGCGAGCTGGCCTTCGCCGGGCTCGCCCACCTGCCGGTGCCGCCGGCCGGATGGTCCAGGTCCGCGACCTGACGTCGCCGACCGCGTCGACGTACCCCGGCTGGACCTCGACGCCGGCGAGCACCTGCTCGTCACCGGAGCCAACGGCTCGGGCAAGTCCACGCTGCTCAAGGTGCTGGCCGGGGGCTGCCGGCCACGTCGGGACGCGTCGACGTCCGGCGCCCGACAGGTCGGCTACCTGCCGCAGCACGTCACGCTTCCGCCGCCCGGAGCGCAGCGCGATCCAGCTGTACGACGGCCTGGCCGACGACCGGGCCGGTGCCGGTCGGCCCGACCTGCGCGGGCTCGGCTTGTTGCATCCGCGCGACCTGCACCGTCCGGTCGGGGTGCTCAGTCTCGGGCAGCAGCGAAGACTCGCCCTGGCCGTCCTCGTCGCCCAGGCGCCGGACCTGCTGCTCCTCGACGAACCGACCAACCACATCTCGCTCACCCTCGCCGAGGAGCTGGAGGAGGCGCTTCAGCGCTCGCCGTGCGCGGTCGTGGTCGCGTCGCACGACCGCTGGCTGCGCCGGCGCTGGGGAGGCAGCCGGCTGTCCCTGTGAGGCAAGGGAGCCGAGGCCCGGTGGCTCGACGGACGGTGGTCCGGTCAGCCCTTGCGCTGGTTGACCGCCTCGGTGGCGGCGGGGAGGACGGCGTGCAGGTCGCCGACGACGCCGAAGTCGACGAGCTCGAAGATCGGCGCCTCCTCGTCCTTGTTGACCGCGACGATGGTCTTCGAGGTCTGCATGCCGGCCCGGTGCTGGATCGCACCGGAGATGCCGTTGGCGACGTAGAGCTGCGGGGACACCGTCTTGCCGGTCTGCCCGACCTGGAACGAGTGCGGGTACCAGCCCGAGTCGACCGCGGCCCGCGACGCACCCACCGCGGCACCCAGGGCGTCGGCGAACTGCTCGACCGGCTCGAAGTTGCCGCCGGTGCCGCGGCCGCCGGAGACCACGATCGCGGCCTCGGTCAGCTCCGGGCGACCCGAGGCCTTCCGCGGCTCCGACCCGGTGATCCTCGCGGCCTTCGCGGCCTCGGAGATGGTCGCGGCGAACGCCTCCTCGGCGCCTGCTCCTTCGGCCTCCTCCGGGGTCGCGGAGTTCGGCTTGACCGTGATGATCGGGGTGCCCCGGGTGACCTTCGCCTGGACGGTGTAGTTGCCGGCGAACACGGACTGCGTGGTCGGTGCCGTCCTCGGCTACGTCCACGGCGTCGGTGATCAGACCGGAGCCCGTCTTGACCGCGAGGCGGCCGGCGATCTCCTTGCCCTCACCGCTTCCGACCATCAGCACCGCCGCCGGCGAGGTCTTCTCCACCAGCTGGGCCAGCACCTCCGCCTTCGGCGCGACCAGGTAGCCGGAGATGTCGGCGTCGTCGACCGTGTAGACCTTCTCGGCACCGTACTTCTTCAGCGTCCCGCGCATCGGCGCGGAGCCGATCACCACCGCGGACGGCTCACCCAGCCGGCGGGCGATCGTCAGCAGCTCCAGGGTCGGCTTGGTCACCTTGCCGTCGACGTGGTTCGACGAGAACGAGTACTTCACTCATGTCTCTCTCCAACTCAGCCGACGTGCTCAGATGAACTTCTTCGACGCGAGGAAGTCGACCAGCGCGTTGGCGCCCGAGCCGTCCTCGTCGGTGACGATCTCGCCGGCGGTGCGCGGCGGGCGCGCGGTCGGTGTCCTCGACCGCGGTCCAGGCCGCGGACAGGCCGACCTATCCGGCGTCGACGCCCAGGTCGGCCAGCGACCAGGTCTCCACCGGCTTCTTCTTCGCCGCCATGATCCCCTTGAACGACGGGTAGCGGGCCTCGCCGGACTGGTCGGTCACGCTCAGCACCAGCGGCAGCGTGCCCTCGATCGTGTCGGTCGAGGCGTCGCCGTCGCGACGGATCCTCACCGTGTCACCCTCGACCGTGATCTCCGAGCCGAGCGTCACCCCGGGACGCCGAGCCGCTCGGAGAGCATCGCCGGCACCACGCCCATGCTGCCGTCGGTCGAGGCCATCCCGCACACCACGAGGTCCCAGCCGCCACGTCGATCTTCTTGACCGCCTCGGCCAGCACCAGCGAGGTGGCCAGCGCGTCCGAGCCGGCGATCGCGTCGTCGACGACGTGCACGCCCTTGTCGGCGCCCATCTGCAGCGCCTTGCGCATCGCGTCGCTGGCCTGCTCCGGACCGACCGCAGAGCACCGTCACCTGCGCGTCGTCATCGCCCAGCTACTCCTTGATCTGCAGCGCCTGCTCGACGGCGTACTCGTCCAGCTCGGACAGCAACCCGTCGACGCCGACGCGGTCCACGGTGTTGTCCGCCTCGAAGTGCCGGTCCGCCGTAGCGTCCGGCACGTACTTCACACACACGACAATGTTCATGGCGTTCCGGCCCCGAAGGGCCCCTCCTGTGCGTCGGGTTGGCCCCGAGGTTACCCGCTGGTAGCAATGACCGGAACGGGCGCTCGGGTGGGGTCAGTCACACGGGCAGCGTGCATCGCTCACGGCCGGATGATGCGGTCCAGGATCTTGCCGACGACGAGGTAGGCCAGCGCGGCCAGCCCCCAGTTGACCAGCGCGCTCTGCACGCCGTCGCGGTCCTTGCTCGAAGGTGAAGATGCCCTCCTCGCGGCTGAACACGCCGAGGTCGAGGGTGTCGGCGGCGTCGAGGACGAACGCCACGATCGCGTTGTCCTGGTTGGCCTTCAGGGCGACCAGCAGGGCGCCGACGGCGAGGATCAGTGCGCACACCACCGCGATCAGCCACACCAGCGAGGCGAGCTTTGAGCGGAAGGTGCTGGTGGCACTCTTGACGGCCGCCCCGGTCGACCGACGCTTGGCGGCCGGCTTCTCGGCCAGGCGTCTCCGCCGGCTTGTCGGCCGTCTTGTCGGCCGGCTTGTCGGCGTCGGACTTCTCCACGTCGGCCACGGCGTTCTCCTCATTCAAAGTACGTCGCACCCTAGCCCACCGTCCGGGCACCGAGAACGGCCGCGGCAGGTGCAGAACGTCACACCTACATGCCGGTGAACTCGGCCTTGCCCGGCCCCTGCTCCATGAACGACTTCATCCCGATCGAGCGGTCCTCGGTGGCGAACAGCGCGGCGAACTGGATGCGCTCGATCTCGAGCCCGGTCGCGAGGTCTGACCTCGACGCCCTTGTCGATGGACTCCTTGGCGGCGCGCAGGGCGTAGGACGCCGCGCCGGTGAACCGGCGCGCCCAGGCGACGGCCTCGGCGTACACGTCGGCGGCCGGCACCAGCCGGTCGACGAGCCCGATGGCCAGCGCCTCCTCGGCCTTCACGAACCGGCCGGTGAAGATGATGTCCTTGGCCTTCGCGGGTCCGACCAGACGCGAGAGCCGCTGGGTGCCGCCCGCGCCGGGGATGACGCCGAGCAGGATCTCGGGCTGGCCGAGCGTGGCGTCGTCGGCGGCGATCCGGATGTCTGCGCAGAGCGCGAGCTCGCAGCCGCCGCCCAGGGCGTAGCCGGTGACCGCGGCGACGACCGGCTTCGGGATGTCGGCCACCGCGGTGAACGCGGACTGCAGGCGTCCGGAGCGCTCGACCATGTCCGTGTAGGACATGTCGGCCATCTCCTTGATGTCGGCGCCCGCGGCGAACACCTTCTCGCCGCCGTACACGACGACGGCCTTCACGTCGTCGCGGTCGGCCGCCTCCGTGGCGGCGGCCCGGATCTCCTCCTGGACCTGCACGTTGAGCGCGTTCATCTTCGGTCGGTCGATGCGGATCGTCCCGACGCCGTCCTCGACCTCGAGCCGCACGAACTCGCCCACGCTGTACTCCTCACGTCGCCATCGGAACTTCCTCGGGCACCCTAGCCACCCGGTTACGCGTGACTCGCACACGGTTGGGACACAATGTCCGGATGCACGACGACCCGCCCGCCCCGGTGTGGCCCGGTGAGCACCAGCCCCTCGGAGCCACGTGGAGCGGGGAGAGCACCAACTTCGCCGTGTTCGCGCCGGAGGCCACCAGCGTCGACGTGTGCCTGTTCGACGACGGCCCCGACGGGCTCGTCGAGACCCGGCACCGGCTGACCGAGAAGACGCTCGGCATCTGGCACGGCGCACTGCCGGGCGTGCCGGTCGGCCAGCGCTACGGCTACCGCGCCGACGGGCCCTGGGAGCCGGAGCGGGGGCGTCGTTTCAACGTCGCCAAGCTGCTGCTCGACCCCTACGCACAGGCGGTCTCCGGCGAGGCACGGCTCGTCGACGCGACGTACGCCCACGCGGCCAAGGTGCACACCCGCGACGACCGCGACTCCGCCGGGTACGTCCCGCTCTCGGTCGTGGTGCACGACGAGTTCGACTGGGGCGACGACCGGCGTCCGGGGCACCGCTGGACCGACACGGTGATCTACGAGCTGCACGTCAAGGGCTTCACCGAGCTGCACGACCGGGTGCCCGAGGAGCTCCGCGGCACGTACGCCGGGCTCGCCTCCCCGGCCGTCGTCGACTACCTGCACGACCTGGGGGTGACGACCGTCGAGCTGCTCCCCGTGCACGAGATCGTCCCGGAGCGGCACCTGGTCGACCTCGGCCTGAAGAACTACTGGGGCTACAACTCGATCGGCTTCTTCGCCCCGCACCACGGCTACTCGGCCAGTGGCGATCGCGGCGGGCAGGTCTCCGAGTTCAAGCAGATGGTGAAGAACCTGCACGCGGCCGGGCTCGAGGTGATCCTCGACGTGGTCTACAACCACACCGCCGAGGGCGGCCCCGAAGGCCCGACGCTCTCCTTCCGGGGGCTCGACGACCACGGCTACTACAAGCGTGCCGAGCCGGGCTCGGATGCGTACTTCGACGTGACCGGTTGCGGCAACACCGTCGACACGACGTACCCCGCCGCGCTCCGGCTGATCCTCGACTCGCTGCGCTACTGGGTCACCGAGATGCACGTGGACGGCTTCCGCTTCGACCTGGCGCCCGCGCTGGCGCGGGACCGGACCGCGATCGACCTGCGCGGCCCGTTCCTGACCACGATCGGGCAGGACCCCGTGCTGCGCGACGTGAAGCTGATCGCCGAGCCGTGGGACGCGAGCATGGACGGCTACCAGGTGGGCCGCTTCCCGCCCCCGTGGGTGGAGTGGAACGACCGCTACCGCGACACCATCCGGGACTTCTGGCGGACCAGCTCGGGCGGGATCCGCGAGGTCGCCTCACGACTGGCGGGCTCCAGCGACATGTACGCCGACGACGGCAGGTCGCCGTACGCCTCGGTCAACTTCGTCACCGCCCACGACGGGTTCACGCTGCGCGACCTCGTGTCCTACAACGAGAAGCACAACGAGGCCAACGGTGAGGACAACCGCGACGGGTCCGACAACAACCGCTCCTGGAACTGCGGCGTCGAGGGCGAGACCGACGACCCCGAGATCATCGCGCTGCGCAGGAAGCAGGCCGCCAACCTGATGGTGACGCTGTGCCTCTCCACGGGGGTGCCGATGCTCACCGCCGGCGACGAGCGTGGCCGCACCCAGCGCGGCAACAACAACGCCTACAGCCAGGACAACGAGATCTCCTGGCTGGACTGGCGCCCGGACGACGCATGGCTCGACCTGTACGAGACCACCAAGGCCGCGTTACGGCTGCGCCGCGAGCACCCGGCGCTGCGGCAGCGGCACTTCCTCGCCGGCCGGCCGACCGTCGAGGGCGGCCCGAAGGACCTCGCCTGGATCCACCCGGCCGGCCGGGAGATGACCGACGCCGACTGGTTCGACGACCGGCTGCACACGTTCGGGATGTTCGTCTCCGGGGACCCGCTCAGGGCGCCCGGTCCCCGTGGGGAGGTGCTCCGGGACCGGTCGTTCCTGCTCTGGTTCAACGCGCACCCCGACCCCGGCAAGGCGACCCTCCCCGCCAACGAGTGGGTGCGCGAGGGCGAGATCGTGCTCAGCACCGACAGCAGCCACCCCCTCGGGAAACGGCTCCAGGCTGGCGCCGTCATCGACATCGAGCCCCGCAGCGTCATCGTGCTGCGCGAGCTCCCCTGACGGGTCAGGCGCGAGGGAAGGTGACGCAGCCGAGCTCGGCGGGGCCGGCCAGGTGCGGGTTCTTGGGGAGCACGCGGACGGTGTAGCCGAAGGGGCCGGTCGAGGAGAGCGCGACGGGGCCCTCGAAGCGGTGCCGGCCACCCTCGTAGGTCTCCGCGTGCGCCAGCGACTCCGCGGTGGTCTCGACCAGCTCGTCGTCGTGACCGATCCGGCCGTGCACCACCTGGACGTCGACGTCGTCGGGACCGAGGGAGCCGAGCGACACGAACGCGCGCACCTCGAGGGTCTCGTTGAGCGCCGGTGTGTCGGCCACGCCGCTGGACTCGACGTGGTCGATGACCACGCCGTCCCAGGCCTCGCGCGTCCTCCGCTTCCACTCGGCCAGCGTCACGGCGCCGGCGTAGTCGCCGTTGAGGGTGCGCGAGCTCGCGGCCGCGGGGGCGTAGAGCGTGCGCACGTAGTCGCGGACCATCCGGTCGGCGAGCACCTTGGGGCCGAGCGACTTCAGCGTGTGCCGGACCATCTCGATCCAGCGGTAGGGCACGCCCTCGTCGTCCCCTGACGAGTGGTCGTAGAAGCGCGGCGCGACCTCGTTCTCGATCAGGTCGTAGAGCGCCGTCGCCTCGATGTCGTCACGACGGTCCGGGTCGTCGATGCCGTCGGCCGACGGGATCGCCCAGCCGTTGTTGCCGTCGTACCACTCGTCCCACCAGCCGTCGAGGATCGACAGGTTCAGGCCACCGTTGAGGGCGGCCTTCATGCCGGAGGTGCCGCACGCCTCGTAGGGCCGCAGCGGGTTGTTGAGCCAGACGTCACAGCCGGGGTAGAGCGGCTGCGCCATCGCGATGTCGTAGTTGGGCAGGAACACGATCCGGTGCCGGACCTCGGGGTCGTCGGCGAACCGGACGATCTCCTGGATCAGCTTCTTGCCGCCCTCGTCGGCGGGGTGTGACTTGCCGGCGATGACCAGCTGGATCGGCCGCTCCGGGTGCAGCAGCAGGCGCTTGAGCCGCTCGGGCTCGCGCAGCATCAGCGTCAGCCTCTTGTACGACGGGACGCGGCGGGCGAACCCGATCGTCAGCACGTCGGGGTCGAGCGCGGAGTCGATCCAGGTCAGCTCGGCCGGGGCCGCGCCACGCTGCTTCCACGACTTGGCCAGGCGCTTGCGGGCGTCCTGCACCAGGCGCTCACGCAGCACCCGCTTGGTGGCCCAGATGTCGCGGCCGGAGACCTTGTCGGCGAGCTCGAAGACCTGCGACGGTCGGTCGGCGTCGGGGTCCGGGCCGGGACGTCCGCCGTAGCTGCGGACCAGGTCGAAGATCTCGCGGGCCACCCAGGTCGGGGCGTGCACGCCGTTGGTGATCGACGCGATCGGCCGCTCCTCCGCGTCGAACTGCGGCCACAGCCCACCGAACATGTCGCGGCTGACGTGACCGTGCAGCTGGGAGACCCCGTTGGCGCGCTGCGCGAGCCGGAAGCCCATCACGGCCATGTTGAACACGGCCGGGTCGCCGCCCGGGTAGTCCTCGGTGCCGAGCGCGAGGATCCGTTCCACGGGCACGCCCGGGCAGGCGTTGTCGCCGCCGAAGTACTGCTCGACGAGGTCGCGCGGGAACCGGTCGATGCCGGCCGGCACCGGCGTGTGGGTGGTGAACACGGTGCCCGCACGGGACACCTCCAGGGCGGCGTCGAACCCGAGCTTGGTGGTGCCCTGCTCGGTGAGCTCCCGGATGCGCTCCAGCCCGAGGAAGCCCGCGTGGCCCTCGTTGGTGTGGAACACCTCGGGGTCCGGCGCGCCGGTGATCTGCGTGTAGGCGCGGATCGCGCGCACGCCGCCGATGCCGAGCAGCATCTCCTGGCGCAGCCGGTGCTCGGTGTTGCCGCCGTACAGCCGGTCGGTGACCTCCCGCAGCTCGGGGGTGTTCTCCTCGGTGTCGGAGTCGAGCAGCAGCAGCGGCACCCGCCCGACCTGGGCGACCCAGACCCGGGCGGTCAGCGTGCCGCCGTCGGGCATCCCGATGCTGACCTTGGCGACGGTGCCGTCCTCGTCGCGCAACGGCGCGATCGGCAGGCCGTCGGGGTCGAGCACCGGGTAGGTCTCCTGCTGCCAGCCGTCGCGGGAGAGGAACTGCCGGAAGTAGCCGTGCCGGTAGAGCAGGCCGACGCCGACGATGGGTACGCCGAGGTCGCTGGCCGTCTTGAGGTGGTCGCCGGCCAGGATGCCGAGCCCGCCGGAGTACTGCGGCAGCACGGCCGTGATGCCGAACTCCGGGGAGAAGTAGGCGATCGACCGGGGAGCCTCCGCGGCGTCCTGCCGCTGGTACCACCGGTCGTCGGTGAGGTACGCCTGCAGGTCCTCACGTGCGGCACCCAGCCGGGCCAGGAAGGCCTCGTCGCGGGTCAGCTCCTCGAGCCGGGCCTGCCTGACGGTGCCCAGCAGCCGGACCGGGTCGTGACCGGACGCGTCCCACGCCGCCGGGTCGACGGACGCGAAGACGTCCTGGGTCTCGGGGTGCCAGGACCAGCGCAGGTTGCCGGCCAGCTCACCCAGCGCCGCGAGCGCGGGAGGCAGGACGGGCTGGACGGTGAATCGACGGATTGCTCTCACCGGCAGCACGTTAGCCGATCTGCTCTTGAACGATCCAATACTTCGCACAGTGGTGAGCCAGATCTCGTCCGAAGCCCGATCCGGCGGCGGGTTTCCGCCCTGCCCGATGACGGTATGTTCGGCCCATGGTCGGACGTATTCCCGTCATGGACGTCAGCCCCGTCGTCGCCTGTGGCCGCTACCCAACCAAGGCCACGGTCGGCGAGCCCTTCGCCGTCACGGCCCTGGTGTTCCGGGAGGGTCACGACGCGCTCAGCGCCGAGGTCGTCCTCACCGACCCCAAGGGCAAGCGCCGGCCACCGCAGCGCATGGTGAAGCAACCGGAGGGCGTGGACCTCTGGAAGGCCGAGGTCGTGCCCGACACGGTCGGCGCGTGGACGTTCGCGATCGAGTCCTGGAGCGACCCGGTCGCCACCTGGCGGCACAACGCCGAGATCAAGATCCCCGCCGGCATCGACGTCGAGCTGATGTTCACCGAGGGCGCCCTGCTGCTCGAGCGGGCCGCCGGGGAGCTGCCCCGGCGGGCGGCCGGCCGCAAGGTGCTCAACGACGCGGTGAAGGCGGTGCGCGACAAGTCACCGGCCGGAGCAGGTCCGGTTCTCGGCGGCGGTGTCCCCGGCCGTCGACGAGATCCTCGCCGAGCACCCGCTGCGCGACCTGGTGACGACCGAGGGCCCGCACCCGTTCTTCGCCGACCGCGAGCGCGCGCTGTTCGGCAGCTGGTACGAGTTCTTCCCACGCTCGGAGGGCGCCTACGTCGACGGCAACGGCAAGGTCGTGTCGGGCACCTTCACCACCGCCGCCGACCGCCTGCCCGCGGTCGCCGCGATGGGGTTCGACGTCATCTACCTGCCGCCGATCCACCCGATCGGCGAGGTCAACCGCAAGGGCCCCAACAACACCCTCACCCCCGGGCCCGACGACGTCGGCTCCCCGTGGGCGATCGGCTCCAAGGACGGCGGTCACGACGCCGTCCACCCCGACCTCGGCACCATCGACGACTTCGACGCGTTCGTGAAGCGCGCCGAGCGAGCTCGGGCTCGAGGTCGCGCTCGACCTCGCCCTCCAGGCGGCGCCGGACCACCCGTGGGTCAAGACCAACCCGCAGTGGTTCACCACCCGCGCCGACGGCACGATCGCCTACGCCGAGAACCCGCCGAAGAAGTACCAGGACATCTACCCGGTCAACTTCGACAACGACCCCGACGGGCATCTACGCCGAGGTGCTGCGCGTCGTCCGGCACTGGATGAGCCACGGCGTGCGGATCTTCCGCGTCGACAACCCGCACACCAAGCCGGTCGAGTTCTGGGAGTGGCTGCTCGGCGAGGTGCGCAAGACCGACCCCGACGTGCTCTTCCTCTCCGAGGCGTTCACCAAGCCGCCGATGATGCGGGCGCTCGGGACCGTCGGCTTCCACCAGTCCTACACCTACTTCACCTGGCGCACGGCGAAGTGGGAGATCGAGGAGTACCTCACCGAGCTCGCGCACGAGACCAGCCACGTGATGCGCCCGAACTTCTTCGTGAACACCCCCGACATCCTGCACGCGTTCCTGCAGTACGGCGGACCGGCGGCGTTCAAGATCCGGGCCGCGCTGGCCGCGACCGGCTCACCGAGCTGGGGCGTCTACGCCGGCTACGAGCTGTTCGAGCACGTCGCGGTCAAGCCGGGGAGCGAGGAGTACCTCGACTCCGAGAAGTACCAGATCCGGATCCGCGACTGGAAGGCCGCCGAGGCGCGAGGGCCGCACGCTCGCGCCGTACCTCACCCGGCTCAACGAGATCCGCCGCGCAGCACCGGCCGCTCCAGCTGCTCCGCAACGTCACCATCCACAGCAGCGACGACGAGTCGATCCTGGTGTTCAGCAAGTCCGCGCGTCCGCCCGGCTCGAGCACCGACGAGCACGTGATCGTGGTGATCAACCTCGACCCGCACGCCATCCGCGAGACGACCGTCCACCTCAACATGCCCGCGCTCGGCCTCGACTGGCACGACCAGTTCGCCGTGCACGACGAGATCAGCGGCGAGACCTGGACCTGGTGGGAGCGCAACTACGTCCGCCTCGACCCGTACGCCGACCCCGCCCACATCCTCACCGTCCGGAGGCCCACCGCCTGATGTCCGAAGCGACGACGACGCAAGAGCGGGGGTCTCGACGGGCTCGACCACGCAGCCCGCCGACGGCCTCCCGGACGACGGTCCGGAGTGGTTCAAGACCGCCGTCTTCTACGAGGTCCTGGTCCGCTCGTTCCGCGACAGCAACGGCGACGGGGTGGGCGACTTCGTCGGTCTCACCGAGAAGCTCGACTACCTGCAGTGGCTGGGCGTCGACTGCCTGTGGGTGCCGCCGTTCTTCACCTCGCCGCTGCGTGACGGCGGCTACGACGTCGCGGACTACACCGACATCCTCCCCGAGGTCGGCACCGTCGAGGACTTCCACACGTTCCTCGACGCCGCGCACGAGCGCGGCATCCGGGTGATCATCGACTTCGTCATGAACCACACCTCCGACCAGCACCCGTGGTTCCAGGCGAGCCGGTCCGACCCCGACGGCCCCTACGGCGACTTCTACGTCTGGTCCGACACCGACGAGCTCTACCAGGAAGCGCGGATCATCTTCGTCGACACCGAGCCCTCCAACTGGACCTGGGACCCGGTCCGGCAGCAGTACTTCTGGCACCGCTTCTTCAGCCACCAGCCCGACCTCAACTTCGACAACCCCAAGGTCCACGAGGCGATGTTCGAGGCCCTGAGGTTCTGGCTCGACATGGGCATCGACGGCTTCCGCCTCGACGCGGTGCCCTACCTCTACGAGCGTCCGGGCACCAACGGCGAGAACCTCAAGGAGACCCACGACTTCCTGCGCGACGTGCGGACCTTCGTCGACGAGCACTACCCCGGCCGGGTGCTGCTCTGCGAGGCCAACCAGTGGCCGGCCGACGTGGTCGAGTACTTCGGTGACTTCGAGAAGGGCGGCGACGAGTGCCACATGGCATTCCACTTCCCGGTGATGCCGCGCATCTTCATGGGTGTGCGGCGGGAGTCGCGGTTCCCGATCTCGGAGATCATGGAGCAGACGCCGGCCATCCCGTCGAGCTGCCAGTGGGGCATCTTCCTGCGCAACCACGACGAGCTGACCCTCGAGATGGTCGCCGACGAGGACCGCGACTACATGTGGGGCGAGTACGCCAAGGACCCCCGCATGAAGGCCAACATCGGCATCCGCCGCCGGCTCGCCCCCCTGCTCGACAACGACATCAACCAGATGGAGCTGTTCACCGCTCTGCTGCTGTCGCTGCCCGGCTCGCCGGTCCTCTACTACGGCGACGAGATCGGCATGGGCGACAACATCTGGCTGGGTGACCGCGACGGTGTGCGCACCCCGATGCAGTGGACCGCCGACCGCAACGCCGGCTTCTCCGTCGCCACCCCCGGACGCCTCCACCTCCCGGTGATCCAGGACCCGGTCTTCGGCTACCAGCGCGTCAACGTCGAGACCGAGCTGGAGAACGCCTCCTCGCTGCTGCACTGGACGCGTCGGATGATCCACGCCCGCAAGAAGCACCCGGCCTTCGGGCTCGGCGACTTCCTCGACCTGGGCGGCTCCAACCCGAGCGTGCTGTCCTACGTCCGCGAGCACACCTCGCCGGAGGGCGACACCGACCGGGTGCTGTGCGTGCACAACCTGTCGCGGTTCCCGCAGCCGGTCGAGCTCGACCTCCGCCGTTACGAGGGGGTCGCCCCGATCGAGCTGCTCGGCGGGGTCCGGTTCCCGGAGATCGGCGAGCTGCCGTACCTGCTGACCCTCGGCGCCTACGGGTTCTACTGGTTCCGGCTGCCCACCCCGGAGACGGACCGCCACAACCTGCCCACCTCCCCGGAGCCGTTCACCACCGAGGTGCCCGAGACCGGCGAGGAGGTGACCTCGCTGTGAAGGCCGACCTCGAGCAGTTCATCGAGTCCGCCCGCTGGTTCGGCGGCAAGGGCCGGGCGGCCCGCGTCACGGACGTACGCCGGGTCGGTGGCCTGGGCACGGTCGAGAAGGACGGCACGCCGTACGTCGGCATCGAGCTCGTCACGCTGGCCTACGACAGCGGCGAGCAGCGAGACCTACCAGGTGCCGATCGCCTACTACGCCGACCCGCAGGGCCGCCTCGAGCACGCGCAGATCGGCCAGTGGGAGGATCCCGACCTCGGGCCGGTCCACGCCTACGACGCGATGCACGACCGGGAGGTCACCATCCTGTGGCTGCGGGCGTTCGAGGAGCAGCACGACGACGGCAAGCTGGCCTTCCACCGGCTGCCGGGCCACGAGCTCGACCTGACCACGCACTCCACGCTGTTCTCCGGGGAGCAGAGCAACTCCTCGCTGGCCTTCGGCGAGGACAGCCTGATGAAGGTGTTCCGCAAGGTCACCTTCGGCCACAACCCCGACATCGAGATCCACGCCAAGCTGACCGAGGCCGGCAGCGAGCACGTCGCCGCCCTCTACGGCTGGGTCGAGGCACCCGGCCACCGCAGCACCGGCGGCGAGCCGCTCCACCTCGCGATGCTCCAGCAGTTCCTGCGCACGGCCAGTGACGGCTGGGACCTGGCGCTGGCCAGCGTGCGCGACCTGTTCGCCGAGGCCGACCTGCACGCCGACGAGGTGGGCGGCGACTTCGCGGCCGAGTCGCACCGGCTCGGGGTGGCCACCGGCGAGGTGCACCGGACCCTGCGCGAGGTGTTCCCGACCGGCGAGTGGGGCACCGACGAGCTGAAGTCGCTGGCCGGTGCGATGCGCGAGCGGCTCGACGCGGCGGTCGAGGCCGTGCCGGCACTCGCGCCCTTCGCCGACGCACTCCGCAGCACCTACGACGCCGTCGAGGCGATCGACGAGGGCGTGCCCGTGCAGCGCGTGCACGGTGACTTCCACCTCGGCCAGACCCTGCGCACGGTGCGCGGCTGGAAGATCGTGGACTTCGAGGGCGAGCCGGCCAAGCCGCTCTCCGAGCGGGTGCTGCCCGACAGCCCCTGGCGGGACGTGGCCGGGATGCTGCGGTCCTTCGACTACGCAGCCCACGCGGTCGAGGCCGACGTGCAGGCCGAGAGTGACAACAGCCAGATCGCCTACCGCGCGGCCGAGTGGGCCGAGCGCAACCAGGGTGAGTTCCTCGCGGGGTACGTCGAGGCGACGTACCCGGCCGAGGACGGCGAGGAGCGCGACCCCGCGACCGAGCTGCCCGACCACCTACGCACGCTGCTGCGTGCCTACCAGGCCGACAAGGCGGTCTACGAAGCCGTCTACGAAGCGCGCAACCGACCCAGCTGGATCGGCATCCCGCTCGGCGCCATCGAGCGGCTGACCGCCGCCCCGGCACAGGAGGAAGCCCAGTGAGCACTGCGATCCGCCCGCTCGACCCCCACGTCCTCCAGCAGGTCGTCAACGGCAGCCACGGCGACCCGCACTCCGTGCTCGGCGCGCACCCGCACGAGGGCGGCACCACGGTGCGCGTGCTGCGGCCGCTCGCCGAGTCGGTCGTGGTCGTGCACGGTGGCCAGCGCGTCGCGCTGGAGCACGAGCACGGTGGCATCTGGGTCGGCCTCCTCGACGCGCCCGAACCCCCCGACTACCGCCTGGAGGTGACGTACGCCGGGGCATCGCCGATCACCAGCGACGACGCCTACCGCTACCTGCCGACGCTGGGCGAGATGGACCTGCACCTGATCAACGAGGGCCGCCACGAACGGCTCTGGGAGGTGCTGGGGGCGCACGTCCGCCGCTACGACTCCCCCACCGGCGAGATCACCGGCACGTCCTTCGCCGTCTGGGCACCGCACGCGCGCGGCGTCCGGGTGAAGGGCGACTTCAACAGCTGGGACGGCCGCGAGCACCCGATGCGGCAGATGGGCGTCTCCGGCGTGTGGGAGCTGTTCGTCCCCGACGTCGGCTCCGGCACCCGCTACAAGTTCCTCGTGCTCGGCGCCGACGGCGAGTGGCGCGAGAAGGCCGACCCGATGGCGTTCCACACCGAGGTGCCGCCGCTGACGTCCTCGGTGGTCTTCGACTCCGGCTACACCTGGAGCGACGACGCCTGGATGACCGCGCGCAAGGAGGGCGGCGCGCACGAGAAGCCGATGTCGGTCTACGAGCTGCACCTCGGCTCGTGGAAGAAGCACTCCGGCGGCGAGACCTACAGCTACGGCGAGCTCGCGGACAGCCTGGTCGAGTACCTCACCGACATGGGCTTCACGCACGTGGAGTTCCTGCCGGTGATGGAGCACCCGTTCGGCGGCTCGTGGGGCTACCAGGTGACGTCGTACTTCGCACCGACCTCGCGCTTCGGCGACCCCGACGGGTTCCGCTACCTCGTCGACCGGCTGCACCAGGCCGGCATCGGGGTGATCGTCGACTGGGTGCCCGCGCACTTCCCCAAGGACGAGTTCGCGCTCGCCCGCTTCGACGGCACCCCGCTCTACGAGGACCCGAACCCGTCGCGCGGGGAGCACCCCGACTGGGGCACCTACGTCTTCAACTTCGGGCGCAAGGAGGTCCGCAACTTCCTGGTCGCCAACGCGGTGTACTGGCTCGAGGAGTTCCACATCGACGGCCTGCGGGTCGACGCGGTGGCGTCGATGCTCTACCTCGACTACTCGCGCGAGGACGGCCAGTGGTCGCCCAACGTCTACGGCGGTCGCGAGAACCTCGAGGCCGTGGAGTTCCTGCAGGAGATGAACGCGACCGCCTACAAGCGGGTGCCCGGCGCGATCACGATCGCCGAGGAGTCCACGTCCTGGCCGGGGGTCACCCGGCCGACGCATCTCGGTGGTCTCGGCTTCGGGTTCAAGTGGAACATGGGCTGGATGCACGACAGCCTCGGCTACGTGCAGAACGACCCGATCCACCGGCAGTACCACCACGGCCAGATGACCTTCTCGCTCGTCTACGCCTACTCCGAGAACTACGTGCTGCCGATCAGCCATGACGAGGTCGTGCACGGCAAGGGATCGCTGCTGCGCAAGATGCCGGGCGACCGGTGGCGCCAGCTGGCCAACCTGCGCTGCTTCCTCGCCTACATGTGGGCGCACCCCGGCAAGCAGCTGCTGTTCATGGGCTCGGAGTTCGGCCAGGAGTCCGAGTGGGCCGAGAGCCGCGAGCTCGACTGGTGGCTGCTCGAGAACGCCGACCATCGGGGCGTGCAGGCGCTGGTGCGCGACCTCAACGCGCTGTACCGACGTACCCCTGCCCTCTACACGCTCGACAACGAGGGCTCCGGCTTCCAGTGGATCGACGCCAACGACTCGAGCAGCAACGTGTTCAGCTTCATCCGCACCGGCAAGGACGGCGAGAAGCTCGTGTGCGTGGCGAACTTCTCCGCGGTTCCGCACCACGACTACAAGCTGGGCCTGCCCTCGGCCGGCAATTGGACGGAGGCGCTCAACACCGATGCCGACGCCTACGCAGGCTCCGGGGTGGGCAACATGGGCTCGGTGACCGCGGCGGACGAGCCCTGGCACGGCCTGCCCGCGTCCACGACCGTGTCCCTGCCACCGCTCGGTGCGCTGTTCCTGACGCCCGACGCGTGAGCGCGCGCGAGGCGCAGCACCCCGGCGACCAACCGACGCTGACCGACGGGGTCGTGGTGCTCCGCCCGTGGCGGCTCGAGGACGCGGAGGCGGCGCTCGCCGGTCACGACGAGGAGATCCGGCACTGGTTCGGCTTCCCCGAGGTGACACCCAGTCGCGAGGAGCAGGTCGCCGCGATCGAACGATGGCGGCAGGGCTACGCCGACAACCGGTCGACGGTGAACTTCCTGGTCGAGGTCGACGGGGACATCGGCGGCAACGTCGAGGTGCGCACCAAGGAGGACGGCATCGGCGAGCTCTCCTGGACGCTGTACGCCGGGCACCGGGGCCAGGGCTACGGCGTCCGCGCCGTACGGATGCTCATCGACTACGCCTTCGACCAGCTCGGGCTGACCCGCGTTGAGGCCTACGTGAACACCGCCAACGAGCGGTCCAAGCGGCTGGCCACCCGGGCCGGGCTGCTCCGCGAGGGCGTGATGCGGGGCCGGGAGGACCTGCTCGGTGAGCGGCACGACACCGTCCTGTACGCCCGGCTCCGATCGGACCCGCCGGTGACCGACCCGGTCGGGTTCCGGTCGCTGCTCAACTCGTTCCTGCCCCGCAAGCGCGCGATCGCCCAGATGCTGGTCCACGACGCGGACGGCCGGGTGCTGATGTGCCGGCTGACCTACAAGCAGGACTGGGACCTCCCCGGCGGCGTGGTCGAGGTCGGCGAGTCACCACGGCTGGCGGTCGCGCGGGAGGTGGAGGAGGAGCTCGGGCTCACCATCGCCGCGGGCGAGCTGTTGCTGACCGACTGGCTGCCGCCGTGGGGTGGCTGGGACGACGCGCTCTGCCTCGTCTTCGACGGCGGCTCCCACGACCCCGCGATCCTGGACGGGATGGTCAAGGAGGTGCGGGAGATCCGCGACGCGGAGTTCTGCACGCCCGACCAGGTGCGCGAGCGAGCGGCGGACTTCACCGCTCGCCGGGTCGAGGCGGCGCTGTCGGCGCTGCGCGGTCCCGGCGGAACGACGTACACCGAGTCCGGCCGGACCTGAGGCTAGACCGTCTCCGGGGGACCCTCCAGGCGGCGGTAGCGCAGTAGCGTCACCCCGGCCGGAAACGACCTCGGCGGCTCGGCCTGCTCGAACCGGGTGGCGGTCACGCCCTCGGGAAAGAGCCGCTTGCCCTGCCCGATCACCACCGGGCACTCCGGCGTACCCCGGGACGCGACGTACTTCGGGACCCGGTCGAAGGCCAGCCCGATCGCGTCGGTCTTGCCCGGCCAGTAGCAGCGGAAGATGTCGTACGTCGTGCGACCCAGCAGCAGCGCGTCGGACGCCTGCACGTCCGCCTCGACCTGTGCACCGGACTCCGGGTCCCCGTACGGCCGCTCCCACCCGGCGTACTCGAAGCCGGCGTCCTGCTCGCTGGGGCCACCGTTGGCCTGGATCACCCCGTCGAGCGTGATGTTCATGTTGACGTGCAGCTCACCCATCGCGCCATCTCCTCGTCGCCGCCAGTCAAACAACCGACTCGGGGAACGGCAAGGATGTTCCGGATGGAGCGCAGCTAGGCTCGGCGCGATGCAGTCACTGCGGGAAGCGCTCGACGAGGCGGCGGTGCGAGCCGGATTCTCCGGCGTGGTCCGCCTCGATCGCGCTGGTGTTCACGAGCTCTCGCGGGCCTATGGCTTCGCCGACCGGGCCCACGGGATCCCCAACACGGCCGAGACCCTCTTCGCGACCGCGAGTGGCACGAAGGGGCTCACAGCCCTTGTGATCATGGCGCTGGTGGAGCGCGGGACGCTCGAGCTCGACACGACGGCCCGCTCGCTGCTGGGTGCGGACCTGCCCCTGGTCGCCGACGACGTGACGATCGAGCACTTGCTGGGCCATCGGTCCGGGATCGGCGACTACCTCGACGAGGACGACATCGACGACAGGAACGCCTACGTGATGCCGGTGCCGGTGCACGAGCTCGCGACCACCGAGCAGTACCTGCGCGTGCTGGACGGGCACGAGACCGTGTCCCCCGCCGGCGAGCGGTTCGCCTACAACAACGGCGGCTACGTGCTGCTCGCGCTGCTGGCCGAGCGGGCGAGTGGCCTCGACTTCCCGCAGCTGGTCCGCACGCTGGTCTGTGAGCCCGCGGGCATGGTCGACACCGCGTTCCTCCGATCCGACGAGCTTCCCGGACGCGCCGCTCGCGGCTACCTGTCCGCCGACGGACTGAGAACCAACGTCCTTCACCTCCCGGTACTCGGCACCGGCGACGGCGGCCTCTACACGACGGCCGCCGACTTCAGCGCCTTCTGGAGCGCGTTCTTCGCCGGCCGGATCGTCTCGCCCGAACGGGTCGCCTTGATGGTGCATCCGCACAGTGACTGGCCGGAGGAGTCCAAGCGCTACGGACTCGGGTTCCATCTCGACGCGACCAGCGACGCGGTCTGGCTCGAGGGAACCGATGCCGGGGTGTCGTTCGCCAGCCAGCACCAGCCGTCTTCGTCGATCACCTACACCGTCATCTCGAACGTGTCCGAGGGCGTCTGGCCGATCGTGAAGCTCCTCGATGAGCGGCTCGGCACCTGAGCCCGCGTCGGCAGTCGAGCCCGTCCTCGGTGGTCGAGCCGTCCTCGGTGGTCGAGCCGTCCTCGGTGGTCGAGCCCCGCTCCTTCGGTGGTCGAGCCCGTCGAGACCAGGCGACCGAAGCGCAACTGCTCGCGCCCACCCAAGGTGCGCCGGCGGGACCGACACGGCAACCTCGTCCCGGGTGGTCGAGCCCGCCTCCTCGGTGGTCGAGCCGCCCCGGTGGTCGAGCCCGTCGAGACCAGGCCACCGACGCCCAACTGCCCTCGCCCACCCAAGGTTCACCGGTGAGACCGGCCGGCCCCTCCGCCGTGCTCTCGAAGCGCCAGTTCGCCTAGTTTGCGGCGAGCACGGCGGCGAAGGCGCGTTCGTACGCCGAGCAAGCCATGGTGGCCGAGCCGTCTTCGGTGGTTGAGCCCGTCGAAACCCGGTGCGTGCCGGTGTGATCGACCGTGAACTGGTAGCCCGTGGGTGTCCGCCAGTGGTGGACGCCGGGCTCGGGTTGTCGGTGTCGCCAACCGCTTGCCGTGCGTCTTGATCCGGTGTTCGAACCTGGTGAGCTTGCCGAGGTTCCCGATCCGGGTCTGGCCGGGTGGCCCTGTGGCGTCGGTTGAGCCGGTCGAGACCCGGAACGGCATCGTGTGGTCGAGGTCCATCCGGCGTCCGGTGGCCGACGAATACGGGAACGCCGACGCCGGGGAGCGGAGGTGCATCTGTTCGCGGAGCCGGTCCGGGACCTCGTAGCAGTCCACCGGCCGGTCCTCATCGAGGTCGATCACCGGCTTGATGGTCACGTGGGAGTGCCGCAGGAACTCGGACTGGCCTGGCCGATCGTGATCGGTCCGACGCCCTCCATCCGCGCCACACCCTCACCGGTCTGCATCGACTCCCGAGACACGTGCACGTACAGCGTCGCCGCCGGCAGCGGTACGTCACCACCGGTGGTCGACGCGGCCCCATCGGTGGTCGAGCCCGTCGAGACCTGGTCACCACCCGCCGAGCCGGCCGACTGCAGCAGAGCCAGCGCACGCGCCGGATGCGCGAGGATCCCGAGTGCCTTGGACCGGCGGACACCGACCGGGTCGGTGTCGCCCTGCTGGAGCAGGATCTCGGCGATCCGGTCCACCATCGCGACCAGGTAGATCACCTCACCGGCGGTGGCCTTCGCGACCAGCGTCTTCAGGCCGTGCTCGTTGGACTGCCCGGTGACCACGAACCGCTCCAGCTCCGCCGCCAACCGACGTTGCTCGGCGGCATCCGGGTCGGCGGCGATGATCCGCGCCTCCAACAGCTCCAGGAACCGTCCCCACGGGCAGCGACGCAGATGTACGGCGTCGTCGTGTCGTCGACCTCGCGAGCCTGGGCCAGGGTGAGTCCGGTGGCGCGGGTCCGGGAGGCGACGTGCCGCGCCTGCCAGACCCGCACCCGGCCGGCCATGAGCTCGGCCCACAGCTTCGGGCAGCCGGTGCCGGACATCGAGCGCGTCGGCCATCAGGGTCGGCTGCCGCGACGTGCGATCGGCCGAGCAGGACACCGAGCTCGGCGGCCGCGAACTCACCCGCGAACGGGGTGCCCTCCCCGCCGTACCGCTTGAATCGTTCGGTGCCCGGCAGCACCGTTCCCGACGACGTGGGGTGCAGGTCCGCCCACTGCGCGGCGAGCACGAACTGGCGTGCCTCGACCTCCAGCAGCGCAGCGGTGGACTCGACGATGGCGTCGGCGACTGCCTGCCGCTCGAGGTCGTCCGCCACCGGTTCCATACCCCTGAACCTAAGGGCGACCACCGACAGTTTCTGTGTCGCGGAATCCCTTGTGGACAAGGAGATCTGCCGATTCCGAGTGGGCCTGTCTCGACGAGCTCGACCACCGGCAGCGCGGTTCGGCGGGTGGTGGCCTGGTCTCGACGAGCTCGACCACCGGCAGTGCGGTTCGGCGGGTGGTGGCCTGGTCTCGACGAGCTCGACCACCGGCAGTGCGGTTCGGCGGGTGGTGGCCTGGTCTCGACGGGCTCGACCACCGGGGTGCAGCTCGACTACCGGGGTGCAGCTCGACCACCGGGGTGCAGCGCGACCACCCGGGTCGGGTCCTAGAACAGCGCGGAGGCGAGCGCCTGCCGACCCTTCAGCACGCGCGGGTCGTCGTTGCCGACGGCGGCGAACAGACCGAGAAGGTGGGTTCGCGCCTTGTCCCGCTCCTCCCCCGTCGTACGTCGGACCAGGTCCACGAGCCGGACGAACGCGTCCTCCACGTGGCCCCCGGCCATGTCGAGGTCGGCCACGAGCGTCTGGGCGTCCACGTCGTCCGGCCGGTCGGCCGCGGCCTGCCGGGCGGCCTGCAGGTCGGCGCTCTGGGTGCGCTGGAGCACCTTCGCCATCGCGAGCCCGCCCGCGGCCTCCGCGTCGGCGGGGTTGGCGTCGACGAGCTTCTGGTACTCCGCGACGGCGCGGTCGATGTCACCGGCGGCCAGCGCGTCCTGCGCCGGTGCGTAGCGCGGGTCGACCTGCTCCTCGTCGGGGTCGCCCGCCGCGGCGGCACCGTTGACGAGCGGCTGGTGCCGGCCGGTGACGCCCTGGGTGGCGAGCTGCTCCATGACCTGGGTGAGCGCGGCGCGCAGGTCCTCGATCGGGGCGACGTCCTGCAGCAGCGGCATCGGCCGGCCCTGCACGACCGCGACGACGAACGGCACCGACGGGATCTGCACGGCCTGCGCGATCTGCGGGGCGGTGTCGACGTCGACCCGCCCGAGGAGGTACTTGCCCTCGAACTCGTCGGCGAGCGTCGACAGGTCGTCGGCCAGCTGCACGCTCGCCGGCATCTGGCTCGGCGAGTAGAAGACCAGCAGGACCAGTGCGTTCATCGACGACTCGAGCACCGTCTGGAACGTCGCCTCGGTGACCTCCACGGTGTAGCTGCCGGCCACGCCGCCGCCGGCCGGGGCGGCACCGCCGCGGGGCGCACCACCGGGCGCACCGCCGGGCGCGCCTCCTGCGGGTCGCTTGAGGGCGGACAGGTCGACGGCACCGGGGCGCGAGAACGGCTGCTGGGTCATGCGCCCATTCTGCCGAGCGCCACCACGTCCCTCGTCACGAGCCCCCTCGCAGTGGCAGGGGGCCGAGGCGGATCAGAAGCGGGCCGGCTCGCGGTACTCGCCCCACTCGGCGCGCAGCGCGTCGCAGATCTCGCCGAGGGTGGCCTCGGCGCGGCAGGCGTCGAGCATCGCCGGGATCATGTTGGCGTCGCCGCGCGCGGCCTCGACCATCCGGCCGATCGCCTCGTCGACGACGGCCTGGTCGCGGCCCTCCCGGCGCTTCGACAGCTCGCGCACCTGGTCCACCTCGACCTCGTGGGAGACGCGCAGGATCTCCAGCTCGTGGGTGACCGACTGCTCGTGGCAGTTGACGCCGACGATCCGCTTCTCGCCCTTCTCCAGGGCGGTCTGGTACTGGAAGGCGGCCTCGGCGATCTCCGACATGAACCAGCCCTCCTCGATGCCGCGCAGGATGCCGCGGGTCATCGGCCAGACGGCGGCGTCGGCCTTGCCGGTGGCCTCGCGCACCTGCGACAGCCAGGGTCGCGTGGTCACGTGACGACGTGGTGGACCCGCCCTGCGCCAGGATCTGGTCGAAGATCGCGTAGGCCTCGGCCTCGAGCTTGTCGGTCAGCTCCTCGACGTACCAGGAGCCACCGAGCGGGTCGGCGACGTTGACGACGCCGGTCTCCTCCATGATCACCTGCTGGGTGCGCAGCGCGATCTCGGCGGCCTGCTCGCTGGGCAGCGCGAGGGTCTCGTCGAGGGCGTTGGTGTGCAGCGAGTTGGTGCCGCCGAGCACCGCGGCGAGCGCCTCGATGCCGGTGCGTACGACGTTGTTGTAGGGCTGCTGCGCGGTGAGCGAGACGCCCGCGGTCTGGGTGTGGAAGCGCAGCCACTGCGCCTTCTCGGACTTCGCGCCGTAGACGTCGCGCAGCCAGGTCGCCCAGATCCGGCGGGCGGCACGGAACTTCGCGATCTCCTCGAAGAAGTCGACGTGGCTGTCGAAGAAGAACGACAGGCCCGGAGCGAACACGTCGACGTCGAGCCCGCGCGAGAGGCCGAGCTCGACGTACCCGAACCCGTCGGCGAGCGTGAAAGCGAGCTCCTGCGCGGCGGTCGAGCCGGCCTCGCGGATGTGGTAGCCGGACACCGAGAGCGGCTTGTAGTCGGGGATCTTCTCGGCGCAGTACTCCATCAGGTCGCCGATCAGGCGCAGGTGCGGCTCGGGCCCGAACAGCCACTCCTTCTGCGCGATGTACTCCTTGAAGATGTCGGTCTGCAGCGTGCCGTTGAGCACCCCGACGTCGACGCCCTGCCGCTCGGCGGCGACGAGGTACATGCAGAACACCGGGACCGCCGGGCCGCTGATCGTCATCGAGGTCGTCACGTCGCCGAGCGGGATGTCGGAGAACAGCACGTCCATGTCGTACGTCGAGTCGACGGCGACGCCGCAGTGCCCGACCTCGCCGAGGCTCTTCGGGTCGTCGGAGTCGCGGCCCATCAGCGTGGGCATGTCGAACGCGACGCTGAGCCCGCCACCGCCGCGGCCGAGGATCATCTTGTAGCGCTCGTTGGTCTGCTTGGCGTTGCCGAAACCGGCGAACTGGCGGATCGTCCAGGCCCGGCCGCGGTAGCCGGTCGCGTAGAGCCCGCGGGTGAACGGGAACTCCCCCGGCCACTCGCTCTCGTCGGTGCCGTAGGCCGGCTCGACCTCCATGCCCGACAGCGTGGTGAAGTCGATGTCCCGCACCCGCCCCTGGGCGAGCGACTTCTGGTAGCGCTGCTCCCAGCGGCTGCGCGCGTTGTCGGTCGAGGTCGAGCCCGTCGCTGCGGTGGTCGAGCCCGTCGCTCCGGTGGTCGAGCCCGTCAGTTCGGTGGTCGAGCCCGTCGAGACCATGTCATCCGCCATACCAAAATAGTAGGACGTCCAACTAATCCTGTCGAACGGACGAGGCCGTGTCAGAAGTCGCCGGCGTCCTGGCGCACCGGGCGGAGCAGGGCGGACAGCTCCCCGAGCTGGTCCTCCGACAGCGAGGTCAGCGCGAACCGCGCGTCGACCAGGTCCGAGGTGGCCCGCTCGACGGCCGCGCGGCCCGCCGGGGTGATCTCGGCGAGCACGGCGCGGCCGTCCTCCGGGTGCCGCCGGCGTACGACGAGGCCGGCGGACTCGAGCCGGTCGACGAGCGAGGTCACCGACGTGGCGTGCACCTGCAGCCGCTCACCCATCTTGCCGAGCGGCAGCGCACCCTCCCGGGAGAAGACCAGCAGCACCAGCGCCTCGTAGCGCGCGAACGTGAGCCCGTGCGGCCGGAGGATCTCGTCGAGCTGGCCGAGCACCAGCTGGTGGACCCGCATCAGGGAGGTGACCGCGTGCATGTGCGGCACTGCCTCCCAGCGGCGTCCCCACTGCCGGGCGGCCTCGTCGATCGGGTCGAACGGCAGCTTCCTCGCCATGGCGCCACACCCTAGGGCACCCCGACGGTCAGGACCCGGGTCAGGACTTCGACGTCACGGCCTCCGACAACAGCTCGACGTAGTCGTCGAGCCCCCAGGTCAGCGACAGCGCGGTCGGCGGCGACACCGACGCGACGAGCTCCTCCCCGGTCGCCTCGGCGATCGTGCCGGTGTCGTACTGCTGCATCGTCTTCGTCGACGCGGAGCTGCGGAACGCGGCCTGCGTCTTCTCGCTGTCCGCGTAGGAGAGCAGGACGTCCGAGGTGAGCTGGTCCACCTTCTCGTAGCTGAGCGTGTAGAAGAACGTCGACTCCTCGGTGTCGAGCTCGTCCACGCTCGGCGCGAGCTCGAAGCCGAGGTCCTCGAGGAACTGCACCCTCGGGTCGGCCGAGCGGTAGACGTAGAACGAGCCGAAATCGGCCACCGCGGCGATCGACTTGCCCTCGAACTCCGGGTGCGCCTCGGCCGCCGCCGCCACCTCGGCGTCGATGTCGGCGAGCACCTGCTCCGCCTCGTCGGTCCTGCCCAGCGCCTCGCCGGTGGTGGTGATGACGTCGCGCCACGGGGTGGCCCAGGCCTCGTCCGGGTACGCCACCGTGGGCGCGATCTTGGAGAGCTTGTCGTACTGCTCCTGCGTGATGCCGGAGTAGGTCGCCAGGATCACGTCGGGATCGGCGGCGATGATCTCCTCGTACGGCGGCTCCTCCGCCTCCGTGAGCACGGTCGGCATCTCCGCGCCGGCCTTCTCGATGGCCTCCTTGTTCCAGGGCAGCATCCCGTTCTCGTCGCCGCCGTAGGTCTGGGCGGGCACCGCCACCGGTACGACGCCGAGCGCGATCGCCGCGTCCGCGGAGCCCCAGCCCCACGCCGCGACCCGCTCGGGCTGCTCGGAGATCGTGGTGTCGCCGAAGGCGTGCTCGATCGTGACCTCCTCGAAGGCCGTGTCCGCGCCCGCGCTGCCGGCGCCGCCCGGGGTCGGTCTCTCCGCCGCAGGCCGCCAGGGCCAGCATCGCCGTGGTGGCGACCACGGCGGCCGACGCGCGGAACGATCGGTGGAGCGCTTGCCTCATCTGCCTACCTCGTCTGCTCGGGTACGGCGCATCCGGACGCCGTACGACTTAGGTAAGGCTAACCTAAGTTCAGAGCGGGTACGACCAGCGGCCCACCGGTGACCGGGTCGGGCACCACCACGGACTCCAGGCCGAAGGCCTTGCGCACCGTCTCCACGGTCAGCACGTCGTTCGGGTGCGCCCTCGCACAGCACCCGGCCCTCCGCCATCACGACCAGGTGGTCGCCGTAGCGCGCGGCCAGGTTCAGGTCGTGCAGCACCATCACGACGGTGGTGCCCCGCTCGCGGTTGAGCCCGGCGAGCAGGTCGAGCACCTCGACCTGATGGGCGACGTCGAGGTAGGTCGTCGGCTCGTCGAGCAGGAGCACCTCCGGCTGCTGGGCCAGCGCCATCGCGATCCAGACCCGCTGACGCTGTCCGCCCGACAGCTCTTCCATGCGGCGGTCCGCGAGCTCTTGAGTTCCGGTCGCGGCCAGTGCCTGCGCGACGACGGTCGTGTCGTCGGCGGTCCAGCGACGGAACGGGCCCTGGTGCGGGTACCGGCCCCGCCCGACGAGGTCGCCGACGGTGATGCCCTCGGGCGCGATCGGCTGCTGCGGCAGGAGCCCGAGCACCGACGCGAGCCGGCGCGCACCGAGCGAGGCGACGTCCTCGCCGCCGAGGGTGACCCGTCCCGAGGTGGGCCGCAGCAGCCGGCCGAGGCCGCGCAGGAGCGTGGACTTGCCGCAGCCGTTCGCGCCGACGACGACGGTCACACGACCGGTCGGCACCCGGAGGTCGACCCCGTGCACGACCTGCCTGCGGTCGTAGCCGAGCGAAAGGGCCTCGGCCACGAGTGGTGGGGGTCCGGGCGTGTTCATCGAGAGCCTCCGGGAGTCGTGGCGGCCAGGAGCCAGATCAGGTAGCCGCCGCCGACCAGTCCCGTCACGATCCCGACGGGGGCCTCGAGGCCGGGGAGCAGGTGCTGGGCGACGAAGTCGGAGGCGGTCACCACGGTGACGCCGACCATCGCCGTGGATCCCAGCGCGACCCGCCCGTCGCCCACGAGCCGGCGGGCGATCGGTGCCGAGGCGAGGGCCACGAAGGCGACGGGTCCGGCGGCTGCGGTCGCGACGGCGGCCAGAGCGGTGCCGGTCACCAGTGCGAGCACCCGCACCCGGCTCGCGGGTACGCCGAGCGCGGTGGCGGTCTCGTCGCCGAGCGCCAGCATCCGCAGCCGGGGCGCGAGGGCGAGCGCTGCGGGGACGAGGACCACCAGCGCGACGGCGAGCCGGAGGTTGCCCTCCCACGTCGCCGACGACACAGAGCCGCTGAGCCACACCAGCGCCGCCTGCGCGTCGCGCACGTCGCTGCGGGTCAGCAGGTAGCCGAGCGCGCTGGTCGCCACGAACGCCAGGCCGATGCCGCAGAGCACGAACCGGTGGCCGGTCACGCCCCCGCGCCAGGCCAGCGCCAGGTTGACCGTCGTCACCGCGGCGGCCCCGACCAGGGCGGCCGCGGCCACCCAGGGCCCCGACAGGCCGAGGACGAGCAGCCCCGTGACGGCACCGACGCTCGCGCCCTGCGTGACGCCGATGACGTCCGGGCTGGCCAGCGGGTTGCGCAGCACGCTCTGGAACAGCCCGCCGGCGAGGCCCAGCGCCGACGCCGACCAGCGCGCCGAGCACGAGGCGGGGCAGCCGGAACTCGACGAGCACGAGCGTCGAGGTCTCGTCCCCCCGGCCGACGAGGGTGGCGAGCACCTGCGACAGCGGGACCGGGAGGTCACCGACCGACAGGTTCAGGGCCACCACCACCAGGGTGACGAGGCCCAGGCCGGTGCTCACCAGGACGCCGCGTCTGCGTCGGCGCACGGCGACCGCCGTGAGCACGTCGACCGTCACGAGCTGACCTCCGGCGACCGTCGTACCAACGCGATCAGCACCGGCGCCCCGATCACCGCGACCACCAGGCCCGCCTCGATCTCCGCGGGCCGGGCGACCATCCGGCCGGCGACGTCGGCGACGAGGAGGACCACGGGTCCGAGCAGGGCCGAGAACGGCAGCACCCACCGGTAGTCGGGTCCGACCAGCATCCGCGCGACGTGCGGCACCATCAGCCCGACGAAGGCGACGGGTCCGACCAGCGAGGTCGCGCTGCCGCAGAGCAGCACCACCGAGGTCGCCACCATGAGCCGACCGGCGAACAGGTTCTGGCCGAGCCCGCGGGCGAGGTCGTCGCCGAGGGCCGTGGCGTTGAGGAAGCGGCCGGTGGGTACGGCGAGCACCAGGCCCAGCACCACGAACGGGAGCACGACGCCGACGGTCGACCAGGGCCGGTTGACCAGCGACCCCACCGACCAGAAGCGGTACTGGGCCAGCACGCTCTCGTCGGTCAGCAGCACGAGCGTGATCGCCGAGGTGGCGACAGCGGTGAAAGCCGCGCCGACAAGGGCGAGCTTCACCGGGGTCGCACCGCCCCAGCCGAGGGACGCAACCGCGTACACGACCACCGCGGCCAGCGCGGCGCCGAGGAAGGCGAACCACACGAAGCCTGCGGCCGAGCCGATGCCGAGCAGCGAGATGGCGGCGAGCACGGCCAGGGAGGCGCCGGCGTTGACGCCGAGGAGTCCGGGATCCGCGATCGGGTTGCGAGTGATGCCCTGCAGGAGTGCCCCCGCGACACCGAGCGCGGCGCCCGCGAGCAGCCCGACCACGGTGCGCGGCAGCCGCAGGTCGCGGACGACCGCGTGGTCGTTGACGCCGGCGACCGGGTCGATCACCGCCCGCCAGACCACGCCCGGCGCGATCTCGCGGGCGCCCCAGGCGAGGCTGGCGAGCGTGACCACGACCAGCGCCGCGGTCAGCACCAGCAGCCCGAGCCGAGGCGTGACGGACTGGGGCACGGGTGGTTCTCCGGACGGACGACGAAATTAGGGCAGCCTAACCTTAGCGTCCGCCGTCAGCCCTGCTCGGCCCACCTCAGCGTCGCGGGCCGGCCGAGCCGGACGATCCGGCGCGAGACCAGCAGCGCGATGAGAGTCGCGACCGCGAAGAGCGCGCCGCCGACCCCGATCAGCACCGGCAGGTGCGTGTCGTACAGCGGCGCCGGCTCGTGCTCGGCGGCGGTGCCCAGGCTGAGGGCGGGCAGCACGAGCCGCAGCGCGAGGTACGCCGAGCCGAGTCCGAGCAGCACCGCGAGGCCGAGCATCACGACGTACTCCAGCACCGACGCGCGGAGCAGGGTGCGCGGCGAGATGCCGACGACCCGCAGCGACGCGACCTCGTAGGACCGCCAGCGCGACTGCAGGACCGCGGAGGCGAACACCCCGAACACCGCGAGCAGCAGGGTGGCCAGGCCCACGACGAGGAACAGCCGCAGCCCGAGACTGAACGCGTCGCCGCGCAGGCCGTCCAGGGTCCGGTCGAGGTCGCCGATCTGGGTGAGCGGCACGCCGGCCGCCTCGACCTCGTCGAGCACCCTCTGCGGCGTACCCTCGGCGACCCACAGCTGCGGGAGCACGGCGGTGCCGAAGGGCGGCTCGAACTCCACGAGCGAGGTCTCCAGGTCGGCCATCGCGCCCTCGTCGCCCAGCGCGGGCAGGGCGTGCACCTCGGCCACCACGCGACCGGGCACCAGGGCGCCGTTGAGACCGGCCGCCCGGACGGTGGATCGGTCGTAGTCGAGGGCGGTGCCCGCACCGGCCTGCCGGGCGGGCTCGGCCGCCGTGCCCTCGGCGACGACGACCGGCACCACGTCGGGCACGTCCGCGGGGGTGATCCGGGCGATGCCCGCGACCATGGTCGGCTCGTCGTCGACGCCGGGCGGGAGCTGTCCGAGGTAGAGGTCCAGCCGCAGCCCGTCCCCGCGCGGCGTGAGCTCGACCGGCGGGTCGACCAACGAGACGGGGAACGGCCGCGCGGCCCGCCACGCGTCCGGCTCCCCCAGGCGCCAGTCGACCGGCTCGCCGTCGACGGCGACGCCGGACACGGTCAGCCGGCCGTTCACGTCGAGCACCGACTGGCCCTCGCCGGTGATGAAGAGCTGCTCGACCGTGCAGGGGCTGTCACAGTCGCGGACCGCGCCGGTCAGGGTCCGCGGGCCGGGCCCCTCGCGAAGCACGCCGAGCTCGGCGTTGCGCTGCTCACCGTCCTCGTCGACGTACTGCACCCAGAGCACCGCGGTCTCGCCCGAGGAGGACTCCAGCGACACGTCTCTCGTGGTCACGGACAGCTCGTCGCCGCGGAACGTCATCCGGTCCGCCGGCGGGCGCAGCTCGCTCTGCAGGGTGCTGACGGACTCGTCGGACCAGGCCGGGTCCCAGGCGACCACGGTCGACAGGCGGGTGCTGTCGACGAGCAGCCGCCGGTTCATGTCGTCGCCGGCGTTCTCGACGGCCGCGGCCGCGAGGTAGCGCCCGTCGGGGTCGACCTCACGGGACACGTCCAGCATCCGGCCGACCGAGACCTCCGACACGAAGGTGCGTGCGGCGCCGACCTCCGCCCGCGCTCGGCTCACCCGCCAGTCGTCGGAGACGGCCGAGGCGGACACCGCGAACGTGATCACGCTGACCGCGAGCAGCAGCGGGATCATCAGGTTCGCCAGGTCGGAGCGGCGCGCGAGCCGCCGGGAGGCGAGGTACGCCGGAGTGCCCCGCGCGAACGTCGTGCGCTGCAGCCAGCGTGCGCTGGCGGCCTTGAGCAGCCAGGCTCCCCCGACCGCCACGGCGAGCGCGATCAGCAGCGGCGCAAGGAGCGCGAGGAGCTGGCTGGACTGGTCGGCCGAGGTGAGCAGCTGGGCCACGGCGGCCACCGCGACCGCGACGACGGCGCTGCGCAGCACCAGCGCGGCACGCGACGTGCCCCGGGTCGACAGGGCCGACGCGAGCGCGCGGGACAGCGGCTCGCGGATCACGTCGAGGGCGGCCAGTGCCGACGCCACCAGCGCCGAGGCGGCGACCGCGGCCAGGGCCGTCCACGCGATGCCGTCCACGACGACCGGGATCCCGGGCGCGAGCCACACGCGGGCGATCACGTGCGCGAGCAGCACGGCCGAGCCCAGCGCGAGCGGCACCGCGAGTCCGACCACCAGGAACGGCTCGCCGACCGCGAACCCGAAGACCTGGCGCCCGGAGTGGCCGCGCAGCTTGGCCAGGGCGACGTGCGGCCGGCGCAGCGCCGAGCCGGCCGCGGCCAGCGCGTAGAGGAGCAGCAGCGACAGCGCCACCAGCGGGGCAAGGGCGGCCACCATCACCCGCTGCAGCAGGCTGCGCTCGGCGCGGATCTCGTCGAACAGGGTGGACAGCTCGAGCTGCTCGACCTCGCCGCCGGAGCTGCGCTCGATCAGCCGGTCCTGGTAGCGCAGCGCCGCGGCCTCGACGCGATCCATCGTCGCGAGGTCCACGGCTCCCGGGTCGACGGGTCGGTCCACACCGCCCCGGAAGGTCTGGGAGTCCATCGACGCCGGGGCGACCAGCAGCGCCGGCGCGGCGGGCGGTGCGGACTCGCCCTTGGCCGGCGGCGGGATGAGGTTCTCGATCCCGGTGAACCGCGACACGTCGAACCAGGCCGGGGAGTCCGGGTCGGCGACGTCGTAGGTGCCCACGACGTCGAAGGTTCGTTGCCGTCCGCGTTCGCTCTCGACCGTGCTCCCGTCGGCGACCTCCTCGAGGAACCGGTCGACGTACGCCAGCTCGAGGGTGTCGCCCGGGCCCACGCCGAGCGTGTCGGCCATGACCTCCTGCACCAGCACCTCACCGGCGGCGGTCGGGCAGCGGCCCTGGACGTCGGCGAGCGCGCACATGCCGTCGCGCCAGTAGAGCGGCACCTGGAACGTCGCCGCGCCGTACTGCAACGAGCCGCCGCGGTCCAGCAGCCAGCCGGTCTCCTCGGGCCAGGTGCGGCCCGGGTCCTGCTCCGCGACGGTGGCCGACGCCTCGTCGACCAGCGACTGCGGATCCGGTGCGCTGAAGGCGTCGGGGCCGTCCGGAAGCCGGTCCAGCGCCTCCACGGAGAAGGAGAGGCCCGTGGTGTACGGCGCGCGGGCCTCGAGCCGGGTGTCGACGAGGTGCTCGGCCGACGCCCGTCCGTACATCGGGCCGAGCACCGCGGCCGTCACCGCCACCCAGATCACCAGCAGGGCAGCGGCGTTGATGCCGCGGCGGTCCCACAGCCCCGCGAGCAGGATCCTCACCGGCTCTCCCCGGGCTCGTCGACCGGTCGGAGCAGCACGCCGTCCGGGGTCTGCTCGAACTGGACGAGCATGCCGGCGGGGAACCGGGTCGCGAGCTCGTCGGGGATGTGCACCGCGCCGTCCTCGTCGACGACTCCGAACTCGAAGCCGTGCCGGCCCTCCGAGCCGATCCGGCCGTTGCGGATGGTGATGCTGCGCGGCATCCCGGCGGCGACCTCGGGGTCGTGGGTGACCAGCACGACCGTCGTACCGAACTCGCGGTTCACGAGGTGCATCAGGTCGAGGATCGCGTCCCGGTCGTCGTGTGCGAGCTGGGACGTCGGCTCGTCGGCGAGCAGCAGACCGGCGCCGGACGAGATCGCGGCCGCGAACGCGACCCGCTGCCGCTCGCCCCCGGACATGCCGGCGATCGACCGGTGAGCGAGGCCGCTCATGCCGAGCCGGTCGAGCAGCTCCGCGGCCGGCAGCAGCCGGCGACGCACGCCGGCAGGCACCGCCCTGCGGGCGAACTCGACGTTCTCCAGCGCGCCGGCGTAGGGCAGCAGGTTGCGGCTCGCGCCCTGCAGCAGCGAGGCGACCGTGCCCGAGCGCAGCCGGCCGAGGTCGGCCTCGCGGATCCGGGAGATGTCCTGCCCGTCGATCAGCACCTTGCCGGCCGACGGGCGCAGCACCCCGCCGAACAGGCTGAGCAGCGTGGACTTGCCGGAGCCGGAGGGTCCCAGCAGCGCCACCTGCTCCCCCGGTCGGATGTCGAGGTTGACCCCCCGGAGCGCGACCACGTCGTGGCCGCCGGCGGTGGTGTAGATCTGCACGACGTTGACGCACCGGACCGCGACGCCCGTGCGCTGGAGTGCGGTGGCGCTCACGATCCCGGTCGCTTGTAGAGGTCGTGCTCGTGCCCTGGCTCGGCCGGCTCCTGCGGCCGGGACCCCACCGTGGCCGGGTCCGCGACGCGACCGTCGACCAGGTGCACCTCGTCGTCGCACTGGGCGGCGACCTCCGCGTCGTGGGTGGCGACCACGACCACGGCGCCGCGATCGGCCTCGGCGCGCAGCTCGGCGACGACGAGGTCGCGGTTGGTCTCGTCGAGCTCGCTCGTCGGCTCGTCCGCCAGCAGCACGTCGGCCTCGACCGCGAGGGCACGGGCGACCGCGACCCGCTGCCGCTGCCCGCCGGACAGCTCGGCGATGAGTCGGTCGGTCAGGTCTCCGACACCGAGGCGCTCGAGGGCGATGGTGGCGCGCTGCACGGCCTCGCGAGGCTCGACGTCGCGGCCCCGCAGGGCGATGGAGAGGTTCTCCTCGGCGGTGAGGGTCGGCACGAGGCCGTAGGTCTGCAGCACGAGGGCGGTCCCGGGGCGGGGCTCCCCGTTGCCGGTGCCGACGGCTCCCTCGTCGTACGACGCCGCACCTGCGTGTGGACGCAGCAGGCCGCCCAGCACACTGAGCAGCGTGGTCTTGCCGGCGCCGCTCGGCCCCGTCACCGCGAGCATCCGTCCAGAGGACGCCGACAGCGACACGTCGTCGAGAACCGGACCCGACCGGCCCAGGACGCTGATGTCGACCGCTGCCAGCTGGTGGTGCACGTCCCTCCCCCTCATCACATCGACGCGAGCCTGCCGTCAGGGTCGTGGGCGCGCAACACTCCTGGCGGCGCCGTGGCTGATTCGTGACCTGTCGGTGGTCGAGCCCGTCGAGACCTAGTTGATCACGCGCGGGCCGCGGAGACCGGCGCGCTGGACCACGCGCTGGATGATGAGGTCGCGCTCGTAGGGTCGTCCGACGAATCGGATCTCGCGGAGTCCCTGCTCCTGGGCCGCCGACTCGAAGACGAAGTGCCCGTAGTTGACGAACCGGCCCACCAACGGCTTCTCCACGGTGATGTCGAGGATCCGGCCGAGTGGCATGGTGGCGAGCTTCTGCGCGAGCACACCGCGCACGCGGAACACGCGCATGTTGGTGATCACGAAGCGGTCCATGTACTCCTCGAGCGACCGCCACGAGGCGTGTCCCCAGACCACGAACGCGAGCGTGAACGGGAGCCACGCGATGTCGACCGGCGCCAACAGGAACAGGTAGAAGATGCCGACACCGAGCAGTGCCTCGAGAGCCGGGACGATGTAGACGACCCAGTGGTGCAGGACCTCGTCGACGATGACCTCGCCCTCGTCACGCAACAGGTGCTTGCGGATCTTGGGGTCGAACGTGCGTCCCACCCAGCCCATGGTCCGCGGTCCTAGCGGAACAGCGCCGAGACGAACTCGATCAGGCTCTCGAACGCCACGAACAGCGCGTCGGCCGCACCCTTCACGGCACCCGCGGCCCCGGCCGGCTGCGTGATGACGTAGAACAGCACGAACAGGATCGCGACTCCGATCCCCAGCTTGCGCATGTGTGCTCCGTCCCGAGTCGCAGTAGTGATTCCGGCACGCAAGGTGCGCTCGACCGGAGTCGGGCACACCTGCGATCCATTCGTACCAGAGCGCGTCCGGCAGGTGCGGGAGGCACGCCCGCCGGGTACACATGGCACATGGACAACCACCCTGACGAGGCAACCATCGACGCGGTCGGACGGCTGACCGAGGCCCTGGAGACGATCGAGCGGGCGCGCGGGCACCTGTACTCGTTCCACCAGCTCACCGGTCACGCCGACCTCCAGCTCGGCGACGCGGTCAAGCAGCTCCGCGAGGCCGGGCACGGTGAGCTCGCGGACGAGATCGAGCGTGAGCTCGTCGGCCGCAACGTGCTGACCGGGCGATGGACCTTCCAGGTCGTCGAGGAGTACGAGGACACCTACTGGTTCCCCTTCCGCGACACCGAGCGTCGGGTGCGCGACCTGCTCACCGGTGGGACCCGGCACCTGCACGAGGCGAACATGAAGGAGGCGCGTCGCACGCACGGCCACCCGCACCACACCGCAGAGCCCGGCCAGTCCGTGTGACCCTGCTGGCATGATCGTGCCCGTGAGTCCCACGGTCCCGGACCTGGGTCACCGCCGCCGCCGGCTGCGCGGCCGTGACCCGCACGAGCCGCACCGCACGGCCACCCCGCTGGAGCTGCTCTACGACCTGGTCTTCGTCGTGGCGTTCGGGCAGGCTGCCAACGAGCTGGCGCACTACGTCGCCGAGGGCCACGTGCGCACCGGCATCTTCGGGTTCGGCTTCGCGGCCTTCGCGATCGCATGGGCCTGGATCAGCTACAGCTGGTTCGCCTCGGCGTACGACGAGGACGACTGGGTGTGCCGGCTCGCGACGATGGTGCAGATGGTCGGCGTCGTCATCCTCGCGCTCGGACTGCCCGAGGTGTTCGCGTCGTTCGACGAGGGCGAGACCCTCGACAACGGTGTGGTGGTGGCCGGCTACATCGTGATGCGGGTGCCGATGGCGTTCCAGTGGTTGCGTGCGTCGCGGCACGATCCGGCGCGACGGTCAGCACACCTGACGTACTTCTGGACGATCATCATCGCGCAGGTGGGCTGGACGGCATTGGTGATCCCCTCGCTGCCGATCGGTCGGACCTTCCTGCTGGCGAGCATCCTGTACGCCATCGAGCTCGCCGGGCCGTACATCGCCCAGCGGTACAAGGGCGGCACGCCCTGGCACCCCCACCACATCGCCGAGCGCTACGGCCTGCTCGTGATCATCACGCTCGGCGAGGGCATCATCGGCACGGTCGCGTCGCTGTCCGCCGTCGTGCACGGCCCGACCGGCTGGAGTGTCGACGCGGGGTTGGTCGCCGTCGCCGGGACCGGCCTCACGTTCGGCATCTGGTGGATGTACTTCACGATGCCGTTCGGGGACGTTCTGCAGCTGCGGCCGGACCGGGCGTTCTCCTGGGGCTACGGCCACATGGTGATCTTCGCGGCGATCGCCGCTGTCGGTGCCGGACTGCACGTCGCGGCGTTCTTCCTCGAGGACCACACCGAGATCGGCGCGGTGGGCACGGTGCTCAGCGTCGCCGTGCCCCTGGCCGCGTTCGTGCTCACGTTCTACGCGCTCTGGACGGTGATGCTGAGGAGACAGGACCCGTTCCACCTCGCCCTGCTGCTCGGCACCGCGGCCGTGCTGGTGCTCGCCGTCGTACTGGCCGGGACCGGCGTCTCGATGGCCTGGTGCCTGGTCGTGCTCGCGCTGGCACCGGTCGTGACCATCGTCGGCTACGAGACGCTCGGCCACCGCCACCAGGAAGCAGCCCTCGAACGACTGCAGCGTTCGAGCTGACATTGTCCCTGTCTACGGCCGCGCCAGTCAGACGGTGGCCAGGAACGCCCGCACCCGCTCCATGAGCAGCGCGGACGCCTCCGGGTCGTGGGCGTCGAGCGAGGAGTCGGCGAAGAGGTGCTGGTCGCCGGGATAGATGAACAGCTCGGCGGCCGCCGCGGAGTTGGCAAGCTCGCGTGCGGCCGGCAGGTCTTCGTCGAAGAACTCGTCGCGACTCCTTGCCGTGGATCTGCACCGGCACGCCCTCGGGCCACTTCTCTCCGAACTCCGAGACCGGGAGGCAGGAGTCGATGAGGAGTGCCCCGCGGGCACCGGGCCGGGTCTGCGCGAGCCTCTGGGCGATCGTCACGCCGAAGGAGAACCCGGCGTAGACGAGCCCGGGGCCGAGCTCGTCGGCCGCGGCGGCACCACGCTCGCGGATCGCGTCGAAGCCCGCATCACGCACGAATCCGAAACCCTCCTCGATGCTGCCGAAAGTGCGGCCGTCGAACAGGTCGGGCGTATGCACGGTGTGCCCGTCCCGTCGCAGGTCGTCGGCGAAGGCCCGCACCCCGTCGGTCAGGCCCTGGATGTGGTGGTACAGCAGTACCTCGGCCATGTCAGCGGACTTCCTCTCCCATTGATCGATTCTTTTGGAACATTCCGCGATGCTAGTCTGTTCCGTCATGGCGGACAACCCCCCGGACTACGAGCTGGCCGATCGGATAGCGCTCACCAGCCCCGCCCAGGTGAAGGCGATCGGCCACCCGCTCCGCACCACGATCCTGCAGCTCCTCCACGAGCGGGCCGCGACCGTCACCGAGCTCGCGGCCGCGGTCGAGCGGCCCAAGAGCACGGTCGCGCACCACGTGGACGTGCTCACCAAGAACGGCCTGCTCCAGGTGGTGCGCACGCGGAAGGTGCGGGCGATCGAGGAGCGGTTCTATGGACGCACCGCGCGCATGTTCTACGTGGCAGCGGAGCCGTCACCCACGGGCGAAGAGATGCCACGCGACTTCAACGACTTCGAGGTGGCTGCACGTGAGTCCGCGAAGGCGTTCGAGCAGGGAAAGCTCTGGGGCTTCATCCGGCATGCGCGCATCTCGGAGGATCAGGCCTCTCGGTTCTGGGACCGGATGGCCGAAGTGGTTGATGAGTTCGACCGAATGCCGAGGTCCGGGGAAACCATGTACGGGTTCGCAATCGGCATCTACCCCACCGATCACCCGGCCCTGCCGCCAGCGGACTGATGCCCCGCACGGGCGGTCGAGCGTCGACCGGGTGGTTGAGCTGCACCCCGGTGGTCGAGCCCGTCGAGACCCGCGGGTGGTCGAGCGTCGAACGGGTGGTCGAGCTTGTCGAGACCACTGGGCAGGTGGTCGAGCTTGTCGAGGCCAATCCCTTGTCCACAAGGCATTCTGGGCCACGAAAACTGTCGGTGGCTACCTCTAGTTTGATGGGTATGGAACCGGTGGCGGACGACCTCGAGCGGCAGGCTGTCGCCGACGCGCTTGTCCAATCCACGCCGCCCTGGTAAAGTCGAGAGTGCCGGAGTTCGTGCTCGCCGCGCAGTGGGCCGACCTGCACCCCACCTCGTCGGGGACGGTGCTGCCCGGCACCGAACGGTCCAAGCGGTACGGCGGCGACGGCACCCCGTTCGCGGGTGAGTTCGCGGCCGCCGAGCTCGGCGTCCTGCTCGGCCGCTCCCACGTCGCGGCGGCGACCCTGATGGCCGACGCGCTCGACGTGCGACACCGGCTCCCGAAGCTGTGGGCCGAGCTCACGGCCGGCCACGTGCGGGTGTGGCAGGCGCGGCACGTCGCCTCCCGGACCCGCGCCACCGGACTCACCCTGGCCCAGGCCCGCGAGGTCGACCAGACCACGACGCCGTACCTGGCGTCGCTCCCGTGGGGACGCTTCCTGGAGTTGCTCGAGGCGCGGATCATCGCCGCCGACCCGGACGCCGCCGAGGCCCGTCGGATCGCGGCGGAGCTGGAGCGGTTCGTGGTCACCGGGCAGTCCAACGAGCACGGCCTGAAGACGCTCATCGCGAAGGCCACCGCCGGTGAGGTCATCTACCTGGTCGCGATGGTGGACCGGATCGCCGAGATCCTGCTCCAGCAGGGGGACACCGACCCGGTCGGTGTCCGCCGGTCGAAGGCGCTCGGGATCCTCGGCCATCCGGCGCGGGCGCTGGCTCTCCTGCGTTCGGCCGGTTCGGTGGGTGGTGACCTGGTCTCGACGGGCTCGACCACCGATCAGGCCGAGCTGACCACCGGTGGAGTGGTCTCGACGGGCTCGACCACCGGTGGTGACGTACCGCTGCCGCCGGCGACGCTGTACGTGCACGTGCTCGAAAGAGTCGATGCAAACCGGCGACGGGTGTGGCGCGGATGGAGGACGTCGGGCCGATCACCATCGGCCAAGCGTCCGAGTTCCTGCGCCACTCGCACGTGACCATCAAGCCGGTGATCGACCTCGATGAGGACCGGCCGGTGGACTGCTACGAGGTCCCGGACCGGCTCCGCGAACAGATGCACCTCCGCTCACCGGCGTCCGCGTTCCCGTATTCCTCTGCCACCGGACGCCGGATGGACCTCGACCACACGAACCCGTTCCGGGTCTCGATCGGGCTCACCGGACCCACCGGTCCGCCCGGTCAGACCCGGATCGGCAACCTCGGCAAGCTCACCCGGTCCGAACACCGCATCAAGACCCATGGCAAGGGTTGGCGGCACCGACAACCCGAGCCCGGCGTCCACCACTGGCGGACGCCCACGGGCTACCAGTTCACCGTCGACCACACCGGGACGCACCGGGTCTCGACGGGCTCGACCACCGGAAGAGGCTCGACCAGCGGCTCGGCGTACGAACGCGCCTTCGCCGATCTGGTCGCACGCTCCTGGCGGCATGCGGCCCGGGGTACGGTGACGACAAGGAGCCAGCGCGGCTCCACGAGGAGCCACGATGGCCGACAAGTCCCCGCGACAACACCTGTCCAAGAAGGCAGGCAAGTCCCTGAAGGAGAAGCGTGCCGAGAAGCACGCGAAGGCCGACGCGAAGTCCGCCGAGGGCAAGGTCGAGATCGTCCCGCCGGGTCGTCGCCGCTGACCACGGGCTCATGAGCCCGGCCCGCCTGCCCGACCCGGCGCTCGTCGTACTCGTCGGGGCGAGCGGGTCCGGCAAGTCGACGTGGGCGCGCGAGCACTACCGAGCTGCTGAGATCGTCTCGTCCGACGACCTGCGCGGCGTTGTCGGCAGCGGGCGTCACGACCTGGACGCGTCGACGGAGGCGTTCGCGCTGCTCGACCAGATCGTGGCGGGGCGGGTACGCCGCGGTCTCACCACGGTCGTCGACACGCTGGGGCTCGACAGGGACCGCCGCCTCGGGTACCTCGACGTGGCCCGCAGGCACGACCTGCCTGCCGTCGTCGTTGCCTTCGACGTCCCGCCGGCACTGGCGCGCCACCGCAACAACGCGCGTGACCGGCCAGTGCCCGCTCCGGTGCTGGCCAACCAGCAACGGTCCGCCCGGGCGGTCATCGAGGTGCTCGGCGACGAGGGCTGGGACGAGGTCATCGTGGTGCGGGAGCAGCAGGAGCCGCCGGCGCCGGCCCCGCGGGCGGTCCCGGTCCAGGTCGGGCGCGACGGCTTCGGCGTGGTGCTCCAGGTCTCCCGGTTCCCGTGGGGCGAGGACCCGACCGGATGGCTGCGCGACATCGCGCTCGCGGCCGACGAGGCCGGGTTCGCGGGGCTCGCCCTGATGGACCACCTGATCCAGATCCCCCAGGTCGGCACGGCGTGGGAGCCGATTCCCGAGCCCTGGGTCACGCTCGGCCTGCTCGCCGGCCTGGACACTCGGCTGCGGCTCGGCACGCTGTGCACGCCGGTCACGTTCCGCCCGCCCGGGATCACCGCCAAGGCCGCGGCGACGCTCGACGTGCTCTCCGGTGGTCGCGCGTTCGTGGGCGTGGGCGCCGGCTGGTTCGAGCGCGAGCACCTCGGCTTCGGGCTCAGGTTCCCGCCGGCCGCCGAGCGGCTCGACGGTCTCGAGGTCGGCATCGAGACGATGCGGGCGCTGTGGGCCGCCGGCACGAAGGCGTACGACGGCGATCGGGTCACGCTCCCGGAGACGACGGCGTACCCACGACCCGTGCACGACATCCCCGTGATCGTCGGCGGTGGCGGCGAACGCCGGACGCTCCGGATCGCCGCCCGCCTCGGCGACGCCTGCAACGTGCGCGCCGACCCCGACACCCTGGACCGCAAGATCGAGGTGCTCCACCGGCACTGCGAGCAGGTGGGCCGGGACCCGGCCGACGTGGAGGTCACCGTGCTCGACCTGCCCGTCGTCGGAACCGACCGCGAGGACACCTGGGCCCGGGTCGAGCGGCTGCGCGGCAGGACGTCGGCGGCGACGTACGCCCGCCGCCACCACGCGGGCACCGCCGTCGAGCACCGCGAGCGGTACGCCAAGCTGGCCGACCGAGGCGTGGGCACCGTCTTCGCCGCGCTGCCGGACCTGGCCGGCCCGGACGACGTGGCCCGGCTGGGGTCGGTCGTTCAGTCGGTGTAGGCCTCGAGCAGCACGTCGGCCGCGACGTACGGGTCGCTGTCACCGGCCGCGACCTTCTCGGCCAGGTCGTCGAGCTCGGTGCGCGAGTGCACGTCGCCCCATCGTTCGCGCAGCGCGGTCACGGCGATCGCCTCGATCTCGTCGCGCGCACGACGAACCCGACGACGGGTCAGCTCGCCGGAGCCCTCCATCCACTCCCGGTGCGCGTCGATCTTCTCCACGACCTCGTCGACCCCCTGCCCGCTCGTGGCGACGGTCTGGACGATCGGCGGCTTCCACGACTCCTCGTCACGCTCGGCCAGTGCCAGCATGTTGCGCAGGTCGCGCCGGACCTGGTCGGCACCGTCGCGGTCGGCCTTGTTGATGACGTAGACGTCGCCGATCTCGAGGATGCCGGCCTTCGCCGCCTGGATGCCATCGCCCATCCCCGGCGCGAGCAGCACCAGCGTGGTGTCGGCGAGCCCGGCGATCTCCACCTCGCTCTGACCGACGCCCACCGTCTCGATGAGTACGACGTCGCAGCCGGCCGCGTCGAGCACCCGCAGCGCCTGGGGCGTCGACCAGGACAGCCCGCCCAGGTGGCCGCGGGACGCCATCGACCGGATGTACACGTCCTTGTCGAGCGCATGGTCCTGCATCCGCACCCGGTCACCGAGCAGGGCGCCACCGGAGAACGGTGACGACGGGTCGACCGCGAGCACACCGACGCGCTTGCCGGTCTTGCGCAGCGCGGTCACGAGCGCGTTGGTCGAGGTCGACTTGCCCACGCCGGGCGACCCGGTGATGCCGACGATCTGGGCGTGCCCGGTGTGCGGCGCCAACCCGGCCATCACCTCGCGCAGCAGCGGCGAAGCGTCCTCGACCAGCGAGATCAGCCGCGCGACCGCCCGGGCCTCGCCGGCACGGGCGCGCTCGACGAGGTCCGGGACGGAGACGTTCCCGCGGCGGCGACCACTCACGCCGGGACGCGGACGATCAGGGCGTCGCCCTGACCGCCACCGCCACAGAGGGCGGCAGCGCCCACCCCGCCGCCGCGGCGCTTGAGCTCCAGGGCGAGGTGCAGCGCGATCCGGGCCCCGGACATGCCGACCGGGTGACCGACTGCGATGGCACCGCCGTTGACGTTCACCTTGTCGTCGTCGAGGCCGAGCTCACGGGCCGACGCGATGCCGACCGCGGCGAACGCCTCGTTGATCTCAACGAGGTCGAGCTCGGAGGGCTTGATCCCCTCCTTCTCGCACGCCTTGGCGATCGCGGCCGCGGGCTGCATCTGCAGCGTCGAGTCGGGTCCGGCGACCTGGCCGGACGCACCGATCTCGGCGAGCCACTCCAGGCCCAGCTCCTCGGCCTTGGCCTTGCTCATGACCACGACCGCACAGGCGCCGTCGGAGATCTGGGAGGCCGACCCGGCGGTGATCGTGCCTTCCTTGGAGAAGGCCGGCCGGAGCTTCGACAGGCTCTCGGCCGTGGTGTCGCCGCGGATGCCCTCGTCCTGGGAGACCACGATCGGGTCGCCCTTGCGCTGCGGGATCTCGACGGGCACGACCTCGTCGTCGAAGACGCCGTTCTTCCACGCCTCGGCGGCGCGCTGGTGCGAGCGGGCGGCGTAGGCGTCCTGGTCCTCGCGGGAGAGGCCGAGGCCGTCGGTGTTGCAGGACTCCGTGAGCGCGCCCATGGCCTGCTCGGTGAACATGTCCCACAGGGCGTCGTAGGCCATCGAGTCGACGAGCTTGACGTCGCCGTACTTGAATCCCTCACGCGACTTCGGCAGCAGGTGCGGCGCCTGCGTCATCGACTCCATGCCGCCCGCGACGATGATCTCGTGCTCGCCGGCGCGGATCAGCTGGTCGGCGAGGGCGATCGCGTTGATGCCCGAGAGACAGACCTTGTTGATGGTGATCGAGGGGACGGTCATCGGGATGCCGCCCTTGGCGGCCGCCTGCCGTGCGGTGATCTGGCCCGCGCCGGCCTGGATGACCTGGCCGAGGATGACGTACTCCACCTGCTCGCCGGACACGCCGGCCTTCTCGAGCGCCGCCTTGATGGCCACGCCACCGAGGTCGGCGGCGCTCTTGTCCTTGAGCCCTCCGAGGAGCCTGCCGATGGGGGTGCGAGCACCGGCGACGATGACGGATCCGGACATGACGGCCTCCTGCGCGGGGTTGCGGTTCGGGGCCCGGGACGTGACGGGCCACTCGCTGTCGACGATACCCACGACCGTCATGGCGGTGGGAGGGGGTGATGCCCGATGACCGTGTCGGACGGGTCACAGTCCCTCGCGGTCGCGAGGGCGGCGTACGACGATGTCCGGATGAACGCGCAGATCCCCAGCCACCTCTTCGAGTGCATCGACCACGTCGGGGTCGCGGTGCCGGACCTCGACGAGGCGATCGCGTTCTACCGCGACGCGTTCGGCATGGAGGTCCAGCACGAGGAGACCAACGAGGAGCAGGGCGTCCGGGAGGCCATGCTGGCGGTCGGCGAGTCGGGCTCCTGCATCCAGCTGCTGGCCCCGCTGAACGAGCAGTCGACGATCGCGAAGTTCCTCGACCGCAGCGGACCGGGCCTGCAACAGCTGGCCTACCGCGTCGCCGACCTCGACCAGGTCTCGGCGGTCCTGCGGGAGCGCGGCCTCCGCCTGCTGTACGACGAGCCGCGTCGGGGCACCGCGGACAGCCGGATCAACTTCGTGCACCCCAAGGACGCCGGCGGGGTGCTCGTCGAGCTCGTCGAGCCCTACAGGAGATAGTCGCTGTCCCGGGCGTCGGTGATCAGCATGTGCCCGGGTGCGTGCGCGATCGCCAGCGACGGGCGGGACTCCACCACCGCCGCCTGCGGCGTCACGCCGCACCCCCAGAACACGGGCACCTCCCCCGGCCGGATCTCGACCGGGTCGCCGTAGTCGGGCTTGTCGAGGTCGTCGATGCCGAGCGCCGACGGATCGCCGACGTGCACCGGCGCGCCGTGCACGGCCGGGTAGCGGCCGGTCACGGTCACCGCGTCCGCGACCTGCGCGGCCGGCACCGGCCGCATCGACACGACCAGCGGCCCGGAGATCGCCCCGGCGGGTCGGCAGCGCCGGGAGGTGCGGTACATCGGCACGTTGACGCCCTGCTCCACGTGCCGCACGGGCACCCCGGCCTCGATCAGGGCGGCCTCGAACGTGAACGAGCAGCCGATCAGGAACGACACCAGGTCGTCTCGCCACCACGACGTGACGTCGGTGGTCTCCTCGGCGAGCTCGCCGTCGACGTACACCCGGTACGCCGGGAGGTCGGTGCGGATGTCGCCGTCGAGCAGCCGACCGGACACCGCGCCGGCGTCGAGCACGTCGAGGACCGGGCAGGGCTTGGGGTTGCGCTGCGCGAACAGCAGGAAGTCGTAGGCGAGCTCGCGCGGCAGCGCGAGCAGGTTGGCCTGCGCCCAGCCGGGGCACCATCCAGCCGTCGGTGTCACCAGCCCGTCGCGGAACCGGCCGCGCGCCTCGCGCCGGGGTCACGGTGCCTCCACCCACCGGAGCGTCAGCCTCTGGCCCGGGCGCACCTGCGCGGCCCGGTCCACGTCCTCGTCGACCACGACCGCCACGACCGGGTAGCCCCCGGTGACGGGATGGTCGGCGAGGAACACCACCGGCTCGCCGCTCGGCGGCACCTGCACCGCGCCGCGGTAGGCACCCTCGCTGGGCAGCTGTCGCTTCGCGTCGACCGGCTCCAGCTCGGCGCCGAGCAGCCGCATGCCCACCCGGTTGGTCTTGTCGGAGGCGGTCCACTCGGTCGTGACCAGCAGGTCGGGGTCCTTGACCCAGCCGTCCCGCGGCCCGCGCACCGCCCGCAGCACGACCGGGCCCTCGAAGGACGGCGGCGGCAGCGCGTCGACGACCGGGTACGCCGTACCGGCCGCCCCGACCGGGAGCTCGTCGCCCTCGCGCAACGGAGCCGGACCGAGTCCCGCCATCACGTCGTGACTGCGGGAGCCGAGCACCTCGGGGACGTCGAGACCGCCGCGCACCGCGACATAGCTGCGCAGCCCGGCCGCCGCCGGCCCGAGCCGCACGACGGATCCCTCGGGGAGAGGGAAGACGGAGTACGCACCGACGTCCCGGCCGTCGACGGACACCGGGCAGGGGGCGCCGGTCACGCACAGCAGCGCCGACCCGCCGACGGCCTCCAGCTCGAGGCCGCCGAGGGTGACCTCCACCGCGGCCGCCCCTTCGGGGTTCGCCACGGCGCGGTTGGCCTGCCGGAGCGACGCCCGGTCCGCCGCACCGGAGCGGCCCACGCCGATCCCGGACGTGCCGTGCCGGCCGAGGTCCTCGACCACGCTGAGCGGGCCGGGAGCGCGGACCCGCAGCCGCACCGTCACGACCCCACCTCCGTGAACCGGATCCGGGCCCCGGGCCGGAGCAGCGCGGGCGGGTCACGGTCCAGGTCCCACATCGGCGCGTCGGTGGTGCCGATGAGCTGCCAGCCGCCGGGGGACTCGCGTGGATAGACGCCGGTGTACTCACCGGCCAGCCCCACCGCGCCCGTCGGCACGGCCGTCCGCGCGCTGGCCCTGCGAGCGACGTGCAGGCGCGGGTCCCCGCCGACGAGGTAGCCGAACCCCGGCGCGAACCCGCCGAACGCCACCCGCCAGGTGCTCCCCACGTGCGCCTCGACCACCTCCCGCTCGCTGAGCCCGGTGAGCTCGGCGACGTCGGCGAGGTCCGGACCGTCGTAGCGGACCGGGATCTCCACCACGTCGCCCTCGTCGGAGAACGGGTCCGCGGACGGGTCGGGACGGACATCCAGGAGGGCGGCGCGCAGCGGACCGACGGGTGCTCCGGGCTCCGCGACCACGAGCACGGTCTCGGCCGCCGGGATCACGTCGGCGACGCCCGGCACCTCGGCGGCCCGCAGCGCGTCGACGTAGGCGACGACGGTCGCGGTGTCCCCCACCTCGACCAGGAGCGCACGGTCGCCGTACGGCAGCACGTCGAGGCGGGGCCGCTCGGTCATGCGAACGAGGCGATCTCGACGCCGGCGACCTCGAGCTCGCGCCGCACCTGCTCGGCCATCGCGACGGCGCCGGGTGAGTCACCGTGCACGCAGACCGAGTCGGCCTCGATCCGCACCGTGGACCCGTCGACGGCGGTGACGCTGCCCTCGGTGACGATCTGCACGACGCGCCGGGCGACCTCGACCGGGTCGCTGAGCACGGCTCCGGGGACGCGCCGAGAGACCAGCGTCGCGTCGGGCGTGTAGGCCCGGTCGGCGAACGCCTCACGGACGGTGCGCAGACCGGCGGCCTCGGCCGCGGCGAGCACCGCGGACCCGGGCAGCCCCATCAGCGGCAGCTCCTTGTCGTAGTCGCGCACCGCCGCGACGACGGCACGGGCCTGCTCCTCGTGGTGCACGATCGCGTTGTACAGCGCGCCGTGCGGCTTCACGTAGCGCACCCGCGTGCCCTCCGCGCGGGCCAGCCCGTCCAGCGCGCCGACCTGGTAGACGACGTCGTCGGCCAGCTCGCTCGGGTCCATGTCGATGAACCGGCGGCCGAAGCCGGCGAGGTCGCGGTAGCCGACCTGCGCGCCGACGACGACCCCCTCGCGGGCCGCCACGGCGCAGGTCCGGCGCAGGGTGGTCGCGTCGCCGGCATGGAAGCCGCACGCGACGTTGGCGCTCGTGACCACGCGCAGCACGGCCTCGTCGTCGCCGAGGCTCCAGCGCCCGAACGACTCGCCGACGTCGCTGTTCAGGTCGACCCTGCGTCGGTGGTCGCTCACAGGTCCCCCAGCGCGAGCAGTGCGTTGTAACCGAGGTACAGCGTCAGCAGCCAGGCGAGCACCCCGATGCCGAGCAGCCAGACCGGGTACCGGTAGCCGCCGAGCAGGTCGCGCCGGCGCCAGGCCACCCAGAGCAGGACACCGAAGCCGATCGGCAGGATCAGCCCGTTGAACGTGCCGGCGAAGACCAGCAGGGTCACCGGCGTCTCCTCGATGACCACGAAGATCGCGGCGGTCACGGCGATGAACGCCGACCGTGATCAGGTTGCGCCTGCGCTCGGAGGTGCGCGACGAGGTCATGAACGAGACCGACGTGTACGCCGCGCCGATCACCGAGGTGATGGCGGCCGCCCACAGGATCAGGCCGAAGACCCGCAGGCCGATGTCACCGGCCGCGGCCTGGAACGCGGAGCCCGCGGGGTCGTCGGTGGCGAGCGTGACGCCGCCGGCGACCACGCCGAGGATGGCCAGGAACAGCAGCACCCGCATCACGCCGGTCACCAGGATCCCGACGACCGAGCTGCGGGTGATGTCCCGGACGTGCTCGGGTCCGGTCGTGCCCGGAGTCGAGCAGCCGGTGCGCGCCGGCGTAGGTGATGTAGCCACCGACCGTGCCGCCGATGATCGTGGTGACGGCGACGAAGTCGAACGTCTCGGGCAGCACGACGTTGACCAGCGCGTCGCCGACCGGCGGCGCGGAGGTGACCGCGATGACCAGGGTGGCCACGATCATCACCAGCCCGAGCAGGATCACCACCCGGTCCAGCGCCACGCCCGCCTTCTTGCTCAGGAAGATGCCGATCGCCAAGGCCGCGGAGACGGCGCCGCCGATGCGCGGGTCGAGCCCGAACATCGCGTTGGTGCCGAGGCCGGTGCCCGCGACGTTGCCGATGTTGAACACCAGCCCGCCGAGGACGACGAGGCCGGCGAGCAGGTAGCCGACGCCCGGGCAGCGACCGCGTTGCCGAGCTCGTGGGCGCGCTGGCCGGAGACGCCGATGACCCGCCAGACGTTCATCTGCACGGCGATGTCGACGAGCACCGACAGCACGATCGCGCAGGCGAACGCCGCGCCGAGCGGCGACGGTGAACGTGGCGGTCTGGGTGATGAAGCCGGGGCCGATCGCGCTGGTCGCCATCAGGAAGATGGCGCCGACGATGGCCGACCGGTTGGCCCGACTGGTGCCGACGGGCGCGGTCTCCGTGCGGGTCTGGGGGTGCTGGGGGTGCTGAGGGGCGGCCATGGAGGCTCTCCTTCGTCCGAGTCATTCGACCGTACGAAATTGTTCAACAATTCCGCAATACCCTGATCCAACAATTCTCGGGCCTAGACTGACCGCGTGAACGGCCTGGACCTGATGCTCGACACCCTGGTCGACGAGCGTCGGCGCCGGCGGACGGTGATGAGCACCTCCGCCGACCGGGCCGCCCGGGTGCTTCGCGAGCAGGTCGCCGAGGGCCGGCTCCCGTGCGGCACCCGGCTCCCCGAGGAACGGCTGGCCGGCGCGCTCGGCGTCTCCCGCAACACCCTCCGGGAGGCGCTCAGCCAGCTCGTCGCCGAGCGCATCCTGGTGCGCGAGCCCAACCGCGGGGTGGTCGTGGCCACCCCCGACGCCGGCGACGTCGCCGACGTCTACCGGGTACGCCGGCTGATCGAGACCGGCGCCTGCCGCGAGACGTCGACGCACACCCCCGAGCGGCTCGCCGCGGTCCGCGCGGCGGTGGGCGAGGGCCAGGCCGCCGCCGCGCGCGAGGACTGGCCGGGCGTGGCGAGTGCCAACCAGCACTTCCACCGTGCGGTCGTGGCGCTCGCCGGCAGCACCCGCCTCGACGCCATGATGGAGCTGCTGCTTGCCGAGATGCGGCTGTTCTTCCACCTGATGGGCTCGACCGAGACGTTCCACCGGCCCTACCTCGCCGAGAACGCCGCCATCGCCGACCTGCTCGAGTCCGGCCGCGGCGACGACGCCGCCCGGCGGCTCGCGTCGTACCTCGCCTCGGCCGAGCATCAGCTGCTCGAGTCCTTCGGGCAGCTCTGAGCCGTCCTCGGCGCTCAGCCGTGCCGGACCTCACGGAAGTTCAGGTAGGAGTAGACGAGAGTCGCGGCGGCGATCGCGCCGGAGACGATCAGCGACACCGCCGTGCCCCAGCCTCCGGGCATCCACCACTGGTCGCCGATCGGCCACCAGCCTGGGGCGTCGGGGCGAACTCCCCACACGACGCCGAGAGCGACGAGTGCGGCGACGCCGGCCACGGACATCGCGATGCGCGCCGGGGACGCGACACTCTTCGCGGCGGCCCGCAGCGCCGCCTCCTTCACCGGCTCCACCCGGCGACGTGCCCAGTCGTACTGCGTCGCCAGCAGGGCCAGCCCCGCGAACAGGGCCAACAGGCCGGGACCGGGAAGGACCAGCGCGGCGATGCCGACGACCACGAGCAGCCAACCGGCCACCTGCAGCGCGATGCTCCGGGCGGTCATGGGGTGGGTCCTACCCGGGACCGGACGCCGGCACGCCTGCCGAGCCAGATAGGTCACACCGTGCTGACACCGGCGATTACCGCTGGGTAGATTCGCTCACCATCCACGGCACGACGAGGTGCCCGTCCGGTAGCGCTCTTCTCCCCCAGGAGTCACTCGTGCAGCAGATCCTCGACGCCATCCTCGCCGGCGACACGACGCCCGAGCAGTACGCCGCCCTCGACCTCCCCGAGTCCTACCGCGGGGTGACCGTGCACAAGGACGAGGTCGACATGTTCGAGGGCCTGGAGTCGCGCGACAAGGACCCGCGCAAGTGCGCTGCACGTCGACGAGGTGCCGCTGCCCGAGCTCGGTCCGGGCGAGGCGTACGTCGCGGTGATGGCCAGCGCCATCAACTACAACACCGTGTGGACCTCGATCTTCGAGCCGATGGCGACGTTCGGGTTCCTCGAGCGCTACGGCCGCACGTCGCCGCTCGCCAAGCGGCACGACCTGCCCTACCACGTCGTCGGCTCCGACCTGTCCGGCGTGGTGCTCAAGACCGGCCTCGGCGTGCACGCCTGGAAGCCCGGTGACGAGGTGGTCGCGCACTGCCTGTCCGTCGAGCTGGAGGGCCCCGACGGCCACAACGACACGATGCTCGACCCCGAGCAGCGGATCTGGGGCTTCGAGACCAACTTCGGCGGCCTGGCCCACATCGCGCTGGTGAAGTCCAACCAGCTGATGCCCAAGCCCGCCCACCTGACCTGGGAGGAGGCCGCCAGTCCCGGCCTGGTGAACTCCACCGCCTACCGCCAGCTGGTCAGCCGCAACGGTGCCGGCATGAAGCAGGGCGACAACGTGCTGATCTGGGGCGCCAGCGGCGGCCTCGGCGGGTTCGCCACCCAGTACGCCCTCAACGGCGGCGCCACCCCGGTGTGCGTGGTGTCCTCCGAGGACAAGGCGGACGTCTGCCGCAGCATGGGCGCCGAGCTGATCATCAACCGCAGCGAGGAGGACTTCCGGTTCTGGAAGGACGAGCACACCCAGGACCAGAAGGAGTGGCGCCGGTTCGGCGCGCGGATCCGTGAGCTCACCGGCGGCGAGGACGTCGACATCGTCTTCGAGCACCCCGGCCGGGAGACCTTCGGCGCCTCGGTGTTCGCCGCTCGCAAGGGCGGCACGATCGTCACCTGCGCCTCCACCAGCGGCTACATGCACGAGTACGACAACCGCTACCTGTGGATGAACCTCAAGAGCATCGTCGGCTCCCACTTCGCCAACTACCGCGAGTCGTGGGAGGCCAACCGGCTGATCGCGAAGGCCATGATCCACCCGACGCTGTCGCGCACCTACCCGATGCACGAGGTCGGCCAGGCCGCGCTCGACGTACACACCAACCCCCACCAGGGCAAGGTCGGCGTGCTCTGCCTGGCTCCCGAGGAGGGTCTCGGCGTCCGGGACACCGAGCTGCGGGAGCGGCACCTGGACGCGATCAACCGGTTCCGCGGGATCTAGGTCACCAACCTGCCCCAGGCGCCGGGGAGCCTTCCGCGTTTCGCTTTCCCCATCAGCCAGACTGGTCACGTCAGGCGTCCGCGACGGCCGAGGACGACCTGACGTGCCTTAGTCTCGAAGCACCGCAACCTTGGAGGAAAGCCAGCTGATGAGCGACCGACCCGGCCTGTCCATCTTCGACGACGACAACGGCAACGACGACCGCGACGAGGCCACCCAGGTCATCCCGGTGGCCGGCACCAGCACCCCGGCCTCGCCCGCCTCCACACCGAGTCGGGGCCCCGCCCCGGCGGCTCGCACCCAGACCTTCCCGGTCGTGCGCCGAGGCGGCTACGACACGGCTGCCGTCGACCGCCAGGTGCACACCTGGGCCGGCGAGAAGGCCGGTCTCACCGCCAGCCTCGACGAGGCGCGTGCCAAGGCCTCCGCGCTCGAGAAGAAGGTCGCCGCGCTCGAGGCCAAGATGGCCGAGAACGAGAACCCGACCTACGCCGGCCTCGGCGGGCGCGCCAGCGAGATGCTCCGGCTCGCCGAGGAGCAGGCCGACGAGGTGCTGGTCGAGGCGCGCAGCCAGAGCCGACGAGATCCTCCGCCGCGCCCACAAGGACGCCGACGCGCTCAAGGCCCAGGCCGCCCGCGACGCCGAGGACATGCGGATGGTCCAGCTCAAGGAGCTCGACGAGACCCGCGCCCGGGCGATGGCCGAGGTCGAGCAGGAGCGCAGCCAGGTGCAGGCCGAGGCCGACGACATCCTCGCCGCCGCCAAGCGCGAGGCCGAGCAGCTGCGGCTCGCCGCCCAGCAGGAGACCAACACCCTGCGCACCGCGGCCAAGCGCGAGGCCGAGCAGGCCCGCGCCGCCGCCGACCGCGAGGTGCAGGAGGCCCGCCGCGCGCTCGCCGTCGAGAAGGAGCGGCTCACCCGCGAGGCCGCCGAGCACCACTCCAACGCGACCGCCGAGACCGAGCGCCTGGTCAAGGAGGCCGAGGAGCGCGCCAACGCCGCCGAGCAGCGGGCACGCGAGGCGGCGGCCCAGGCGACCAGCCAGCGCAAGGCGTCCCAGCAGGAGGCCGACCGGCTGCTCACGCATGCCCGCCGCGAGGCCGAGCAGATCGTCGCGTCCGCGCAGACCCAGGCCAACAGCTTCGTCAGCGCCGGGCAGGCCGAGGCCGAGCGGGAGCTCGCCGAGCTGAAGGCCGAGGTCGACCGTCTGGGCAAGCGCCGCGACGCGATCGTCGCCCAGCTCGGCGCGCTGCGTGACGTCGTCGCCGGGTTCGCCGCCGACGACACCGCGGCGGCGGCGAAGCCGGACGACAAGAAGAAGTGAGCGCGCCTGCGGCGAGGCCCGGGCGGGTCACGCGGGAGGCGACGGGACGTCCCGGCCGGGCCGGGGGATCTCGCACGCTGCTCGCGCACCCGTTCGCGCTCGGGTTCTTCGCCGCGGCCGGTGCGCTGCTGGCCTGGTGGCTCGGCACCATCATCCTCAGCGTCAGCTCGCTGCTGACGCTGATCGTGGTCGCGCTGTTCCTCGCCGCGGGGCTCAACCCGATCGTGGAGTTCCTGGGCCGCAAGGGCCTGAGCCGGGCCTGGTCCGTCGTGGTGGTGATCACCGGCGTGGTCCTCGCGCTCGTGCTGTTCCTGGTCGCCCTGGTGCCGGTGATCGCCGACCAGGTCTCCGCGATGGTGGAGAGCGCACCCGGCTGGGTCGACTCGCTGCAGTCCAACCGGCTGTTCCAGCGGCTCGACCAGCGCTACGACGTGCTGCAGAAGGCCGAGGACTACGCGACCAGCGGCAGCTTCACCCAACGGCTGTTCGGGGGTGCGGTCGGCGTCGGCGTGGCCGTGCTCTCGTCACTGGCCAACACGTTCATCGTGATCGTGCTGACGCTGTACTTCCTGGCCTCGCTCCCCCGCGTCAAGACCGCCGCCTACCGCCTGGCACCGGCCAGCCGCCGCGCCAAGGTCAGCAGCATCGGTGACAGGGTCGTCGACAACGTCGGCGCCTACGTCTCGGGGGCGTTCGTCGTCGCGTTCTGCGCGGGCCTCTCGTCGCTGATCTTCCTGTTCGTCGTGGGCCTCGGCGAGTACGCCGTCGCGCTCGCGGCGGTGGTCGCGCTGCTCGACGTGATCCCGATGATCGGCGCCACCCTCGGCGCGATCGTCGTGTCCCTGATCGGGCTCGCCACCGACCCCAAGATCGGCCTGATCTGCATCGTCTTCTACATCGTCTACCAGCAGGTCGAGAACTACGTCGTCTACCCGCGCGTGATGGCGAGGTCGGTCGACATCCCCGGCTCGGTCATCGTGATCGCGGCCCTGATCGGCGCCGGCCTGCTCGGCGTGGTCGGCGCGCTGCTCGCGATCCCCACGGCCGCGGCGATCCTCCTGGTCGTCCGCGAGGTCGTGGTGCCGCGCCTCGACACGCGCTAGCGCGATCAGCGCGTCGGTGACCGGCACGTCCTTGAAGGCAGCGGTCGTCCGGTCGGCGTACGACGAGGTGTCGGCGGTCTCCATCGGGCCGTCCCACTCGCGTCGGCAGCGGTACGGCGACGTCGGGGGCGACGCGCCGCACGATCTCGTCGAGCACCGTCTCGGCGTCGCCCACCCACAGGTGCTTGGCGCCGTCGACGCCGACCACCTCGGCCTGCGGCACCACCGCGAACCGCTCGCTTGGCCTCCGTCGGGCTGCAGGTAGTCGTCGTGCTCGGGCACGAGCGCGATCAGCGGCTTGCCGGACTCCGCCCACGCCTCCAGGTGCTCGGCGTCGCTGAACCGCAGCGGCGGCGACAGCAGGATCGCGCCCTGGACCGCCGGGTCGTGGCCGTGCATCAGCGCCAGGTCGGTGCCGAACGACCAGCCGACCAGCCAGATCCGGGGCAGGTCGTGGAACTCGGCGTACTCGATGGCCGCCGCCACGTCGTACCGCTCGCCCTCGGCGTTGTCGAAGCTGCCCTCGCTGGTGCCCTGCATGCTGGCCGTGCCGCGGGTGTTGAAGCGCAGCACGGCGATGCCGGCCAGCGCGGGCAGCCGGAAGGCCGCCTTGCGGAACACGTGGCTGTCCATCATCCCGCCGTGGGTCGGCAGCGGGTGCAGGCAGACCAGCGTCGCGACCGGGTCGCGGTCCTCCGGGCAGCGCGAGCTCGCCGACCAGCGCAGCCCGTCGGCGGTGTGCAGGGTGATCGCCTTCCGGTCGGGCGGGGAGCACCGAGTTCGCACGAATGGCAGCCATGGCGCCCATTGTCCCGCGTCGGGTCAGCGCCGGTTGTCCCGGCCCGACCAGCAGCCGTTGTGCCAGTGCCGGCGCTCGTCGAGGCCGGTGGCCTCGCGGTCGAACGAGCTCGGCACGACCGGCCAGGCCACCATGTGCGGGGTGGCCGGCCGGATCGTCCGGTCGCAGCCGGGGCACGTGTAGGGCTTCGTCGCGGCCGAGCCGGTGACCCGGCGGACGACGTACTCCTCGCCGCCGAACAGCTCGACCCGGTCCGGCACGCCGGCCTCAGTGCGCGCTGTAGTCGCGGAAGCCCTTGCCGGTCTTGCGGCCGAGGTAGCCGGCGGTGACCAGGTGCTCCAGCAGCGGCGCGGGCGCGAAGCCGGGCTCGCGGAACTCCAGGTAGAGCTCGCGCTGGATCGCCAGCGACACGTCGTTGCCGACCACGTCGAGCAGCTCGAACGGGCCCATCGGCAGCGCGCAGCCGTACTTCATCGCGGTGTCGATGTCGTCGGCGGTCGCGTAGTGCGCCTGGAGCATCTTGACCGCGTCGTTGAGGTAGGGGAACAGCAGCGCGTTGACGATGAAGCCGGCGCGGTCGCCGCAGGAGACGGCCACCTTGCCGACCTTCTCGCACAGCGCGCGTGCGGTCTCCGCGACGTCGTCGGCGGTGCTGACCGTGCTGACCACCTCGACCAGCTTCATGATCGGCGCCGGGTTGAAGAAGTGCAGCCCGACGACGTCCTGCGGGCCGCTTGGTCACCCGGGCGAGCGCGATGACCGGCAGCGACGACGTGGTGGTGGCCAGGATCGCGCCCGGCTTGCAGATCTCGTCGAGGTTCTCGAAGAGCACCGTCTTGACCTTGAGGTCCTCGGCGATCGCCTCGACCACCAGGTCGGCGCCGGCGAGGTCGTCGAGCGCGGTGGTGCCGGTGAGCCGGCCGAGCACCTCGTCCTTCGCGGACTCCTCGAGCTTGCCGCGCTGGATCGCCTTGTCGAGCGACCGCTCGATGGTGGCGCGCACGGCGGCGACCTTGTCGTCGGTGCGTCCGACGTACGTCACCGGGACGCCGGCCTTGGCGAACACCTCGACGATGCCGGTCGCCATCGTGCCGGTGCCGACCACGCCGACGGTCGAGATGTCCCGGCGCAGCTGCGGCTGCTCGTCGGCGGACGGGGTGAGCGCGTCGTCGACGACGACGGGGCTGTCCGGCGCCTCGTAGGTGTAGAAGCCGCGGCCGGTCTTGCGGCCGAGCAGACCGGCGGTGACCATCTGCTTGAGGATCGGCGCCGGCGCGTGCAGGCGGTCGCGGCCCTGCTTGTACATCGTGTCGAGGATCTCGTACGCCGTGTCGAGGCCGATCAGGTCGAGCAGCGCGAGCGGCCCCATCGGGTAGCCGCAGCCGAACCGCATCGCGGCGTCGATGTCCTCGCGGGAGGCGTACTTGCCCTCGAACATCGACACCGCGTGGTTGAGGTAGCCGAACAGCAGCGCGTTGGCGATGAACCCGGCCTTGTCGCCGCAGACGACCGGGGTCTTGCCCAGCGACCGGGCCAGGTCGGCCACGTCCTCGAGCACGTCGGGCTCGGTGACGACCGTGCGGATCACCTCGACGAGCTTCTGCACCGGGGCCGGGTTGAAGAAGTGCACGCCGACGACCCGGCCCGGGCGGCCGGTCGCGGTGCCGATCTCGGTGACCGAGAGCGAGGAGGTGTTGGTGGCCAGGATCGCGTCGGGGCCGACGATCTCGTCGAGCCGGCGGAACAGCTCCTGCTTGAGCGGCAGCTGCTCGACGATCGCCTCGACGACGAGGTCGCAGCCCTTGACCGCCTCGAGCGACGTGGTCAGCTCGATCCGGTCGACCAGGGACTTCTGGTCCTCCTCGGTGAGCTTGCCGCGCTTCACCGCCCGGCCCGTGGAGTGCTCGATGTGCTGCCGGCCGCGCTCCAGCGACTCCTCGGTCTGCTCGACGCCCACGACGCTGTAGCCGTTGCGGGCGAACACCTCGGCGATGCCGGCGCCCATGGTGCCGAGCCCGACGACGCCGATGCTCCTGATGGCGGTCTGCTCCCGCGCGGTACTGGTCATGGGGCGCATCATGACACGGCGCCGAGTCCGAGGACGCCGTGAGGGAACTCACGACCGCCCTGGGTAGATTGCTCCCCCGTGAGACTCGTCGTTGCCCGCTGCCAGGTCGACTACGCCGGCCGGCTGACCGCCCACCTGCCGATGGCCACCCGGCTGCTGATGGTGAAGAACGACGGGTCGGTGCTCGTGCACTCCGACGGCGGCTCCTACAAGCCGCTGAACTGGATGTCGCCGCCCTGCAAGGTGGTCGAGGGCAGCACCGAGGACGGCGTCGCCGAGTGGGTCGTGACCGGCAAGGACGGCGACACGCTGCGGATCCTCCTGGAGGAGGTGCTGCACGACACCGTGCACGACCTCGGCGTCGACCCGGGCCTGCAGAAGGACGGCGTCGAGAAGCACCTCCAGGAGCTGCTCGCCGAGCACCCGGCGACCCTGGCCGACGGTCTGACGCTGGTACGCCGGGAGTACCCGACCGCGATCGGGCCGGTCGACCTGATGTGCCGCGACGCGGCCGGCGCCTCGGTAGCCGTCGAGATCAAGCGCCGCGGCGAGATCGACGGGGTCGAGCAGCTGACCCGCTACCTCGAGCTGCTCAACCGCGACCCCAAGCTGCGTCCGGTGCGCGGCATCTTCGCCGCCCAGGAGATCAAGCCGCAGGCCCGGGTGCTGGCCGCCGACCGCGGGATCGCCTGCGCCGTCGTCGACTACGACGCGCTGCGCGGGATGGACGACCCCACCCAGCGGCTCTTCTGACGCGGGCACCTAACCGCCCGGCCGTGCCATGGGCAGCCGGACCGGCCCGGCCTACGGTCGGATGATGACCACCCCCACCCCCTCTCCCACGGACGTGACCGACACCGTCGTCGAGCGGCTCTTCCTCGCGATGCTGGACGGCATGGACGTGGTCGCCGTCGCGATCGGCGACCGACTCGGCTACTACCGGGCCCTCGACGAGGCGCCCCGGACCTCCGCCGGACTGGCGGAGGCGACCGGCTCCCACGAGCGCTACGCCCGGGAGTGGCTCGAGCAGCAGGCCATGTCCGGCTACCTCGTCGTCGACGAAGGTGTGTTCTCGCTGGCGCCGGGCGTGGCCGAGGCGCTCGCCCGGCCAGGCACCTCGGCCTGGGTCGCGCCGATGCTCCGCCAGTTCGCGGCGGCGGCCGACCACTGGGCCGATGTGGCCGACGGCGCCCGCACCGGTGCCGGACTGCCCTGGGCCGGCTTCGGCCGCGACATGTACGAGTCGCAGTCCGACGTCAACGCGGCGCCGCTACTGGAGTCGCTCGCCGGCACGTGGCTGCCGGCCGCGCTGCCCGGTCTGCACGCGCGAATGGCGGCCGGCGAGACCGTGCGGGTCGCCGACGTGGGCTGCGGTGGCGCCTGGGCGGGCATCGCGCTCGCCCGCGCCTTCCCCGGCGTTCACGTGGACGGGTACGACGTGGACGGGCCGACGGTCGCCCTGGCCCGCGCCAACGTCGAGCGCGAGGAGCTTGCTGACCGGGTGCGGGTGCTCGAGCAGGACCTCGCGGAGCACTCACCAGATGCGGCGTACGACCTGGTGATGGCGTACGAGTGCATCCACGACATGCCCCATCCCGTGCCCGTGCTCGCCGCGATGCGCCGGATGGTGCGCCCCGAGGGCCGGGTCCTCGTCGCCGACATGGCCGGCGCCGAGGAGTTCACGCCGGACGGCGACCCGACGCAGCGCTGCCTCTACGGCTACAGCGTGCTGGTCTGCCTGCCCGACGCGATGAGCGGCAACCCCGAGGGCGCCACCGGCACCGTGATGCGGCCGGCGACGATGGACCGCTACGCGCGCGAGGCGGGATTCGCGGGCGCGACACCGCTGCCCGTCGAACACGACCTGTGGCGCTTCTACGAGCTCACGCGCTGACCAGCGCGGCCACCTCGTCGGCGCAGCCCCAGGACAGGGTGACGCCGGCGCCGCCGTGGCCGTAGCAGTGCACCACCCTCGTCGTGCCGCCGCCGCTCCTCCTCGAGCCGGACCGTCGGCCGCGCCGGACGCAGGCCGACCCGGTGGCCGAGCACCCTCGCGCGGGCCAGCTCCGGCACCAGCTCGGTGGCCCGCTCGAGGATCTGCTTGGCGACGTCGGGGTCGGGTCGTGCGGTCCCACTCGCCCTCGTCGTCGGTGCCGCCCACGACGACGTCGCGGCTGCGCGGGACGACGTAGACGGGACCGGCCGAGTCGAGCCACCAGCGGTCCAGGCCCACCTGCTCGACGAGCACCACCTGGCCGCGGATCGGGAGCAGGCGTCGGGTCGGCCGCCATCAGCCGGGCGCCCAGACCGGTGGCGTCGACGACGACCTCGGCGCCGGTGCCGTCGGGCAGCGCGCCGAGCGCCATCCGGGTCAGGGTGCCGCCGAGCTCCTCGACGCGGCTCGCCAGCCAGCGCAGGTAGACCGGCATCTCGGCCACCGGCGCCTCGAACGTCCACCCGTCGACGTACGGCGCGGGCATCGTGCTCACCCGGGTCAGGGTGGGCACCGCGCTCATCCACCAGGGGTCCGCCGTCGCGGCGCGGTGCAGCTCGGTGCCCTTGAGCATCCGGACGCCTGTCGCGTCGTCGTGGGAGAGCCGCTGCAGCTCGGCGAACGTGGCCGAGGACCAGGCGGTCACCCGCTCGTAGGGGTAGGCGCGGTAGGGGTACCAGAGCGCCGCGGCGACCGCGGACGTCGTCTCGAGCGGCAGGTCGCGGGCGAGGACGTCCACCCGGTGGCCCTGCTCGAGCAGGCGGACGGCGCACGAGAGCCCGATGACGCCCGCTCCCACCACGATGACCCTGGTCACGCCCCGAGTGTGCCCGAAACCGGGTCAGACCGTCAGCACCACCTTGCCGCGTGCATGACCCGCCTCCAGGTGGGCCATCGCCTTGGCCGCATCGTCCAGCGGGAAGGTGCGATCCACTGGCGGGCGCGGTCCGTCCTCCCCGAGCAGGTCGCGCAGCGTCTCCAGGTCGGCGGCGTTCTCGCTCGCCACGAAGGTGACCAGCCGGTGCCGGACGAACATCGACAGCAGTGCTCCGCCGAAGCTGCGCTGGAGTCCGCCGGTCCAGCGATCGCCGTTCTCGCCGCCGACGAACACCAGCGTGCCGTCGTCGGTGAGGAGCCGGCGCAGCACGCGGACCGGCCGGTTGCCCGCGATGTCGAGGACCAGGTCGTAACGCTGGCCGTGGCTCGCGAGGTCCTCACGGGTGTAGTCGACGACGTGGTCGGCGCCGAGCGAGCGCACCAGGTCGAGCTTGGTCGTGCTCGCGACGGCGGTGACCTCGGCACCGAACGCCTTGGCGAGCTGGACGGCGTACGAGCCGACCCCGCCGGAGGCGCCGATCACCAGCACCCGCTGGCCGGCCCGGACCCGGCCGTGGTCGCGGAGGGCCTGCAGCGCCGTCTGCGCGGAGACCGGCACCGCCGCGGCCTCCTCGAACGAGAGCGACTCGGGCTTGTGGGCCAGCCGGTCGACCTTGGCCCGGACCAGCTCGGCGAAGGAGCCGCGCACGGTCGTCCCGTACACCTCGTCGCCCACCGCGAACCCGGTCACGCCTTCGCCCACCGCCTCGACGACGCCGGCGAGGTCGCGGCCGGGAACCGGCACCCGCGGGCCGCGCAGGCCCAGCGCCAGCCGCATCACCAGCGGGCGGCCGGTCATCAGGTGCCAGGTGCCGCGGTCGAGCGCGGCCGCCCGGACCCGGACGAGCACCTCGCCCTCCTGCGGCTCCGGGGCCGGGACGTCCCGGACCTGCCAGGTCTCCGGGCCGCCGTACCGCTGCTGCTGAATCGCCTTCATGTCCGCCACCCTTACGTTGTAAGTCTGATGCTCCTACGCTAGCCTTACGCCGTAAGGTGCGCAAGAGGCGGAGGGAGGTGGTCCAGATGGCTCTGACCCGGCGGCAGGTCCTGCTCGCCGCGGTGGAGCTCGCCGACCGCGACGGCCTCGCGTCGCTGTCGATGCGCTCGCTCGCTCGTCACGTCGGCGTCGAGGCGATGTCGCTCTACCACCACATCGCCAACAAGGAGGCGCTGCTCGACGGGATGGTCGACATCGTGTTCAGCGAGATACACCTGCCGCGAAACGACCGGGACTGGGCCGACGAGATGCGCAGGCGGAGCAACTCCGGCCGCGAGGCGCTCACCCGGCACCGCTGGGCGATCGGGCTGATGGACTCCCGCAGCGCACCCGGCCCCGACACCTTGCGCCACCACGACGCGGTCCTCGGCTGCCTGCGGGCCGGCGGTTTCCCGGTGCGGCTGGCCGCGCACGCGTTCGCCGTGCTCGACGCCTTCCTCTACGGCTTCATGGTCCAGGAGCTGAGCCTGCCGCTGCCGACCGGGACGGACATCGCCGGGCTAGCCGACCAGATCCTCGCGAGCATGCCGGCCGACTCGCTGCCACACCTTGCCGAGCTCACCCGCGAGGTGGTGCTGCAGCCCGGCTACGCGTTCGGTGACGAGTTCGGCTTCGGCCTCGAGCTCGTCCTCGACGGGCTGGCCCGGCGGCTCGCCGAACCCGCCGAACCCGCCGACGCGTGACCTCCGGCGTACCCCGGCACCGTCTCGCCCACCTCGGCGTACTCCCCCAGGCGATCTCCCCGTTCCCGTGGTGAGTTCACCCCGGGGAGCGGTGGATTACCACGGTCCCGTGGTAATCCGCCCCCACGGAACCGCCGGCCGGCCGGCCGCCTGGCCGACGACCTGGTCGCACACCCAGCGCCGGAACGTCTGCAGCTCCGGCCGGGTCGCCGGGGTCAGGATCTGGCCGTCGAGCGCGAGCTCGACGGCGGCCTCGACAGTGCGGTCCATCGTCTCGAAGCTGCGCACCGAGCCGAGCGGCACCTCGATCACGAGGTCCTCGTATGACGCCGACGGGTCCAGCGTGACGCCAACGGCGGGCACCTGCTCCTCGAGGATCGCGATCGCGTCGGTCGCGTCCGCGTGCACCTGGATCGCGTCGGAGTCGGTGTCGTCGTCGAGGGTGTGCAGGAGGTACTCGCGCAGCAACGCCTCGGCGTGCTCCTGCCAGGCGGTGTGCAGGGGCAGCGGCATGTGGAGCAGCCGGACTGCGACGGTGTCCCCGGAGGTACGCCGCACCGGCGGGCCGTCGTCCGCGCTGCGCGAGACCGGCTCGTCGGCCGGACCCGAAGTGGGCAGGTGGAACCACACGGTCTTGCCGTCGGCGTGCCGGCTCACACCCCAGTCGTCGACCAGCTCCTCGAGCAGCATCAGGCCTCGACCCGTGCCCGCGGTCGTCTCGTACCGGCGCCGCGTCGGCAGGTGCTCGCTCCCGTCGGCGACCTCGACGCGCAGGCCGGTGTCGTCGAGGGCGGCCCGCACGTCGATCTCGGTCCCGGCGTGCAGGATCGCGTTCGTGACAACCTCGCTGACCAGCAAAGTGGCCGGCTCGACGAGGTCGTCGCGGCCGGACGAGTCGAGAAGGTCGCGGACGACGTCGCGGGCCGCCCCGACACTGCTCGGAGCGGGCGGCAGCCTCCGCTGGACCGACCCCGGTCCCGCGAATGCCTTCGCCATTCCGTTCAAGTCCTGCAGCCCCTCACCCCACCGTTCGGGCCCGAGACTCCCCCGACAGGCCATTCTGGACCCAGAACCGGTCCCGAGTCACGCTATTTACCGTCATCTGATACGCAGCAACAGTCGGGTTGTCGCAACGAAATCGGTTGCGAGCAGGGGTCAGGCGGTCAGGAACGGTCGTCCGAGGCGGTTTCGACCGACGTCGACGAGAGTCCGCTCGCGGCCCTGATCGCGGCCACGATCCCACCCATGATCTGGGTCAGCCCGAAGTCCTTCGGGGTGAAGACCGCCGCGACGCCCAGCTCGCGCAGCCGGGCCGCGTCGGCGGAGGGGATGATCCCGCCGACCACGACCGGGACGTCCCCGAGCCCCTGGTCGCGCAGCCCGTCGAGCACGGTCGGGACCAGCTCCATGTGCGAGCCCGACAGAATGGAGAGGCCGACGCAGTGCACGTCCTCCGCCACCGCGGCGGCCACGATCTGCTCGGGCGTGAGTCGGATGCCCTGGTAGACCACCTCGAACCCCGCGTCCCGCGCGCGCACCGCGACCTGCTCGGCACCGTTGGAGTGACCGTCCAGGCCCGGCTTGCCGACCAGCAGCCGCAGCCTCCCGCCCAGCTCCTCGCCGGTACGCCGCACCTCCTCCCGCACCGCACTCAGCTCCGCCCCCGTCTCCGCGACGCCGACGGCACCCGAGACCCCGGTGGGAGCCCGGAACTCCCCGAACACGTCGCGCAGGGTGCCCGCCCACTCACCCGTCGTGGCCCCGGCGCGGGCCGCGGCGAGGGTCGCCTCCATGAGGTTCGCGTCGGTCTTCGCGTCCGCGGCCAGCCGCTCGAGCGCCTTGTCGACGGCCGCCTGGTCCCGCTGCTCACGCCATGTCTGCACCACCTGGGTGGCGGCCCGCTCCGCCTCGGGGTCGGCGGCCTGGATGGCGGTGTCGAGGTCGGCAGTGAGCGGCGACTCCTCGGTCGACTCGTAGCAGTTCACCCCGACGACCTTCTCCGCCCCGGACTCGATCCGGGCCCGGCGCGCGGCGTGCGAGGTGACCAATGCCTGCTTCATGTACCCGGACTCGACGGCGGCGATCGCGCCCCCCATCGCCTGCACCCGGTCGATCTCCTCCCGCGCCTCCGCGACGAGCTCGGCGACCTTGGCCTCGATCACCCGCGACCCGTCGAAGATGTCGTCGTACTCCAGGAGGTCGGACTCGAAGGCGAGCACCTGCTGGAGACGCAGTGACCACTGCTGGTCCCAGGGCCGCGGCAGGCCGAGCGCCTCGTTCCACGCCGGCAGCTGCACGGCGCGGGCGCGGGCGCTCTTGGACAGTGTCACGCCGAGCATCTCCAGCACGATGCGCTGCACGTTGTTCTCCGGCTGCGCCTCGGTCAGCCCGAGCGAGTTCACCTGTACGCCGTACCGGAAGCGCCGCATCTTCTCGTCCTCGACGCCGTAGCGCTCGCGGGTGATCTCGTCCCACAGCTGCACGAAGGCCCGCATCTTGCAGGTCTCCTCGACGAACCGCACGCCCGCGTTGACGAAGAAGGAGATGCGGCCGACGACCTTGGCGAAGTCCTCCGGTGCCACCTGCCCCGAGTCGCGGACGGTGTCCAGCACGGCGATCGCGGTGCACAGCGCGTAGGCGAGCTCCTGGACGGGGGTCGCCCCGGCCTCCTGCAGGTGGTAGCTGCAGATGTTGACCGGGTTCCACTTGGGGATGTGGTTGACCGTGTAGGCGATCAGGTCGCTGGTCAGTCGCAGCGAGTGCTCGGGCGGGAACACGTAGGTCCCGCGGGAGAGGTACTCCTTGATGATGTCGTTCTGGGTGGTGCCGGCGAGCCGGCCGTGCACGGCCTCGAGGTCCTTGACCTTCCCGGCGTCCGAGTCCGCCGACGCCTGCTCCTCGGCGACCACCTGGTAGAGCGCGAGCAGCCACATCGCGGTGGCGTTGATCGTCATCGAGGTGTTCATCTCCGACAGCGGGATGTCCTCGAAAAGGCGGCGCATCTCGCCCAGGTGCGGGATCGGCACGCCCACCTTGCCGACCTCGCCGCGCGACAGCGGCGAGTCGGGGTCGTACCCGGTCTGCGTGGGCAGGTCGAAGGCCACCGACAGGCCGGTCTGCCCCTTCGCGAGGTTGCGCCGGTACAGCGCGTTGGACTCGCCGGCAGAGCTGTGCCCGGCGTAGGTCCGCATCACCCAGGGGCGGTCCCGCCTCGGCCTGGGATCCTCGCTGGCGTCCGCGGCGGCTGGCGTCTGGCTCATGCGGCTGAGCGTACGACCGCACCAACCCGCCGGTAACTAACTTGTGAACTGTCCCACTCTGCCGACTAGGTCACAGGTCCGGGTCACAGGGTCCCAGACGATGCGTGACAGCGGACGGGCCCGCGCCCGGCTCTCGGCAGCCGGACGCGGGCCCTCAGAACGCGGACCTCACCTACGGGGTCAGCACCTGCTGCTCATCAGGTCGAAGTCCACCTTGGTGGTCTTGCCCCTCTGAACGGCGGCCGTGGCCACCTCAGGAACGTAACCGTCCCGTGCGGCGATCAGCTGCAGCCCGCGCTCGGCCTTCATCCAGCGGGCGTAGCCGCCGGCCGAGTCGGTGAACAGGTTCCACGCCTCGTCGCGTCCGTTCACTCGCACGATGGCACCGGCGAGCGGACCGCCCGCACCCTCACAGCTCTGTCCGGTCACGGTGCCGGTGAGCTTGCCCCACGACTTGGGCGGCGCGACCTGCATGGTCACGTCCACCGTCGTCGACGGGTACGGCGTGTCCTCCGCGATGGTCAGCTGGGCGGTGTACGTGCCCGGCTGGCCCACCTGTGCGGAGTCGGTGGTGACGGTCACCTCGACCGTCTCGCCCGGCGCCACGGTCAGCGTCGTCGGGTCGGCGCTGAGCCACGAGACGTCGCCACCGCCACCGCACTGGTCGTACCCCGGCAGCATCTCCGACAGCGGCGTTGCGTTGAAGTTGCCCACCGAGCCGCCGATCTTGTACATGCCGCACGCCGCGCCGCCGCGGTAGACGGCGTTGTTGGCGTTCGGCAGCTCGGTCCAGGTGCCGTCGGCACCATATGCGTAGCCGGCGTTGGTGATCGCGCCACCGGCGACGCCTCCGGAGATCAGCAGCTGGTCGTTGGCCGTCGTGTAGCCGGCCGCCCAGACGTCCATCGGCAGACCGGCGATCTCGTCCCAGGTGTCGGTGCCCGGGTCGTAGGCGAAGGCGTTGTCGGACCCTGCGGACCCACCGTTGCCTCCGGCGCAGACCACCTTGCCGTCGACACCACCACAGGCCACCCACGAGGTCGGCTCGGGGTAGTCGGCCAGCGTGTCGAAGCTGTCCGTGGCCGGGTCGTAGCGGACCACGTCGGTCTCACCACACGCCGAGCCACAGCCACCGACGGCGTAGATCTGGCCGTCCAGGACCGCGGTGCCGGCCGCCGCCCAAGGCGTCGGGTTGTCGGCGCCCGTGGACCAGCTGTCCGTGGCCGGGTCGTAGATCGCGGTCTCCGCGACGGTGGCACCGCTGCCACCGCCCCAGCCGCCCACGGCGTAGTACTTGCCGCCGACGAACGCTGCGGCCGGCATCTGCCGTCCCTCGGGCATCGGTGCGATCTCAGACCAGGTCAGCTCGGCCGGGTCGTAGACGTACGCCGCGTCGGTCGCCCCGGTGCCGGCGACGGTGCCGCCGAACGAGTAGACCAGTCCGTCGTTGGTCGCCACCGAGTTGTCCATGATGTTGCTGGGGTAGTCGGTGATGTCGACCCACGGCTCGTCGTGCGGGGTCTGGGCGAGGTCCGGCCGTCCGGCCGTGGCGCCCTTCTCCGTCGACTGCTGCAGCGGCGTGACGTCGGCCTTGATCCGCTGGAGCGGCGCGCCCTTGTCGGACTCGACCTCCTTGGCGGTGGTCTTGGTGCCGTCCGCACGGAGGATCTGGAACCCGCCGTCACGCTCGCCGATCTCGACGTTGGCGGCACCGGTGCCGTCGTTGCTGATCTCGATCGTCCGCTCCTGCGAGCCACCGAGCGTGACCAGCGTCGAGATGTCGGTCGGCGTGACCACGAGGTGCCCCGCGCCCAGGGCGAAGTCGGCCCGGGTCGCGTCGTCCTCGGCCACGGCCACCGTGCTGGTCCTCGACTCGAAGCCGGACTTCGCAGCGGTGAACGGGTGGTTGCCCGTCACCGACGAGAACAGCCAGTAGAAGCCGTCGCCGATGGCGTCGTCGTCCGGCGTCGGGCCGGCCGTGCCCTTGTCCTCCGGTACGTCGTCGCTGGTGACCGTCGCACCGTTCAGCGGGTCGCCGGCCGTGAGGTCGGTGACGTTGCCGAACACCAGACCGCCGTCGACGGGGACGCAGCGGCGGTTGCCGACGAAGACCTCGTCGACCTCCCACCACCAGTCGAAGCTGCCCACGTAGTAGTGGAAGCGCAGCTGGACGTCGGTGTCACCGGCGGCCTCCGGGATCGGCACCCGGACGGTGCTCGGCCCACGCAGGTCGGTGAGCTGGGTCCAGCACGTTGGTCCAGGTCGCGCCGCCGTCGAGGGACACGTCGACGTCCGCCTGCTCGTTGCCGAGGTCGTTGTAGTCGGTGGCGAACTCCAGCACCGGCGTGTCCACCCCGGTGAGGTCGAACACCGGCGACACCAGGGTCGTGTCCTGGGTGTTGCCGCTGCCGTACTCGTCACTGTCGACCACCGCGAAGCCGCCCTCACCACCGGTGAGGTTGCCACGGGCGCCCGGGTCGTCGAACCGCCAGACCTGGCCGTTGCCGATGGCGTCGGTGACAGTCCAGCCATCGGGGGTCTCGGTGCCGTCGAAGTTCTCGAGCAGGCCGTCGTACTCGACGGTGTACCCGAGCGCCTGGCACTGGTTGGCGTCGACCAGGACGTCGAAGTCCCGGGTCGCGTCACCGCCCGACGACAGGTCCACGGTCTCGGTGGCGGCCACGTAGCCGTCGTAGACAGGCGTCACGGTGACGTCGTACGACGAGCCGGCGGGCAGGTCGAGCGAGTAGCCGCCGGTCGCGGGGTCGGTGAACGTCGACACCGGGGTGCCGGCGACGGTGACCTCGGCGTACAGCGGCCAGCCGTGTCCGGACCCGTCCGTGACGGTGCCCGAGAGCGTCACCGAGGGTGCCGGCTCGAGGGCGATGTCCTGCACGGTCTCGGCCTCGGCCGGCACCTCCACACCGGTGACCTCCTCCGGCAGGTATCCGAAGGCGCTGACGTTGACGTCGTAGCTGCCGGCCAGCAGGTTCAGCCGGTACTGCCCGGACCCGTCGGTCGTGGTCGAGCGCGCGCTGGCACCCGTCACCTCGACGTCAGCGCCCTCCACGGCAGCGTCGTCAGAGGCGTCACTGACCGTGCCGCGCAGCACACCGGCGTCCCCGCGAGGAGCGGCGTCGACCGAGGCGTACACGTCGAGGAAGCCCTCGCCGAACACGTTGTTGTCCTCGGCGGTGCCGCCGCAGGTGAGGTTCTCGGAGTCGATCGCGGTGCCGTCGAGCAGCGCACGGGTGCCGTCGATGTCGCCGACCAGCGAGGGCGCCGCCTCCCACATCAGGGCGACCGATCCGGACACGTGCGGTGCCGCCATCGACGTACCCGTGAACGCGGCGTAGCCGTCTCCCGGGATGCTCGAGCGGACGGCGGTGCCGGGTGCGGAGATGTTGGGCTTGATGTCGTCGCCCACACCGGGTCCGCGGCTGGACGAGGAGGCGATCTGCCGGGTGATGGTGTGGTTGCCGGCCGCGTAGGACTGGGCGTACTCGCCGGGTGCACCGGCGGTGTTGCAGCCCGGACCGGAGTTGCCGTTGGACCAGGAGGGGAACTGGCCGGCCGCGATCCACGCGTCCACGAAGTCGACGTACCAGTCGTCGTCGGGGCCGCCACCCCAGGAGTTGTTGATGATGTGCGGTCGCTTCGACGGGTCGGCGTTCTCGCCGTTGAGGTCGGTGGGCGCGAGCATGAACGTGGCCGACTCGGTCAGCGCCGGCTCGCTGCAGTTGTTGGTCTCGCAGCCCTTGGCGGCCATCCAGCGGGCGCCGGGCGCGACCCCGATCTGGTTGTCACCCTCGTTGCCGACCATCGTGCCCATCGTGTGCGTGCCGTGGTCGTTGTTGTCGCAGGGTGCCGGCTCTCCGCAGATCTCGGACGGGTCGAACCAGTTGTAGTTGTGGTCGAAGTTGCCGTTGCCGAGGTTGCCGCGGTACTTGCCGACGAGCGCGGGGTGCGTGTACTCCACGCCGCTGTCGATGCTGCCGACCACGATGCCGTTGCCGTCGACGCCGAAGTCGGTCCACGCCTCGTCGGCACGGATGTCGGCGATGCCCCACTCGACGGAGTCGACCTCACCCTCGGGCTTCGCGTCGAGCGGCTTCTCGAGCTGCACGGTCGCGGGGGCCTCGATAACGGAGACCTCCGGGTCGGAGGCCAGCGTGCTGGCCAGGTTGGAGGTGCCGTTGCGCACCAGGAGGGAGTTGTTGATCGGGTAGCTCTTGTAGTTCACCGACCGGCTCTCCAGGTCGGCGATCACGCCCTCCTGGCTGCGCTCGGCGGTCTTGACGAGAGCAGTCCACACGGCCTCGCCCCGGGGGCCCCAGCCGTCCACCTCGGCGGCCGCGGTCAGGTCGGCCTTGTCGGTGAACCGGACGAAGAAGTCCTGCGTGCTGTCCTTCTCGAAGTCGCCGGCAAGGCCGGCCTCGATCTTCTTGTCGGCCTGTCCCCCGCTGTCCGGAGCGGCCTGCGCCTGGGGTCCTGCACCCAACGCGCCCGAGACCAGGGCGAGAGAGGCGACGACCGCTATGCGACCGCGGATCCCCCTCCAGCCCACTGTTGGTGGTTGCGACACCTGATACCTCCCATGTACGACGGGCGGCGCCTCGCGGGTGGCGGGACGCCTCCCGCAGCTGCGCCCGTCGGTGTGGCGGGCTGCTCCGACACTTCTCCGCGGGACCGGGTCGGGCCAGGACCGGACCCGGGCACTTCCCGGGCAGAACCGGGTCGTCGTTGAACGCTCATCGAAAAGGAGACTTTACGGAATCGAAATTGGTCTACTTCGTTGCTGTCTGCAACGGGTCGTGTCATAGTCGGGGCCACCAACGCCGGAGCAGCTGTCCGGCTTGGACGGGAGGAACCGTATGTCTCGGGGTACGACGGGGCACCGCCCCGGAATTGTCTTCTGCGTGGGCGTTGCGCCCGAAGAGGTGGCCGAGCTGGCCCGGACGGTCTCGGACCGGACCATGCTCATGACCGCGCCCGACAGCGTCGACGGCCGGATGGCACTGTTCGCCGTGGCCGGCCTGTCACCGCCGCCACTGCCGTCGGCGCCGCCGTCCTCGGCCTGCCAGCTCCGGGTGGGAGCCCTGCGGCTCGACCCCGAGCGGCGGGTCGCCACCTGGGGCGAGCGCGTCATCGACCTGCCGGCGCGGGCGTTCGACCTGCTGGTGGCGCTCTCCACCGACCCGGGACGGACCTGGACCTTCGCCGACCTGACCAGTCAGGTGTGGGACCGGACCTACCTCGGCGACGCGGATGCCGTCATCTCGGCCGTCAAGCGGCTGCGCCGCCTGCTGGCCGCGGCCGCCCCGCAGGTGCACGTGGAGTCGGTGCGCGGGGTGGGCTTCCGGTTGCGGGTCTCCGACACTCTCGAACCGGTCGCGCTTCCCCAGCCACGCCTGGGCTGACGTGGCGCTAGGCAAGCGTGCGTGCGGAATCCGCTCGTCGCGCGCAGCAGAGCATGACTCTTCAGCAGTCTCCTAGGCCGACTCGGCCTGCTTCTCGACCTGGAGGACGTTGCGGATCCGGGTGAACGCGATCACGCGGCGCAGGGCCGGGCGGCAGCCGCGGAGGGTCAGCGCCCGGCCGTCGCGCTCCATCAGCTTGCTGGCGGCCGCGAGCATGGTGAGGCCGGTGACGTCGATCGACTCCACCTCGGTCAGGTCCACGACGATGTCGGCGTGCGCCCGCATGTGCGCGTGCAGCGCCTCACGGACGTCGCCGGTCGACCGCCCGTCGAGGCGTCCGACGAGGATGAGTGCCGCTCCGTCCGTGCTGACGTCCATGCCGCTCCCGAGGCCCAGTGGGCCGATCCCCCGTGACCGACCCTGCACTCACTATGACGCAGGACACACCGCGAGGGTTCCCTCGCAGGCGCGTGTCGCCGGTCAGGGAGCCATCTCGGGCAGCTCGACCCGCTCGACGTCCACCCCGAGGCGCCGGAGCGTCTCGGCGAAGCGCGGGTAGCCACGGTCGATGTGGTGCGACTCCGCCACGACCGTCGTACCGTCCGCGGCGAGGCCCGCGAGGACGAGAGCGGCCCCGGCCCGGATGTCGTGCGCCACGACCGGGGCGCCAGAGAGCACGGGCTTGCCGCGGACGACCGCGTGGTGGCCGTCGGTGCGCAGGTCCGCGCCGAGCCGGGCGAGCTCCTGGGCGAACATGAAGCGGGCCTCGAAGACGTTCTCGGTGATCATCGCGGTGCCGTCGCTGACCGAGGCCAGCGTCATCGCGAACGGCTGCAGGTCGGTCGGGAAGCCGGGGTACGGAAGCGTGACCACGTCGAAGGACTCCAGCCGCTTGTCCACCCGCACCGTGAACCCGCCGGCGTCCGCGGAGACCGACCCCCCGGCCGAGGCGAGCTTGTCGAGCACGATGTCGAGGTGCCGGGCCCGGCCGCCGCTGACCGTCAGCTCCCCGCCCGCCACCGCGACGGCGAAGGCCCAGGTGCCGGAGACGATCCGGTCGGGCACGGTCGCGTGTTCGACCGGCTGCAGCTGGTCGACCCCGCGGACCGTGAGGGTGGACGTGCTGACGCCGTCGATGTCCGCGCCCATCGCGACCAGCATCTCGCAGAGGTCGCTGATCTCCGGCTCCCGCGCGACGTTGTCGATCACCGTCGTGCCGTCGGCGAGCACGGCAGCCATCACGAGGTTCTCGGTCGCGCCGACGCTCGGGAAGTCGAGCCAGAGGTTGGCCCCGCGCAGCCGGTCGGGCACCTCGGCGACCACGAAGCCGTGCTCGATGCGCACCTGCGCGCCGAGCTCGTGCAGGCCGGTCATGTGCATGTCGAGGCCGCGGGACCCGATGTTGTCGCCGCCCGGGAGCGCCACCTTGGCCCGGCCGCAACGCGCGACCAGCGGACCGAGGACGCTGATCGACGCGCGCAGCCGGCGGACCAGGTCGTAGGGCGCCTCGTGTCCCAGCTCGGCCGGCACGTCGATCGAGACCTCGAGCGTCCCGGTCTCGCCGTCCGTGCTCGTCGAGCCGTCCCCGGTGGTCTCGCCGTCCCCGGTGGTCGAGCCCGTCGAGACCCCCACCGTGCAGCCGAGCTCCTGGAGCAGCCGCGCCATCACGTGCACGTCGAGGATGTCGGGGACGTTGGTGACGACCGTGCGTCCGACGGCGAGAAGGGACGCGGCCATCAGCTTGAGCGCGCTGTTCTTCGCCCCGCCGACCGGGACGGAGCCGGTCAGGGGCGACGACAGCGGGCCGCGCGAGACGACCTGGAAGCCTTCCACCGCCCCGATGCTAGTGGTGCGACATTCCCCACTCGGCCGGGCGGTCTGCGACGTCGTACGCCGCTCTAGGCTGAGGCCATGGTCAACCTCACCCGCATCTACACGCGCACCGGCGACGCCGGCGAGACCCGGCTCGGCGACATGAGCGTCACCAGCAAGAACGACCTGCGGCTGCACGCCTACGCCGACGTTGACGAGACCAACGCGCAGATCGGGGTGGCGCTGAGCACGGGCGACCTCGACGACGACGTGGTGAAGGTGCTGACCACGATCCAGAACGACCTGTTCGACGTGGGTGCCGACTTCTGCACGCCGATCGTCGAGAACCCGGAGTTCCCACCGCTGCGCATCGAGCAGTCCTACGTCGACCGGCTCGAGGGCTGGTGCGACCAGTACAACGAGGACCTGCCCAAGCTGCGGTCGTTCATCCTCAACGGCGGCACGCCCGGCGCCGCCCTCCTGCACGTCGCGCGCACCGTCTGCCGTCGCGCCGAGCGCTCCGGCTGGGCGGCGTACGCCGAGCACGGCGACACGATGAACGTGCTCGCCATCAAGTACCTCAACCGGCTCTCCGACCTGCTGTTCATCCTGGCCCGGCACGCCAACCGCGAGCACGGCGACGTGCTCTGGGTGCCGGGTGGGGAGCGCTGAGGGACGGGGGGCCAATTACCACGGCCCCGTGGTATTGCCCCCGTTCCCGGGGTGAACTCACCACGGGAAGCGGTCGATTACCAGGGGACCCAGTGAATTGGCCGCCGGCGATCAGGCGCGGCGGGAGCGCTGGCCGGGGGGCGCGGCCTCGAGCCAGGCGAGGAAGCCGGTCAGGGCCTCGGGGCTCATCGCCACCTCGAGCGGGCCGGTCGGCGTACGGCAGGTGACGACGATGTGGCCGGAGTACAACGAGTAGGACTCCACGCCGACGGGGCTCGCGGCGGCCGATGTACTCCAGGTCGGAGCGCTCGAACCTCAGCTTCGGGCGGGGGTTCAGCGAGAAGATGCGGAACCACTCGAGGTCACTCGCCGGAGTAGCGACCGACCCCCAGAACCCAGCCGCGCCCGGCCCTTGCGGACCGGACGCGGACTGCAGAACTCGAAGGTGCCGCCGTGACGGGAGATCCATCGACGCCGGACGACCAGGACGATGCCGTAGAGCAGCACCAGGAGCAGCAGGGCGCCGGCGATGTCGGCCAACCACTGCCACCACGGCATCTACCGCCCCACTTCCTCGCCCGTCCGCGAACCTCGAAGACCCGGAAGGGTCAGGATGCCCTCTCCGCGGCGCGGATGCGAGCCTCGGCCCACGCCCGCTCCGCAGCGGCGGTCGCCTCGTCGTCGTCCTCACCGGCGGACTGGGCGCGCTCGAGGTCCGCGCGCGCCTTCTCGAGGTCGATGTCGTGCGACATCTCGGCGTGCTCGGCCAGGATCGAGATCCGGTTGTCGGCCACCGAGAGGAAGCCCGCGTCGACCGCCGCGATCCAGGTCTCGCCGTCCGTGGTGGTCACGTCGACGATGCCGTCGACCATCAGCGACAGCATCGGGGCGTGGTTCGGCAGGATGCCGACGTCACCCTCGGTGGTCCGGGCGATGACCATCTTGGCCTCGCCCGACCACACCAGACGGTCGGCCGCGACCAGCTCGACCTGCATCTGGCTCATGCGATGTCCTCTCGTATCGACCCCGATTCGTCTGCGGTCCGCCTCCGGGAATCACCCCAAAGACCGCAGACGAATCGTTGTGCGGTCACAGGCTCTTCTGGATCTCGGCCCACTTGCGCTCGACGTCGTCGAGGCCACCGCACATGAAGAACGCCTGCTCGGCGACGTGGTCGTACTCGCCGTCGGCGATCTTGGTGAACGCCTCGATGGTGTCCTCGATCGGGACCGTCGAGCCCTCGATGCCGGTGAACTGCTTGGCGACGTAGGTGTTCTGCGACAGGAACCGCTGGATCCGGCGGGCCCGGGACACGATGATCTTGTCCTCCTCGGACAGCTCGTCGACACCGAGGATCGCGATGATGTCCTGCAGCTCCTTGTTGCGCTGGAGGATCTGCTTGATGCGGACCGCGGTGTCGTAGTGGTCCTCGCCGATGTACTGCGGGTCGAGGATCCGCGACGTCGACGTCAGCGGGTCCACGGCCGGGTAGATGCCGAGCGACGCGATCTCACGCGACAGCTCGGTGGTCGCGTCGAGGTGCGCGAACGTGGTCGCCGGAGCCGGGTCGGTGTAGTCGTCGGCCGGCACGTAGATCGCCTGCATCGAGGTGATCGAGTGACCACGCGTCGAGGTGATCCGCTCCTGGAGCACGCCCATCTCGTCGGCGAGGTTGGGCTGGTAGCCCACCGCGGACGGCATCCGGCCGAGCAGCGTGGAGACCTCCGAGCCGGCCTGGGTGAACCGGAAGATGTTGTCGATGAACAGCAGCACGTCCTGGCTTCTGCACGTCGCGGAAGTACTCCGCCATCGTCAGCGCGGACAGCGCGACGCGCAGCCGGGTGCCCGGCGGCTCGTCCATCTGGCCGAAGACGAGGGCGGTCTGGCCGATGACGCCGGCCTCCTCCATCTCCACGATCAGGTCGTTGCCCTCACGGGTGCGCTCGCCGACGCCGGCGAACACCGACACACCGCCGTGGTCCTTCGCGACGCGGGCGATCATCTCCTGGATCAGCACGGTCTTGCCGACGCCGGCGCCGCCGAACAGGCCGATCTTGCCGCCCTGGACGTACGGCGTCAGCAGGTCGATGACCTTGATGCCGGTCTCGAACATCTGGGTCTTGGACTCGAGCTGGTCGAAGGCCGGCGCCTTGCGGTGGATGCCCCAGCGCTCGTTGACCTCGAGCTTCTCGCCCTCCTCGAGGTTGAGGCAGTCGCCGGTCGCGTTGAACACGTGACCCTGGGTGACGTCGCCGACGGGCACCGCTGATCGGGCCGCCGGTGTCGCTGCACCTGCGCGCCGCGGACCAGGCCGTCGGTCGGCTTCATGCGAGATCGCGCGCACCATGCCGTCGCCGATGTGCTGGGCGACCTCGAGGGCGAGCGTCGCGGTCTCGCCGCCGAGCTCGAGCTCGACCTTGAGCGCGTTGTAGATCTCGGGCATCGAGTCCGACGGGGAACTCGACGTCGACGACGGGGCCGATCACCCGGGCGATGCGGCCGACGCCGCCGGCGGTCTGCTCGGTGCCTGTTCTTCGTCAATGGTGGCAGTCATCTCTCTCACTCACTCCCGGCGTTCGCGTCGGCCAGCGCGTTGACGCCACCGACGATCTCGCTGATTTCCTGGGTAATCCCGGCCTGGCGGGCCTGGTTGGCGATTCGGGTGTACTTCTTGATCAGCTCGTCGGCGTTGTCCGTCGCCGACTTCATCGCCCGCTGCCGGGCGGCGAGCTCGGAGGCCGCGGCCTGCAGCAGCGCGAAGTAGATCCGGCTCTGGACGTAGCGCGGCAGCAGCGCGTCGAGCACCTCGGCCGGCGTTGGGCTCGAACTCGTAGAGCGGCAGCACCTCGTCGCTCCGCCGGCGGCTCCTCGCCCTCGACGACCTCGAGCGGCAGCAGCCGCATCGCGGTCGGCTCCTGCACCAGCATCGACCGGAACCGCGTGTAGACCACGTGGACCTCGTCGACGGGGTTGGCGCCCTCGCGCAGCTCGATCTCCGGGTTGTCCTCGCCGGCGAGGAACGCCGCGATCAGCGCGTCGCCGATCTCCCGGGCCACGTCGTACGTCGGCTGGTCGGAGTGACCCGTCCAGGTCTCCGCGATCGGCCGGTTGCGGAACTTGAAGTACGCCTCGCCCTTGCGCCCGGAGATGTAGGTCGTCGACCTCCTTGCCCTCGCTCGCGCAGCTTCTCGGCGAGCCGCTCGGCCTCCTTGAGCACGCTCGAGGAGTAGGCGCCGGCCAGCCCGCGGTCGCTGGTGACGATCAGGACCGCGGCCCGCTTGGGGTCCTCCGGCTCGGTGGTCAGCGGGTGCTCGACGTTGGAGTACGTCGCCACCGCCGACACCGCGCGGGTCAGCTCACGGGCGTACGGCGCGGCCGCCTGGGCCCGCTGCTGCGCCTTGATGATGCGGGACGCAGCGATGAGCTCCATGGCGCGCGTGATCTTCTTCATCGACGTCGACGGACTTGATCCGCGCGCGGTACTCACGCAGCTGAGAGTGGCCATGGGTCAGCCCCGCTTCTGCTTGACGATCTGCTCCTGCTCGACGTCCTCGTCCTCGAGCGCCTCGTGCTCCTCCTTGCCGGCCTTGATCGACTCGCCCTCCGAGGTCTCGAACTGGTCGAGGAACGAGTCGTAGGCGTCCTCGAGAGCGGTCTCGGTGTCGTCGCTCGAACTCGTTGGTCTCGCGGATGCGTGTCGAGGATCCCGGCGTGCTCGCGACGCAGGTAGTCGAGGAACTCCGCGCTCGAAGCGCAGCACGTCGTCGGTCGGGACCTTGTCGAGCCGCCCGGTGGTGCCGAGCCCACAGCGAGACGGTCATCTCCTCGACCGGGTACGGCGAGTACTGCGGCTGCTTGAGCAGCGCCATCAGCCGCTGCACCGCGGTCGAGCTGCTGGCGCGAGGCCGCGTCGAGGTCGGAGGCGAACATCGCGAACGCCTCCATCGCGCGGAACTGCGCCAGGTCGACCTTGAGCGAGCCGGTGACCTTCTTCATCGCCTTGGTCATCGCCGCGCCACCGACGCGGGACACCGAGATGCCGACGTCGATCGCCGGGCGCTGGTTGGCGTTGAACAGGTCGGACTGCAGGAAGATCTGGCCGTCGGTGATCGAGATGACGTTGGTCGGGATGTAGGCCGAGACGTCGTTGGCCTTGGTCTCGATGATCGGCAGACCGGTCATCGAGCCGGCGCCCAGGTCGTCGGAGAGCTTCGCGCAGCGCTCGAGCAGCCGGCTGTGCAGGTAGAAGACGTCGCCCGGGTAGGCCTCGCGGCCCGGCGGGCGGCGCAGCAGCAGCGACACCGCGCGGTAGGCCTCGGCCTGCTTGGTCAGGTCGTCGAAGACGATCAGGACGTGCTTGCCGTCGTACATCCAGTGCTGGCCGATGGCCGAGCCGGTGTAGGGCGCGAGGTACTTGAAGCCGGCGCGAGTCCGACGCCGGGGAGGCCACGATCGTGGTGTACTCCAGCGCGCCGGCCTCCTCGAGGGCGCCGCGCACGGCGGCGATGGTCGAGCCCTTCTGGCCGATGGCGACGTAGATGCAGCGGACCTGCTTGTTCGGGTCGCCGGACTCCCAGTTCTGCTTCTGGTTGATGATCGTGTCGATCGCGATCGTGGTCTTGCCGGTCGCGCGGTCGCCGATGATCAGCTGGCGCTGGCCGCGGCCGATCGGGGTCAGCGCGTCGATCGCCTTGATGCCGGTGGCGAGCGGCTCGTGCACCGACTTGCGCTGCCATCACGCCGGGAGCCTGCAGCTCGAGCGCGCGGCGGCCGTCGGTCTCGATCTCGCCGAGGCCGTCGATCGGGTTGCCGAGCGGGTCGACGACGCGGCCGAGGTAGCCGTCGCCGACGGGCACCGAGAGGATCTCGCCGGTGCGGCGGACCGTCTGGCCCTCCTCGATGCCCTCGAAGTCACCGAGGATGACGACACCGATCTCGCGGGTGTCGAGGTTCAGCGCGAGGCCGAGCGTGCCGTCCTCGAACTCGAGGAGCTCGTTGGCCATCGCCGACGGCAGCCCGGTCACGCGCGCGATGCCGTCGCCGGCCTCGGCCACGGTGCCGACCTCTTCGCGGCTCGCGGTCTCCGGCTTGTAGTCCGACACGAAGCGCTGGAGCGCGTCCCGGATCTCCTCCGGACGGATCGAAAGCTCCGTCATGTTCTTCCCTGCTCTCTTCGTTGTTCGATGCTGGATCTGGGTGAGTGGTCTCGACAGGCTGACCACCCGTGGGGTCAGCCGGCGAGCCGGCGTCGGGCGTCGTCGAGGCGGCTGACGACGGTGCCGTCGATGACGTCGTCACCGATCTCGACCCGGATGCCGCCGATCACGTCGGGGTCCACGACCACGTTGAGGTGCACCGGGACGGTCGTACTGCCGCGCCGAGCGCTCCTGCCAGACGCTGGCTCGCCCTCGGCTCCCAGCTCACGCGCCACCCGGACGGTGGCGACGAGCCGGTCGCGGTGCGCCGCGGCGACCTTCTGGTACTCCTCGAGCGCGACCGACACCGTGCGGTGGCTGCCGGCTGACCGCCTGCTCGGCGAGCCGGAGGGTGGCCGGGGTGGCCTTGCCCTCGAGCAGGCCGCGCAGCAGCGCTCGCTTGTCCTCGACCGAGCGGGCCGGGTCCGAGAGGGCGTCCCGCAGCTCGGGGTTGTCCGTCGACGCAGCCGCCCGAACGCGAACAGCTCGTCCTCGAGCGCGTCCGCCTGGCCGGCCTGCTCGGCGCTGCGTACGACGGCGACGACCCCGAGGTGCTCGAGGGCGTCGGCGAGGTCGCGGGTGGCGGCCCAGCGACGGCCGGCCGCCGTCGACACGAGGTCGAGCGGACGCCGGGTCGAGCTTGTCGCCGAAGATCTGCCGCACGAGCTCGGCCTTGGCCTCCGCCGTCACCGAGAGGTCGGTGGCGACCCGGCGCAGGCCCGGCTCCGCGGCGCAGGATGTCGGAGACCCCGAAGAGGTCGTCGGACGACCCGAGCCGCGTCCGCACCGCCGTCGACCGCTGTCCCGGAGGGCATCGGTCAGCGACCGCGAGCGAGTCGGCAGAGGCGCCACGCATCAGTTCGCTCCCCCGCCGTTCGGTGGCGGCCACGCTCGTGCGACTCGAGGTCGGCGAGGAAGCGCTCGACGACGCGGCTCTGGCGAGCCGTCGTCGTCGAGCGACTCCCCGACGATGCGACCGGCGAGCGAGGTGGCCAGCGCGCCGACCTCGGCACGCAGCGAGGTGACCGCCTGCTGGCGCTCGGCCTCGATCTGGGTCTTGCGCGTGCTCGACGATGCGCGCCGCCTCGGTCTGCGCCTGCTCGCGCATCTCCGCGATGATCGTCGCACCCTGCTCGCGCGCCTCCTCGCGGATGCGGGCGGCCTCGTGCCGGGCGTCGCCGAGCTGCTTCTCGAGCTCGGCGAGCTTGGCGTCGGCCTCGGCCTGCTTGGTCTCGGCCGCCTGCAGCCCGCCCTCGATCGCGGCGGTCCGCTCGGCGAACGTCTTCTCGAAGTTGGGGACGACCCACTTCTTGACCGCGAAGAACAGCAGGCCGAAGACGACCAGCGACGAGGACGATCTCGATCGGGTGCGGGATCAGCGGGTTGAGCTGTGCTCTTCCTCCGCGGCGAGGGTGATCGACGTTCATGGACTCGGGTCCTTCGTCAGGTCGGACGGGTCAGAGGACGAACGCGAGGGCGATACCGATGATCGCGAGCGCCTCGGCGAGCGCGAAGCCCAGGATGGCGATCGTCTGCAGGCGGCCCTGCGCCTCGGGCTGACGGGCGACGCCGTTGATGTAGGCGGCGAAGATCAGGCCGATGCCGACACCCGGGCCGATGGCAGCGAGGCCGTAGCCGATCATGTTGCAGGTAGCCTTCCACGGCACCTTTCCTTTCGGTTGTTACTACTTGCGGTCTAGCGGGATCGTGCGGCTCTCAGTGCTCGTCTGCGAGAGCACCGGAGATGTACATGGCGTTCAGCAGGACGAAGACGTAGGCCTGCAGGAACTGGACCAGCAGCTCGAGGAAGCTGATCGCGATGAACAGCACCCAGGCCAGCAGGCCGACCGGCTTGACCAGTGCGGCGCCGTGCAGGAGGAGGTACTCGCCGCCCAGCGCGAACAGGATGAGCAGGAGGTGGCCGGCGAACATGTTCGCGAAGAGTCGCAGGGCCAGCGTGACCGGCCGGACGACGATGTTGGAGAAGAACTCGAGCGGGATCAGCAGCGCAGGATCGGGCCCTTGATGCCCGCCGGCACGCGACTGCAGCTTGAGGTAGCCGCCGAAGCCGTGCTTCTGGATGCCGACGCGCGTTGTAGATCGACCCAGCTCAGTGCCGGCCAGCGCGTAGACCATGCCCGGCCCGCGAGAACGTCGGGAACTGGATGAACGGGATCGTCGCCGAACGAGGTTGTTGATCAGGATGAAGAAGAACAGCGCGAAGAGGTACGGGCACGAACCGCATGAAGTCGTGGCTGCCGATGATGTCGCGGCCGAGCGAGTTGCGGACGAAGCCGTAGGCCGACCTCGCCGGCGTACTGCAGCTTGCCGGGCACCATCGCGCGCTTGGCCGACGCCACGCCGGAAGAAGCCAGAAGACCAGGACCGCCGAGAGCACCAGCTGGAGCATCGGCTTGGTGACGCCGATGTACATGGGACTCGCCGAGGAACTCGAAGGTGCTGTCCGGCCCGAGCGGCGGCAGGTTGAAGTCACCAGGCCCGGGGGGCGTGAATCCCTCGGCAGGCGACCGGGTTGGTCCCGACAAAAATCACAGCGTCTCCTGTGTCTTCTGCACTAGTTCTGGTCCTGCTGCCCGGCCTACGCCCTGCGGCGGTTGAACCGTGCGAACGTCATGTAGATCCCGAGCCCGGCACCGACCAGGATGCCGACGCCACCATGAAGGAGGTCTCCCACCAGCGGTCCAGGAGCCAGCCCAGCAGCCCGTAGATCAGCACGCCCGAGACGAGATACCCGAATGCGTGCCATGGATCGCCCTGGGGCTGACTCGGGGGTTCGGCGTCGGGAGCAGACGACGGCTTCTGCTGTGACATCGCGCTCCGGACAATAGCAGTCGAGATGCCTCATCGCGCACCCGCCTCGTGGCCTCCGGACCGCCTCCGGTGCCGCCGTCGGAGGCCGGCTCGGAGCCCTCGGACCAGGCCTGCTCGGGGGCCTGATCGAAGTAGAGCTGGCGGGCGCGCATGCTCAGCGTCACCTGGATCGCAAGCCACACAACGGTGCCGGCGATGACCGTGCCGCCGAGCCACCGGCCGTCGATGTCCGACTCGAGCCGGCCCGACGAGTCGAGGCCCGCGAAGACGAGGGCGAGGCCGACCACCTGCAGCGTGTAGGTCATCAGCGCGACGAGCAGCGAGGCCGCCGGCGACACCTGGCCACCCAGATCAGGACGACCGCGCCGAGGCCGAAGAAGCCGCACACGAGGGCGGCGCCGACGAGGACACCGGCGACCGCGGCGGAGTCGGAGAGGACGGCGGCGAGGAGGGCGAGGACCGCCGTCGTCGAGAGCGTCGCAAGCAGGGCCCGGCGCACCACACGCCCCGCGACACTCCGCGCATGATCTCGGGGCGTGGACCCGGACCCTCTGGGTGTGCGTGCGGTCGTCATGGGGCGGCCGTTCTGTCTCATCCGACGGGGCGGTCGTCACGGGCGTCCGACCCCGCTGGGGGGCCTTAAGAGCTGCCCTGCTCGATGCTTGTGAAAACTAGCACAAAGTCCGCCGGGCGTGGAAATCGGGACCGCGTCAGAGGTGCGACGTGGGCTTCTGCACCCGGGGCACGACGAAGGTCAGCACCACCGTGACCAGCACCCACACCACCAGCAGGTACGACGTGAACGGCCCGGCGTACAGGCTGGCCAGCACGCCACCGAACGCGATCAGCCCCGCCCACAGCCACATGATCAGCACCGCCCGACGGTGGGAGTGCCCGATCTCCAGCAGCCGGTGGTGCAGGTGCTGCTTGTCGGGCGCGAACGGCGACCGGCCCGCCCGGGTCCGCCGGACGACCGCCAGCACCAGGTCGGCGAACGGCACGATGAGGATCGAGATCGGCAGGACGATCGGCAGCAGCGTCAGCAGCAGGCTGGCCTCCGAGTCGCCCACGCCCTGGGTCATGTCGACGGTGGCGAACTGGCCGGTCAGGGTCAGCGCCGACCCGGCGAGCACCAGCCCGATCAGCATCGAGCCGGAGTCGCCCATGAACATCCGGGCCGGGAAGAAGTTGTGCGGAAGGAACCCCGCGCACGCCCCGCCCAGCGCGGCGCAGAGCAGCGCCGCGGTGATCGCCAGGGTCTCGCCGTTGGCGTCGGCCAGCGTGTAGGAGAACAGGAAGAACGCCACGGCGCCGATCCCGATGACCCCCGCCGCCAGCCCGTCGAGGCCGTCGACGAAGTTGACGGCGTTGATCGTCGCGACCACGACGAGGACGCTCAGCAGCTGCATCTGCGCCGGGTCGTTGCTCAGCTGCCCGCCCCCGGGCAGCCGGAAGGAGTAGAAGTAGACGTCGAACGCGACCAGGAAGCCGGCCGCCAGGACCTGCCCGCCGAGCTTGGTCAGCGCGTCGAGCTCGAGCAGGTCGTCGAGCACCCCGAGCAGCGCAGATCATCGCCCCGGCCACCAGCACCACCGCGGCGTCGCGGAACACCGACCGGTGCGTCTCCAGCGACAGGAACGGCAGCCGTGCGGCCACGAGGTACGCCGCGACCAGCCCGCCGAGCATCGCGACCCCGCCGAAGTACGGGATCGGAACCGCGTGCACGTCGCGGTCGCGGACCCGGGCGACCGCGCCGGTGCGCAGCGCGATCTCGCGCGCGACGACCCCGAGCAGGTAGGTCACGGTCGCCGCGACGAGGAAGACGGTGAGGTACTCGCGCACTAGGGCACGTCTCCTAGCCCTCGTCCACGATCTCGGCGCCCAGCGAGAACAGCAGCTCGTTGAGCCGCTCCAGCGAGACGGCGCCCGGCCCGCAGCACCCGTCCGGTCTCGCCGGTGCACGTCGACGATCGTCGAGGGCACGTCGCCCGGGGTGGGCCCGCCGTCGAGGAGCACCCGCAGCCGGTCGCCGAGCATCTCCTCGGCACCGTCGGCGTCGGTGGCGGCGGGCATCCCGCTGCGGTTGGCGCTGCTCACCGCCAGCGGTCCGGTGCGGGCCAGCAGCTCGAGCGCGACCTCGTGGTCGGGCATCCGCACCGCGACCGTCCCGCGGGTGTCGCCGAGGTCCCACTGCAGCGACGGCTGCTGGCGGCAGACCAGGGTCAGCGGGCCGGGCCACAGCTCCTCCACCAGCGCGCGGGCCTAGGCCGGGATGCCGACGGCGAGCGCGTCGAGGGTGGTGGCGGCCGAGACCAGCACCGGCGGCGGCATCTCCCGTCCGCGCCCCTTCGCCGACAGCAGCCGCTCACCGCCCGGGCGGAGAACGCGTCGGCGCCGACGCCGTAGACGGTGTCGGTGGGCAGGACGACCAGCTGGCCGCGCTGGACGGCGAGCGCGGCGGCCGCGATGCCGGCCTCGCGTTGCGCCTCGTCGGAGATGTCGAATCGCTGCATCACGGGTTCATCGTGCCAGCCGCGCCGTCAGATACCGGTGGCGCCCTGCCAGGTCGTCGTGGTCGCGCACGTCGCGCCACCGGGCGCGCCCGGAACACCGCCGGCGCCGCCTCGCCCTGCACGTCCGCGTGCTCGGCGCCGACCCAGCCGCCCGGTCGCAGCAGCCGGGCGGCGATCCGCTCCAGCGCCCGGATCGCGTCGAGGCCGTCCTCGCCGGAGAACAACGCCAGGTGCGGGTCGTGGTCGCGGGCCTCCTGCGCCACCGACTCGTAGGCCTCCAGCGGGATGTACGGCGGGTTGCAGACCACCACGTCGACGGCCCCGTCGAGGTCGGGGAAGGCGTCCGCCATGTCGCCGTGCCGGAGGTCGACGCCGGAGCCGGCCAGGTTGCGGGCCGCCCACGAGAGCGCGTCCTCGCCGAGCTCGACGGCGTGCACGACGGCCTCGGGCACCTCGGTGGCCACGCTCAGCGCGATCGCCCCCGAGCCGGTGCACAGGTCGACGACGACCGGGGCCCGTCCGTCGGCGAGCACCTCGCGTGCGCGGTCGACGCCCCAGCCGGCGAGCAGCTCGGTCTCGGGGCGCGGCATGAAGACGCCCGGTCCGACGGCCAGCTCGACGTAGCGGAACGCGGCCGTGCCGGTCAGGTGCTGCAGCGGCTCGCGGGCCGCGCGCCGGGCCACGAGCGCGTCGTACTCCCGATGCTGCCGTTCCGACACCACGTCGCCGAGCGGCAGGGCGGCCCGGGTGGTGCCGAGCACGTGGGCGAGCAGCTCGGCGGCGTCGTGCTCGGGGCTGGCGACGCCGGCCTCGGCCAGGCGCAGCGACGCCTCGCGGACGAGACGGCGCCGACCGGTCATGTCCGGTCCGCGGTCTCGAGAGCGTCGAGCCGGGCCGCCAGGTCGGCATCGACGCAGGAGCCGATCACGGCCTCGAGGTCGCCGTCGAGCACCTGGTCGAGGTTGTAGGACTTGTAGCCGGTGCGGTGGTCGGAGATCCGGTTCTCCGGGAAGTTGTAGGTGCGGATCCGCTCGGACCGGTCCACGGTGCGGACCTGCGAGCGGCGGGCGTCGGAGGCCTCGGCGTCGGCGGCGTCCTGGGCCGCCTGCAGCAGCCGGGCGCGAAGGATGCGCATCGCCTGCTCCCGGTTCTGCAGCTGGCTCTTCTCGTTCTGGCAGCTGACCACGATCCCGGTCGGCAGGTGCGTGATCCGCACCGCGGAGTCGGTGGTGTTGACCGACTGGCCGCCGGGCCCGGACGACCGGAAGACGTCGATCCGGAGGTCCTTCTCCTCGATGTTGACGTCGACCTGCTCGGCCTCCGGCATCACCAGGACCCCGGCCGCCGAGGTGTGCACCCGGCCCTGGCTCTCGGTGACCGGCACCCGCTGGACGCGGTGCACGCCGCCCTCGAACTTGAGCAGGGCGTACGGCGCCTCACCCGGCTCCGGGACGCCCTTCGCCTTCACCGCGACCGTGACGGACTTGAAGCCGCCCAGGTCGGACTCGGTGGCGTCGAGCTGCTCGGTCTTCCAGCCACGCCGCTCGGCGTAGCGGGTGTACATCCGGAGCAGGTCGCCCGCGAACAGCGCGGACTCCTCGCCGCCCTCACCGGACTTGATCTCCACGATGGCGTCCTTGGAGTCCGCGGGGTCACGCGGCACCAGCAGGTGCCGCAGCCGCTCCTCGGCGGCTGCCCGACGTTGCGCGAGCGCCTCCGCCTCGTCGGCGAAGCTCTCGTCCTCCGACGCGAGCTCCAGGGCCGCCTCGATGTCGCCACCGAGCCGCAGCCACTCGTCGTAGGTGCGGACGATCGCGGTCAGCTCGGCGTACCGCTGGTTGAGCCTGCGGGCCAGCCCCTGGTCGGCGTGGATCGTCGGGTCGGCGAGCCGGGTCTCGAGCCGCGCGTGCTCCTCGACCAGACCCTCGACTGCCTCGAACATCCGCCGCCTCCTCTGACGTCTGGACCCACCCCGCACAGAGACAGCGCCGGTCCCCGCTGCTGCGGGCGACCGGCGCTGTGCGTGAAGCTAGGACTTTGCGGAGGCGTCCTGCTCGGTCTTCTTCTGGGCGTAGCGCTCCTCGAAGCGGGCGACGCGGCCGCCGGTGTCGAGGATCTTCTGCTTGCCGGTGTAGAAGGGGTGGCACTGCGAGCAGACGTCGGCGTGGATCGTGCCGCTCGTCGCGGTGCTGCGGGTGGTGAACGTGTTGCCGCAGGTGCAGGTGACCTCGGTCAACGTGTAGTCCGGGTGGATGTTCTTCTTCATGGTGTCCTCTCGAGGTGCAGTCGCCGGGTCGCCGGGGCGCGAGTGCCCGCTGGCGTGAACCGGAACCAGCCATACAGTCTGCCAAACAAACCGCCCCCGATGGTAATTCCGTGTCGTCGGGACCGAGCTTGCGAGGGCCCGCGGTCGACACGGGATCGAGGAGCGTCGACTGGCGCCGAGCCCGCGAGGCGGGAGCCGACGCGTCACGAGATCCGCGGTCCCGCGAGACAGGAGACCCCCGGTGGTGGTCGAGCCTGTGCCCCGGTGGTCGACGCCCGTGCCCCGGTGGTCGAGCCCGCCCCCGGTGGTCGAGCCCGGCGCCCCGGTGGTCGAGCCCGTCGAGACCTAGTGCACCGCCTGCACGGACGGATCACGCCGTACGACGCCGTACATCAAGCCTGCCGCGACCACGCTGACCCCCAGGATCACGATCCCCAGGGCGGTGGCGGTGCTGCCGAGCACGCCCACCATCGGCGCGACGACCGCGCCCACCCCGAACTGGACGAAGCCGAGCATCGCCGAGGCGGTCCCGGCGGCCTCACCGTGCCGGGTCAGCGCCAGCGCCGGGGTGTTCGGCATCGCGAGGCCGGCGGCGGCGAGCAGGACGGTCAGCGGCACCAGCACGGTCGCGAGCGAGCCGTCGGCGAGGCCGGCGGCGAGCAACGCCGCGGCGGCCACGATCGACACGAGGATCGCGCCGGTCAGCACGTTGGCCGGCCCGAACCGCCGGATCAGCGTCGGGTTGAGCTGGGAGGCCAGCGTGAGCGCCAGGGCGTTGAGCCCGAACACGATCCCGAACGTGCGTCTCGTCGAGCCCGAAGCCCTCCTGCAGCACGAAGGAGGCACCGGAGACGTAGGCGAAGAGGCAGGAGAACATCAGCCCGGCGACCAGCACGAGCGCCACGAACGTCCGGTCGGCGAACAGGGACCGGTAGGTCCGCAAGGTTGGGCCGAGCCGGGCGGAGCGGCGCCGTTCGACCGGCAGCGTCTCGCGGAGTCCGACGAAGGCCACGCCGATGAGCACCACCGCCGCGGCCGCGAGCACCACGAAGATGCCGCGCCAGTCGGTGACCTGCAGGATGAAGCCGCCGATGGAGGGTGCGACGATCGGGGCCAGCCCGATCACCAGCATCAGCCGCGACATCGTGCGCGCGACGGCGAGCCCGCTGAACAGGTCGCGCACCGTCGCCAGGGCCACCACCGAGATCGCGGCTCCGGCGAAGCCCTGGAGCACCCGCACCGCGCTCAGCACCTCGATGCTCGGCGCGACGCGCAGAGCAGCGAGGCCAGGGCGTGCACGACGAGGCCGGCCAGCAGCGGCCGGCGTCGGCCGAACGCGTCGGAGAGCGGTCCGATCACGAGCTGGCCGACGGCGAGACCGCGCGAGCATCCCGGTGAGGGTGAGCTGCACCGGCGGACGCCGAGGCGCCGAGGTCGTCGGCGAGCGCCGGGAACGCCGGCAGGTACATGTCGATGGTCAGCGGCCCGAGCGCGATCAGGATGCCGAGCACCAGGATCAGCTGGACGTGCCGACCGCGCGAGCAGCGGCACCGCCGCAGTCGTCGTACCAGCCCGTGGTCGCGTGCAGCTGGTCTCCATGTGTCCTCTCAAGTCGTCGGCCGCCACCATCTATTCCCGTCGGCACGTGGACGGGTCGACGGCTCGCGCCCCGGATGTCCCGGTGCGCGGCCCGTCCGGTGTCCGACGTGCGGGTCAGTCGCCGTTGTTGCCTGCGGTCGGCGTCGTCTTCTGCACCTGCATCAGGAACTCGATGTTGCTCTGCGACTTCTTCAGCCGCTCGAGCAGCAGCTCGAGGGCCTGCTGGCCGTCGAGACCCGAGAGCACCCGGCGGAGCTTCCAGACGATGGCCAGCTCCTCCTTGCTCATCAGCAGCTCCTCGCGGCGGGTGCCGGACTGGACGGCGTCGATCGCCGGGAAGATCCGCTTGTCGGCGAACTCGCGGCGCAGCCGGATCTCCATGTTGCCGGTGCCCTTGAACTCCTCGAAGATGACCTCGTCCATCTTCGAGCCGGTCTCGATCAGCGCGGTCGCGAGGATCGTCAGCGAGCCGCCGTCCTCGATGTTGCGGGCCGCGCCGAAGAACCGCTTCGGCGGGTAGAGCGCAGAGGAGTCGACACCGCCGGAGAGGATCCGGCCGCTGGCGGGGGCGGCCAGGTTGTAGGCACGGCCCAGGCGGGTGATGCCGTCGAGCAGCACGACCACGTCGTGGCCGAGCTCGACGAGCCGCTTCGCCCGCTCGATGGCGAGCTCGGCGACCGAGGTGTGGTCGCTCGCCGGCCGGTCGAACGTCGAGGCGATGACCTCGCCCTTGACCGAGCGCTGGAAGTCGGTGACCTCCTCCGGACGCTCGTCGACGAGGACGATCATCAGGTGGCACTCGGGGTTGTTGGTCGTGATCGAGTTGGCGATCGACTGCATGATCATCGTCTTGCCGGCCTTGGGCGGCGACACGATGAGGCCGCGCTGGCCCTTGCCGATCGGGGCGGCGATGTCGATGACCCGGCCGATCAGGTTGTTCGACTCGGTCTCCAGCCGCAGCCGCTCGGAGGCGTAGAGCGGCGTCAGCTTGTTGAACTCGACGCGGTGCTTGGCGGCCTCGGGGTCGGCGCCGTTGATGGTGTCGATCCGGACCAGCGGGTTGAACTTCTCCTTGCGCTCGCCCTCGCGCGGCTGGCGCACCTGGCCGGTGACCGCGTCGCCGCGGCGCAGCCCGTACTTGCGCACCATCGACAGCGAGACGTAGACGTCGTCGGTGCCGGGCAGGTAGCCGCTGGTCCGGACGAAGGCGTAGTTGTCGAGGACGTCGAGGATGCCGGCCACCGGCACCAGCACGTCGTCCTCGAGGATCTGGGTGTCGGGCTCGTTGCGGTTGCTGCGACTGCCACGGTCACCGACGGTCGGTCGCGTTCGTTGCGGTCGCGGCCGCGACGCCGCCGGTTGCGGCGGCTGCCGCCGTCGCTCGTCGCGGTCGTCGCCGCGGCTGCCGTTGCGCCGCGGTTGTCGCTCGCGGCTGGTCCCCGCGGTTGTCGCTCCTGGTTGTCGCTGCGGTTGTCCGCCGCGGTTGTCGCCCGCGGTCGTCGGCCCGGTCGCGCTCGTTCCGCTGGTTGCTCGTTCCGGTTGTCCGCTCGGTCGCGGTCGCCCCGGCTGTCGCCCCGGTTCGTCGCGCCCGGTCACCGCGGCTGTCGGTGCGCTCCTTGCTGGGTCGGTCCTGCCGGCCGGACGTGTCCTGGCCCGCGCTCCGGTCCGTGCTCGGGCTTCTGGTCCTGCTTGGCCTGTCGGTCGTCGCGGCGGTCCTGCTCACGGCCGAGTCCCGCGTACGGGTCGCCGACCGGCGACTCCGCCGGGGCTCTGCGCGGCCTGGGCGGACCGGCGCCGGCTGGGGCTCGCGTTCGCCGAGCCGCCCGACTGGGCGGCGCTGATCGCATCGACCAGCTGGCTCTTGCGCATGCCGCCGACGCCCTTGATGCCCAGCCCACCCGCCATCTGCTTGAGCTCGGGCAGCAGCATGCCGCTCAGCCCGCCTGCGCGCTTCTTGGGCGCGCGGCCGCCTTGGGCACCGGAGTCGGTGTCAGGGGTGGGTGTGGTTGTTTCCGTCACGTGAGGTCCTTCCCACGTCCAGGCCCGTCGGAGTGTCTCCGACGGCCGTGTTCAGGTGGTTCCCGGTCGCGATCCCGGACGGTCCGTCGCGATGCGAGGCGTCGCGGCGTGGCCGTCTCAGAGTTGTGAGAGCGAGGAAAGAGTGCGCTTGTGCGGATCGAGGGAGCTTGATCGGAGTCATCGGATCGGGGGAACCCTCGATCACCTGCGCACCGGCAGCCTAACACCATCGGGGTCAATGGGTCGCAAGAGTCGCAACGCGGACACGCCGCGCGAGATTCCCTCGGACTCCCCGGAGACGGGCTCAACCGACGTCGACCGATGCCCCGGAGTGTCCCGACCGCGAGCAGGTGCACCGCCCAGCCGGCCGGCACAGCCGCGCGACCTGCCGGCTGGCTGGAACGGTCGGTGAGCACGAGCACGGTGGGACCGGCACCGGAGACGACGGCGGGCATGCCCGTCCGCGCGCAGAGATCGGACCAGTGCCAGCGTCGCGGGCATCGCGGGCTCGCGGTAGTGCTGGTGCAGCCGGTCCTCGGTCGCGTCGAGCAGCAGCTCCGGCCGCTGGCCCAGCGCGGCGACGAGCAGCGCGGCGCGGCCGGCGTTGGCCGCGGCGTCCGCGTGCGAGCACCGACCTCGGGCAGCAGCCCCCGGGCGACCTTCTGTCTCGACCGGGTCCGGCGGGCACGAACGCCACGGCGGCGACCCGCGGGTCGACCGTCGCGGGGGCGGCGCGGAACCGGCCGTCCGCGGCGTAGGCGACCGTGAACCCGCCGAAGAACGCCGGCGCCACGTTGTCGGGGTGGCCCTCGATGTCGGCGGCCAGGCGCGAACAGCGCGTCGTCGTCGATCAGCAGCGAGCCGCCGGCGACCAGGCCGCGGGCCGCGCACACGCCCGGCCACGATCGCCGCCGAGGACGAGCCCAGCCCGCGGCCGTGCGGGATCGACGTTGGCGCAGTGCAGCCGCAGCCGGGGACGCTGCAGCCCATGCGCCTCGAACGCCGCGCACCATCGCCCGGTAGCACCAGGTGCGTCTCGTCGAGCGGCACGCTCGCCGGCGCCCTCGCCCGTCGACCGTGATCACCAGTCGGGCCCGTCGACCACCTCGGCGGTGACCATGTCGCGCAGGCCGAGCGCCAGCCCGAGCGCGTCGAAGCCGGGACCGAGGTTGGCGCTGGTGGCGGGCACGGACACCGTGACCGGTCCGGCGCGGAGGGTGGGCATCGGCCGGTCACCCGAGCCCGGCGGCCTCGGCGGCCGCGTCGACGTCGGCCTCCACGACCGTGTCGACGAGGTCGGTGAACGTCGACAGCGCGGTGTCGATGTCCTTGAGGCCGTGGCCGGTGACGGTCACGACCATCTGCCGGCCGGCGTACGACGTGCCGGCCGCGACGTCCTGGAGCAGCCCGGCCACGCCGGCCGCCGACGCCGGCTCGACGAAGACCCCGTCCCGAGCGGCGAGCTGCCGCTGGGCGGCGAGGATCTCGCTCGTCGGTGACGGCGCCGGAAGCAGCCGCCGGACTCGTCGCGCGGCCGCGACCGCGAGGTGCCAGGACGCCGGGTTGCCGATCCGGATCGCGGAGGCGACCGTCTCCGGGTGGCGCACCGGCTCACCCGAGACCAGCGGCGCGGCGCCGGCGGCCTGCCAGCCGAGCATCCGCGGGCGTGCGGGTGCTCGCGCCGGCTTCTCGCGACTCGACGTAGCCCTTCCAGTACGCCGAGATGTTGCCGGCGTTGCCGACCGGCAGCACGTGCACGTCGGGGGCGTCGCCGAGGAAGTCGACGATCTCGAACGACGCGGTCTTCTGGCCCTCGAGCCGCATCGGGTTGACGGAGTTCACCAGCGCGACCGGGTAGTGCTCGGCGAGCTCGCGCGACATCCGCAGGCAGTCGTCGAAGTTGCCGCGCACCATGATCACCTGGGCGCCGTGCACGATCGCCTGGGCGAGCTTGCCGGCGGCGATCTTGCCCTGCGGCACGAGCACGAGCGGCTTGACCTTGGCCCGCGCGGCGTACGCCGCCATCGAGGCCGAGGTGTTGCCGGTCGAGGCGCAGACGACGGCCTCGGCCCCCTGGCCGACGGCGACCGACAGCGCGACCGTCATGCCGCGGTCCTTGAACGAGCCGGTCGGGTTGTCGCCCTCGACCTTGAGCCAGACCTCGGCGCCGGTGAGCTCGGAGAGCCAGCGGCTGTCGACGAGCGGCGTGCCGCCCTCGCGCAGCGTGATGCGTCGGGGTGCCGTCGGGGAGCGGCGAGCCAGTCGCGGTACTCCTCGATGACGCCGCGCCACTGGTGAGCGCCCCCGGGTCGGCGGTCATCACAGCCGTCGCCCTCCACGCGCATCACCGAGGAGACGTCGTGGACGAAGTCCGAGCTTGCGCAGCGTCTCGACCGTCGCGGCCAGCGCCTCGTCGCTGGCGCGGTGCGAGACGACCACCAGCTGGGCGTCGTCGCCGCGGCCCTCCTGCCGCACGGTCTGGATCGACACGTCGTGCTCGGCGAACGTCGTGCGCCACCGCGGCGAGCACACCGGCGCGGTCGTCGACGTCGATCGCCACGTGGTAGCGGGTCTGCGGTCTGGCCCATCGGCAGCACCTCGAGGGCGGCGTACGCCGACTCCCCCGCACCGCGCACGTCGTCGAGCCGGTTGCGGGCGACGGTGACGAGGTCGCCGAGCACCGCGCTGGCGGTCGGCGCGCCGCCGGCGCCGGGTCCGTAGAACATCAGCTGGCCGGCGGCGTCGCTCTCGACGAACACCGCGTTGTAACGCCTCGCGGACGCTGGCCAGCGGGTGGCTGCGCGGGATCATCGCGGGGTGCACGCGGGCCGCGACCGCCGGGCCGTCGGGACCGTCGCGCATGCTCGCAGATGGCGAGCAGCTTGACCACGCAGCCCATGTCGCGGGCCGAGGCGACGTCGGCCGCGCTGACCTCGGCGATGCCCTCGCGGTAGACGTCGGCCGCGGTCACCCGGGTGTGGAACGCGAGGCTGGCCAGGATCGCCGCCTTCGCCGCGGCGTCGTACCCCTCGACGTCGGCGGTCGGGTCGGCCTCGGCGTAGCCGAGCGCCTGCGCCTCCTCGAGCGCCTCGGCGAAGCCGGCGCCGGAGGTGTCCATCTTGTCGAGGATGAAGTTGGTGGTGCCGTTGACGATGCCGAGCACCCGGCGCACCCGGTCGCCGGCCAGCGACTCGCGCAGCGGCCGCAGGATCGGGATCGCCCCGGCCACGGCGGCCTCGAAGTAGAGGTCGCGGTCGGCCTTCTCGGCGGCGGCGAACAGCGTGCTGCCGTCCTCGGCGAGCAGCGCCTTGTTGGCGGTGACGACCGAGGCGCCGTTCTCCAGGGCGGTGAGGATCAGCGACCGGGCCGGCTCGATGCCGCCGATCACCTCGACGACGAGGTCGACGTCGTCGCGCGCCACCAGCCCCGCCGCGTCGGTGGTCAGCAGCTCCGCGGGGACCTGCGGCGTCGCGCTGCAGCTCCGGTCGGCGTACGGCGACGCCGACGAGCTCGATCGGGCGCACCGACCCGGGCGGTCAGGTCGTCGGCCTGCTCCCGCAGCAGCCGCACCACCTGGCTGCCCACCGACCCGCACCCGAGCAGGGCCAGCTTCAGCGGCCGATCAGGCGCACCCTTCACCGCTCGATCCCCTCTCCGTCGTCGTACCGTCTGGTGCTTCATCTTGGGCCATCGCCGCGGTCGCCGCACGAATACGGCGTTGCGTCCGGTTCGCGAGACTCTGCGGTCCCGATGGTCAGGCCTGGGCGCCGACGTCGGTCGCGAGCAGGTCGTCCTCGGTCTCGCGGCGGACCACGACCGTGGCCCGCCCGTCCGCGACCGCCGACCACCGGCGGCCGCAGGGCGTGGTTGTAGTTGCTCGCCATCGACCGGCAGTAGGCACCGGTGCCGGGGACCGCCAACAGGTCGCCGGGCGCGAGGTCGGAGGGCACGAACTCGTCCTTGACCACGATGTCGCCGGCCTCGCAGTGCTTGCCGACCACCCGGCCGAGCACCGGCTCGCCGTCGGAGCGGCGGGAGGCGAGCGTGCAGCTGTAGTCGGCGTCGTAGAGCGCGGTGCGGATGTTGTCGCACATGCCACCGTCCACCGAGACATAGGTGCGCACCGCGCCGGCGTCGAGCTCGACGCGCTTGACCGTGCCCACCTCGTAGACCGTGCACATCGCCGGCCCGACGATCGCGCGGCCGGGCTCGATGGACAGCGCCGGCACGGGTACGTCGAGCGCCCGGCACTCGTGCTCGACGATCTTGGTCAGCTCGGTGGCCAGCTGCGCCGGGTCGGACGGGTCGTCCTGCGTGGTGTAGGCGATGCCGAACCCGCCGCCCAGGTCGAGCTCCGGCATCTCCACGCCGAGCTCCTCGGACACCCGCGCGTGCAGGGTGAGCACCCGACGGGCGGCGACCTCGAACCCCGAGGTGTCGAAGATCTGGCTGCCGATGTGCGAGTGCAGGCCGAGCAGCCTCAGCCCGGGCGCCTCCTGGGCCCGGCGCACCGCCTCGAAGGCGTCGCCGGAGCTGATCGAGAACCCGAACTTCTGGTCCTCGTGGGCGGTCGCGATGTACTCGTGGGTGTGCGCCTCGACGCCGGCCGTCACCCGCACCATCACGGAGACCGAGGGGTCCCCGGCGGTCGACCCGGTCGGCCCGTCGAGACCAGCTCGGTCAGCCGGTCGAGCTCGGTGAACGAGTCGACGACGATCCGGCCCACCCCGGCCTCGACGGCCCGGCGCAGCTCGGCCGTCGTCTTGTTGTTGCCGTGGTAGCCGATCCGGGCCGGGTCGAAGCCGGCCCGCAGGGCGACGGTCAGCTCCCCCGACGAGCAGACGTCGAGGCAGAGGCCCTCCTCGGCGACCCATCGCGCGACCGTCGTACACAGGAACGCCTTGCCGGCGTAGTAGACGTCGTAGTCCGCGAACGCCTCGCGGAACGCGCGGGCCCGGGACCGGAAGTCGGCCTCGTCGAGGACGTACGCCGGGGAGCCGTGCTCGGCGACCAGGTCGCGGACGTCGACCCCACCGACCTCGAGGGCCCCGTCGTCGGTCTTGCGCGCGGTCGACGACCAGAGCGACGGCACCAGGGCGTTGACGTCCCCGGGCGGACGCAGCCAGGAGGGTCCGTCGAGGGCGCCGGCCGCGTGCGCCCAGCCGGCCTCGTGTGAGGGCATCTCGTCACATCCTCTCGGGGGCGGAGACCCCGAGCAGCCCGAGACCGTTGGCGAGGACCGTCTTGGTCGCCTCGACCAGCAGCAGCCGCGCGGCGTGGATCGGCGCCGGCTCCTCGTCGCCCATCGGCAGCACCCGGCAGGCGTCGTAGAACTTGTGGAAGCTCGACGCGGTGTCCTCGAGGTACCTGGCGACCCGGTGCGGCTCCCGGAGCTGGGCGGCGGAGGTCACGACCCGCGGGAACTCGGCGAGGGCGCGCAGCAGGTCGCCCTCCTTCTCGTGGGACAGCAGCGACGGGTCGAAGGACGTGGTCGACCCGGCCTCGGTGGTCGACCCGGCTTCGGTGGTCGAGGCCGTGGTCGAGACCCCCAGGTCGGCCGCGTTGCGCAGGATCGAGGCGAGCCGCGCGTGGGCGTACTGCACGTAGAACACCGGGTTGTCGCTGGTCTGCTTCGCCCACAGGTCGAGGTCGATGTCGACGGTGGCGTCCATCGAGTAGCGGACCAGCGCGTAGCGCCCGGCGTCGACCCCGATCGCGTCCACGAGGTCGTCCAGCGTCACGAGGTTGCCGCTGCGCTTGCCCATCCGGACCGTCGTACCGTCCTTGAGCAGGTTGACCATCTGGCCGATGAGGATCTCGAGGTTCTCCCCCGGCTTGTCGCCGAAGGCGGCGCACATCGCCATCATGCGGGCGACGTAGCCGTGGTGGTCGGCGCCGAGCAGGATCAGGCAGCGGTCGAAGCCGCGCTCGCGCTTGTCGAGGTAGTAGGCGAGGTCACCCGACAGGTAGGCGCCCTTGCCGTCCGACTTGACGATGACGCGGTCCTTGTCGTCGCCGAACTTCTCGGTGGCGAGCCAGACGGCGCCGTCCTTCTCATAGGTGTTGCCGAGCTCGGTGAGCCGCGTGATCGCGCGCTCGACCGCTCCGGACTCGTGCAGGTTGTTCTCGTGGAAGTAGACGTCGAAGTCCACGCCGAACGCGTGCAGCGTCTGCTTGATCTCCTCGAACATCAGCGCGACGCCGTGCGCGCGGAACGCCTCCTGCGCCTCGTCGTCGGGCAGGTCCTTGACCTCGGGGTGCTCGGCGAGCACCCGTTGCGCGATCTCGTCGATGTATGCGCCGACGTAGCCGTCCTCCGGCACGTCGCGACCCCGGCCGCGGGCGAGCAGCGACCGCGCGAACCGGTCGATCTGGGCTCCGTGGTCGTTGAAGTAGTACTCCCGGACCACCTCGGACCCGGTCGCCTCCACCAGCCGCGCGATCGCGTCGCCCACCGCCGCCCAGCGTGCGGACGCGATCGTGACCGGACCGGTGGGGTTGGCGGAGACGAACTCGACGTTGACCTTGTCGCCCGCCGTCGCGTCGTTGGTGCCGTACGCCGCGCCGGCCGCGACGATCTGCGCCGCCAGCGCGCCCTGCGCCGCCGGCCTCGACCCGGATGTTGAGGAAGCCCGGTCCGGCGATCTCGACGGACGCGACGCCCTCGGCGGCGCCGAGCCGCTCGGCGAGCATGGCGGCCAGGTCGCGCGGGGGGATGCCCGCCTTCTTCGCGAGCTGGAGCGCGACGTTGGTGGCGTAGTCGCCGTGCTCCTTGCTCTTGGGTCGCTCCACGACCACGGCCCCCGGCGGTCCGTCGGGGAGGGTCAGCGCGCCGGACCCGACGAGGTCCGTGAGGGCGCCGACGATGGCGGTCGAGAGCTGTTCGGGGGTCACCGACCCAGCGTATCGACGTGGGCGAACGGCCCCGGCGGGTGGTTGAGGCGCGAACGTCCGCCGTACGCCAGGCGCGACCTCAGTGCTGCTGGTCGACCAGCCGGAGGACAGTGGCCACCAGCTCCGAGGGCTCGAACGGCTTGGTCAGGTAGGCGTCCACGCCGAGCGCCTCGCCGCGCGCGAGGTCGGCCGCCGAGGCGCGGCCGGTGACGATCACGATCGGGATCTCCGCCGTCGACCGGGTCGGCGCGGAGCCGCTCGACCACGGCGAAACCGTCGAGCCGCGGCATCACCACGTCGAGCGTGATCACGTCCGGACGCTGCTCGGCGACGCGTTCGAGCGCCTCCATGCCGTCGACGCAGCGCACCACCTCGAGGCCCTCCAGCTCGAGGTTCACCGCGATCAGCTCGCGGACGACCGAGGAGTCGTCGACGACCAGCACCCGAGCCGTCACCCGGTCTCCCCCCGATCGTCACTCGTGCCAGTTCATGTACGCTTTCCGCGCATCCCGAGCCCCCGTAGCTCAGGGGATAGAGCACCGCCCTCCGGAGGCGGGTGCGTAGGTTCGAATCCTACCGGGGGCGCCCTTTGGCGGTCCGATCTCGCGCAACGCCAACCCCGCAAGTCATGGAACCGCTAGCCGAGAGGTCCGTTCGCGAGGAGGAGCGCAGCGGGGGAATCGCGAACTGACGGCTCGGCGAGGCCTGCCGTCGCCGGACCGCACCCGTGCGCCGGTCCGAGCCACAAGGGCTTGACGTTCAGCCCAAGTCCGCACCCGCCCGGCAAGGGTCCCAAGGGCCCCTCAGCAGCCACGGTCCAGTTTCCCGTCGTCCCGCACGTCGTCGCCGATCCGGCGGGCCTGGGCGACGTTCGGGTGCACCACACTGGCCCCGCCGGCGGTGCCGATCCCGCCCAGCACCACGCAGCCCCTGAGCCGACGGAGCTCGACCGCCGTGCCGGCCTGCGCGAGCCGGTAGAGCTCCGAAGGCTTGCAGGTCGGTGTTCAGGTGGCGCACGGCCGACAGCACGCCACGCTCCATGAAGCCGGGCTTGTCCATGCCGCCGCGGACCTGGCTCAGGATGCCGCGCATGACGTCCTGCTGGTTGGCCGAACGGTCGAAGTCCCCGCGCGGGAACGACTTGCGGATCCGGGCGAAGATCATCGCCTGGAAGCCGTTGAGCTTGTTGGGCCCGACGCGGTAGCCCTGCGGCCGCACCGGGTCGGAGAACGCGAACCGCGACTTCACGGTCACCCCGCCGATGGCGTTGACCATCTGCCGGAAGCCGTCGAAGCCGGCCGTGAACACGTAGTCGGGCTGCACACCGACGAGCTTGCCGACGGCCTGCCCCATCAGCTTCGGTCCGCCGAAGTAGAGGGCGGCGTTGATCTTCTCGCTGCCGTGCCCGGGGATGTTGACGTAGGAGTCCCGCGGGATCCCGATCATCGTGGCGGCCCCGGTGCGCAGGTTGATGCCGGTCATCTGGATGGCGTCGGCGCGGCTGCGCGTGATGCTCTGGCCGGGCCGGGCGTCGGAGCCGAGGAACAGGATCCACACCACGTCGCGGGAGTGGTCCACCCCCGCCGCGACCTGGCCGCGCACGAGGGAGGCCGGCGCGTCGCGGACGGTCGGCGGCGGCACGACCAGGGCGGTCAGCGCCAGCACGACGCCGAGGGCGAGCACACGGCGTACGACGCGGCCGCGGAGGCCGGTGAGCGCGGTCAGGACGTTCATCAGGACTCCTCCCCGACCGTGCGGGCGTTCTTGCTCAGGTCGTAGCCGAAGATCTGCCATCCGCCGGACTTGTTGCGGGTCAGCATCAGCCGGCCCTTGACGTCGCACCCGCTTGGCGGGCTTGTCACCCCGGTCGGCCACGAAGCGCAGGTGCACACGGGCGGTCACCCCGGCCGCGACCTTGTACGGCGCGAGCACCGAGAGGTACGCGGTGCGTCGACGCACCTCGACCGTCTCGATGGTCGGGCCGAGGACCCGGTTGGTGAGCAGGTCACGGTCGCCGTCGGCCTGCTGCGCCGCCCCGGACGAGAAGGTGGCGAACGCGTCACCGAACGACTCGCGTGGGTAGTCACCCCCCACGAACGCGTCGTCGAAGTAGGCGGTGACCACCTTCTTCACGTTGTCGGCGAGCACCTGACGGTCCTTCTCCTTGAGCTTCCCCGAGACCCGGGTGACCCGGACCTTCGCCGGCGCGGCCGGGACGGGCTCCGGGGTGGTGGACGGGTCGGCCGCCCCCGAGGACGCGTCGGCCGCGGGCGGCTCGGCCTCGGGGTCCGACGACGTGCACGCCGCGGCCGTCAGGGCCAGGACCGCGCACAGCACGGTCGCTGCGGAGCGTCGTACGGACGATCCACGGGCCGGCGGATCCGGGACCTCGAGGGGGCGCTCGAGAGAAGCTGTCACGGCGCGTGGTTCCTTCCGTATGACGTCGTGGCGAGGTGCGGTCTGTGAGCCTGGCTACACCCCCGGACCGACCGCCGGTCCCGGCTGCAATTAGTTGTGACGAAGGTCTAGCCTGGTACGCGTCCACCCACCCTAAAGTTCCCACCCCAGGTTTCACCGGAAGAGGCGATTCAGGCCGTGGCCGAGTCTTCACCCGCAGGACCAACGTGGCCGCTGGTGCGGCTCCCGACGACCCGATGGCGGCCTTCGGCGCCAACGAGTGGCTCGTCGACGAGATGTACGAGCGCTACCAGCAGGACCCGAACAGCGTGGACAAGGCCTGGTGGGACTTCTTCAAGAGCTACACCCCGGGTGACAAGGCCTCGCCCAGCACGTCCGGCGGCGGCAACGGTACGCCGCAGGCGAAGACCCAGGAGCCCGGCCCCCGCAAGCGGAGCCGGCCCCGACGACGGAGCCGAAGCAGCCCGACAAGGCGGCCGAGCCTGCCAAGGCGACGGCCACGCCGCAGTCCAAGCCCGCCCCGTCCGCGACGAAGGCGCCCGAAGAAGACCGACACCCGGCCACCGACGTCGCAGCCGCGCCCCGACGACCCCAAGGCCACCAAGGCCCCGGCCAAGTCGCCGGTGCCCAAGGAGCCCGAGCCGGCCGCCACCGCCGAGGCCAGCGACGAGCCGAGCTCACCACCCTGCGCGGCGCCCCGGCGCGCACCGCGCAGAACATGGACGTCAGCCTCACCGTCCCGACCGCCACCAGCGTCCGCTCGGTGCCGGTCAAGCTGCTGTGGACAACCGCATCGTCATCAACAACCACCTCGCCCGCGCCCGCGGCGGCAAGGTGTCGTTCACCCACCTCATCGGCTACGCGCTGGTCAAGGCGCTGCAAGCACGATGCCGGAGATGAACAACGGCTTCGACGTCGTCGACGGCAAGCCGACCCTGATCCAGCCCGGCGCACATCAACCTCGGCCTGGCCATCGACCTGCCCAAGCCCGACGGCACCCGCCAGCTGCTGGTCCCGTCGATCAAGGCCGCGGAGACGATGGACTTCGCCGCGTTCTGGACCGCCTACGAGGACCTCGTCCGCAAGGCCCGCAACAACAAGCTCGCGGTCGAGCGACTTCCAGGGCACCACGATCAGCCTGACCAACCCGGGCACGATCGGCACCAACCACTCGGTGCCGCGGCTGATGAAGGGCCAGGGCGCGATCATCGGCGTCGGCTCGATGGACTACCCGCCGGAGTTCCAGGGCGCGTCCGAGGAGACGCTCACCCGCAACGCGGTCAGCAAGATCATGACGCTGACCTCGACCTACGACCACCGGGTCATCCAGGGCGCCCAGTCCGGCGAGTTCCTCCGCCGGCTGCACGCGCTGCTGCTCGGCGAGGACGACTTCTACGACGAGATCTTCCGGGCGCTGCGGATCCCCTACGAGCCGATCCGCTGGGCCGCCGACATCTCGACCAGCCACGACGACGAGATCAGCAAGCAGGCCCGGATCCTCGAGCTGATCCACGCCTACCGCGTGCGCGGCCACATGATGGCCGACACCGACCCGCTCGAGTACCAGCAGCGCAGCCACCCCGACCTCGAGGTCGAGTCGCACGGCCTGACGCTGTGGGACCTCGACCGCGAGTTCGCCACCGGCTCGTTCGGCGGCGAGGGCCGCCGGTTCATGAAGCTGCGCGACATCCTCGGCATCCTGCGCGACTCCTACTGCCGCACCGTCGGCATCGAGTACATGCACATCCAGGACCCCGAGCAGCGCCGCTGGATCCAGGAGCGCGTCGAGCAGCCGCACGTGAAGCCGCCCCGCGAGGAGCAGCTGCGGATCCTGCTCAAGCTCAACCAGGCCGAGGCGTTCGAGACGTTCCTGCAGACCAAGTTCGTCGGCCAGAAGCGGTTCAGCCTCGAGGGCGGCGAGACCACGATCCCGCTGATCGACGAGATCTGCGAGGCGGCCGCCGAGGCCGGCCTCGACGAGGTCACGCATCGGCATGGCCCACCGCGGCCGGCTCAACGTGCTGGCCAACATCGTCGGCAAGAGCTACAGCCAGATCTTCCGCGAGTTCGAGGGCAACATCGACCCGCGCACGGTGCAGGGCTCCGGCGACGTGAAGTACCACCTCGGCGCCGAGGGCGAGTTCACCGCCGGCTCGGGCGACAAGATCAAGGTCTCGGTCGCCGCGAACCCGTCCCACCTCGAGGCGGTCGACCCGGTCCTCGAGGGCATCGCCCGCGCCAAGCAGGACGTGCTCAACCGGGGCGCGGAGTTCCCGGTGCTGCCGCTGCTCGTGCACGGCGACGCGGCGTTCGCCGGCCAGGGCGTGGTCGCGGAGACGCTGAACCTCTCCCAGCTGCGCGGCTACCGCACCGGCGGCACCATCCACGTCGTCGTCAACAACCAGGTCGGGTTCACCACCTCGCCGGCGTCGTCGCGCTCCTCGCTCTACTGCACCGACGTCGCGCGGATGGTCCAGGCGCCGATCTTCCACGTCAACGGCGACGACCCCGAGGCGTGCATCCGGGTCGCCCGGCTGGCCTTCGAGTACCGCCAGGCGTTCAACAAGGACGTCGTCATCGACCTGGTCTGCTACCGCCGGCGCGGTCACAACGAGGGCGACGACCCGTCGTACACCCAGCCGCTGATGTACGACCTGATCGAGCAGAAGCGCTCGGTGCGCAAGCTCTACACCGAGTCGCTGATCGGCCGTGGCGACATCACGCTCGAGGAGGCCGAGCAGGTGCTGCGCGACTACCAGCAGCAGCTCGAGCGGGTCTTCACCGAGGTGCGCGAGGCGACCAACGCAGCCCGACGAGTGGACGACGGTCCCCGACTACCCCGAGAAGAGCTCGCGGGCGAGACCGACGACGGCGATCTCCCGGGAGACGCTCAAGCGGATCTCCGACGCCCACGTCAACGCGCCCGAGGGCTTCACCGTGCACCCGAAGGTGCTGCCGCAGCTGCAGCGCCGCGCGGCGGCGATCACCGACGGCCCGATCGACTGGGGCACCGGCGAGATCCTCGCGTTCGGCTCGCTGCTGATGGACGGCCGCCCGGTCCGGCTGGCCGGCCAGGACTCGCGACGCGGCACGTTCGTGCAGCGGTTCGCGACGATCATCGACCGCGACAACGCCGACGAGTGGACGCCGCTGGCCAACCTCGTCCGAGGACCAGGCGCAGTTCTACGTCTACGACTCGCTGCTCTCGGAGTACGCCGCGATGGGCTTCGAGTACGGCTACTCGGTGGCCCGGCCCGACGCGCTGGTGCTGTGGGAGGCGCAGTTCGGCGACTTCGTCAACGGCGCCCAGACGATCATCGACGAGTTCATCACCTCCGGCGAGACCAAGTGGGGCCAGCAGTCCGGCGTCGTGCTGCTGCTGCCGCACGGCTACGAGGGCCAGGGTCCCGACCACTCCTCGGCCCGCATCGAGCGGTTCCTCACGATGGCCGCCGACGAGGCGTTCGTCGTCGCCCAGCCGTCGACGCCCGGCCAGCCACTTCCACCTGCTGCGCCAGCACTCGCTGGGCGAGGAGCACCGGCCGCTGATCGTCTTCACCCCGAAGTCGATGCTCAAGCGCAAGGAGGCCGCCTCGCAGCCCGACGACTTCACCGACGGGCACGTTCCGGCCGGTGATCGGCGACGAGCAGGTCGACCCGGCGAAGGTCGAGAAGGTGCTGCTGTGCAGCGGCCGGATCACCTGGGACCTCATGGTCGAGCGCAAGAAGCGCGAGGGCGACGACCCCACCACGGCGATCGTGCGGGTCGAGCAGCTCTACCCGCGTCCGGTCGCCGAGCTCAAGGCCGAGCTGGCGAGGTTCCCGAACCTTCGCGAGGTCCGCTGGGTGCAGGACGAGCCGGCCAACATGGGCCCGTGGCCGCACATGGCGCTGCACCTGACCCCCGAGCTCGACGGTCCCGTTCTACCGGGTGTCGCGGCCGGAGTCGTCCTCCCCGTCGGTCGGGCAGCACTCCCGGCACGTGGAGGAGCAGAAGGACGCTGCTCCAGCAGGCGTTCAGCTGACCCGGAGCCCGTCGCATGTACTTCACCGACCGCGGGCATCGAGGAGCTCGAGAAGCGCCGGGGCGACGAGGAGGTCACCCTGGCCTGGCTCGCCGACCGGCTGCAGGAGTTCGTCGACCTCAACCCCGAGTTCGAGGTTCCGGTCGAGCGGCTCGCCACCTGGCTGGCCCGCCTCGACGACTCGACGACGAGTGAGCCCGCCCGCTCAGTCAGTCGTCGACGCCCTCGCCGACTGACACCGGCTCTGCCGCCGCCTTCCGGGGAAGCATCGTCGCCAGCACGACGACGGCCACCGAGACCACAGCACCGAAGACGAAGGCCCACCGCATCCCGCCGACCAGGGCGTCGACCGGGTCGGCACCACCGTCGGCGCAGGCCCGCGGCCCGCCAGGACATGACGGTCACGACGACCGCCGTACCGACGGCTGCCGCGACCTGCTGGAGGGTGCCGAGCAGGGAGCTGCCGTGCGAGTACAGGTGCATCGGCAGGGCGCCCAGACCGACGGTGAACACCGGGGTGAAGATCGCCGCCAGCGAGACCATCATCAGGACGTGCGCGGCCAGCACCATCCACACCGACGTGGTCGCCGTGACGGTGCCCAGGACGCCGAGCGAGACGACGATCCCGAATGCGCCCGGCACCACGAGCGGTCGCGCGCCGAGCCGGTCGAACAAGCGGCCGACGGTCGGGCCGAGCAGACCCATGAGGATCCCGCCGGGCATGACCAGCATCCCGGTCTGCAGGGCGCTGAGACCCCGGACGTCCTGGAGGTACAGCGGCAGCAGGATCATCGCGCCGAGCATCGCCATGAACGCGGAGGACGTCAGCAGCAGCGACACGGTGAACGGACGCTCGCGGAGCACGCGCAGGTCGAGGAGCGGCTCGCCGGAGCGTTGCAGGTGCAGCTGCCGAACGATGAAGCCGGCGACGACCACGCAGGACGCCGTTATGACAAGGGACGCGGGGACTGAACCGTCCGCCTCGGCCCCGAGCCGGCTGAGGCCGTAGACCAGGCCGCCGAAGCCCAGCGCGGCCGCCGCGACGCTCCACCAGTCGACCGCACCGGCACCGGGGGCGCCCTCATCGGTGAGCCTGCGCAGCCCCACCGCCGTGATCGCGATCGCGACCGGGAGCACGAGGCCGAACATCCAGCGCCAGGTCAGCCACTGCAGCACGACACCGGAGACCGCCGGGCCGAGGGCCGGGGCGACGGACATGGCGAGCGTGACGTTGCCCATCACCCGGCCGCGGTCGTGCTCGGGAACGACCGTCATCAGCGTCGTCATCAGCAGCGGCATCATCACCGCGGTGCCGGCAGCCTGGACGACGCGGCCGGCGAGCAGGACCGGGAACACCGGGGCGAGCGCGGCGACCAGCGTGCCGACGCAGAAGACGGTCATCGCGGTCGCGAACGCGCGCCGGGTGCTCACCCGCTGCAGGAACCAGCCCGTGACCGGGATGACGACGGCCATGGTGAGCATGAACGCGGTCGAGAGCCACTGGGCCGCACGTGCGGTCACCGCGAACTCCGCCATCAGCCGCGGGATCGCGTTCACCATGATCGTCTCGTTGAGGATCACGATGAAGGTCGCGGCCACCAGCCAGCGCAGCACGGCGTACGGGTTCTCCGGAGTCGTCGCCGCGCTCGCCGGGGCACGAGTCTCTTCGCACGTTGCAGTCATGCCGGTTCAGACCCACCGACGGCATAGAACTCATCGGCATCACGACATCTGAGTACGACGACGCATGCGGCCGACCGACCACGCGCCTGATCCTGGAGTCATGGAGACCACGACGGACGAACCGCCCGCCACACGCGGCCGCCTGGCGGCGAGCGTGCTGCTCGGCTGCTGCGTCGCGCTGACCCTGCCCACCGGGCTCGTCGTGGGCTGGTTCGCGACCGAGCTCATGCTCTTCGGCGCCCGTCCCACTGCCGAGGACCACCAGGTGGCGGCCGGGGCGTACGGCGCGGCGGCGGCTGCGCTGCTGCTGGGTGCCGTCGCACTCCGGGTGCACGGCACGACCCGCTGGCAGGTGCCGGTCTCCCTCGCCTCGGCGGCCCTGCTCGCCTTGCTGACGCTGTCGTCGGCGATGGATGCGGCGACGAGCAGCGAGACCGGCTCCGGGATCAACCACTGGTGGGACGGCGCCGGCGGAGTGCTCGCGTGCCCGTGGACCTGGCCGCTGGTCGTGATGGGCGTGCTCGCACTGTTCCGGCGTCGGCCCGCCGCCACCGATCCGGCACCCGGTGGTGGTGGCTGGGGATGACCTCAGCGGGTCGCGCCGGCCTCCACCAACGCCCAGCACAGCAGGCCGAACGCCACCAGCGTCGTGGTCGTGCGGACGAGGTTGGACCGGACCCAGCGTCGTTCGTCGAACTCCGCCCGCAGCCCGGTGGCGTCCGTGTCACCGGAGGCGACCGCGGCCTTGAGGCGGTCGTTGAGCGGCACGTTGACCGCCACGGTGAGCACGGCGCCCACGAGATAGAGCGCGAGGGCCGCCGCCACCCACCAGAACGCCGACCCTCCCCAGCCCGCGGCCGCGGCAGCGGCGATGAGAACCGGAGCACCGAGGAACCCGCCCGCCATGAACCAGGGGTTGATGATGGCGCGGTCCAGCGCGGTGAACGCCGCGACGAAGGTCCGGTCGTCGGTGCCGCCCAACCCCGGCATCACGGTGTGCGCGTAGAGGACGAAGGCCCCGGTCACCAGCCCGGTCGTGATCGTGGCCGCGACCAGGAGCGCGACGAGGACCATCGTCAGCGGGTGAAGACGATCTTGCCGAACAGTTCGCCGCTGGCCATCGCGGCGAACCCGTCGCGCGCCTTCTCCATGGGGAGCACCTGGTCGATCACCGGTCGGGCGCCGCTGACGTCGAGCAGGTTGACCAGCGAGGCGAGCTCGGTGCGCGTGCCCATCGTGGAACCGATCACCTGCAGCTGCAGGAAGAACACCCGGGTCAGCTCGGCGCTGTCCACGTCGGCCCCGCTCGTCGTACCGGAGATGACGATCTTGCCGCCCGGCCGCAGCGACTTGACCGAGTGCGACCAGGTGGCCTTGCCGACGGTCTCCATGACGGCGTCCACCCGCTGCGGCAGCCGCGCGTTGCTCTCGAACACCTCGTCCGCGCCGAGCTCAGCCGCGCGCCGACGCTTCTGCTCGTCACGGCTGGTGGCGAACACCCGCAGGCCGCCCGCGTGCGCGAGCGTGATCAGCGCGGTCGCCACACCGCCTCCGGCGCCCTGCACGAGCACGGTGTCGCCGGGCTTGAGCCCGCCCTGGACGAAGAGCATCCGGTAGGCGGTCAGCCAGGCCGTGGGCAGGCAGGCGGCCTCCTCGAACGACAGCGACTCCGGCTTGGGTACGACGTTGCCCTTGGGCACCACGACCTTGTCGGCGAACGTGCCCTGGTGCCGCTCGGAGAGCAGCGACCGCTTGGGGTCGAGGGTCTCGTCACCGGTCCACGAGGGGTCGCTGATGACGGCGTGCACGACGACCTCGTTGCCCTCCTCGTCGATGCCCGCCGCGTCGCAGCCGAGGATCATCGGCAGCGCCTCCTCGCGCAGGCCGACGCCGCGCAGCGACCAGACGTCGTGGTGGTTCAGCGACGCCGCCTTGACCGTGACCGTGGTCCACCCGTCGGGCGCCTCCGGATCCGGTCGCTCACCGACCACCAGGCCGGACAGCGGGTCGTCGGTCGAGAAGGACTCGGCGTACACGGCGAACATGCCCTCGACCCTAGCGAACCGCGAGTGCTGGACTTTGGCGCCCCGACACGCAGAGTGTGGCGCCATCAGGTGCGTGTCGCGGGACCAAACCCTCACACTCGCGGGACCAAACCCTCACACTCGCGGGGCCAAACCCTCGCGTGGGCCGGGTCAGCGGCGGGCGACGCCGTCCTGGCGTGCGGCGGCGGAGACCGCGGAGGAGACGGCGGTGGCGACCCGGGGGTCGAACGGCGAGGGTACGACGAAGTCCTCGCTGAGGCGGTCGCCGACGAGACCGGCCAGCGCCTCGGCGGCGGCGAGCTTCATGCCCTCGGTGATCGCGGTCGCGCCGACGTCGAACGCGCCGCGGAAGATGCCGGGGAAGGCGAGCACGTTGTTGATCTGGTTGGGGTAGTCGGAGCGGCCGGTGGCCACGACCCGGGCGTGCCGGTGCGCCACCTCGGGGTGCACCTCCGGCGTCGGGTTCGCGAGCCCGAAGATGATCGCGTCGTCGGCCATCGTCGACACCACCTCCTCGGGGACGTTGCCGCCCGAGACGCCGATGTAGACGTCGGCCCCGGCCAGCACGTCGGCGAGCTGCCCGGTGCGCCCGGTCTTGTCGGCGGTGTCCTGGGCGAGCGCGAGCTTCACCGGGGTGAGGTCGCCGCGCGCCGAGTGCAGCACGCCGCGCCGGTCGGTGACCGCGAGGTCGGTGACCCCGGCCGCGAGCAGGATCTTCGCGACCGCGACGCCGGCGGCGCCGGCCCCGGAGATGACCACCCGGGCGTCGGCATGGGTGCGCCCGGTCAGGCGCAGTGCGTTCTCGAGAGCGGCGAGCGCGACCACGGCCGTGCCGTGCTGGTCGTCGTGGAAGACCGGGATGTCGAGCAGGTCCTTGAGCCGCTGCTCGATCTCGAAGCACCGTGGCGCCGAGATGTCCTCGAGGTTGATGCCGCCGAAGCTGGGCGCGAGCCGCTGGACCGTCTCCACGATCTCGTCGGCGTCCTTGGTGTCCAGACAGATGGGCACCGCGTCGACGCCGGCGAACTGCTTGAACAGGACGGCCTTGCCCTCCATCACCGGCATCGCCGCCGCCGGGCCGATGTCACCGAGCCCCAGCACGGCCGTGCCGTCGGTCACGATCGCGACCGTGTTGGGCACCCAGGTGTAGTCGTCGACGAGCCCCGGCTCCTCGGCGATCGCCTCGCACACGCGGGCGACGCCGGGCGTGTAGGCCATCGAGAGGTCGTCGCGGTCGTCGAGCGCGACGGTGGAGACGATCGCCATCTTGCCGCCACGGTGCAGGTCGAAGACAGGGTCCTGTGCACGCACGTCTGGGGACTCGGCTGTGTGGCCCATTCGGGCAGTGTTCCACAGGGCGGCCGCTCGTCCCGAGAGCCAAGATGCGTGACCCGGGCCACGGCCGGACCGCTCAGGGACGTGCCGGGCGCGGCCAGATCCGCAGCAGCACGCGGGCCACGACCTGCTCGTCGCCGATGACACCCACGGTGCGCGAGTCCACGCCCTCGGCGGCGTTGTCGGACTCCACCCACCAGCCCTCCGGCCTCCCGGCGTACGGCGCGCTTGACCGCCACCACACCGCCCGGAAGGCGTACGACGACGCCGCGACCCGGCCGCGGCCGGCCGCCGTGCAGCACCAGCAGCCGGTCGCCGTCACGCAGGGTGGGCAGCATCGACCGACCGTGCACCACGGCCATCCCGAGGAGGCGGCGGGGGCGCGTGCCGGCCGACGACATGGGTAGGTTGACCTCCGAGGTTCCGCTCGCGTGACCACTGAGACGCGGGAGTAGTGTCGCAGGTGGCTTCATGCCGAGACGGACCACGAACCATCAGAGACTCGAGAGAGAGGACCCCGGATGTTCGCGCGACTCTTCGCACCGACCATCGACGTACAGGCGCACTGCGACCTGCCCTGCGGTGTGTACGACCCGGCCCAGGCGCGCATCGAGGCCGAGTCGATCAAGGCCATCATCGGCAAGCTCGCCGACAACGACGACCCTGACTTCCGCACCCGCGCGGTGCTCATCAAGGAGCAGCGCTCCGAGCTGGTCAAGCACCACCTCTGGGTGCTGTGGACCGACTACTTCAAGCCGCCGCACTTCGAGAAGTACCCACAGCTGCACACCCTCGTCAACGAGGCCACCAAGCTGGCCGGCGCGACCGGCACCAAGGGCTCGATGGACGCGAAGACGGCCGACGACCTGCTCGCCAAGATCGACGAGATCGCCGAGATCTTCTGGGAGACCAAGAAGGCCTGACAGACTGGGGCCGCTCGGGGGAGGGTGGCCGAAGAGGTCCGAGACGGGGCCGCGCGCCGGCTCACCGCCGAGCGCTCGACCCCGTCCGTCACGTCCGGATGGACCGGCACAACCAGCAGCAGGAGGTTCCCGTGGTGGGCACACAGCCGGATGTCGAGCTCCGGATCCCGGCCGACTCCGCGTTCCTCGCCGTGCTCCGCACCGCCACGGCGGGCCTGGCGGCGCGGCTCGACTTCACCCTCGACGACATCGAGGACCTGCGGATCGCGGTCGACGAGGCGTGCGCGATGGTGCTGCCGCAGGCCCGCGACGGCTCGGACCTCACCTGCGCCTTCACCCTCGGCACCGGCCGGCTCTCGGTCGCGGTGTCCGCCGAGTGCGACCACCCCGATGCAGCCGAGCCGCGACGGCTTCGCCTGGACGGTGCTGGCCGCACTGACGAGCGAGGTGCGCGCCGACGTCACCGACAGCCGGCTCACCATCACGCTGGCGCGCAACACGGCCGAGCCGCAGTGAGCCCACGGATGCCGACCGAGGAGCGACGAGCCGCTCGCCGAGATGAGGGCCCGCAGCGTCGCTCTCTTCGAGCGACTCGCCACGGACCTCTCCGAGGCCGAGCGCGCCGACGTGCGCGACCAGCTCGTGCGCCTGCACCTGCCCCTCGTCGAGCACTTCGCGCGCCGGTTCCTCAACCGCGGCGAGCCCTTCGACGACCTGCTGCAGGTCGGCACGATCGGGCTGATCAAGGCGATCGACCGCTTCGACCTCGAGCGCGGGGTGGAGTTCTCGACGTACGCCACACCGACCATCGTCGGCGAGATCAAGCGGCACTTCCGCGACCGGGGCTGGGCGATCCGGGTGCCGCGTCGGCTGCAGGAGCTGCGGATCACCATCACCGCCGCCACTGCGGAGCTGACCCAGGACCTCGGCCGGTCCCCCACGGTCAGCGAGCTCGCCGCCAAGGTCGGCGTCTCCCAGGAGGAGATCATCGAGGGTCTGGAGTCGGCCAACGCCTACTCGACCCTCTCGCTCGACGCCCCCGACAACAGCGAGGACAGCGCGCTGAGCATGATCGACGTGATCGGCGCGGACGACGAGGCGCTCTCCCACGTGGACGACCGCGAGACCATCAAGCCGCTGCTCGAGGCGCTCGACCCCCGGGAGAAGCACATCCTGACCCTGCGGTTCTTCCGGGGCATGACCCAGTCCCAGATCGCCGCCGAGATCGGCATCTCCCAGATGCACGTGTCACGGCTGCTGGCCCGCACCCTCGCCCAGCTGCGGGAGTCGCTGGCCGACCAGCCGGGCGCGCTGGACTAGACGCCCGGGCCTGCCTAGGCGGCCGGTTCGCCGGGCTCGCGGAGTGCCTCGAGGGACGCCGGATGGAACACGCCGGCGATCACCAGGAGGGCGAGCAGACCCAGGCCCACCGCCACCGGTGTCGAGCCGCCGCCCCAGAAGCTCCACGCGACGCCGAGCTGGATCAGCTGGGCCAGCACCAGCGGCGCCCGGGCCCACGAGTCGAGGCGGGTCAGCCGCCACGCGCACCAGGCCAGTCCCGCCCCGTAGATGACGAAGAACAGCACGGTGGTCACGCCCATCGTCAGGCGGGCGCCGGAGATCGCGATCAGCTCGGCGACCCCGAACAGCACCAGGAGCGCGGCCTCGACGCCGGCCAGCGCGGCCGCGACGACGAGCGGTGCGGGCGCGGCCCGCGGGGTGGCGGGGGGCGTGGGTGCGGGGGACGTCACGTGAGCCAAGGCTACGCAGGGCCCGGGAACCGCGCGGTGGCGGCCGGGTGCGCGGTGTCCGACGCGGCGTACGACGGAATCCGCGTTCCGGACCGCGAGGTGCCGGTAAATTCGCACCTCTGTGACGAAAGTGACGACCGGCAGGGGTTGATCGCACCCCGTTCTCTTGCAACGCTAGAGCAAGTCACCGGTCAACAGGTCCCATGGACCTGTCGCGCTGACACCCCTCCGGCTCCCCGCGAACCGCGGAACAGGGTCGGGCCTCGTGAACGAGTTCACAACCGACATGACTTCACAGGCACGTACGGGCCGACGGGCTGCCACACGCAACCCGCCGGCCGCTCCCAGACACGACAAGGAGTCAGCCGCCATGGATTGGCGCCACCGCTCTGCATGCCTCGACGAGGATCCGGAGCTGTTCTTCCCGATCGGCAACACCGGTCCGGCCATCCTCCAGATCGAGGAGGCCAAGCAGGTGTGCCGTCGATGCGACGTGCGCGAGCAGTGCCTCGCCTGGGCGCTCGAGGCGGGACAGGACCACGGCGTCTGGGGAGGCATGAGCGAGGACGAGCGCCGCGCTCTCAAGCGCCGCAACGCCCGCGCCAAGATCCGCACCGCCTGAGACACCTTCGACCTCGGCCTCCCGCGGGCGCGTCAGCCCAGGGGGATGTCGAGGTCGACGCGCGTCCCGCCCCCGGGACGCGGACCGATCTGCAGCTGTCCGCCCAGCTCGGACTCGACGAGCGTGCGCACGATCGAGAGCCCCAGGCTCGTCGACCCGTCCAGGTCGAACTCCGCCGGCAGCCCCGCGCCGTCGTCGTCGACGGTGACGTGCAGCCGCCCCACCAGGCGCCGGGCGGTGACGGTCACCGAGCCGCTGCGCTCGGCGAAACCGTGCTCGACGGCGTTCTGCAGGACCTCGGTGAGCACCATCGCCAGCGGGGTGGCCATCTCGGCCGAGATCGTCCCGAAGCTGCCCTGCCGGCTCGTGACCACCCGGGCGTCCGGCGCGCTCACCTCGGTCACCATCACCCGGAGCCGGTCGGCCACGTCGTCGAAGTCGACCCGCTCGTCGAAGGTCTGGCTCAACGTGTCGTGCACGATCGCGATCGAGCCCACCCGGCGTACCGCCTCCTCCAGGGCCGCCCGCCCCTCCGGGGCGTCGATGCGGCGGGCCTGCAGCCGCAGCAGCGCGGCCACGGTCTGCAGGTTGTTCTTCACGCGGTGGTGGATCTCGCGGATCGTGGCGTCCTTCGTGACCAGCTCGCGGTCGCGGCTGCGCAGGTCGGTCACGTCGCGGAGCAGCACGAGCGCCCCGATGTGCTCGCCCGTGGGGCGCAGCGGGATGGACCGCAGGATCAGCACCGTGTCGCCGTCGCCGATCTCGGTGTCCCGCGGCATCCGGCCGTCGAGCACGGCCGACAGGGTCTCCTCGTCGGGCCGCCGTCTGGGTGGCACCAGCGAGCGCGTGACGTCGGCCAGGACCAGGCCGGTCAGGTCGGTCTGCAGCCCGAGGCGGCGGTAGACCGACAGGGCGTTGGGGCTCGCGTAGGTGACCCGGCCGGCCTCGTCGATCCGCACGAACCCGTCGCCGACGCGGGGCGAGTCGGCGTGGTCGGACCGTTGGCCCGGGAACGGGAAGTGCCCGTGCGCGATCATCTGGGTCAGGTCGGTGGCCGTCTGCAGGTAGGACAGCTCGAGCCGGCTCGGCGTGCGTACGCCGAGCAGGTTGGTGTTGCGGGCGATGACCGCGAGGATCCGGTCGCCGCGACGCACCGGGATCGCCTCGACCCGCACCGGGATGTCGTCGCGCCACTCGGGGTCACCCTCCCGGGCGACCCGCTCACGCTCGTACGCCGAGTCGAGGAGCGGGCGGCGACCGGTCGGGACGAACGCGCCGACGAGGTCGTCGACGTACGCCGTCGGCCCGGTCGTGGGCCGCATCTGCGCGCCCGCCCAGAAGCCGCTGCCCGCCCGGTCGGGGAGCCACAGCACGAGGTCGGCGAAGGACAGGTCGGCGATGATCTGCCAGTCGGCGAGCAGCAGGTGCAGCCACGCAACATCGGCGTCGTCGAGGTCCGTGTGAGCCCGGACGAGCTCGTTGAGCGACGGCACCGGACCAGCGTAGGCGGTGGGCGGAGAGCCGCTCGCGACGGCGGACACCGGTTCTCGGTGGGGGCTCGCTCAATGGCAGGATGGCGGTCATGGAGTCGGCGTTCTGGGACCGGGTGGTGGCGGAGGGCCACAAGGTCCCGACCGACCGCTCCCTGGCCGACCTCACCTCCGAGCTCACCGCGATGCTGGGCGACCCCGACCCCCGGCTGCGCGACGGGATCGCCTACGAGGTGCTCGCCACCTGGGTGTCCGAGGGCGTGTACGACGACCTGCTGCAGGGTCTCGGTGACGGCATGGCCGCCGGCCTCATGGTCGGGATCGGCGAGCGGGGCACCGACACGGTGTTCCGGCGCAGCTTCTCGGCGCTGATCCTCGGCGAGTGCGTCTCCCGCGACAACGAGCGGCACGTGGTGCCTCCCGACACCATCCTGCGCTGGGGCGACCGCGCCGCTGGTTGGCTGGTCCGCGAGCGCGACGTGCGCGGCTACGTGCCCGGCAAGGGCTGGGCGCACGCGGTCGCCCACGGCGCCGACGTGCTGGCGGCACTCGCACGGTCCGACGCCGTCGGGAGGCTGGAGCTCACGGTGCTCCTCGACGTGATCGCCGACCGGCTGCTCACCGAGGGTGACCGGCTGCTGCACGGCGAGGACGACCGGCTGGCTTTCGCCACGATGCAGATCCTGCGCCGCGACCAGGTCAGCCTCGACGTCGTGGAGCGCTGGATGGCTCGCCTCGCCGAGAAGGCCCGGCCGGACCACGACCGCGACGGCGACCCCTACGCGGTGGCCGGCAACGTGCAGCAGTTCCTGCGAGCGCTGCACCTGCAGCTCGCGCTGGCACCGCGCCCGCCGGCTCGTCGTGCCGACCTGCTGCTGACGCTGATCGACCGGCTCAAGCAGGTCAATCCCGACTATCTGACCTGACGGTCCCCCGCGGGGCGCCGAACCGTTCGTCGCACGAGATCGACCGCTGAAAGACGCCTCTCCGGGGTACTCCCTTTGGTGGGCCGCCCGTTACTACTCTCGCGCGGGCGCCAATTCTCGGAGGTGATCGCTCATGACCGACACACGTCCCCCGTCGGGCACAGCATCGTCAGGTACGAAGTCCACCTGGGTCGTCGTGGGAGTCCTGCTGGCGGTGGGCGCGATCGTCCCGCTGCTGGTCTGGGTCTACGACTCGGAGTCCCCGACCCTCGGCGGCTTCCCGTTCTTCTACTGGTTCCAGTTCCTCCTCATTCCGATCGTCTCGGCGCTCACGTACGTCGCCTTCAGGCTGAGTGAGACCGCGACCGAGCGAGACCGGCAGGCGCGCGGCCAGGTGCGGAGGAAGTCATGAACGACGTCAGCGTCGTCGAGCTCGGCGTCTTCCTCTTCTTCTTCCTGCTCGTCACCGTCATGGGCTTCATGGCGTCGCGGTGGCGGCGGGCCAGCTCCCTGGACAGCCTCGACGAGTGGGGCCTGGGCGGCCGCGGCTTCGGCACGTTCGTCACGTGGTTCCTGATCGGCGGTGACATCTACACGGCGTACACCTTCGTGGCCGTGCCCGCGCTGCTCTACGCCGGCAGCATGATCGGGTTCTTCGCGGTGCCCTACACGATCATCCTGTACCCGATCATCTTCGTCTTCCTGCCGCGGCTCTGGTCGGTCTCGCACCGGCACGGCTACGTGACGCCCGCCGACTTCATCCACGGCCGCTACGACAGCCGGCCGCTCGCGCTGGCCGTCGCGGTCACCGGCATCCTCGCGACGATGCCCTACATCGCCCTGCAGCTGGTGGGCATCCAGGTGGTGCTCGAGGTGATGGGCATCGGCGGCCGCGGCGACTCGTGGATCGCCAAGGACCTGCCGCTCTTCATCGCGTTCGCCGTCCTCGCGGCGTACACCTACTCCTCGGGACTGCGCGCTCCGGCGCTGATCGCGTTCGTCAAGGACACGCTGATCTACATCGTGATCATCGTGGCGGTCATCTACATCCCGATCCAGCTCGGCGGATGGGACGTGGTGTTCGGGTCCGCGCGGGACTCGTTCGAGGCGTTCAACACCGAGAACGCCGACGCGATCGCCGCCGGAGACGCGTCGCCCAAGGGCCTGATGCCGGTCGAGCCGCTGCACTGGGCCTACGCCTCGCTGGCACTGGGCTCGGCGCTCGCGCTGTTCATGTACCCGCACTCGCTGACCGGGGTGCTGGCCTCGGCGAACCGCTCGGTGATCCGCCGCAACGCGGCGTTCCTGCCGGCGTACTCCTTCCTGCTGGGCCTGCTGGCGCTGCTGGGCTTCATGGCCATCGCCGCCGGCATCGAGGTCGACAACGCCCAGCTGGCGGTGCCGGAGCTGTTGCGGGAGATGTTCCCGAGCTGGTTCGCCGGCGTCGCGTTCGCGGCGATCGGGATCGGTGCGCTGGTGCCCGCGGCGATCATGTCGATCGCGGCGGCCAACCTGTGGACCCGCAACGTCTACAAGGCGTTCATCAACCCGGACGCCACCCACGCGCAGGAGGCCAAGCAGAGCAAGCTCATCTCGCTGGTCGTGAAGTTCGGGGCGCTGTTCTTCGTGCTCGGGCTGCCCAGTGACTTCGCGATCAACCTGCAGCTGCTCGGCGGGGTCTGGATCCTGCAGACCTTCCCGGCCATCGTGATCGGCCTGTACACGCGGTGGATGCACCGTTGGGCGCTGCTCACGGGCTGGGCCGTCGGGATGCTCTACGGCACCTGGACGGCGTACCTGCAGCCGGTCGTCGGCGACCCGGGCAGCCACTTCGGCAGCCCGCTGGCGACGATCCCGCTCACGGACACCAAGGGCTACATCGCCCTGACCGCGTTCGTGCTGAACCTGGTCGTGGCGGTCGTGCTGACCATGGTGTTCAACGCGCTCAAGGTCTCGGCCGGGACCGACCACACGACCGCGTCGGACTACAAGGCCGACGCCGGCGACGAGGGTGTCGAGGAGCTCGACGTCGACGACCTGTCGACCGACACCCCCACCAAGTAGGGCCGGAGAACCTCGCGGATGCGGGCAGGCTACCAACGGGTAGCCTGCCCGCATGAGCGACGCCACCCAGGTCTCCCCCAGCCCCGCCGACGAGCCCGTCGAGGACGGGTCCGGGGCGCCCGCCGGAGGCACACGGGGGCGAGCACGCCGTGGCGGTCGCCGCCGCGCACGGCGTCGACACGATGTTCACCCTGTCCGGCGCGCACGTCTTCCCGATGTACGACGGCGCGGTCCATGCCGACCCGCCGATGCGGATCCTCGACGTCCGGCACGAGCAGACCGCCGTCTTCGCCGCCGAGGCGGTCGGCAAGCTCACCCGGGTGCCCGGCCTCGCCGTACTCACCGCCGGGCCCGGCGTCACCAACGGGGTCAGCGCGATCACGCAGGCCCAGTTCAGCGGCTCCCCGCTGGTCGTGGTCGGCGGCCGCGCGCCGGCGAACCGCTGGGGCATGGGCAGCCTGCAGGAGCTCGACCACCCGCCGCTGCTGGCACCGGTCACCAAGCTCGCCCGCACCGTGCACACACGTCGGCGACGTCCCCGAGTCCGTCGACGAGGCGTTCCGGGTCGCCGCCGAGCCGCACCGCGGTCCGACGTTCCTCGACGTGCCGATGGACCAGTTCTTCGACAAGGCAGCGGCCCAGCGACCCACCGTCGTGCCGCGGACCGCGGTCGAGCCCGACCCGGACGCCCTGACCGAGATCGGTGCGCTGCTGGCCGAGGCCCGCCGGCCGGTGCTCGTGCTCGGCACCGACGTGTGGGCCGACGGCGCCGAGGACGCCGCGCTCCGGCTGGTCGAGACGCTGGGCCTTCCGGCCGTCACCAACGGCATGGGCCGCGGCGTCGTACCCGGCGGGCACCCGCTGCTGGTCACCAAGGCGCGCGGCGCGGCGCTCGGCACCAGCGACCTGGTGGTCGTCGTCGGCACCCCGCTCGACTTCCGGCTCGGCTACGGCGTGTTCGGCGGCAAGGACGGCGCCCCGGCCGCGAAGGTCGTGCACCTCGCCGACTCCCCCGCCCAGGTCTCCCGGCACGCCGACCTCGGCGGCATCGGCGGCCGGCGACCTGACCCTGGCCCTCGACGGCATCCGGTCCGGCGTCGAGCAGCAGCTGCGCAAGCCCGACTGGGCCGCCTGGGTCGAGGAGCTGCAGGCCGGCGTCCGCGCCGCCGTCGAGCGCGACGCGGCCCTGCTGTCGGCCGAGGCCGACCCGATCCACCCGGCCCGGATCTACGGCGAGCTGGTGCCGCGGCTCGCCGAGGACTCCGTCGTGATCGGCGACGGCGGCGACTTCGTGTCGTTCGCCGGCAAGTACGTCGAGCCGAAGCGGCCCGGCGGCTGGCTGGACCCGGGCCCGTACGGCTGCCTCGGCGCCGGCCTCGGCTCCGCCATCGCGGCCCGGATCGCCCGCCCCTCGGCGCAGGTGGTGCTGCTGCTCGGCGACGGCGCGGCCGGCATGTCGCTGATGGACGTCGACACGCCTGGTCCGCCACGACCTGCCGGTCGTGATGGTGTGCGGCAACAACTCGGCGTGGGGGCTGGAGAAGCAGCCGATGCAGATGCTCTACGGGTACGACGTCGCCGCCGACCTCGCGCCGCAGACCCGGTACGACGACGTGGTGAAGGCGCTCGGCGGCGGCGGCGAGACCGTCACCGACCCGAAGCAGATCGGCGCTGCGCTGGACCGGGCGTTCGACTCCGGCAAGCCCTACCTGGTCAACGTGATCACCGACGTCGACGCGGCCTACCCGCGCAACACCTTCGGGGTATGACGGTCCTGGTCCGCCCCGCCCACGTCGACGAGCTCGGCGAGGTCGGAGACCTCACGGTCGCGGCGTACGAGGTCGACGGGTACCTCGTCCCCGACGACCCGTACGTCCCGCGGCTGCGCGACGCCGCGGCCCGGGCCCGCGAGGCGGAGGTCTACGTCGCGACCCTCGAGGACCTGCCGGGCCGGATCGCGGGCACCGTCACGTTCTGCCCCGACGGGTCGCCGTGGCGCGAGATCGCGCAGCCCGGCGAGGGCGAGTTCCGGATGCTGGGCGTCGCCCCCGAGGCGCGGCGGCGCGGGGTGGCCGACGCATTGGTGGGCACCTGCCTCGAGCGGTCCCGCGAGCTCGGCTACACCGCCGTCGTACTCTCCAGCCTGCCCGAGCAGCAGGCGGCCCAGCGCATCTACGCCCGCCTCGGCTTCCGGCGTACCCCCGACCTCGACTGGTCCCCGATGCCCGGCGTCGACCTGCTCGCCTTCCGCCTCGACCTGTGAACAACGATTCGTCTGCGGTCTTTGGGGTGATTTACGGAGGAGGATCGCAGACGAATCGTTGTCAGAGCCGGGCGAGGAACCGCTCGCGGTCCACGACCACGCGGGTCACCTCGCCATGACCGACGACCTTGCCGACACCGTCCACCTCGTGCTCAGCGACGACCTCGAAGCGCACCAGACGGGCATCGACGTACGACGCCGTGGCCGTCACCGACACGGCCGCGCCCACCGGGCTCGCGGCGACGTGGTCGAGCTGAACGCGGGTGCCCACGCTCGAGGAGCCGGCGTCGAGGTCGGCCGCGATCGCCGCGCAGGTCGCCGCCTCGGCCCAGGCCAGCAGGCGGGGGGTGGCCAGGACCGGCAGGTCTCCCGAGCCGAGCGCGGCGGCCGTGTCGTGGTCGGAGACGGTGAACTCCAGCGTGGCGGTGCGTCCTACCTCGATCGTCATGGCGCCCATCCTGCCGCCCGGATTTCGCGGTCACGACCTCGGATGCGACAATGGGCCCTGAGCCCTGACCGTCACGGTCGGGGCTGCTGACTGTCTCAGGGTTGAGGAGGACACCATGGGTAAGACCGGCCGCAAGCGCCGCGCCCGCAAGAAGAAGGGCGCCAACCACGGTAAGCGCCCCAACGCCTGATCCGGCGTTCTTGCGCTGACGCGCACAGCAGAAGACCCCGTCGCCCATGTGGGCACGGGGTCTTCGTCATGTCAGGTCGGCAGGACCGTACTCGGTGGTCTCGTGGATCTCCACCTGCACGGTGCGGATCCGCAGCAGCACCTTCTCGCGCAGCGTCTCGGGCGCGTGCTCGGAGCAGGACCGGGCCACCAGCGCCTTCACGGTGCGCTCGAGGTCGTACTTCTGCAGGCACGGGCCGCACTCGTCGAGGTGGTGCTGGATCTCGCGACTGGTCGGCGTCGGCCAGCTCGTTGTCGATGAAGAAGAAGACGCGGTCGAGGACCTCGGCGCAGTCCCTGTCGTGGGGCTCGCCGCAGCTCATGACGTCACCCCCGTCGCGGGTGCCTGCGGACGCGGCGCTGAGGCCACGGTTGCGGGCGTAGTCCGAGAGCAGCTCACGCAGCTGCCGGCGGCCCCGGTGCAGCCGGGACATCACGGTGCCGATCGGAGTGTCCATGATCTCCGCGATCTCCTTGTACGGGAAACCCTCGACGTCCGCGAGGTAGACCGCGAGGCGGAAGTCCTCGGGGAGCTTCGCCAGCGCGTCCTTCACGTCGCTGTCGGGGAGGTGCTCGAGCGCCTCCATCTCGGCCGACTTCAGGCCGGAGGAGGTGTGCGACTCGGCACGGGCGAGCTGCCAGTCCTCGACGTCCTCGCTCATCGACTGCTGGGGCTCGCGCTGCTTCTTGCGGTAGTTGTTGATGAAGGTGTTGGTGAGGATCCGGTAGAGCCACGCCTTCAGGTTGGTGCCGGGCGGAACTGGTGGAACGCGGCGTACGCCTTCGCGAACGTCTCCTGCACCAGGTCCTCGGCGTCCTGCGGGTTGCGGGTCATCCGCATCGCGGCGGAGTAGAGCTGGTCGAGGAAGGGCATGGCGTCGCGCTCGAAGCGTGCCGAGCGCGTCGGCCTCGGTCTCGGTCGCCACGTCGGGCAGATCCGCCTCGGCCGGGCTGTTGTGGTCCGTCATCGCCACCCAGCCTACCGGGAGCACCGGGTAGGAGCCTTCGCGGCGAGGTTCCTCACAACGTCGGTCCCCTCTGTCGCAGGTCAAGGTGCCGGACACACAACCTCCATCTCGATTCGTCGATCAGGAGCCTGAACACCTCACCCGGCGGTTCGATTCCCGGCCACCTCGCGCACGACCCACTCGAGCGTCGCCTCGACGACGATGGCCAGCGCGTCCTCCTGGCTGACCGGCCCCGCTTCGGCACCTTGAACCCGTGGTCAGCGCCGGGCACGACGGTCATGTCGAACCGCTCCGGGAACTCCTCGGGTGTCCCGAAGGTGTCGCGCTCCCCTTGCACCACCAGGGCAGGTACGTCGACGGCCTCGAGCTCGGCGAGCCGGGACTTCTCGGGCTTGCCCGGCGGGTGCAGCGGGAAGGCCAGGGCGAGGTACGCCGTCGCGCCGAGCGTGCGCGCCGTCCGAGCGGCGGACCGGGCGCCCGGCGCTGCGACCACCGACGACGAGCGGGGTGCGCGACCGGAGCGCGTCGGCGGCTGCCACGAAGCACTCGTCGAGCACCTCGGGACGGGCGGCGACCTTCCTGCCGGCCACCCGCCACGGCTGCTCGACCCGGACCACCGAGATCCCCTGGCGCGGCAGCGCGGCGGCCAGTGCGGCCAGGTCGGCGGACTCGACGCCGCCGCCGGCGCCGTGACCGAGCAGCAGCGTCGCGATCGGGTGGCGGGACGCGGTCGCGGTGCAGCCGGGCGTCGCCGTGCGGCGTACCGACGGACGAGACCTCGGTGCTCACGCGTGCGCCTCGGGCTCGGTGGGCAGCGGGTCGAGCAGCTCCGGCCCGTTGTTGCGGACGCTGTTGACCTGGGTGGACACCGGGTAGGCCTCGAGCCGGCCGGGCGCGGCGGGCACCAGCAGCTTGCGCAGCTCGTCGGGCTCCGACAGCGTCGGGTCGAGCCAGGCGTCGTACCGCTCCGGCTCGACCAGCAGCGGCATCCGGTCGTGGATGTGCCCGACCGCGTCCTCGGCGGTGGTGGTGAGCACCGTGCAGGTCCACTTGAACCGCGGCCGGGTCGTCCTCGTCGCGGGTCGGGTCGCGCCAGATCTCGTAGAGCCCGGCCATCGCCAGCACGCTGCCGTCGGCGGGGCGGATGAAGAACGGCTGCTTCAGCGGCTTGCCGGCCTTGGTCTTCTGCTCGGTCGGGTACCACTCGTAGTAGCCGTCGGCGGGGAGCAGGCAGCGCCGCGTGGCGAACGCCCGCCGGAAGGCGGGCTTCTCGTGCACGGTCTCCATGCGCGCGTTGATCATCTTGTTGCCGATGGCGGGGTCCTTGGCCCAGAACGGCACCAGGCCCCAGCTGGTCACCCGGAGCTGCCGCTCGGGCGTCGCGTCGTCCCCGCCGTCGGCATCGCCGCTCTTGCCCGGCGGTCGCTGGACGACGGCGTAGACCTGCTTGGTGGGGGCGACGTTGAAGTCGGGCGTCAGCGGTCTCCTTGACCTCGACCTTGTCGATCTCGAACTCCTCGACGAGGTCCTCGGGCCGCCGGCTCGACGCGTAGCGACCGCACATGCGGTCAGGCTAGCGGTGACCGCCCCCGACCCGCCCCCGAGATACGACGCGACGGATTTGCTGTTTCAGCCGTGCTGGAACAGCAGATCCGTCGCGTCGTATCGGGAGGGCCCGGCCGGGGCACGGTGGTTCAATGCCGGCCATGACGACGATCGGAATCGTGTCGCCCGGTGCGATGGGCTCGGCGCTGGGTCGGGCCTGGCAGGCCGGGGGTGCCACGGTGGTGGCCACCGTCGCGGGCCGCAGCGAGCGCACCCGCCGGCTGGCCGAGGGGCTGACCCTGCTCGAGGACCTCGACTCGGTGGTGGCCCGCAGCGACCTCATCGTCACCGTCTGCCCGCCCGAGGCGGCCGGCGAGGCGCTGTCCGCGGTCCTCGCGAGCGCGTCGGCGCTGGAGGTCCGACCCCTGGTCGCCGACCTCAACGCCGTGGCGCCCGCCACCGTCGAGGAGTACGCCGTCCGCGCGGACGCCGCCGGCATCGAGCTCGTCGACGGCTCGATCAGCGGCGGCCCACCGGTGCCGGGCGGCGACACGCTGCTGTACCTGTCGGGTCGCCGTGCCGCCTCGCTCGCGGAGCTGCCCGCCGACGGCATCCGTGCGCAGGTCGTCGGTGACCGCGTCGGTGTCGCGTCCGGGGTCAAGATGTGCACGGCGTCGGTCTACAAGGGCACCACCGCCCTGTGGGCGCAGGCGCTGCAGACTGCCCACGAGCTCGGAGTGCTGGACGTGGTGCTGGCCGACCTGCGCGAGCGGTTCCCCGAGACCGCGGACCGGGCCGCCCGGCTGGTGGCGACCGCGACGAGCAAGAGCGCCCGGTTCGTCGCGGAGATGGAGGCGATCGCGGCCACCCAACGGGCGGCCGGCGCGTCCGGCGAGCTGTTCGAGGGGATGGCCGCGGTCTACCGGCGGCTGTCCGCCACCCCGCTCGCGGCCCTTACCCCCGAGCAGGCGCGTGCCGTCGACGACCTCGACGAGGTGCTGCGCCGGCTGCGTTAGCCGGCCGGTCGGGTCAACCGCGCGCGAGGTCGTCGAGCAGCCGGGTCGCCGACTCCGGCGTACCGGGCAGCCCCTCGATCCACACCCGGACGTCGGCGCTGCCGAGGTCCAGGTCGCGGATGAACTCGCGCAGCAGCGTCACCGACGTGCCCAGGTCGGGCGCGCGCCGCACCACGCCGACCGCGCGGTGCAGCCCGAGCCGGCCGATGGTCTCGCCGCCGGAGAACACCGCGCGCAGCGCCTCGGCCACCTGCACCATGCGCAGGGCGCGGGTGAACTGGTGCTCCTCGAGCAGGGCACGTCCCTGGATCCGGACCTCCACCACGACCAGGGCATGACTGCTGCGCACGGGTACGTCGGTCAGCTCGGCGTCGCGGTAGACCTCGGCCAGCCTCGTCCGCACGTGCGCCAGGCTGGTGAGCCCGGTGAGCGGGTCCTCGCAGGACAGGTCGTGGAGATACTCCAGGGTCGCCTCGCTCCAGGCGACGGAGAGTGCCTCCGTGGCCTCGAACGGCGGCTCCATGCCTTGCACGAGCGCGAAGGTCGTGCGCAGCCCGGACAGTGCCTCTCCCAGGGCGGCACCGTCACGGGCCACGTCGCGTCCCACCACATGGCAGGCCGCACTCACGTCCCCCTCGGACACCAGGGCCTCCCCGACCGCCTCGAAGCGCAACGGGAGCGACTCCCGCACCTCGAGCGACAGGCCACCCGCCCCGGTGTCCGGGGCTGGATCGGACCGGCGGCGGGTGAACGTGAACATGGCCATGCGAACGTTCACCTCCCTCCGGTGCCGCCGTGCGCCCCTCGAGAGCGCGCGTCCGATCGGTTCCCTCGGGGGTGGAACGGGCCCGGTCCGAGGTCATGACGCGGAAACTTGAGAAAAATTCGTGCCCGGCCCGTTCCGGATGCCCGGCGAGGGAATCCCCGGAATCGCTCCCTGAGCGCCGCGGCCCGGCTACCGTGACTGCTGGAGAGTCGCCGTACTCGCGTCATCGCCGTGTCCTGGCGTCGTCTCTTCGAAGAAGGAACCATGACCGAGCTGCTGAGCGACATCACCACGCCCAGCGACGCCGAGCTGATCTCGAGCGTCCGCGGGGGAGACGTCGCTGCCTACGGCGAGCTGTTCGCCCGGCACAAGGACGCCGCCAACCGGCTCGCCCGCCAGCTCGTGCGCGGTCCCGACTCCGACGACCTGGTCTCCGAGGCGTTCGCCAAGGTGCTCTCCGTCCTGCAGGGCGGGGGCGGTCCGGACGTGGCGTTCCGGGCGTACCTGCTCACCGCGGTACGCCGCCTGCACGTCGACAAGATCCGTGCCAACGCCAAGGTGCAGCCGTCCGAGGACATGTCGGAGTTCGACGGCGGCATCCCGTTCCAGGACACCGCCGTCGCCGCGTTCGAGAGCGGCGCCGCGGCCAAGGCGTTCGCCACCCTCCCCGAGCGCTGGCAGCTGGTGCTGTGGCACCTCGAGGTCGAGGGCCAGAAGCCGGCCGACATCGCGCCGCTGCTCGGGATGAGCCCCAACTCGGTGTCCGCGCTCGCCTACCGCGCTCGGGAGGGACTCCGTCAGGCGTTCCTGACGATGCACCTCAACGACACCTCCGAGACCGACTGCCGGTGGGTCAACGAGCACCTCGGCGCCTACGTCCGCAAGGGCCTCTCCAACCGCGACGCCACCAAGGTGCGCTCGCACCTCGACCAGTGCCGACGCTGCACGGCGATGTACCTCGAGCTCACCGAGGTGAACTCCAACCTCGCCGGCATCCTCGCGCCGCTGCTGCTCGGTGGCGCCGCGACCGGCTACCTCGCCTCCACCGGCGCGGCCGCCGGCGGGTTCGGTGTGGCCGCGCTGTTCGGTCGGGTCCGCGACGTCGTCAGCGCCAACGCGGGTGCGGCGACCGCTGCGGGGGTGGCCGCCGGTGTCGCGGCGGTCGCCACGGCCGGCGTACTCCTGCTGCCCAGTGGTGGCGAGCAGGTCGCGGCCATCAAGGACCCCGCCGCGAACGCCTCGTCCGCCGTTCCCACGCCGCCATCGGCCGCAGCTGCGTCGCCGACCGAGGCACCGCAGCAGAAGAAGTCTGTGGCGGCCGAGCCCGACTCTGACGACGAGGCCGAGCCGACCGACGAGACGCCGGACGACGAGTCCACGACCGAACCGGCCGTGGCGACGGTGCCCGGACCTGCCGCGGGCGATCCCGCAGCGCCCGGTGGGTCGGACACGCCGGCCGACGAGGCCCAGGAGCCCGGGTCGCCGGGCTCGGTCACCTCCGACGTCGGGTTCTCCTCCCCCGTCTCGTTCGACGGTGACGCGGTGTCGTTCACGGTCGCGGGCGACCCGCTGCCGCCGACCATCGGCCTGGAGCTGGTCTCCGACCCGGCCGGCATCGAGTTCCGCGAGAACGGCTCCGCCTGCACGCTGACCTCGGCCACCACTGCCGACTGCTCGACCGGCGCGCTGGCGCGGGGCGGCTTCGCCATGGGGCGCGGGATGGCGCTCGCCCCGCGCGCGTTCACCGGGTCGATCCGGCTGCGGATCCCGGCCGACCAGCCCGACAGCGAGGTGCGGTTCGTCGTGTCCGTGCCGAAGGGGTACACCGACCCGTCGGACCCGGAGTCCAACGCGAGCTCGTTCCAGTACAAGCCGAAGAAGGCGACGCCGCCGGCGGAGCCGGGCACGCCTGGTACGCCTGGTACGCCGCCTGGCTCGACCTCCCCCGGCACGACTCCGCCCGCGACGCCGCCGACCACGCCCACGACGCCGAACCCGCCCGTGGACCCCCCGGTCGATCCGCCGGTCGATCCGCCGGTCGACCCGCCGCCCGTGGACCCGCCGCCCGTGGACCCGCCAGCCCGTGGACCCGCCACCCGTGGCCGCGCCACCCGTACTGACAGCTGACGTGATCTCGGGTCCGCCGATCCTGCTGCCCTTCACTCCGGAGAAGGATGGCACCTTCGCGGTCACTGTCCGCGTGAGCGCCACGGCGACGAGTGGGCCTTCGTTCCCGACCATCCGACTGACGGTCAGCAGCGCCGCCACCTTCGCCTCGGTGCCGGACGGTTGCGTTCTGGACGCGGCAACCGCAGCAGAGGACGTCCTCTGTCCGGCGACGGCGACTCCGACCGACCTGCGGCTGACGCTCGAAGCCGGTGAGCCGGCGGCGGTCGAGGTTCACCGACGTGACCATCTCGGGCAGCCGCCCCTCCGGAGTACGACGAGTCGCCGGAGCAGCTGGGAGACGAGCGTCGAGCGTGGTGCGCCTGCTGCCGGCACCGGACCCTGAGGCGAATGCCGCTGTTACGGCGACCATCGACGCCCAAGGCAACTCCGGCAAGGGGCTGCGGCCGTTCGCCAACGTCGTCGTCGACTCGCGACGTGCCAGTGGCGCTCGCGGTGAGCTACGCGCCAACGTCGTGAGGGTGCAGCTTCCGGGACGCAGTGCAGTCCCCGCTGGTCCGGCGCGATCTGTCTCCTCGCCGGTGACTGCCGATGCTGACAGTTCCGCGGCGAGGATCATCGACCGGCCGGGCAAGCGAAACCGTCGACCGCGACGATCCGCTTCGAGGTCACGGCTTCCTGGACATGTCGACCCCCCAAACCCGACGACAACAGCGGACCTCCGTCACCGATCACAAGGGACTTCGACAAGTCGCCCCAGGAGTGACCGACACCGGGATCGGGTAAGAATGAGCCCATGACTCTGGTCCGACTCGTCGCCCGTCCGATGCTCGCCTCGATGTTCGTCGCGGGCGGTGTCCACGCCCTGAAGAACGTCGAGAAGATGACCCAGCGGGCCCACCCCGTCACCGAGAAGCTGACCGCGACGGCGAGCAAGGTCGCGCCCAGCCTCCCGATCCCGCAGGACGAGAAGACGCTGATCCGGATCAACGCCGGCGCCCAGATCGCCGCCGGCCTGGCCCTCGCCACCGGCCGCACCCCCCGTCTCGCGTCGACGGTCCTGGCCGCGTCGCTGATCCCGACGACCGCGGCCCGGCACCGGTTCTGGGAGGAGTCCGACCCGACCGCGCGCGCCGAACAGCGGATGCACTTCATCAAGAACGTGTCCGCGCTCGGCGGCCTGCTGCTGGCCAGCGTCGACACCGAGGGCAAGCCCGGCGTGGCCTGGCGCACGAAGCGCGCCGTCGGCGACGTACGCCGGGAGGCCAAGCACCTGCGCCGCGAGGCCAAGGCCCAGGCCCGGCTCGCGGCCAAGTCCGTCAAGTCCTGAGCCGACCGCCCATGTCGCGAGCCCATCGAGGAAGACCCGGGCCGCGACAGGGATACCCTCGTCGGCGATGAGCGACCCGAACCGCCCCGCCGACCTCTGGCCCGCGCCGCATGCCACCCGCGCCGTCGACGCGACCGTCGCGCTGCCCGGCTCGAAGTCGCTGACCAACCGGGCGCTGGTGCTGGCGGCGGTCGCCGACGGCCCCGGCACGGTACGCCGGGCGCTCCGTTCGCGCGACACCGAGCTGATGGCGGCCGCCCTCACCGCGCTCGGCGCCGAGGTCGACACCGGCGCCGACGACTGGAAGGTGACCCCCGGACCGTGGCGCGGGGGCGCCACCGTGGACTGCGGGTTGGCCGGCACGGTGATGCGGTTCGTGCCGCCGGTAGCCGCCCTGGCCGACGGGCCGGTCATCTTCGACGGAGACCCGCACGCGCGCACCCGTCCCATGCACGAGGTGCTCCGGGGGCTGCGCGGTCTGGGCGTCGGCATCGACGACGAGGACCGCGGCACCCTCCCGTTCACGGTGCTCGGGTCGGGCTCGGTGAAGGGCGGCGTGGTCACCATCGACGCGTCGGCCTCCAGCCAGTTCATCTCCGCGCTGCTGCTGGCCGGCGCGCGCTACGACGAGGGGCGTCGACGTGCGCCACGACGGCAAGCCCGTGCCGTCGCTCCCCCACATCGACATGACCGTCGACCAGCTCCGGCTGCGCGGCGTCGACGTCGACGACTCCGAGGCCGACCGCTGGGTGGTGCGGCCCGGGCCGGTCCGCGCCGTCGACGTCACGGTCGAGCCGGACCTCTCCAACGCCGCCCCCTTCCTCGCGGCCGCCCTCGCGACGGCCGGCCGGGTCACCGTGCGCGACTGGCCGCGGACCACCACGCAGGCGGGCGACGCACTCCGCGAGATCCTCACGCTGATGGGCGGCGAGGTCGAGCTGGGCGACGACGGGCTGACCGTGCGCGGTACGGGTGTGGTCCACGGCCTCGACTTCGACCTCCACGACGTCGGTGAGCTGACGCCCACGGTCGCCGCGCTCTGCGCGCTGGCCGACGGCCCGTCGCACCTGCGCGGCGTGGCGCACATCCGCGGCCACGAGACCGACCGGCTCGCCGCGCTCGCCAACGAGCTCAACGGGCTCGGCGGGCACGTCACCGAGACCGACGACGGTTTGACGATCCGTCCCGCGTCGCTGAACGGCGGCCGGTTCCGCACCTACGCCGACCACCGGATGGCCCACGCCGGCGTGGTCCTCGGGCTCCGGGTCGAGGGCGTCCTGGTCGAGGACATCGGCACCACGGCCAAGACGTTCCCCGGGTTCGCCGAGGCCTGGGCGGGCTTGTTCTGATGCCGCGCGGCACCGGCTACGACGAGTACGACCACGAACGGTTCGACCGCCCCCGTCGTCGCACCCGCCCTCGCACGAAGGACCGCCCCACCTACGACGACGCCGTCGACGGGGTCGTCGTCACCGTCGACCGGGGCCGGCTCACCTGCTTGGTCGACGGCCGGCCGGTGACGGCGATGAAGTCGCGACCGCTCGGGCGCAAGGGCGTGGTGGTCGGCGACCACGTGCGGATCGTGGGCGACGTGTCCGGCACGGAGGGCTCGCTGGCCCGGATCGTGGAGGTCGACGAACGGCGCACCGTGCTTCGGCGTACCGCCGACGACGACGACCCCGTCGAACGCGTCATCGTCGCCAACGCCGACCAGCTCGTCGTGGTCGCCGCGCTGGCCGACCCCGAGCCCCGGCCGCGGCTGATCGACCGCGCGCTGGTGGCGGCGTACGACGCGGGCCTGGATCCCCTGCTCTGCATGACGAAGGCCGACCTGGCCGACCCCGAGACGCTGCTGTCGATCTACCGCCCCCTCGGCGTACCGCACGTCGTGACGCAGCGCGGCGACGACCTCGCCGAGGTGCGCGCCCGGCTGGCCGGCAAGGTCAGCGTGCTGATCGGGCACAGCGGCGTCGGCAAGTCGACGCTCGTCAACGCGCTCGTCCCCGGCAGCGACCGGGCGATCGGCCACGTCAACGCGGTCACCGGCCGCGGCCGGCACACCTCGACGTCGGCGCTGATGCTCCCGCTCCCCCGGTACGACGACGGTGGTGGCTGGATCGTGGACACGCCCGGCATCCGTTCGTTCGGGCTGGCGCACGTCCAGCCGGGCCAGCTGATCGGCGCCTTCCCCGACCTCGAGGAGCTGACCGACGACTGCCCCCGGGGCTGCACACACGGTGAGGGCGAGCCGGAGTGCGGGCTCGACGACGCGATCGCCGACGGACGCACCGACGTGGACCGCGTGCAGTCGTTCCGGCGGCTGCTGGCCAGCCGGGAGCGCGCCGAGGACGACTGACCCGCCGAGTTGTCAGAGCGTCAGCGCGCTATGACCGTCTCAGGCTCTGACAAGTCGGCGGTGGGTCAGCCCCAGACGGCGCGGGAGCCGGCGTCGCCGGCCGCGATGACCAGGCCGAGCACGGCCAGGGACACGATCACGACCACGGCCGGGAGCACCTTGTCGAGTGCGACGACCCGGCTCTCCTGGGCGCCGCGGCCGCTGACGAAACCCGTCGTCCCACCCAGGCTCCAGACAGAGACGAGCGCCACGATGAGGAAGAGGATCATCACCAGCGACAGCAGCTTGGCCCGGTCCATGTGGGTCTGGACGAGCTGGGCGAGGTCGGGGTTGGCGTCGAGCATCGCCTGCCCGGTGATGCGCGCGGCCCACACCGCGCCGAACGCGATCACCGCCAGGATCGCCGCCGGCCATCGGGTGAGGTACCGGTAGCGAGGCAGGATCGCGAACACGATGAGCGCGAGTGCCGCCAGCGGTGTGAACACGACAGCGCCGTGCACCACGAGCGGGTGCAGTGGGAGTCCACCGATCTCCATGGAAACCACGGTAGTGGACACGAGACCCACCGGTCCGCTGCTATTGCAAAATTTCTCACAAGTTCACAGGCTCATCATCAGCCCGGCACGACCCTCCGGCGACGCTCCGTACGCCCTCCCGGGGCGGGGCGGATAGGGGCATAGCCTGTGCCCCATGCCCACCAACTACACCGACGACCTGCGGCTTGCGCACGTCCTGGCCGACGACGCCGACTCGTTGACGACGAGCCGGTTCAAGGCCCAGGACCTGCACGTCATGACCAAGCCGGACCTCACGCCGGTGACGGACGCCGACAAGTCGGTCGAGGAAGGCATCCGCCGCACGCTGTCCCGGGCCCGCCCGCGCGACGCCGTGATCGGCGAGGAGCAGGGCTCCACCGGCCACAGCCAGCGGCGCTGGGTGGTCGACCCGATCGACGGCACCAAGAACTTCGTCCGCGGCGTACCGGTCTGGGCCACCCTGATCGCCCTGATGGTCGACGACGAGGTCGTCGTCGGCTGCGTGTCGGCACCGCAGCTCAACCGTCGCTGGTGGGCGTCGAAGGACGGCGGCGCGTGGACCGGTCGCTCGCTGCTCAACGCGGGCCCCTGCCGGGTCTCCGACGTCGCGCGGCTCGAGGACGCCTCGCTGTCCTACTCGTCGTTCACCGGCTGGGACGACCGCGGCCGCCTCGACGACTTCATGTCGCTCGCGCGGCGGTGCTGGCGGACCCGGGCGTACGGCGACTTCTGGTCCTACATGCTGCTCGCCGAGGGCGCCGTCGACCTGGCGGCCGAGCCCGACCTCGAGCTCTACGACATGGCGGCGCTCGACGTGATCGTGCGCGAGGCCGGTGGCGCGTTCTCCTCGCTGGACGGTAGGCCCGGTCCGACGGGCGGCAACGCGCTGGCGAGCAACGGCCGGCTGCACGAGCAGGCCCTGGCCTTCCTCGGCTCGGTCTCGGACGACGACGACCCCGACGTGACGCCACGACGGCACGGGTCGGTGCACGACCTCAGTGCACGCCGGCACCCTCCGCAGACTCCGCTGCCGGAGGTCGAGGCGGACCGGGAGCCGGCTCCGGAGCCGACCGACTGAACCGGCGGACGAGGTACGGCGCGAGCAGCAGCCCGGCCAGGTCGAACCACCCGTAGCCGCCGGCGGCGCCCGACGGCGGGTTGCCGATGGTGACCCAGCCCGTGAAGTCGTGGGTGCCCCACACCCAGGTGCCGAGGCCGGTGCCGAGCACCTCCAGCCAGCTCACGACGACGAACGCGCCGACGTACACCTGCTTCGACGGCCCCCACACCAGGAACCCGACCAGGCACAGGAACCAGAACGCGCCGAGCGCGTCCGGACGGTCCGCGCCGAGCAGGCCGTACGCCGCCCAGGCGCCCCCGACGACGACCACCAGCGCCTCGGCCGCACGCAAGCGCCGTTGCACGAAAGCCGCGTGCCCGAGGGCGAACGCCGAGAGGTACACCAGGCCGTGCCCGGGCGGGACGTACATCGGCACGTTGTCGAAGCGGTACTCGTAGACCTGCAGCGTGGGGCTGAAGACGTACTCCACGATCGTGGCGAAGACGACCACCACCGCGGTCTGGGCACGCACCGTCGGCGAGACCCGGCGGAGCGCGACGAGCAGCACGCCCCAGGTGAGCAGCCCGAGGCCACGCTGGAGCCAGATCGACCCGTCGCCGCCGGCCCGGTCGAGCCAGAGCACGACGCTCAGCCAGCCCATCATCAGCAGGCTCGCGGGCACGCCGAACCGGTCGACGTGGCTGCGCGCGAGGTCGGTCATGGCTCGGACATCCTCGCAGCCGGAGCCGCGGACCGCCGCGCCGGGCGATCCCTACCCACGGGTCGGGAATGTGGATAGATTCGTGCTGCACACCGTCCGAACCAGAAGTGGGAGGTCGCACGATGCGCATCAACGAAGTGCTCGCCGGCAAGCCGAGCAGGGACGTCATCACCATCACCCCCGAAGCGACCGTCCGTGAACTGATCGGCCTTCTCGCCGAGCACAACGTGGGCGCCCTCGTGGTGAGCTCCGACGGCAGCAGCATCGACGGGATCGTGTCCGAGCGCGACGTGGTGCGCCGGCTGCACGAGGACGAGAAGGTCCTCAACCTCACCGTCGCCACGATCATGACGTCCGACGTCGAGACCTGCACCGGCGACCAGCACGTCAACGAGCTGATGCAGGTGATGACGGCACGGCGGTTCCGGCACCTGCCCGTGGTGGCCGACGGCAAGCTCGTCGGCATCGTGAGCATCGGCGACGTGGTGAAGCACCGGATGAGCGAGCTCGAGTTCGAGCGCGACCAGCTCGACCACTACGTCCACGGCGCCTGACCACGTCGTCTGCGCTACCGCCGCCGCTCCCCCTCGGGATCGGCCCGCCTACGCTGGTGGACCCACCCCGACGAAGGAGAGCCGTGAGCACGTACGACGAGAAGCCGGAGATCGAGTTCCCGGACCCCGAACCGCCGGCCGACCTGGTGGTGACCGAGGTCCGCGAGGGCGACGGCGCCGAGGCGGTGGCCGGCAAGCAGGTGCTCGTGCACTACGTCGGCGTCGCCCACTCGACGGGTGAGGAGTTCGACGCGTCGTACAACCGCGGCGAGCCGCTGTCGTTCCGCCTCGGTGTCGGCCAGGTCATCTCCGGCTGGGACCAGGGCGTGCAGGGCATGAAGGTCGGCGGTCGCCGGCAGCTGGTGATCCCGCCGCACCTCGGGTACGGCGACCGTGGCGCGGGCGGCGTGATCAAGCCCGGCGAGACCCTGATCTTCGTCGTGGACCTCGTCGAGGTCCGCTGAGCCCATACCGATATCGGTAGTCCGACCGTGGTCCATGGGTCACGCCCGCGCTACCGATATCGGAGGCGACGCGTGGGGTTCAGGCGATCCGGACCGCGTCGTCGCCGAGGCTGACCACGTCGCCCTTCACGAGCTGCCGGCCGCGCCGCGTCTCCAGCTCGCCGTTGACGAACACCAGGCCCTGCATGAGCAGCGGCTTCGCGTCGGCGCCGTTGTCGATCAGGTCGGCGAGCTTGAGCAGCTGTCCCAGCCGGATCGTCTCGTCGCGGATCGAGACCTCGCGCACCACGCTCATGCCCCGATTGTCGACGTAGAGCGGCTGGTCACGCCAGCACGGTCACCGTGTGGATGAGTACGCCGACCAGGCCGCCGACGATCGTCCCGTTGATCCGGATGAACTGCAGGTCGCGCCCGACGTGCAGCTCGATCTTGCGGGCGGCCTCCTTGCCGTCCCAGCGGTCGATCGTGTGCGTGATGACGGTGGTCAGCTCGGCGCCGTACCGGTCGACGACGAACACCGCGAAGTCCGCGGCGTACTTGTCGAGCTTCGCCCGCAGCTCGGCGTCTTCGAGCAGCCGCCGCCCGAAGGCCGTCAGCTCCGCGACCGCCCTGCCCCGCAGCGGCCCGTCGTCGTCGGCCAGGGCGTCGAGCAGGGCGACCCGGAACGCCTTCCACAGCGAGATCGCGGTCACCAGGATCTGCGGGTGGTCGAAGACCCGCTCCTTCAGCGCCTCGGCCCGGGCCTGGGTGGCGGGGTCGTGGAGCAGGTCCTCGGCGAGCTGGGCCAGCATCGAGTCGAGGGCGAGCCGGGCGTGGTGCACCGGGTCGTTGCGGATGTCGGAGATCCAGGCCAGCAGCTCGACGTGGAGGCGGCGGGTGACCCGGTCGTTGACCGCCGGCGGCGACCACCACGGCGCGCGCTCGCCGACGATGTCGCTGAACGTGTCCTCGTTCTGGTCCAGCCAGCGGTAGGCCTCGTCGAGGGCGAGGTCGACCAGCCCGTGGTGCGCCTTGTCGCGGACCACCTCGTCGAGCAGGCTGCCGGCGACCGGGCTGATCGGCTCGGCCCGGAGCCGCGGCAGCAGCGCCTCCTCGACGAGCGCGGCGATGTCCTCGTCGCGCACCCGGGTCAGGCCGATGTGCAGCACCGACGCGGCCTCGTCGACCACCCGGCGCGCCTGCTCCTCGACCACCAGCCAGTCGCCCACCCGGCGGCTCAGCTCGGCCACCTGCATGCGCTCGCGGATCACCTGCTCGTGCAGGAAGTTCTCGCCGACGAACTCCTCCAGGCTGCGGCCGAGCATCTCCTTGCGCCGCGGGATCAGCGCGGTGTGCGGGATCGGCAGGCCGAGCGGGTGCTTGAACAGCGCGGTCACCGCGAACCAGTCCGCGATCGCGCCCACCATCGACGCCTCGGCGCCGGCGTTGACGAAGCCGAGGAAGCCGTCCTCGTCGAGGGTGGCGAGGTAGACGACGGCCGCGAACAGCAGCAGCCCGACCGCCAGCGAGCGCATCCGGCGCAGGCCGCGACGGCGCTCCTCGTCGAGCTCGGGGTCGGCGGTGATCAAGGGCACGGACATCGTCGTCGAACGTACCGGACGGTGCCTGCCGCCAGCCGTCGACCGGTCAGGCGGGCGGCGGGGCGGTCACGGCCCGGTCGCCGACGAGCAGGGTCGGCGAGATGCCGGGTACGACGGAGACGGCGACCGCCGTGCCCACCGGGTACCGCACCGCGTGGGTCTGCCAGGAGCGCAACGTGCGACCGGAGGCGAGCCGGACGGTGTGCAGCACGAACGCGCCGTGGTACTCGACCCCCACCACCCGCGCCGTCGCGTCGAGATCGGGCGTCAGCGCCACCTCGTGCGGACGCAGCACCACGTCCACGTCGACGTCGGCGTGGGCCCAGCCGGGCACGGTGGACACGACGCCGATCTCGCAGGTGAGCAACGCGTTCTGCACGTGGGCGGGCAGGAAGTCGGCATCGCCCATGAACGACGCGACGAACCGGGTCGCGGGCGACTCGAACACCGCCTGCGGGGTGTCGGCCTGCTCGATGACGCCGCGGCGCATCACCACGACCCGGTCGCCGGTCGAGAGCGCCTCGGTCTGGTCGTGGGTGACCAGAAGCGCGGTCGTCCCGGTCTCGCGCAGCGCGGCGACCGTCTCGGCCCGCACCTGCGCGCGCAGCGTCTCGTCGAGGCTGCTGAACGGCTCGTCGAGCAGCACGACCGCCGGTCGCGGCGCCAGCGCCCGGGCCAGCGCGACGCGCTGCTGCTCGCCGCCGGACAGCTCGTGCGGGTACCGCTTCGCCAGCTCGCCGAGCCGGACCAGCTCGAGCACCTCGGCGACCCGCCGGCGCTGGTCGCCGCGCGACAGCCGGTCGATGCCGAAGGCGACGTTGCGCTCGACGGTCAGGTGCGGGAACAGCGCGTGGTCCTGGAACACCAGCCCGACGCGGCGCCTCTCGGGCGGCTGCCAGGTGCGTCCGTTGGCGGCGACCACCCCCGGCGATCGAGATGCGGCCCTCGTCGGGGCGGTCCAGCCCGGCGACCAGGCGCAGGGTGGTGGACTTGCCGCAGCCGGAGGGGCCGATCAGCGTGACCAGCTCGCCAGGGGCGGCGTCGAGGGACACGTCGTGGGCGGCGGCCACCCCGGCGTACCGCTTGGTGACGCCGTCGAGACGCAGCGCGGGCTCGGTCACCTCACACCGCCCGCCGGTCGGTGGCCCGCACCTGGCGGAACAGGAAGAAGACCGGCACCACCGCGGCGGCCACGATCACCAGCGCCGGCAGCGCGGCCTTCTCCCAGAAGTTCTCGCCGGCCAGCTGGTAGACCCACACGGACACGGTAGTGAACCCGAACGGGCGCAGCAGCAGGACGATCGGCAGCTCCTTGATCGCGTCGATGGTGACGAGCACCAGCGCCACCGCGACGCCCGGGCGCACCAGCGGCAGGTGCACCCGCCGGAGCACGCGCAGCGGGTTGGCGCCCAGGCTCATCGCCGAGAGGGTCATCGTGGGCGCGACCTTGGCGAAGCTGGCGTCGACGGCCTGGTACGCCGGGGCGAGGAACCGCACCAGGTAGGCGTAGAGGATGCCGAGCACGGAGCCGGTCACCAGCAGGCCGGTGCCGCCGGGGACGCCGGCCGCCTCCAGGCCCCGGTCGGCCCACGCGAACACGAGCAGCACCCCGATGCCCACGACGGCGCCGGGCACGGCGTACCCGAAGGTGGTGAGCTGGGCGGCCGACCGCACCACGCCACCGCCGCCGATCCGCACGGCGTGGCTCATCAGCAGCGACAGCAGCACGCAGCCGGCCGCCGTGATCGCGGCGACGACGAGGCTGTTGGCGAGGTACTCGCCGAACCGCGGGTCGACGAAGGCGGCCGGGTCGCGCGAACGCCTCGCCGACGGCCCAGGCCAGGAGTCTGGCCACCGGCACGAGGAACCCGGCCGCGAGCGCGAGCAGGCAGAGCGCGGTGGCCGCCCAGCCGCGCCAACCGGTCAGGCGCCGTGCCTGCAGGCCCTGCCCGCGGCCGCCGCGCTGGGTGTAGCGGGCCCGGCCGCGCATGAGCCGCTCGCCGGCCAGGACCGCGACCGCGAACAGCAGCACCAGCACCGCGAGCTGGCTCGCGGACTGGAAGTCGAACGACCCCTTCCACACCAGGTAGACCCCGACCGAGACGGTCTTGACCCCGAAGTACTGCACGGTGGCGAAGTCGGTGAGCGTCTCCATCATCACCAGCGCGAGGCCGGCGGCCAGCGACGGTCGGGCCAGCGGGAGCACCACGCGCCAGAACGCCCGGGTCCGGCTCGCGCCGAGCGTGCGCGCGGCGTCGTACGTCGTCGGCGACTGCTCGACGAGCGCCGCCCGGGCCAGCAGGTAGACGTAGGGGAACAGCGACAGCGACATCACCACCACCGCACCCGGGAGCGACCGCACGTCCGGCGGCCACAACCCGTCGCCGAGCACGGAGCGCAGGAACCCCTGCACGGGCCCGGCCACGTCGAAGGTCGAGAGGAAGACGAAGCCGAGGATGTACGCCGGCATCGCCAGCGGCAGCACGAGCAGCCACACCAGCAGGTCGCGCATGCGGGAAGCGGTAGGCCGTCACCAGCCAGGCCAGTCCGCCGCCGATGACGAGCGTCCCGACGCCGACGCCGAGCATCAGCAGCAGGGTGGTGACGACCATCGCCCCGAGTCCGCGCGGCAGCGCGATGTCGTCGCTGCCGAGCAGCCCGTCGACCACCACGGCGACGACCGGGCTGGCGACCACCACGGCGACCACCAGGACGAGCAGCGACCAGCCGCGACGTCCGGAACCCGACATCCGCCCGGTGCGGCGCGCCGGTGCGGCGACCGACGGGTGGAGCCAGGACGGCGGGCTGCGTCACGGTCGCACTACTCGTACCCGACCTCGGCGAGGAGGTCCGTCGCCTCGGCGTTCAGGGAGCCCATACGCCTCGGCGTCGATCGGCATGGGCGTGAACTCGCCGAAGCCGGCCACCACATCGTCGGGGGCGACGTCGGGGTTGACGGGGTACTCGTGGTTGCCGCCGACGAACGCCTCCTGGCCGTCGGCCGCGAGCCACTCGAGCAGCTGCTGGGCCTTCGCGGGCGCGTCGGACGACTTCACGAGGCCGGCCCCGGAGATGTTGACGTGGGTGCCGTCGCCGTCCTGGCTGGCCCAGAACAGCTCGACGTTCATGTCGGGCTTCTCCTCGAGCTCGCGCGCGAAGTAGTAGTGGTTGACGATCGCCACGTCGCAGGTGCCGGCGTCGAGCGCCTCGAGCAGCAGGATGTCGTTGCTCATGATCTCGACGTCGTTGTCGAGCCAGCCCTGGACGATCTCCTTCGCGCCCTCACGACCGTGCAGGTCGATCAGGCTGGCCACCAGCGACTGCGTGTAGGCCTCGGTCGAGTCGCGCATGCACAGCCGGCCCTGCCACTTCGGGTCGGCCAGGCCGGCGTAGGTGTCCTCGGTGTCGAACTCCGCCGGGTCGACGTTCTCGGGGTTGTAGGCGACCGTGCGGGCGCGCAGCGCGAGGCCGAACCAGCGGTCCTGCGGAGTCGCGGTACTCCTCGGGGAGGGCCTGCTCGAGCACCGGCGACCTCGACCGGCACCAGCTCACCCTGGTCGGCGGCGTTCCACAGGTTGCCGGCGTCGACGGTGACGAACAGGTCGGCCGGGGTGTCGGTCGCCCTCGGCCTTGAGCCGCTCGAGCAGCTCGGCGTCGTCGCCGAAGATGAAGTCGACCTTGAGGCCGGTCTCCTCCTCGAACGCGACGAACGCGTCCTCGAGGTCGTAGTGCCGCGCGGAGTACACCTGGATGTCGCCGGGCTCCTCGCCGCCGATGCCGAGGACGCCGCAGCCGGACACGAGCGCGGACAGCGAGACGAGCGTGGCGGTCAGCACCGCGGGGCGGCCGACGCGGCGGGTCCGGGACATGTCACTCCTCGGGAAAGCGGTGGGAACTTAGGTAAGGCTAACCAGTCCTGTGGCCGGGCCGCCACGTGGTCCGTGTCACCGGCGCCACGGGGCCCGGCGGGACGTCGTACGTCCGCGGGCCCGGCAGGGTCTCCAGCGGTCAACCTTCCCGTGGCGATCTCCCCGTTCCCGTGGTGAGTTCACCCCGGGAAGGGGCCAATTCACTGGGTCCCCAGTGAATTGGCCACCGCCCCACCCCCGCCCCACCACCGACCCCGACCCGGCCCCCACACGCATGAGAGGATCGTGCGCCATGAGCAAGACCGTCATCACCTTCGGCACCTTCGACGTGTTCCACGTCGGTCACCTGCGCGTGATCGAGCGGGCGGCGGCGCTCGGCGACCGGCTCGTGGTGGGGGTCTCGGCCGACGCGCTCAACGAGCGGAAGAAGGGCCGGGCTCCGGTGTTCTCCCAGGCCGAGCGGCTCGAGATCGTGGCGGCGCTCAAGCCCGTCGACGCGGTGTTCGTCGAGGAGTCCCTCGAGCTCAAGCGCGACTACATCCTCGAGCACCAGGCCGACATCCTGGTGATGGGCGACGACTGGGCGGGCAAGTTCGACGAGTTCGAGGACATCTGCGAGGTGCACTACCTGCCCCGCACGCCGGCCATCTCGACCACCGCCCTGATCGAGAAGATCTCCGCGGGCAGCGAGTAGCGGCCCGCCACGCGCAGGTCCGGACCAGGAGGTCAGCCGCGGCGGAGGCGGTGCAGCACGCGTGACGGCAACGACGGTGTTGCGGCCGGAGCCGACCCAGCCGGAGCGGCGGCCCTCAGGTCGGCCACCTTGCGCCGGAGCGCGGCGTTCTGCTTGGAGAGCCGGCGCGCGGTCAGCGCCAGGTCGGAGATCCGCTCGTTGGCCTCGACGATCGAGCGCACGTGGGCGAACGACTCCTTGGTCCACTGCATCTCGCGCTTCTCCACCCGGGAGAAGTCCCAGGCATCGGGGAAGCGCGCGAAGTCGTCGGCGTAGAGCTTCTCGATCGCCTCGCGCACGCCGTTGGCGAACACCTCGCGGTTGGCCGGCAGCGGGGTGTCGTTGGAGTTGCCCAGCGAGACCTCGCCGTCGTAGCCCTGCGCGCGCACGTGGGCGGTGAGGTCGTCGACCATCGTGGACAGCTCGGAGATGTCGTAGAGGTGGGAGTAGGGGACGGCGTACTCCTGCAGCAGGAACGTCTGTGCGCGGAAGTGCGCGTCGCTCTGGAACACCTCGTGGTCGGGATCGTCGTAGACGTCGAACACGAACCTCGCGAAGTCGTCGATCACGTGCTGCGGCTCGGTCGGGATCCGCGGCGCCCACGGCCGGTCGACCTTGCGCCAGTACGCCGGGTTGCGGAGGAGGTACTTGTTCTCCCACGCCGAGAACAGCCGGGACCGCGGGTCGCGGAGGACGGTGAAGACCATCCAGCCGTTGTCGGGCGAGATCGTCTCGCGCATGCCGGGCGGCAGCTCGTGCAGCCGCGGGGTGCGCTTCCAGGCGTAGCGGTCGTGGATCCCGGCCTCACGGTTGGGGTAGAACCCGGCCTTCGGGACCAGGCTCGGCAGGTCCTCCCCCGCGAGCTCGGCCATCAGCCACTTGATGCTCGTGCAGGCGTTCTTGGCCAGCGATATGTAGAGCAGCTTGAGGTCGGGGATGACGTAGGCGCGGCGGGTCGTGCCGAGGATGCGCAACGAGTCGTCCTCGTAGGTGCGCCCGGCCAGCTCCAGCATGTCCGTAAGTCTGCCAGAGCGCGGGGACCTCGCAGCCGCGGGCGTAGAATGGGGACGTCTCCCGCACCCGGCGTACTGAGGTCGCACCCGTGTCCATCTCCCCCACCGAGCCAACCGGTGCTGCCCCCACCCGGGTGCGCAAGCACCTGATGACCCCGGGCGCCCCGCGCCGGCGCAACCCGGAGCGGATGAGCCTGAGCGGGGTGCAGCGGTGGGTGCTGTCCTCGCTGGCCGCCACCACGATCCTGCACCTGTCCTTCGGCCTGGTGGTGGCCGCCGCGTTCTCCGAGCGGCTCGACGCCCAGATCGGCCTGCTGGTGATCGGGGCGGCCTTCGGTGTCATCGCCTTCGTCGCCGCCCTGGTCATCCACCAGCACAGGCTGCTCAGCCCCTGGCTGCTGCTCGGCGTGGTGCCGAGCCTGCTCGGCGCGCTCTACATCTTCTGAGGGGGTCGCCTACCGGGTCAGCCGCAGGCTTCCGGACGCGTCCTGGGCCAGCAGCCGGTCCGACTTCATGAACGTGAGCACCCGCCGGAAGCGGTTGCTCTCCCAGTACGGCGCGCCGACCAGCACGGCGAGCTCCTCCTCAGTGCAGGGCCCGTTGGCCTCCAGGGCCCGCACCACCTGCCCCACCTCGTGCAGCATGTACCGGTCGAAGCCCGAAGTGTCGTGCTCCGGGCTGGTCGTCTGGGTCATCGCCGAACCACCTCCGAGTCGGTGCGGGGCACCGGGCCCGCTGCTGTGGACAGTACCCGCGGTCCCACGCCTCACTCCCCCTCAGACCGGGCCTGACGGCTGACCGGGCCCCTGATGGCCGGCGGGCTCACGACGAGGCATGCTCGCCCGTCGCGGCGGGTACATTCCTCGACTGGGGAGACCGTTCGTGAGGCGAGGGAGGGGCGTGTGGAGACCCAGGCACAGCTGGCGGCGTACTTCGCCCTGGTGAGTCGCGACCTGCTGGCTCGGTCGGACGACCAGCTCACGTTCGACCGGATCGCCCAACGCGCCGTCGAGGTCGTCCCGGCCTGCGACTTCGTCGGGATCACGCTGCGCCGGCGCCGTGGCCGGCCCGAGTCGGTGGCCGTCACCGACCCCGCGGCCCGCAACTGCGACGACTGGCAGTACGAGCTGGGGGAAGGGCCCTGCCTCTCGGCGCTCGCCGAGGACGAGACCTACCTGATCGAGGACGTCGCCAGCGACCCGCGCTGGCCGCGATGGGGTCCGCGCGCCGCCGAGGCCGGCGCCGGCTCGATCCTCAGCATCCGCCTCGCCGATGACGAGTCGGCACTCGGCGCACTGAACCTGTACTCCCGCAAGCCGCACGGCTGGGACTCCGACAGCGTCGACCTCGCCCTGGTGTTCGCGTCCCACGCGGCGACCGCGGTGAGCAACACACAGCTGGTGTCCGGGCTCCAGACCGCCCTGCAGAGCAGGCATCTCATCGGGGTCGCGCAGGGAATCCTGATGGCGCAGTACGACATGGGCCTCGAGACGTCGTTCGAGGTGCTCCGCCGCTACTCCAGCCACACCAATGTCAAGCTGCGCGACGTCGCACAGCGCGTGGTGGAGCTGCGGGCACTCCCCGACGACTACTCCGCGATCACCACCGGCATGAACCCGGGCGTGCCCGTTCCGCTGAGCGACGACTGAGCACGCTCGCGACGCGCGGCTGCGCGAGGGGGCGCCGGCCCGCCGTATCCTGCGGGCGTGAAGCCGTTCCTGCTGCTCGGCACCCGCGCCGAGGACGACGTCGCGGACAACGAGTACGAAGCGTTCCTCGGCTTCACGGGACTCGACGAGCCCGACCTGCGCCGGCACCGGCTGGAGGCGGTCCCGTTGGGGACGCTCGACCTCGACGACTGGTCCGGGATCTTCATGGGCGGCGGCCCGTTCAACTCCAGCGACCCCGCCGAGGAGAAGTCACCGGCGCAGGTGCGCGTGGAGGCCGAGCTCGACCGGCTCCTGGCCGACGTGGTCGCCCGCGACTTCCCGCTGCTCGGCGCCTGCTACGGCATCGGCACGATCGGCACGCACGTGGGAGCCGTGGTCGACCGGACGTTCAGCGAGCCGATCGGGCGGGTGCCGATCTCGCTCACCGCCGCCGGCGTCGACGACCAGCTGTTCAAGGCTCTGCCGACGACGTTCGAGGCCTTCGTGGGCCACAAGGAGGCAGTCCGAGAGCTGCCTGCTCACGCCACCCTGCTCGCCTCGTCGGCGGCGTGCCCCGTGCAGGCGTTCCGCGTCGGTCAGCACGTCTACGCCACCCAGTTCCATCCCGAGCTCGACGTGCACGGGCTCTGCCTGCGGATCGAGGCCTACCGCTACCACGGCTACTTCGAGCCCGACGAGATGGAGGCGCTGCAGGAGATGGCGCGGCAGGCCAGCGTGCACGACCCACCCAAGCTGCTGCAGCGGTTCGTGGAGCTCTACGCCCGGTCCTGAGCCACGGCTCCCGCCGCTCCACCCGTTTGCCCGAGGCGAGGTCGGGTACGTCGCGAGTGCCCCTGGAACCAAGCAGGTGATAGTGATGCAGACCCTCGCGGTCGACACCGTCGTCCTCGACGTCGACGGCACCCTGGTCGACTCCGTGTATGCCCACGTGCAGGCCTGGACGCACGCCTTCCACGCCATCGGCGCGGACGTGCCGGCGTGGCGGATCCATCGAGCCATCGGCATGGGTGCCGACCGGCTCGTCCCCGAGGTGGCGGGGCAGCGCGTCGAGGACGCCCTCGGCGACGAGGTGCGCACGCTGCACGGGGAGTACTACGACACCCTGTTCTCCCTCGTCCGGGCCCTGCCCGGGGCCGACGACCTGCTCGCGCTGCTGCGCAAGTCCGGCTTCACCGTGGTCCTCGCCACCTCGGGCAGCCCGAGTGAGATCGACCGCGCCATGGACCTGCTGGTCGCCGCCGACGTGGCCTCCGGACTGGTCACCTCCTCGGAGGTCCCCCGCAGCAAGCCCGCCGCGGACCTGGTGGAGGCGGCCCTGGAGCGCGCCGGCTCACGCCGGGCGCTGATGATCGGCGACTCGGTCTGGGACGTCGGGGCGTCGCGTCGGGCGCAGATCCCCACCATCGGCCTGCGCTGCGGCGGCTTCGCCGAGGCCGAGCTGCTCGAAGCGGGCGCCACCGCCGTGTTCGACGATCCGGCGGACCTGGTCCGGCGCTTCGACGAGTCCGGCATCGAACGCGCGTCCACCTGACCGCGCCCGTCACCGCGCCTCGCGACTCAGACGGTGTGCAGCCGGCCCTCGGAGTCGCGCACCACGAGACCGTCGGCGACGGCGAGCGCGAGCGCACGGTCGAACCGGTCCGCGTCCCAGAAGTCGGCGCCCACCAGGGCGCGCAGCTCGGTGTGCGGCTGGGCGCCCTGCGTGTTGAGCGCGCGGACGATCTGGCTGATCTCGTGGTTGACCTGACGGTCCCGCGGGCTCTCCGAGGTCGCCTTGGGCGGTGGCATGGGCATGAGGGTCCTCCTTCGGTGCCGGGCTTCAGGCGGGCTGGTGCGAGGTCGCGGAGTCCGGCTCGTCCTCGGCGGTCAGCGGCTGGGCGATGCTCTCCAGGGACCTGCCCTCGGCCTTGACACCGAGGACGGCCTCGATGATCCCACCGGCGATCATCAGGGCGGCGCCGATGAAGTAGCCGATCGCGATGCCGGTGATGTCCTTGTCGGCCGAGGCGTTCTCGATGAGCCGACCGAACAGCAGCGGACCGCTGATACCGCCGGCGGCGGTGCCGATGGCGTAGAAGAACGCGATGCACAGCGCCCGCGTCTCCATCGGGAAGATCTCGCTGGCGGTGAGGTACGCCGCACTGGCGCCGGCCGAGGCGAAGAAGAAGATGATCGAGCCCATCACGGTCAGCGTCACCGCGGTCAGGCCGCCGAGCATGAACCCGGTCACCGCCAGCAGCACGCCCGAGAGGATGTAGGTGCCGGTGATCATCCGCACCCGCCCCACGGTGTCGAACAACGGTCCGAGCAGGAGGGCCCCGAGGAAGTTGCTGAGCGCGAACACGGCGATGTACCAGCCGGTCTGCTTCACGTCGAGGAACGTGCTGAGCGTGTCGCCGTAGGTGAAGAAGAAGGCGTTGTAGAGGAACGCCTGCCCGACGAACAGGGAGAAGCAGAGCACGGTGCGCTTCGGGTAGAGGGTGAACACGGTCCGGGCGATCAACGCGATGCTGATGGTCTTGCGCTGCCGGATCGTGATCGTCTCGCTCACCGAGGGGAGCTCCCGGCCGGTCTCCTCCGTGACGGTCCGCTCGATGTCCCGGACGATCTCCTCGCCCTCCTCCTCGCGGCCGTGGATGAACAGCCAGCGCGGGCTCTCCGGCACGTTGCGCCTGACGACGAGGATCCCCACCGCGAGGATCGCGCCGAGACCGAACGCGAGACGCCAGCCCCAGGCCGGGTCCACCAGTGTGGGGTCGAGGAGCGGGATGGTCAGGAGCGCACCGCCCGCGGCGCCGACCCAGAACGACCCGTTGATGGCGACGTCGACCCGGCCGCGGTACTTCGCCGGGATCAGCTCGTCGATCGCGGAGTTGATCGCGGCGTACTCACCGCCGATGCCGGCGCCGGTCAGGAACCGGGCGGTGAAGTACCACCAGGCGCTCGGCGCGAAGGCGGTCAGCACCGTGGCGACCGTGTAGACGGCCAGCGTGATCAGGAACAGCTTCTTCCGGCCGAACTTGTCGGTCAGCTGGCCGAAGAACAGGGCGCCGAGGCAGGCCCCGGCGACGTAGATCGCGCCCGCGAAGCCGATGTCGGAGCTGCTGAGCCCGAGGCCGGTGTCTTCCGGCTTCAGCGCCTCGGACATGGAGCCCACGATGGTGACCTCGAGGCCGTCGAGGATCCAGACGGTGCCGAGCCCGATCACCACCAGCCAGTGCCACCTGGCCCACGGGAGCCGGTCCATGCGGGCCGGTATGTCGGTGGTGATCCTGCCCGTCTCCACTCCTGATGACACGGTCGACTCCTTCGTGAAGGTCAGTCGGCGAGCTTGCCGGCGACGGTGAGGGTGCGTTCGACGAGGTGGTCGAGCGCGTCGAGTGCGGCGTCCTCGAGCGGGACGTCGTTGTCGGGTCCGGTGACGTGGGAAGCGCCGTACGGGTTGCCGTCGGCGAACTTCGTGGGGTCGGTGTAGCCGGGTGCGACCACGAGACCGCCGAAGTGGTACATCGTCGTGTAGAGCGCCAGCAGCGTGGACTCCTGGCCGCCATGCGCGGTCTTGCTGGCGGTGAAGCCGGCGTACACCTTGTCGGCGAGCTCCCCGTTGGCCCACTGCGGGCCGAGGCTGTCGAGGAACGCCTGCAGCTGGCTGGCGATGCTGCCGAACCGGGTCGGCGAACCGAGCAGCACGACGTCAGCCCAGGTCACGTCCTCCGGGGTCGCCCGCGGCTCGTCACCGGTCGCCGCAACGTGCTCGCGCCACTCGTCGACGCTGTCGATCGCGGCGGGCGGGGCGTTCTCCTCGACGTGCCGCAGACGCACCTCGGCGCCGGCCTTCTCACCCGCGAGCGCGGCACGTCGCGCCATCGCGTCGACCGTGCCTGTCGACGAGTAGTAGATGACGGCGAGCTTGAGGGCCACGCGCGTTCCTCCAGGTTCGTGGACGCTGTCGAGAACCCCTCTACCCAGCCGCCGGACGGGCTATGCCTCGGCTCTTGGCCGTACGGCGCACGGCCGGGTCTCGACGGGCTCGACCACCGGGTAGGGCGCACGGGTCTCGACGGGCTCGACCACCGGGGACGGTTCGACCACCGGGGGACGGCACGGGTCTCGACGGGCTCGACCACCGGCGGACGGTTCGACCACCGGGTAGGGCGCACGGGTCTCGACGGGCTCGACCGCCGGCGGACGGCTCGACCACCGGGGACGGCGCACGGGTCTCGACGGGCTCGACCACCGGCGGACGGCTCGACCACCGGGGCCGCCGCGCTCACTTGCGTCGGGACATGACCTTGCGGCTCTGCAGGGCGATCCGCGTCAGCATCGCGAGCGCCACCACGACCGCGACCACGAAGACCACGAGGGCGATCCGGTTGCCTGTATCGGGTCCGTCCGCGGACGGCCTCGCCAGCAACGCCGACGCCAGGATCATCGACGCGAGCACCACCGCCGCGGCGACGACGTTGGCCAGCTTGTGCAGACCCCGGAGGAACTCGTCCTCGTCGAAGGCGTTGACCCGCAGCTCGAACCGCCCGGACCCGATCGCGTCGAAGGCACGGTTCACCCGGCCCGGCAGCTCCTCGACGAACTCCTTGGCCTCGAGCAGCGACGCCATCAGGGCGGCGGGCGTGGTGCCCATCGACGACCGCATCAGCTCGGTCAGGTGCCGCTTCAGCGCCTCGCGCGGCTCGAAGGTCGGGTCCAGGGTCAGCGCGACCTGGTCCAGGTTGAGCAGCGCCTTGCCCAGCATCACCAGCTCGGGGTCCATCCGCAGTCCCGCCTCACCGGCCCTGCGGGTGAGCTGCAGGACCATCGCGCCCACGTCCAGCTCGGAGATGGTCGCGTCGGCGGCCCGGCCGACGACGTCGGCGATCGCCCGCTCGAGCACCGCGCGGTCGAAGTCCGGGAGCTGCTCCCCCATCGTGAGCACGATGCGGGTGACCTCGTCGGGGCGCGCGTCCGCCAGCGCCAGGAAGAGCTTCACCAGCTTGTCCCGGACCGCGGGTGCCAGCCGCGCGACCATCCCGATGTCGAGCAGCACCAGCCGACCGTCGGGCGTCACCAGCACGTTGCCCGGGTGCGGGTCGGCGTGGAAGATGCCGTGCACGAGCACCTGGTCGAGGTAGGCCTTGAACAGCTCGTCCGCGAGGGGAGCCCCGTCGAGCTCGGTGCGGGCGAGCGGCCCGAGGTCGGTGACCCTCTTGCCCTCGACGTACTCCATCGTGAGCACGCGGCTCGTGGTGAGGTCCGCATAGGGCTCCGGCACGACGAGGTGGTCGTACCCGGCGAGCATCTCCCCGAGGGCCGCGAGGTTGTCGGCCTCGCGGTGGTAGTCGAGCTCGTCGACGAGCGACTTGCGGAACTCCTCGACGAGGTCGACAAGGCCGTAGCGGCGGCCGATGTCGGTGTGCTTGTCGAGGACACCCGCGAGGTCGGCGAGCACCTCCAGGTCGGCCAGGGCCTGCGCGCGGATCCCGGGTCGCTGCACCTTGACCACGACCTCCCGGCCGTCCCGCAGCGTGGCCCGGTGCACCTGCCCCAGGGAGGCCGCCGCCAACGGCTTGCGATCGAACGTGGGGAACACCGTCGAGAGTCGCACCTGGAGCTCGCCGCTGACGATCTCCTCGACCTCCTCGAAGGCGAAGGGCTGCACGTCGTCCTGGAGACGGGCGAGCGCCTCGATGTACGGCGGCGCCAGCAGGTCGACCCGCGACGAGAGCAGCTGGCCGAGCTTCACGAAGGTCGGGCCCATCGCCTCGAGGTCGTCCGCGAGCCGGGCCGCCGCCTCGGGATCGGCCTCCTCGACCTTGTCCTCGAGCGCGGCGTCGATGCCGGCCGACCGCACGAGGTCGCCGCGTCCGTGCCGCATCAGGAGTCCGGCGATCTGGCGGTAGCGCTTGCGGTGGGCGGGATCGATCTTCAGGGCCATGGTGCGTCGAGCGTAGTCGGGCCCGGACAGGGCGATCCCCGTCGAGACTCCGTCCCCGGTGCAGCAGGTGCTGCAAACGAGGTCCCGACGGGGATCATCGAGCCACCGACCGACGCCCCGATCGATGACCCATCCCTTTGCGTGGGCGCCACTTTCAGGGGAGCGGCGCAAACACGATGATGCCCACCCGTGGGAGGGACCGGTCCCCCACGGCCGGGTCCGTCCCGGAGCGCTCATGCAGTCGTCATGAAGCGGTCATCTGGGGCCTTTACCCTGCCGGAGGGGACGCGGAGTAGTCCGGATATGCCATCCCTTCGTGGACCGGTGGGTCATTTGCCGCCGAACACCTTGGCTGGGCCCGGCGGAGTCGTCACTATCGAGGTGGCCCTGGGGCGGGCCGCGGGGACACGTGGGGGTGACGACATGAGCACCGTGCTGGTCGTGGACGACGAGGAACGCGTGCAGTCGTTCCTGCGCCGCGCGCTCGTCACGCAGGGCCACGTCGTGCTCGCCGCCGAGAACGGTCGCGAGGCGCTCGACGTCCTCGCCACGCAGCCGGTGGACCTGGTGCTCCTGGACATCGTGATGCCGGAGATGAACGGTCTCCAGTGCCTGGCAGGGATCGCCGAGGGACCCCAGCAGCCACCGGTGATCATGCTGTCCGGCGTCTCGGACGTCGCCGCGAGGGTGACGGCCCTCGACCGGGGTGCGGTGGACTTCGTCGGCAAGCCGTTCCACCTGTCGGAGCTGATGGCCCGCACCCGCCGTCACCTCGCCGGTGGACCGAAGCAGCGGGCGACCGACCGCTACATCGAGAGCGGCCCGCTGCGCCTCGACGTCGACCGGCGCCGAGCGCACACCAGCACCGGCGTGACCGCGCTCGCCGAGCGGGAGACTGCCCTGCTCGCCCACCTCATGCGCCGGCGCGGGGACGTGTGCCGCAAGGACGAGCTGCTGCACGACGTGTGGGGACTGGACTTCGACCCGGGCAGCAACGTGGTCGAGGTGTGCCTGCGCAGGCTGCGCGGAAAGCTCGAGGACCTGCCCGTGGAGACCGTTCGCGGCGTCGGCTACTGCTTCGTGGGGGACTGACATGCGTCGCAACCTGAACCTCTTCGTGCCCTGGCTGTTCTGGGGCACGGCGTGCGCCGTCGCCATGTGGTTCGTCCCGGGACGGGAGACGGTCCCCTACCACCTCGGGTACGCCGGGCTGGCCGTCGCGTTCGGGCTCGACGTCTGGAGCACGCGCAGGGCCTACGCGACGCTGGCGGTCTACACCGTCATCACCGGCGTGATCCTCCTCATGCGCGCCGCCGACGGGCACATCCACTGGGCGCAGACGACCGAGATCCCGTTCATGACCCTGCTGCTGGGGCTGATGATCTGGCACGTCGGACACCGGGATGCCGCACTGCGTCTCAACCGGGAGATGGCCGAGCGCGATCGTGAGCAGGTCGCCCGCCGAGAGCGGCTGGTCCGGCTCACCTCCCACGAGATGCGGACCCCGCTGACCATCATGGCCGGGTACGTCGACCTGCTCCGGTCCACCGAGACCGGCCCGGTGCTCAACGACCTCGACGTGGTCCGCGAGGAGATCGACCGCCTGGACCGTGCCTGTGACCGCCTGCTGCGCATGATCCGCTTCCACGACGACCTGCCGCAGCACCAGGTCGACCTGGACCGGCTGATGCAGGACATCGTCGACCGCTGGTCCAACGTCGCCTCCCGGGAATGGCAGGTGACCTCGTCCGCCGGTGTCGTCGACACGCACGAGGAGCGGGTCAAGGTCTGCGTGGACACGCTCGTGGAGAACGCCGTCCGCTACACGGAGGAGGGCGACACGATCAGGGTGTTCGCCCGGCGCGAAGGTAGCAGCGTCGCTCTCGGAGTGGCCGACTCCGGCTCGGGCTTCAGCCCGGCACAGGTCGAGGCCTTCAACGGCCCCCAGGACCTGGTCGCCGATGCCTCGTCCAACCAGGACCCGCGCGCCCGGACCGGTCTCGGCCTGTCGCTGGTGCGGGAGATCGTGGAGTCCCGGCAGGGCCGGCTCGAGGCCGGTGTCGCACCCGAGGGCGGTGCGCTCGTCACGCTGGCGCTCCCGGTCGCGGGCAGGGCCCCGGTCGCGGGCAGGGCCCCCGTCCGGACCGACCCGCCCCGGTCCGTGGCCGCCGCCGAGCCGACGGAGCCGGCGCTGCGCTGAGGCTCCCGCCGAGCCACCCTCCCGGAGCGGAGCTCACCCCTCGCCGCGACGCACCGTCCAGCGGGCGAACACGGTGCCGTCCTCCTCGGCCAGCATCCTGAGGTCCAGCAGCACCCGCATGCCCTCAGCGGTGACGATCCGCGGCTGGGCTCCACCCACGAGCTGCGGGACGAACGTCGTGCAGAGCTCGTCGACCAGGCCGGCCGACAGCAGGTCGCCGAGCAGCCGCGGCCCGCCCTCGCAGAGCAGCTGCACCATTCCCCGCTCGTTGAGCCCCGCGACCGCGCGGGACAGGTCGACCTCGTGCCGACCGGCCACCAGCACGTGGTCGGCGCCGAGCAGCTCACGGGCGCGGCCGAGGCCGGGAGCGGACTCGCAGGTGACCAGCAGGACCTGGCCCGGCCGCGGATCCTGGAGCCGCTCCGGCACCCGCCCCCGGCGGGTCACGACGGCCACCGGGGTGTCCTCCGGCCGGTAGCCCTCCGCGACGGCGGTGCCGGCACCCACCAGCACGGCGTCGGCCAGCCCGCGCAGCGCGTGGAAGACCCGGTGGTCGGCCGCGTTGTTGATGGATCCGGTCAGTCCGTCCGCGCCGGTGCCGGCGCCGTCCACGGTGCTGATCATGTTGGCCCGCAGCCATGGGCTCCGCTCCTCGGCGTACAGCTCGGCCGGCGACGCCTGGTCTCCAGCCGCGTCCGGGCCGCTGGAACGGCGGTCGATCAGGACCCGCATTCCCAGGTCACCACCCAGTACTGCACCCCGAACGGATCGTCGGCGTAGAGCGTGGACGCCACCACCGGCGAGCCGGTGAGCGCCCGGCCCACCCTGCGCAGCCCGCCGATCCCGTCGGCGAGGAGCTCGGCGCCGAGCCGCTCGTCGAGCCCGGCCAGCGCGGCGGCGTCGCCGCGGGCCAGGGCACCGAGGGCGGCGTCGTCGAAGTCCGCCGCTCGTTCGTCGAGGTGGCCGGGCGCCTTCTCGCTCCGGCGGGCGCTGCCGTTGCCGAACACGAGGACTGCGGGCCCGGGCGTCGCACCGTCGGCCGGCTCCACCCGGCCGTCGAAGCCGGCGAGCCCGGTCAGCCGATCCGCGAGCCGGGAACCGACCGACACCGTCACCCCGCGTGCGGTGTTGGCGGGATCGGGCCCGGGCGCGACGACCTGCACCGCGTCGCCGGCCTCCTTCGCCAGCCACGTGACGGCGTCGATGCACGCGGCACGCAGGGCGGCGACCGGGTCGGTGAGCCCGGCGTACTCGGGCAGGAGCACCGGGGCCGCCGGCAGGAACGCGATGCGGGTCCTCACGCCAGCCCCCGTACGGCGCGCCGGGGCCGGCGCCGTCCGGCGATGCTCCACGCCATGTCCACGACCTGACGTGTCTCGGGCACCTCGTGCACGCGGTAGATCCGGGCGCCGGCTGTCGCGCAGACCGCTGTCGCGGCCAGCGTGCCGAGCAGCCGTTCGCCCACCGGCCGGTCGAGCGTCTCGCCCACGAAGTCCTTGTTGGAGAGGGAGACGAGCACCGGCCAGCCGGTGGCGGTCATCTCGTCCAGCCGGCGGGTGATCTCCAGGGAGTGGAAGGTGTTCTTGCCGAAGTCGTGCGCAGGGTCGATGACCACGCTGCGCCGGTCCACCCCCAGCGCGACGGCGCGCTCCGCCTGCCCGACCGTGGACGTGATCGCGTCGGCCACCACGTCGGCGTACTCGATCCGGTGCGGCCGCGTGCGCGGCGTGACCCCGCCGGTGTGCGTGCAGACCAGTGCGACGTCGTGCTCGGCCGCGACCCAGGCCAGCCCTGGGTCCGCACCTCCCCAGGCGTCGTTGAGCAGGTCTGCCCCCGCCTCGCAGACCGCGCTCCCGACCTCGGCCCGCCAGGTGTCGACGGAGATCACCAGGTCGGGGTACGCCGAACGCACCCGGGCGACGAAGTCGACGACCCGGCGCTTCTCCTCCTCGGCGTCGATCTCGGCGCCCGGGGCGGCCTTGATCCCGCCGATGTCCACGATCTCGGCACCCTCGTCCACCACCTGGGCGACCCGGTCGAACGCCTTGTCCTCGGCCCAGGTGGCGCCCTTGTCGTAGAAGGAGTCGGGGGTGCGGTTGACGATCGCCATCATCAGCGTCGCGTCGTCGTCGAACTCGTGCCGGCCGAGCTTGAGGGTCACCGCCGCACCTCCAGCAGCGACCGGGCGGGCGGCCGCTCCCCCAACGGCACCTCCCGGTCGAGCAGCATCACCGCGTCCCTCGGCGGCCGCCCCGCCCAGCGCGACTCGGTGGCCGCCATCACCTGGGTGGCCATGGCGCCGAGGTCGCGGAGCGCCTGGTGCCGGTGGGCGCGGCGTCCGAGGTCGACCTGGGCCAGCGCCTCGAGGCCGTGCGTCCGGAAGGTGTCGATGAGCGCGGCGATCTCCACGGCGTAGCCGGTCGGCACGCTCAACGACTCGAACAGCGAGCGCCGCACCGCCCACTCCCCGGCGAGCGGCTGCCGGACGCCGGTGAGCTCGGGGAAGCGGAGCGAGAGCAGGGGCCGGGCGACGAGCTCGGTGACCCGCCCGCCTTCGTAGGGCGTCACCACGTCGCCGTCGACGTAGGGCCGCTCGTAGAACCCCTTGACGAGCCGCACCGGCGGCGAGGTCAGCAGCGGGCCGAGCAGCCCGGGCACGAAGTGGGTGTCCCAGTCGAGGAGGTCCGCGTCCATGAACACCAGGAGGTCGCCGGTGGTGACGAACAGCGACTTCCACATCGCCTCGCCCTTGCCGGGCACGGAGCCCAGGTCGGGCCGGATGTCGCGGGAGCGGTGCACGACGGCGCCGGCGTCCTCGGCGACGGCGAAGGTGTCGTCGTCGGAGTCGGAGTCGATCACCACGATCTCGTCGAGCAGCGCAACGGTGTCGACGAGGGCCTCGCGCACCCGGCTCACGACGCCGCCCACGGTGGCGGCCTCGTTGCGCGCCGGGACGACCAGGCTGACCCGCGTGCCGGCGTCCTGCTTGGCGGTGAGGAGCTCCCGGAGACCCCAGTCCTGCCAGCGGTACGTCGCCGGGCTCGGCGTGCCTTCCTCCACCTCGCCACCTTAGTGCCGCGACCTCGGACGGCCGGCGAGAGACCGGCCCGGCACCGTGCCAGGTCGGCGCTAGGTCGTGGGTTCCTGGACGTCGGTGACCCGGAGCCCGGCATGCGCCTTGTAGCGACGGTTGATGCTGATCAGGTTGGCCGTCAGCGCCTCCACCTGGTGGGCGTTGCGCAGCCGGCCGCCGTAGATGCCACGCATCCCCGGCACGGCCGACGCGAGGGCCTGCACCAGGTCGGTGGCCTCGCGGTCGTCGCCGAGCACCAGCACGTCGGTGTCGACCTCGGCGACGTCGGCGTCCTCGAGCAGCACCGCGCTGACGTGGTGGAAGGCCGCGACCACCCGGCTGTCGGGCAGGAGCGCACGCGCCTGCTGGGCCGCCGAGCCCTCCTCGACCGCGAGCGGGAACGCTCCCTGCTTGTCGAAGCCCAACGGGTTGACGCAGTCCACGACGATCTTGCCGGCGAGCGCCCCGGACAGACCCGCCAGGAGCTCGGCGTGCCCGTCCCAGGGCACCGCCACCACCACGACGTCCCCGGCGGCGGCCGCGTCCTCGTTGGCGGCACCCGTGACCGCACCGCCCGTGGCCGCGGCCAGCGTGGCGGCCGTCTCGGCCGCGCGTTCGGCGCTGCGGCTGCCGACCACGACCGTCAGGCCGGCGGCGGCGAACCGCCGCGCGAGGCCGCGTCCCTGCGGGCCCGGTCCCTCCGAGGATCGCGACGGTGCTGTCGGTGAGATCGGTCATGCGCGTGCTCCTTGGCCGGTGGACGCAACCCGACGGAGGTCCGGGCTGCCGCTGGGCAGGACCATCATGTCGTCCGGCCGTCCGTTGCTGGTCGCGGTCTCGGCAGAGCCGCCAGCATGCGATCCAGCTCGTCGTCGACGTTGTAGTAGTGGACCGATGCGCGTACGACGTCCGCGAGGCCACGCTGCGGCAGGTCGAGCCGGGCGTAGTCGGCGACCGAGACGCTGACGTTGACGTCGTTGTCGGCGAGCCGTCGTCGTACCTCCTCCGAGGGGACGCCGTCGACGGTGAAGGTGACGATGCCGCAGCGGCGCCGGCCCTGGTCGTGCACGCGCACACCGTCCACGTCCGACAGGCGTGAGCGGAGCCGCTCGGCAAGATCGGTCACCCGGGCCTCGATCGACTCCAGTCCCCAGCCCAGTGCGTACTCGACCGCCGCTCCCAGACCGATCTTGGCGGCGTAGTTGGTCTCCCAGTTCTCGAATCGGCGTGCGTCCGGTCGGATCTCGTACCGGTCCGGCGCGGTCCACGTGGCTGCGTGCAGGTCGAGGAACGGCGGCTCGACCCGGTCGATGAACGCGCGACGGACGTACAGGAAGCCGGTGCCGCGCGGGCCACGCAGGTACTTCCGGCCGGTGGCGGAGAGCATGTCGCAGCCGATGCGCTCCACGTCGAGCGGCAGCTGGCCGGCCGACTGGCAGGCGTCCAGCAGGTAGGGCACACCCGCCTCGCGGGTCACGGCGCCGACCTCCTCGGCAGGGTTGACCAGCCCGCCCTGCGTAGGCACGTGGGTCATCGCGACGAGCCGGACCGGCCCCCGCCCGTCGTCGAGCCGCCGACGGAGGTCGTCGACCGAGAGCTGGCCGTCCTCGTCGTCGTCGACCACCTCGACGGTGGCACCGGTGCGGGCGGCGACCTGGAGGAACGCGATCACGTTGCTGGCGTACTCGGCGCGGGCGGTGAGGATGCGGTCGCCCGGCTGGAAGGTGAGTCCGTAGAACGCCATGTCCCAGGCGCGGGTGGCGTTCTCGACCACGGCGACCTCGTCCACGTCGCAGCCGATCAGTCGGGCGATCGCCGTGTAGGTGCTGTCGACCTGGTCAGCCGCCGCCGCTGCCGCTTCGTAGCCGCCCATCTCGGCCTCCCGGTGCAGGTGGGCCACGACGGCATCGGTCACCGCCCGGGGTGGCAGGGCGGCGCCCGCGTTGTTGAGGTGCGCGACCCTCGACGTGCCGGGCGTGTCGCGCCGCGCGCGCTCGACCTCGGCGTCCGTCATCATCTCCATGCCAGCTCCTCGATCCTTGTGAAGAGTGCGTCGACGTCCCACCCCGAGGTCGTGTTGGCCATCGCGACCATCGCGAGTCCACTGCCGGGGTAGATGCGCATGGCGTTGTGGAACCCGCCGCCGGTGCCGTAGTGCTCGACGAAGGCGGGCGCGCGAGTGGCGTCGCGCGGCCGCCTGAACCAGCCGATCCCATGGTCGAAGCGTTTGCCGGCCGCCCTGATGGTGCGCATCTCCTCGATGTCGCGCTGCACCAGCAACGGGTGGTCGTCCCCTTCGCCGGCGGCGTGCACCGCGGCGAGTCTTGCCGCATCGCGGACGGTCCCGACAAGGCCGCCGTAGCCGGCGCCTTCGACGAGGAACGGCCGCAGGGAGACGTAGCCGTCGATGTGCGCGTCGGCGATCCCGGCGGGCAGGGCTCGTCGCAGCACGGGCACGAGCGGTGCCGGCACCCGGACGTGCCCGACGGAGTGCGGGAGCCGGGGGTCGTAGCGGTAACCGGTCGCGCCCATGCCGAGGGGACGGAGCACCGCGTCACGGACGGAGTCCTCGACGGAGGTGCCGGTGACGGACTCGATGACCTCGGCCGCGAGCAGGTAGCCGATGTTGGAGTACGACGCACGCCCTCCGACCCGCCGGCGGGGCGCGCCGTGTCGGGCCAGGACCCGGGAGCTGAAGGACGGGTCCGGGGGCTGCTCGGCCGGTCGGACCCAACGGATCGGGAGCGGGTTGCCGAGCCCGGCGGTGTGGGTGAGCAGGTGCCGGGTCGTCGGGTGCCCGAACCTCGCGGGCGGCCGGTACCAGGGCAGGTAGAAGCCGACCGGCGCGTCGAGGTCGAGCAGACCCTCGGCGTGCAGCCGCATGGCAGCCGTGGCCGTCGCGATCTTGGTCATCGAGAACCACGGGTACTGGTCGTCGACGGCGGCGGGGCGGCGCGCCGAGAGGTCGGCGTACCCGACGGCGTCCACGGCGAGGATCCCCTCCGGACCGGCGACCGCAACGGCCATCCCCGGTGCCTTCGCATCGGCGGCCGTCCGTTCGACGAGCCGGCGCAGGTCCTGCGTGGTGTTCATGCCGCACCACCCGACCGGCGGGCCAGCCTGGTGACGACCGCCACCGCGACCGTCAGGAGGACCACCGCGAGCAGACCCGCCAGCTTCCGTCCGTCGCCTTCCAGGAGCCCGGCCACCACACCCTCCTCGTTGTTGCTCCGGTTGAAGACGGAGTGCAGGAGGGCGACCGCGAGGACGCTGCCGCCCGTGTGCCGGAGGAACACTCCGATCATCAGACGCACCAGCGCACACACGACGACCAGCGCGACCAGGGCCGTGAGCACGGACTGCCACGTGAAGTCACCGATGAGCTGCAGGGGAAGGTGGACCAGGGCGAACGGCACCGCGGTCAGCAGGGCGGCCCGCACCAGCCCGTGACGCTGCTCCAGCCGTGTCTGCACGAGTCCGGACCAGGCCGCCTCCTCCCAGATGTTCACCAGGAGCAGGTTGACGAGCAGTCCCGCGACCTGGGCTGCAACGAACGGTGCGACGTCCACGGGTCGGAGCGTGTCACCGAGCCCCAGGCCGATCACGAGGGTCAGCGTGGGCAGCGCGAAGAGCGCCAGCACCCACCAGCCGGGTCCGAACCGCCACGAGACCATGCGGCGTGCCAACGAACGCACGCCGTCCGGGCCGTCGACGGACCACGTGACCCAGACCGCTGCGGGCAGCAGGGCGGCGAACACCAGCAGCAACGACGCGACCCGCTCGGTGTCCACGCCCGGGAAGTGCGGCGCCCAACCGGAGGCGACGAGCCCGTGGTCGGCGAGGATGGGCAGCGCCATCGCCGGAGCGGCCAGCACGGCGGTGAGCACGAGGAAGGCCGTCACGGGCTGACGTGCGGACCAGGAGCGGAGCCGTCGCACGGCCGGCGGCGAGCCGTCCTGGCGCGGGTGCGACGGTGCGCCGGCCGGCATGGCGGTGCGGTCCGGAGCTTGTACGTCGATCATGAGGGGTCCCTCGGTTGATGTGTCGCCTGGCCGCGAGTCGGGTCGGGCGCCGGTCCCTGACTGCGCAGGAACTCGATGTAGAGGCGAACCTGGTCCTCCTGCGCTCGGGAGAGCACGTCGCCCGAGTAGGTCAGGACCGGAACGCCGGGCTGGTCCCGGACGGGACCTTGGTCGTCGAAGCCGACGCGGTAGGGCCGCTCGTCCAGCCCGGCGCTCTCGCGGAGCAGCGCGTCGAGGTGCTGGAGCACCAGCCGCTCGCGCAGGGTGTCGGGCCGGAATTTCGTGCCCAGGTCACGCATGGCGGCCAGGAACGGCCGGGTCGCGCGGTCCAGGGCCTCCTGGCCCGCCTCCGACAGGCCGAGCCTGTGCGAACGCCGGTCCCCGGGGTGCGGCGTGCGGACGACATGCCCCCTGGCCTCGATCCGCTTGACGTGCGCGGAGACGGTGGTCAGCCGGAGCCCGGTCCACCGGTGGATCTGGGTGGGGGTCGCCGGGCCGAACCGGTGCAGCAGCGAGTACATGCCGAAGTCGTCTCCGTTCAGCTCGGTGTCCCTGAGGACCTGGTCGAGCAACCCGGAGGTCAACCCGCCGACGAGCCAGATGTCGAAGAGCAGCGACATCGGTCCGTCGGACGGAGGAGCGGGAGCGGCGTTCATGAGGGCAATACTACGATCTCGTAGTTCTTTACTGCAAGAGCGCACTAGACCGGCGGCCGGGGCACGTCGGCATAGGTCCGGGTGACGCTGGGCATGACAGTGGTCATGACCGACCTGACTGCGCTCGTCCTCAACTGCACCCTCAAGCCCGCCCCCACCGCATCGAGCAGCGAGGTGCTGGGCCGCGAGGTCCTGGACGCGCTCGCCGAGCACCAGGTGACCGGTGACCTCGTGCGGGTGATCGACGAGCAGGTGAAGTTCGGGGTCCAGACCGACGAGGGCGACGGTGACGGCTGGCCCCGGATCCGGGAGCGCATGCTGGCCAGCGACATCCTCGTGATCGCCACCCCGATCTGGCTCGGCCAGCCCTCGGCGGTCTGCAAGATGGTCCTGGAGCGCCTCGACGCGGAGCTCTCGGAGACCGACGACGAGGGCCGCATGCTCACCTACGGCAAGGTCGGCTGTCTCGCGGTCGTCGGCAACGAGGACGGCGCCCACCACGTGACGGCCGAGGTCTACCAGGCGCTCAGCGACGTGGGGTTCACCGTCCCGGCCAACGGCGTGACCTACTGGGTCGGCGAGGCCATGCAGGGCACCGACTACCAGGACAAGGACCCGCGACCGGAGGAGACCGCCAAGACCACCAAGACACTGGCGGCCAACGCCGCGCACCTCGCCCGCCTGCTGAAGGGCAGCCCCTACCCCGCGTCCTGATCCCCGGTTCGGACCTGTCGGTGGGACGGCCTAGTCTCTGGCTCGTGACGGTCCAGCTGTCCCGCCGAGACGCGCGTCGCATCGCCGTTCGCGCGCAGCTTCTCGACAAGCACCGGCCGACCGACGTGCTCGAGGTGGTCGAGCACCTCGGGCTGCTGCAGCTCGACCCGACCGCCGCCATCGCACCGGCCGCCGACCTGGTGCTGTGGAGCCGGCTCGGGTCGTCGTACTCGCCGGCCGAGCTGCGCGACCTGCTCGACCAGCAGGTGCTGGTGGAGCACCGCGGGCTGGTCCGCACGCTCGACTACATCGCGCTGCTGCGAGCCGACATGGCGGCCTGGCCGGGCGCGGGCGAGCTGCGCCCGTGGGAGGTGGAGGTCGCCGACTGGGTGCACGCCAACGACGCCTGCCGGCGCGACATCCTCGACCGGCTCCGGGCCGACGGACCGCTCCCGCAGTCGGCCCTCCCCGACACCTGCGTACGACGATGGGGCTCGAGCGGCTGGAACGACAACCGCAACGTCACGATGATGCTCGACAAGCTGGTCCAGCGCGGCGAGGTGGCGATCGCGGGACGCGAGGGCCGCGAGAAGCTCTGGGACCTCGCGTCGCGGGTCTACCCGGACGACCCGTTCCCGCCGCTCGACGAGGCCCGGCGGCTGCGTGACGAGCTCCGGCTGCGGGCGCTCGGGATCGCCCGTGGTCGAGCCGCCGAGACGCCGGGCGAGCCCAACCACGTGGGCGAGGCCGGCGAGCCCGCCGTCATCGAGGGCGTCAAGGGCTCCTGGCGGGTCGACCCGTCCTACCTCGACCAGCCGTTCGCCGGCCGCACCGTCCTGCTGTCGCCCTTCGACCGGCTGGTCTACGACCGCAAGCGCACGGTGGACCTGTTCGACTTCGACTACCAGCTGGAGATGTACAAGCCGGCGGCCACGCGCCGCTGGGGCTACTTCGCGCTCCCGATCCTCCACGGAGACAGGCTCGTCGGAAAGCTCGACGCCACGGCCGACCGCAAGCAGAGCGGCTGTCTCCTCGTGCACGCGATCCACGAGGACGAACCCTTCACCAAGGCCGTGACGACCGCCGTCCACCGCGAGATCGAGGACCTGGCGCGCTGGCTCGAGCTCGACCTCGCCCTGCCGGAGGCCGGCTGACGCGGCCACCGGCGCGGACACCTCGCGGGATTCGACGTACGGCGCCAGGGGTACGCGTGGGAACGACAGTGCACCCGACCCCTGCGGAGGAGACGTGGCGGTTCCCAGACTGGTGGGGCTCGTGAACGGCCCGGCGTCCATCACGCTGGTGCGGCACGGCGAGAGCGCGGGCAACCTCGCCGACGCCGACGCGAGGTCGCGCGAGGCCGAGGAGCTGGACCTCGACACGCGAGATGCCGACGTCGAGCTGTCCGAGCAGGGCCGCGACCAGGCGGCGGTGCTGGGCCGCCGGCTCCGGTCCGCTGCCGAGGGCGACCGCCCCACCCTGGTGCTGACCTCGCCCTTTCGGCGAGCGGCGGACACCGCGAGCCTCGCCGTCGGCGACAGCGGGATCGAGGTCGTCGTGGACGAGCGCCTGCGCGAGCGTGACCTCGGGCTGTTCGACGGGCTGACCGGGCACGGGATCCGGGCCCGGTACGCCGACGAGGCCAAGCGGCGCGAGCGCGTCGGCAAGTTCTACTACCAGCCGCCGAGCGGCGAGAGCTGGGCCGACGTCGTCCTGCGCGTGCGATCCCTGCTGGGCGACCTGCGGCACGGCTTCGAGGACGCCCGCATCTGGATGTTCAGCCACCAGGCCGTGATCATGAGCTTCCGCTACGTCCTCGAGGGCCTCAGCGAGTCGGAGCTGCTCGAGATCGACCGTACGTCGAACATCGCCAACGCGTCGCTGACCACCTACCGCCGCTCCGACCAGGGCCTCGAGCTGCAGGACTTCGCGGACACCTCGCTGGTCGACGCGGCCGAAGCCGACGTGACGCACGAGAAGTCCGTCACCGACGAGGCGGAGCGGGCCCGTGCCTGAGCCCACGGTGGTCACGTCCCAGGTGTTGCGGGAGTGGGCGCTGCCGCGGCCGGGATCCGACAAGGAGGGGCGCGGCGTGGTGCTCGTGGTCGGCGGGAGCCGCAGCACGCCGGGAGCCGTCATCCTCTCCGGCGAGTCGGCCCTGCGCGTGGGGAGCGGCAAGCTGCAGGTGGCCACCGCCGCCGGGGTCGCGAGCCAGGTGAGCGTGGCGCTCCCTGAGGCGCTGGTGCGCGGCCTCGCCGAGACGGACGCGGGTGACCTGGCCACCGAGGCCGGCACCGGTGTGGTCGAGATGGCCGGGGACACCACGACCGTCCTGCTGGGTCCGGGCCTCCTCGACCCGAGCAAGGCTTCCGACCTGCTCGCCCGGATCGTGCCCGAGCTGACCGGGCCCGTCGTGATCGACGCGCTCGGCTCGGCCTACGTCACCGACCATCCTGACGGCCTGCACCACCTCGAGGGCCACTGCGTCCTGACGCTCAACGTGACCGAGCTGGCCAGGACGCTCGGCACGGAGACCGAGCAGGTCGAGTCCGACCAACCTGGCGCGGCCACCGAGCTCGCTCGACGGACCGGGAGCGTGGTGCTGTGCGGGGGCACCACCAAGGTGGTCGCCACGCCCCTGCGCGACGCCTTCCTGGTGCACGAGGGCGGACCCGGTCTCGGGGTCTCCGGGTCCGGCGACGTCCAGGCCGGACTGGTCGCCGGCCTCCTGGCGCGGGGGGCGGCACCCGACCAGGCAGCCGTCTGGGGTGCCTACCTGCACGGCCGCGCCGGCGACCGGCTCGCCGGCGAGATCGGTGCCGTGGGCTTCCTGGCCCGCGAGCTGCCGCTCGTCGTACCCGGACTGCTCACCGAGCTGGGCCAGTGACCGGCTCGCCCTCGAGGCGGCCTCGAGGCGACGTCAAGTGGTCGGGGGGCGCCGGGAGGCGATGTCGGCGGGGTCAGCGCGGTCGTGCGTAACGGGGTCGTCTCACCCCGCCGACAGGGTCCTTGTCATGAGCGAGAGGTGCGGTCGGTGGCGAGCGATCTCCTGGATCTGCTGACGTCGCATCAGCCGGACACCACTCTTGTGCGTGAAGAAGGGCAGCCGCCGCTGGGACAGCAGCCGGCGCAGCTCGGCGACCGAGACGCCGAGGATGTCCGCGGCCTGGCTCACGGTCACCCAGTAGGAGTCCGGGTCGCGCAGGTGGGCGCGCCAGCGGTAGGCGCCGAGCGCGACCCCCTCCACCTCGCCGGGCGTCACCACATGGCCCCGCATGAGTCGTCGCGCCTGCTCGAGACTGCATCCCAGCACCCTGGCCGGGTCGAAGCCGGTCCGATCCACGTCTGCCCCAATGACACGCACACCACGGTCGCCCGTTGCTCAAGCGACATTCGGAACCTTAGACCGGCCGTCGGGGCTCGTAAAGGGACCGGAGCACCTTCGACGCCCTCGTGACCCAGACCCCGGGACCGTTGCCGGATCCGGCCGCCGCGGCCCGACCCACCTACGGATCCAGTGACCCCGGGTCGTCGGGTACGTCGACCGCGTGCTCGCGCAGTGCGGCCAGCGGCACGACGTCCAGCACCGCCGCGTTGGTGGCGGCCAGCACGACCGGGGCGGCGGCGCCTGCGTCGTACGCGCGCGCCCAGTTCGCCGCCGTCACGCACCACCGGTCGCCCGGCACCAGCCCCGGGAACCGGTAGTGCGGCATCGGGGTCGACAGGTCGTTGCCGATGCCGCGTTGGTGCTCGAGGAAGTCGGCCGTGACCACCGCGCAGATGGTGTGGCTGCCGAGGTCCTCGGGACCCGTGCTGCAGCAGCCGTCGCGGAAGAAGCCCGTCATCGGGTCGGTGCCGCACGGCTCGAGCTCGCCGCCCAGGACGTTGCGTTCGCTCACACATCCAGCATGGCGCACTGCGAGGATCGGCCCATGACCGTCTTCATGGCCTGGTCCTCCGCGCCGGTCCCCACCGAGGTCGCGGGCCCCTGGGAGGAGCTGCGCGTGGCCGCACCCGACCTGGCGCTCATCTCCAGCCGGGACTCCCTTTCGCGGGTCTACCACGAGCTGAAGTGGGCGCTGCCGGACGGCGCGGCACTGATCGTGGCGCCCGTGGCCGCGGTTCCCAAGCTCAAGGGGCTCCCGCCCGGGACCCAGACCTGGCTGCGCGATCGGCTCGGCACCGACACCGGTTGACCCGGTGGTCGCTCGGGTGTCCGCCTACCCCGTCGACGAGGACGTCGCCTGTCGTCGGTCGGTCAGCCCCGAGGGGCCTGCTCGGCGAGCTCCTCCGCCCGACCCCGGGGAACGACGACGACCGGGACCGGCGAGTGGCGGAGGATCTTGGTCGCGCGCGATCCGAGGAACACCCGCGCCGCGGGGCCGAGCTGGCTCGATCCCACCACCAGCACGTCGCCCTCGTCCCACCCGACGTCATCGATCGCCTGGGCCCAGCTGCCGCCGCGACCGACGACGATCTCGACCTCGTGCGGGACCGCTGCCAGCCCCTGGACCCGAGCCAGTGCCGCGTTGGCCGCTGCGCCCACCTTGGCGGACCACTCCTGCATGACCAGGTCCTCGGAGTCGGTCCCGAGCGTGGTGGGAAACTCCGGCCGGGACCAGACCGCGAACGACGCGATCCGCAGTGCCGCCCCGGTGCGCGCGGCGACCGATCCCGCCGCGACGACAAGGCTCTCGGCCAGGCTGGACTGCGCCGTACGCCACCGTCACCCGCTCGACGCCGACCCCGGGCCTGGCACGGAAGCCTCGGGTGGCCAACGCCAGCGGGACAGGTGAGCTGTGCAGCAGGCGGTCGCTGACGCTGCCGAACGCGATGTGGCCGAACAGCCCGGCCGACGAGGAGCCGAGCACCACCAGCTCGGCGGCATGCTGATCGGCGAGCTCCAGCAGACCCACCGGGGCCGATCGGGCGCCATGCCTGACGAAGGCGGCCGAGACCCCGGGCTCGAGGTCCTCCCTCGCCCGTTCGAGTGCGCGGTCGGCGATGTCGTCCAGCACCCGGCGGTACTCGGCGTCGATGCGCGCCATCCCGGGCGCCCACGGAGCGGGTACGACGCAGGCGACCAGGAGGTCGTCGCCCGAGGCGCGGGCCAGCATGGCGGCGAGGCCGAGCACGGCCGTGCCGCCGTGTTCGTCCGGCGCGTAGCCCACGATCATGGTCATGCGGGCGGACGCTCCCGGCTCAGCCCGACGTGCTCGTGACGGCCGACGTGGGAGTGCCTGAAGCCGTAGGCGAAGTACCAGGCCATGGCCACCGCCACCCAGATCAGGAACACCCAGATGGTCACCGCCCTGAGGTCCTGGATGATCCAGATGCAGCCGATGATCGAGAGGATCGGCGTCACCGGGTAGAACGGCACCTTGAAGCCGCGGGGAAGCTCCGGGTGCGTCCGCCGCAGCACCATGACGCCGATGGAGACGACGAGGAACGCCACGAGCGTGCCGATGCTCGTCATCTCGGCCAGGAAGTTGATCGGGATGAGGCCCGCCAGCAGGGCGATGACGACCGCGACGATGACAGTGTTGGGGACCGGTGTCAGCGTGCGCGGGTTCACCTTGTGGAACAGCTCGGGCAGCATCCCGTCGCGGGACATCGCGAACAGGATCCGGGTCTGGCCGTACATCACGACGAGCGTGACGCTGAAGATCGAGATCACGGCACCCGCGGCCAGCACGGTGCCCGGCCAGGTCGATCCGGTCACCTCCTCGAGGATCGCCGCGAGCCCGGCCTCTTGTCCTTCGAAGTCCGTGTACTTCTGCGCGGCCACGGCCACGACCGCCACCAGGACGTAGAGGGTGGTCACCACCGCCAACGCGATCAGGATCGCGAGGGGCAACGTCCGCCGGGGATCCTTCACCTCCTCGCCGGCGGTCGAGACGGCGTCGAGACCGATGTAGGAGAAGAAGATGATCCCGGCTGCGGACGTGATGCCGGCAAGGCCGAACGGCGCGAAGGGCTCGAGGTTCGCGGAGCTCCAGCCCATGACCCCTATCACGATGAACAGCAGGAGGACGGCGATCTTGATGAGCACCATGATCGCGTTGGTCTTGGCGGACTCGCTGGTCCCACGGATCAGCAGCAGGGTGCACAGCGTCACGAGCAGCACCGCCGGCAGGTTGAGCACGCCGCCCTGCTCCGGCGCCTGGGACAGGCTGTCAGGCAGGCTGACGCCGAACACGTTGTCGATCAGCTCGTTGATGTACTCCGACCAGCCCACGGCCACGGCCGCGGCGGAGACGCCGTACTCGAGCAACAGGCAGGCAGCGACGCCCATCGCGGGGAGCTCGCCGAGCGTGGCATAGGCATACGAGTACGACGAGCCGGACACGGGCACTGCGCTGGCGAGCTCCGCGTAGCACACGGCGGTCAGACCGGCGACGGTGCCCGCGATCACGAAGGAGAGGATCACCGCCGGTCCGGCAACGGGCACGGCCTGCGACAGCACGAAGAAGATGCCCGTGCCGATCGTCGCGCCGACGCCGAACATGGACAGCTGGAAGAGTCCTATCGTCCTCTCCAGCTCGCTCGCACCGGTGTCCGTCCCGCTCTCGGCGGCCATCTCGGGCACCGGCTTGCGTCGGAAGAGCTGCTTCAGGGTCATGTCCCTCCTCGACAGAGGGGCGGAGCGACAGCGCTCCGCTCATCCGGCAGTCTCGCACCGGCGCGACGGCCGTCACGTCATCCATCCGGGACGACCCGGCGAGACCCCCAGGGGGTGCCCCCACTGCTCCGTCCTGGGAGTAGCCGGTCAGTGGGGGCACAACGTCGCCAGTCGGATGGCCGGGGACATCTCCGACGCGTTGGCGACGCTGGGTGAAGGTTGACAGCCGGTCCGCAAGGAATCGTGAAATCTGCCCCCTCCCGACGTCCGGGCCGCTGTCGCTCTCACCCGTTCGAGACGACGCCCGGGCGTCGGCCCGGTCGTAGCGTGACGACACCATGAGGCCGGACTCCCCGAACGCCCCCGACAGGGCGCCACTGGTCCTGGCGACCCTGATCCTGGTTGCCGGCGTGGCCAACCTCAACCTGTCGGTGGCCAACGTCGCGCTGCCGTCGATCGGCCAGGCGTTCGACTCGTCGCAGACCACGCTCAACCTGATCGCCGTCGGCTACTCCCTCGGGCTGGCATGCTCCGTGCTCTACCTGGGGGCAGTGGGCGACCGACACGGCCGCAAGCTCCTGATGATCCTGGGCACCGGGCTGTCGGTCCCGGCCTGCGTGCTGGCCGCCTACGCGTGGGACGACGCGGTGCTGGCCGTGGCCCGGGTCATCGGTGGCGTCGCCGCGGGCATGGCGTACCCGACGACGCTGGCCTTGATCACCGCCTTGTGGTCCGGTCCCGGGCGGACCAAGTCGATCGCACTCTGGTCGGCACTCGGCGGGGCGGTCGCATCCCTGGGTCCGCTGGTCGCCGGATGGCTGCTGGAGAGCTTCTGGTGGGGCTCGGTGTTCCTGGTCACCCTCCCGCTCGCGGTCATAGCCCTCGTGATGGCGTGGCGGTTCGTTCCGGCGCACGTCAACGAGTCGACCGAGCCCGTGGACAATCTCGGCGGCATCCTCTCGGTGCTTCTGGTGGCCGGCCTCGTTCTCTCGATCAACTTCGCGCCGGTGCCGGGCAAGGGAGCCTTGGTCCTGGGCCTGGCCCTCGTCGCCATCGCCTCCGCGGCCGCCTTCTTCTGGCAGCAGCGCCGCGCAGCGAACCCCCTCTACGACCTTCACGTCGCGAGGAGGCGGGTTTTCTGGGTCGCGGCCTGTGCCGGGGTCATCGTCTTCGGATCGCTCATGGGTGCAATGTTCGTCAGCCAGCAGTTTCTCCAGAACGTCGTCGGCTACAGCACCGTCGAAGCCGGCGCAGCCTTCCTGCCGGCGATCGTCTTCATGGTTCTGGTCGCGCCGCGATCGGCCAAGCTCGTGGAGTCGCACGGCGCGCGCACGACGCTGCTGAGTGGCTACGTGTTCCTGATGCTCGGTTTCCTCACGATGCTGACGCTCTGGGCGGAAGGCAGCAGCTACTGGCAGATCGGCCTTGCCTATGCGTTCCTCGGGATCGGTGTGGGCCTCGCCGGCACGCCTGCCTCCCACTCGTTGACGGGCTCCGTGCCCGTGCGGCGCGCCGGCATGGCGTCCGGGACCGCGGACCTGCAGCGGGACCTGGGCGGCGCCATCATGCAGTCCGTCTTCGGGGCCCTGCTGACTGCCGGCTACGCCAGCGCGTTCAGCGCGGCCGTCAGGGGCGCCTCGGACGCCCAGAACATCTCCCCGAAGGTGGAGTCCCAGCTCACGAAGTCGTTCGCGGGGGCAGAGCAGGTCGCTCAGCAGCACCCGAAGTACGCCGACCAGATCATCGCCGCGGCGAAGTCGTCGTTCCTGCAGGGGGATGACTGGGCCTACACAGCGGGCCTGGTGGCGGTGGTCCTCGGCGCCGTGCTCGTCTTCTTCTGCTTCCCGCGCAAGGACGCCGAGCAGCAGCTGCTGCGCGACTACCTCGCCGAGGACACCCCCTCGGCGAGCAGTCCCTCGTCGTCGCCGAGTCAACCGTGACACCGGGCTCCTGAGGGGCGTGCGAGGAGGCGGTATGTGGCAGGCGATCGGGCAGCTGCTTCCGATCGCGCTCGCCGCAGCCGTCAGCTCGATCCCCATCACGGCGACGATCCTGATCCTGGTCTCCGACCGGCGGGACGAGGCCGCCCTCCCCTACCTACTGGGGCTGGTGCTGGGCACGGCGGCGTTCCTGATCCTCGCCACCGTCGCGGCACAGGCACTGCCCGACGGACGGGACAGGGACCACCAGACGGCCGTGGCGATCCTGGAGATCGTCGTCGGAGCCGCTCTGGTGCTGTCCGGCCTGGTCACGCTGGCCCGGCAGCGGTCGGCGCGCCGGACCGAGCTGCCCGTGTGGATGAACAGGCTCGACGAGCTGGGCGCCGGACCGGCATTCGGACTCGGTCTGGCCCTCAACGCCCGGCCCAAGGCGGTGCTGCTCGTGGTGGCCGCCGGTCTCGTCCTGTGGCGTGCGTCGCTGGCGCTCGAGGGCACCGCCGTAGCGATGGCGGTCTTCATCGCCGTGGCCACGTCGACGGTCGTCGGCCCGATCCTCCTCACCCTCGCGTCTCCCGACCGGATGGGGCCACGGTTGGCACGGGCTCGGTCTTGGCTGGCGGAGTACGGCCCCGCCGTCACCGCTGTGGCCGTGATCCTGGTCGGTGCCCTGGTTCTCGCTGCGGGCTTCGCCCACCTGTGACCATGACCATGCACGCGACGCCCGTACGCCTCAATGCCTGGATCGGATGGCTGTTCGCCGTCGGCTCGCTGTGCTTCGCCGTCGGCTCGGTTCCCTGGTACGTCGACGCGGTCGGAGGGGTCGCCGACGCCGTCACCTTCTTCGTGGGTTCGATCTTCTTCACCGCGGCTTCCGGTGGGCAGCTTGCCCAGTCGCAGAGTCCTGGGCTGACCGGGGTCGACGAGCTCACCCAGCACCAACGGGTCCCGGTCCGGCTCTGGGCCTGGATGCCGCGCGACAACGGCTGGTGTGCGGCCGCCACCCAGTTCCCGGGGACGGTGTTCTTCAACGTCAGCACGTTCGCCGCCCTGGCGCACAACCTCACGGTCCAACAGGAGGACAGGCACGTGTGGCGGCCGGACATGTTCGGTTCGACCCTGTTCCTGGTCGCCAGCGCCTACGGGATCCTGGCCCTTGGTGGCCGCGTGTGGGGCAGCTCCCCCCGGCCCGTTCCCTGGTGGATCGCGTGGGTCAACATGGCCGGCTCTGTGTTCTTCATGGCGTCGGCGCTCGCCAGCTACGTGCTCCCGCGCACCGGCGATCCGATCGACCCCGAGATAGCCGTCGGGGGGACCCTCCTGGGCGCACTGTGCTTCCTCGTCGGCGCCGTGCTGATGTTCCCCGCCTGGCGGCACGCGCTCGGAGCGGCAGGCCGGGAGCGCCGGACCGGGTAGCCGGCCCGCGCGGTCGCTCCCCCACGCCGGACGAGGCGCACCGTCCTCTGCGTGGCTAGCGTCGGGAGGCGGCGTCGCCTGCCGGCGGTTGGCGTCGCCCACGCAATGATGACGGGGCCCAGGTGAGGAGCGCGCGGATGACGACGTACTACGAGGCCAGCACCGCTGACGAGGTGATGTTCGGCAACCGCTTCCTGACCCGGGAGGTGCCGACGCGCGAGTTTCCCGCGGAGGGCATGTCGGCCACCGACGCGATGCGGCTCGTCGGGGAGGACCTCGCGCTCGAGGGCGACCCCGCGCGCAACCTGGCGACCTTCGTGACGACGTGGATGGAGCCGGAGGCACGTCAGGTCATCTCCTCGAACCTGCACCGGAACTTCATCGACCACGCGGAGTACCCACGCACCGCGGAGATCGAGCAGAGGTGCATCCGGATGCTGGCCGACCTGTACCACGCACCCGGGCCGACGACCGGCGCGCGCACGCAGGGGTCGTCCGAGGCGATCATGCTCGGCGGGCTCTCCTTGAAGTGGAACTGGCGGACACGCCGAGAAGCAGCCGGGAGGCCGATCACGACGCCCAACCTCGTGTTCGGCGGGGACGTCCACGTGGTCTGGGAGAAGTTCTGCCGCTACTTCGACGTCGAGCCCCGCATCGTGCCGCTGAAGCCGGGGCGGTACACGATCGGTCCGGACGACGTCGAGCCGCACGTCGACGAGAACACCATCGGTGTCGCGGCGGTGCTGGGCACCACCTTCACCGGCCACAAGGACGACATCACCGGCATCAACGAGCTGCTGGTGCGCCTCAAGACCGAACGCGACCTCGACGTACCCCTGCACGTCGACGCAGCCAGCGGTGGGTTCGTGTGGCCGTTCCTCTACCCCGACAGCCCGTGGGACTTCCGCCTCGAGCAGGTCCGGTCGATCAACGTGTCGGGCCACAAGTTCGGCGGCGTCTTCCCGGGCATCGGGTGGCTGATCTTCCGCGAGCAGTCCGACCTGGCCCCCGACCTCGTCTTCGAGGAGAACTACCTGGGCAAGACCGACGCCACCTTCACGCTGAACTTCTCGACCGGCTCGGCGATGGTGCTCGCCCAGTACTACAACCTCGTGCGCTACGGACGCGCCGGCTACACGTACCTGATGAAGAACATGCAGGCCAACGCCCAGGTCCTCACCGAGAAGCTGGACGCCATGCATCGGTTCGAGCTGATCGGCCCCGACGAGGAACAGCTGCCGCTGGTCGCGTTCAAGCTCGCCGACCCCGGGGCCGCGGCTTACGACGAGTTCGACATCGCCTGGCAGCTCTCCGCCGAGCGCGGCTGGATGGTGCCGGCGTACACCCTGCCGCCGGACGCCCAGGACATCACGATCATGCGCGCGCTGGTCAAGCAGACCCTGAGTCGTGAGCACGTCGACACGCTCGCGCGCGACATCGAGGAGGCGTGCATGACGCTCGCGTCCAAGGGCGGCGCGCACCCCTCGGAGCGTCAGAAGGTCGTGACCGGTCCCGGCCACTGACCGGACGGGACGCGATGGACCTTCTCACCGGGCTCGAGCAGCTCTTCGTCGTCGTGGCCATCTCGGCCGCCGCGCCGCTGCTGGCCGCGCTCATCCCGCACCAGCGCATCCCGCAGGTCGTGCTGCTGCTCGTCGGCGGCATGGTCATCGGCGAGGGTTGGCTGGGGATCGACCCTGAGCAGGAGCTCGAGCTGATCTCGAACGTCGGTCTCGGCTTCGTGTTCCTGCTCGCCGGCTTCGAGATCGACCCGGCCGAGCTGATGGGCCGTGCGGGTCGGCTGGCGCTGACCGCCTGGGCGCTGGCAGCGGTCAGCTCGGTGCTGGTCGTCGGGGTGTTGGCGGCGCTCGGGTACGTCGACGCGTTCGTGCCCGTGGCGCTCGCGCTGACGACCACGGCGCTCGGCACGGTGCTGCCCATCCTGCGGGAGCAGGGCATCCTGGGCGGCGCGTTCGGACGCCACTTCCTCGCCTCGGGTGCCGTCGGCGAGATCCTCCCGGTGCTGGCGATGGCGGTCTTCCTCGGTGTCAACAGCCGACTCGCTGCGGTGATCTCGATCGTCGCCATCGGACTCATCGCCCTTCTCCTCGCCTGGGCGCCGCGTGTCATGCACGGGAGGCGGCTGGCCCGCATCGTCAGCGCCGGAGCCGACACCACCGGCCAGACGACCGTGCGGTGCACCGTCGTCCTCCTGGTCGGCCTGCTGGTCGTCGCCGGCGAGTTCGGGCTGGACGTCGTGCTGGGGGCCTTCCTGGCCGGGGCCGTGCTCCGGCGCTGGGTCCCCGGGGGGATGCACGCCTTCGAGTCCAAGCTGGACGCCATCGGGTACGGCTTCTTCATCCCGGTCTTCTTCGTCGTCTCAGGCATGGAGGTCGATGTCGCCTCCCTGCGGGAGTCGCCGGCCCGGATGCTGGTGTTCCTGGTCCTGCTGTTGATGGTCCGCGGGCTCCCGGTGCTGTTCGTCTACCGCCGCGCCCTGGTGATGCGGGAGCGCACCCAGCTGATGCTGTGCACGGCCACCACGCTGCCGCTGATCGTCGCGCTCACGCAGATCGGTCTGGACTCCGGCACGATGCTGCCGGAGAACGCCGCCGCACTGGTCGGCGCCGGCCTGCTGTCCGTGCTGGTGTTCCCGCTCCTCGCGGTGCTCGTCCACCGGCCGAGCCACACGGCGCCGGACAAGGGAAGCACCCAGCCCGCCGTCTGAAGGGCTCGAAGCGTCATCCGTCGCGGGGGAGGCGTGCGCGACCGCGGTGGCCTGGGCTGGGACGAGACGGGGAGGCCAGACAGGAGGGCATCGTGGCAACCACAGGTGCTGCGCAGGAGGCCGACGTGCTCGTGATCTTCGGGATCACGGGTGACCTGGCGCGCGTGATGACGTTCCGGTCGTTGTACCGGCTCGAGTCCCGAGGCCTGCTCAGCTGTCCCGTCATCGGCGTAGCCGCGGACGACTGGCACCTGGACCGGCTCGTAGAGCGGGCACGGGACTCCATCGTCGCCACGGGCGAGGAGCTGGACGAGGACGTCTTCGCTCGCCTCGCCGGGCGACTCTCGTACGTCTCGGGCGACTTCGACGAACCCGACACCTACGCACGTGTCGCGGAGAAGGTCGGCGCCGCCCTGCGCCCGGTCTTCTACCTGGAGACGCCTCCGTCCCTCTTCGGCAGGGTCGTCCGCGGCCTCGCCGAGGCCAAGCTGACCGACGACGCCCGGGTCGTGGTCGAGAAGCCCTTCGGCCATGACAGTGCATCAGCCACGGCGCTGGCCGCCGAGCTGCACCAGTACGTCGACGAGTCGCAGCTGTGCCGGCTCGACCACTACCTGGGGAAGATGGGGTTCGAGGAGATCCTCTACCTTCGCTTCGCCAACACCGTCCTCGAGCCGATCTGGAACCGCAGCTATGTCGAGTGCGTGGAGATCACCATGGCCGAGGACTTCGGCGTCGACGACCGCGGCCGCTTCTACGACCCCGTCGGTGCGCTCCGCGACGTGGTGGTCAACCACCTGATGCAGGTCGTGGCCGCGGCCGCGATGGAGCCTCCGGCAGGTGCCGGACTGGACTCGCTGCGCGACGCCCAGGTCGCTCTGCTGCGTGCGGTGCGCACGGCAGACCCCGCGGGCTACGTCCGGGGCCAGTACGTCGGGTACCTCGACGTCGACGGGGTCGCCGACGGATCGACCACCGAGACCTTCATCGCGCTGCGGCTCGACATCGACAACTGGCGCTGGTCCGGGGTGCCCTTCTACATCCGTGCCGGCAAGAAGCTCGCCACCACCCAGACCGAGCTGCGGGTGATCTTCCGTCAACCGCCACCGGTCGACCTCCGCCTTGGCTCGGACGCCGCCCGACCACCGGTGCGCGACGAGTTCGTCATCCGCCTCGATCCCTCGACCGGCGCACGGCTCGTCATGGACGCCAAACGCGGGGACCGTCCGGGGCCCTCCGCGGTGACGCTCGACGTCGAGTTCGACGAGCAGGGCGGCGAGGCCCCAACGCCGTACGAGGTGCTGCTGCATGCCGCGCTGGTCGGCGACAACAGCAGGTTCAAGCGGCAGGACACCGTCGACGAGTGCTGGCGCGTCATGCAGCCGCTGATCGACAGTCCCCCGCCGGTCCACCTCTACGAGCCCGGGTCCTGGGGGCCGGGGGCCGCCGCCGGACTGGTCGCCGAGCACGTCGGCTGGGAAGGACCCTGGACCGGCTGAGCCCGGCCTCGGGCCACGAAGGAGTCTCGTCCTCGACGGGGGAGGCATCACAGCCGCGCCCGGCCGATAGTGGCTGGTGCCCCCTCCCCTATCGAAGGAGCCCGGGTCGTGAGCACTCTCTCCTCCCCGTTCCCGCCGATCGCCGACTACGCCTTCCTCTCGAACTGTCACACGGGAGCCCTGGTCGCGCCGGACGGCTCGGTCGACTGGCTGTGCCTGCCGGCGTTCGACTCCCCCAGCGTCTTCGGCAACCTGCTCGACCGTGGGGCGGGCTCTTTCCGTCTCGGCCCCTATGGCATCTATGTCCCCACCCAGCGGTCCTACGAGCCGGGCACCAACGTGATGACGACCACCTGGCACACACCGAGTGGGTGGATCGTGGTCCGTGACGCCCTCACGATGGGCCCCCGGACCTCCGCCGACCGAGTCACGCCGCACACCCGGCCACCGGCCGACGACGACGCCGAGCACCTGCTGGTGCGGACCGTGGAGTGCCTCGAAGGGTCGGTCGAGATCGAGCTCGTCTGCGAGCCCGCGTTCGACTACGGACGCGAACCGGCGGTCTGGCGGCTGGGCACCGACGGGCGCGTCGCGGAGGCCGACGGAGCCGGCCAGACGTTCCAGCTGAGCAGCGACCTGTCGCTGGGCATCGAGGGCAGCTCCGTGCGAGGACGGCATCGCCTTGCCAAGGGCGAGCGGTCGTTCTGCGTGTTGTCGTGGGCCGACGAGTCCACGGCGCCGACGGACGCCGACGAGGCCACGGCACGGATCGAGAGGACCGTCAGGTTCTGGCGCGAGTGGCTCGACCGGGCGCGGATCCCCGACCACACCCTTCGACACCCGATCGAGCGGTCGGCGCTGGCCATCAAGGGGCTCACCTACATGCCGACCGGCGCCACCGTCGCGGCACTGACGACCTCGCTGCCCGAGACGCCGGGCGGCGAGCGCAACTGGGACTACCGCTACACGTGGATGCGCGACTCGACCTTCACCCTCCAGGCCCTGCACTTCCTCAACCTCGACTGGGAGGCCGACGAGTTCATGCAGTTCGTGGCGGACCTCGAGCCGAACCAGGACGGCGGGCTGCAGATCATGTACGGCATCGACGGCCGGCGCGACCTGACGGAGTCCACCCGCCCGGAGCTGACGGGCTACGAGGGCGCCCGCCCGGTCCGGATCGGCAACGGCGCCTTCGACCAGCGCCAGAACGACGTGTTCGGTGCCGTCCTGGACTCGCTGTTGCTGCACACCCGCCGCAGCAAGCGACTGCCGCGCCGGCTGTGGCCGCTCGTCCAATCGCAGGCGGAGTGTGCGCTGGCCGTCTGGCGCGAGCCCGACCAGGGCATCTGGGAGGCCCGCGGCGCCCCGCAGCACTACGTCTCGTCCAAGCTGATGTGCTGGGTCGCCCTGGACCGGGCCGCCAAGCTCGCCGCGATCCGTGACGACCCCAAGCTCGAGCACGCGTGGTCCCAGGCCGCCGACGAGATCCGTGCCGACATCCTCGAGCACGGCGTCAGTGGCCGGGGCGTCCTCCGCCAGCACTACGACACCGACGCGCTCGACGCCTCCACGCTGCTCGCCGGCCTCTTCGGCTTCCTCCCCGGCACCGACGAGCGGCTGAGAAGCACCGTCGAGGCGATCGCGTCGGAGCTGACCGAGCACGGTTTCGTGCTGCGCTACGTCACGGGTGAGACCGACGACGGCCTCTCCGGCAAGGAGGGCACGTTCCTGATCTGCTCCTTCTGGCTGGTCTCGGCGTTGACCATCGTGGGCGAGATGGACAAGGCGGTCGGCCTGATGACACGGCTGCTGCGGATCCGGTCATCGCTCGGGCTCTACGCCGAGGAGTTCGAGGTCGACAGCTCCCGGCATCTGGGCAACTTCCCCCAGGCGTTCTCCCACCTGGCGCTGATCGAGGCGGCGTCCCGGATCGTCCTCCACGACCGGCTGGAGGAGATGTCGCTGCGGCCGTGAGGAGACCGGCCAGGCGGTCACGTGGCCGGCGCGTGGTGATCGCACGCGTTTGACCGCCCACCTCTGGGTACGGGCTGAGCACGGCGACCACGACCTCGGGAGGCAGAGCTCGATGAAGGCAGTGACCTGGCAGGGCCGGCACGACATCCGTGTCGAGGAGGTACCGGACCCGATCCTCAAGGAGCCCAACGACGCGATCGTCAAGATCACGTCCACCGGTCTCTGCGGCTCGGACCTGCACCTCTACGAGACCCTGACGCCGTTCATGACCCCCGGCGACGTCGTCGGACACGAGCCCATGGGGATCGTGGAGGAGGTCGGCTCCGACGTCGGCGACCTCAAGCCCGGCGACCGCGTGGTGCTCCCGTTCAACGTCTCGTGCGGGCACTGCTGGATGTGCGACCAGCAGCTGTTCAGCCAGTGCGAGACGACGCAGAACCACGAGTACGGCACCGGCGCCGGCTTCTTCGGGTACAGCAAGCTGTACGGCCAGATCCCCGGTGGTCAGGCGGAGTACCTGCGCGTGCCGTTCGCCGACTTCATGCCCATCAAGGTCCCGGAGGGCCCGGTCGACGACCGCTTCCTGTTCCTCTCCGACGTACTGCCGACCGCCTGGCAGGCCGTCGAGTACGCCGCCGTACCGGACGGCGGCACGCTGCTGGTCATGGGGCTCGGCCCGATCGGCGACATGTCGGCCCGGGTCGCCATGCACCGCGGGCACCGTGTCATCGGCGTCGACCTGGTCCCCGAGCGGCTCGAGCGGGTGCGGGCTCGGGGCGCCGAGGTCATCGACCTCAGGGGCGTGGACGACATCGGGGACGCGGTGCGGGAGCTCACCGGTGGCCGCGGCGCGGACTCGGTCATCGACGCGGTCGGGATGGAGGCTCACGGCTCTCCGGCGGCGGCCGCGATGCAGACGCTGGTCGGCTTCCTCCCCAAGGCCCTCGCGCGGCCGATGATGCAGAAGGCCGGAGTCGACCGGCTGGCCGCGCTCTACGCCTCGATCGACGCCGTCCGCCGCGGCGGCACGCTCTCCATCATCGGTGTCTACGGCGGACAGGCGGACCCGATGCCGATGCTCACGCTGTTCGACAAGCAGATCCAGGTGCGGATGGGGCAGGCCAACGTGAAGAAGTGGGTCGACGACATCCTGCCGTTGCTGACCGACGATGCCGACCCGCTCGGCACGGAGGAGTTCGCGACCCACCGCGTCCCGCTGAGCGACGCCGCGGAGGCCTACGCGCAGTTCCAGAAGAAGGCCGACGGCACCATCAAGGTCGTCTTCCAGCCCTGATCACCCTCCACCGGGTGATCGAGCCCTCCACCCGGGTGATCGAGCCCTCCACCGGGTGATCGAGCCTGTCGAGATCACCCCTCCCGCGCCTGATCGCGCATCAAGGAGAGCCCAATGGGTACGGGCAGCTCATGACCGGCCTCATTCTCGGTGTCCTCCTGAGCGCGACCCTCATCGGGGCGATGATCGTCGACTGGGTCAAGCACCCGCTGCCGTAGCGCTCGGCACGCCGACAGGGCCGGCCCCGCAGGCTCGGCGACCCCGGAAGAGTGATCTCGACAAGCTCGATCACCCGGGGACGGCTCGATCACCCGGGGACGGGCGGCGTTTCCGCACGGACGGCCTGGGTACGTCGCAGGCATGACGCATCCCACCGACGAGCCCATCGACCCGGACGTCGTGGACGAGGAGTCCCTCGCCAACACCGACGTGCGCGGACAGATCGACCGGGACCCCGAGGAGCAGCGCAACCGCGAGCAGGCTCCCGACCCGGAGGACGTTCCCGGCGGAGGCAACGACCCGGAGTAACGGCGGGCCCGATGCCCCAAGGTCACCCGGCTTACCGGGGCGCCATGTTGGTGGACTTGGGCATGCGGGCTTCGGGGCCGCCCGTTGCGGGTACGCGTGCACCATGAGAAAGCTCTGGACGGCCGCCCCGGCGGCGGCGCTCGCAGCAGTTGCCGCTCACGACCTCGTGCAACGACGGCACGCGATCCTGCGCAACTTCCCGGTGCTGGGGCACGCGCGGTTCCTGCTGGAGGCGGTCGGGCCCGAGCTCCGCCAGTACATCGTGGCCGGCAACGACGAGGAACGACCCTTCAGCCGGGACCAGCGGCGCTGGGTCTACGCCTCGGCCAAGCTGCAGAACAACTACTTCGGGTTCGGCTCCGACAACGACTTCGAGCACACCGACGGCAACGTGATCGTCCATCACCGCACGTTCGGGCGCGCCTACCCCACGCACGGCGCGGTCGGGCAGGACGCGCGGCTCCCCTCCGCCAAGGTCCTGGGCGGTCCGCGTGGACGCCGCCATGCCTTCCGGCCCGAGTCGGTGGTCAACGTGTCGGGCATGAGCTACGGGTCGCTGTCCGGCAACGCCATCGAGGCGATCAACCGAGGCGCCGCCGCGGCGGGCTGCCTGCACAACACCGGCGAGGGCGCGGTCTCCCGCTTCCACCGCAACGGTGCCGACCTCGTCTTCCAGATCGGTACGGCGTACTTCGGCTGTCGTGACGAGGACGGCCGGTTCAGCCTCGCGCGGCTCAGGGAGCTGGTCGAGCGCACGCCGATCCGGGCCCTCGAGATCAAGCTCAGCCAGGGCGCCAAGCCCGGCCTGGGCGGCGTGCTGCCGGCGGCGAAGGTCTCGGCGGAGATCGCCCGCACCCGCGGGGTGCCCGAGGGGGTCGACTGCCTGAGCCCGTCACGGCACTCGGAGTTCGAGGACGTCGACTCGATGCTCGACTTCGTGGAGCTGCTCGCCGAGGAGACCGGCCTCCCCGTGGGTATCAAGTCGGCGGTCGGCGACCTCGCCTTCTGGCGCGACCTCGCCGAGGCGATGTCGCGAGGGGACCGCGGCGTCGACTTCGTGTCGATCGACGGCGGCGAAGGCGGAACCGGCGCGTCACCACTGATCTTCACCGACGCCGTCTCGCTCCCCTTCCGCCTCGGCTTCTCCCGCGTCTACGCCGAGTTCGCTCGTCGCGGCCTCCACGAGGACGTCACCTTCATCGGCGCCGGCAAGCTCGGGCTGCCCGACAACGCGGTCGTGGCGTTCGCCCTCGGCGCAGACATGGTCAACGTGGCACGCGAGGCGATGCTGGCGGTGGGCTGCATCCAGGCCCAGAAGTGCCACACCGGCGAGTGCCCCACCGGTGTCGCCACCCAGAACCCCTGGCTGGCGCACGGCCTGGACCCGCTGTCGAAGGCGGAGCGGGTCACCAACTACGTCAAGACGCTGCGGCGTGACCTGCTCAAGGTCTCCGAGACCTGCGGGGTCGAGCACCCCGCCCTCATCGGGCCGGACGCCGTGGAGATCCTCGAGGCTCAGGGTGCGGGACGGCTGCTCGACGAGGTCTACGGCTACGAGCCGGGTTGGGGGTTCCCGTCGCAGCGGGACCGCCAGGAGATCGTCGCGATCATGTCCGCGCTCCCCGAGGAGGAGACCCGGACCGAGGGTCCACCGGAGACCGCCGAGGGCGGTGCACAGGGCGACGACGCCGCGGGTGAGCTTCCAGCGGAGTGACCGGCTTGAACACCCCGTCGCGGGGTACGAGAAGTCATGTCGTCCAACAATGACTCGGACAAGAAGGTCGGGCTCGTGATCATGCGCATCCCGATCCTGATCCTCGCGGCCCTGGCCGTCATGCTCGTCATCGGCTTGCTCGTCTTCTGAGCGGGCCTCCCTGGGAATCGGCGGAGCGCTGCCGATCGGGCCCACCGCACGTGGACGAGCGCGGGTCTCACACGAGCAGGCTGACCGCCAGCGCCACGAGCGCGACTCCCAGCACCAGCCACATCGCCAGCAGCAGACCACCCGAGACCGCCGCGGTCTTCGTCCGTCGCGGCGGGTCCGGGTCGGAGTGCGGCGCCGCCACGGTCTCGCTCTGCGGGTCGCGCGAGGTCTCGCCCTCGCCGGGGGTGGGCGTGGTCATGGGTCCTCCCGTGCTCGAGGTCGGATCCCCCGTACCCGGGTCAGGTCCGGACCATGCCGAGTCGTCCGCCTCACCCGGACCGGGATGCCCGGTCCAGGGCGGCGAGCTTGCCACGAAGCAGGTCCCGCTCTCGCTCGTTCCCACAGAGCCGGACCGCGAGCTCCAGCTCCCGCCGGGCCTCCTCCGCCCGTCCGAGCCGGGTGAGCAGCTCGCCACGGACGCTCGGCAGCAGGTGCGAGCCAGACAGGTTTCCCGCCGCCACCAGGTCGTCGACGATGGGCAGGGCCGCGGCCGGCCCCTGCGCCACCGAGATCGCGACCGCGCGGTTGAGCTCGACGACCGGCGACGGCGTCAGCCGGCCGAGCGCCTCGTAGAGCAGCACGATGCGCTCCCAGTCGGTCTCGTCGACGGAGGGCGCGACGGCGTGACATTCGGCGATCGCGGCCTGTACGCCGTACGCGCCGAGGCCGCGGCCGACCTTGCCGGCCTGGGCGAGGGCCGCACGGCCTCGTCGGATCGCTGACCGATCCCACACGCGGCGGTCCTGCTGCTCCAGCAGCACCGGCTCACCGCGCTCCCCCACGCGCGCGGGGAACCGGGCGGAGGTGAGCTCGAGCAGCGCGAGCAGGCCGAGGGTTTCGGGCTCGTCAGGCACCAGTCGAGCGAGCACACGGGCGAGCCGCACCGCCTCTCGGGCCAGGTCGGTCCGGATCCACTCGGAGCCGGACGTGGCGGCCGACCCCTCCGTGAAGACGAGGTAGATCACGCTCAGCACCGAGCCCAGACGTTCACGGCGCTCCTCCGGGGAGGGGACGGCGAACGGCACCTGCGCGGCCGCGAGCGTCTTCTTGGCTCGGGTGATCCTCGCCTGCACGGTGGCGGTCGGCACCAGGAACGCCCGGGCGATCTCGTCGCTGCTCAGTCCGACCAGCACCCGGAGCGTGAGCGCCACCCTGGCCTCCCGCGAGACGACCGGATGACAGGCGACGAACATCAGCGCCAGCACGTCGTCGTCGATCCGGTCCGGGTCCCACAGCACGTCGTCGGGTGCCGACGTCGTCGCGGTGCCGCCGGTGGCGCCCGACGCGACGCCGCCCTCACCCAGGTCGCGGGCGAGGGCGGCGTACCTCTCGTCGAGGGCGGACCGCCGTCGGAAGGCGTCGACGGCGCGTCGACGTCCGACCGTGAGCAGCCAGCCGGCCGGATGCGTCGGTACGCCGTCGCGTGGCCAGGCGACCAGCGCCTCCGCCAGCGCCTCCTGGGCGAGATCCTCGGCCAGGGCGAAGTCACCGGTGTAGCGCGCCAAGGTCCCGACGATCCGTGCGGACTCGATCCGCCACACCGCCTCGACGGCCTGGCGGCCGGAGCCGGCCGGGCTCACAGCTGCCCGGTCGCCTCGCGCCACGCCCGCTCCTTCTGGATCCACTCGTTGTCCTGCGGGAACTCGTCGATGCGGGTGACCCGGCGGATCTCCGTCTTCAGCCCGGGGCCGGTCATCGGGGCCCGCTTGGCCCACTCGACAGCCTCCTCCTTGGACGCGACGTCGAGGATCCAGAATCCGCCGAACAGCTCCTTGGTCTCGCCGTAGGGCCCGTCGGTGACGACCGGGGGCTCCGCGGAGAAGTCCACGACCACGCCGTCGGCGGCGTCATCGAGACCCTCCGCCGCGACCAGCACCCCCGCGGAGACCATCTGGTCGTTGTAGCGGCCCATCTCCTCCATGATCTTCTCGAAGTCGACGTTCTCGAAGGACTCGAGGGCCTCGTCGTTCGCACGCATGATCAGCATGTACTTCACGGTTGTCTCCCTGATGTGTCCGGGTCTCGTTCGGACCCTCTCACCAGTAGGTCGAACGGTGAAGCCCCGGATCGACACCGGGCCGGGAGAAGTTCCGGTCAGCCCTGCCGGTCGGTGAGGGCCTCCGTCAGCATCGCCACCAGGGCCTCGAGCTGGATGTCGGCGGTGGACCCGACCTCCTCGCCGGAGCCGTCGAGTGCGGTGGCGGCCAGCGACGCCTTGGCGTCGATGAGCTCGGCGATCTTGGCGTCGATCGTCTGGGCGGCGATGATCCGCCACGCCGTCACCGGGTCGGCCTGGCCGATGCGGTGGACCCGGTCGATGGCCTGGGTCTGCTCCGCGTGCGTCCAGGAGAGCTCGGCGAGCACGACGTTGCTGGACACCTGGAGGTTCAGCCCGACGCCGGCGGCGGTGAGTGAGCAGACGACGACCGCCACCTCGGGGTCGTTGACGAACGCGTCGATGTTGCGCTGCCGCACCGTCGGAGCCTGGTCGCCACGCACCGATGCGTAGCGGATGCCACGCGACTCGAACAGCTCCGAGGCCGCGTCCATCACCTCGATGTGCTTGGCGAAGAACACGACCTTGCCGGCGCTTCGGGCCAGCTGGGCGGCGTAGTCGGCGGCCAGCGTCGCCTTCGCCCGGCCGATCCGTCGGACCATCGCGAACACGTTCTCCGTCGACGACGACTTGGCGGCGTCCGAGAGCTCCCAACCGGCGACCCGGCGCACCAGCTCGTCGTCGATGCCCTCGACGGTGGTGCCGGAGCGCTCCGCGCGAGCCGCGACGGCCGCGTCGTACCGCTGGAGGAGCCGCAGCGCGAGCTCGCGCTCCGCCTCCCGGATCGACCGCGCGGCGGCGGAGTCCAGCTCCACGGGAAGGTCGGCGATCCGGCGGGCCGGGATCTCGCTGGCCACGTCGTGCTTGCGGCGCCGGACGATGCCGAGGTCGATGACCGCCTGGCGGGCCGCGGGGAGGAACCCGCGGTCGAGCGGGGTCAGGCCGGTGTCCTCCAGCTCGGCCATCAGCGCCGGTCCGGGCTTGGTCGCGTCGATCCAGCCGAGGAACTGCCAGATGGCCCGGAAGTCCTCGATGTCGTTGATCAGCGGGGTGCCGGTGAGCGCCATCATCAGCGGGCGGGCGACCCGTTGCCGGATCCGGTCCGCGACCTCGAGGACGTGCTGGGAGCGCTGGGACTTCTTGTTCTTGATGAAGTGCGCCTCGTCGACGATCATCCCCCGGAAGCCGTGCACGCCGATCCATCCGACGTGACGGTCCAGGACCTCGTAGTTGACGACCACGATGTCGGCGAACCCGTCGATCGACTCGCCACTGCCGTGGATCACCGTGACGCTGCGCGACGGGGTCCACTGTGCGGCCTCTCGGGCCCAGTTGGTCTTGACCACGCTCGGCACGACACAGAGCAACGGATAGGCGTTAGCCGCCTGCGCGGCCAGCAGCGCCTGGGCGGTCTTGCCCAGGCCGGGCTCGTCGGCCAGCAGGAACGTCCGGTGCCCGGTGCCCGCCGCGGCCAGCAGGCGCGCCTGGTGCGGCATCAGCTCGAGCCCCGAGGGCAGCCGCACCGGCGGCCCCGACTCGGGAAGATCCATGCAGGACGGCCCGCCGGTGGCGTCCTCGAAGGAGCGCAGCAGCGGCTCGATCAGCTCCCAGCCGGTCAGGCGTCCCGCCTGGGGACGTCGCTGCGGAGCGGCGGAGAAGTCGGGGGCGAGGAACGGGTTGGCCAGCTGGGCGGCGATCACGGACTGCGGGACGACCTGGCGCTCGCTGGGCGCGAGAGTGGCTGCCGGGCGAGCCGGCTCGGCGACCGGGTCGGGCTCCAGGCCGCCGGCGACCTGCATCTCGCGCTTGAGCCGCCGGGCAGAGTCGCTGACCTCGACGCCCTCGGCGAGGAGGTTGAACAGCGAGGGCTCGCGCGCGGCGGTCTGCGCGAGGATCGTCGCGATGCCGTCGAGCCGCTTGAGCTGCGCCTCGCGCTTCGCCTCGGTCAGCGTCTGGTCTGCTTTCACCCGGGCGCGCTCCTCGCGCACCAGCAGCGCTACGACGTGAAACCTCGTCCGCTCGACGTGACCGCGCTGGAGGCGGGTCTCGATCTCGCGGACCGCCTTGGCCAGGACCGGCAGGATCCCGTCGTTGTCCCGCGCGCGGCGTTGCGCGGGCTGGGCCGGCCGGGTGTCCCGGGACCGACGTCGGCGCTGTGCCAACCGAGTCTCCTTCTGCGTTCACGTGTCGCCGGACGCGAACGCCCGGCCCGTCACTACGCTCCGTCCACCATGTCGCTGCGAGCGGCTCGGCTGGGACCCGATCAGGTCCATCCCTCACGGCCGACTGACGCTCGTCCCCACCGCATGGCCCTGACGGAGCGATCCGGCGTCGGCCGGAGGCTGCCGGCCCGGCGAGAAGAGACCTTCGAGAGAGAAGCAGGGCCGACAAGTCAGTGCGGGCTCGATGATACCCGGCGCAGCGCCACAGCACGATTCCGGCTTCGGACCGGTCGCACCCGGCAGGACCGGACAGCGAAACGGCCGGCCCCGGTGGAAGCCGGGACCGGCCGCATCGGTGGCTCCTCGGAGCGGAGCGACCGGACCACGCGTGGGCGGTCAGCCCAGGTCGAACCGGTCCAGGTTCATGACCTTGTCCCAGGCAGCCACGAAGTCGCGGACGAACTTCTCGCCCGCGTCGTCCGCGCCGTACACCTCGGCGATGGCCCGCAGCTGCGAGTTGGCGCCGAAGACGAGGTCGACGGCCGTGGCGGTCCACCGGACCTCGCCGGTGGCACGGTCCCGGCCCTCGAAGACGTTCTCGGTCGACGCGGACGCCTTCCACTCCGTGCCCATGTCGAGCAGGCCGGCGAAGAAGTCGTTGCTCAAGGTCTCGCGCCGGTCGGAGAAGACGCCGTGCCGGGTCTGCCCGGTGTTGGCACCCAGGGCACGGAGGCCGCCGACCAGCACCGACATCTCGGGCGCGGTGAGGCTCAACAGGTTCGCCCGGTCCAGCAGCAGCGTCTCGGGAGACAGCTTCTCCCCCGCCCTGAGGTAGTTGCGGAAACCGTCCGCCCGCGGCTCGAGCACCGAGAAGGAGTCGACATCGGTCTGCTCCTGCGAGGCGTCGGTTCGCCCCGGGGCGAACGGGACGGCGATGTCGAAACCGGCGTTCTTCGCAGCCCGCTCGACAGCCGCGCAGCCCCCCAGCACGATCAGGTCGGCGAGGGAGACCTTCTTGCCGCCCTGCTGCGCGTCGTTGAACTCCTGCTGCACCCGCTCGAGGGTCTGCAGCACCTGCGCGAGCTCGGCCGGTTGGTTCACCTCCCAGCTCCGCTGCGGCTCGAGGCGGATGCGAGCACCGTTGGCGCCCCCGCGCTTGTCGGTGCCGCGGAAGCGAGGCGGCCGACGCCCAGGCGGTGCTGACCAGCTGCGAGACGGTCAGCCCGGAGTCGAGGAGCTTGCCCTTGAGGGCGGCGATGTCGTCGTCCCCGACCAGCTCGTGGTCGACCGCCGGGACGGGGTCCTGCCAGAGCTGCGGCTCGGGCACCCACGGGCCGAGGAAGCGCGAGACGGGGCCCATGTCGCGGTGCAGCAGCTTGTACCAGGCCTTGGCGAACGCCTCCGCGAACTCGTCGGGGTTCTCCATGAAGCGGCGCGAGATCTTCTCGTACGCCGGGTCCTGCCGCAGCGCCAGGTCGGTCGTGGCCATCATCGGTGCGTGCCTGACCGACGGGTCGTGCGCGTCGGGTACGGCGTCGGCCGCGGCGCCGTCCTTGGGCTTCCACTGCTTGGCGCCGGCAGGGCTCTCGGCGAGCTCCCACTCGAAGCCGAAGAGGGTCTCGAAGAAGCTGTTGTCCCACGTGATCGGGGTCGGGGTCCAGGCGCCCTCGAGGCCGCTGGTGATCGTGTCCTTGCCCTTGCCGCTGCCGTAGGAGTTCTTCCAGCCGAGCCCCTGCTCCTCCAGCGGGCGCGGCCTCCGGCTCCGGTCCGACGTACTCGGGCGAGACCGCACCGTGGGTCTTGCCGAACGTGTGACCGCCGGCGATGAGGGCCACGGTCTCCTCGTCGTTCATCGCCATCCGACGGAAGGTCTCGCGGATGTCGCGGGCGGCGGCCACCGGGTCCGGCTTCCCGTTGGGGCCCTCCGGGTTGACGTAGATCAGGCCCATCTGGACCGCGCCCAGCGGGCCGGACAGCTCGCGGTCACCGCTGTAGCGCTCGTCCCCGAGCCAGGCGTCCTCGGGGCCCCAGAAGATCTCCTCCGGCTCCCAGACGTCCTCGCGCCCGAAACCGAAGCCGAAGGTCTTGAAGCCCATCGACTCGAGGGCGCAGTTGCCGGCGAACACCAGGAGGTCGGCCCAGGAGATCTTCTGGCCGTACTTCTGCTTGATCGGCCACAGCAGCCGACGCGCCTTGTCGAGGTTGGCGTTGTCGGGCCAGCTGTTCAGGGGCGCGAACCGCTGGGAGCCGTCGGCGCCGCCGCCGCGGCCGTCCTCGATGCGGTAGGTGCCGGCGGAGTGCCAGCTCATCCGGATGAAGAGTGGTCCGTAGTGCCCGTAGTCGGCCGGCCACCAGTCCTGCGACGTCGTCATCAGCTCGAAGACGTCGCGCTTGAGCGCCTCGACGTCGAGGCCCTCGAACTGGTCGGCGTAGCGGTAGACCCACGCCCATCGGGTTGGACCGCTCCGAGTGCTGGTGCAGCACCTGCAGGTTCAGCTGGTTGGGCCACCAGTCCTGGTTGGTGTGCGGACGACTCGCGGTCGGAGTCGGGGTGGGGATGGCCGGGTTCTCGCTCTCGCTGCCGTGCTCGGTCACGTCGGTCGCTCCTTCGTGTCGCTGATGTTCGGATGGTCTGGTGGGTCAGGTCGCCGCGGCGACGCATGCGGGGCACCGGCCCCGGTAGACGACCTCCGCCTCGTCGATCGTGTAGCCGTGGTCGTCGGAGGCGGTGAGGCAGGGTGCGGCGCCGACCGCGCAGTCGACGTCGGCGATCGCCCCGCAGGACCGGCACACCACGTGGTGGTGGTTGTCGCCGACCCGGGCCTCGTAGCGCGCCACCGAGCCCGGCGGCTGGATGCGCCTGAGCAGACCGACGTCGCTCAGCACCCGCAGCACGTCGTACACCGCCTGGTGGGACACCTCCCCCAGATCGGCGCGCACGAGGCCGATGATCGTGTCGGTGTCGGCATGCGGCTGGTCGCGGACCGCGGTCAGGACCGCGACCCGCGGACGGGTGACCCGCAGTGACGCGCCCCGCAGCATGCCTGCGAGCTCGGAGTCCTTGGGCACCCTCCGCAGTATGGTGCACTCTCTGGAACCGGTAAAGATCCCGAGGCCGCTCGGGCGCATCTCCTGGGAGACCACCACTACCGTGGGAGAGGTGACCGACCTCGCCGAGCCCCGTCAGACGGGCGGCTCCCGCGTCTGGGACGCGGTGCTGGTCATCGCCGTCTTCGTCGGGCTCCTCTACGCCGTGGAGGCGGTCGACACGGTGGTCGGCAACCGGCTCGACAGCGCCGGCGTGCAGCCCCGGGAGACCGACGGGCTCGACGGGATCCTCTTCGCTCCGCTGCTGCACGGAGGATGGGCACACCTGGCCGCCAACACGGTCCCGGTGCTGGTGCTCGGCTTCCTCATCCTGCTGAGCGGCCTGGCCCGCTGGGTCGCCGTGACCGCGGTCGTGTGGGTGGTCGGCGGCGTCGGCGTCTGGCTCACCGGACCCGAGAACACCGTGCACATCGGCGCCTCCGTCCTGGCCTTCGGCTGGCTGGTGTACCTGCTGCTTCGCGGGCTGTTCTCCAGGTCGGTCGGGCAGATCCTGGTCGGGCTCGCTCTCCTGTTCCTGTACGGCGGGCTGCTCGTTGGCGTCCTCCCCGGCACGCCGGGCGTGTCCTGGCAGGGCCACCTGTTCGGTGCGGTCGGCGGCGCGCTGGCCGCGTGGTGGTTCGGGCAGCGCGATCGCGCGCGACGGACCCGGGTGCTCCGGTAGCGGGTCGGCACGACCGTGCCCCCGTCGGTGCGGGCTATCGGCGTACGACGACGTCGTCGAGGTTCTGGCTGGCCCAGATGGCGGCGCTGGTCCGCTCAGAGACGCCGATGTTGGCGTAGAGGTTGCTGAGGTACGCCTTGACCGTCTTCTCCTGGATCCCGAGCCGCTCGGCGATCAGCCTGTTGCTCAGCCCTTCCCGCAGCAGCATCATCACGTCGTGCTCTCGCCGGGTGAGCACGACCTTGGGCGGCGTGGACTCGGTGTTGCGGATCAGGTACCGAGCGATCCGCGGGTCCAGCGGCGCGTCCCCCCTGCTGGCGGCCCGAATGCCCGCGACCAGGTGGTCCGCGTCGGTGTCCTTCAGCAGGTAGCCGGCGGCGCCGAGGGAGATCGCCTCGGTGACGTCCCGGGCGTCGGCGCTCGCGGTGAGCACCAGCACGGCGGTCCTCGGCGCCGCCTCGAGAATCAGGCGCAGCGTCTCCAGGCCTCCGCGACCTGGCATTCCCAGGTCGAGCACGACCACGTCGGGGGTGTGGTGCTGGAGGACGCGCAGGCACTCGTCGCCGCTGGTGACGGCATCGATCACGTCGATGTTCGCGGCGGCCGACAGCACGGAGCGAAGGCCCAAGAGCACCGTGGGGTGGTCGTCGACGAGGAGCACGCGCGTGGAGGTCCCGGACTGGGTGGTGGTCACAACGCCAGCTCCACTCGCACCTCGGTGCCGGCACCGGGCGCTGTCCACACCTCGACCGCTCCGCGATGCTCGGTGGCGATGTCGGCCAGCGCCTCCAGGCCCAGGTGGCCCTGCTCCGAGCCGGCCGCCGACGTGTCCATCCCCCGCCCGTCGTCGCGCACCTGGATCGTCAGGGACTCCGCACCGCGTTCGATCCTGACGTCGACGTGGCTCGCCTCGGCGTGCCGCAGGACGTTGCGCAGCAGCTCCTTGACGCAGAGGTGGGCGATCTCGACCATCGCTGCGTCGAGGTCGCGGTCGAGCTCGGGCGAGGGGAGGATCTCGACCGCGACGGTCACGCCGCGGGTGCGCAGCGGCTGGGCGAGGTCGTCGACCGCCTGGGCGAAGCCCACCTGGTGGATCGAGCGCGGGTGCAGCTCGACGATGCCGGCCCGCAGGCCCTGCACGCTCTCCCGCAGGGACGCGGACGCGGCACCCAGGAGGTTCTCGGCTCTCCCCACGTCGCCGTCACGGATCGCCGACCGGGCGCCGTCCACGACGTAGGCGGTGCCGACCAGGTCCTGGACAGGTCCGTCGTGCAGGTTGCGGGCCAGCAGCCGCCGGTCCCGCTCGGCCGAGGCGCGGCCGTGCTCGTCGACGTGCCGCTGCCGTCGCCGGAGCCAACGCACGTTCATCAGCCCGATTGCGAGCTGCACCGCAGCCAGGGCGACGAAGCCGACCAGCGCGAGCCCGACCAGGGTGCCCAGCACGGCCTCTCGCTGCTCGATCACCCGGTCGTAGCTGAGGTACGCCTCGAAGAGGACCCGCCCGCCGCTCTCGCTCGGCACCGGGTCGTACACCTCGATGAGCTGGGAACCGAAGGTCCGCTCGCGCCGGCTCTCGCTGTCGCTGAGGTCACTGACCTCCTCGACCGCCGTGTTGGTCGTCAGGGCGGTCCGCTTGTGGTCCGACAGCGGGTAGAACTGGCTGACCTCGGTCAGGTCGGTGCTGTACAGCACCTCACCGGCCGGCGACCAGACCTTGATCCTCAGTACTTCCGTGTTGCCGAGCAGGTGGTCGCGCACCACCACGTCGAGCTGGTTCCGGGCGGCCTGGTCGTGCTGGAGCAGCTTCTGCGCCATCTCGGGGTCGACGAACGTGTCGGCCAGCATCTCGGTGAACCTGCGGGCGTCGACCAGTGCCTGTCGTTCGGCCAGGCGGGCGCCCACCACGAGGCCGAAGCCCACCATCAGGCACAGCGCGACCAGACTGCCGACGACCAGTCGCCAGGTCGTCCAGTCCCGCTGGTGCTGGGAGAGCCGCGACCCGCGTGCGTCCGCGAGCACGAGGTGGGAACGCGACGGTTGCACGACCTGCGTCACCGCCTCACCTCCCCTCCGGTCGAGTGGCCGGAAAGCACGACCACGCAGCGCTTCCACGAGACCTCAGGGACGCGCACGTCAGGCAACCCCGACTTCTCCCCCTAGTGCAGTATCGACACGTTTCGTGAAAACTGCGTCAAAGGAACCCGTGGACCAGGCGAGTCCGAGCACCGCCGCTCCGTCCGGGGCGCCGGCGCGCGTCAGAGGGCGGCGTACTCGCGGGCCACCTGGGCGCCGAGCCGGGCGTTGTTGTTCACCAGGGCGATGTTGGCCGTGAGGCTGGCGCCCCGGGTGATCTCGACGATCCGCCCGAGCAGGAACGGCGTGGCCTCCTTGCCATGGATGCCCTTCTCGTCCATCTCCGCCAGCGCCTGCTCGATGATGCCGCCGATCTCCTCGGCCGGGATCTCGTCCTCGACCGGGATGGGGTTGACGATCGCGACTCCACCCGAGAGGCCCAGCCGCCACTTGGCCGCCATCAGGGCCGCGAACTCGGCCGGGGTGTCGAGCCGCATCGGGGCCTGGTGGCCGCTGCTGCGCGAGAAGAACGCCGGGAACTCCCCGGTGCCGTTCGCCACCACCGGCACCCCCAGCGTCTCGAGGGCCTCCAGCGTGAGCCCGATGTCGAGGATCGACTTCACGCCCGCGGAGACGACCGCCACGTTGGTCAAGGACAGCTCGGTCACGTCGGCGCTGACGTCGTAGGTCTGCTCCGCTCCCCGGTGGACGCCGCCGAGGCCACCGGTGACGAAGACCGAGATGCCGGCCAGGGCGGCCAGCCGCATCGTCGACGCGACCGTCGTGGCCCCGTGCCTGCGCTGCGCGACGACGTAGGGCAGGTCGCGGACGCTGACCTTGGCCACGTCGGGGCTCGTTGCGAGGAGCTCGAGGGCGTCCTGGTCCAGGCCGACGCGCGGGCGACCGTCGAGCACCGCGATCGTGGCCGGGACCGCACCGCCGTCGCGGATGATCCTCTCGACCTCGGTCGCCATCTCGACGTTCTGCGGGTAGGGCATGCCGTGGCTGATGATCGTGCTCTCCAACGCAACCACGGGGGCTCCGTCCGCGATCGCCTGCGCCACCTCGTCGGTGAGCTCGAGGTCGGGGTGGGGCGTGTTCATGTGGGGTCCTCCTGGTCGAGTGCGGCCTGGACCAGCCGCGGGGTGAGATCGGGCCGCACGGTGTGCGGGCTGTCGATGGTCAGGGCTGCCGCGGCATGCCCGAACCGGGCGGCCGCTTCGGGCGAGCCGCCCTCGAGGAGCACGTGGCAGAACGCGGCCAGCATCGAGTCCCCGGCGCCGGTGACGTCCTGGACGTTGGTCGGCACGGCCGGGATCTCCACGGCACCGTCGGTCGTGCTCAGCACGGATCCCCGCTCGCCGAGCCGGATCCAGACGAGCTCGACCCCGCGGTCGTGCAGGGAGCGGGCCGCCGTGCGGACCTGCCGGTCGGTGCGCGTCGGCAGGTCGGTCAGCGCGGCCAGCTCGTCGCGGTTGGGGGTGACGGCGTACACCCTGGCGTCGAGGGCCTCCCGGAGCCCGGCCGCCTTGGGCACGCTGACCGGCTCGAAGACGGTGCGCACCCCCTCGGCCAGGTCCAGCGCGTAGTCGACGGCCTCGCGCCCGAGGTTGCCGTCGATGACGAGCACGCCGGCCGTCGCGATGACGTCACGTGCCGCGTGGAGCTGCCGTACTCCGAGCTCGGTGGTCGCGTCCATGTCGGCGATCGCGACGATGAGCTCGCCATCGGTGTCGAGGACCGCGGTGTAGGTGCCGGTCGGCCGGTCGGTCCGCGCCACGTGCTCGACGCGTACGCCGGCCGCAGCGGTGTGGTCGAGCAGGTTGTCACCCAGCCGGTCCCGGCCGACGACGCTGACCAGGTGTACGCGGTCCCCGAGCCGGGCGAGGTTCTCGGCGATGTTGCGGCCCACTCCGCCCGGGGCCATCGAGCCGTGCCCGGGGTTGCTGGTGTGGTGCGTCGCGCGGGCCTTGCTGCGGGCCTTGAGGTCCATGTTGGCGCCGCCGATGACGACCGCGCCGGGTCGCTCGGCGAGCACGTAGCCGCGGCCGAGGATCACGCCCTTCTTGCCGAGGTTGGACAGGTGCACGTTGACCGAGGTCCGGGTGGTGCCGAGCGCCGCGGCCAGCGCCTCGGACCCCATGAGCGGGTCACGACGGAGCAGGTCGACGATCTGCCGCTCGCGCTCGGTCAACATGCCGGGTGGTCGAGCTTGTCGGGACCAATCACTTAATCAGAGTAAAGCATCTTTATCAGAATCGCCAAACCGGGTGGTGCTGGTGACGCGTCACCCGGCCGCGCGGCGTCGGATCTCGGCGTTGACCGCGGGAACGACCTCGTGGAGGTCCCCGATCACGGCGTACGTCGCCTTCGTGACCATCGGCGCATCGGCGTCGGTGTTGATCGCCAGGATGTGCTTGGCCGATGCGCAGCCGGCCCAGTGCTGGATCGCACCGCTGATCCCGCACGGGATGTACAGCTCCGGCGCGATCCGGCTGCCGGTCTGCCCCACCTGTTCGTGATGCGGCCGCCAACCCAGGCTCGTCACCACCCGGGACACTCCCAGCGCGCCCCCGAGGAGCTCGGTCAGCTCGAGCAGGTCCCCGAAGCCTTCGGCACTGCCCGCCCCGCGCCCGGCGCCGACCACCACCCGGGCGGAGCGCAGCCCCCCGGAAAGGTCCGGCTCGGGCTCGTCCGTGGAGACCACCCGCGCCACGAGGTCCGCCTCGGAGACCTCAGGGGTGCAGTCGACCACCTCCGCGGCACCCGGGGTGGGCGCGGGTCGTGGCTCGACGGCATGGCCGGCGACGGTGAGCACGGACGGATGCCGGTCGAGGCGCATCTCCTCCAGGGCGGCACCTCCGACCACCTGGCGGGTGACCACCAGCGGCTCGACCGCGTTGAACGACAGCACGTTGGCCGCCATCGGCACGCCCTCGCGCGCCGCCACGTGGGCGAGGACCTCGCCGCCGCGCGGGGTGCCGGCGGCGACCACGAATGTCGATCCGGCGCGCCGACGAGCCTCCTGCACGGCGGCGGCCCAGGCGGCCCCGGCGAACGTCGCGAACGCCTCGCCCGCGGCCCGGTAGACGGTGCGGACGCCGTACGCCGCGAGCTGGTCGCGCGTCGTGTCCGGCACCTCGCCGACCGTCACGGCGTCCACGGCTCCACCGCCGTCCGCCTCGCTCAGGGAGCGGGCGAACGTGAGGGTCTCGCGAGAGACCTCGACCACGCCGGTGCGGTCCGTCTCGACGAGCACCAGGATCATCGCGACAGCACCCCCAGCCGCTCGAGCACGTCGACCACGGCGGGCGCGGCGTCCGCGCCCTTTCCGAGGATCTGCACGTCGCTGGGCGCGGGCGGAGGCAGCAGCAGGCGCACGCGGCTGGGCCCGACCGGGTCGGCTGCCGGGGTGCGCTGCTCGACCTGCACCTTCTTGGCCTTCATCCGGCCCTGGACGGAGGGGTAGCGCGGCTCCACGCTTCCTTCGAGAACGGTCACGACGGCGGGCAGCGGCACCCGGTAGGTCTCGTGTCCCTCGGGCCCGGCGCCGCGAGCCGTCACCACACCGTCGGCGACGGACACCTGGGTGACGCCGTTGACGACCGGCCGGCCGAGCTCGTAGGCGAGCCTGATGCCGACCTGGAAGTCACCGCTGTCGGCGGCGTCGTTCCCGAGCAGGATCAGGTCATGGGGGCGACCCGCGGCTTCGTGGTCGCGTACGACGCCCGCGATCTCGCGGGCCACGTCAGCCGGGCCGAAGCGCTGTGGATCGGCGACGATGTGCGTGGCAGCGGTGCAGCCGACCGCGAGCGACGTGCGCAGCTGCTCCACGGCGTCCGCGTCACCCAGGGTGAGCACCGTCGCCTCACCCCCGTCGGCGGCGACCTGCGCCGCCAGCTCGACCGCGCACTCCTCGTGCGCGCTCATCGTGAACCCGGCGTACCGGCCGTCGACGGACTGGCCGTCGTCGGTCAGCACCACCTCGCTGGTGGAGTCCGGCACTCGCTTCACGCAGACCAGGACGTTGGTGCTCATGCGGTTGCCCCCCGAAGTCGTCGTGGGTTGGTCATCGGATCCTGGCGTTGGCCGGGTCGAACAGGCCGGTCGCGTCCACCGATCCGACGGTGACGGGGTACAGCTCCTCCATGTAGGACACGGCGAGCTGGTTGCCGACCGTCGCCTGCTCCGGGGGCAGGTAGGCCATGAGCACGTGCTTGCCCAGCGACGGCGCCGAACCCGCGCTGGTCACGTAGGGCCGCCGTCCGTGCCCGTCGACCAGCGGCTCGCCGTCGCGGGTCAGGATCGGCTCCCCGCCCAGCATGTAGCGCTTCACGCCGCTGGCCGAGGTGTGGTCGTCGACCGTCATGGTGCACAGCACCGAGCGCGGCGCTTCCTCGCGCTGCCGCAGGTAGGCCTCCTTGCCGACGAAGTCGGCCGCCTTCACCTTCGGCCGCTGCATGCCGGCCTCGACGATGCTGCGCTCACCGTCGAGCTCGGAGCCGTAGGCGCGATAGCCCTTCTCGATCCGGCCCGTGGTCCCGTAGACGCCGATCCCGACGGGAACGGCGCCGTGGGCGGCAGCCCGCCTCGAGCAGCGTCTCCCAGAGGTCGGCGGCGGACTCCATCGGGACGTAGAGCTCCCAGCCCAGCTCGCCGACGTAGGAGATGCGTGACGCCAGGACCGCCGTGCCCTTGACCTGGATCTCCCGGCAGCTGAGGAACGCGAAGCCGGCGTCGGAGACGTCGTCGGAGGTGAGCGAGGCGAGGATGTCGCGGGCGCGTGGGCCCCAGAGACCGATCGTGCTCAGACCTCGTCCGTGCGGTCGGTGAGGGTCGTGACCCCGTCGTCCACCAGGTGGTCGGTGAACCACTTCCGGTCGGCCATGCCGTGTGCGCCGCCGGTGACCACCCGGAAGTGTGTCCTCGCCCAGCCGCATCACCGTCAGGTCGGAGCGGAACCCCCCGGCCGGGTCGAGCACCGGCGTGTAGATCACCTTGCCCACCGCGACGTCGCACTGCGCGACACACGTGCGCTGCACCGACTCCAGCGCACCGGGGCCCTCGATGTCGAAGACGCAGAACGCCGACAGGTCGATCACGCCCGCCGCCTCGCGCATCCGCAGGTGCTCGGCGTTGATGATCGGGCTCCACCAGCGTGCGTCCCACTCGTGCTCGCGCGGCATCACGGCGTCGCCGTACTCCGCGAGCAGATGGGCGTTGGACTCGTACCAGTGCGGCCGCTCCCAGCCGGCGGTCTCGTAGAAGAACGCGCCGAGCTTCTTCTGCGACTCGTGCATCGGGGAGAGCCGCTGCCCACGGTCCGACTCGTACTGCTCGGCGGGGTGGATGATGCCGTAGGTCTTGATGAACGACTCGGTCGTGCGCAGGCGGGTGTGCTCGCGTCGCATCTGGTGCCGGTGGAAGCGCGCGATGTCGCTGGCGCTGACGTCGATCTCGGAGTGACCGTGGGTCATCCACTCCGCCACCGCGCGGCCGACGCCTGGGCCCTCCTTGATCCAGACGGCCGCGGCCGTCCACAGCCCCCCGACCACGCTCTCGCCGAGGATCGGGTTGCCGTCGCAGGTCAGCGACAGCAGGCCGTTGATCGCGTAGCGCATCTCGGCACCCTCGGCGCCGAGCAGCTCGGGCATCAGCTCGTAGGCCTGCTCCAGCTGCGGGTCGAAGTCGTCCGGCGTGAACGGCATCTCGGTCGGCGACAGCTTGGCCTGGTCGATCGAGGGGATGTCCTCCGGCTCGTGCAGGATGGCGCGGTGGGCGTAGGAGCCGACCTCCATGTCGGCGCCGTGCTGGCGCTCGTAGCAGAACGTGTCCATGTCGCGGATGATCGGATGGTTGATCTCGCCGCTGCCCTCCGGCCAGCTGGGGGCAGGGCCCGACGCTGATCATCTGGTGCACGGCCGGAGTGAGCGGGATCGAGATGCCCGCCATGTCCCCGATCTTCGGGCTCCAGACGCCGCAGGCGATGACCACTGACTCGGTCTCGATGTCGCCGCCCGTCGTGCGCACGCGGCGTGATCCGCCGCCGACCGGCTCGGTCCTCCTCGGTGTCGAGGCCGAGCACCTCGACGGTGGGTACGACGGTCAGCGCACCGGTCTCGAGCGCGCTCTCGCGCATGATCGTGCCGGCGCGCAGCGAGTCGACCACGCCGACGCTCGGCGTCCAGAACGCCCCGACGAACTGGTCGGTCTCGATGAAGGGCACCTTGTCCTTCACGAAGGCCGGGTCGACCAGCGCGGCCTCGATCCCCCAGGCCCGCGCCGACGACATCCGCCGGCGCAGCTCCTCCATCCGCTCGTCGGTGCGGGCGAGCTCGAAGCCGCCGGACTCGGTGAAGACGCCCATCTCCTTGTACTGGCGCACCGAGTCGAGCGTCAGGTCCGTGATCTCCCGGGAGTGGTCGACGGGGAAGATGAAGTTCGAGGCGTGTCCGGTGGACCCGCCCGGGTTCGGCAGCGGTCCCTTGTCGATCTGGACGATGTCGCGCCAGCCGAGCCGGGCCAGGTGGTGGACGAGGCTGTTGCCGACGATGCCGGCGCCGATGACGACGACGCGGGCGCTGCTGGGAACCGTGGTCATGCGGTGGTCTCCTTGTTGCGTATCCCGCAACGTATTGCGCTATAAGGAACGCGGACAGTCTCTGACGCGCCCCCCGCACCCGTCAAGCGACGAGTGCGGGGAGTCGTCTCGCTACGGGCCGTCGGGGTATCGGTCGGCGTGCTGAACCGCCCGGCGCACTCGCGAGGGCAGCGTCGACTCGAACGTCTCCTGGCGCAACGAGCGCAGCAGCGACCAGCACATGCCGATCAGGATCAGCATGAACGGCCCGGCCACGATGATCACGAGGGTCTGCAGCCCCGCGAGCCCGCCTGCCCACAGCAGGACGGCCGCGACCGCCCCGGTCGCCACGCCCCAGAACACCACCAGTGAACGGTGCGGCTCCTCCTTGCCGTTCTGGCTGAGCATCCCCATCACGATGGAGGCGGCGTCTGCCCCGGTGACGAAGAAGATCGCGACCAGAAACACGGCCAGGGCGACGGTGATCCCCGAGAGCGGGAACTCACGCAGTGTCTCGAACAGCGACGCCTCGAGGGCGACGGCTCCGTCGGCCAGTGGTGGATCCCACCCCTGGTTGAGCTGCAGGTCGAGGGCCGACCCGCCGAGGATCGAGAACCAGATGAACGAGACCAGGCTCGGCACCAGGATCACGTAGATGACGAACTGCCGGATCGTCCGACCCTTGGAGATGCGCGCGATGAACATGCCCACGAAGGGCGTCCAGGAGATCCACCAGGCCCAGTAGAAGATCGTCCATCCATTCAGCCACGTCGCTGCCGCCGAACACGCCGGTGGCGAAGCTCAGGCCGGGCAGCTGGGTCAGGTAGTCGCCCATCGTCTCGGTGAACGTGCCGAGGATGAAGACGGTCGGCCCGACGACGAACAGGAACAGCACCAGCAGCGCCGCCGCGATGGCGTTGGCGTTGGAGAGGTACTTGATGCCGCGCTCGACACCCGACACCGCGGACAGCACGAAGCAACCGGTCAGCACCGCGATCACGACGACGGCCAGGGTCTTGCTCCCGCCGCCGCGGCCGAAGATGTCGTCGATCCCGCCGGTGATCTGCAGCGCACCGAGACCCAGCGACGTGGCGGAGCCGAACAGGGTGGCGAAGATGGCGATGACGTCGATCGCCTTGCCGGGCCCCTGGGTCGCCCGGTCGCCCAGCAGCGGCCGGAAGGTCGCCGAGACCAGGTTGCCGTAGCCCTTGCGGTACGCGAAGTACCCGATCGACAGGCCGATCACGGCGTACATCGCCCACGGGTGGAACCCCCAGTGGAAGAACGAGTACTCCATGGCCAGCTGGGCGGCCTCCGGCGTGGCCGGTTCGGCCAGCGCCCATCGGGCGGCGCGTTGAAGTGGGTCAGCGGCTCGGCGACGCCCCAGAACATCAGCCCGATGCCCATGCCGGTGGCGAACATCATCGACACCCACGAGAACGTCGAGAACTCGGGCTCCGAGTCGTCCGGGCCCAGCTTGATGTTGCCGTAGCGGGTGAACGCGAGGTACGCCGAGAACAGCACGAAGCCCGCGCTCGTGAGCACGAACAGCCAGCCGAAGTTCGTCGGTCACCCAGGTCAGCACCGTCGGTGGCGTTCTCCGCCAGCGCCTCCGGCCAGATCGCGCCGGCGAGCACGAAGCGCGACCGAGAGCGCGGCGGCGACGCCGAAGACGACCCGGTCGACGGGCAGCTCCGCTGTCGTCCCGAACCCCTTCGGTGCCGCCCGCATGTCTTGATGTCTGTCATTGCCCTTCCCCTCTCGAGCATCGGGTCGGGGCGACGCGAGGACGCCGCCCCGACCCGGTCGTCGTCGCGGTCCGCTCGCTCAGCCGAGCCAGGCCTCGACCTTGTCCGGGTTCTCCTCGACCCACTTCGCGGCGGCGTCCTCCGGCGACATCTTGTCGGAGGTGATGTAGGCCGCGACCTGGTTCTGGTCGTCGTTGGTCCACTCGAAGTTCTGGACCAGGTCGACCGCGGTCGAGTCGGACTCGGCCCACTCGGTCGACACGAACTTCTTCAGCGGCGTCTCCGGGTAGTCGCAGGCCACCTTGGCCGGGTCGTCCTGGCAGCCGTCCTCGTACGGCGGCAGCGCGACCTGCTCCATCGGGACCTCGGCGTGGATGTACTGCGGCTCCCAGAAGTAGCCGATCAGCCACTCCTTGTTCGACTGGGCCTGCTCGAACGCCGTGATCGTGGCCGCCTCACCGCCGGAGAACACCACCTTGAAGTCGAGGCCGAGGTTGTCGATGATCGCCTCGTCGAACTGGACGTACGACGGGTCCGATCCGAGGAACTGGCCCTGGCCGCCGGACTCGGACGTGGCGAACTCGGACGCGTACTTGTTCAGGTTCTTGTAGTCGAGGATGTCCGGGTGCTCCTCGGCCAGCCAGCCCGGGACGTACCAGCCGATGATGCCGACGTTGCCGTTCTCGCCGAAGTCGGTGGCGCTGCCGTCGCCGCCCTTCTCCGCCACGAACTTCTTCTCGAGGTCGGGGTGACCCCAGTCCTCGATGACGACGTCGACCTCGCCGGTGCCGAAGCCCTGCCAGGACACGTCCTCCTTGAGGTCCTTGTAGTTGACCGTGCAGCCGAGGCTCTCCTGCGCGACCGTCCCGACCACGTAGGCGCTGGCCTCGTAGCCGACCCACGGGTTGACGGCCATGTTGAGGTCGCCGCACTCGCCTCCGGCCGCCGCGGCCTCGTTCCTCGTTGGCCTGGGTCTGCTCGTCGATCGAGCCGCCACCGCAGGCGGCCACCACGGCCACGCACGCCACGGCCGCAACCGCGCGGGCGCCTCGCATCCATTCCATTCCGCGTGTTCCGCATTCCGTCTCCTTGTCGCGTGTGTGCGATCTTCTGTGTGTTCCGAGCCTCGGTGGGTCATCCCATGGCCGAGCGCCACCACGGCCGCTGGGTCGGGTTGTGGGTGACCGGCGTCCTTGTTCGCCGCCGCACGGGCGATGCGGTCGACCATGATCCCGATCAGCACGATCGTGATGCCGGCCGCGGCGCCCTTGCCCCACTCCTCCGAGCGCGAGAAGCCGAGGACGACGTCGTAGCCGAGCGCGCCCGCGCCGACCATGCCGCCGATGACGGCCATGGACAGCATGTAGAGCAGCCCCTGGTTGGCGGCGAGGACGAGCGACCCCTTGGCCATCGGCAGCTGGACCTTGGTGATCTCCTGCCACTTCGTCGCGCCCGTCGACCGGGACGCCTCGACGGTGGTCGCGGAGACACCGCTGCACGCCGTCCGCCACCAGCTTGATGGCGACGGGCGCGGCGTAGATGACGCCGGCCACGATCGCGGTGAACCGGGTGGGGCCGAACAGCGCCAGCATCGGGATCAGGTAGACGAACGGCGGGATCGTCTGGCCGGCGTCCAGCAAGGGCCGCAGGAGCCAGGTCGACGGACTTCCGCCGAGCCATCCACACGCCGAGGACCAGCGCCAGCACCATCACCAGCGACGGTGCCGACCAGCGTCATGTTCAGCGTGATCATCGCGTCGTGCCAGAGGTCGAAGAACCAGATGCCCCAGATGCAGATCACGCGTGGGCACCAAGCGCCCGCAGGCCGCCGAACACGAGGGCGAGGGCGATGATGCCGGCCGCCGAGACGTACCACGGCGACTCGGCCAGCAGCGACTGCATGGGGTTGAGCAGACCCTCGGTGATGACGTTCTTGAACCACTCGGTGGCGTCGCCGAAGGTGTCGACGAACCAGTCGATGAACCGGTCGACGGCGTCGGCGACGCGCGCCCCGAGGTCGTTCGCCGGGAACTCCGCGGCCCACGGGTAGAAGCGCGACATCCACAGCCCCACCAGCACGGGCACCGCTGCGGCGGCGAGCACGATGCGGCGCCGGCGACGATCGATGCCACCGCGGGCGGCCTTCTCGCCGGCCTCGCTGGCCGCGGTGGTCGTGCGGTCGAGCATCACCGCCATGACCACGATCAGCATGCCCGGGACGAAGGCGCCGCCGACGTCGTTCTTGAACAGCGACTGCAGGACCGGCTGGCCGAGCCCCGGCCCGTCGACGTACGCCGCGATGGTCGCCATCGAGAGCGCAGCCATGATCGTCTGGTTCAGCGCCCACGACGATGGTCTTGCGGGCCATCGGCAGCTGCACCTTGCGCAGGCGTTGCCAGCTCGTCTGCCCGGCGGAGTCGGTGGCCTCGATCGTCGTGGTCGACACGGACCGGATCCCGTAGCCGGCGATCCGGATCATCGGCGGGCAGCGCGTAGATCAGCGTGCAGACCACCGCGGCGCGAGGCGCCGATGCCGAAGAACAGCACGATCGGCAGCAGGTACACGAAGTCGGCATCGTCTGGAAGATGTCGAGGATGGTGTTGATGATCGAGTTGCCGAGCCGGCTGGTGGTGCCGAGCAGCACGGCCAGCGGCATCCCGATCAGGACCGCGACCGTGACGGCGACGAAGGTCACGATCAGCAGGTCCATGGAGTCCGACCAGTAGCCGAAGAGACCGAAGGACACGAACGACGCAGCGACGAGCAGGGCGATCCGCCAGCCGGCCACGGCCAGGCCGACCCAGGTCGCGACGGCGGTGACGCCGAGCCAGCCGATCTGTGGGACCGGCCGCGGGAAGTCGGGGATGGAGATCATCCGCTGCAGCCAGTCCACGGCGGACTTGAACCAGTCGCCGAGCTGGTAGGTGAACTGGATGAAGGGGTTGGTGTCGCGCGTGGCCAGCACCGAGTCGCGGAACCCGGTCATCTGGTCGTGCAGGTCGGTGTGCTCACGCGCACCGAGCGCGAGCGTGTCCTGGCCCTTGGTGAAGGCCCAGACGACGATCCAGACGCCGAGGACGATCAGGGCCCACGCCCAGCGGGGCAGCCGTCGCGGCTCGGCCGGCGGGGGTGGAGGTGCCGCTGCCTTAGGTCGCGGAGGTGCCAGGACGGTCGTCATGACCGGGCCTCCTCCTCGGCCACCACCACGCGGAGGATGTCCTCGTCGTCGACGACGCCGACGAGCCGGTCGCCGTCCATCACCCGGCACGGGCCCTGGTGGTCGAGCACCACCCGCGCGGCGTCCCTCACGATCTGGTCGGCGCTGAGCACCGGCCCGTCGCCGGCGTCGCCGTTGGGCTCGCGCATGACCCACTTCAGGGTCAGCACGTGCGACCGGGGGACCTCGGAGGTGAAGTCGCGGACATAGTCGTCAGCCGGCGCCCCGATGATCTGGTCGGGCGTGCCGATCTGCACGACCTCTCCGTCCCGCATGATCAGGATGCGGTCACCGAGCTTCAGGGCCTCCTGGAGGTCGTGGGTGATGAAGACCATCGTCTTGCCCAGCTCGTCGTGCAGCCGGATGACTTCGTTCTGCATGTCCCGGCGGATCAGTGGGTCGAGGGCCGAGAACGGCTCGTCGAACAGCAGCAGGGACGGGTCGCCGGCCAGGGCCCGAGCCAGGCCGACGCGCTGCTGCATGCCGCCCGACAGCTGGTCGGGGTAGGAGTGCTCGTAGCCGGTCAGCCCGACGAGCTCCACGATCTCGGCCGCCTTGGCGCGGCGCTCCTTCTTGGCGACCCCGCGGATCTCGAGGCCGTAGGCCACGTTGTCGATCACCTGCCGGTGCGGCAGCAGGCCGAAGTGCTGGAAGACCATCGACGCGTGGTTGCGGCGCAGCTCGCGCAGCTGCGTCTCGTTTGCCTGCGTGATGTCGTCGCCGTCGATGACGACCTGGCCGGAGGTCGGTTCGATCAAGCGGGTGAGACAACGCACGAGCGTCGACTTCCCCGATCCGGAGAGGCCCATCACGACGAAGACCTCGCCAGGGGAGACCTCGAACGAGACGTCCTTCACGCCGACGACACAGCCGGTCTTCTCCTTGAGGTCGGCACGGGGGAGCTCGGCGTCCGGCGTGCCGACGATCTTGTCGCTACCGCTGCCGAAGATCTTCCACAGGTTGCTCACCGTGAGCGCCCGGTCCGTGGTCGGCTCCGTCGCCCTCGCGTCGTCCTGATGGGTCACCGTGGTCATAGCTGCTCCTCGTCGTCGCGGAGGTCGCCGGCTTCGTTGCGGGGGTCGCCGGGCGGATGGAGAGGGGTCCCGTCGCGGTAGCGGTAGTACGGCACGCTGGCCGCCGGGAGCGGGGTATTGCCGGCGATGAGGTCGGCGGCCTTCTCGGCCACCATCATCACCGGCGCGTAGATGTTGCCGTTGGTCACGAACGGGAACACCGAGGCGTCGACCACCGAGAGTCCGTCGAGACCGTGCACCCCCATCGTCGAGGGGTCGACCACGGTCGTCTCGTCGACGCCCATCCGTGCTGTGCACGACGGGTGCAGGGCGGTCTCGGCGTCGGCCCGGACCCAGTCGAGGATCTGCTCGTCGGTCTCGACCTTCTCGCCCGGGGACAGCTCGCCGTCGTTGTACGGGTCGAACGCCGGCTGGTTCAGGATGGCCCGGGCGACCCGCACCGCCTCCACCCACTCCTTCCGGTCGTTCTCGGTGGACAGGTAGTTGAACTGCATCGACGGGTGCACCCTCGGGTCGGTCGACCGGATCCGCACCCAGCCGCGGGTGTCGGCGTACATCGGACCGATGTGCACCTGGTAGCCGTGGCCCTCCGTCGGCGCGGATCCGTCGTACCTGATCGCCACCGGCAGGAAGTGGAACATCAGGTTCGGGTAGTCGACGTCGTCGTTGCTGCGGCAGAAGCCGCCACCCTCGAAGTGGTTCGTGGCACCCAGACCGCGGCGGTGCACCAGCCACTGGTAGGCGATCCCGGGCCGGGCCCGCCAGCGAAGACCGGGCGCGATCGAGACCGGCTGCTTCGAGGCGTACTGGATGTAGACCTCGAGGTGGTCCTGGAGGTTCTCACCCACTCCGGGCAGGTGGTGGATGACGCCGACGCCGTGCTGCCTGAGGAGCCGCTCGTCACCCACCCCGGAGAGCTGTAGCAGCTGGGGCGTGTTGATCGCGCCGCCGCAGAGGACGACCTGGCCCGCCTCGACACTCCGGTGCAGCCGCCCGGCGCGCAGGTAGTCGACGCCCACCGCGCGGGAACCCCGGAACCGCACCTTCGTGGCGAACGCGAACGTCTCGACCGTGAGGTTCTTCCGGTTGCGCACCGGGTGGAGGTAGGCGCGAGCCGCGGACAGCCGGCGGCCGCGGTAGACGTTGCGGTCGAACCTGGCGAAGCCCTCCTGCCGGTAGCCGTTGACGTCGTCGGTGAGCGGGTAGCCGGCCTGCTGGGCCGCCTGGAAGAACGCGTCGAAGAGCGGGTTCGTGGCGGGACCGCGCTCGAGCTTGAGCGGCCCGTCGCCGCCGCGCCAGTCGTCGGCGCCGGCCAGGCAGCTCTCCATGCGTTTGAAGTAGGGCAGGCAGTGGAGGTAGTCCCACTCCTTCAGCCCCGGCTCGGAGGCCCAGCGTTCGTAGTCCATCGGGTTGCCGCGCTGGAAGATCATCCCGTTGATGCTCGAGGAGCCGCCGAGGACCTTGCCGCGGGCGTGGAAGACACGCCGGCCGTTCATGTGCGGCTCGGGATCGGTCTCGTACTTCCAGTCGTAGAGCCGGTTGCCGATCGGGATCGGCAGGGCCGCCGGCATGTGGATGAACGGGTCGATCAGGTAGTCCGACCGGCCCGCCTCCAGCACGAGCACGCGGGTGCCGGGATCGACGGAGAGCCGGTTGGCGAGCGCGCAACCCGCCGATCCCCCACCCACGATGACGATGTCGTACCGGTCCGCGCCCATGTCGATGCCCGCCGCCTATCCGTCGAACCAGTGCTGGACGGTCGGGCGGATGTTGTGCCAGACGTGCTTGGTCTCGCGGTACTCGTCGAGCCCGGCGATCCCGAGCTCCCGGCCGATCCCCGACTGCTTGTAGCCGCCCCACTCGGCCTGCGGCACGTAGGGGTGGTAGTCGTTGATCCAGACGGTGCCCATCCGGAGCCGGGCGGCCACCCGCTGCGCCCTGCCGGCGTCCTGGGTCCAGACCGCCCCGGCCAGGCCGTAGATGCTGTCGTTGGCGATCGCGACCGCCTCGTCCTCTCCGCGGAAGGTCTCGACCGTGAGGACGGGCCCGAACGACTCGTCCTGCGTCACCGACATCTCGCTGGTGCAGTGGTCGAGCACCGTCGGGAGGTAGTAGAAGCCGTCGGCCAACGCGGGATCGTCGGGTCGCGCTCCCCCGCAGCGCAGCACGGCGCCTTCGGCGATCCCGGCGGCGACGTACGCCTCCACCTTGTCGCGGTGGCGAGAGCTGGTGAGCGGCCCGGTCTGGGCCTTGTCGTCGAACGGGCCGCCGAGCCGGATCCGGCCGGCGCGGTCCACGATCGCGTCGACGAAGTCGTCGTGGATGGACTCCTCGACCAGCAGCCGGGCACCGGCCGAGCACACCTGCCCGGAGTGCAGGAACACGGCGGTCAGCGCGAAGTCGAGGGCGACGTCGAGGTCGGCGTCGGCGAAGACGACGTTGGGGTTCTTGCCGCCGAGCTCGAGGGCGACCTTCTTCACGGTCCGCGCGGCGGTGGCCATGATCGTGCGGCCGGTCTCGATCCCACCGGTGAAGGAGACGAGGTCCACGCGCGGGTCGGAGGACAGCGGGGCTCCGGCCTCCGGCCCGGTGCCGAGCACGAGGTTGCCGACGCCGGCCGGCAGGCCCGCCTCCTCGAGCAGGCGCATCAGATGGATCGCGGAGTGCGGGGTGAGCTCACTGGGCTTGAGCACGAACGTGTTGCCCGCCGCGAGGCACGGCGCGACCTTCCAGGACACCTGGAGGAGGGGGTAGTTCCACGGGGTGATGAGGCCGCACACCCCGATGGGCTCGTGGACCACGCGGCTGACCACGTCGGGGTTGCCGGTGTCGACGACCCGGCCGGCCTCCTCGGCCGCGACGTGACCGTAGTGCCGGAAGACCGAGACGACGTCGGCCACGTCGTACTCGCTCTCGACGAGCCGCTTCCCGGTGTCGAGCGACTCCATCCGTGCGACCTCGTCGCGGTCGCGCTCGAGCAGGTCGGCGACGCGCAGCAGCAGGTCGCCGCGCGCGCGGGCCGAGGTGGCCGGCCAGGTCCCCTCGCGGAAGGCGTGATGGGCAGCCGCGACGGCCGCGACGCAGTCGTCGGCACCGGCCTCGTCGACCTCGCCGACCAGCGCGCCGTCGGCCGGGCAGCGGATCTCCCGACGTCCGCCGTCTCGGGCGGACACCCACTGTCCGTCGACGTAGAGCTCCGCCACTGGCACACCCTTCAAGTGCGGATCTCGTTGCGTATGCCGCAACTGAATGCTCAAGCCGCAACCAGATCCCAGAACTTGAGAATGCTGCGCCCCCGCCGCGGCGTCAAGGACTACTACGGCGTTGTGACCTGACGGTGTCCCCAGCCCAGGCGCACCGAGACCTCCAGAGCCGACTCGGTGAGCCGCGCGGCGATCTCCTCGACGCGCTCGGCGAGCCGAAAGGTGGGGCCCGAGACACTCATCGACGCCACGACGTCACCGCCGGCGTTGCGGATGGGAGCGGCCACCGCGGCGAGCCCGATCTCCAGCTCGTCGATCGCGACCGCGTAGCCCTGGTCGCGGACCCGCTCGAGCTCGGCCCTCAGGTCCGCCTTCTTCGTGACGGTGTGCGACGTGAAGGACTGCAGCGTGGGCAAGAGCCGGTCGAGGGTGGCGGAGTCCAGACCGCTCAGCAGCACCTTCCCGTTGCTGGTGGCGTGCAGGGGGATGTGCTGACCGACCCAGTTGTGCGGCTGCAGCGCGGAGGAGCCGGCCACCTGGTCGAGGTACAGCGCCGAGCTCTCGGAGAGCACGGTGATGTTCACCGTCTCGCCGGTGGCCGCCGCGAGCTGGCGGCAGACCGGCCTGGCCTCCTGGACGACGTCGAGCCGAGCCGCGGTGGCTCCGGCCAGCCGCAGCACCCCGACGCCGAGCCGGTACTTGCCCCGGTCGCCGGACTGCTCGACGAGGCGGTGCGCCTCCAGGGTGGCCACCAGGCGGAAGGCCGTGCTCTTGTGCACGCCGAGCTCGGCCGCGACCTCGGTGACGCCGGCCTCGCCGTGCCGGGCGAGGACCTCGAGGATCGTCAGGGCCCGGTCCACCGACTGGACCCCGGCCGCCCCCGCCTCCCGGGGGCCGTTGCGCTCCTCGGAGGCGACGCTCATGGGGCAGACACTAGCGCAGAGGTTGTTGCGTATCGCAGACTCCGTTTCGGTGCACGCAACGGATCGGCGGCGTTCAAGACGTCTTCCACCCGGTCGCGCGGTCGCCGGAACTCGTTCGAGGGAGATCGACACCATGCAGTCAGACATCGAGATCGCCAACTCCGCCGTCCTGCGCCGGATCACGGACGTGGCCGAGGAGACCCTCGGGATCCCGGAGCGGCACCTGGTCCCGTACGGGCACCACAAGGCCAAGGTCGACCTCACCTACCTGGCCTCCGTCGCCGACCGGCCGCTCGGACGGCTGGTCCTGGTGACCGGCCTGTCCCCCACCCCACCGGGTGAGGGGAAGACCACGACGACCGTGGGCCTCACCGACGCCCTGCACGGGCTGGGGCACCGCACCGTGGCCTGTCTGCGCGAGCCGTCGATGGGACCGGTGTTCGGCATGAAGGGCGGCGCGGCCGGCGGGGGCTACAGCCAGGTCGTGCCGATGACGGACATCAACCTGCACTTCACCGGGGACTTCGCGGCGATCGCGGCCGCCAACAACCTGCTGTCGGCGCTGATCGACAACCATGTGCACCACGGCAACGCTCTGGACATCGACGTCCGCAGCGTGACCTGGAAACGGGTGCTGGACACGAACGACCGGGCCCTGCGCGAGGTCGTCGTCGGCCTCGGCGGCCACGTCAACGGGTTCCCTCGCGAGGACGGGTTCGACATCGTCGTCGCCTCGGAGCTGATGGCGATCTTCTGCCTGACCGAGTCGTGGGCCGACCTGAAGCGACGCATCGGTGACATCGTGATCGGCTACACGCGCGCGATGGCGCCTGTCACCGCACGCGAGCTCGGTGCGGACGGCGCGATGGCTGCCGTGCTCCGCGACGCGCTTGCGCCGAACCTGGTGCAGACCCTCGAGGGTGCGCCGGCGTTCGTGCACGGCGGGCCGTTCGCCAACATCGCCCACGGCTGCAGCTCGGTCATGGCGACGCGCGCCGGGCTGCGGCTGGCGGACATCGTGGTGACCGAGGCCGGGTTCGGCGCCGACCTCGGCGCGGAGAAGTTCGTCGACATCAAGTGCCGCAAGTCCGGGCTGCGGCCCGACGTCGCGGTGGTGGTGGCGACCGTGCGAGCGCTGAAGTACCACGGTGGCGTGCAGCTCGCCGACCTCGGCAACGAGGACGTCGACGCCGTCGAGGCCGGGATGGCCAACCTGCGTCGGCACCTCGACAACCTTCGCGACGTGTTCGGCATCCCCTGCGTCGTCGCCGTCAACCGGTTCCCGTCCGACAGCGACCTCGAGGTGGCGAAGGTGGTCGAGCTGGTGCACGCCGAGGGCGTCAGGGCGTTTCCGGCGACCCACTTCACCGACGGCGGCGTCGGCGCGCACGACCTGGCGAAGGGCGTGCTGCAGACCCTGGACGAGCCGACGCCGTACTCGTTCTCGTTCACCTACGAGGACGACCTGTCCCTCGTCGAGAAGGTCGAGACGATCGCGACCAGGCTCTACGGCGCCGCCCTGGTGACCTGGGACGCCAAGGCGCGGCGGCGGCTCGAGCGCGTCGAGCGTGACGGGTACGGCGCGATGCCCGTCTGTGTGGCGAAGACGCAGTACTCGTTCTCGACCGACCCGAAGTCACTCGGCGCACCCTCGGGGCACGAGCTGCACGTGCGGGAGGTCCGGTTGTCCGCGGGCGCCGGCTTCGTCGTCGTGGTGTGCGGCGACATGATGACGATGCCGGGGCTGCCCCGCGACCCGTCCGCGGCCCGCATCGACCTGGCCGACGACGGCACGATCCTGGGCCTCTCCTGACTGTCCGCACCGGCGTCTCAGGGTTTGCCCGTCGCGTACAGCCCCTGCAGCTGCCGATGGCCGGACCGCTCGAAGGGGGTGTCCCCCACGCCGTATGCCCAGACCGCCGTGGCCACCGCCTCACCGACCTGGGCACGTCTCCACGCGTCGGGCTCGCGCGGGTCGTCGCCGTACCGGTCGAGGAACGCCTCCTCCAGCCGCGGGTCCCGGGCGAAGTCCTGGCGGGCGAGCCGCAGGAAGTCCTCGGTGCGCGGCCGCAGGCCCGCCCGCCCGAAGTCGATGACCCGCACCGTCCCGTCGTCGACGAGCCAGTTGCGCGGCTGCCAGTCACCATGGGTCGGAACCAGGTCGGCGGCGCCGCCGTTCCAGTCCTCGATCTCTCGGCGTACCTGCCGCTCGATCTCGGGCTCGATGCGGTGCGGCTGGGCAAGGAAGCGCTCGACCCGGGCGCGGAGCTTCTCGTTCCACTTGTCGTCGTGAACCGTCAGCTGGCCGTGGAAACGAGCGAGCAGCTCCCCGGCCTGGCGGTAGGTCTCTGGGTCGTCCTGCGCCGGCGCTCCCTCCACGAGCGTGCCCGGCAGGTAGCGCGTGGCGAGCAGCTTCGCCTCGGCGTCGCCGAAGACCAGCTCCGGGGCGTGCCCGGTGCGCACCCACGGTTCCAGCCACTGTTGGTGCGCTCGGAGCTCGCGCGCGATGTGGCCGTCGGAGGCGCCACCGGCCTTCACGACGACCTTGCCGATGCTGCTGTCCACCTCGAGGACGAACGTCTCGACCAGACCCCAGCCCATGTCGGTGACCACGCGGGCATCAGGCATCACCTGCGCCAGCAGCTCGCGCTGGCGGGGCGAGAGTCGCGCGAGTTCGTCGGACACAGCAGAGGACCCTAATTCGCGGGCGTCGTCCTCCCGTTGTCGCCATGCTGGGCGATGAAGTAGGAACGGCTGTGGGAACGCCTGCTCGAGAACCTCGACGGTTGGGCCAGCGCACGAGAGATCGGGCCGGGCCGGGTGTCCCGCCTTCGAGCGCTGCGAGGGTCGCGGACCGCTCGGCGCACAACGAGCGAGCGGTCCGCAGCAGGCGCCCGCCGTGCCCGTGCCGCCCGCCGGCCACCGCGGTGAGGTAGTCACCGGGCGAGACCCAGCCGGTCTTCTTCGCCGCCTCGGTCGCCTCGATCTCGACGGCGACGCGCGCCTGCACGGCAGACAAGCATGAGCGCAGCCGCTCGATCTCCACCGACGCGTCGAGCAGCTCGTCCGGCGACGCCGCCGTCCAGAGCACGTCGCCGAGCGAGCCGACCATCTCCCGAGCAGCGACCAGCACCCCGGTGGGGGTGGTCGGCTGCTCGGTGGGGTGGTCCATGACCAGACTCAACCAGAGGTCACCGACACTTTTCGAACAGTTCGACTCAGCTGTGGACGACCGGCTGTCGCAGGATGGTGTGGAGCTTTTCGGGCGCAACGCGTCTCGCGTCGCTCAGGTAGATCTCGTGGTGCTTGCCCGTCATCCGCAGCCCGGACCCGGGGATGAACCGGTCGTGCATCTCCGCGAGCACAGCCGTCTCGTCGTCGTAAGGACCGACGTGCAGCGTCTGCACGCAGCGCCCCTCCTCCAACAGCTCCAGGCGTACGTGGCCGAGCCGAGCCGGAGGCGACGTCCGGCCGACCACAGCGATCGCGTCCGCAACCATCTGCTCCGACACCCAGTCCGGCGTCATGATCATCGCCGTCCAGTGCCACCGCGACTTGTCCCGCGCGGTGGTGAACAGCGACATGTCTTCGGCCCACCACAGCGCCTCGAGCGGAGGTACCACGTAGTCCCGGCCGAGCTCGCGCCTGCTCGCGAACTTCACCTTGTAGGCAACGGGATACAGCGCCGCCAACGCATCGGCGTACGAAGCCGACGTGTTCGGGTCGCCGCAACCGTCCACCATCAGGTACCGCATGGCGGGCACGTCGACGACCCGGAACTCCCCCTGACGCGCCTGGTACGCGTCGAGCGACTTCTTGAAGTCGGTCTTAGTCACCCAGCTCCTTACGACGACGGACGACGTACTCCTCCAGCTCCTGTCGTACGGCGTCGTCGAGCGGAGGCTGCTCGTACTCCTCGAGCCGCTTCCGGTAGATCTCGCCGGCCCGGACCGCGGCGTCCTTGCCACCGCCGCGCATCCACCGCTCGTAGTTCTCCGACGAGGAGAGCATCGGTCGGTAGAAGCAGGTGCGGAACCGCTCCATGGTGTGCGCGGCGCCCAGGAAGTGCCCGCCGTGGCCCACCTCCTGGTGGGCGCCGAAGGCCATCGAGTCCTCGTCGATCTCCAGCGGGGTGAACTCCGCGTGCATCATCTGCAGCAGCTCGACGTCCACGATGAACTTCTCGTAGCCCGCGACCAGGCCGCCCTCCAGCCAGCCGGCCGAGTGCATCACCCAGTTCGCGCCGGCGAGGAAGGTCGGCAGCAGGGTCATCAGCGCCTCGTAGCCGGCCTGCGCGTCGGCGACCTGCGAGGAGGTCAGCCCGCCACCCGTCCGGAACGGCAGCCCGAAGTGGCGGGCGATCTGTCCGGTGCACAGCAGGCCCAGACCCGACTCAGGTGTCCCGAACGTCGGGGACCCCGACTGCATGTCGATGTTGGACAGGAAGGACCCGAAGATCACGGGCGTCCCGGGGCGGATCAGCTGCGAGAGCGCGATGCCCGACAGTGCCTCGGTGATCTGCTGCACCAGCGCCGCCGGCACCGTCACGGGCGACATCGCACCCATCAGGATGAACGGCGTGAGCACCACCGGCTGGCCGGCCGCGGAGTACTCGAACTGCGCCTCCAGCATCCGGTCGTCCCAGCGCAGCGGTGAGTTGCAGTTGATCAGGGAGATGGTCGCCGGGGTCGCCTCGATGGCCTCGCGCGAGCCGAACAGGATCGACGTCATCGCCAGCGTGTCCGCGGCGTTCACGCCCGAGACCACGTTGCCCATGTAGACCTTGTCGGTCAGCGTCTGCAGCGCGTAGGTCATGTCCAGGTGCCGGCTGTCGAGGGGAGCGTCGGAGGGCTCGCAGATCACCCCGCCGGCGGAGTCGAGCACGGGGAACGACTGGGCCAGCTTGGTGAAGTTGCGGAAGTCGTCCATGGTCGCGTCCCGGCGTACCTCCCCCTCACGGACGAACGGCGGGCCGTAGACGGCGCCGAAGGCCATCGCGTCGCCCCCGATGTGGATCGAGTGCTCGGGGTTGCGCGCCTGTACGTCGAACTCGGCGGGTGCCTTCGCCACCTGCTCCAGGACGAAGTCCGGGTCGAGGAACACGGTGTTGTCCTCGACCTTCTGCCCCGCGGCACGGAACAGCTCCAGCGCCCGGGAGTCCAGGAACTCCACGCCGATCTCGGTCATCAACCGCCGCCACCCCTTGTCGAGGGTGGCCATCGCCTCCTGCGAGAGCACGTCGTAGCGCGGCATCCGGTTGCGGAACATGGGGTCCTCCTGCGGTCACCTCGCCGACCCGGACCACCGGAGTCGTGTGGCTGCTTGACCCAGGTGCGGTACGGCTCCTAGCCTCATGATGTGGAACACAGTTCCACATCATGGAACCCCTGGGAAGTCCGCACCCAGCTCAGCACCGACGGAGGCGCACGTGAGCGAGGCAGCCACCGCCGCCGCCCCCGGCACCCGGGCCGTCGACCGCGCCGCCGACCTGGTCTCCACCGTGGTCCGGGCGGACGCCCCGATGACCTTCGCCGACCTGCAGGAGGCCAGCGGGCTGGCCAAGTCGACGACGTCGAGGATGCTGACCGCACTGGAGCGGTCGGGTCTGCTCGAGCGTGACGCCGCCGGCTCCTACGTCGCCGGCTCGCTGTTCTGGCTCTACGCCGCGCGGCACGACCCGTGGGAGGAGCTCGTGCGGCTGGCCCGCCCGACGATGAAGGCGATCGGCAGGGAGACGCACGAGACGGTGCACCTGAGCGTGGCCCGCGGTGACCGGGCGGTGCAGGTGGCGCAGGTCGACTCGACCTACCTGCTGGGCACCCGGGACTGGACCGAGGTCGACGTGCCCGCCCACTGCTCGGCGCTGGGCAAGGTGCTCCTCGCCTGGGGCGCCCTCGACCTGCCCGAGGTTCCGCTGACGCGGCAGACCCCGGCGACGCTCACGCACCCCGACCGGTTGCGGCGCGACGTCGAGCAGGCCCGTCGGCGCGGCTGGGCGATCACCGTCGACGAGCTGGAGGTCGGCCTCACCGGCGTCGCCGTCCCGATCCACGGGCCGCGGGGCGACGTCGTCGCCGCGCTCGGGATCTCCGGCCCCACACCACGGTTGGAGGGGCGGCTCGAGGAGCTGGGTCGCCGTCTGATGGAACGTGCCGCGGAGCTCTCGACGCTGCTGCGCGGTCGCACACCCAAGGAGGGGGTCGCATGACTTTCACCCCAAGGAAACACTCGCCGCGCTCGCATCTCGCCGGAGGCCCCAAATGACGCCAGAGGAGATCCTGCAGGGCTTGTACGACGAGACGCTGGTCGGCAACGCCCCCCGCGTGCTCGAGCTCACCGAGGAGGGTCTCGGGCTCAGCATGGAGCCGCAGACCCTGCTCTTCGACGCGCTGATCCCGTCCCTGGAGGAGGTCGGCGCGCGCTTCGAGCGCGGCGACTTCTTCGTGCCCGAGATGCTGATCGCCGGCCGCGCGATGGCCGGCGCGATGGAGCGGCTGCGCCCTCTGCTCGCCGAGACCGGGGTGCAGACCGTGGGCAAGTTCCTCATGGGCACGGTCAAGGGCGACGTCCACGACATCGGCAAGAACCTCGTGAACATCATGCTCGAGGGGGCGGGCTTCGAGGTGATCGACCTCGGGGTCCAGGTGGCTCCCGAGAAGTTCGTCGCCGCGATCGAGGAGCACCAGCCCGACATCGTCGGCTTCTCCGCGTTCCTCACCACGACGATGCCGATGTTCAAGGCCAACATGAACGCCCTCGACAAGGCCGGCCTGCGCGACTCCGTCGTGGTCATGGTCGGCGGCGCGCCGGTCACCCAGGAGTACGCCGACGCGGTCGGCGCCGACGGCTACGCCGCGGACGCCTCCGCCACGGTCAAGAAGGCCAAGGCGCTGCTGCACGAGCGCCGCGCGACGGTCCCGGCATGAGCAGGCCCGCATGAGCACGCCTTACACCGGCGAGCCGCTGCACACGGTCCTGCGCTCGGCCTCCCGCGAGGTGGTGATCGGCCACGACCAGCGCTTCTGCCTGATCGGCGAGCGGATCAACCCCACCGGCCGCCGGATCTTCCAGGAGCAGCTGCGAGCCGGTGACATGTCCGCGATCGAACGCGACGTGCGCGCCCAGGTGGAGGGCGGCGCCGACGTCCTCGACGTCAACATGGGCGTCCCGCTCACCGACGAGCCCGAGCTGCTGGCGAAGGCGATCACGCTCGTGCAGGGGCTCACCGACCTCCCGATCTGCATCGACTCCTCGGTCGTCGAGGCGCTCGACGCGGGGCTGTCGGCCTACCAGGGCCGGGCGCTGGTCAACTCCGTCACCGCCGAGGACGACCGGCTCGCCGCGATCCTCCCGCTGGTCAAGCGGCACGACGCCGCGATCATCGCGCTCCCCAACGACGAGGACGAGATCCCGATGGACGCGGACAAGCGGCTCGAGCTCACCGCGAAGATCATCCGCGTCGCCACGGAGGAGTACGGCATCGCCAAGGCCGACATCGTGATCGACCCGCTCGCGATGCCGATCGGCGCCGACACCACCACGACGCTGGTCACCTTCGAGACGATGCGCCGCGTCCGCGACGAGCACGGCCTCAACATGACCTGCGGGGCCTCCAACACGTCCTTCGGCATGCCCGACCGGCACACGCTGGGCGCGGCGTGGCTGCCGATGGCGATGACCGCCGGCCTCACCAGCGCGATCTTGGACGCCCGCTCGCCCAAGATCGTCGAGGCGGTGAAGGCCGCCGACGTGTTCCTCGACCACGACGAGTGGGGGACGGCCTGGATCGCGGCCCACCGGGCGAAGGCGGCCGCGACGGCATGAGCACCCCACGGCTGCTATACCCATGACCGACGGCGTGCCCGACGTCGACCTCGACGCCGTACGCCGCGAGGGGCTGCTGCCGACCCGCGGCGCCGACCAGGCCCCGCACGACGGCACCGGCCGGGTGTCGCTGTCGTTCACGGTGCTCGACCCCGACCCGGCCCGCACGTCGCGGCGGGAGGTCCGGGTGCCGCCCGGTGTCACCGTCTTCGACTCGGCCTCGTGGAACGGCATCGCGATCGACTCCACGTGCGGCGGCCACGGCACCTGCCACAAGTGCAAGGTGCGGGTCGAGGGGTCGACCCCGATCACCCGGCACGACCTGAAGACGTTCACCCGCGAGCAGCTCGACGACGGGTGGCGGCTCGCGTGCCTGGTCAACGCGACCCGCGATCTCACCGTCGACGTACCCCCGCTGACCACCCGTCCCAAGGCCGCCACCGTCGGCGTCGGACGTCAGGTGATCCTGCGGCCGGCCATCCAGAAGCGGTACGTCGAGCTCGGCGAGCCCAGCCTGGCCGACCAGCGACCCGACCTGACCCGGCTGCTCGACGCCATCGACGACCTCGAGCCCGAGCCCGACCTGCACGTTCTGCGCCGGCTGCCTTCGGTCCTGCGACAGGCCGACTTCAAGGTGACGGCGGTGGTCGTCGACGAGGCGCTCGTCGACGTCGAGCCCGGCGACACCACCGGCACCCAGTACGCCATCGCCTTCGACCTGGGCACGACGACCGTCGTCGCCACCCTGCTCGACGTCGCGACCGGCACCCCCGTCGCGGTGGCGTCGATGCTGAACCGTCAGCAGCCGTTCGGCGGCGACGTGATCACGCGGATCAGCGCCACCATGCTCGACCCCGCGACCCTGCCCCGCCTCCAGCAGGCCGCGGCGGAGACCCTCTCCACGCTGGCCACCCAGGTCTGCCACGAGGGTGGGGTCGACCCGGCGCACGTCTACGAGGTGGCCCTGGCCGGCAACGCGACGATGACCGCGCTCGCGCTGGGCATCGAGCCCGAGCCGCTGGGTGTCGCGCCCTTCGTGATGGCCGTCGCGCACCCGCCTGTGGTCCTCGCCGCGGAGCTCGGGCTGGCCCTGCACCCGCGCGCGCGGGCGGCGCTGTTCCCGGCGCTGGGCGCCTACGTCGGCGGCGACATCGTGGCCGGGATGCTGGCCACCGGGATGGACCGTGACAAGCGCACCCGGCTGATGATCGACGTCGGCACCAACTGCGAGATCGTGCTCAGCGACGGCGACCGGATCGTCTCCACGGCGGCTCCGGCCGGCCCGGCGTTCGAGGGCGGCGCCATCCGGTGCGGGATGCGGGCGGCCGAGGGCGCGATCGAGGTGGTCAAGCTCGTCGAGTCCGGCGAGCCGGTCGAGCTGGGAGTGATCGGCGACGTCGAGCCGAAGGGACTGTGTGGCTCGGGGCTCGTCGACGCGGTGGCCGAGCTGGTCAGGGTGGGGCTGATCGACGGCTCCGGACGCTACGTGCCCGACGAGGTCGCCCCGTCGGTGGCGCCGGCACTCGCGGACCGGCTCACCAAGATCGGCGACGAGCGCGTCTTCGTGCTGCACCGCCCCGGTCCCGACGCGGACCCCGCCGACTGCGTGGTGCTCTCGCAACGAGACGTCCGCGAGCTCCAGTTCGCCAAGGCGGCGATCTCCACGGGCTGGTCGCTCCTGCTCCAGGAGCTCGAGCTCGAGCCACGCGACGTACAACAGGTGCTGATGGCCGGATCGTTCGGCAGCTACCTGTCCCCCGCCTCCGCGGTGCGGATCGGACTGGTCCCGAGGCTGCCGGTGCTGCGCATCGTCTCCGCCGGCAATGTCGCCGGCGAAGGGGCCAAGATGGCCCTGCTCTCGCTTCGCGAGCGGGCCGGGGCGACCACGCTCACGGAGGAGGTGACCTATGTCGAGCTCTCCGACCGCACCGACTTCAACGACCGGTTCGTCGACCAGCTCGCCTTCCCCGCGGGTCGTTGAGGACGGCCCGCAGCGGCAGGCGCGAGGCCACCGGACGGCGCTGGTCGCGTGCGGCGCACTCGCCCAGCCGGCCGCCGCCATCGCCGCCCGCCGGGACTGGCCGCTCGACGTGCACCCCCTGCCGCCGCTGCTGCACAACCGCCCCGAGCGCATCGCCGGCGAGGTGCGCCGCACCGCCGCTGCCCTGGTGCCGCAGTACCGGCGGGTGGTCGTGGGGTACGCCGACTGCGGCACGTACGGCGCGCTGGACGACGTGTGCCGTGAGCTCGGGCTGGCTCGCCTGGAAGGGTTGCACTGCTACGACCTCTACGCCGGCCCGGAGCGTCTCGAGCGCTTCTTCGACGAGCAGCCCGGGACCTACCTGCTCACCGACTTCCTGGTCCGTTCCTTCGCCCGGACGGTGCTCCAGGAGCTCGGCCTGGACCGGTGGCCGGAGCTGCACCAGACCTACTTCGGCCACTACACCCGCGTGGTGTGGCTGGCTCAGTCACCCGACGACGAGCTGCGCGCGCTGGCGGAGGACGCTGCGTCCCGGCTCGGTCTGCCGCTGACGGTCGTGGAGACCGGCGACGCCGGGCTCGAGCGGGCCCTGGCCGCCGTGGTCGGCTGACCTCGCTCAGGCGCGCAGCCGAGCCAACAGGTCGTTCCGCCAGACCTCGGTCTCGGCGATCTGGTTGAACGTGAACACGTGCAGGCCCTCCACGCCGGCGTCCGGCATGGCGAGGGTCGGCGCGCACTGCTCGAGGAACCTCTCGCCGGTGTAGCCGCCGGGTGCGGCCAACCGGGCCAGCGTCCCCTTGTGCTTGACCAGGAACCGGGTGGACTCGCCCACGCCGATCTTGGTGGCCATCGCGAGCAGCTTGGTCCGCTCGACCGGACCCGGGAGGCCGAGCAGCAGCGGCAGCGTGATGCCGCGGCCGCGCATCCTGCGGACCCAGACCCGGATCGAGGCCGGGTCGAAGGTCAGGTTGCTGACCACGTGGGTGGCGTACCTGCGCTTGTCCCACATCGACTGCACCGTGAGGTCGTCGTCGATCGTGGGGTGCGACTCGGGATAGCCGGTGATGCCGACGTGGGCGAACGGACGCCCCAGCTCGGCGAGATCCTCCAGCAGGCTCAGCGCGTCGGGATACGTGCCGTCCTGCTCCGCGTCACCACCGGGCACGAACACCCGCGTGATCCCCTTGCCGGTCAGGCGTTCACAGATCTCCGCCAGCTCCGCCCGCCCGTGCACCATCCGCGCCGCCAGGTGCGGTACGACGGCGTAACCGTGACCGGCCAGCCGTTCGGCGAGGTCCACGGTCGCGGCGAGGCCCTTGGTCGGCGAGGCGGTGATCGTGACCACCCGCTCCCGCGGCAGGTGGGTCAGCACCGAGTCCTCGGCGGAGGGCGTGGGCAGCACCTCGTAGCGCGCGTTCTCCACGAGGTGGGTCAACAGCGCTGTGTGCCGTCTGTTGCGCATGATGAGACTCGTTTCGTGATGCGCAGCAATGCTGGGCAGCGTACTCCCTGGGCGAGGGCCGGGCCAAGAGCCGTCCGGCCGAGCCGCCTCCGGCGATCAGGGAACCCGGCCCAGCTCCAGGAGCAGCACGCCGCAGGCGATCACCGCGATGCCGCCGGCCATGACGAGCGTGAGTGGTTCCCGGAACAGGACCCTGGATGCGATCGCGGTGAGGGCGATGCCGACCGCGGTCCAGATGCCGTAGGCCAGCCCGAGCCCCATCCCCTGCCTGAGCACCCCGGACAGGCAGAGGAACGCAAGGAGGTACCCGAGCACGACCACGACGTACCAGGCCCGACGGTGTCGGGTCGCCATGCGCAGGGACAGCGTGCCGGACACCTCGAACAGGATCGCCGCGGTCAGGAACAGCCAGGCCATCAGGCGCCGCCCGTCGGATCGTCCGCCGGCGCGGGGTGCGAGCCCAGCTCGACCAGCAGCACGCCGGCCACCACCAGCGCCATCCCGAGCCACATGAGCGGGGTGATCGCCTCCCCGAAGAGGCGGGACGACATGACCGCGGTCAACGCCACGCCAAGAGCACCCCAGATGCCGTAGGCGACGCCGAGCGGCATCCCCCGGCGGAGCACGCCCGCCAGGCAGCTGAAGGAGGCCACGTAGCCGAGCACGACGACTGCATAGAGGGCTCCGTGGTCGATCGCGCCCCTCAGCGACAGGGAGGCGGTGACCTCGGTGCCGATGGCCGCAGCCAGCAGGAGCCACTTCGTCATCAGGCGACCGCCCCCGCGAGCAGCCCGAGCGCGACGGCCAGCAGGTAGCGGCGCTCGTCGTCGGTCAACGGCAGGTATCCGCTGGAGTCGGCGAACCAGCAGCCGTCCGCGGCCAGGCGCACCATGTGGAGCCGGGCTCGGTCCGTGGCGGGCAGGTCCTCCGGGATCTCGACCCACGGCTGCATCCGCTCCGACCAGCGGGCGACCATCCGGTCGCGCAGCCGGGGGTCCCCGAGCATGACCAGGTCCGAGCCGTCGTGCGGCGAGACGAGCGACCAGCGGAGGTACGCCGCCAGTCGCTCTGCCGTCGTCGGAGTCGTCGTACCGGACGGCAGAAACCCCGCCAGCTCGGCTTCGCAGCGGTCGACCACGCGATCGACCAGCGCCGCCATCAGCGTCTCCTTGGTGGCGAAGTGGTACATCAGGCCGGGCTTGGTCAGTCCCGCCGCCCGCGCAACCGAGTCCAGCGACAACGGCGTGCCCCGGCGCAGCAGGTCGAGGCCGCAGTCGAGCGCCTTGTCCCGGAGGGACGGTCGATGCGGAGGACGAGGCACGCCCCGACGCTACCATCCGGTTGGTAAACAAAGTGCGTACGTCCGATCAGGCACGTCGGATCGGGGCGCTCACGATCCCGGGCTCGCAGCACGTCGCGCCCGACAGCCGGCACCGATACCTTGTGGACCCAGACTGCGTTCTGCGGAGGTCACCATGCGTGTGCTCTTTGCCGACTCCGTCGGCGAGTCGACCGTCACCCGGCTCGAGGAACGCGGCCACGCCTGCGTCCTCGACCCGGCACTCCAGGCCGACGACCTGGCGGCCAACCTCGGCGGCTTCGACGCCCTCGTCGTCCGCAGCACCAAGGTCGGTTCTGACGTCTTCGAGCGTGCCGACCGGCTGGCCCTGGTGATCCGCGCGGGCGCCGGCACCAACACGATCGACACCGAGGCCGCCGCCGCACGCGGCGTGCTGGTGGCGAACCTGCCGGGGCGCAACGCGGCCGCGGTGGCCGAGCTGACGATGGGACTGCTGATCGCCGTCGACCGCCGGATCGTCGACGGCACGGTCGACCTCCGCTCCGGGCGCTGGGACAAGAAGTCCTACAGCGCCGCGCGGGGTCTGCGCGGGACCACGCTCGGCATCCTGGGGCTCGGCTCGATCGGGCTCGAGGTGGCACAGCGCGCCGCCGCCTTCGGGATGCACCTGCTGGCGCTGGCCAAGCCCGACCGTCGGGGCCACGTCCTGGCCCGCGCCGAGGAGCTGCACATCGACATGGTCGAGTCCCTCTCCGAGCTGCTCCCCGCCTGCGACTCCGTGTCCCTGCACCTGCCGTCGAGCCCGGATACGGCCGGTCTGGTCGACCGGTCCTTCCTCGACCTGATGAAGCCGGAGGCGATCCTGCTGAACACCTCACGGGGTGAGCTGGTCGACGAGGACGCGCTGCTCGAGGCGCTGGACACCAGGCCGCTGCGCGCCGGGCTGGATGTGTACGCCGGCGAGCCGGGGAGCGGAGCGGCCGAGTGGACCTCACGGCTCGCGCAGCACCCGAGGGTGGTCGGCACGCACCACATCGGCGCCTCCACGCAGCAGGCCCAGGACGCCATCGCCGACGGAGTGGTGGAGATCATCGACGCGTTCGTCCGGGGCGAGACGCCCAACTGCGTCAACCTCACGCCGAGCCGGATCGGCTCCGCCACGCTGACGGTGCGGCACCTGGACCGGGTCGGCGTGCTCGCCCACGTCCTGGACCTGTTGAGCCGCAACAGTCTCAACGTGGAGCAGATGCAGAACCGGGTGTTCCGGGGCGGCGACGCGGCGGTCGCCACGATCGACGTCGCCGGTCCCGTGTCTGAGGACCTGCTGGCCGACCTGGGCTCGTTGCCGGACGTGTTCGGCGTCTCCGCGGCGTCCATCGACGGCACCGCATGAGCGCAGCCGCGGCGGACGGGGGCGGGCTCAGCGGTGTCGTCCGGCCCTTCGCGGCGCGCGTCGTCCGGCAGGAGTGGGCGGCGGAGGCGGTCACGCCCATGGTGGACGCGCTCAGCCCCGGTGAGCACCGGTCTCCCGCCCGCACCCCCGCCGAGGCGTACGACGAGGCGGCCGCGGCGCTCTACGTCTACCGGATGCGGCACGGGTCCGAGCACCTCGGCGTGGTGGCCGATGTCCGCCTCGAGGCGTTCGCCTCGGGTGGCGTCCGCGGCCACGAGTCCGTCGATCCGCACCGCGTCGACGCGCTCGTGCGCTACTACGCCGAGCACCCCACCCGATCCGAGCCGGTCGCGCTGCTGCACGACCATCCGCCGGGCGCGACCACGCGGGTGGAGAACGCCTGCAGCGGCCGCCCGCTCCTCCAGTTCCAGGGTCCGGACGGGCTCGAGCACACGGTGTGGCGGGTCACCGGTGAGGAGCAGACGCACCGGGATCGCCGAGGCCCTCGGCCAAGGGACCCACTACATCGCCGACGGACACCACCGAGTGGCCGCGCGGCTGCGGGCCTGGGAGCGGGCGGGGCGCCCCGACGATGCCGGCGTGCTCTGCGTGATCTACCCCCTGGACGGGCTCACCATGTCGGCCTTCCACCGGCGGGTCGCCGGGCCCGTCGACACCGCCCGGCTGCTCGATGCCTTGTCGGAGCACTTCGTGGTGCGCGCGACCGCTGGACCGGTGACGGCCGGGCTCGGTGCCTACCTCGCGGGCCGCTGGTACGACCTGACGCCGGCCGCGGCTCGACCCGATGGTGTGGCGGGGCTCGATGCGTCCCTCCTCGAGTCACGCGTCCTCGGACCGGTCCTCGGCATCGACGGACCGGGGCACCCCGGGCTCGAGGTGGTGCCCGACCACGTCCCGCTCCCCCACCTGACGGCGAGGTGCGAGGACGATGGCGGCGCGCTCTTCGTGGTCGGGCCCCCGTCCCTGCGCGCCCTTACCCGGATCGCCGACCTCGGCGAGCAGATGCCGCCCAAGACCACCTACTTCGCGCCCAAGCCCTACGCCGGGATCTTCCTCACCTGAGCCCTGAGCGGTTGCTGCCACGGTGCCCACCTGCCGCCTCACAGGGATATGCAACTTGAAGAAGTGTGCAACTCGTGTAGTCTTCAAGCCTCGTCGATCGATCCCTCCGGAAGGACGCGCATGGGCGTGCCGCTCTACCAGGCGAAGGCCGAGTTCTTCAAGACCCTCGGTCATCCGGCCCGCATCCGGATCCTCGAGCTCCTCTCCGAGCGCGACCACGCCGTGCACGAGCTGCTCGAGGAGATCGGCATCGAGCCGAGCAGCCTCTCCCAGCAGCTCGGCGTGCTTCGTCGTACCTCGATGGTGGTCTCCCGCCGGGAGGGCAGCGAGGTCGTCTACTCGGTCAGCGTTCCCGAGGTGCGCGACCTGCTCCTCGCCGCCCGCCGGATCCTCTCGGGGATCATCGCCGCGCAGGGCGAGCTCGAGGCCGAGCTCAGTCCCCAGACCCGCCGGTGACGCCGCGCGGCCTGTTGAGCCGGACGCTGCGCCTGCTCCCGCACCGGTCGGACTTCACGCACGTGCGCCCGGCCCGTGACCTGACCGCGGGCCTGATGGTCGGCCTGGTCGCGCTGCCGCTCGCCCTCGGGTTCGGGGTCAGCTCCGGCATGGGCGCCCGCAGTGGCCTGGTCACGGCCATCGTCGCCGGCGCCGTCGCGGCCGTCTTCGGCGGCAGCAGGGTCCAGGTGAGCGGACCCACCGGCGCGATGACCGTCGTGCTGGTCCCGATCATCGCCGTCTACGGTCCCGACGGCGTGCTCGTCGTCGGGCTGCTGGCCGGACTCATCCTGGTCGGCCTCGGGTACGCCGGGGCGGGCCGCGTCATCCGCTACGTCCCGGTCCCGGTCGTCGAGGGGTTCACCGTGGGCATCGCGGTGATCATCGGGCTCCAGCAGCTCCCCGCTGCGCTCGGCGTGCAGGCCGACGGCGAGAAGGTGACCGCGCTCGCCTACGACGCGGTCCGCAGCTGGTCCGCCGACATCAGCGTGGACTCCCCTGCTGATCTGCCTCGGCGTGGTCGCGACGGTGCTGATGCTGGCGAGACTGCGATCGGCGCTCCCCGGATCCCTGCTCGCCGTCGCCGTCGCCACGGCCGGCAACTCCTGGCTGGACTGGGGCGCCGCGACCGTCGGCGCCATCCCGTCGGGGCTGCCCGCCCCAGCCCTCCCCCATGTCGGTCTGGCCGACCTGGACGCAGCTCCTCCTGCCGGCGATCGCCGTGGCCGCGCTGGCCGCCCTGGAGAGCCTGCTGTCGGCCACCGTCGCCGACGGGATGAGCGTCGGGCAACGGCACGACCCCGACCGCGAGCTGGTCGGCCAGGGCCTGGCCAACCTGGCCGCCCCGCTGTTCGGCGGCATCCCGGCCACCGCCGCGATCGCGCGCACCGCGGTCAACGTCCGGTCCGGAGGCGCCTCGCGGCTGGCCGCCGTCACCCACTCCGCGATCCTGCTCGCCATCGTGCTCGTCGCCGCACAAGGTGTCTCCGCGATCCCGCTCGCGGCGCTGGCCGGGGTCCTCGTCGCCACCGCCGTGCAGATGGTGAAGGTGTCCAGCGTCTCCGCCCTGCTTCGCTCCACATCGGGCGACGCCGCCGCCCTCGTCGTCACCGCCGTGGCCACGGTTGCGGTGGACCTCGTCACCGCCGTACTGATCGGACTCGTCGTAGCCGGGTTCTTCGCGCTCCGCCAGACCGCGCAGGCCGCACGCCTCGACCAGATCCCGCTCGACGACACCGACGACCAGCTCGACGAGGAGCACGCGCTGCTCGACGAGCACATCGTCGCCTACCGGATCGACGGGCCGCTCTTCTTCGCCGCCGCCCACGACTTCCTGCTCGAGCTCTCCGAGGTCAGTCGCGTCCACGTGGTCGTGCTGCGCATGTCCCGGGTGACCACGATCGACGCCACCGGTGCGGCGGTGCTGGCCGACACCATCAACCGGCTGGAGGCTCGCGACGTGACCGTCCTGCTCTCGGGCGCACAACCCGAGCACACGAAGGTCCTGTCGCGCCTCGGCGTCTACGACCAGCTCGCCCACGAACGACACCTCTTCGACAGCACACCCGACGCGATCGCGCACGCGCGGCTGCACGCCGCCCGGATCGCCCACTCGGGCTCGGCCGGCACGTCGGTCCGGCCAGGTGCCGCGTCGGGGGACGCGACACCTGGCCAGGGAACGGGACGAGGGCCTCGTCCTTCGGCTACCGCCTGACGGTCAGCACGACGGACTTCGGCGTGCCGGTCGTCGTGTTGTAGGAGATCGTCACCTTGGTGTCGCGGCTCGGGCGCTGGCTCGTGGTGGTGACCGTGAAGCCCACGGTGCGGGCGCCGGCGGGCAGGTAGGGCGAGCTCGGGTTGGCTGTGAGCCGTGAGCTCGAGTCGCTGAACAGGAACATCCCACCCTCGGGAGCCGGGCCGCTCATCGTGATCGTGCCCTGCACGGTCGACCCGTACTTCACCGAGGTCGAGCGCAACGTGACCGAGGCGACCGTCGGCGCGGCCACCGCCGACTCCGAGACCTTGACCGTGTAGGCGCCGGCCTCCCCGGAGACGGTCTTTATGTCGAGGAGGAAGTTGGGATAGACCTGGTTGTCCGGCGTGTAGGTGAGGAAGCCGTACTCCCCGGCCGGCAGCACATCGGTCGTGAAGCGCTCGAAGCTGTTGGCCATCGTCACGCCGTTGATCGACGTCCCCGACCCGTCGGCGTTGACCCGGTACAGGCCGCCGATCTGCAGGCCGCCCTGGACGCCGAGGCCGAGCGCCGAGCCGGCCGCGGTGATCTCGCCGGTGTAGGCCTTGCCCCCCGCCGCGGTGAAGCGGAAGAAGTCGAAGTCCTGTCCCGCACTCGTGCGCGGGAACGGGTTGGGTGCCTGGCAGATGGCCCGGGTGACCGTGTCGCCGACAGTGACGGGGGCCGCGATGCTCGCGGAGAACCCCCAGTCGCCGTCTGGCTCCCAGGCGTCGGGGGCACAGTCCGCCGGTACGGCGGCGTGGGATGGCGCGACCAGGACGGCCGCGACCGCGGCGGTGGCTGACGCGAGGACAAGGAGTGATTTGAAGGTCCGCATTTCCGAAACGTAGGGGCTCGGAAGTCGGTGCCGACATGGGACGTTGGTAGTAGAACTGCGCCGTCCCGAATTTACGCTGGGGGCCAGTCCGGTGGTCGAGCCCGCCTCTTCCGTGGTCGAGCCCGCCACTTCGGTGGTCGAGCCCGCCACTTCGGTGGTCGAGCCCGCCACTTCGGTGGTCGAGCCCGCCACTTCGGTGGTCGAGCCCGCCGCTCCGGTGGTCGAGCCCGCCGCTCCGGTGGTCGAGCCCGCCGCTCCGGTGGTCGAGCCCGCCGCTCCGGTGGTCGAGCCCGTCGAGACCTCGACCTTGCTCCGCCGCCGGGCCGGTGCCGCGTCGAAGGCCCTGGTCCCCCTGCTGCTCAGCACGACCGCGTGGATCGCCGGGGTCATCCCGAGGAGAGGCTGCTCATCAGCAGCGCTGCCTCGCCGTTCTCAGGGTCGAGATCGAGCGCGCGTCGCAGGTCGGTCCGCGCCAGGTCGAGCTGCCCGTCCACCTGATGGGCCCATCCGGTCATCGTCCAGGCAGCAGACGATTCCGGACGCAGCTCGCTCCACACCCGCAGGAGCGGCCAGACCAGGCCTGTGCGGTGCAGCTCGATAGCGCCCCACACGGCGTCGACGAACCCCTCGTCGTCAAGGTCGAACTCGGCCGGCTCGAGCGCAGCCAGTCGGCGGAACGTCGCGACCGCGGCGTCCGGCCCCGATGTCGCCAGCGTCTCGGCGACGGGCCCGACGACCGGAGGCAGCGCGGCGCGGAGAGACTCCACCCCCTCGCCCAGCACCTCGGGCGTCGGCTCGACGCTGCTCGGGACGGGGACGTCGGCGAGGGCGATGTCCAGCGCCGCCGCCGAGATGGTCCCGGTGGGGACGGTGTTGGAGTTGGCCATGACGACAACCCCCACGCGACGATCGGGCACCAGCACGAACCTCGACCCGAACCCAGGGTCCGCGCCGCTGTGGCTCAACGTGCGGTGCCCGCGGTAGCTGCCCACGCCCCAGCCGAGCGCCATGGCCTCCTCCCAAGGAGGGTTGCCGACCGGCAGCACCGGCCGCCACATCAGGTCCAGCAGCCCGGCGTCGAGCCGGACCGTCTGCTCGTCGCAGCCCCGGGCGCCCGTCTCGCCTCGCTCGAGGTGGGCCGCCATCCAGCGACACATCTCGACCAGGTTGGAGTGCAGGGTGGAGCTCGGGGCATGGCGGCGGGTGTAGGGATAGGCGTCGTCAGGCACCGTCAGCGGCGACCCGACGTGGGGTGACGCGGCCATCTCGCGCGGCACGTCGCTGCGCAGGAAGGTGCTGTGGCGCATCCCGAGCGGCGTCAGCACCTGTTGCCGGACGGCGTCCTCGAAGGTCGCTCCCGTGACCCTGGACAACAACAGCCCGAGGAGCTCGAACCCGGCGTTGGAGTAGGAGAACGTCGAGCCCGGCTCCGACTGCAGCCGCCACGCCGACAGGCTGCGGGCGAACTCGCTGAGGGCCTCGTCGCCGAGCTGAGGGTCGTGCCAGCCGTAGTCCGCGACGTCCGGGAGACCGCTCGAGTGGCTCAACAGAAGCCGCGCCGTGACGTCCCCGGCCCGGCCGTCTGCCAGCGTGAACTCAGGCACCCACTCGATGATCGGAGCATCCAGATCGAGCACCGGATCGCCGTTGCCGCCAGCGGTCGCCAGCGAGAGGATCGCGGTCGCGACGAAGGGCTTGGACACCGATGCCAGGTGGAACATCGTCTCGGGGGTGACCGGCGCATCGCCGCCGACGGCACGGACGCCGAACCCACGCGAGACCACCTCCTCCTCGCGCACGACCGCGACCGCGAGTCCCGCCACTTCGTGCGTGCCACGGAAGGTCTCGACCAGCGGCCACAGGCGCCCCTCGACGCTCTCCCGGAGGCTTCCCGTGCCGACGTCCACGGCCCGACCCTACGCGTGCGCACCCGCTGCGACGGCAGACTTCAGAGCCAGCGGCGCACCCGCCGCGCGTAGTCGTCGTACGTCGCACCGAACCGCTGGTGGAGAAAGCGTTCCTCGGGCCGGATCGCGCCCCAGAGGACGAGCACCACCGCGGCCGGGAACAGCACGACGCCCCAGAACGTGGGTACCAGCAACGCCACGCCGAGGTAGAGGGCGAGCATCCCGACGTACAACGGGTTGCGGGAGAGCCGGTACGGCCCCTCCTCGATCATCGCGCGTGTCGCCTGCCCAGGCAGCAGCCCGGTCTCGTGCCGGCCGAACAGCCACAGCGACCAGCCGTTCCAGCCGACGAAGAACAGCACCAGCACCGAGCCGAGCGGCAGCCGCCACCCGCCCAGGTCGACCGGGTCGCCCCAGAGGAGCGTGGCCAGCCCACCCACGAGCAGGGGCGCACCGATCGCAACCGGCGGCCAGAGCCGGAACGCGACCGTTCCCTCGTACTCGTGCACCACGCGTTCATTGTCGTGGGTGCGGCGCCCGGCGTCATGGCCGCGGCCCCTTCACTGTGGGCCGAGCAGTGTGGGCCGAGCGGCCGAGGGGGTCTTGGGCCCGGTGGGAGGATGGAAGCGCATGGCCGGGGAGAGGATCGCCGATGACCCAGGCTGGGACAGTACGCGTGCGCCGGATCTACGACGGCACCGACGGCGGCGACGGCATCCGAGTGCTGGTGGACAGGCGCTGGCCGCGGGGCGTCAGCAAGACGAAGGCAGCGCTCGACGAGTGGTGCCAGGCGGTGGCGCCGTCCACGGAGCTCCGCGAGTGGTACGACCATGACCCGGCGAGGTTCGAGGAGTTCAGCAGACGTTACCGGCTCGAGCTCGAGGAGCCTCCGCGGTCGGCGGCGCTGTCCCATCTGAGAGAGATGGCCGCCGATCGGGCCCTGACGCTGCTGACCGCGACGAAGCATCCCGAGATCAGCCAGGCGGCCGTGCTCGCCGACCTACTGAACACCTGAGCGGCGCGACGGCCTTTCCACTCACCAGGCGTAGGCGCGTCGCATGATCTGGTGTCTTGGCGCGTCCTCCGGGCCCGGATACGTGACCAGGATCGGAACATCGTCCGGGTCACGGCCCTCGACGACGGTGAACCCGTCGAGAGTCGTCGTGACATCGTGCGAGGCCGTCGCCTGCAGCATGCTGCGGCACCGGCGCAGCTCATGCTCGTCGTGAGCGGTCCAGATGAGGTACTGGATGCCTATCTGACCAAGGGGATGCTGCGTACGCGGCCCCCGGCCGTGCAGGTACATCTGGAACCCATCGGGGCTGACCAGCAATGCCACGCTGTCGTCCTCGAGCGCGACGTCCCAGCCCAGAAGTGCCTGGTAGAAGGCAACGGACCGGTCGAGGTCGGTCACGAACATCACGGCAGTAGCCAGACGGAGAGGGCTTCGTTCAGTGGGGGTAGGCATCAGGGGGACCTTTCGTCGGTTCGCTCGGCGTCACGGAGTGCCAGCACCGCCTGCACGATCGCGGCGTGAGTCAGGGCTTGCGGGAAGTTCCCGAGATGGGCTCCGGTGGCCGGATCCAGCTCCTCGGCGTACAGACCCAACCCGGTGCCGAGGCCGAGGAGCTCCTCGAAGAGCGCGACGGCCTCGTCACGACGACCGGTGTCCGCCAAGGCCCGGACCATCCAGAACGAGCACGGCAGGAACGCACCCTCGTTGCCGGGCAAGCCGTCCCGGCCGGGCGGATAGCGGAACACCAGCGGACCGACCGACAGCTCGTGCCGAACTGCGTCGATCGTGCCGCGCAGCCGCATGGAGCCGGGATCGTCCAGGCCTATCCGCGGCGCGACGAGGAGGGCCGCATCGAGGTCGTTCGAGCCGTAGCTGCGGAGATAGGTCTTCCTGAGGGGGTCCCAGCCGTGGGCCGCGACGTCTTCGGCGATGGCCGAACGGGCGTGCTGCCAACGGCGGCGTCGTCTCGCTGAAAGGCGGTGCGTGGAGCCGATCTGTAGCGCGCGGTCCAGGGCGAGCCAGGCCATGAGCTTCGAATGGACGTGGTGCGCGGCGTCGTCACGTAGCTCCCAGATGCCGGCATCGGGCTCGCGCCAGCGGCGGGCGACCAGGTCGGCGAAGCCGCGCATCGTCCGCCAGGTCTCGGAGTACAGCCGGTGCCCTCCTTGTTCGAGCACCCACCCCGCATCGAGCACCCAGCCATACCCGTCGAGCTGGTGCTGGCCGGCGGCTCCGTTCCCGGTCCGGACCGGTCGGCTGTCGGCGTAGCCGCCCCAGCCGGACAGCTCGCGCTCCCGGGGCACGGACCGGCCGTCCAGGGTGAGGAGTGCCGGCAACCGAGGGCGGTGCAGCCGGCTTGCGTGCAGCAGCCAACCGAGGAACCCACGTGCCTCGCGAACCTTCCCCACCCCCAAGAACGCGACGACGCCGATGCTTGCGTCTCGTGGCCACGCGTAGCGGTAGTCCCAGTTCCGGATGCCGCCGGGGTCCTCGGGGAGCGACGTGGTGGGTGCGGCCACCGGCGCCCCGGACGGCGAGTAGGTGAGCAGCCGCAGGGTGAGCAGGCTGCGTACCGTGGCCTCTCGGTAGGGCAGATCATCGTCGATCTCCTCGACCCAGGCCCGCCAGCGAGCTTCGTCCTGGACCACAAGCTCCATCGCCGTCGCGGCTTGCACATGGACCAGCGGCTCCCGGTTCGCGACGGCAAGGACGAACGTGGCCGGTCGTTCCGGGGTCACCATGATCGGCAGGGTCCGTCCGGGGGCGAGGGACGGCAAGGGTGGGTCGCTGGCCAGGGAGATGGCGAGCGAACCCCACTCGCACACAAGGCTCGCGGGGTCGCGACGTACCCGTGGCCGGCGGTGGCCCATGCCGAAGCGGGGGTCGAACTCCACGACGGCCGGGACAGGCCCACCCGATGCCGAAAGCTGTCTGACCAGGAGCGTCGCCGGCAGCAGCCGCCCGGCCACCTCGGCCACCATCTCCTCGGTCAGGGTGAGCCGATGGGGGCCCACCGCCCAGGTCGTCACGAGCGTCGTGGTGTTCGCGCGATAGCCGCGGTCGACCACTGCCGCACTGTCGCGAGGGCCGAGCCGGAACGAACCCGCTGGGCTACCGCCGACGAGCCTTCCGAACACGGGCGGCCCGTCGAAGCGGGGTACACAGAGCCAGTCGATGGACCCCGTGTCGGAGACCAGTGCCGCGGTGCGCGTGTCCCCCAGTAGGCCGTAATCCTCGATCGATGCCGCGGAAGCCTCGGAGCGGCCGATGGTCGGGGCAGGACCGGTCATCGACTCACCGTGCCGTTGCTCATGCATGTCAGCGGACCCCCAGGAGCAGCCCGAGCACCGCGCCGTAGACCACGTGGGCGGCGATCGCCACCGCGGGGGTCTGAACGCCGTAGTTGAGTGCCAGCAGACCTGGCGGTTCCAGCACCGCCGTGCTGGACGGACCGGCACGATGCGACGCCATCCGCGGATGCCAGCCCGGCAGCAGCGGAAGGAGCACGGTCAGGGCAATGCTGACGTGCAGCAGCCCGAGCAAGGCTCCGAGCCACCACGTTGCCACACCCAGCAGCGCGAACACCGCCGCGTACCCGAGTGCGAAGACCTGGCCCACGACAAGGTGGATGAGGAACCCGGCGGTCCGGGCGCGGTCGGGGTCCTCGGTGAGCAGAGTGCCGAGCACCAGTGGCAGGTCGAGTCGGCTGAGACCGGCTAGTTGGGCAGCGGTCATCACAGCGGTCAGGGCCGTGGTGGCAAGGAGCCCGAAGAGTGCCCAACCCGCCCAGTCCATCTCAGCGGCGGCTGGGTGCCGCGGTCCTGGCCTCGAGCCGGGCCAGTACGTCGCGGAACGCCCGCTGGAACGCGGCAACGCCCTGCTCGGTGAGGTCGCGGCCGACGTCGTCGAGGTCGATACCGAGGGCTGTCAGACGGCCGATCACCTCGACCGACTCGCCCACGTCGGCCGTGAGGGTGTCGGCGAGGCGGCCGTGGTCCTCGAAGGCGAGGATCGTTCGCTCCGGCAGGGTGTTGACGGTGTCCCGTCCGATCAGCTCGTCGACGTACCTGGTGTCCCGGTAGCTGGGGTTCTTGGTGGAGGTGGACGCCCACAGCGGCCGCTGGACGTGCCCCCCGAGGCGCTGTAGTCGACGCCACCGCTCGCTGGAGAACCGCTCGGTGAAGAGCCGATAGGCCAGTTTCGCCTGCGCGATCGCTGCGCGGCCGCGCAGCGTCAGCGCGTCCGGGGTGCCGAGGAGCTCGAGGCGGCGGTCCACCTCGGTGTCGACGCGGCTGACGAAGAAGGAGGCAACGCTGTGCACCTGGGCCGGATCACCCCCGCCGGCGGTGAATCTCTCGAGTCCCCGCAGGTAGGCCTCGACGACCTCGGCGTAGCGGGCCAGGGAGAAGATGAGGGTGATGTTGATGCTGTGACCCGCGGCTGTCATCGTCTCGATCGCTGGGATCCCCTGAGGAGTCGCGGGGATCTTCACCATCAGGTTGGGCATCCCGATGCGGCGCTGCAGCCATGTCGCGGCCGTCACCGTGGCCTGGGTGTTCCCGGCCAACCCAGGCGCCACCTCGACCGAGACGAATCCGTCCTCACCATCAGCGGCGTCGAAGACCGGACGCAGCAGGGCGAGTGCGTCGACGGCGTCGGTCATGACCAGCCGCCAGTAGGCGTCCTCGACGGGGCGACCGGCCGAGGTCAACGACGCGAACTGCTCGTCGTAGTCGGCAGAGCTTGATATCGCGTTGGCGATGATCGTCGGGTTGGCGGTGACGCCTCGGATCCCGTCGTCGACCATGCGCTGGAGGGTGCCGTCGCTGAGATGACTGCGGGTCAGGTTGTCCAGCCAGGGGCTCTGTCCGTGGTCGCTATGAAGGAGCTGCAGCTTGCCCATCGATGCTCCTCGACCCGTTGCCGGCTCCACGGTGACCCGCGGCCCCCGACCCGGCCTTGCGTGAACGCCGCGACCGGGACATCTCAGATTCTCCGCCGTCCGGGCGCGACCGCGCAGGGGGCGGCACCGGCCAACTCGCCTGCCCTATGGTTCCGGTCTCCGGCAACGCAGCCCAGGCATCTGGTGTCCGTGGCCGATCGGCGACGGCGGCCGTTGCCGGGTCCCGGCAATCCTGGCGTGGAACAGTCGCCGGTCCGGGGAGTCGCCCGAACGCGGTCGGTGCGGAAGAGTCCACGTAGAGGCCCGCCGCGCCAGCTGACTCCCCATCGACGCCGACGCTTCCCACTGGATGGCATCAGGCCAGGCCAAGAGCGGGCGCTGGAAGGGAGAACAAGATGGACTTGTTGCTGGGGGCGTTGGGGTTGCTTTGTGCACTGGGACTCGCGTTGGGGGTGGCCAGTGTTCGGGTCGTCAAGCAGTACGAGCGCGGCGTCGTGTTTCGGTTCGGCCGAGTTCGCCGCGAGCTGTTGCGCCCCGGCCTGGCCCTGTTGATACCGGTCGCCGACCGTCTGCAGAAGGTCAACATGCAGATCATCACCATGCCCGTTCCGGCGCAGGACGGGATCACCCGCGACAACATCACCGTGCGGGTCGACGCGGTGGTCTACTTCAGCGTGAAGGACGCCGTGCGGGCAGCCGTGGACGTGCAGGACTACCCGGCAGCCATCGGGCAGGTCGCCCAGACCTCCCTTCGGTCCATCATCGGGAAGAGCGACCTCGACGACCTGCTGTCCAACCGAGAGAATCTCAACCAGGGGATGGAGCTCATGATCAACAGTCCGGCGCTGGACTGGGGCATCCACATCGAGCGGGTCGAGATCAAGGACGTCTCGTTGCCCGAGACCATGAAGCGCTCCATGTCGCGTCAGGCGGAGGCCGAACGTGAGCGTCGCGCGCGTGTCATCACCGCGGACGGTGAGCTGCAGGCTTCGGCGAAGCTCGCCGAGGCGGCTGAGGTCATGGCGGAACACCCGGCGGCCCTGCAGCTGCGACTTCTGCAAACAGTGGTCGAGGTCGCCGCCGAACGGAACTCCACGCTGGTTCTTCCGTTCCCGGTCGAGCTCCTTCGGTTCCTCGAGCGGGTGACACCGACGGAGCCTGCCCAGCCTCGCGTGCCCGTCCAAGGCAGACCGGACGCCAACGCACCCCGGCCAACCGCGTCGCCCGACGCATTGCCCGACAACAGCAGGAGGTTGCAGCAGTCGGGCCCGGCTCCCCGTGCTGCAGCCAGGCGGCCGTTGGGTGTCATGCCTGGCCAGCTGGGTTGAGCCCGTCGAGGACCCGGCCCAGGAAGGGGTTGTCGAACTTCCGGGTCGGGTCGGTGCGGTCCCGCAGGTCTCTGAAGTCGTCGAGCCTGGGGTAGGCCGCCGAGAGCTGCTGCCGGGTCGCGGTGAAGCACTTCCCCCAGTGGGGTCGGGCACCCAGCGGCAGCAGCAGCCGCTCGATCTCGGGCAAGACGGCGTACACCCCATGCCACGTGGGCTGCCAGGTGAAGTGCAGCGCGACGACATCGGTGTCGAAGGCTCCACTGAGCCACAGACTGTCGGCGGCGACGGTCCGGATCTCACTCACCTGCAGGAGCGGAGCGAAGATGTCGGCGAGGGCGCGGAGTCCTTCGATCGCCTGGGGCGCCTGCGCAACCGGGAGGAGGTACTCGCTCTGCAGCTCCGCTCCGCTGCTGGGCGTGAACGACGGCCGGAAGTGTGGGAGTCGCTCGTGCCACGGCCCCACGGCCCCGAGCTGGGTCGTCACGGCGCTGCTGGGCATCCCGGGAATCATGTGCACGGTGGATCCGGCCCTGCGAGCGGGGTGAAGGTCCGGCGGCCGCACGTCGGCAAGGCCCTTGACCCACACCTGCGAGACGGTCGTGCCGGTCCAGCCGGTGAACAGGCTCACGCTGTAGCCGCAGCTCAGCAACCCGTCCAGGTCCGCGGTCACATCGTCCCAAGGCATCTCCAGCCAGACCTCCTGCCACATGTCGAAGCTGGGCACGACATCGAACGTCACCTTGGTCACGACGCCCAGGGCGCCGAGGTTCACGACTGAGCCGTCGAAGTCCGGGTGGCCGCGCGCGACCCGGCGTACCTCACCATCCGCACCGACGAGCTCGAGCGCACTCACCAGGGAGGCGAGGGACCCCACCGTCCTGCCCGAGCCGTGCGTGCCGGTGGCGACTGCGCCGGCCACCGAGATGTGGGGCAAGGAAGCCATCGTGGCGAGCGCCCAGCCCTGGCGATGCAGCTCCTGGGCCAGGGTGTGGAAGGTCGTTCCTCCGCTGACCGACGCCGAGCGCCGGCGCTCGTCGACCATCACCTCGGGCGGAAGGCTCTCCAGGGAGGCGAGGACCCCGTCCGAGTCGGCGACGTCGGTGAACGAATGGCGGGTGCCCAGCGCCCTGATCCGGTCCTGCGTCGCCACCAGGGTCTGCAGCTCCTCCACGGACCGCGGGTGCACGACTCGTGCCCCGTAGGTGTAGCTGCCCGACCAGTTCCGCTCGCCCACCGCCCACTCCTTCGGTTGCTGTGCTCTCGAGCGAGACGCGCTCCGCCCGCTCGTGGTTACCTTCCAGGATGGGCAGGAGGAACTTCCTGGTCGAAGGCGTCTCCGGCACGGGCAAGACCTCGGTCTGCGATGAACTGCAGCGGCGCGGCTTCCATGCTATTCACGGCGACCGCGAGCTGGCCTATCAGGGCGACCCGGAGACCGGCGAACCGACCGACGACGGCGGGCACGCACATCACATCTGGCGGGTGGACCGAGTGAAGGCGCTCGTCGCCGACAAGCATGAAGCAGTCACATTCTTCTGCGGTGGCTCGCGCAACTTCTCGAAGTTCATCGACCTGTTCGACGGCGTCTTCGTCCTCGAGGTCGACCTCGACACGTTGCGTCGACGGCTTGATGAGCGACCGGACTCGGACTGGGGCGGCGGGAGGTCACCGGGCTGGGAACTCGTCGCGCGGTTGCACCAGACCAGGGAGGACGTCCCGCCCGACGGCATTCCGATCGACGCAACCGCGCCGCTCGCGAGCGTCGTCGACCAGATCATCCGCAGAGCGAAGCAGATCTCCGGCGGCGACCCGCCGGCTGTCGGGTGACGTGCCTGGACACCGGAGGTCAGCCCTTCTGCCGGGCGTGGGGCAGCACGTGGGTCAGCAACGCCATGAGGAAGTGGCCGGGCTCCTCGTACATCGCCATGTGGGCCGAGTCCTCGAACCACTCCACCACCAGGCTCGGCACCTCGAGGCCGGCCAGCCAGTCCTCCACCGGGCCGGGCGGCGTCATGGCGTCGTGACGTCCGAGGAGCTGCACCATCGGGACCGGGAACGACGTGACGTTCCCGAGGTCGAGGTCGGCCAGCTTCGGGAGAAGCACCTCGGCAGTCAGCGCGTTACCGGCCTGGAGGGCGTCCCGCTCCGCACTCGTGTAGTCCGGTGACAGCACGTCACCGTCCATGAAGAACGCACATCCATCCCGGCCGGCGCCGAACCCGCCCAGGCGCTGCACCCAACCTCGCTCGACGACGACCTTCTCGAGCAGTGTGCTCGGGTCACCGGGATAGGGCTGCAACGCGTCGAGCTCGGCCACTGCGTCCACGAGCCCACGGCGTTCTGCCTGCTCGCGGGCCCAGCGCCAGCTCGCCGGCTCGCCTGCCGCCAGCGACACCAGCTGCCCGACTGCGACGTAGACGCTGAACAGGTCCGGCCGCTCGACCACTGCCAACGTCGCCACCGCCGTGCCCCAGCTGTGGCCGCAGACCGCGACCGTCTCCACGTCGAGCTCGTCGGTGAGCCAGGCGGCGAGCTCGACCGCGTCGGCGACGTACCGAGCCGGCTCGAGCGTCGGTCGGACGACCTCCGCGTCGGTGAGCGCGTGGGTGCGGCCCGCGGCGCGCTGGTCGTAGTGGACGACGGTGAAGTACTCCTCGACCGGGCGCTGCCACATCCAGGCCGTGGGCGCCAGCGGAGTCGCCGGCCCGCCGTGGATCACGAGGAGCACCGGGTTCCCGCGCCGACGGCCGCGGATCGACACCACGTGCGGCAGTCCGCCCAGCTCGACCACGCGCGTCGCCTCGATGCCCGTCGGGCTCGTGATCCGGTTGAGGTCTGCGACCACGGCAACCGGGTCGAGCTGGTCGCCGTCAGCGGCGGTGCCGGCGGGGTCCACCACGTCTGCGCCTGCGGTGTCGTCCACCTGGACAGTATGGCGACACCCGAGCGGTACGACGTTCGCGCGTGGGCGCCGAGCCACGCTCACGCCGCGGGCCCAGGTCCGCGTCCGGTGCGTCATGATGGCATCACCCGCGCGAGGGTGACGGCGTCGCGTCTCCCGCGTGGGCGGAGCGGGTGGGCCATGCCTGACAAGGACGCGCTGGGCGGCGACAACGACGTGCTCGAGAGCGGCGGCAGCCGGTCGCGCCACCCCCTGCGGTCCGCGGTTCTGACGGTGGTCACGGTTGCCGCGTTGGTGGCCTGGGCCCTCGTCCGCTCCGATGCCGGCGACCCCGCTGGTCTGTCCGGGCCGGTGAGCGACCCATCGGAGGAGGCGTCCTCGGAGCCGATCGACGCGGACCCCTGGTCGTTCGACAGCGGTGCGGAGGCCCCTGCGATAGGTGGCAGCACGGCGGACGTCTTCTACAGGTTCGCGACTACCGGTGACGGGGACGCGATGTCCGCTCTGTGGGCGGACTACGTGACGGTGTCCGTCCCCGGCAGGACATGGACGATGACGAGCGTCGAGGCGTCCAGCCGGGACGCCTGGTGGTTACGCAGTGAGAGGCATGGGCGCAGCGCTCGAGACCTGCTCCGTCCGCTGAGGACGAGTGAGGGGGCGTTCTCGACCTACCTGCAGGACGTGCAGTGCTTCGGCCGTCGCACTGCCCGCCCCGTCGGAGCGACCGGGCGGGTCACGTCGCGGGTGCTGGTCGCCATCCGGCCGGGGGCCGGGACACCGTGTGCGCGCTGGTGGGCTTTCGACCTGGTGTTCACCCCGGAGGACCGCATCTCCCAGGTCGTCGTACGTCCCTGAGGTGAAGCCGCGCGACGAGTCCGGCCCGCCGGCAGCGAAGACGGTCTCCTCAACCGGCAACCGCGGTCGTAGAGTCACCAGGGTGAATTCGAACCCGTCGCCGTTGCCGATCCTCCCGACCTCCCTGGTGGGCAGCTACGCCCAGCCCGACTGGTTGATCGACCGGGCCAAGCTCGCCGGCCGCTTCCCCCCGCGGGTGCGCGCCAAGGAGCTGTGGCGGGTCGAGCCGGAGTATCTCGAGCAGGCGCAGGACGACGCCACCGTGCTCGCCATCCGCGCCCAGGAACGCGCGGGCCTCGACATCATCACCGACGGCGAGATGAGGCGCGAGTCCTACAGCAACCACTTCGGCACCGCCCTCGAGGGTGTCGACATCGACAACCCCGGCACGGCCCTCGACCGCAGCGGACATCCCAACCCGGTGCCGCGGATCGCCGGACCGATCGTGCGACCCCGACCGGTCGGCGTCCGCGACGTCGAGTTCCTGAAGGCGAACACCGACCACCCGGTCAAGATGACCGTGCCCGGCCCGTTCACGATGTCGCAGCAGGCGCAGAACGACCACTACCCGGACCTCGCGTCGGCCGCTCTGGCCTACGCCGCCGCGGTCAATGCCGAGATCAAGGACCTGCACGCCGCCGGGGCCGACCTGGTCCAGATCGACGAGCCCTACATGCAGGCACGGCCCGAGGCGGCCCGCGAGTACGGCCTCGCCGCGCTCAACGCAGCGCTCGACGGCGTCACCGGCACGACCGCCGTCCACATCTGCTTCGGGTACGCCGCGATCATCCACGAACGACCCGAGGGGTACTCGTTCCTCCCGGAGCTGGCCGGCTGCACGGCCGACCAGATCTCGATCGAGACGGCGCAGTCGGGCCTCGATCTCGGCGTGCTGACGGACCTGAGCGAGAAGACCGTCATCCTGGGCGTCATCGACCTGTCCGACCACGAGGTCGAGTCGACCGAGCTGGTCGCCGACCGGGTGCGCCGGGCGTTCCGGTACACCTCGCCGGACCGGATCACCATCGCCACCGACTGCGGCATGAAGTACCTCCCCCGCGCGAGTGCCGAGGGGAAGCTGCGCGCCATGGCCGGTGCTGCTTCGATCCTGCGCGCCGAGCTCTAGCGGAGCGAGGAAGTCCGCCGACCGAGGTCAGCCGAACAGCTCTCCGAGCCAGTGCTCCTTCTTCTTGGAGCGGTAGTGGTCGCGGTCACCATGGTCACGGTCGCGGTGAGTCGAGGTCGACGAGCCGGTGGGCGGTGCTGAACGCTGGGAGCTGCTGCTCAGATCGCGTTCCGCGCGGTCGAGGATCTTGTCGAGCTCGCCACGATCCAGCCAGACTCCGCGGCACTCTGGGCAGTAGTCGATCTCGACGCCGGACCGTTCGCTCATGACAAGCGTGGCCGAGTCATTGGGACACTTCATGGCTTCTCCTCGGACGGTGGAGCCTCCACCCTATGGACGGCCCATGAACGCGTGCCGCAACTCCGGGTGGTCGAGTGTCGAGCTCAGGTCCCTGACGCGGCCAAGGCCTCGGTCGGCACCACGGCCGGGCCGGTGAGGATCGGCGACGGTCGGAACCCCTTCACCAGCAGCCAGATGCTGAGCGAGAGCTCCCAGAGGGCTTCGGGTGCGGTGAGTGCCACGGGCAGCCCCGAGGTGGTGTCCCAGACACCGAGGAGCACACCGATTCCCGCAAGCAGCGCCAACGGCCCGCCGACGAGGCCGATCATCACCATCGGCCGCGGGAGCAGCCTGGATCGCCACATCAGGTAGCCCAGCAGGATTCCGTTCCCGAGCCCGGCGCAGAACTGTGGACCGAGAAGGGCGGTCTGGTCATGCACCGCGAGCAGACCCCGGGCGACCTCGACAAGCACCGCTGCCGGCGTCGGCTGCCGCGAGATCCTGCCGCAGCGCCACGACCGACATCAGGCTCAGCAACGCCGACCAGGATGATGATCGACTCCACCGTCCGCGCGGCGACGTACCCGAGGGCGATGCTCTCGTTGACCCGCTTCACGATCGGGAAGATGACCACTGCGGTGGCGATGCCGGAGACCGCCAGCAGGACTTCGAGCAGCGCCCCGACGCCGACGCGGGAGTCCTCGCCGGCGCCGACGACGTAGTCGGCGTGGGTCAGCAGCGGGTCGTAGAAGAAGTACGCCGGGATCGAGAACAGGAAGGTGCCGAGAAACCAGGCGCCCATGATGCGCGCGGTCCGCTGCTCTGCCCGGGTGGGGGCTCGCAGACCCTCGGTCGGCTCGTTCGTCGCCAGGACTGCGAGGCGCCGGGCGAAGGTGCGTCGTCCAGATATGAGGTCATCGTGTCGTCACCGCATCCTGTGGTGGCTCAGCCGCCTGTCGACGGGGTCTGTGCCGCCGGGGTGGGGGAAGCCGTGTCGTCAACGCTCGGAGGCGCACTCCTCGGCTCCGGGATCGTGACCGCCGCATCCGTCTCCGTGCTCTTCCCGGCGGTGCGCCACAGCGAGTAGCCGAGGCCGATCATCGCGATGCCGTTGGGAACGGCCAGCAGTCGGTAGAAGGCATCCGGCATCAGGGAGAGCACGACGCTGACGACGCCGCCGACGGCCAGGAGAGCGGCCGCCCAGCGTGCGAGGACGTGGGCCCGGTAGAGCGCGATGCCGAAGAGGAGGCCACCCGCCAGGTAGGCGAACCCGCGCAGCTGGATCACGGTCTGCATCGCCCCGATGTCGCCCTCGGCGCTGCCACGCCCGGTGTCGACGGCGATGACATCGCTGACGTAGCCCGGGATTTGCCTCGGCGATCTCGGGGAGCACGTAGGCGGCGACGTAGACGCCGCACATGATCAGGAGGTATCCCGCGGCCAACAGCACGTAGCCGACGAGCCCGAGGACTCCGTTCCGGCGAATCTGGCTCAGGTACATGCCGGTGATGCCGATCAGGGCAAGGACGGCCATGAGCATCTTCAGCGAGTCGCGGATGTAGACCTCGGTCGTGGTGATCGAGGTCGCGTCCAGCTCCGGATGGCCGACCTGGACTCCGATGAAGAGGACGCCGGCGGCAATTGCGGCGACGCCCGCTGCCCGGGTGAGGTCTGTGGTGGTCACGGTCATCTCCGGCTCCTTAGCTCGGCCCTTCGCGACGCGGCGGACACCACCGCGATGGAGTTGCCTTTCCAGGTTCTGGTCCCTTACGCGGCTGCCGCAATGCCCCGACATGACTAGACAGGGCAGGGAATACAGACGTTGCGTCCTGAAAGGACAGAGGAAATCGCGATTCGCCGCGATGGCCAGGTTCCAGGCGACATCCGGCCTATATCCCGCCATGCGACGGACGCGGGCACCCGCCGACGCAGAGCGGACCAGTCCCGTACGGAATCGGTGCGAGGCTGGGGACATGACGTCGTCGCCCGGCCTCTCGGTCACCTGGAGCCAGGCACTGGCCTGGCGCTTGGAACGACACCTTTTGGAGCCGGTCGGGTCCAAGCCCGTGGCCGACGTCGTACGACGTCTCGGGGCGGTGCTGTCGATGGACGAGACCCTGGCCGAGCTCGCCGTGCGGACCCGCAGCACGACATCGCGGCCCGAAGAGCTTGCGAAGGCGCTGGCTGACGGGACGGTGATCAAGGCATTCGCCTTCCGCGGTTCGATGCACTACCTGTCGCCCGAGGACGGCGGCAGCTACCTGGCGCTGCGATCTGCCGGGCGGCAGTGGGAGCTGCCGAGCTGGGTCGATTACTACAAGCTCGATCCGACTGACTGGCCCGACTTCCGGGCCGCCGTGCGCGAGGCGCTCGACGCCGCACCGTTGACCATCCGCGAGCTCGGTGACGTGCTGACGAGACAGCGCGCGTACCGGCACCTGAGACCGGTCTTCGAGGAGGGCGCCGGCACGCTGATCAAGCCGCTGACCTGGCAAGGAGACGTGAGCATCGGTCCGCCTCGCGACGGGCAGCACACGTTCCAGCGCCTCGACCGCAACCCGCGATGGACCGGCGTCCCCGATCTCGACGAGGCAGGTCCGCGCGCCATCACGGCGTACCTCCGGACCTACGGACCGGCGACCTTCGACCACATCCACTACTGGCTCGGCGAAGGGCTGAGCGCCGGACGCAAACGGCTGGACGGATGGCTGTCCGGGCTGCGCGACCAGCTGGTCCCGGTCGACCTGCAGGGCACCACGGCGTACGTCGTTCGCGAGGACGTCGAATCCCTCGGCACCGCGCGACCTTCGGAGGCGGTTCGCCTACTCCCCGGACACGACCAGTGGGTCATGGGCCCCGGCACCAAGGACGTCCACGTCACCCCGCAGTCCCGACGAGCCGCTGTCACCCGCAAGGCGAACCTGGTGGTCTTCGGCGGTGTCGTCTGCGGCACGTGGGCAGGATCAGGCGACGAGCTCACCGTCACCTGGCTCGACGAGCGGCAGCCACCCAAGCAGTCCCTCCAGCGGGAAGTCGCGCGACTGACCGGCATCCTCGGCCGCGATCTGCAGCTGACCGTGACCTCGTAGCTCCACGTCAAGGCCACGGCGGCTGGCATGCGGCGGCAGAACTGAGCGGCGCGACGGTCAGGATGCGGCGTTGTCGTCCAGCCACAAGGTGATCAGCCCGCGGAAGTGCGCCAGGAACTCGTCGTACTCGTGCGGCGGATAGGTGGCCGCGACGGTCTCCCGCAGGATCCGGTCGAAGTCGTCGGACGAGACCCACTCGTACACGCGCTCGTCGAGGTGGCCCAGGTGGTCGGCGCACCAGTCCCAGTAGCGCTCGGTCTCGAAGTAGTCGTCGGCCAGCGCGAGGTAGGCGGTGAGCTTCTCGTCGTACGACATGTCAGGGTCGTCGGCGATCTCGAAGTACGCGCGGGTCTGCAGGTCGACGTTGGACTTGCGGCCGGTGACGGTGCAGTACGTCGACCAGCGGACCAGTGCCTTGATGGCCCACGGGAAGTAGTAGTGCAGCGAGGTGATCGCCACGTCCGGGCAGGCGTTCGCGTAGTCGATCGGGTACACCTCGTCGCCCCGCACGAGCATCTCCGCGGAGTTGAACTCCCAGGAGAAGAACGCGTTGACGACGCGGCTGATCGCCACCGTCTGGGACCCGGCCGACTCGGACAGGAACCCGTGCGAGACCGCGTAGCGCTTGTGCATCGGCTGGTCGGGGCGGAAGTCCATGACCATGGTCTCGGGGCCGATGGACAGTGCGCGGGCGAAGTGCTCGTAGTCGATCGTCGACTGGAGGTGCATGAGCATCTCACCGGACTCGTCGTACGCGCGGTGCAGGTCGGAGCGGTCGTTGATCCGTGAGACGCCGCGCCAGCCGCCGCCGTCGAAGGGCTTCATGTACAGCGGGTAGCCGTGCTGCTCGGCCAGCGCATCCAGGTCGAAGGACTCGTTGTAGCGCTCCGCGGTGAACGCCCACCGGACGTTGTCGATCGGGTTCTTGTACGGCACCAGCGTGGTCGCCGGCACCTTGAGCCCGAGCCGGACCATGGCGCAGTAGGCGCTGTGCTTCTCCATGGACTGGAAGGTGAAGGGGCTGTTGAGCAGGTAGGTGCCGTTGACGAGCGCCGCCTTCTTCAGCCACTCGCGGGGGTGGTAGTACCAGTGCGCCAGCCGGTCGATCACCAGCGGCGTGCGCACCGGGTCGTCGAGCTGGAAGGGCTCGATGGTCAGCCTCTCGCTGGAGAGCTCATGGGTGTCGCCGCCGTGGTCGACTGGCCCGACCATGCGCAGGATCGTCTCGAAGGCCTGCGGCCAGTCGTCCTCGGCACCAAGGAGAAGGCCGATCAAGTGATGGGTCACGGGCACGAATCTATGAGAAGTGGCCGGATTGAGCCATGCTCGGAGCGACCGGATGTACCGAGAGCGGAGGTGCGGTTGCATGAAGGTGACCGAGCGGTGGTTGTCCGACCGGATGCAGCAGCCGATCAGCCTGGCCCGGTGGGGCCACTACGGCACACCGGTGCTGGTCTTCCCCACCGCCGGCGGCGACGCGGAGGAGATCGAGCGCAACCACCTGTTGGCCGCGTGCGGCGAGCTGGTGGAGAGCGGGCGGGTGAAGATCTACTCCTGCGACAGCGTCGCCGGACGCGCGCTCGCCACGTTCGTCGGCACCCCCGCCTATCGCATGTGGTTGCTGAACCAGTTCCACGAGGCGGTCGCCAACGAGGTGCTCCCGGCCATCTACGCCGACCTGGGCGGCCACCGCCCCCGCATCGTCACCGCGGGCGCGTCGATCGGGGCGTTCAACGCCGTCGCGGTGCTGTGCCGCTACCCGGACCGGTTCGAGGCAGCGATCGGGATGAGCGGCACCTACCGACTGCAGCGGTTCGTCGACGAGCAGTTCAGCGACGACCTGTACCTCGCGTCGCCCCTTGACTTCCTGCCGGGTCTCGAGGGACCGCAGCTGGAGGAGCTGCGGCAGCGGAGGGTGATCCTGGCGTCCGGCGAGGGCGCGTGGGAGGACATCGGCGAGTCCTGGGCGGTGGCCGACGCGCTCGGCCGCAAGGGTGTCCCGAACCGGGTGGACTCGTGGGGGCCCGAGTTCGAGCACGACTGGGCCACCTGGTGGCGGATGCTGCCGCAGTACCTCGACGAGGTCTGCTAGCAGTCTCAGTTCGGCTGACCGAGGCGGTGCAGCAGCAGCGCCTCGGCGAGGCACGCCCGCTCGAACTCCGCGAGGTGGAGGCTCTCGTTCGCCGCGTGCGCCCGGGTGTCGGGGTCCTCGACCCCTGTGATGAGGACCTCGGCGTCCGGGAACGCCTCCGCGAACGGCGCGAGGAAGCCGATCGATCCGCCGACGCCGATCTCGACCGGCGCCACCCCCCACGCCGTTGCGAACGTCTCCCGCGCCGCTGCGTACGCCGGCCCGGTGGTGCGGGCGGAGTACGGCGCGACCGGCCGGCCGGGCGTGACCCGCACCTGCGCCCCCCACGGCGCATGGGTCTCCAGGTGTCGCACCAGGGCGTCTCGGGCGGCTTCGGGGTCGTCGCCGGGGGCGATCCGCAGTGCCAGCCGGGCCCGGGCCGAGGGGACCAGCACCATGCCGGCCCCGTCGACGCGGGGCGCGTCGATGCCGACGACCGAGAGCGCGGGGCCCCGCCACAGCCGGGACGTCAACGACCCGGAGCCGATCAGCCGGACACCGTCGAGCACCCCGGCCTCCTCGCGCACCCGGTCCTCGGTGAGGTCGAGCGGGTCGGCCGTGTCGCGCGCCAGCCCCTGCACCGCGACGTCGCCCCGCTCGTCGTGCAGGGTCGCCAGCAGCCGTGCCAGAGCGGTGAGCGCGTCGGGCACGGGTCCGCCGTACACCCCGTTGTGGACGGCGTGGCGCAACGTGGCCACCTCGACGACCACGCTCACACCGCCCCGGAGCGAGGTCGTCAGCGCGGGCACGCCGACCCGCCAGTTCGTCGAGTCGGCGAGCACCAGGACGTCCGCGGCCAGCCGGTCGCGGTGCGCCGCCAGCAGCGCCGGCAGCGTCGGCGACCCGATCTCCTCCTCACCCTCGATCAGCACCGTGACACCGACGCCCAGGTCGTCCCCGAGGGCCCGGATGGCCGCGTGATGCACGGCGATGCCGGCCTTGTCGTCCGCGGCGCCGCGACCGTAGAGGCGGCCGTCCCGTTCCACCGGCTCGAACGGTTCGCTGCTCCAGCCGGTCGGGTCCCCGACCGGTTGCACGTCGTGGTGTGCGTAGAGCAGCACGTCGGGCGCACCGCGGGGTCCGGGCCGTCGCGCCAGCACCGCCGGCAGGCCGCTCTCAGCGCGCACCACCTCGACCTCGGGCATGCCGGCAGCCTCGAGCTGGTCTGCGACCTCGTCCGCCGAGGCCTCGACGTGGGCCCGCGCGGCCGGGTCCGACGAGATCGACGGGATCCGGACGAGCCGCTCCAGGCCGGCCCGCGCCAGCGGCAGGGCGGCGCCGACCGCCGCCTGCACGTCCATCACGCGGCGTACAGGCGGAGGTCCGACGCAAACCGCTCGGTCATCTCCATCACCCGTTGCAGCTCATGGTGCCGCACGATCACGATCCCGTCCCCGATGGTCGTGGCCCGCCAGTCCCGCCGCGGCGCCCCGACCGGCAGCAGGTCGACCAGAACGACGTGCTCGCCGTACGCCGCGAGCAGCTCGTCCATGCCCTGCACGGAGCTGATCCGGCCGGACCCGTGCGCCCGCTTGCAGATGCTGCCGACGTTGTGCTGGTGCCGCAGCTGCCGCATCCGGCCGTGGACCACGGCCTCGGCCCAGCCGACGTACACGTCGTCGTCGGTGTTGAAGTTGATCAGGTCGGTGACCCGCACCCCGGGCGGACGTGCGGCGATCTCGCCGAAGACCACCTCGCCGTCGGGCTTGCGGTACCACTCCATGTGCGTGAACCCGGTGTCGAACCCGAGCGCGGAGAGCACCTGTAGGCCCATCTGCCGACCGCCCTGGAGGTACGGGACGTCGAGGTCCCGCAGGGAGATCGCCACCGGGCTCACCCACTCGTGCATGCTCATCTGCAACGGGCGGGGCCGGTAGAGCAGGATGTGCTCGAACAGCACCCGGCCGCCGGCGCAGACGGTGTCGTAGGTGAGCTCCTCGGCCTCGACGAACTCCTCCACGCTGACCTCTGGCACGTGCCTGAGCATCGGCAGGACCTCGCTCAGCTCGTCGGCCGAGTCGACCCGATACGTGTCCGCCGAGCCCGCGCCCGCGATCGGCTTCACGATCAGCGGGTAGCCGATGCGCTCTGCCGCCTCCCAGATCCCGGCCACCGTGGTGGCGCTCGCGTGCCACGGCGTGCGGATCCCGGCGGCGTCGAGCGTGCGCTTCATCAGCTCCTTGTCGCGGAACGGGAGCGTCTGCTGGACCGTCATGCCCGGCAGCCCGAACACCTCCCGCAGCCGCGCGGCCAGCAGCATGTACGGCTCCCACAGGCACTCGATCTGGTCGATCCGGATGTGCCGGGACAGCCCGCGCAGCGCCGCGACCACGGCACCCTCGTCGGCCAGCGACACGTGCTCGTAGTGGGCCAGCCCCTCGCGGGCCGGCGCCGGGAGCGCATCACGCGGCTGGTCCCCGACCCCGATCACCCTCGCCCCGACGGAGGCCAGCCCCCGGGTGAAGTAGGACATCTCCTGCGGGTAGCCGGGCGAGATCATCACGACGTTGGTCACAGCACCTCCACCAGCTCGACCCGGATCCCGCTGATGACTCGCTGCAGGGCGTCGCGCACCACGCCGGTGTCGGGATCACGCACCATCACGTATCCCTGGCCGGTGTAGTCCGTGCCGGCGTCCTCTCCCTGGCGGGGAAGCCGCGACTCGACGACGAGGTGGCCCATCTGCCGGTTGAGCTCGTCCACCCCGTGCACCGCACGGACCTTGCCCCGCCCCATGCCGCGGAGGTACGCCGTACCCGCGGCGAACTGTCGCTCGGGCACGTCGAACGAGCCGAGCACGACGAGCCGCGCCCAGCTGGTGTAGATGTCGAAGTCGTGCGCGTAGCCGTGCATCGAGGTGAGCTGTGCGCCCGGCGGCCGGGCCGCGACCTCGGAGATCGCCACCGATCCGTCGGGCCGCCGGAACCACTCCATGTGCGTCAGGGCATCGGTGACCCCGAGCGCGCGCAGCGCCGACGGCCCGATCTCGTGGATCCCGGCGTACTCGGGCCCGGACGTGTCCCGCGGCAGCAGCACGGTCCATTGGATCCAGGGGTTGCGCAGCACCTCCAACGGCGGGGGGTGGTAGTCCGCGATCGACGACCAGACCGTCTGACCGCCCAACGTCACGCTGTCGAAGGTGTGCTCCTCCCCGACCAGGAACTCCTCGAGCAGTGCCGGGGAGTCGCCGCTCGGGGGCACTGCGCCGAGCCAGCCGTCGAGCGCGGCGCCGTCGTCGAGCCGGTAGGTGGCCTGGGAGCCGGCGCCGGCCGGAGGCTTCGCCACCAGCGGGAAGCCGACCTCGGCCGCGAAGCGCCTCGCCTGGGCGGCGTCGTGCACCAGCGCATGCCTGGCGCACGGCACGCCGGCAGCCTGCAGCACTTCCTTCATCCGGGGCTTGTCGCGCACGTTGATCGCGGTGTTGACGTCCATGCCCTCGATGCCCAACGCCTCGCGCACCTGGGCGAGCGGCACCTGCAGCTGCTCGAGGGCGGCCACCAGGCGTTCCACCCGCCCCATCTGACGGGCCAGCCCGGCCACGCCCTCGGCGATCTGTCGCGGGTCGAGCGCGTTGTCGACCCGCCAGTGCCCGGCGAGCCGGTCGCGGAGCTCGGGCGCGATCCGCTCCAACGGGTCGCTGGTGACCAGGCCGAGCCGCACCCCCGGAAGGGACGCGGCGCACGTCACGAAGCGCGCAGTGGCTTCGAGGAGGTACGGCGCGACGAACGCAGCGGCGACCATGGCAGGGACGTTACCGGCCCGCCCGGTCCCCGGGACAGGTCAACGAGTCGCCGGGATCGGTCGGGGGCCTCCCCCGCCGGCTCGGGGCTAGTACCCCGACCACCAACCTTCGCCCGCTACACGCCGCCCATGACGCACGCTGGCCGCGTTGCCCTCACTCGACGGGCCGCCGGCCCGCCTTCGCTCCGGCGCCTTGCCATCGCACGCCCTGGACGGCGCTCGCCAGGGCAAGCGTTGGCGGCCGCGGTACTAGCATGCCGGAATGCGAGTGATCTTCGTCGAGCCCAGCTTCCCGAAGAACCAGCGCGAGTTCGTGCGGGCTCTGGCAGCCGTGGGCGCCGAGGTGATCGGCGTCGGCGAGTCCCCGCAGGAACATCTCGACGACGAGCTGAGAAGCTGGATGGTGCACTACCACCAGGTGCCCAACGTGGTCGACGTCGACGCGATGACGGACACGGTGCGCTGGCTGCAGGACAGGCTCTGGATCGACCGGCTGGAGTCGACGATCGAGGCGCACACGCTGGCGGCCGCCGCCGTGAGGGAGCGCTGCACGATCCCCGGCACGTCCTTGCGCACGACCTGGCTGTGCCGCGACAAGCCGGCGATGAAGGACGCGCTGCGGGCCGCCGGCGTACCGACCGCGGCGTCGACGGCAGCGGACACCGCCGACCAGGTGCGCACGTTCGTCAACGCGGTGGGCTTCCCGATCATCCTCAAGCCACGCACCGGCGCAGGCGCGCTGGACACCACCCGCGTCGACGACGGGGAGCAGCTCGAGGCGGCCCTTGCGATGTTCGGCGGCAAGGGCGTCACGTCGATCGCGGTCGAGGAGTTCGTGGAGGGCCACGAGGGGTTCTACGACACCCTCTCGGTCGACGGGCACGCGGCGCTCGACTTCGTCTCGCACTACTACCCCAACGTGCTGGAGGCGATGAGGACCCGGTGGATCTCGCCGCAGTTCGTCTCGACCAACCGGGTGGACACCGTCACTGAATACGCCGAGCTGCGCGAGCTCGGCCACCGGGTCGCCGAGGCCCTCGGCATCGGCACCAGCGCCACCCACATGGAGTGGTTCTTCGGACCCAAGGGCCTGAAGTTCTCCGAGATCGGCTGCCGGCCACCGGGGGTCGGCGCGTGGGACCTCTACTCGGCCGGCAACGACGTCGACCTGTACCGCGAGTGGGCCAACGCCGTCGTCCACGGGCACGTCGCGACTCGTCCGTCGCGCCGCTTCGCCACCGGGATCATCGCCCTGCGGCCGGAGCGGGACGGCAGCATCTCCGGCTACTCGGGTGTCGACGAGATCCAGGCCAAGTACGGCGAGTGGGTGCTGGACGCCCACCTGCCGAACCCCGGCACGCCGACCCAGCCGGTCGAAGCCGGCTACATGGCCAACGCCTACGTCCGCATGCGGCACGCCGACTACGACGTCCTGCGCGGGATGTTGGACGAGGTCGGTCGCACCATCCACGTGCACGTGACGTGAGGCGCACCGTCACGCTGCTCGGGCCGCAACGCCGGCCGAGCCTCCAGCACGTCGTCCGCGACCTCGACCCGCACGCTCCAGTGGTCACCGTGACGGCCGGCTGGTTGGAGCGCGAGGACGAGGACGCCGAGCTGCAGGACCTGCTCGGCGGACGCGCGGTCAACCTCGGGCTGCACGGCCGGTGGCTCGACGTGCACGCTCAGGACCGGGAGTTCGCGCATGCCGAGCGCGACCACGACGCGGCGCTCGCGGAGCTGCGCAGCATCTACCTCAGCCAGCTCGACCACGCGCTGCTCGCGGCGTACGCCGTGGGCCACGCGCGGGAGACCCGTCCACGGCTCAGCGAGGCCGCGTTCGGCGACGCCATCGACGTCATCCGACTCGTCGACCACCAGCACCTGACCCGGATCCGCGACGCCCACCAGGCGTTCTACGCCGCCTGGCGTCCCGAGGAGCGGCCGGCGATCGCACATCATCGGGAGGAGGTGCGGAAGGTGCTGACCCAGGCGCAGGTCGTGGTCGTCGCCGGTGGTCACGTCGGCGAGCTGGTCCGGGTGCTGCACCTGTTCCACGTCGAGCCGCACCTCCCGCAGGTCGTGATCGCCTGGTCCGCCGGTGCGATGGCGCTCTCGGAGCGGCTGGTCCTCTTCCACGACTTCGTCGCGCACGGCGTGGCCCAGACCGAGGTGTTCGGCGAGGGCCTCGGTGTCGTGCGCGGCCTCGTGCCGCTGCCGCACATGCGCCGTCGGCTGCGCACGGACGACCAGGTGCGGATGTCGGTGCTGGCCCGGCGGTTCGCGCCCGCCCGGTGCGTCGTCCTCGACGACGGCATACGCCTGCCGCTGACGGCCGACGGGCTGCCGCCCCCCGAGGCCCGGCTCCTCACCGACGACGGCCAGGTCACCGAAGGGGCGATGACGTGAGCGCGTCCAGCACCCGCCCGCCCACCCGGCGGCTGGCCATCAACCGGCTCCGCGACCGCAAGCCGCTCGACGCCGCCGCCGTGGACCGGTTCATCGCACGCCACGAGGTCCCCATCGTCGAGGGCCCGCGGTGCACGTTCCTCTACCGTGGCGAGGCCGACCAGGTGTTCCTGGCCCAGCGCATCGTCGGCCTGCCCGAGCTGTTGCCGCTGCGTCCCCTGCGCGGCACGGACCTGTGGTTCCTGGTGCTGGAGCTGCCCGAGGGCTCCCGGGTCAACTACCAGCTGGAGGTCAGGCGAGGCGACCACGTCGAGCGGATCAACGACCCGCTCAACGAGAAGCTGTCCTACAGTCCGGTCGGCACGTCGTCGGTCTGCTTCGGCCACGGATACGAGTCGCCGGAGTGGACGATGCCCAACCCGGACGCGAGGCCCGGTGAGCTCGTCGACCTCACCGTGCGCAGCAGGGCGCTGCGGGCCGACTGCCCGGTGACGGTCTACCTGCCGGCGCGTTTCCGTCGCACCGCGTCGTACCCCCTGCTGATCGTCCACGACGGGCCGGACTTCCTCCAGTACGCCGCCGCCAAGACCGCGCTGGACAACCTGATCCACCAGCTCGACGTCGCGGAGACGGTGGTCGCCTTCCTGCATCCGCAGGACCGGCTCACCGAGTACGCCAACTCGACGAGCCACTCGCGCTTCCTGACCAGCGAGCTGCTGCCCCGGCTGGAGACCGAGCTGCCACTCGCCGCCAAGCCGTCGGCGCGATGCCTCATGGGCTCGAGCTTCGGGGCCGTCGCCTCGTTGTCGGCAGCCGTGCGGGCCCCTGACGTCTACGGCTCGCTGATCCTGATGTCCGGGTCGTTCGTGTTCACCGACATCGGTGCCGCCGACCACGGCGGCGGTGAGGTCTTCGACCCGGTCGTGAAGTTCGTCAACAAGTACCGCGCGCGTCCCAAGCACATCGCCGACCGGCTCTTCGTGAGCTGCGGCGTCTACGAGCCGCTGATCGTGCAGAACCGGTCGATCGTGCCGACCTTCGAGTCCGCCGGGATGACCGTCCGGTACGTCGAGGCACGCGACGGCCACAACTGGGAGAACTGGCGCGACCGGCTCCGCGACGCGCTGTCGTGGGTCTACCCGGGTCCGCAGAAGTTCTACTACGAGTGAAGTGACGCGGGAGCGGGCCTAAGGTCGTCGGCATGACGGAGCTGCCGGTCCTCGCCGCCGAGGAGCAACGCATCCTCGGCAGCCTGATGGAGAAGCAGACGACCGTGCCGGCGTCCTACCCGCTCACCGCCAACGCGCTGCGCGCAGCCTGCAACCAGGCGAGCAGCCGGGACCCGGTCGTCGCGCTCGACGAGCGCACCGTGGAGGAGACCGCGCGGGGGCTCAAGGAGCGCGGGCTGGTGCGGATCGTGTGGGCCGAGACCGGCCGCCGCACCCTGAAGTACCACCAGCTGCTCGACGAGCGCCTCGGGCTCGGCGCCGACGAGCGAGCCCTCCTCACGGTCCTGCTGCTCCGCGGCGCGCAGACGCCGGGTGAGCTGCGGGCCCGCACCGAACGCCTGCACGGGTTCGCCGACCGGGCCGACGTCGAGGCCTGCCTGCGCCGGATGGCGACGCGCCCGCAGCCACTGGTCCGCGAGCTCGAGCGGCGGCCGGGACAGCACGACCGTCGCTGGGTCCACCTGCTCGGACCGGAGGCGACGGAGCCCGGCCCGGCCGGGTCGGTGGCCGTGGACCGTGATGCGGTGATCGCGGAGGGGGCCGAGGTGCGCGACGCACGCGTCCGCTCGTCGTACGACGCCATTGCCGCCTCCTACGCCGAGCATCGCGTCGACGAGCTGCAGGACCAGCCGTTCGAGTCCTGGCTGCTGGACCGGGTGGTCGCCCGTGCGGCGGGTCGGCCGGTGGTGGAGGCCGGTTCGGGTCCGGGGCACATCACGGCGTACCTGACCGCCGGCGGCGCCGATGCGACCGGGATCGACATCTCGCCCGCGATGGTGGACGAGGCCCGGCGTCGCTTTCCGGCCTCGCGCTTCGAGGTCGGTGATCTGCGGCGGCTGAGCCGTCCCGTCATGAGCTCCGCGTGGGCCGCCGTGCTGGGCTGGTACTCACTCAGCCACCTCGCCGCCTCCGAGCTGCCCGATGCCGTGCGGGCGCTGGTCCGCCCGCTGGCCCCCGACGGGTGGCTGGTCCTCGCCCTGCAGGCGGGCACGGACGTCCTTCACCTCGACGCCTGGTTCGAGCACGAGGTCGATCTCGACTTCGTGGCTCACGAGCCGGCGCAGGTCGTCCAGGTCCTCGAGGAAGCCGGCCTGGTGGACATCGAGTGGTACGTCCGCGGACCGGTCGCCGCCCGCAAGGAGACGGGCCGGCGGTTGTACGTCCTCGGTCGCAAGGCGACCTGAGCGCCCGGGGGTTACCGACCGATGGTCATCCGACCCGCGGCAGCCAGCACCCGCAGGGCGTTGAGGGTCACCATCAGGTTGGGCTGTCCGGCGTTGCCCCAGTCGACCACCTCCGGCGCGGTCTTGCTGTCTGCGGGCCGCCACCACTGTGCCTGGGCGTTCCACCGGCCGTCGGGTCGGCGCTTGCCCTCGATGACATCCAGGGCATCCGCGGCCCGCGGGTCGGTGACCCTGCCGCCGCGAGTGATGACGAGCAGCGCGCCGAGCACGTCGTAGTGCCAGTACGACGGGTACGGCGTCGACAGCCAGCGGGGGTTGATCGGCTCGCCGGTGCCGCCGCGGCGGAACACCCGATGTCGGAGGAACAGCTCGATCGCCCGGTCTGCGGCTTCTCGTGCGCCGGCGTGACCGGTGGCCGCGGCGTACTCCTGCAGACCCCAGGCCGTGCGGAGCGACTCGTGGAACGACGAGCGGTGCCCGCCGGCCCGGTGGTCGCAGTTCCACCCGCCGTCGGGCCACTGCCAGGAGACGATCGCCTCGGCCAGTCGCTCGGAGCGCTGGTCGCCGGCGAGTCCCAGCCGCGCACACGCCCCCAGCGCGTTGCCTTGCACGCTGGCGTGCGAGCGCGGCAGGCCGTCCACCACTCGGGGCGGATGCCTCAGACCGTCGACGATCCACGCCAGGACGTGCTCGGCGGCGGCGGCGACCCGGGGGTCGCTCCCGGGCACGTCGAGCTCCGCCAGCGACACCAGCCGCCAGTGCGCGCCGGTCCACTTGCGGTAGGGGTCGGCTCCGAAGCCGCCGTCCGCCTGCTGTCCGGCGAGCAGGGCGGAGACCCACGGCCCGGCCATCACGGCCGCCGGGTCCGGCATCGAGTCCTCGCCCAACAGCGCGGTGCGGGTCAGGTGCTTTACCGCAGGCTCCTCCGCTGCCAGCAGCCACGCGACCGCGTCGGCCGTCGTCTCATCCACCCCGCGAGAATGTCAGACCGGGCCCCGGCGAGTCGGTGTGTCCTGAGCGAGAGCGGCCGGTGAAGAGCACTCACCCCTTGCGTTGGCTGTCGCAGGAGGAGGCGATGTACCGCACCAGCGAGACCGCCAGGGACCGGTCGAAGTCGCCTGCCCGGTCGAGATGCATCCTGCCGTCCTCGTCGCGCCACGCGAGAGTGAACGGCCTCTCGACGCCCGGTGTCCATCGGCTCGCCGCGCGGCAGTCTCGGACGACGATCTCGAGATCGACCGGCTGGAACCGACCCGTGGACGAGACCGTCACGGGTAGGGCGCGGCTGCGGACGTCCAGACTCTGTCCTGGAGTGCCGATCCGCAACACCGTGGACGTGACCACACCGGACAGGAGGAGAGCCCCATCGACCTGCAACGGGTCGACGTCCTCCGAGCCGCTGGACCGCGCGCGAGGTGGGACGGCCTCGAAGAGCACGAGCTCCACGGCGTGCTCATCGCCTCGGAACGAGGGCGCCGTCGGCTGGGCCTGCCACCACCACAGCCCGCCGGCGCCGGCGGCGACGCCGACGAGGAAGACAAGCACGGCCGCCGCGGGCCGGCGCCATCCGGCAGGTCCGTCCTCGGAAAACCCTCGCCCGGCGGCACCGACCTGCAGCGTCTCGGTCGCCGGGTGCGCCGCGTCCTGGGCCGGATCCTGCACGTTCCACAGCGTATGCACGGCCAGTGGTGCAAGGCCCCGGGTCACTCGGCCGCCGCCGGCAGCGTCCGGAGGGGTTCCGGACCCGGATCGTCCGGGATGGGCTCTATCGTCGGATCCATGACTTCACCGGGAACGCCCGACCCCGTGCTCGACAACCCCTGCCAAGCCGCATTTGAGGGCCGGCGGCCGCTGTCCGGAGAGACGGCGGTGTGGCATGGCTGAGTTCGGCAAGGAGGACCTGAGTGGCTCCACCTTCGACTGGACCGACCTCAGCGGGTCGACCTTTCGGGCCGCCTCTCTCAGCAACGTGACGATCCGCGGCACCGACCTGCACCACGTGAAGATGACCGGCGTCGAGCTCTGGGACGTCGACATCAGCGGCGAGGTCAGGGGCCTGCGGATCAACGGGGTCGACGTGACGGCGTACGTCGAGGAGGAGATGGCGCGCCGCGAGCCCGACCTGGCCAAGATGCAGCCCGACGACCCCGACGGCTTCCGCGAGGCCTGGGGCCTTCTGGAGGGGCTGTGGGACGGCACCGTCGAGCGCGCGCGCCGTCTCGATCCGGCCCAGCTGCACGAGCAGGTCGACGGCGAGTGGTCGTTCATCGAGACGCTGCGGCATCTCTCGTTCGCGACCGCCTCGTGGGTCCTGCGCGCGATCGGCGGCGATCCGGCTCCGTGGCACCCGCTCGACCTGCCGTGGGACGAGGCACCCGACGACAGAGGCTTCCCGCGCGACCGCTCGGCCCGGCCGTCCTTGGACGAGGTCCTCGAGCTTCGCCGCAGCCGTCAGGCCGACGTACGCCGCGTGGTCGAGGGGCTCACCGAGGAGACGCTCGCCGCCGAGACCACCCCGCCGGACGACGCCGGTTGGCCACCGCCCCGGCCCTTCACCGTGAAGGAGTGCCTGTCGGTCGTGCTCAACGAGGAGTGGTGGCACCGGTCTTACGCCGAGCGCGACCTCGCAATTCTCGAGAAGCGTCCCCGCTAGTCCGGTCCGCACCCGCGCCATACCCTCACCACATGGCCGAGTCGCATCCTGTCCTCCGCGAGCTCGACGCCGTCACGGTGCCGGTGCCCGACCTCGACAGCGGGCTCGACTACTACCGCGACAAGCTCGGTCACGCCTTGCTCTGGCGGAACGATGACGCTGGTCAGGCTGGGCTGGCCCTGCCAGACGCGAAGACCGAGCTCGTCCTCACAACGCGCCAACGGTTCGAGCCGAACTGGCTGGTGGATTCGATCGATGACGCAGTCGCGGTGATCATCGAGGCGGGTGGAAGCCTGGTCGTCGCACCGGCTCAGATCGCCGTCGGCCATGTCGCAGTCGTCGCCGATCCATTCGGGAATCCGCTCGTGCTGGTCGAGATCGTCAAGCGCTACCCCACGGGCTAGTCACCATCTCCTCAGGAGGTTGAGGACGGCTGCCGTGAGCAGCCATGTGCTGGTGAGGACGACATAGAGCAGCACAGTTCCGAACGGTGTCACGAGGCACGCACCCGTGACGACGAGCGCGACGGCACCCGCGACGCATGCTCGCGTGCCCAGGGTCGCTCGTCGTTCCGCTTCAGCAGCAACGCGAGGACGGCCAGCAGGGAGACCCAGGTGACGATGGACAGCCCGAAGCCGAGGCCGTGGACTTTGCCGTGTGTGGACACGGTCTCGGGCAGACCGTCCGGCGCGCCGATCGGGAAACCGTTCGGAAGGGTCGAGGGTGAAGATGCCGGCGATGATCTGCCCGAGCCCGTTGAGTGCCAGGAGGACCGCGGCGAGATAGCGGGTCTTGCACATCCCCGTCAGCGGCCGAGGAACGGTCTCCAGCCCTCCGCAGCACATTCGCGGCCCAGCAGCGTGCGCCGCCGCCTGCCGGTTGGCACCGCCATTCCGGGGTGCCTACTGCCTCACCGACACGGGAGCCCTGCTCGCGGCGAAGTGACGCAGACTAGCTCCTCCTGGCACGACTCTTCAGGTGGTCGTGGTTGGGGCCGCGCCACGTTCGGCAGTAGCCCAACGGCAGCCCAAGATGACCGCCGCGATAGCTGTCAGCAGCACGCCGACTTCCTCAGCTAGCCACGTCCTACCGAAGAGCGCCCAACCCAAGAGGATAGGAAGATTCACCGAGCAGCCATAGCCAACGGTAAACCTCTCGCCGTGGCCATGGCTGAAGTCCCCGGCGCCTGCATACCGCCGTCCTCCGGCGCCAACCATCACGGGCGCCACGCGCGGCCGATCGACGCAGGCCCCGCCGCAATGCATCATCGATCGAGCTGGCGCCTCAACTTCTGCGGAGCGCAGAACCGGTAGCTCTCAATCACCAGTTCGGCCACCTCGTCCCAGTGGGCGTCGTCGTCGAGCACCATGCCGACGACGGTCGGCGACCACGCCGGCTGGTAGAACGGCGGCCCGGCGTGGGCGAGAGCCAGCAGCTCGTCGCCTGATGAACGAAAGGTCAACACCGTGGTCGGCTCGGTCACCCCGGTTACGTCACGGTACGCCGACGTGTAACCCTCCTGCGCGACCACGACGTGCGCGAAGGTCCGGCTTCGGACCCGCCACCTCACGCCGGTCCACGCGTCTTCCTCGTAGGCCTCGGGCAGGGCCAACGCGGTGGAAGCAACCCGAGTGACTACGTCGCCCGAGGGCTCAATGCGCGGCCGCCTGGACACGCCCCGAGTCTTTCAGGAAGGGCGGACACGTGGTCGCACATCCTCTGTGAGCCTGCGTCCTCAGCTGCCTTCTCCCGAGCTTCGTGCAGTCTCGGCTGCCGACCACATCTCTCAATGCGGGCTCGGATGACGTCACCCGAGGGGCCCCGTGATCCGGTAACGCGGCTCGAGCTCCACCGAAGGCTCGCCTCCGACGACCTAGTCCGGCCTCACCGGCACTCACTCGCGCGACCTGAGGTCGCGGATCCAGTCGTCGGGTGGGTGGTCACCTCGGCGTCGGGGTGGTCGTGCGGAACTCGGGTCTGTGGTCGATGGGGTTGAGCCGGACCTGCCACGGGGTCGCATGCAGCAGGGTGTGGTGGGCGCGGCAGAGCAGCACCAGGTTGTCCAGCGAGGTGGGCCCGCCGTCGGCCCAATGATGGAGGTGGTGGGCGTCGCAGGCCAACGGCATCCGGCGGCAGCCGGGGAACCGGCAATGACCGGTCGCGCAGCACCAGCGCTTTCCAGATCGCGGCGGTGACCAGCCGTTGGCTGCGGCCGACGTCGAGCACCTCACCCAGGGACCCGAAGACGGCGGGGATGACCTCCGCGTCGCAGGCCAGCCGCCGGACCGTGGTGGCGGACATCTGGTCGCCGGTGTCCAGGACCGCGGCGCCGAGCCCGGTGCGGAGCTGCTCGAGGCTGATCGTCACGGTGAGGCGGGGTTTGGCGCCGTGGTCCTCCGGCAACAACCCCTCGGCCTCCTGCGCCCGAAGGCAGGTCTCGACCAGGGCGTCCCAGCACCGCGCCCCATGATCGCGGGTGTCCCGACCCGCCTCGCCGCAGTCCGGGTCGGTGCCCGGCAGCGGCGCCGCCAGCGCGTGCAGGGCGGTCTTGATGATGCTCGCGTCCTCGACGGTGCCGCGGCCGCGGACCCGGACCCCACCCAGCCCGTCCTCAACGAGGGTCAGGAACCGGCCCAGGTGCGCCGACCGCTCCAACCGATCCAACGCGGCCTCCTCGGCGCGGGCGGTGCCGTCGGGGTCCAGCACCTCCAGCAGATGCTCCCCCGCGCGCCGCAGCTCGGTCGCGTTCAGCGACCCGGCCTGGTCGAGCAGCATCCGCTCCGCCTCCGCCCGCAGCGCCGGGTCGACCGGGAGCCGGTCGACCACGGCGACGATCACCTCGGCATGCTCCGGGGACACATCCCCCGCCGCCAACGCCACCAGGGTCGCCGCCCGGTCGCCGCACAGGCTCCGGGCGGTGCGCAGCATCCGCTGACCGTGCCCACGCCGACCACCGGAGACGTGGGTCAGGTAGTCACCCGGCGACACCCAGCCCGCGGTCTTCGCCGCCTCGGTGGCCTCGACCTCGGCCGCCACCCGGGCCTGCACAGCGGCCAGGTGCGAGCGCAGCCGCTCCAGCTCCACGGTCACCGACAGCAGCGCCTCGGCATCCTTGGCCGCCCACAGCACCTCGTCGAGCTCACCGAGCACCGCGTCCGCCGACGCCACCACCGAGGCCGGACCGGCCTCCGGGGAGTCGAGCGGGAACGTCGTCATGACCCACACTCAACCACCCACCACCGACAGTTCCGGACGCAGAATTCCCTTGTACACAAGGGGATGACTAGGGCGTGTCTGCCTAATCTGAACCGTTCGGTCGTGAAAGCTGAGCGGCATGTTTCGCGAGGTGATCGCCTGGCACTTGCGGACCGGCTCGCCGTGGCGTGACCTGCCCGAAAACTTCGGTGCCTGGCCGTCGATCTGGGAACGTCACCGACGGTGGTCGAGTGATGGGACCTACGCGAAGATGTTCGCCGCGGTCCGCGCCAAGAGGGCCGTCGAGGACAACGTGCTGTCTCAACACGTGTAGGACGAGTCTCGGCTCTAGTTCTGAGCGTCGACGAGCCGCCGCGCGAGCGGTTGGAGAGCAGCAATCAGCTCGCCGCGCTCGGCGGTCTCCAAGACTTCGTACGGCACGGCCGCGAGCTTGTCGGTCAGCGCCTCGACCCGGTCCTTGGCCTGTCGGCCGGCCGGGGTGAACGACACCTCGTCCCTGATCAGTCCTCGAGTCTTCATCGCGTCGATCAGGCCAGTCAGCTGCGCGGCGGGGAGGTGGTGGATCCGGCCGAACGTCGGGGCCGGGATCCCCATGTCGATGGCCAGCAGGACGTGCGCCTCGAGGCCCGCCGATGCCTTCGCCCATGAGGGCGGCGACGTGGCCGTCGCCACGGTGCTCGCGCAACAGGGAGGCGGCGTGGAAGAGACGGGGCACCGGCTGTTCCGGCAGGGGCAGCGCGCGCAGCGCGGCGTACATCGGGCGGCCCTCGAGCGGGGCACTGATCGCGGCCTTGGTGAGCAGCTCGACGGCACGGCCGAAGTCTGATGCGTCGACCAGGTCGCCGAGGATTCGGTGCAGGGCGCTGACGCACCCCTTCTCGCGTGCGGCGATTGCGTCCTCGGGCGTGGTCGTCTCCCACACCTTCGGGATGTGCCGGGCCACTTCACCCGGCGCGAAGTTGTAGAAGAGCGCGTGCACAACCTCGGCAGGCACAGAGCTGCCGAGCGGGGCCGCTCGGCCGGCGAAGTAGGTGTCCCAGTAGTTGGTGAATCCCAGGGCGAACATTGCCTCGTTGGGTTCGTCCGTCGAGTACGGGATGACCCCGATCGGCTCGACGAGACCGAACATCTGGCGAGCCAGCAGACTCATGCGGACATCACCAGCGGCCTGTGCTCGAAGCTCTAACGATGACCTGTCCCATGGCGGCTCCTTCAATCCCGAGGGCGGGTTCCTCGTATCGACCGTTGAGCCGAACCGAAGTCATCGAATCGTCACTGTCGTCATCGCCGGTAAACCCCGCGTGGCCGAGAATCGCGGCGCTAGGACGTAGTCAGCTCAGCGTGAGGCCGTGCTCCTCGAGGGCTGCCTGGATGATTCCGATCGCTTTGGGGCCGACACCGTGCAGCTTGGCCAGATGTCCCCGAGGGACGCCCGCGAGGTCACTCAAGGACGTGTAGCCAGCTGCCTCCAGGGCTCGAGTGGCCGGGGCACCTACCTTCGGTAGTCGGTCAAGCGCCATCACACAAGCAGACTATGCCGGGCCTTGTCACTGCCACTGATCGCGGACGCATCCAGGAAGCCGCGGTCCGGCGATGGTTGCGGCGTACGAGGCAGGGTGCTCGGGCTAGGGCCGTTCGGCCCAGGGGTCGGTGACTTCCCGTAGCTGGGTAAGGGTCTGGCGCAGCTGTCGCATCCGGCGCGCGCCGAGGTGTGCTGTCCATTCGTCCTCTACGGCGGCCACCGCCTCGGCAGCGACCCGGACCGCGTTGTGGCCCTTGTCGGTGATGGTCACCAGTCGGGCCCGCCCGTCCTCGGGATCCGGGACCCGCGCGACCAGTCCGGAGCGCTCGAGCTGATCGACGATGAAACCAGCGGTTGCCTTGGTGACCTGCGCCTGTGCGGCGAGGTCGGACAGGCGGGTACCGGAGGGCCCGATCCGGGCGAATATCCGTCCCTGGGCCGCAGTCACCTCAAAGCCCGCCTCGCGCACGTGTGCCAGCACCCGAGCTTCCATCGCCCGGTAGGGATAGAAGAGGAGCAGACCGGTGTTCTGGTCGAGCTCGTCGCTCATCTGGCTTCCTCGAACTCGTGTTGGCAGTCTGGATCGAAGATCCCACAGACTACGGAGGGCGCCGTGGACGTCGACGAGGTGTGGCGGCATACCCACAGGCAGCGCCGCTCGCTCGCAGCGATGTTGCGTGACCTCTCGGACGAGGAGTGGGCGGTCCCGTCGCTGTGCCAGGGGTGGACGGTCCGTGACGTCGCGGCGCATGTCATGCGCAGCGTCACGGCGTCTCCGGTCGAGACGGCGGTCGCGCTGGTGCGGTACCGCGGCCGGTACAACACGCTCGTCGCCGAGGACGCCCGCCGGGCCGCGCGGCGTCCGGTAGCTGAGCTCATAGCCGACTTCGAGCGCCACGACGGCTCACGGCGGCACCCATTCGGCACCTCGGTGACCGACCCGCTGTTGGACGTGCTGGTCCACACCCAAGACATCGCAGTCCCTCTGGGCCGGCCACACCCGATGCCGATCGAGCCGGCGGTGGTGGCCGCCCGCCGTGCCCACCGGCTCGGCTTCCTGTTCGCCGACTTCGCTCGACGACGCCACGTCGAGATCCAGGCGACCGACGCCGACTTCGCCGTCGGCAGAGGGCCGCTGGTCGAGGGACCCATCCGCGCGGTGCTCCTGTTGCTGACTGGCCGCACCGCCACCGCGTTACCCGACCTGAGCGGCGCCGGGGTTGAACAGCTCACCTGAGGAACTGCAGCCCCAGGACCAGCGCCGGGATGCCGGCCTCGCCGATCGCGCTGCGCCACAACCGGTGCTCAACCGCAACCAGCACCAGGCCGAGTACGACGTGCGCACCGACCAGGAACAGCACCAAGCCACGGCCTTCGCCGGGATAGCCCTGGTGGAACAGCGTCAGCCCGAGCCCGATGCCCACCGCGAAGGTCAGATTGAAGAAGCCCACGCAGACCGCCCACATTCGGACCGCATCGTAGTCACCGGGCTCGATCACGAAGATCGAGTAGAAGCGTGGGTTGCGGTACTGGGTGATCTCAAGCAGGCCGATGACCACGAGAACCACCGCATAGAGACCGGCAAGCACCTGGACTGTTCCGCTCATGCGCTCCTCCCGCACATAGTATGAGTCTCTAACTAGATTGGTTCGAGAGTCAGACTTTGTCAAGAGCGCAAGGCCGGCCCCCGAACCGCATCCTCAGTGACCGGCCAGGTCCACCGCCGGGGTTGTGCGCGACGCGGTACCGAGTGCGCCGACGGCGGCGATCACGGCGAAGCCGAAGACCGCGAGGAACGGGTCGACATTGGCGCGTTCGGCGGCGGCGTACGCGATCCCGCAGAGCGAGAGCGCAAGCGCTGCGCCGATCGAGTCGGCGATGGTGAGGGCCGAGGAGTTGAAGCCACGATCGCGGTCGGTGGACGCCGCGAGCATGGCCACGCCCGTGCGTGTGAAGCCCAGCCCCATGCCGGCACCCGCCAGCACGAACGCGCCTCCGGCGACGATGGGCGCCAGGTCGAGAAGGACCGCGACCCACAGCAGCACGGTGGCCACGAGCAGCATCGCCGTACCGATCACCATGGCACGCTCGCTGGTGAGCCGGCGGTTGAGGCGGGCCTGCACCTGGCTGGCGATCGCCCACACGACGCCGACTACCGTCAGCGCGAGTCCGGCTTGGGCGGGCGTGAGGCCCCAGCGGAGCTGGAGCACCAGCACGATGTAGGCCTGGCCGCAGAAGAACGCGGCGCTCATCAGGCCGCGGGTCCCGATCACACTGGGCAGCCCGCGCCCGGCCCGGAGCGTCCCGCTCGGGGTGAGCGACCGGATGGACACCAGCACGACCACGATGGCGGTCAAGGCGGCGACAACGCCGACGATCGAGGCGTGGGAGCCGGCGAGCTCCACCGTCAGGACGGCCACGGCAGCAACCGCGGCCCAGACCATCCGGGAGCGCGGGGCCGGCTCGTTGTCGTTCCCGGCGCGGAGGCCAGGCACGAGCGGCGCGACCAGCACCGCGGCGACGGCGACCAGCGCGACGATGCCGAGGAACACCCAGCGCCAGCCCACCGTCTCCGCGACGAAGGCGGCGACGGCCGGGCCGAACAGTGAGGGCAGCACCCAGGCTGCCGCGAAGCTGGCGAAGATCGAGGGGCGCAGGTCCTTGGGGTAGACCACCCCCACCACGACGTACAGGCTCACGATCAGCGCGCCGGTCCCGAGCCCCTGCACGACCCGACCGACCACGAAGACCTCCATCGACGGTGCCAGGCCGGCGGTCAGTACGCCGAGGGTGAACAGCACGAGCGACGCGACGAGTGAACCCGCCGGACCACGACGGTCGGACCAGGCGCCCGCCGCCACGGTGCCGACGACGCCGCTGGCCAGAGGGGCCGCGAAGGCGACCGCGTAGAGCGAGAAGCCGTCGAGATCGCTGCTGATCGTTGGCATGACGGTCGTCACAGCCAGCGCCTCGAACGCGTTGAAGGCGATAAGCGAGAAGACGCCGATCGTGGTGGCGAGGTAGGTCCGGGAGAGGATCCCGCCACGCGGGGTGCTGGTCGGGGCCTCGCGATTGCTGGTCACGTTCACCTGGTCGACAATAGGAGTTCAAGTGCACTCGAGATCAAGGCGATGCAGTGGGCTCGCCGAGGTATCTCGGACAGTCTTCCCTGAGAGGGGCGATGTCGAGGCGGGCCGCGCGCGGGGTGGCGCAAGAATCGGCCAGAATAGCCGGAGTCTTCGTACGGAGGTTCGCGATGCGCATGCTGTTCACGAGCACGCCGCTCTTCGGGCACTTCATGCCGATGGTGCAGTGGACCGAAAGTTCAGTTAACGGGCGAAGAGATGCGGCGACAACCGTCTCGCTGCCGAACCGGCTGAGGAGTGCCCAGAGGTGATCGATGTGTTGCTCCTCCCGCGTGACCTGGATGGTCGATCCAGGCGCGAGAACGACAAAGCCGTCGCCTAGCGGGTTGGGCGGCGGGAGTAAAGAATCACGCTGTGCCGCGCCCAGTTCGATGCAGCGGGTATCAATCCTGAGCGCTCCGATCTCATCTCCCTCGACCAGATCGGAGTCAGACGATGACCACATTTGCTACGGCGCCGACTCGAGGGACCGCCCCTCGGTCGTCGCGGATCAGCCAGCTCGCCTCGCGTGGGCAGAGCCTTCTCGACACCTACAGCATCGGGTCGCTGCGGGTCAGCCTCGGGTTTGTGTTCCTCCTCTTCGGAGCCCTGAAGTTCGTGCCCGGCCTCAGCCCGGCCGAGGACCTCGCCGCTCGCACCATCGACGCGTTGACGCTGGGAATCGTGTCCGGCTCGGGCGCTGTCGTGATGACCGCTGTGATGGAGACCTTCATCGGGATCACGTTGGTCACCGGACGGTTCCTGAAGGCCGGCCTGGTCGTGCTGGGGATGGCGATGGTCGGGATCATGTCGCCGCTGGTCCTCTTCGCGGGCGAGATGTTCCCGGAGGGCCCAACGCTCGTGGCTCAGTACGTCATCAAGGACGTCGTCCTGATCGCGGCGGGGCTGGTGGTGACGGCGCAGGCTCTCGGTGCCCGGTTGACCCGATAGAGCCGGGCAGCCGACGCATTGCAGGGCCTGGTGCGGTTCGACGTGGAGGGGATGGCGCTTCAGATGGATGCGACATCCCATCCCACGCATGCTCCGGGACGGGGGGCCACCGCAGCACTCTCCGAGGCTGTGGTCGTCCGCGGATCCAGCTCGAGCCGAGTGGCGCCGGCGTCTTTTCGGGTGCGCTGGCCGTTTCCGGGCCGCGCCGCGGTGCACTAGTCGCGGCGGCGTGGGCGTCGCGGTGGTCTTGGCTTGCCCTTACCCTTCTTGCCCTTCTTCGGGCCCTTGCCCTTGGGCCCCATGCCCTTGCCGGGCTTCTTCTTCCGCTTCTTCTTGGGTGGGGCGAGCGGGGGTACGGCACCGGATCCGTCCGGGCCGGGGCCGGAACTGCCGGATCCGGGACCGGAGTTGTCCTCCCGAGGCCGGCGCGGCACCCCGGGCGGCCGTGCATCTGGGGCGATGCCGTCGTCGCCGTCGTCGTCCCTCGTTGAGGGGTCGGCACCGATCGGGTCGTGCGGGTCGACCGCGTCGGCGGGCAGGCCGACGCTGAACTGGACCATCATGTCGTGGTCCTCGTGCGGCAGGTTGTGGCAGTGGATCATGTACCGGCCGCGGTGCGGGCCGAACTTCATGATGACCTCGACGACCTCGTTCTCGCCGACGTAGATGGTGTCCTTGGGGCCCAGCTCGTAGTCGAACGGGGCGCGCCCGTCGCGGGCGAGGATCAGCTGGTCGACCAGGTGTGTGTGCACCGGATGGAACCATCCGCCACCGGTGTTCTCGAACTCCCAGATCTCGACGTCTCCGAGGTCTGGGTCGGCGGCGACCTCGCGGAACCCGCTGGCGATGACGTCTTCCCAGTTCCGACCGTTGATGCTCCAGGCGTCGTCCAGGCCCTCCTTCTTGAACTCCATCCGACGGCGACGCTTAGCCATCTCGCGGGTCAGCGTCATCACCTCGTGCGTGACCAAGGAGTCCGGGATGAGGTTCCAGGTGTGGTCGGAGGTGTCCACAGGCTGGTCGGTGACAACGAAGGCCATGATCTTGTCGGTGTGATCGAAGTCGCGGTTGTTCTCGTTGCTCAGGTTCCGCAGCTCGACCCGGGTGCCCGGTGGGTACTGGGCGAAGTCGACGAGGAACTCGTAGCGCTCCGCCGACGCATGCCGCCACTCGGTCACCTGCTGGGACCTCGGCATCATGCCTCCGTCGGTGGCGACCATGTGCACCGCGCCGGCCGGGAACAGGGTCGGCCGGTAGGACCGGGAGATCGAGGCGTTGAGCATCCGGAACCGGTACACCCGGCGTCGTACCGGCATCACCGGCCAAGGCACCGCGTTGACCAGGATCACGTCGCCCCATAGGCCCGAGTGGTCGCGGTCGTCGAGTGCCAGGCTGCCGTCGACGGCGAACATCACGTCCGAGACCGTCAGGGGGATGTCGAACGGCGACTGTGTCGGCAGCAACGCCCGCTCGACCGGGCCGTGCACATGGAACTGTCCGGCTAGCCCGGAGTAGACGTTCTCGGCCGTCCGGTGGACAGCGTGGTCGTGGTACCACAGCGTCCGAGCGCCGGTCCCCTCCGTCGGCCACTGGTAGACCTTGCTGCTCCCGGGCGGCGTGACGTCGCTGGCGTAGCCGTCGTACTCCGGCAGCGACGGGTTGCCGTGCAGGTGCGTGGACGTCTGGAAACGGTGCCCGAAGGTCGGGTGCACCTCGGGCAGCCGGTTTCGCACCTTGGCCACCACCCGTACACCGCGCTCCGCATGGATGGTGGGACCGGGGATGCTCCCGTCATAGCCGAAGCTGGAGAGCAACTGGCCCGACGGCAGCACCTGCGCCGTGGCCGGCCGCTCATTGATGATGTATGTGGCGAACCTGCCGAAATCGTCCTCGCCCGCCTGGATCGGGTTGAGCGATGGCGGCATCATGAACGCCCGGCGGTACGGCGACGGCAGCAGGCTCTCGTCGAGCAGGCTGGCCGACTTGGCCGTCACCCCGCTGCTCAACGGCAGTGACAGCCCCCCAACCCCGAGCGCACCCAGCCCACCGAGCTGCAGCACGCTGCGACGCGAAAGCTCCATGGCAAAACACCCCATTCCCCCTGGAGACCCACCGTGACACCAGACCGTTAACGGAACGCAATCAATGCTCCTGTGCCCTATTTGAACCGGCAGAGGTCTAGGCCGCTAGGGCCGGCCGCGACCGCCGCCGCCACGACTCTGTGTTGGTGGAACCCCCTGGAGTCCGAGGGCCACGCTCCGATTCGAACATCGCCGAATGCCTTTCCCCTCGCGTTTAGAAGCCACGGAGGTGCCTGGCGATCCCATACCGCGGCGCGACATTCTGGGCGGAATGGGCGCCCGGCCTGATCATGACGCCTTCGCCAAGCCGGGGGACGTTCGATCGCGGTGTTACGCAGCATGACGACCCCCGGGCATGGACCAGCGCGGGCGGAGACGGTCGGCCGGGGCCCCACCTGGGTCCGACGGCGGGGACAGACCGGGGATGGGTACCGCATCGGGTCCCGAGATGCCGCAGCACCGCCTGAGAAACAACTGGCCTGGGCGAAAGCCCAGGCCAGCGATGGTAGCCGGGGGCAGGATTTGAACCTGCGACCTCTGGATGCCATCGGGGCACCGCGACGACTACGGAGTCGGGCCGGAAATTACCGATTCGCTCGGCGTGGTGAGGGATTCGCCCTCGCTTCCAATCTCAGGATACCCGTCTGGTACCGAGTAGGACGGGCCCAATGTGGACCCTAAGTGAACACGGTCTGAATCCCGGGGCCCCATGTCGTTCGAGAGTGACTGTCGCTCAGGCCAGGGAGAGGAAGAGCTTCTCCATCTTCTTGACGTCGACGCTGTCGAGCCCGTCGCCGTTGGTCAGGCACTGCTGCAGACCGGTGGCGACGATGGCGAACCCGGCCCGGTCGAGGGCCGTGGAGACCGCGGCGAGCTGGGTGACGACGTCCTCGCAGTCGCGGCCCTCCTCGAGCATCCGCAGGACGCCGTCGAGCTGGCCGCGGGCGCGCTTGATGCGGTTGATGACCGGGGTCATCTCGGTCGGGTCGAGCTCCATCAGTTGTCTCCCTCAGGTGGGTCCAGTGCGTCCAGCGCGGCGGTGAGCCGCTGCTTGGCGTCGGCGGCGACGGCGCGCAGGGCGTCGTTGTCGGCCAGTCCCATCATCGCGTCGGGGTCGAAGGCCTCCACGATCGTGGTGTCGTCGTCCAGGGCGCGGACCACGACGTTGCACGGCAGCACCGCGGCGATGGACGGGTCGGCGGTCAGCGCCTCGTAGGCCAGCGCGGGCCGGCAGGCGCCGAGGATGACCTGCGGGGCGACGTCGACGTCGAGCTTGGTCTTGAGGGTGGCCTTGAGGTCGATCTCGGTGAGGATGCCGAACCCCTGCTCGCCCAGGGCGGCGCGGACCGCCTCGACGGCCTCGTCGTAGGGGCGGGCGAGCGTGGTGGTGAGGGTGTAGCTCGGCCATCAGGCGCTCCTCTTCTGCTCGGCGAGGGCGGCCTCGACGTCGAGGTCGCGGACGGCGGTGATGACCTGCTCGAGCGCGGCGGCCGGCAGGGCGCCGGGCTGGGAGAACACCAGCGTGCCGCCCTTGAACGCCATCAGCGTCGGGATGGAGGTGATCTGCGCGGCGGCGGCGAGGCCTGCTCGGCCTCGGTGTCGACCTTGCCGAACACGATGTCGGGGTGGGCGGCCGACGCCTTCTCGTAGACGGGCGCGAACATCCGGCACGGGCCGCACCAGGACGCCCAGAAGTCGACGAAGACGATGTCGTTGCTGGTCACGGTGCGCTCGAAGTTCTCGGCACCCAGGTCGATGGTGGCCATCAGAGCCTCTCCCTCAAGTCGGTTATGCCCCCACTTCGGGGGCGGCACCCATGCCAACGACTATACCCCCCACCGTATTCCGCTGGCCTAGGTAGCGCTTCTGGGGAGACCCGCCCTCGAACTTGAGGAATACCCCCGGGGGTGTGTACGTTGGTTAGGCCGAATACCCCGCCCGGTATCCGGGTACCTGCCTAGTAGAGGGATACGACGATGAGTGACACAACTCCCGAGATCGACAGTCGACCGACTCGCGCGTGAGCAGTCCGGTGGCGCGACCGTGGTCGACGTCCGCGAGCCAAACGAGTACGTCGACCGGCCACGTGCCGGGCGCCACCTTGATGCCGATGGGACAGCTGCCTCCCGCCTCGGAGAGCTCGACAAGAGCCGTCCGGTGTATCGTCGTCTGCGCCTCGGGCAACCGCAGCGCTGCGATGACTGACCTGCTGCGCGCGGCGGGGTACGACGCCTACTCCGTAGCCGGTGGCACCTCCGCCTGGGCACGATCCGGGCCGACCAGTCGAGACCGGGGTTCCTCGCCCCAACTGACGCAACGTTTCAGGAACACCAGACAACGAACAGGAGCCCCCTCTGATGAGCACCGACCTGACGATCATCCCGATCGAGACGCCCTCGCTCGGCGACCGCAGCTATGTCGTCCACGACGGCGAGGTCGCCTTCGTGGTCGACCCGCAACGCGACATCGACCGCGTCCTGGACGCTGCTGGAGAACACCAGGTGCAGCTGACCGACGTCTTCGAGACCCACATCCACAACGACTACGTCACCGGCGGCCTGGCCCTGGCCAAGCGCACCGGTGCGGCGTACCACGTCAACGCCGAGGACGAGGTCTCCTTCGAGCGCACCCCGATCCGTGACGGCGACACTGTCGCAGTCGGCGGCCGGATGCGCCTGACCGCGCTGTCGACACCCGGCCACACCTTCACCCACCTCTCCTACGCGCTGACCGACGCGCACGCCTCTGCAGGCAGTGACGGCACGGTCGGGGTGTTCTCCGGCGGCTCGCTGCTGTACGGCGCCACCGGCCGGCCCGACCTGCTCGGCGAGGAGCACACCGACGCCCTGGTCCGTCACCAGCACGCCTCGGCCCACAAGCTCGCCGACCTGCTGCCGGACGCGGCCGAGGTCTTCCCCACCCACGGGTTCGGATCGTTCTGCTGCCGCCACCCAGTCCGATGCGACCGAGTCCACGATCGGGCAGGAGAAGCAGTCCAACCCGGTGCTGACCCAGGACGAGGAGACCTACGTCCGCGAGCTCCTCGACGGTCTCGGCGCCTTCCCCGCCTACTACGCCCACATGATGCCCGCCAACGCCGCGGGGCCCTCCGAGCCGGACCTCACACCGCCCGGCGGAGGCCGACGCCGGCGAGCTGCGCCGGCGCATCGAGGCCGGCGAGTGGGTCGTGGACCTGCGCAACCGCACCGCGTTCGCCGCCGGCCACGCACCCGGCACCCTCAACTTCGGCCTCGACGGCGCGTTCGCCACCTACCTGGGCTGGCTGATCACCTGGGGCACCCCGGTCACCCTGCTCGGCGAGACCGCCGAGGACGTCGCCGAGGCCCAGCGCGAACTGGTCCGGATCGGCATCGACCGCCCAGCGGCGCAGGCCACCGGCGGCCCCGAGGACTGGACCGACCGAGAGCTCGCCTCCTTCCCGACCGGCACCTTCGCCGACCTCGAGCAAGTCCGCCGCCACCGCCCCGTGGTCGTCCTCGACGTCCGCCGTGCCGACGAGCACGAGTCGAGCCCGGATCAAGGGCGCGGTCAACATCCCGATCCACGAGCTGCCCCGGCGCGTCGACGAAGTCCCCGAGGGCGAGCTGTGGGTGCACTGCGCCAGCGGCTACCGCGCCAGCGTCGCCGCCTCGGTCCTCGACGCCGCCGGTCGTCGCCTGGTCGCGATCGACGACAGCTTCGAGAACGCCGAGAAGGTCGGCCTGCACCTGGTCGGTCCCGACGCGTGACCCTGCTGCTCGCCATCGCCGCCGGCGCGCTCATCGGGCTCAGCCTCGGTGCGCTCGGCGGCGGCGGCTCCATCCTCGCCGTCCCGGTGCTGGTCTACCTGCTGGGCCAGGACGCCGGCGCAGGCGACGACCGGCTCCCTGGTCGTCGTCGGGGTCACCTCGCTGATCGGCGCGGTGACCGCGCACCGGGCCGGCAACGTGCTGCTCGCCCGGGGCGTCACCTTCGGCATCGTCGCGATCGGCGGCGCGGCCGCCGGAGCGCAAGCCTCGGCCCACGTGGCCCGATCCGGTGCTGCTCGCCGCATTCGCCGCGCTGATGCTGCTCGTCGGCGGCCTGATGGCGATCCGGCAGCTCCGCCACGCACGTCAGTCTCGGCAATCCTCGCGCCGCAACGAAAGTCAGCCAGATCGCCCAGACTCGCCACGGCCGACGCTCGACGACCCCATCATCACCTTCAGCCCGACCTTCATGTGCCAGTGCCCCCGCGCGCTCAAGGTCCTGGTCACCGCCACCGCGGTCGGACTGCTCACCGGCTTCCTCGGCGTCGGCGGCGGCTTCCTCGTCGTGCCCGCCCTCGTCCTCGCGCTCGCGCTTCCGATGACCTACGCCGCCGGCACCTCCCTGGTCGTCATCACCTTCACCAGCGCCGCCGCCCTCGCGGTGCGCGCCGGCGTCGGCACCACCCCCGACTGGACCCTGGTCGCCACCCTCACCGCCGCCTCCAGCGGTCGGTGGCTTCGCAGGTGCCCGGCTCGCCGACCGCATCGACACCACCAAGCTCTCAGCCGCGTTCACCGTCCTGGTGCTCGCCGTCGCCATCTACACCGCCACCCAGGCGTTACCCGCGCTCATCTGAACCGCCCAACCACCGAACCCCCTCAACTTCGACACGAAACGGATCACGCCATGACGTCGACGGCCACCCGCCGCCACGCCCGCAAGCACGACACAGACCCCGGGCTCTCGCCCGGCTTCAAGACCGGCCCACTGGGTCGGCTCGGCATCTGGGTCACCGACCACGCCAAGCTCGTCACCGGAGTGTGGCTGCTGCTCATCATCGGCCTCGGCGCCTTCGCCCCGCAGGTCGAGCACAGCCTCTCCGGCGCCGGCTGGCAGGCCGACGGCTCCGAGTCCGTCGCCGCCCGCGAACTGGCCCGGGAGCACTTCGGCGGCAACGCCAGCTCCGCCATCCAGGTCGTCGTCCAGTCCTCGGACGGCCCCGTCACCGAGGGCGAAGGCGCGAAGGTCCTCGCCGAGGTGACCCAGATGCTCCAGGACGAGCACCGGATCGCTGACGTCGTCGCCCCGATGCCCGGCGCCACCCTCAGCCAGGACGGCAGCACCGCCATCGTTCTCGTCGGTGCCGGCGCCGACACCAACGAGATGGTCAGGGTCGCCACCGACCTCAAGCAGCCGCTTCAGGACCTCTCGGTCGAAGGAGTGCAGGTCAACCCCACCGGCTCCTCGCTGCTCTGGTCGGACTTCAACGAGGCCAACCTCGACGCGATGCTCAAGTCCGAGATGGTCTCCTGGCCGGTCACGATGGCCATCCTCGTGCTCGCCTTCGGCGCGCTGGTCGCCGCCGGCCTGCCGCTGTTCCTCACCCTGGCCGGGTTGGTCGCCTCCGCCGGTTCCCTGGTGCTGATCAACGAGCTCGTCCCGGTCTCCATCTGGGCGATGAACTTCGCGATGATGTTCGCCCTCGCCCTCGGCATCGACTACGCGCTCTTCCTCGTCGTCCGCTACCGCGCAGCCCGCATGGGTGCGCACGAGTCCAAGAAGCAGGCGATCGCCGAGACCATGGACACCGCCGGCAAGGCCGTGCTCCTCTCCGGCCTCACCGTGCTGGTCTCGCTCTCCGCGGTGATGCTCGTGCCCTCACCATCGTTCCGGTCAATGGCCGGCGGCATCATGCTCTCGGTGGTCTTCGTCCTCGGCGCGACCCTCACTCTGCTCCCGCTGGTGCTGTTCAAGCTGGACAACAAGATCAACAAGTTCGCCCTGCCCTGGATACACACCGGGGAACACCGCTCGGCCGAAGTTCGCCGCCTGGGGCGAGCGACTCTGGAAGCGCCCCATCGCCTGGGGCCTGGCCTCTCTGGTCATCCTGCTCGTGCTCGCCGCGCCTATCCTGGGGCTGAAGACCGCGATGCCGTCCATCATGGTGCTCCCCGAGGACGCCTCCGCCCGGATCGGGTACGACATCGTCCAGGACAAGTTCGGCGAGGGCGCCCCCGGCACTCTGCAGGTCGTGACCGACCGGGCCGACGCCGACGCTGCGGCCGAGGTGCTCGCGGGCGACGAGGGCATCGCCGCAGCAATGCCACCCATGCCCGCCGGCGACGACTCCGGCTACGCGATGATCCAAGCCGTCCCCACCGTCGACCCCTCCGACCCCGAGCTCGCCCAGACTGTCGACCGGCTCCGCGCAGACCTCCCCGAGTCCGCGCTCGTCGGCGGAGCCGCGGTGGAGAACCTCGACCTCAAGGCCCAGCTCGACGAGTCCACCCCCCTGGTGATCGGCGTGGTGCTGGCACTCGGCTTCCTGCTCCTGCTCCTCGCTCTCCAGGCCCCACTGATCTCATTGCTCGGCACCCTGGCCAGCCTGCTCTCCACCGCAGCAGCCTTCGGTGTCGCCCGACTGGTCTTCCAGGAGGGGTACGGCGCTGACCTGCTCGGCTTCGAGTCTCAAGGGTTCCTCGACGCCTGGGCCCCGGTGTTCTTCTTCGCGATGATCTTCGCCATCGCCATGGACTACACCGTCTTCCTCCTCGCCTCCGCCAAAGAGCACTACGAACGCTCCGGGGACCCGAAGGAGGCGATGGTCGGATCACTGGCCCACTCCGGCCGCGTCATCTTCGCCGCCGGCGCGGTCATGGTCGCCGTCTTCTTCACCTTCGCCCTTTCCGGGCCGCTGCCGCCCAAGGAGATGGGCATCGTGCTCGGCGTCGCCGTCCTGCTCGACGCGGCCCTGGTCCGCCTCGTGCTGCTGCCCGTGTTGCTGCGGCTCACCGGCAAGGCCGCTTGGTACACCCCGGCCTGGCTCAAGAAGGTGCTGCCCAACATCACCTTCGCCCACGACTGACTCCCGACACCGACTACGAACGGAGCACACCATGTGCCGAGCAACCCGATGCAAGACCTGCGGCAAGACCACCTGGGCCGGCTGCGGTCAGCACGTCAACCAGGTCAAGGCTGGTGTGCCCGCCGACCAGTGGTGCCCGGGCCACCCCAAAGCCGAGCGCACTGGCGGCGGACTTCTCAGCAGACTCCTCCGCCGACGCTGAGCCGTCACGCTGGGAGCGCCCCGCATCCACCCGCTGGATCAGAGGTCTCCGAGGTTGAGACGGCGGGCTTCGTCGGCGGCGCGTTCGGCCGCGTGGGCTCGGGTGTAGCGGATGAGCATGTCGGTGCGGGTCCAGCCGGCGATGGCCATGAGTCCCGACTCCGAGCCGCCCGCTGCGAGCCAGCGGTTGGCGGCGGTGTGCCGGAGCCGGTGGGGCCGGAATCCCTCGACTTCGGCGCGTATCGCTCGGCGGCGTAGGGAGCGGGTAAGGCCCTCACGGCCGAACCGCTTACCGCGGGCACCCAGCCACAGGTCAGGGGTAGTAGCGAGGGTCACTAAATGGACACCCTTCGAATCCCCCGGGCCTGGGACTAGTGCGAGGGCAGTTCACCGGTGAGCCGGCCGGGACATCGAGGTCCTTCGGGACCGTGCCGCAGGCGACCGGTGTGCCGAGGCACGCGAGCGGCTCACGGCGATCCTGGCTGAGGCTGCCGAGCGCCGCGAGAGGCTCGAGAGCCAGCTCGCGATGGCCGACGAGTTCATCAGCCAGCTGGGGCGCGAACTGACCTGAGCGCCCGGCGACGCCGTCGGCCATGCCCCGACTCGGACCTCGTAGCCACAGGTCACCTTGGAGCCATCTGAACGGACGAGGTCGGGGAGCCGGTTCCGCACCTGTTGCCGACCGAGGGCACCCTCTGAGATGCACACGGGTCGACACGCGTGCCGGCGTGCGGCGCTACTCGAGGGTGAGCTGGGCTCGGTGGAAGTCGTAGTGCTGGGTCGGGTAGCGGTACACCTGCTCAAGGGTCATCGAGTCGTGGAAGAAGGGGTCCCAGCCGACTGGGAAGCACATCCGGCGGTTCAACACGTCGTCGGGCTCCGCGTCCAGACGGCGATGGAGCCGGTCGATCGTGTGGTCGAGCTGTCGGGTCAGCCGGGGTCCGTGGAAGACGGTCGCGCCACCAACAGCTCCCGCGTAGTTGAGGTAGTGGAACGGTCGGGTGCCGGCGTTCAGCACGGCGGCGAAGGCGTGGCTGTACCGCTCGGGAAGTCGTCCGAAGAGCCGCACCATCGGCAGAAGCCGACGCACGAGCAGGTAGCCGAACGCCATGTGCCACAGCATCTGACCGTTGGTCCACCGAGTCCCATTCGTGCGGCCGCGAAGGTCGACAGCGCCGGCTTGGGACACGAGTTGGTGCATGTCAGCTCGTACTCGCTCCAGCTCGGCATGGATGCTCTGCCGGTCCGGCGGCTGCCCAGGCGTGACCACAAGCCAGTCTCTCGCGCGATGGCCCGCCAGGAAACAGCCAGCAGCGGGAGGAGAGCACTGCAGTCGGCGTGCGGTCGGGCATGCTGGTCGCATGGACATGGAGCTGCTGGTGGTGCCGGACTGTCCGCACGAAGCCTCCGCCTACCACCTGACCGTGGCTGCCCTTGCGGAGCTCCACGTCTCGGCGTCGGTCTCGGTGACCGTCATCGAGTCCGAGGAGCAGGCCCAGGCGCGCGGGTTCACGGGTTCGCCGACGTTCCTCATCGACGGCCAGGACCCATTCGCGGAGGCGGGCGCGCCCGTCGGACTGGCGTGCCGCATGTACCGGACTCCGTCCGGCCTGTCCGGCGTGCCAGAACTCGCCGAGCTGCGTAAGGAGCTGCGTCGCTCCGTGCGCGGCTGAGCGCAGCTCACCTCTCCGACGCTGGGTCACGCTTGAGCCGCAGTGCGACCCACAGGCCGCACCGACGGCAGATGTAGGCGCCGCCCTGCAGGGCGTGCAGCGTCGCCCGCGGCTTGCTTCGCCCGCAGCACGAGCAGGTCGGCTGGGCGGGTTCCATGCGCGCATGCTCCCAACTGTGGGCCGTGGGTCCGCGACGGGTGCTCAGCCCGTCCGCGGTGAGTACATGATGACCGCCACGCCGACCAGGCAGATCAGCGCACCCGCGATGTCGTATCGGTCCGGCCGGAAGCCGTCCAGGGCCACGCCCCACAGCAGGGAGCCGGCTACGAACACACCGCCGTAGGCGGCCAGGATGCGCCCGAAGTTCGCGTCCGGCTGCAGGGTCGCGACAAAGCCGTACAGTCCCAACGCGATGACGCCGGCACCGACCCAGATCCAGCCGCGATGCTCACGCACGCCTTGCCAGACCAGCCATGCTCCACCGATCTCGGCGACGGCAGCCAGGGCGAACAAGACCAGCGACTTCACGACCATGGGCGTGAGTCTCTCAGCCGATTCCACCGCCGGGAGGCGCCGCCCCGCGTGCGGTCAACCGGTGTCGCCGGGTCGTGTCGCGCCCAGTTCGAGCTCAACGAGCCCCGCATCTTCCGCAGGGCCGCAAGCGGCGTGCTGCGACCGGAAGCGGCGCAGCACGGCGGCGGCGATGCTGGTCACACCTACGACGACAGCGAATGCGACGCCTGCGAACGCCAGCGTGGCCGCCGTGGCAGCGAGTCCGGCGACTCCCAGCAGTCCCACGACGGGGGCCGCACAGCACACCGCACATGCAGCTGCGGCGCCGCCCACCAGGTGCCGGTCCTTGAACGTCATCGTGAGCCGTCCTCGGCGGTGGCGGCCGAGCTGGCCGGGTGGATGGTGATGGCGACGAACGGGATGGGGCAGCATTCGGCGGAGGCGCAGGCCAGCAGGTCGTCGCACCCGGCGTCGATGGCGGCCGCGAGGTTGTCTCGGATGGTCTCCAGGTCGGCGATGCGTTCCTCGACCTCGACCAGCTTCTCGCGTGCGCGTTGCTGGAGTCCGGCGTCGACACGCTTGCTGTGCCGGTGCCGTCCGAGTTCGAGAAGGTCGGCCACCTCGTCCAGCGTGAACCCGAGCCGCTGGGCGGCCTTGATGACGCGCAACACGGTGACCGCCTCGGCAGGGTAGAGCCGGTGTCCCCCGGGACTGCGGTCGGGTTCGGCGAGGAGTCCCCGACGCTCGTAGTACCGCAGGGTCTCCCGGTTGACGCCGGCGGCCTCGGCGACCTCGTTGATCCGCAGGCTCACGCGGACAACTCCTGGGCTCGAGCCGTCAGGGCGTCGAGGACCGCCTGACGGGCTGGGGGCACCGAAATGTCGAGCGTGACGTCTTGGTCGGTGCCATCGATCGCGAAGGTGAAGAACGAACAGCAGGAAGTCTCTCGCTCGGTGAGGTCGCGGACCCGGTCGGCCAGGCCGGCCCCGCCGGCGAGGTGCATTCGGACGTCGGTTCCTCGGCGCTCGACGCTACGGACGGCGGTGGCGAAGAGGTTGTCGAACTCGGTGAGCCGCAGGGGTCGTTCGCCCGTGGGCATCGTGCAGGCGTCGGTGGTCATCAGGGTCTCCATATCGACCACGGTAAACCCGTACCTGGATACAGGTTGCAAGTCTGCGGTGTCGAACGGGAGAGGCACCCGATTCGGGCTGCGCACCGGGTGCCACCCCACAGATGGCAAGTCACGGGGCTGGGCCGCTGTCTGCGGATAGCGTTGGTCGGGTGACCTCCGCCCTCGGCTCTGCAGTCGGACCCGTTCCCCCCGCCGGGCGGTGGCTCACAGCCCCGGCGGGTTTCGCGGGAGGCGCCGTGGTCGGGATCCTCGGAGGGCTTGTCGGCTTGGGAGGCGCCGAGTTCCGCCTGCCGTTGCTGCTCGGCGTGTTCGGGTTCGCGGCCCTCGCGGCGGTCATCATGAACAAGGCGATGAGCCTGGTCGTCGTGATCGCCGCGATTCCGGCCCGACTGGCTGCGGTCCCACTGGCGGACGTGTTGGCGCAGTGGCCAGTGGTGCTCAACCTGCTCGCCGGAAGCCTGGTCGGAGCCTGGCTGGGCGCTTCGTGGGCAACGCGGATGGCGACCGCGACGTTGTACCGGGTCCTGGCGGTGCTGCTGGTCTTCATAGCATTCGTGTTCGCGGCTGAACGCGTGGGCACGCTGCCGACTCTGGACCTGGCTGAGCCGGCGCAGCTCGTCGCCGGTGTGGTCGCGGGGTTCGGTATCGGGGTGGCCGCCGCCCTGATGGGCGTGGCAGGCGGCGAGCTGCTGATCCCCACACTGGTGCTGCTGTTCGCCCTGGACGTGAAGCTGGCAGGGTCGCTGTCCCTGCTGATCTCGCTGCCCACGATGCTGGTCGCTTTCTTCCGGTACAGCCAGGACCAGGCATTTGCGGTCCTGGCTGCGAACAAGCGGTTCGTCGCCGCCATGGCTGCGGGGTCCGTGACCGGCTCGGTGGTTGGCGGGCTTCTTCTTGGTGTCGTCCCGGAACTGGTGCTGGTTCCTCTGTTGGTCGCGCTGCTGCTGTTCTCCGCCGTCAAGGTGTGGCGGCACGCCTGACCCGCTCCCGTGGCCCAAGCAAGTGGAAGCGGCTGGCCGAAGGAAGCCGCGGACCGTCAGCCTCGTGGGGACCGGCGTCGCGGATGCGCAACGACGGTGCTGTGGGCGTTCCGGGGCCGCGGCGGCAACACGCTGGTTGAGGCCGCGATGGCACAGATGGCTCGGGTCAGGAGCGTGAGTCGAGCACCGAGGGCGGCAACTCGAGGTCGGGGACCAGGTCGGTGAGCAGATCCCGGACTCGGCCGTCGATGTCGGCGATGATGCCGCGGACGGTCTCCTCGTCCTGGCCGCCCGGGTCGGCGACCGGCCAGTCGACGTACTTGACGCCCGGGACGTAGGGGCACTCCTCGCCGCAGCCCAAGGTGATGGCCATGTCGCTGGCAGCGACGGTCTCGTGGGTGAGCACCTTGGGGTGCTCCTTGGACGTGTCCAGGCCGAGCTTCTGCAGCGCTTCAGCCACTTCAGGGTGGATGTGCTCGCCGGGCTGGGTGCCGGCGGACTGGGCGCGGACGCGGCCCTGGGCGTAGTGCTCGGTGAGCACTCGACCGATCACCGACCGACCGCCGTTGCGGACGCAGGCGAAGACAACCTGCGGGGTTCGCTCGGCGACCGGGTTGGAAGTCATGGCAGTCATCCTCATGCTCCTGAGGGGGTAGGGGCCGGGGTGCTCTCGGTGAAGAACCGGCGGGCCCACAGGCTCACGTAGACCAGCCCGACCAGGACGGGCACCTCGATGAGCGGTCCGACGACGCCCGCGAGAGCCTGGCCGGAGGCGACGCCGAAGACGCCGATCGCGACGGCGATGGCGAGCTCGAAGTTGTTGCCGGCTGCGGTGAACGAGACCGCGGTGGCGCGCTCGTAGTCGAAGCCGAGCGCCTTGGTCAGCAGCATGGAGCCGCCCCACATCAGGGCGAAGTAGGCCAGCAGCGGCAGCGCGATCCTGGCGACGTCGAGGGGCTGGTTGGTGATGGTGTCGCCCTGGAGGGCGAACAGCAGCACGATGGTGAACAGCAGGCCGTAGAGCGCCGCGGGGCCGATGCGGGGCAGGAACATCGTCTCGTACCACTCGCGGCCCTTGGCGCGCTCCCCCAGGGTGCGGGTGAGGTAGCCGGCCAGCAGCGGGATGCCGAGGAAGATCAGGACGGACTTGGCGATGTCCCACATCGAGACGTGCAGTGCGGCCTGGTTCAGGCCCAGCCAGCCGGGCAGGACCTGCAGGTAGAACTAGCCGAGCAGCGCGAAGGCGAGGATCTGGAAGATCGAGTTGAGGGCGACCAGGATGGCCGCCGCCTCGCGGTCGCCGCAGGCGAGGTCGTTCCAGATCAGTACCATGGCGATGCAGCGGGCGAGGCCGACGATGATCAGTCCGGTGCGGTACTCCGGCAGGTCCGGGAGCAGCAGCCACGCGAGCGCGAACATCAGCGCGGGGCCGACGACCCAGTTGAGCAGGATCGAGGTGCCGAGCATCCGGCGGTCGCCGGTGACGTGGCCGAGCTCGTCGTAGCGCACCTTGGCCAGGACCGGGTACATCATCACCAGCAGGCCGATGGCGATCGGCAGCGACACCGAGCCGATCTCGACGGCGGCCAGCGCGTCGTCCAGACCGGGGACCCAGCGTCCGAGCAGCAGTCCGACGACCATGGCCACGCCGATCCAGACCGGCAGGAACCGGTCGAGCGTGGAGAGGCGCCGCAGAACGGGGTTCTCGGGGCCCGCGGTCGGGGTGTCGCGCGCGGTGTCGCTCATGCCAGCGCCTCCTTGGGCGAGCCGTTCGTGAACAGGTCGCCGAGGGCGGCCATCGCCGCGGGTCGCGCCTTGTAGAAGACCCACGTGCCCCGCTTCTCGCGGTCCAGCAGGCCGCTCTCGTGCAGAACCTTCAGGTGGTGGCTGATGGTCGGCTGCGAGAGGTCGAAGAGCGGCAGCAGGTCGCACACGCACGCCTCGCCGCCCTCGTGCGAGAGCACCAGCGACAGCAGCCGCAGCCGGGCGGGATCGGCGATCGCCTTCAGCATCGGTACCACACCAGCCGCCTGCTCGGTGCTGATCGGTTCCCGGGCCAGGGGCACGCAGCACGCCAGCGGATCGTCGGCGAGCGGCAGCGCGCGGCTCACGGTCGCAGAGTTCGACATGGATCAATGTTGACAGGTGTCGATGTCCTGCGCCAAATCCGGCTCACGGGGCCATCGGCCGTGGCTAAGCTCTCGAGATGGTAGTTGTGGTCCGCGCCTGGCCTGAGGGGCGCTGAGGTGAGCGAGAGCGTTGACGTCGCGGTCCTCGGCGGTGGCCAGGCCGGGCTGGCCACCGGCTACTACTTGCGCCGCGCCGGCCTCGTGCCCGGCCAGGACTTCGTCATCCTCGACGCCGCGGAACGCCCCGGTGGTGCCTGGCAGCACATGTGGGACGGTCTCCGGCTCTTCTCCCCCGCCACGTACTCCTCACTTCCGGGCTGGATGATGCCCCCCTGGGACGACGCCACCGTGGGCTTTCCTCCGCGCAGCCACGTCATCGACTACCTGAGCCGCGACGAGGAGCGCTACGAGCTCGAACGTGCGGCGACCCCACCCGGTCGCTGCGGTCACCGCGAGACGACTCCGGCGACCGGCTGCTCGTCGCTGCCGACGGTGCAGACCTCTCGGCGAGGTTCGTGGTGTCTGCGACCGGCACCTGGACCCAGCCGTTCTGGCCGACCTATCCCGGCGCCCGCGACTTCACCGGACGGCAACTGCACGCGGCGCAGTACCGCCGCCCCGAGGAGTTCACCGGCCAGCGGGTCGTGGTCGTCGGTGGAGGCAACTCGGGTGCCCAGATCCTGGCCGAGGTCTCCACGGTGGCCGACACGACGTGGGTCACCACCAGGCCACCGCGGTTCCTGCCCGACGACGTGGACGGTCGGGCACTGTTCGCGGCCGCGACTGCCCGGATCGAGGCGCTGCGCCAAGGACGTGAACACGCCGGGGTCGGCGGGCTGGGAGATGTGGTGATGATCGAAAGCGTCCGCGACGCCCGGGAGCGCGGGGATCTCAAGGCGCAGCCGATGTTCTCCCGGCTCACCGCCACCGGCCTCGCCTGGCCCGACGGGACCACGCTGGATGCCGACGCCATCATCTGGTGCACTGGCTTCCGCCCCGCGCTGCGCCACCTGCGCCCGCTCCACCTGCGCGACGAGCGAGTGCAGGTGCCGGTCGACGGCGCCAGCGGCACCAGCGCCGACGCAGAACCACGGCTGCACCTGGTGGGGTACGGCGACTGGACCGGCCCGGCCTCGGCCACGTTGCTGGGCGTGGGCCGATCGGCCCGCGCCACGACCGCAGAGATCGTGGGGCGCCTTCAGCGCTGACCCGTGCCCTCCACAGGCTGCAGCGCCGCGGCCTGCCAGGCGTGGGCGGCCTGCTGGACGGCGTCCCAGGGCGAACCGAGCGGTGGGGTGTAGGACAGGTCGAGGTCGGCAAGCTCAGCGACGGCGTTGGCGTTGTGGATCGCGGCCGCGAGGACGTCGATCCGTTTGGACACCTCGGCGCCGTAAGAGCCGAGGAGCTGACCTCCGAGGAGCCGGCCGGTCCCGCGGTCGCCGGTGAGGCGCACGGCCAGCTTCGTGGCGCCCGGGTAGTAGGCCTTGTGGTCGTCGACCTCGACCTGCACGGTGAGCGGGTCGAAGCCGGCGTCACGGGCCTCGGCGTCGCGGAGACCGGTGGCGGCCGCGACCCGCTCGAACAGCTTGACCGCCTGGGTGCCCAGCGTGCCGGCGTACTCCAAGTCGCCGACCATGACGTTGTCGCCGGCGACCCGACCCTGCTTGTGCGCGGTGGTGCCGAGCGGCAGGTAGCCGGGCTCGTCGAGCAGCCGGTGGTGGGTGTGGACGCAGTCACCTGCCGCCCACGTCGATGCTGGTGCGCATCTGGCGGTCCACGGCAATGGCACCGGCCGCCCCGAGCTCGAGGCCGGCTTCCACGGCGAGCTCGGTGGCGGGGTCGACTCCGGTGGCGACCAGGACCAGCCCGGCCTGCAGCCGGGCACGGTCGAAGACGACCTCGAGGTGGCCGTCTGCCTGTTCGACTGCCTCGACGGTGGTGCGACAGCGGACGTCGACGCCCTGGTCGGTCAGGTGCCTCTCGACCGAGGCGGCCAGTTCCGGGTCCAGGGTGCGGGGCAGCACCTGGGGAAGCTGCTCGACGACGATCACTCGCAGCCCGCGGGTGGTGAGGGCTTCGGCCATCTCCAGGCCCACGTATCCGGCGCCGACGATGACCGCGGTCGATCCGGGTGGAAGCTGGTCGACGGTCTCGGTGAGCGCGAAGGTCTCCGGCATGGTGTGCAGCACGTGGACGCCGTCCCCGGCCCCCAGCGCGTCCAGGCCGGGGATCGGAGGCCGGCGTGGATTGGCTCCGGTCGCCAGGATCAGCCGGTCGTAGGAAAGCGACCCGGGTCGCGTCTGGTGGGTGAAGGCGAGGCTTTGCCGGGGCACGTCGATCGCGGTGACCTTGTGGTCGAGCATCAACGTGATGCCGAGCCGGTCGAGGTCGTCGGCCTTCCGGTGGGCCAGGTTTCGCCAGTCCGGCACCTCTCCGGAGACGTGGTAGGGGATGCCGCAGATGCTGAAGTTCGGGAAGGCGTCGGCGACGAGCAGGCTGACCCGCGTCTGGGGGTCGACCTCGAGGCAGCGCCGGGCGGCCTCGATCCCGGCGTCGCTTCCTCCGACGATCGCTACATGCATGACGGGTGCCCGGTGGTCACGCGCCGCGGGAAGCGACGTCGAGCTCGGCGAGCAGGTGCCGGACCCGGTCCTCGACCTGGTCGCGGATCGTCCGCACGGTCTCGAGGTCCTGGCCGGCGGGATCGTCGAGCTCCCACTCCTGGTAGCGCTTGCCGGGGAAGATGGGGCAGGCGTCACCACAGCCCATCGTGATCACCACGTCGGCGGCGCGCACGGTCTCGTCGGTCCACGGCTTGGGGAACTCCTCGGCGATGTCGATGCCGCGCTCCTTCATGGCCTCGATGACCTCGGGGTTGATCCCGTCCCCGGGCTCGGAGCCACCGGACCAGCCGACAGCCGCGTCGCCGGCCAGGTGCTGGAAGAAGCCGAGCGCCATCTGCGAGCGGCCGGCGTTGTGCACGCACAGGAACAGCACCGTGGGGCGGCCGTCGTTGCTGTGTCCCTCGACCCTGGCCAGGGCCTGGAGTCGCTGGCGGGCGAACCGCTCGGCCAGCAGCGGCAGGAATGTCGTGACGGTGGCGGTCTTGAGGAGCTCCTCGTACGAGCCGTGGAGGAACCGCTCGATGGTCTCGGTGCCGTAGGTGCCGCGGAACTCGTCGGCCAGTCGCGCGGTGGCGCTCTGCAGGGCTGGGTGCTGCTCCACGCGGGTTGCCGGGGTGGTGCTCATGGCTGTGGCTCCTGGTTCATTCGGTTGGGAGGTCGAGCGTGGTGGCCAGTCGGCCGACGCGGTGCACGATGTCGTCGAAGGCGGCGTCGAAGTCGCCGGGTTTGGCGGAGCGCACCGGGTCGGGAACGGACCAGTGCAGCCGGGGAGTGTCGGGAAGCTCCTCGTGGACCTGGTCGCAGACGGCCACGACCAGGTCGTCAGGGGCGACCACGTCCTCGAGGTGTCGCGTCGTGGTGTCGGCCAGCGGCAGCCCGTGTCGCTTCGCGGTCCGGACCGCGCCAGGGTGCACGCGGTCGGCGGGATGGGTGCCGGCGGAGGTGGCAGGCAGTGAGCTCACACGCTGCCAGGCCGATGCGGCCAGCTGGGACCGCGCGGAGTTCCGGGTGCACACGAACACCACCCGACGCCGCCGGGCCAGCCCCTCCTCGATGCGCGGGGCAAGGTCCAGCGCCGCGAGCAGCGGGTTGTCGGGACGCAGGCGGACGTAGCTGCGGCGGCGATCGCCTTCGCTCTTCGAGCGCCGGATGATCCCGGCTTCCTCCAGCACCCGCAGATGGTGCGCCACCAGGTTGGAGCCGAAGCCGAGCTGATCAGCCAGATCACCGGGCGACAGGTCGCTGACGGACAAAGCGTCCACGATCGCCAGTCGACCCGGTTCGCCGAGAGCCGCGTGGAACCGCGCCCGACCGACAAGGTCCACGCCCGCTCACCCGCTCCATCGACTCAACCCATATTGCCTCAATGATCATTGCAGCAATTCTGAGGTGAACGCAACCCACCAGCACGCCGCGACAAGCTCTGCATGCACCCGGACCGTCGATCCGACGACAGTCAGCACCAACCCCACGGCGGGTTGCGCTACCTACGGGCCTCGGCGTTCCTGCGCGCGACGGTGGGGTCGCCCGCACTTGCAGCCAGCGCCGCGCCGGCGAGGGCGAGGGCGGCGAGCACTGCGAACATGGCCGGGTAGCCGCCGGTGACCGCGGCGACGCCGGCGCCGAAGGCGGGTGCGAGCGCCGCTGCTACCCCCTTGGGCGCGTGGTAGACGCCGTTGATCGCGGCGTACCGGTGCGCCCCCCAGTGGTCGCTGACCAGGGTGGCGCCGACGAGCGTGAACAGGCCGCGGGCCGCGCCGCCCAGCACGGCCACCAGGATCAGCACGGGAGCGGGGCCGGGCACCAGCGCCAGGGCCGCGAGCGTGACACCCATGACCCCCATGACGGCGGCCGATCGTGCGTTGGGCGAGAGCAAGCGGTCCAGCGCCGGATAGGCCAGGCGGCCGGCGACCTGGCCCGCGCCGCTGAGTCCGAGGACCCACGCGGCCAACTGGAGGCTGACGCCTTGGTGGAGCAGCAGAGGGACGAGGTTGACGAGCGAGGCGTACATGGCGAGCGAGGCGAGGGTGCCTGAGACCGCGATCAGCAGGAACGTTCTGCTGGTCAGGACGTCCCGGTCGGCTCGTGCGTGGGCCCCGCGGGCGTCGTGGTGCCACGAGAGCCGGAGGGTGAGGGCGTGCGCCGGCACCGTGACGAGGAGCAGGAGTGCCGCGAGGATCAGGTAGGTGTCGCGCCAGCCGAGCCACTCCCCTAGTGCCGCGGTGAGCGGGGCGAAGATCGTGGATGCAAAGCCTGCCACCAGGGTTAGCGTGGTGATGGCGCGCACCCGCCCGGTGCCGTACCAGTGGGTCAGCGCGGCGAAGGCGGGTGGGTAGAAGGTGCCGGCGCTGGCCAGCCCGACCAGGAGCCACCCCACGACGAACACCGGGTAGGTCGGGGCGAGAGCCACCACGGCGACGGCGCCCGCCCCGAGCAGGCTGCCGGCGGTCATCACCAGGCGGGGGCCCCGGCGTTGCAGCAGCCGCCCGGCCGCGATGCCGGCCAGGGCGCCGGTGAGGCTGCCCGCGGAGAACGCCGTGGTGACCGCGGTTGGCGACCAGCCGGTGTCTGCGGAGATGGCCGGGGCAAGCACCGTGAAGGCGTAGTAGAGGACGCCGTAGCTGATCGTGACGCTCACGCAGAGCGCCACGAGCATCCGTGAGGCACCGACCGGACGTGGGGAGCCGACCACCCTCCGTCGGTCGGCTCCCCGCCTCGGTGAGGTCAGAGGCTGACAGGGGTCCGTCCGATCTCGAGCACTGCCGGCGCCGGGGCGCAGCAGCCGCCGCCGGCGCTGTCGGGGTCGTCGAACAGCCCGGCGCCGCCGCAGACCCCGGTGTCGGGCAGGACCAGCTCGACGCGGGCGGCGGCCTCGTGGTCACCGGCCAGGGCGGCGACCACGCTGCGGACCTGCTCGTAGCCGGTCAGCGCCAGGAACGTCGGCGCCCGGCCGTAGGACTTCATCCCGACCAGGTACAGGTCCGGCTCGGGCTGGGCCAGGTCCGCGGCGCCGGTGGCCTGGACCGAGCCGCACGAGTGGATGTTCGGGTCGATCTCGGCCGCGATCGCGCCGCGGCGCCTCCAGCGTCGGGTCCAGGTCGAGTCGCATCTCGGAGAGGAACGACAGGTCGGGGCGGAACCCGGTCAGCACCACGACCGTGTCCGCGGCAGGGAGCTCCCGGCCGTCCTCGCCCACCAGGACGGCGCCGGTCGCCGTCGCGCGCGGATCTCGGCGGTGCGGAAGCCGGTCACGAGCTCGACCGCGCCGGACTCGACGGCCTGCTTGGCCCGCTGGCCGAGTGCTCCGCGCTCGGGCAGCTGGTCGGCGGCGCCGCCGCCGAAGGTGCTGTCGCTGACGACGCGGCGGATCGCCCAGGTGATCCGGGTGTCCGGGTGGTCGGCGGCGATCCGGACCAGCTCGTGGATGGCGTTGAAGGCCGAGTCGCCAGAACCGACCACGACGGTGTGCTTGCCGGCGTACCGCTCGGGGGTCGGCGCGGTTGGGCACCTGGTAGGAGATCAGGTCGCCGCGGCGGCGCGCTCGCCCAGCGCCGGGAGTCCGTCGGCGCCGGCGGGGTTGGGGCGGCGCCAGGTGCCGGAGGCGTCGATCACTGCGCGGGCTTCGAGGCGGGACTCGATGCCGTCGCTGTCGACGACGTGGACGGTGAACGGCTGCTCGGCGCGGTCGGCGTCGACGAGGCGGTCGCGACCCTTGCGGGAGACGCCGGTGACGCGGGCGTCGTAGCGCACCCGCTCCCCCAGCGCCTTGGCCAGCGGGGCCAGGTAGCCGTCGATCCATTCCGCGCCGGTCGGGTAGCCCTCGTGCCGGTGCGCGTCCACCCGGTCGGCTCGAGCAGCCGCGCCGAGGCGCGTGTCGACCAGCTCGGGCCATGCCGAGAACAGCCGGACGTGACCCCACTCGGCCACCGCCGAGGCCGGCTCGAGACCGGACTCCAGCACCAGCGGCTCCAGGCCGCGCTCCAGCAGGTGCGCGGCCGCGGCCAGGCCCTGCGGGCCGGCGCCGATCACCACGACGGGCAGGTCACTCATCTCCAACTCCTCACATTCACGATCATCGATGCGACCATCGTAAGGACACATCGACAAATGTCAATGGGTGAGTCAGAATGGTGTCCATGCCCTCGACGCTCCCCGTCCTCCAGCCCGTCCGACGCTCGCGGCGTGCTGCTCCCCCGTGACCGGCGGGGATCGTCAGCGACGAGGCCGCCGAGACGCTCGCCCGGATGTTCAAGGCGCTCGGCGACCCGACCCGGGTCAAGCTGCTCTCGATGATCGCCGCCGCGCCCGAGCGGCGAGGCGTGCACCTGCGACATGACCGAGCCCGTCGGGCTCGAGCCAGCCGACCGTCTCCCACCACATGAAGCTCCTGGTCGAGGCGGGCCTGGCCACCCGCGAACAGCGCGGCAAGTGGGCCTACTACCGCGTCGTCCCAGAAGTTCTCGGTTCGTTGGCGGCTGCGATCGGGCCCATCCCCGCGGACGGCGGCTGAGCACCGCAACCGTCAGGTCCTGGTCGCCGCGGCCGGGTCACAGGTTCCCCAGGTCGAGGCGGCGCGCCTCGACGGCGGCGCGTTCGGAGGCGCGTGCCCGGGTGTAACGCACCAGCATGTCGGTGCGGGTCCAGCCGGCGATGGCCATGAGCCCGGATTCGGAGCCGCCGGCGGCGAGCCAGCGCTGGGCGGCGGTGTGCCGGAGTCGATGCGGCCGGAAGCCCTGGACTCCGGCGCGCTTGGCACGGCGGCGAAGCGCACGGCTGAGGCCCTCGCGGCCGAACTGCTGGCCGCGGTTGCCGAGCCACAGGTTAGGACTGGCGGCGAGAGGATGCTGCTCGCGATGCTCGAGGTAGGCCAGCAACGCCTGCGGTGGTCGCCTGGCCGATCGGGATGATCCGGCCCCGTCCGCCTTTGCCGCGGCGGATCGTGATCAGCCGCGCGATGAGGTCGAGGTCGTCCAGCTGGAGGTCGACGAGCTCGCCGGAGCGGATGGCGGTCTCGAACATGAGCCGGATGATGGCCTCGTCGCGACGGTGGTGGAGCGTGTCCTCGCGTCGGGCGTCGGTCATCGGGAACGGCGCAGGTGGCGATGAGGGCGCGCAGCTCGGCGTCGGTGAGCGGCTCGACCAGCGGCGGTTCGTACGCGGGGCGCCTTGACGCCGGGGAACGGGTCCGCGTGGATCTCGCCGCCGGCGGTGAGCCAGGCCGCGAAGCGGCGGACGGCGAGCTGACGGATGCGGGCGGTTCCGGGTGCGGCACCGGCGTCCAGCAGGCCGGCGATCCAGGAGTTGAGGGCGGCGCGGCTCATCGGCAGGTGGTCGTGCTCGCTGCACCAGCTCAGGTAGCGGGTGGCGCCGTCGGCGTAGATCGCGACGGTGCCGGGGCTCTTGTTCTCGGCGCGCAGGGCGGTCTGCCAGTCGGCGAGGCGGCCGGCGGCGTGGGCGGCGGACATGTCGGTCAGGTGGGTCATGCCGGCATCGCATAGCCAGCCGTCCCGGGTGCCCGAGTCGGACACCGGCGTGTAGGTCACCTGCGGCGGCGGCGGCGGGGGTGAGGGTTGTCCGGGAAACCCGTCACTAAGTGGACACTCGATCAAGTCTCTAAATGCTTTCAGGCTCGGAATCCGTAGATTCCGAGCCTGAAATTCGTAGCGGGGGCAGGATTTGAACCTGCGACCTCTGGGTTATGAGCCCAGCGAGCTACCGAACTGCTCCACCCCGCGTCGGTGACGCCAACCTTACGGGAGACGCCGAGCCCGTCCAAATCGGGAGCAGCATGACGACGGTCACACGGGGGTCACTCGACGGGCTCGACCACCGATCAACGGGGCTCGACCACCGATCAACGGCTCGACCACCGATCAGGGGCTCGACCCCCGGATCGACGGTCGAGCGTGCGGTGCGGGTCAGCCGCTCGCCTGTCCGTCACCACCCCCGCCGGAGTCGTCGCCGGACCCGCCACCGGAGCCGTCGCCGCCGCCGCCGCCACCGCCGTCACCGCCGTCACCGTTGCCGGCGCCGCCCTGACCGGCCTCCTCGATGGCCTGCTGGACCAGGTCGCGCGCCTCCTGGCTCGCCTCGGCGTACCCGTTGAGGTCGCCGTCGCGGAGCGCCTGCTCGGCCTCGACGAACTTGTCCTCGGCCTGCTGGAGCAGCTCGCGGACGTCGCCCGAGACCGGAGCGCTCGGGCCGGTGCTGGGGACGCCACCGAGGTCCGGGTTCTCCGCCGGGTCGACGGAGTCCTCCGGCGTGGTGATGCCGAGGACGTCGTTGAGCGCCGCGGTCAGCGTCGAGCCGATAGCCGACGTCCTCGCCGAACGACGCCAGCACGTAGCGGCAGCACCGGGTAGCGCGCCCTCGCCCTCCTCGCGCAGCGTGTAGAGCGGCTGCACGTAGAGCAGCCCGTCGCCGACCGGCAGCGTGAGCAGGTTGCCGTAACAGCGCCTTCGAGTTCGTCCGCGTGATCGGCAGCAGCCGGTCCTGGATCTCCTGCGTCCGAGGCGAACGTGTTGGCGATCTGCGACGGGCCCGGGCACCTGCGTGTTGCTCGGCAGCCGCAGGATCCGGATCTTGCCGTAGTCGTCGCTGGGCGCGTCGGAGTCGACCGAGATGAACGACGCGAGGTTCTGCCGCTCCTGCGGCACGTAGACGCTGGTCAGCGAGAACACCGGCTCGTCCGCTCGCCCGGGCGTCTGCACCGACAGCCGGTACGGCGGCTGCTTGTTCGTCTTGGTCTCGCCGGGTCCTCCGGGACCTCCCAGCGGTCGGTGCCCTCGTAGAACGTCTTGCGGGTTCGTCGACGTGGTACTCGCCAGCATGTGCCGCTGCACCTTGAACATGTCCTCGGGGTAGCGCATGTGCGCGAGCAGGCTCGTCGGGGATCTCCGAGCGCGGACTGCACCACGCTCGGGGAACGCCTCCGACCACGCGTCGAGGATCGGGTCGCGGTCCCACTCGTAGAGCGTGACGCTGCCGTCGTAGGCGTCGACGACCGCCTTGACCGAGTTGCGCATGTAGTTGATCTCGTCGGTCGGCAGCGTGGACGTACGCCGTCCGTCGGCTGCAGCGCGTCCGTCGGTCATGTCCTGAAGCGAGTCCCGCTCGCGCGTTCGGGTAGTGGTCGGTCGTCGTGTAGCCGTCGACGATCCACACCACCCGCCCGTCCACGACCGCCGGGTAGACGTCGCCGTCCACGGTCAGCCACGGGGCGACCTTCTGCACCCGCTCGCGCGGGTGCCGGTCGTAGAGGATCTTGGAGTTCTCGTTGACCCGGCTCGACAGCACGATGTTGGGCTCGCCGAACTTGATCGCGTAGAGCAGCTTGTTGAAGATGCCGCCGACCGGGACGCCGGCGCTGCCGTCGTAGGTCGTGGTGGTCGGCTGGTCGCCGCCGCTGCCCTCGGGGATGTCGAGCTCGACGTCGCGGTCGCCGTCGTCGGGCTTGCCGACGATGGAGTACGACGGGCTCTGCTCGCCGAAGTAGATCCGCGGCTGGTAGCCCTCCTCGAACAGGTCGGTCAGGTCGCCCCGCGGCGGCAGGTCCTGCTCGGCCCAGATCGGCTCGCCCTCGGCGTCGGCGACCTGCTCGTCGTCGGTGTCGCGTCTGGTTGCCGTAGGCCGCGATCACGCCGTAGCCGTGGGTGTAGACGGTGTGCTCGTTGGCCCAGTTGCGCTGGGACTCCTCGAGCCCGCTCTGGTCGAGCTCGCGCACCGCCGACGACGATGTCGCGGGTCGTGCCCGTTGATCTCGTAGCGGTCGACGTCGAGCACCGGCGCCGACGCTGTAGTAGCCGCGGACCTGCTGCAGCTGCTCGAAGGCCTGGAGACCAGGCCGGGTCGAGCAGCCGGATCCCGGGGATGCGACGCGCGTCGGCGCGCGAGCTGCGTCCTCGGACAGCGACAGCGTCGCGTCGTAGTTCTGCACCTCGGAGTCCGCGACGTCGTACGCCGTCGCGCGTCGCCTCGATGTTGCGCGCGATGTAGGGCCCTCCTTGTCCGGCTCCGACGGGCGCACCTGGAACTGCTGCACGATGCCCGGCCAGATCGCGCCGAGCAGCACGGCCGAGAGCACCAGCAGCGCCGAGCCCGACCGACGGCAGCATCCAGGTGCGGCGCAAGACGTTGGCGAAGAACAGCAGCGCGCAGATCAGCGCGATGAACATCAGGATGTTCTTCGACGGCAGCACGGCGTTGACGGTCGGTGTAGCCCATGCCGGTGAACAGGCCGCCGCCCGGTCGGTGGTGAGGTCGAAGCGGTCCAGCCAGTAGTCGACCGCCTTGATCAGCACGAACAGGCCGAGCAGCACCGAGAGGTGCACCTGGGCGGCGCCGGTCAGCTTGTCGCCGCGCGCCTGCAGCCGGATGCCGCCGAACAGGTAGCAGCGTGATCGCCGCCGCGATCAGGCCGAGCACGGTGACCGCCATGCGCGAAGTCGACGAGGTAGTGCAGCCAGGGCAGCTCGAAGACGAAGAAGCCGACGTCACGGTTGAAGTAGGGGTCCTCGGTGCCGAACGGGACCTGGTTGCGCCACAGCAGGAACGTGCCGCCACTGGCCGGCGCCCGAGCTGCCGGCGAAGAGCGCCAGCACCACGCCGACGCCGAGCAGCAGCCAGCGCCGCATCGGCTCGACCACCTCGCGGTAGCGGTCGAGGTTGACCTGCTCCTGCGACGCCGGCCGGAACACCGGGCGGAACCGGTAGGCGATCATGATGTTGGCCGCCACGATCACGCCGAGCAGCACGCCGAAGACCAGGAACAGCAGGACCCGGGTGCCGAGGACGGTGTTGAACACCTCGGAGTAGCCGACGCTGCGGAACCACAGCCGGTCGGTCCAGATGCCGGTGAAGACCGAGACCAGGAAGAAGGCCGCGACCAGGACGATGGCGGTGCCGACGAGCGCGCGCGAGCGTCCCTGCGGGCGTGCCTGAGCGGCGGCGCGGTCGCCGCGGCTGCTGGGGTGGTTCGTCGAAGAATCCGCTCACAAGCTGCTCACCTGTCTCCATGTCCCGTACGCCGACCCGGATCGATTGGGTCAGCGTGCCCGTGCAACAACTCTAGAAGGCCCGGCACGAGGTCGACGCCCTCGAGCACCGACTGGTCGTCGTCGTGGGCTCGCAGCCGCAAGCGCGCAGTACGCCGCACCGTCCCGCGTGGCGGCCGCGACGATGCGCACCTCCTGCCGGTCCGGGTGCGATCGCGGCGTACTCCTGGGCCGCCTCGGGTCCTCCGGCATCTCGGCGTCGGCGGACGGCGGCAGCACCAGCCGCTCGACCACGGCCGCGCAGCCGAACACCTCCGCGGGCCACATGATCCCCTCGAGCGTCTCCTCGAGGGGATGGTCCGCCGGGGATCGTCCTGCTCGACCGGGGTCAGCGCACCGGCCGTCGGCCTCGGTCGACCCCGAGGGCGGCGGCGAGTCCGGGCTCGCGCGACAGCAGGTCGCTGGTCGGCACCAGCGCGAACAGCCGGGCCGGCTGGTCCCAGCCGGCGCCGGCGGCGTGCGCCTCGATCTCGCGGACGGCCGAGCGCAGGTCGGGGTCGACGTCGGGGGTCGTCCGGTTGCTCGGTCATCGGTCCTCACAGCTCGGCAGCTCGGCGTCGGGGTCCTCGGCGTAGGTCTCCAGGGACTCCACGGCCTCGTGCATGGTGTCGGCGCGCACCAGCCGGATCTCGTCCTCGCCGACGTCGGCCCCGAGCGCGGCCGCGCAGTTGGCGGCCGGGACCAGGAACACCTCGGCGCCGGCGTCGGCCGCGGCGACCATCTTCTGCTGGATCCCGCCGATCGGGCCGACCTCGCCCTGGCCGTCGATGCTGCCGGTGCCGGCGACGTCGTCGCCCCCGGTCAGCGACCCGGGCGTGAGGGTGTCGTAGACGGCGAGGGAGAAGATCAGCCCGGCGCTGGGGCCGCCGATGTTGTCGTCGAGGTTCGACGCTCGACGTCGAAGGGGAAGTCGTAGCCGGTGCCGATCTCGATGCCCACCACGGCGCGCTCGGGGTCGTCGGGCGCGGCCTCGGCCGTCGACCGTCACCGTGCGCCGCTCGCCGTCCCGGCGTACGACGAACTCGGCGGGCTCCCCGACCCCGGTCTCCTGGATCGCGTCCGAGACCTGCGAGACGTCCTCGATCGTCCGGCCGTTGACCTCGAGCAGGTAGTCGCGGGGCTCGAGCTTGCCGTCGGCGGGCGACCCCTCGGTCACACCGAGCACCTCGGTGCGCAGCGGCAGGTCGTAGCCGAGCTCGCGCAGCGCGACCGCGATCGCGGTGTCCTGGGAGCTGACCATCTGCACGCTGCTCTCCCGCTGGACGTCCTCCGCGGTCTGCTCGGGCGGGTAGATCACGTCACGGGGGTAGACCGCCCGGGTGCCGTCGAACCACGCGGACAGCGCCTCCACCAGCGAGATCTCCGCGTCCGGGCTGGTCACCGAGACCGTGGTCAGCCGCAGGTCGCCGTCCGTCGGGTAGGTGTCGGCACCCTCCACCTCGATGACGCGGTCACCCTCCACCTCGTCGAGCACGTTGACGGTGGGTCCGGGGCTCATCGTCACGTAGGGCACCGGAAGAAGGGCGGCGGCGGAGATCAACCCGACCAGCAACACGGTGACCAGCACGCTGGACACGGTGCGGCGGCTCATGCGGCCACCTTCTCATTTGCGGCCAACTGGTCTGACACGAAGGCCGGCTAGGCAGACCTGCGGGTGTCACCGGTGCCGGGCGGGCGGCGCGAGGGGCGTACGGCGATCCCGGTGCTCCGGTCGCGAACCGGCCGCGGCCTGGGCGCGCGTGCCCCGGGGTGCTCGCGGGTGATCGCCCGCGCGAACCGCTCCTGGTCGGCGTCGCGGGCACTCGTGCGGGCCACCCGCTCGTCTGGTCTGGGCCGGCCGGCCCAGGCCGCCCAGAGCATGGCGACGCACGTGACCACGGCGGCCGGCACCAGCCAGAGCAGGATCTCCACCGCACCAGGCTACGGAGCGGAACGCTCCCGGCGTGGCAGGCACGCGGGCGTTGCCCGGACCGCGCCGCCCGGTCGCCGGCTCAGGGGGTGCCGACCCACTCCTCCGAGCCGTCCTCGAACAGCTGGTGCTTCCAGATCGGGACGGACTCCTTGAGCCGGTCGATGAGCGCACGCGAGGCCTCGAACGCCTCGCCGCGGTGGGCCGCCGACGTCGCGACGATCACGGCCGCGTCCCCGAGCGCGAGCCGGCCGACGCGGTGCACCGCAGCCACCGCCCGGACGTCGTGCTTGCCCGCGATCTCGTCGCACACCTCCCGGAGCCGGTCCAGGGCGCTCGGGTGGGCGGAGTACTCCAGCCCGTCCACGCCCTTGCCGCCGTCGTGGTCGCGCACCGTCCCCACGAAGAGCGTGACCCCGCCCGACGCCTGGTCGGCCAGCGCGTCGAGCACCTCCTGCGTGTCGAGCGGCTGGTCGCGGATGTCGACGAGGCGTACGACGGGGAGCTCGGTCACGTCTTGAGCGTAGTCGGGGCGCTCGATGCTCTGCACGCAGCTGCACTACCGGTCTGTAGCTGCGTGTCAGAGCTGCTAGCCGAGGCCGGCTCCGCTGGCGCCTGCAGCGTTTCCGGATGCGCAGCGGTTAGCCGAGCGGGCAGCTGCTCCCGCTCCCTCGCTGCGCTCCTCCGCGTGACCAGCGGACCGCCTCGGCTTGGCAGTTCTCACTTGACCGCAGTCAGCCTGACACCGACCTCAATCCGCGGCAGGGCCAGTCTCGGTTAGCGCGCTTCCATGTTGCGCGAGTAGCGCTGTAAGCTATGAGCATACGACCCTGGCGACCGCCCGACGACCGAACAATCCGTTCAAGGGCACGCCGTTCGAGCAGATGTTCCAGGCGTTCGGAGGCGCGTTCGGCGGCACCGGCGCCGGCGGGGCGGGGATGCCCGACCTGAACGCGCTGATCGGGCAGATGCAGGCGATGATGACCCCGCACGAGGGGTCGGTGAACTGGCAGCTCGCCAAGGACGTCGCCCGGCGTACCGTCGCGGCCGAGCCCGACCCGACGCCCTCGGAGCGGCAGCGCGCCGACATCGCCGACGCGCTCCGGCTGGCCGACCACTGGCTCGACTCCGCCACCGACCTCCCGTCCGGGCTGAGCACCGTCCGTCGCGTGGAGCCGGGCGGACTGGATCGAGGAGACCATCGAGGTGTGGCAGCGGCTCGTGGAGCCGGTCGCCGAGCACGTCGTGTCGGCGATGGGCAACGCCCTCCCCGAGGAGGCCCAGGCGATGGCCGGTCCGCTCATGGGGATCCTGAACCAGGCCGGCGGCGCGATGTTCGGCACCCAGGTGGGGCAGGCGCTCGGCGGGCTCGCCGGCGAGGTGCTCACCGCCTCCGACATCGGTCTGCCCCTGGGCCCGAGCGGCAAGGCGGCGCTGCTGCCGGCCAACGTCTCCGCGTTCGCCGACGGGCTCGACGTCGGCGAGGAGGACGTCCGGCTCTACCTGGCGCTGCGCGAGGCCGCCCACCAGCGGCTGTTCGCACACGTGCCGTGGCTGAGGGCGCACCTGCTCGCGACGGTCGAGGACTACGGCCGCGGCACCACGATCGACGTCTCCAAGATCGAGGAGTCGATGCGCGGCATCGACCCGACCAACCCGGCGTCGCTGCAGGAGGCCCTCGAGGGCGGGCTGTTCGAGCCGGAGAAGACCCCGGCCCAGCAGGCCGCGCTGACCCGGCTCGAGACCATCCTCGCGCTGGTCGAGGGCTGGGTCGACGACGTCGTGGGACAGGCCACCGAGAGCCGGATGCCGGCCGCCGGCAAGCTCCAGGAGGCGGTACGCCGCCGCCGCGCCGCGGGCGGACCGGCCGAGTCGACGTTCGCCGCTCTCGTCGGGCTGGAGCTGCGGCCACGGCGACTGCGCGACGCCTCCGCCCTGTGGGGCTCGCTGCGCAGCCGGCAGGGCCAGCAGGGTCGCGACGCGGTCTGGGCGCACCCCGACCTGCTGCCGACCGCCGACGACCTCGACGACCCGCTGGGCTTCCGCGAGGGGCTCGCCGAGCCGGAGGCCCTCACCGACGCCGAGTTCGACGCCGCGCTCGCGCAGACTGCTCGACACGGAGGCCGGCGACCAGGCGACGGAGCAGGCGGACGACGACACCGACGCCGGCGGCACCGGGACGGACGGCGACGACACCGGCGGCACCCCGCCGGCGTGACCACCGGCCACCTGCTGCACGACGACGCTCTCACCGCGCTGCGCGGCTGGGGCGCGCCCTCGCCGGAGCAGGAGGACCTGCGGGCTCGCTACGTCGCCCACCTCGAGCGTCACCCCGACGGCACCGACCGGTCCTGCTTCCCCGACCACCTGACGGCCGGCACCCTCATGCTCTCCGCCGACGGTGACGCGGTGCTGCTCAACCTGCACGGCAAGGCGCGTCGGTGGTTCGCGTTCGGCGGCCACATCGAGCCCGGCGACCAGACCCTGGCGCGACGCGGCGCGGCGGGAGGCCGCCGAGGAGTCCGGGCTCGGCGACTTCGTGCTCGACCCGGTGCCCGTCCACCTCGACCTGCACACGGTCGCCGTTCTGCGACCCGCGGGGGGATGTGCGGCACCTGGACGTCCGCTACGCGGCGGTGGCGCCGCACGGCGCGGCCCACGAGGTCAGTGCCGAGTCCCTCGACGTGCGCTGGTGGCCTCTCGACGCGCTGCCCCCGCTCGAGGAGGAGATGCACACGCTGATCGGGCTCGCCAGGGCCCGCTACTTCTGACCGGCCCGGCCGGTCCGGTCAGGCGTCGTCGGCCGCCATCTGCGCCGCGCCCTCGGGCGAGCAGTCCGGCTCGTCGGCGGTGATGCCGAGCTGGCTCGCGGCGGCCACGCCCTCGAGGAAGCCCTTGGCCCGCTCCGCCTTCGGGTAGCGGTCGACCAGCTCCCAGAACGCCGCGGTGTGACCGATCTCGATGAGATGGGCGAGCTCGTGCACGAGCACGTAGTCGATGACCCAGGCCGGCATCCCCTGCAGCCGCCGGGAGAGCCGGATCGCCCGGTCGGCCGGCGTGCAGGAGCCCCAACGGCTGTTCTGGTTGTCGACCCAGCGCACGGTGTCGGGCGGTCGCCTGCCCGTCGAGGTAGCGGGTGTTGAGGCCCTCCGCCCGGCGCATCAGCCCGGCGTCGCTGGGGCGGCGCCGCTTCTCCTGCCGCTCCAGGCGGGCCAGCATGGTGCGCGACCCACTCCTTCTCCTCCGCCCGCGTCATCCGGGCGGGGATCAGCACGACGACCTTCTCGTCCTCCCGGTAGGCAGCGACCGTGCGGCGCCGCTTGCGCGAGCGACGCACCTCGACGACGGGGGCGTCGTCGGTGTCGGGAGCGGTGCTCATGTCTTGAACGCTACCCGTTCGCCCAGGTCAGCAGCCGGTCCACGGGCCAGGTGTTGACCACTCGTTCCAGCGGTACGCCGAGCGCCTGGGCCCGGGCCGCGCCGTACCAGAGGAAGTCGAGCTGCCCCGGAGCGTGCGCGTCGCTGTCGATGGAGAACAGGCAGCCGGCCTCCAGCGCCTGCTCGATGAGCTCGTCGGGCGGGTCGCGTGCGCTCCGGGCGGGAGTTGATCTCGACGGCCACGCCGGCCTCCGCGCAGGCCGCGAACACCGCCGCGGGGTCGAACTCGCTCTGCGGCCGGGTGCCCCGACCGCCCCTGACCAGCCGCCCGGTGCAGTGCCCCAGCACGTTGGTCTCGGGGTGCCGCACCGCGGCGACCATCCGGCGGGTCATCGCCGCCCGTTCCATGCGGAGCTTGGAGTGCACCGAGGCCACCACCACGTCGAGGCGGGCGAGCATGTCGTCGGTCTGGTCCAGCTCGCCGTCGTCGAGGATGTCCACCTCGATCCCGTGCAGCAGCCGGAACCCTCCGTCGCCGAGATGAGTGTTGACCGCCGCCACCACGTCGATCTGGCGGGTCAGCCGGGCGGTCGAGAGCCCGTTGGCCACCTGCAGCCGGGGCGAGTGGTCGGTCAGCACGACGTACTCGTGACCCAGCTCGCTGGCGGTCATCACCATCTCCTCGATGGGCGAGCCGCCGTCGGACCAGTCGGAGTGCAGGTGCAGGTCGCCGCGGAGGGCCGCGCGCACCTCATCGCCTCCGCTCGCCAGCGGACCGGCGTCCTCCTCGAGCTTGGCGAGCGTGGCGGGCACCCGTCCGGCGACGCAGTCCTCGACGACCCCGGCGGTCTTGGCGCCGATGCCGGGCAGCTCGCGCAGGGTGCCGGCCGCGGCGCGTTCGGCGACCTCGCCGGGTGCGCAGCCGAGCAGGGTCTCGGCCGCGCCGCGGTAGGCCTTGATCCGGTAGGTGTCGGCCAGTCGCCGCTCCATGAGGAACGCGATCCGGCGCAGCGTCGCCACCGGGTCGAGCGCCGCCTCGCTCGCCGTGCCGTGCGCCATCGGTCTCCTTCGTCCTACCGTCGCCGGGTCAACCGGGTCCTCAGGGTGTCGTCCACCGCCATCGTGTCGGAACTTCTTCTCGTCCACACCCTGTGGTCGACGTCGTCCCTGGTCAGCGCGGGCGGAAACACGCCGCCCGGGCGTGTCCCCCACAGCGTCGTACACCGTCGTCCCCAGGTTCTTCCACAGGCTGTGCACCTGCGTCCACATCCTGTCCCCAGCGCCGTCCACAGGGTGGGTGCCGCCCGCGTTGACCGCCGTGGCCAGACCCACCTAGGGTCCTCGCAGATGAGGCCCCCGGCCGATTCGGCACGGCGCTCGCAAGGGGAAGGCAAGCGGCGTGCCGGAGAGGCAGGGGGTCTCGCTGTCTCTCCGGGGTCCTCCGTCAGCGGCCGGTGAACCGAGGGGGCCGCCGGGCCTGGGCGGCCGCGATGCCCTCCTGGAGGTCCTCGGTGGCCAGCGTCACCGGCTGGGCCAGCGCCTCCCACTGCAGCGCCGACTCGAAGTCCGCGTGCCCCTGGCGCAGCGCAACCGTGGTCAGCCGGCTCGCGATCGGCGCGCCGGCGGCCACCTCGCCGGCGGCGGTCAGCACCTCGTCGAGGAACGTGTCGGCCGGCAGCACCCGCGAGACCAGACCGATGCCGAGGGCCTCCTCGGCGTCGACCACCCGCCCGGTCAGCAGCAGGTCACGGGCGTGCGCGGGCCCCACCACGTCGGGCAGCAGGTACGTCGCGGCCATCCCGGGGTGCATGCCGAGCTTGACGAACGGGACGCCGAGCTTGGCGCCCTGCGCGGCGTACCGGATGTCGCAGGCCAGCGCGAGGCAGAGCCCCGCCCCGATCGCAGGACCGTTGACCGCCGCGATGGTCGGCACCTCGAGCCGGCGGATCGACAGCCAGGCCCGGTAGAAGGCCATCATCCGGGTGCGCAGCTCGTCGACGGTGGCGTCCGGCTCGCCGGCGATCCAGGAGGTGTTGCCGCCCGAGCAGAAGGCCGAGCCCTCGCCGGTGACGACCACGGCCCGCACGCCCGGGTCCGCGGCCAGGTCCTCGACCGCAGCACTCCAGGACGCGGTCATCTGCTCGGACATCGCGTTGCGCTGGGCGGGGTTGGCGAGCGTCAGCAGCACGACGCCGTCGGCACGCCTCTCGACGCGCAGATGCTCGCGCGAGGGCGCGGACGCAGGTGCGGCCGTGGGTGCGGTTTCGGACGGGGTCGCGGAGCCGGTCATGAGCCGGAGACTACCGACGGGGCCGGCTCGGGTGACCATGATGAGACAAGGGTCGCAGCGCGGCTTCCGGCCATGCGACAAAAGGTGCAAACCTCACTTTTCTCCGCCGATCTGAGCGTGAAACGCCGTCTGCCGGGCGGTGCGAGCATGAATGTGCTCCCCGCCTGCCGTAGGGTGCGAAGCGGCCGGCAACAGGCGGCCACGGCGGGTCTTCCTCGACTCCCCGCCGACGACCGATACAACGAAACAGCAAGGAGGCCGTCATGGCGGAGACCTGGAGCGGCGAGTTCTACTGCGTGAAGTGCAAGGAGAAGCGCGAGGCCGAGGGCGAGGTCAAGGTCAACGACAAGGGCACCCGCATGGCCAAGGCCGTCTGCCCCGTCTGCGGCACGAACCTCAACCGCATTCTCGGCAAGGCCTGATCGCCACTCGATCTTCTGCGGCGGCGCCCCACACCACGTGGGGCGCCGCCGCTGCCTTTGCCGCCGGGCGCGGCAGCCTGTGGACGACCGGTCGCGGCGCGCGTCCCGGTCGGGCAGGCTGCGGCGCATGCGACCCCTGCTCGTGCCCGGCGCCCACGTGCTGCGCCGTCGCGACGGCTCCTTCCAGGTCGGTCTCGACCCCCGCGGCGCGATCGTGCTGCCCGACACCCCCGCGGTGGCGTCCTGTCTGACCCGCCTCGACGGCTCGCGGACCCGGCCGGCCGACGAGGCCGCGGCGGCGGTCCTCGACGAGGCCGGGCTGCTGGTGGACGAGCGGGCCGTGAGCGCCCTCCTCGCCGGTGACGACGGGCCGGCCACCGGTCGCGCGGCCTCGCTGCTGCGCCGGCACGGCACCCGCGCTCCCGACGTGGTCGCCGCCCGGTCCCGGCGGGCGATCGGCCTGGTCGGCTTCGGGGACCCCTCGGGCGCCGAGCTGAGCGAGCGCCTGCGCGGCCTGCTCGACGAGGCGTTGCTGACCTGCGACGCCGACGAGCCGGCCATCGGGCTCCTGGTCGGACTCGGCGAGCCCGACCGCGAGCTCGCTCGACGGCTGGATGCGCGACCGGGTCCCGCACCTGCTGGTCCGGCTGGCCGAGGGGCGCGCGACGGTCGGCCCGTTCGTCGTACCCGGGGACGACGGCGTGCCTGCGCTGCGTGGACGCGCACCACACCGATGCCGACCCGACCTGGCCGCTGCTGGTGCGCCAGTACGCCGAGGCCTGCCGCCGGCCGCGTCGCGACGGGGTCCCCGAGCCGCTCGACCCGTTGCTGGCCGACGGTGGCGGCCGGGTGGGCCGCCCGGGACCTGGCGACGTACGTCGACGGTGGCCGGCCGTCGACCTGGTCGACCACGCTGACCCTCGACGCCGACCTGACGGCCGTGGAGACCCGCACCTGGTCACGGCACCCTGAATGCGGCTGCAGCTGGCAGTGACCCGTGGACGCTGGAAGGTCGCATCCCCGGCAACCGCACCGCCGCCGTGACCGTTCGGCACCGCCTGCGGGGCCTGTCCGACACAATGGCCAGGTGACCGAGCTGCCCCGCAGAGCCGTCTCTCGCACAGCCCGCCTGGCTGCGCTGCCGCTGGGCTACGCCGGGCGCACCGCGGTGGGCATGGGCCGGCGCCTCGGCGGCGCCCCGGCCGAGGCGGTGCTCACCGAGGTGCAGCAGCGCACCGCCGAGCAGCTGTTCCGCACCCTCGGCGACCTCAAGGGCGGCGCCATGAAGATGGGGCAGGCGCTGTCGATCATCGAGGCGATGCTGCCGGAGGAGGTCGCGGCGCCGTACCGCGACCAGCTCACCCGGCTGCAGGACTCCGCCCCGCCGATGTCGACGACGACCGTGCACGCGGTGCTCAGCCAGGAGCTCGGCCGTGGCTGGCGCAAACAGCTCGTCGAGTTCGACGACGACCCGGCCGCGGCCGCCTCGATCGGCCAGGTCCACCGCGGCCGCTGGGCCGACGGCCGCGAGGTCGCGATCAAGATCCAGTACCCCGGCGCCGGCGAGGCGCTGATGTCCGACCTGCGCCAGCTCGTCGCGCGTGGCCCGCACCTTCGGCGGGCTGGTGCCGGGCATCGACATCAAGCCGCTGATCGCCGAGCTGCAGGACCGGGTGGCCGAGGAGCTCGACTACCGCCTCGAGGCCGACGCCCAGCGGCAGTTCGCCGAGCGCGTTCGACGACGACCCCGACTTCCTGGTGCCCGCACGTCGTCGCGCACACCGACAAGGTGCTGGTCACCGAGTGGATGGAGAGCACGGCGTCGCTGGCGCGGCTGATCGCCGAGGGCACCCAGGAGGAGCGCAACCACTACGGCGAGCTCTACGTCCGGTTCCTGTTCGCCGGCCCGGCGCGCGCCGGGATGCTGCACGCCGACCCGCACCCGGGCAACTTCCGGATGCTGCCCGACCCCCGACGGGTCGCTCGACGGCCTCGGCGTCCTCGACTTCGGCGCCGTGGCGCGGCTGCCCGAGCGGCACCTGCCGCGCGCCATCGGGCAGCCTGCTCCGGATCGCGATGTACGACGACTACGACGACGTGCTCGACGGGCTGCGCGACGAGGGGTTCGTCAAGCCCAACATCCGGATCGACCCCGACGAGCTGCGGGCCTACCTGGGCCCGTTCATCGAGCCGGCGGCGGTCGAGACGGTTCCAGTTCTCCCGCGACTGGATGCGCGTCGCAGTTCCAGCGGGTCCAGGACCCACGCCAGCCGGGGTCGACGCTGGCGCTGCGGCTCAACCTGCCGCCGTCGTACCTGCTGATCCACCGCGTCTGGGTGGGCGGCATCGGCGTGCTGTCGCCAGCTCGAGGCCGAGCTCCCGTTCCGGCCGATGCTGGAGGAGTCGCTGCCCGGGTTCGCCGACGGTCCGGTCGGGTAGTCCGTCGCGGCCTGGTCTCGACGAGCTCGACCACCGAGGAGCGGGCTCGACCACCGGGAGCGGCTCGACCACCGGGGAGCGGGTCGACCACCGAGGAGCGGGCTCGACCACCGATGGCGGCTCGACTACCGGTGTCACCACCACTCGCTGTCGAGCTTGCTCTCGATCGCCCGCAGGTGCTCGCGCGAGCAGCGCTCGCAGAAGACCCGCTGCCGGCCGTTCTCGACCGCGGTCGTCCAGGTCAGCGGCATCCCGGTGCCGCCGCGGCGCGTCGTCGGGGGCTGACCGTGCCGCAGAAGTCGCAGGTCACCGCGCATGGCCCGAGCGTACGCCGGGCGCTCCGAGCCACGCCTGGGACAGAAGAGAGCCGGACCCGCGGCGTGGTGGTTGCCGCGGGTCCGGCCCTCGTTGGTGTTCAGCTGTGCAGACCGATGTCGCGCTGGGCTACGTCGCTCCGGGTGTCGGACCTCGGGTCAGAGCGAGCGAGCCAGGGCGAGGCGCGCCTGCGGGCAGCACGCTCGGCCCGGCGGGACAGCCGGCGGTGCATCGCCAGCTGGCGACCGCGTCGCAGTTCGTGCGCCTCTCCCAGGCGCGCGGACATCTGTGCACGTGCCAGATCTTCATACATGAGTTGCATCTCGTTGCTCCGGTTCGTGTCAGTGTTCATGGGTGGTGGTGGTTTCCGTTGTCGCTGTCGTTGGCTGCTGGTCAGACCGCGGCGGTCAGGGTCACAGCGTGCGGGCGAGGGTGAGGCGGGCCTGGAGGGCGGCGCGCTCGGCGCGGCGGGACTTCCGGCTGGGCGCGAGCGATGCTGGTGGCCCGCGGCGCAGGCTTGCGGCCTCGCCGCAGGCGCTGGGTCTGCTCCGCCCGAGCCAGGTCTCGTATACGTATGACATCGCGTTCTCCGTTGAATGCGTTCTGGGCGGTGGTCGGTTGCTGCTGGTGCTGCGGTGCTGCGTCTGCGTGCTGCGTCCTGCTGCTGTCGTGCTGCTGCGGTGCTGGTGGTGCCGGGCTGGTGCTGCTGGGCTGGACGCTCAGGCCGCGACCTCGTTCTTGCGGGGCCGGCCGCGGGGGCGCTTGCGCGGGATGACCACGCCCTGCGCGAACAGCTCGCCACCCCAGACGCCCCAGGGCTCGCGACGCTCGAGGGCGCCGGCCAGGCACTCGGCCCGCAACGGGCAGTCCAGGCACATCGCCTTGGCCAGCTCCACGTCCTGCGGAGTCTCGGCGAAGAACAGCTCCGGGTCCTCTCGGCGGCACGGCAGCTGCTCCTCGTCGACCTCGTTCGCGGCGACCGCGGACGTGTCGAGGACGCTGATACTCATCTCTCACCTCCTTGTGAGTGTTCTCGTTCTGGTCGGTCGGACCGTCTGGGAAACAAAAAGGCCGCGGATCCCGGGTTTCGGGTTCCGCGGCCTGGAGGCTGCCGATGCAGAGATTTCACTCTAGATCGGTGGACTCCAGGCGGAGGTACCCGGGAAGGCGCCCTTGACGGCAACGGCATCGATGGCGAGGCGGTAGCCGCGCACAGCGGTGCCCTGGATGCCCGTCGCGGGAGCGATCGCGCCTGACGGTCGGCAGGCACACCACACCCGTGGACATCGGGAGGGCGCGCACGGACGCAACGCGGTGACGCGGCGACAGCGGCGACATGGGCATGCCGAAGACCAGCCGGCTGGCTGATGCTGCATCGTGGTGTTGATCATCTGTGGCACCTCCTTCAGATGCCTCGGGCGCCGGTCTTGGCAGGACCGTTGTGCGCGGTTGTCGTGCGGGTGAGAGAAAACGTACCCCCGGGGCCGCTGTAAGCGGCAAACTATTTTCTGGGTATTTCCGCGAAAGTTTTGCGCGCGCATCAAGCAGATGGCCCGGACGGGCTACGCAGACCCTCAGTCCGCCGTGCGTCCTCCGACGAGCGCGAGCACGTCGTCGCCGTACTTCGTCAGCTTGGCCTCGCCGATGCCGCTGATCCGGCAGCAGGGCGACGGCGGTCGGCGGGCTTGACCTCGGCGATCGCCTGCAGGGTGAGGTCGGTGAAGACGACGTACGCCGGCACCTTCTCCTCGGCCGCGCGCTCGACGCGCCAGGTGCGCAGCCGCTCGAACAGCTCCTCGTCGTAGGTGGCCGGGCAGTCCTCGCAGCGGCCCGACCTTGCGCTCGGCGGTGCTGCGCCAGCGGCCTGCCGCAGCTGCGGCAGTTGGCGACGCCCTTGCGCTTGCGGCTGCCGCGCTCGGCTCTCGGCGCACGTCGGAGCCGCACCTGCGGGCGCAGACCGGCGAGGAACCGCGACGGCTTGCGGCTCGACCGGGACGCCGGGGTTGCGGGCCAGCGACCACGAGACCGCGAGGTGCCGGCGGGCCCGGGTCATGCCGACGTAGAGCAGCCGGCGCTCCTCCTCGACCGCGGCCGGGCCTTCGGCGTAGATGATCGGCATCGTCCCCTCGTGCATGCCGCCGAGGAAGACCGCGTCCCACTCCAGGCCCTTGGCGGCGTGCAGCGTCGCGAGCGTGACGCCCTCGGCCACCGGGGCGTGCTGCTCGGCGGCGCGTCGGTCGAGCTCGGCGACGAAGTCGGCCAGCGCGGCGTCACCGGGACGGCCGCGGCAGTCCTCGGCCTGGGAGACGAGCGCCTGCAGCGACTCCCAGCGGTCGCGGACGTTGCCGCGCGCCGGTCGGCGCCTCGGGTGACCAGCCCATGCCGGCCAGCACGGCGCGGACCTCGGTCGACGAGTGCCGTCGCGCCGAGCCGCCGTCGCCCCGGCGCGTTGCCCGCGCAGCAGGGTCACCGCCTGGCGCACCTCCGGACGCTCGAAGAACCGCGCGGCACCGCGGACGACGTAGGGGACGCCGCGCGCGGCCAGCGCCTCCTCGAACGCCTCGGACTGGGCGTTGATCCGGAACAGCACCGCGATCTCGCGCGGCGGGACGCCCGGACCGGGTGAGCCGAGGATGTCCGCGGCGACCTGCTCGGCCTCGGCCACCTCGTCGGAGTGCTCGGAGAAGCGCACCTCGGGACCGGCCGTCGCGCTGCGCGCGCAGCTGCACGCCGGCGCTGGCCGTGCCGGCGAGCAGGCCGTTGGCAGCCGTCGATCACCTGCGGGGTCGAGCGGTAGTTGCGGACCAGCTCGATCGCAGGTCGTGCGCTCGGGAAGCGACGGCGGAACTCGGTGAGGTAGCGACGCGTTGGCCCCCGCGAAGGAGTAGATCGTCTGGGCCGGGTCGCCGACGACGCACAGGTCGTCGCGGCCGCCGAGCCACAGGTCGAGCAGCGCGGACTGGATCGGGCTGACGTCCTGGAACTCGTCGACGACGAACCAGTGGTACTGCCGGCGCACCTCGGCGGCGACCCGCTCGTCCTCGGCGAGCAGGGCCGCGGCGCACAGCAGGACGTCCTCCATGTCCATGCGGCCCTGGTCGCGCTTGACCTCCTCGTAGGTCGCGAAGACGCGGGCCACGCCGTCGGGCTCGTGGCCGGTCACGGACCGCGCCCGCGGGCGGCCGCGACGCGCGGCGTAGTCGTCGGGCCGGACGTTGCTGACCTTGGCCCACTCGACCTCGCTGGCGAGGTCGCGCAGGGTGGCCTGGTCGGTCTCGACCCGGTTGCGCCGCGCGGCGTTGCCCATCAGCGGCGAGCTTGGACTCGGTGAGCACCGGCAGCTCGCCGCCGTACACCCGGGGCCAGAAGTAGCGGGCCTGGCGCAGCGCGGCGGAGTGGAACGTGCGGGCCTGGACCCCGCCGGCGCCGAGCGCGCGCAGCCGGCCGCGCATCTCGCCGGCGGCGCGGGTGGTGAAGGTGACGGCGAGGACCTCGGTGCGGGTTGTAGACGCCGCTCGCCACGCCGTAGGCGATCCGGTGCGTGATCGCCCGGGTCTTGCCGGTGCCCGCACCGGCCAGCACCCGCACCGGCCCGTGCAGCGCCGTCGCCACCTGCCGCTGCTCGGGGTCGAGCGCGTCGAGGAGCTGGTCGGCGGATGGGGGCATACGGGAACAATCTCCTCGTCGGGCGGCGTTGTAGCAGCAAGCGTAGACGCGAGGAAGGACACGAATGACCACCCCGACCCTGACGATGTACTCCACGCAGTGGTGTGGCTACTGCCACCGGCTGAGGAGCCAGCTCGACCGCGAGGGCATCGCCTACGAGGTCGTGGACATCGAGCGGGTGCCCGACGCGGCATCGGTGGTCGAGCAGGTGAACGGCGGCAACCAGACCGTCCCGACGCTGGTCTACTCCGACGGCTCGGCCCAGACGAACCCGTCCGTGGCCGAGGTCAAGGCCAAGCTCGCCTCCCTCAACTGAGCCGGACCCACCACGCCGGGCTGGACCACCTGACGCGTTCTGCGATCTTCCGGCGCGCCCTCCCGGGCTGCGACCCCGACCTGACCGATCGTGACTCAGCGCACGGCCGTTCGGCCCTGTCTGCACGTCTGATGTCGCGACAAGGTGGGAACTGAACCAGTGGTGATGACTCCATGAGACCTACTCGCACCGTAGGGACCGCGATCGCCGCTCTGGCGCTCGCCCCGCCGTCCTCGTCCCCGCGCCGGCAACGGCCGCCAAGGACGGCGGCGGCGCGTACGACGTACCCGCGACCCAGGCGCTGACCTGGCCGCTCCCGGCGAGCACGGTCGTCGTCATCGACGGCCCCGGCAACGTGTGGCGGATGCGCGACTTCGCCGAGGACCTGGACGCGGCGCTTCCCGGCGTCACGGTCGTGTCGGGATCGGCCGCCGAGCACCCGGGCGCCTTCGTGGTGACGGTCGAGAAGGAGCACCGGCGCGGCGGCTCGTTCGCCGGGTTCACGAAGTGGCGCACGATGGGTCCGGGTGAGTCCTACCCGACCGGCGCGACGATCACGCTGAACACGCACTTCAGCGAGACCCCGCGCAGCACCCGCCGGCAGGTGGCCGCGCACGAGTTCATGCACGTGCTGGGCTTCCGGCACCATGCCGGCGACGGGATCACCGGCGCCCAGCCGCCGCTGACCCTCGACCCGGCACCCAGCCCCGACGAGTGGACCGCGCTGCACGCCTACTACGGCTGAGCGACAACGATTCGTCTGCGGTCCGCCCCCGTGAATCACCCCATAGACCGCAGACGAATCGTTGTTCACCAGGTGCCGGGGAGGCTGCCGCCGTACCAGGTCTCGACCAGGCTGCGGGAGATGGAGATCCCGCTGGGCAGCAGCAGCGTGCCCGCCTCCGCCTCGGCGCGCATCTGGTCGCGGGTGAACCACCGGGCGTCGCTGATCTCGGCGCCGTCGACGTCGATCTCGGTGGTCCTGGCCCGGGCGAAGAAGCCGACCATCAGGCTGGCGGGGAACGGCCACGGCTGGTTGCCGAAGTAGGCGACCTCGCCGACCTCGATGCCGACCTCCTCGAACACCTCGCGGGCGACCGCCTGCTCGAGCGACTCTCCCGGCTCCACGAAGCCGGCCAGCGTCGAGTAGCGCCCCTCGGGCCACCGCTCCTGCCGGCCGAGCAGGCAGCGGTCCTCGTCGTCGGTGACCACCATGATCACGGCGGGGTCGGTGCGCGGGAACTGCTGCCGACCGCAGCCGCTGCAGACCATCAGGTGGCCGGCGTCGGACACCTCGAGCGACCCCCCGCAGCGGGGGCAGTGCCGGTGGGACCGGTGCCACTCCCCCAGCGCGACCGCGTGCACCACCAGCGCGGCCTCGTCGGCCGGCAGCGTCTGCACGAAGCGTCGCAGCTCCTCGGCGCGCATGCCCTCGGGCACGTGCTCGACCAGGACGGCGAAGTGGGTGACGCCGTCCTGCTCCCCGAGCAGCACCCGCTGCCCGGCGGGCGCCTGCGCCGGCGTACGCCAGTCGACCGCGGGCTCCCCGCTCTCGTCGGGTACGACGAGCCGGCCGCCGTGCAGGACCAGGACCCGGGTGCGCTCGTCGCGCCAGGTCCTCTCCAGCCAGGCGTCGTCCGTGCGGTGACCGGCGATGCGGTTGTGGGCGTGGAGCGACAGCGCGACGGGGGCGAGGTGCGGGTACTGGCCGAGCAGGTCCGCATGGTTCGTGGCGGTCACGCCGTCGACCCTACGGCGTGCGGCTCCGTTAGCGTGTCGCCGGTGAGCACCCACATCGGCGCCGAGCCCGGCGAGATCGCGCCCCACGTCCTGATGCCCGGCGACCCGCTGCGCGCCAAGTGGATCGCGGAGACGTTCCTCGACAACGCCAAGTGCTACACGCAGGTGCGCGGGATGCTCGGCTTCACCGGCACCTACCGCGGCGAGCGCGTGTCGGTGCAGGGCTCGGGGATGGGGCTGCCGTCGCTGTCGATCTACGCCACCGAGCTGCTCATGGAGTACGACGTCCGCACGATCGTCCGCGTCGGCTCCTGCGGCGCCCTCACCGAGCGGGTCAGGCTGCGCGACCTGGTGATCGCCTCGGGCGCGTGCACGGACTCCGCGATGAACCGGATCCGCTTCGAGGGGCTCGACTACGCCCCGGTCGCCGATTACGGGCTGCTGCGAGCCGCACACGACGCCGCGATCGCCCGCGACCTGCCCCACGACACCCACGTGGGGCTGATCTTCTCCAGCGACTCGTTCTACAACCCGCGCCCGGAGCTGACCGGGCGGATGGTCGACTACGGGGTGCTCGCGGTCGAGATGGAGGCCAGCGCGCTGTACACGCTCGCGGCGCAGCACCAGGCCCGGGCACTCGCCGTCTGCACCGTCTCGGACCACATCGTCACCGGCGAGCAGACCAGCGCCCTGGAGCGCGAGCAGACCTTCAGCCCCATGGTCGAGATCGCCCTCGAGGCGATGCTCGGCACCAGCGCCGGCTGAGGCCCTCAGGCTCCGTCGGCGGTGAGCAGCAGCTCCAGCTCCTCGCGGCCGGGGAGACCGGTGTGCTCGACGAGGTCGCCGCTGCGCACGTAGTAGAACGCCGCCCGCACCCGCGCCGGGTCGACGCCCCTGAGCTCGGCCCAGGCGACGCGGTAGAGGGCGAGCTGCAGCGGGTCGGCCGTCTGAGCACGGTTGGTCTTCCAGTCGACGACGAGGTAGCCGTCCTCGCCGTCCACCTGCTCGGTGTAGACGGCGTCGATCCGGCCGCGGACCACCTGCCCGGCGAGCACCAGCGCGAACGGGGGCTCGATGGCCTCGGGGACCCGGTCGGCGAAGGCGCCGGCCTCGAACCGCTCGATCAGCTCCTGCAGGTCGGCGTCGTCGTCGATCTCGGCGTCACCGCGTCCGGGCAGGTCGTCGGGATCCAGCAGCAGCTGCTGACCGAACCGGGCCTCGACCCAGGCGTGGAACCGGGTGCCGAACCGGGCAGCGGGCGAGGGCTGCCGCGGCATCGGCCGCGCCAGGACCGCCGCGAAGCGCTCGGGGTCGTCGCGGAGCCGCGCAACCGCGGTCGCCGACAGGCTGGACGGCAGCGGGACGGCGACCTCGTCGGTGCGGTCTCGGCGTGCCTCGTCGAGCAGCCGGGCCATCTCCTCGTCCCACTCGGCCACCCGGGCGGCCTCGAGGACGTCGAGGCCCTCGTCGGCGGGGTGCACGCCCGCGCGGGCCCGGTCGACCGCCCGCGCCACCACCTCCGCGGCCGCCAGCCGGCGCTGGACCTCCGGGCTGTGGCCGGGCACCGGCCAGGGCGCGACGTCGCCGCCCGCGCGCAGCGGGTTGGTGGCGCCGTCCTCCGGCAGGTCCGACCACCGCTCGGCGTCGCTGCCCCAGCCGACGAGCGCCTCGCGCACGGTCACCTGGTAGGGCGACGGACCGAGCGGCTTCTGCTGCGTCGGGCCCCAGAGGTACGACGAGACGACCAGCTCCTGCTTGGCGCGGGTGAACGCGACGTAGCCGAGACGGAGCTCCTCCTGCGCCTCGTGCCGCTTCCACTCCTCCGCCGCGGCGTCGAGGTCGGCCGAGGTGTGGCCGGCCAGCCGCGGCAGGTCGCGGGCGTCGCCGCGCAGCGGGGTGGGCAGGACCGCGGGACCGGAGGTCCACTTGGTGCGTCCGCGGGTGTTGGGGAACCGGCCGTTGACGACGCCGACCAGGAACACCGACTCCCACTCCAGGCCCTTGGCCCGGTGCACGGTGAGCAGCTTGACCGAGTCGGCCTCGGTGGGGGTGGCGATGTCGAGGCCGGTGCCGAGCTCGTCCTCCGCCTGCAGGTAGGCGAGCAGCGCCGGCAGCGTCACGTCGCCGTCGACCGCCTGGAACTCCGCGACGGCCTTGACGAACAGGTCGAGGTTCTCGCGGCGGGCCTGTGCCGCGGGGCTCACCGACGAGGCGAGCTCGATGTCGATGCCGGTCACGTCGATGATCCGACGGACCAGGTCGAGCAGCGGCTCGCCCGCGTGCGCCCGCAGGGCACGGAGCTCCCCGGACAGCAGCGCGAAGCGCTCGCGCGCCTCGGGTGAGTAGGTCCACCGCTCGCCCGCACCCGGGTCGTCGAGGGCGTCGCTGAGCGAGGCCACCTCGGTCGGGTCGGACCCGGCCACCGCGGCGGCGAGCTCCTCGGCGACGTCGCGGTCGAGGTCCCGGGCCGCGCGACCGGTGACCCCCGACAGGTCGGCGGCCCGGCGGCCGAGCAGGGCCAGGTCGCGGGGCCCGATGCTCCAGCGGGGGCCGGTCAGCAGGGTCAGCAGCGCGGCGTTGGCGGTCAGGTCGTGCAGCAGCGTCAGCTCGGCGACCACCTCGGCGACCTCCGGGAGCCGGAGCAGTCCCTGCAGGCCGACGATCTCGACCGGGATCTCCTCGCGGGTGAGCGCGTCGAACACGTCGGCGGCGTGCGCGTTGTCACGGACCAGCACGCCGATCCCGGCCCAGGACGGCTCGGCCAGGCCGGCGTACGACTTCTTGACCTCGCCGGGCAGCCAGGCCAGCTCGTCGACGTAGGTCTCGTGGACGGCCGCGCGGACGGTGCCGTCGCCGGGCTCCTCGGGGGAGCGCAGCGGCTGCACCTGCGGGAACGCGGTGTAGAGCGGCGCGGCGAGCCGGTTGGCGACCTCGAGGATCCTGCGCTCGGAGCGTCGGTTGATCGTGAGCGGGTAGCTGGGCACGTCGGTCGAGCCGTCGACGGTCGGGAAGTCCGCACCGAAGTTGAGGATGTTGGAGACCGACGCGCCGCGCCAGCCGTAGATCGCCTGGTTGGGGTCGCCGACGGCGGTCACCGGGTGCCCGCGGCCCTGCTCGGCGTGCGGGTCCGGAGAAGAGCCGGCTGAGCATGGTCGCCTGCGCCACCGAGGTGTCTTGGTACTCGTCGAGGAGGACGACCCGGAACTTGTCGCGCTCGGCCGCGCCGACCTCGGGACGCTCGACGGCCAGCCGGGCGCCCAGCGCGATCTGGTCGGAGAAGTCCATCAGACCGAGGTCCCGCTTGAGCCGTCGGTAGGCCTCGACCAGCCCCAGCAGCTCGTCGCGCCGGTCGAGGGCGTTGATGACGGCCGCGAGCTTGGCCTTCGCCCTGGCGGAGTCGAGCTCGGCCGCGAACGCCGCCCGCTCGACGCGCTGGAACTCGCGGAGCCGGTCGAGGTCGACGAGGTGCTCGCTCATGCGCACCCTCGAGCCCCAGCACGTAGCCGATGACGGTCTCCGGGTGGTCGCTGAGCAGCGTGACGTCGCCGGTGTAGCGGGCGATGGCGCGTGCCGCGAGCTGGTAGCGGGAGGCGTCGGCGATGACTCGCGTGTCGGGCTCGTGGCCGATGCGCAGGCCGTGCTCGGTGAGCAGCGCGGCGGCGTAGGCGTTGTAGGTGGCGACCGTCGGCTCCTCCGGCTCGTCCTCGACGTCGCCCGGCGCGCGGGGTCCCGGCGCCCGGATGATGCCCGCGTCGCGCAGGGCCGTGCGGACGCGGGTCGCCAGCTCGCTGGCGGCCTTGGTCGTGAAGGTCAGCCCGAGCACCTGGTCGGGAGTCACCTGCCCGGTGGCGACCAGGTAGACGACGCGGGCGGCCATCACCGTGGTCTTGCCCGAGCCCGCACCGGCCACCACGACGGCCGGCTCGAGCGGCGCGGTGATGGCGGCGAACTGCTCCTCGCTCGGTGGGAACTTGGAGCGCATCAGCCGCTGCAGCGCGGCAGGGGTGCCGATCTCGAGGGTCACGACAGCACCGTCCCGGCGCCCTTGACCGGGCAGATCGGCTGGAACGAGCAGCGCTGGCAGTGGTCGCCGGCGCGCGCCTCGAACTCCTCGGAGCGGACCGCTGCGACCGCCTCCATCAGCTGGGACTCGATCGCGGTGTGACCGTCGTCGCCGGCCTGCTGCGGCTCCTGGAGCTGCACCTTGACCTGGCCGCGGACGCTCTTGCGCAGCTGGATCAGCTCCGCCCCGCCGGGCTCACCGGGTCTGCCGAGCAGCTCGTCGACGGCGCCGTGCCGGACCGCGTGCTGGTAGAGACCGAGCTGGGGGTTGGTCGAGAGCTCCTTGTCGGTGGGTGGGTACTTCGTGGTCTTCAGGTCGATGACGACCACGCGGCCGTCCTGGTCGACCTCGAGGCGGTCGGCGAAGCCGGTCAGCGCAACGCGCTGACCGTCGGGCAGGGTCACCTCGGCGCGGAGCCGCTGCTCGGTGGCGAGCACGGTGCGGGCCCCCGGCCTCCCGTGCCACTGCACGAACCGGGTGAGGGCCTGCTCGATCTCGGCACGCTCCTTGGTGGCCGACCAGGGCGTCCGGAACGGGATCTGCCCCCAGACCTTGTCGACGTGGCTCATCAGCTCGGGTACGGCGTCGGGCCCACCGGCCAGGTCGCCCTTGACGATGCGGTCGGCGAGCGCGTGCACGACCAGGCCGAAGCCCTGCGACGCCGAGGTGGCCGTCTCTCCCCCGGCCTCGCGCTCCAGGAACCACTTGGCCGGGCAGGTGAGCAGCGCCTCGAGCGCACTGGCCGACATCGACACCGGGGTCTCGGCCGGGCGCAGCGGGGTGGCGGCCCGCGAGCGCCCGCGCGTGCCCCACCACTCGCGCGGGTCGGCCTGCGGCACCAGCGGCCGGCCCCGGTGCTCCTCGAGCGAGAGCGCGGCGAGCCGGTCGGCGGCCGCGTCGCGGAGACGTGGCGACGTGGCCGGGTCGGCCACGGTGCGGCGCAGCTCCGCCACGAGTCCGGCGAGCGAGAGCGGGCGGGTCGGCCGGCCCTTGACGCTGGTGACGCCGACGCCCAGCTCGTCGACGAACCGTGACGGCTGCTCTCCGTCGTCGTCGGGGGACGCCACGGCGGTCACCAGCAGGCGCTGCCGCGCTCGCGTGGTGGCGACGTAGAAGAGCCTGCGCTCCTCGGCGATCAGTGCTTGCGCGGTGAGCGGCGGGAGGAGTCCGTCATGGCCGATGCGGTCGGCCTGCAGCAGGGTCGAGCGGCGCCGCAGGTCGGGCCAGGCCTCCTCCTGCACGTGGGCGACGACCACGAACCGCCACTCCATGCCCTTGGACCGATGAGCCGTGAGCAGCCGCACCGAGTCACCGCGCACGCCCTGCTCGGCGAGGGTGTCGGCGGGGATCTGCTGGGCGGTCAGCGTGTCGAGGAAGACGGCCACGCTGGTGTGTCCGCGTCGCTCCTCGGTCTTGGCGGCCACCTCGAACAGCGCGCACAGCGCGTCGAGGTCGCGGTGCGCCATCCTCGCGCCGGCCCCGCCGTGCTCGACGGTGCGCCGGAGCCGCTGCGGCCAGTCGGTGCCCGACCACAGCACCCAGAGCACCTCCTCGGCGGTGCCTCCCGCGTCGAGCCGCTCACGGGCGTCGCGGAGCAACGTGGCCAGCGCGCGGGCCTTGGTCACCGGCCGGCCGGTGAGCCCCTCGAGCCGGTCGGGATCGAGGAGCACGTCACGCAGCAGCACCGGGGACGGCCGCGGCGACCGGTCCTCCTGGTCGGCGGCGGCGAGCTCGCGCACCCGCAGCAGTCGCGCCAGGGTGCGTACGTCGGCCGCGTCGAGGCCGGCCAGCGGCGAGGCGAGCAACCCCTCGGCCCGGTCGACCCCGAGGTGGCGCGGGTGCTCCGGGTCGTCGATGTGCAGGTCGACGACGGCGCGCAGCGCCTCGAGCAGCGGCAGCACCGCCGGCTCCTGGACGAGCGGGGTGTCGTCGCTGGCCACCTCGACGGGTACGCCGGCCGCGCCGAGTGAGCGCCGCAGCGGCGGGATCGACGTGCGCCCCGACCGCACCAGCACCGCCATCTGCGACCAAGGGATGCCGTCCTCGAGGTGGGCTCGGCGCAACGCGTCGGCGACGTGCTCGGTCTCGGCCCGCGCGGTGTCGTAGGTGCGGACCTCGACCCGGCCGGGGCCGAACTGGTTGTCGGCCGGGGTCGGCGACCGGAACGCCTCGAAGACCTCGCGCCCGATCGAGCCTCGGGTGCTGATCGAGGACGCGATGCTGCGCGAGGCGGTCAGCAGCCGGGACCCGAACCTTCGCGTCACCTGCAGCGCAGTGACGTCGGCGGGCCGGCCGTCGGCCCGGCGGAACTGGTCGGGGAAGTCGAGGATGCCGCGCACCTCGGCCCCCCGGAACGCGTAGATCGACTGGTCGGGGTCGCCGACCACGGTGAGGTTGCGACCGTCGCCCGCGAGCGCCTGGAGCAGCGCGACCTGGCTGGGGTCGGTGTCCTGGTACTCGTCGACGAACACGTGGGAGAACTGCCGCCGCAGGTCGGCGCGCACCTCGGGGCGCTCCGGGCTCGTCACCAGCCCGACGGCCTCCGCGATCAGACCGGGGTAGTCGATGAGGTTGTCGGTGTCGACCACGTCGACGTACTGCTGCATCAGCTCCGCCGCCGCGACCAGCTCGGGCCGGCCCTCCTCGAGGCCCAGCCGGCGCAGGCCTTGGTAGCCGAGGCCCTTCTCCTGGGCACGCGCGAGCACGGCCTGCACCTCGCGCGCGAAGCCGCGGGTGCGGACCGCGGCCGACAGCGACTCCGGCCAGCGCACCGACTCGGCCTCGTCGGTGAGCAGCCGCTGGAGGATGACGTCCTGCTCGGGCGCGGTCAGCAGCCGCAGCGGCGCGGAGTAGACCTCGGGCGGTGAGTAGCGGCGCACCAGGCCGTAGGCGAACGAGTGGAAGGTCGAGCTCAGTGTCGTCGCCATGGTGCGGCCGAGCCGTGCGGTGACCCGGTCGCGCAGCTGCTCGGCGGCCTTGCGGCTGAACGTGAGCGCGAGCACCGAGTCGGGGCTGGCACCGCGGCGCTCGATCCGGTCGACGATCGCCTCGACCAGGGTCGTCGTCTTGCCGGTGCCGGGCCCGGCCAGCACCAGCAACGGCCCGCCGGGGTGGTCCACGACGGACTGCTGGGACTCGTCGAGCGCGGGCGCGTCGGCGCGACCCGCGGTCGGGTAGGCCAGCCGGTACGTCGTCACGCGGGGTCCCTGCGGCGGTGCGAGCGGAGCGAGCAGCGTCGTGGGGTGCTCATGCCTGAATCTCACCATCCGGCTCCGACAGATCGGGCCACCACATCGCCGCGGGCATGTCGATCCGGCCCGACCGGCGCAGCGGAGTGCCCTCGGCGCGGTGCTGCTCGAGCGCGCGTCCGTCGTGGCAGGTCGCGGGGGTGCCGTCGGCGTGCACGACGCGCCACCACGGGACCGGTCCGCCGTACGTCGACATCACGGACCCGACCTGGCGCGGGCCGCCCGTCCCGACGGCCTCCGCGAGCGCGCCGTAGGTGGTCACCCGGCCCTCCGGGATCCGCTCGACCAGGGAGAGGACCGCCTCGACGTACTCCTCGCGCTCCATGCGGAAACCCTAGGTCGTGCCGGCGACCGTGTCGGTCAGGAGTCCTCGCGAGTCACCAGCCGGGACAGCAGCAGGACGATCCAACCGGCGACCAGCACCATGGCCGCCACCACGACGACGGGGCTCTGGGGCAGGTCAAGGGCGGTGAGCAGGCCTGCCGCCAGCCACACCAGCGCGGTGGCCGCGGCGAGCACGAGCGCGCGCCCGCCCCAGGCGCGCAGCAGCGACCCGGGCAGCACCAGGGCGGGCGGTCCGTAGGCGCAGAGCAGGCTCGCGAGGTGCACCACCACGAGCAGCACGCCCGCGGCGAGCGTCCAGGTCGACCAGGTGTCCGGGACCTGGCCCCACCACAGCCAGCCGAGCCCGAGCACGAGCACCAGCGGCGCGTTGCTGGCCGGGGCCAGGGCGGCGGCCACGGCGGCGACGACCAGGGCCAGGATCGCGAACCGGCCGGGCGACCCCCCGGCGGCCGGGACCAGGCCCATGAAGCCGAGCGCGGCCGCCAGCAGCAGGCTGCGCATCAACACCTGCTGGCGGGACGCGAGGACCACGCGGTCGAGAGCGGCAGACGCCTCGGAGATGCGGCTCATCGGTGCGCCATCCTCGGCTGCCGGGCCCGGCGGCCCAGGTCGCGGAGCACCTCGTCGAGGGTGCCGGGGCCGGACCAGCGCGCGACGGGTACGCCGGCGCGACGGACCCGGTCGATCAGCACCTCGCGCTCGAGCAGCCGCATCCGCCAGGCGATCCGGTCGCGCGGTCCCTCGGCGAACGCGTCGAGGTCCGACCGGCATCGTGTCCACGACGACCAGGTCGAGCCCGCGCTGCGCCAGCGTCCTGGTCGCGGCCACGACCTGGTCGGACAGCATCGGCGAGAGCACCACCACGACCGTCCCGGGCGGCACCCGGAAGCGCCGCGGGTCGGAGTCGTGGCGGGCGCCGGGCACCACCATGCTCAGGGTCTCCAGCACGCGCCGGAGGTGGCGACGCCCGCTGCTCAGCGGTACGACGCCGCGGGAGGCGGCACCCAGGATCCGCAGCCCGACCCGGTCGCCGCGGTGCAGGTAGTGCTCGGCGAGCGCGCCCGCGGCTCGCACGGCGACGTCCATGGACGACTCCGCCCCGGTCGTGCCGCCGCTGACGCCGACCTCGACCCCGGCATCGACGAGCAGCAGGATCCCGCTGTCCTCCTCGGCGACCGTGCTCGTCACGTGCAGCGCGCCGGTGCGCAGCGACACCGGCCAGTGCACGCGGCGCAGCCGGTCTCCCGGCGCGAACGGCCGGATCGAGGCCAGCTCGGTGCCGTCCCCCGCGCGACGGGCGGGGTGCGTGCCGACCAGCCCGAGCGGGTGCGGCACCGGCGCACGTCCGTCGTACACCCCGGGGGTGGGCAGCGTCGTGAGCATCACCGGGAGCAGCGTGTGCGGCCCCCACTCGCGCCCCGCCCAGGGGCCGGTCGCGACCACGACACCGCCGCCGACAGGACGACGGCCCCAGCGCAGCGAGGCGACCGGCAGGTCGATGTCGAGGCTCGGCCGCATGGGTACCGCGGCGACGCCGACCACCCCGCTGCTCGGCCGGAACGCGGTCCACGGCTCCGCGTCGACCGCCAGCACGACGTGCTCGGCGTCGCCGGCACCGTCGACCGACACCGACACCGTCGTACCCGCCTCGCCCTCGCGGATCGTGCGGTGCGCCAGCCGGGAGCTCGGGCGCGGCTCCTCGGTGGGCCGGCGCAGCAGCACCGCCACCGTGTGCACCAGGAACGGTGTGGCCAGCACCATCAGGTCGGGACGCCCGAACCCGACGGCGACCGCGGCGAACGTGGCGGACACGAGCCCGGCGCGGACGAGTGCGTGCGTGGGCCGCCAGGGTGAACCAGCCTCCACCTCACCCGACGATGCGCTGCGGCCACTTCGCACCAGCGCGCCGAGGGCGTACTTGTTGCTCATCGGCTCAGCGCGCGTCGGGGCGTTCGAAGCCGGTGGACTCACGGGCACCGGGGGTCGGCACCTGGTTCAGCACGCTCCTGACCACCGACGTGCCGGAGACGTCGCTCATCCAGAGCTCCGGACGCACGGTGATCCGGTGCGCCAGCACCGACCGAGCCACCGCCTTCACGTCCTCCGGTACGACGTAGTCGCGGCCGTGGATCACGGCGTACGCCCGGCCGGTCAGCATCAGGGCGAGCGCCCCGCGCGGCGACGCACCCATCAGCACCTGGGGGTGGTCGCGGGTGGCGGCGGCGAGTGCCACGCAGTAGCGGCCGACGCTCTCCTCCACGGTGACCGTCTCGATGGCGGCCTGCATGCCGGACAGCCCCTCGGCATCGGTGACCGCGTCGAGGATCTGCTCCTCGCGGCGGCGGGCCAGGCGTCGGCCGAGCACGTCCCACTCCTGGTCGGCGTCGGGGTAGCCGAAGCTCACCCGGAGCAGGAACCGGTCGAGCTGTGCCTCCGGCAGCGGGTAGGTGCCTTCGTACTCGACCGGGTTGGCCGTGGCGATCACGTGGAACGGCGGCTGCAGCAGGAACGTCTGTCCCTCGACGGTGACCTGCCGCTCCTGCATCGCCTCGAGCAGCGCCGACTGGGTCTTGGGAGGGGTGCGGTTGATCTCGTCGGCGAGCAGCATGCCGGTGAAGAGCGGACCGGGGCGGAACTCGAACTCGCCCTCCTTCTGGTCGAAGATGAACGACCCGGTGAGGTCGGCCGGCAGCAGGTCGGGAGTGAACTGGGCGCGCGTGAACGTGAGGCCCAGCGCCTGGGCGAACGACCGCGCGGCCAGCGTCTTGCCGAGCCCGGGCAGGTCCTCGATCAGCACGTGGCCGCCGGCCAGGATGCCGGAGAGCACGAGCACGAGCGCCTCTCGCTTCCCCACGACGGCACGGCCGACCTCGTCGAGCACCGCCGCCGCAAGACTCGAGACCTCCGCGAGCTCGGGTGGTGGGGTGCTCTCGGGGATGCTCATACGGCCTCGATCCTTTGCAGCAGCAGGTCCATCTGGTCGGTCGTCAGTCGCGGGTACGGCGCGCGGTGGTCGAGCACGGCCGACAGCTCGGGGCCGAGCAGCCGTGACGCGGTCTCCGGGTCGGCCTCCCGGGTGATGCCGTGCCGCACCACGAGGCGATGGTCGGTGATCTCGGCGAGGTGTCGCTGCAGCGCCTCCCCCACCTCACGGCTGTCGAGGTGCTGGGCGACCACGCGACGCAGCTGGTCGAGCCGTGGGTCCTCGCCCCGCTCGCGCACCGGCTCCTCGCGAGGCTTCGGCCACTGGATCGGTTGGGTCTGCGCGGACACGTCGAGGAACAGGAACACCAGCACGGCCACCACCCCGACGTACAACGCCAGGAGCAGCGGGTGCGCCGCCCCGCCGGCCAGACCGACGCCGGCGGCGGCGACCAGCCAGGCGCCGAAGACGAGAGCCAGGCGTTGCGTCCAGCGCTTCACGTCGCACCTCGCACCACGTCGAGGTCGCGTTCGAGCGCGAGCAGCGACTCCCGGGCGCGGGCCCGGCTGTCCTCGCCGAGCTCGTGCTCGGAGAACCTGGCCTCGCGGTACAGCCGCGCCAGCTCACCGATCGCGTGCGGGTCGAGATCGAGCGCGTGCAGGACACGCACCGTGAACTCGGCGGACGTCTCGTGCCTGGCGCGCGGCAGTCCGGCCTCGGCGACCGCGTCCTCGAGCCGCGCCCAGCATCGGACGATCCCGTTGCGCACCTCGCCCTGCTCGACGGCCTCCATCCGTGCCGCCGCGTCCGCCGCCAGCGCCTGGGCTGCCCGCTCCTCCGGCAGCACGTCGAAAGCGACCGTCGTACGCCGCTGCGGACGGAACCATCCGTCGCGGATCGCCGCGCGCACCAGGGCGGCCACCAACAGGTAGGCGCCGATGGCGAGGGCGAGCAGGACCGCCCATGCGATCAGGTCGCCGAGCCAGCTCAGGTCCGCGGCCGGCTCGACGTCCTTGAGGAGCTCCTCGGCCAGCCCGGTCGGCTGGTCGCTGGGCGTCTGCGAGGTCCTGGCCAGGAACTCGGGTATGGCGCGAGGGGCGGACGTGCCCGAGAAGATCTGCCCGGGCCCGGTGCTCGCTGCCCAGACGAGCACCAGCGTGGCTACTGCGACGCCGGGTGCGACGAGCGCCGCCCTGCGTCGCTGGCCGAACCCCGTCATGCCCAGCAGCCTAGAGCCTGCGTTGCAGACTCGAATCGGTCACTCTCGAGCGCGCCGGCAGACAGTGAGCGTTCACGCCGAACGGCTAGGACCCGAGCTTCTTCCATTGCCCTTCGGAGACCACCTCGACGGTGCCGTCGACGACCTTGATGGCCGTCTGTTCGTCGATGGCGTAGGCCGGGACGCCGATGTCGGCGGCCCACTCCTCGGCGTGAGCCAGGGTGTTGGTCGGGAAGAGGTCGAGGTGCGGAAAGATCGAGAAGTCCACGACGCCCAGGGTGCGGTCGTCCGGCGCGGACGGCCACTCGACGAAGTCGTCCCCGATCCGCGGCGTCATCACCATGCTTCCGGCACTCACTCCCACCCAGACCGTGTCGGGAAGCGACGGCAGGAGGTTGGCAAGTCCGGACTCCCGCATCCAGTGGCACAGGTACGTCGCGTCGCCGCCGTCGACCAGAAGTACGTCGGCCGCCCGGACCCAGGGCTCCCATCGCTCCGCGCCGATGCTGGGCAGTGCGGTGAGCTCGAGGACACCGAGCGATGCCCAGCCCAGGCCGGAGAAGTGGCGCCACGTGGGCTCGGCGGCCACCAGACCCCGCACGGATGTCGGACCGCACATCGGGTTACCCCACTGCGCCGTCGGGACGACCAAGGCGTGGCACTCGGCGACGGGCTTCCCGAGCATCTGAACGAGCGCCGAGTGGATGCTTGGGTTCGTGACGCCGCCCGACGTCAGCAAGAGCTTCAAGGTGCCTCCAGGATCGCGCGGATGGTGAATACGTACCTCTGACCCCGGACCGCGTCGCAAGTCATCGGCTACCGGCAAGCTGTCTGGGAGCCGGTGCCCGACGACGACCGGCAGTGGGTCATCGACGCGGCCAAGTCGATTCCCGGCGTCCTGAATGCGTACCACCTGGTTGACTCCACCACGGGGAATGGCATGTCCATCGCCTTCTACGACGACGTCGTCGATGTGGCACAGGTGAAGACGGCGATCGCCGCGAAGGCCGAAGAGATCGGCTGGTACGACGAGCCACGCCCTGCGCCGACGTCCGAAACCATCTACCGGATGCTCCGGCACGGCTAGCCCGCTGCGCCCCCTCCACCGCCACGGTTGAGAAGGTCCCTGTTCGCGGCCCGAGCCAGCTCGTCTGGCTCAACGCATGCGAGCGAGATCCCGTCGGATGTAGCGCAGGTGCGCCCACTCCTCCTCCAGGATCACGCGAATGCAGTCACCGACGCTGGGACGCCAGTCACCGCCGCCCCACGGGTCCTCGCGTTCCTCCGCGAGCAGCTCCGCCGTGGCCGTGGCCAGGAAGTCGGTCACCAGCCGCTGTCGCTCGGCACGCACCGCGAGGATCTCCTCGTAGGCCGGCGGGTCCACGCGGAAGATCGACATGTCGAAGCCCATCTCGTCGGCACCGGTGAAGATCTGGCCGATCTCGTGGAACGGCTGCTGCATCCGCAGGATCCCGCCGCGGAGCCAGGCGTCGGTCGCCAGGATGAGGTGCCGCAGGGTCTGGGCCAAGGACCACTCGTCCTCGACGTGGGCGTCCACCAGGTCCGGCGGCGTGCCCGCCACCGTCGTCTGCCACGCGGACTGCACAGCGACCCAACCCTCGCGCAGGCCTTCGGGCGTCTGCGCCTTCTGCAGCTCGCGGCCCGGGAACTGCCGGTTGAGCTCGGCATCCACGAGCGGCACCACGTCGACCCCGTTGACGAAGAGGCTGCCGAAGAACAGGTCGTGGCTGTCGATGTCGAGTCCGTCCACATCGACGCTGCGCATCGTCACACCGCTGACATCGGAGAATCGCAGGGTGGCGCCCTTGAAGCTCGCCTTGACGAAGGTCGCGCCTTCGAACTCCTTCGTGCCGGAATAGGTCGTCATCGCTCCATCATCACAACCCTCGCGACAGTGCTGGGCGCCCGGAGCTCACTCCCGAGCCCTCGGCGCCCGGATCCAGTCGTCGGGTGGGTGGTCGCCTCGGTGTCGGGGTGGTCGTCGGAACTCGGGTCTGTCTGTCGAGGGGGTTGAGCCGGACCTGCCATGGGGTGGCGTGGAGCAGGGTGTGGTGGGCGCGGCAGAGCAGCACCAGGTTGTCCAGGGACGTGTGCCCGCCGTCGGCCCAGTGGTGGAGGTGGTGGGCGTCGCAGGCCAGCGGCATCCGGCGGCAGCCGGGGAACCGGCAATGCCGGTCGCGGAGCACCAGCGCTTTCCAGATCGCGGCGGTGACCAGTCGTTGGCTGCGGCCGACGTCGAGCACCTCACCCAGGGACCCGAGGACGGCGGGGATGACCTCGGCGTCGCAGGCCAGCCGGCGTGCCGTGGTGGCGGACAGCTGGTCGCCGGTGTCCAGGGTCGCGGCGCCGAGGCCGGTCCGGAGCTGCTCGAGGCTGAGCGGTGACGGTGAGGCGGGGTTTGGCGCCGTGGTCCTCCGGCAACAACCCCTCCGCCTCTTGGGCCTTCAGGCAGGTCTGCACCAGGGCGTCCCAGCACCGCGCCCCGTGATCGCGGGTGTCCCGACCCGCCTCGCCGCAGTCGGGGTCGGTGCCCGGCAGCGGCGCCGCCAGGGCGTGCAGGGCGGTCTTGATGATGCTCGCGTCCTCGACGGTGCCGCGGCCGCGGACCCGGACCCCACCCAGCCCGTCCTCGACCAGGGTCAGGTACCGGCCCAGGTGCGCCGACCGCTCCAACCGATCCAACGCGGCCTCCTCGGCGCGGGCGGTGCCGTCGGGGTCCAGCACCTCCAGCAGATGCTCCCCCGCGCGGCGCAGCTCGGTCGCGTTCAGCGACGCGGCCTGGTCGAGCAGCATCCGCTCCGCCTCGTCCCGCAGCGTCCGGGTCGACCGGGAGCCGGTCGACCACGGTGACGATCACCTCGGCGTGCTCCGGGGACACATCCCCGGCCTGCAGGGCGACCAGGGTGGCGGCCCGGTCGCGCGCACAGGCTCCGGGCGGTGCGCAGCATCCGCTGCCCGTGCCCACGCCGACCACCGGAGACGTGGGTCAGGTAGTCACCCGGCGACACCCAGCCCGCGGTCTTCGCCGCGTCGGTGGCCTCGACCTCGGCGGCCACCTGGGCCTGCACGGCGGCCAGGTGTGAGCGCAGCCGCTCCAGCTCCACGGTGACCTGCAGCAGCGCCTCGGCATCCTTGGCCGCCCACAGCACCTCGTCGAGCTCACCGAGTACCGCGTCCGCCGACGCCACCACCGAGGCCGGACCGGCCTCCGGGGAGTCGAGCGGGAACGTCGTCATGACCCACACTCAACCAGCCACCACCGACACTTTTCGGACGCAGAATCCCCTTGTGTGCAAAGGGAATTGGGCTGTGCGCGATGATCCGCAGTGGTCTCGACGGGCTCGACCACCCGACGCGACCGGCTCGACCACCCGCAGTGGTCTCGACGAGCTCGACCACCCGAAGCGCCGGCTCGACCAACCGAAGCGCCGGCTCGACCACCCACAGTGGTCTCGACGAGCTCGACCACCGAAGCGCCGGCTCGACCACCCGAAGAGCCGGCTCGGATGTGCGGTTGCCGCGCGAGCGTCCCGGCCCTCGTGCTGGACAGTGGCCGCTGCCGGCCGATTGACTCCCTAGATGAGCGACAGCTCACGAAGCAGAGGAGAGACCGTGGGCAAGGTTGTCATGTACAGCTCGGTGTCGGTGGACGGCTTCGTCGCGGACGACAATGACCAGCCCGGACCGCTGTTCGACTGGTTGACCAGCGGTGACGTCCCCTTGGACGAGAGCGGCGTGGTGAAGGTGTCGCAGACGTCCTACGACTACACCCGCCCGTACTGGGACCAGATCGGGGCGACAGTCGTCGGCCGCCACGTCTTCGACATGACGGACGGCTGGGGCGGGCAGCCTCCGGGCGGGATCGACCACGTGGTCGTCGTGACGCACCGCCCGGAGCCCGAGGGGTGGGACCCCGACGCGCCGTTTCACTTCGTCGACGGCGTCGAGGCAGCCGTGGCCAAGGCGCAGGAGCTCGCGGGTGACCGCCTGGTCGAGGTCGCCGCCGGCGAGGTCGGTGGCCAGGTGCTTGCCGCAGGTCTGGTCGACGAGGTGCGCATGGACGTCGTACCCGTCGTGTTCGGGTCCGGCAAGCGCTACTTCGGGTCGGTCTCGGCGCAGCACCTGTTGGAGGATCCTGACGAGGTGATTCAGGGCAACCGGGTGCTTCACCTGCGCTATCGGGTGCGCCGTTGACCGCCTGAGCAGCTACGCGAGCGCCCCCGAGCGCAGGACCCGTCAGAGGATCGGCGCGAACGGCTCCGTGCCGGGGACCAGGGCCAGACCGCCGATGCCGCTGTTGGCCTTGGCGTAGCGCAGCTCGCTGTTGAGGTCGCCCACGCCGTTGGAGCCGACCAGCGGCGCGATCGCGAGGGTCGACAGCGTGCCGAGCGCGTTGCCCTCGGCGTCCAGGAAGGCACTGCCGGAGTCACCCGGCACGCCCGGGGTCAGCGTGTAGACCGGGTGGCTCCAACCCTCGGCCTCGGTGCCGAGGCTGGTGCCCTGCTTGGGCGAGAGCTGCTCGATGCCGCCGCGCAGGCTGGAGTTGCCGAAGGAGTACACCGTGTCGCCCGTCGCCGTACCGTCGGTGTTGACGGCGACCGGGCCGCCCCAGAACGGGACGCTCGGGTTCACCTTGGAGACGTCGGCGGAGTCGACCTTGACCAGGGCGAGGTCGTTGTAGGCGCAGGTGTTCTCGTCGGTTTCGCCCTTCTGCTGCATGGTCAGCCAGGAGCTGTACGCCAGGGTGCCGGATCCGACCTTGGTGCCCTCGCCGGCGAGCGAGCCGCCCTCGACGAAGTCGACCTTGGTGCCGAGCGGGAGCGACGCCGCGTCACAGCCGTTGGTGTCGGTGGCCTCGCCGGTGCCCGCGCAGTGCGCGGCGTATCCCACGTAGGTGTTGCCGGAGCCGTCGGTGTACACGAAGTTCGCGGTGCACTGGGCGCCCTCGGTGTACATCTGCACGCCGGGGTGGATCGTCGCGGTGTCGGCCGGCGCCCAGGCGGGTGCCGCCTGCGAGGAGCCGGACGTGGCCGCGATCGAGGCGGCCGTGAGGACGGCGGTGGCGCCGACGGACAGCAGGGCGCGAGCCCGAGAGACCTGCATGGGGTGTCCTTCCCAGGAGAGATCGAGACAACCCGTACAACGACCGTCGCCCTCAGAGGTCACGCCACCCGTCACCCGGAACGCAAGAACTCCCCGCGGCGCAGGGGACCACGGGGAGTTCTGCTCGTCGGTCAGTACGACGGTTGCGACGGGTCGATCTGGTTGACCCAGGCGACGACGCCGCCGCCCACGTGCACCGCGTCGGCGTACCCGGCGCCCTTCACCACGGCCAGCGCCTCGGCGGAGCGCACGCCCGACTTGCAGTGCAGGACGACCTGCTTGTCGGACGGCAGCTCACCGAGGGCATTGCCGTTGAGGAACTCGCCCTTGGGGATCAACACCGATCCGGGGATCCTGTTGATCTCGTACTCGTTGGGCTCACGCACGTCCACGAGAACGAAGTCGCGCTCACCCTGGTCGCGCTCCTTGATCCACTGCTCCAGCGTGCTCACCGAGATCGTCGCGTCGACCGATGCGTCGGCGGCCGCCTCGGAGATGGCACCGCAGAAGGTCTCGTAGTCGATCAGGTCGGTGACCGTCGGGTTGTCGCCGCACAACGCGCAGTTGGGGTCCTTGCGGACCTTGAGCTTGCGGTACTCCATCTCGAGCGCGTCGTAGATCATCAGCCGACCGACCAGCGGGTCACCGATGCCGGTCAGCAGCTTGATCGCCTCGTTGACCTGGATCGACCCGATGCTCGCGCAGAGCACGCCGAGCACGCCGCCTTCGGCGCACGACGGGACCATGCCCGGCGGCGGGGGCTCGGGGTACAGGCAGCGGTAGCACGGGGCGTCCGCACCCTCGAGCGTCGGCCAGAACACCGAGGCCTGGCCGTCGAACCGGTAGATGGAGCCCCATACGTACGGCTTCTTCAGAAAGTACGCCGCGTCGTTGACCATGTAGCGGGTGGCGAAGTTGTCGGTGCCGTCGACGATCAGGTCGTACTGGTCGAAGATCCCGAGCACGTTGTCGTTGTCGAGGCGCTCGTTGTGCACCACCACATTGACGAGCGGGTTCACCTCGTTGATCGACTCCTTGGCGGAGAGCGCCTTCGGCTTGCCGACGTCGCTCTGGCCGTGGATGACCTGACGCTGCAGGTTGGACTCGTCGACCTCGTCGAACTCGGCGATGCCGAGGGTGCCGACACCGGCTGCGGCAAGGTAGAGCAGCGCCGGGCTGCCCAGGCCGCCCGCGCCGATCACCAGGACCTTGGCGTTCTTCAGCCGCTTCTGCCCGTCCATCCCGACGTCGGGGATGATCAGGTGGCGGCTGTAGCGCCGGACCTCGTCGTTGGTCAGCTCGGTGGCCGGTTCGACCAGCGGGGGCAGGGACACGAAGGCTCCTCGGGCGGTGCGTAACGGTGCAATCGGGGTACGTCGGTGTGAACGCCCGCGACCCTTGCCATGTTCCCCGAGTGGGCTTCCCCACTGCCGTCCCGTCCCAGCATTCGGGCACCTGGTCCGCCAGTCGGACGGAGCGGCGGGTCAGCGCCGGCGCTCCGCGAACACGATCGCGTTGGAGTCGTAGCCGGTGCCGTTCCAGTCCTCGCACGTGATCAGCACCAGCCGGCCGGGCACGGTCTGGCTGAAGACACGCTCGGCGTCGCGCGCCAGGGTGGCCTTGCGGTAGACCGTCACGCCACGGACGACGTACGGGATCACACCGTCGGCCGTGCGCACGCGCACCCGGTCGCCGGCGTCCAGCGTCTCCAGGTCGTCGAACGCGCCACCGCCGGAGTGCACCGTGTGCCCGGTGATGAGGGCTCCCCCGCGCAGGGCTCCCGGGGCGGCGCCGTCTGCCCACCAGCCCAGCGTCTGCGGGTCGCTGGGCGGCAGCAACGTGCCGTCCACGACGCCGATCCCGATGACCGGCGCGTCGATGTCCAGCTTGGGGACCACCAACCGGGTGGGTCGTCCCGCGGCGGGGTGCGGCTCGGGTTCGGCCGCCTCGATGTCGACGGCCGGCTCCACGACGAACGGGAGGGTGCGCTGCGGCGCCGGCGCCCGCACCGTCGTGCGGACTTCCTCGGGGGCTGCTGCGGTGTCGAAAAGGCTGGGTACGACGGAGGGCAGGCTGGCGCCCACGAGCGCGCAGCCGAGCAGCGCGAGCACCAGGCCCCATGGCCTGCCGCCGCGACCTCGACGCTCCCCCTCGGCCACCGCCACGTCCTCCAAGTTACTCGGAGCCGTCCTTCCCGGGACACGATTGCGGCGGCCGTCCCGGGACGGCCGCCGCGCATCGTCGTTCGTCAGGCCTTGACGGCCTTCGTCTCACGGCGACCCATCGCGAGCCAACCGGCCGCGACGAGCAGCGCCAGACCACCCGCGGTGAGCGTGCGGCCGAGCGGCTCGTCCGACGACCCCACGGTCGGCAGCGAGCCGAGGCCGGCGTTCACCGCGGTGGGCACGGCCGGACCTGTCGCCTGCACTCCGGCGACGGCCGGAGCCGGTGCCGCCTTCGGACCCGCAGCCGGAGCCTGCGCGGGCTTCGGAGCCGCCGCCTTCGGCGGCTTGGACTGCTCGACGCCTCCGACCACGGCCGGGGGCTGCCCCGCCACCGGCGGCTGCTGCACCGCGGGCTGAGGAGCCGCCACGCCGCCGCCGGCGACGTCACAGACGGTCCCGGTCTGCTGCGGCAGCACGGTCACCGACTGCGTCGACGAACCGCTGAGCACGAAGTTCTTCGCCGCAGTGAACGTGACCGTGTAGGTACCCGGGCCGGTCCCGGCCGGCGACTGCGTCGCAGTCACACCAGCAGGCTGGCTCTTCACCACCAGGGTCCCCGGAACGTCGCACGTCGGAGGCGTGACGTCGTACTGCACCGGCTTCACCGGCGTCGGCTCCACCTTCGTCGTCACACTCGTCCCCGGTCAGCTTGGGAAGCACCGTGACCTGCTGGGTCGCCTTGCCGGCGAGGACGAAGTCCTTGGCCGCGGTGAACGTGATCGTGTACGTCCCCGGGCCGGTCCCGGCCGGCGACTGCGTCGCGGTCACACCCTGCGGCTGGTTCTTCACCACCAGAGACCCGTCAACCTCACACGTCGGAGCCGTGGTCCCGTACTGCACCGGCTTCACCGGAGTCGGCTCCACGACCTCGTCGCACTCGTACCCAGTCAGCTTCGGCAGCACCGTAATGGTCTGGGTCGCCTCACCCTTGAGCACATAGTTCTCACCGGCGGCGAAGGTGATCGTGTACGTCCCCGGTCCAGTGCCGGCCGGCGACTGCGTCGCGGTCACACCCTGCGGCTGGCTCTTGGCCACGAGCGACCCGTCCACCTTGCAGGTCGGATCCGTGGTCCCGTAAGGCACCGGGGTCACGTCAACCTTCGGGTCCGGGCACTTCTCGGCGGCCGGGATGCTCAGGTGGAACGAGAAGTTCGCGTTCGTCAACGTGGCATCGCCCGTCGGAACGGCAGTCACAGTTCCGCTCGCCGGACCGTCGTACTCACCCGGCGCGATGTTCACGCCGTTGAGCCTGTACTGCACGCCGGCCGTGTTCGGGATGATGTAACTGCCTTGGACGTCGCACGCCGTCGACAGCTCGACGTTAGGCGCGACCGCGGTGACCTTGGGGTTTTCCGGGTCAGGGGGAGCCGCCGCCTCACAGAAGCCGGGGTACCCCTCGAAGTCCAAGCCCTCGATGAGGTCGGGCTTGTTGCTGCCGGCGGCCTTGACCGAGCCGTTCCAGGTCGTGGCCTGCTTCCACTGCTTGTTCGGCGTGGTCCTGTGCGCCAGGTGACCCTGGTACTTGGTCGAAGCCTTGTCGACGTGGATCACGACGTACGGGTTGGTGTCTGACTCCGTGGCGTGACACACGTAGACCTTGTGGTCCTCGCCCTTCGTCGCCTGCGCAGTCGTGGCGGTCGTCATCAGAACGACGCCGCTCGACATGATCAATGTGCCGACCATTGCCAACATTGTTGCGATGCGCGCACGCCTTGAGCGCGCGCGTCGATAGTGCGGTGTTGTATCCACCTTGATCCACCCCTTGTTCGAGAGCCCCACTGGCGTAGACCGCGCGCCCCCGCGCGACAAGGTGTGATCGTCCAGATCGAGCCCGGGCACGGCGTGCCCAGGCTTCGAGTCGTGAACCCAGCCCCCCAGCTGTGACCCCACCCCGCGAACCGGACCCGTGAGTCCTATTCGTCTGAGTCACACCATCCTCCCTAAACGGCCAACGCAAAAGGGTTCAAACGGACTATTTAGGTAAAGGATCAATGGCCCGTTGATCCCACGGCCGGAGGATCGACGGTTCAGGACGCACAAAACGCCATGCCGAGATCGCGCGAACGCCGCGCGGACACCGTCCCGGCGTGGGCATTACCCCGGAGTAGGCTTCGGGATGGAAATCGGCCCGAGGGGGCAAGCACCAGAGAGGGACCGACGTGACCGCCACGCACGACCAGAAGCCGAGGGGCGGGCGCATGCCGCGCACCGCCCGGCGCGCACAGCTCCTGGAGTCGGCCCTCGAGGTCTTCGTCGCGCAGGGCTACCACGCAGCCGCCATGGACGACATCGCCGAGCGGGCGGGCGTGTCCAAGCCGGTGCTCTACCAGCACTTCCCCGGCAAGCTCGACCTCTACCTCGCGCTGCTCGACCAGTCCTGCGACACGATCATCGAGTCGACCCGTGAGGCGCTCGCCTCCACCGAGGACAACAAGCTGCGGGTCGGCGCGACCATGCAGGTCTTCTACGACTACGTCGCCAACGCGCACGGGGCCTTCCGGCTGGTGTTCGAGTCCGACCTGACCAACGAGCCGGCCGTCCGCGAACGCGTGGACCGGGTCACGCGCGAGTGCGCGGAGTCGATCACCAAGGTCATCCACGAGGACACCGGCCTGCCTCCCGCGCAGGCCAAGCTGCTGTCCGTGTCGCTGGTGGGAATGGCACAGGTGTCCGCGAGGTTCTGGTTGGACGCGAAGGATGGTGTCGACCAGAAGGACGCCGCCGCTCTCGTGGCCGGGCTGGCCTGGCGAGGAATCCGGGGGTTCCCCCGCACCGACGAGCAGCCCGACAGCAAGTCCTGAGCACGCCCCGAGCAACGAGCCAACGAGGAGGTCCTCCGGTGGAGGTCAAGATCGGCGTACAGAACGCCAGCCGCGAGCTGGTCATCGACACGGAGCTTTCCGGCGACGACGTCGAGAAGGCAGTGGCGGACGCGCGCGACCACGGGTTGCTGACCCTGACCGACACGAAGGGCCGGCGGGTGGTCGTGCCCGTCGACAAGCTGGCGTACGTCGAGATCGGCTCCCCGACCGTCGGCCAGGTGGGTTTCCGCTCCTAGGCGGACGGTCCGAGGCTCACGCGGCGAGGCCGAGCGCCTCCATGCGCTGCGAGTGGTTCTCGGTCAGCCGCGTGAACAGCCGCCCTATCGCTGCCAGATCCATCCCGGGACGGTCCACACCGCCGGACAGCAGCGCCGAGAGCGCGTCGCGCTCCGCGGCCACCCGTTGCGCCTGCGAGAGCGCCTCTCCCATCAGCCGCCGACCCCAGAGCGCGAGCCGGCCGCCGACCCGGTGGTCGTCCGCGATCGCCCGGCGTACCCGGTCGACGACGAACCGGGACTGCCCGGCGTCGGCGAGGCTCTCGATGATCAGGTCCCGGGTGCCGGTGTCCAGGAACGCGGCGATCTCCCGGTAGAAGTCGGCGGCCAGCCCGTCCCCGACGTACGCCTTGACCAGCCCCTCCAACCAGTCCGCCGGGGCGGTCCGCGCGTGGAAGGCGTCGAACGGTTTCTCGAACGGACTCATCGCCTCGAACGGGTCGGCGCCGAGCTCGGCGAGCCGCTCCCGGAGCCGGTCGAAGTGCCCGAACTCCGTCGATGCCATCCGGGCCAGCTCGGCCTTGTCGGCCAGGTTCGGCGCCATCTTCGCGTCCTCCGCGAGCCGCTCGAAGGCGGACATCTCGCCGTAGCAGATGACGCCGAGCAGGTCGACGACGGCGGCGAGGTACGCCGGGTCCTCGAACGCGACCGGTCGCTCCACGCGACCTCCCTCGGGGGCCGGGTCCTGGGGCGATTCACTCATGCCCGCACCTTAGTGGTGGCGCATGCGGACCCGACGCGTTCACGCGCGGGCGGGCGGGGTCCCTCGCTGCGTTAGACTGAACCTGGACGTCGCGCAGAGCACGACGCTCGGCAACGAGCGGGAGCCCCCATCTGGGACGGCGGCGCACAGACCTACACGCCAAGAGAACAGGCAAGATCCTGACCACCTTCAGAGAGCTCGGGGTTCTCCCCGAGATCGCCGACGCCCTCGAGCGCGCCGGCATCACGACCCCCTTCCCGATCCAGGAGATGACCCTCTCGGTCGCCCTCATGGGCACCGACCTCATCGGCCAGGCGCGCACCGGCACCGGCAAGACGCTGGCCTTCGGCATCCCGCTGCTGCAGCGCATCGTCTCCCCGCACGACCCCGACTACGCGGACCTCGCCGCCCCGGGCAAGCCGCAGGCGCTCGTCGTGGCACCGACCCGCGAGCTCGCCCTCCAGGTGTCCAACGACCTCTCCCTGGCCGGTGCCGACCGCGGCGCCCGCGTGCTCACCGTCTACGGCGGTGTCGGCTACGAGCCGCAGCTCGAGGCGCTCGACGCCGGGGTCGACGTGGTCGTCGGTACGCCGGGTCGCCTGCTCGACCTCGCCAACCGGCGCGCCCTCGACCTCTCGCACGTGAAGTGCCTGGTGCTCGACGAGGCCGACGAGATGCTCGACCTGGGCTTCCTCCCCGACGTGGAGCGGCTGATCGCCAAGACCCCCGAGACCCGGCAGACGATGCTGTTCTCGGCCACCATGCCCAGCGCGATCGTGACGCTCTCGCGGCGGCACCTGCGGCACCCGATGAACATCCGGGCGGAGTCCTCCGAGTCGCAGCAGACCGTGCCGGCGACCGCCCAGTTCATCTACCAGGTGCACGACCTCGACAAGCCCGAGATGCTCGCCCGCATCCTGCAGTCGGAGAACTCCGGCCTCACCATCGTCTTCACCCGCACCAAGCGTCAGGCGCAGCGGGTCGCCGAGGACATGCAGGAGCGTGGCTTCGACGCCAGCCCGCTGCACGGCGACATGCAGCAGGTCGCCCGCGAGAAGGCGCTGAAGAAGTTCCGCGAGGGCAAGACCAAGCTGCTGGTCGCCACCGACGTCGCGGCCCGCGGCATCGACGTCGCCGACGTCACCCACGTCATCAACTACAGCTGCCCCGAGGACGAGAAGACCTACGTCCACCGGATCGGCCGCACCGGCCGTGCGGGCGCGACGGGCATCGCGATCACCTTCGTCGACTGGGCCGACGTGACCCGCTGGAAGGTCATCAACAGGGCTCTCGAGCTCCCGTTCGACGAGCTCGCGGAGACCTACTCCAGCTCCGAGCACTTCTTCCACGACCAGGGCATCGCGCCGGGCACCAAGGGCCGGCTCGTCCCGGAGAAGCCCCGCGAGCCGAAGGCGAAGGACGGCGAGGCCAAGGGCGAGGGCCGGAGCAGGACCGACCGGCCGCGCCGCGACCGGAGCCGCAGCCGCACGCGCTCCGGCGAACCGGTCGACGCCTCCGCGACCAAGGCCACCGAGCCGCAGGGCGACGGCGAGGCGCCGCAGCGCAGCCGGAGCAGGAACCGCAACCGGCGTCGCCGGTCGGGCTCCACGTCCGCCGCCACCGCCTCGGAGTAACCCCTCACACCCCCGCCCGTCTTTCCCGGGCGCCGCCCTACCCCGATACGACGCGACGGATTTGCTGTCGACACGCCGTGGAGGCCGCAAGAAAGTCGCGTCGTATCGAGTGGTTCGCGCCCGATCGGGCGTGGTCCGGCAGCCCGGGTGCGCGGTCGGGGTCAGGCGACGACCACGACCGGGGTGCCGAGCGGGGCGAACTGCCAGAGCGCCTTCGCGTCCGGACGCCACTGCCGGATGCAGCCGGACGACAGCGGGATGCCGAGGTCGGACCGCGACTGCACCAGCTCGCCGTCCTTGTAGGGGATGTCGTGGAAGCCGATCGCGGCGCGCTCGCCGTGGGCGAACCGCACCATGAACTTCATCGTGCCGCCGTCGTCGATCCCCCAGGCCCGCTCGGACCTGGAGTAGACCTCGTAGCTGCCCGGCTCCAGGTTGTCCTCGGCGCTGCCGGACACGGCGTACGTGCGGTGTACGTCGCCCTCGGCACCGACCAGCCACACCCGCTGGGCGCTCTGGTCGAACACCACCCGGCGACCGTCACCGCTGTCGAGCGGGACCTCGAGGGCGGCCAGGGCGAGCCGCTGCCGGTCCTCGTCGGACCGGGCGAACTTCGCGTCGTCGACGGTTGCGCCAGGAGTGGTCGTGACCGCCGTGAGTGCCGCCTGAAGCCCGGCGCCCGTGACCGGGCCGGTGTGTGCGGTGAGCCGGGCGTCGGGCTCGGGCAGCAGGCCCACCCCGCCGAGCACCGCGACCAGCGTGATCCCGCAGGCGCTGAGGGCGGCGGAGACGCGCTGGTAGCGGACCCGGTGCCGCGGGCGTCGTGAGTGCCGGGGCGGGACGTGGTCACGGGGGGTGCCCATGCCCGCACTCTAGGCGGCTCAGCGCCCCCGGTTGAGGAGGTTGGCCGCGACATCCCGGTAGGCGTCGGCGCCCTTGTGGCTGCGGCTGGTGCCGAGGATCGAACGGCCGGCGGCCGGAGCCTCCGCGAAGCGGATCGACTTGGGGATCGGCGGCTCGATCACATCGAGCTGGTAGGTGTCGGAGATCGTCTCCAGCACCGTGCGTGCGTGGTTGGTGCGACCGTCGTACAACGTCGGCAGCACCCCCCAGACCTCCAGCTTGCGGTTGGTGAACCGGCGCACGTCGTGGACGGTGTCGAGCAGCTGCCCCACGCCGCGGTGCGAGAGCGTCTCGCACTGCAGCGGGATCAGCACGCCGTCGGCGGCGGTCAGGGCCGCGACGGTGAGTACGCCGAGCGACGGCGGGCAGTCGAGCAGCACCCAGTCGTACGCCGCGTCGGGCAGGTCCTCGACCGCCATCTTCACCACGTGCTCGCGACCGGTGCGCGTGAGCAGGTCGGCCTCCGCGCGCGCGAGCTCGATGGTCGCCGGCAGCAGGTCGACCCCGTCGTCGGTCTCGATCAGCACCTCCCCGATGGACACACCCTTGGTGAGGACGTGGTGCACCGACAGCTCGAGGTCCTCCGGGTCGATGCCGAGGGAGAAGGTCAGGCAGGCCTGCGGGTCGAGGTCGACGAGGAGGACCTTCTGACCGCGCTCGGCCAGCGCGGCGCCCAGGGAGGCGACGGTCGTCGTCTTGGCGACGCCGCCCTTCTGGTTCGCGACGGCGAGGGTGGTGGTCACCCGGGACATTCTGCCCGAGGTGGGGCGCGGGTCCGGCGGCGGTCCGTGGAACGATGACCGCCATGTCCCTGGGCTCCGCGGCCGCTTCCTCCGGCACTCGCCGTACGGCGCTGGTCACCGGCCCCACGTCCGGGATCGGGGCCGCCTTCGCCCGCCGGCTGGCGCAGCGCGGCTACGACCTCGTGCTGGTCGCGCGCGACGAGCGTCGGCTGCGCGAGCTGGCGGCGGACCTCGAGCGGCGAGCACGGCGTCGCCACCGAGGTGATCGTCGCGGACCTGGCCGACCGAGCGGCGCTGGCCGGAGTCGAGCAGCGGGTCGCCGACCCGGCGAGACCGGTCGACCTGCTGGTCAACAACGCCGGCTTCGGGCACAAGCGGCCGTTCCTCGACAACACGGTCGAGGACGAGCAGCAGATGCTCGACGTGCTCGTCACCGCGGTGCTGCGGCTGAGCCACGCCGCGCTCGGCGCGATGGTGGAGCGCGGGTCCGGCGCGATCGTCAACGTCTCGAGCGTGGCCGGCTTCCTGTCGCGCGGCACCTACGGCGCGGCGAAGGCGTACGTGACGTCGATGAGCCAGTGGGCCGACGCCACCTACCGGGGCCGAGGGGTGCGGGTGATGGCGCTGTGCCCCGGCTTCACGCGCACGGAGTTCCATGCACGGATGGGCGTCCGCCGCGGCTCCGCGCCGAGCTTCCTGTGGCTCGACGCCGACCGGTTGGTGCGCGACGCGCTCGCCGACCTCGACCGCGGGAAGCCGGTGTCGGTGCCGGGGAAGCGGTACAAGGTGCTGGTCGCGGTGGGCAGACACCTGCCGGCGTCGGTGCTGGCGAGGTTCCAGCAGGTGGGACGGCGCTAGTCGAGGTCGCGGAGGCCGTCCCAGGGCCTGCGGGGCGGGACGCTCTGGCCCGGACGGCACGACGCGCGGAAGTCGCACCATCCGCATCGCGAGCCGACACGGGCCGGGAACGCCTCGTCGGCCTCCGGCCGGGACATCCCCTCGTGGTACGCCGCATCGAGGACCCCGAGCTCGGCGGCGACGTCGTCGGCGCGCCGCAGCTGCTGCTCCAGGGACTCGCCCGAGTGGTCCCACGCGAGGACGTCGCCGGTGGGCAGGTGGTGCAGCTCCACCCTGGTGCAGGCGCGCCGCAGGGTGCGTGCGGTCGCGGCAGCGTAGACCGCCAGCGCCATGGAGGCACGGGCGTCGTCGACGGTCAGCACCGATCGGCCGGTCTTGTAGTCGACGACCACCACGCCCTCGCCCGGCCGGTCGTCGACCCGGTCGGCTCGTCCCCACAGGGCAGCCCGGGCCGTCCGCACCGACACCGTGCGCTCGACGCCGACCGGCCGCACGGTCGGGTCGACGTCGGCGAGGTAGCGCTCGACGTACTCGCGGGCCCGCTCCCTCGCCGCGAGCGACTGCCGACCGTCGCGGAAGCCGTCGGTGAGCCAGCCGCGAACCAGCAGGGCGCCGCCCGCCTCGGGTGTGCGGCTCCGCTCGGGCAGGTCCCACCACCGGGCCAGGGCCGTGTGCACCGCCGCGCCCACGGAGTTGTGCGCCCAGGGCGCGCCTCGCGGTGGGGTCGGCCGGTCGAGGTAGGCCATCCGGTAGCGCCGCGGACAGTCGAGGAAGGTGGTCAGCCGCGACGGGGTGGCCGGGTAGAGCGGGGTGGGCATGCCCTCGAAGCCGAGCTGGAGGTCGGCCGCGGACGTGCTCACGCCCCACCCACCACCTCGGGTGCCCGCGCGCCGGAGCGCGCCGCGGCCGCGTCGGCGAGCTCCATGAGCCGGGCGAACTGCTCGGGGTCGGTGGTGTTGCAGGCCAGGTCGTGGTCGGTCTTGCCGGCCCCGTGGTAGTCGCTGGACCCGGTCTCGACGAGCCCCAGGTTGCGGGCGATGCCGCGCAGCTCGTCACGCACCTGCGGGGTGTGGTCCTGATGGTCGATCTCGAGGCCCGCCAGGCCCTGCTCCTGCAGGAACGAGATGCCCGACTCGTCGAGGGCCCGATGGTCGTGGCGGGAGGCCCACGGGTGCGCGATCACGCTCACCCCGCCGGCGTCGGTCACGGTGCGGATCATCGTCGGCAGGTCGCTGGCGTAGCGGTCGACGTACGCCGGTCCGCCCGGCCCGAGGAACCGGGCGAACGCCTCCTCGCGGTCGGCCACCACGCCGAGATTGATGAGCGCGTCGGCGACGTGGGGACGTCCCAGGGCGGCCGCCTCGCCGGACACCCGGCGGACGTCGTCGGCCTCGATGTCGACGCCGAGAGCGCGCAGCCTCTGGCAGGATCGCGGGCAGCCGGCTGTTGCGGCCGTCGAGCACCCGGTCGAGCTCGGCGACCAGGCCGGGGTGGTCGGGGTCCGGAAGGTAGGCGAGCAGGTGCACGCCCTTGCCGCCGAACCGGGCGCTGACCTCGATGCCGCGCACCAACGTGACACCGACGCGTTCGGCGACGTCGACCGCCTCCGCCCACCCCTCGGTGGTGTCGTGGTCGGTGAGGGCGAGTACGTCCACTCCTCGGTCACGGGCGTGCCGGACCAGCTCCGCGGGACTGTCGGTGCCGTCGGAGCGGTCCGAGTGGGTATGGAGGTCGATCCGCACGACCTCAGCCTATGAGGTGCCGCCGACAGGGCTGGGTGGTCGTCCGGCGCGGCCTGGCCGCCGGTTCACCAGGCCGGTGGCGAGCCTCCGAAGGGCAGGTCGATGAGCTCGGGACCGAGGGCGGCCAGGTCGTGCAGCACCCACTCGTCCTTGAGCAGGAGCACGGCCGAGGCCGGCCGGAGCACCAGCCACAGCCAGCGGCCGTGCGCCTCACCGGCGAGCACCGAGCGGTCGAACGTCACGTCGTTGTCGCTCGTCGACACCGACCACAGCGAGATCGGGTGCCCGTTGATCCGCACCTTGGCGTGCGGCGGCCCCTCGCCCAGGTCGGCACCGGGGTCGGTGCGCGTGGCACCGGCACACCTGGCTCCGAGCCCCACGCCGGGCTCCTCCGAGACCACGGTCAGCTCCACCACCCCGTCGAGCTCACTCGGCCCGGCACAGGAGATGAAGGTGGCCTTGGCGTCCCGCTCCCCGCCCCCCACGCAGCCGAAGTCCGTGACCGACCAGCCCGGCGTCAATGGCCAAGGAAGCAGGCTCGGCATCGCCGCCGCCTGCGCGAGGTGCTCGGCGAAGGTCTCGTAGCCGGGCGTGGCCGAACGCCACAAGGGCTGGATCGCCCCGTGGTCGGGACAACGCCAGCCCGCCGCGTCCTCGGACACCGGAAGCGAGCAGCGGGGGCACCCCGCGCCGAGTGTCATCGGTTCACCGTGGGGCTCCGCCCGCTCACGCGTCAAGTGCCTGTGGGCCTCCTACGCTTCGTGCATGGTTGCCGAGACGATCGCCTGCGTCGGCGCGGTGGTGGTCGACCGAGACGGCCGACTCCTGCTCGTCCGCCGAGGACGCGAGCCGGGCAAGGGGCTGTGGTCGATCCCGGGCGGCAAGGTGGAGCCCGGCGAGCGCGACCGGGACGCCGTCGCGCGCGAGGTGCTCGAGGAGACCGGCCTCGACGTGGTGGTGGGTGAGTTCGTCGGGTACGTCGAACGGCCCGCGCCCCGAGGTGACGTGTTCGCGATCCGTGACTTCGCCTGCCTTCCCGCGTCGTACGCCGACCCGGCGAGCGTCCGCGCCGGGGACGACGCCGACGAGGTGGGCTGGTACACCGTCGAGCAGTTACGCGCCCTCGACACCGTGCCGGGACTGGTGGCCGCTCTCGAGGAGTGGAGGCTGATCTAGCTCGCCGGGTCTCGACGGGCTCGACCACCGAGGGTCCGGACTCGACCACCGGGCAGGTCTCGACGGGCTCGACCACCGAAGAGTCCGGGCTGGACCACCGGACAGGTCTCGACGGGCTCGACCACCGAGAGGCCGGGCTCGACCACCGCCGGGTCGGCTACGCGTTCCAGCGCAGGATCACCGGGGTCTCACGCTCGAAGCCCAGGACGCTGACCGTCGCCGTGTCCAGCCGGAGGAAGCGGCCCTCGTCCACCGGCTGACCGATCCACCGCGCCGCCAGCGCGCGAAGCGCGTGGCCGTGGCCGAACAGCAGCACCCGCCCCCCGTGAGCGCGGGTCTTGCCGACCACCCGGTCCAGCCGGGCCGACACCTGATCGGCGGTCTCGCCGCCCGGCGTCGGATGCGTCCACACCGTCCAGTCCGGGACCGTCCCCCGGATCTCCTGGGTGGTGACGCCCTCGTAGTCGCCGTACCCCCACTCCACCAGGTCGCCCTCCACGTGGGCCTCCGGGAAGCCGGCCAGCTCGGCGGTGTGCCGCGCCCGAAGCCGCGGACTGGTCAGCACGAGGTCGAAGCGCACGCCCGCGAGCCGGGCACCGAGCTCCGCGGCCACCCGGACTCCCACCTCGGTGAGGGGCAGGTCGGTCACCGATGTGTGCCGGTGGTCGCGGCTCCATTCGGTCTCCCCGTGCCGGACCAGCCATACTTCTGGGACATCGCCACCTGAGCGGCTGCCGTCGGGGGCGGTCATGCCTCAGATCCTGGCACGAGGGGCCGATTTTGAAGTTCACCTTTACAAACCGCGTCGGCGTGGCACACTTGACACTTGTGTCCCACAGGTACCTTGAGTTCACCCAGGTAACGGCCAACGCCTCCCGGGTGACGCGCTCCCTCGCCCTGACCAGCGCCATCGTGATCACAGCACTGGCGACCGCCCTCACCCTGGGCGGTCCGGCCGCCACCGGGGCGACGACGCCGCCGGCGGGCTACGTCAGCTCGACGGTGCCGGTGGAGTTCACCCTGAGCACGTTCAACGTGCTCGGGAGCAAGCACACGATGGGCCGCGGCAAGAAAGCCCGGTTCGCCCCCGGGCCCAAGCGGATCCGGATGGCGGCACGGCTGCTCGACAAGCACGGGGTCGACGTCGTGGGCTTCCAGGAGCTGCAGATGGACCAGTGGCAGGAGTTCATGCGGGTCGCCGGCACGCGGTACGGCGTCTACCCCGGCGGCTGGTCGCGCCGGATGGTGCAGAACTCCATCGCCTGGTCCCACGAGACCTGGGAGCTCATCGAGGGACAGCTGATCCAGATCCCGTACTTCGACGGCGTGCTGTGGGACATGCCGATCGTCAAGCTGCGGCACAAGCCGACCGGCGCCCTGGCCTACTTCGCGAACTTCCACAACGCCGCGACCAACCGCAAGCGCGGCAACAACGCACACCTGCGGGCCGACGCGACCACGCGTGAGATCACCGCGGTGCGCACCCTGGCCTACACGACCGGGCTGCCGGTGTTCGTGACCGGCGACATGAACGAGCGTGCGCCGTACTTCTGCCGGATGACCGGCGAGGCGCCGATGAAGGCGGCGAACGGCGGCCGCAACAAGGCCGGCATCTGCACCCCGCCCCCGAAGCCGATGCCGGTGGACTGGATCTTCGGCACCCGCGGGCGTGGCAAGTTCACCAACTGGGTGCGCGACGACAGCCGCCTGGTCCGGAAGATCACCGACCACTTCGTGATCCGCACGGACGTGACGATCAAGAAGGCCCCGGTGCCGATCGTCCCGCCGACGCCGATCCCGCCGACGCCGCCGGCTCCGCCCACGCCGACGCCGAGGCCGACCCCGCCGCCCCCGGCGCCCGTCACCCCGACGCCGACTCCGACGCCGCCGACGCCGACGCCGACTGCGACCGCGCCGCGACCTCGGCTCCCACGCCACACCGACGCCCCGCGCGGCTCGCTAGCTCGTCGGCACCGTCGGCGCCGTCACCTGATCGGCGGGCAGGTGCCGCCGATCCCGAAGATGACGGTGCCGGTCACGTCGGCGCGCTCCACAGGACCGAAGTCGCGTGAGTCGACCGACTGCTCGCGACCGTCGCCGAGCAGGAAGACGGATCCCACCGGTACGACGACGGGCCCGAAGAACGTGCCGTCGACCGTCCGCTGGTCCACGTAGGGCTCGCGCACGGGCTCACCGTCCACACGCAGCACGCCGTCACGGACCGCGACCCGTTCGCCGCCGACGGCGGCCACCCGCTTGAGCAGGGTGCCCTCGCCTTGCGGGTTGCGGGCGGTGACCACGTCACCGCGCTCCGCACGTTCCGAGGCACCCGGGGACCAGACCAGGACCCGGCCGCCCGGGCAGTACGTGGGTGACATCGAGTCGGACTCGATGGTGGCGACGGACAGGATGCCCGTGAACCCGCCGACCGCCAGGAGGGTGCCGGCCGCGATCGCGACCGACCACCCCAGGCGCTGCGGGAGTCCGGACCTTGCGCGCTCAGGCGCTACGACGACGTCCACGTGGCGGCCTCGGCTTCCCCTTGCCCTTGCCGCCCTTCAGGCCGCGGCCCTTGGGTCCCTTCTTGCCCTTCTTCCCCTTCTTGCCCTTCTTGCCCTTGGGGTCCTTGCCCTTGCCCTTCTTGCCCTTCTTGGGCCGGCGGCGGCGCCTCCTCGGCGGCTCGTCGTCGTCATCGGACCCGCCACCGGATCCGGAACCACCGGAGCCGGAACCACCGGAGCCGGAGCCACCCGAGCCCGGGCCCGAGCTCCCGGAGCCGGGTCCGGAGTCGCCCGGACGCGGACGGCGCGGCACCTTGGGTGGCCACGGGTCGGGGGAACGGCCGTGGTCGTCGTCGTCGTCCCGGCCGGCCGGGTCGGACCCGATCGGGTCGTGCGGGTCGACCGTCGTCCGGCCCCAGCCCGACGCTGAACTGGACCATCATGTCGTGGTCCTCGTGCGGCAGGTTGTGGCAGTGGATCATGTAGCGGCCGCGGTGCGGGCCGAACTTCATGATGATCTCGACGATCTCGTTCTCACCGGTGTAGATGACGTCCTTGGGACCCAGCTCGTAGTCGAACGGGGCGCGCCCGTCGCGGGAGAGGATCTGCTGGTCGACCAGGTGCGTGTGCACCGGGTGGAACCAGCCGCCGCCGGTGTTCTCGAACCGCCAGATCTCCACCTCGCCGAGGTCCGGGTTGGCCACCACCTCGCGGAACCCGCTGGCGATGATGTCGTCCCAGGTGCGGCCGTTGACGCTCCACAGGTTGTTGAGCCCGGTCTTCTTGAACTCCAGGGTCCGGGTCCGGGCGGCCATGTCCCGGGTGAGCGTCATGACGTCGTGGGTGTGCAGCGTGTCCGGGATGACGTTCCAGGTGGGGTCGCCGACGTCTACCGGGTCGTCGGTGACGTCGAACGCCATGATCTTGTCGGTGTTGTCGAAGTCGCGGTTGTTCTCGTTGCTGAGGTTGCGCAGCTCGACCCGCTGCCCGGCCGCGTAGTTGCGGAAGTCGATCAGGAACTCGTAGCGCTCCGCTGAGCCGTGCCGCCACGTCGTGACCTCCCGCGAGCGCGGCATCATGCCGGCGTCGGTGCCGACCATGTGCACCGAGCCGCCCGGGAACAGCGTGGGCTGGTAGGACCGCGAGATCGACGCGTTGAGCATCCGGAACCGGTAGACCCGGCGCTGCACGCGCATGACCGGCCACGGCACGCCGTTGACCAGGATGACGTCGCCCCACAGGCCCGAGTGCTCGCGGTCGTCGTACCCGAGGCTGCCGTCGGCGTTGAACATCACGTCGCCGACGATCAGCGGCACGTCGAACGGCGACTGCGTCGGCAGCAGCGCCCGCTCGATGGCGTCGTGCACGTGGTACTGACCGAACAGCCCGAGTAGACGTTCTCGGCCGTGTGGTGCACGCCGTGGTCGTGGTACCACAGCGTCCGTGCGCTCGTGTTCACCGTCGGCCACTGGTAGATCTTGCTGTTGCCGGGCAACGTGAGGTCGCTGGCGTAGCCGTCGTACTCCGGGAGCGACGGGTTGCCGTGCAGGTGCGTCGACGTGCCGAACCGGTGCCCGAAGACCGGGTGCGTCTCCGGCAGCCGGTTGCGCACCTTGGCGACCACCCGGACGCCGCGCTCCGACGTGCAGGGTCGGCCCGGGGATGGACCCGTTGTAGCCGAAGCCGTGCATCATCTGGCCCGACGGCAGCACCTGTGCCACCGCCGGCTGCTCGTTGATGATGTACGTCGCGTACCTTCCGAACTCGTCCTCGCCGGTCTCGCTCGGGTTGAGCACGGGCGGGATGGCGAACTGTCGCCGGTACGGCGTGGGTAGCAACGACTCGTCCAGCGCGGAGGCCGACTTGGCCACCACGGCGTTGCTCAACGGCAGCGTCATGCCGCCTACGGCGAGCGCGCCCAGCCCTCCAAGCTGCAGCACGTTTCGACGCGAAATATCCATGAGAAAGACCCCCCTCGAGTCCCCAAGGTGCTTCACACGGTCACAGCACCGCGTGAAAGAAGCGCAAACAGTAAAGGTGCCGTCTGCGTGTGGACTAGGCCGTGTGAGTGAGGGTGACCGCGAGCCCCATCGCGGTCGCCATCAGCACCAGCTCGCCGGCCGCCACCAGCACCAGCAGCAGCGGGCCGCGACGCGCCAGGTGCGGCAGCACGGCTCGACGCTGCACGTAGCCGGCGAACCCGAGAACGACGAGAATCCCCACCTTCGCCGCAAGCAGGACCAAATGCGCCGGAGCCTCGAACAGCTCGGCCCACGTGCTCTGGACGAACACGGTTGCCACCCCCGAAGCGGCGACTCCGACGTAGCAGACGAGCGCGACGCGGCTGAACCGCGCCACCGTTGCCGTCCCCACTCCGGTGGTCCACAGACCACGTGCGTGCGTCACCAGTCCGAGCAGGGCCCCCAGCCACACGCAGACCGACAGGACGTGCAGCAGCAGCACACCTACGACCAGCCAGAACGAGCCACCACCCGCGGCGTGGCCGGTCACCGTCGCGGGAATCAGCCCCGAGGCGGCCACCGCGAGCAGGATCCACGCATCGACGACGCCGCGGACCGACCGCGCCAGGATGCGCGTCGCCGCCGCGAGCACCACGCCCACGACCAGCCACCGCAGCCGGGTGTCCAGGTCTCCCGCGTCCGGGCCGACGCCGCCGTGCGCCACCGCGGTGGCCGGGTCGAGCGCCTCCGCGGCGAACGTCCCCGTGAGCAGGAGTGTCCACCAGCCGGCCCACGCCGCTGCGGAACGCATCACGGCGGGCGCCGCCGGCGAGGCCGGACCGTCAGGCAGGCAGAGGAGTACGACGATCGACCCGATCGTCCCCAGCGCCGCCATCGTGGTCGTCGTACGCACCGCGAGGAGCACCAGCAGAAGCGGGCTGTCCGCGCCGTGCGACGGGTCGGTGAGCGAGGCGCTCACCGTCGTGATCGCGGCGACGACGGCAAGGATGATCGCCGGTGTCCGGGCCGGTGCCAGCGTGCGCAGGGCGGGAGCGCTGGGACTGAGGACGCTCATCGCACGCCCTCCAGGTCCCGGGCCAGCCGCGGCGCCATCAGCAGGTAGCCGCCCGCCGCGACCAGCACGATCAGGGCGCCGGCCGCCAGCGGGGTCAGCTCCAGCCCGCCGAGCGCGGGCGACGCCTCACCGACGCTGAAGTCCACGCGCCCGGAGACGACGTGACCGTCGAGGCCGAGCACGCGGTAGCGCACCTGCCAGCTGCCCTGCTTCTCGTTCGGATCCATGGCCACGGAGACGAGGCGCCCGGTGTCAGACCCGAGGACGCCGATGGCGCGGTCCTCACCATCCGGCCCGATGACCTGTACGGAGTCGGCGTCGACCCCGACCGGCTCCACGAACTCGAGCACGACGTGGTCGGGCACGAAGTCCATCACGGACCCGTCCGACGGGTTGCTGGACAACAGATCTGTGTGTGCGGACGCAGCAGTCGGCATCATCACCACGACGACGAACAACGCCGCCACCGGTGCCAGAAGCCGCGCAAGAATGCGCCGAGAGTTTTCCCACCCCATGCCGCAGAGCATGGTCCGGCAGCGTCACACGTGCGTGAAATGCCCTGTGATCGCGGGGTTTCAGCCCTGCGCGTCGGGGCTGCCGGACCAGTTCTTGTCGGGCTGCGGAACCGGTCGGGCCGGCTGCTCGCCGCCGCGGTCGTGCAGGTAGCTGTCCTTCGGCACCATCACCTTGCGCCGGAAGATGCACACGACCTTGCCGTCCTGGTTGTAGCCGATCGTCTCGACGTGCACCACGCCGCGGTCGTCCTTGGACTTCGACTCCCACTTGTCGAGCACGGTCGTCTCGCCGTAGATCGTGTCGCCGTGGAACGTGGGTGCCACGTGCCGCAACGACTCGATCTCGAGGTTGGCGATGGCCTTGCCGCTGACGTCGGGCACGCTCATGCCGAGCAGCAGCGAGTACACGTAGTTGCCGACCACCACGTTCCGGCCGAACTGGGTGGTCTTCTCCGCATAGCTGGCGTCCAGGTGCAGCGGGTGGTGGTTCATGGTGAGCAGGCAGAACAGGTGGTCGTCGTACTCCGTGACCGTCTTGCCGGGCCAGTGCTTGTACGTCGCACCGACCTCGAACTCCTCGTAGCTGCGGCCGAACTGCATCTGCTCTCCATCCATCGATGGTCGAGCTGTCCCGGGTGGTCGAGCTGTCCCCGGGTGGTCGAGCTGTTCCCGGGTGGTCGAGCTGTCCCGGGTGGTCGAGCTTGTCGAGACCACTCATCACTGTCTCGACAGCAGTCATCCTGCCCAACGCCCGCCGGTTGCGGGAGGGCACGCCCGCGTGGGAAACCTCACGGACGTCCCGGCCGGCAAGGGACCAACGCCCCTCGTCCGCACCCGATCCCCGGCACACAGTGGAGGCGACAGCAGGAGGGACCGTGACCACCAGCGCGGGCCGTTTGACGACACCCCCGACGACCGCCTCGTCGACCGCGTTCGGTCTCCTCCTGCTGTCCCTCGCCGGGCTGCTGGGGCTGAACACCGTCCTCGGACCGCTGGGGGCCGGTCTCATCCGCTACGACTTCCCGGACACCATCGACAACCAGCTGTGGGGCCTGGAGATCGTGACGGTGCTCCTGGTCGTACCGGTCCTCGTCACGGCCGCGCTGCTGACCCTGCACGGACGCCCCGGCGGGCCGCTGCTGGCGATCGGACCGGCGGCGTACACGACGTACATGTTCGTGCAGTACGTCCTCGGACCGGAGTACGACCACTACTCGCTGACCGTGCTCTTCCACCTCGTGATGGTCACGTCGTCCGGGGCGCTCGCGCTGTGGGCCTGGTGCCTGTCCGCTGCGGTTCCGCCGCCCGCAGCGACCGCTCGGCAGCTCCGGGTCCGCGGTGCGCTGCTGCTGGGCTTCGCGGCGTTCGTGCTGCTGCGGTACGCCGGCGGGCTGGTCGGGGCGTGGACCGGCGCCGCGATCGATTCGGAGTTCGCGTCTTCCCGGACGTTCTTCTGGTCGATCTTCCTGCTCGACCTCGGCGTCGTCGTACCCGTGACCGCCGCCGCGGCTGTGGGCGCGATCACCGCGAAGCCGTGGGCGGACCGTGCGGTCCATGCGGTGCTCGGCTGGTACGCGCTCGTGCCACCGTCCGTCGCGGCGATGGCGGTCGTCATGCTGGTGCGCGACGATCCCCACGCGTCTGCTGCGACGGTTCTCCTGCTCTCGCTCGCCTCGCTGGTCTTCGGCGTTGTGGCGTATCGGGTCTTCCGTCCGTCCCTACGTCACGGTTGACGCTCAGGCCCCGCCCTTCGAGACGGGCTCGTCCCTCACCCTCCTCAGGAACCGCCCCCGCCGGCCTTGCGGCGGTGCATCTTCGGGGCCGCGCCACCGGTGACCTCCGGACCGTGGGCCTTGCCCTTCGAGTCGGCCGAGTCGTCGGGGTGCAGGTGCGCCTGCTTGCGCTCGAGCGCCTCGCGCATCTTCGCCTTGAGGTCCTCGTTGCCGTTCGAGTCAGCCATGGGTGCTCCTCCGGGTGCGTTGCATTCAGCGGACCCGTCCACCCTTGCACGAGCCCCGACGCAGGGTCGAGAGGGTTTCGCGGTTGGGGAGACGTCCTAGTCCCAGACGGTCGGGAGACCGTGGCCGGAGGAGCTGCCCAGCACCTTCCGCTCGCCCGTCGGCCACAGCTCGAGCACCACCAGGAACTCGTGCGGACCGTCGGGGGTCCGGCGCATGGGTTCGAGGAACAGATGGGCGAACGGCGCCTCGTCGGTGGCCTCCGCTCCCAAGGCCTCGATGCGGGCGGTGACGGCGTCCTGCTCGGCGCGGTCGAGGTACTGCCACATGACGCTGTGCCACAGCACGGTGGTGGCGCCGGGGCGCAGGTCGATGCCGCTGACGAAGCGTGCGGCGCCCTCCCGGCGTACCTCCACGGGGGTGTGCTGGGCCAGGTCGAGGGCGCCGCGCAGCCGGTCCAGCCGGTGGGTCTGGTCGGGCCAGACGTACGCCGTGAGGACGAGCCGGCCCTGCGTCGTACGCGCGTCGACGGGCATGACGTCGCTGCCGACCCGCTCGACGATGTCGAGCTCTGGCCACGGCGGAACGGGCCGGCCCTGCCATGCAACGTCGAGGCGCACCGGCGAGGCGGCGTCGCCGTAGAGGGTGCCGTCCTCGTCGACGTAGGCGAACCGGTCGGCCAGCAGGTTCAGACCGCCCGACGAGCCGATCTCGAAGAGCCGCACGGGCTGGCGGAACCGTTGACCGATGTGCAGCAGGCCGCCCATCAGGGCGCTCGCGCGACCGACCTCGTTGGTCTGTGGCGGGCGGTCGAGCCACTCCCGCACCGACTCCGGCTGTTCAGCCAGCAACCGCAGGAACGCCTCCCATCCCCCGTCGACGGACCAGGTGCCCCCGACGCTCGGGTAGTACGCCGCCAGCTCCCCGGCCGCACCGGTCACCGAGCCCGTCGAGGTGAGGACCAGCCGGTGCACACTGCCGAGCAGCCGTAGCGCGAGCGCCGAGGGGCCGGGGTCGTCCTCGTGGCCGGCCAGCACCCGGCCGACCTCACCGCCCGCCCGGAGGTCGGCCGCGGCAAGGGCGAGCAGCTCGGCGTACATCGGCGAGCCCAGCTCCGCGCAGGCCTGGGCCTGGCGGCTGAAGGTCTCGTGCTGCTCCATGCCGGAAGGATGCCAGCCGGGTCCCCTCACCCGGCCGGCCTCCCTCTGCTAGCGCGACGTGACCTTCGCGGACCGCTCGGACCACGGGCTCGTGCCGGCTGCGCTGACGGCTCGCACCTGGAACCGGTACTTGCCGGACCGCAGCGCCATCTTGAGCCTCGTCACGTCCGACTCGACGGACTCGACTGCGCGGACCCTCGCCGAGCGACCGGGCCGGATCTTCAGCGCGCGAACCTGGTAGCCGTCGACCACGGCTCCGTTGGCCAGCGGGACCCGCCAGCGGATGGTCGCCGTGTCCTTGCCCCCGCGCTTGCCCGACTTCGCCTTCGCGATCCCCGGAGCGAGGGGCAGGATCGTCGCCGCTCCCGTGTCCGGCGGTGGCGGGACCTGCGGGTTCACGGCCGGACCCGACGGCCCTGTCGGCACGGTCGGCACCGTCGGCACCGTCGGCACGTTGCGCGTGAAGGTGCGGGTCAGCACCGGACTGACGTTCCCGGCCGCATCCACCGTGACCGCCTTGATCACGGTGGTCTGCGCGAGCAGGATCGTCCCGGTGTAGCGCCTGCCGGTGGTCGCAGTCGGCGCGGGCTGGCTGCCGTCGCCCTCGGTGTAGCGGATCTGATCGGTGCCGGCCAGGAGCACCTGGATCGAACCGAAGAAGCTGCTGCTGCCGGGGAAGGACTGCGGCTCGTCCGGTGCGACGGTGTCGCGGAGCACGTGCCTCGTGTTGGCCCCGACGCTGCCCTGGCCGCCGCTGTGCGCGGCGGTGACCTCGAGGTCTCCTTCGAGCGTCGCGAGCGGGCCCGGGAAGGTGGCGGTCCACGTGCCGTTGGTCCCGACGTCGACCGTGGTTGTCATCGAGTCGTCGACGTCCGCGTCGGTGTCGGTCACGTCCACCGTCACTGACGTTGCCTCTGACACACCGGACACCGTCAGGTCCGAGCCCTGGTTGGCGATGTTGATCACCGACGGTGAGACGTGACCGATGGCCGAGCTGTCGCGGGCCGGGCAGCCCTCAGGCAGCGGTTCGGCCCCGACGGTCGCGGTCGTGTTCTCGTTGCCGCCGTGGTCCTCCCCCGGCGGTGGCGTGCCGACGCTGTACGTCGCCTCGAGGACACGCGGGTTCGCCGCTGCGACCAGCACCTCGGGCGTCACGGGAGCAGTGTCCTCGTCTCCGTCGCCCATCGTGAAGGTGGCGGCCCAGGTGGTGCCGTCGTCGCCGAGCACCAGGGTGTTGCCCGGGTCGGAGCTGCTGGCGCGCCAGTCGCCCGAGTCGTCGTCCAGGTCCTCGATCTCGGAGTCGTCATCGTCATCGTCATCACCGGGTGTCGCTGGCGTCAGGTCCAACCGCACGAAGACGTCCAGGTTGCCCAGGTCCAGGCCCTCGCCCAGCGTGCCGGTCACCGTGAAGGCGTTGTCGCCCAACGGTTCGGGGTTGCCCGCAACGGTGACGTGCTGGACCGTCGTGGAGTCCGCGACCCCGGGGCCAGTGACATGAACCTCGTCGTCCGCCTGGATGCGCGGGGTGACGCCGTTCCAGCAGAACGTGCCGGCCGCCTCGCCCTCGTGGTTGAGCTCGAGCGCCCCGAAGACGCCGAACGTCGTCGGACTTCCCGTGGCGCTCCCGACCGCGACATCGTCGCGCACGACCGTGATCGTGTAGGTGTCGGCGTGGTTGAGACCCTCCACGACCACGATCGAGTCGGCCGGACTGACCGTGATGCTGCGCGTCGGACCGACCGCCGCCTCCACGGGATAGGCGAGCATGCTCGCCGCCATCGCCGTCACCGCTGTGACCGCTACTCCCCACTTGGCGCGCCTGCGCGCGCCTCCCCATGTCCCCATCCCCGGTGCTCCCATCGAACTTCCCTTGCCCCTGCGAGGAGGGTGCAACCGGATCGTCAAGGCAGCGCAAAAGCCGCAAGGAGCGACGCACCACCCGGACGACACGACGCCGCCGCCGATCCTGGGATCGACGGCGGCGTCAGGCGAGCGGCTAGGTTCCTATCGCGACCTGACCTGGTTGGAGCGCTCAGACCACGGGCTCTTTCCCGCGGGGCCGACGGCGCGCACCTGGAACCGGTACTTGCCAGCCGGCAGCGACATCCGCAGCTTCTTCGCGTCCCGGTCCTCGACCACGACCGCGGGACGGGTCTTCGCCGACCTGCCAGGACGCATCTTCAGCGCGCGAACCTCGTAGCCGTCGACCACCGCACCGTTGGCCAGCGGCGCACGCCACTTGGCAGTCGCCGTGTCGTTGCCACCGGGCTTGCCGGACTTCGCGTTGGCGATGCCGGGAGCCAGCGCGATGATCGCCGCCGACCCGCCACCAGGTGGCGTCACGACCGGCGGTGTCACCACCGGGGGCCTCACCACCGGAGGCGTCACCACGGGAGGCGTCGCGTGCCCGGAGTGAACGCGGCGGTAGCCACACTGCTCTCGTTGCCTGCCGCGTCGACGGCGATCGCCTTCACCGTCTGGCCGGGCAGGACACTGAACTGGGCATTGAACACGAGCCCACTCGATGCCGTCGGAGCGGTCTGGCTGCCGTTGCCCACGGTGTAGCGCAGCTCATCGTCGCCCGAAAGTGATACCGGGGTGACACCCGCGATTGCACCGCCATTCGGTGAGATCGCCGGTGCACCCGGAGCCACGACGTCCTTGGCGAGCGACATGGACGCGCCGGGTAGCACGGTGCCGCCCCGCGTAGACGACATGGAGACCGTCACGTTTCCGTCCGGAAGCGTTGCGACCTGGCTCATCGGGACTGATGCGGTCCAGGTCTGTGGCCCGCCCACAGGGTCAGGATCGGCGATGGCCTCGTTGTCGGCGGCTAGTCCCCCGACCGCGACTGAGACGGCGGTGGCGTCGAAGGACACGCCGCTGATCTCCAGGTTCCCGCCCACGGCCATGGCCGCCACGTTCAGCCTTTCGTGGTTGGTGGCCGTCACCGCGTCCCGTGCCATCGGTGAGCCTTCGCAGCCGGGCGCGGGCGTCGTGGCGTCCTCGAATCCCTCGACCAGCATCGCCTCGTCGGGCAGCGGCGCGGCATGCCCGAAACCGGTCATGTGTCCGTCCGTGGTCAGCAGCGCGTCCCTGCGCTGTTCGAGCGTCGCGTTCCCGTCGTTCCTAAAGCCCGTGTACGGCGACCGATACTGCATGACGAACGCGCCGGGAACCGTCGAGCTCGGGTCCGCGATGGTGGCGTCCGGGTTCGCCCGGTACTGCCCGCCAGGCAACACAGTGCGGAACTCTCCCGAGTCGAGGTCTCCCGGCGGGATCGGGACGCCCGCGGCTGTCTGTGCGACACCTCGCACCTCGACCACCTCGACACCGTCGGTCGCCACACCCGGCGTGGCCGGTCCGACAAGGTCGATGTTGTCGACGATCACCTCGTTGACGCTGCCCGGTCCGGTGACGCGGATCAGGTCACCGGGAAGGATGTCGGGCGTGGTCCCCGTCCAACAGTCGCCGGGAAGAGGCGCGCCGAGCGGCCCGTGATTGACCTCAAGCGCACCGCCGTCCGCCTCCGCGTCGAACGTCTGTCCGGTCGAGGTCCCGATCAAAACGTTGTTGCGAAGCACGTCGACCTTGACTGTTGCGCCGACCGGCCACCCGAACGTTCCGACCATGTCGATGTTGTGGAACACCGAGATGTTGATGCCGGGAGCGATTCCAGCTGGCCCGGGTGTCGCTGTTGCGGTCGGCGCAAGGCTGAGTCCCGTTACCGCGATTGCTCCTACTGCTGTCAGAGCCAGTCCGCACCTGGCTCGGTCAACCATTCTGTTCTTTTCACGCAATGCCCTCACCGCTCCCCTTTGGTTGTCTGGTGGGCTTTGCGTTGCAGGGTGCGACCACGACGTAAAGAGATCGCAAAAGCCTCACCCCCTCATCTGTGGGGGGAGCGAATGGTCCGACCGCGTCCAAACGCACCATGGTTTCTGGTGCGATCGGAGGATCCTTGGCCCGCATCGGTATCAAAAAGCCGAAAGTCTCTTCATTTGTCAGCGACCGGGCAGCAAGGTTGCAGCACTTCCTCCTCGAACGGGGATCCGGGGGAAGGACGGGAAATGAAGGGGCGGGGCGCAGCATGGGGAGCTGCATCGAGATTCGAATTTTGGGGCGTCTACGAGTACGTCGTCCCGACGGCAGCATCGTTGACAACACCGAGTGGCGGACGGGGAAGACGGCCGACCTGGTGCGACTGCTCGCACTGGCGGGGGGACGGCCGGTCCGCGTCGACACGCTGCTCGACAGCCTGTGGCCATCGGTCGAGGAGACGAAGGCTCGGGCCAGTCTTCGCACGGCCGCGTCGCAGATCCGCCGCACCCTCGGCGTCGACTGCATCGAGCGCGGCTTCGACGGTCTGGCGTTGAACAACGCCTGGATCGACGCAGAAGCCTTTACGGTGCTGGCGCATGAGGGTCGGGCGCACGCCCGCAGCGGGCACCACCCGCAGGTCGTCCGGATCGCACGTGAGGCAGAGGCGCTGTACGTCGGCGACCTCGACTGCCACGTCGCCGGCGAGGAGACCTGGGTCTCCGAGGCGCGGGAGAACCTCGCGTCGCTTCGTCGTGACCTGCTGACCGAGGCCGCCGAGAGCGCCCTCACGCTCGGCTGGTTCCGCGATGCCGAGGACCTGGCGACTCGTGCACTGCGGGCGGACGGGATGGCCGAGCGGCCGCACCGGCTGTTGATGTCGGCGTACGCCGGCCTCGGCGAGACCGACCGCGCACTCAGGGTCTTCGACCGGTGCCGACGGCTGCTCGCGAAGGAGCTCGGCGTCGACCCGTCGCCGCTGACCCAGGCGGTCCACCTCCAGCTGCTCACCGGCGCACCGGCACCGCGTGCGTTCACTGCGGTGGCGCCTCCGGAGTCGGCCGTCGCGGCCATGGAGCGCACCGTCACCACGGCAGTACGGCGCGACAGCGCGCACTTCGTCGGCGTACGCGGACAGACCGGCTCCGGTCGGTGCGAGGTCATCGTGGCGATGTCACAACGACTGTCCGAGCAGGGCTGGCAGGTCATCCGGCTGGAGCCGAGCGACCTGCTGCCCGTGCTGTCGAGCCGCGACGACGGTCGACCGGTCCTGGTCACGATGCCTTGCGTCGACGAGCTCAGCTGGCACCGCCTGGAGCAGGTGACCGAGAGCCTGGCCTCGTTGCGGCACCGCCGCGCGGTCGCCATCGCACCGGTGTCCTTCGACGTGCTGTCGCGGATGCACGCGCTGGTCCGCAACGGCGTGGCCATCTCCGAGCACGAGGTGGGGCCCCTGGACCCCGAGGAGCTGGAGACGCTCGCGAGCAGCATGCTCGGCGGCGACGTCGCCGACGATCTCGTCCACGAGCTCCACGCGGTGTCCGACGGACTCTTCGCGCGGGCGACCGCCGGTCTCCAGCAGTGGCTCGCCGAGGGACGGATCCTGAGCTCCGCCCGCGGTCTCATCGTCACCGGGGCCGACGGGACCGCACCGTACGGCACCGGCACCGGCAGCTGGGCGCCCTTGCACCACCTGCCCTCTGCGGCAGCGGAGCTCGCGGCGATGCTGGCAGTCCTGCAGGCGCCCGCGAGCACGACCCGGCTGGCCGCGGTGATGTCCGACCTCGGTCGCACCGTCGACCTGTGCGACCTCCAGGAGCACCTGGATCGCCTCGTCGACGCGCAGGTGCTCCAGGTCGGCGAGCACGGCTACGAGTTCCGCCACCCACTGGTGCGGGACGCGGCCGAGAGCTGGCTGCGTCCGGCGGACCGCCGACAGCTGCACCGGAGCCTGGCCGCTTCGTCCCGGCTCGGCGCCGAGGAACGCGCCCTCCAGTGGACGCTCGCCGGTGAGCCGGCCGAGGCGCTTCGGGCACTGCTCGACGCCGCAGCCGTGGCCGTCGACAACGGGTACGACGCCCGCAGCACGGCGCTGGTCACGCACGCCTTCCGGCTCGCCGGCGGTGGGTCCTGGGCGCCGGACGAGCAGCTCGAGGCGTTCGAGTCGGTCGGCCAGGCCGCGGCGCAGCTCGGCTGCACGAGCCTCGCGCGGCGGGCGTTCGAACGGGGCGCCGAAGTGGCCGTCACCGTCGACCCCGAGGCCGCGCGTCGGCTCGCGCACGCGATGGAGGCCATGGAGGCCATCCAGCTCGTGCCGGTGCAGTGGGCGCCGACCGACCGGGTCACCGCCTGACCCAGACCTGATGCGACCGCGGTCGCTCCCCCTGCAACGGAGGAGCGACCACGGTCGCGTCGTCGTTCAGCGCAGCTTGTAGTCCTCGAGCAGCCGGCGCCCGATGATCATCTTCTGGATGTCGGTGGTGCCCTCGCCGATCAGCATGAACGCCGCCTCCCGGTAGAGCCGTTCGATCTCGTACTCCTTGGAGTACCCGTAGCCACCGTGGATGCGGAACGAGTCCTCGACGACCTCGTTGCAGTACTCGCTGGCCAGCATCTTGGCCATCCCGGCCTCGACGTCGTTGCGCTCGCCGCGGTCCTTCATGCGAGCCGCACGCACCATCATGGCGTGCGCCGTCTCCACCTTCGTCGCCATCTCGGCGATCCGGAACAGGATGGCCTGGTGCTGGGCGATCGGCTTGCCGAACGTCTCCCGCTGCTGGGCGTAGGCGACGGCCAGCTCGAAGGCCCGGTTGGCGATTCCGCAGGCCCGCGCCGCGACGTTGACCCGGCCGACCTCGACGCCGTCCATCATCTGGTAGAAGCCCTTGCCGGGTTCCCCACCCAGGATCTGGTCGGCGGAGATCCGGTGCCCCTCGAGCACCATCTCGGTCGTGTCGACGCCCTTGTAGCCCATCTTCTCGATCTTGCCCGGGACGGTGACCCCCTGGGCGGTCTCGCCGAAGCCGGGCTCCTTCTCCACCAGGAACGTCGTCATCCGCTTGTAGACCGAGACCGAGTCGTCGTGGCCCTCGTCGGTCTTGACCAGCACCGCGACGAGGTTCGACGAGCCGCCGTTGGTCAGCCACATCTTCTGCCCGTCGATGACGTATTCACCCTCATCGGCGGTCGAGCCCGTCGCGACCCGCACCGCCTTGGTCTTGATCGCCGCGACGTCGGAGCCCAGGCTCGGCTCGGACATCGAGAACGCGCCGCGCACCTCGCCGGTCGCCATCCGCGGCAGGTACTTCTGCTTCTGCTCCTCGGTGCCGTGCTGGAGCAGCATGTAGGCCACGATGAAGTGCGTGTTGATGACCCCGGAGACGCTCATCCAGCCGCGGGCGATCTCCTCCACGCAGAGCGCGTAGGTGAGCAGCGACTCCCCCAGCCCGCCGTACTCCTCGGGGATCATCAGGCCGAACAGGCCGAGCTCCTTGAGCCCCTCCACGATCTCGGTGGGGTACTCGTCCTTCGCCTCGAGCGCACCGGCCACCGGGAGGATCTTCTCCTCCACGAACACGCGGACGGTCTTGAGGATCTCCTCCTGGATGTCGGTCAGGCCCTCGGTCTCACACAGGCGCCCCATGGCTGGGTCCTCTCGGTTCGTGGACGAACGACGGGATCTCGACGGGCTCGATCACCGGGTGCCGGGTCGATCACGGGTGCCGGGTCTCGATCACCGGGTGCCGGGTCTCGATCACCGGGTGCCGCGGTCTCGATCACCGGATGCCCGAGTATGGCCCGCGAGCGCTCAGCGGGTCTGTGAACGGTGCCACAAACCGCGCGCGCGTCCTGCGGCCTTTCTCACAAGGCTGCGCCGCGGGAGGTGCCTTCGCCGTTCGTTGGTCAGCCGTCGTACGTCGGTGAGCATCGCCGCGATCGTGGCCGAGGCCGCCTCCACGAGCTCGGCGTCGGTGACCGAGTCGGGGTGCCGCCGCGGCGGTACGTCGGACGGGGTGCGCAGGTCCTCGACGTCGCCGATCACGTCGTAACCACCGGCGACGATCGCGTCGACGGCCCGGTCGCCTCGGGCCCGCAGCTCCTCGACCCGGTCCGGCGACGGCCAGAACTTCTCGCCCTTGCGAGGGACGAGCTTGCCCTGGGCGAGGTACCCGCGGATCCACACGCCGCGGTCGACCGGCCGGCGGAAGCCCTCGAGGTCGGCGTTGACCCGGCGCAGCAGCTCGACCTCGACGACGCCGAGGGACTCGTTGGCCTCGGACCCGCTCGCGTCGCACCGAGTCGGGTCGATCCCGAGCAGCGTCGGCGAACCGCAGCCAGAGCGTCTCGCGTGGCTCGGTCGGCTTCGGGCAGCGTCAGCACGTGCACCCGCTCGGGCGGCACGCGCAGCGCCCCAGCGCCGGAGCACGTCGGCGACGTCCATCGAGCCCCAGTCCCAGGCGTCGTGCGGGCTGGTCGTCCTCGCTCTCCGGGTAGCTCGTCGATCGGCGTGGTCGCGCCGTTCTTGACGTACTCCTGCCAGCGCGCGGTGACCAGGCTCGAGCGATGTCGCGGGCGGTGACGCACGACGTGCACCTCGGCGTCGCCGAGAGCCGCCACCGCACGCGATGCCTGCTCCGGCGATGGCGCCGGCGAAGAACTCGTGGCTGATCGACGGCCGTGCCCGTGCCAGGCGTTGGCCTCGCGCGTCAGCGCGTGCCCAGGCCCGCGGCGCGTCGGCGTGCCGGTTCTCCAGGTGCGGCTCCTCGCGGACCACGCCGCTGGCCCACAGGTGCTGGCGCGGGCCGAAGCCCGGGCAGCAGCACGCCCTGTCGGCGCAGCTCGGCGCGGTTGTTCCAGAGGATCGTCTGGAGGTACGTCGTGCCGGTCTTGGGCAGGCCGATGTGGAGGAAGACGGTGCGTCGCCACGGCGGCCTCACGAGCCCCTTGCTGTAGCGCTCCATGACCTCGGCGACCCGGGCCTCGTCGCGCTGGGCGACGGGGAGCAGCAGCTCCTGGACGACGTCGGTGAGCTCGGCGAGCCGCAGGTTGAGCTGACGGCACTCCTGCACCTCGTCCTCGAGCACGGCCACCCGGTCGCGCAGCGCGTCGAGCTCGGCTCCGTCCACCCAGGCGGGCCGACCCGGCTCGGCCGCCGCTGCGGCGCTTGGCCTTCAGTCGTGCTTCATCGCTGCCATTCGACCACCATTCGACAGATCCGACGACCCGTCTCGTCGTCGCCGGATGACCTTGCGCGACACGACCGTCGCCCCCCTGGCCCGCAGCTCTGCCTCGACCAGCGTCGACGTAGCAGCGTGCGCAGGTGGTGCTGGCGGGCGAACGGGTCGCTCCTCGCCACGGGTGACGAGGAACTCGAGGTAGAGCCGGCCGCCGCCGCGCAGCATCATCTCGGCGGCGCGCCAGAGGTTGCGGCGGCCCACCTTGTCGGTGGCGTCGGCGAGGTGCCGCGCGGTGACGACGCGGGGGCCCGGCTCGTGGGCGAGCCGGGCGCCCTCGGCCGAGCACCGAGCGGAGCTCGCAGCAGGTTGATCGGCGCGGTACTCGACCGGGAGGCCCTCGGCCGCCGCGATCTGCGCGGCCGCGTCGCTGCCGCGCGGTGACGTAGTCGAGCCCGAGGACCCGGCCGCGCCCTGCGCGGGCGAACCAGCAGCGCGTCCGCGCCGCGGCCGCAGCCGAGGTCGACGACCTGCTCGGGGACGCCGCCCTGCTGTGCGGCGTACCCAGCGGGCGAAGGGCGGACGGCTCCTGGTCGAGCTCGCCCTCGGCAGGTTGCTCGTGGAGTAGGCGCGGTCCCACTCCTCGCGCTTGACCCGGGTGCCCCGGAACCAGCCGTTGAGCCGGCGGTGGGTCGACTCGGGCGTCTCGAAGTCGTACGCCGGGTCGGGGACCCGCCAGCTCGGGCCGTAGGTCGCGGTGAGGAACCGGTCGGTGTCCGCCGGGGCCGGCAGCTCGCGGCCCTCGAGGGTGGTGGTGCCGAGCGGGAAGATCCAGTCCTCGCTCGAACGGCGTGCGGATCTCGCCCATCAGGTGCAGGTGTGCCGTCGAGCAGGAAGCCGCCGAAGACGTCGAGGCCGCGCACCGAGCCGTCCGCCTCGATGACGTCGACCTTGAAGGCGGCGCCGCTGTAGCGGGTGATCCGGTAGCCCATGTCGGCCAGCGCGCGCTGCAGCGTCGAACGACTCGCGGACCACGTCGACGGGGTGGCGTGTGCTCGCTGACGTAGCCGAGGTCGGCGTCGCTGTCGTGGCCGATCAGCTGGCCGCCGCGGACCGCGCCGAGCAGCGTGCCGTAGGCGGGAACGCGCTCGATGCCCGGCCTTGCGCAGCGCGCCCGAGCACCTCCTCGATCGAGTCCAGCAGCGGGGCGACGTGCTCGGCGCTGCGGGTGTCGAAGGTCTGGGCGAGCCGGAGGCTCTTGTCGATGCCGAGCGGCAGGCCGCGCTCGTTGACGACGGCGATCCGCTGGTCGCCGCGTCGCCGAGGCGGACCTCCTCGTCGTACACGACGTGCCGGTCGACGTGCTCGACGACCTGCAGCCGGGTCGTGCCGTTGAGGAAGCGGCGCAGCGCCGGCGGCCACGCCGACGAAGCTGCGCCGCCGTCGCGCGGCTCGCCGTCGCGGAGCAGCCAGAACGACCAGATGCGGCGCTCGTCGAAGAGCACGTCGAGGACCAGCTCGTCCTCGGTGCGGGCGAAGATCCCCTCGTCGTCGACGCGCACGTCGGTCACCGGGCTCGTCACGGCGCTCATGCTAACGGTCGACGTAGTGGCGTCCGGCGGGTGTCGCCGCGGTGCTTCCCCAGGCGATCTCCCCGTTCCCGTGGTGAGTTCTCCCCGGGGAACGGACGATTACCACGGGACCGTGGTAATCCACCCCCCGCACACGCGTCACGACTCCGGCGGGCTCCACACGTCGGTGCGCTCCATGCCGGCGGCGCGGCCCTTGGCGGAGACGACCAGCGCCATCTTGCGGGACGCCTCGTCGATCATCTCGTCGCCGAGCATCACCGCGCCCTTGCGCGCCGCCCTGCTCCGACGTGTAGTAGTCGTAGGCGTCGAGGATGTTCTCGGCGTGGTCGTAGTCGGCCTGCAGCGGGCTGAGTACACCTCGTTGGCGGCCGCGATCTGGTCCGGGTGCAGCGTCCACTTGCCGTCGAAGCCGAGCGCGGCCGAGCGGCCGGCGACCCGCTTGAACCCGTCGAGGTCCTTGATCTGCAGGTACGGCCCGTCGATGGCCTGCTTGTCGTGCGCCCGGGCCGCCATCAGGATCCGCATCAGGATGTAGTGGTAGGCGTCGCCGACGTCGTACCCGGGCGGCTGCTCGCCGACCACGAGGCTCTTCATGTTGATCGACGCCATGAAGTCGGCCGGGCCGAAGATGATCGTCTCCACCCGCGGCGAGGCGGTGGCGATCGCGTCGACGTTGATCAGGCCGAGGGCGTTCTCGATCTGCGCCTCGATGCCGATCCGGCCGACCTCGTAGCCCATCGTGGTCTCGATCTGGGTGAGCAGCACGTCGAGCGCGACGACCTGCTCGGCGGTCTGCACCTTCGGCAGCATGATGCAGTCGAGGTTCGCGCCGGCGCCCTCGACGACCTCGATGACGTCCTTGTAGGTCCACTGCGTCGTCCAGTCGTTGACCCGGACGGTGCGCACCTTCGTCGCCCCAGTCGCCGGTGTTGAGCACCTCGACGATGTTCTTGCGCGCGTCCGGCTTCGCGAGCGGCGCGACCGAGTCCTCGATGTCGAGGAACACCTGGTCGGAGTCGAGCCCCTGCGCCTTCTCCAGGAACCGCGGGTTCGACCCGGGTACGGCGTGGCAGGAGCGGCGGGAGCGCAGCGGGACGGTCTGGGAGCTCATGCCGGGGAGCGTAACCAGCGCACGACACCCGCGGGGAGGCCCAGCGGTGGTGGCCTTTGTCACCTCCTCCCCACCGATGTCGGTAGCCCGACCGTGGTCCATGGGTCACGGTCGGGCTACCGATATCGGGGGTCAGCCGACCGGTGCCTCCTCCGGCACCGGGCCGCGGTTGCTGACGATCACCAGCGCCATCCCGGCGACCATCACCGCGAGCCCCAGCAGCGCGGCGAGCGGCGGCTGCTGGCCGAGGATCAGCCCCGCGAGCAGGGCCGCCCCCGGCACCTCGAGCAGCAGCGCGAGCGAGACGTACATCGGCGACGTCGTCGCCAGCAGGTGGTTGAGCACCGAGTGCCCGAGCAGCTGCGCGGTGGCCGTGACCAGCAGCAGCAGGCCCCACTGCTCGAGCGGGTACCCGCCGAGGTCCTGGCCGGCCACCACGCAGGCGACCGCGAGCAGGGCGCGCGCAGGAGCCGTAGCAGACGAAGGTGTACGTCGTCGTGCTCGCGGTCTGGCGGGCCCGCGAGCCGATCACCGTGTACGCCGCGGCGGCGGCACCACCGACGAGGGCGAGCGCGTCGCCGAGCAGTGCCTCGGTCGACAGGCTGAAGTCGACCCCCGTCACGACGAGCACGCCGCCGAAGGCGAGCGCCAGACCGACCAGCACCCGCACGTCGAAGCGCTCGCCCCGGACCAGCTGCCACGCCACGATCCACGCGAGCTGGAGGCAGACCATCGCCGTCGCGGACGCCACGGACGTGAGCGTCAGGGACGTCACCCAGGTCGCGAAGTGGATCGCGAGCATGACGCCGGACAGCAGCACCAGGCCGAGACGACGGCCGGTGAGCTCGCGCAGATCGCCGCCTCGTCGTGCCACCACGGCGGGCGCGATCGCGACCGTGGCGAACGCGTTGCGCCAGAACGCGATGGCCAGCGGCGGCACGACCGCCAGCGCCATCAACGGTCCGGACAGCGAGACCGCGACGACTGCGACCGCCATCAGCAGGAGCGTGCGCAGCGGGCCGGTCACGCCGGCCATCATCGCGGAGCCGGGTCAGCCGGCGATGAGCGGGACGGTGCGGGTGGCGAGCACCCCGGGTCGCGACCAGTGCAGGAAGTCGACGTTGAGCAGGTACCGGCCCGGGTGCGGCGCGTGCACGAGCAGGTCGTAGCGCTCGGCGGCGCCGAACGCGACGACCGGCGTCAGCAGCGGACGGCCGACGTCACGCAGAAGCGGGGCGAAGTCGGCTCCGCTCTGGGTGTCGCGGAACTCGCGCCCGTCGTGGGCGATGAGCTCCGCCATCGCCACCGGATGGCCGGCCTCGTCGGTGAACCGGGCCCGGCTCGGGAAGTAGTTCAGGTTGAGCATCCGGATCAGCGAAGGGTGTCCGGTGTCGGGCGTGGTGATCCGCAGCTGGGTCGGCGACCAGACGTCCACCTCGGGTCGGGGCTGGCCGAGCGGCCCGCCGAGCAGGTAGAAGAACCGGGGCTCGAAGCGGTCCAGGCCGACGTCCTCGCCGGACAGGCCGGCCGCGTGGTTGAGCTCGTGCCACCGCGGGTCGAGCGCGTACGGCGCGACGAGCGCCTCCGTCGCGACGTCGTACAGCGGCCCGTCCACGAACGAGCGCCGCGCGCCCGCCGGGACCGGGTACTCCGGGTGCACCAGCGGGTCCACCACCAGCGCGCCGGCCATGCCCATCTGCACGTGCAGGACGGTGTTGACGTGGCAGTGGTAGAAGTACGAGCCGGCCGCGCCGAAGTTCGGGTTGCCGGGGACGCCGGGGTTGGGCCGCCACTGGTAGGTGTACTCGCCCGACACCTCGAAGGACGAGTGCCCGGCCCCGTCGTTGAACGGGTCCGGCTCGATCCCGTGCGTGTGGATGGTGTGCGACCGCTTCGAGGCCTTGAGGGTGACGTGCACCAGCTGCCCCTCGGTCACCCGGATCGTCGGCGCCGGGAAGCTGCGCCCCGAGTCGTCGTCCTCGAAGCTCCACATCTCGTGCTCGCTGCCGTCGGGGAACTCCAGCTCCCGGCTGAAGAACTTCCGGAGGAAGCTGATGTCGGGCCGCTGGCGGAACGGGGTGTCCGGCGAGCCCTCGCGCGGCTGGCCCGAGGAGAAGTCCACCTGGTTGGCGAACAGCTCGTGCTCGGTCTCCTGCCGGGGACCGGGGGCGGCCAGCACCCAGTGGCCCACGAGGCCGCCCGGGTACAGGCCCCCGGCCGCGGTCTGGGACGGCTCGGCGTGGCAGTGCATCGGGTAGACCCAGTCCTCGTTGCGCGCGAGCCACGTGCGCTCCGGTACGTCGGGCGGACGGTCGAACGGCAGCACCGCGGTCTTGCGGTCCAGGGGATCGAGCTCGACGACGTCCTCCCACTGCTGCAGCACCGGGTGCCCCTCCGGGTCGACGCTCCCCTCGAGCCGCGGGAAGTCGACGCCGTTGCGCCGTACCGTCCAGACGTGGTTGCCGTGGAAGTGCATCTGGTGGATGACGATCCCGGTGTTGACCATCCTGATCAGCTGACCGACCCCGACCGGCCCCGGAGGCACGTCCTCGCTGTCGAGGGCGCGCACGTCGACCTCCCGAGCCGAACCACTGGGAAGGGTGTCCTCGAGGACGACGTGGTTGGCCTCCTCGTCGGTGCTGACGCCGAGCGACCGGTAGCCGCTGCGGTCGTTGAGCATGAAGTACCGCGGCGACGGCGGCGTGGCCGCCGGGTCGATGGTCTCCCCGGCCGCGGCGCGCGCCGCCCACGCCGGCTCGATGTCGTGGCAGATCCACAGCCACTGCCGCTCGAACTCGGTGTTGCTCGGGGCGAGCTGCCACTGCGCCTGCGGGTCGATCACCAGCATCACCCCGTGCAGGCCGAGCACGCGCTCGACGGGGGCGTTGGTGGGGTCGTGGTAGAGGTACGTGCCGGGCGCGGGCGCGGCGAAGGTCACCGTCCGGGTCTCGCCGGCCGGGATCGTCCCGGTGTCGGCCACGCCGTCGACCCGCCACGCGTGCGGCCCGGACAGCGTGTTGTGCACGCGCACCGTCAGCGTGCTGCCGCGCTCCACGACGATCGTTCGCTCGGGGAAGAAGCTCGCCCAGTGTCGGCGCCGGATCAGCGTGTAGCCCGGCAGGGTGGGGTGGTCCGAGAGCGGGTCCGGACGACCGTCCAGCGGAAGCGGCGCGTCGAGCGGGTAGCTGCGGCTCTGCGTCACCCGGCCGTCGGTGGTGACGACGTGCGGTCGGATGCGCAGGTTCGGGCGGGTCGTGCCCGCCTGATTCGGGGCGTCACCGAAGCCCCGCATGTAGACCAGCCGGTCGTCGACCATCGGGACGAGGCCGTCGTTGACGTAGAGGTCCAGCACGGCGGTCATGCCTCACCCCCGGCGCGTGTGGTGTCGGTCGGTCCGCGCTCGTCGCGTGGACCTCGTTCGGCAGCGGGGACGCCGAGACGTCGGGACTCGAACGCGCCCGGCTCGGTGAACTCCAGGTGCGAGACCTCGCCGTCCTCCGGCACCAGGAACGAGATCGTCGCCTGCACCGTGGACCTCGGCGGCACCGTGAGCAGCAGCGGCGACACGTCGTACGCCGTGACGGCGGGGCCACCGACCACCCGGGCCCGGAACTGCCCCGAGGGCAGCAGCTGCGGCTGGCGCAGGCGGTTGCCGATCGCCACCGAGGCGGTGAGCACGTCGCGCCAGACCCCGTGCCGGAGCGGGCGGCCGCCGGCGAGCGGGGCCGCGGACCGGGTGGCGGCGAGCACGGTGACGTCGCCGAACGACGTCGTGAGCGAAGGCGCGACCCGCAGTCGCCCTCCGCGTGTCAGTGCGGGCACATAGACCCAGACGGCGACCCCCGTAGCGACCGTCCCCGCGAGCTGGAGAGCCCGCCGCCGGGTCAGTGCTATGGCCGGGACGCCGATGTCGACTACATCCACAACGGCCACCCCTGCACCATGCACACCGGACCTTGGGAAATTCTTGTGGCACGCTCGTCACGTGACCGAGTCCGACGCCCCGCCCTCCCCCGACCTCACGCCTGCCCTCGTCGCCGAGCTCGGCAAGAAGACGGGCGTGTCCTGGCTGCGGTACGGCGCGCCCGAGCGTTCCGCTCACGCGGCCTGGCACGTCTGGCTCGACACCGGGGACGGCGGGGCGCTGTACGTCGTGTCGGGCGGCACGGAGCAGCCGCTGCCCGGCCTGGAACGCGCCACCCGGGTCGAGGTCACGATGCGCAGCAAGGACAACGGCGGCCGGCTGGTCACCTGGGTCGCGGACGCCTCGCGGGTCACCCCGGACGACGAGCTCTGGGAGCCGGTCACCGCGGCGCTGGTGGCCGGCCGGCTGAACCTCCCCGACCTCGCGACCGCCGCCGCCGGCTGGGCCGAGTCGAGCGTGGTCACCCGCCTCGTCCCGACCGGCGAGGTCGTGGAGACCCCGGGCGACCTGTCGGACGGGCACCACCGCGCCGTACCGCCCGAGACGCCGGCCACCACGCGCGGCGTGCTCCCGAGGGTGCTGCACCGGCGGGTGCGGCGGCGGCCGAAGCTGTCGTAGCGGGGGACCCAATTACCACGGGACCGTGGTAATCCACCCGTTCCCGGGGTGAACTCACCACGGGAAGCGGCAGTTCACCACGGTCCCGTGGTAATCCGCCCCCGCACCTCCGCACCCCTCAATCAGGTACGACGATCTCGCCGCTCGCCACGGTCTGCACCTCACCGGCGACCCGGCACACCACCGGCCGACCGGAGTCGTCGACCTCGACGTGACCGTGCAGCGTGGAGGGGCGGCCCATCTCGACGCCCTGGCGGATCGTGTAGCGGCCGCCCCGCGGCAGCCGGCCGGTCTCCACCAGCACGATGCCGAGCCCGGCTGCCGCCGACCCGGTCGCGGGGTCCTCCGGCACGGACAGCCCCGGCACGAAGACCCGGGAGTGCACACGCAGCTCGTCGGGCCCGCCGGACGCGGCGTACACGTTCACGCCCTCGAGCGGGTCGGCCACGTCGGGCCGGTCGTCGTACTCCGACATCGGCCGCGACGGGATGTGCACCCGCCGCAGCGCGTCGTCGACCACGGGCACGTACGCGAACGTGAGACCGCAGCCGGCCACCCACACCGGCCCGGCGAGGTCGCTCGGGAACAGGCCGAGGTCCGCGAGCAGCCGCTGCACGAACCGGCCGCCGTGCTCGACGGAGTCCCGCGGCCGCGCGGTCAGCTGCACGGCACGCTCGCCGGTGAACCGCACGCCGATCTCCCCCGCCCCGCAGTGCTGGACGGCGTCACCGTCGCCCAGCTCGCCGCGGCTGCGCAGCACCCAGGCCGTGCCGAGCGTCGGGTGCCCCGCGAACGGGATCTCCGAGCCCGGCGTGAAGATCCGCACCGCGTACTCGTGCTCACCCCGCGGCGCCGGGAACGTGGTCTCGGAGAAGTTGAACTCCTGGGCGATCGCCTGACACTGCTCGGTCGACAGGTCCGCGGCGCCGTGCACGACGGCCAGCTGGTTGCCCGCGAACGGCCGGTCGGTGAACACGTCGACGATGTCGTAGGCGAGCCGCATGGCGGCAAGTCAACCAGAGCACGCTTCGCTAGCCTCGGGATGTGAGCACCTCGCCCTCCCGCGTCTTCGCGGCCCGCCTCGCCGGGCTGCCGGTGTTCGACCCTGCGGGCGACCAGGTCGGCAAGGTCCGCGACCTCGTGGTGGTGCTGCGTCCCGGCGGGCTGGCGCCGCGCGTGCTCGGCCTGGTCGTCGAGGTGTTCGGCCGCCGCTCGATCTTCGTGCCGATGACCCGGGTGACGCCATCGACAGCGGCCAGGTCATCACCACCGGCCTGGTCAACATGCGCCGCTTCGAGCAGCGCCCCACCGAGACGCTCGTGTTCGGGCAGATGCTCGACCGCCGGGTCCGGGTCCGCGACGACCGGCGTCGAGGGCACCGTCTACGACCTCGCGATGGAGCAGGCCCGCAACCGCGACTGGGTGATCAGCCGGGTCGCGCTGCAGGAGGGCCCGGCGAAGCGCTTCGGCCGCAAGGGCCAGACCCACGTCGCTGAGTGGCGCGACGTCGAGGGGCTTCGACGCCCTCGAGCGAGGCCCAGGGCGCCACGCACCTGCTCGCCGCGCTCGAGGAGATGCGGCCGGCCGACCTGGCCAACGTGATCCACGACCTGCCCGCCAAGCGCCGCGTCGAGATCGCCGCCGCCCTCGACGACGAGCGGCTCGCCGACGTGCTCGAGGAGCTGCCCGAGGAGGACCAGGTCGAGATCCTCGGCGACCTCGACAGCGAGCGTGCGGCCGACGTGCTCGAGGAGATGTCCCCCGACGACGCCGCCGACCTGATCGCCGAGCTGCCGCCCGAGACCGCCGAGGCGCTGCTCCAGCTGATGGAGCCCGAGGAGGCCGAGGACGTACGCCGGCTGATGTCCTACGAGGAGCACACCGCCGGCGGCATGATGACGACCGAGCCGGTGATCCTGCCCCCCGACGCGACGGTCGCCGACGCGCTGGCCCACGTCCGGCAGGCCGAGCTCACGCCGTCGCTGGCGGCGCTCGTGTACGTCGTCCGGCCGCCGCTCGAGCCGCCGACCGGCCGGCTGCTCGGCGTCGCCCACATCCAGCGCCTGCTCCGCGAGCCGCCGTCGACCCTGGTCGGCGGGGCGCTCGACACCGACATCGAGCCGCTCAAGCCCACGCTCGAGCCTCGAGGACGTCGCCCGCCACCTCGCGACGTACAACCTGGTCGCCGCCCCCGTCGTCGACGAGGACGGCCGGCTGGTCGGCGCGGTGACCGTCGACGACCTGCTCGACCACCTGCTGCCGGAGAACTGGCGCGACACGCCCAGCCGCACCGACGGGTCGATCCGTGCCTAGCGGTCGCGAGGAGCGGGCCGCCCGCCTCGACGTCCCGAAGGAGCAGCGCCGGCGGCTGATCCGCCGGCCGGAGCTCGACTCCGACACCTTCGGCCGCTTCGCCGAGACGTTCGCGCGGTTCATGGGCACCGCGCGGTTCCTGATCTACATGACGCTGTTCGTCGCCGTCTGGCTGCTGTGGAACTGGCTGGCCCCGGGGTCGCTGCCGTTCGACGACTACCCGTTCATCTTCCTGACCCTGATGCTCAGCCTGCAGGCGTCGTACGCCGCGCCGCTGATCCTGCTCGCGCAGAACCGGCAGGAGGACCGCGACCGGGTGATCGCCGAGCAGGACCGGCAGGCCAACACCCGGGCGCACGCCGACATGGAGTTCCTGGCCCGCGAGATGGCGTCGCTGCGGATGGCCCTGGGCGAGGTCGCCACCCGCGACTACGTCCGCTCCGAGCTGCGTTCGCTGCTGCAGGAGATCGAGGAGAAGGAGCGGCGGGCCCGGGACGACGACGAGTCCGGCGACCCCGACCGGGACGGGCCGGTCTGAGCCCTCCCGGCCGACCCCGGGCGCCGGGTGTGCCCACGTACCCTGGGGAGCATGGCCTCCCCTGCAATCGACGCGATCCAGGCTGCCCTGGCCACGGTCAACGACCCCGAGATCCGCCGCCCGATCACCGACCTCGGCATGGTCGAGTCGGTCGAGGCCGACGACACCGGCGTCGTGCGCGGTCAAGGTGCTGCTCACCGTCGCCGGCTGCCCGCTGAAGGACACCATCACCCGCGACGTCAAGGGAGCCGTCGGCAAGGTCGACGGCGTGACCGACGTCGACCTGACGCTCGGCGTGATGAGCCCCGAGCAGCGGTCCGGGCTGCAGTCGACGCTTCGTGGCGGCCAGGCGCAGAAGGAGATCCCGTTCAGCCGCCCCGACTCGCTGACCAAGGTCTACGCGATCGCCAGCGGCAAGGGCGGCGTCGGCAAGTCGTCGGTCACCGTCAACCTCGCCACCGCGATGGCCCAGCAGGGCCTGAAGGTCGGCATCGTGGACGCCGACATCTACGGCCACTCGGTGCCCGGCCATGCTCGGCGTCGGCGACATCCGGCCGACCCAGGTCGAGGACATGATCATGCCGGTGCCGACCCCGATCAGCCGGGAGTCCGCCGGTGAGCTGTCGGTGATCTCGATCGGGATGCTCAAGCCGCGCCGCGACCAGGTCGTCGCCTGGCGCGGACCGATGCTCGACCGCGCCCTCGTGCAGATGCTCAGCGACGTCTACTGGGGCGACCTCGACGTCCTGTTCCTCGACCTTCCGCCGGGCACCGGCGACATCGCGATCTCGCTGGGCCAGCACCTTCCCAACGCCGAGGTCGCTCGTGGTCACCACCCCGCAGGAGGCCGCCGCCGAGGTGGCCGAGCGCGCCGGCACGATGGCCTCGATGATGCACCAGCGCGTCGTCGGCGTCGTCGAGAACATGTCGTTCCTGCCCTGCCCGCACTGTGCCGAGTCCGGGGGCCCCGAGCACCGGCTCGAGGTGTTCGGCTCCGGCGGCGGCGCCCGGGTGGCGGCGACGCTGTCGGGCCGGTTCGGCTACGACGTACCGGTGCTCGGCGAGATCCCGCTCGACCTCGACCTGCGCGAGGGCGGCGACAGCGGACGGCCGATCGTGACATCCGCCCCGACACCCCCTCCGCCGCGGCGCTCATCCAGGTCGCGACCACCCTCTCCGGTCGTGGTCGCGGCCTCGCCGGCATGCAGCTCGGTCTCACCCCGGCGGGCCGCTGAGACCGGTAAGTTTGTGGCCATGTCCTCCAGCACGGCCGCCGCGAGCAGGCGGTAGCCCGTGTTCGGAGTCGGGCTGTCCGAGCTGGCAGTGCTGCTGGTGGTCGGCCTGCTCGTCTTCGGGCCCGACCGGCTCCCCGAGTTCGCCCGTCAGGCCGGCCGGGTGCTGCGCCAGATCAAGCAGTTCTCCGCAGAACGCCCGCGACGACCTGCGCGACGAGCTCGGCCCCGACTTCGCCGACTTCGAGCTCACCGACCTCGACCCGCGTCGGGCGGTCCGCAAGTACATGCAGGACACCTGGGACGAGACCGACGCGGACAACGAGGCGAAGCGACCCGGGCTGCGGCCGCTCAGGAAGGGCGAGCGCCGCCGTACGACGCCGAGGCCACCTGACCCGGAGACGGTCAGCCGACCTTCGCGTCCAGGGTGACGTCCACCTCGACCTCGTCGCCGTCGCGCTGCACCCGGAGCCGGATCGTCTCGCCCGGCTGGTGGCTGCGGATCGCGACGATCAGCTCGATGCCGTCGTCGATCTGCTTGTCGTCGACGCCGACGACGACGTCGCCCTCCTGCAGCCCGGCGGCGGCGGCCGGCGTCCCGGACGGCACGTCGACGACCTCGGCGCCGCCCTGCTGCTCGCCGGTGTTGACGTTGGCGCCGATGACCGGGTACTTCGCCTCCCCGGTCTCGAGGATCTGCGCCGCGGTCACCCGCACCTGCTCCATCGGGATCGCGAAGCCGACGCCGATGTTGCCCGAGTCGCCGCCGAACGCCCCGCCCGTCGTGGCGATCGCGGAGTTCACGCCGACGACCTGCCCGCGCAGGTTGACCAGCGGGCCGCCGGAGTTGCCGGGGTTGATCGCGGCGTCGGTCTGCACGGCGTTGATGTACGACGACTCGTCGTCGGTGCCGGTGGTCACCGGACGGTCGAGCGCGCACACGATGCCCGAGGTGACGGTGCTGCTGAGGCCGAGCGGCGACCCGATCGCCACGACGGTCTCCCCCACCCGCATCGCCTGCGACGAGCCGAGAGCGGCGGGCCGCAGGTTGCGGGCCCCGTCGACCTGGAGCACCGCGATGTCGTAGACGGGGCTGCGGCCGACGATCTCGCGCGTCGAGCTCACGGCCCTCGTGGTCGACGATCTCGATCTCGCCGTCGTCGGTCGCCTCGGCGACCACGTGGTTGTTGGTGATGACGTGGCCCCGGCGGTCGAGCACGAAGCCCGAGCCGGTGGCGCCGTCCCCGCTCGATGTCGCCGGCGAGGATCTGCACGGTGCTCGGCAGCAGCTGCTGGGCGACGGCGGAGATGCTGCCGTTGTCCGCCTCGAGCGGCGGCGCGGCCCCGTCGTCGGACTGGATGATCGGGATGTCCACCGAGCCGTCGGACATCGAGCTGGAGACCGCGACGGCGGCGAGCGTGCCGCCGAGCAGGCCCACCACGAGGGCGGTGGCCGCCACGACGGGCCAGAACCAGCCGGGCTGACCGGACCCGGACGTCTGCTGCGGTGGGACTCCGGCGTACCCGGGCCGGGCGTACTGGTCGTAGGGGTGCGGCGCCTGCTCCTGCGGGTAGCCGGCCGTGTACGCCGACGTGGGCCAGGCGGCCGGGCCCGGCGACTCGGGCTGGGCCCACCGCGCGGGGTCGGGCTGCTCGTCGGGCCACGCCGGCTGCGCCCCGGTGGGCTCGTCGGATCCCGGGTAGGCAGAAGGGAAACCGGAGCCGATCGGCTGCGTGTCGTCCCAGCCCTCGGGCTCGTCTCGACCACCGCCGTCGTCGGGGCTGCCGCCGCCCCCGCCGAAGTCGACGGTGTCACGGGTCTCGCCAGTGTCGCCAGTGTCGCCAGTGTCGCCAGTGTCGCCGGTGTCGCCGGGCTCGGCGGGATCGGCGAAGCCGTCGGGCCCGGCGCCCGGGTCTGCGCCGACGGACGCGCGCGGGTCGTCCGGGGCGGCGGGCTCGCGATCGTCGAACTGGCTCACCCCACCATTCTGGACCACGTCTCCAACGCCGGTCCGGACGGTTCGGCGGGCGGCCCCGCTGATCCGGGTCCGGCGGCCGGACCTGGCCCTCAACGGGCCCGGACGGAGGGCGCCGTCAGCGTTGGGTGCGGAACGTGGCCGCGGTGGCGGTCGCCTCGGCGGGGGTGGAGAAGCTCCACCCGGAGAACGGCACGAACGACGAGGGCCCGGTGACCGACGCGTCGGCGGCCGGCGCACGCAGCTGGGCGAGCGGGCCCGCGGTCGGGGTGGTGCGGGTGAGCGAGGTCGCCGGCGGGGCTGCCGGGGTGCCGCCGAGCAGCGGGGTGCCGCTCAGGGCGCTGATCCCGAGCACCGCGGCGGAGACGGAACCGACGCCGACGGCGGCTATGCCGGCCCGGCGGCGACCACGGCCCCGCTCCTCGAGCTCGTCGACCGCGGCCCAGGCCGCGCGGGTCTCGTCCTCGACCGGGTCGAGCTGGTGCAGCGACCCGATCAGCTGGCGTGACGGCTCACCGAGCCCGCTGCCGGCCATCTGCGCGAGCTGACGCTTGACCCAGCCTTCACGCTCCACCTGACGTCGGCAGGACGCGCAGTGCAGGACGTGGTCCCAGGCCCGCTCCGCCGACTCCTCGTCGAGCTGACCGTCGACGAGTGCGCTCACCGCCGGCCCGAGGTGTCCTCCCCAGAACCGGGTGCCGAGTCTCCAGACGCCGGGCATCACGTCGGCTGGACGGCGAGGCCGGACCCGCGGCGGCGGGTGGCGGACGACTGGTCGGCCGGCCCGGAGTACCGCGACCGTCCTTCGGCGGGTGCGCGGTGAGCGAGCGCCTTCCGGAGCATGGTGCGGCCGCGGTGGATGCGGGAGCGGACCGTGCCGAGCTTGAGGTCGAGGACGTCGGCGATCTCCTCGTAGCTGAGGCCCTCGATGTCGCAGAGGACGACGGCCGCGCGGAAGTCGGGCGGCAGGGCCGCGAGCGCGGCCTCCACGTCGTCGTCGAAGATCCCCTCCAGGACGGCGGCGTCGGGCGTGACCGTCCTGCTGGGGATGCGGGTGTCGGCGTCGTCGGCGAGCGCGTCGAACCGGATCTTGGCCTTGCGGCGGGCACCGTCGAGGAAGAGGTTCGTGGTGATCCGGTGCAGCCAGCCCTCGAACGTGCCCGGCGTGTACGACGACAGCGAGCGGAACACCCGGACGAACACCTCCTGGGTGAGGTCCTCGGCGTCCTGGCGGTTGCCGGTCAGGCGGTAGGCGAGCCGGTAGACCCGGGCGGAGTGCAGCTCGACGACCTCGTCCCACGTGGGCACGTCGCTGTGCTGCGACTGCCCGGAGGGCGCGGCGGGCCCGGCGGCGGCGTGGCTCGTGCTCTGCGTCATGGCCTGCTCCTCGACCTGGGTCGTCATCCGGTGAAGCTCGTCCTCCTCGAATGTATGAGCCGCGCCTGAGAGGCACCTGAGTGGCGGACTCGATTGTGCTGGGTGTTCCGTGAACGTACGGCGTCGTACAGATGTTCCCCCGGCCGGCAATGTCGGACCTCGCGGGAACAAATCGCCCGGTAGAGTCCCGCGCAGACCGCCCCGGGGCGGCTGGTCGCGGCGCTCCCAGACACGGGGGTCCACCGGACGGGCCGGCCCGGAGCCCAGACGAGGGAGGCCATCATCACCGGACTCAAGCCGGCCAGCTGGGCCTACGCCGAGGAGTTCGTCGGCGAGGACGAGGTGCTCGCCAACGCCCGCGCCCGCGCGCAGGAGGTCGGGGTGGCCCCGATCGGTGCGGGTGGTGGCGCCGCGCTGCGGTTCCTGGCCGCGGTCACCGAGGCCCGTGCGGTCGTCGAGATCGGCACCGGCACCGGGGTCTCCGGCGTCTGGATGCTCCGGGGCATGCGCCCCGACGGCGTGCTGACCACGGTGGACACCGAGGCGGAGCACCAGCGGCTCGCCAAGGAGGCGTTCAAGGAGGCCGGCATCCCCTCGCAGCGGGTGCGGCTGATCCCGGGCGCGGCGCTGGAGGTGCTGCCGCGGCTGACCGACGGGCACTACGACCTGGTGTTCGCCGACGGCGACAAGCTCGAGTACCCCGCCTACCTCGCCGAGGCGCTCCGGCTGCTCAAGCCGGGCGGGATCCTCGCGTTCGACAACGCGCTGTGGCACGACCGGGTCGCCGACCCCGCGCAGCGCGACGGCGAGACGGTGGCGATCCGCGAGCTGTGCCGCACCGTCGCCGACCACGACCTCCTGCTGCCGGTGCTGCTCCCGGTCGGTGACGGCCTGCTCGTCGCCAAGAAGGTCTGGACCCCCGAGACCTGAGGCCGAGGAGTCAGATCTTCAGGCTCCTGGACGGCGTGTCGCTGCACAGGTGACCCCTCGGCCGGCCCTCAGGACGAGTAGCTGGGAGCGGCGAGGAAACCGGCGGCACCCTCGGCGACCGCGACCACCTCGCAGGGCTCGATCAGCACCGGCGCGGAACCGACCAGCTGGGAGCCGGGAGACTCCGCGGCCACCGCGGTGAACTCCTTCTCGAACGCGTCGCGCTGCTCGGTGCTCTCGAACACGTAGCAGCCCTCGAACCACTCGCCCTCGCGCATCCGCCAGGTCTTGAAGCGCAGCCCCTCCTTGCCCGTGAACCGGGCGTGCGAGGTGGCCTCGACGTAGGCGCGCAGCGCATCGCCGGCGCCCTCCGGGGCGTCCTCCAACGACCACCTGACCGTCAGACCGTGCATGCGGCGTACCTCCTGATCTCGATCCCGGGCCCGGGGGGCTACGCGCCGACGCCGGCCAGTGGCTCCCGCAGCTCCAGCCAGTGCAGCAGCGCCCGGGCGCCGAAGCCGGTGGCGCCCTTGGTGTACTCGTGCTCGTCCTTCGGGGCGTCCCCCACCGACGCGATGTCGAGGTGCGCCCACGGCAGACCACCGACGAAGTGCTGGAGGAACAGCGCGGCGGTGATCGCCCCCGGCACCCCGGCGGAGTTGTCGGCGTCGGCGACCTTGGACGCCAGCCGCTCCTCGTACTCGTCGTCCAGCGGCATCCGCCACAGCGGCTCCCCGGCCGCCAGGGACGAGGCCCGGAGTACGTCGGACAGGGCGTCGTCGTTGGCGAAGTAGCCGCCGGTCTTCTGGCCCAGCGCGATCTTGATGGCACCGGTCAGCGTGGCCACGTCGACGATCACGTCGGGCTCGATCTCGGACACGGCGTACGCCATCGCGTCGGCCAGCACCAGCCGCCCCTCGGCGTCGGTGTTGGTGACCTCGGTGGTGCGGCCGCCGTAGTGGCGCAGCACGTCACCGGGTCGGATCGAGTTGCCGCCGACGGAGTTCTCGGCCAGCGGGAGCAGACCCGTCACGTGCACCGGGCAGTCGACGTCGGCCAGCGCGCCCATCACGGCCATGACCACGCCGGCGCCGGTCATGTCGCGCTTCATCAGCATCATGTTGTCCTTGGGCTTGATCGACAGCCCACCGGTGTCGAACGTGATGCCCTTGCCGACCAGCACGACGTGCCCGGCCTTCGAGCGGGCCCGGCGGCCCTTGAGGCGGGGCGTGTAGTCCATCCGGACGAGGCGCGGCGGGTTCGCGGACGCCTGGCCGACGCCGACGATGCCGCCGAACCCCTCGGCGGCGAGCTGCTTCTCGTCCCAGACCGTGACCTTGAGGCCGCTGCGGCCGGCGATCTCGCTGGCCTGGGCCGCCATCCAGGCGGGGGTCTTCTCGTTGGCCGGCACCAGCGCCAGCGTGCGCGACGTCCAGCCCGCGCCGGCGATCGCCAGCGCCCGGTCGAGCGCGGGCTTGCGGCCGGCGATGTCGCCGATGCCCGCGAGCACGACTCGCTCCACCGGCTGGGCCAGCGGGCCGGTGGAGCGCCAGTGGAACTCGAACGAGCCGAGCACCAGCCCCTCGACGAGGGCACGCAGCCCCGCGTCGTCCGCGAGCGCGGCCAGCGAGGTGGCGATGGTGGCCCGGCCCTTGGTCGAGCGGGCCAGGGCGGCGCCCGCACGGCGCAGGTCGTCGGGGGTGTTGTCGCCGACGCCGACGAGCAGCACCCGCTGCATCGCGGTGTTGGACAGGCGCGGACCCGTCGAGCACCGCCCGGTCGACGACCTCGCCGGCCGCGCCGGTGGCGCCGTGCAGCTCGAGCAGCGCGAACAGGTCCTCGGGCAGCTCGTCGAGCAGCTCGGCGGCACCCGGACCGAGCGAGGGGCCGTCGTCCCCCTCCCCGCTCAGCACGGGGATCGCCACGACCTCGGCACCCACGACGGCAGACGGCGCCACGTCGCTGAGCGCGACCTGAGGCGGGCTGACCTGGCTGGGAAGGGACACGAGGATGCTCCTGACGTACGCGCGGATGCCGGTGCCGACCCTACTCGCGCGAACGGTCACGGCAGGACCCCGCCCACCTGGTCGGTGGACGGGGTCCGCGGGTTTCAGATGACGGGGACGTGGGTCAGCCCACGACCTCCTTGAGCGCCTCGCCGAGCGCCCCTGCCTCCTCGGCATTGAGCTCGACCACGAGACGGCCACCGCCCTCGAGCGGGACTCGCATCACGATGCCCCGTCCCTCCTTGGTGACCTCCAGCGGACCGTCGCCCGTCCGCGGCTTCATCGCCGCCATGCGCACACCTCTTCCTGTCACTGTTGAGTGCGCCGTTCTGCGTGTCGTGGTCGCTCCCGCCCGGGGCAGCCCCCGGTCGGACACGATCCTGGCGCCGAGTTGCGCGCCCATTATCCCCCAAAACACTCCCGGCCCGCCCCGGAGTTCCCAACGTGGTGCGGCAGACTGCCCGGTGTGCACGCCCGATCCGCGCTCTTCGACCTCTACGGGGACCACTTGCGCAGCCGTGGTGGACGCGCTCCGGTCGCGGCGCTGGTGCGGTTGCTGGCACCGCTCGGGGTGACCGGGCCGGCCGTGCGGACCGTCGATCTCGCGGATGGTCCGGCAGGGCTGGCTCGACCCGGTGCGACTGCCCGTCGGCCCCGGCTACGCCCTCACCCGGCACGCCACGCAGCGCCTCGACGACGCTGCCGAGCGGATCTACCGGACCGTCGAGAGGCCGTGGGACGGCACCTGGGACCTGCTCGTCCTCGAGCCGGTGCCGTCGCGGGCCGCGCGGGAACGGGTGCGGTCGGGCCTCGGGTTCCTCGGGTACGGCGCGCTCAGCGACTCGACGTGGATCGGGCCGTTCGCGTCGACCGAGGCCCTCGGGCTGCTCGAGACCGAGGGCGTGGGCCACGCCCGGTTCAGCGCGCGCGACGACGACCCGCGCGAGCGGGCCGCGCTCGCCTGGGACCTCGACGCGCTCGGAAAGGCCTACACCGAGTGGCACCGGTTCGCCGCGCGACCTCGTCGCCGACCCGGCCGCGCACCTGCCCGGTGATCCCGACACCGCCGACGACGAGGGCGCGTTCGCCGTACGGTCGCTGCTCGTGCACGAGTGGCGGAAGTTCCTGTTCACCGACCCCGGGCTCCCGGCCGAGCTGCTGCCCGCCGACTGGCCGGGCGAGGCCGCGGCCCGGTTCTTCGCCGAAGAGGCCGGGCGGCTGCTGCCGGCGGCGTCCCGGTTCGTCGACCGTTGCCTCGCCGACCCCGCATCCACCCCTGCTCCGTCCCCCGAACCGATCTCCCGGAGGTCCGCCCCATGACCGACCAGCCCGTACGCCTCGACGTCACCGACGGCATCGCCACGATCACCCTCGACCGGCCCGAGGCCATGAACAGCCTCGACGTCGCCACCAAGGTCGCGCTGGGCGATGCCGTCACGCGAGTCGCCGAGGACGAGGCGGTGCGCTGCGTCGTACTGACCGGGACCGGCCGCGCGTTCTGCGTCGGGCAGGACCTCAAGGAGCACATCGGCATCCTCGAGAGCGGGTCCTCCGACGAGCTGTTCCGCACCGTCCCCGAGCACTACAACCCGATCGTCACCGCGCTGATGACGATGCCCAAGCCGGTCGTCGCGGCCGTCAACGGGGTCGCGGCCGGTGCCGGCGCGAGCCTGGCGTTCGCCTGCGACTTCCGGGTCCTCGCCGAGAGCGCGGGCTTCAACCTGGCGTTCACCGGCGTGGCGCTCTCCTGCGACACCGGCTCGTCGTGGACCCTGCCGCGGCTCGTGGGCCGGGCGAAGGCGCTCGAGCTGCTGTACTTCCCGCGCACCCTGTCGGCCGAGGAGTCCCTCGACCTGGGCCTGGCGACGCACGTCGTGCCGTCCGCCGACCTCGAGCGGGAGACCGCGGCGCTGGCCGGGCGGCTGGCCGCCGGCCCGACGGTGGCGTACGGGGCGGTGCGACGTTCGGTGACCTACTCGGCCGGCCACGACTTCGAGTCCTCGGTGGCCTTCGAGGGCGAGATGATGGCGCTGACCGGCGCCACCCGCGACCACGCACACGCCGTGAAGGCGTTCGTGGCCAAGGAGAAGCCGGTGTATGAGGGGCGGTGAGGGGGCCCCAATTCACTGGGTCCCCAGTGAATTTCCCCCTTCCCGTGGTGAGTTCACCACGGGAACGGGGCGATTACCACGGGACCGTGGTAATTGGCCGACCGTCGCGCCGACCCGCCCACCGCCTCGGGCCGGCGCAGCGACCCGGCTACGGGATGTTGCCGGTGGCGAGGAACGCGGTGAACACGATCACGCCGATGAGCAGACCGACGTGGGCGAGCACGGACAACCCAGGTCCCTCGCCCCACGTGTCGGCGGTCGGCCCGGACGAGTGCCGCCCCTTGGCCGGCATCCAGCGGGCCAGGACGAGCAGGCCGGCGATGACCGTCACCCACCAGAACACCAGCCCCAGCCAGCCGAGCAGGGTGTTGCCGGTGATCAGGAACGCGACCCACAGGCCGAGCGCGGGGACGCCCGCGAACGTGTGGGTGTTGAGCAGCCCGTGCGGGATCGACAGCCGCCCGGCACCCTCGTCCTTCGCCAGCCGGACCCTGGTCAGCACGACCACGACCGCGGCCAGCACGGTCAGCACCAACGTGATTCGGAACGGTGTCACGCCCCGATCCTGCCGTAACCGGTCCTCGATCCGGGTGTCCAGGTCCGAAATGACCGTCCGGCGTGGCGCGGCTAAGCCGCCTCGACCCGCTCCTTGAGCGTCGCGAGCCCCCGGTCGATCACGCGCTCGATGGCGGGCCGCAGCAGCCGGAACGCCCAACCACCAAGGGCCCCGAACGGCACCACGGCCAGCTCCGACCAGAGGAACCGGCTCCGGCCGTCACCCTCGCCGACGACCTCGAACTCCCCCTCGCCCCGCACGACGTTCCCGGTGTGCAGCACCTCGCAACGACCGCCGCCGTCGGCACGTCGTTCCCACGAGGTGATCGTCATCGGGTCCCAGAAGCCGACCCGGCCGAGCCCCGTCCACGCGCGCAGCCGGCCGCCGAGCCCGACCGCGGGGTCGGCGGGATCGACGTGCTCGACCCGGGTGTGCGGCACCCACTCGCCCTGCCGCGGCCAGTCGGTCACGTAGCTCCAGGCCACGTCGGCGGGTACGTCGAGGGCGACCTCGCGCCGGATGACCGCGCGCATGCTCACGGATCCGCGCGGCGCTCGTTGTCGCCGTCGCCGTCTGGCGGGTCGTCCACGTCGGCGACCACGTCGCGCTCGGCCGCGAGCCGGTCCAGCAGCGCGTCGACCTCGGACATCCGGTAGCCGCGCAGCGCGGTCGAGAACCGCACCCGGCGCAGGTCCTGCGCGGTCAGCGGCCCGTCGGCCTGCACCCGGGAGTCGGGGCGGTCGTCGTACACCTCCGCCATCGTGCCGCCGCGACCGGTCGCCACCACGGCGATCACACCCATCAGCGCGACGATCACGAACGCGAAGAACCACGTCATGTCGTCATCCTTCCACGGCGCCGGTGGGCATCCGTCGTACGACGGCGTGCGTGGTCTCGACAGGCTCGACCACCCGATGCCGGGCTCGACCACCCGATGCCGGGCTCGACCACCCGATGCCGATCGGGCTACTCCGGTGACACGGCGCTGCCCGGCGTCTCGCCGCCACCGGGAGCCGAGGACTGCCGGTGCCGGCGCGCCTCGACCATCACCTCGACCGCCTCCTCGACGTCGTCGGTGAGCCGGAACATGTCCAGGTCGCGCTCGGCGATCATGCCCCCGGCCAGCACCGTGCCGCGGATCCAGTCGATCAGCCCGGACCAGTAGGACGTCCCCATCAGCACGATCGGGAACGACGTCACCTTCTGGGTCTGCACCAGGGTGAGCGCCTCGAAGAGCTCGTCGAAGGTGCCGAAGCCTCCCGGCAGCACGATGAAGCCCTGGGCGTACTTCACGAACATCGTCTTGCGCGCGAAGAAGTAGCGGAAGTTCAGGCCCCGGTCGACGTACTCGTTGAGCCCGGCCTCGAACGGCAGCTCGATGCCGAGCCCGACCGACGTGCCGCCGGCCTGGCTGGCGCCCTTGTTGGCCGCCTCCATGACACCGGGACCACCGCCGGTGACGACCGCGAAGCCGACCTCGGTGAGCCGGCGTCCCAGCGTCTCTCCGAGCGCGTAGTACGGGTCGTCGACCGGTGTCCGCGCCGAGCCGAACACCGAGATCGCCGGGCCCAGCTCGGCCAGCGAGCCGAACCCCTCGATGAACTCGCTCTGGATGCGCAGCACCCGCCACGGGTCGGTGTGCACCCAGTCGGTCGGCCCGCGCGAGTCGAGCAGCCGCTGGTCGGTGGTGCCCGAGTCCATCTCGCCGCGCCGCAGCCGGGTGCGGCCGCTGAACTTCTCGTGCGCGTCGGGGTCGAAGTGCTCCGGGTTCACGCGTCGTCACCGGCCAGCCAGCCGCGCAGCTGCGCCTCCACCGACCGGATGTGGGCCAGCGGCACGAACTCCTCGGCCTTGTGCGCCAGGTGCGGGTCGCCGGGACCGAAGTTGACCGCGGGTACGCCGAGCACGCTGAACCGGGCGACGTCGGTCCACCCGAACTTCGGGTTGACCGTGCCGCCGACCGCCTCGACGAACGCCGCCGCGGCCGGCACGGACAGTCCGGGCATCGCCGACGGGGCGGAGTCGCTGACCTCGATCTCGAAGCCGTCGAACACCTCCCGCATGTGTGCCAGCGCCTCGTCCTCGGTGCGGTCCGGAGCGAACCGGTAGTTGACCGAGACCCGGCACTCGTCGGGCAGCACGTTGCCGGCCACGCCGCCGGAGATGAAGACCGCGTTGAGCCCCTCGCGGTACTCCAGCCCGTCGATCACCGGCCGCCGCGGCTCGTAGGCGTTCAGCCGGGCCAGCACGTCGGCTGCCCCGTGGATGGCGTTGACGCCCGTCCACGAGCGCGCGGAGTGGGCCCGCTCGCCACGGGTCAGCACGTCCACGCGCATCGTGCCCTGGCAGCCGGCCTCGACGACCGCGTCGGAGGGCTCCATGAGGATCGCGAAGTCGGCCCGCAGCAGCTCGGGATGGCTCCGCGACAGCAGGAACAGTCCGTTGCGCTCCGCCTCGACCTCCTCGCACTCGTAGAACACGTAGGTCACGTCGCGGTTGGGAGCGGGCACGGTCGCGGCGGTGCGCAGCGCGATCGCCACCCCGCCCTTCATGTCGCAGCTGCCCAGCCCGTGCAGGTCGATGTCGGTGAGCCGGGACGGCAGGTTGCCGTTGACCGGGACCGTGTCGATGTGCCCGGCGATGACCACGCGCTCGTCGCGGCCGAGGTCGGTGCGGGCCACCAGGGTGTGCCCGAAGCGCTGCACGGTCAGGTGCGGGTAGCCCGCCAGTGCCTGCTCGACCGCGTCGGCGATCGCGGCCTCGTTGCCGCTCACCGACTCGATGTCGACGAGCTGCTGGGTGAGGGTGACGGCGTCGGCGGTGAGGTCGAGTCCCATGCCGGTCATCCTGCCGCAGGGGTCGAGCCGCGAGTCTCCCCGGCCCGACGCCTCGCCCTCGGGTCCGGCTCCTCAACCACCGGAGCTCGCGGTGTCATCGGGGAAGACGCAGAACTCGTTGCCCTCGGGATCGGCCATCGTCGTCCAGCGTGGTTGTGTCCAGAGCACGGTGGCCCCGGCCCTCTCGAAGTCGGCGACGTCGCCGTACACGTCCCAGTGCACGCGGTTCTTCACGGTCTTGGGCTCGGGCACGGCGGCGAAGTCGAAGGTCAGCACCGGGTCGTTGGTGACCCCCTCGAGCGTCCACCACGCGCCGTCCTCCTGGCTGACCGGCGTGCTGCCGAACCGGTCGCCCCACCAGCGGGCGGTCCGCTCGGGGTCGGCGCAGTCGACGCCCACCCCGTGCAGCCGGTACGCCGGGAGTGCGTCCGCGTCGCGCAGGAAGGCGCAGAACTCCCCGCCCTCGGGGTCGGCCATCACGGTCCAACGCAGGCCGGACTCCTCCGCGGGGATCAGCACCGTCGCGCCGAGGGCCTCGAGGTCGCCGATCGACTCGGCGTAGATGTCGAGGTGCACCCGGTGCTTGACGGTCTTGGCCTCGGGCACCGAGCACATCACCAGCCCGCCGCCCTCGACCTGCCGGGACCACGACGTCTCCCGCCGGGTCGCTGTCGGACGTCTCGTGCCGCCCGCCGATCACCGCGGCCCAGAACGCCCCCAGCCTCGGGGACTCCTCGGCGGTGTCCATGCACAGTGCCAGCCAGCGGGCGTCCGGGCTCATGTGGCTCCTCTCACTGGTCGGTCGGGTCCCGCCGGGCGGTTCCCGGCGCTTGGGTAGCGTTGCACGGGTGACCGACACCGACGCCACGCCTGACGGCTCCACGCCGAAGACCGCGTGGGCCTACGGGCTCGCAACGTTCGCCGGCACCGAGGGCGAGGCGCCCACCGGGCACCGTGTGCTCGACACGTGGTACCCGCTGCCCGCGCTCGGCACACCCGCGGGCGAGATCGAGCCCCCGGTCGAACTCACCCGGCTCGAGGGCGTCGACGAGGCGCGCGGCGTCCGGCGTGCGGTCGTCCTCACCACCATCGAGGACCTGCAGGCGGCACCCACCGACACCCACGACGTCTGGCTGCGGCTGCACCTGCTCAGCCACCGGCTCGTCGCCCCGCACTCGGTCAACCTCGACGGCGTCTTCGGCCTGCTCACCAACGTGGTGTGGACCAGTGCCGGGCCGTGCCCCGTCGAGGGCTTCGAGCTCACCCGGATGCGCCTCAAGGACGTCCACGGCCAGGTGAGCGTGTACGGCGTCGACAAGTTCCCGCGGATGACCGACTACGTGCTGCCGGGCGGGGTCCGGATCGCCGACGCGGACCGGGTCCGGCTCGGCGCCCACCTCGCCGAGGGCACCACCGTCATGCACGAGGGGTTCGTCAACTACAACGCCGGCACGCTCGGCCACTCGATGGTCGAGGGCAGGATCAGCGCCGGGGTCGTCGTCGGCAACGGCTCCGACGTCGGCGGCGGCGCGTCGATCATGGGCACCCTGTCCGGCGGCGGCACGCAGGTGATCTCGCTGGGCGAGCGCTGCCTGCTCGGCGCCAACGCCGGGATCGGCATCTCCCTGGGGGACGACTGCGTCGTCGAGGCCGGGTGCTACGTCACGGCCGGCACCAAGGTGCTGATGGCCGACGGCGCGGGTGTCGAGCCCAAGGTCGTCAAGGCGGCCGAGCTGTCGGGGGCCAGCAACGTCCTGTTCCGCCGCAACTCCACCACCGGCGCGGTCGAGGCGGTGCCCCGGAGCGGTCAGGGCATCGAGCTGAACGCCGACCTGCATGCCAACTAGCCCCTCGCGCGGCTCGTCGCGCAGCCGGGCCCGCCGCGCGTCCGTCACGCTCCTGCTCGTCCTCCTCGTCGTCGCCGGCGTCGGGCTGCTGTTCCGGCAGGGCGTCGGCCCGCTGCCCGACCCGGAGGGCTGCACGGCCGAGGTCGGCGGTGTCGTGGTCGACCTGTCGGTGGAGCAGGCGGAGAACGCCGCGCTGATCGCCGCCATCGGCGTACGACGCGGCCTCCCGGCGCGGGCGGTCTCGATCGCCCTGGCCACGGCGTACCAGGAGACCAAGATCGAGAACCTCGACCACGGCGACCGCGACTCGCTCGGCCTGTTCCAGCAGCGGCCGTCGCAGGGCTGGGGCACCGAGGAGCAGATCACCGACCCGTACTACTCGACCAACAAGTTCTACGACGAGCTGGTCAAGATCGACGGCTACGAGACGATGCGGATCACCGAGGCCGCCCAGCGGGTGCAGCGGTCCGGCTTCCCCGAGGCCTACGAGGACCACGCCGAGGACGGCCGCGCGCTCGCCTCGGCGCTGACCGGCTACAGCCCGGCCGAGTTCTCCTGCGTGGTCCGCGAGGAGTCGGCCGACGAGCAGGAGCTCAACGCCGGCGGTCTGACCCCGCGGGCGGCGGCGGTACGCCGGGACGTGGAGCGCGCTTTCGGCGCCCAGTCGCTCGGCGGCTTCCAGCCGGGCGGGGTGCGCGACGGTCACATGGAGGGCTCCGCGCACTACGAGGGCCGGGCGATCGACATCTTCTTCCGGCCGGTCAACCCGGACACGCAGCGCCGCGGCTGGGCGGTCGCGCACTACCTGGTGGCGCAGGCCGACCGGCTCGGCATCCGCACGCTCATCTTCGACGACCGGATCTGGACCGCCGGCCGGTCCGAGTCGGGCTGGCGCGACTACGACCCCGGCGACGGCCCGGGCGACCGTGCGGTGCTCGAGCACCGCGACCACGTGCACGTCGACGTCGGCTGACGCGGTGCCGGTCGGGGTCCGGCTCAGCGGATCGCGGCGAGCCGGCGTACCGCGGCCTCGACGCGCTCGTCGGTCGCGGTGAACGCCACCCGCACGTGGTGGCGTCCCTCGACCCCGTAGAAGGCCCCCGGCGCCACCAGGATCCCGAGCTCGGCGAGCGCGGCGACGGTGTCCCAGCACGGTTCGTCCCGGGTCGCCCAGAGGTAGAGCGACGCCGTCGGAGTGGTCGATCCGGAAGCCGGCGCCCTCGAGGGCGTCCTTCAGTGCGGTACGCCGGGCGGCGTACCGCGCGTGCTGCGCCTCGACGTGCTCGTCGTCCTCGAGCGCCGCGCGCATCGCGACCTGCTGCGGCGCGGGCATCATCAGTCCGAGGTTCTTGCGCACCGCGAGCAGCTCGCCGACCACGGCCGGGTCGCCGGCCACGAACGCGCACCGGTAGCCGGCAAGGTTGGACCGCTTCGACAGCGAGTGCACCGTGAGGATCCCGGTCGGGTCGCCGCCGCAGACGTCGGGGTGCAGCACGCTGATCGGTCGCTCGGTCCAGGCGCACTCGAGGTAGCACTCGTCGGACACCAGCAGCGTCCCCCGCTCCCGGCACCAGTCGACGACCTTGCGCAGGTGGTCGACCGGCAGCACCCGGCCGGTCGGGTTGGACGGCGAGTTGACCCAGACCAGCGAGACGCGTTCCGGGCCGACCGCGGTGAGGGCGTCGGTCGCGATCGTGCGCGCACCGGCCAGTCGGGCACCGACCTCGTAGGTCGGGTAGGCGAGCTCCGGGACCACGACCAGGTCGCGCGGGCCGAGCCCGAGCTGGGTGGGCAACGAGCCCACGAGCTCCTTGGAGCCGATCGTGGGCAGCACGGCGTCGAGCCCGAGACCGGTGACGCCGAACCGACGCTCCAGCCAGTCGAGGCACGCCTGCCGGGTGTCAGCCCGGCCGATGGTGACCGGGTAGCCGGGGGCGTCGGCGGCTTCGCGAAGCGCGGCCTGCACCACCTCGGGCGTCGGGTCCACCGGCGTGCCGACGGACAGGTCGACGATGCCGTCCTCGTGGCCGCGCGCGGTCTCGGCGTACGGCGTGAGGTGGTCCCACGGGAAGTCCGGGAGGCGCTCGCTGACCTTCACCGGCGTGGCCGGCCCGTCACTCCTGGTTCTGCGGCGGGAGGGCGGCGATCAGTGGGTGGTCCTTGTCGATGACGCCCATCTTGGCGGCGCCGCCGGGCGAGCCGAGGTCGTCGAAGAAGTCGACGTTGGCGGTGTAGTAGTCCTTCCACTGCTCGGGGGTGTCGTCCTCGTAGAAGATCGCCTCCACCGGGCAGACCGGCTCGCAGGCACCGCAGTCGACGCACTCGTCGGGGTGGATGTACAGCATCCGCGACCCCTCGTAGATGCAGTCGACGGGGCACTCGTCGACGCAGGCGCGGTCCTTGAGGTCCACACACGGCTGCGCGATGACGTAGGTCACCTGGTTCCTCCTAGTGCTGCAGGTGCTGGGATGCCGGCCGCCGTCCGCCTGGCGTACCAGGCGTCCACACGGACGACTACAGCCTAGTGTGTCCTGCGTTCCCGTCCGCCTCCGGTCCGCACGACGAAAGAGCCACGTGTCACCGCCAGCCACCCCGCCCGGCCTGGGCCCGCACTGCGTGGGAAAGCGGGTGGTCGTACGTCGGATCGTGCGTGGCGAGACCGGACCGACGGGAGGTCCGGCGATGACCGACCTGCTCGGCGAGATGACCTCGTGGACCTCCACCGACACCACGGTGCGCGCCGAGGACGGCCGCGAGACGACCATCCCGCTGGCCGACATCGTCTCCGGCAAACCGGTGCCGCCGCGCCCGTCGGTGCGGCACCGGGTCACGCCGCGCGAGGCGCACCTCCATTCGCTGGCGATGTGGCCGGACCTGGAGACCGAGCCGCTGGGGCAGTGGGTGCTCCGCAACAGCGGCCCGTCGGGCGGACGGCTGGTCGCCCGGGCCAACTCCGCCCTGGCCATGGGCGACCCGGGCACGCCGCTCGCCGACGCCGCGGCCCACGTCATCGAGTTCTACGCGCGGCGCGACCGGCCCGCCTGGGTCCAGGTCGTGGCCGGCGGCGACCTCGACCTCGCCCTGGTCGACCTGGGCTGGCGACCGGCCCGGCCGGGCGAGGCGGACACGGCGTTCGAGATCGCGTCGGTCGCCCGCGTGCTGCGCAACCTCCCCGGTGCGCTGCGCGGCCCGACCCACGTGGCGCTGGAGGAGCAGGGCCCCCGACTGGTGGCCACGGTGGCCGGTCCGGACGGGCCGGTCGCCCGCGGGCGGGCCGCGGTCGACGGCGACTGGGTCGGCCTGCACGACCTCTGGACCGACCCGGCGTACCGCCGGCGCGGGCTGTCGTCGGCCGTCGTGGCGCACCTGCTGGACGCCGCAGCGGCGACCGGCGCGACGACGGCGTACCTCCAGGTCCGGCTCGACAACCCGGCCGCGCTGGCGCTGTACGAGGGGCTCGGCTTCGCGCCGCACCACTCGTACAGGTACCTGACCCCCTGACTTGGGGGTGCCCCCGGACCCGCTCGGGGCATTGTCATTCCGGTACAACGCGCTCAGCATGGTCGAAACGGTTCAAAGCAGGGCCGGGGGGACGGCGAAGCCGTTTTGCTTTGGGGGAAATCGCGATGCTCGAGTCGACCATCTACACCATCGGTACGGCGCTGAACCGGGCACGCGACAAGGACGTCGCGGTGCAGGTGCTCGTGGAGGGGCAGTGGCTGACCGGCCGGATCGCGGCCGTGGACGGGCACGGGGTGGTCCTGCACTGCGACGATCTTGGGCACGCGGTGCTGCGGATGGAGCGCGTCTCCGCCGTCCGGATCGCCTCCGACCTGCCCGGGCGGACGCCGATCCCGGCCGCGCACGCGATGCCGTCGCCGCGCCAGCCCGCGGAGGCATGACCTCGCGGCCGACACCGTGTCCCGGCTCGGCTCGCGGTACTAGCCTTCGGTCATGCGCGCACGCGCCCTCGTCGTCACCCTGCTGCTCGGACTCGTCACCGGGCTCGGGCCGTCGGCCCTCATGGTCCCGGCTGGCTCGGCGACCTCACCCCGGTTGACCGCCACGATCACCTTCGACAAGAACTGGCAGGACCCGCAGGACTCCCGGCTCGTCTGGGGGGTCTGGCGGCACGACGGCCAAGGCCGCACCGTCGTGGAGACGCGGTCGTGGCGAGCGGGAGCGGGCTGGACGCCGCGCTCCACCGACGCCTGCCGCCGCAACCTCGGGTGGCTGCCCAACGGCCACTACCGGCCGCGGTTGATCACCGACTACTGGGGCAGCCTGATCAAGGGCCGGGCGATCCAGCTCGGACAGAAGGCATGTGACGACGGCACGATCCGAAGCAGCCTGTTCATCCACACCGAGCAGGGCGCGCGCAACACCCAGTGTCCGAACCGCAAGGGCGACCAGCCCTGCCGGTGGGAGTTCCCGAAGATCAACGACTACCGCTCCCACGGCTGCATCAAGCTGTCGCCGCAAGACATGGCGGCGCTGTTCCGTGCCTGGCGGAAGCACTTCGCGGACGGTTACGACGCCCGCGTGCGGGTCCGCGTCGTCGGCTGATCGGCGTCCTTCGGCGGTCAACCACGCCGGGGGCTACACGACCATCAGCACCAGCGCGACGAGCGGTGGCACGCCCTGCACGGCAGCGGCCGGCAGGAACCTCCGGTCGGTGGCGACGAGCACGAGGGACGCGCCGAGCATCACCGCGCACGCGAACGCGGCCGTCGCGACGCCGGCCGTCTCGTCACCGATGTTCACCAGCACGATCCCCACGACGGCCCCGACCGCGAGGAACAGGTTGTAGAAGCCCTGGTTGAACGCCATCGGCCGGACCACTGCGGCGTGCTCGCGCGAGACGCCGAACCGGCGGTGCACCGCCGGGCGCATGAACAGGACGCTCTCCATCGCGAAGAACAGCACGTGCAGCGCGGCGGCGAGCGCGACGAGGACCTGGGCGACGACGGACATGGGGCTACCGTGCCAGTCGCCCGCCTCGTCGTACGGAATGCTGGGCGGGTGTCGCACCTCCAGGAGTCCCTCGCCTCGGCGCTGCAGCCCGTCGCCGGGAAGTACGTCGGACTCGCCGCCGCGGCGACGTCTGACGGGGATGTGGAGTTCTTCAACGCCGGCCGCATGCGCAGCGACGGCGGGCCCGAGGTGGACGAGCGCACCGTCTTCGAGATCGGCTCGATCACCAAGGTGTTCACGTCGCTGCTGCTGGCCGACCAGGTGCTTGCCGGCGCCGTCCGCTTGGACGAGCCGTTGCAGGACCTGTACCCGGAGCTGCGGATCCCGGTGCGCGGGCGGCCGGTGACCCTGGTCGACCTGGCCACGCACACGTCCGGGTTCCCGCGGCTGCCGAAGGGGCTGGTGCGGCAGGCGCTGCGGCACGGCGACGACCCCTACGCGCGGTTCACCGCCGACGACGTGGCCGCGGCGCTCGAGGGCGTGCGGCTGAAGCGGGAGCCGGGTCTCAACGTGCGCTACTCCAACTTCGGCGCTGCCGTGCTGGGCAACGCGCTCGCTCGCCGGGCGGGTGCGACGTACGCCGAGCTGCTCGCCGCACGCGTGACCGGTCCGCTCGGTCTCACCGACACCGTGGTCGAGGTGCGCCCCGACCAGGAGGCGCGCCGCGCCCAGGGCCACAAGGCGCGGCGGAAGCCGACGCCGGACTGGTCGATGCCGACCCTGCCCGGCATGGGCGCTCTGCACTCGACGGCCGCGGACCTCGGGAGGTTCGTGGCCGCGCAGCTGGACCCGGAGAGCACCCCGCTGGGCACTGCGATCCGGATGACGCAGGAGGCGCGGGCGGGCCGAGAGCGGCTCCGGACCGGCCTGGGCTGGCTGGTGACCCCGCTCGGGCGCAGCGGGCACACCGCGCACCTGCACAACGGCGGCACCGGTGGTGCGCGCAGCTTCGCGGCGTACGTGCTGAACCGCGGCGTCGGGGTCGTGCTGCTGACCAACTGTCCGCGTCCCCCCGACCGTCCGGGGTTCGACCTGCTCGAGACGCTGGCCGGCGAGGCGGGACCCGCCTGACTCGATACGACGCGACGTACGCGCTGTTTTCCACCGGCTCGGACAGCAAATCCGTAGCGTCGTATCCGGGCGGGCCGTCTCCGGCGGGGCGGTCGCAACCTTCCCGTGGCTTTTGGAACCTTCCCGTGGGGAGATCACGCCGGGAAGGGGGCAATTCACAGGGGACCCATGAATTGGCCACCCGGAATCCGCCCGCTACGAACCCTCGCAGATCACCGTGTCGGACGGCGTGTACGTGGTGCTGAACGTCTCGCGCTTCACCATGCTTCTTGCTGCCGGGCTCGTAGAACTCCCGGAACACGTTGATGTCGAAGCCGCCGTACCCCTGGTTCGGCACGCAGTCCTCCCCCTGCAGCCGCCGGGTCTCCGGCTCGGTCAGGTTGAAGCGGTCGGAGGCGGAGGTCTTGATGTCCCAGGTCTTCGTCGACCACATCCGGACCGTCATCGAGCCGGACTTCGAGGGCGTGCTCGGCGAGATGAACGCCTCGATGAGTACGCCGTACTCCGTGTCGTTCTGGAAGCGCAGGTCGACGCTCGGCCACGCCACGGTCGCCTCCCGGCCCACCGGGTAGCGGTCGATGTAGAACGAGTGCGGCTTGTGCTCGATGTCCCTCAGGCCGGCGAAGAACATCGCGTTGAACGTCGTGGTCGCGACCTGGCTGACGCCGCCGCCGAAGTCCTCCTTGAAGACCCCGTCGCTGATGATGAAGCCCTCGGTGAAGCCGTTCTCGGCCGTGCGTTCGCCGACGATCTCGTTGAGGCTGAACTCCTCGCCCGGCTCGCAGCACGGTGCCGTTGATCAGCTCGGCGGCGCGGCCGAGGTTGGTGTTGCGGTAGTCGGCGTGCGGGTAGTACGTCGTGAACTCCGAGACGACCTCCTTGATCCGGAGGTTGCGGGCGTCCTTGGTGGAGAACTCCGGCTTGGCGACCACGCTGCTGACCCGCAGGCTGCGCCCGTCGTCCTCGTTGACCACCACGTCGAGGAACCCGCCGGTCAGCTCGGCCTGGTCGAAGGTGACGCCCTTCTTGGCCTTGACCACCTTCGGACGGCCGTTCTTCAGCTTCACGGTCGCGTCCTGGGCGGCCAGTGCGACGGTCTGCATGCGCGGCTCGATCCCGCGCATCAGCACCTTCTCGTCGAGCCGCGGCACCAGGTCGCCGTCCTCGACCACCATCGACAGCGCGGGCACGAAGTCCTCGCGGCCGGAGCACGATCTCGCTCGCCGTCCAGCTCGATCGTCACCGGCCCGGAGACGGCGGGGTTGGCGAACTCGTTCATCGCGACGCTGACGTCGGCCTTGCCGATCCGCGGGCTCCTGCGCCTTCGTCGGCAGGTCCACGCGCGGGAGGTCGGGGTCGGTGATGCCGTCGAGGTACGCCGAGGCGACCCGCTCTGCCGCGGCGTCCCGGTCCACCGCCTCGCCGGTGCGCGGCTGCCGCGCGACCGCCTCGTCGCCGCGGAACCGGACGCCGCCGTCGCGGGCGGGCCGGTCGGCCCGTTTGCCGAACTCGTCGAGCGCGTCGGCGAGCGCCGACTCCTCGACGGTCACCACCACGTCGTAGTCGTCCCCACCGGTCAGCGAGTCCCAGATCCGCGCCGGGTTCCAGGAGCGGCCGCCGCCGGCCTGCGCCACGGAGGCGGCGACGTCCACGTCGAGGCCGGCGCGTCCCGGGTCGATGCGGCCGCGCTCGCCGAGGGCCTTCACCCGGACCGGGGCTCGTCGCTGCTCGTCGATGGCGTCGGCCACCTCGGCGCGGGCCGCTCCCGGCTGCATGCCGCCGACGCTGACCCCGGCCACCGTCGCCCCGCGAGGCACCCGGTCACCGGCGAGGGCGTACCCGGCGACGTACAGCCCGCCGAAGAGGATCACCAGACCGAGGAGCAGCCACGGGATCACGTGGCGGTCGCTGGTCTTGTAGGGGTCGCGCTGCGGACTCACCGCACGGATTCTAGGTCGTCGGCCCCGGCGTACGAGCCAACAGGGCCGCGACGCCGAACCCGACCAGCAGGAACCCGACACCCATCAGCGCGTACCCGGTCGCGTCGCTCGCGAGGACGAAGTCACCCTCCGGCTTGCCCGCCAGCACGACGCCCAGGACGGCGACCCAGCCGAGGCAGTACGACGCCGCGACGCGAGGGACCGCGCCGCGCCGCAGGTGCCAAGCGGTGTACAGCGACGCGAGACCGCCGAGCACCAGCCCCACCGGCAGACCGAAGACGTCGAGCCGATGCACCACGACCGCGGCAAGCGCCACGACTGCACCCAGGACCAGCGCGCCCAGGTGCCTCACAGGCCCGCGAACAGGTCGGTCTCCAGCCCGTTCTCGTCCGTCGGCCCCTGGGTGCCCTTGGCGAGCCGGTAGAACTCGCTGCCCCAGACCTCGTTGCCGATGTTGTTGGACAGCGCGAAGAACGGGCCGTCGACCTCGATCTGCGTGGCGTGCGCCTTCATCGCGCGCGATCTTGGCGTCGACGAAGTCGCTGCCGTCGACGACCGCGGACGAGCAGCGTCGTCCGGGGTGAAGAACGGCGGCATGTCACCGTCGGGGTCCATCCCCTCGAACGTGGTCTGGTCGCCCGCCGCCCGCAGCCGGCGCAGCCCCTCGCGCATGCGGCTCTCGGACATGCGCGACCCAGTAGATCTTCGCGACGTCCCACGGCTCGCCCAGGTCGAGGCGGTACGACGGGACGGCCGCCAGCTGCGCGCCGTACATCGCGACCCGGTGCGCCTGGATGTGGTCGGGGTGCCCGTAGTTGCCGAACTCGTCGTAGGTGACCATCACCTGCGGCCGGACCTCGCGGATCACCTCGACGAGATGGTCCGCCGCCTCGGTCAGGTCGGCCCTCCAGAACGTGCCCTCGCTTGACGTCCTCGCCCGCCACCGCGTGGCCGTCCTCGTGCCACACCATCCCGCTGTCGCGGTAGCGGCCCTGCCCGCCGAGGAACCGGTGGTCGGTCACGCCGAGCTCCATCATCGCGTGCGCGAGCTCGGTGACCCGGTGCGAGCCGAGCGCGTCGTCCTTGTCGGAGGCGAGGTGGGCGAGCTCGGGGACCAGCACCTCGCCCTCCTCGCCGAGCGTGCACGTGACCAACGTGACGCGGGTGCCGCGGGCGGCGTACTTCGCCATCGTCGCCCCGTTGTTGATCGACTCGTCGTCGGGGTGGGCGTGCACCAGCAGCAGGCTCTGGTCCATGCCGTCGAGCCTAGTCATTCAGGGTCGGGTCGCTTGATGCGACGCGGCCCGTCGGGCAGGTCCAGCCCCTGCGACGGTTGCGGCACGCCGGGGACGTCGTCATGGTCGACCCAGCCGTCGTACTCCTCCGCGACCACCTCGACGACGATCTCCGGCGCGTCCGTCAGCACCGACCACGGATGACCTTCGTCGTCGTCCTCTCCGGCGAACCGCTCGCGCACCAGGTCGGCTCCGAAGCCGTCCGCGCGAAGCCGGGCCACGACCCGGTCCGCTTCGTCGCGCTCGTGGAAGACCACCCTCACGGCGTCCCCTCCAGCAGCTCTCGCAGTGCGGGAAGGAACGGCAGGTCCGGCTCCAGCCAGTCGACCAGGTCGAGCTGGTCGGGACCGAGCCAGCGGACCGCGTCGTGCTCGTGCGGCACCGGCTCACCGTGCGACAGGGCGGCCACCGCAACGCGCAGCGTGTAGCCGGGCTTCACCGGCTGCTCACCGTCGAGTCGGCCGGTGACGCGTGACGTCGCAGCCGAGCTCCTCGCGGATCTCGCGCACGATCGCCACGTCGGGGTCCTCGCCCGGCTCGACCTTGCCGCCGGGGAACTCCCATCGACCCGCGGCGTCGGCCGGGGTGGTGCGCCGCGCGGCGAGCACGCGACCCGTCGTGGACGATGGCGGCGCCCACCACGAGGCGTGGGCACGGCAGGTTCGCTCGTGGGCACGCGCGTCATGATCGCACGCCCGGTCGGGTAGAACGGGTGCGTGAACCGTCCCGGCATCCACCTCGTCCGCAGCAGCGAGCGCGTCGACGAGACGGACGCGGCTCGCCGAGCGTCTCGGCGGCCGGGTCGGGCTCGAGGGCGTCCTCGAGGACCTCAACCGCGAGGCCCGGCCCGGACGGGTGCCCGGGCTCGAGGTGCGCTGGGGATTCCGCTGGAACGAGGAGGACCACCGGTCCCGGCGGTGGTGGCCGCAGGGCATCACCACCTCCGCCGACGCGCGACCCGACGAGACCGTTCGCCGGCCGAAGGGTCGTGCTCACCAGCGCCTACTCCAAGCGGGTGAACGGGCTGGGCAAGGGCGCCCGGATCAGCGTGGTCGACGTCACCGACCCGGAGCGGGTGCGCTACCGGCACGTGCTGCTGGTCGAGCCGTACGTCGACGAGCACGGCCGGGTCGACGTACGCCCGGTGCACGCTGCACGCGGGCGGCATCGTCTGGCACGGCGACCACCTGCACGTCGCCGGCACGCGGCGCGGGCTCAGCATCTTCCGGCTCGACGACGTCGTGCGGGTCTCCGGCGACGGCGGACCCGACCGGCTGCGGCATCGACGGCGACGTGGTCCACGGCTTCGGCTACCGCTACCTGCTGCCGGTCCGCTTCGGGTACGACGCCGTGCACCGACACCGGCCTCGAGCAGATGCGGTACTCGTTCCTGTCCCTCGACCGCAGCAGCACTCCGCACGAGCTGGTCGCCGGCGAGTACGGCCGCGGCTCGATGACCACCCGGCTGGTCCGCTACGAGATCGACCCGGGCTCCGCGCTGCTCACCGCCGACGACGACGGGACCGCACGGCCGCTGGTGCTCGAGGAGCGTGGGGTCGGCCACACGCAGGGAGCGGTCGTCGTCGAGCGGCCGGTGGTACCTGACCACCAGTCCGCCGGCCCGTACCGGCTGGGCAGCGTGTGGGCGGGCACGCCCGGCGACCTGGTCCGGCACAGGTTCGCGCTGCCGGTCGGCCCGGAGGACATCACCTACTGGCCGTCGACGGACGAGCTCTGGTCGCTGTCGGAGTACCCCCGGCACCGCTACGTCTTCGCGATGCCGCGGAGCCGGTTCGACTAGCCACGCGGCGCCCGGGCGAGCTGACGCGACTGGGCGACCAGCCGCCCGGTCGAGTCCCACACCTCGGCGTCCTCCTCCAGCAGCCCACCCGCGAGGTTGCGGGTCCGGTGCGTCACGGCCAGCCACCCCGGTGCCGGGCGCGCACGCAGGTGGACGGTGAGCTCGAGGGTCGGCGTCCAGCCGACAGTGCCCGAGGTCGAACGTCACCGGCGGCAGCGCGTCGACGGCCAGCAGCAGCAGGAGCGGGTCCGGCTCGCGACCGTCGGCCATCCGCAGCCAACCCTGCAGCAGCCCGCGGCCCGACGGCTCGCCCAGCGCCCAGCCCACGCAGGCCGGGTCCAGCCGCAGGTCGAGTCGTTCGAGGAGGCTGGCCTGCTCCAGGAAGTCGGGCGGCGCCTGATCGGTGCCGATGCACCGCTCGGGCGGCGGCATGTCCGGCGGTGTCGGCGGTGGTGCGCACGTCGTCGGGCAGCGCGTCGAGGTCGCCGTACGTCGCCAGCGCCCGGACCCGCTCGACCGGCCGCACCGTCGTCCGCCTTCTGGATGAGCGACGCCTGACCGGTGGACATGCTCCGGCCGCGCGCGGAGCACCTCGGTGTGCCCAGAACGGCCGGCCCGGGTCGGGATGCGGAGAGGAAGTAGGCACTGATGGCGATCGGGTCGGGATGCCCGGCGCCGGCGAAGACCCGGCTCAGCGCATGCCCGACGCTCGCGAGCAGCAGGCCGCCGTTGACGCCGGCCCCGATCTGCCAGCCGGGGTCGAGAGCTCCGTCGTACGTCGACGGGTCGTCGGGTCTCGCGGACAGCGCGATGCCGGAGTCGAACTCGGAGAGCGTCACCCGGGAAGGATAGGTGTCAGGAGCCGGCGGTCTCCTTCGCCAACGACTCCGACGACCGGCGCTGTGCCGGGATGTACGCCTTCTGCGCCACCAGGTGCACGGTGACGTAGCCACCCAACGCGCTCGGGCGGCTGGCAGCCTCCAGCTCCACGTGGTCGGGCTCGACCAGCAGCGCGTGCGCCTCCCAGAAGGGGTAGCTGACCCGGTCGGCCCACATCCGCTCGAGCTGGCCGGCCACGTCGGCCTCCGCAAGGTGCGGGTCGAACGTGCACAGCGCGATCACCAGCTGGTCCGGGTCGTCGGTGTGCTCCACCTCGACGTCCACGAACAGGCCGCTGGACATCAGCATCGACCGGAGCGAACGCTCGACGGTGGCCAGGTCCCCGGTCGACCCCGGGGCGGCGTTCACCTGGACGGCCTTGCGCATGCGGTGGAACTGCGTCAGGTTCATGACCCGAATGATCCGGGTTGGCGGCCCCGCGGGGATCCCCAGATTGCGGTGGGTCATCCGGAGCGTCGGGGCAAAACCGGACGTTTCCGGACGAACCAAAGGTAAAACTTCACGCGAAACCCCGACTTCGGGGCGTATCGGGCGTGGTTCCACGCGCCGGCCGACGAGACGGCAAGTCCGAAAATGACCCGCACGGGCCACCCACGCGCGTCCTCGAGGCACTAGCGTCGGCGCAGGAGGGTCGCGGGACCGGGCCGGAGCCCGCCGGTCGGGCGCGGCCCGAAGGGAGATCCGATGCCGACCCTGCCCACCACGCGCCAACGCCTGGCCGCCGAGTTCCTCGGCACCTTCGTCCTCGTCTTCGGCGGCTGCGGCTCGGCCGTCCTCGCGTCCGTCTTCCTCAGCGACGACGACACCCAGCTCGGGATCGGCTTCGCCGGCGTGGCCCTCGCCTTCGGACTCACGGTGGTCACGATGGCGTACGCCGTCGGTCACGTCTCCGGCGGCCACTTCAACCCGGCCATCACCCTCGGCCTGGCCGCCTCACGGCGCTTCGCGTGGCGCGACAGCGTGGGCTACATCGTCACGCAGGTGGTCGCCGCGATCGCAGCCGCGGCCGTCCTGTGGGTGGTGGCGAACGGCGTCGACGGCTTCTCCGCCAGCGAGTCCGGCTTCGCCAGCAACGGGTACGGCGACCGCTCCCCCGGTGGCTACTCGCTGCTGGCCTGCCTGGTGATCGAGGTCGTGCTGACCGCGGTGTTCCTCTACGTGATCCTCGGGGTCACCGACACCCGTGCGCCGAAGGGCTTCGCTCCGCTCGCGATCGGGCTGTCCCTCACGCTGATCCACCTGGTGAGCATCCCGGTGACCAACACGTCGGTGAACCCGGCCCGCTCGATCGGCCCGGCACTCTTCGCGGGCGGCGACGCGATCGCGCAGCTCTGGTTGTTCATCCTCGCGCCGATCGCCGGCGCGCTGATCGCGGGCTTCAGCTACGCGGTCCTCATGGGTGAGGGACCGGCGGCACCGCTGGAGGAGGCCACCGCCGGGTAGCGGCCACGCAGGTCTACCGCACCGCCGTCAGGGTCAGGAGATGACGGCGTCGATGGTCTTCTTCAGGGCGCTCGGCTGCGACGGCCGGCGAGGTGCCTTGTCCTTGGCGCGCATCATCTGGGCGCCGATGTCCTGCAGGGCCTTGCGGCCGAGGCCTTCGCGGACCTGCGGGAACCACTCCTGCTCCTCCTCCTCGATGTGGTGCCGCACGTTCTCGATGAGGACCGTGGTCTTCGCGTCGAAGCGCTCGTCGTCCGGCTTCATCGCCGCCAGCTCCATGACGAGCAGGTCCGCCACGTGGTGCTCCTCGTAGGACTCGAGCACGTCGTCCTCGAGGTCTGGGAGCAGCTCCCGGACCCGCGGGTACATGACCTCGTTCTCGATGTAGGTGTGCACCGTGAGCAGCTCGATGATCCGGTCCACGAGGCGGCCCTTGGTGACGTGGGCCTGGTCGCCGGCGCGCTCGAACTCGGTGAACGCCTTGCGGATCTCCTTGTGGTCGTTCTTCAGCAGCACGATGGCGTCGGTGGACATGGATCCTCCTGCGATGGCGAATGACGTCTCCCGCCAGACGTACCCCGCAGCCCCGTGCTGCAGTCCTGCCGGATCCCCCGCATCAGCGCGGGTCCTCGGCGTACGGCGAGGTCAGCGCCTGCGCGCCCAAGGGGTCGGAGACCAGATCAGCGCGTCGCCGACCTCGCGCTCGCTGCTGCCGCTCGGTTGGTTCGTCAAAGCACCGTTGACCACCATCGTGGTCGAGCCGCCACCGTCGAGGTTGATCGAGTCGGGCATGTCGAGCGCGAGCGCGACCGCGGCCGTCTCGCGCAGGCCGGCGCCGACGCTGGTGGCCTGCCGGCCGTCGATGGTGACGATCCGGATCTGGCCGGCGCTGGTGCGGCCGACGAAGGTGCGCGGGTGCCGCTGGAACAGCGACGTCTGGCCGCGCGGCACGACGACCTGTCCCGCCCGGGTCAGCGTGAAGCGGCCGTTCACGCCGTACATCCACGGACCCGTCGGGATCCGGGCACCGGTGCTGTCGCGCAACCGCATGCTGCTGCGCAGGCAGGCCTTGCGCTTGCCGTTGTGCTTGCGGGTGATCGTCATCAGGCGCTTGGACTGCTTGCCGGTCGCCTGGATCGAGGTCTGCACCGGCTTGAGCGTGGTGCCACGCTCCTTCTCCCTGCGGACCACGCAGCCGTTGCGGCCGAGCACCACCTCGACACCCTTGCCGCTGGGGGTGTTCGCGCTGAACTGCGCGGGCAGCCGGACCACGTCACCGGACTGGCGGCACTTGGTGGGGTTCTTCTTCTTGGCGCACTCGCCCGGCACGACCGGCGGGTGGCCGAGCATCTCGACCTTGAGCCCGTTGCCGGTGCGCTTGTTCACCACCCGCTCCCGCCAGGACAGCTTGCCCGGCATCGAGACCTGGTTGGTGCGCGAGTCGACGAGCAGGGACACCTCGGCGGTCCCGTCGCTCGGCTCGCTCAGCAGCTGTCCGTCGTACAGGCCGAGCCCGACCGGGTCGCCGGGATAGCTGCTGCTGCCCGAGAACGTGAAGTACGAGGCGTTCACCGCGGCCATAGCGCCGGAGTACGCCGCGAGCTCGCTGGTCTTCTCCGTCGGCGCGAGGTCGGGGCCGTACGTCGCCCGCAGGCTGCCTACTGCGACCGCCGGGTCGATCGTGAGCACGCGCACCTGCCACGGGCCGCGCCGCGTGGTCTGGTAGTCCTTCTCCTTCGCCGGCTCGGTGCCGCGCGAGATGTGGGTCAACGAGACACCGGGCGCGAGCTCGGTGACCGTGCGGGTCTCGACCAGGTCGGAGTCGCCCAGCGGCAGCGGCACGTCCTCGCTGGTCGCGGGCCCACCGGTGGCGAGCCCGACGAGCAGCGTGACGAGGCCGACGGCGGCGAGCTTCCTGCTCGCTCGGACAGTTGAGGATCGACGCACCACGATCTCCCCCGAGGTTGAGGACGGAAGTAAAGATTGTGCGGCATGCACGGCAGTTGCGCGGGCATCGAGGCGGCCCGTGCGTGTCGGCCGGGCCGTCGACAAGCTGGCCCGGCACGCGACGGTGCAGATTACTTCAACTCGTACATGTCCGTCAGGTCGGACTCTTCACGACTTCTTGACGCCCGGCGGTCAGGGTTGCTCCACGCGACTGCGCGAGAAGGCAGGTGGGGGTCATGGGCCACAACACGTCGGCCAACGGATCGGGCCGAGGACGGGGAGGCCGGGCCGGACGCCTGTGGCCGGTGGGCTTGGCGGCCGCGCTCGTCGCGTCCTCGTTGGTCCAGGTCTCCCTCGTGTCTCCTGCGGACGGCGCCGCCGGAGACGGATCGGCGGTGTGGGCGTGGGGCACCAACGACCAGGGGCAGATGCTCGACGTCCTGACCAGCGGACGAAGCACGCCCGTGCCCATCCTCGACGGGGTGACCGACTTCTCGGCGGGCGACAGCATGGGCGCCGCCGTGGTCGCGGGCCGGGTCTGGACCTGGGGTGGACAGCCGGACTTCGACGGGGGGCCCAACTTCAAGGAGAGGTCGACGCCACGTCCGGTGCCCGGCATGACCGACATCCAGTCGGTCTCGACCGGCGACCGACACATCGTCGCCCTCGACGGCGACGGTGACGTGTGGGTCTGGGGCGCCAACGAGTACGGACAGCTCGGACTAGGAACCGCCGGGAGCGAGATCCAGGCGCCCACCAGGCTCAGCAGCGCCAACCCGGCCCTTCCGGCTTTCGTCGAGGTCGAGGCAGGCAGCGCGTCGAGCTTTGCGGTCGATGTGGACGGCCGCGTGTGGTCGTGGGGTATGCCGTTCCCGTACTCGCCCGTCAACGAGACGCGCCCCGTCGAGGTCGCGGGGGCTGAGGACGTGACCGACGTGAGCGTGGGAGGGAACCACGTGCTCGCACGCACCAGCGCCGGTGAGGTGCTGGCCTGGGGCAGCAACTTCTTCGGCGAGCTGGGGCAGGGCGACCTGGCACCACGCGCCGGCGTCGTCACCGTGCCGGGTCTCACCAACGTCGTCGACATGGACGCCGGCCACGACCACAACTACGCCGTGCTCGCCGACGGCACGGTCAAGTCCTGGGGCGGCGGCGTGACCTCACCCGAGGCCGTGCCGAACCTCCCGGCCGTGGCCGCGGTTGCCAGCAGCCAGTACCACCAGGTCGCGGTGGGCCAGGACGGCGTCGCGTACACGTGGGGCCTGGGCTCGTCGGCCCTGGGCAGGACATTCCAGCAGGGCGTGGCGGACCCGGTGCCGGCCCCCGTGGACGATGACCTCCCCAGACTCCTCGACGCCGGAGCCGCGTTCTTCACCACATTCCTGCTCGACGAGAACGGCACCCTCTACAGCCTCGGATCCGCCGACAAGGGAGTCCTCGGGGACACATCCGGTCGCACGCTGACGCCCACGCTCGTGGACTCCGCGTCCGACGTCCTCCAGCTCTCCGCCGGAGAGAACCACGTCCTAGGCCTGAACGCCAGCGGCGACGTCATCGGCTGGGGCTCCAACGAACAGGGTCAGCTCGGTGCGGGTCCGCGAGAGATCGTGTCAGCACCGCGCACCATCGGAGTCGCGGCGACGGTCACCCGGGTGCTGGCCGGATGGGACTCGTCCTATGCTCTCGATGACGCGGGCACCATCTGGTCTTGGGGACGCAACAACCAAGGCCAGCTGGGCGACGGGACCCAGGTCTCGCGACCGACTCCCGAACCGGTTGACCTGCCGCATCCCGTCGTCGACCTGGACGCCGGCGCGCCCAGCGCGATAGCCGTCGACGACCAGGGCCAGGTGTGGACCTGGGGCGGCAATTTCAGCGGCGAGCTGGGCACCGGCGACGAAGATGCCCGACTCGTGCCGTTCCCCGTCCCGTTGGGCTCGCCAGTGATCGATGTGGCCATGGGTGAGGAGCATGCGGCCGCGCTGGGTGACGACGGCACCGTGTGGGCCTGGGGTTGGAACAACCGCGGCCAGATCGGCACCACTCCGGGCTCCCCGAACCGACGCGCGGTTCCCCAGCCCGTCGCGGGACTGCCGAGCGACCTCGTAGCCATCACCGCCGGAGACGCACAGACCCTCGCCCTCGAGGCCGACGGCAGCGTGTGGGAGTGGGGCCGCGTCCTCGCCGACCGGACCGGCTCGGGGACACCGGCAGTGGTGTCCGGTCTGCCGCCGATGGCCCAGGTGTCGGCAAGCGGCTATCTCCGGATCGGGCTGTCCCGCGACGGCGAGGTCTGGGTGTGGGGCGAGAACACGGAGGGTGACCTCGCCACCGGGGACAACGCTCCTGCGACGACGCCGCGGCGGCTGACGGGGTTCAGCGACGCGTCGGCCGTGGTGGTGTCCAAGGACGACCGCAACAACACCGTGTTCGTGCTGGCCTCACCGGCCCGGACCACCTCCGCCGACGTGGCGGTCGGAGGCACGGTGCGGACGGGCGCCACCCCGAGCTACCAGGACCCGACCGACCTCGCCGTCACCTCACCCGTGGCGGGGTCCGTGAGCATCGCCGAGGACCCGGACCTGACGATGCCGCCCGGCTTCTCGGTGCTGGGAAGGCCCTTCGACGTCACGGCACCGGCAGCGACGGCCTCAGAGCCCCTCGTCCTCACGTTCAGCCTGCACAGGTCCGCGATTCCCGACGGCACCGGCCTGGCGGCGGTCACACCTCTGCGCAACGGCGTCGTGGTCGGTGACTGCACCGCGGGCTCGGGGTCGGCCGCCACACCCGACCCGTGCGTTGCCTCGCGCAGCCGCGACGCTCTCGGCACGGTGGAGATCGTGGTGCGGACGTCGCACGCCAGCACCTGGGCCCTGGTGGAGGCCACCGGGCCGCCACCGATGCCGCCTCTCGTCAACGTGAGCGGGATCGCCCCGGGCGACGTGCTCACCCTGAACGAGACCGTGCCCGTGAGCGTGACCTGCCAGGATCGAGGCATCTCCGTGACCTCGTGTGCGGCCCCGGCGACGGCAGACACAGGCAGCGTCGGGCAGCACACGCTGGTGGCGACGGCCACCGACGCGACCGGAGCCGTGACGTCGGTCGAGGTGGCCTACGAGGTGCGTTACGACTTCTGGGGATTCGACGGCACCGTCGTCTCCGCCCCGGGCGTCAACACCGGAAAGGCGGGTCGCACGTACCCGATCGCATGGGCCCTGCTCGACGCACACGGCGACCGTCAGCGCGACCTGGCGGCGATCGAGGGAGTGAAGGTGCGTTCGTCCTCGTGTAGTCAGTTCGACCTCAGCACGGGTGAGGAGCTGGACGCCACGACGGCTGGTGCGTCCGGCCTACGTGTCCAGCCGGACGGCAGCTTCGCCTACAACTGGAAGACACCCAAGGCGGGTGGCTGCTACCGATTGGAGGTACACCTGGCCGACGGCTCCAGCCCTTGGCTGGCGTTCTCCTTGCGCTGACGATGGTCAGGGGGCGGGCTTACCGTCGTACGCAGCGGAACCCGATGTGGCTCATCCCGGTGTCCACCATCTGCGGGCGGCGGGCGGCGGGCCGGTAGCGCAGGCAGTACGAGTCGGCGCACAGGTGCGAGCCGCCCTTGATCACCTTGCGACCTACCCGGAACTGGGGCTGGGCCGGGTCGTAGCTGCTCGTCTCCGCCCCACCCCGCGGGTTGTCCGGGACGCAGCACGGGGAGGCCGCGGCGCCGGGATGGCGGGCGGTCCACCAGTCCTGGGTCCACTCCCAGACGTTGCCCGCCATGTCGTGGAGCCCGAAGCCGTTGGCCGGGAAGCTGCCGACCGGGGACGTGCGCGTCCACCCGCTCTCCCGGGTGCTTCGCCACGGGAAGTCGGGGCCGTCCCAGGTGTTGGCCATGATCCGGCCGTCGGGGCGGGCTTCGTCACCCCACGTGAACACGGTCCCCTCGAGGCCGCCGCGGGCGGCATACTCCCACTCCGCCTCCGTGGGCAGGTCCGCGCCGACCCAGGCCGCGTAGGTGGCCGCGTCCTCGTGCGCCACCTGCACGACGGGGTGGTCGCGCCGGCGCTTGATCGCGCTGCCGGCCCCCTCGGGGTGGCGCCAACAGGCGCCCGGGGTCCAGGTCCACCACTGGCTGATGTGGCGCAGGTCGACCGGTCCGCTGGTCGGCGTGAACACCATCGAGCCGGGGGCGAGGTTCTCGGCCGGGGCGTCCGGGTAGTCGGCCGGGTCGAGCGGCCGCTCCGCCACCGTCACGTAGCCCGTCGCCCGCACGAACTCCTCGAAGTCGGCGTTGGTGACCGGCACCGGGTCGATGGCGAACGGAGCGACCCGCACGTGATGGGTGGGCCTCTCCTCGGGGTAGTGCGCGTCCGAGCCCATCAGGAAGGTCCCACCCGGGAGGTCGACCGGCTCGCTGCGCACCCGCCGACTGTAGACGCCGGGCCCGCTCCCGACACTCCGCCTCGACACGACCGCGACTAGGAGGGTGCTGAGGAATCCGCTCGTCGCGAGCGGCTTCCAGTGCGTGCGATGGCAAGGCGGAGGAGGGAAGGCGCGGCAGCGCCGCGTTGACCGACGACAACGCAGCCAGCGTGCGTGCGGGGAGTCGCGCAGCAGAGCATGATTCTTCAGCATTCTCCTAGGCGCTGGGAATGCCGGCCTGCAGCCGCTCCAGCACGCGGTCGAGGCTGAAGCTGGCCGGCTCCTGCCGGGCCGGGAACTCGGCGAGCGTCTGGAGCATCTGCGCGACGTACGCCTGCGCGGGCACCACCAGCCAGGCATGGTCGATCAGCCAGTCGTAGTAGGTGTTGGAGGTGATGTCGGCGCGCTCGTAGGGATCGGTGCGCAGGTTGAACATCTTGGGCACGCGGAGCTCGGTGTAGGGCTCGGCCCAGATCCGCAGCGTGCCGGCCGCCCGCTGCTCGAGGAACACCAGCTTCCAGTTGTCGTAGCGCAACGCCGTGAGGTCACCGTCGTCGGAGACGTAGAAGAAGTGCGTGCGCGGGCTCTTGTCGGTGGCGCCGGTGATGTAGTCGAGCTGGTTGCAACCGTCGAGATGCACCTTGTACGTCGTCCCGCCGAGGTCCGCGCCCTCCTTGAGCCGGTCGGCCACGTCGGCGTCGCCGGCCGCGGCCAGTAGCGTCACGAACCAGTCGTTGTGGCTGACGATTCCGTTGAGCACCTGGCCGGCGGGGATGTGGCCCGGCCACCGGACCATCGCCGGGACCCGGTAGGCCCCCTCCCAGCAGGAGTTCTTCTCGTTGCGGAACGGGGTCATGCCGGCGTCCGGCCACGAGTTCATGTGCGGGCCGTTGTCCGTGGAGTACATGACGATCGTGTTGTCGGCGAGACCGTTGTCGTCGAGGTAGGCCAGCAGCTCGCCGACCAGCTCGTCGTGGTCGCACATGGTGTCGTGGTACTCCGACTGCCACCTGCCCGCCTTGCCGCGGCTGCCGTCCTTGATGTGCGTGCGGAAGTGCATGTGCGTGGTGTTGAACCACACGAAGAACGGAGTGTCACTGTCCTTCGCCTCGGTCATGAACCGCAGCGCCTCGGGCAGCACCTCCTCGTCGACGGTCTTCATGCGCTCCTTGGTGAGTGGCCCGGTGTCCTCGATCTTCTGGCCTGCCCCGTTCGCCCAGGAGTGGATGACGCCGCGGGGGCCGAACCGCTTGCGGAAGTCGGGGAACTCCTCCTCGGAGGGGTAGTCGAAGACCTCCGGCTCCTCCTCGGCGTTGAGGTGGTACAGGTTGCCGAAGAACTCGTCGAAGCCGTGCGACGTCGGCAGGAACTCGTCCCGGTCGCCGAGGTGGTTCTTGCCGAACTGGCCCGTGCGGTACCCCAGCGCCTTGAGCGCCGTGGCGATGGTCGGGTCCTCGGCCCGGAGCCCGATGTCCGCGCCCGGCATGCCGACCTTGGTCAGGCCGGTGCGGTAGGGGTTCTGCCCGGTGATGAAGGCCGCCCGACCGGCGGTGCAGCTCTGCTCGCCGTAGTAGTCGGTGAACCGCACGCCCTCCGCCGCGATCCGGTCGATGTTCGGGGTCCGATAGCCCATCACGCCTTCGCTGTAGCAGCTCAGGTTGGTGATCCCGATGTCGTCACCCCAGATGACCAGGATGTTGGGTCGGTCCGCCATGGATCCCTCCTCCGTGCGCCGGCACGGGCCACCGCCGGGTCGAGGCACAACCTAGGTCGGCGCGAGACGTGGGGACATCACCCTCTCGGGGTGACGCGGTCGGCGACCCTGCGCTGGTTCGATGACCGGCCAGGACCGGCGTACGACGAGGCAGGTGGCCCGTGCAAGAACCTCTGGCGACGTGGAACGAGGGCCCGGCGAAGGACGCGGTCCTCGGCTTCGTGGAGCGCGTCTGCGGCGACGGCCCCGGCGGCGTACCCGCCGCCGACCGGGTGGCGGTGTTCGACAACGACGGCACCCTCTGGTGCGAGAAGCCGATGCCGATCCAGCTCGACTTCATCCTGCGACGGCTGGCCGAGATGGCGGCCAGCGACCCGGACCTGCGCGGACGCCAGCCCTGGAAGGCCGCGCACGAGAAGGACCACGCGTGGCTGACGAACACCCTCGCCGAGCACTACGCGGGGAACGACAGCAACGTGCGCGTCTTCGCCGGCGGCGTGCTCGCGGCGTTCGCCAACATCACCGTCGAGGACTTCGAGGACCAGTCCGAGGCGTTCCTGCGGAAGACCCAGCATCCCCTGCTGGGCCGTGGGTACCTGGAGTGCGCCTACGCCCCGATGGTCGAGCTGCTCGGGTACCTCGCGGCGAACGGGTTCTCGAACTACATCGCCTCCGGCGGTGGCCGTGACTTCATGAGGCCGATCACCGAGGAGGTGTACGGCGTGCCCCGCCAGCGGGTGATCGGCAGCAGCACGGCCCTCACGTACGTGCCTGATGCGCAGGGCGGCTCGATCGTGCGGCAGGCGGCCGCCGACTACCTCGACGACGGCCCGGAGAAGCCCGTGCGCATCTGGACCCGCACCGGACGGCGACCGATCCTGGCCGCCGGGAACTCCAACGGGGACATCGAGATGCTCGACTTCACCCAGCACCGGGACGCGCCGACGCTGCGGCTGCTGGTCCTGCACGACGACCCGGAGCGGGAGTACGACTACACAGCAGGTGCCGAGCGTGCGCTGGATCGCGCCGGACGGAGCGGCTGGACGGTGGTCAGCATGAAGGACGACTGGACCACGGTGTTCTGACCGCCGTCGAGGGCGACGCCAGGCGGCGGCACCGGCCGGCGTGCGGGCTTCGCGGGATGTCTACGCGTGGCGTACCGACGCTGCCGACGTCTCCGACGTGACCTCGCTGGCGTTCTCGAGGAGGACCAGCGCGGCGTCGTCGGAGAGCTCTCCGCCGGGCACGTGCTCGCGGACGGTGGCGAGGAACGCCTCCATCGCCTGCTCGAGAGTGGCGTCGCCGACGACCGAGGCCAGGCTCAGCAGGGGCAGGAACTCCCCATCGGCTCCGCGGGCCTCGCTGACGCCGTCGGTGTACAGCAGCAGCCGGTCGCCGGTGCTCCAGGGCAGGGTGACCGAGTCGTGGCTCCCGCCCAGGCCGAGCGGCAGCCCGGGTGGGATGTTCAGCAGCTCGGCGGTGCCGTCGGCGCGGACGAGCAGCGGCGGAGGGTGCCCGCAGCACGTCACCGTGAGCAGGTTGGGGCGGGTGACGTCGACGATCAGTGCGGTGACGAAGTCCTCCTCGCCGAAGAACGGCCGGAGGTAGGAGTCCATGTCACGGGCGACCTCGTCGAGGTCCACGTAGTGCGCCGCCGCCTGCCGGAACGCGCGGATGACCCGGGCAGCCTGCTCGATGGCGCCGATCCCCTTGCCGCGCATGTCGCCGATGAGGAAGCAGACGTGCCCACCGGTGAGGGAGCAGTCGTACAGGTCTCCGCCCACCAGTGCGTCCTCGGCCGACGACCAGTACTGGGCGGTGGCGCACACCGACCCGGCCGCCTTCGGCAGCGTGGGGAGGATGACCCGCTGGGCCACCTCGGCGATAGCGGCCACCCGGGCGAAGCGGCGTTCCCGGCGGATCCGCACCTCGGCGATCACGACGGCTGCCGCGCTGATCAGCACGACCGCGAGGAGACGCACCCACTGCTGGGAGGTGTCCCAGTTCTCGTTGTAGAGGCCCGAGAGCACCGTCAGCAGGACGGCGACGAGGGCGAACGCTCCCGTGGTCCTGACCGAGCAGACCGCGCACGTGATCAGCGGCGCGACCGGAAACAACGGGTCGGGCACGACGGTCGACGGGAGCACGAGGTTCAGCGCGCCGAGAACGACCAGCCAGGACGACGCCAGGACGACGCCGAGCTGCGCGGCTCGTTCGTTCGACACATTCCCTCCGTCAATCCGCCTTCGACCACTGAAGGAACTGAGCAACAGCAAACTTAGGCCGCCGCGTCCTGACGAGCCCTACGAGTTATCTGTCCGAGACCTTATCGGAGTGCGGGTGTCCGGGGTCCGCTGTCAGCGAGAGTCGCCCGTTGTTGCCGCCGCCGGCCCGGTCGCGGCGATCACGTTCGCCAAGCTGGCCAGGGCGCCCGGGACAACGCGGTAGTAGGTCCACGGGCCCTGCTTGCGGTGCGCGAAGACCAGACCGGCATCGCTGAGCTTCTTGAGATGGTGGCTGACGGTCGGCTGACTGAGCCCGAGCGCCTCGGTCAGGTCGCAGGTGCACGACTCGAGGTCCTCGTTGGCCATCATCAACGACAGCAGCCGCAGCCGCGCCGGATCTGCGAGGGCCTTCAGCTGACCCGCCAGCACGCGCGCGTCGTCGGCGGACAGCGGAGCGGACGCCAGGGGCGCGCAGCAGGCCGCTGCGCTGGGTTGGTCGAGCACGGGCAGCTGCTTCGGCATGGCTCCATGGTGCCACGACATCGGTGAACGTCGATAAAGCCAGGTCAGCGGCGAGTGCCGCCCGGGCTGCTCCAAAGGAAAGATTCACCACGGATCCCTTGCATCGACGTCCATCGATGTGCATGATGGTGCCTGACATCGACGTGCGTCGATGTGAAGCCTCGGTGACGAGGATGCCCCGAACGAGGGAGTCCGACATGCAGCACGTCCAGCAGAACCCGATGGGTCGTTTCGGTCAGCCGGCACTGGCCGGGATGGTGGCCCAGCAGCGACAGGGTGACATCGCGCGTGCCGCCGAGCGGCGCCGGCAGGTCGCCGCCGCCCTCGCCGGCCGGGGCGACGGGCGACCCACCCGGGCCGTGCGGCTCCGGACCTCGACTCTCCTGGCCCGACTGGCGGGCGCCCGCCCGGCCATGGCCCGTGCCCTCCATGGCAGGCAGGTCACCACACATACGTCCAGCACCGCTGCGTGCTGCGCCTGAACCCAGTCCCAGCACCGCACCTAGCCGGCCACGCGGCCGAGAACCCCAAGGAGTCCCACATGTCCCGCCTCCAGCTCGCCCTGAACGTCGACGACATCGACGCCGCGGTCGACTTCTACTCGACCCTGTTCGACACAAGCCCGGTCAAGCGGCGCCCGGGCTACGCGAACTTCGCCGTGGACGACCCGGCGCTCAAGCTCGTCCTGTTCGAGAACCCCGAGCAGACGGGCACCCTGAACCACCTCGGCGTCGAGCGAGGGTCGATGGAGGAGGTGGAGGCCGAGGCGGACCGGCTCGAGGCCGCCGGCCTCTCCCTGGACGTCGAGGGTGACGTGGTGTGTTGTTACGCCCGCCAGGACAAGCACTGGGTCACCGGCCCCGACGGCCAGAAGTGGGAGAACTACGTCGTGCTCGCCGACGCAGGTGTCGACCTCGAGGGCAGGACGTTCGCGGAGGTCGAAGGAGTCGAGCGCAACCCCGACGCCGCCGACTTCGGCGTCGTCTCCCGGGGCGGCTGCTGCGCCACCGACGGCACCGCCGAGACAACTGGAGAGCGTGCGACCTCCGGCGCCTGCTGCTGAGCCGTACGCACCGACCTCAGGTCCCACGTTGAAGCTCAGATACGATCAGGTCGTGCCTTTGACAGGGGACGACGTCGACCGGTTCGAGCGATCGAGGCCGCGTCTGGAGGCCATCGCCTACCGTCTCCTCGGCTCCGCGGACGAGGCACAGGACGTCGTGCAGGAGACGTTCCTGCGCTGGCACGCCGCCGACGTCGACCGCATCGAGGTCCCCGAGGCTTGGCTGACGAAGGTCCTCACCAACCTGTGCCTCAACCAGCTCACCTCCGCGCGGGCGCGGCGCGAGACCTACGTGGGCCGATGGCTCCCTGAGCCGCTGCTCGCCGGGGACCCGATGCTCGGCCCGGCCGACACCGCTGAGCGGCGTGAAGCGGTCTCGTACGCGGTCCTCACCCTCATGGAGCGGCTGTCCCCCAACGAACGGGCCGTGTACGTGCTGCGGGAGGCCTTCGACTACCCGCACCGGGATATCGCCGAGATTCTCGACATCACCGAGGCCGCCAGCCAGCAGATCTTTCACCGTGCCAAGAAGCATGTCGCGTACGCCAAGGCCCGCCCCGACATCGACAAGGCCGCCGCCCAGCGGATCGTCGAGGAGTTCCTCGCGGCCGCCACCAGCGGCCAGACCGATGAGCTTGTACGCCTGCTCACCAAGGACGCCATCTGCCATCGGCGACGGCGGAGGGAAGGTTCCGGCACGCACCAAGGCGTTCGAGGGAGCCGTCGCGGTCGCGAAGTTCGTGTGGGGCATGTTCAGGCCGGCCGAGGCCAAGCGCGCCATCGTCGGCGGCTCGCCCGAGATATACGCCTGGACCGCCAATGGCGAACCCGCTGTTGTGGCCGTCGTGGAAGGCCGGGTCGTCGCCATCATGTGCCTGGAGGTCACCGCCGAGGGCATCGCTGCCTGCCGTACGCAGGCAAACCCCGACAAGCTCGAACGCGCGACCGACCAATGGGCGGCGGCCGACCACGGGGAACCCCTGCTCGTGATGTGACGTGTATCACGTATGGCTCCTGTCAGGAAACGGCGGGCTGTCCGGTTCAGGTGACACATCCGGAACCGAACCGAACAGGAGCTGACGATGAGAGTGCTGGTTGCAGGAGCGACTGGAGCGTTGGGTAGGCAGCTGGTGCCACGTCTGGTCGATGCGGGACACGAGGTGTTCGCCATGATCCGCAGGGAGTCGGACAAGGCCAAGGTGTCGAAGCTGGGCGCGGTGCCGGTCATCGCCGATGCGCTCGATCGCGCAGCGGTCGAGGCCGCCGTGCGCCAGGCGGCGCCGGAGGTTGTCGTCCACCAGCTGACCGCCATCGGGCACGTCGACCCCCGCCACATGGAGCGCAGCTTCGCAGCCACCAACCGGCTGCGGCGGGAGGGGACCGACAACCTGCTCGAGGCCGCACGTGCCGTGGGAGTACGACGGTTCGTCGCCCAGAGCAACGGCGGTTTCACCTACGCCCGGACCGGCGGGCCGGTCAAGACCGAACAGGACCCCCTGGATCCGTCACCGGTCCGCCCGATGGCCGCGATGATCGCCGCGGTCGAGTACTTGGAGAAGGCTGTGCTCGGCGCCGACTGGACCGACGGGGTCGTGCTGCGCTACGGCGCCTTCTACGGACCCGGCACCTCCATGGCGCCAGGGTCGGAGCAGTTCGAGATGATCCGCAAGCGCAAGTTCCCGGTCGTCGGCGACGGCGGCGGGGTGTGGTCGTTCGTCCACATCGCCGACGCCGCCGAGGCCACGGTCGCAGCCGTGGAGAACGGTGGCCGCGGTGTCTACAACATCGTCGATGACGACCCCGCCCCGGTCGCCGTATGGCTGCCGGAACTGGCGGCGATGCTGGGCGCCAAGAAGCCGATGCGCGTACCGCGGTTCATCGGACGGCTGGCCGCCGGACAGGCCGGCGTCGTGCTCATGACCGAGCTGCGCGGCGCATCCAACGCCAAGGCCAAGCGCGAACTGGGTTGGCACCCTGCACATTCCACCTGGCGCCAGGGCCTCCAGGTGTGACAGCAACGCCTAGAGACGCAATCTCAAGCTTCGATTCCAACCACGAGGAAGTGCTCCATGACCCAGTCCGAGTCGAGGACCGCAGGCAGGCGGATCGATGGCCACCCGCCTGCCGAGGTGCCCAGCCGGGCCGTCGTTGCAGTTGGCGTCCTCATGGCGCTGTGGTGCGCCGGCTTCGCGGCAATCAGCGTCTGGTTCGAGCTGACCGACTACTTCGGCACCGGGCGGTACGCCGACGATGAGGCGGCGTTCTCGGTGGTGATCTGGTTCGTGACGGTGCTCAAGCTGCTGGGGTTGGCCCTGGCCGTCCTGGCCGTCCAGGCCCGGCTCGTCGCACCCCGGATCGTCGGGGCACTGCTCTGGGCGGCATTTGCCACCCTGACGGTGTACGTCGTCGGCAGCATCACCCAGGCAGTCGTCATGCTCGCCGGTATCGCCGGTGACGCTGACCAAGTCGACGCCCGGTCCGTCGCGTACGTACTCGCCTTCGTGCTGGCGGCAGCGGGGTTCGGCATCCTCGCGACCTCCCACGCGCGCCGGGCTGGGCTCGGCACCCGCATCAAGGTGATCGGTGCCTGCGGGGCGCCAATCGCGCTGGCGAGTGTCCTGGTCATTGTGCCGGCGATCCTCAGGGCAGTGGGATTGCTCTCCGCCTCCTGACCGTCGAGCATCTGCCCTGCGGGAGGGTCACTGAGGACACCGAGCCCGAGGACGGCGTGCGCGTACTCGACCGTCGAAGGTCTCGTCGCAGTGCCGCGTCACAGCGCCCAGATGGACGCACTGCAGTCAGGTCGCGTGCTCGTAGGCGTCCGCGAGCCATCCGCGCACCTCGTCGTCGATCTGCGAAGGATCGCGAAGTTCGATGTGATGCATCCACACCCTCTTGGAAGGATGCGCGATCGACTTGATGCGGTCTGACCTGACGGCCAGCGGCAGGGGGATCGACAGGACTACAGGTACGTCGCTCGTGACGTACTGGCCCGGCCGCCAGACAAAGGCGAATCCCCTACGTCGCCGGAACGCGATCTGGCTCTTCGTCACGCGCACGCCGGATGCGCCGAGCTGTGCCACAACGTCCTCGACGGCGCGGTACAGCTGGAGCCCGTCAGGGCAACCCTCGAAGAAGGTCTCCACCTCGTGACTGACCTCTTCGCCGCCCACGCGGCAAGAGTAGGCGCAGGGCAGCTGCAACCTCGGCCCACGGAGTCCGGCGTCAGGGAAGGTCAACGAAGACGCAGGAGGCTGGGGCTGGGCGGCACCGCACCAGCGCCTCGTCACCGCCGTCCTCGGTCACTACCAAGGCGAGCAGACGGTCGTCGGTCTCCCAGCTGAACCCGGGAGCCACGAACAGCCAACCTTCGGGGGGAGACAGCACGTCCGCCTCGGAGCCGTCGACGCGCTGCACGCCCAGCTCGGTGGTCCCTGAGGCTTCGCCGCCGACTGTGCCGGGCGGCACGTAGGCCAGCCACTGCCGGCTGGCCTCGAGGACATCGTGGGTCGGGACCGCGCCCACTCGGGTGAGGGTGCCGTCCTCAGTCAGCTGGGCGAGGTACGGCGAGCCTCGGGTGCCGTCGGCCGACGAGTAGACGCCCTCATTGACCAACAGGCCAGCGGCGGAATTGCCGATGACGACCTGGCCTGGCGCGGTCTCCGCAAGGTCGATGACCTCGCCGTCCACCAGCGGACGCCACAGCTGCTGGAAGTCGGCGCCGCGGGCCACGACGAGACCGTCGTCGGTGACGGCGACGGCGCGGGGGCCCGGTTCAGGGTCGCCGTCGGGCAGATCCACTCCGCCGAACCCCTCGCCGCCTTCCTCGGTGTCCGAGCCGACCAGCAGCGCGCCGCCGCCCTGGCTGAGCACCTGGGCCAGATAGCCGCCGCTAGGCGAGACGGCTGGAGGCTGGTCCAGTGCCCGGTCGAGTTCTTGCGGTGCGGCGTCGTAGCCCCACCACCAGCTGCCTGCGCCGTCCGAGCCCACGAAGTCAGGGCCGCTGCCGGCGGCGCGCTGGCCCACCCAGTGTGTGCCGCTGCCTTCGACGCTGGACCAACGGCCGGGCACCTCCTCGCCGCCCACGAGCAGCCTCCCCGCCACCACGACCGGTGAGGCAGGTGCTGCAGTGCTGACGGGGCCGGTGTCCACGACCGGAGGGGGACTCGGCGCCGGCACCGGCTCACGGCCCTCAGGGCTGCCGATCTCGACGACCACGGCAAGGACGGCGACGACCACTGCGGCGGCGACAAGGAGCGGCGCGACAGGCTTCCAGCGCTGTCGATCGAAGGAGGTCGCCGGTAGGTCGGGAAGCGGGGGGACGACGACGTTGCTGGCCACGTCGTCCAGCTCGCGGGTGAGGGTGTGCTCGAGGTCGGAGTACATCAGCTCTCCTCCTGTCCGAGAGCGGTTCGCAGGTTCTGTAGGGCGCGGTGGGCGGTGGACTTGACGTTGCCGCGGGAGCAGTCAAGGACCTCGGCGATCTCTGCTTCGCTGAGCTGTTCGTAGTAGCGCAGCACGATGACGGCACGCTGCCGCGGTGGCAGCTCGCGTATGTGTGGCCACAGGGCCATCCGGTCCTCAGGGCCCGCGATGAGCGGGGAGGTCGGTTCGGGTGCGTCGTCGCCGACGAGCAGCTCCAGTCGCCGTCCCTTGGGCCGCTTGAGAGACAGGAACGTGTTCGTGAGGATGCGCCTGACGTACGCGTCGGGCACGTCGGACCGACTCACCCGCGACCAGGCGCCGTGGACCTTGATGAGGGTCTGCTGAGCGAGGTCCTCGGCGTCCGCGTGGTTGCCGGCAAGGAGGTAGGCGCGACGGAACAGCGACGGCCACGCAGCGGCCGCATAGTCCTCGAACGTCGGTGTGTCGGTTTGGGCGAACGTCGGCATCGGCAGCACCCCCTCGACCTATCTGACTCCACTGCGCGACCCGAGGTTGCGTCCGCCACGTCGTCGATTCGAGTGGCCTGCGCGACGGTCCGTCTCACACGTTGAAGCGGAACTCCACCACGTCGCCGTCGGCCATCACGTAGTCCTTGCCCTCCATGCGGACCTTGCCGGCCGCCTTGGCGGCCGCCATCGAGCCGGCCTCGACCAGGTCGTCGTAGGACACGATCTCGGCCTTGATGAAGCCGCGCTGGAAGTCGGTGTGGATCACGCCGGCGGCCTCGGGGGCGGTGGCGCCCTTCGGGATCGTCCAGGCGCGGGCCTCCTTCGGCCCGGCGGTCAGGTAGGTCTGCAGGCCGAGGGTGTCGAAGCCGACCCGGGCCAGCACGTCGAGGCCGGGCTCGTCGACGCCCATCTCCTCGAGCATCGCGCGGGCCTCGTCGTCGTCGCCGAGCTCGACGAGCTCGGACTCGAACTTCGCGTCGAGGAAGATCGCCTCGCTCGGCGCGACCAGGTCGCGCATCTTCTGCTTGAGCCCCTCGTCGCCGAGCTCGTCGGCGTCGCAGTTGAAGACGTAGATGTACGGCTTGGCCGTGAGCAGGCTCAGCTCGCGGATCAACGGCCGGTCGATGTCGGTCGCGATGATCGGCGTACCCGCCTCGAGCGCGGCCATCGCGTCCTTGGCGGCCGCGAGGACGGGGCCGAGCTCCTTCTTGCCCTTGGCCTCCTTCTCCAGCCGCGGGATCGCCTTCTCGACCGTCTGCAGGTCGGCCAGGATCATCTCGGTCTGGATCGTGGAGATGTCGTTGGCGGGGTTCACCTCGCCGTCGACGTGGGTGACGTCCTCGTCGCGGAAGACCCGGGTGACCTGGCAGATCGCGGCCGACTCGCGGATGTGGGAGAGGAACTTGTTGCCGAGCCCCTCGCCCTCGGAGGCGCCCCGGACGATGCCGGCGATGTCGACGAACTCGACGGTCGCGGGCAGGATCCGCGCGGAGCCGAAGATCTTCGCGAGCTCGGCCAGCCGCGGCTCGGGCACGCCCACGACGCCGACGTTGGGCTCGATCGTGGCGAACGGGTAGTTCGCCGCGAGCACGTCGTTCTTGGTCAGCGCGTTGAAGAGCGTGGACTTGCCCGCGTTGGGGAGCCCGACGATTCCGATGGTGAGTGCCACGGGCGGGCAGTCTACGGGCGGCCGCGGCCCGTTCCGAATCCGCCGGCCGGGGCATGGGAACGCCGGTCAGTCGGCCTGTCCGGTGAGCAGCCGTCGGAACAGCTCGGCGTACTGGATCAGGTGCCGGTCGCCGAGGAACCGCTCGCGCACCCGTTCCGTCGCGGCGGCGCCGAGCCGCTCCGCGAGCACCGGAGTCGCCGGTGACGGACACCAGCAGGTCCCCGAAGCCGTCGAGGTCGGTCGGGTCGTCGAGAAGCAGGCCGCACTCGCCGTGCACGACCTGGTCCTGGATGCCCCCGACGCGGGACGCCACGACCGGACGGCCCTTCCACATCGGCTCGGTGACGGTCAGCCCGAAGCCCTCCACCAGGCTCTTCTGCACGACGACTGCTGCGTGTCGCTGCAGGGCGTTGACCAGGTGCGCGTTCTCGTCCACGTCGTCCATGGGCAGGCTGCACAGGTGCACCCGCGCGCGAGCCGCCGGGTCCAGGTCGTCCCACGCCCGACGACATTCCGCGAGCACCTCCGCTCCCTCGGGGTCGTCGGTGACGCCGGAGACGTCCGGACCGACCAGCATCAGGTGGACGTCGTCGTCGAGACGGTCCAGGGAGCCGACGAAGCCACGCATCACCCCGGCCATGTCCTTGAGCCGGTCCCAGCGGCTCACCTGCAGCACCACGCGGGCGTCCCGCGGCACGATGCCGCCGGTCACGAGCAACCCCTGGTGCCGTCGTACGGCGCCAGTGGAGCCGTCCCGGCGGTGGAAGCCCAGGTCGCCGTCGGGGGTCGGGAGGTCCACCAGCCGGGCACGCTGGAGGGCGGCGGCCACGTCGTCGTCGGTGAGATGGGCGTTCTTGGCGCTGAACGGGTCCAACGAGGGGGCGATCACCCAGGACCGTGCCGGGTCCACGAAGCCGGGCCGGTAGACCGTGCGAGAGAAGATCGCGGCCGACGCCTCGACGACGTACGGCCGGAGGAAGTCCCAGGCCCGGTCGGTGCGCTCGTTGGGGGTGTCCCGCCCGACGTGGCAGCGCCACACCACGTGCGCGCCGTGGTCCTGCAGCGCCGACGACCAGCCCGGCCGTCTGCGGGTCGTGCAGGATCACGATGTCCCCGGGGTGCACACGGTCGGCGAGGTCCTCGGCGTTGCTGCGCAGCACGTCCTCGTAGACGCGACGCTCGTCGCTCGCCCAGCGGTCCCCCGTCCCCGGGCTCGCCGTGCAGCATGTTGTGGATCCGCTTGGTCAGCTCGAAGAACTCGGACGTGCCGTCGAGCACCAGCCACCGGGTGTCCACGCCGACGCCGTGGGCATAGTCCAGCAGGGCCTGCAGCATCTCGGCGACACCGCCGCCGGTGGCGGTGGCGTTGACGTTCCAGACCACGCGGCCGTCGAGGAGGTCACGAGCGCGCGCCGCGTTGTCGGCCAGCCGCGCGGCCCGACCCGGGTCGAGCAGGGACGCGAGCCGGTCGATGGGGACGGCGCCTACCTCGACCTCACGCACCCCTCAATCGTGGCACGTCAGAGGCGGATGAGGTGGGTGTTACGCAACACCAGCTCGCCCGCCTCGTCCGACGCCGCGCAGGTCGACCTCGGCCACGATCCGCCAGTCGTGATGGCCCTCGGGGTCGTCGAGGATCTGCTGCACCGCCCACGTGTCCGCGGACTCCTCGACCAGGAACAGCGCCGGCCCACGAGCGTCGGGTCCGGTGCCGATCCGGTCGTGCTCGGCGAAGTAGTCCGCCAGCGGCTCGGCCCAGACGTCGCCGTCCATCTCCGTCGAGCTCGCTCGACGCCTGCGCAGGGCGGCCAGCTCGACCCGCCGGAACAGCGCGTTGCGCACCAGCACCGTGAACGCGCGACGGTTGGCGGTGATCCGCTCGGCGGCTCCGGCGGACGCAGCGGGTCGGCCTGCTCCCGCGCCCGCGCCAGCGCGGGGTCGGGTCGGTGAGCTGCTCCCACTCGTCGAGCAGGCTGGAGTCGGTCTGCCGCACGACGGCGCCGAGCCAGGCCTGGATGTCCTCGAGCTCGTCGGTGCGGACGCTGTCGGGAACGGTCTGGCGCAGGGCGCGGTAGGCGTCGGAGAGGTAGCGCAGCAGCAGGCCCTCGCTGCGCGTCAGCCCGTACGCGGCGACGTACTCCGGGAAGGTCATCGCCTGCTCGTACATGTCGCGTACGACGGTCTTCGGCGACAGCGGCGACTCGGTGATCCAGGGGTGGGTGCGGGCATAGATCGAGTACGTCGCCTCCAGGAGCTCCTCGAGCGGCTTCGGCCAGGTCACGTCGTCGAGCAGCTCCATCCGCTCGTCGTACTCGACGCCGTCGGCCTTCATCTCGGCGACCGCCTCGCCGCGTGCCTTGAACTGCTGGGCCATCAGCACCGGCCGCGGGTCCTCGAGGGTCGCCTCGACGACCGAGACCACGTCGAGCGCGTAGGTGGGCGACTCGGCGTCGAGCGTGTCGAAGGTGGCCAGGGCGTACGTCGACAGCGGCTGGTTGAGCGCGAACCCCTCCTGGAGGTCCTCGACCAGCCGGCAGTGCGTCCCATCCCCCTCGGCGGTCGAGCCAGTCGAGCCCCCGTCTGCATCACCACGCCGGCGGCGAGCAGGCTGCGGTACTGCGCCACCGCCCGACGCACCAGCCGCACCTGGCTGCGACCGTCCTCGTGGTTGTCGCGGAGCAGGTGCCGCAGTGCCGCGAACGCGTCGCCCTCACGGGCGAGCACGTTGAGCAGCATCGAGTGCGTGACCCGCATCCGGGACACCAACGGCTCCGGCTCGGCCGCCACCAGCCGGTCGAAGGCGGCCTCGTTCCAGGTGATCTGGCCCTCGGGAGGCTTCTTGCGCTGCACCTTCCGGAGCTTCTTCGGGTCGTCGCCCGCCTTGGCTAGCGCCTTCGCGTTGTCCACGACATGGTCGGGCGCCTGTACGACGACGGTGCCGGCGGTGTCGAAGCCGGCCCGGCCCGCACGTCCGGCGATCTGGTGGAACTCGCGGGCCTTGAGGACCCGCTGCGCGCCGGCCGTCGTACTTCGTCAGCCCGGTGAGGACCACCGTCCGGATCGGCACGTTGATGCCTACCCCGAGGGTGTCGGTGCCGCAGATGACCTTGAGGAGGCCGGCCTGGGCGAGGGTCTCCACGAGCCGGCGGTACTTCGGCAGCATGCCGGCGTGGTGCACGCCGATGCCGTGCTTCACCAGGCGCGAGAGGGTCTTGCCGAAGCCGGTGCCGAACCGGAACCCGCCGATCATCTCCGCGATCTGGTCCCGCTCCGCACGGGTGGCCACGTTGACCGAGGTCAGCGCCTGGGCACGCTCGAGCGCCGCGGCCTGGGTGAAGTGCACGACGTAGACCGGCGCCTGGTGCGTGGTCAGCAGCTCCTCGAGCGTCTCGTGGAGCGGCGTCTCTGCCCAGGAGTAGCTGAGCGGGACCGGTCGCTCCATCGAGCTGACGACCGCGGTGTCGCGTCCGGTGCGCCGGGTGAGGTCGTCGCGGAAGAACGTGACGTCGCCGAGGGTGGCCGACATCAGCAGGAACTGCGCGTGCGGCAGCTCCAGCAGCGGCACCTGCCACGCCCAGCCGCGGTCGGGCTCGGCGTAGAAGTGGAACTCGTCCATCACCACCTGACCGACGTCGGCGGCAGCCCCCTCACGCAGGGCCTGGTTGGCGAGGATCTCCGCGGTGCAGCAGATCACCGGGGCGTCCCTGTTGACCGCGGCGTCGCCGGTGAGCATGCCGACGTTCTCGGGACCGAACACCTCGCACAGCGCGAAGAACTTCTCGCTGACCAGTGCCTTGATCGGCGCGGTGTAGTAGGTCCGTTCGCCTCGGGCCAGGGCGGTCGCGTGCGCCGCGGTGGCGACCAGGCTCTTCCCGGACCCGGTCGGCGTCGACAGGATCACGTTGCTCCCGGTGAGCACCTCGAGGAACGCCTCGTCCTGCGCCGGGTAGAGCGTGATGCCCTGCTCGGCGGCCCAGGTGGTGAACACGTCGTACACGTCGTCGGGGTCGGGGGCGCGGCGTACGCCGGGGTCCGGGGTCGGGAGCAGGTCGGTCAGGGTCATCAGGGAGCCATCGTCCCTGATCGTCCGGTCGCGGAAGCCAAGGAGGCTGCCACCGCGCGTTTGGACCCCTGGGCAACCGGCAACGTGTAGGGGGACGAAGGAGGTGCCCGTGTTCCCGTCCCGCTACATGCCTTGCCCGTCCTGCGGCGAGTCGGTCGAGCGCGTCGAGGCCGATACCCACGCCTGCGACCCGGAGCGCGTGCTGAGCCACCGGATGTTCATCCTGCGCGAGGAGATCGCGGCCTTCGAGCGCCGGTTCCACGAGTTCGCGGACACCCGCGAGGGCCGGTTCGAGATCTGGGTGGCGTCCCGGCAGGTGCGGTCGTCCCGGCAGGCATAGCCCGCTGAGTCCTAGGGTGTGCGGGTGCGCCTCGCCACCTGGAACGTCAACTCGCTCCGCTCCCGCATCGACCGCGTCGAGGCGCTCCTGCAGCGCCATGACGTCGACGTGCTCGCGCTGCAGGAGACCAAGGCGCGCGAGGACCAGCTCCCGCTGATGGGGCTGCAGGCACTCGGGTACGACGTCGCGGCCGCCGGCACCAACCAGTGGAACGGCGTCGCGATCATCAGCCGGGTCGGGCTGGACGACGTCCGCGTCGGCTTCGACGGGATGCCCGGCTGGGGCGACCCGTTGGCCGCCGAGTCGCGGGCGCTCGGCGCGGTGTGCGGCGGGGTCAGGGTCTGGTCCCTGTACGTGCCCAACGGTCGCAAGGTCGGGGACCCGCACTACGTCTACAAGCTGGACTGGCTGGCCCGGCTCCGCGACGCCGCGCGGGGCTGGCTCGAGGACGAGACCGCCCTCGTGGGCGACTGGAACATCGCGCCGCAGGACGACGACGTCTACGACATGGCGGCGTTCGCCAAGGACACCCACGTCACCCCGCCCGAGCGAGCGGCCTTCCAGGCCTTCCTCGACGACGGGTACGTCGACGTCGTACGACCGCACGCCCCCGGCCCCGGGGTCTTCACCTACTGGGACTACTACCGGCAGCGCTTCGAGCGGAACCGCGGCATGCGGATCGACTTCGTGCTCGGCTCGCCCCGCCTTGCCGGGCGGGTCACGGGCGCCCTGATCGACCGGGACGAGCGGGCCGGCCAGGGGGCCAGCGACCACGCGCCGATCATCGTCGACCTCGAGTGACCTACCCGGATACGACGCGACGTTTCGGTCGTAAAACCCGTTCTGGGACAGCAAGTTCGTCGCGTCGTACCCGGATCTGTCGGCGGACGTCGGCATGCTGGCGACATGGACATCGAGACGTCACTGTCGCTGCTGGCCGTGCTGCTCGTCGGGCTGTTGCTCGGCGCGGGTGCCGGCTGGCTGGTGGCACGCGGCCGGGCGCTGGGCCACGACGCCGCGATCTCCCGCCGGGAGCTGGAGTCGAGGGCGGCCGACCACGCCGTCGTGCGCGAGGGTCTGCAGCGGCTCCACGACCAGCTGCGCGACGTGGAGCAGCACCGGGTGTCCTGGCAGAGCCAGCTCAAGCAGCAGGTCGACGAGGTCCGGCACTCCACCGAGTCGCTGCGCCGCGAGACCTCCTCGCTGGCGACCGCGCTGCGCCGCCCGCAGGTCCGCGGCCGCTGGGGCGAGCTGCACCTGCGGCGCGCCGTCGAGCTCGCGGGACTCGTCGCCCGCTGCGACTTCGACGAGCAGGTGTCGCTGCGCCGCACGCCAGTGCCCGGTGCGGCCGGGACCGACGCGCTGCTCCGGCCGGACCTCGTGGTGCACCTCGCCGGCGGCAAGCAGGTCGTGGTCGACGCGAAGGTGCCGCTCGACGCGTTCCTCGACGCCACGTCAGCCGACGACGAGGACGAGCAGCTGGCGCACCTGCGCCGGCACGCCCGCCAGCTGCGGCAGCACGTCGACGTCCTGGCCGGCAAGGCCTACTGGCGGAGCCTCCCGGCCTCCCCCGAGTTCGTGGTGCTGTTCGTGCCCGGCGAGTCGTTCCTGTCCGCCGCGCTCGAGGCCGACCCCTCCCTGATCGAGTACGCCGCCACCCGGCAGGTCGTGCTCGCCACCCCGACGACCCTCATCGCCCTGCTCCGCACCGTGGCCCACGCCTGGACGCAGGAGGCGCTCGCCGACAAGGCCCGCGAGATCCACCTGCTCGCCCGCGAGCTGCACGAGCGGATCGCCACCATGGGCGACCACCTCGACAAGGTCGGGCGCTCCCTGACCTCGGCGGTCGGCGCCTACAACCGGGCGGTCGGCTCGCTGGAGTCCCGGGTGCTGGTGTCGGCCCGCAGGCTGCAGCGAGCTCGAGGTCACCGAGGCTGACCTGCCGATGCCCGGCGTGGTCACCGACGCGCCCCGACAGCTCAGCGCCGCCGAGCTCCTCGACGCGGTGGCCGAGCCCCGCCCGGAGCTGCCCGACCCGTCCGCGGGTCCCGTCGGCGCCGACGACCCGTCCCGGCGCACGGCCTGACGGGCTCTCGGCTACGGCGCGCCGCCGCAGGCCGGGGGCTGCGGCGGCCCTAGTTTGGAGACGTGAGCAGCACGCGCACCGCCCCGAGGAGGACCCTCTGGGAGGAGGGGCGCCATCCCGGTCGGCTGGTCCGCACCCTCACCGCGACGGTCCTGCTCGCCGTCGCGCTCGCCGACACCCTGGTCTTCGACCGGCTGACGCTGCTCTTCGACCTCACGTTCGTGGTCACCTGCGTGGCGGCGGCTCTCGCCGTACGCCCACGTGACTTCTTCATCGTCGGCGTGCTGCCGCCGCTGTCGATGCTGGTGATCGTGGCGATCCTCGCGGGCACCAAGCGGGTCGCCGTGGCCGACCCCGGCGACGGGCTGGTGCAGGCCACGGTCTCCGGTCTCGCGCACCACGCCGGTGCGCTCGTGGTGGGCTACTCGCTCACCCTGGCGATCCTGCTGCTGCGTCAGGTGGCCTACAGGAACGCGGGCACCATCCGCGCCGGCGCCCGCCCAGCTCGCATCCCGGCCGCGCGCACGGTCCCCGCGCAGAGCACGCGGCACCGGCAACCCGAGTCCTCGGTGCCGGACCAGCGCACCGAGGCAGCGCCCCTCCGCCACGCCCGCTGACTGCCGTGCCCGAGGGGCCGGGCGGGTCGAGCCGGGCGTCAGCGCCCGCGCACGCCCTGGGAGAACGACGCCGCACTGTGACCGCCGCCGGAACGAGCACCGCCGGCGCTCCCACTCCGGTCGCTGCGGGCGCCACCGGTCGGTCGACCCTGGCCACGGCCCTGGGACTTCGCGCCCCCCGAGTCACGGGAGGCGGCGCCGGACCCGTTGCCACGGGCACCGCGGCGGCGTGACGACCCCGAGCCGGAGGCCCCGCCGCGCGAACGACTGGGCGAACCGTTCCCCGAACCGCGGCCGGACCGGGCAGCGGGCACCGTCTCGGCCGGCAGGTCGGCCACCTCGACGAAGCTGCGCTGCCCCGGCGCGATGTCGTGCAGCAGGGCGTGCCCCGGCGCCACCTTGGTGACGGTGGGCTTGATCCCCGCGCGGCGGGTCAGGTCGCGGACGTCGGACACCTGGGCGTCCATCATCACCGTCACGACCGTGCCGGAGGCCCCGGCGCGGGCGGTACGGCCGGAGCGGTGCAGGTAGGCCTTGTGCTCGACCGGCGGGTCCGCGTGCACGACGAGGCCCACGTCGTCGACGTGGATGCCGCGGGCCGCGATGTCGGTGGCGACGAGCGTGCTCGCCCGGCCCGAGGAGAACGCCTCGAGGTTGCGGGTGCGGGCACCCTGCGACAGGTTCCCGTGCAGCTCGACGGCGGGCACGCCGCGCATAGAGAGCTGCCGGGCCAGCGACTTCGCGCCGCGCTTGGTGCGCGTGAACATCACCGTGCGACCGGGCGCGGCGGCCAGGTCGGTGATGACGTCGAGACGCCCGGTCGGCGTCACGTGCAGCACGTGGTGGGTCATCGTGCCGACCGGCGAACGGTCGGAGTCGACGCTGTGGACCACGGGGTCGGTGAGGTACCTCTTCACCAGCACGTCGACGCCGGCGTCGAGGGTGGCGGAGAACAGCATCCGCTGGCCGTTGCCCGGGGTGCGGTCGAGGATCCGACGTACGCCGGGGAGGAAGCCGAGGTCGGCCATGTGGTCGGCCTCGTCGAGAACGGTCACCTCCACCTGGCCGAGGTCGACGTGGCCGGAGCGCATGTGGTCCTCGAGCCGGCCGGGGCAGGCGATCACGATGTCGACGCCGTTGCGCAGCGACTGGATCTGCCGGGCCGGCTTCACACCGCCGAACACGGTCATCGAGCGGAGACCGAGGGTCTTGGCGAGCGGCGCGAGGGCCGCCTCGATCTGGGTGACCAGCTCACGGGTCGGCGCCAGGATCAGGCCGCGGGGTGCCTTCGAGCGGGTGCTGCGCCCGCTCGCTGCGAGCCGGGCGAGCAGCGGCAGCACGAACGCGTAGGTCTTGCCCGAGCCGGTGCGGCCGCGGCCGAGCACGTCGCGGCCGGCCAGCGAGTCGGGGAGCGTCGCGCTCTGGATCGGGAAGGGGGTGTCGATGCCCGTCTCGGCGAGCTGCGCGACCAGTGCCGAGGGCAGGTCGAAGTCCGCGAAGGAGGCAGGGGTGGACGGTGCGAGGGGGCGGTGGTCCGCCATAGGGGTGACTCCGGTGGTCGATTGGGTCGTCCTGCCCGGCGCGGGAATCGTGTGCCCGCGGCGCTCGGTGGATGACGAGAAAGGAGAAACGGCCCGAGGCAGAACGGATGGGGCCGCTGTGACCACTGTAGGGGTACCGACGTCGGTACGACGAACGCGGCGCGGTGAGTCCGGTCACGCTCGGGGTGGTTGGGCCTTCTCGGCGGCCCGGATGTCGCGGCGCAGCTCGGGCGGCAGCGCGAAGATCAGCGACTCCTCCGCGGAGTGCACGGCCTGCGCGTCCGGGTAGCCGCGCTCGGCGAGGAACGCCAGCACGCCGTCGACCAGGTCCTCGGGAACCGACGCGCCCGAGGTGACGCTGACCCGCTCGACGCCGTCGAGCCAGGCCTCGTCGATCTCGCTCGCGTCGTCGACGCGATACGCCGCCTTGGCGCCGGCCTCGAGCGCGACCTCGACGAGGCGCACCGAGTTCGACGAGTTGCCGGAGCCCACGACGATCACCAGGTCGGCCGCGCGCGAGATCTCCTTGATCGCCATCTGGCGGTTCTGGGTCGCGTAGCAGATGTCGTCGGAGGGCGGGTCGAGCAGCTGCGGGAAGCGCTCGCGGATCGCGTCCACGATCGTCATCGTCTCGTCGACCGACAGCGTCGTCTGCGAGAGCCAGGAGACCTTCGCCGGGTCGCGCACCTCGATGTGGGCGACGTCCTCGGGGGTCTGCACGAGCTGGATGTGCTCGGGGGCCTCGCCGGCCGTGCCCTCGACCTCCTCGTGCCCCTGGTGGCCGATGAGCAGGATGTCGTAGTCCTCGCTGGCGAAGCGCCGCGCCTCGTGGTGCACCTTCGTGACCAGCGGGCAGGTGGCGTCGATCGTCTTCAGCGACCGCTCCTCCGCCTGCTTGTGCACCTCCGGCGAGACGCCGTGGGCGGAGAACACCACGGTGGCGCCCTCGGGCACCTCCGCGACCTCCTCGACGAACACGGCACCGCGCGACTCCAGGTCGGCCACCACGTGCTTGTTGTGCACGATCTGCTTGCGCACGTAGACCGGCGCGCCGTACAGGTCGAGCGCCTTCTCCACCGTGATCACGGCGCGGTCGACACCGGCGCAGTAGCCGCGCGGTGCGGCGAGCAGCACCGAGCGCTCTGCCGCGGCGGCATCGAGCACAGGGGGCATCCCGAGGTCGGAGGTGGTCATTCGGGGTCCCCGCGGCGGTGCGAGCCCTTCGACGGGCTCAGGAGGGCCCGCAGCGAGCAGCGTCGTGGGGTGAAGGTCATCTCACCATCGTAGGTGGTGGCCCGTAGGGTGCTCCCGTCCGGAGTACGTCGTGCGCGGGAGGGGTGACATGGGTCTCGACACGTCCCCCGAGAAGCCCGCCCCGGTGCGCCAGATCGCCAACCTGATCGCCGGGTGGGTCGACCGGCTGGGTCCGGTCTGGGTGGAGGGGCAGGTCGCGCAGCTCAGCCGGCGCCAGGGCATGAACACCGTCTTCCTGACCCTGCGCGACGCGGTCGCCGACGTGTCCGTGCCGGTCACCTGCTCGCGGCAGCTGTTCGACTCGCTGAACCCCCCGGTCGTCGAGGGCGCCAGCATCGTGGTGCACGCCAAGCCGTCCTACTACGCCAACCGCGGCACCCTGTCGCTGCGGGCCGCCGACATCCGGATGGTCGGCCTCGGCGAGCTGCTCGCCCGCATCGAGCGCCGCCGCCAGCTGCTCGCCGCGGAGGGTCTGTTCGCGCAGGAGCGCAAGCGCCCGCTCCCGTTCCTGCCCCGCTGCGTCGGGCTGGTCACCGGCGGCGGCTCCGCGGCCGAGCGCGACGTGCTCGAGGTGGCGCGTCGGCGCTGGCCGGCCGTGGAGTTCCGGGTGCTGCACACCGCCGTGCAGGGCACCCAACGCCGCCGCCGAGGTGATGGCCGCGCTGGGGCGCCTCGACCGCGACGCCGAGGTCGACGTGATCGTGATCGCGCGGGGCGGAGGCTCGGTCGAGGACCTGCTGCCCTTCTCCGACGAGGGACTGCTCCGCGCCGTGTTCGCCGCGACGACACCGGTCGTCTCCGCGATCGGTCACGAGCCCGACAGCCCGCTGCTCGACCTGGTCGCCGACCGCCGCGCGGCCACGCCCACCGACGCGGCCAAGACCGTCGTCCCCGACGTCGCCGAGGAGATCGAGCGGATCCACCACGCGCGCAGCCGGATCCGCTCCTCGCTGGCCGCCGTGGCTGGACCGCGAGCGGCACCAGCTCGACGCGCTGCGCGCCCGGCCGAGCCTCGCCGACCCGGGCAGCGGCCTCGACGACCGGTGGCACGAGGTCGTCCAGCTCCGCGACCGGTCGCGACGGTCCCTGCACCACCAGCTCGACCGGGCGCACAACGACCTCGCCCACCAGCTCGCGCGGGTCCGCGGCCTGTCCCCGCTGGCGACCCTGCGGCGCGGCTACGCCGTCGTGCAGGACGCCGACGGCCATGTCGTGACGTCCCCGGAGCAGACCCAGGTCGGCGCGCCGCTCCGGGTGCGCGTGGCCGGCGGGCGACTCGGCGTACTCGTGCAGGAGACCCACCCGGACCCCGCCCCAGAGGAGATGCTCGAAGATGACGAGTGACGTGCCGGAGCTGTCCTACGAGGAGGCCCGCGAGGAGCTGATCGACGTCGTGCGGCGGCTCGAGTCCGGCGGCGGCTCCCTGGAGGAGTCGCTGGCGCTGTGGGAGCGCGGCGAGAAGCTCGCCACCATCTGCCAGGGCTGGCTCGACGGCGCCAGGAAGCGGCTCGACGCCGCGATCGGGCGGGACGCCACCGACGACGAGTGACCCGGCCGACTCAGCGCAGCGAGGCCACGAAGTCCGCGAGCACGTCGGCGTCGACCTCGTGGCCCACGACCAGGGTCGTGGTGCCGGCGTCCTGTCGCACCAGCGCGAGGTCGCCCCCGTCGTCGCGCCAGGTCGTCCACTGCTCGCCGGCGACCGCCACCGGGTCCCCCCGCGTCGCGTCCTCGTCGACGTGCTGCTCCACCATCGCCTCGGCCGAGTCGGCCGACTGCTCGAGCCCGACGTACCGGTCGTCGTCGGTCAGCATGCCCAGGTGCCAGTGCTCGGCCGCGCCCGGCACGTACCTCGCCGTTGTGGCGCGCCACCCCGCCGGCAGGCTCGCCGGCGCGAGGACCTCGAACTCCGCCTGGCCGCGGGCGAAGTCGGCGTCCCGCGCGTAGTCGATCGCCCGCACCGGACTGGCCGGGTCGTTGCGGTTGATCTCGCGGAGCACCACGAACGCGATGATGACGGCCAGGATCACCAGCATCGCCCCGACCAAGCCGGCGACGGAACGCTGGTAACGGCCGGCCTGTCCACTCACGGTCGGCATTCTCGCAGCCGGTTCCTCGGCCGGGACCACGGCCTCCGGGACCGGCGCACCAGCTCCGTCTGCACACTGCCGTGTCCGCATCTGCGGCAGTCCATAGGTGCGTTCAAGCCGCAGATGCGGCATGCTGACAGGGTGACCAGCTACCGAGTTGCGGAAGCGGCCAGTGTCCTGGGGGTCAGCGACGACACGGTACGCCGCTGGATCGACGCCGGCCGGCTGGCCGCGCGCCCCGGCGACGACGGCCGGCTGCACGTCGACGGCGCCGACCTCGCCGCGCTGGCCCGCTCCCTCGCGGACACCAACCCCGACGGCACCCCCCGGGCGTCCTCGGTCAGCGCCCGCAACCGGCTGCGCGGCATCGTCACCGCGGTCAAGAAGGACACCGTGATGGCCCAGGTGGAGATGGTCTGCGGCCCCTACCGGATGGTCTCCCTGATGAGCACGGAGGCCGCCGACGAGCTCGGCCTGGAGCCGGGCGTGCTCGCGCTCGCCTCGGTGAAGTCCACCAACGTCGTGGTGGAGCTGCCGTGAGGCTCGGCGTCCTTGCGGTGCCCGCCTCCACCGGCCTCCTCGCCGCCCTGGCCCTCGCCGGCTGCACCCAGGGTGGCGCCGGTTCGCCCGGGTCCGCCGACGGCGGGCTCAGCGGCACGCTGACGGTGCTCGCCGCCGCGTCGCTCACCGAGACCTTCGAGTCGCTCGCCGACGACTTCGAGTCCCGACACGACGGCGTGACGGTCCAGCTGGCCTTCGACTCGAGCGCCACCCTGGCCGAGCAGGTCAACCAGGGGGCGCCCGCAGACGTCCTCGCGACCGCCGACGAGCGCACCATGGCTCTCGTCGCCGAGGCCGGCAACACGGCCGACGAGCCCCGGACGTTCGCCACCAACCGGCCGGTCCTGGCGGTGCCCGCGGACAACCCCGCCGGCATCGAGGAGCTTCGACGACCTCGACAACGACGACGTCGAGTTCGTCGTGTGCGTCGCATCCGCGCCGTGCGGCGCGCTCGCGTCCGCCGTCCTCGACGCGGAAGGGATCGCCAACGACCCCGCCAGCGAGGAGGTCGACGTCAAGGCCGTGCTGGCGAAGGTCACGCTCGACGAAGCCGACGCCGGCCTCGTCTACGCCACCGACGCGCGTAGCCGCGGGCGACCGGGTGCGGGTGGTCGAGATCCCGGGGTCGGCGGGGGCGCTCACGTCGTACCCGATCGCGGTCGTCGCGCGACGCCGACGAACCCTTGCTCGCCGAGGCCTGGGTCGACCTGGTCCTGTCCGAGCCGGGGCAGCAGGCCCTGGGCGACGCCGGCTTCGGCGCGCCGTGACCCGCACGCCCGGGGCCGCGCTCGGCCGGGCCCCCCTTCGCCTGCTGGTCCCCGCGGTCCTCGCCGTCCTCTTCCTGGTGCTGCCGATGGCCGCCCTGCTGCTGCGGGTGCCCTGGCCTGACCTCGCTCCCCGACTGCTCGAGCCGGAGGTGCTCGACGCGCTGCGGCTGTCGCTCGTGACGTCGCTCGCGGCGGTCGCGGTCGTCACCGCGGTCGGCATCCCGCTGTCGTGGCTGCTGGCCCGGGTCGACTTCCCGGGCCGGTCGGTCCTGCGGGCCCTGGTCATCGTGCCGCTGGTGCTGCCGCCGGTGGTCGCCGGCGTCGCGCTGCTCTCCGCGTTCGGCCGCCGCGGCCTGGTCGGCGGTCCGCTGTACGACGCGTTCGGGATCACGCTCCCGTTCACCACCGCTCGCGGTCGTGATCGCCCACGCCTTCGTCTCGCTGCCGTTCTTCGTGCTCAGCGTCGAGGGAGCGCTGCGGGCGACCAGCACCGAGTACGACGCCGTGGCGGCGACGCTCGGCGCGAGCCGGTGGACGACGTTCCTGCGCGTGACGCTGCCGCTCGCGGGCCCGGGGTGCTCGCCGGACTGGTGCTCAGCTGGGCCCGCGCGCTCGGCGAGTTCGGCGCCACCATCACGTTCGCCGGCAACTACCCGGGCACCACCCGGACGATGCCCAACGCCATCTACGTCGCCCTGCAGGCCGACCAGGACGCCGCCGTCGTGCTCAGCGTGGTCCTGATGGTGGTCTCGGTGGCCGCGCTGGCGCTGATGCGGGAGCGCTGGTTCGACCAGGCGATCCGTGGCGGGGGGCCGCGGTGAGCGCGCTCGACGCCCACGTCGTCGTACGCCGTCCGGGGCACACGCTCGACGTCGCGCTCGCGGCCGAGCCCGGCGACGTGATCGCGGTGATCGGCCCGAACGGCGCCGGCAAGTCCACCCTGGTCCGCGCGCTCGCCGGGCTGGTGCCGCTCGACGACGGTCACGTCCGGGTCGGCGGGAGCCTCTGGGACGGAGACGGCGCCCGCGTCGAGACCCGGCGGCGAGGCGTGGGCATGGTGTTCCAGGACGGTCTGCTGTTCCCGCACCTCACCGCGCTGGACAACGCGTCCTTCGGCCCCCGCAGCCGCGGCCGGCGCCGCCGCGAGGCCGAGCGGCTCGGCCGGCAGTGGCTCGACCGGCTCGGCGTCGGGCGACCTCGCCGACCGCAGGCCCGCCCAGCTGTCCGGCGGGCAGGCGCAGCGGGTCGCGATCGCCCGGGCCCTGGCCGGCGAGCCGCGGCTGCTGCTCCTCGACGAGCCGCTCTCCGCGCTCGACGTCGGCGTCGCGATGACGCTGCGCGGCGAGCTCTCCCGGCACCTGGCGGACTTCGGCGGCATCGCCGTGCTCGTCACCCACGACGCGATCGACGCGCTGACCCTCGCCAACCGGGTGCTGGTGATCGACGACGGCGTCGTGGCCCAGGAGGGCGCCCCCGCCGAGGTGGCCGCGCAGCCCCGCACCGCCCACGTCGCCCGGCTGGTGGGCCTCAACGTGCTCGCCGGGCGGAGTGCCGGCACCACGGTGACGCTCCCCGACGGGCTGCGGGTGGTGTCGGTGACGCCGGTCGACGGACCCGTCAACGCGTGCTTCAGCCCGGCCGCGGTGACCCTCACCCGGGAGCCGCCGTCGGGGTCGGCTCGCAACCGGTGGGAGGGCAGCGTCTCCTCCGCCGTACCGCACGGACCCGCGGTCCGCGTGCACCTCGACATCGGCACGGGACTCTTCGCCGACGTCACCCCGGAGTCGGCCACGGCGCTCGGGCTGGTCCCCGGAACCCGGGTCTGGGCCTCGGTCAAGGCGACCGAGATCTCGGTCCACCGCAGCGGCTGACATGGCTTAGGCTGCCGGGCATGGTCGACGCCCCGCAGCCGCAGCTCTCGCCCGGACTGTCCGCAGCCCACGAGGCACCGGACCGCAACCTCGCTCTCGAGCTGGTCCGGGTGACCGAGGCGGCCGCGATGGCGGCCGGCCGCTGGGTCGGCAAGGGCGACAAGAACGGCGCCGACGGCGTCGCGGTCAACGCGATGCGCGCGCTGATCTCCACGGTCGGCATGCGCGGCGTCGTCGTGATCGGCGAGGGCGAGAAGGACAACGCCCCGATGCTCTACAACGGCGAGGAGGTCGGCGACGGCACCGGTCCCGAGTGCGACGTCGCGGTCGACCCGATCGACGGCACCACGCTGACCGCCAAGGGCATGGCCAACGCGATCGCGGTGATGGCGGTCGCACCGCGCGGCTCGATGTACGACCCGTCCGCCGTGTTCTACATGGAGAAGCTGGTGACCGGCCCCGAGGCCGCCGACGTCGTCGACATCCGCTACCCGGTCGCCGAGAACATCCACCAGGTCGCCAAGGCCAAGGGCAGCGCCCCGGAGGACGTCACCGTCGTGCTCCTCGACCGGCCCCGCCACGAGAAGATCGTCGAGGAGATCCGCGCCACCGGCGCCCGCATCAAGTTCATCACCGACGGCGACGTCGCCGGCGCGATCATGGCCGCCCGTCAGGGCACCGGCATCGACCTGCTGCTGGGCGTCGGCGGCACCCCCGAGGGCATCATCGCGGCCTGCGCGATGAAGTGCCTCGACGGCGTGATCCAGGGCCGGCTCTGGCCGAAGGACGACGAGGAGAAGCAGCGCGCGATCGACGCCGGCCACGACCTCGACCGGGTGCTCTACACCGACGACCTGGTCAACGGCGACGACGTCTTCTTCGTCGCCACCGGCATCACCGACGGCGAGCTGATGCAGGGCGTCCGCTACCGCGCCGGCGGCGCAGCACCCACTCGCTGGTGATGCGCTCGCGCAGCGGCACGATCCGCTCCATCACCTCCGAGCACAAGCTGCGCAAGCTCAAGTCCTACTCGGCCGTCGACTTCGAGCACTAGGCGCCTCGTGCCCGAGGCAGGCCCGTTCGTCCTCGTCGGCGAGGCGCTCGTCGACATCGTCGTACCGGTCGAGGGTGAGCCGACCGACGCGCCCGGGGGCTCGCCCCTGAACGTCGCCGTCGGCCTGTCCCGGCTCGGCCTGGACTCCGTGCTGGTCACCGAGCTCGGCGACGACGACTACGGGCGGCTCGTGCGGGAGCACGTGACCGGCAGCGGGGTGCGTCTGCTCGAGGGCAGCGTGGTCGCCGGTCACCGGACCAGCACGGCGACCGCCCACCTCGACGAGCACAACGCCGCGACGTACGACTTCGACCTGAGCTGGACGCTCGGACCGCGCACCCTTCCCCGAGGAGCACGGGGGCTGCACGTCGGATCCATCGGCGCGTCGCTCCGTCCCGGCCGCGACGCCGTCGTCGACCTGCTCGACCAGGCGGTCGCCGCGGGTGCGTTCGTCAGCTACGACCCCAACGCGCGCCCGGTCTTCCTGCCGCCGGCTCCGCAGGCCTGGGAGGACTTCGACCAGGTCGCGGCGCACGCGGAGCTGGTGAAGATGAGCGACGAGGACGTGCACGCGTTCGCGCCGGCCAGCACGCCCGCCGAGGTCGCGAAGCACCTCCTCGGCAACGGGCGCACCCGCCTGGTGGTCGTGACCCACGGAGGCACGGGCGCGGAGGCGTTCACCCGTGACGGCTCGGTGACGGTGCCGTCCCCGCGCGTCGAGGTCGTCGACACCGTCGGCGCCGGCGACTCGTTCATGGCCGCGCTGATCGCGGTCACGGTCGACTGGGGGCTCGACCTCGACGGCGACAGGGTCGCGGCGCTGCTCTCGGCGGCGCACACGGTCGCCGGCATCACCTGCTCGCGACGCGGGGCCGACCCGCCGACGCGCTCGGAGCTGCCGCCGGGCTGGCCGGCCTGTGACGACTGCCTCCCGGCCGGCCCGGTGGGCCGCGAGCGTCGAGGCGACCACGTCGAGCACCACCGGGTCGAAGGCCATCCCGAGGTGGCTGGTGCGCACCTCGACCGTCCGGGCCTGCGGGTCCAGGCAGCCGCGCCAGTCGATGATGCCGTCGCGACGGGAGAACACCGAGGTGAACGCGACGCCGCGCGCGACCGGCGAGCGGGCCTCCTCCCAGCTGGTCCGGGCGCACTCGCCCGACGTGCAGTCGGCCCCCATCATCCGCGCCGAGGCCGACCCGCTGCAGCCGCACCACCAGCGCGAGGTCGAGGATGAGCAGCTTGTGGGCGGCCCCCGGGGCGAGCAGCGGGCTGCCGAGCGTGACGATGCCCCCGACCAGGTCCGGCCGCCGGGCGGCGAGCCCCCGGGCCAGCAGGCCGCCCAGGCTGTGCCCGACGATCGTCACGCGCCGGTCGCGCTTGGTGGCGATCGCCTCGATGCGGCGTTCCAGCGCCTCGGTCGCGGCTCGGGTGCAGCCGACGTTGGCGTGCATCGTCGAGCGGTAGGTGCGGTGGCCGAGGCGGCGCAGGTGCCGTGCCATCAGAGCGAGCGAGCCGTCGCCCGCGAGGAACCCCGGGACCAGCACGACGGGGTCGTGGCCGGGCTCGGGGCTCCTCGAGGCGTACGGCGGCTGCCGGCGGGCGAGCCGCTCACGCGTGCTGCGCCCGACGAAGCGGGCGGCCTCGGTGACCGCGCTGCCCTCGCGCGCGATCGCCCGCAGCCCACGAGGCCCGGCGTAGCCGGGCGGGCAGAGGAACGTCGCGAGCGGTGACTCCACAAATGTGACGGTAGCCACATAAGTGACAGTTGAAACGTGAATCGCCGTGCCGCTGCCGAATCGAGACTCGGTAAACTCGTTGCATGTCCCAGCTCGACGAGACCCGCACCGGCTCCTCGGTCCCCGTGTCCGACGAGCGGTTCGTGACGGTCGCCAGCGGGCAGGGCGACCTGGACATCTGCTACCAGACCTTCGGCGAGGCCTCCGACCCCGCGATGCTGCTGATCATGGGCCTCGGCGGCCCGATGACGTGGTGGGACCCGCGGTTCTGCGCGTTGCTGGCCGAGCAGGGGTTCCACGTGATCCGCTTCGACAACCGCGACACGGGTCGTTCCAGCCGCGTCACCGGGCGGGTGTCCCGGGCCGGGCTGGCGCGGTCGTTCGTCGGCCGGGCCGCACCCCCGCCGTACCACCTCACCGACATGGCCGACGACGGCGTCGCGATCCTCGACCACCTCGGCCACGACGCCGCACACGTCGTGGGCATCTCGATGGGCGGCATGATCGCGCAGACGCTCGCGGTGCACCGCCCGGAGCGGGTCCGGTCGCTCACCTCGATCATGTCGACCACCGGCCGGCGCACCGTCGGCTGGCAGGACCCGCGGCTGCTGCCGATGCTGATGGCCCGGCGCGGGTCGCCGCGAGCAGTACATCGCCACCTCGGCGCGGCTGTGGAAGCTGATCGGCTCGCCGCTCTACCCCGACGCCACCGAGGCCGTGCGGGAGCGGGCCGCCGAGACCTGGGACCGAGGTGTCACGCCGGCGGGGGTGGCCCGGCAGATGTCCGCGATCCTGGCCCAGCCCGACCGCACCCTCCGCTTGCGCTCGCTGCAGGTGCCGACGCTGGTCATCCACGGCATGAGCGACCGGATGGTGCACGTGTCCGGCGGCCGCGCCACCTCGCACGCCATCCCCGGCTCGGAGCTGCTCCTGGTGCCCGGCATGGGCCACGACGTACCCCCCGACCTGCACCACACGTTCGTCGACGCCATCACCCGCACCGCCCGCCGCGCCTAGCGCGAGTGCCAGGCTTTGGCCGCGCGAGTGCCAGGCTTTGGCTGCGCGAGTGCCAGGCTTTGGCTGCGCGAGTGCCAGGCTTTGGCGGCGCGAGTGCCAGGCTTTGGTCGCCCGGGTGCCAGACTTTGGCTGCGCGAGTGCCAGGCTCGCGCGACCATTCCCTCGCACTCGCGCGACCATTCCCTGGCACTCGCGGGGCCATTCCCTGACACTCGGCGGGTCAGGGGATGGTGGCGAGCAGCTCGTCGAGGGCGTCGGCGAGGTAGTCCGACGAGGTGCCACACGTCGGGCACCATCTCGCGGCAGGCGATCAACCCGAAGTCGAGGTGGCCGTCGTAGGAGAACAGCGTGATGTTGAGGCCGCCGGTCATGTCGGTCACGGCCGAGACCGGGTAGATGCCCTCGACGCGGGCGCCGGCGACGTACAGCGGCACGCTGCGGTCCCGGCACGTTGCTGACGAAGAGGTTGAACGGCACGCCGGGCAGCGTCGCCAGCCGGAACAGCGCCCGGGCGGCCAGCCCGGACAGCGCGGTCGGGATCGCGTGCGACAGGTCCTGCAGCAGCGACGCCGGCACCGCGACGAAGTGCCGCTTGGCCTCGAGCCATCGACGCCCGCATGGCCTCGGCCCGCGCCGCCGGATCCGCGCACGTGGGTGGGCAGCGCCGCCACCATCACCGAGACCTGGTTGCCGAGCTCGCCCTTCTGGTTCTCCGTGCGCACCGAGACGGGCACGGCGGCGACCAGCGGGCGTGGACGGGCAGCGCGTCGTGGTCGAGCAGCCAGCGCCGCAGTGTCGCGGCCACCAAGCGTCATCACCACGTCGTTGACCGTCATGCCGAAGTGGTTGCGCACCCGCTTGACGTCGTCCAGCGGCACGGACCCGTAGGCGAACCGGCGGTGCGCGGTGATCGGGCCGTTGAGCGGCGTGCGCGGCGCGCGCAGCTCTCGCGCGTCGAGCTCGGACACCTCCTGACCGAGGGTCCTGCCCACCACGCCGGCCGCCTCGCTGAGCAGGCGCACGCCCGGGACGTTGGCGGCCCCGGGCAGCTCGTCGAGGTACGTGAGCGACTTCGGCACGGTGCGCAGCACCTCGACCGGGTTGACGGCCATGGATGCCAGCCCTCGTCGTACCAGGTCGACGCGTGCTCGGCATCGCGCGCGGGACGAACGGCTCGGGCTCCGGCAGCACCTCGCGCGGCTCCGGGCTCAGGTCCATGACCGTCTCGAGGATCTCCGAGCCGGAGACGCCGTCGATCGCCGCGTGGTGGATCTTGGAGTAGAACGCCGCACGGCCGTCGGCCAGGCCGGTGATCACGTACGCCTCCCACAGCGGACGGGACCGGTCCAGCTGCCGTGCGTGGATCCGGGCGACCTGCTCGCCCAGCTGCTCGGCGCTCCCCGGGCGCGGGCAGCGCCAGCTCGCGCAGGTGGAACTCGATGTCGAAGTGCGGGTCGTCGACCCAGTACGGGCGGCCGAGCCCGAGCGGCACCTCGACCAGCCGCTGCCGCAACGGCGCCGCGAGGTGCAGCCGCGGCTCGAGTACGTCGCGGACCGCGTCGATGTTCCAGACACCGTCCGGTGCCGTCGAAGGATCGAGGACGATCAGGCTGCCGACGTGCCCGGTCGTCGTGGGTGACTCGACGTTGAGGAACTGGGCATCGAGGGACGTCAGCTGGCGCATGGTCCCAGTCTGACGACGAACGCCCGGGCCCGACAGTGGCGTCGGACCCGGGCGTCGATGTCGTGCCGTGCTACTCGCTGAGACGCTCTCCGGTGTCGGTGTCGAACACGTGCACCTTGTGCGGGTCGGTGGTCACGTAGAGCGTGTCGCCCTTGTGCACCGAGTCGCGGGCGCTGACCCGGACGATGATGTCGTGCGGCGTACCCTCGACGCCGCTGGTGCCGTAGACGAAGCCGTCGGCGCCGAGCTCCTCGACCACCGTCACCTGGACGGGCAGACCGCCTTCCTCGGCGGAGACCAGCCGCCACGCCTCCGGGCGTACGCCGACCGTGACGTTGCCGTTCATGGTCTTGGAGGCCGTCTCGTCCACCGGTACGGCGTACTCGCCGAGCTTGACCTTGCCCTCGACGGCGACACCCTCCATGAGGTTCATCTGGGGGGACCCGATGAACCCGGCCACGAACAGGTTGGCCGGCTTGTCGTAGAGCCTCAGCGGGGTGTCGACCTGCTGCAGCTCACCCAGCTTCATCACCGCGACCCGGTCGCCCATCGTCATGGCCTCGACCTGGTCGTGGGTCACGTAGACGGTGGTGACGCCGAGGTCCGCCTGCAGCTTGGCGATGTCGGTGCGGGTCTGCACGCGCATCTTCGCGTCGAGGTTCGACAGCGGCTCGTCCATGCAGAACACCTGCGGGTTGCGGACGATCGCGCGGCCCATCGCGACGCGCTGGCGCTGACCGCCGGAGAGCGCCTTCGGCTTGCGCTCGAGGAACTCGCCGAGTCCCAGGATCTTCGCGGCCTCGTCGACGCGCTTCTTGCGCTCCTCGGCGGGGACCTTGGCCATCTTCAGCGCGAAGGCCATGTTGTCGGCGACGGTCATGTGGGGGTAGAGCGCGTAGTTCTGGAAGACCATCGCGATATCGCGGTCCTTCGGCGGCACCTTCGTGACGTCGCGGTCGCCGATCAGGATCCTGCCCGAGTTGACCTCCTCGAGCCCGGCGAGCATCCGGAGGCTGGTGGACTTGCCGCAGCCAGAGGGGCCGACGAGGACCATGAACTCCCCGTCGTTTATCTCGAGGTCGAGGCCGGGCACGGCCGGGACGTCGGCCCCGGGATACCAGCGCTGGGCCTTGTCGAAGGTGATGGTGGCCATGAGGTGTTGCTCCCTTCACCGGCAGGAACGTGCCGGACGATCCGTTGTAAAGGTGAGGGCCCGGCTGTTGCCGAGCCTGGAGTTCATCCTGCTGTGGCGGGCGTCACAGGGCAAGTACGCGCCCCGCAGAGAGGCCCACCCGCACCCTCGCGTCTCACCCCAGAGTCGGTGCGGAAGTTGGTTGTGGACACGGGAGTGACGCGGTGGAAGGCTGGTTGTGTCTCAGATCACAGCACGGTAACGGGCACGTGAAGCGGACCAAGAGGAGCAGAGATGAAGAACCCAAGGGTGGGACTCGCCGCACTCGCGGCGATGTGCCTTTTGACCGCCGGCTGCCTCCAGGGGGGCGACAGCGGAGATGACGGAGGCGGTGACTCGGGCGGCGACTCGGGTGGCACCGCGGGCGCCGGTGGCAGCGACCCCGGCGACGGGGTCGTAGAGGTGTTCGGCGCGTTCGGCGCCGACGAGGCCAAGGCGTTCAACGAGGCGCTCACCTCGTGGGAGGAAGAGAGCGGCATCGACATCAAGTACACCGGCAACGCGGACTTCACCACGTTCATTCGCAGCCGGGTCCAGGGCGGGCAGCCGCCCGACATCGCGCTGTTCCCGCAGCCTGGCCTGCTGCTCGACCTGGCCGAGCGTGACGACATCGTGCCGGCCGACGAGTTCCTCGACATGGACGCGCTCAACGAGTCGTTGATCCCCGGCTTCCTCGACGCGGTCACCGACGACGAGGGCACGGTCTACGCCGCACCGATGCGGATGGCCGTCAAGAGCCTGGTCTGGGTGCCCAAGCCGACGTACGCCGACGCCGGCTACAGCCTCGAGCCGGAGTCGCTGCAGGAGCTCGCCGAGATCGCCGACCAGATCAAGGCCGACGGCACCGCGCCGTGGTGCATCGGCTACGAGTCCGGCGCGGCCACCGGCTGGGTCGGCACCGACTGGATCGAGGAGATGGTGCTCCGGGTCGCCGGGCCCGAGGTCTACGACCAGTGGGTCGCCCACGAGATCCCGTTCGACGACGACCAGATCAAGCAAGCCTTCGAGGAGTACGGCAAGATCGCGCTCGCCGACGGCAACGTCCAGGGCGGCGGTCAGGCGATCGTGTCGCAGCCGTTCGGCGAGGCCGGCAACCCGTCGTTCGAGGACCCGCCGGCCTGCATGATGCACCGCCAGGGCAACTTCGCGAGCGGCTTCTTCCCCGAGGACGTGCAGGCGAACCTCGACGACAGCGTGGACGTCATGCTGTTCCCGCCCCTCGAGGGCGGCTACGACGGGCAGCCCGTGCTCGGCGGTGGCGACATGGCCGCGCTGTTCAACGGCGAGGACGACGAAGCCAAGGAGGCCATGGAGTTCCTGACGTCCGACGAGTTCGGTGCCGAGTGGGCGCAGGCCGGCGGATGGCTCTCGCCGCACGCCACCTTCGACGCGTCGAACTACCCCGACGAGACGACCAAGAAGATCGCCGACCTCGTGGCCGAGGCCGACGTGTTCCGGTTCGACGCCTCCGACCTGATGCCGGCGGAGGTCGGCGCCGGAACGTTCTGGACCGGGATGGTCGACTGGACGACCGGCACCAAGACGACAGACGAGGTCACGGCCGACATCGAGGCCAGTTGGCCGAGCGGCTGACCGGACAGGTGGGGCGGCGCGGTCTCGGGTTCCGCGCCGCCCCGCCTGCAGCCGTCTCATCAACCGTCAGTCCGGCACGGCACGAGCAGGGAGGACCGCAGTGAGTGCGACCGCAGCCGAAGAAACCAGTCCAGCCCCGAGTGAGCAACCCGAGCGTCCACCTCGACGCAGCAGCGCTGCCGGATCACCGAAGAAGGCGGTCATCGGCGTCATCGGGCTGGTCATCACGATCTGGTTGTTCGCCAACCTCTTCATCTTCCTCAAGGACTTCGACCCACCCAAGCTGATCCAGGCACTGGTCGCGATCGTCGGCGGCGTCGGTGGCGCGATGCTGTTGTTCTACTTCATCAACATGCTCGTGGAGTCGCTGCCGCTCAAGCTCAGCGTCAAGGTCATCCCCTACGCGTTCCTGCTGCCGGCGTTCGGGTTGCTCGCGGCGTTCCTGATCTTCCCGACGTTCCAGACGATCGTCTACAGCTTCGCCAACGAGGACAGCACCGCCTGGGTGGGATTCGACAACTACACGAACGTCCTCACCGATCCGGAGTTCATCAACACCATCACCAACACCCTGCTGTGGTTGGCGATCGTGCCGATCACGACGGTCATCCTTGGCCTGATCGTCGCGGTCCTCGCAGACAAGCTCTCGGGCACCGGCGAGAAGGTCGCCAAGTCGATGATCTTCCTGCCGATGGCCATCTCCATGGTTGGAGCGGCCACGATCTGGCGCTTCGTCTACGCGTTCGCGCCGGAGGGCCGGCCACAGATCGGGCTGCTCAACGCGTTCTGGACGGCACTCGGCTTCGACCCGGTGTCGTGGCTCCAGGTGACGACCCTCAACTTCAACGACGTCCTGCTGATGGTCATCCTGATCTGGCTGCAGGCCGGCTTCGCGATGGTGCTGCTGTCCGCGGCGATCAAGGGCGTGCCCGAGGACACGCTCGAGGCCGCCCGCATCGACGGCGCCACCGAGGTCAAGATCTTCTTCCAGGTCGTGATCCCGCAGATCCGCGGCACGATCATCGCGGTCTTCATCACCGTGCTGCTGATGGTCCTCAAGGTCTTCGACATCGTCTACGTGATGACCAACGGCAACTTCGAGACCAACGTCATTGCGGTGTCGTTCGTTCAGCAGATCTTCCAGTTCGGCCAGAACGGAATCGCGTCCGCCATCGTGGTGCTCCTGCTCATCGCGGTGCTGCCGGCTCTCTACTGGCAGATCAAGCAGTTCCGCGAGGAGGAGGCGAACCGATGAGCACTGCAGAGACAACGGCCCCGACGGTCGAGTCAACCAGCACGGCCAAGGGTCGCCCGCCCAAGGAGACCGAGAAGCGCAGCTGGTTCTCACGGATCGTCCTGGTGATCCTGTGCCTGATCTGGACCATCCCCACGATCGGGCTGCTGGTCACGTCCGTCCGGCCGCAGCTCGACACAGAGCAGTCGGGCTGGTGGTCGGCGCTGTTCAACCCGTTCAGCAGCGAGTGGACGCTTCAGAACTACGACGAGGTGCTGAACGCGAACGGCATGTTCGAGTCGTTCATCAACAGCATCGTCGTCGCCGTACCAGCGACCATCCTGCCGATCATGTTCGCCGCGTTCGCCGCCTACGCGTTCACGTTCATGCGCTTCCCGGGCCGCGACATCATCTTCGTGATCATCATCGCGATGATGGTGGTGCCGATCCAGAGCACGTTCGTGACGCTCCTGCAGCGGTTCGGCAACGACGGTTGGGACATCAACGGCACGTTCCTCGCGCTGTGGCTGCTGCACACCACCTTCGGCATGCCGTTGGCGATCTACATCCTGCGCAACTACATGGGCACGCTGCCCAAGTCGGTGATCGAGTCCGCCGAGATCGACGGCGCCTCGCACTACCAGACGTTCTGGCGGCTGATCGTGCCGATGTCGGTGCCCGCCCTGGCGGCGTACGCGATCTTCCAGTTCCTGTGGGTGTGGAACGACCTGCTGATCGCGCTGCTGTTCCTGGGCTTCGACAACGCCACCGTGACCGTCAACCTGTCCCAGCTGCTCGGTCGGCTGGGTGAGGGCTGGCAGCTGCTGACCGCGGCGGCGTTCGTGACGATGATCGTTCCCCTGATCGTCTTCTTCGCTCTGCAACGGTTCTTCGTCCGAGGCATGACGTCCGGCGCCGTGAAGGGGTGAGCCTGGACGCCTCGTCCTGGTTCCACCTTCGCGAGGCCGGCACCAGCCTCCTCGTCCTGCTCGAGGACGGCGTCCCCGTGGCCCGCCACTGGGGCGCCGACCTCGGCGACCTGACTGCGGACGACGCCGCCGCGGTCGCGTCGGCGTCCACCCGGACGGTCAACCACAGCAGCCTCGACCGTCCCCGCGTGCTGCCGCTGCTGCCGGACGTGGCGTCCGGGCACTCGGGCACGCCGTCCGTCACCGGCCACCGCCCCGAGGGCGACGGCACCGTGGCGCCGTCGTTCCGCGCCTGGTCGGCGCACGAGCACGACGGCGGCGTCCAGCTCGTCGGGGTCGATCCTGCGTCCGGCCTCGAGGCTCGCTGTGTCCTGTCAGTGCGCCCGACGGGAGTGGTGGCACTGGACTACGCGCTCACCAACACCGGGACCAGCCGGTACGACCTCGGCGGAGTCGTCGCCATCCTGCCGGTGCCGGCCCGGGCGTGCGAGCTGCTCGACCTCACCGGGCGTTGGAGCCGCGAGCGCGCGCCACAGCGGATGCCGTTGCGACAGGGCACATGGCAGCGCGCCGGGCGGCACGGTCGCACCGGACACGACGCGCCCCTGCTCACCGTGGTCGGCACCCCCGGGTTCGGCTTCCGTTCCGGTGAGGTGTGGGGCCTGCACGTGGCCTGGAGCGGCGATCACATCTCCCTCGCCCAGCGCACCCCCGAGGGCTTCGGAGTTCTCGGCGGTGGCGAGCTGCTCGCGCCCGGCGAGGTGGCACTCGCGCCAGGTGCGACGTACCAGGCGCCGACCGTGCTCGCGGTCTGGTCGGACGCCGGCCTCGACGGTCTCAGCCGGCGGCTGCACCAGTACGTGCGCGCGATGCCGCACCTGAGCAGCCGCCCGCGGCCCGTCGTGCTGAACACCTGGGAGGCGGTCTACTTCGAACACGACGAGCCGACGTTGAGGCGGCTGGCCGACACCGCCGCCGAGGTCGGCGTCGAGCGGTTCGTCCTCGACGACGGCTGGTTCCAGGGTCGGACCGACGACCGGCGCGCCCTCGGTGACTGGACGGTGGACACCGAGCGCTGGCCGCGCGGGCTGCACCCCTTGGTCGACCACGTCAAGGACCTCGACATGGAGTTCGGCCTGTGGGTGGAGCCCGAGATGGTCAACGAGGACTCGGCGCTGGCCCGGGCGCACCCGGAGTGGCTGCTGCGCGGCCGCGAGACGCCGCCCCCGACGTGGCGGCACCAGCAGGTGCTCGACCTGCAGCACCCCGCGGCGTACGCGCATGTCCGCGACGCGCTGCTCGCGCTGCTCGACGAGTACGACATCGCGTTCCTCAAGTGGGACCACAACCGGGACCTGGTCGATGCCGGGCACGTCGCGCGCGGGCACGTTGCCGGCGCCGTGCACGGGCAGACCCTGGCGCTCTACCGCCTGCTCGACGAGCTGCTCGCCGCGCACCCCGGGCTGGAGATCGAGACGTGCGCCTCCGGCGGCGGCCGGGTCGACCTCGGCATCCTGAGCCGCACGCACCGGCTGTGGGCCAGCGACACCAACGACGCCCTCGAGCGCATCGGCATCCAGCGCTGGACCCAGCTGCTCGTCCCGCCCGAGCTGGTCGGCCAGCACGTGGGCCCGCCGGTCGCGCACACGACGGGCCGCACGCACCGGCTGGCGTTCCGCGCGGCCGCAGCGCTGCTCGGCCACTTCGGGGTGGAGTGGGACCTGCTGTCAGCGGGGCCGGACGAGCTGCGCGCGCTGGCCGGCTGGATCGCGACGTACCGGGAGCTGCGACCGCTGTTGGCCTCCGGCACCCTGGTGCGCGGCGACCACCCGGACCCGGGTCTGGTCGTCACCGGCGTCGTCGGGCCCGACCGGAGGGAGGCGTGGTACGTCGTCGCGCAGGTCGCGTCGTCGCAGACCACCTCGCCGACGCCGGTGCTGCTGCCGGGCCTGGACCCCGGGCTGCGCTACACCGTGACGCCGGCCGGCCCCCGCGACGAGCTCGCACCCAGCGCGGACCTGAGCACCTCGTGGCTCGACGAGCCGGGCGATACGCCGGTGGTCATCCCCGGGACCGTGCTGCTGTCGGCCGGGCTCCAGCTGCCCGTGCTCGCGCCCGAGTCCGCCCGGGTGCTGCGGGTGGTGGCTGCTGGTTGAGGGGGTGGGGGGTGGAATTACCACGGGACCGTGGTAATCAGCCGCTCCCCGTGGGGAGTTCACACCGGGGAGCGGAAGATTCACTGGGTCCCGTGGTAATTGGGTCCAGCCTCACCGGTTCGTGATGCCCAGCCGATTCTTGTGCGTGCCGGGGAGGTCCTTGCGCTTGACACCGACGCCGGCCATCAGCGCGAGCCCCTTCACCCGGACGATCGGCGAGTCGGGGCGCAGATCCGGGGCGACCTTCGAGCGGCTCTCGCTGAAGTCGCCCATGATGCCGACCCCCTCGACGATCACGCGGGTCTGCGGGTTCACGTAGATGTCGATGCCGGCCATGATCGCGACCGCCTCGATGACGGTCTCCTGCGAGGTGAACACCGCCTCGCGCAGGTCGATCGTGATGCTGCCCATCATCGAGAACGCGTTGTGCTTGGCGGGCACCTCCCAGATGCCCTTGCGGGTGCAGTCGCCCATGATCGAGAACGACGACGCGTGCGTGGCCGCGGGGACGACGGTCGCGTCCACGCGCGGGGCCACGTGCTGCGGCGGCTGGCCGGCGACGGGCAGGTCGGCGGTGATCGGCACCAGGTCGCCGTAGGTCTTCGCGGCGTACGCCGCCTCGAGCCGCTCGTCGAGCTCGTCGAGGTCGATCCGGCCGTCGCCCGCGGCCCGGCGCAGGACCTCGGCGACCTTGTGCCGGTCCTCGTCGGAGATCCGCATCATGCTGGGGTCGCCGACCGGCCTGCGTTGCAGCCCGCCCTGCCCCTGACTCTCCGTGCCTCCCACCATGGCGCCCAGCGTAATCGACGCCTTCCACGCTCGATTAGGCTCCGCGGCATGAGCGCGGACCCGCAGTTCCAGTACTCAGACCTCCTCCCCACCGGCGCCGACGAGACGCCGTACCGCCTGGTCACGACCGAGGGGGTCAGCACCTTCGAGGCCAACGGGAAGACGTTCCTGCAGGTCGCTCCCGAGGCGCTGCGGGCGCTGACCGCCGAGGCGATGCACGACATCGCGCACTTCCTCCGGCCCGCCCACCTCGCCCAGCTGCGCCGGATCATCGACGACCCGGAGTCCAGCGGCAACGACCGGTTCGTCGCGCTCGACCTGCTGAAGAACGTCAACATCTCCGCCGGTGGCGTGCTGCCGATGTGCCAGGACACCGGCACCGCGATCGTCATGGGCAAGAAGTCCGAGCGCGTGCTCACCGGCGCCGACGACGCGGAGTGGATCAGCAGGGGCGTGTACGACGCTTACACCCGGCTCAACCTCCGCTACTCCCAGCTCGCCCCGCTCACGATGTGGGAGGAGAAGAACACCGGCACCAACCTGCCGGCCCAGATCGAGCTCTACAGCACACCCGGTGTCGGCGACCTGGCGTACAAGTTCCTCTTCATGGCCAAGGGCGGCGGCTCGGCCAACAAGTCGTTCCTCTACCAGGAGACCAAGGCGGTCCTGAACCCCAACCGGATGCTGGAGTTCCTCGACGAGAAGATCCGCTCGCTGGGCACCGCCGCCTGCCCGCCGTACCACTTGGCGGTCGTCATCGGCGGTACGTCGGCGGAGTACGCGCTGAAGACCGCGAAGTACGCCTCCGCCCACTACCTCGACAACCTCCCCACCCAGGGGTCCGCGACCGCCCACGGGTTCCGGGACCTCGAGCTCGAGGAGGAGGTCTTCAGGCTCACCCAGTCGTTCGGCATCGGCGCGCAGTTCGGCGGCAAGTACTTCTGCCACGACGTGCGCGTGGTCCGACTGCCCCGCCACGGCGCCTCCTGCCCGGTGGCGATCGCTGTCTCGTGCTCGGCCGACCGGCAGGCGCTGGGCAAGATCACCGCCGAGGGCGTCTTCCTCGAGCAGCTCGAGCGCGACCCGGCGAGGTACCTCCCCGACACCACCGACGACAAGCTGTCCGTCGCGGGCGCCGACGACGTCGTCCGCATCGACCTCAACCGGCCGATGCCGGAGATCCTCGCCGAGCTGTCCAAGCACCCGGTCAAGACCCGGCTCTCCCTCACCGGTCCGCTCGTCGTCGCCCGCGACATCGCGCACGCCAAGATCAAGGAGCGGCTCGACGCTGGCGAGGGCATGCCGCAGTACATGAAGGACCACGCCGTCTACTACGCCGGCCCGGCCAAGACGCCCGAGGGCTACGCGTCCGGCTCGTTCGGTCCCACCACCGCCGGCCGGATGGACTCCTACGTCGACCAGTTCCAGGCCGCGGGCGGCTCGATGGTCATGCTCGCCAAGGGCAACCGCTCGGTCCAGGTGACGCGAGCCTGCGACACCCACGGTGGGTTCTACCTCGGGTCGATCGGCGGACCGGCCGCCCGGCTGGCCCAGGACTGCATCAAGCACGTCGAGGTGCTCGAGTATCCCGAGCTCGGCATGGAGGCGGTCTGGAAGATCGAGGTCGAGGACTTCCCGGCGTTCATCGTCGTCGACGACAAGGGCAACGACTTCTTCGCCGAGACGCAGAAGCCGATCGCGCTGACGGTGCGCACCCGCTCGAAGGAGCGTGTCTGACACCGGGCCCCGTCTGGCTCGACCACCGACGTCGGCTCAACGGCTGCGCATCACCAGCACGTCGCCGTGCCCGCCGTAGCCCATCACGTCCTCGGCGTACTGCGTGCCGTCGAACGTCACGATGAGCCAGGACCCGTCGTCGAGCGGCACCAGCTGCGGGTGCGGGATATTGGTCTCGTACGGCGCGTCGAGGCGACCGACCCGGCGCATCGTGAGGTCGTAGACCGGATAGTGGCGCGCGTCGCCGTCGCTGGCGAGGAACCACCAGTCGTCCTGCACCTGCGCCAGGATCGGACCCTCGCACTGGTGCAGGTCCGTGGCGGCACCGACCGGCTCGAGGCCCTCGTCCCAGGTCGCCGCACCGGCCGGGCCCACGGCAAGCGCCGGATGGAAGTCGAAGGGCTCCTGTGACGGACTCTCCACGAAGCCGACGTGCCAGCGACCGTCGATCCTGGTGATCCCCGGGTCCCAGGACGAGACGTCCGTGGGCAGCGGGGTGCGCGTGGTCGACAGCACGTGCACCCCGTGCAGCACGTCGGCCTCCGTCTCCACGTGCCGCACGTGCACGCCGCGATCCGGGTCGAAGTCGCCCCAGGAGCTGGTCGCGACGATCCACCGGTCCCCGTCGCGCACGACCTGACCGGCGTGGTCCCCGACCAGCAGGTCGTCTCGACGGAAGTACAGCTGGGCGGTCTGCTCGAGTCGCTCCGGCGCGGCCGGGTCGAGGGTGAACACTCCCCAGTGCGCCTGCTGGAAGAAGCCGAGTCCCGCGCACGTGGCGGTGAAGTACAGCTTCCCTCCGCCGACGTACGGCGTTCCGTCGGCATGCTGCACCAGGTGCATGTCCCGGAGCCCCGTCATCCCGAACAGCCCGTGCCGCACGCCGACGATCCCGGTGCCGCCGGACGCCCCGCGCAGCCCGAAGGCGTAGCGGTGCGCCGCCAGCGTGTCCGGCACGCGAAGGTCGACCAGCGCCCGCACCTTGTCACGCTCGGTCAGCAGCGGCTGCCACCCGGCGCCGGTGTCCGCGAGGACCGTGACCCGGCTCTCGCACAGCACGAACGCCAGCGAGAAGGAGCGGGGCAGGTCGACGTCGCGCCGCCGCACGGTGACGGTGCGACCTCCGGCCCGGACCTCGATCCCGATCCGGCCGGCGGCCGGGTCGTAGGTGGCGAGCAGCCGGTCTCCGGACGTCGTGGCGAGGCCGAGGAGCACCTTCCGGTCCGGCGCCGACAGGTCCGCCTCGACCGTGCAGAACGGCGCGACCGGCGACTCCTCGGTCAGGTCGAGGCCGCCCACCGCCGTCGGCGCGAGGTCGGCGTGACCCTCGGCCAGCAGCGCGAAGGGCCGGTAGCGGGACTCGTGGTCGAACGAGAGGTCGAAGATGGCGGCCTCCTCGGGGCCTCGGGGAAGGGTGGACGGGGTGGTCGGTGCGGACGGGGAGGAGTCGGGCCAGCAGCCGGTGGTGGCGCCGACGGCAAGGGCACCGGCACCGGCGAGCAGCGCCCGTCTGCCGAGTGCGGGCGGCCGGCTCATCCCTTGATGCCGGAGCGGGAGACCCCCTCGATGACGAACCGCTGCGCGAACACGTACAGCAGCAGCACCGGCAGGGAGGCCACCACGGCGCCGGCCATCAGCAGGTCGTAGCGCACGCTGTTGGCGGACTGGAGCGTGCTGAGTCCTGCCTGGATCGTCTGCGACTCCGGGCTGAAGAGCACGTAGACCGGCCACAGGAAGTCGTTCCAGTTGGTCAGGAACGACAGCAGTGCCAACGTCGCCAGGGCGGGGCGCGACAGCGGCAGCACGATGCGCCAGAACACCTGCCACGGGTTCGCGCCGTCCAGCGTGGCGGACTCCTCGACCTCCTTGGGCAGGCCGAGGAAGAACTGCCGCAGGAAGAACACGCCGAAGGCGTTGGCCGCCGTCGGCACGATGATGGCCGTGAGCGTGTCGAGCCAGTACAACCGGCCGACGATCTCGTAGTTGGGGATCACCAGGATCACCGGCGGTACGAAGAGGGTCGCGATGATGAGGCCGAACACGACGTTGCGCCCGCGGAACTCCAGCCGCGCCAGCGCGTACGCCGCGAGGGCGGCCGTGATCACCACGAGCACCGCGTTGGCCGTCGCGGCGAACAACGAGTTCAGGAACCACCGGAACACGGGCGTGTCCGCCGCGGTCAGGATCTGCTCGTAGGCGCCGAAGGTCGGGGTGTCGGGCAGCAGGGACGGTGGCGTCTGCGCCGACTCGATCCGCGTCTTGAACGACGTCGTGATCATGAACAGCAACGGGCTGACGAACAGCAGCGCGAGCAGCGTCAGCGCGACGTAACGGAGCACCCGGGTGGCTGTCATGAGTCCGCCTTCCCGCCGCGCTCACGGAAGAGCGCGAAGACGATGACCGACGTGAGCATCAGGATCACGGTCAGCACCCAGCTCGCCGCGGCGGCCTGCCCCATCTGGAAGTTCTGCAGCCCGGTCTCGGCGATGTAGTAGATCGCCGTGCGGGTCTCCTCCCCTGGCTGCCCGCGGGTCATGATGAACGACTGCCCGAACATGTTGGCCGAGGCGATGATCGTGATCATCAGCACGAAGATGGTGACCGGCCGCAGCCCCGGCAGCGTGACGTGCACGAACCGCGACCACGCGCTCGCGCCGTCCACCTCCGCCGCCTCGTAGAGCTCCCGCGGCACGTCCTGCAGCCCGGCGAGGAAGATCACCGCGTTGAAGCCCAGGGTCCACCAGACCGTCACCCCGACCAGCGCGAACCACGCCGCCGGGACGCTGCTCAGCCACGCCACCTTGTCGGGCAGCCCGAGCACGCCCATCAGGTAGTTCACGACGCCGATGTTGGTGTCGAGGAGGAACCGCCACATGACGCCGACGACGGCGACGCCGAGCACGTACGGCGCGAAGAACACCGCTCGGAAGACGTTGCGTCCGCGGAACTTCTGGTTCATCACCAGTGCGACGGCCAGCGGCACCACGATCAGCAGCGGCACGCTGAACAACGTGAAGATGCCGGTCGCCCGCATGGCGTTCCAGAACCGCTCGAACGCGAGCGAGTCGGGGTCAACCAGGTCGGCGTAGTTGTCCAGGCCCACGAACGGCTTGCCCGGCAGGGTGAAGTCCCACGCGTGCAGGCTGATCCACAGCCCCAACCCGATCGGGAGCAGCACGAACGCCCCGAAGAGGATCAGGTACGGGGCGAGGAACAGCCAGGCCACGGGCTGGTTGCGGTGCCGGGTCGGTGGCCGGTCGGACGGCGTCGTGGCGGGCGCGGCCGGCCGGCCCACCGCCGGAGTGGTGGTCGCCATGCTCAGACCCCGAACTTCTCCTGGTTCTCCTGCAGCAGCGAGGTGGCGTTCTCCTGGTACTTCGACAGCGCCTCCTCGACCGAGGACTTGCCCAGGATCACCTCGTTGACCGCCACCTCGACGGTCTGGGCGATGGTGTCGGCCACCCCCGGCACCGAGGGCAGGAAGTGGAAGTTCTCGAGGTAGTCGTCGAGCACGGCCTGCGGAGCCTCGGTGTAGGAGGACTCCTCACGGGCGGAGTTGCGGGCCGGGATCATCGCGGCCTCGGCCCAGGTGCCCGATTCCTGGCTCAGCGAGCTGATGAACATCTTGGACGCGTTGGCGAGGTTGTCGTCCTCGGCGGCCTGCGCGGTCATGAAGAAGTGGTGGGAGTTGGCCCAGACCGCCTCCTCGTCGCCGATGGTCGGGATCGGCGACATGTCGTAGTTCATCCCGGCCGCCTCCAGGTCGTTGATCTGCCAGATGCCGTCCCAGGTGATCGAGTTCTCGCCGTTCTTGAACGCGAGGTACTGCGCGTCCCGGTCGACGTTGCTGGGGCTGTAGCCCTTGTCGACCTGCTCGCGCATCCAGGTCAGCGCGGCGATCCCCTCGTCGGAACCGAAGGTCGCCTCGCTGCCGTCCTCGGCGTACGGCTCGCCGCCGTTCTGCCAGATCAGGCTGAAGAACATCAGGTGGGCCGGCCACTGGCCCGGCATCCAGAACGGCTGCTTGTAGCCGGCGTCCTGGAGCTTCTGGCAGGCCTCCTCGAGGCTCGCGGCGTCGGTCGGCGGCTCGGTGATGCCCGCCTTGTCGAAGTGCTCGGTGTTCCAGTACATCGCCAGCGAGTGCACGTCGAGCGGGATGCCGTAGCGGCTGCCGTCGTAGATGCCCGGCTCCCAGACCGCCGGGGTGAAGTCGGACGCGGCGAGCCCGATCTCCTCGGCGACGTCGTCGAGCGGCACGATCACCTGACGGACCGCGTTGGTGGCGAGCTGGTCGAGGTGCATCACCCCGACCTCGGGTCCCTGGCCCGCCTTCGCGGCGGCCGGGAGCCGCTGGTAGAAGTCCGCCCACTCCACGGTGTTGTTCTTCACCGCGATGTTCTTCTGGTCGTTGTCGAAGGTCTTCAGCATCTGCTGCATGGTCGGACCGTCACCGCCGGTGAAGCCGTTCCAGAAGTCCAGGGTGACGGCCGGGCCGTCGTAGGACCCGGTGAACTCGGCCCCGCCCGAGCTGGGCCGGCTGCCGACGCCCTGTCCCCCACCGCAGCCCGCGAGGAGGGCGGCCGCCGTGCCGCCACCGGCGAGGAGGAAGCCTCGCCGGCCGAGGGGTGTGCCCAGCGCGCGGGAGAGCCCGATGTCGTTGCGGCGGATGCGATCGGTCATGGTCGTTCTCCTGTTGTTCAGTGGGGGCTGGTCAGACGGATGGTGGTCCAGGACACCGGCGGCAGCAGGGCGCGGAGCGTGCCGTCGGCGACTTCCAGGTCGGTGAGGGGCTGGGGGGTCACGCGGTCCGGCTCGGACTCGGTGTTGCGCGCGGCGACGTCGTCGTCGTGCAGGCTCGTGGCCCCGACGACCTGCAACGGCCCCAGGGCGCGGACGTCGGCGCGCAGCTCGATCGGCCGGTCGGTCGCGCGATTGACCGCCAGCACCACCACGTCGCCGCTCTCGTCGTCGTACGTCGCCGTCGCCTCCACCCATGGCACGTCACCGTGCTCGGCATCGTCGTACCCGCCGACGGTCGTCTCGATGCGCAGCACGTCGCCGCGGGCCAGACCGGCCGCCTGCGCGAACGGGTGGAAGATGGTCTGGGCCCAGGCCGGGCCGCCGGCGCGGGTCATGATCGGGGCGATCACGTTGACCAGCTGCGCCTGGCAGGCGATGGCGACCCGGTCGGCGTGCCGCAGCAGGGTGATGAGCAGGCTGCCGACGACCACGGCGTCGGCGACGTCGTAGACGTCCTCGATGAGGGCCGGGTCGTCGTCGTAGGAGAGCGTGTCCTGGCCCGGGAAGCGGGACTGGTACCAGACGTTCCACTCGTCGACCGAGAGCCGGAGCTTCTTGCGTGTGCGCAAGCGGGCCCCGACGTGGTCGGCGGTGGCGATGATCTCCTCGATCATCCGGTCGAGGTCGAGCGAGCTGGCCAGGAACGACGGGAGCGTGCGGGGCAGCGGGTCGTAGTAGGTGTGCAGCGAGACGTAGTCGACGAGGTTGTAGCAGTGCTCGAGGCTGGTCGCCTCCCAGGCTGCGAACGTCGGCATGGTGCTGTTGGAGGAGCCACAGGCGACCAGCTCGATCCTCGGGTCGACCATCCGCATCGCCCGCGCGGTCTCGGCGGCGAGCCGGCCGTACTCCGCCGCGGTCTTGTGGCCCACCTGCCAGGGGCCGTCGAGCTCGTTGCCCAGGCACCAGACCTTGATGTCGTGGGGCTCCTTGACGCCGTGCGCGCGGCGCAGGTCGGAGAGTGCCGTGCCCTCGGGGTGGTTGCAGTACTCGAGCAGGTCGGCTGCCTCCTGCACGCCGCGGGTGCCGAGGTTGACGGCCATCACGGGCTCCACCTCGACGGCGCGGCACCAGGCCGCGAACTCGTCGACGCCCACCGCGTTGGTCTCCACCGCTCGCCAGGCCAGGTCCAGCCGTCGCGGCCGCTCCTCCTGCGGGCCGACGCCGTCCTCCCACCGGTAGCCGGAGACGAAGTTGCCGCCGGGGTACCTGGCCACGGTCGGGCCCAGCCGGCGTACGAGGTCGGCGACGTCGCCACGGAAGCCGTCCGCGTCGGCGGTCGGGTGCCCCGGCTCGTAGATGCCCGTGTAGACGCTGCGGCCCATGTGCTCCACGAACGTCCCGAACAGGCGCCGGTCGACCGGGCCGACGCGGAAGGCCGGGTCGAGAGTGATCGTTGCCACGTCCACCCCCCCGTTCTAGCCTGCTTGTACAACGTTGTAAAGACGCAAAACGGTTACGGAACGCGAGAGGATGGCCGGCGTGGGTGCGGCGGTACGGCTCAGCGACGTGGCGGCGCGTGCCGGTGTGTCGGTCAAGACCGTGAGCAACGTCGTGCACGGCTACGTCCACGTCCGGCCGGAGACCCGCCGCCGGGTGCAGGCGGCGCTCGACGAGCTGGGCTACCGGCCGAACCTCTCCGCCCGGAGCCTGCGCCAGGGTCGTTCCGGCATGGTGGCGCTGGCGGTCCCGGGCCTGCACGTGCCCTACTTCGCGGAGCTGGCCCGAGCGGTCGTCGACGCGGCCGGGACGGTCGGCTGGACCGTCCTGGTGGACCAGACCGACGGCGAGGCGGACCGGGAGCGACAGGTCGCGGACGGGCTTCGGGGCCACCTGATCGACGGGTTGATCCTCAGCCCGATGGCGCTCCACGCCGCCGACCTGCGGCACAACACGGGCGTCCCGCTGGTGCTGGTGGGCGAGCGCATCAGCGACGGGGCCATCGACCACGTCGGGGTCGACAACGTCGCCGCCGCTCGCGCGGCGACCGAGCACCTGTTGTCGCTCGGCCGCACGCGCGTGGCCGCCCTCGGCTACCAGTCGCCGGAGCTGGCCTCGTCCGGCGTGGCGGCGCTCCGGCGTCGCGGCTACGAGGAGGCGCTGACCGCGGCAGGCCTGCCGCACCGGTCCGAGTGGACCCCGGAGGTGGCGCGCTACACCCGCGCCGAGGGCGCATCAGCGACGGCGGCGCTCCTCGACCTCGCGGACCGACCGGACGCGATCTTCTGCTTCAACGACGAGCTGGCGCTCGGCACCCTGCACGCCTTGGCCCGACGACGGGTCCGCGTGCCCGAGGACGTCGCTGTCATCGGGTTCGACGACATCGAGGACGGCCGGTTCAGCACACCGACCCTCAGCACGGTGGCGCCCGACAAGGTCATCCTGGCGCGCGGCGCCGTCGACCTGCTGCAGGCCAGGATCGCCGACCCCTCCCAGGCCGCCCGCGACCTCCGGGTCCCGTTCGCGCTCGCCACCCGCGAGTCGACCCTCGGGCCCCCGGTAGCCTGACCCGCCATGGGGGACCACTTCTCGCTCGACGTCGAGCCCGGCCTGGTGGCCGCGGCCGCGCGCCGGCTGGGTGAGCGGTCCGACCACCTGCGCCGTCGCGGGCACGGCGTCACCTCGGCCCCGGGACGATGGGCGGCCGGCTGGTCGAGCAGGACCGCCGCGACCGTCGCCGAGGAGGCCACCACCCTCGGCGGGCACCTGACGTCGTTCGCCGGGCACCTCGGCACCGCCTCCGCTGCGGTCGCCGACTTCGCGGAGGACCTCGACCGGGCGCTCACCGTGGAGGTTCCCGACCTCAACCGACGGTGGGCCGCGGCCGACGCGGCGTACGACGACGCGGTCGCGGGCGCGCAGGCCAGGTACGACCGGCAGGTCGCGGACATCCCCGCCGACACTCCGCCCCAGGTGCGGCGGATGATCCGGGAGGAGTACGCCGACAGCCGCGGCTCGGGCGTCTCGGGGGCGAGCGCGGCCCGCACCGCGACCCAGGACAAGCTCGAGCTGGAGTTCGAGGACGTGCGCGACCGGCTGCGCCGTCATGCGCGACGCCTCTCCACCGTGCTCACCGAGTCGGTCGCCGTGCCGGTGCCGCCGGCCCTGGTCTCGGCGTACCGCGCCTCGCAGGGCAACGTGCTCGGACAGATCGCCTGGACGTTCGCCGGTGACGTGGTGACCGACCTGGCCACCGCGGCCGAGCAGCAGCTCGGCGGGCCGATGTCCGACCTGGCCGAGCAGCTGCGCAACCCGCCCGACGACCTCGCCCAGCTCCGGGCGCTGCTCGACCAGGCACGCGGGCTCGGCGTACCCCCGACGCAGTACGCCCCCACCCTCGACCAGTACTGGCGCTACCGCGCCGCCGAGGAGGCCGGCATCGACCTGGCCGAGTGGGACCCCAGCGCCGGGGCGGACGCCAACCGCGACATCATCATCAAGGTCTACGAGTACTACCAGCAGCTCTACCTCGACGACCCCGACCTCCAGTGGGCGGGCATGGCCAACATGATCGGCCCGTCGTTCGCGGCCGGCTTCTTCGACCTTGCGCTGTTCCGTCGCATCGGTGAGGCCGCCGGCAGCCTGCCGGACCCGGTCCGCGAGGCCCTTCCGGCGGGGGTGGACCAGCTCGCCGACCTCAGTGCCGAGGAGCTGCGGTTCTTCGAGACCACCTTCCTCGACATGCAGCAGCAGATCTTCTTCGACCAGGGCGGCATGCACCAGGCCTACGTCGACGGCGGTCTCGCTGCCGTCGAGGAGATGGAGGCCGCCGGCCTGATCGATCCCGACGTCGCCGACGCGTGGGCGGACATCGACAGCGGGGTGCCGGAGCGGGTCGCCGACGGCAACACGTTGTTCCTGCGCCGCGAGCAGCACGACATCATCGACGACGAGTACCAGGCGATGTACGACCACTCGCCCACCGGGCCGGCGATGACCTGGGCGATGACCCTGATCGGCGCGCCGTCGATCCCGGGCGCGCAGGGCTACCCGGACGTCTTCCCGCTGACCGTCGGCTTCGAGACCCCGGGCCCCGAGCGCGTCGGCACGCCCGACAGCATCTTCGGCGTGGACGTCCCGAGTGTCTCGGTCGACAACCCGACCCAGGTCCACGTCGACGTCGAGACGCCGTTCCCCGCCGGCAACATCGCGCACTTCGACGACCGGTGGGCGCTGATCGAGCAGGACACCCTGCCGCGCTTCCAAGAGCTGCTCGCCGAGGAGCCCGACCGGGCCCGGGACATCATCGGCAGCGACGTCAGCGACCGCATCGACGACTACCGGATGATCGAGCGGATCGACGACATCGTCGGACAGATGCTGGACTGGGACGTCGATGTCGACCAGTAGGAGCCGCAGAGTGCGAGCAGTCCTGACCGCCCTGGCCCTGCTGGGACTGGCGGTGAGCACGGAAGGGTGCAACGTGACCGTGGGCAACAACGAGCGGAGCGCGCAGCGCGACGCGATCAGCGAGGTCCTGGCGGACGGCGAGGTGACGCTCGACCTCACCGACCCGCCCTCGCGGGCGGACCTCGGCATGCAGGACGGGCGCGAGTCGGTGATCCTCGAGCGCGAGGAGAGTGAGGCGTTCGACGTCACCGTGGTGTTCCGCGACGGCACCCGGCTCACCATCCCCGCGGTGACCATGGGGGTCTACGCCGACGACCCCGGGGCCGATCCCACATCCGTGACCGTGCGCCGCGCCGGCGAGGGGCTGCCGGTCATCGAGACCGCGCTCGACGAGGCCGTCAGCGACCTCGGCGTGGACCGTGCCGAGGCCGACGCGGTCGTCGAGCAGTCGGCCCGGGCCACCGACGGGCAGGCCGACGTACGCCGTTCGCTGACCACGTCCGTGCAGCCACCCGACCGGCTCTCGCTGCGCACGATCGCCAAGGCGATCCGCGAGGAGTACGCCGTCAACTACACGGTGGAGTGGGACCTCTCATGACCGACCAGCCGATCCACGCGGACCCCGCGGTCCTCGACGGCGTCCGCGACGAGTTCCGCACGCTCGGCCGCGAGCTCCGCGACTCCGACGAGCCGGTACGCCGCGACGCCGGCCGGATCCACGAGGGAGCCGGCGAGCTCGGCGACGCCGTCGCCGACGGGGTGGCGGCCTTCGAGCTGTCCTGGCGGGCGGCCTTCGAGGCCGCCGGCGAGACGTCCGGCCGGATCGCTGCCAACGTCGGCGGGTTCAGCCTCGACCTCGAGGCGCTCGACCTCGGCAACAGCTAGGACGCCCGTTGCCGCCCGAGTACGTCGAGATCGCCCGCGCCGCCTCCGAGCGCGGGGAGGTCGTGCTGCGCCGGCGGCGGGAGAGCGACGACCCGGACGCCGGCGGGGCCGTGGAGCTGCGCGTCAACGGCGTCTTCGTGATGGACACCGTGGAGACGACCACCGAGCGGGAGCTGGCGCGGGCCGCGCTCAAGCAGGTGGAGCACCCGCGCGCGGTGCTGATCGGCGGCCTCGGCCTCGGCTTCACCGCCCACGAGGTGCTCGCGGACCCCCGGGTCGAACGGGTCGCGGTCGTCGAGCTGGAGGACGCACTGGTCGAGTGGATGCGCGACGGCACGGTCCCCCACGGGCCGGCGTACCTCGCCGACGAGAGGCTGCACGTGGTGGTGGCCGACATCCGGTCGGCCGTTGCCGAGGCGACCCCCGCGAGCTACGACCTGGTCCTCCTCGACGTGGACAACGGACCGGGTTACCTGGTCCACGACGCCAACGCGGAGGTCTACGAGGCGACCTTCCTCGGCGAGCTCGCCGAGCTCGTCCGACCCGGCGGCGCGCTCGCGGTGTGGTCCTCCGCGGCGTCGGAGCCGCTGGCGGCCGCGCTCGCCGACGTCTTCGGCTCGGTCACGCCGGTCGCCTACGACGTCGACCTGCAGGGCCGCGCCGAGCAGTACTTCCTCTACCTCGCCCGACCCTGACCTGCCGACGTCGCCGGAGCCCCGTCCATGAGCCCTCGGGGAATGGGTACCGTGCGGGGATGAGCCACCGGATCGAGCACGACAGCATGGGCGAGGTCGAGGTCCCCACCGAGGCGCTGTGGCGGGCCCAGACCCAGCGGGCGATCGAGAACTTCCCGATCAGCGGCACCACCCTCGAGGCCGAGCACGTCAAGGCGCTGGCCCGGGTCAAGGCCGCGGCCGCCACCGTGAACGCACGCCTCGGCGTCATCGAGCAGGCCCAGGCGGACGCGATCGTGGCGGCCGCCGAGCAGGTCGTCGACGGGGAGCACCTCGACCACTTCCCGCTCGACGTGTTCCAGACCGGCTCCGGCACGTCGTCGAACATGAACATGAACGAGGTGCTGGCCTCGCTCGCCGCGCGCGCCGGGGTCGACGTACACCCCAACGACCACGTGAACGCGAGCCAGTCGAGCAACGACGTCTTCCCGACGTCGATCCACGTGGCCGCCACGACGGCGACCACCCGGCAGCTGGTGCCCGCGCTGGACCACCTGGCCGCCGCGTTCGAGGCCAAGGCCGAGGAGTTCGCCGACGTGGTGAAGTCCGGTCGCACCCACCTGATGGACGCGACGCCGGTGATGCTCGGCCAGGAGATGGGCGGGTACGCCGCGGCGCTGCGGCTCGGCATCGAGCGGGTGCAGGCCGCCCTGCCGCGGGTGGCCGAGCTGCCGCTGGGCGGGACCGCGGTCGGCACCGGCATCAACACGCCGCCGGGCTTCTCCGCGGCCGTGATCGAGGAGCTCGCCTCGGCGACCGGGCTGCCGTTCACCGAGGCCCGCAACCACTTCGAGGCGCAGGGCGCCCGGGACGCGCTCGTCGAGCTGTCCGGCCAGCTGCGCACGGTCGCGGTGTCGCTGACGAAGATCTGCAACGACCTGCGCTGGATGTCGTCCGGGCCGCGCACCGGATTCGCCGAGATCAACCTGCCCGACCTGCAGCCCGGGTCGAGCATCATGCCGGGCAAGGTGAACCCGGTGCTGCCGGAGGCCACGCTGATGGTGTGCGCCCAGGTGGTCGGCAACGACGCGGCGGTGACGATGGCCGGCGCCTCGGGCAGCTTCGAGCTCAACGTGATGATGCCGGTGATGGCCCGCAACCTGCTCGAGTCGATGCGGCTGCTCTCCACCTCGTCGCGGCTGCTCGCCGACCGGTGCGTCGCCGGCATCACCGCCAACGTCGACCGGATGCGCACCTACGCCGAGTCCTCGCCGTCGGTGGTGACGCCGCTGAACCGCTACATCGGCTACGAGAACGCCGCCAAGGTGGCCAAGAAGGCCCTCGCCGACGAGAAGACGATCCGTGAGGTGGTGGTCGAGATGGGGTTCGTCGAGCGGGGTGACCTCACCGAGGCGCAGCTCGACGAGGCGCTGGATGTCGCGCGGATGACGCGTCCGTGAGGCGGGTGGCGGGGTGGCCAATTCACTGGGTCCCCTGTGAATCTTCCCCTTCCCGTGGTGATATCACCGCGGGGAGCGGCCGTTACCACGGGACCGTGGTAATTGGCCCGCACGCTCACGTCACCCACCCGAGCTGGTGGCGGGATCAGTACCAGTTGTTGGCCTGCTTGAACTCCCAGGCCGCGCACGGGCTGCCGTAGCTGCTGCGGATGTAGTTCAGCCCCCACTCGATCTGCGACTCGGGGTTCGTCATGTAGTCCGCCGGGCAGGTCGTCGTGGGTCTCGGTCAGCGCCTGCGGGATGCCGTAGGCGCTCGACGTGGGGTTGTCGGCCCGCGGGTTCCAGTCGCTCTCGCTGACGTAGAGCGCGTCCAGGCAGCCGAACTGGTCGGCGGAGAAGCCGTACTTCGGCAGCAGCGTCCGGGCGATGTCCCGCGGGTTGTCGGAGACGGGCTTCGTGCGGGCCTGCGCCCGGGAGGGCTGCCGGTCGCGCGACGCGGGCTTCTTCTCGCCGGCCTTCTTGTCGACCGACGTACGACGGTCCGAGCGGGAGGTGGAGCGCTCCCGGTCCTCGAGCTGCTGGACGATGTCGCGGTTCTGCTCGTGGCCCGCGGCGATCCGGGGGGCGGTCCGGAGCGCGGCACCCGCGCTGCCCTCCGCGTCCTGCTGGGCGAGCACGCCGGAGGACACGGCTATGCCGGTCGCGGCCACGGCCACGCCGGAGAGGAGCACGGTGGAGCGGAGGCCCTTCTTGGGGGTGGTCTCTGCGACCGGGCCGCGGTGCTTGGGGACGTACGCATCACGTCTTGGCACAGGGGAACTCACAAACGTCGACTGCAGGGGGAACGTGCGAACGGAGCCCACGAGGGGCTCCGGAAGAGTTACCACCGTGCATGATCTCAATACCTGGTCGCAAATCCGGCCGTCCACCCGGAGCGTGAGAAGGTGGCCGCCGTCACGTGCGCAGGCTGCGGGTGCGCGGCGGACCTGCCCACCGCGCACCACGCGTCACACCAGGATGTCTAGACCACTCAGATGGTGACGTGCTCCAGCATCTCCGTGACCAGCGCCGCGATCGGGGACCGCTCGGACCGGGTCAGCGTCACGTGCGCGAACAGCGGGTGCCCCTTGAGCTTCTCCACGACCGCGACGACGCCGTCGTGCCGGCCCACCCGCAGGTTGTCGCGCTGCGCGACGTCGTGGGTGAGCACCACCTTGGAGTTCGCCCCGATCCGGGACAGCACCGTGAGCAGCACGTTGCGCTCCAGCGACTGGGCCTCGTCGACGATCACGAAGGCGTCGTGCAGGGAGCGGCCGCGGATGTGGGTCAGCGGCAGCACCTCGAGCATCCCGCGGTCGAGGATCTCGTCGACCACCTCACCGGACGTGAGCGCGCCGAGGGTGTCGAAGACCGCCTGTCCCCAGGGCGACATCTTCTCGGACTCGCTGCCGGGCAGGTAGCCGAGCTCCTGGCCGCCGACGGCGAACAGCGGGCGGAACACCACGACCTTCTTGTGCTGGCGGCGCTCCATCACGGCCTCGAGCCCGGCGCACAGCGCCATCGCCGACTTGCCGGTGCCGGCCCGCCCGCCGAGCGACACGATCCCGACCTCGGGGTCGAGGAGCATCTCGAGCGCGATGCGCTGCTCGGCCGACCGGCCGTGCACCCCGAACGCCTCCCGGTCGCCGCGCACCAGGTGCACGCGCTTGTCGGCCTTCACCCGGCCCAGCGCGCTGCCCCGCTCGGACAGCAGCACCAGGCCGGTGTGGCAGGGCAGGTCGCGGGCCTGCTCCAGGTCGGCGACGCCGTCGTCGTACAGCTCGTCGAGGTCGGACGACGTGACCTCCAGCTCGGTCATCCCGGTCCAGCCGGACTCGGCGGCCAGCTCGGCGAGGTACTCCTCCGCGTCGAGCCCCACCGCCGACGCCTTGATCCGCATCGGCAGGTCCTTGGAGACCAGCGTGACCTGGCGGCCCTCGTTGGCCAGGTTGCGGGCGACGGCCAGGATCCGCGAGTCGTTGTCGCCGAGGCGGAACCCGGAGGGCAGCGACTCGGGGTCGGTGTGGTTGAGCTCGACCCGGATCGAGCCGCCGCTCTCCCCCACCGGCACCGGCTCGTCGAGCCGGCCGTGGGTCACCCGCAGCTCGTCGAGGCGACCGCAGCGCGGCCCGGGCGAAGTAGCCCAGCTCGGGGTGGTGCCGCTTGCCCTCCAGCTCGGTGATGACCACCACCGGGAGGACCACCTCGTGCTCGTCGAACCGGTAGAGCGCGCCCGGGTCGGCGAGCAGGACGCTGGTGTCGAGGACGTAGGTGCGGATGTCCGAACCTTCCTCGCCCTCCTGGGTGGACCGGGCCCGTCCGGCCGTACGGCGGCCGGCTGATGCTGGGGTGCTCTTCGATGCAGCCACGACTCGTCCCCTCGCAGACCGGCACGCGCACTCGCGTCCCGGTCCTGTTCAGATCTCTCCGACGGACCGGGACCGGGCCCGAAAGTCCGAGTGCGGACCTCCGGAGTCGTTGCGTGGTCGTGATGTCTCACGAACGGGCCTCCCGAGACGGCTGGCTTCCCCACCTGCCGTCCCTGCGAAGGTAAGCCGCCGCGCGGCCGGTCGGAGCAGGACACGCCAGAACGCGTGATGACCGGAAGGTAAAGACTGGCCCGCCGCGATCGACTCTGGCGGGACAGGTCAGGCGCCGAACCGGCGGTGCCGCTCGGCGTAGGCGCGCAGCGCGCGCAGGAAGTCGACCCGGCGGAAGTCGGGCCAGTAGGCCTCGCAGAAGTAGAACTCGCTGTGCGCGCTCTGCCAGAGCAGGAACCCGCCGAGCCGCTGCTCGCCGGAGGTGCGGATCACCAGGTCGGGGTCGGGCTGGCCCTTGGTGTAGAGGTGCTCGGCGATGTGCTCGACGTCGAGGATCTCGGCGAGCTCCTCGATCGAGGTGCCGCGGCCGGCGTGCTCCTGCAGCAGCGAGCGTACGGCGTCCGCGATCTCGCGCCGGCCGCCGTAGCCGACCGCGATGTTGACGATCAGCCCGTCGCACGTCGCGGGTCTCGTCGGCGGCCTCCTTGAGCCGGCGGGCGGTGTCGGCGGGCAGCAGGTCGAGCGCGCCGACCGGGTGCAGCCGCCACCGGCGCTGCGGCGGCCAGGTCGGCGACCGCCTCCTCGATGATCGCCAGCAGCGGCGCGCAGCTCGGCCGCGCGGGCGGTTGAGGTTGTCGGTGGACAGCAGCCAGAGCGTGACCACCTCGACGCCGGCCTCCTCGCACCACTCCAGCAGCGGCGAGATGTTGGCGGCGCCGGCGCGGTGGCCGTGGGCGGCGTCGCGACCGACGGCCTTCGCCCAGCGCCGGTTGCCGTCGAGCATCACCCCGACGTGCTTGGGCAGCCGGTCGGCGGGGAGCTTGCGGACCAGGCGCCGCTCGTAGGCCGGGTACAGCACCCGGCGTAGCCGCGTCCTTCCAGTCAGCCACGAGCCACCACCTTACTCGGGCTCCCGGGTGTCGCCGATCACGTCCGTGCGGGCCGCCGGGGACGATTCCGGGAAGAGTGGGTGGCCCTTGCTGCGGATGGGTAACTTCGTTGCATGACCGACCCGCAACCGCTCTCCGCCGCCGGTCGCATCAGCGACCGGCTCGGCGTGCACATGCGGGAGGCGCTCGCCGAGGTCAAGCCGCGGCTGCGCGGCTGGATGCACGCCGTCACCGCCCCGCTGGCCGCTCGCCGGCGGGATCGTCCTCGTCGCGCTGTCCCCGAACGCGACCACCCGGATCGGGTCGGCGGTCTTCGCGTCGACGGCGATGATCCTGTTCACCGTCTCGGCGATCTACCACCGCGGCACCTGGAGCCCCCGGATCTGGGCGTTCCTGCGGCGCTTCGACCACGCCAACATCTTCCTGCTGATCGCCGGCACCTACACGCCGTTCAGCCTGCTGCTGCTCGAGGGCCGCAACCAGGTGATCCTGCTCAGCACGGTGTGGACGGGCGCGATCCTCGGGGTGCTGTTCCGGGTGTTCTGGGCCGGCGCGCCGCGCTGGCTCTACACCCCGATCTACATCGCGCTGGGCTGGGCGGCGGTGTTCTTCTTCCAGGACTTCGTGCACGGCACCGGCGTCGCCGTGCTGACGCTGATGTGCGTGGGCGGCGGGCTCTACACGCTCGGCGGCCTGGTCTACGGCTTCCAGCGGCCCAACCCGTGGCCGCGCTGGTTCGGCTTCCACGAGGTGTTCCACACCCTCACGATCGCGGCCTTCGTCACCCACTACGTCGGCGTCTCCATCGCGACGTACTCGCTGCGCTGACCCGGCACCCGCGGCGCCCGGACCGGATCTTTCCGGCATCTGAAACGACCCGCCTCACCCCCTGGACGGGGTCCTGGACCCGGCGTACGGTCGAAGGACTAGATCGTCAGATCGGTGGGAGGTGTTGCACTTGCCGCGGAACCCCAAACGATCGCATCACGAGCCTGAAGGGCCGTGAGGAGACAACAAACACTCTCCCGGAGGGGAAGGCGTCCGCGCCTTCCCCTCCGGCCTGTTTTGGGGGCCCCAATTCACTGGGGACCCAGTGAATTGGCACCTTCCCGGTGTGAACTCCCCACGGGAACCGGGAGATTGCCAGGGGAAGGTCGCCGGCGGACCGCGGCGTTCAGAGCAGCGCGCGGAGCTCCGCCTCACCGGTCACCGGACGCTCGCAGACCATCCCGCGGCAGACGTACGCCGCCGGCCGGCCGTCGACCAGGCCGCGGCCGGCGAGCAGCGGCACCCCGTCATCCGAGTCACCCGCCGGCGGACCGGTCGCGACCACCAGGCCGGGCCGCGAGCTCATCCGGGCCACCCGCACCAGCCCGTCGTACGCCGGGTCGCCCGGGGCCCCGACGACCGCCACCTCGAGCGGCCCGTCGAGCGCGGCCTCGGCCGCGGCCAGCGACCAGCCGGCGAACCGCGGCGCCCGCTCGGCCAGCACCCGCACGTTGCGCAGCGCGGCCTCGGCGGCGTCTCGGTGCCGGCCGGACCCGGTGAGCGCCGCGTAGTGCAGCAGCGCGTGCACCAGGGCCGACTGCCCCGACGGGCTGGCGTTGTCGCTCGGGTCGCGCGGCCGCGAGACCAGCGGCTCGGCGTCGGCGGCGGTGTCGTGGAAGCCGCCGTCCTCCGCCGCGAAGGCGTCGAGCGCCCGGTCGAGCAGCGCACCGGCCCGCCCGAACCACTGCTCGTCCCCGGTGACCGCGTGCAGCACGAGGAAGCCGTGCGCGACGCAGCCGTAGTCCTCCAGCACGCCCGCGTGCGGGCCGGCCACGCCGTCGCGCGACACGCGTAGCAGGCGGTCGCCGTCGAGGTGCACGTCCACGAGCAGGCGCGCGGCCGCGAGCGCGGCGTCGACGTAGCGCGGCTCGTCGAGGAGCGGCACCGGCCTCGGCCAGGGAAGCGACCGCCAGCCCGTTCCAGGCGGCGACCACCTTGTCGTCTCGGGCGGGGTACGTCCGGGTCGCAGCCCGGTGCGCGGCCAGCCGCTCCCGGAGTCCGGCCCAGCGCCCGGGGTCGAGGTCCTGGCGCAGCTGCAGGGTCGAGGTGCCGTGCTCGAACGTGCCCTCCTCGGTGACGCCGAGCAGCCCGGCCGCCCAGGTCCCGTCGTCGGGACCGAGCACCTCGACGAGCTCGGCGGGGGTCCAGGCGTAGAACTTCCCCTCGACCCCGTCGGTGTCGGCGTCGAGGGCGGAGGCGAACCCGCCCTCGGCGGTGCCGAGCTCGGCGAGCAGGAAGTCGGCCGTCTCCCGCGCGACGCGCTCGCCGAGCGGGTCCCCGGTCTGCCGCCACCAGCGGGCGTAGACGCCGAGCAGCTGCGCGTTGTCGTAGAGCATCTTCTCGAAGTGCGGCACCACCCAGCCCCGGTCGACCGAGTAGCGCGCGAAGCCGCCCGTGAGCTGGTCGTAGAGGCCTCCGCGGGCCATCGCGGTCATCGTCGCCGCGGCGAGGTTCACGGTCTGCGGGGACCCGGTGCGCGCGCCGTGCCGGAGCAGGAACTCCAGCACCATCGACGGCGGGAACTTCGGCGCGCCGCCGAAACCGCCGTTGCCGGCGTCGAACTCCCCCGCCAGCGTGCGGACCGCGCCGGCGAGCACGTCCGCGTCGAGCGGCTGGTCGCCCGCCGGCATCCCCTGGCCGCGCAGGTGCTCCGAGACGTCCCCGGCGACCCGGCGTACCTCGTCCCTCCGCTCCGTCCACGCGGAGACCAGCGCCTCGAGGACCTGCCGGAACGACGGCTGGCCCTGACGTGGCTGGTCGGGGTAGTAGGTGCCGGCGAAGAACGGCTCGCCCTCGGGGGTGAGCACCACGGTCATCGGCCAGCCCCCGTGGCCGGTCATCGCGGTGGTGGCCGCCATGTAGACCGCGTCGACGTCGGGGCGCTCCTCGCGGTCGACCTTGACGTTGACGAAGTGCTCGTTCATGTACGCCGCGGTCGCCTCGTCCTCGAACGACTCGTGGGCCATCACGTGGCACCAGTGGCACGCGGCGTAGCCCACGCTCAGCAGGACCGGGCGGTCGGATTCCGCCGCCTCCGCGAACGCCTCGGGGGACCACTCCCACCAGTGCACCGGGTTGTCGGCATGCTGCAGGAGGTAGGGGCTCGTCGCCTTCGCCAACCGGTTCGCCACTTGGGCCGACCTCCATCACGGATTCAACGGGGGATACACCACCACCTTCACCGAAATCCCGCCCGAACACACGTTTCTGTCGTCCGGCGAGGTCAGCTGGCCGGAACCTGGTTGACCGACGGGAGCCCGAACCGGTCCACATTGTCGACGGCGGGATGTCTCCGCGCCGCCGGCCCCAGCGAGAACTCGCGCAGGACGTTGACGGTGACCTGTCGGACGAAGCGTCGCGTCGCGGCGGGCAGGTGGTAGGGAGCGCAGCGGCCGGTCAACGCGCAGGTCCAGCGAAGGGTTCCGGCATTGAAGACCCCCGCAGCCGAGCGGGTCGTGTAGTACACCGACTGCGCGGAGGTGGCCACTCCGCCGCATGAGTAGGAAGCGTGGGACAGGACCTGCATCGGGCGCGGTGTCCCGGGCACCGGATAGACCCGATCGGCCTCCACGCCGACCAGGTGCGGGAACGCCTGCCCCCGCCCGACGCCGGTGCCTCGGAACCCCCACCAGCCCGGAGCGACGACCCGGTACGGCGCGTCGACGGGGAAGCACTCGTACTGCATGCCGGTCAGGCGATGCTCCCCGGCCCGCGGTCCGGGTGCGTCCCGGAACAGTCCGGTGCGCCGGCGTTCGCGGCTGACCGGGTCCAGGTGCGCGTCCGACCGGTAGCCGACGACCACCCGGCCAGCACCGTGGCGGCTGTCCTCGACCCGGATCCGCCAGTACATGGTGTTGGCGCCGAAGAAGGCGAGGTTCACACCGTCGTCGCGGGCTTGCTCGACCACGCGACGCATCGCGTGGGGTCCAGTACTCGTCGTGGCCCATCGACACGTACGCCCGGGCCCCGCGAAGCGGATCTCGTCGGGTGTGCAGGTCGAGGTTGGTGAGGTAGGCGAGTGGTAGCCGGGCACGTTCGGCGGCCACGACCAGGGCACCACGCCGAACAGCAGCTCACCGGACCCGGGCGGCGGGTAGGGCCGGTCGAAGCTGACCGCCCAGGCTCCGCCGGTCTCCGGACGGCCCCGTGTACAGGCTGTAGCCGCCCCAGTCGTTGTAGGCCTGCCAGGTGGTCACCGGTGCGACCATGACCACGCGGCCGGAGACGGATGGAGAGCGGACGATGTACGGCACGTGCGCCTGCCAGTGCGACGTGCTCAGCTTGAACACGTACACACCCGGGTCCCAGCCGCGCGTGTCCACCCGGGAGGTTCCGGCCCAGTCGGCGTGCACGGTACGCCGAGCGGCGTCCGCGAACCGCGCTCCGACCTGCCGCCGCCCGCGCAACATGTCCGACTGCCAGACCCTGCGTCCTGTCCCGCCGCGGTACCCGCCGATCCGATAGGCCGTCACCTGGTACCGACGGGCCGTGGTGGACACCCGCAGGTCGACCGGGACGCCGGGTGCCGCACTGGCGCGCGTGGTGTAGCCGGCGATCTGGCCGTCCCGGGCCGGGTGCCGCAGCCGCCAACGGTCGGATCCCCTCAGCCGCCGCGTGGACGTGTGGCCCGCGCCAGGCGCGCTGCCCAGGGTGGCCGACGCGTCGGCCACCACCCCTTCGTCCACGGCCCCCACCGTGGGTGCGGTCCGCTGCAGGCTGCACCCGCTCATGACGAGGAGCCCGCAGAGGAGGAGCGTGCCGACGAGCGTCGACCGGCGTGCCCTGGCCTTCGTTCCCCGTCAGGGCCCCTGGCTCCCGTTGCTCCGCCGGGGCCGAACCAGGGGCTCGAGTCCGCCTGCGGTCGGCTTCGGACATGTAGTCCGGCCGAGGAGCGCCCAAGGCCGTCAGAAGGGCGGGGGCGATCTCCAGGGTCGAGATCTCCGGGCGCGAGGCCGGCAACGAGCCAGACAACGGCTGCTGCGGGTCGTACACGAAGAGGAGGCCCTCGGGGACGTGGTACGCCGTGGTGTCCGAGCGGTCCTCGATCTGCACGGCCTTCATTCCGAACGCGGCGAGTGAGTGGCGCCCGCCGGCGTACCTGACCGGAGTGGGGCGGGTGTGCAGGTCGGGCTGCCCGAGGTCCAGCGAGAAGAAGCCGCCGTCACCGCGCCGGAAGCGCAGCGGTCGATCCACCAACCGCAGGTCGGCCAGGCGGCGCTCGAAGGTGTCGGCCAGGGCTTCACGGACGGTGACGTTCGTCTGCGGGAGCATCGCGGGGTGGGACCGCCAGGAGCCGTCGGGCATCCCCAGGCGCCGCATGAAGGTGCCCACGTCGACCAGGTACACCGCGGTCTCCAGGGCGCGGGCCGTCGTGGCGCGCTGACCCATGCTGGAGGACGTCCAGATCTGGTACTCCGGGTGGGCGTCGGCGAACGCGACGAGCCGCGCCAGCATGCGCTCGGCCCGGGCCATGGCCCACGGGACCTCGCCCCTGAAGTTCGCCACCCACTCGCCGTCCAGCGCGAGCTCGGCGTAGTCCTCGGGGTAGGCCGCCGCCCAGTAGCGATGCATCGCCGAGGCCACGTGGTTGCTGAAGAAGGTGCTGAAGTCGGGACCGGTCCGCTCGACGTGCGCCATGAAGACGTCGAAGGCCAGGACGGCCTGGAAGGTCCGACGGCGGGTGCTCCTGTGCTGCCGGATGCGCTCGGCGGCCAGCTGGACGACAATTTCCCGGTAGGTCGACGGCCGGATCCCGAGCCCGCGCGTGGAGGCGACCAAAGCCGCCGCCTTGCGCCAGGAGAGGGAGGCGTCGACGTTGCGACCCGACGAGCGGGTCATCGCGAGGTTGAAGGCCTGGAACCTCGACAGCACCCGGGGATGCGCCCGGTCATCGACTGCGAACGCGTCGGGAAGGTAGAAGGCGTAGGAGTCGAGGTCGTCGGGAGCCGGGGCGGAGTGGAGCGACCCGCACACCCCGACGCTCGCGCCGTGCGCGCGCAGCAGCTGCCACACCGGAGGGAAGGCACGGTCGGCCGCCGTGTTGTCCTGCCCGAGAGCGCTGATCCGGTGCCGTTCGTCGGGGACGCCCCGGTGCACCGTGGGCCAGGTTCGCCACGGTGAGAGGTGGCCGACGTCGGCGGCGACGGTGACGTACTGATGGGACCGTCGGAGCGCCGTCGCGAGCGGTCCCGCCGGCGCGCGGGCCACGTGGTCGTCGACGACGCGCCACGGCACCTCGTTGAGCTCGAAGAGGATGACTTTGCGGGCCATGTCGTCGCTCCTTCGCAGGTGTCCCGGAGCTCGATGCTGGGCCGCAGCCTCGTCCCGCGGCATGGGGCTGGAGACCCGACGAGCCGGGATTCCTCGGACCTCGTCCGGGCTCGCAGGCCCGGTCGGTCACACCGGCCGCGTTCGGTGCCCGAACTTCCCGGCTCGGGCGGGACCGTGGCCTCAGGCGCCGGGCGCGCCCGCCGCGCAACGTCAAGGCATGCGCCTCCACCGACTCGATGTCATGGCCGCCGTCGCCCGGGCTCCTGGTCCTGACGGCCGGCCCGCCGTGGGCCTCCGTGCTCGGCGACCCGGAGGCCCCGCTCGCTACCAGGCAGGGAGGGCCGGCTCCGTCGAGCGCGGGGGAGCCGATGGAGCCGGCCAGCCCGAGAGCCGGGCCTTACAGGGGATGGGCCCGGCCGACGCGTAGGCGACCGGCACCCGGAGCGCCGCAACGTCGCGGCGGCCTGGCTCTCGGCGGTCGACACTGTCGCCGCTGGTTGACCCCGGGACCGGAACGATCAGACATCATGGACCCATGACCCGCGCCCGGCAGGGATCGCCCGCCCCGAGGACCCGGGGCGCGGTCCGCGCCGTCGCGCTCCTGATGGCCACGGCGGTCGCGCTCGTGCTGACCGGGTGCACCGACTCGCCGCCTGACGCGCCGCCCAACGACCCCGACTCGGTGGCGCTGCGCGTCACGACAGCGACGGACGGGGGCCGGCTGGACGAGGGCGACCGCGCCGACGTCGAGAGCGCGATCGGCGCCGTGCTCTCGCGGTACGTCGACGCGGCGTACCTCGGCGACCACCCGCGCTCGGGCTACCTCGACGCGCTCGCGCGGTTCACCGACGGAGCCGCCGAGCTCGCCGCCCGCGACCTCGACGTGCTCACGGCGTCGGGCGACGACGAGTTCTCCTCGGTCCTGGCGACCCGGCTCGACACCGACCTCTCGCTGTACGTCGTCGACGGTGCCGCCCTCGGCGCGACCGCGAGGGTGCACTTCGCGTTCGACGCGACCACGGCCGGGGACACTCCCCAGGAGCTGAGGCTCGACGGCCGCCTGATGCTCACCCCCACCCGGGACGGCTGGGCGGTGTTCGGGTACGACGTCAGCAGCGACGACGGCGCGGCGCTCGGCGAGGACGACTCATGAGGGCGGTCCGGCTCGTGCGATGGCTTCGCCTGGTCGCCGTGCTGGTCGTGGCGCTGTTGGTCGTGCCGGCCGGTGGGGTGCGCCCCGCCGCGATCACCCTGAGCGCAGTCGACGGTGCCGAGGGAGTGGACGTGGGAAGCCGGATCGTCTGGATCCTCCTGCTCGGGGAGGACGTCGACGGGCGCACCGACGCCATCCAGCTCGTCGGCCTCGACTCCCGCTCGGGGGCGGCCACCACCATCGGCATCCCGCGTGACAGCTACCTGCAGCTCGGCGAGCCCGTCGGCTCGGACCGCATCAACGTGGCCTACCTGAACGGTCCCGACATCGTCGTCGACGCGGTGGCGGGGCTGACCGGCATCAGGCCCGACTACCTCGCCGTCGTCGACTTCGCGGCGTTCGAGACGCTGCTCGGTGAGATCGGACCCGTGACGCTCACGACGCCTGAGCGCTTCGAGAGCCACGGGGTGGTCGTCCGCAAGGGTGAGAACACCTTCGCGCCGGACCAAGCGCTGGCCTACGTCCGCCACCGGCTCAGCTTCGTCGACCAGGACTTCAGCCGTTCCGCCAACCACCAGCGGCTGATGGCCGCCGCCCTCCGGGCCTTCCAGTCGCACGCGGAGGACCCCGGGTTCGTCGAGGCGGCCGCGGTGGCGGGGCTGGCCGCCGTCGACACCGATCTCCCCCCATCGACGCTCTACCGGCTGGCCCAGGCGCTGACGGCCGTGGACAGCCGCCGTCTCAGCGGCTGCGTGCTCCCGGGCAGGCCGGACGAGCTGCCGAGTGGCGCCAGCGTCGTCCGGCTCGACGAGACCGCCGCCCAGCGCATCGGCGCCGACGCGGCGGACGACGCGGTGATCGGGCGCCGCACCTGCCCGGACCCGCTCTGACGGATCACCCGAGGCCGGCGTCGCGGGCCCGCACGATCGCCTGCGCGCGGTGCGCCACCTGGAGCTTCGTGAAGATGTTGCTCGCGTGGTTGCGCACGGTCTTGACCGACAGGCCGAGCGCGCGGGCGATCTCCGCGTTCTCGAGGCCCTGGGCGATCTTGACGAGGACCTCCCTCTCGCGGTCGGTGAGCTCCGGGAACGCCGCGTCGTCCGACCTGCGCGGGGCCGAGCTGAAGTAGCCCATCACCCGGTCGGCGATGCCCGGTCCGAAGATCACCTCGCCCGCGCCGACGGACTGGATGGCGCGCACGATCTCCTGCCGCCTGGCGCCCTTGAGGAGGTAGCCACGGGCGCCCGCGCGTACGGCCGCGAAGACCGAGTCGGGATCCTCCATCATGGTGAGCACGACGACGCTGATGTGCGGCGAGGACTGCACGATCCTCGCGGTCGCGTCCATGCCGTTGACCTTCGGCATCTGCAGGTCCATCAGTACGACGTCGGGCTGCAGGTCGAGGGCCAGGGCCACCGCTTCGTGGCCGTCGGCGGCGCTGCCGACGACCTCGCAGCCGTCGACCCCGGCGAGCAGGGCCAGCAGGCCGGTGCGGAACTCCTCGTGGTCGTCGACGAGGAGCACGCGGAGCGGCTCGGTGGTCATGACGGCCCGGACCCGTCCACGGGCAGGCGGGCCTCGACGACCGTCCCGGCCCCTTCGCCCGAGGTCACGGTGCACGACCCGCCGAGCTCCTCCGCGCGCTCCCTCATCGAGGTCAGGCCTACACCCAATCTCGGGGCCGCGACCAGCCCCGTCCCATCGTCGCGCACGACCACGACCAGCGTGCCGTCCTCGCGGCGCAGCCGCACGATGCAGGTCTCGGCGTTGCTGTGGCGGATCGCGTTCGTCACCGCCTCCAGGACGATGCGGTACGCCGCCACCTCGACGGCCGCCGGCAGCGGATCGATCTCACCGTCGGCCTCGACGCGCCAGTGCAGCCGGTGTCGACCCGAGCGTGCTGTGACCGTGCCCTCCTCGGCCCGCTGGCGAAGGGCAGTGACGAGGCCGAGCTGGTCGAGCGCCGGGGGGCGGAGCCCGTCGACGAGCCGTCGCACCTCGGCGATCTCCTCGCGCGCGAGGTCCGCGAGCCGGTCGATCGCGGCAGCCGCCTCGTCGGGGTCGTCTCGCACCAGGTCGCGAGTCGACTCCAGGCGCATGGCGATGGTGGCCAGGGACGGGCCGAGACCGTCGTGCAGATCGCGGCGCAGGCGTCTGCGTTCCTCCTCCTGGGCCATGACCAGGCGTTGGCGCGAGCGCTGGAGCTCACTGCTCATCGCGACGGCCTGCACCAGTGTCCCGACCTGCGCGCCGACATCCTCCAGGAGCCGGCGATCGCCGGGCCCGAACGGGTCCCGCGACTCGTCGGTCTCGAGCGAGAGCCGCCCGAGGCTTGCCTCCCCGACGACCAGGTCGACCGTGACGGGGACCCGCTGCCGCACACCGACCGAGACGTCACCGGTCGGGGCGTCTTCGATGGCGGCGTACGACAGGCGCAACCGGCGAGCGAGCAGGGTGAGCACCTCGGTGAGCGCCTGCTCGGGCGCGGCTGTCGGGTCGAGCCGCCGCAGGTCGGCCACGATCCGCCGGGGCAGGTCGCGGTCGCCGTACACGACCCGCTGGACGAGACGCCACATGAACACGGCCAGCGGGAGCACGAGGAGTGCCACGACTCCGCCGGCGAGCATCGACCCGAGCGAGCGGTCGGAGGCGCGGCCGACGGCGCCGACCCCCGCGAGGAAGGCGCCACCCAGGACGGTCACCACGAGAGCCTGCGCCAGTCCACGGCGGACGGGCGGTTCGATCTCGTCGAGGCGGAACCGCAGCACCGCGACCGCGACCGCCGCCAGCAGCGCGACGACGAGGATGCCGGTCAGCACCGGCACCGGGACGAGCGGCCGGCCCGCGACTCGGTCGGGCACGTCGCCGAGCAGCACCCGCACCCCCACAGCCCCAGCCAGGACCAGAAGCACCAACCGGGTGGCCAGGCGCTCGTCGCGCGCTCGGCTGCGGACGTACGCCGCGATCAGTACGACGACGGCACACACCAGTGCGCCCAGCACCGCCGGGGTCCACACCGTCAGCAGGCCCTGCAGCCGTGCCGGCCCGGGGTCCCGGGCAGCGGCTGCCGATGCCCACGCCAGGTAGGCGACGACCGGGCCGGCCAGCAGCGCGAGGCCCCAGCGCGGTCTGGTCGGGGGATCGGTCAGAGTGGCGGCCACGGCGACGGCCGCCACCGCACCCATCGCCGCGAGCACCTCACCGCCGAGGTGTGGCCACACGCCCCGCCCACCGACGAGGTCGACAACCCCGAGACCGAGCGGGGACGACGCGAGCACCGCGGGGACCAGCGCCGTGGCCACCAGTCCCCACCTGGCCGGCGTGGACGCAGGGGCCCGCCAGAAGACGAAGGACCCGATCGCCAGGCCGACGGCCACGAGCACCAGGGCCCCGACGTTCTCGCCGAGCGCCGCACGCACCGGGTACGCCGTGAGCCGGACACCGAGGGACAGGTCGATGGCCACCTGCCCGCTCCCGGTACGCCGGACGTCGTACACGAGCCGGTCCCCGACCGATCGCTCCGGTCGGTCGTCCGCGGCCACCCACTCGGCAACGGTGCGACCGTCGATGCGCTGCACCACGTCGCCCGGCCGCAGGGGGGTCTCGTCGTAGGTGTCGACCACCGTGACCGAGCCGCCCCACCGGGACGCGCCGGAGAGGCCCACCGGCGACGAGATCGTGGTCCCGTCGGACGGGCCGGAGAGCAGGGCGACCGAGACCCAGGCCACCGGTACTGCCCAAGCGGCCGCGATCACGAGCAGCCGGGCAGCACGCGACATCGTGTGCCCATCGTGCCCCGCAGCGTCGCGGCCGTGCTACCCGCCGCGCAGGGCCTGCGATGCGCGGTTGGTGTGCCTGAGGCAACGCTCCAGCGCGCTCTCAGGGACTCCTTCGGCCGGTCCTCGAACCCACCTGCCCCCGCCGGCGCCGGCGGCCGGCGCCGGGATCATCGACCACTCAGGAGCGGACCAGCACCGCCTCGACGCGTCCCCGGTCGTCGAGGTACAGGTCGACGGCCCACCAGCGCTTGCAGCCGTTGGCACGGACCCGCGGCTGCACGCTCACCCAGTCGCGGCCCTCGAAACCGGCAGCCTGCTCACGCGGCAGGCCCCGGCAGGTGACGTGGCTCTGGTCGTCGACGCGCAGGCCCGACGACTTCGCCACCGCCAGCCTGGAGAGCAGGTACGACGGGTCGTTCCAGGTCGCCCGGCGGTTGGCCTGTCGTGCGTCCAGCGTGCGGTTGACGTCCACCGGCCCCTCACCGAGCACCACGACGCGGGGCGCCCAACGCACGCCCGCCGCCGCGCCGGGCCGTTGGGCGAACCCGCGCACCGCCTTCACGAGCGCGCGGCTCGAGCGGTCCGCATCCCCCTTCGCCGACGTGGAGCGAGCGTCGGCGGAACCGCCCTCCGACTCGCACTCGTGGTCGCGCTCGCGGGACTCGATGACCGGCGCGTCGGGGGCGTCCCCGTCGGTGCCGGTGTCCGCACTGAGCACACCCACGTCCGCAGGCGCGCGCGACCCGGTCGTCCCGGACAGGCTCGGCCCGAGGAGGAGCCAGCCCGCCGCGACGACGACCACGGCGGCGACCGCCGTGAGACGCACATGTCGCGACGCCGCCCAGGTCTCGAGCCGCCCACGCTCGGCGGGACCCTGCTGCAGGACGTCGTGGTCCCCTGGCTGCTGGTCGTTGTCCACGTCCACCTCCGGGTGGTCCTCGTCTAGTGTGCCCCCTTTCCGCCCTCGCGACACCGCCCCGATTCGGTCTTGCGGCCGCGTGACCGAGGGGGCAGGCGTCTACGGTGAGGGCCGTGCCCAGCCCCGCCCTCGAGGCCGCGATCCGTCGCGCCGGCCTGCGTGAGACCACGGACCTGACCGGCGCGACACCGGCACCGACGCCGGTCGGACAGGTCCTGCTGCACGAGTCACCGGAAGGCGCGCTGACCTGGCACTCCCCGCCCGCGGCCGGGACGGCGACCGCGGCACCCGGTCGGGTCCGCGCCTTCGTCTTCGACCTGGCGGACCGAGTGGTCGAGGCGTTCGAGCGCCGGCACCGGCCGCACCGGCTCCGCCACTTCGGACGGGAGGCGGACGAGCCCGTCGAGCTCGCGAGCCTGGCCGGCGGGCCCGTGCTGATGCTGGTGCACGGCACCGCGAGCACGGCCGCGAGCAGCTTCGGCGGGATCCCGGACCACGTGCTGGCCGGTCTCGTCTCGGCGTACGACGGCCGGGTGGTCGCGTTCGAGCACCCCACGATCTCGGTCTCCCCCACCGACAACGTCGCCTGGCTCGCCGATCAGCTGCAGGTGCTGGGAGACCGGCGCCTGCACGTGGACCTGCTCGCGCACTCCCGCGGCGGTCTCCTGTCCAGGCTCCTCGCCGAGCAGCCCGACCGGAGCGGCGGGCGGATCGAGGTGGGCCGCGCCGTGCTGGTGGCGACCCCCAATGCCGGCACCGCGCTCGCCAGCGACCAGCGGCTCGGCCAGCTGCTGGACCGGCTGACCACCCTGGCCGACCGGCTCCCGGGCAACGCCGCGACCGAGGTGCTCGAGGTCGTGGTGATGGTCGTCAGGCAGGTGGTCGTGGGGGCGCTGGACGGTCTCCGCGGGCTGGGCGCGATGGACCCGGACGGCGGGTTCCTCACCGAGGAGCTCAACGTCACACCCGACCGCGCCGCGTCGTACGCCGCCGTGGCAGCCGACTACGAGCCGCGCCCGGGGTCGGCCCTCGCCCGCGTCGCCCTCGACGGGCTGAGCGACCTCGTGTTCGCCGACGTCCCGAACGACCTCGTCGTGCCGACCGAGGGGTGCTACCTGGTCCCCGGCCCGGCCGGCCACCGGATCGAGGACCGCCTGGTCTTCGACGCCTCCGCCGCGGTCGACCACAACGGCTACTGGGGCCGGCCGTCCTTCGCGGACCACCTGCTGCGCTGGCTGGATGCCGGCAGCGCGGGGAATGACCCGGCTACCCCTGTCGTTGAAGACTGAGAACGCCCGCAACCCGCCGAGGAGTGCCCGCATGGCAACGACCACCCTGACCGCCGCCGACTTCGAGAAGACCGTCGCCGACAACGACATCGTGCTCGTGGACTTCTGGGCGTCCTGGTGCGGGCCGTGCCGTCAGTTCGCGCCGACCTTCGAGAAGGCGTCCGACGCCAACCCCGACATCGTGTTCGGCAAGGTCGACACCGAGGCGGAGCAGGCGCTCGCGCAGGCGGCCAACATCACGTCGATCCCCACGCTGATGGCCTTCCGCGAGGGCGTGCTCGTCTTCGCCCAGCCTGGCGCGCTGCCGCCCCAGGCGCTCGACCAGGTCGTCGACGCCGTTCGTGGGCTCGACATGGACGAGGTGCACGCCGAGGTCGCCAAGCAGCGTGGCCAGCAGGACGGCGGACGGGACGCCGCCGGCGCCTGATCCGGCGCCCGGATCCGCGCCGGGACTCTAGGCTGACCGCGTGGACGCACGCGAGTGGGACGAGCGGTACGCCGCGACCGGGCTGCTCTGGTCGGCCGGCCCCAACCAGTTCGTCGAGACCGAGCTCGCCGACCTGGAGCCAGGACGTGCCGTGGACCTCGCGGCCGGCGAGGGCCGCAACGCCATCTGGCTCGCCGAGCGCGGCTGGGAGGTCACCGCCGTCGACTTCTCGCTGGTCGGTCTCGACAAGGGACGCCAGGCGCAGGCCCGGCACCCGCGTGGCCGCGACCTGCACGTCGACTGGGTGCAGGCCGACGTGCTGGAGTACGACGGCGGTCCGGTCGGCTTCGACCTCGCCCTCGTCGCCTACCTGCAGCTCCCTGACGAGGAGCGCCGGGTCGCCCTGCGCCGCGCGTTCGGCCTCCTGGTTCCGGGAGGCACGCTGCTGGTCATCGCCCACGACACGACCAACATCACCGAGGGCACCGGTGGACCCACCGACCCGGCCGTCCTGTTCACGGCCGAGGAGGTCCTCGGCGACCTTGACGGCGAGCGCTTCGAGGTGATCCGGGCCGAGCGGGTCAGCCGGCAGGTGCTGCCGGCCGACGACGGCACCGGCCGGCACCGGGCCGAGCCGGCACGCACGGCGTACGACTGCCTGGTGCGGCTGGTCCGGACCGACTGACGACCGTGACCCCCACCCAGCTCCGGGCGTTCACGTCCGTCGTCCGGCTCGGCTCCGTCAAGGCGGCCGCGGCCGAGCTGGGCGTCACCGAGGCCGCGGTCTCGCTGCACGTGGCGCACCTGCGCAAGGAGCTGGAGGACCGGCTCTTCGTGCCCACCGCGTCGGGGCTGGCCTTCACCCCCGGCGGGCTGCGGCTGGCCAGCCGTGCCGTGGAGATCCTCGGGCTGCAGGACCGCACCGTGCGCGAGGTCAGCCAGGCCGGCGACGGTCGGCGGCTGCTGCGACTGGCCACGTCGAGCCTGTTCGCCGAGCACGCCGCCCCGGGGCTGATCGAGCTCTTCGCCGGGCGCGCCGACGACCTGGACGTCGAGCTCAGCGTGCGGCAGCCCGAGCAGCTGCCGGGTCTGCTGGCCGCGCGCACCGTCGACTTCGCGGTCGGACCGGCGTTGGCCCAGGTGCCGGACTTCGTGGTGCACCAGCCGTTCCTCACCTACGAGGTCGTCACCGTGGTCGGTCCCCGGCACCCGCTGGCCGGCCGGACCCTCTCCCCGGCGCAGGTCCGCGACCAGCGGTGGCTCCTCGGGCCGTCCGCGGCCGGCGACCAGGGCGCGATCCCCGCGCTGCTGCGCCGGCTCGGGGTACCCGAGGCGCAGCAGTCCATCTTCCAGAGCGACGCCGCCGCGCTGGAGGAGACCCGGCGCGGCGCGGGCCTGTCGCTCGCGCTCCGGTTCGCGGTGGCGGCCGAGCTCGCCGCCGGACGGCTGGCGCTGGTGGAGGGGTCGGCGCTGCGCGCGTCCGGCACGTGGGCGGCGCTGGCCCTGCCGGCGCACAGCCGGCCCCCCGCGGCGGCGGAGCTGTGGCGGTTCATCACGTCCCCGCGGGCCACCCAGGCGATGATCCGCGGTGCCGGCGTGCGGGTCGGGCGGTTCCGGCCCTCGGTGCACGTCACCCTGTGGTCGTGAGCCCGGGAGGCGCCGGACGGCGGGCGTGGCCCGGCAGGACCACCGCGTCGAGCGCCTCGAGCACCGCGCGCAGCGTGTGCGCCGGCAGGAACGCGTCGCAGTAGGGCAGCGCCGCGGCCATGGAGCCCACCAACGGCTCGAAGCCGGGAGCCGCCGCGCGCGGGTTGAGCCAGACCACGGAGTGCGCCCGCAGGCTGGCCCGCCGCATCACCCGGGCGAGCAGGCGGGGCTCCTCGGAGTCCCAGCCGTCGGAGGCGACCACCAGCACGCCCCCGCGCAGCGTGCTGCCGTGCCGCGAGGCGAGCAGGGTGCCGAGGCTGCTGGCCAGCTGGGTGCCGCCGTAGCGGTCGGTGACCTGCTCGCTGGCCAGCCGCATCGCGACGTCCGCCGACCGGTGCGACAGCGCGGGGGTCAGCCGGGTCAGCGAGGTCGAGAACGCGAACGTCTCCGCCCGGCCGGACCTGGCCAGCGCGCGCATCACGTGCAGGTACGCCGTGGCGTAGGGCTGCATCGACTCGCTGACGTCGACCAGCATCGTGACCGGTCGCGGTCGCAGCACCGGGCGCGACCTGCTCAGCCGGACCGGCTCCCAGCCGGTACGCCGGGACTGGGCGATGGTCTCCCGCAGTGCCACCCGCCGGCCCCGGGAGACGACCTTGTGCCGGCGGCTGATCCGCATCGGCCAGTGCCGTAGCGACTGCTCGAGCCAGGCCCCGACCAGCGCGAGACCGGCGTCGTCGAGGTCCTCGAACGCCACGTCGGCGACCGCTGCCACTGCGCTCGGCAGCACGTCCGGCAGCGCGCGCCCCTCCTCGGGCCCCTCCTCCGCCTGGCCCGTCGGCGGACGCGTGTGCCAGGGCAGGCCCCCGCCCGTGCCCTCCGCCGACGTCTCCCCCTGCAGGCTCGGTGCCGCACCGGCGCCGCCCTCGGCTTCCTGCGCCGTCGGGCCGCGCGCCTGTCCCTCCACCAGTCGCACCGCGTGACGGAACACGCTGTCGAAGACCCGGTCGAACGTCGGCAGGTCGTGGGGGTGGCTGACGAGCGTGACCCGGCACAGCCAGTACATCTCGCCGACGTCGCGGGGCGGCGTCGCGGCCAGCCCCTCGGTGACGGCGCCCAGGGCGGTGAACGTGACCGGAACACCGGCGGCCCGCAGCCGCCGCGCCAGCGCCACCGCGAACGCACCCCGGTCGACGGCGCGGAGGATCGCGGTGCCGCCGGCCTCGCTCATCCGAACGCGAAGCTGTCGGCGGCCTCGGCGACGAGGTCGCGGTCGTCGGGAGTCTTCGCGAGTGCGCTCAGAGTCGCCAGCACGTCGTCCCGCACCAGGGCGGTGGCGCCGATCGCGGCCAGCGCCGACACCCAGTCGATCACCTCGGCCACTCCCGGCGCCTTGTCGACGTCGAGGGTGCGGACATGGCCGACGAACCGCGACGCGGACTCGATCAGGGCGACGTTGGCGTGCGGGACGGTGCGTCGGAGGATCTCGACCGCGCGCTCGGCCGGCGGGAACTCGAGCCAGTGGTACAGGCAGCGTCGCCGCAGGGCGTCGTGCAGGTCGCGGGTGCGGTTGGACGTCAGCACCACGACGGGCGGCCGTCTCGCGGTGAAGGTGCCGAGCTCGGGGACGGTCACGGACCCCTCGCCCAGGAACTCCAGCAGCAGGGCCTCGAACTCGTCGTCCGCGCGGTCGATCTCGTCGATGAGCAGCACCGGCGCCGACGGCCCGTCGTACCGGACGCACCGCAGGATCGGCCGCTCGAGGAGGTACTCCTCCGAGAACAGGTCCGCCTCGCTGAGCCGCTCGTGCCGGGCCTCGGCCAGCCGGATCGAGAGCAGCTGTCGCTGGTAGTTCCAGTCGTAGAGGGCCTCGCTCGCCGACAGCCCCTCGTAGCACTGGAGCCGGACCAGCGGCACCCGCAGCGCCTGGGCCAGCACCTTCGCCGCGGCGGTCTTGCCGACCCCGGGCTCACCCTCCAGCAGCAGCGGGAGCCCGAGCCGGAGCGACAGGTGGATCGCGGTGGCCGTCCCCTGGTCGGCGAGGTAGTCCTGCTCGTCGAGCAGCCGCCGCACCTCCTCCGCGTCGGCCGGCAGGTCCGGCGACGGGGCGCTCACGCGAGCGAGGCCGCGAACGTGTCGCGGCACCCGGGGTTGCAGAACCAGTGGTCGACCCCGAGGTGGCTCAGGTGCGGGGTGTCGGCCACGACGGTCACCGTCATGCCGCAGACCGGGTCGACGGCGGTGTGCGGCGCGGGCGGGCCGGCGTCGGCCGCGACGGGCCGGGCGGTGAGCCCGTCCACGCGGATCGCCCTGACCACCTCGGCGAGGATCGCCAGCGCGATCTCGGGAGCGCTCCGCGCCCCGATGTCGATGCCGACGTGCGGGTGCACGCGAGCCCGCTCCTCGGGTGTGAGAGCCAGCTCCGCGAGGATCGCCGCGCCGCGGGTGCGGCTGCACACCACGCCGACGAAGCCGACTCCGGCGTCCAGGGCGGCCCGCACCGCCGGCACCTCGTCTCCGCCGTGGGTCGACACGATGACCGCGGTCGCACCGTCGGGGGCGCGACCCGACTCCGCGCGTTCGACGACGAACCCCAGCGACGGGGCGAGCGCGGCCAGCGCCTCGACCGTCGGGGCCGCGCCCACGACGTGCAGGACGGGCGAGGGGAGCACCGGCTCCAGGTAGATCTCCATCGCGCCTCCGGACAGACAGGGGTTCACGACGATGCTGGCACCGGGCGTCTCCGGGAACACGTCGGCGGAGTCGGGGAGCACCCGGAGCAGCACCCCGTCGCCGGTGTCGAGAGCGGCGAGTGCGGCGGTCCGCACGGAGCCGGACGCGCAGTGCCCGCCGACGAAGCCCTCGATCGACCCGTCGGCCAGCACGATCGCCCGGTCCCCCGGCCGGGCGGAGCTCGGTGCCTGCGCACGCACGACCGTGGCGCTCACGAAGGGCACCCGGGAGCGCGAGAGCTCCTCGATCCGGTCGGTCAGCGTCGTCGTCATGGGCGGCCTAGCGATCGCTAGATGGGCGGGGTGGGGTTGCCCTGCATGGCGGCCCACACCCGGGACGGGGTCAGCGGCATGTCGGCGTGCCGGATGCCGTAGGGCCTCAAGGCGTCGATCACCGCGTTGACCACGGCGGGCGGCGACCCGACGGTGGCGGACTCGCCGACCCCCTTGGCGCCGATCGGGTGGTGCGGTGACGGGGTGACCGTGTGGCCGGTCTCCCAGTGCGGCACCTCCAGTGCGGTGGGGATCAGGTAGTCCATCAGCGACCCGCTCAGGCAGTTGCCGTCCTCGTCGAAGGCGATCATCTCCATCAGCGCCATCCCGACGCCGTCGGTGAGGCCGCCGTGCACCTGGCCCTCGATGATCATCGGGTTGATCCGGGTGCCGCAGTCGTCGACGGCGATGAACCGGCGTACCTTCACCACGGCCGTGCCGGGGTCGATGTCGACGACGCAGACGTAGGCCCCGAAGGGGTAGGTGAGGTTGGACGGGTTGTAGCAGATCTGGGCCTCGAGGCCGCCCTCGATCCCCTCGGGCAGGTCGCCGGCGCCGTGGGCGCGCATCGCGATGTCCTGGATCGTGACCGACCTGCTCGGGTCGCCCTTGACGGCGAACGCGCCCTTGTCCCACTCGAGGTCCGCGACCGAGACCTCGAGCATGCCGGACGCGATGATCCGCGCCTTGTCGCGGACCTTGCGGGCGACCATGGCCGCCGCCGCACCCGACACGGGCGTCGAGCGGCTGCCGTAGGTGCCCAGCCCGAACGGGGTCTGGTCGGTGTCGCCGTTGACCACCTGGATGTCGGCGGGCGGGATGCCGATCTCCTCCGCGACGATCTGGGCGAACGTCGTCTCGTGCCCCTGCCCCTGGCTCATGCACGACACCCGCAGCACGGCCTTGCCGGTGGGATGCACGCGCAGCTCGCTGCCGTCGGCCATGCCCAGGCCCAGGATGTCCATGTCCTTGCGCGGACCCGCCCCGACGGCCTCGGTGAAGAACGCGACGCCGATGCCCATCAGCTCGCCCCTGGTGCGCTTCTCCTCCTGCTCGCGGCGCAGGTCGTCGTAGCCGGCGATGTCCAGCGCCAGGTCGAGGGCGCGTTCGTATTCGCCGGAGTCGTAGACCCAGCCGGTCTTGCTCGTGTAGGGGAACTGGTCCGGTTGGATGAAGTTCCGCCGCCGCAGCTCGACCGGGTCCATGTCGAGCTCCTGGGCGAGGCAGTCGACGATCCGCTCGACCAGGTACACCGCCTCGGTGATCCGGAACGAGCAGGCGTAGGCGACGCCGCCGGGCGCCTTGTTGGTGTAGACCGCGGTCATCTTGCAGTAGGCGGCCTCCAGGTCGTAGCTGCCGGTGAACACGCCGAAGAACCCGGCGGGGTACTTGATCGGCGCGGCCGTGCCGTTGAAGGCGCCGTGGTCGGCGAGCACGTTGGTGCGGATCGCCAGGATCTTGCCGTCCCTGGTCGCGGCGATCTCACCGCGCATCACGTAGTCGCGGGCGAAGCCGGTGCTGACGAGGTTCTCGGTGCGGTCCTCCACCCACTTCACCGGCTTGCCGGTCACCAGGGACGCGACGATCGCGCAGACGTAGCCGGGGTAGATCGGGACCTTGTTGCCGAAGCCGCCGCCGATGTCGGGCGCGATCACGCGGATCTGGTGCTCCGGCAGGCCCGAGACGAGCGCGTAGACCGTCCGGTGCGCGTGCGGCGCCTGGCTCGTCGTCCAGAGGGTGAGCTTGCCTGCCACGCGCTCGTAGTCGGCCACGCAGCCGCAGGTCTCCATCGGCGCCGGGTGCACGCGTGGGTAGACGATGTCCTGCGAGACGACCACGTCGGCCTTGCCGAACACGGCCTCGGTGGCCGCCTCGTCGCCGGTCTCCCAGTCGAAGCAGTGGTTGTCGGTCTTGCCCTCGAGATCCGTGCGGATCACCGGCGCGTCCGGTGCCAGCGCACGGCGTACGTCGACGACCGGCGGGAGGATGTCGTAGTCGACGTCGATCAGCTCGAGCGCGTCGCGCGCGGAGTAGCGGTCCTCCGCGACCACGAAGGCCACCTCCTGGCCCTGGAAGCGCACCCGGTCGGTGGCCAGGACGGCCTGCACGTCGTTGGACAGGGTCGGCATCCAGGCCAGCCCCTTCTCCGCCAGGTCGGCGCCGGTGACGACCGCCTTCACCTTCGGGTGCGCGGCCGCCGCGCTCGTGTCGATGCTCACGATGTTCGCGTGCGCCACCGGCGAACGGAGGATGGCCAGGTGCAGCATCCCCTTGAGCTGGATGTCGTCGACGTAGTTGCCCATGCCGCGGATGAAGCGCGGGTCCTCCTTGCGCAGCATGCGGCCGTGGCCGACGGGGTGCTGGTCGTTGTCGGCGTGCTCGAGGTCCTCGGCGTCGGCGACGAGCCCGGGGTGGTCGGGCACGGTCGTGGTGTCGTCGGTGGTGGTCATGAGGGGCTCCCCACGGTGGACGTGTCCTCGTCGGCGTCGCTGCGGGAGTGGGCGGCCGCCCACTGCACCGAGCGGACGATGGTGGTGTAGCCGGTGCACCGGCAGATCTGACCGGAGATCGCCTCGCGGATCGTCTCCTCGCTCGGGTCCGGGTCACGGTCCAGGAGCGCCCGTGTGGTCATCAGCATCCCCGGGGTGCAGAAGCCGCACTGCAGGCCGTGGCAGCGCATGAACCCCTCCTGCACGGGGTCGAGCACGCCGTCCTGCTCCAGGTCCTCGACCGTGCGGACCTCGTGTCCGCCGGCCATCGCGGCCAGCACCGTGCACGTCTTGACCGGCTCCCCGTCGAGCCAGGCGACACAGGTGCCGCAGTTGCTCGTGTCGCAGCCCCAGTGCGTGCCGGTCAGGCCGAGGTGGTCGCGGAGGAAGTGGACCAGGAGGAGCCGTCCCTCGATCTCGCGCGTGACGCTCTCGCCGTTCACGGTCATGGTCACCTGCATGTCACTGCCTCCCGTCGGGGTCGTCGTGCGCCCGGTCGCCGCGTACGCCGGCCTCGATCCGCTCGACCGACCGCCGGAGGGTGCGCCGGGTCAGCTCGTCGGCCAGGTGCCGCTTGTAGTCGGCGGTGCCGCGGTTGTCGGTGTTGGGCGTGCAGCTCTCGGCGGCGATCGCGCCGGCCCGGGCGTAGAGCTCGTCGGACGGCGCCTGCCCGCGGAGCGCCTCGGAGATCGCCGGGATGCCGGTGGTGTTGGGGCCGACCGCGGCCAGGCCCGACCCGGGCGTCGGCGATGACCGGTCCGTCCATCCACACCGCCGCGCCCGCGGAGGTGACGGCCCAGTCACCCGCGCGCCGCTCGACCTTCGCGTAGGCGCTCGAGCCGTGCGGCCGCACCGGTAGCCGGATCTCGGTGAGCATCTCGCCCTGCTCGACCGCCGTCTCGTAGGGGCCGCGGTAGAACTCCTCCATCGTGACGACCCGCTCACCGCCGGCACCCCGGATCACGCAGGTGGCGTTGAGCGTCGTGCACACGGCCGAGAGGTCCTCGGAGGGGTCCGCCTGGCACAGCGACCCGCCGATGGTGCCGCGGTTGCGGACGACCGGGTCGGCGATCACGGCCTCGGCGTCGGCGAAGATCGGGAAGAGCGCGGCGAGCTCGGGCGACTCCAGCAGCTCACGGTGCCGGGTCATCGCGCCGATCCGGACCTCGTCGGTCCCGACCCGGACGTAGCCGAGCTCCTCGTGGAGGTCGTTGATGTCGATGAGGTACTCCGGGTTCGCGAGCCGGAGCTTCATCATCGGGATCAGGCTGTGCCCGCCGGCGACCAGCCGGGCCTCGCTCCCCAGCCGGTCCAGGAGGCCGATCGCCTGCTCGACGCTGGTTGCTCGTTCGTACTCGAAGGGCGCGGGAACCTGCACGGGTGACTCCTCCCCGACGGCGTCGTGTGACCACCGTCACACCCACACCATCGACCCACCCCGGAGCGGCGTCAACCGCGACCTAAGCGTTCCCTTGATTCGGGTGCGGTCGCCTCCCTCGGCCGGTCAGCCGGCCGACCCTCGCGGGGCGTGCGTGCCGTTGCTCCCGTCGGTGCCGTCCGGCTCCTCCTCGAAGTCCACCTTCTTGAGGTGCTTGCGCAGGCTGAAGGCCAGGAACACGACGGCGGCGGCCAGTGCCAGCCAGACGAACAGCCCGAGCCAGCCGGCCTTCACGTCCTCGGGGGCGGGCCCCTCCTGGGCGGCGAGCGCGACGGAGGACAGGACGGTCTGGAGGCTCATGACTTCATTGTCGCAAGAGCCTCGCGGACGCCGGCGAAGAGATCGTCCTCGGGGGACTCGACGTCGACCAGGCTGCGGGCCAGCTCGTAGTCCTCGGTCGGCCACGCCTCCTGGTGCACCTCCAGCGGGCACGCGAACCAGGCGCCCTCCGGGTCGATCTGGGTGGCGTGGGCGAGCAGCGCCCGGTCGCGCACCGGGAAGTACTCCGCGCAGGGCACCCGGGTGGTGATCCGGGCGGCGTGCACCGGGTCGGGCTTCCACTCCGCGAGCCGCTCGGCGTACGGCGACTCCAGGCCGCGCGCGACCATCGCGTCGTGGAGCGCCTGGGTGCGCTCACGGTGGAACGAGTGGTGGTAGTAGAGCTTGAGCGGCTGCCACGGCTCGCCGGCGTCGGGGTAGCGGTCGGGGTCGCCGGCCGCCTCGAACGCCGCGACGCTCACCTTGTGGCACATCACGTGGTCGGGGTGCGGGTAGCCGCCGTTCTCGTCGTAGGTCGTCATCACGTGCGGCTTGAAGTCGCGGATCAGCCGCACCAACGGCTCGGCCGCCTCCTCGACGGGCACCAGCGCGAAGCAGCCCTCGGGCAGCGGCGGCTTGGGATCGCCCTCGGGCCAGCCGGAGTCGACGAAGCCGAGCCAGTCCTGCCGGACCCCGAGGATCTCGCGGGCCCGGTCCATCTCCTGACGGCGGATCTCGCTGATGTTGGCGAGGACGTCGGGGCGGTCCATCTTGGGGTTCAGGATCGAGCCGCGCTCACCACCGGTGCAGGTGACGACGTGCACGTCGACGCCCTCGGCGACGTACTTCGCGGTGCTGGCCGCACCCTTGCTCGACTCATCGTCGGGGTGGGCGTGCACGTGCATCAGCCGGAGCCCGGAAGAAGACAGCCCGAGACAGCAGGAGACAGCCCAGAAGACGACATGGGGGCAATCCTAGGATGGAGGGGTGACCGACCTCGCCGACCGCTACGGCACCCGCACGCGCACCGGGCACAAAGGGCTGGTGGCCGTGATGGTGATCCTCGCCGTCGTCGGGCTCGCCTGGCTGGCCTGGGTGATGCTCGTGCACGGCAGGCCGCTGGTGCAGTCCGACCTCAACGGCTACGAGACGGTCGACGCGCACACCACGACGGCGGAGTTCACGGTCGTACGCCGCGACCAGGGCGACCGTGCGAGCTGCCTGCTCCGGGCGTTCGCCGCCGACCACACGATCGTCGGCGAGCTGGACGTCCCGGTGGGGCCGGGCGGGCCGGCCACCCAGACGCTCGAGCGGGCGGTGCGCACCGAGCGGGAGGCCACGTCCGTGGAGGTCGTCGGCTGCGTCACGGACGGGCAGTCGCAGCGGCGTTGAGCCGTCCCGCGACTCTCGGGATTTGGGTTCGCCCCCACCCGGCTTGGTAGACTTCGTCACTTGCCTTGGACACGACCGGATGGTCGCGCGCGCACTGGTGCCGCCACCCCATCCGCGTCCCCCGACCAGCACAGGAGCACCACCGAAGTGACGCAGTCGAGCGAGCAGAACACGGTCTGGCTGACCCAGGAGGCTTTCGACAAGCTCCAGGACGAGCTGGAGCACCTCCGCGGGCCCGTGCGCCAGGAGATCATCGAGCGCATCAGCGCGGCGCGCGAGGAGGGGGACCTCAAGGAGAACGGCGGCTACCACGCGGCGCGCGAGGAGCAGGGCAAGGCCGAGGCGCGGATCCGCCAGCTGGAGGACATGCTGCGCCGCGCCGAGGTCGGCGAGACCCCCGCCGACGACGGCATCGTCGAGCCCGGGATGAAGGTCACCACCCGCTTCGTCGGCGACACCGACGTGGAGGTCTTCCTGCTCGGCGCTCGCGAGATCGAGACCCCGGAGGACCTCCAGGTCTACTCGCCCCAGTCGCCGATGGGCAGCGCCATCAACGGCAAGCGGGTCGGCGACAAGGTCGAGTTCGACGCCCCCAACGGCAAGAAGCTCCAGGTCGAGATCGTCGACGCGGTGCCCTACCAGGGCTGACCGCTTCGCTTACTTCTTTCCCGACGGCCCGCGACCGCACCGGTCGCGGGCCGTCGGCGTGACCGGGCGAGCCGTCCGTCGGGTCTACTCCGACACGTGGTAGCCGCGCTCGCGCAGCCGGGCGAGCACCCGGGTCGCGTGCTCCGCGCCGCGCGTCTCGACCTGCAGGGCGACCTCGACCTCGTCGAGCGTGAGCTGGGTCGACGTGCGCTCGTGCACGACGTCGAGCACGTTGGCCTCCACGTCCGCGAGCTCGGAGAGGAGCCGCGCCAGCCCACCGGGCGTGTCGGGGATGCGCACCCGGAACGACAGGTAGCGGCCGGCTGCCGCCATGCCGTGCCGGATCACGCGCATCAGCAGCAGCGGGTCGACGTTGCCACCGCTGAGCACGGCCACGGCCGGCGTCTCGAAGCGGGTCGGGTGATCGAGCAGCGCGGCCACGGCCGCGGCACCGGCCGGCTCGACCAGGAGCTTGGCCCGCTCGAGCAGCATGAGCAGGGCACGGGAGAGGCTCTCCTCGCTCACCGTCACCATCTCGTCGACGTGCTGCTGGATCGCCCGGAACGGCACGTCACCGGGACAGCCCACGGCGATGCCGTCGGCCATGGTCGACATCGACTCCAGCGCGATCGGGTGCCCCTCGGCCAGTGAGTCTGGGTAGGCGGCGGCGCCGTCGGCCTGCACGCCGACCACCTTGACGTCGGGGCGCACCGCCTTGACCGCCGTCGCGATCCCGGCGATCAGCCCGCCGCCCCCGCAGGAGACGAGGATCGTGCGCACGTCGGGGCACTGCTCGAGGATCTCGAGGCCGCAGGTGCCCTGGCCGGTCACGATGTCGACGTGGTCGAAGGGATGGATCAGCACAGCCCCGGTCTCGGCCGCGAACGCCTTCGCCGCGACGAGCGCGTCGTCGACGCTGTGCCCGTGGAAGCGCACCTCGGCGCCGTACCCGCGGGTGGCCTTCTCCTTGGGGATCGGCGCGCCCTCGGGCATGAACACCGTCGCCTTGATCCCGAGCATCTGCGCCGCCAGGGCGACGCCCTGCGCGTGGTTGCCGGCGCTCGCGGCGACCACGCCGTTGGCGCGCTCCTGGTCGGACAGCCTCGAGATGCGCAGGTAGGCGCCACGGATCTTGAACGACCCCGTGCGCTGGAGGTTCTCCGCCTTGAGCAGGACCGGCCCCTCGGCCATCCCGGACAGCCAGCGGGACTCCTCCATCGGGGTGTTGATCGAGACGTTGCGGAGCGCCTCGCGCGCCTTCTCGATGTCGGCCAGGGTGGGCAGACCCGGGGCCGCGGCGTCGCTCATGCGGCACACCCTAGGGCACGTTGGTAAACCCATGGCCTGCTGCGCGTCGCCCGGCACGCACGCTGGCGGCGTTGCCGTCACTCGACGGGCCGCCGGCCCGCCTTCGCTCCGGCGCCTTGCCATCGCACCCACCGGACGACGCTCGCGACGGCCGAGGTTTACCAACGCCCCCTAGACCGTGACGCAGCGACCGTTCATCGGTGCACCGATGAGTTTCCGACGCCGCAGTCGTTCCACCTTTCGACAACCCTGCAAGAGTGCCTCCAGCGGATCGTCGGAGGCCCGGAACCAAAGGAGAGGCTCATGGACTGGAAGCTCGAGGTCGTGGTCGTGTCGGTCGCGGACGTCGACCGTGCCAAGGAGTTCTACGTGGACAAGCTCGGCTTCGCGCTCGACGTCGACCACGACGCCGGCGAGAACTTCCGGGTGGTGCAGGTGACGCCGCCGGGGTCGGCCTGCTCGATCGTGTTCGGGCGCGGTCTCGGTGCCGGCGCGGTCGGCGAGGTCAAGGGGACCACCCTGGTGGTGGAGGACGCCGAGGCCGCGCTCGCGCATCTCGAGCAGGCGGGCGTCAAGAACGGCGGCCTGCAGCACTTCGTGGACGGTCAGATGACGCCCGGGCCGGACCCGCAGGACGCGGACTACAACACCTTCATCTTCTTCGAGGACCCCGACGGCAACACCTGGTCGGTCCAGAAGCGCGCCAGGCGCGACCAGTGACATGACCGTCACGGTCGGCTCCGAGGCCGGTTTCGCGGAGCTCACCGCTCCATACCGTCGCGAGCTGCACGTGCACTGCTACCGGATGCTCGCGTCGTACGACGAGGCGGAGGACGCCGTCCAGGAGACCTACCTCCGCGCCTGGCGCAGCCGCGACACCTTCGACGGTGAGCACGTCCGCGCGTGGCTCTACAAGATCGCCACCAACACGTGCCTCGACGCGCTCCGGTCGCGGACCCGTCGCGCCGCCGCGGTCCGGTCCTACGCCGACGTGGCCTGGCTGACCCCCTACCCCGACCGGATGCTCGACGAGGTGGCACCCGCCGGAGACCAGCCGGAGGTGGTGGCGGTCGCCCGGGAGACCATCGAGCTGGCGTTCCTGGCCGCGCTCCAGGCGCTGCCGCCGCGGCAGCGGGCGGCGTTGATCGCCCGGGAGGTGCTGGGGATGCCGGCGGCGGAGACCGCCGAGCTGCTCGACACGTCGGTGGCCGCCGCCAACAGCGCGCTGCAGCGGGCCCGGGCCACGATGCGCGAGCACCTGCCCTCGCACCGCAACGACTGGTCCGCCCGGCAGCCGAGCCCCGCGGAGAAGGAGCTGCTCGACGCGTTCATCGACGCGCACGTCCGCTGTGACGCCGCGGCCGCGCTGGCCGTCGCCGCGACCGACATCCGGGTGACCATGCCGCCCGCCCCGATGTGGATCGACGGCCGCGACGCCCTGCTCCCGCTGCTGGACCGGGCGTTCGGTCCGGACCGCGAGGGCGACTGGCTGCTGGTGCCGACGGCGGTGAACCGGATGCCCGCGGCGGCCAGCTACCTGCGCCGCACCGGCGACACGGCGTACCGCGGCTTCAAGCTCGACGTCCTCCGCATCGAGCCCACCGACGAGTCCGGACCGGCGGAGCCGCGCATCGCCGAGATCACCACCTTCGGCTGGTCCTGGTTCGAACGCCTCGGCCTCCCCCTCGTCCACCCCGCCTGACCGGCGAGGAGTCAGAACTTCAGGCTCCTCGCCGGCGTGTCGGTGCGTTCGTGACTCCTCGGCCCGGGTGGTCGAGCTTGTCGAGACCATTCGGGGGTCTCGCGCGGGGCCCGACCGACCGAGTCGGAGGTCACACCCAAAGAACGTGCATGGCGCATGCATCCACCTATATGCTTGCACAATGCAATCATCTCCGGAGGTCGCCATCGCCGCGGGTCACCTTCCCGAGCCGGCGACCCTCGAGGACGCGTTGATGGTCGCCAGCGCTCGGGTGGGGCGGCGGCTGCGGCAGCGCCTGCCGGGCGACGACCTGGACTTCTCCAGCCTGATCCTGCTCAAGACCGTGGCGCACCTCGGCCCGATGCGGGTCTCCGCGCTGGCGGCGGAGCTCGACCTGGACGCCTCGACGGTAAGCCGGCACGTGAGGTCCCTGGAGGACCGCGACCTGCTCGAGCGCACCGCCGACCCCGACGACGGCAGGGCCAGCCAGGTCGGCGTCTCCGTTCACGGCATGGCCACCATCGAGGCCAGCGCCGCCCGGCGCCGCGAGCTGATCGGCTCGCTGCTCGCCGACTGGAGCGACGCGGACCGCGAGTCCCTGCGTCGGCTCCTCCACCAGCTCTCCCTCTCTCTCGAAAGCAAGGTGCACGACCGATGACTCCCGACGCCCAGGGCTACCTGACCCACAAGCAGATCCTCGTGGTCATGTCCGGCCTGATGGTCGGCATGTTCCTCTCCGCCCTCGACCAGAGCATCGTCGGCACCGCCCTCCCCCGGATCACCTCCGAGCTCGGCGGCCTCGACAAGCTCTCGTGGGTGGTGACGGCGTACCTCCTCACCGCCACCGCCTCGACCCCGCTCTGGGGCAAGATCTCCGACCTGTACGGCCGGCGGCTGCTGTTCCAGATCGCGATCGTCACGTTCCTGATCGGCTCGGTCCTCGCCGGGCTGTCGCAGAACATCGACCAGCTGATCGCCACCCGCGCCGTGCAGGGCCTCGGCGGCGGCGGCCTGATGGCGCTCGCGATGGCGACCATCGGCGACGTGGTCCCGCCGCGGGAGCGCGGTCGCTACCAGGGCTACTTCGCCGCGGTGTTCGGTACGTCGAGCGTGCTCGGCCCGGTCCTCGGCGGCTGGTTCGCCGACGGCCCCGGCTGGCAGTGGATCTTCTTCATCAACGTGCCGCTCGGCCTCGCGGCGCTGTTCGTCACCTCCTCCGCGCTGAAGATCCCGCACGTGCGGCGCGACCACTCCATCGACTACCTCGGCGCCGCCACGGTCGTGGCGTCCGTGTCTGCGTTCCTGCTCTACACCGCGTGGGCCGGTCCCGAGCTCGGCTGGACGTCGGGCACGAGCCTGACCCTCCTGGTCGGCGGCTTCGTGCTCGCGGTCGCCTTCGTCTTCATCGAGCTGCACGCGGCCGAGCCGATCATCCCGATGCGGCTGTTCGGCAACTCGATCTTCTCGATCGCGAACGCGTTCGGCTTCCTCATCGGCGTCGCGATGTTCGGGTCGATGATCTTCATCCCGGTCTACCTCCAGGTGGTCGACGGCATGACGCCGACCGAGTCCGGGCTGGCGATGCTCCCGATGGTGGTCGGCATCTTCACGACCTCGATCGCCGCCGGGCAGCTGATGAGCCGCAACGGCCGCTACAAGCACTACCCGATCCTGGGCGCCGGCGTGGTCACGGGCGCGCTGGTCATGCTGTCGACGCTCGACAACACGACGCCCTACTGGTACGCCGGGCTCGCGATGTTCGTCATGGGCCTCGGCCTCGGCCTGACCATGCAGGTGCTGATCGTCGTCGTGCAGAACTCCGTGGACCGCTCCGACATGGGGGTCGCCACCAGCTCGGTGACGTTCTTCCGGCAGATGGGCGGCTCGTTCGGCACGGCGCTGTTCGGCGCGATCCTGTCGAGCCGGCTGGCGGTGCACATGGCCGAGGCCACCGCGTCGCTCCCCCGCGCCCAGCGCGGGACCGCCGACCTCGACGAGGTGGCCAACAACGTGGAGCTGATCAAGGCGCTGCCGGAGCCGCTGCACGGCCTGGTCACGCAGGCGTTCAGCATGTCGCTGCACGACACGTTCCTGGCCGCCGTACCCCTCACGCTGGTCGCGCTCGCGGTCGCGCTGTTCCTCAAGGAGGTGCCGCTGACCGGGCGCGCGGAGCCTCAGGCCCCGGCGGTCCCCGGCGACGACTCCGAGTCGGGCGTGCCCGCCTCCTCGGGCTCCTCGCCGACGGCGGTGTAGCCGGCGAGGTACTGCCCGACGGCGTTGACGGCGGCGGCGATCGGCACGGCGAGCAGCGCGCCGGCCACGCCGCCGATCAGGACGCCCATGCCGATGGCGACGATCACGGCCAGCGGGTGCACGGCCACGAAGCGCCCGGTGAGGAACGGCTGCAGGACGTGGGCCTCGATCTGCTGCACCAGGATCACGCCGCCGAGCATCAGCAGGGCGACGACCGGGCCGTGCGAGACCAGCGCGACCAGGACGGCGACCGAGCCGGAGATGGTGGCGCCCACCATCGGGATGAACGCACCGAGGAACACCAGCACGCCGATGGCGGTCACGAACGGCACCTTGAGGATCGCGGCGACGATCATGATGCCGATCGCATCGGTCAGCGCGATGATGACCGTCGCCCGGACGAACTGGGTGACCGAGCGCCAGGCGACCTTGCCGGACTCGTCGGCACGGAGCCGGGCGGCCCGCGGGAACAGCCGCACGCACCAGGCCCAGATGCGGGCGCCGTCGGCGAGGAAGAAGTAGCTGGCGAACAGCACGATGAAGAAGCCGGCGACGATGTGCCCGATCGCCGTACCGACCTCGGTGACCCGGGCGAGCAGCTCCTCCGACGACGACGTGATCGCGTTCTGCGCCTCGCGGATGTAGTCGTTGATCTGGGAGTCGCTCGCCTGCAGCGGGCCGGTGCGCAGCCAGGTGCGGATCTCCTCGAGGCCGTCGACCACCTGGACGGACAGGTCGCTGAACCCGCGCGAGACCTGCGTGCCGACGAAGGTGAGCAGCAGCACCAGCGCGCCGAGCCCGCCGACCACTACGAGGGCCGAGCTGAACCTGCGGTTGATGCCGACCTTGGCCGCGGACTTGACCACCGGGCTGCCCAGCGCCGCGATCAGCAGCGCGATCGCGAGCGGCAGGAAGATCACCGAGAACATCGCGATGACGTAGAAGACGACGTAGCCGGCGGCGGCGATCACCAGGAACCGCCACGACCAGGCCGCCACCAGGTCGAGCGCCCACGGCACCTGTGCGCGGCTGAAGTTGCTGGGCCCCGCGTCGATCACCGGAGGCGGCTCCTCCTGGTGCACGCGGTCCCCGCGGATCTGGGTCCACTGGTGGGCGAACCGCTCCGCGAAGCGCTCGTCGGACTTGGCGCGCTGGGTCGCGCGCAGCCGGCCCAGACTCCGGCCGAGCCGGCCGGTCATCCGGTTGCCCTCTGCCATGGCGTCAGGTTACGGGGCGTGCCCCAGCCGGCGCGGCCGGACGCGCGGTCAGAGCAGCGTGCGGGCCAGGCGGTACGCCGCCTCGGGGTGCTCGGCCGCGAGCAGCCCGACCGGGGCGAGCACGTAGTCGCGGTCGACGGAGGTGCGCGGGTGCTCGGGCAGCTGCCAGCCGCCGTCCGCGCGGAGGTGCGCGAGCAGCACGTCCGCGGCCCCGTCGCCGCTGTGCCGGAGGACGCCGCCGGAGCCGATGAGCAGGTCCACCTCGCGCAGGTCCTTGCCGCTGCGCTCGACGACCCGGCCGTCGGGCCCGAACACGACCTGCGAACGGCCGGCGTGCCGGCGCAGCGCGAGCGTCACGGCCGCGGCGGCGATGGCACGGTCGTCGGCGCGCCCCTGCTCGCCGGCCGTGCCGGCCGGGGGCAGGTGCGCCGGGTCGGCCTGCCGGGTCGCGGCCGCGTCGCGCAGCGCGGGGTCGACGAGTCCTGCGGCGATCCCCTCCTCGACGGTGCTCACCGCGCTCCACCGCATCCCGAGGTCGCCCTCGACGGTGCGGCTGACCGGCACGGTCGCCACCACCTGGCGGGACAGCCCCGCATCCTCGGGATCCACCTCGACGACCGAGTGCACGTCGGTGGTGGCCCCTCCGACGTCGACGACCACCACGTCACCCCCTCCGGGACGGTCCGCCCCGCTCTCGCTGCCGGGCAGGCCGCGCGCCAGCAGCTCGACGGCGGTGAGCACCACGTCGGGTGTCGCGCCGCGCACCATGGACGTGAACCGTTGCCCGGAGTCGCGTGACGACAGGTGCTTGCCGCCGATCACGTGCCGCAGGAACATCTCCCGGATCGCGGCGCGGGCCGACTCCGGGGCGAGCACGCCGATGCGCGGGACCACGTTGTCGGCCACCACGTGCGGCGTACCGGCGGCGTCGAGGAGGGCGGCCACCTCGTGCTGCGCGTCGACGTTGCCGGCGACCACGACCGGCCCGCGCCAGCGCGCCTTCGCGAGCGTGGTCGCGCAGGCGAGCAGCACCTCCGCGTTGCCGCCGTCCGTGCCGCCGACGAGCAGCACCACGTCGGGCCTGGCTGCCCGCAGCGCGGGTACGTCGGACCGGGTCAGCCCGCCGAAGGCGACGTGCACGACGCGGCCACCGCTCGACAGCGCGACCCGGCGGCCGGCCTCGGCGGTGACCAGCTCCTCGTTGCCGACGACCGCGATGCGCAGCCCGCCGCCGGCCGACGAGCACGCGAGGACCGGTGCCTCGGCGGCGCCCGGCTCCACGGCGGTCAGCTCGGCCAGGCAGGCGTCCCAGCCGTCGAGGACGTCGGTGTCGATCGTGGTGCGGTGGCTCGACGTGGCGACCAGCCGGCCGGTCGGCACCTCGACGAGCGCCGCCTTGGTGAACGTGGACCCGAAGTCGACGCAGGCGACCAGGGTCTCGACGGGCCCGCTGCCCGCCGTCAGCGGCTCGACCACCGTCAGCGGAGCGCCTGCTCGAGGTCGGCGAGCAGGTCGTCGGCGGTCTCGATGCCGACCGAGAGCCGGATCAGGTCGGCGGGGACCTCCAGGTCGGTGCCGGCCACCGACGCGTGCGTCATCCGGCCCGGGTGCTCGATCAGCGACTCGACGCCGCCGAGCGACTCCCCGAGCGTGAACACCTTCGCCCGGTCGCAGACGGCGAGCGCCTCGTCCTCCCCGGCCTTGACCCGGAAGGACACGATGCCGCCGTACCGCTTCATCTGCTTCGACGCGACGGCGTGGCCGGGGTGCGCCTCGAGGCCGGGGTAGATGACCTCGGCGACGGCGTCGTGCCCGGCCAGGAACTCCACGACCTTCTCGGCGTTGTCGCAGTGCCGGTCCATGCGGACCCCGAGCGTCCTGATGCCGCGCAGCGTCAGCCAGGCGTCGAACGGCCCGGCGACCGCGCCGATGGAGTTCTGGTGGAAGGCGACCTTCTCGGCGACCTCCAGGTCGCGCACGACCAGCGCGCCACCCACGACGTCGGAGTGACCTCCGACGTACTTCGTGGTCGAGTGCACGATCACGTCGGCGCCGAGGGTGAGCGGCTGCTGGAGGTACGGCGACGCGAAGGTGTTGTCCACGACCAGCAGCGCACCGGCCTCGTGGGCGACGGCGGCGACCGCCTCGATGTCGCCGATGTTGAGCAGCGGGTTGGTCGGGGTCTCCATCCAGACGAGCTTGGTCTCACCCGGTCGGATCGCCGCGCGGACGGCGTCCACGTCGGACACCGGCGCGGAGGTGTGCGCGAGGCCCCAGGGCTCCTCGACCTTCGCGAACAGTCGGTAGGTGCCGCCGTACGCGTCGTCCGGGACCACGACGTGGTCGCCAGGTCGGCACAGCGCCTTGAGCAGGGTGTGCTCGGCGGCCAGACCGCTGGCGAAGGCGAAGCCGCGCTCCCCCTCCTCGAGCGCCGCGATGTTGCCCTCCAGGGCGGTGCGGGTCGGGTTGGCGGAGCGGGAGTACTCGTACCCGCCGCGCATCCCGCCGACGCCGTCCTGCTTGTAGGTGCTGGTGGCGTAGATGGGCGGGATCACCGCACCGGTCATCGGGTCCGGCTCGTATCCCGCGTGGATCGCACGGGTCTCGAAACCGGACTTGTTCCTGTGGGTCTGGTCGGGCATGCGCCCGATGCTATGCCGTCGGGTCCACCACGCCGGGGCCGGGAAGGATCGAGCCGTCCGTGGTGTTGTACGCGGCGAACCCCCACCGATGTCGGTAGCCCTGGCGTGAGCCATGGGTCACGCTGGGACAACCGATATCGGTAGTCGAGACCCGAGGAGCGCCGTGCTGTTCAACCGTCACAAGAACGAGCTGCCCACCCCCGAGCAGGCGCTGGCCGGGCGCACCGAGCAGTGGTTCACCCTCGCCGAGGACCACCTCGTGCTCGACGCCCCGGTGGTCACGCCGGAGTCCGAGCTGCCCGAGGGCTACCAGGTCGCGGTGTTCGGCCTGGGCTGCTTCTGGGGCGCCGAGGAGGCGTTCTGGCGGATCCCGGGAGTCTGGTCGACGTCGGTCGGCTACGCCGGCGGCTCGACGCCGCACCCGTCGTACGAGCAGGTCTGCTCCGGCCAGACCGGGCACACCGAGGCCGTCCGCGTGGTGTACGACCCCGAGAAGGTGGCGTACGCCGACCTGGTGAAGGTGTTCTTCACGATCCACGACCCGACGCAGGGGATGCGCCAGGGCAACGACCGCGGCACCCAGTACCGCTCGGCGATCTACACGACCACGCCCGAGCAGGCCGAGGTGGCCGAGCGGCTGCGCGCGGCGTACGAGCCGGTGCTCACCTCGCGCGGCTACGGCCCGATCACCACGGAGATCAAGCCGGCGCCGACGTACTACTACGCGGAGGACTACCACCAGCAGTACCTGGTGAAGAACCCGAACGGCTACCGCTGCCACTCGGCGACGGGCATCCCGTTCCCGGGAGACGTCTGAGTCTCCCGAAATGGGCAAAGCCCCCGCCGCTGGTGCGGCGGGGGCGAAAGCCAGGTCAGTTCATCGAGGCGCAGATGACATAGACGCTCAGAGCGCCGGGGTTCACGTTGGCCGGCTTGTTCGGGCGAATGATCCAGCCCGGCTTGGTCGCGTCCGGGGTGTTCGTGCTCCAGTTCATCCGGCCCGGCATGGACGTGACGACCGAGAGGCCCTTCTCCATGGCCACGGCCTCGTCCTTCCACTGGTAGCCGCCGCCCAACGGGACCTTGCCCGAGTCCTTGGTACAACCCATGTCCGCCCAGCCTCCGCCGGAGACGAGTGCGTAGTCCCAACTGCGGACCTCGTAGCCAGAGACGCCGTCCTTGCCGTTCTCCCCCGACTCGCCCTGCGGCCCGGGGAGACCGTCAGCGCCGTCAGCGCCATTCTTGCCGGGCGCACCGGCGTCGCCCTGCGGCCCGAGGAGCCCGTCAGCGCCGTCAGCGCCGTTCTTGCCTGGCGCACCGGCGTCGCCCTTGGCGCCGGTTGCGCTGGCGGTGATCTTCCGGAGCGCGACCGGGTTGAGGTCGCGCACCTTCACGGTGCCGTCGTGCAGGTCGACAGAGCGAACACTGTCGTCCTTGATGTCCTTGCCGCCGATCAGGCCGCCGGCGACGGCAGCGCCGCCGGTCGAAAGGGCTGCGACAGCGGCGACCGCGAGCGCGGCCGGAATGAACTTACGCAAGATGGAGCTCCTCGGTGTGGATGGATTCAGAACTGGCACATTGGTGCCCGCACAACTGGATCCCAGAGGAAGCGTCAGTAGCGTTTGTCCTTCGCCCATGGGACGGGGGGCGATGCGCTTCATGACGGGTCCCGGCTCGTGACCTCGCTCACTGCGGATACGGCGCGGGCGCGCGGGCACACCTCCTCGACCGGCGGCCCGCGTCAACCGCAATGACACCAGCAGTACCTGGTGAAGAACCCGAACGGGTACCGGTGCCACTCCGCGACGGGCATCCCGTTCCCCGCGGACGCCTGAGCCACGGGCCCGGGGCGGCCCCCTTCCGGTCCGGAATGCCGGGCTGCTCCCGGGATCGCTGGTAATCTGCCGGCGGCGGACCGGCTGGTGCGGGCCGCTGCACCGCCGGAGCGAGGGGCTCCGCGCGACCGTCCCCCGAGGTAGTCCCGTGGCGAGCACCGTCGAGCGCGTCGCGCCCCCGTCGCGGTCCACGCGTCCCGGAAGGCGCGCGCTGCGGCCACGCCTGCGCCGGGCCAAGACCCTGCCCGGGGCGCTGGCGATCACGCTGCTGTCGGCGGTCCTGCCCGGGATCGGCTACCTGTGGTCGCGCCGGCGCAACCTCGGCTGGATCGTGCTGCCGCCCAGCCTGACCGCGATCGGGCTGGCGGCCTGGCTCGGTCTCCGCTCGCCACGCGCGGTGCTCGACGTCGCGTTCGACCCGACCCGGCTGAAGGTCGCGGCCGCCGTCGCCGGCGCGGCGTTCCTGGTGTGGCTCCTCGTGGTCGTGACGACGTACCTCATGGTCCGGCCGTTCCCGCGCCGCCTCTCCCACACGATCGTCGGTACGGCGTTCGTGGGGCTGCTCTGCCTCGCGGTGGCCGCGCCGGTCGTCCTCGGCGCTCGGTACGCGATGGTGCAGGCCGACCTGGTCGAGACGGTGTTCGAGGACAACACCAGCGCGACGGCACCGAAGCACGTCACGGAGAAGGACCCGTGGGGCGGCCGCGACCGGGTCAACGTGCTCCTGCTCGGCGGCGACGGCGGCGTGCACCGGGTCGGCGTACGCACCGACACGATGATCCTGCTGAGCATGGACACGCACACCGGGCGGACGACGATGTTCAGCCTGCCGCGGAACATGATGAACGCCCAGTTCCCGGCCGACAGTCCGCTGCACGCGGTGTACCCCTCCGGCTTCACCGGGTACGGCGACCCGGGAGCCTGGATGCTCAACGCGGTCTACCGCCAGGTGCCGATGCTGCACCCCGGCATCCTGGGGAAGTCCGACAACGAGGGTGCGGACGCGCTCAAGATGGCCGTGTCGGGCAGCCTGAAGGTCCCGGTCGACTACTACCTGCTGGTCAACCTGCAGGGGTTCCGGGAGATCGTCGACGCGATGGGCGGGGTGACCGTCAACATCAACGAGCCGATCCCGGTCGGCGGCAACACCGACCTCGGCATCCTGCCCGACCGCTACCTGCAGCCCGGCCCCGACCAGCGGCTCGACGGCTTCGACGCGCTCTGGTACTCCCGCGGCCGGTACGGCTCCGACGACTACCAGCGGATGGAGCGGCAGCGCTGCATGATCGACGCGATCATCGACGAGGCGAGGCCGCTGAACCTGCTGCGTCGCTACCAGGGCCTGGCGGCGGCCGGGAAGCGGATCGTGCGCACCGACATCCCGAGCAAGCTGCTGCCCGCCTTCGTCGACCTCGCCCTCGAGATCAAGGACGCCAGCGTGCGGTCGGTGGTGTTCCGGTCCTCCGAGGAGTTCTTCCCAGGCGACCCGGACTTCGCGTGGATGCAGCAGGTGGTCCGGAAGGCCCTGCGGCCACCGGAGGACCGGCCCCGCGAGCGGGGCGAGGGCCGTCCCACCCCGACGCCGACGCCGAGCACCGCCCCGGTCGGCGAGGAGACCGAGTCCGCCGACCCCGGCGCCGCGGTGGAGGCGGCGGACATCTGCGGCTACCACCCCGAGACCCCCTGACCTCGCACCTTCAGCACGACGCGCCGGAGGCGTCAGCCGCACCGAATGCGGGTACCAACCTGACGAGGTGAGCGAGATGAGAGTTCTACGTGGTCTGGGTGGGGCGCTGCTGTGGATCGTCGGCGGCCTTCTCGGCCTGGTGGCGGTGCTGCTGTGCGTCACCGTGATCCTGCTGCCGGTCGGCCTGCCGCTGCTCCGGCTGTCCAAGACGATGATCGGCAACGCCGTACGCCTGATGATGCCGCGCCCGCTCGCGCACCCGGTCAAGGAGACCGAGAAGTCGGGCCGGAAGCTCGGCCGCAAGGCCAAGGACAAGACCCCCTCGATCGACGTGGACACCAAGAAGATGCGCAAGAAGGCCAAGAAGCTGCGCAAGAAGGTCGCCTGAACCACGATTCGTCTGCGATCCGCCCGCGGAAATCACCCCAATGTCCGCAGACGAATCGTTGTCACTCCCCGGTCGCGCCGTCGATCGACTCGCGGAGCAGGTCGGCGTGGCCGTTGTGCCGGGCGTACTCCTCGATCATGTGCAGCACGATCCAGCGCAGGTTGACCGGCGCGTCCGCGCCGCGCAGTCTCCGCACCGACAGCTGGTCGAGGGGGACGCCCTCGGCGAGCTTGCGGGAACGTTCGACGGTCTCGGCAAAGAGGTTGCGCAGCGTCGCCGGCTCGTCGTCGGCCGCGCTGTGCCAGTCCCAGTCGGGGTCGCTGTCCCAGTCGACGTCGGCCCACGCCGCGTCGTACTCGTTGCCGTGCAGGAACACCGAGAACCAGTTGTCCTCCACCAGCGCGAGGTGCTTCAGCATCCCGCCGAGCGTCATGGTCGACGGTGGGTGCTGCGCGGCCAGCTGCTCGGCGTCGAGCCCGTCGACCTTCCACAGCAGCGTCGCGCGGTGGTACTCCAGGTAACCGAGGAGCTGGGTGCGCTCGTCGGCGTCGTACGCCGGGTCGGTGCGGTCGACGCTCATGCGCGTGTTCATTCGTCGTGGTCTCCTGTGCTGAGGGGCAAATACATGACGTGCAGGGCGACGAGGCCCTCGGTCGGGTGCCGGAACGCGTCGGGGACGGTGCCGACGATCGCGAAGCCGAGGTCCTGCCAGAGCCGGAGGGCGGCCGTGTTGGTCTCGACGACGGCGTTGAACTGGATCCCGTGGAAGCCCTGCTCCCGGTGCCAGCGCACCATGTCCTCGGCGAGCAGGCGCCCGACACCGCGGCCCCGGGTGGCCGGGTCGACCATGAAGCTGGCGGTGCCGATGTGCGCGCCGGGACCGGGACGGTTGGGGCCCATCTTCGACGAGCCGAGCACGGTGCCGTCGTCGTCGACGGCCACCGCAGTGCGCCCCGGGGGCCGTTCCATCCAGATCGTCCGGCCCTCGTCGTACGACATCGCCGGGTCGAAGGCGTAGGTCTCCTCCGCCTGCACGACCTGACGGAAGAACGGCCAGATCGCGTCCCAGTCGGAGTCGTCGGCGTCGCGGATCAGCACGCCGGTGACCCTAGCCACCCGCAGCGGGCCCGGGCGACTGGATATCGTCGGCGCGGTGATGACGCGCTGGGGCCGGGAGCTCGACCCGGACGACGTGCTCCCGGAGTACCCGCGTCCCCAGCTGCGCCGCGACTCCTACCTGAACCTCAACGGCTACTGGGACTACGCGATCACCGGGCTGGACGCCTCCGTCCCGGTCGAGTACGACGGCCGCATCCTGGTGCCGTTCTCGCCCGAGGCGCCGCTGTCCGGGGTGGGGCGACAGACGCAGCCAGACGAGCTGCTCTGGTACCGCCGCGACCTCGTCCTGCCCGACGGCTTCGCGGTGCCCGGCGGGCGGGTGCTGCTGCACTTCGGCGCGGTCGACCAGACCTGCACGGTGTGGCTCGACGGGGTCGAGGTCGGCTCGCACCACGGCGGCTACCTGCCGTTCACGCTGGACGTCACGGACGTGGTCGCGGCCTCCGGCGGAGCTCGTGCCCTGCCGCTGGTGGTGCGGGTGCGCGACGTGTCCAACAACCGCGGGCCGAGCAGCGGCAAGCAGCGGCTGGCACGCGGCGGGATCTGGTACACCGCGCAGTCCGGGATCTGGCAGACGGTCTGGCTGGAGGCCGTCCCGGCCACGTACATCGAGTCGCTGGTGCTCACCCCGCTGCTCGACGCGGGCGCGGTGAGGTGCACGGTGTCGTCCGGTGGGCCTGCCGGCGGAGACCCCGCCCGGGTCCGCGTCTTGGACAGCGGCCGGCTGGTCGGGTCGGCCGAGGTCACGCCGGGCCGCGTTGCCCGGGTCGCCCTGTCCGACGTACGTCCGTGGACGCCGGAGGACCCACACCTGTACGACGTCGAGGTCGAGCTCGGCGACGACCGGGTGACGTCGTACGTCGGCATGCGGTCGTTCGGCGTCGGCACCGACGCCGACGGGTTGCCGCGGCTGCTGCTCAACGGCGAGCCGTACCTGCACGTCGGCGTGCTCGACCAGGGGTACTGGCCCGACGGCCTGATGACCGCCCCTTCGGACGCGGCGATGGTGCACGACATCGCGACGATGAAGCGGCTCGGGCTTCACCATGCTGCGCAAGCACCTGAAGGTCGAGCCGCTGCGCTGGTACGCCCACTGCGACCGGCTCGGGATGCTCGTGTGGCAGGACCTCGTCAACGGCGGCGGGCGCTACCGCACCGCGGCGGTCACCTGGCCGGGCCGGCTCCCGGTGCGGCTGCGTGACGACCGCTACCGGCTGCTCGGGCGGTCCGATCCGGCCGGCCGGGAGGAGTTCCGCGCCGAGCTGCGCGCCACCGTGGAGCACCTGCGCAGCGTCACCTCGCTCGCGGTCTGGGTGCCGTTCAACGAGGGCTGGGGCCAGTTCGACGCCGCCGCCATCGCCCGCGAGCTCGCGGACCTCGACCCGACCCGGAGCGTCGACCACGCGAGCGGCTGGCACGACCAGGGCGCCGGTGACCTGTGGAGCCTGCACGTGTACCAGCGCAGGTTCCGCGTGCCGCGGCGCGCGAACGGTGAGCGGCGCGTGCTGGCGCTGTCGGAGTACGGCGGGTACGACCTCACCGTGCCGGGGCACATGTGGGGACCCGAGCACTTCGGCTACCGGCACTTCGAGTCCGCCACGGCACTCGCCGAGGCGTTCCTGCGGCTGCACGACGAGGAGGTCGCTCCCGCCGTACGCCGCGGCCTGGGGGCGACCGTCTACACCCAGCTCAGCGACGTCGAGGACGAGGTCAACGGCCTGCTGACCTACGACCGTGAGGTGCTGAAGCTGCCCGAGGAGCTGGTGCACCGGGCGCTGGCCGGGGTCTACGCCGGGACGCGGCGGGTGACGCAGTAGACCCGTCCGGTGGGGTCGGCCATCGTGGTCCACCCGCGCCCGCCGTGCACCTCGCGGGCGCCGAGTGCGACGTGTCGCGCGACCTCGGCCGGCATGTCGTCGCTGGCCAGGTCGAGGTGACCGGTGACGACGGACTGCTCGTCGTCGAGCCGCTGCAGCAGCAGCCGGATCGGGAAGCCGGGCGGCGGGTCGATCCTGCGGAACTCGTCGTCCGGATGCTCGTCGGTCAGCTCCCACCCGGTCAAGCCTGCCCAGAACGCGCACTCGTCGTCCCAGTGCCGGGGCGGGATGTCGAGGCACACCTGGTCCACCGCGCTGCGCCCGCCGGGCCAGGTGGCGGCGGGCGCCCGACGCGCCCCGGGGTGCGGCACCACGCAGAAGGTCATCCCACCCGGCGACCCGCACACCACGTACCCGGCGTCGAGGTACGACGCGCTGGCACCGAGCGACTCGGCGTGCGCCGCGAGGCCGTCCACGTCGCCGGTGTGCAGGTCCAGGTGCAGCCCGCCCGGCGCGGACTGGACGACCCGCTGCACGGACAGGTGCGGGTCCCCGCTGGGCGGCAGCAGGCTCGCGAACTCGTCCCGCTCACCGCGCGAGGACGACAGCCGGTAGCCGGTGACGCGGGACCAGAAGGTCTCGGACTCGTCGGCGGACTCCTGCGCGGTGTCGATGAAGGCGGTCAGCCAGTGGATCCTCATGCGGCGGCGACCGGCAGCGCGGCGACGGCCCACGTTCGCGTCATTCGGTCAGGCTACCCAAGCCCGGAGCCCTGACCGAGCCGTCGAACCAGCGATTCACGCCCAGGTCTGGCCCGCCGGCAGGGGCACGCCGGCCCCGCCCGTGAGGGCCGCGACCTGCGCCTCGAACGCCATCACCTCGGGCGCCGGCACCGCGAGGTGCAGGGTGGCCCGCTCGGCGTGCTCGACGCCGAGAACCGTCACGCCGCGACCCCGCAGCTCCGCCTCCCACCGCGCGGCGTCGGCGTGCGCGGCCTCGAGGTCGAAGCAGGACAGCAGCACGCGTCGTCGTACGCCGACCGCGTCGAGCCCGGCCCGGACGGCGTCGGAGTACGCACGCACCAGGCCGCCGGCGCCGAGCAGCGTCCCGCCGAACCACCTGGTCACCACCGCGACGGTGTCGGACAGCTCGCGGCCGCGCAGCACCTCCAGCATCGGCGCCCCGGCCGTCCCGGATGGCTCGCCGTCGTCGTTGGACCGCTGCACCGAGGCGTCGGGGCCGAGCACGAACGCCGAGCAGTGGTGCCGGGCATCCCAGTGCTCCTTGCGGGCGGCGTCGACGACCGCGCGGGCCGCGTCCTCGGAGTCGACCGGAGCCACGCGGGCGAGGAACCGGGACCGCTTCACCTCGATCTCGGCGGTGCCGGATCGCGCGACCGTGAGGTACGACGTCGCGCTCACCGCCACTGCTCCAGCACTCGCCAGCCGATCGTGACGACGAAGGCGCCGACCACGATCACGAAGAACACCCGCACGAAGCGCACGCCCTGCGCCACCGCGGTGCGTGCGCCGAGGTAGCCGCCGACCAGGTTGGCCAGGCCCATCGTGAGCCCGACCTTCCACAGCACCGCACCCTGCGGGACGAAGATGACGAGGGCCGCGATGTTGGTCGCCCAGTTGGCGATCCGGGCCTTGGCCGACGCCTCCAGGAAGTTGTAGCCGAGCAGCCCGACCAGGGTGAACACGAAGAAGGATCCCGTGCCCGGTCCGAGCGCACCGTCGTAGAAGCCGATGACCAGTCCCGCCGCCATCGCCGCCAGCGTGTGCCGGTGGCCGGAGAACCGGAGCTCGGTGAGTGCGCCGAGCTGCGGCTTCATCAGCACGTAGGTGCCCACCACGACGAGCACCACGAGGACGATCGGGTCGAAGGCGGCTTTGGGGATGCGGGAGGCGACCACGGCGCCCGCCATCGAGCCGAGGAACGCGAGCGCCATGAGGGGCACGAACGTGCGTGGGTCGGGCCGCACCCGGCGGTAGTAGGTGACCGAGCTGACCGTCGTACCGCAGACCGAGCCGAGCTTGTTGGTGGCGAGCACCTGGACCGGGCTGGCGCCGGGAAGGCCGAGCACCAGGGCCGGGAGCTGGATGAGTCCGCCGCCGCCGACGACGGCATCGACGAAGCCTGCGGCGAGTGCGGCCAGCGCGAGCAGCAGCAGGATCTCGGTGCTCGGGTCGGCCACCGGGCAACCCTAGGCCGTTCATGCCGCGGCCGAGCTGTCTCCCCCACGTGGTCGCGTGGCGTGCGGGCGAACCGCGCCCTCATTCCGGGCAGGTGCCACCCGTGCGCTCGTAGACAGCCTTGGCCGCAGCCGACAGCGGCTCGACTCGCGGCCCCTCGACCTCGAGGGCGACGAGCAGCATGCACCGTCCTTGGGTCCAGTAGACGTTGCCGATCGCGTTGCCGTGCAGGTCCGGGCCCGTCCATCCTTGGGCGCCGGGAACCTCGGAGACCTGGAACCGCTTGATCTTTGCGCCGGGGATCTGATGTTGGATCGCCGCATCGCTCGTCTCGTACGCCATCCAGTCGCGCGCACCGGATTCGGTCTCGAACAGCAGCACGCTGCTGACGCCGCCGCTGCGGTCGCCTTCGGCGGGCTGGTAGGTCGTCGAGATGTAGCCACTGCGACGGAGCCGCTCGGCACCCTCCTCCGGCAGCGGGAACGGCTCTCCCGTGTCGGTCTGCGGCGACACGACCGGCGCCAGGCCCGGGAGCTCGTCCTCCTGCAGGAGGTACTGCTCGAGGTCGGACGGACCGGGCGTGCCGGCCGCATCCGTCGTGCTCGTCGCTTGCTCCGGGTCACCGACGCAGCCGACGACGAGCGTGCCGAGGAGTACTGCGAGGGCGATGAGGCGTGAGCGCCCGGCCATGTCTCACGATCTGCCCCGGCGCCGGCCGGCGCAAGAGCACTCCTGGGTGGTGAGGAACCCACCCGAAGGAGGCCACCCGGCCCCCTGACTCGTCCGCGTCCGCCCGCGAGCGGCGTGCGAGGCTGACGACATGCGCATCGTCTCGCTGCTGCCGTCGACCACGGAGATCCTGTTCGACCTCGGCGCGGGCGACGAGGTGGTGGGGGTGACGTTCGAGTGCGACCACCCCGCCGAGGCGCGCACGCCGGACGATCGTGTCCACCAGCGCGATGCCCGAGGGGCTGTCGCCCGCCGAGATCGACGCGTTCGTCGCCGAGGCGATGCGCGCGCGGCGACGACCTCTACCACCTCGACGCCGGCGCCCTCGCCGGTCTCGACGCCGACCTCGTCGTCACCCAGGACCTCTGCGCCGTCTGCGCGGTCGACGTCGTCCGTCGTCGACGACGCGCTGGCCCACCTCGGCTGCACGGCCGAGGTGCTCACGATCGACCCGCACACCCTCGACGAGGTGCTGGACGTCCATCGGCACGCTCGGCAAGGCCACCGGCACCGAGGCCGCGGCCGCGCGCGCTGGTCGCCGCGCTGCGCGAGCGGCTCGACGCGGTCGTACGCCGGGTCGCCGGCCGCCGCGGCCGCGCACGCTGGTGCTGGAGTGGACCGACCCGCCGTTCGCGCCCGGCCACTGGGTCCCCGAGATGGTCGACCTCGCCGGCGGCGGCCGCGTGCTGGGCGCCCCCGGCGAGAAGTCGGTCCGCACCACCTGGGAGGCGGTCGCCGCAGCGCGACGCCGGAGGTGGTGGTGTGCGCGCCGTGCGGCTACGACCTCGCCGGCGTCGCACCGCGCTGGCCGAGGGCTCGGTCGCCGCCGGCGTGCTGCCGGCGGGGGTGGGGGTGTGGGCGGTCGACGCCAACGCGTCGTTCGCGCGCCCCGGGCCCGCGGCTGGTCGACGGCGTCGAGGCGCTGGCCGGGATCCTGCACCCGGACGTCATGCCGGCGAGCCCGATTGTGCGCCGAGTGCGCTGACGGCCGCCGAGCGACCGCTACTCATCTGGTTCAGCCGATCTTGATCGCCGAGACGTCGGCGGTCGCGGTGAACCCTAGACGCGCGGGTTCCCGAACCGGATCGTCGAGCCCAAACAGGGCACTGCTAAAAGCAAAGCCCCGCCGCTGGCGCGGCGGGGCTTGCATGCCTTCAGATCACTTGAAGCTGATCGGCTGTCCGTCGATAACAACGTTGGTGAACTCGACGGTGCCCTTGTCCTGGTAGTCGTAGACCAGGGAGGCGCGGGTGATCGTGCCCTCCGGAACGTCGGTGGCCGAGTTGTCGTTCATGGACGTCGCCTTCGCGACCACCGTGAAGGTGCCGTCACCGTTGGCGGTGCCGTAGTCCGGGTTGATCTGGTGTGCCGAGCTGTAAGTCACGCCGCCCACGCGGATCTGGATGCGGGGTGCTCCCAGCCCGCAGCGGCACCGTTTGCGAGCCGGTACGTGAACTCGATGACCGCACCCTTCTGGATCGGCAGGTCCAGGTTCTTGATGGTGGCGAACGAGTAGCCGTCGTCGCTGCGCGAGTCGAGCAGAACGGTGTTGGCGTTCACGATCGTGGCACCAAGGCCGTCAACCCAGTTGGTGTTCAGGTCCGAACCGTTGGCCATCGCGGCTTCGAGCGCCTCGACCCGGGCGGCGAGTCCGTTGACAACGCTCATGTCGGCGTCCGCGCCGGTCTCACCCTTGGGGCCCTGCGCGCCGGTGTCGCCCTTGGGACCCTGCGCGCCGGTGTTGCCCTTCAGCGCCTCGAGGGCGGTGTCGCTGAACGCCTTGGCGTAGAGCGAGCCATCCTTGACCTGGCGGCCGGTGACGGCGTTGTCGGCGAGCTCGGAGCGGCCGACCTCGCCCGCGCCGATGTCGACTGAGCGGATGGTCTGGTTCTTGATGTCCTCGGACGTGACGAGCTTGGCGGCGACAGCGCCGAACGAGCTCGCGCCGACGAGGACGGCCGCGCCGATGGCGACGGCGGTGATGCGACTGTTGCGCATGCGCATGCTGAGTACTCCCCGATATGTATGGATTCGTGTCGAAAACCGACAAGGTAAAGACTAAATCGGGGCGCGGGGTGCTCTTCACCAAAAGGGGGCCTCACGGAGCCAAATAGCACAAAAGGGCTATAAGGTCAGGACGTTCGGCCCCGGAGCTTTTGAACGCGGAAGGGCCCCGCTGGTGTTCCGGCGGGGCCCTCGTCCGCGCTACAAGCTGATAAGACGGCTTGAATCAGTTCGTGACGTTCGCACAGATGACGTGCGGCCGGACCACGAGGCCCGGGTTGCTCCCGGCGTAGTAGCCCTCCACGAGCCAGCCGTTCGGCACGTACGAGCCGTCCGGGTCGCCGGCAATGGGGCTATAGGCGTCGGGGTTGCCGTTGACAACCTGGACGGGCTGAGAGGTCACGACCTGTGTGTCCCGCTTGTCGGCGTCTGACGCGTCAGCCGCAAGCGTGAACCCGCCGCCGAGCGCGACCTTGCCTGGGGCACACATGACCCAGGAGCGGTTGAGTCCGGAGTTGGTCCAAAACGCCGTTGAGTTGTCACCCTGGGTCAGGTCCGTGGCCCCGGGGTAGGGGCCGTCCGACTCCAGGTTTGCAACTCCGACGGAGCCCTTGTCGCCCTTGTCGCCCTTGTCGCCCTTGTCGCCCTTGTCGCCCTTGTCGCCCTTGTCGCCCTTGTCGCCCTTGTCGCCCTTGTCGCCCTTGTCGCCCTTGACACCCTTGTCGCCCTTGAGGCCCGCGAGCGCATCGGCGGCGAAGTCCTTCGCCTTCAGCGACCCGTCCTTGACTTCGGAGCCGCCGACGGCATCCTTGCCGATGTCGACCTTCTGGATGGTCTGGTTCTTGATGTCGTCGGAAGTGACGAGCTTCGCGGCGACGGCGCCGAACGAGCTTGCGCCGACGAGGACGGCCGCGCCGATGGCTACGGCAGTGATGCGACTGTTTCGAATTGCCATGGGTGAAGACTCCCCCAGATTGAGTATGAAACGGACACATCGACATCATCATGGCCACGCGAGAAGATCCACCGGAACCACCGAAACTAGTCACAATGGGCCATACGGTCGGCCCGTTCGGATGCCGATAACGGGGCCGCGCGATCGTCCCGGTCAGAGCAGGACGAACACGGCGGCCAGGGAGCCCACGGCGGCGGCGCCGTAACAGACCACCGCGGTCGCACGCCGCGCCTTGATCTGCAGGCCGTCGTACAGCGTGTAGCGGAACCGGTGCGCGCTGTGCACCAGCAGCAGCACGAAGAAGCCGAGCAGGAACAGCACGGTCAGCGGGTGTCCGAGCACCGCACTCAGATGGTCGTGGTCCGGCGGGGACAGCCAGCCCAGCGGGTACGCCAGCGCGAACAGGAACGCCAGCACCGGCAGGAACACCGCCGCCATCACACCGCCGCCGCTGAACATCAGCCACACGAACGGCTCCACACGTCGCTTGGTCATGCCGGGTCCCCGCGGAAGCGCGAGCGCAGCGAGTGGTTCTGTGGGGTGCTCAACGCGACACCAGCCAGACGACGAACGCGGAGACGACGGCCAGCCCGACGTACTGCGACGCGATCACCGCCGCCGGCGGCACCGGGCGCCCACGCACGCGAGCGGCCATCGCCTTGGGCGTCAGGCTGAACCAGGTGACCGTGTGCAGCACCACGAATGCCAGCGCGACCACGTTGACAACCACGACGATCGGATGCGCGGCGAAGTCGAGGAAGTCCTGGTACGCCGCGTCGCCGCGGCCGACGGCGGCGACCAGCAGCAGCAGGTACAGCACGAACCAGGCCACGAAGATGCTGCTCAGCTCGCGCATCACGAACATGAAGTACGACGGCTTGCGCACCCACCACCACGTCGACAGCGTGCGCCGGTAGGCGCGCACCTCGCTCATCGCGCCCCCCTCGGCAGCAGGACCGCCTTCACCGACTCCTTCGCCGCCTTCAGCTTGTAGCGCTGGATGGCGCCGGCCGGGTCGACGTGCTTGGGGCACACCGTCGTGCACTCGCCGACGAACGTGCAGCCCCACACGCCCTCGTGCTCGATGAGCACGTCGAGGCGCTCCCGGGCGCCTTGGTCGCGCGAGTCGAGGTCGTAGCGCTCGGCGAGCGCGATCGCGGCCGGCCCGATGAAGTCGGGGTCGAGGCCGTAGACCGGACAGGCGGCGTAGCAGAGCATGCAGTTGATGCACATGCTGAACTGCTTGTAGGCGTCGAGCTCCTCGGGCGTCTGGAGGTACTCCCCCTCGTCGACCGACTTCTCCTCGTCGCGGATGATCCACGGCTTGACCTTCGGCAGCTTCTCCATGAAGTCGCTCATGTCGATCACGAGGTCGCGGGCGACGTGGAAGTTGGCCAGCGGCTCCACCTGCACCGGTCCCGGCAGGTGGTCGACCAGGAACGTGCCGCACGTCAGCCGGGGCTCGCCGTCGACGTTCATGCCGCAGCTGCCGCAGATCCCCATCCGGCACGACCACCGGAAGGCCAGGGTCGGGTCGATCTCGTTCTTGACGTGGTTGAGCGCGTCGAGCACGGTCCACTCGTCGCGGAGCGGCACGTCGTACTCCTGCCAACCAGGCGCGTCGTCGGTCTCCGGACGGTACCTCGAGACCCGGAGGCCGATGCTGCGCTGGGGTTCGACCATGACTACCTCCCGTAGACCCGCTCGCCCGGCTGCCACCTGGTGATCGTCACCGGCATCGACGACACCCGCGGCGAGCCGTCGGCGCCGCGAACCACCAGCTGGTGGGTGAGGAACCGCTCGTCGTCGCGCTTGGGGAAGTCGGTGCGCTGGTGGGCGCCCCGGGACTCCTCACGTTCCAAGCCTGACCGCAGCATGCACTCCGCGATGTCGAGCATGTTGGCCAGCTCGAGCGCCGCGACCAGCTCGGTGTTGAACGAGCGGCTGGTGTCCGCCACCCCGACCTTGGCCATCCGCTGCTGCAGCTCGGCCAGCGTCTCCGCGCCGTCGGCCATCGAGGGGCCGTTGCGGTAGATGCCGGCGCTGTCCTCCATCGTGGCCTGCATGTCGTCGCGGATCGCCGCCACCTTCTCGGTGCCGCCGCGGTTGCCGAGCAGGTCGCGCTCCAGCCGGCGAATCTCGTCCGCGGCCTGGGCGCGTACGGCGGCCGGGGCGATCCCGGCGCTGCCGGCGTACTCGGCCGCGGCCCGGCCGGCGCGGGCACCGAACACCAGCAGCTCGGGCAGCGAGTTGGACCCGAGCCGGTTGGCGCCGTTGATGCTCACGCACGCGGTCTCGCCGGCGGCGTACAGCCCGGCGACCGGCGTCGCGCCGTGGATGTCGGTGTGGACGCCGCCCATCATGTAGTGCACGACCGGCCGCACCGGCACGAGCTCGTGCACCGGGTCGATGCGCTCGTACTTGAGGCACAGCTCGCGCACGAACGGCAGCTTGGCGTCGATCAGCTTCTCGCCGAGGTGGCGCAGGTCGAGGTGCACGATCGGCCCGTACGGCGAGTCGCTGGTGCGGCCCTTCTCGACCTCGTGCACGAACGCCTGGGAGAGCCGGTCGCGCGGCCCGAGCTCCATGCTGCGCAGCACCGGCGTCGGCGAGGGGGTGCCCAGGTCGTAGTCCTGGAGGTAGCGGTAGCCGTCGTTGTTGAGCAGCCAGCCGCCCTCGGCGCGGGCGGCCTCGGTGATGAGGATGCCGGTGAACGGGAGGCCGGTCGGGTGGTACTGGACGAACTCCATGTCCTTCAGCGGTGCGCCGGCGCGGTAGGCGAGCGCCATCCCGTCGCCGGTGTTGATGTTGGCGTTCGTCGTGAACGGGAAGACCTTGCCGCACCCGCCGGTGCACAGGATCACTGCCTTCGCGCCGATCGTGTGGATCTTGCCGGTGGCGAGCTCGACCGCCACCACGCCGTGCACGCGGCCGTCGTCCACGAGCAGCTTGGTGACGAAGCCCTCGTCGTACCGGGTCAGGCGGTCGTACTTCAGCGACGTCTGGAAGAGCGCGTGCAGCATGTGGAAGCCGGTCTTGTCGGCGGCGAACCAGGTGCGCATCTTCTTCATGCCGCCGAAGGCGCGGACCGCGACGTGGCCGTCGGGCTGCCGGCTCCACGGGCATCCCCAGTGCTCGAGCTGCAGCAGCTCGCGCGGCGCCTCGCGGACGAACGCCTCGATGGCGTCCTGGTCGCCGAGCCAGTCGCTGCCCGAGATGGTGTCGTAGGCGTGCTCGTCGAGCGTGTCCCCCTCGGCGATGACCCCGGCGGCGCCACCTTCGGCCGAGACGGTGTGGCTGCGCATCGGGTACACCTTCGACACCACGGCCACGTCGAGGCGCGGGTTGGTCTCGGCGATGGCGATGGCTGCGCGCAGGCCGGCCCCACCCCCGCCGACCATGAGTACGTCGTGCGTGGCGGCGAAGTCGCCGTCACTCACCACGCAGCTCCTCCTCGAGGATCACCTTGCCTCGATGGTTGACCACCATGCGGTGCACGCTGCCGTCGTGGAACTCCTCCTTGAAGCTGCGGCAGCCGCAGGCGTAGGTCACCTCCTCGGTGATCAGTCCCTGCTCGTCCTCGGACACCGAGCGTTCCCCCGTCTGGGAGCGGCCGCAGGGCGCGGACGTCGCCTCGAACCGGGTGATGGTTGACGTCACCGTGCACCTCCCGGGCGCCGGGGCCCACCGGGCGCCCACCCCCAGATTGCTCCGTGCGCGGCGACTTGGGAAGAGCGGAGCGTCCCGGGCACGTCAGCACCCGGACGTGACGCCGGCACTCCCCGTGGCAATCTCCCCGTTCCCGGGGTGAGTTCACATGGGGAAGGGGTGGATTACCACGGGACCGTGGTAATCGGGTCCCCGCAACCCTCAGGAAGCCGGAGGTGGCGAGGTACGCGAGCAGGTCCTGACGGGTGACGACACCGATCGGCTTGCCGTCCTCCTGCACGAGCAGGGCGTCGGCGCCCTCGAGCTGGTTCACGGCGTCGGAGACGGGTTCGTTGGAGCCGATGGTCGGCAGCGCGGCGTCCATGTGGTCCTCCACCTGGTCGACCAGCTTCGCGTGGCCGGAGAACAGCGCGTCGAGGAGGGCCCGCTCGGAGACCGACCCGGCGACCTCGGCGGCGACGATCGGCGGCTCGGCGCGCACGACCGGCATCTGCGAGACGCCGTACTCCTGCAGGATGTGGATCGCCTCGGCGATGGTCTCGGTCGGGTGCGTGTGCACCAGGGCGGGGATCTCGCCCTTCTTGCTGCGCAGCACCTCCCCCACGGTCTGCTCGCCGGTCGGCGGCAGGAAGCCGTACTGGCCGAGCCACTCGTCGTTGAACACCTTGGTGAGGTAGCCGCGGCCGGAGTCGGGCAGCAGCACCACGATGACCGCGTCCTCGCCCTCGGGCGTGCCGTCGAGCTCGTGCGCGAGCTGGACCGCGGCGTACGCCGCCATGCCGGACGAGCCGCCGACGAGCAGCGCCTCCTCGCGGGCCAGCCGGCGCGTCATCGCGAACGAGTCCGCGTCGGAGACCTCGATGATGCGGTCGGCGATGTCGCGGTCGTACGTCGTCGGGCCAGAAGTCCTCACCGACGCCCTCCACCAGGTACGGGCGACCGGTGCCGCCGGAGTAGACCGAGCCGTGCGGGTCGGCGCCGACGATCTGCACGGAGGCGTTCTGCTCCTTGAGGTACTTGCCGATCCCGCTGATCGTGCCGCCGGTGCCGACACCGGCGACGAAGTGGGTGATCTTCCCGTCGGTCTGCTCCCAGATCTCCGGGCCGGTCGTCTCGTAGTGGGAGCGGGGGTTGTTGACGTTGGAGTACTGGTCGGGCTTCCAGGCGCCCTCGATCTCGGTGACCAGTCGGTCCGAGACGTTGTAGTAGGAGCCCGGGTGGTCGGGCGCGACCGCCGTCGGGCAGACGACCACCTCGGCGCCGTACGCCTTGAGCACGTTGCGCTTGTCCTCGCTCACCTTGTCGGGACACACGAACACGCACTTGTAGCCCTTGGCCTGCGCGACGATCGCGAGCCCCACGCCGGTGTTGCCGGAGGTCGGCTCGACGATGGTGCCGCCCGGCTTGAGCGAACCGTCCTCCTCGGCCGCCTCGACCATGCGCAGCGCGATCCGGTCCTTCACCGACCCACCGGGGTTGAGGTACTCGATCTTGGCGAGCACGAGAGGCCCGGCGCCGTCGGTCGTCTTGGAGAGCCGGAGCAGCGGGGTGTTGCCCACCAGGTCGAGGAGCGAGTTCACGTAGTCCACGGGGCAACTCTAGGGCGTGTCGGTCAACGCTCCGCCGTCGCGCCGGGTCACGGGTTGGGCCCACGCACGGTGGGGCTGCCCCATATGGTTGGTGTCGTGGGGAAGGCGGCTGCGGCGCGAAAGCTGGCGGCTGCCGCTGCGTACGGCGGCGGTGGCCTCTCACTCGTGGGCGCGTCGCTCTACGGTGTGCTGCACGCCGAGGCACTGCTGGCCCGGCGCTCGATCGGCAACGCCGAGGGCGAGCCGCCGTCCGCGACGGGCTGGTACGGCCACGGCCGCACCGGACCCGCTCTGAAGCTCGCGCTGCTCGGGGACTCCTCCGCCGCCGGGTACGGCGTCGAGAGTGTCGAGCAGACGCCCGGCGCACACCTCGCGTCCGGGCTCGCGGAGGCCGCCGGACGCCGGGTCTACCTGCGCTCGGTGGCCTTCGTCGGCGCCCAGACGCGCGACCTCGCCCGGCAGATCGACGAGGCGCTCCCGGTCGGGCCCGACGTGGCGTTGATCCTGGTCGGCACCAACGACGTGACCCACCGGCGGCTCCCGTCGGAGTCGGTTCGCCTGCTGTCCGAGGCGGTACGCCGACTGCGCACGGCCGGCGTGGAGGTCGTGGTCGGCACCTGCCCCGACCTCGGCACCGTCGAGCCGATCGCCCCGCCACTGCGGCAGGTGGCGCGGCACTGGTCGCGCCGGCTGGCCGCCGCGCAGACCATCGCCGTCGTCGAGGCGGGCGGTCGGGCCGTGTCCCTCGGCTCGATCCTCGGCCCGGAGTTCGCGGCCACGCCCAAGGAGCTGTTCGGACCCGACCGGTTCCACCCGTCGGCGGCCGGCTACTCCAGCATGGCGTCCGCGCTGCTGCCCTCGATCCTCGCCGCGGTGGGCGTGATCCCCGACGAGGAGCTCGTCCCCGAGGCCGCACGCGGCGAGACGGTGCTGCCGATCTCGCGCGCCGCGGTCGAGGCGGCCAAGGTGCCCGGCACCGAGATCGACGGCACCGAGGTGGGCGGCAGCACCCGCGGCGCGCTCGGCCGCTGGGCGCAGATCCGCCGCCGCCGCCGGCACGCCGAGCCCGAGCTCGAGGCCCCGGAGACGACCGAGGCCGAGCCCGCCACGCCCTGAGCGCGAAAGGCGAGGGCCCCGAGGCTCTCGCCGCGGGGCCCTCGCTGCTCGAGCGGCCGGCCGCCCGCGTCGCGGGTCAGTCGTTGCCGCGAAGGATCGCCAGGATCCGCAGCATCTCGATGTAGATCCAGATGATCGTGACGGTGAGGCCGAAGGCCGCGCGCCACGACTCGTGCTCGGGCAGGCCGGCCTCGATGCCCCGCTCGACGAAGTCGAAGTCGAGGATCAGCATCAGCACACCGAGGCCCAGACCGATGAAGCTCATCACCAGACCGAGCCCGCCGAAGCCGTTGATGCCGAACGAGGCCCCGAAGAAGCTGAGCACGAAGTCGAGCAGCGACACCGCCACGAAGCCGAACATCGCGGCGACGACCCACTTGCGGAACTTGCTGCTCACCCGGATGTTGAAGAACTTGTACGCCGCGAGCGTGCCGGCGACCGCGGCGAAGGTGCCGAGCACCGCGCCCATCACGAGGCCGTCGCCGAACTGCGCCTCGATGGCCTTGCTGAACGCACCGACGAACACGCCCTCGAGCGCGGCGTAGGCGATCACCAGGGCCGGCGAGATCACCCGCTTGAAGGAGTTGACCATCGCCAGCGCGAAGCCGCCGAGCGCGCCGACCATGGAGAGCATGTAGAGCGTGCTCAGCGTGTCGGGGTTGTCGATCGGACCGGTCATGATCCAGGTGGCGACCGCCACGACGATCACGATGCCGAGGCTGATGCCGGTCTTCTGCACGACCGAGTCGATGGTCATCCGGCCGGTGCCGACCGGCGTCTGGGTCGGCGGCGTGCCGCCGTGCTGCATCTGGGTGTACGTCGACTGGTCGTACTGCGGCGCCTGGGGGGCGTTCTGGCCGGGGTAGCGCATGCCGCTGCTACTGCCGCGACCGTTGAAGCCCTCTGAACGCGCGAACACCGGGTTGCTGCTCTGCATGCGTGGTCTCCTCCTTGGAGGCCTGGGGACTCCCCTGTTTGGGGACGTCCCGCGGGTCTGCACTCCCATCGTACGGACCCTTCGCACGTTCAACGTGCGTGGATGGGCCGGTGTTCCCGGAGACCGCGTGAAGCCCGAGGGACTAGTGGCGACGCCACCAGATCAGGCCGATGACCCCAGCGACGACAGCCGCGGCACCGGCCATCACCACCGGCTTGGGCTTGCCGTCGGCGGTGGTGGCTCGTTCCTTCGCCTCGCGCAGCCGTGCCTGCGCCTGCGACTTCACGTCGAGCTTGTCGTGCAGGGCGTCGACGGTCTGGGCGAGCTGCTCGCGGTTGCGCTCGACCTCGCGCTCCTTCGCGGCGATGGTGTCGCTCATGCGCGGTGGCCTCCCTTGATCGTCTCGACGTCCTGCTTGACACCCTCGACGGTGCGCTCCGGTGCTGCCGGGGTGGCCTCGCTCACCTTGCCCTTGCCGAGGAGCGCCGCGACGCCGGCCGCGGCGAGGAGCACGACGGCGACGATCAGCGCGGCCGCCCACGCGGGCAGGACCAGCGCCAGCGCCAGGATGACCGTGGTGATCAGGACGGCGGCACCGAAGAACCCGAGCAGCCCGGCGGCGCCGAACAGACCCGCGCCGATCCCGGCGGCCTTCCCCTTCGCGGTGAGCTCGGCCTTGGCGAGCTCGACCTCGCTGCGCACCAGCGCGCTGGTCTGCTCGCTCAGGTCATGGACCAGGGCGCCGAGGGTGGGGTCCTGGGCGGTGCTGGTGTGCTGGGACTCGGACATGTCTGACCCGTGCCCAGCCCGCACGACGGTAAACCTGCGCGCCCTTGTCACTGCCGGGGCCCGGCCGCGAGTCTGACAAGGTGGAAACCGCCGCTGCCGGTCCACCGAAGGAGCGCGATGTCGCAGCCACAGATGGGGATGGCCCCGCTGACGCCGCTGGCCCAGCTGGACCGGGCGGCCGACTACTTCCCGGAGCGGGCGGCCTACCGGTTCGAGGGCGCCGCCACGTCGTACGCCGAGATGCGCCGGCAGGTCCGACGGCTGGCCGCGCACCTGCGCGACCGGGGCGTGCGACCCGGCGACCGGGTCGCCCTCCTGGCCCGCAACGTGCCGCTCAGCCTGCTCGCACACTTCGCGGTGCCGTACGCCGGGGCGACGCTGGTCGCGCTCAACCACCGGCTGGCCGGCGGCGAGCTCAACGGCATCCTGGGCCACGCCGAGCCGCGGCTGCTCCTCGCGGAGCCGGCCCTGGCCGACCTCGCGGACGAGGCGGTCGCCGGACTGGCGGCGTCGGTCGTGCTGGGTGACGACGCGATGGCCGCGAGCCCGGGTGACGTGCCGACCAGCCACCCGGTGACCGACGAGCTCGGGCTGATCACGATCAACTACACGAGCGGGACGACCGGGACGCCCAAGGGCGTGATGTACCGGCACCGCGGCGCCGCCCTGCAGGCCCTGGCGATGGCCTACCACCTGCGTCTCGAGCTCGGCTCGGTCTACCTGTGGACGTTGCCGATGTTCCACTGCAACGGGTGGGCGTTCCCGTGGGCGGTGGCCGCGGCGGGCGCGACGTCGCTGTGCACGGACAGCACCGATCCGGAGCGGCTCTGGGACCTGATCCGCACCGAGCGCGTCAGCCACTTCTGCGCGGCACCGACCCTGCTCACCGGCCTGCTGACGTCCCCGGCGGCGTCGCGCGTCGAGCATCCGCTGACGGTCGCGACCGGTGGCGCACCGCCGACCCCGGCGCTGATCCGGCGCGCCGAGCAGCTCGGCCTGCACGTCGTGCACCTCTACGGGCTGACCGAGACCTACGGGCCGTCGCTGATCTGCGAGTGGCAGCCGGAGTGGGACGCGCTCGGCCCGGAGGAGCAGGCCGATCGCCTGTCCCGGCAGGGGATTCCCAACATCATCTCGTCCTCGGTCGTGCTGGAGGAGGTCGAGGGTGACGCCCGTGGGCTGGCCGAGGTGACCGTGGAGGGCAACACGGTGATGGCGGGGTACTACCGCGACGAGGAGGCGACCGCCCGCGCGTCGGTCGGGGGCACCCGGTTCCGCACCGGGGACCTCGGTGTGCAGCACGACGACCGCTACTACCAGCTCCAGGACCGGGCCAAGGACATCATCATCTCCGGCGGCGAGAACATCTCCTCGATCGAGGTCGAGCGGGTGCTGGCCGAGCACCCGGCGGTGAGCGAGTCGGCCGTGGTCGCGCACCCGGACGAGAAGTGGGGCGAGGTGCCGGTGGCCTACGTGACCCTCACCGAGTCCGGCGACGAGGTGACGGAGGCCGAGCTGGTCGACTTCGTGCGCTCCCGGATCGCCCACTTCAAGGCACCCAAGCGCATCGTGTTCGGCCCGCTGCCGAAGACCGCGACCGGCAAGATCCAGAAGTTCGAGCTCCGACGCCGGGCAGCGGGCGGGCCCGTCACGCCATCGTGAAGTAGCGGAGGTAGACGTAGAGCCACGCGACGGCGAGCGTGGCGACGGTCACCACGACGCCGTACTTCGTGAACCCCCAGAAGCTGATCGGCTCGCCGGCCTTGGCGGCGATGCCGAGCACCACCACGTTGGCGCCGGCCGCGACGGCGGTGGCGTTGCCGCCGAGGTCGGCGCCGAAGACGAAGGCCCACCAGAGCGGGCTGTCGGCTCCGGAGGACGGGGTGGCGGCGACCATGTCCTCGACGATCGGCACCATCGCGGTGGTGTAGGGGATGTTGTCGACGAAGGCGCCGATCAGACCCGACCCGAAGAGCAGCGCGGTGGCGCCGAGCAGCTCGCGGTCGCCCATGGCGCCCGCGGCGAGCTCGCCGAGCTCACCGATGACGCCGACCTTGACCAGCGACCCGACGAGGACGAACAGCGCCATGAAGAAGGCCAGGGTGCCCCACTCGACCTCCTCGAGGAACTCCTCCGGCGTGGTGCGGGAGACCAGCACGGCCAGCCCGGCGCCCATCATCGCGACCACCGACGGGTCCAGGTGGAGCACCGTGTGCAAGCCGAACGCGACCATGACGAGCCCCAGCACGACCAGGCAGCGGACCAGCAGCCGCATGTTGGTGATGGCGGCTCGTGGGTCGAGGTCGCCCAGCCGGCCGTCCACGTCGACCGGCGTCGTCAGCTGGCGGCGGAACAGCAGCCGCGCCAGCAGCAGGAACCCACCCAGCAGCACGACGGTGAGCGGGAGGGAGTGGACCAGGAAGTCGTCGAAGCTCAGCCCGGCCCGGCTGCCGATGATGATGTTGGGCGGGTCGCCGATCAGGGTCGCCGTACCCCCGATGTTGGAGGCCAGGATCAGGGAGATGAGGTACGGCGCCGGTGGGAGCCCGAGCCGGCGGCAGACCGAGAGCGTCACGGGTGCGACGAGCAGCACGCAGGTGACGTTGTCCAGGATCGGCGAGACGGTGGCGGTGACCAGCACCAGCAGCACGAGCAGCTTGTAGGGATGCCCGTCCGACCTGCGCGCCGCCCACAGGGCCAGGAACTCGAAGAGCCCGGTCTGCTTGAGGACGCCGACGATCACCATCATCCCGAACAGCAGGAAGATGACGTTCCAGTCGATGCCGGTCTCCTGGTCGAAGAAGGCCGTCTCGGCGTCGACCAGCCCGATCACGATCATCGCGGCCACCCCACCCAGGGCGGCGGCGACCCGGTGGATCCGCTCGGTCGCGATGAGCGCGTAGCTGACGATGAAGATGGAGATGGCGGCGGACGTGAGGATCACGCCGGTCTCCTCCGTACGCCGCTTCCCCGGACGGCGACGCTGGGCTCGAGCCGTTCGTACCAGCCGGCCAGCCGGCCGAACCGGCTGACCGAGCGAAGCCGGTCCTCCACCTCGCCCACCCGGTCCCGGGCGGTCACCACGAGGACCTGGTCGCCCGCACGCAGCGCGGTGGACCCGTCGGGCACGAAGACGCTCGAGCCACGGGTGACCAGCGAGACGGTCGACCCCGCGGGCAGCCGGAGCTCGTCGACCTCGACGCCGGCCAACCGCGACTCCGGCTCGACCTCGAAGCGGAGCAGCAGGCCGTCGAGCCGGTCGAGGGTCGCGAAGCCGATGGAGACCTTGTGGACGAAGCTGCCCTTCTCGCTCCAGCGCGGCTGCCGGCCGCGGCCGATCGCCAGGCCCACCGTGAACCCCACGGCGGCGCAGAGCATCCCGACGGAGACGGCCAGCTCGAGCTCAGTCGGTCCCATCGGCACTCCCACCTCGTGGGCGCAGGTCGGGCTCCACCTGGTCGTGGCCGAGGGTCAACGAACGGCGGCGGCCCATGCGTCAAGTCAACGGGCCCCGAGGTCGGGACTGAATGGGTGCCGACACCCATTTCCGTGGCGCGACCGGTGCCCCCGGTGAGACTCGAACTCACACTGAGAGGTGTTTAAGACCTCTGCCTCTGCCATTGGGCTACGGGGGCGGGCGCGATCAAAGATAGGTCTTGCGCGGGTGGATCGCGTGCGCGCCGGCCACCCGGTCGAGGAACAGCAGTCCTTCGCAGTGGTCGATCTCGTGCTGCAGCGCCCGCGCCTCGAACGCCTCGGCGACGACCTCGACGTGCACCCCGGAGCCCGGGAGCGCGCCACGCACCACGACGCGGGCGGCCCGCTTCACGTCACCGGTGAGGTCCGGCACGCTCATGCAGCCCTCGCGCGCCCGCTCGTTGCGCGACGACTCCACGACGATCGCGTTGCACAGCACGAACGTGCCGTGGTGGGCGCGGGTCTTCGGGTGGCCGGCCACGTCCACGCAGAACACCTTCGCGCTCACCCCGACCTGCGGTGCCGCCAGCCCGACGCACCCCGGTGACACCCGCATGGTGGCGACCAGGTCCGCCGCCAGCCGTACGACGTCGGTGGCGGTCGGGTCCACCTCCTCGCCGACCGTCGACAGCACCGTCGCCGGCGCGCGAACGACGTCGAGCACGCGGCCCTCGACGCCGAGCGTCGACTCGGTCCAGCGTCCGACCGCGTCGTCGACGAGCCGCTCGTCGGGCTCCGCGCTCACAGCTCGTCGCTCTCCACCTCGCGCAGGGTGACACCGACGCCGAGGTCCGCGGCGGCCGCCCGCAGCGCCTCCTGCAGGACGTCGAGGTCGGCGGCGGCGGGGAGGTCCACCTCGGCGACGAGGATGTACAGGTCGCCCGCCAGCCGGGTGGTCAGGTCGGTGATGTTGCCGCCGACGCGAGCGATCTCACCGGCCACGCGAGACACGATCCCGGGGCGGTCGCCGCCGTGCACGGTCAGCACGAAGGAAGCGCCCACCGGCTGGTGCCCGGCCTCGACCGGCACCTCGCGCACGGCCACCGTCAGCGCGCCGCCGGCCGTGAGCGGGGCGAGTGCGGCCTCGACGTCGGCGGAGTCGGTGTCCCCGGCGCAGATCAGCGTCATCGCGAAATGGCCCCGCAGCAGCGTCATCGTCGAGTCCTCGAGGTTCAGCCCGAGGTCGGCGAGGATCCGCGGTGGTCTCGGCGATGATGCCGGGCCGGTCGTGGCCGAGGACGGTGATGGCCTGGAGCGTCACGGCGGTCAGTCTTCCACCCCGCTGCCCAGCCGGGCCGCGCGCTCCAGCACGGCGTCGAGCATCGGCTCGGTGAGCTTGCCGGTGAAGGTGTTCTGCTGCGACGGGTGGTAGCTGCCCAGCAGGTGCACGTCGCGTCCGTCCGGCGCGGTCAGCACGGCCTCGGCGGCATGGCCGAACCGCGGCTTCGGGCGCGGGATCGTGTAGCCGGCCTCGCGCAGCACGCGCAGCGCGGCGTCCCAGCCGTAGGAGCCGAGGCAGACCACCGCACGCACGCTCGGCTCCACGAGCGCCACCTCACGGAGCAGCCACGGGGCGCAGGTGTCGCGCTCCTCGGTCGTCGGCTTGTTGTCCGGCGGGGCACAGCGCACGGTCGCGACCATCCGGGCGTTGACGAGCCGCTGGCCGTCGCCCGCGTGCAACGACGTCTCCTGCACGGCGAGCCCGACCCGGTGCAGCGAGGCGAACAGCCAGTCGCCGGAGCGGTCGCCGGTGAAGATCCGGCCGGTCCGGTTGCCACCGTGTGCGGCCGGCGCCAGCCCGATGATGAGCACGCCCGGGGCCGGGTCTCCCCAGCCGGCGATCGGCCGCCCCCAGTAGGGCTGGTCGGCGAACGACGCGCGCTTGTCGCGTGCCACGTCCTCGCGCCACCGGACGAGCCGGTCGCACGCGCGGCAGACCGACACCGCGGCTTCGACCTCGTCGAGCGTGGCGGTGGCGGCGCGTCCGACGTACGGCCGCGGCCGTGGTGGCGACCGGCGTGTCCGGGGCGGCGGGGTCCTCCGGCCAGCCCGTGCCCGGGGGCACCGGGCTGGGGAACGGCCGGCCGGTGAGCGGGTGCGGGTGTGCGACGGGCCGGACCATGGCCCCATCCTCCAGGGGTCCGCGGCCCGGCCCGTGCTCGGGTGGGCGTCCTACACCGTGGTGGTCGTGCCGGTGGTGCTGTCCGCCGTGCTGCTGCCGTTGCTGCCGTGCATCTTGTCCTTGGCGGTGGACGCGGCGTCGACGACCTTGTCCTTGACCACCGGCGCCTGCTCCTTCAGGGCGTGGCCGGCGTCCGACGCCTTCGAGCGCACGCGCGGGTCTGACGCGATCTTGCTGGCGCCGGCCTTGATCTGCTCGTAACGCTCGCGGCCGGCGCGTGTGCCGAGGACGTATCCCACCGCACCCGCGGCGAGCAGGGTCAGCTTCTTCATGTTCGCTCCTTCGTCGCGATGTCGGTCATCCCCCGAGTACCCACTGCGCCGATCGGCAACCCTCGCGGGCCTTGCCCTCAGGCGCGGGACCAGGCGATGCCGTCGAGGATGTCGGCATCCGAGACCAGCAGCGACGGCACTCCGGTACGCCGGAGCACGCGGTCGAGGATCAGCGCACCCGCCGCGATCACGTCGGCCCGGCCCTCGGGCACGCGCAGCGCCACCCGTTCGGCCGTCGTCATGGCGAGCAGCCGCTCGGTGAGCGCATGCACGTCGCCGACGCGGAAGGTCGCGTGGTGGATCGCCGCGCGGTCCCAGTGGTCGAGCCCCTTGAGCAGTGCGGCGACCGTGGTGACGGTGCCGGCCACGCCGATGACGGTGCCCGCTCGTGCGGGCTCGACGCCGTGGCCGGGGAGGGTGTCGAGGGCCTCGTCGATCGCCGTCGTCGCCGCGCTCACCTCTGCGGCGGCCGGTGGGTCGGAGGGCATCAGCCGCTCGGTCAACCGGACCGACCCGATGTCGAGCGACCGGGCGGCCTCGACCTCGCCGTCCCCCAGCACGAGCTCGGTGGAGCCGCCGCCGATGTCGACGACGAGGAACGGGCGTGACAGCTCGGTGACTGACCGGAGTGACCGGGTCGCGCCGTCGTACGACAGCGCCGCCTCCTCGTCGCCGGAGAGCACCTCCGGCTCGACGCCCAGCCGATCGCGCACGGCGGCGCGGAACTCGGCCGCGTTGGAGGCGTCGCGGCTCGCCGACGTGGCGCAGAACCGGAGCGCGTCGACCCGGTGCTCGTCGAGCAGCGCGGCGTACTCGTCGACGGCGGCCAGGGTGCGGGCCACCGCCTCGTCGGCGAGCCGGCCGGTGCGGTCGACGTCCTGGCCGAGCCGGACGATCCGCACCTCCCGGACGAGCACGTGCTCCTCGCCGGTGGTCGGTGTCGAGGTCCGCGATGAGCAGCTTGATCGTGTTGGTGCCGCAGTCGATCGCGCCGACGCGCGTCACGGGGTCTCGTCCCGACCGGGCTCGACGCACGGTCCCGCCGCCCAGAAGTCACCGAGCGCCTCGACGACCTCGTCACCGAGCGGGTTCACGCCCGGGCCCTGGGCGAGCGCCTGGCCGGCCAGCACGTGCAGGCACTTGACCCGGGTGGGCATCCCGCCGGCGGAGACCCCGGCGATCTCCGGGACGTGGCCGATCGCCTCGCGGTAGTCCAGGTAGCGCTCGTGGGCGCGCCGGTAGGCCGCCGCCAGCTCGGGGTCCGACTCCAGCCGGTCGGTCATCTCCTTCATCAGCCCGGACGCCTCGAGCGTGCCGATCAGCGACGCCGCGCGCGGACAGGTCAGGTAGAAGGTCGTGGGGAACGGCGTGCCGTCGTCGAGCCGCGGCTCGGTGGCGACCACGTCGGGGTTGCCGCAGGGGCAGCGGTGCCCGATGTCGTGGATGGAGCGGGGCGGCCGGCCGAGCTGCGCCCCGATCACCGCCTCGTCGCGGGGCGCTCGATCAACGTGACGGCCGCTTGGCCGGCGGGAGCTCGTGATCCGCTCCGCGGGCTCGGGCTGCCGCGCCAGCTCCTCGGGGTTGCCGGCGGCCTCCACGCTCTCCCACGCGGCCTGCCACCACTCGGGCGCGCTCGTCCTCCTCCGACGGCGCCGCCGCGTCGGTCAGCGAGTCGTCGTGGCCGAGCGGGTCGCCGTCCTCGTCGATCACCTGGAAGCCGATCTCGCCCGGCAGCACCCAGCCGAAGCGCTCGCGCGCCTGCGAGCGAACGTACGCCGGGTCCTCCCACCGCGCCTTCTCGCGCTCCAGCTCGGCGATGTTGGCCTCGGAGGTCGCGATGCTGGCTCCGCGAGCGTGTCGAGGTGGTGCCGCTGCTCGAGGTAGGCCCGCATGCTCGACGCGTAGGAGACCATCAGCACGGCGAGCACCAGCACCAGGATCGCCGCCCGTCCGGTGAACCGGGGACGCCGCGGCGCGTCCTGGCGGCCTGCGACCTGGGCCCGCACCCGGGCGGCACCGGGGCGCGCCGGACCGCTCCGCGGACGCCCGCTGCTCCCGGCTGCGCGCGGTCGGGATCCCCGCGACGTCGGGCGGTGGCCGGCCATGATCCCTCCCTGCGGCGTTCGGTGCGGCGTGCGGTGCGGTGTCGGTGCGGTGGGTGGTGGCGGTCGGTCAGGCGGTGTAGCGGGGGAAGGCGCCGCGGCCGGCGTACCGGGCGGCGTCGTCGAGCTCCTCCTCGATGCGGAGCAGCTGGTTGTACTTCGCGACCCGCTCGGAGCGGGCCGGGGCGCCGGTCTTGATCTGGCCGCAGTTGGTGGCGACCGCGAGGTCGGCGATCGTGGTGTCCTCGGTCTCGCCGGAGCGGTGGCTCATCATGCAGCGGAAGCCGTTGCGGTGCGCGAGGTCGACGGAGTCGAGGGTCTCGGTCAGCGAGCCGATCTGGTTGACCTTGACCAGCAGCGCGTTGGCCGACTTCTCGTCGATGCCGCGTCCGAGCCGCTCGACGTTGGTCACGAACAGGTCGTCGCCGACGAGCTGCACCTTCGGTCCCCGAGCGCGGCGGTCATGGCCTTCCAGCCCTCCCAGTCCTCCTCGTTGAGCGGGTCCTCGATGGAGACGATCGGGTACGACGACGCCAGCTCGCTGTAGTAGGCGATCATCTCGTCGCTGGACTTGGTGGCGCCCTCGAACGTGTAGCCGCCGTCGGACGTAGAACTCGGTGGCGGCGACGTCGAGGGCGAACACGATGTCGTCGCCGACCGTGAGACCGGCCTTCTCGACCGCGGTGGAGATCAGGTCGAGCGCCTCGCGGTTGCTGGCCAGGTCGGGGGCGAAGCCGCCCTCGTCGCCGAGGCCGGTCGCGAGGCCCTTCTCCTTCAGCACGGACTTCAGCGCGTGGTAGACCTCGGCGCCCTGCTGCAGCGCCTCGCGGAACGTCGGGCGCACCGATCGGGGCGACCATGAACTCCTGGACGTCGACGCCGGTGTCGGCGTGCGCGCCGCCGTTGAGGATGTTCATCATCGGCACCGGCAGCAGGTGCGCGTTGGGCCCGCCGACGTAGCGGAACAGCGGCAGGTCCGGCGGAGTCGGCGGCGGCCCGGGCGACCGCGAGCGAGACGCCGAGGATCGCGTTGGCGCCGAGCTTGGCCTTGTTGGGGGTGCCGTCGAGGTCGAGCAGCCGCTGGTCGACGAGCCGCTGCTCGGAGGCCTCGAAGCCGACCAGCTCGGGGCCGATCTCGTCGAGCACGCGCGTCGACCGCCTTGCCGACACCCTTGCCGAGGTAGCGCTTGCCGCCGTCGCGCAGCTCGACCGCCTCGAACGCGCCGGTGGACGCGCCGGACGGGACCGCGGCGCGGCCGATCGTGCCGTCGTCGAGGGCGACCTCGACCTCGACGGTGGGGTTGCCGCGCGAGTCGAGGATCTCGCGGGCGCCGACGGCTTCGATGGCTGGCCACGGTTGTGCTCCTGAGGGGAAGACGGCAGTCGAACGGCCTCAGCCTAACGGCGTCGAGGGGTCTCGGAGCGACGGCTCGCCCCGCGGTCAGTGGCCGAGGCGAACACGCAGGTGGCACACTCCGGCGGGTGACCGACGAGTACCTGACCCACCCCGCAACCTCCCGCTGGCACGACGGCGTAACCGTCGGCGAACGGTACGACGCCGACGAGGTCGTGACGCACCCGCTGGTGCCGCTCGAGGAGGCTACGGCTGGAGCCGCTGGCACCGATGCTGGTGCCCGAGGAGCCGCGGTCGGGCGTCCTGGACCCGTCGGAGTGCTGGCACTGCCCGGCGCGCGGCCGTGACCACTGGATCTGGATGGACGAGCACTGGCACGTCGTCGGCGCCTTCGACACGGGCCTGCCCTGGATCGGGGGCCTCGCCCCCAACGCGCATCTGCGCCTCGACGAGCTCGGCCCCGCCGAGCTGGGCACGATGGGGGCCACGATCCAACGGCTCGCCGGCGCCGTGCAGGCGTTGGACGGCGTGGCGCGCACGCACTTCGCCCGTTGGGGCGACGGCAGCGCGCACTTCCACATGGCCTTCGCCGCCCGTCCACTCGGGATGATGCAGGCGCGCGGCTGGATGCTCGAGCTCTGGGACGACGTCCTCCCCCGCACCGACGCCGACCTGCTCGCGGACAACAACCGACAGGTCGCTGCCACCTTGGCTCATGCGAGCGGGGAGGCGCTCGTCTAGCCACCGAGCGCACCTGCCACGAGTTGTGGACGCATCGAGGTGGCACAGCGCTTGTTGAGCGTCCACAACCCCGCGTTACAGCCGGGCTTTGGGCTCTGGGCCGCCGGAGAGGTCCTCGGCCAACCGCTGGGTGGCGGTGCGGAGCGCGGGAACGGCTCGCGCCACGACGTCGTCGGTCAGTCGGGTGGCGGGCCCGGACACCGACATCGCCAGCGGCAGCACGGAGTCCGGGACCACCACCGCCACGCACCGGACGCCGACCTCCTGCTCGCCGTCGTCGACGGCGTAGCCCCTCGACCGGACCCCGTCGAGCGCCGCCTCAAGGTCATCGACGGTGGTCAACGTGCGGTCGGTGCGCGCCGGCAGGCCGGTACGCCGTACCCGCGACGCCACCTCGACGCGGGGCAGCTCGGCCAGCAGCGCCTTGCCCACCGCGGTGCAGTGCGGCAGCACGTGCCGGCCGACCTCGGTGAACATCCGCATGCTGTGCCGCGACGGCACCTGCGCGACGTAGACGACATGGTCGTCGTCGAGCGTCGCCAGGTTGGCGGTCTCGCCGAGCTCGTCGACCAGCTCCGCGAGGTGGGGCACCGCCCAGCGCGCCAGCATGCGAGCGGACCGTTCCCCGAGGTGGATCAGCCTGGGGGCGAGCACGTAGCGCTTGTCGGCGCCGAGACGGACGTAGCCGAGCGAGACCAGGCTGCCGACGAGCCGGTGCACCGTGCTGAGCGGCAGCCCGGACTCGGTGGCGAGGCGGGACAGCGTGAGCGGACCGTGCTCGGCGAGCGTCTCCAGCACCTCGAACGCGCGGCTGACGGACTGGACCGCTCCGCGCGACTCCCGCTGCACATCGGCACCCTGCTGCCCACCGGCCACGGCAACCTCCGAGACTGTTGACCAACCCTCGACGGCGGGTTTAGGTTCCGAAGTGTAGAAGATCACTTCCGCATGGTGGAAGGGAGCATCTCGGGTGCCCGGCGGAATCGAGATCACCGGCGCGCGGTCCGCGCGCTACGACGAGGTCCTCACCGACGACGCGCTGGACTTCCTCGCCGGCCTGCACCGCACCTTCGACACCCGCCGGCGGGAGCTGCTCGACGCACGAGCCCGCCGCTACGACGCCCTCGCGGCCGGCGGCACCCTGGGCTTCCTCGACGAGACCGCCGACGTCCGCGCGGGCAACTGGCGGGTGGCCGACCCGGCGCCGGGGCTGAGGGACCGTCGGGTGGAGATCACCGGCCCCACCGACGCCAAGATGGCGATCAACGCGCTGAACTCCGGAGCGCGGGTCTGGCTGGCCGACCACGAGGACGCGAACACCCCGCTGTGGGACAACATGGTCCAGGGTCAGCTCAACCTGCGCGACGCCGTCGCCGGCCGGCTCGAGTTCACCAACCCCGACGGCAAGCGCTACACGCTGCACGACGACACCGCCACCATCGTCGTACGCCCTCGCGGTTGGCACCTGACCGAGAAGCACGTCCTGGTCGACGGCCAGCGGATGTCGGGCAGCCTCTTCGACTTCGGCCTCTACTTCTTCCACTGCGCCCGGGCCCTGATCGAGCGCGGCGTCGGCCCGTACTTCTACCTGCCGAAGATGGAGAGCCACCTCGAGGCGCGCCTCTGGAACGACGTGTTCGTCCACGCCCAGGAGCGGCTCGGCATCCCGCGCGGCACCATCCGCGCGACCGTGCTGATCGAGACCTTCCCGGCGGCGTTCGAGATGGAGGAGATCCTCTACGAGCTCCGCGAGCACTCCGCCGGGCTCAACGCCGGCCGCTGGGACTACATGTTCAGCGTCATCAAGAGCTTCCGCAGCCGCGGCGACGACTGGGTGCTCCCCGACCGCAACACCGTCACGATGACGGTGCCGTTCATGCGCGCCTACACCGAGCTGCTCGTGCGCACCTGCCACAAGCGCGGCGCGCACGCGATCGGCGGGATGGCGGCGTTCATCCCGAGCCGCGACGAGAAGGTCAACGAGCAGGCGTTCGCCAAGGTGCGCGACGACAAGACGCGCGAGGCCGGCGACGGGTTCGACGGATCCTGGGTGGCCCATCCCGGGATGGTCGACCTGTGCGCCGAGGTGTTCACCGACGTGCTCGGCGACGACCCCGACCAGCGGCACCGGACCCGCGACGACGTCGAGGTCACCGCCGCACAGCTGCTCGACATCGCGAGCACCCCGGGCGAGGTCACCGAGAAGGGGCTGCGCTCCAACATCGAGGTCGGCATCCGCTACCTCGAGTCCTGGCTGCGCGGCACCGGAGCGGTCGGCATCCACAACCTGATGGAGGACGCCGCCACCGCCGAGATCTCGCGCTCGCAGGTCTGGCAGTGGCTGCACGCCGGCACCGCGCTGGCCGACGGTCGCGTCGTCACCCGGGAGCTCGTGGAGAAGCTCATCGAGGAGGAGTACGCCGAGATCGCCGGGGCGGACGCGTCACCCGGCGTGGCCGACGCCCGTGACCTGTTCACCGAGATGGCGCTGTCCGACCACTACGAGGACTTCCTGACCATCCCCGCCTACGAGCGGATGCCCTGACGGGCCGAGAAGAAACCACCCCACGGAAGGGATCAGAGAGATGAGCGAGTCGACCGGCGCCACCGACCGAGGGTCGACGGCCACCGAGATACCCGACAAGCACGTACCGCCGGTCGCCTACACCGAGCTGCCGGAGCCGCTGCCGATCGGCAAGGTGATCGGGCCCAGCGTGCTGCTGCTCGCCGGCGCGATCGGCTCCGGGGAGTACGTCCTGTGGCCCTACATCACCTCGCAGGTGGGGCTGGTGCTGGTCTGGCTGGTCGTCCTCGGAGTCGGGACCCAGTACTTCCTGAACATGGAGATCGAGCGCTACACCCTCGCCACCGGCGAGACCGCGGTCACCGGGTTCACCCGCCTCTGGAAGCCCTGGGGAATGCTCTTCATCCTCATGGGCGTGGTCGCGTGGATGTGGCCGGGGTGGGCCACCGGCGGCACCACGACGCTGAGCTTCGCGCTGGGGTTCTCCGAGGACGCGATCCCCTACATCACGATCGGCGTGCTCGTGCTGATCGGGATCGTGCTGACGGTGTCACCGGTCGTCTACCGGACCGTCGAGAAGATCCAGTTCTTCATGGTCGCGCTCATCGTGCTGTTCGTCGTCTACGCGATCGTGGCCCTCATCGGCGGCGACGGGTACGCCGGCCTGGCCCGCGGATTCGTCGAGGTCGACAAGATCCCCGGCGGCATCAGCGACATCGGGGCGGCGACCCTGCTCGGCGCCATCGCGTTCGCGGGCGCCGGCGGCGTGATGAACCTCGTCCAGTCCAACTGGGTCCGCGACAAGGGCCTGGGCATGGGCGCCAAGCTGCCCAAGGTGGTGTCGCCGTTCACCGGCGACGAGATCGCCGCCCCGACCACCGGCTACTTCTTCCGTCGCGACGAGGAGAACATGCGCCGGTGGAACGCGTGGTGGAAGGTCGCCAACCGCGAGCAGTTCACGACGTTCTTCGTCATCGGCGGAGTGACGCTGCTGGTCTTCATGGCGCTCACCTTCGTGACGATCGGCGTCGGCAGCACCGATGCGGAGAGCTTCGACTTCATCCAGGCGCAGGGCGAGGCGCTCCAGGCCGAGAAGGGCGAGTGGCTCGGCACGACGTTCTGGTTGATCGGAAGCGTGGTGCTGTTCTCGACGAACCTGACCGTGCTCGACATGATCGGCCGGCTCACCGCCGACGCGCTCAAGACCACGACGCTGCGTGACAACGACCGCTGGAGCGAGAGCCGCCTGTACTTCCTCACGGTCTGGGCGATGATCCTCTTCGGCTCGTTGATCCTGCTCTCCGGCGTCGACCAGCCGCTGGTGCTGCTGGTGATCGCGTCCGCCCTCAACGGGCTGGTGATGTTCGTCTACTCGGTCCTGCTGCTGCAGCTCAACCGGGGCGTCCTGCCGCGCGAGATCGGCCTGCGCGGCGGACGGTTCGCCGCGATCATCTGGGCGGTCGCCTTCTACGGGTTCTTCTCGGTGGTGCTGCTGATCGACCAGGCGAAGCAGCTGTTCGGCTGACGCTCCACCCGACCCGCCCCCCACCGATGTCGGTAGTCCTCGCGTGACCTATGGATCACGGTTGGGCTACCGACATCGGTGTTCAGCGGGCGGCCTCGGCGGCCCGGACGGCGTCGGCGAGCCGGCGTACGACGTCGCGGAGCGCCTGCTCGGGGTCGACGCCCGCCGCACGGGCCTCGACGACCAGGGCGAGCAGCCGGTCACCGAGCCCGTGGCCGTCGACGTCCGGGGCGACCCCGACCTTCGCCGCCTTGCCGACGACCTTGTCGGCGAGGTGCAGGGCGGGCAGCGCCGTCGGCACTCCCTCCAGCACCGACGACCGGCCCTTCTCGGCGGCCTTGAGCACCTCCCAGTTGGCCTCCACCTCGTCGGCGCCTGACACGTCGAGGCCGGCGAACACGTGCGGGTGCCGGCTGACCAGCTTGTCGACGATGCCGGCGGCGACGTCGTCGATGGTGAACCCGCCGTCCTCGGGCGCGGACTCGGCGGCGATGCGGGCGTGGAAGTACACCTGCAGGAGCAGGTCGCCGAGCTCCTCGCGCAGGTGGCCGGTGTCGCCGCTCTCGATCGCCTCGAGGGTCTCGTAGGCCTCCTCGACGAGGTAGGTCGCGAGCGAGCGGTGGGTCTGCTCCTTGTCCCAGGGGCAGTGCAGGCGCAGCTGGTCCATGACGGTGACCAGGTCGAGCAGCCGGGCGCCCGGCACGTCGTACGACGCGTGCAGCACCTCGACCTCGACGGACGACCCGTGCACCACCGCCTCCGCCAGCTCGCCCGGGAGCCGGTCCGCCTCGGCGTCGTCGGCGAGCCAGACGATCGGTCCGGTCGCGGCCACGTCGAGCAGCGCCGGACCTGTCGGTGCCTCGAGCACGGAGACCTCGAAGCCGGCCGCCGTGACAGCGCGGCAGACGGGATGGTCGTGGGACGACGCGAGCAGTGTGGCGGGCCCGCTGACCGCCTGCCAGGCGGACCACGACATCAGGCCCGGTGCGACCCGGGGGCTGGTGACGAGGAGGGTCAGCACTTCTGGGACGCGGGCAGCCCCGACGTCCACTCCGGACCGGGCTCGGCGGCGGCCCCCTGGGCGGCCCGCTCGGAGACCGGGATCGACAACGAGCCGCTCGTCGGGGTGACGGAGCCGTTGGCGATCTCGCCGAAGCGCGGGTCGACCTCGACGTCGAGGCCCCTGGCGAACCGGTCCCGGAGCCGGGTGCCCTCGGCGGTGATCTCCTCGGGGGTGGGCTCGGCGTTGCCCTGGCTGGTCAGCGAGGCGCGGCCGGCCTCCTCGATGATCAGCTGGGCCTCCTGGAAGCCGCTGAACAGCGCGCGGAAGTCGTCACGCTGCTCCGCCGGGATCGCGTCGATGCCCTGCGCGTTCTGGGCCAGCGCCGCCGAGACGTCACCCTGGTCGGGCTCGATGCCCTCGGCCTCACCGAACTGACGGGTCAGCTCGCTGTCGAGCATCAGCTGGACGGCGGCCTGCCGGGCACCACGCGCCGCGAGCTCGGGACGGGGCTGGCCCTGCGCCTCGGCCGACGAGATCGTGGACGCGCACAGCGCCGCCGCGGCGTCGTTGACCTCCTGGTTGGAGATGGTCTGGTCGCCGACCACGACGGCGGCGCCGGGGTGCGTCCCGCATCCGGCCAGCAGCATCACCGCGGAGGCGACGACCAGCGACACCTTGACCTGCTTGGCGTGCAACGCACGGGTCACGACTTCTCCACCATCCCGATCATGCTCGCGGTTTCCCGTCCCGTTCCGCGGCCTGCGCGGCCCCGGCCGGATCGATCACTGTGTCGACAACCTGACGCGCCCACGCCAGCAGCGCCTCGTCGCGGATGGGGTGGCCACCCACGACGGCGGTCGAGGGACGGGGCACGAGCATCGTACGCAGGTTGGCCTTGACGATGCTCTTGGGGTGCAGGCGGTTCAGGCGCACCGTCGCGGAGTCGGGCAGCTCCACCGGGGCGAACCGGACGTACTTGCCCTGCACCGTCACGTCGGTCAGCCCGGCCGCCCGCATCCTGGCCCGGAACCGGGCGACCTCGAGCAGTGCCGCGACCGGCTGCGGCGGCTCGCCGTAGCGGTCCAGCAGCTCCTCGCGGATGAGCGTCGACGTCCTCGTCGGCGCGCACCTCGGCCAGCCGCTTGTACATCTCCAGCCGGAGCCGCTCGCTCGGCACGTAGTCGTGCGGCAGGTGCGCGTCGATCGGCAGCTCGATCTTGACCTCGGTCGGCTCCGGTACGCCGTCGCCCCGGAACTCGTGGACCGCCTCGCCGACCAGCCGCACGTAGAGGTCGAACCCGACGTCGGCGATGTGCCCGGACTGCTCGCCGCCGAGCAGGTTGCCGGCGCCGCGGATCTCCAGGTCCTTCATCGCGATCGCCATGCCGCCGCCGAGGTCGGAGTGCTGGGCGAGCGTGGCCAGCCGCTCGTGGGCGGTCTCGGTGAGCGGCTTGTCGGGCGGGTACAGGAAGTAGGCGTAGGCACGCTCGCGGCCGCGGCCGACCCGGCCGCGCAGCTGGTGCAGCTGGGACAGGCCGAGCATGTCGGCGCGCTCGATCGACCATCGTGTTGGCGTTGGAGACGTCGAGGCCCGACTCGACGATCGTCGTGCACACCAGCACGTCGAAGCGCTTCTCCCAGAAGTCGACCATCACCTGCTCGAGCTGGTGCTCCCCCATCTGCCCGTGCGCGGTGGCGACCCGGGCCTCGGGCACCAGCTGGCGGATCCGGGCGGCGGCCTTCTCGATCGACTGCACCCGGTTGTGGATGTAGAACACCTGCCCCTCGCGGAGCAGCTCGCGCCGGATGGCGGCGGTGACCTGGCGGTCCTCGTAGGCGCCGACGTAGCGTCAGCACCGGGTGCCGCTCCTCCGGCGGGGTGGTGATCGTCGACATCTCCCGGATGCCGGTGATCGCCATCTCGAGCGTGCGCGGGATCGGGGTCGCCGACATCGGAGAGCACGTCGACCGCCGGTGCGCAGCCGCTTCAGCTGCTCCTTGTGCTCGACGCCGAACCGCTGCTCCTCGTCGACGACGACCAGCCCGAGGTTCTTGAACCTGATGTCGGGGTTGAGCAGCCGGTGGGTGCCGATGACGATGTCGACCGTGCCCTCGCGCAGGCCCTCGATGACCTCGGCCGCCTCCTTGTCGGTCTGGAAGCGGGACAGCGCCCTTGAGCACGACCGGGAAGCCGCGACATCCGCTCCGCGAACGTCGAGAAGTGCTGCTGCACCAGCAGCGTGGTGGGCACGAGCACGGCGACCTGCTTGCCGTCCTGCACGGCCTTGAACGCCGCCCGCACCGCGATCTCGGTCTTGCCGTAGCCGACGTCGCCGCAGACCAGCCGGTCCATCGGCACGACCTGCTCCATGTCGCCGCTTGACCTCGTCGACGGTCGACAGCTGGTCGGGCGTCTCCACGAACGGGAACGCGTCCTCCAGCTCGCGCTGCCACGGGGTGTCCGGCCCGAACGCGTGCCCCTTGGTCGCCTGCCGCGCGGCGTACAGCTTGATCAGCTCGGCGGCGATCTGGCGGACCGCCTTGCGGGCCCGGCCCTTGCGCTTGGCCCAGTCGGCGCCGCCCAGCCGGTCGAGGCTCGGCTGCTCGCCGCCGACGTAGCGGGTGACCTGGTCGAGCTGGTCGGTCGGCACGTAGAGCCGGTCCGGCGGGCTGCCCCGCTTGCGACGCGCCGTACTCGAGCACGAGGTACTCGCGGGTGGCGCCCTGCACCTCGCGCTGCTTCATCTCGACGTAGCGGCCGACGCCGTGCTGCTCGTGCACGACGTAGTCGCCGGGCTTGAGCTCGAGCGGGTCGATCTGGCGCTTGCGGCGGGCCGGCATCTTGCGCATGTCCTTGGTGGACGCGCGCTGGCCGGACAGGTCGTCGCCGGTGATGACGCGCGAGCTCGTCGGTCGACGAGGCCGTGGGCGAGGGTGGCGGAGGTGACGACCAGCGACGCCGGTCGGGACGTCGGCGGGCGACGCGATGGCCTCGACGAGGCGGACCGGCACGTCGTGCTCCTGGAGCACCTCGACCAGCCGCTGCGCGGGGCCGTGGCCCTCGTTGACCAGCACCACCCGGCTGCCGCCGGCGAGCCAGGTCTTGATGTCGAGGACCGCCCGCTCGATGTCGCCGCGGTACTCCTCGGCCGGCCGCGACGTCGACGGGCCGGCTCTCGACCGCGCCGGACTCCCAGTCGACGTCCGCCCGGACGACCTCGCCCAGCGAGTCCCGCAGCGGCGCGTCGGCCGGGCGGTCGAGCCCGTCCCCGGTGGTCGAGCCCGTCGAGCCGTCGAGACCGGTCCGCGATGCCGAACGGCGAGACGCTCCACCACGGCTTGCCCTGGCCGAGGGTGTGCGCGCGGACGTCGCCGAGGCGTGCGGTACGACGCCGCGCCGAGGTCGATCGGGGCCTTGCCGCCGCCCGCGGCAGCGGCCCACGACGCGCTGCAGGAACTCCTCGCTGGTGGCGACCAGGTCGTGCGCCCGGCTGCGCGCCCGCTCGGGGTCGAGCACGAGCACGTGGGTGTCCTGCGGCATCAGGTCGACGAGCATCTCCATGTCGTCGACCAGCACCGGCGCCAGCGACTCCATGCCCTCGACGGCGTGGCCCTCGGCGAGCTTCTCGGTGATCTCCAGCGAGCTGCGGGTGCTCCTCGCCGAGCACTCGGGCGCGCTCGCGCACCTCGTCGGTGAGCAGCAGCTCGCGGCACGGCGGCGCCCACAGCCGGCCCGCCGACTCCAGGGTGCGCTGGTCGGCGACCGCGAACGAGCGGATCTCCTCGACCTCGTCGCCCCAGAACTCCACGCGCAGCGGGTGCTCCTCCGTCGGCGGGAAGACGTCGACGATGCCGCCGCGCACCGCGAACTCGCCGCGCTTCTCGACCAGGTCCACCCGGGTGTACGCCGCGCCGGCGAGCCGTCGTACGACGTCCTCGAGGTCCGCCTCGTCGCCGACCGCCAGCTCCACCGGCTCCAGGTCGGCCAGCCCCTTGACCTGCGGCTGCAGCACCGAGCGCACCGGTGCGACGACCACCTTGAGCGGACCGTTGCTCGGGTCGGTGCCCGGGTGCCGGAGCCGGCGCAGCACGGCCAGCCGGCGGCCGACGGTGTCGCTGCGCGGCGAGAGCCGCTCGTGGGGCAGCGTCTCCCAGGAGGGGTAGTAGCCGACCAGGGCCGGGTCCATCAGCCCGCCGAGCGGCGTCGACGAGGTCCTCGGCCTCGCGGGCGGTCGCGGCCACGGCGAGCACGGTGCGGCCGGCGTCGACCAGGCCCTTGACGACGAAGGGCCGCAGTGCGGCGGGACCGGTGAGGTCGAGCGCGGGGACGGCGGCGGAACGGGCGTCCTCGACGGCGCTGCTCAGCGTCTTGTCCGCCAGCACCAGCTCGGCCAGGCCTGAGAGCGTGGGGGCAGCCACGTCGGTCACCTGTCGGTCATCTCCTTCACCGCAACACGACGGCCCCCGGTCGCGGGCGACAGGGGGTTGGGCACCCAGTCTACGTGGCGGGCGACGCCGTCGGCCTACCGCAGCCAGCGACGCAGCCTGGGCTTCTCCACTAGTGCATGCGCCTCCTCGTAGGCAGCGAGCGCGGCCCACCCGGCGGCCTCCTCGAGAGCGTGCAGCCGCCCGAACGTGAACCCGTTGTCGCCGTCGAGGTGCGCCTGCACGCCCAGCTCACGGAGCACCCGGCGGCTGAGCAGGGTGTCCCGGTGGTCGCCCAGTGACTGCTGGACGGCCTCGGCGGCGGCCTCCATGCGAGCGGCGTCGTCGCCGAACAGCGGACCGAGCGTCTCCGCGGCGTACCGCGCCCGCTTGGCGGCCTTGCGCACCTCGTGGAGCGCGGCCTCGTGGGCACGTTCGTCGACCGCCTGGGCCGCTCGCCGGGCGCGCCGGCGCAGCCGTCGCCAGTCCTTGCGCAGCCGGCGGCGCGCGTCGTCCGCGGTGCCGGCGGCCTCCCGCCCGAACCCGTCCAGGTCGGCGAGGATCCGTCGCCACCGCTCGGCGTCGAGCAGGGTCCGGACGCGGGTGGTCGCCTCCGGGCGCCGACGCCGGGCGTGGTCGTCGAGGCGCGCCCGCACCCCGCCCAGCACCAGCTCGACACGCTGCTCCCCCAGCACGGCCTCGATCCGAGCGTGTACGACCTCGAGGTCGCGGACGGGGCCGAGCTCGCCGCCGGCCCAGCGCAGCTCCTCCTTCAAGCGCGAGCATCGGTCCTGGCCGAGCTCGCGCTTGAACGTCGTCAGCAGGCTGCGGGTACGTCGCATCGCGACCCTCAGGTCGTGCACGCCCTCGGGGTGCTCGTCCCGCACCATCTGCTCGGCCTCGTGGACCTGCGCGGTGAGCCCGTCAAGGCGGTCGCCCAGGGTCTCGGTCAGGTCGGGGTCGGACACGCAGCGAGTCTTCCGTCCGGGCGACCGGTGCACAACGACGGCGCCGCGTCAGGCCGAGGCGGCGCGTTCGGCCTCGCTGCGCAGGATGCAGAACTCGTTGCCCTCGGGGTCCGCGAGCACGACCCAGCCGATCCCGGGCCCGTAGTGGTCGCGCTGGTCGTCGATCTCGGTGGCGCCGAGGCCGATGACCCGGGCGGCCTCCTCGTCCCGGGTGCCGGTGGCCGGTCGGAGGTCGAGGTGCAGCCGGTTCTTGACCGTCTTGGTGTCGGGCACCTCGATGAACAGCAGGTGGTGTCCGGTGTCCGGGGAGACGATCATGCACTCCTCGTGTCCGGGCTCGTTGGGGTCACCCTCGAGGTCGACGTACCCGAGCACCTGCTTCCACCACTCGGAGAGCTCGTAGGCGTTGGCGCAGTCGATGGTGGTGTGCGAGACGTAGGACGTCACCGGCCCAGCCGTCCTTCCAGTGTCTCGAGGTCGGGCAGGAACCAGACGTGACCGCCGGCGTTGCTCTCCCGGACCAGGTCGGCCAGCGCCGTGCTCGCCTCCGTGTGGGCGGAGATGTCGCCGATGACGGCGAGCCCGACGCGGTAGTTGACGAACTTCTGCATCACCTCGCCGGCGAACCCGGTGCGGAGCCGGAAGAAGTCCACGGGGAGCAGGTCGGCGGGCACCGCGACCCAGGCGACGCCCTGGTACGACGCGTTGCCGACGAGGTCGACCACGTCGGCGAGGGTGTGCAAAGGAGCGGTGTCCGCCACCAGCACCTTGCTGTCGATGGGTCCACGGGTCGTCTCGGTCATCTGCCGACTCTCGGTGGGGCGCCGGTCCGCCGTCAACCGGGTTTCCTCACCGGCCCGCCGCGGTGCCCGCACGGTCGGCTAGGTTCGGGGACATGGCGTCCTCGAAGGCCCCGGCGGTCGAGCTCGAGGTCGAGGACCGCGTCGTCCGGATCACCAACCCCGAGCGGGTGTACTTCCCGGCGCGCGGCGAGACCAAGATGGACCTCGTCGAGTACTACCTCGCGGTCGGCGACGGCATCGTCAACGCGCTGCGCGAGCGCCCGTGCATGCTGCACCGGTTCCCCACCGGGGTCAGCGGCGAGAAGGTCCACCAGAAGCGGCTGCCGTCGGGTGCGCCGCCCTGGATGGAGACCGTGCGCCTGCACTTCCCGCGCTGGAACCGCACCGCCGACGAGCTGTGCGTCACCGAGATCGCCCAGGTCGTCTGGGCGGTGCAGATGTCCACGGTGGAGTTCCACCCGTGGAACAGCCGACGCGCCGACACCGAGAAGCCCGACGAGTGGCGCATCGACCTCGACCCCGGTGACGAGTGCGACTACGCGACGGTCCGCCGGGTGGCGCACGTCGTGCACGAGCTGCTCGACGAGCTCGGCGCGACCGGCTACCCGAAGACCTCGGGCGGCAAGGGCATGCACGTCTACGTGCGGATCCCGCCCGACCACGGCTTCAAGGACGTGCGCCGGGGGGCCCTGGCGTTCGCGCGGGAGGTGGAGCGGCGTACCGACGACGTCACGACCACCTGGTGGCGCAAGGACCGCGACCCCACCAAGCTGTTCGTCGACTACAACCAGAACGCCCGTGACCACACCATCGCCGCCGCCTACTCCGTGCGCGGCAACCCCGAGGGCACGGTGTCCACCCCGATCCGCTGGGACGAGATCGACGACGCCGAGCCGGCCGACTTCACGATCGCGACGGTCCCCGCGCGCTACGCCGAGCTCGGCGACCTGCACCACGACATCGACGACCACGTCTTCGACTTCACGCCCCTGCTCGAGTGGGCCGACCGTGACGAGGCCGAGGGCGCGGAGGTCCCCGACGTCCCCGACGAGTGACGGGGGGCCGGCGGCCAATTACCACGGGACCGTGGTGAACTGCCGCTTCCCCTGGGGAGTTCACCCCGGGGAGCGGGCGATTACCACGGGACCGTGGTAATTCACCCGCCACCAGCAGCGGCAATTCACCCCCGCGCCGCCAGCAGCCCGTGCCGACCCAAGACCTCCCGCAGCGCGTCGACCCCGTCGTCGAGGTGCCACTTCTCGGCACGCATCCCGACCGAGCGGGCGGACTCCACGTTGGCCACGTTGTCGTCGACGAACAGCACGTCACCGGCCGGCAGGTCGAGCCGGCGGGCGATCTCCTCGAAGTACGCCGGGTCGGGCTTGGCCAGGCCGAGCTCGTAGGAGTAGAACGCTCCGTCGAGGATGTCGGCGTACCCGAGGTTCTGGTGCATGTAGGTGCCGCGCCTGATGTCCTGGTTGGTCGCCAGGTAGCACGGCACCCCCGACGCACGGACCTTCTCGAGGAGCTCGCGGCTCTCCACGACCGGCTCGATGGTGAGCCACACGGCCAGGGCGTCCTCGTAGGCGTCCTCGATGTCCCAGCGCCGCATCAGGTCGCGGAGTACGTCGACCCAGCGGGCCTGTCCGGTCAGCGTCGCCTTCTCGGCCGCGAACGCCTCGGCGAGGAACCCCTCGACGTCGTCGACGAGATGACCGACGGCCGGACGCATCGACGCCTCCCAGCCGGCGGGAAGGCCCTGCAGCACCCCGTCGGCGTCCCAGAGCATCGCCCGCACGGCCATCGGGTCCGCCGCGGTCACTCGGTGCCGTGCCGCCGGACGAAGTCGACGATCGGCTCGGCGAGCTCGGGCCGGCACACGATCAGGTCCGGGAGCAGCACGTCGTCCTGGTTGTAGACCAGCGGCGAGCCGTCGACCCGGCTGGTGAACAGCCCGGCCGCGCGGGCCACGGCGACCGGCGCCGCGGAGTCCCACTCGTACTGGCCGCCCGCGTGCACGTAGGCGTCGGTGACGTCGCGCGCCACCGAGATCACCTTCGCGCCGGCCGAGCCCATCGGCACCAGCTCGGCGTCGATCTCCTCGGCGAGCGCCTGCACGAACGCCGGCGGTCGGGTGCGCGAGACCGCGATGCGCGGACGGTCGGACGTGCGTGCCGGCACCGTCGGCGGCTGACCGGTGTGGAACGTCGTACCCAGACCGGGCTGCGCGACGGCACCGGCGACCAGCTCACCGGCGTCGGCGCCGGAGCGCGCCCACAGCGCGACGTGGACGGCCCAGTCCTCGCGCGGCGGCTCGGAGAACTCCCGGGTGCCGTCGAGCGGGTCGACGATCCAGACCCGGTCGGCCCCCAGACGCGCCTTGTCGTCCCTGCCCTCCTCGGAGAGCACGGCGTCGGCGGGCCGGTGCTCGGCGAGCAGCGCCACCAGCAGCTCGTGCGCCGCCTGGTCGCCGGCGTCCTTGAGCGCCTTGCCCTCGAGTCCCTGGCCCGCGCACCTCGGTCAGCAGCTCGCCCGCGACGGTGGCCGCCCAGGCGGCGAACAGGTGGTCGTCGGCCACCACGTCCGCGGACGGGACGGGCAGGTCGGAGGTCTGGGTCACGGGTTCTCCTCAGCTGTTGAAACGGCTCTGGGTCTGGTCGAGTCCCTCGGTCAGGAGCGACTCGACGGCGTCGGCGGCGCGGTCCACCTGGAACGGCAGCACCTTGCGCTCGGCCCGACGAGTAGTCGGACAGCACGAAGTCGGCGGGGTTCTGGCGGCCGGGCGGGCGGCCGATGCCGACCCGCACCCGGTAGAAGTCGCCGGAGTCCGAGCGACGCTGCGCATCGAGCGCAGCCCGTTGTGGCCGTTGTCGCCGCCGCCGAGCTTGACCCGCAGCGTGTCGAAGGGGATGTCGAGCTCGTCGTGGATCGCGACGATCCGCTCGACGGGCACCTTGTAGAACTTGGCCAGCGTCGACGACCGGCCCGCCGGACTCGTTCATGTAGCAGCGCGGCCGAGCGAGCACGACGCGCTCACCGCCGACACCCGCCGACCCGCCGAGCCGGCCCTCGACGACGTCGGCGCGGCCGGACTTGTGCGGCCGGAACCCCGACCCCATCCGGCTCGGCCAGCTCGTCGGCGACGAGGTAGCCGACGTTGTGCCGGTGGCCGGCATAGGAAGGGCCGGGGTTCCCGAGCCCGACGACCAGCCAGACTCCTCCGGAGCTGGTCGGTTCGGTGCTCACGGGTACCCCGGCCTTCCTGTTCACGATCGACTTCAGGCGCTGCGACACCCGCCGAGAGTAGTGCGACAGCAGGAGGTCACTCCTCGTCGGCGGTCTCGCCCTCGGCAGCGGCCTCGCCCTCGGCGGCGCCCGCGCCCTCGGCAGCCGGCTCCTCGGCCTCCTCGCGCTCGATGCCGGCCTCGGCCTCGGCCTCCTCCAGCTCGGCCTCGAGCTCCTCGGCGGTGGGCGCGTGGGTGATGTTGACGATCAGCGCGTCGTCCTCGGCGAGGAGCGTGGAGCCGCTGGGCAGCTCGAGGTCCTTGGCGAGGATCTGGGTGCCGACCTCGGCGCCCTCGATCGAGACCTCGACGTACTCGGGGATGTGCGTGGCCTCGGCCTCGACCGTGATGGTCGAGTGCTCGGTCACCACGAGCGCGTCGGGGCCGGGCTCGCCGTCGAGGTGGACCGGGATCTCGACGGTGACCTTCTCGCCCTTGCGGACGATGATCAGGTCGAGGTGCTCGAGGAAGCCCTTGATCGGGTCGCGCTGGACCTGCTTGGGCAGCGCGAGCTGCTCCTTGCCGTCGACCGTCGATCGTGAGCAGCGCGTTGGCGCCGCCGTGCTTGAGCGCCAGCATCGTGTCGTGGCCGGGCAGGGTGATGTGGACCGGGTCGGTGCCGTGGCCGTAGAGGACCGCGGGCACCTTGTCGGCGCGGCGGATGCGGCGCGCGGCGCCCTTGCCGAACTCGGTGCGGGGCTCGGCCTTGATCTTGCTCTCGGACATGCGGGAATACTCCTCAACTGATGCGATCGACTTCGTGCGTTCGTCGGGCCACGGCGATCGAGGAGAGGGCGCGCTCCGGACACGGGCGCGCGACCGGGCTGGAGAACCAGCAGGCCGGTCGAGCCACCGCGTCGATCACGGAGCGAGAACGTCTCCCTCGCCGAGGCAACTGCCCGAGTCTAGCGGCGGCGGCCGAAGCACGCGAATCCGTCGCGCGTCGGCGCCGGGGATCCGTGCAGGCCCGGCTACTGGGCCTGGCCGTCGAACAGCGAGGTGACCGAGCCGTCCTCGAAGACCTCGCGGATCGCGCGGCTGATCAGCGGCGCGATCGACAGGACGGTGAGCTTGTCGAACTGCCGCTCGGCGGGGATCGGCAGCGTGTTGGTGACGACGACCTCCGCGGCCGGGACAGTTCTTCAGCCGGTCGACCGCCGGGTCGGACAGGATCGCGTGGGTCGCGGCGATGACCACCCCGGCGGCGCCGTCGTTCATCAGCGCCTCGGCGGCCTTCACGATCGTGCCGCCGGTGTCGATCATGTCGTCGACGAGCACGCAGATCCGGCCGCTGACGTCGCCGACGACCCGGTTGGCGACCGACTCGTTGGGCCGGTTGATCGTCGCGGGTCTTGTGGATGAACGCCAGCGGGGCGCCGCCGAGGCGGCTGGACCACTGCTCGGCCACCTTGATCCGGCCGGCGTCCGGCGACACGACGGCGAGCCGCTCGTGCGCCGTACTTCGCCGCGACGTAGCTCGGACAGGATCGGCAGCGCCATCAGGTGGTCGACCGGCCCGTCGAAGAAGCCCTGGATCTGCGCGGTGTGCAGGTCGACCGCGATCAGCCGGTCGGCGCCGGCGGTCTTGAACAGGTCGGCCATCAGCCGCGCGGAGATCGGCTCACGCCCGCGGTGCTTCTTGTCCTGCCGGGCGTAGCCGTAGAACGGCATCACCACGGTGATCCGCTTGGCCGAGGCCCGCTTGAGCGCGTCGACCATGATCAGGTGCTCCATGATCCACTCGTTGATCGGAGCCGTGTGGCTCTGGATCACGAAGGCGTCGGAGCCGCGCACCGACTCCTCGAAGCGGACGTAGATCTCGCTGTTGGCGAACTCGTACGCCGACGTCGGCACCAGCCCGGTGCCGAGCAGCTCGACCACCTCCTCGGCGAGCTCGGGGTGGGCCCGACCGCTGAAGACCATCAGGTTCTTCTCGGTCGTGCGCTTCAGTCCGCTCGCCACGAAGGTCTCCTCGAGCTCGGGGGTCAGCCCGATTGTCCCGCAGACCCACCGTCGGAGGCGACCCGGGGCGGCTCGCCGTCCGGCGCCTGGTCTCCCCGTGCGGCCGCGGCCGCGGCCGCCTCGGCCGCCTCGGCCGACGCGGTGCCGGCCCGCCGTCTCAGCACCCAGCCCTCGAGGTTGCGCTGCGGACCGGTCGACACCGCCAGCGCGCCCGGAGGCACGTCCCGACGTACGACGGTGCCGCCGCCCGTGACGGCGCCGTCGCCGATCGTGACCGGGGCGATGAACGTGTTGTTGGAGCCGGTCTTCGCGTGCCGGCCCGACCGTCGTGCGGTGCTTGGCGACCCCGTCGTAGTTGGCGAAGATCGTGCCGGCCCCGATGTTCGTGCCCTCGCCGATCTCGGCGTCCCCGACGTACGACAGGTGCGGCACCTTGGCGCCGTCGCCGATCTGGGCGTTCTTGGTCTCCACGAACGTGCCGATCTTGCCGCGCGCCCCGAGCACGGTGCCCGGCCGCAGGTAGGCGAACGGTCCGACGTCGGCGCCCGCACCGACGACGGCCAGCTCGCCGTGCGTGCGCACGACGCGGGCGCCCCGGCCGACCTCGACGTCCTTGAGCGTGGTGTCCGGGCCGACGACCGCGTCCTCGGCGACGACGGTGGCCCCGAGCAGCTGCACGCCCGGCAGCAGCGTCACGTCGGGCTCGAGGACCACGTCGGCGTCGACCCAGGTCGTCGCCGGGTCCATCACCGTCACGCCGTCGCGCATCCAGCGCTCGACGATCCGACGGTTCAGCTCCGCCCCCAGGGTGGCGAGCTGGGCACGGTCGTTGGCGCCCTCGGTCTGCATCACGTCGTCGACCCGGTGGGCGCCGACCGGCCGGCCGTCCGCGTGGGCGATGCCGACGACGTCGGTGAGGTAGTACTCGCCCTTGGCGTTGTCGTTGGTGATCCGGCTCAGCGCATCGGCGAGGAACTCCCCGTCGAACGCGAAGACGCCGCTGTTGATCTCGTGGATCGCCGCCTGCTCCGGCGTCGCGTCCTTCTCCTCGACGATCGCTGCGACCGAGCCGTCCGCGTCGCGGATGATCCGGCCGTATCCGAACGGGTCGTCCAGCTCCGCGCTCAGCACCGTGATCGCCCGCCCGGCCGCGGCATGGTCGGCCACCAGGGCGGAGAGCGTCGCGCCCTCCATCAACGGGGTGTCGCCGGCCATCACGACGACCGTCCCCTTCGTCGTACCGACCTCCGCCCGCAGCGCCTCGAGGCCCATCCGTACGGCGTGCCCGGTGCCCTCCTGGGTCTCCTGCACCGCCAGCAGCGCACCGGGCGCCTGCTCGAGCACGTGCGGACCGACCTGCTCGCGACCGTGCCCGACGACCGCCACCAGGCGCTCCGGCTCGACGGCGAGCGCGGCGGAGAGCACGTGGCCGATCATGCTGCGGCCGCACACCGGGTGCAGCACCTTCATCAGCTTCGACTTCATGCGGGTGCCGCTGCCTGCGGCCAGCACGATCACCGCTGCCGGTCGTGCGTCCTGCTCCGTCACTGTTCCTCCGGGTCTGGTCCGTTGCTCCGCCTGGCGAGCTCCCCGGGTAGGAGTCGAACCTACGTCGCTTGTCCTGATTCAAAGTCAGGCGGGCCCTGCCGACAGACCAACCGGGGATCACCCCCGGCCCGCCGTCAGTCCGGCCGGGGTGGCGGCCGTTTATCCGCGGCGGCCGCGGGAACAGACTACGCAGACCCGACCGCCGGGACGCTTCGGAACCCCTCGCCGCGTGCGCGGGATCACGGGCCATCCCCACTCCGTGAGGTTTGAACTTACGGTCCCGTAGGTTACGGTTGCGTAGGTAAGCGCTTTTCGAGCCCGAAGGAACGAACTACATGTCCGCACCTGCTCCCGAGCTCGTGAGAACCTCCCCCGACCCGTCGCCGTCGGGGTCCGAGGATCTCTCCACCATCAGCGCCACCCTCGGCGGTGACACGCTCTCCCGCCTCGACCAGGTGGTGCTCGGGATCTTCATCGTCGTCCCGTTCCTCGCCCTCGTGACGGCGGTCCCGATCGCCTGGGGCGGCTGGCTCGGCTGGACCGACGTCGCTATCGCCGCCTTCATGTACTTCCTGACCGGTCACGGCATCACCGTCGGCTTCCACCGGCTGTTCACCCACAAGTCCTACAAGCCCAACCGCGCCGTCAAGATCTTCTGGGCGGTCGCCGGCTCGATGGCGATCCAGGGCCCGGTCGTGCGCTGGGTGGCCGACCACCGCAAGCACCACAAGTTCTCCGACCGCGACGGCGACCCGCACTCGCCGTGGCGCTACGGCACCGGTGTCGGCGCGCTGACCAAGGGCTTCCTCTACGCCCACATGATGTGGCTGTTCAACCCCGAGCAGACCCCGCAGCGCAAGTACGCGCCGGACCTGATGAAGGACCCCGACATCGTCAAGGTGTCGCGGCAGTTCCCGTTCTGGGTGCTCGTCTCGCTGCTCCTTCCCGCGCTGGCGGGTGGCCTGCTGACGATGTCCTGGCAGGGCGCCCTCACCGCGTTCTTCTGGGGTTCCCTCGTGCGCGTCTCGCTGCTGCACCACGTGACCTGGTCGATCAACTCGATCTGCCACACCATCGGCGAGCGGCCGTTCGTCTCCCGCGACAAGTCCGCCAACGTCTGGTGGCTCGCGATCCCGTCGATGGGCGAGTCGTGGCACAACCTGCACCACGCCGACCCGACCTGCGCCCGACACGGCGTGCTCAAGGGCCAGCTCGACACCAGCGCCCGGATCATCTGGGTGATGGAGAAGCTGGGCTGGGTCGACGACGTGCGCTGGCCGGTCCGCTCCCGGATCGACGCCAAGCTGGTCGCCAACCAGGCGCCCCAGGCCGAGGCGGCCTGACCCCGATCGTCGTTCGCCGCGCGCACCCGACCGACGTACCACCGCTGGTCGCGTGCACTGCTTCAATGAGGACGTGGCGGACGACGTGAGCGAGACCAAGGCCAAGCGCTCACGCGGACGGATGCGCTCCGCCGAGCGCCGCGAGCAGCTGATCTCGATCTCGCGTGGCCTGTTCGCCGAGCGCGGGTACGACGGCACGTCGATCGAGGAGATCGCCTCCCGCGCGGAGGTCTCCAAGCCGGTCGTCTACGAGCACTTCGGCGGCAAGGAGGGCCTGTACGCCGTGGTCGTCGACCGCGAGGTGCGCAGCCTGCTGTCGATGATGCAGGCCGCCCTGACCGCCGGGCAGCCCCGGATGCTTCTGGAGCAGGCCGCGATGGCGCTGCTCGACTACATCGAGCAGACGCCCGACGGCTTCCGGATCCTGGTCCGCGACAGCCCGATCGGCTCGGCGTCCGGCTCGTTCGTCTCGATCATCGGCGACATCGCCAGCCGGGTGGAGCACATCCTCGCCGCGGAGTTCAAGAGCCGCGGGTTCGACGCCAAGGCCGCGCCGATGTACGCCCAGATGCTGGTCGGCATGGTCGGCACCACCGGTCAGTGGTGGCTCGACGAGCGCAAGCCGTCGAAGGAGCAGGTGGCCGCCCACCTGGTGAACCTCGCCTGGCACGGGCTGGCCGGCCTGGAGAAGAAGCCGACCCTGCGCAGCACGACCTAAGCCGCCCTCCGAGACGTCCTGGTCCGCTAATGTGCCGCGGGTGAAGCGACCTGCCGCCGCCGTGACCCTGCTGTTCGTCGTCGCCCTGTTGGCGCCCGTCGCACCCGCCGGGGCCGTCCGCGACGGCGCGGACCCGGCTCGACAGGCCTCTCCGGACGCCCGGCCCGGCGCCCGGGTCGTGCAGTCGTTCGACCACGCGCGGCTCGCCAAGGTCCGCAAGTGGCCGGGCCGCAAGATCACCTACGTCGACGACACCCTGGACTCCGACGCCGTGAAGCGCGCCGTGCGGGTCTGGAACACCAGCGGCATCAAGATGCGCTTCAAGAAGATCTCCAGCAAGCGCAAGGCCGACCTGGTGATCAAGAACTCCAAGAAGGTGCCGTCCGGGTGCGGCACCGGCGTCGCGACCCTCGGCTACACGGGCCGGCGTCAGGCCTACGTGCGCATCCTGCACGGCACCGACGCCGACGGACAGTCCTGCGCCTGGCCCGGCCAGACGCTCGTGCTGACCCACGAGCTCGGTCACGTCCTCGGCCTCCAGCACGACGACTCCCGCTGCTCGGTGATGAACAGCTTCCACGTCAACGGCGTCGCACCCGGCCAGTGCTTCACCCCCGAGGTGACCGACTTCGACGAGCGACCCGGTCGCTGGTGGTGCGGCGGCCTGGTGAAGAAGGACATCAAGCGGGCCAAGCGCATGTACGGCGGCAAGGTCCAGGTGCCCACGACGCCCTGGTGCGACATCGTGCCGCCGATGCCGGCGACCGGCCCGATCACGGCAGTCCCGGTCGGCGGGGGCGTCGTGCAGGTGTCGCTGCACCGGCACCCGGAGCCCGCGCTGCCCACCTGGCTGGCCGGCTCGGCGCAACCACCGCTCTACGAGGTGCACCTGACCCCCGGTGCGTGTTCCGCCGTGGCCGGCAACGAGCCGACGATCCAGCGGCGCGTGCCGTGGACCGCGGCCGTGGGGACACCCGAGGCCTTCGAGACCTTCGGCGGCGCAGGTGTTCAGTGCGTCACCGCCTGGGCCATCGACGGGCTCGGGCGCTACGCCGCCGCGCCGAGCACGGCCCTGGTGACGGTGTCCTGACCCTCGGCTACTTCGCGGCCATCCGGGCCTTGAGCACGTCGCGCTTGTCCTCGAACCGCAGCGCCTGCTTCTCGAGCTGCTCCATGAACTCCGCGAGCTCGGTGCGCGCCTGCTCCCCCTCGGCCGAGAGTCCCTCGATCTCGAAGACGTTCCAGAAGCGGAGCACCGGCGCGACCACGTCGTCGCGGTGCTGGCGCAGGTCGTAGACGCCGGCGACGGCCATCTGCACGGCCTTGCGCTGGAAGCCGGCGATGTCGGTGCCCGGCATCGCGAAGGTGGTGACCACGTCGGTGATCGCCCGCATCGTCTGGTCGGGGTCGAGCTCGAGGGCGCCCTGCAGCAGGTTGCGGTAGAAGATCATGTGCAGGTTCTCGTCAGCGGCGACGCGGCCGAGCAGCTGGTCGGCGACCGGGTCGTCGGTGACCTTGCCGGTGTTGCGGTGCGACACCCGGGTGGCGAGCTCCTGGAACGACACGTAGGCCAGCGACCGGAGCAGGTCCTGGCTGTGCGCGGACTCGTAGCCCGTCGACATGTGGTCCATGCGGAGCCGCTCGAGCTCGATCGGGTCGACGGCGCGCGTGGTGAGCAGGTAGTCGCGGATCGCGATGCCGTGCCGGCCCTCCTCGGCGGTCCACCGGTGCACCCAGTCGCCCCAGGCGGCGTCCCGGCCGAACAGCGAGGCGATCTCGTGGTGGTAGCTCGGCAGGTTGTCCTCGGTCAGCAGGTTGACGATCAGCGCCGACCTGGCGACGTCCGACATCTGGGAGTCGTCGTGGGTCCACGGGTCGCCGTTGAGCGGCCCGTCGTAGTTCCGACCGTCGCTCCACGGCACGTACTCGTGGGGGTACCACTCCTTGGCTACCTTCAGGTGCCGGTTGAGGTTCTCCTCGACCACCTGCTCGAGCTCGAGCAGGAACTGGGTCTGGGTCATCGTCGTCATTGGGTCTCTCCCTCATCAGGTGGCGGTCGGACCCGTCCCCACCACCGTAACCTACGCAACCGTAGGTAGCGAGGCGCAGCTCACGACGTGGCCAGCAGCTCCACCCTGTTGCCGTTGCCGTCGGCGGTGTGGAACCGGCGGTAACCGGGGAGATCGCCGTCCCACACCACCGGGAAACCGGCCTGCTGGGCGCGGTCGGCGACGGCGTCCAGGTCGTCGACGAGGAAGGCGGGATGCGCCTTGCGCGCCGGCGCGAACCCCTCCTCCACGCCGACGTGCACCTCGACGGAGCCGTCGCGGAACCAGCACCCGCCGCGCGCCGCCAGCGCCGGCGGCTTCTCGACCTCGGGCAGCCCGAGGACGTCGCGGTAGAAGCGGCGGGCGGCGTCCTCGCCACCGACCGGGCAGGACACCTGCACGTGATGGAGCCTCATCGACCACTCTCCTAGGAAGAGCTTCATGCCGACGTGGGACGGGACGAACCCGAGGTTCTCGTAGAACTCACGGGCGCGGACGCGCTTCGCGTTGGTGCTCAGCTCGACGCGCGCGGCCCCGCGCTCCCGCGCCAGGCTCACGATGTGACGCATCAGCTCGCCGCCGAGACCTTCGCCCCTGCGGTCCGAGCGGACCCGCACCGACTCCAGGGAGCACATCAGCCCGCCGACGTACGTCAGGTGCCGCACCCAGGTCACCTGGGCAGTGGCGACGACCTCGTCGCCGAGCTCGCCGACGAGCAGCTGCTGGTGGGCGTCGCCGAGGATCTCCGCGAACGCGTCGGCGTACGCCGAGGCCGGCACCTCGGACTCGTCGACCTCCCGGATCACGTCCTCCCGGAGGAGGCCGACGACGGCCTCGAGGTCGGCCGGTCGGGCCTCGCGGATGTTCATGCGGGGACCTGCGCGACGACGAACACCCGCCGGAACGGGAGCACGGTGCCGTGCGGGGCCGGCGGGTACGCCGCGCGCAGACGCGCCTTGAACTCCTCGACGAACCGCGTGCGCAGCTCGTCCGGCAGCGCCTGGATGGTCGGCCGGGCGCCGGTGCCGCTCACCCACGTGAACACCGGGTCCTCGCCGTGCAGCACGTGCAGGTAGGTGGTCTCCCAGGCGTCCACGGCGCAGCCGAGCGCGGCGAGCTCGGCGAGGTAGGTCTCGGGGCCGAACGCGTCGGGGGTTGCGACGCCGGCGGTGTGCGCGGCGAACGGCTCCTCGGCCGCGAGCTCGCGCCTGATCACGTGGCTGGGCTCCTCGAAGTTGCCGGGCACCTGGAACGCGAACCAGCCACCGGGCGCGACGTTCTCGACGAGCCGGGGCAGCAGGTCGAGGTGGCCGGGGACCCACTGGAGCGTGGCGTTGGAGACGAGCACGTCGACCGGTTCGTCAGCCCGCCAGGAGCGGAGGTCGGCGACCTCGAACCGGACGCCCTCGACCGTGCCCGCCTTCTCCACCATCGCCGCGGACGAGTCCAGACCGCGCACGTCCGCGTCCGGCCAGCGCTCCGCGAGCAGCCGGGTCAGGTTGCCGGGGCCGCAGCCCAGGTCGACGACGCGGCGCGGTGCGACCGCCCCGACCCGGGCGAGCAGCTCGACGAACGGCCGACCGCGCTCGTCGGCGTAGACGAGGTACCGGTCCGGGTCCCACACGTGCGTCATCGCGCTCCTCAGGAAGGGTGGCAACTCTCTTGACATCAAGATACTTGGATTCGAGAGACTCCGCCAGCGATTTCGCTCGATATCTCGATGTCAAGAATCTCGACCGATAGGCTGGCGCCATGCAGGACGAGGTGGACCGCCTGGTCGAGGCGTGGCGTCGCGAGCGACCCGACCTCGACCTGCGCCCGATGGAGGTGCTCAGCCGGGTCAGCCGCCTCAGCCACCACCTCGACCGGGCCCGGCGCCAGGCGTTCACCGAGCACGGCATCGAGTCCTGGGAGTTCGACGTCCTGGCCGCGCTCCGGCGGGCGGGTGCGCCGTACGAGCTCTCTCCCGGCCGGCTGCTCCGGGAGACCCTGGTGACCAGCGGCACCATGACCAACCGGGTCGACCGGCTCGCGGCGCGCGGCTTCGTGGAGCGGCTGCCGGACCCGCGCGACCGTCGCGGGGTGCTGGTCCGGCTGACCGACGCCGGCCGCGCCACCGTCGACGGGGCGATGTCCGCGCTGCTCGACCGCGAGCGCGACCTGCTCACCGGTCTCGACCCCACCGAGCAGCAGCAGCTCGCCACCCTCCTGCGCTCGCTCGTCGTCCCGTTCGAGACCACCTGAGACAACGATTCGTCTGCGATCCACCTGCGTGAATCACCCCAAAGTCCGCAGACGAATCGTTGTTCAGTCCAGGATCGAGGCGGCCTCCAGCCACTCCTCCTCGAGCGCCTCCTTCTCGGCGGACACCGCGCGCAGTGCCGCGTCGAGCTCGGCCAGCTTCTCGTAGTCCGCGGCGTGCTCGGCCAGCTCCGCATGCAGCGCCTTCTCGCGCTCCGCCACCCGGGCCAGCTGCTTGTCGATACGCGCGATCGCCTTGCGGGCTTCACGAATCTCCTGAGCGGACGCCGCGGGGGAGGAGAAGTGGCTGCCGGCTCGGGCAACGCGGCGTCGAGTACGCCGGCGGCCAGCGCGGCCTCGCGTCGTTCGAGGTACTCGTCGACACCGCGCGGCAGCATCGAGATCTTGCCGTCGTCGAGCAGGGCCCACACCGTGTCGCAGACCCGCTCGATGAAGTACCGGTCGTGGGAGACCACCACGAGCGTCCCGGGCCACCCGTCGAGGAAGTCCTCCAGGACGTTCAGGGTCTCGATGTCCAGGTCGTTGGTCGGCTCGTCGAGCAGCAGCACGTTGGGCTCGGTCAGCAGCAGCCGCAGCAGCTGGAACCGCCTCCGCTCGCCACCGGACAGGTCGCCGATCCGGGCGGTCAACCGGTCGCCGGTGAAACCGAACCGCTCCAGCATCGACGTCGCCGTCACCTCCCCGCCTCGCCCACTCCCGGCTCCGCCGGGGGCGACCCTCGTCACCCGCTTGATGCCCTCCACCGACGACAGCACCCGCTCCTCGGGATCGATGTCGTCGAGGCCCTGGGTCAGGTGCTCCAGGGCGACGGTCCGGCCCGCGCCGCACCCGGCCGGCGCTCGGTGAGAGCTCGCCGGCGACCAGCCGGAGCACCGAGGTCTTGCCGGCGCCGTTCACCCCGACCAGGCCGACCCGGTCGCCGGGTCCGAGCCGCCAGGTGGCGTGCGAGAGCAACGTCCGCTCCCCCCGGACGAGGTCGACGTCCTCGAGGTCGACGACGTCCTTGCCGAGCCGCTGGGTCGCGAACTGTTGCAGCTGCCAGCCGGTCGCGCGGCGGCGGCTCGTCCTCGATCAGCGCGGTCGCCGCGTCGATGCGGAACTTCGGCTTGCTGGTCCGGGCCGGCGCGCCACGGCGCAGCCAGGCGAGCTCCTTGCGCATCAGGTTCTGCCGCCGCGCCTCGGACGCCGCCGCCTGCCGCTGCCGCTCCGCCTTGGCGAGCACGAACGCCGCGTAGCCGCCGTCGTACACGTCCACGACGCCGTCGTGCACCTCCCAGGTCCGCTCGCAGACCGCGTCGAGGAACCACCGGTCGTGGGTGACGACCACCAAGCGCGGAGGTACGTCGGACCAGGTGCCGGGCGAGCCAGGCGACCGCCTCGACGTCGAGGTGGTTGGTCGGCTCGTCGAGGACGACCAGGTCGTGGTCCCCGAGGAGCAGCCGGGCCAGCGAGCACCGTCGGCGCTCGCCTCCGGACAGGCCGTCGACGGACCGGTCCAGGGACACCCCGGCGAGCAGCACCTCGACCGTCTCGCGCGTGGTCGCGTCCGCGGCCCACTCGTGGTCCGCGCGGTCCCCGAGCACGGCCTGCCGCACGGTCGTGCCGGGGTCGAGGTCGTCGCCCTGGGTCAGGAACCCGAGCCGCAGGCCGCGGTTGCGGGCCACCCGTCCCTCGTCGGGCTCCTCGAGTCCGGCGAGCACGCGCAGCAGCGTGGTCTTGCCGTCGCCGTTGCGGCCGACGACACCGATGCGCTCGCCGGCGCCGACGCCGAGGCTCACGTCGTCGAGAAGCGGCCGGATGCCGTAGGCCTTGTGCACCCGTTCGAGGCTGACCAGGTTCGCCATCGGACCGCTCCTAGCCGGCCATCTCGACGCGGGCGCCACCGACCGGACCCTCGGCGATCGTCACTGGCCCGCGGCCCGAGCTGCGCAGGCCGTAGCCGACCTGCTGGGCGTGGTCGCGCGAGGAGCACAGGAACAGGCAGCTCGGCCCGGAGCCGGAGAGCAGGGCCGCGAGGGCGGTCTCCTCGATGCCGGTGGCGAGCACGTCGGACAGGGCCGGTCGCAGCCGCAGCGCGGCCGGCTCGAGGTCGTTGTGCAGGCAGAGCGCCAGCTTCTCCAGGTCGTGGGCGCGCAGTGCCTCCATCAGCTCGTCGGGGATCTCCGGGTCGTCGAGGCCGAGCCCCTCGGAGATCACGTCGAACTCGCCGTACACCGCCGGCGTGGAGAGCCCCTCACCCGACAGCGCCACCACCCACCAGTAGTCGCCACGCACCATGGCCGGGACCACGACCTCGCCGCGCCCGGTGCCGACGGCGGTGCCACCGACCAACGCGAACGGCACGTCGCTGCCGAGCTCGGCGGCCAGGCTCATCAGCTCCTCGCGTGGGGTCGAGAGCTCCCACAACGCGTCCGCTGCGACGAGCGCGGCCGCTGCGTCCGCGCTGCCGCCGGCCATCCCGCCCGCCACCGGGATGCCCTTGTCGATCCTGATGTCGAGGGCGGCATCCACCCCGGCACGCTCGGCGAGCATCCGGGCTGCCCGGACGGCGATGTTCGAAGCGTCCGCTGGTACGTCGGAGAGGGCCAGCCGTTCGTCCCCCGCCACGGTGACCGACCAGGCGTCGGCGGGGCTCACGGTGACCTCGTCGAGGAGCCCGACCGCCTGGTAGACGGTGGCGAGCGGGTGGTAGCCGTCGGGCCGCACCGGCCCCACGCCGAGGTGGAGGTTGATCTTCGCCGGCGCCGACGCCCGCACCCAGGACGCGCTCATCTCGCCGCCGCCAGACCCTCGGCGATCCGCGCGAAGTCCTCGACCCGGAGCTGCTCGCCGCGCTGTTGCGGGTCGACGCCCGCGTGCGCGAGCGCCGCCTCGGCGGCCGCCGCGGAGCCGGCCATCCCCTTCAGCGTCGAGCGCAGCGTCTTGCGGCGCTGGGCGAACGCGGCGTCGACGACCGCGAACACCTCCTCGCGCGAGACCGCGACCGGCGGCGGGTCGCGGTGCGTCCAGGCGACCAGGCCCGAGTCGACGTTGGGGGCCGGCCAGAAGACCGAGCGCCCGACCGCGCCGGCCCGGCGCACCTCGGCGAACCACGCGGCCTTGACCGAGGGCACGCCGTAGGTGCGCGACCCGGGGGCCGCGGCCAGCCGGTCGGCGACCTCGGACTGGACCATCACCAGCCCGCGTCGCAGCGACGGCAGCAGCGCCATCAGGTGCAGCAGCACGGGCACCGACACGTTGTAGGGCAGGTTGGCGACCAGGGCCGTGGGGGGCGGGCCGGGCACCTCGGTGACGCGGAGCGCGTCGGCCGCGACCACCTCGAACCGGTCCACGTGGTTGGGCGCCCGGTCGGCGACCGTGTCCGGGAGCGCGGCGGCGAGCACCGGGTCGACCTCGATCGCCACGACCCGGCGTACCTCGTCGAGCAGTGCCAGCGTCAGCGAGCCGAGGCCGGGACCGACCTCGACGACCACGTCGTCGGGCCCGACACCGGAGGCGCGGACGATGCGGCGCACGGTGTTGGCGTCGATGACGAAGTTCTGCCCGCGCTGCTTGGTCGGCCGCAGGTCGAGCGCGGCCGCGAGCGAACGCACCTCCGCCGGTCCGAGAAGTCTCGGACCGGCGGAGGTCATGTCGTCGTCGCCCACTCGGGCGACACTATCCGTCGTCAGACAGGGCCTACTGCACGCGTCTACTGGGGCAGGCCGAGCTGCTGCGAGCAGTGCGGCCAGGAGCCGTAGCCACCGCCGTTGGCGTCACGGACCTTGGTCGCGATGGCGATCTGGGTCTCGCGGCTCTGCTGGTGCGGGTAGCCCGGGCCGCCGTAGGCGCGCCAGGTGCTCAGCGTGAACTGCAGGCCGCCGTAGTAGCCGTTGCCGGTGTTGATGGCCCAGTTGCCGCCCGACTCGCACTTGGCGATCTGGTCCCACACGGTGCCGCCACCGGCGAAGTTCGGAGCGGCGGGCGCCTCGACCGGGCGCTCCTTCGTGCCGACCCGAACCACCTCGGCGACCGGCTTGCGCAGCACGGTCGTCTCGACCGCCTTGCGGTTGGCGACCTTGCCGTTCTCGAGGGTGATCTTGTAGACGACGCGGCGGGTGCCGTCACGGCCCTCGCGGACGGTCTCGGACTCGTCCTCGAACATCGCGGAGTCGGTGCGCTCCACGGTGTCGTGGGAGACGGCCTCGGTGACCTTCTTGGTCACCTTGCGCACGTTGGTGAAGACCACGCGGTCGCCGTCGTCGAGGGCGGCGCCCAGCCCGGGCCGCACCTCGTCGTGCTTGTCGACGTCGACACCCAGCTCGTCGAGCGCCTGCCCGACGGTGAGCGCGGTCACGTTCTTCTTGGTCGGCTTGTCGCCGGCCAGGCGGACCGTGAGCTTCTTGGGGGTCACCACGTCGAGGTCGAGGCCGTCACGACCGATCGGGGCACCGCGGCTGACCGACAGGTCGGCGGCCGCGACGCGGATCCCCACCTGGTCGAGCGCGGAGGACACGTCGGTGGCGGTCACCCAGTAGCGGGACTCCTCGCCGTCGAGGTTGACGTCGAGCGGACGCGCGAACTTCACGGCGACGAAGCTGTCGTCGCTCACGCTCGAGTCCAGGCCGGGGGCGACGACGTCGCGCTCTCCGACACTGATGTCCTGGCTCTCGAGGACGTCGCGCACGGTGTCACCGAGCACGCGGACCTCGGTCTCGCGACCGTCGAGCGACAGGGTCACTGTCTTGCTCATCGCGGCGTACCCGACACCGGTGGCCGCGACGGCCAGCGTGACGGCCGTGACGAGGACGGCGAGGGCGGACTTGCTTCTGGTCAGCAGTGCGATGCGATTCCGCACGGTTCTCCAATGGTGGTGCTCCCCGGGCCGCGGGGGCGACACTCCGACGCGCGTGCGGACCAAGCTGTGGGCCTGGTGCCGCGGTCATACAGCGCGATGGCCCGCACCGCACCTCGGCGGCACTCTCACCGCCAGGACGCTGTGTGGGCCCCCGGATGCCGCCCGAGAACTTCCCCGCTCCCGGCCAACAGTCACAAGACGATAACGGCAGTCCGGCCGAGCACCAAGCCGAGATCGTCCCGTTGGGGAGGATTTACCCCCGGGCAGGTGGTGCGAATCACCCGGATCAGACCACCCGGCGCCCGGTGGTCGAGCCCGTCGAGACCCCTCACCACGTGCCGAACGCGGCCTCGGTGTTGGCGTCCACCGCGGCGCAGAGCTCCGCCAGGTCCTCGCCCCGGGTGGCGGCCATCGACCGCATCGTCAGCGGCACCAGGTAGGAGGCGTTCGGGCGGCCGCGGTACGGCATCGGGGTCAGGTACGGCGCGTCGGTCTCCACCAGCACCCGGTCGCGGGGCGTCACCCGGAGCGCCTCGCGCAGCGGGTCGGCGTTCTTGAACGTCACCGTGCCGGCGAACGACAGCCAGCCGCCCCGGTCGAGACAGGCCCGCGCGAAGTCGGCGTCGCCGGAGAAGCAGTGCATCACGAATCGGTCCGGGGCGCCCTCGTCGTCGAGGACCCGCAGGACGTCGTCGTGCGCGTCCCGGTCGTGGATCACCAGCGTCCTGTCGAGCCGCTTGGCGAGGTCGATGTGCCGGCGGAACGAGTCGTGCTGCGCGGCCCGGCCGTCGGCACCGGTGCGGTAGTAGTCGAGGCCGGTCTCCCCCACCGCCCGGACCCGGTCGCTCGACGCCGCCAGCGCCTCGATCTCGTCGAGGGCCTCGTCGAGCCGGCCGGCCGAGGCGAGCCGCGGCGCCTCGTTGGGGTGCAGCGCGACCCCGGCGACGATCGCGGCGTGGTCGCTCGCCGCCTCCACCGCCCACCGGGCGCCCGGCAGGTCGCAGCCGATCTGCACGATCCGCGGGACGCCGACGGCCGCCGCGGCCGCGAGCGCCTCGCTCCGTCGACAGCGGGACGTCGCCGTCGCGGGTGATGTCGAGGTGGCAGTGGTTGTCCACCACCGGGTGCGGCAGGGCGTCGGGGGCGGGCGGGCGGTGGGTCATGGCGACTTGTGTACCGCGTCGTACACCTCGCGCTTGGGCACCCCCGCGCGCCGGGCCACCTCGCGGATCGCGTCCTTGCGGGGCAGGCCCTCGCCCTCGGCCTCCGCGACGAGGGCCGCCAGGGACGCCGGGTCGGTCGGTACGTCGGACCCGCCGACGGCCCCGGCCACGACGATCGTCACCTCGCCGCGCACCCCGTCGGCGGCCCAGAGGGCGAGCTCCGCCAGCCCGCCGCGGCGTACCTCCTCGTGGGTCTTGGTGAGCTCACGGCACACGGCCGCGGCCCGGTCGTCACCGAACGCCGTGGCCATCGCCGTCAGCGCCGCCTCGGTCCGGTGCGGCGCCTCGAAGAACACCATCGTGCGCTGCTCGTCGGCGAGCCCGGCCAGCCGCCGCGAGCGCTCTCCGGCCTTGCGGGGCAGGAACCCCTCGAAGCAGAACCGGTCCACCGGCAGCCCGGACACGGCCAGTGCGGTGAGCACCGCCGACGGTCCGGGCACCGCGGTGACGTGCAGTCCGTGCTCGACGGCGGCGGCGACGAGCCGGTAGCCGGGGTCGGACACGGACGGCATCCCGGCATCGGTGACCAGCAGCACCCGGTCACCGGCCTCCAGCGCCTCGACCAGGCTGCCGGTGCGGGTCGCCTCGTTGCCCTCGAAGTAGGAGACCACCCGGCCGGAGACGGTGACGCCCAGGTCGGCGGCGAGCCGCCTCAGCCGACGGGTGTCCTCGGCCGCCACCACGTCCGCGGTCGCGAGCTCCTCGGCCAGCCGCGGCGGCGCGTCGGCGGCCCGGCCGATGGGGGTCGCCGCCAGCACGAGGACGCCGGGTGCGCGGTCGGGGGTGTTCACGGGCCGATCCTCGCAGCCGGCTCACTACAGTTGCCCGGTGACCGTCACGCACCAGGCACCGCACGAGGCGGGCGGCCGCACCATGGGTCTCTCCCGAACCGCCGACGGCCGGCCCGTGCCCAGCGCCCGCCGGCGCCTGGTGCCGCCGCTGCACGGGGCCGGGCGGGGTTCCGGCTGGGTCGCCACACTGGCGGTCACCGCGCTGGCCGGGTTCCTGCGGCTGTGGGACCTGGGGTCGCCCAACCGGTTCCTGTTCGACGAGACCTACTACGCCAAGGACGCGCTGGTCGCTGCTGCAGCACGGCTACGTCACCGACTACGTCGACGGCGCCGACAAGTCGATCCTCGCCGGCCGCACGACGGGGCTGCTCAGGGACGACCCGAGCATGGTCGTGCACCCGGAGGTCGGGAAGTGGCTCATCGCCGCTCGGCGAGCAGCTGTTCGGCCTGGACCCCTTCGGCTGGCGCTTCTCCGCGGCGATCGTCGGCACGCTGATGGTGCTGGTGCTGATCCGGCTGGTCCGGCGGCTCACCGGGTCCACCCTGCTCGGCTGCACCGCCGGCCTGCTGCTGACGCTTCGACGGCCTGCACTTCGTGCTGTCCCGGCTCGGCGCTGCTCGACATCTTCCTGGCCTTCTTCCTGCTCTGCGCGGTCGCCTGCCTGGTCGCCGACCGCGACTGGGGCCGGCTGCGGATGGCGCGGCTCGTCCCGTCCGGCTACCGCACCACGGCGTCGGACTGGGGACCGGTGCGCGGCCTGCTCTGGCGACCGTGGCGGCTGGCCGCCGGCCTCTGCTTCGGGCTGGCGTGCGCCACGCAAGTGGAGCGCGCTGTTCCCGCTCGCCGCGTTCGGCGCTCCTGGTGTGGATGTGGGACGCGGGCGCGCGCCGGGCCCTCGGCGTACGCAACGCGCGGCTGCGCTCGCTCGTCGCCGACGCGCTGCCGGCGTTCGGCTACCTCGTCGTCGTCGCGCTGGTCGTCTACGTCGCTGTCCTGGACCGGCTGGCTGCTGCACGCCGAGGTGTACGAGGAGGCGCTGTCCAACACGCAGTACGGCCCCTACTGGGGCAGCTACCTCGAGCGGGACGCCAACGGGTTCTTCCCCGAGCTGTGGCAGTCGCTGCGCTCGCTGTGGAACTACCACCAGGACGTCTACACGTTCCACACGCAGTTCCTCAACGACGCCACCCACACCTACCAGTCCAAGCCGCAGTGGTGGCTGGTCGTGCAACCGCCCGGTGGGGATGCTGGCCGACCTCGACATCCAGCCCGGCGCCCAGGGCTGCGACGCCGCCCCCGGACCAGCACCTGCCTGCGCCAGGTGCTGCTGCTCGGCACGCCGGTGCTGTGGTGGGGCGGCGGCGGTGGCGCTCGTGCTACGTCGGCGTACGCCTGGATCGCCCGCCGGGACTGGCGCTACGGCCTGGTCGTGGTCGGCGTGGCCTCGACGCTGGCTGCCCTGGTTCCGCTACGACGACCGGCCGATCTTCTCCTACTACGCGGTCTCGATCCTGCCGTTCACGATCATCGCGGCTGACCCTGCTGATCGGCACCGTCCTGGGCGGGCCGCGAGCCTCGGCGAACCGCCGGATGTGGGGCGCCGGCGGTGGTCGGCGCATTCGTCGTGCTCGTTGTCGTCAACTTCGCCTGGTTCTGGCCGATCTACACCGGCGAGCTGATCACCACGCCCGAGTGGCTGGAACGCATCTGGTTCAAGCAGTGGATCTGATGCCGGTGGCCGGCTCCCCCGGTCCGAAGTCGACGAACTCGTTGCGAGGGGGGTACGCGTGCCGCAGGCTTGCTGGGTGCCCCCGACCCCCCTCGGAGACGATGCCGCCGCGCCGGCCGAGGTCGCCTTGGCCATGGTGGGCGCACAGGCGCCGGTCGTGCTCAGCCGCTTCGACGCCAACGGCACCGTGGCCGACCTGCGCGGGCCGCTGCTCGACCGTCTGGGGCTGACCCCCGAGGCGATCCTCGGTCACCACTACGCCGACCTCGACCTGCCGGACGCGGTCGGCACCTGCATCGCACGAGCCCTCGGCGGCGAGCCGGCCGGCACGGAGGTCTCCTTGCAGGACCGCGACTGGGCCTTCGAGGTGCGTCCCGTCGCCGGCGGAGGCGCCGTCGCCGTGTTCACCTACGACGACGAGACCGTGGCCCAGGACCTCGCCACCCGGCGGGAGGAGCTGGAGAAGTTCGCGGCACTCGTCGAGCTGTCCGCCGACTTCATCGCGATGGCCGAGCCCGACGGCACGGTCACCTACCTCAACGTCGCGGGCCGCGAGCTCGTCGGCCTCGGCTCGCACGACGAGGCGCTGGGCCGACCCACCGACGACTACTTCACCGAGACCGGCCGAGCGAAGTCGCACGAGGTGGAGGAGGCAGTCCGGACCCGCGGCTTCTGGCAGGGCGAGAGCGAGCTGCACCACTTCGGCACCGGAGAGTCCATCCCCGTCAGCGTCAACTCGTTCCTCGTCACCAGCCCGTCGACCGGGGAGCCGCTCGCGCTGGCAACCGTGCAGCGGGACCTGCGGGCCAGGATCGCGGCGGAGCACGACCTGGGCAGGCGGCTGTCCGAGCAGCGCCGGATCGCCGAGCTGAGCCGGCTGGCGGTGACCGAGCCGGTGCACGCCCTGGTGGACCAGACGGTGCGCCTGCTGCACTCGCGCTTTCCCGGACTGCGGTGCGGCGTCATGCAGCGGTCGCTGGACCGTCATCACTTCGTGACGGTCAGCACCACCGAGCCGGCGGCCGACGGGCTCAGCACCAGGATCGACCCGGCAACCGTGTCGGGCGCCGCGGTGACCCTGGACCGCACGACCACCTCCGACGATCTGACCTCCGGCCGCGGGTTCAAGCCGACGGCGGGAGCCGCCGGGTCGGTCAGCGCCCTGAGCTCGCCGGTGCCAGGCTCCGACGGCGCCTGGGGCGTCGTCGAGGCCGTAGGCGCGGAGCCGCGCGACTGGACCGGTGAGGACATCGCCTTCGTCGAGTCCGTCGCCGCCCTCCTCGGGGCGGCGGTACGCCGCTCGGAGCTCGAGGACGCCCTGCAGCACCAGGCACTGCACGACCCGTTGACCGGCCTGCCCAACCGGGCCCTGGTGCTGGACCGGATCGAGCACGCCCTGGCGCGGGCGCACCGCGCCGGCACCCGGCTCGCCGTACTGCTGCTCGACCTCGACGACTTCAAGGTGGTCAACGACTCGCTCGGCCACAACACCGGCGACCAGCTTCTCGTGGAGGTGGGCATTCGCCTGACCGGGGCAGTCCGGCCGGGCGACACTGTTGCCCGGCTGGGTGGCGACGAGTTCGTGGTCCTGTGCGAGGACGTGCGCACGGACGACGAGGCCGCGTTCCTGGCCGAGGCGGTGCTGGCCGCCTGCACCACCGACTTCGACCTGGCCGGTCGAACCATCAACTTCTCCGCGAGCGTGGGAGTGGCCGTTTCGGCCGGCGGAGCGGGAAGCACGACTGGAATCCTGGGAGAGGCTGACATCGCCATGTATCGCGCCAAGAGAGACCGCCCCGGCACCTACCGCATCTTCGACGAGGCGATGCGAGGCGAGGTCGTGGGTCGGCTGAACACGGCCGGGGAGCTGCGGAGCACCCTGCGGGGCAAGGGCCTCGACATCGCCTACCAGCCGATCATCAGCCTCGCCACCGGCCGGATCGCGGCGCTCGAGGCCCTGGCCCGGTGGACGACCCCGTCCGGCACGGCGGTCTCCCCCGAGGTCTTCATCCCGGTGGCGGAGGAGACCGGGCTCATCGGCGAGCTCGGGTCCCAGATCCTCCGCAAGGCCGCCTTGGACGCCGCGACGTGGCAGGGCATCGCGCCGACCGGCGTACGCGTCAACGTCAGTGGTCACGAGATCCGCTCACGCACCTTCTACGACGACGTCATGCGCACCCTGGAGTTCGCCGAGCTCGACCCCGCCCTGCTCGGGCTGGAGATCACCGAGTCGGTCCTCGTCGAGGAGGGCCACGGCACCGAGGCGGTGCTCACCCGACTCCGCGACGCCGGCGTGACGCTGATGCTCGACGACTTCGGCACCGGCTACAGCTCGCTGAGCTACCTGCAGCGGTTCCCCGTCGTCGACATGCTCAAGATCGACCGTTCCTTCCTCACCGACGAGCAGAAGGGCGAGGCGGTCATCCAGGCGGTCATCGGCCTCGGCCGGGCCTTCGACATGAAGGTCTGCGCCGAAGGGGTCGAGAACGCCGACGCAGCACGGTCGGGTGGCAGCGCTGGGCTGCGACCACGCGCAGGGCTACTACTTCGCGCGCCCGATCGCCGGCGACATGGTGCCCAAGATGCTGGAGACCTGGGCGCCGTTCATGCCCGCCTGACGCTGGTTCCGCGTCATTTCGCTGAGGGGAATTACCACGGTCCCGTGGTAATCGCCCCCTTCCCGCGGGGAACTCACTGCGGGAACGGGGAGATCGCCACGGGAAGCAGCGCGCGTGCGGCTGGGTCCGCCGACGCGCCTTCAGCACATGTCGTACTCAGCACACGTCGTACTGGGCGCACACCTGCACGTGCCACTCGGGACGCGGCCGCTCGGAGTGCTCGGGCGCGGCAAGCGCCGCTCCGGCCGCGATCCCGACCAGGGTGACCAGGTACAGGATGTCGCGGAGCATGACTCCACCGTTCCCTGTCCGGCCTCGTCCTCAAACCCCCAAAACAGGGGCTGCGCTGCCCCTCGCGGGCCAGGCGCCCCGCCCGGGGATTGCCCGAGCAGGGTGTAGGACAGAGGCATGCGTGAGCTGCGCGCGATGGTCCTCGCCCTGGTCGTCCCGCTGGCGCTGTCGTGCACCTCGGCGACGAACCCCGAGACCGGCTCCGATGCCACCAGCGCCGCGACTCCTTCGGCATCGCCCCGGGCGGGCTCCGCGCAGTCGGAGCGAGTCCGAGCGGTCCGAGTCCGAGTCCGAGCCTCAGCGCAAGGCGGCGCGCGTGCCCGAGGTCCCGTCCAAGAAGCCGGTGGCGCTGGCGGAGGAGCTGGACCTCGCCGCGCGGACGCTTCGCGACCCCGACGCCACCCAGGCGGAGCAACGTGCGGCCGGCGAGCTGCAACAGATCGCGATCCGCAACCTCGCCACCGAGCCGGAGCGGTTCCGGCGCAAAGTGCTGGCTCGGCTGGACGGCGAGACCGCGTTCGTCACCCGCGCGGGAGTCCGCGCAGCCCGCGTGCTCTCGGCGATGACGACCCCGCAGCGCAGCCTGCCCCGTTGGCGGATCGTCGCACCGCCCTCGCCCGAGCGCCTGCGCGGGCACTACCGGCTGGCGCAGCGGCGGATCGGGGTGCACTGGAGCTACCTGGCCGCGATCCACCTGGTCGAGACCCGCATGGGCCGGATCCGAGGCACCAGCACGGCCGGCGCCAAGGGACCGATGCAGTTCCTGCCCGCGACGTGGCAGCTGTACGGCGCGGGGAGAGACATCAACGACCCGCGGGACGCGATCCTGGCCGCTGCCCGGCTGCTGCGAGCCAACGGGGCCCCGCGCGACATGGCCGAGGCGCTGTTCCACTACAACCCGTCCGACAGCTATGTGCGGGCGGTCAGCGACTACGCCCGGGCGATGCGGCGGTCCGACACGGCGTACCTCGGCTACTGGCACTGGCGGGTGCTCTACCGCCACGCGCGGGGCACCTACGTGCTCCCGGTCGGCTACCCGAGGACGCGCGCCTTCCTTCTCCCGAATGCCTGAGGACGACGCAGATGGGACTAGCCCGAACAGTTCGCACGGACCATGCGAAAGGACCCCTTCCATCCCCCGATCGGGTCTTGCCAGCGTCGCCGTCCGCCAGAGAGGGTGGTTGGGTAGCCGGATCGACTCGTTGGGGGGGCCAACAAGTGGCACGGATCCTTGGCGTCGACGGGGGCACAGCTCACTCCCTTCGAATGCTTCGCCGCACGCTTGCCGGGCTGTTGTGCACCACCCTCGTCTGGTGGGTGCCCGGCTCGCCGAGCCTCGGGCCGGTGGCCGCGGTGACGCCCGAGCCCGCGCTCGAGGACGGGGCAACGCCCACCCCGATCGCGGTGAGCGTCGCGTCGTCCGCGCCAGACGCAGCGCCGATCCTCGTACGACGGGGCAGGGCAGCGACCGTCGGGCGTCCCGCGCACGCCCTCACACCGAGCCGCACGGTCGGCCCGACCGTGGTCGCCGACGTGGTGCTCGAGGCCTACCAGCTGGCCGCCCTCGTCGCCCCCAAGTCCTGCAACCTCGACGTCTCGCTGCTGGCCGCGATCGGCCAGGTCGAGTCGCGCAACCTGGCCGGATACGAGCTCGACGCCGACCACCGGTCGGTGACGCCCGTGCTCGGACCGGTCCTCGACGGCTCGGGAGGCTTCGCCGCGATCCCTGACACCGATGCCGGTCAGTGGGACCAGGACAAGAAGTGGGACCGGGCCGTCGGCCCGATGCAGTTCATCCCGAGCAGCTGGCGGCTCGCCGGCGTCGACCTCGACGCCGACGGGGAGCGGAACCCGCAGGACATCGAGGACGCCGCCGGAGCGGCCATGGTGTACCTCTGCGTCGGCGGCACCGACCTGTCCACCGAGGACGGCCTGCGCCGAGCCGTCTTCGCCTACAACCATTCCTCGTCGTACGTGCGCCTCGTCCTGGCCTGGAAGAGCGCCTTCGACGCCCAGGGGCTCGAGCTCGACCTGGCCGAGCCCCCGCCGCTGGAGCTCACCGCCGTCCAGTACGACGAGGTCGCCAAGGCGGTCGACGTCTCCACGGCGCGCACGGTCAAGGCGCGCGCGCTGAAGGGCGACGACTCGAAGACCGACATGGACGACGGCAGCACCGACGACGGCATCGAAGGCACGGACACTGGCACCGGGAGCGCAGACCGTCCGGACGGCAAGGACCGGGGCGACAAGGGATCCCGTCCGACGACAGGTCCGTCCACAGGTCCGAGCACCGGGCCGACCGCCGGACCCACCGCCGGACCCACCGCCGGACCGAGCACGGCCCCGGCCTCCGCCCCGGCGTCCGCTCCGGCTTCGGGCCCGGCGGCCTCCGGCCCCTCGAGCGCACCCTCCGGCGGCGGGGCCAGCCAGTCGCCCGCCGCGGGTGGCGACACCAAGGAGCCGGCCAAGAGCGACCCGACACCGACCGTCAAGGACCCCGAGCCGGACCCGGGCCCGAAGGCCGATCCCTCGCCGGAACCGACCCCCGACCCGACGCCGGGCCCGACACCCGACCCGACGCCGAGCACGCCCGCCGAGCCCGAGTGCCCGGAGCCCTCGCCCACTCCATCTGCCGAGCCCCCGGCATCCGAGCCCCCGGCCCCCGGGGAGCCGGCGCCGGGAGCCTGCCAGGTGACTCCTTCCGAGGCCCCGTCACCCAGTGACCCGGCGGCACCGGCCGCGGGCGTCGCGTCGACCGAGCCGACTCCCTAGGAGCCCTCAGGCGCGAAGCTCCCGGGCCAGCGTCGCGGCGTCGTACGGACCGACGTGCCTTCGACCGTTGACGAAGAAGGTCGGCGTGCCACGGGCACCGCTCGCCTCCGCGCTGGCGACGTCCGCGCGGATGCGGGCGTGGATCTCGTCCTTGTCGAGGTCTCGCACGAACTGCTCGACGTCGAGGCCGAGCTCCGCGGCGTAGCCGACCAGGTCCTCCAGCTCTAGCTGGTCCTGGTGCGCGAACAGGACGTCGTGCATGTCCCAGAACCGATGCTGCCGGTCGGCGGCCTCGGCCGCGCGCCCGGCCAGCTCCGCCTGTGGGTGCACGTCCGGCAACGGCAGGTGCCGGAAGACGTAGCGCAGCTCGTCGCCGAACCGTTCCCGGAGCTCCTTCGTCACGCCCGTGGCGCGGGCACAGAACGGGCACTCGAAGTCGGCGTACTCCACCAGCGTCAGCGGGGCGTCGACGCGACCCCGGACGTGATCCACCGCCGGGTCCACGGGACGGTCCAGGGTGCGTGGCAGGTCGGCGTCGCCCTCGTCGCGGAACAGCTTGCCCGCGACGAAGGCCGCCCAGCCGAGCGCGGTGGCGACGACGGCCGAGAGGAGTACGCCGACGGTGGCCTCGTCCTGGAGCTCGGGGTCGTCGAAGGCGAGACCGGTGATGAGCAGCGCGACCGTGAACCCGATGCCCGAGAGCGCGGCCCCTCCGGTGACGTGCCCGAGACCGACTCCCTGCGGCAGCCGTCCGATCCCCCAGCGGGGGCCGAGCAGGACACTGCCCACGATGCCCACGGGCTTGCCGAGCGTGAGCCCGACGATCACCCCCCACGTCACCGGGGAGGCGAGCGCGTCGGCCAGGACGCCGCCGCGCAGGTCCACGCCCGCGTTGGCGAACGCGAACAGCGGGACGATCAGGTAGCTGGTCCACGGGTGGAGGACCGACTGCAGCCGCTCGTTCACCGAGATCACCCGCGCCAGGCCCTGGCTCGCGGACCGACCGAGGTCCACCATCGGCGACTGGCGGAAGGCGCGGAACCGGCGGGCCGCCCCCTCCACCGTGTCCCGACGCGGTGACCGGGCCGCGATCAGGAGACCGCCCAGCATGCCGGCGATCGAGCTGTGCACTCCGGCCTGGACCGTCGCCAGCCACAGCACGAGTGTGGCCACGACGTACGGCGAGGCCCGCCATGCCTCGAACCGGTCGAGCAGCGGGAGCGCGGCCAGGCTGGCGAGCGCCAGGACCAGCCAACCGGGGTGGAGGCCGTCGGAGTAGACGACGCCGATCACCAGGACGGCCACGATGTCGTCGATGACGGTCAGCGTGAGCAGGAAGATCCGCAGCTGGGTGGAGAACCGGGGGCCCACCACGGCCAGGGCGCCGAGCATGAAGGCGGTGTCGGTGCCGATGACGATGCCCCAGCCGTTCTGTGCCTCGCCCGCGGGACTGATCAGCAGGTAGACCAGTGCCGGCACGACCATCCCCGCCGCGCCGGCGACCAGAGGCAGCCGCACCCGTCGACGGTCGGTGAGCTCCCCGACCGACAGCTCGCGCCGCACTTCCAGGCCGATAACGAAGAAGAACAGCGCCATCAGCCCGTCGTTGATCCAGTGGCCCAGGTCCATGGCCAGGACCGCGTCGCCGATCTGCACGCTGGCGACCGTGGACCAGAGGGCCTCGTAGCCGCCGGACCAGGGTGAGTTCGCCCAGGCGAGGCCGAGGAGGGCTGACACCAGAAGGACCCCGGCGCTGCCGGACTCCGTGGCCAGGAACTGGCGCATCGGCGCGGAGAGCTGGGCGACCAGCGCCGTGCGTGCCGACCCGGGACGGGACTCCGCCACCGGACCGCTCATCACCCTCACCTCGTCTCCCTCGGGTGCTCGATGTCTCCCTCGGGTGGTCGATGTCTCCCTCGGGTGGTCGAGCTTGTCGAGACCACGTCCTGTGAGGGGCACGGTGCCACAGGCGGCCCACTCCAGACGGGGCCGTTCCGGTGGTGGACGCGTGGCGCGGCGCCCTAGCGGTCCGCCGTCGAGCTGGTCGACGTACGGATCGACGCCGACCTCTGGTCTGCGCCCGGCCCGGAGCGGCGCAGACCTCGGGTGAGCGACGCCGTCACGGCGAGGGACACGACAGCAAGGAGCGCGATGGTCCAGGCGACGCCGGTCGTGCCGCGGCCCAGCAGCTGGGCGATGCCGCCGCCGAGGACGGCGCCGACGCCCTGCATCACCATCAGGCCGGTGCTGTTGAGGCCGAGGACCTGCCCCCGCTGACTCGGGTCGGTGTGCGCGATCAGGCGCTCCTGCAGGGGGAGGCTCGCAGCGAACCCGACGGACGCCACGAAGGTCAGCGCGCACAGGACCGGCACCGACGGCTCCGTCACCACGGCGAGGTACGGCAGCGCCAGCATCACCCGCAGCGGTCCCACCAGGCGCTCGCGGACGTGCACGGGCAGGAAGCGACCGACGACGACGTCGCCGAGCATCATGCCGGCGGCCCCCGCGGCGAACAGCCATCCCGCGCTGTCGCCGGCATAGGGGACGAAGAGGGCCTCGCAGCCGACGATGATGCCGTTGGGCACCCACAGGCACAGGTAGACCGGGCGCAGGACCGGTGAGCCGAGCAGGGCGCGGTTGACCGCACGCGTGCGGCGGACGACTCCGGTCGACGCGGCGCGCGGCGGGTGGTCGGCGAGCCCGAACCTGACGAGCACCAGCGCGAGGAAGGCTGTCCCTGCCGAACCGATGAACAGGCCGGAGGGGGGCAGCACCAGGACGAGCGCACCGCCGACCCCGAACCCGACGATCTGCATCACGCCGACCGCGGTGTTCAGCGTCGACCTGCCCAGCACGAACGCGTCGGCGGGAAGGATGTCGGACATCAGCGCGATACCGGTGCCGGCGGTGGCCGACATCACCAGCCACGGCACCGCGATCAGCGCGAACCGCCAGCCCCAGGACAGGTCCGGGACGGCCTGCAGCAGGCTGGTGACGACGATGGTCGCCTCGACCAGGACCATCGCCTGTCGCGGGCGGAGGGTGTCGGACAGCGCCAGCAGGAACGAAGAGCCGAGGAGCCGCACGAGCGGGCCCCCGAACATGCTGAGCCCGGTGAGGAGGGGCGATCCGGTCGCCTCGAACATGATCGTGCCGAGGGCCAGGCTCGCCACCGACCCGGACATCACCATGAGGCACTGCGACAGGAACAGCACGCGGAACTCGGTGACGGCGAACAGCTGACGGTAGGTCTTCACCGGCACACCTTGCCGGGCGAGACGACTCGGGCGGTAATGTTTCGGATGGAGGCGAAACATGGGCACTTGGCGGATCCCGGCAGACCTGTTGGCGCGCAGCCGCTTCGTGGTGTCGCCGGCGGCGGAGGTCACCGCCACGCTCGGCGCGTTGACCCGACCGGCGGATCCCGCCGAACGTGCATTGGCGGCCGGACACCGCGAGGCGTTCTCCTCGATGCTCGACCGGCACCCGGCACGAAGGGCGATTCTGGACCTCGCCTGGCGGCCGGGCTGGATCGCGGACTTCCTGTGCCTGCCGCCGCGTGGGCCCGACATGGACTTCGACGACCAGGTCGATCTGCTCCGCGCCCGCGGGGACGACGCGGTCCGCGCCGACCTGAGCGACGTCGCTCAAGGTCGTCCGCTCCCGCCGCTGCTGCGCGCACCGGGCGTGGTCGAGCACGTCATCGACCTCATCAGCTGGGTGTGGTCGCACACGGTCGCGGCCGACTGGGCTCGCCGTGAGCGGGTGCTGAAGGCCGACATCGTCTCGCGCACGAACCGGCTGGCCACCCAGGGCTGGGCCGCCGTGCTGCACGACCTCGGCCGCGATCGCGAGTGGGTCGGCGACGGTCAGCTGCGGATCAACCGTTACGACCTACCTTCCCGTGAGCTCGATCCCGGCGCCGACCTGTTCTTCATCCCCGTGCACGCGCGGGGCAGCTGGGTCGGTTGGGACATTCCCCACCGGTACGCCGTCTACTACCCCGTCACCGGGGCGCTCGCACAGATCGACGGGGCAGCGGCCGACGGGCTCTCCCGCCTGCTCGGGCCCAACCGGGCGACCATCCTCGACAGCCTCGCCCGCCCGACCAGCACCTCGCACCTCGTCACCAGAACCGGTCTCCCGCTCGGCACCGTCGGTGGCCACCTTCGGGTGCTCCTCGACGCGGGGCTGGTGCTGCGTCGGCGTTCGGGCCGCGAGGTCCTCTACTGGCGCACCGCCCTCGGCGACGCTCTTGCAGCTGCCGGCAGCCCCGGCGGCGCATAGGCGCGGCCAGGTCGGTCGGGCTGAAATCGCGTTGCACCCGCGTCGTCGAGCGCCCTAGCGTGGCCCACCTCGGAAGCCGGAGATCGGATGGCAGAACGGATGACTGCTCACCTGCACGCGGTCAGCGTCGACGCGAACGACCCGCGCGGGCTGGCACGGTTCTGGGCCGGCGTACTGGGCCGCGAGATGGTCGGCGACCCGGGTCACGGCATCGCACTGCCACCGAGCGACGACAGCGGCTTCCAGGTCCGGTTCCTTCCCACTGACGAGCCGAAGGTAGGCAGTAACCGGATCCACTTCGACCTGACCAGCACCTCGCTCGAGGACCAGCGACGGAGAGTGGACAGGGCGCTCGAGCTCGGCGGCCGGCACATCGACATCGGGCAGTCCCCGGACGAGGGACACGTGGTGCTCGCCGACCCTGAGGGCAACGAGTTCTGCGTCATCGAGCCTGACAACAGGTTCCTGGCCGACACGGACCTCATCGGAGCGGTGAACTGCGACGGCTCGCAGGCGGTCGGGTACTTCTGGAGCGAGGCGCTGGGCTGGCCGTTGGTGTGGGACCAGGACGAGGAGACCGCCATCCAGGCGCCACACGGCGGCTCGAAGATCGCCTGGGGCGGCCCCCCGGTGGCGCCGAAGACCGGCAAGAACCGGTGGCACCTCGACATCGCTCCCTCGGTCGACGGCGACCAGCGGGCCGAGGTCGACCGCCTGGTCTCCCTGGGCGCGAGGCGCATCGACATCGGCCAGGGCGAGGTCGGCTGGGTCGTGATGGCCGATCCCGACGGCAACGAGTTCTGTGTGCTGACCCCGCGGTGACGCACGCGCCGGGCGCCCTGCTGCGTCTCAGGTCTCGGAGAGCCTGATCTCCACCATCAGCTCGTCGGCCAGCCCTTCGAGCATCGCCCCAAGTGCCTCGACGTTCGTGGTGGGTGGAGCAGTGAGAGCGGCGCGCGCCTCGAACAGCATCCCTCCGGCCATCGGCGCATCGCGGACGTCGGTGGTGAGCTCCTCGATGCTCACCCCACGAGCCGCGAGCGCAGCGGAGAGCTCCGCCACGATGCCGGGATGGTCCGCTCCGAGGAGGTCGAGGCGCAGCCGGACCGATGCCCGCTCGACGGGCACGTCGGTGCGCTCCAGGACGACCCGCAAGCCCTCGGCCTCCAGCGCCATGAGCTCCGAGGCCAGGGCGTCGTACCGCTCGTCGGCGACGGCCACCAGCACGATCCCGGCGAACTTGCCCGCGAGCCGCGACATCTGGCTGCGCTCCCAGCTCGCCCGGTGCGCGTTGATCGGGGCCGAGAGCGACGACACCAGACCGGGCCGTTCATCGCCGATCACGGTGAGGATGAAGGTGGCCATGTCAGGCAGGCTACGAGACGAGCATCGGGTGCGTCTGCACCCAGGAGTAGCCTGGACATGCGCTCGGACATCCCCATCCCGGGAGAGGTCGAGAGTGCCGCAGAAGGCAGGCCGCTCTTGACGCTCAGCGCCCGACCGCCATCCTCCCCTTGGGAACCCGGGTCGACCGGCCACCTGCGACCGCCACTCCCACTGGCGGCGGCCGCACGCCATCTCCGTGTCGCGCGCGAGCGACTGTGCGAGCGGACTCCCCCCAACGGAGGCCACAGCAGGGAAGGTCTGCTGCACCTGAGATCGGCGCTACGGGCCTATGTGCGTTCGCTGGAGCACCTCGAGCTCCCGGTCGCCAGCAAGCTGCAGCACGAGCTGAGGATGCTGGACACCATCGACAACCCGATGTCGAACCGCTAGCGCCTCCGGCGCGTTGTCGACTGGGTGCTCGCCTCGGCCTTGGCGGCAGACAACGTGCTGTGCACGCCGGCGAAGGTCGCGACGAGGTCGCCGGGATCGGTGAACTCCAGGCGCCACCCGGTCAAGGCGCGCGATATCCGCCACTCCCGACCGGAGCTGCCGCTGCCTCGGAACACACCCGTGGTCTCCTGGAAGTCGATACTCACGTGCCTGCCTTTCCCGCAGGTCCGAGCAACCGTTGTTCGCAGCCGCACGAGAGCGACGACACTTGCAGAGTACGCGAGCGCGGGGGGCGACGTCCGCGCCTCACCGAAGAGCGCTGGGCCGCCGTGAGTACGAGCGCTAGGACGATGAGTCTCACGGAGGTCTCTGGTCTGCCCCAGGACGAGAACTTCCCACTGGGAGACGACATGACCGCCACCTACACGTTCGACGTCTTTTCCAGCCTCGACGGCTTCGGCGCCGCCAGCGGCAGCTGGACCGGCTACTGGGGCAAGCAGGGGCCCGAGCTCCTCGACCACCGGCTCGCCGAGTACGACGCGGACCAACGGATGGTGCTCGGTGCCAACACGTACCGCGCCTTCGCGCAGATGCTGGCCGAGAGCACCGAGGACGACGACGTGCGTGACCCCTGGGTCACCCGGATGAGGCATCTGCCGACCACGGTGGTGTCGACGACCCTGGAGGACCCGCTCGACTGGCCGGACGCGAACCTCGTGCGCGGGGATGCCGTCGACGTCGTCGCCCGGCTGAAGGAGGAGAGCGAGGTGCCGCTGCGCTCGCACGGCAGCCTGTCGATGAACCGGGCGCTGATGGCCGCAGGCCTCGTCGACCGCGTGCAGGTGACGCTGTTCCCCGTCATCACCGGCCAGACCGGGCTCGACCCGATCTTCCAGGGTGCGGCCGACTTCGACCTGGAGCTGATCGAGCAACGGACGCTCGACGGTCACATCCAGGAGCTGGTCTACCGACCCACACTTCACTGACCACGGCTCGGCGCCGAACGACGCGTCAGTCGAGACAGAACTCGTTGCCCTCGACGTCCTGCATCACGATGCACGACTCGTTGAACCCGTCGGCACGAAGAAGTCGTACGCGCACCGCGCCGAGCGCGACCAGCCGTTCGCACTCGGCCTCGAGAACGGCCAGGCGCTCGTCACCCACGAGGCCGGTGCCGGCGCGGACGTCGAGGTGCACCCGGTTCTTCACGACCTTGCCTTCGGGAACGCGCTGGAAGAACAGTCGCGGGCCCACACCGGTGGGATCGACGCACGCGAACGCTGAACCCTGCTGCTCAGCCGGAAGGGAGCGATCGAAGTCGTCCCAGCTGGCGAAGCCCTCCGGCGGCGGCGGTACGACGTACCCCAACACCTCGCACCAGAACCGAGCGACGCGCTCGGGCTCTGCGCAGTCGAAGGTGACCTGGACCTGCTTGACCGATGCCATCGGACCACCATAGAGGCGCGGTCTCGCCACCGCCGCACGGTTTTCGGGGTCCCGGCCCGCTGACGTCCGCGACTACGCGGGAGGCCCGAACCAGCGAGTGAGCGCGTCCTCGAGCCCGTTGTCGGACCCCTCGCCGACCCAGGCGACGTAGCCGTCGGGTCGGACCAACACCGCTTCGGGAGCGGGCACGGTCCCGAGCACCGGAAGCTCCCACGCGCCGGCGAAGTCGGCATCGACCAGTCGGACCCGGTCCGCCCACGGCGTGATGTCGAGTCCTCCGGCTCGCCGAGGTTGAGCAGGACCGGCCGGGCCTCGTGCAGCAGCGTGAAGGCTCGGCACGGCCCGTCCGGGGTGACCAGGTCGAGATCGGGCATGCGCCGCCCGAGCAACGGATGCCCCTCGCCCAGCTCGTAGTGGATGTCCAGGCCGGACATCATGCCGGCGTACCGCTTGCGTGGCTCATCCGTGCTCAACAGGTCGGCAACGGTCTCGCGCAGGGCATCCAGGCGCGCATCGCCGGGCCGGGTGAGAGCGACCTGCGCCATCGTGTTGCGCAGCACGCGGGCGGCGACCGGGTGGCGTTCGTCGTGATAGGTGTCCAGGAGACTGTCCGGCGACACCCCCTTGACCACCTGTGCCAGCTTCCAGCCCAGGTTCATTGCATCCTGCACTCCGGTGTTGAGTCCCTGCCCGCCGACCGGGGAGTGCACGTGTGCGGCGTCGCCGGCCAGCAGCACCCGCCCCTTCCGGTAGGTCGCGGCCTGACGCGTCATGTCGGTGAACCGGGAGATCCAGATCGGGCTGTGGATCCCGTAGTCGGTCCCGTACACCCCGATGAGCGCCTCACTCACGTCGCGCAGCGTGGGTTCTCCCTTGGCCCCGACGTCCGCCTCGGTCACCATGACCCGCACCGGCCCGTGGTCGGCGAAGACCAGCTCGCCTTCGCGGATCTCGTACTCCACCCGGCTGATGCCGTGGATGCCGACGTCGTCCTGACGCATGCCCAGCTCCGGCTGCTCGGCCATCTCGGCCTCGGCGATCAGGGCGCTGGTCGTCGGATCCCAGCCGGGGAACTCGATCCCGGCTGCCTTGCGGACGAGGCTTCGTCCGCCGTCGCACCCGACGAGGTACTCCGCGCGCAGCGACTGGCCGTCGGAGAGCTCGACGTCGACGCCGGTGGCGTCCTGCGTGAGACCAGTCGCCTCCCGGTCTCGGTAGAAGGTCACGGCGAGCTCGTCGACCCAGCCGGCCAGGATGCGTTCGATGTGGTTCTGCCACAGCCCGAGCCCGTAGGGATGCCGGCTCGGGAAGTCGCTGATGTCGAACGACACCCGGGCGAACCCCGCGACCTGGGCGACCTGTCCTTCCGCGAGGAACCGGTCGACGATGCCACGCTGGTCGAGCACCTCGATGGTGCGTGCGTGCAGACCGCCCGCGCGCGAACCGGGAAGCTCCTGGCTGGCACGCCGCTCGACGACGGCAACGTCGACCCCCGCCAACGCCAGCTCGGCCGCCAGCATCAACCCCGTCGGCCCGCCACCGACGATCAGTACCGCATGCTCTGTCACAGTCCAGCCCCCTCGAAGTTCCGCCTCGAGTCGGGGATTCTGCGGCACGAGGGGGGCCTTGCCGCAAGCCCCCCTGCGCGGGTTACCTTGGAAATGCGAGCGCAGGCCGGTCCTCGGTTCAGGCCGAGACATCCTCCAAGGCGTATGCTGGAGCACGTCTCCGGGCGGTTCAGAACGATGGCCACCCGGACAGGGCTCCAGCGCTTGCGTGTCTCGTCAAACGCCTCTCTGTGCGCCTGTCGAAGCCACACTGAGGACCCACCTTGACCACGCCCACGCACGACATTGCCGCGGCGATCGCCGCGTCCGCCCGCACCATTCATCAGGAGCAGACGCTCGAGGAGACGCTGCAGGCGATCGTGAACGCGGCGCGCAACTCCGTCCCAGGTTTCTACGAGGTAGGTACCTCCACATTGGAGAGGTCGGCGGGCAGGCCCTCGGAATCATCATGGAGCGCTACGACATGAACGAGGACCGGGCCTTCGCGTTGCTGGTGCGCGCCTCGTCGAGCAGCAACATCAAGCTCCGAGACATCGCCCAGGATCTGGCGGACAAATGCAACGGCATGTGGGCACGTTCGCCGACTCCCGTTGGTGGTGGAACTGAGGGGGATCCGAACCCCTGACCTTTCCTTGCGGAGGCTTCCCCAGGGGCGTCGGTGGAATTGACGACTTCTTCACGTACGGAGGTCACCCTCGCGGGTAGATGGGTCACGCCTACCCCGCAGGTTCACCATGTCCCCAATCTCTCTTCGTCGAGCCACTCTTCTGGTCACGCCCGTAGCGGCGCTCGGCGTACTAGCGGTGCCAACCGCCGCGCATGCCGAGAGCGAGGTGTTCCACCGCTTCGAGGCCAACGCCGTCGCCATCTATCGGGATGTCACAATTCCGTGCGACGACGGCACCACGGCGAGTCTCGGCTTCCGCATAACGGGTGGACACGAGGACGAGGCCGAGAACGGCGTCACCGAGGCCCACGACTTCCTCACCGTTTTCGTCAACGGCATCGACTGCGGCGGCGTCTTCGTCAACGACACCGGCACAACGGAGGATGTCGACTTCGTCTGGTCGCCCTCTTTGCAGACCGCCAGCGTGTCGGGCACCGTCACCACCCGCAGGAGCGGGCACGTCATCACCACCGCCCTCTCGTGGACCGCCACAAGCCCTATGGAGGTGGACACCAACACGAACATTCCCGGGCTCCGTCAACCACTTCGTCGGCATGGAGCGTGACGCGGTCGCCACCGGCACGGTCGTGTTCAACGGGCGGCAGTTCGTGAACGGGTCCACCACCGACGCCGTCATCGAGACACTGGAGGACACGAACCGCGACGTGCCAGTGCCCCCAGGCACCGAGTAGTCGCAACGAAGAAGCCCGTCCCTCCTGCGGTGTTTCCGCAGGGTAGACGGGGTTTGGTCTCACAGGCTCGACCACCGAAACGTGGAGCTGAGGGGATTCGAACCCCTGACCTTCTCATTGCGAAGGCTTCTGGGGCGGTGTCGGGGTTGTCCGGGCAGCGGTGATCCCGTGCACTCGTTGACCGCTGCATCTGGTCAGGGGTGCGTCGGGGGTGCGCATCTTTCGTCGGCCAGAGAAGAGCCACCGACCCGATAGGCAGCCCTCTCGCTCGGCGGTCTCCGGTGTCAAGGGTGGCCGAAGGCCATCGCGGAGCGACGCAACGCGCCCTTGACGCCGGAGTCCGGCGTGAACACCTTGTCGATCGGGTCGGCGGCTCGGTGGTGAGTTACCGGGGAACCGACATGGCGGCTGGTCTGCAGGGTGCGTGAGGACGGCGCGCCAGCGCCGCCCGCAGCGCACCGCGCCGAAGGCGCGCTTGAGCCAGTAAGGAAAGTCGTAACAGGCCACCGCTGCCGGTCGGGCGGTTCCCGCGGCGGCAGCTGGCCGCCTCTGGCGGGCGGCGGTGCGGCAGCACCACTCGTCGACGACCGCGCGAACAGCGCCATGTAGCGGTCGTGGTCGCCTGGGCCGACGGATGCGACCATCGGTGTGGTGACAGACTTGGATGCCGACAAGGCGATGACCGTTGGCGGTTGGGACCACCGATAGGCCCGAGTGCTGGGCGTGCAGGTTAAGGGTGACGTCGCCGCCGCGTTGGTCGATGCCAATGGGGACGGCGCTGACCTCAACGTGGACGTTTATGTGCGCCAGACTGGGTCGGGGCGGGCCTTCCGCGGCATTGAGAACCCCCGAGGCATCTCGTCGCTCATCACAGGCCGCCCCGGCACTTGACGCAAAACGCCTGAGCCGATGAGCGCGCGTACCGGACCATTTGACGGATCGGCCGAGGCTGGCGAAGCCCGGGTGTAGGTAGGGCCCGCGATCGGGGCCGGCCAGGCAGCCCTGTGACGTCGGGCCGGAGTCCCATTAGCCTCAGGAGATGATCAGCGCACTACGCGGTGAGATCACCGTTTGCGTGCTGGGAGTAGCCATGCTCTTCATTGGAGCCCTCGCGCCCGGCGAATGGAGCCGTGCCTTCACCGGCGGCGGGTTTGTGTTCACAGTCGCCGGATCAGCCCTCATCATCGTCAGTCTCCTCCGTAGGCGGTTGCGAGGCTGACTTCTGGGGGACGGTCCTCGTGTTGCATTGACCATCCCACCAACTGCGGAACCAAATGACAGCCTGAGGTTCGGCGCATGGCGCCATCACTTATGGTCGGGCACGTCCGTCCCATTCGGCATGACGGCGCGGACAGCGGCCATGTCCGGACGTCTAGTCACTTCGCCTACGACGGGCCGAGCGCTCAGGGCTGTGTGGCCTCGAACTCCGAAACCCGTGCGCGCCCGGAGGCTGCGCTCAGTCCTGGCCCGGCGCATAGCTGATCAGATCCCCCGGTTGACAATCGAGGACCGCGCACAGGGCGGTAAGGGTCGAGAATCGGATAGCGCGGGCGCGGTCGTTCTTGAGGACCGACAGGTTGGCGATCGTGATGTCCGCGCGAGATGAGAGTTCGGTGAGTGTCATGTCCCTGGCGCGGAGCATCTCGTCCAGATGAACAACGATGGCGTGTCCATCCCCGGGCATCAGACCATCCCTTCGACGTCCTCGCGCAGCCGTGCGCCGTCGGCGAAGACCGCGGCCAGCGCGAAGGCGACCAGGCCGCCCATGAGCATGCCCACAGGGAGTGGCGTGAACGGTCCGGCCGCGAGGTCAATGGAGGGATACTCGGGCACCTGCGTGAAGAACGCGTTGAGCACCGCGTAGTTCAACATGTTGAGCGCGAACCCTCCGACGATCAGAAGAACTGCCAGACTGCGGAAGCGCCGGGCGTTGTCGTGCCCGAACGGATCGCCGTGTGCAGCCGCATTCAGGACTGCGGCCAGCAACCAGAGAGCCCAGACGATCACGACCGCCGGGCCGAGGTCCTGCGCGGATCTCAGAAGCATCTGCGACGTGGTCGGATCTTGGATCGTGACGTCGACGTCGAGCCAGTCGTCTGCGGAGATCCCGTCCGGCAACTGGCCAAGGTCGTCGGCCGACACCTGCATGGGGACGGTGATGGAGTCGCCGTACAGCAACGAGTCGCCTTGGCGAAACAGGCCCGTCACGACTGACACGAGGACGAGTGCGGTGAACCCGATTGAGAGAACCAAGAGAGCGATGGTGATGGCGCGCGCCGCGCGCACGGCCCGGGAGGTGGACGACGTGACCATGCTGGCCTCCAGGCAATCGAAGTTATCGATGAACGATAACATTGATAATCGATATGCACCATCGCCGGGTCAGTCGCGGCCGTGCTGTGGGCAGGGGGCGTCGCCGCAGCCGACGTCCGCTCATCGCCCAGTGAACGGGAGATGTCGGAAGTCGCCGCGACCTGCACGGCGTGCCGTCCCGGAATGTCGGTGGCGTGTGCCAACTTGGATGGTAAGCGGGCAACTCCACAACGAAGGCGAGAACCGAACTGAACACGGGGCATTTCCCCTGGGGGTCGGCTCCCCACCTGGCCGCCTGAGGCCGCAGACATAGAGACGCCGTACGAGACCAGACCTGACACAGAATTGAGTCCGCTGCAGACGTTGTCTGCTGTCTCGATGCTGCGGTCCCGGGTCGAGACATCTGCTTCACCAGTTGTTCACGGACCTCCCGGACCGGGTGTGCCGTGCGGCGGGACCGCAACACAGCCCGCACGGCACACCCCCTGGGTGGTGAGAACGGTGAGCATGCGAAGCCGCCACGCCGCGCTGACCACCGCCCTGGACCTGATGCCCGACCTGGTCCCGGCGCTGACCGCCGGCCGTTCCCCGGCGACCTGGGACGGGGTGCCGGAGCTGACCAGCCGGGACCGGGGCGAGCTGCTCGACCTGCTCACCGACACGACGCGGTTCGACGGATACGCCGACGCCCTCGCCCGGGTCGGGAACTGCGCCCACCCGATCCGGCTCCGCGGCCACAGCGACACCATCGACACGGCCACCGGGGAGGTCGTCGACTCCTACGCCAGTGACACCGCCCCGCTCGGGGTCACCCATGTGCGGTGCGGGAACCGCCGGGCGACGGTGTGCCCGTCGTGTTCGCGGTTGTATGCCGCGGACATGTTCCACCTGATCCGCGCCGGCGTGGTCGGTGGCAAGACCGTTCCAGCGTCGGTGGGTGAGAACCCGTTGGTGTTCGCCACCCTTACCGCTCCGTCGTTCGGTGCCGTGCACGGCCGCCGGGACACCGGCACCCGGTGCCACCCGCACACCCGCGGCTCGATCCGTTGCGCTCATGGGCGGCCGGCGACCTGCCACACCGCCCATCCCGATGGGGATCCGCTGCTCGGGCAGCCGCTGTGCCCGGAGTGTTACGACTACGCCTCGCAGGTGGTGTGGCAGTGGTGGGCACCGGACCTGTGGCGACGGTTCACCATCGCCCTGCGCCGCGCCCTGGCCCACACCCTCGGCATACCGGCCGACCGGCTGGGCGAGGTCGCCACGGTGCAGTACGCCAAGGTCGCCGAGTACCAGCTCCGCGGCGTGGTGCACTTCCACGCCCTGATCCGCCTCGACGGCCCCCGGACCGCCGACGGGTTCGCCCCCGCCCCTGACTCTGTCGACGGACCCCGGCTCGCCGCGCTCGTCCGGGCCACCACGGCCGTGGTCCGGCTCCGAGTGCCCGGCGTCGACGACCACGACCCGGCGCGGGTGCTCGCCTTCGGCCGCCAGCTCGACGCCCGCCCGGTCCGCACCGCGAGGCGCACCGACGACCCCGACCGGGCCCTGTCCCGGAGCAGGTCGCCGGCTACCTGGCGAAGTACGCCACCAAGTCCGCCACCGACACCGGCGTCACCGACCAACCCCCACCACCAGGCGATCCGCGACACCGTCCGGCAGCTCGCCACCCGCGCCCACCGCCACGCCGAGGCCACCGGGGCCGGGTCGCCGTACCAGCTGCTCGGCAAGTGGGCGCACATGCTCGGGTTCCGCGGCCACTTCGCGTCGAAGTCGCGCCGCTACTCGGTCACCCTCGGCGCCCTGCGTCGGGCCCGCCGGCGCGCCCAGGCCCTCATCGCCGAAGCACGGTCCGCCGGGCGGCCCCTCGACCTGACCGCGCTCGAGGCCGACCTCCTCGCCGACGACCACGACGAGACCACCCTGGTCGTCGGCTCCTGGCAGTACCTCGGCACCGGCTGGGCCACCGAAGCCGAACGCATCCTCGCCCTCGCCGCCGCCGCACGCGCCCGCGAGTACGACCAGGAGCACGCCGCACTTGCCCGCCAACAACGAGAGAAGGGACGAGATCGATGAGACAGAAGGAACCGATGGTCGACGTCGGTCGACTGCCGCGGATGCTTACCTCGACCGAGGTCGCCGAAGCGCTTGGGCGTCAGCCCCTCGACGTTGAGCCGCTGGCGGGCGCGGGGAGTCGGCCCCCGGGTCTACTGGCTGGGCAAAGCGATGTCCGCGGTACCGCGAACAGGACATCCTGGAGTGGCTCGAGCGGAACGCGGCATGAGCGTCCGGAAGACCCCGGGCGGTCGCTGGCGAGGCGTCGTCAAGTCGGGCCGCCAGCAGGTGGCCAGCCGGACGTTCGACACCCGGCGGGAAGCGCTGGCCTGGGTTGCCCGGGAGCGGGCGGCGATCGGCCGGCGGAGTCGACCCCCGTGCCGGTCGCCGGACCGTTCGCGTCCTGCTCCCGGAGTGGCTGCGGGAACGCGAGCATTCGGTCGCCCGCAAGACGTTCGTCTCGGACCGGGCTCTGATCGCGGCTGGTGCCCCCCGCGCTGGCGGCGCTGCAGATCGGTGCGGTCACCGATCGTGAGGTGACGCGGGCGCTGATCGCGCTGAACCGCTCCGGGCTGGCGGAGTCGTCAGTGCGGCGCTTCCGGGCGTCGCTGTCCGCCTTCTTCGCCTGGGCGGTCCGGGAGCGACTCATCGTGGCCAACCCGGTCACGTCGACCAGGGTCCCCAAGGGCCGCGGGGTGCGGACCGAGATCCGACCGTTCGCCGAGGACGAGCTCGAGTCCTTCTACGCCGCGGTGCGGGCCAGGGACGAGCGACTGGCAGACATCCTGCTGATCGCCGGCTGGACCGGTCTGCGGTGGTCGGAGCTGCGCGAGGTGCGCGTGCGCGACTTCGTCCGGGTGCCCATGGCGGTGCTGCTGGTCAGCCGGGCCGCTCCCGAGGGGGTCGAGGCGAAGGTGACGAAGTCCGGCAAGACGCGCCGGGTTCCCGTCGGCGACCGGGTCCTCCCGCTGGTCCAGGACTGCGCCGAGCAGAAGGGGCCGGGCGAGCTGCTGTTCACCACCCGGACCGGCCACCAGCTGCACGCCACGGCCGTCAAGCGCTCCGTCGCCTGGTCGCGCGGTCGCCCCCGGCCGCCGGATCCACGACCTGCGGCACACCGCAGCGTGCCTGTGGCTGGCCAAGGGTGTGGATCCCGTGACGGTTCAGGCCTGGCTCGGGCACGCCTCGATCGCCACGACGAACATCTACCTGCACCACCTCGGCTCGTCCGCGGACCGGGCCGGGCTGGAGCGTCTGAACGCTCCGGGGGGCGCGGGGGGTGCGCGGGACCGAAGGGGCGCCGAATGACAACGAGAAACCCCGCCTCGCGTCGCGGCGTTTCCGCAGGTGAGACGGGGTTTCGGCGGGGTGGAGCTGAGGGGATTCGAACCCCTGACCTTCTCATTGCGAACGAGACGCGCTACCAACTGCGCCACAGCCCCAGTGCGCCGGACGAACCGGCGCGAGCAGAAAAGATACCAGCCGGATGCGGGAGCCGCCGAATCAGGATCCGACGGCGCGCTGCTGCTCGACGGCTGCCTCGTCGGCGTCCGCCTGGGCGGCGGAGGTGGCCGGCTGCACCTGCTCGGCGACCAGCTGCGTGTCGTCCTCGGAGCGGCCCGAGCTCCAGGTGCCGGGCTCCGACAGGTCGATGGTGCGGACGGTGCGGCGGGCCTTCGGCTTCGTGACGTACGTCGGCAGCGTCACCGGCAGCGGGTCCCACAGCGACCCGCCGTCGACGGTGGGCACCGCGACCGCGTCGAGGACGGCGACCGGGATCGCCATCGTGTCCTCCTCCGGCGCCACCTCCTCGAAGCCCTGGGCGTTGCGAACGGCCGGCACGGTCGGCTCGACCCGCACCGGCTCCTCCTCCTCGATCGCGGTCGCCAGGTCGGCCTCCCACGTCGCGTCGCGGGCGCGGCGCACCTGGGTGCGGCACAGCAGCAGGAACAGGAAGGTGAGCACAACCGGGATCGCGACCGACCACCACGGGATGATCGCGAACGCCGCCAGCCCGATGACGACGAGCGAGGCGAGGACCAGGAGACCGAGGATGCGACGACGCCGGCGGGCCGCTGCTCGCGCAGCCGCGCGACGGGCCGCCGGTGACGGGGTACGCCGGGTCGGGGCCAGCACCCGCGGGTTGTCGGCCGCCCGCGCCGGCGAGACGACGAGCCGGGCGTCGCTGCGGCTGACCGGCTCCCGGCGCGCGAGCACCCGCATCGACCGGGAGAACCGGTCGACGGACCGGGTGCGCGCCACCTCGTCGTGGTGCTTGAGCGCCTTGGGAATCAGGTAGACGGCCCACGCGAGGGCGAGCACGACGAAGATGACTCCAGACAGGTCCACGAGGGGAACGATAGGAGCGCTCCGCACTCCCGCCCCGCAGGCGGCCCGGTGTGTCGCCAGATGTCTCCTGTGACTGGTGTGATCAGAGGTTCCCGGCCGCGGCGCCGCCCTGGCGGTACCGGCGCAGCACGCCGCCCTGGCACTCCTCGACGGTCAACGCGAAGAGCCGGTGGTCGCGCCAGTCGCCGTCGATGTGCAGGTAGCCCTTGGCGTAGCCGACCTCGGTGAACCCGAGCTTCTCGACGACGCGCAGGCTGGCGGTGTTCTCCGGACGGATCGCCACCTCGACCCGGTGCAGACCGAGCTCGAAGAGGCAGTAGTCGGTGACCAGCGCGACCGCGGTCGGCATCACGCCCTGGCCGGCGTACCGCTCGTCGATCCAGTAGCCCATCTGCGCCCACCTCGCCGAGCCGCCGGTGATGTTGGTGACCGTCAGCTGCCCGGCGAACCGGTCGTCGACGGTGACCGCGAAGGGCAGTGCGCGCCGGTCGCGGGCCTGTCGGTGCAGGTCCCGGACGAGGCCGCGGAAGGTCTTGGGCGCGGTGCGGTCTCCCGGCGGGACGGTCGCCTCCCACGGCGTCAGCCAGGCGGCGTTGCGCCGGCGTACCTCGCTCCACGCCTTGGCGTCCGACATGAGCAGGGGTCTCACCCCCACGCGACCCGCGCGGAGCTCGACCCGCCACGGCCTGGTCAGTGGTCGCTCCCGACGATCTGCTCGACGGCGTGCCGCAGGACCGGCACGACGACCGCGAGACCGTCCTTCACGCCGCCGCGCGAACCGGGCAGGTTGACCACGAGCGCCCGGCCGACGACACCGGCCAGACCGCGCGAGAGCGCCGCCGTGGGCACCCCCTGGGCGATGCCGTGGGCGCGGATCGCCTCGGCGATGCCGGGCACCTCCCGGTCCAGCAGGGACCGGGTGACCTCGGGGGTGCGGTCCGTGGGAGTCAGCCCGGTGCCGCCGGTGGTGATCACCGCGCGGGCTCCGGCGTCGACGGCCTCCCGGATCGCCTGGGCGACCGGGTCCCCGTCGGGTACGACGACGGGGCCGGTGACGTCGAAGCCCTCGTCGGCTAGGGCCTTCACGATCAAGGGGCCGGTGGTGTCCTCGTAGACGCCGGCGGCCGCCCGGTTGGAGGCGGCGATCACCGTCGCCTTCATGCGTCGTCCCGCGACCAGTCGCCGGACTTGCCGCCGGTCTTGGACTCCACCCGGACGTCGGTGATCACCGCGGCCTTGTCGACGGCCTTGACCATGTCGACCACGGTCAACGCAGCAACCGAGACCGCCGTCAGCGCCTCCATCTCCACGCCGGTGCGGTCCGTCGTGCGCACGGTGGCGGTGATCTCGACCGCCTCGTCGGCGACGGCGAGGTCGACGGTCACTCCCGAGATCGCGAGCGGGTGGCACAGCGGCACCAGGTCGGGGGTTCGTTTCGCGGCCATGATGCCGGCGACCCGGGCGACACCGAGCGCGTCGCCCTTGGGCACGCCCTCGCCGCGGAGCAGTCCGACCACGGCGGCGGACACCAGCACCCTGCCGGTGGCGACCGCCTGCCGGCTGGTCACGCCCTTGCCCGAGACGTCGACCATGCGCGCGGCGCCGGTCTCGTCGACGTGGGTGAGCCGAGGCTCGCTCGGGTCGGCCATCAGAAGTCCCGGTCGAGGACGAGCACCTGGACCTGCTCCCCCGCCTCGACCGACGTGACGTCGGCGCCGAGCACGATCAGGCAGTTCGCGTCCGAGAGGTCGCCCATCAGGTGCGAGCCGTGGCCGCCGACCGGCGTCACGTGTGCGCCCTTGCCGTCGATCTCGAACCAGCCGCGGGCGTACTGCTGACGACCCTTGATCGACGTCATCCCCTTGGACAGCAGGGCTCTGACCCTCGGCCGACGGTAGGGCACCTTGCCCATCATCCGGCGGATCGCCGGCAGCACGAACACCTCGAACGAGACGTACGACGAGACGGGGTTGCCGGGCAGCGTGATGATCGGGGTCGAGTCCTCGCCGACGAACCCGAACCCCTGCGGCTTGCCGGGCTGCATCGCGACCTCGCCGAACGACACGGTGCCGAGCTCGGCGAGCACCTCCTTGACCACGTCGTACTGGCCCTTGCTGACCCCGCCGCTGGTCACCACGAGGTCGGCCCGGACGAGCTGGTCGCTGAGCGCGTCGCGGAACTCCTGCGGGTCGTCGGAGACGATTCCCACCCGGTAGGCGATCGCGCCGGCGGCCCGGGCGGCGGCGGCGAGCATGTAGGAGTTGGCGTCGTAGATGCTGTCGTGGTCGAGGCCCGCACCGGGCTCACGCAGCTCCGACCCCGTCGACATGATCACCACCCGCGGGCGCGGCCGGGCCTGCACCTGCGAGCGACCCACCGAGGCGAGCAGCCCCAGCTGGCGCGGCCCGAGCACCGCGCCGTCCTCGAGCAGCACGTCCCCGCGTCGTACGTCCTCGCCCTGGTAGCGCACGTGCTGCCCGCGCTGCGGCGCCTGGGTGATCCGCACGTTGGCGACGCCGCCGTCGGTCCACTCCACCGGCACCACAGAGTCGGCGCCCTGCGGCACCGGCGCCCCGGTCATGATCCGCACCGCGGTGCCGGGCGACAGCGCGAAGAGCTTGGTCTGCCCGGCGGCCATCTCTCCCACCACCGGCAGGTGGACGGGGTGGTCGGGCGAGGCGGTCGCGACGTCGTCGAAGTAGACGGCGTAGCCGTCCATCGCGGAGTTGTCGAAGGACGGCAGGTCCATCGTGGCCGTGATGTCCTCGCAGACCGGCAGGCCCAGGGCCTCGAGCAACGGCTGGGCGTACGGCGGCAGTGGCCGCAGCGACTCCACGATCCGCTCGACGTGCTCGTCGACGGTGCTGAGCCGGTCGGTCGGCATCAGGGAGGAGACGGCCATGCGTCGAACCCTAGGACATGTTGGGAAACCCCGTGGCCTGCTGCGCGACGGCCGAGTCTTCCCCAACACGCCCTGACCCTCAGCCCAGCGTCGCCCCCGGTGCGACGCGGGACGTCCCGAGGTCGTCGAGGACCGCCTCCCCGACCACGGTGACGCCGGGACCGAACCACCAGTCGCCGTTGACGACGAACTGCTCGGCCTCCCGCAGCGAGGGGACGCCCTCGCCGAAGCGGGCGTCGAAGTCGTCGACCAGCTTGTAGTGGGAGGGGTCGAGGTCGACGAACGGCACCCGGTCGGCGACCAGGTCGAGCACGTAGTCGTCGGTGAGCTCGTAGCAGTCCGAGCGCAGCACCAGCAGGTCGTTGGTGGTCTTCACGGGGACGAACCGGTCGCGGGAGACCTCGATCGTGGTGGCCCCGTCGAACACCTCGATCGCAGCACCCATGGCGGTCTCGATCTGGATGACCTCGGGTGAGGCGGGGTCGGACGGGTCCACGTTCTTGGTGTTGGTGATCAGCGCGAGACCCGAGGATGCCGTCTCGCCGGTCGAGCTCGGCCCGCATGGCCTCGAGGTCGAACCACAGGTTGTTGGTGGAGCAGTAGCGGTGCCGGTCGAGGTCGCCGAGCGCGTCCTGGTCCTCCTCGAGCGTCTGCGCGGTCTCGCGCAGCACGATCCGGCCGTCGGACTTGCGGATCGCGAAGTGCCCGCCCTTCCGGTCCGACGGGGTACGACGGACCGCCTCGATGGCGAACGGCGCCCCCGACGCCGCGAACCAGCCGGCCACCCGAGGGTCCGGGACCGCGCCGAGGTTGTCGGAGTTGGACACGAAGGCCCTCTTGAAGCCCGCCTCGATCAGCCGGTCGAGCAGTCCGGTGCCGCGAAGCGCGGTGTAGATGTCGCCGTGCCCGGGCGGGCACCACTCCAGGGTGGGGTCGGCCGGCCACTCGACCGGGGTCAGGTCGTCGGCCCGGAGCTTGGGCTCCTTGTTCTGCAGGAACTCCAGCGGCAGGCCGCCCGCACCCCCGTTGGTCGAGCCCGCTCCCCCGGTGGTCGAGCCGGCTCCCCCGGTGGTCGAGCCCGCACCCCCGGTGGTCGAGCCCGCACCTCCGGTGGTCGAGCCCGCACCCCCGGTGGTCGAGCCCGCACCCCCGGTGGTCGAGCCCGTCGAGACCAGGTCCGGGTACCGCTCGAGCGCGGCGAGGGTGTCGTCGGACGTGCGGAAGCTGTTCATGAAGATCAGCGGAAGGGCCGCGTCGTGCTGCTTCCGGAGCGCCAGCACCTGACGGACGATGATGTCGACGAAGCTCAGCCCGTCGCGCACCTCGAGCAGCGACTTGGCGCGGTCCATGCCCATCGACGTACCGAGGCCGCCGTTGAGCTTGATCACCGCCGTGCCGGCGATTGCCTCGCGGGCGACGTCGTCGGGTACGTCGACGTCCGCGAGCGACTGCATGTCCATCGGCTCGATCGTCGACTCCGGCACCATGCCGGTCTCGCCGCTCTCGACCAGCCGGTAGTAGTGGGCGAACACGTCGATGGCCACCGGGTCGACACCGGCGGCGGCCATCTTGTCCCGAGCCAGCCGCAGTCCCTCGTCGCTCATGGGGCGAATCTAGCGGGCTCCTCGAGTTCTGCTCGGGTGGCCGGGTCTCGACGGGCTCGACCACCGGGGACGGGTCGACCACACCCGGGTCTCGACGGGCTCGACCACCGCGCCCCCGTAGGCTCGCCCCATGAGTGCGGGTGCGGTCGACGGCGCCAAGATCGCCCTGCGCGACCAGCTCCTGACCTCGCGGCGGCGCCGGTCGCTGCTCGAGGTCGGCGAGGCCGCCCGCGCGATCGCTGAGCACGTGCTGGCCCTCCCGGAGGTCCGCCGGGCGGCGACCGTGGCGGCGTACGTCTCGATCGGTCAGGAGCCGGGCACCGGTCCGCTGATCGAGCGGCTGCACGAGGCGGGCCGACACGTGCTGCTGCCGGTGGTGCTCCCCGACAAGGACCTCGACTGGGCGCGGTACGACGGTCCGGACGCGCTGGTGCCCGCGCGGATGGGCCTGCTGGAGCCGGCCGGTCCCACCCTCGGCGTCGAGGCGATCGCCCGCGCCGACGTGGTGCTCGTCCCCGGGCTGGCGGTCGACCCGACGGGCCTGAGGCTGGGCCGCGGCGGCGGCTGCTACGACCGGGCGCTGACCCGGGTGCCGGTGGGCACTCCGGTGTGCGCGCTGCTGTTCGACGAGGAGATCGTCGACCGGGTCCCGGCCGCGCCTCACGACCGTCGGGTCAACGCGGTCGCCACGCCGTCGGGGGTCAGGGTGCTGGGCGGAGAGTGAGGGTCTGCTCGGCGGTCTCGTCGAGCGCCTCGCGGGTGAAGTACCACGGCAGTGACCGGCCCTCGACCCACAGCTTCGTCTGGTCGACGTAGTGGTCGTTGAACGCGTGGCCGGATACCCCGGTCAGGTTCACCCACCGCGAGTCGTCGAGATCGGCCATCGAGACCACCATCCGCATCGACGGAGCCGCCGTGACCTCGAACGAGTCAGTGGCCGCGTCCCACTTGGTGGCGTTGACGATCTCGCCGCCGCCGCCGACCTCGTAGCCGCCGCGGTTGAACAGCCACTGCACCAGGCCCACCGGTGACTGCCCGACCGTCTCGTTCTCGAGGTTCAGCCGGTGGTGGTGTCCCCACGTCCAGTCGACCGCGCGCCGCGACTGCCGCCGCACCAGGTCGTCCCGGGCGTCGGCCATCGCGGCGGCCAGGATGTCGTCGCGGGTCTCGACGACACCCTCGGTCGACACGTCGTCCCACCAGTGGCTGGTCGGGTCCGCGAGCAGGGTGCGCATCACCTCGAACCAGCGTCCACCGCCGTCGGGCCAGACCGCCTCGCGGAGGTCGTCGTGGAAGGTGAGCTCCAGGGTCTTGTCCCAGACCGCGTTGAAGTACGCCGCGGCGGCCGAGTCGGCATCCTGCTCGAAGTCCCAGCCGAGGAGCAGGCGCTGGCCGGCACCGAGGTACTCCGACGGCATGAGCACGTCGAGGAGGTACGGCACCATCGTCGGGGCGAACCCGTTGCGGTCGTCGAGCTGCAGCGCCTCCATGTCGGCCACGCTCAGCTTCTCCTTGCGCTCGAGGAGCTCGACGATCCGCTGGCTGCGGTAGCCGTAGGCCCACGAGTCGCCCAGGAAGTACGGGTAGTCCGGACCGGTGACGGCCTGGTTGGCGGTGGCGACGAAGCCGTCGTCGGGGTCCAGGACGCTGGGCAGCGCGTCGAACGGGACGTACTTGCCGGTCCAGTCGTCGGACGGGAGCCAGCCCTCGGCGGGGTAGTCACCGGTGTTGCCGGACTTGCGGATCGGGATCAGGCCGGGCGCCTGGTAGCCGATGTGGCCCTCACGGTCGGCGTACACCATGTTCTGCGACGGCGCGGCGAAGTCTGCGGCCGCGGCGCGGAAGTCGTCCCAGTTGCCGGCCGTGTTGATCCCGAAGATCGCATCCGCGGTGTTGCTCGGGCTGCAGAGCGGTCCAGGAGATGGCGACCCCGTAGCCGTTGCCCCGCTCCGGGGCGTCGTCGCTCGATCGGTGAGTTGGCGCCGACCGTGCTCAGCTCGGCGGAGACGTCGGAGAGCAGCGGCCCGTGGCGGGTGGACCGCACCGTGAAGGTGAAGGGCTCGTCGCGACCCAGCACCTCGATGGTCTCGTCGCGCAGGTCGAGACGGCGGGTGCGACCGTCGTACTCGTAGCGCTGACCCTCGATCTTCTCGAGGTAGAGGTCGACCACGTCGGGGCCGAGGTTGGTGAATCCCCAGGCGATGTCGCGGTTGTGCCCGATGACCACCCCGGGAAGACCGGCGAAGGTGAAGCCGGTGACGTCGAACGGGCACTCCTCGTTGACCTCGGTGCAGTGCAGGCCCATCTGGTACCAGATGCCCGGCACCGAGATGCCGAGGTGCGGGTCGTTGGCGAGGATCGGCTGCCCGGTCGTGGAGTGCTCACCGTCGACGACCCACCCGTTGCTGCCGATCCCGTCGCCGTGCCCCATCAGCTCGGGCATCGCGTCGATGCCGGCCTGCAGCTCCTCCAGTGCCGCGACGACCGCGTCGTCGTACGGCGGTCGCGACGGTCTGCGCGTGCCGCCCTGCTCGGCGCCCTGCTCGTAGACGCCGTCGACGACGGCGCCCTGCTCGACGATCGGGCGGTGCCGGTCGTAGGGGTACGGCGGGAACAGCTCGGCGATGTCGGCCTCGCTGTGCCGGCCGGCCATGATCGCCCGGTGACCTCGTCCTCCATGTTGCCGCGCAGGTCCCACGCCATCGCCTTGAGCCAGGCGACCGAGTCGGCGGGGGTCCACTCCTCGACGGTGTAGTCGAGACCGTTGAGCGCGAGCAGCGGAGTACTCCAGCGACATCTCGGACGGCGTGTGCTGGTCGATGTAGGCGTTGACGCCGTCGCTGAACGCCTCGAGGTAGGCGAGCGTCTCCGGCTCGAGCATCGACAGCTCCTCCTCGGCGACCCGGCGCCATCCCATGGTGCGGATGAACTTGTCGGTCTCGAGCGCATCCTCGCCGAGCATCTCCGAGAGCCGCCCGGCCGTGATGTGTCGGCGGACGTCCATCTCGTAGAACCGGTCCTGCGCCTGGACGAAGCCCTGGGCGTAGAAGAGGTCGTGGCTGGTCTCGGCGTACACCTGCGGGATGCCCTGCGCGTCGCGGACCACCTCGACCTCACCGTCGAGCCCCGGGACGGAGATCTCACCGCCGGTCTGCGGGAACGACTTGCGGACGACCACCACCCCGGCGACCAGGCCGGCGATCAGCACCAGGACGACCACGACCGCGACGTACGCCGCCCACCGACCGGCACGGGGCCAGGCCCGGAACCGCGCCGCCGGGCCCGGTGCACCGCCCGCGTCGGAGCCCTCGTCGGCCCGGGTCTCGACGTCGGCGGACGCGGCGGCGGTGGAGGTGTCGGGCACGGCGGACATTGTGCCGGGCGGCCGGCCGCGGCCCGGCGCCGGGCGGGAAGTTTACGAATCGCGGTTGCGTTGGTCATAATTAGCAGTCGAAGCACCCGAGTGCCAGGATCTGTGGAGGACCCGTGCCGACCTACCAGTACGCATGCACCGCGTGCGACCACGCCTTCGAGCAGTTCCAGAGCTTCAGCGAGGACTCGCTGACCGTGTGCCCGGAGTGCCAGGGTCGGCTGCGCAAGGTCTTCAACGCGGTCGGTGTCGTGTTCAAGGGCTCCGGCTTCTACCGCACCGACAGCCGCTCCAACGGCGACGCCGAGCGCCGCCACGGCGGACAAGTCGGACGGGTCGAAGGAGTCCTCCTCGTCGAAGCCGGGCGACGCCGGCTCGGCCACGACCACCACGACCCCGGCGAAGACACCCGCAAAGACCGAGTCCCCCGCGGCCTGACCCGCCCCGGCTCGGGACGCCTGTGGACGAGCTCCGACGCCGCTGCCAGAACCTTCCTAGCCTCGGGGGATGAGCCCAGCCCGTCGCCCAGCCCGTCGCCCCACCGTCCTCCTCCGCCCTGTTCGTCGGCTCCGCCGCGCCGTGCTCGCCCGACGCCGGATCCTGGCGGCCCTGCTGGCCGGACTGGCTGTGCTCGTCGCGGTGCGCGCCAACGCGGCCCCGCCCCTGCCCACGGTCGCGGTTCTGACCGCCGCACGCGACCTGCCGGCGGGCGCGGTCCTGGCCGCCGACGACCTGGTGCCGGTGGAGTTCGTCCCCGACAGCGTGCCGGCCGGGGTACTGCCGCGACCGGCCGCCGCGGTCGGCCGCACGACCACGGGTCCGATCCGCGCCGGCGAGCCCCTCACCGACGCGCGGCTCGTTGCCCCGGACCTGCTGGCCGGTTACCCCGGCAAGGTCGCGGCACCGGTGCGGATCGGCGACCCCGACGCGGTGCGGCTGCTGCGCGTCGGCGACCGGGTCAGCCTGATCGCGGCCGACCCGCAGGGCGAGGTCGCGCCGGTGGAGGTGGCCGCCGCGGTGCCGGTCATCGCGATCCCGCGCGCTGGGCCCGGGTCGGCGTCCGACCTCACGACGGGGGCCCTTCTGGTGGTCGCGGTGCCGCCGGACACCGCGCGGGAGCTCGCGGGGCACGCGGTCGCGTCGTTCCTCACGGCGACGGTTGTTCGCTAGCGTGCGCGGTATCCGTTCATCTGCAGGCCCGCGAGGGCCGTCACAGACAGGGGAACATCGCATGACCGGCTTCAGGAACTTCCTGCTCCGCGGCAGCTTGGTGGAGATCGCCGTGGGCCTGATCATCGCCCTCGCGTTCGCCACCGTGGTGAGCACGTTCACGGCGTGGTTGATGAGCCTCATCCCGGGGCTCGACGACGTGTTCGACGGGTCCACGCTCAGCGGCGCCTTCCTCAACGCACTGCTGACGTTCCTGGTGGTGGCGGCGGTCGTCTACTTCGCCGTCGTGCTGCCCTACACCAAGGCGAAGGAGCGCTTCTTCCCGACCGAGGAGCCGGGCGAGCCCGCCGACGTGGCGCTGCTCACCGAGATCAGGGACCTGCTGGCGCAGCGCACGGGCGGTCCGGCCATCTGATCCTCCGCCGGGAGCTCCGGCTCAGCCGTGATGGGGCGGCACCTGACGACGCAGCCAGTCGTCGGTGCCGCCCTCGCTGCGTCCCGGCCCGTGGTCGCGGTCGTCCGACGTACCGTCAGGGAGTACGTCGCCGAACACGTCCGCGAGACGCTTGCGACGCTCGGCCTCGCGGGCGGCGTCGTCCAGCGGCTCGGACCGGTCGCTCACCGGAGCACCTGGGTGACCGCGAGGCTGTGCAGCCAGGAGGCGTCGAGGCGACGCCGGCTCGGCGTCCAGCCCGTCGAGGCCGTGAAGTGGTCGCTGCAGACGCGCAGTGACCGGGTCATCGGCTCGGCGCGGCCGCCGGCGAGCCGCGTCAACAGGGGACTCATGAAGGAGAGGCTCGTCCGGCCCACCGCGTCGGCGAACGCCTGCACGTAGTCGGCGCGGCGGACCGGCTCGGCGCCGACGTTGTAGACGCCGCTCGGTGCGGTCAGGCCGGCGACGACCGCGGTGCCGAGGTCATCGGTGTGGACCGGGTGCAGCCAACCGTCCGGGTCGCCGGATCCGATCGGCCGTCCCTGGTGGGCCGCCTTGAGCTGCCAGCACGTCATCGGGTCGTTGCCCACGATGAACCCGAACCTCAGGACCACACCGACGCGGGAGTCGCACACGTAGTCCTGCACCTGGGCCTCGGCCACGGAGGCCGGCTCGGTGGCTCGGGTGATGTCGAGCGGAGACCCCTCGGTGACCCAGGTGTCGCCCTGGTCGGCGTACAGGAAGGAGACGCTCTCCTGCACCACGCGTCGGACCCCGGCGAGACGGGCGGCCTCCACGACCCGGCGTACGCCGTCGGTGCGGAGCCGGTCGTTGCTGCGCCATGCCCCGGGGAGTGCGCCGGCGAAGCCGACCGGCACGTGGGTGGCCAGGTTGGCGATCGCGTCGGCACCGGAGAAGAGGTCGACGAGGAAGTCCTGGTCACCGAGGCGACCGACGCGCGGGGTCGCACCCAGGGAGCGGAGCAGCTCCGCCTTCTCCGGCGTGCGGGCCAGGCCGACGACCTCGTGACCGGCAGCGACGAGCTCCGCGACCGCGGACCTGCCGATGACGCCGGTGGCACCGGTGACGGCGACCTTCACGCGCGGCCTTCTCTCATCTCGGAACCCCCCGTTCCCTCCACCGCGGCGCTCCCCACCCGGCGGCATCGTGCCCAGTCTCCGATAACGGCTTGGTAACGGCAAGTCCACCGGACCGTTTTCCCGGCAGATCTCCGGCCGCGACGTCCGCTCAGCGGACAACGTCCCGCGCGCGGGACGGCGGCAGCGTCAGGCGCACAGCCCGTTCTCGGTGGCGGACTGGGCACGCGCCTCTGCGTCGGCGTCGCCGGAGGGCGATGGCCCGGCCCCGGCCTTGGGGGGCTTGTCGCCGTCCGGGTCCTGGGCCGCCGTGGTGATGCCCAGGCTCTGGCGCCGGCTGAGCGCCTCGTCCTCGCGGAGCTTCTCCCAGATGTTGTCGGCGGCGGGCGCGAGCGCGAGTCGGTTCGGGTCGGGCTCGTAGGTCTCGAAGGGGATGCTCAGGAACTGGATCTTGTCGAGACCGATGTCCTTGAGCTGCTTGGCGAGCCCGCCGAGCTTCTTGAGGCTGGCCAGCCCGGGGTCGGTGGTCAGCGAGTTGGTGGCGGCGTCGAGGAAGTTGTACAGCCGCACCGGGTTGACCAGGGTGCCGGCCGAGATCGCCTTGTTGGCCATCGACGCCAGGAACGCCTGCTGCCGCTTCATCCGCCCGATGTCGCCGTTCTCCGACAGCTCGTGCCGCAGCCGCACGTAGCTGAGCGCCTGCTGTCCCTTGACCTCGTAGGAGCCGGCCGGCAGGTAGATCTTGCCGATGTCGTCGTTGACCTCCTGCGGCACGCAGACCGGCACGCCGTCGAGGGCGTCGACCATCGCCTTGAAGCCGTTGAAGTCCACCACCACGAAGTGGTTGATCCGGACGTCCGACATCTCCTCGACGGTCTTGATCGTGCACGCGGGACCGCCGACGGCGTACGCCGCGTTGAAGAGGTCGAGGCCACCCGGATCGGTGCCCTGACCGTCCTTGCGAACGCAGGACGGGCGCTCGACCATCAGGTCCCGCGGGATGCTCACCCCGTAGGCACGATCCCGGTCCGCCGAGAGATGGAGCAGGATCGTGGTGTCGGACAGACCGGGCGTGTCTCCGCCGATCCCGCCGGTCTGGCCCTCGCGGGTGTCGGAGCCGAGCAGCAGGATGTTGAGCGGCTTGTGCTCGACGTCCTCGGGAATGATCTCCTCGGGCCGGTCCGTGCCCAACGCCTCCGCCACGTCCAGCGAGTCGATGTTTCCGTCGAGGTGCCGGTAGGCGAAGAACCCCGCCGTGAGCGCGATGACCAGGACCGTGGCCAGGGAGACGGCGACGGCCCGAAGCACGCGGTGCTTGTGCACCACCTCGCGGTGGCGGGGTGTGTGTGACATGCAGGTCCTGCTCGTAGACAGCGGTGAGCGCCCGCGGACCGCTCAGGCGGGCCGCGGGATGGGTACGGATGTCGTCGGGACGGGCGTCATGTACCCAGGTTCGCGCTCACCATGATGCCGAACGCAGCGCCGCAGCGAAAATCGACGTGACCCAGGACTCAGCGATCCACCCGGGTCAGCCAGTACGACGCCGTCTCCGGGTTGTCGACACCGAACCGCGCGTTGGCCACCCACAGGGACCGCCGGACCACGGTCGCGGTGGTCGGCGTGTCGAAGTCGGGGGTCCGGATGACCTTGACCCGGTCGCCGGACCGCACGTTGCGCTTCAGGTCGTAGACGTCGATCCGGTTGTTGGCGTTGCGGACCACGTAGAGCAGGTCGCCCTTCGCCTCCAGGCCGTCACCGTTGCGGACTCGGCGGCCGTCGAGGTCGATCTGCCGGGTCCGGCCGGTGGTGGCGTTCACCCGGAACAGCCGGCCGGTGTTGCTCTGCACCAGCACCAGCCAGTTGCCACGGTTGGACTCGACGATGCCGTTGGCGTTGAAGCCGTCCTGGTAGACGAGCTCGCCGGTCAGCGGCAGCAGCGTCGCGGGCCCGGACGCGGGCAGGCTCAGCCCGGCGGGCAGCTCGACCACGCCGAGCTCCTGGTTGGCGGAGTCGGTGGCGTACACGGCACCCCGCGTGACGACGAGGTCGTTGACGAAGCGGTCGTTCGCGGCCGCAGGCAACGTGTAGGTGCGCAGCACCTCGCCCGTGCCGAGACGGACGGCGCGGATCTCGCCCTCAGGTCCGCCGGCCACCCACAGGACGCGGCGACGCTTGTCGTAGTCGAGTCCGACACTCGGCTTGCCGACTGCGCTGTCGGGGAGGACGACCGTCCTACCCGTGCGCGGGTTCATCCGAAGGATCGAGCCGTCGGCCAGGGAGCCGGAGTACACCTTTCCCCTACGCCCGGTCGTGACGCCTTCCGGCTGCCATCCGTCGGGCAGGTCGACGGTGCGCGAGGGCGCGGCGCGCCGCTCCGCTTGGCCGGCGGTGGCTCCGGTCGTGACCGCGACGACCGGCGTGAGCCCCAGCGCCAGCGTGAGTGCAAGTGGTACGAGACGACGTGACATGACTTCCCCTCCCGTGGATGGCAGCGAGCAGCCGCCGTTAGACATCCTTTACTTCCGTCACGAGAGGCACAACCTGCCCTTTGGTGCCATGCGGTGTGAATCCCGAGGGGCCACGGATGAGGGTCCGAGATGACGTCAGCGGCCGTCTCTGAGCCTCAGGTGCACCCCTATGCGGAAAGGGCGCTCGGGAACCGCGTCTCGAAGTCGAGGACGGCCGCCCACGTGGGGGTGACAGCCACTCGGGCCATCGGCTGGCCACGCAGCTGGGTCAACCACGCTTCGCCCTGCTCCTTGCCGAAGTAGCGCTCGGCTGCCTGCGCGTACTCCGGGACGATGTCGTCGAGCAGGTCGACGGTCGCGTTGCCACGCACCAGGAGCGCACGGTAAGGCCACGCTCCGGCGTCGTCGATGGTGACCGCTACGTCTGTCCGCTCCTTCAGCGCCTTGAGCTTCGGCGCCTTCGGCGGGGTGCCGAGCACGATCGCCTCCCCGGTCCAGGTGAACCAGATCGGGACGACGCGCGGGGTGCCGTCACCCCAGGTGTAGGCCAGGTGGGCGGGTTGCCGCGACTCCAGCAACCGCTGTGCCACGGGGTCATCGAGCAGCTTCAGGTCTCCTTGAGCAAGGGTCATGGGGGTCTCCTCCGTTGGTCCGACCGTACGCTTCGGGGGGCGGTCCGACGAGGCCCACGAGACGGCCGGCGATCACAGACGGTGGGATCGCTGAAACACGTTCGGGTGCATGAAGCGTCAGGTCTACTAGGAGCGCTCGCCCTGCGGTTCCCGTGCCGTCCGCCTGCTGAGGGGATCTTCACCGTGTTCACCAAGCACCCGTTGTCCGGCCTCGGCGCCGGCGCTCTGAGCGCGGTCCTCCTTGTCTCGGCTCCAGGCGCCGGCCTGGTGGGCGGAGCCACCGCGAGCGAACAGCCGGCCCGCGCTGCCAGGGCCGCGTGGCGACCATCGTCGGCACGGCCGGCGACGACGTACTGCAAGGCACGCCCGGCGGCGATGTCATCGTGGGTCTCGGCGGCCGTGACGCGCTGTTCGGCAACGAGGGAAACGACGTCATCTGCGGCGGCGACAACCCGGATAGCGTCGACTCCGAGGGGTATCCGACATCGGAGTACGTCGACGGCGGCCCCGGGGAGGACCGTCTCCTCGGCGGGCCCGGCCGCGACGACGTCATCAGCGGCCGCGGCGACGACGTTCTGTACGGCGGACCCGGACCCGACGCGCTCATCGGCGTCAACCGGGACGGTGACCAGGACCACGGCGGGTTCGACCGGATGTACGGCGGCGCCGACGACGACAGGCTTCTTGCTTGGACCAGCCGCGTCGAGATGCACGGAGGTTCAGGCGATGACCGACTCGAGGGTGACAACGCTTCGGACGCGCTGTTCGGGGATGCCGGCGCCGACACCCTCCTCCCGGACGCCGGGAACGATCGCGTTGCGGGCGGCACCGGCGTCGACGTCGTCGATTACACCGACGTCCTCTACTTCGGCGGCTCCGGCTCGCACACCAGCCGGGTGTCGGTGAACCTCAGCCAGGGCGTCGCGCACGGGCGACGGTTCGGCACCGATCGGATCCACCCCGATGTCGAGGGCGCCTACACCGGTGACGGCAACGACACCCTCATCGGCAACGGCAAGCGCAACATCTTCTACGGCGGGTACGGCGACCGCGCAGTCGTCGACGGCCGCGGGGGCCGAGACCTGCTCACGTTCAACTCCGAGGACATCGACGGGGGTTGCTGCGACGCGGTCACCTTGGACCTCGCCCTGGGGGCCGGGCACGTCGAGTCTCCCTACGGCGGACGCACCCGGGTGAAGGTCCGAGGTATCGAGGACGTGCAGGGCAGCGGCGAGGGTGACGTGCTGCGGGGTGACGCCGGACCCAACCGGCTCATCGGCGGCACCTTCGACCAAGGCAGCTTCGGCGACGGTGACGACCGCTTGGACGGCCGCGGCGGCAACGACACCCTCATCGGGTCCGGCGACAACGACGACCTGCGCGGCGGCGCCGGCAAGGACTCCCTGTTCGGCGACTTCGGCGACGATCATCTTGACGGGGGCTCCGGCGTCAACCGGCTGGACGGCGGTCCCGGCACCGACAGCTGTCTCAACCCGAGCACCGGCACCGCCTGCGAGTAGGGCAGCCCCCTGGCTCGAGCGTCACTGGATGTTCGAGTCCCGAACGTTCACGTAGTAGTCGATGGTGGCGCGGGCGCGGAGCTCGGCGTCGCGTGCTAGTGGCTGGCGCCGTTTCTTGCTGAACCGATCGTAGATCGCCCCGAGCGCGGCCAAGAAGGCGAGAAAGCCCAAGAAGCTCAGAATAATTGTCATGTCACTCCCGTTCAGCATCCACCGAGGTGAGTCGCTGCATCGAGCATAGGCATCACCGCCGAACAACCGATCACCCGACCGCACGCTCCCCGTGCAGGGAAGCACGAGTGGACTAGGCTGTGCTCCGCATGGTCCGCCGGGGTTGCAGCGAGCGTTGTAGTGAGGTTTCTGCCATGCGCCGCCCTCGTAGCTCAGGGGATAGAGCGTCGGTTTCCTAAACCGTGCGTCGCAGGTTCGAATCCTGCCGGGGGCACCAAACGGAACGCAGGGTCGGACCACCTCTCAGAGTTCCCCGTCTAGTCGCGGTGGGCGAGCAGCTGGGTGCCGAGGTCGCTTGCGTCGTTGGCCACGTCGGACAGGACGATGACAGCCTTGCCGCTGGTGCGGTCGAGGCCGAGGTATGAGGCGTAGCCGCCCGTCTGCCCGGCGTGCGAGGTGATGGTCTGACCGGTCTGCCAGGTGGAGACTGCCAGAAGGCTCCGCTGCTGGTGTTCGACTGGTCCGTGGCGGTGGTCGGCTGCAGGGCGGCCATGCCGGGAGCAGTCCCGTCGAGGAGCGCGGTGGCGAGCCTTGCCAGGTCACCGGTGGTGGAGACGGCGGCAGCGCCGGGTGCGTAGGCATCCATGACCCACGGCCGGACCGGGAGCCCAGTCGCCGAGCTTCCGCCGGCGACGAGTGCGTGGTCTACTTCGATGGCTGTGTCAGACATGCCAAGCGGTTCGAACAAGCGCGTGCGCATCAGGTCCGGGTAGCTCATGCCGGCTGCCGCCGCGACGGCCTGGCCGGCAGTGGCGGAGCCAAGAGTGGAGTACGCGAAGGCCCCACGGCCACTCAACTCCTGCGCCTTGATTTCTGTAGTCATCTCTGCACTGTCGGCGGTGAAGAAGTTCTGGCCCAGTGGTGCCTTCCAAAATGCCCGGCGCAGGGTCGCGGCACCGAACTCGCCGTAGCCGGAGGTGTGGGTGACGAGCTCGTGCATGGTGACGGTGCCGGCTGGTGAGCCTTGCAGCTGCGGCAGGTAGGTGGAGACCGGAGTGCTCATGCGGATCTCGCCGCGGCGCACGGCGTCCGCGATGACCAGCCCGGTCATCGCCTTCGTCATCGATCCGACTTCCATCGGCGTGGTCTCGTTTGCGCCGATGCCCGCCAGCCGCACCCGCTGGGGAGCGTCCAGGTCGATCTCGGCGACGGCGACGTTGCGGTAGCCGGCAAGCATGCCCCAGCCGGCTTGCTGGTCGAGGTGTGCCAGGACTGCGGGGTCCCCGTTGCGGGCAGTGGCGAGGCTCGGGGCCAACGCCCAGGAGGTGATCGCTACGACGGTTGCGGCCACGAGAACGGTGAGCAGGAGACGGCGAGAGACGAGGTACGTCGTGGCGAGGACGACGAGCATGAGCAGTGCTTTCCAGCTGTCGTCGGCGTACTGGCCGTATCGATCACCGCTCACCGACAGCAGCACCATCGTGACGGGGATCCCGATCAGGACCGCCGCGGTCAGCACCTTGCCCGGCCGGCCACGGGCGAACCCGAGGCTGTCACGACCGAGCAGCGTCCGCGGGGACCGGCGCCGAACCAGGACCTGGAACGCTGCCAGCAGCAGTACCCCGAGCAGGACAAGGCCAAGGAACCCCAACCAGGACATGAGTCCGAGCAGGAGCCAGATGGCTGCCAGGCCGGCGCCGACAAACGCCTCGGAAACCCGGCGGCGACCGCTGGGGGCGGGTCGACCGGACGGGAGTGACCGTTCGGACGAGAGCGGCATACGGGTGTCTGGGAGAAGGTTCTGAGTCGGAGACATCAATTGCACCTTTGCGCGTCGGAGGCGCTCACGAGCTCGCCCGAACGCGGCCCTCTTGGAGTGGCGCTGCGGTGAACCCACCGGGTAGAGCAAGTTGGCAACCTCATGTCTTCAGCGTGTGGCCGGGGTGTGCCAGGCACAAGGACACGTAGTTGACGATGTCGGCCACCGCATCGGCGGCGTACCTTCGACACATGGACCCTCGATGACCAGCTCGACCCCGCGCTCGAGCGAGCCGACGCCCGAGCCGCCTGTCGAGCGGGATGTCGTCATCGTGACCTTCGATGCAGCACAGATCCTCGACGTCACCGGCCCTCTCGAGGTCTTCTCCACGGCCACCCGGTTCCTGCCCGAAGTCGGCTACCGCACCAACGTCGTGACCGCGCAGGGCGGGCCGGTGCGCGCCAGTTGCGGACTCGAGTTCGCGTCGACTCCGATCGCCGACGTCACCGATCCCGTCGACACCTTGATGGTGGCCGGTGGTGCTGACATGGATGCCGTCGTCGCCGACAGCGAACTGCTTGACCACGTTCGACGGCTCGCCGCAGAGGCACGCCGAGTGACCTCAGTCTGCTCCGGGGCGTTCGTGCTCGCCGCAGCCGGGCTGCTGGAAGGACGACGTGCGACCACTCACTGGGCCGAGTGCGGGCTCCTGGACGACAGGTACGCCGCCGTGACCGTCGATCCCGACGCCATCTACGTCCACGACGGCAACGTCTGGACCTCCGCCGGAGTCACCGCCGGCATCGACCTGACACTCGCGCTCGTGGCCGACGACCACGGACAGCGCGCCGCTGCCACCGTCGCCAGGCAGCTCGTCGTCTACCTGCAGCGCTCCGGTGGCCAGGCGCAGTTCTCCGCTCTCCTGGCGGGGCAGGCCGCCGACACGAAACCGGTGCGGGACTTGCTTGCCTGGCTGCGCGACCACCTCGCGGATGACCTCTCTGTGTCAGCACTGGCCCGGCAGATCCACCTGTCCGAACGACAGTTCACGCGGGTCTTCAAGTCCGAGGTGGGTGCAACTGCGGCGGACCATGTCGAAGCCGTTCGCCTCGAGTCCGCCTGCCGGCTTGTTGGAGACGACCGACAGGACCATCGAGCAGATCGCGAGGACCTGTGGCTTCGGAACGCCCGAGACCATGAACCGAACCTTCCGTCGACGGCTCAGCACGACCCCTGGGTCACATCGCCACCACTTCCGAGCCGCCGGCCGCCCCGTCCCATCCGCCACCGCTTGACACCGGAGTCGGCCCCGACTGGGACCGGCGCGCTTGTCAGGCGCTGGCCGCCTCCAAAGTCTGCTCGGGAGCCGACACGGCTTCCAACACGGCGGCGCCGGCGGCGATCCGACGGGCCCGGATCACGAGCCAGATAGCCAGCAGGAACTCGCCGAGGAAGGTGAACGCGCTGATGTCGGTCCAGGGGTTCTCGGAGAGCACAGCGCCCAGGCTGTCGGTCGCGTAGCCGAGGCCGGCAATCACGAGCAGCCCGCCCAGCACCCGGGGGATGTAACCGGACCGGTAGGCCAGGTAGCCGATGAGGACGAGGTGGAGGCCGAAGAGGAACTGACTCACGTACCAGATGTCCTTGAAGGCGACCAGCCCCTGCATGGCTTGGACCTGCACCACCTCGGCCCCGAGGACCGCGCGGTTGCCGTCGTCGCCGAGCAGCCGGCTGACGCCGAGAAGCTGGCTGATCGCCACCATGAAGACGGCCGAGTACACCAGCCGCATCGCCGCCGCCAGCAGCGACAGGCTCGCGTTCACGGGACTGAACACCCGGTACAGCGCCCAGGCAACCACCACGTCAAGGGCGATCACCACGATCAGACTGACGATGCCGAGCCGGAACAATCCGGCGGAGGCAGTGATGTCGGCTGCCGTGCGTGCCGCATCACCTTCCGTCACCAGACCGGCGACGACAACGACGTTGCCGAGGATCGCGACGGCAGACATCAGCAGAAGGGCAATCCCGGCGGTAAGACTGGCGGTGTGGACCGACCAGCGAGCCGACGTGACGGGATGCCGTGACGGCGCGGTCTCGCTCGGGTGTCGCTGGACAGGCAGGTCCTCGGTCCGATTCGTCATGACGATGTTTCCCTTCGAGGGAGTGCTGGGAGCCCGAGGAGCGGGTGGTCTCGTTCAGCCTCGACGTACGATGTACGCGTACGGTGTACGCTAGGCGTACGGTGTACGTGCGTCAATGGCCCATCTGGGCGGCTCCGAGGTAATGGAAGGCGGACGATGGCGAAGGAGACAGACGTCTCGGGCGGGCCTCGCGCCCCGTGGACCAGGGCTCAGCTCCTCCGGGCCGCCACCGACATCGCCGATCAGAGCGGCATCGAGTCGCTCAGCATGCGCAAGCTCAGCCGCGAGCTGGGTGGCGGGACGATGTCGCTCTACAACCACGTGTCGAACAAGGACGATCTCCTCGACGGCATGATCGACGCGGTGTTCGGCGAGATCGAACTGCTCGACACCGAGCGCGGGTGGCGAGAGGCGATGCGGCACCGGGCCATCTCGATGCGCACCGTCATGACCCGGCATCCGTGGGCGATCGGACTCATGGAGTCCCGTCGCACACCTGGACCGGCAACCCTGCGACACCACGACGCAGTCATCAAGTGCCTGCTTGAAGCCGGCTTGCCGATCCCCATGGCAGCACACGCCTTCGCAGCCCTCGACAGCTACATCTACGGTTTCGCGCTGCAGGAAAGAAGTCTCGCGTTCGGCACTCCGGAGGAGACGTCCGAGCTCGCGACAGCCTTCCTCCAGCAGTTCCCCACCAAGGAGTACCCGCACCTGGCCCGACTGACCGTCGAGCACGTCCTCCAGCCTGGCTACGACTACGGCGATGAGTACGAGTTCGGCCTGAACCTCATCCTGGATGGACTGGAGCAGCTCGTGCCTGCGCACAGCGATCCGCCGGTCTCGCGCCCGAAGTGATGTGGCGGGGTTCGGCGCGCGCGCGTTGGCACGACCGATGATTCTGCACCTGGCCGTCGGTCTGATCCGCTGTACCCGAACGCAGGAGGAGCCATGGGCAAGGTCATCGCAGCCATCACCACGTCGGTCGACGGCTACATCGTGGGACGAGACGACGGACCGGAGCACGGCCTCGGGATCGGGGGCGAGCGTCTCCACTACTGGGTGATGGGCGGGCCCTGGACCTATGCCGACGACGGCCGCGACACCGACGGCATGCAGGGCGCGGACCGGGAGTACTTCGAGTCGCTCACCGAGGGGCTCGGCTGCGGGATCGTCGGTCGCAACATGTACGACGCCGCGGGCGCATGGGGCGGCACCAACCCGTTCCCCGGCACGTTGATCGTGCTCACCCACCGCACCGAGGACCAACCCGACCCGAGCACGGGCTTCCTGTTCATCGACGGCTTCGAGGCCGCGCTGGCGAAGGCACGCGAGCTCGCCGGTGACGGCGCCGTGTCTCTCGGTGGCGGTGCCGACCTGATCCGCCAAGGCCTGACGGCGGGCGTGGTCGACGAGCTCGCGATCTCCACCGCACCGGTCGTGCTGGGGGGCGGCAAACGGCTCTTCGACGGATTCGAGAAGGACCTCGACCTCGAGGTGCTGGGCACCTGGAGCTCGCAGTACGCCACCCACGTGCGGTACGCCGTCCGTTGACGAGGTCCTCGGTCATCGAGCGCGCGGCACCACCTCGCCACGGGCAAGCGCGAACGGAAGTCGGTCGAAGATGATCCGCACGGCCGTGATGTGACTGTCGCGGACCCGGTACAGCTCGGCGGCCGGGGCGCTGGCGACGGCCGGGTTCGCGGTGTCGTACATGATCACCGCGGCACTCTCGTCGCCGTGGACCGCGAGCACCTCCGACGAGATGAGCGTGCCGGCGAAGGGTTCCATGAACGCGCGCAACGCCTCCATGCCGTGCATCCGGCCTGACGGCGCCTCGCACACGACGTCCTCGGCGACGTACTTCATGGCCAGGTCCACGTCCCCAGCGGTCCAGGCCCGGTGGTAGGCGAGAGCGATCTCGATCGGTTGTGTAGCGCTCAAAACAACTCCTCCTGGGTCGGGGTCTCGTAGGAGTACAGACACCGGGACGCCGCGGATCGGAACGCTCACGGCCTCCACACTCTTGGTCGTCGACGACCTCCGGCGCGATCTGTGAGGATTCGGGAGTGGTCACCGCTGAGCTGCAGGCCGCCCGCGCGGGAGACGAGCGGGCGTTCGAGGCGTTGGTCGAGCCGCACCGACGTGAGCTGCACGTGCACTGCTACCGGATGCTCGGCTCGCTCGACGACGCCGACGACCTGGTGCAGGAGACCCTGCTGGCGGCGTGGCGCGGTCTGCATTCCTTCGCGGGCCGGTCCTCGGTGCGCACGTGGCTCTACCGCATCGCCACAACTCGGTGCCTCAACGCGATTCGCGACGGCCGGCGCCGCCCGCCACCGGCACCGGCAGCACCGTTCGAACCGCCCGCACCGTCCGCCCGTTTCGAGGTCCCGTGGCTGCAGCCCTACCCGGACGCGTCGCTCGAGGCCGGTGACCCTGCGGCGCGCTCGATGTCCCGTGAGGGCGTCGAGCTCGCGTTCGTGGCGGCACTCCAGGCGCTGCCCCCACGACAGACGGCGGCGCTCGTCCTCTGCGACGTGCTCGGCTTCCGCCTGACCGAGGCCGCCGAGATGCTCGACGTCGCGCCGACCTCGGTCAAGGGGCTGTTGCAGCGAGCCCGCGCGGCGATGCCCGCCGCTGCTCCGCTCGCGGATGCGAGCGCGGACGCGAGGCTGGCCCGGGAGTTCGCCAGCGCCTTCGAAGCCGATGACGTCGAGACGGTCGTCGCGCTGCTCACGGACGAGGCGTGGTTGACGATGCCGCCCGCCACGGAGCAGTACGTCGGATCGCAGGCCATCGCGGCCTTCCTCCGGGCCAGCGCCGCGGGGCGACCCGGTGGCCGGTACCGCCTGCTGCCGACTCGGGCCGGCGGCCACCCGGCGTTCGGCTGCTACCTCGAGAACCGGGCCCGTGGGCTTCTCGTTCTCGTACCGGACCACCAGGCGACACGCGTGGTCGGGATCATGCGTTTCCTCGACGACCACCTGCATCGCCGGTTCGGTATGCCCGACTCGCTCCCCTGATCGGCGAGGCACTCGGCCACGCGAGCCGCGCTACCGGATCGCCAGGTTGCCGGTCGTCACCAGCCCTCCGAGCGAGCGGTTCGCCACCGTCAGCGTGAGCTGCCACTCCCCCGCGAACGGGAACGCGAAGTCGCCCTCCCAGACCGCGCCGGTGCCGGTCAGCGGGACGTCCAGGGGCCCCAGGTCCTGCTCGGGCAGGGCGGCGCGCAACGTGACGGTGCGGGCCCGCAGCGGGGCCCCGGCCCCGTCTCGCAGCTCCAGGTGGAGCGCACTCCCCCCGGTGCCGGCCGGGTCGACGTGCAGCTCGGCGGCGCGCCCCTCGGCCAGGTCCAGGGTCACCACCTCGACCGTGGGCTGGGCGGCGACGGCGGACCCGGTGTCGGCGGGTGGCGGGATCGTCGAGAGCGCGGCGGTGACGGCGACGACGGCGATCGTAAGGAGGGCCTCGACCCGGACCGTGCCGGCCGCGGCGCGGTGCTGCTGCACGTGTCGACGGGAGCCCGCGGCCGCCAGCAGCGCGACGGTGACGAGCGCGAGCTTGGCGAGGAGCACCTGGCCGTACGCGGTGGACCACAGCTGCGACCAGGACGCCAGACGCAGCAGGCCGTTGACGGCACCGGTGCCGACCAGCACCAGCACGGCGCCGAGAGCCAGCCGCGAGAACGCGGCGAACACGGTGCCCGCCGGCCGCGGACCGGAGGCGATGCTGGTCGCCGCCAGCACGATCAACCCGCCGACCCAGACCCCGGCGGCGACGACGTGGGCCGTGTCGACGGCGCGCGCCGGAAGCCCGTCGGGCGCGGCGTGCCCGGTCCCCGTGAAGGTCACCGCGACGAGCACGAGCCCGGCGACGGCGAGCACCTGGGACATCCGTGAGGTCAACGCGTCCGCGGGCCAGAGCACGGCCGCGGCGGCCAGCAGCAGGTAGAGCCGGGCCTGCGTCCAGGCGCCGAACGGCGAGTTCGTCGCATCGGCCAGCAGGGTCCGGTCGAACACGTCGGTGAGCGGCTGCCCGGCCGTGTACGGACCCTGCAGGAGCAGGGCAGCCAGCGTCGACACGGCTGCGACCAGCAGCCCGCCGCGCAGCAGCGCGTGCAGGCGGCGGTCGAGGCGTGCCTCCGGCCAGCAGAGCACCGCGATCGTGACGGCACCGGCGGCCACCACGAAGCCGAGGTACCCGCCGAACTTGGCGACCAGCAGCGGCCAGGGGGCGACCCCGTCGGGTCTGGTGTCGGCCCCGACCGGTTCGGCGGCGACACCGACGCCGAACGCGAAGGCACCGGCCACGGGGTGGCCGTCGGCCGAGACCACCCGCCAGTTCGCCAGGTAGCGGCCGTCCGGGAGGTCGGCCGGCATCGCCCAGCGCACGGTGTCCCCTGCTGCGGTGGGCTCTTCGGTCGTGACCTCGTCGCCGGAGTCGTCGAGCAGCCGGAGCCCACCGTCGACGAGGCGGACCGTCTCGGTGAACCTCAGCGACACCTCGGCCGGGGCGGTGGTCAGCCGGGCACCGTCGGCCGGTGTGGTGGAGACGAGCTCGGCGTGAGCGGCGGCGGTGCCGGCCGCGGCCAGCTGCGCCACTGCGAGTACGCCGATCCAGGCAAGCAGCAGCCCGGCCAGCAGACCCCGGCGGTTTCGACGGGGCCTGCCGGTCCGGGATGTGCCTGCCGCGGTCAGCGGCGGCGCCTGGCTGCTGGTCACGATCAGGCGCGCCGCCGTGTCCAGGCCAGCCCGACCGCGACCATCGAGAGCACCAGCGCCAGCCCCGACAGCGTCAGCGGGAGGGCCTGGCTCGACGAGTCCGCGTCGGCGGCGGCTTCGTTGCCGGTGTCGTCCGCCTCCTCCGCCGCGTCGTCGTCACCGGACGAGGTGGCGGCGGCGGGATCGGCCGTGGCGTCCTCGGTGGTCGGGGCGGTCATCGACAGCACCGGGGCCGGGTGCTCCGGCTCGGCGTCGCCGACCGCGACCTCGTTCCAGTCCACCTTCTCGCCGCTGGAGTAGGTCTGCCGGGCCTGGAAGACCAGCTCGCCGGACTCGGGCAGCGGACCGACGTTGACGTCGAAGTCGACGTACTGACCGGGCAGGATGCCGTCGTCGGTGGCCTTCCAGGTGATCCGGGACACCACGGTGTCCAGCTCCTCCCCGAACAGCTCGATGGGCTGTTCGAGCTGGCGGGTCTCGGTGGTGATCTCCCACCCCGGCACCGGCGTGGTCCTCACCGAGCCCAGCGGCTGATCCTCGGGAAGAGTCACCCGGAGCCGCGTCGTACCGGCGTCGTCACGCTCGTTGGGGACCCGGAAGGAGATCACCGAGAAACCACCACCCTCGACCTCTCCGGGCTGCACGGTCACGTGGGCCTGCGCGGCCGTTGCCGTCGCCAACGAGACGACGACGCCGACCAGTCCCGCGGAGGCAAGACGGAGGGTACGACGGCGGCGCAGGGGCGGACCGGCCGGACTGCGAGTTGCGTTCATGTCAATGTCCTCTGCAAAACGTTCGAAGGTGGTCAGCTGACCTGCAGCTGCAGGACCACCAGGTCGGCTTCGTGCTCCTCGACGTCGACGACGCCGGGCTGGTCGATGGTGATCTGGACCGTGGTGCGGCCTTTCTCGAACGGCAGCGTCTGCTCCGGAGTCGCGTGCACGTGCAGCTCCCCGGCTCGGTCAGCGGTGACACGCACCGTCACCGGCTCACCGACGGCCGCCTCGACGCGCTTCCCGTTCGGGGTCACGGTCTGTCCTTCGACGGTGACCTCCACCGGTGCGGCGGCCTCCGCTTCCTGCGACGTACTCGCGGCCGGCTTCGACCCGGCCCCGGTTTCGGCGGCCGGGGTGGCCGCGCAGCCGGCGACCAGGATCGCGAGGCTCGCACCGACCGCGGCGGTCTTTGCTCTTCTACGCATGGGTTCTCCTGCTGGGATGTGACGCACCCACGACCGGACGACCCCCGCCTCGTGAGGCGGCACGAGGTCACCCGGTCAGGGGATGCGAGGAACCGCGGCGCCCGCCGCCCGGACGGGTGGCTGGGAACGCCGGTGGACTCGATCAGCAGAAGGCGGGCGGTCCCCGACGTCCCAGGCAGCCCGCCAGCAACTGGGCCGGGGACCGAGCCGGTGGCACGTCGGCGAGCGCCAGGACCGCCCCTGCGCGGAGAGGAAGCGAGGCGTCGCCGGGCAGCCACAGCCAGCTGCGCAGCAGATCGACGGCCGGGACACACACCCGTTCACGTGAGAGCGCCAGGAGGGACCACAGGGCCCGTTCGCCGGCGGCGAGCCAGAGACCGGCCAAGACCGCCGCTGCCGCGTGGCCGAGTGCCATCGGGGCGTGCGCGCCCACGGTCGCGAGAGCCATGTCCATCACGCCGGGGGCCGCCACCTGAGCCGCGTGCGTGGCGTGGTGCGTGGCGGCGGCGTGTGCGCCCGGGTCCTGTGCGCCGAGCGCACCCAGGGCCACATGGACTCCTGCCTGCCAGGCCACGAGCAGGACCATGACGCGGGACCGGCCGAGCTCGACGCCCAGCAACGGTGCCACGGCGACGGTGGAGACCACCCAGACGGCGAGCAGGACCGCGGGACCGGGCAGCCGACCGTCGGCCGCCGCGTGGAACAGCGAGCCGCCGAGGACGCCGCAGGCAGCGAGCACCGCGGCGCGCGTCCACCGCAGTCCGGGCCCAACCCCCCACTGCTCCATGCCCCGATCGTCTCGCACCGACGTCAAATTGGTGCGAACAGGTCGGAAGTCGTGGAGAGACTGCGGTTCGAGGCGTCACGCAGTGGAGGCCGCCTCGGGTCGTACGTCGCGGACCCGGTCGAGGCGCCGCATCACCGGCGTGGCCGCGATGCCGTGCACGACCACCGAGAGCACCACGGTGAACCCGACCGTTGCCCAGAGCTCGTCGACCCGGCCGAACTCGGCGGAGCCGGTGGCGTAGGCCAGGTAGTACAGGGAACCCACGCCGCGGACCCCGAAGAACGCGATGGCGAGCCGCTCGCGGCGGTCGACCGGCGCCCCGCCGAGGGCGACGAGGCCGGCCAGCGGACGCAGCAAGAGCACGAGCACGACACCCAGGAGCACCCCTCTCCAGGAGAGGTGCTCGAGAAGCCCGTTGGTCAACGACACACCGAGCAGCAGCAGGACGATCAGGGTGAACAGTCGCTCCAGCCGCTCGATGACCTGGTGCATGTGCACGTGGTAGTCGTGGCCGCGTTCGGCCGAGCGCAGGGCCAGCGCGCAGGCGAAGACGGCGAGGAACCCGTAGCCACCGACGATCTCGGCGGCGCCGTACGTTGCGAGGACGGCGGCGAGGGCCAGCAGCGGCTCACCGGTCTCGGCCAGCCGCAGCGAGGGGGCCGGAGCACGGAAGGCGACCTTGCCCAGACCCCATCCGAGCAGCGCGCCGACCAGCACGCCGAGGGCCACCTTGCCGACGAGCTCCCAGGCCAGCCATCGCAGCCCCCACTCGCTCACCCCGCCGAGGGACGCGAGGAACACGGCGGCGTACACGAACGGGAAGGCCAGGCCGTCGTTGAGCCCCGCTTCGGACGTGAGCGCGAAGCGGACCTCGTCGTCCTCGTCGACGTCGTCGTGCTCCTCGTCGTCGGTCTCCAGTGGCGTCGGACCGCCCACCTGCACGTCGGAGGCCAGGACCGGGTCGGTCGGCGAGAGCGCGGCGCCGAGCAGCAGTGCCGCGGCCGGGGCCAGCCCCATCACCCACCAGCCGAGCACCGCCACGCCGAGGATGGACAGGGGCATGACGATGCCCAGCAGTCGCCAGGTCACTCCCCACTGCCGCCAGGTCGACCACCGACGTGGGACCAGCGGACGGTCGATCGCCAGACCGACACCCATCAGCGCGACGAGGACGGTGAATTCCGTGAGGTGCTCCACGAAGACCCGGTTCTCCACCGGCGAGGGCGAGAAGTCGCCTGGCAGCGGGAGAAGGCCGATGGCGGCGCCGACGGCGACGAGCACGAGGGGCGCCGACACTGCCTGGCGGTGCAGCAACCGGGGCAGTGCGACCGCGAGCAGCAGCGCCGCACCGAGGATGAGGTACACGATGGCGGTCGTCACGAGCGCGGTCCGTTCACCTTGCATGCATACCCGCTCGGGGGGCCGGTCATGCGAAACGGCCGAATCGGACGAATTCCGCATTTCGCTCCACGATCGAGTGTGAGCGAGCACACTGAGTTGCACGGAAACCGCATTCGAACTGGGGGGAAACCATGCTGAGAAGCGACGACGTTGCAGACAAGACCTTCACCACGACCCGGCTGCGCGAGGGCTACGAGATCGCGGAGGTCGACGAGTTCCGCACCGAGGTCGTCGAGGCACTCAGCCTCCGCGACCGCGTGATCAGCGAGATGCAGGAGGAGCTCGCCGCCGTCCGCGTGCGGCTGGCTGAGGTGGACCGGCACGAGTGCCCCGAGACGCGCTTCTCCGCCGCCGACCACGGCGAGGGCGAGCAGTCCGACGGCAACCGGCGGGAGAGCTCGGTGTACGCCGCCCGGCTGCTCGAGCGGGCCGCGCTCAACGCCGACCAGCTGGTGGCCGAGGCCCGGACCGCCGCCGAGTCACTGGTGAGCGCAGCCCGCACCGAGTCCGAGCAGCTCCTCGCCGCGAGCCGCCTCGAGACCGAGCGGGCCGCCGTCGACCTCGACCAGCACCGCAGCAAGGTGCTGACCGAGATCGCGGACGTCCAGCGCGACCTCGAGGGGAAGATCGAGCACCTGCGCCAGCAGGAGAGCGAGAACCGCAACCGCCTCCGCGTGCACTTCACCGAGCAGCTGGCTCAGCTCGACGACTCCTCGCCCGCGAAGCTGCGGGCCGTCGCCGACTGACCGCCGCCGGAGAGCCTGCGCGGGCCTACCACCGGGTGCTCGACGTCGGGCACACCCACGCACGTGGGTTTCGTGCGCTGCGCATCGGGCACGGTGGGTCTCGTCAGCGAGCGGCGGCTCGGAACCGGCACAGGGAGCTGGACGTGGGACCAGGCGTCACTTTGGTGGTCATCGGCGCGATCTTCGCGTTCGCGATCCGCAAGGAGCTGCCCGGCATCGACATCCAGGTCGTCGGTGTGATCCTCATGGTCGCCGGCGCCGCCGTCATCGCGCACGCACGCTACGGCCGCGTCCGCGAGCAGAAGGTGAGGCGGGTGGAGGCGCCGCAGGAACCCGGCGCGCCGACCCACTCGGTGGTGACCGAGAAGACCGAACGCGAGATCCGCTGACGATCACCGGCTCGAGACCTGTCACCCTGGAGACAGGATGCCTCCGACTCGACTGACCGTCCTCGCTGCCGCCCTGGCGTGCGCGCTGCTGGCCGGCTGTCCGGGACCGTCCGACTCCGCGGACTCCTCGAGGCTCGCCGATGCCTCCGACCCGCCGGCGACCGCTGCACGCGCGAAGGAGGGCGTCGAGCACGTCGTCGCGATCTCCGTGGACGGGCTCAACCCCGACGCGATCCGGGCCCTGGGCCGGTCCGGCGCGCCCGCGCTGCACCGTCTCGTCGATGAGGGCGCGGGCACCCTCAACGCGCGCACCGAGCGCGAGCTGACCCGCACCCTGCCGAACCACACCGGGATGGTCACCGGGCGACCGATCCTCGGTCCGGACGGACACGGCGTGACCGTCAACGAGGACAACGGCAGCACCGTGCACGCGTCAGCCGGCCGCTACGTCTCGAGCGTCTTCGACGTGGTCCACGACCACGGCGGCAGCACCGCGCTGTACTCGAGCAAGGACAAGCTGGACCTGCTCGACCGCAGCTGGAACGCCACCCACGGCAGCCGCGACCGGGTAGGTGCTGACGACGGGCGCGACAAGATCGACCGCTACTGGCTCGACACCGAGCGTGACAACGTGTCCCGGCTGGTCGCCCGGCTCGACCGGGCACCGGACGACCTGAGCTTCGTGCACCTCGCCGAACCGGACGCCGCCGGGCATGCCTCAGGCTTCATGTCCCCCGCCTACCTCGGCGCGGTGCGCGCAGCCGACCGCCAGATCCGCCGGGTGCTGTCCGCGGTCAGCGCCGACAGGCTGCGCGACCGCGTCGCCGTCGTGCTCACCGCCGACCACGGCGGTCTCGGCGGAAGCCACTCCGACGCCACCCGGGCCGCCGACTACACCGTGCCGTTCATCGTGTGGGGCCCCGGCGTCGCTCCCGGTGCCGACCTCTACGCGCTCAACGACGGCAGCCGGGAGCGACCCGGGCGGGCGCGCCCGTCGTACGACGGCAGCCAGCCGATACGCAACGGCGAGGTGGCGAACGTCGTCACCGGCCTGCTCGGGCTGCCGGACGTGCCCGGGAGTGCGCTCGGCCGAAGGCAGCTGCAGGTGTCGTAGGGTGCCGGTACCTAGGGAGAGGGAGACACCATGCCGCTCGGGCAAGGCATCCTGGACGTCCTCGAGGCGATCCCCCGTCGCATCGAGATGTCGGGGCACGCGCCCACCTGGCGTGTCACCGGCGCCTCCTACGACGCCGTGGTGAGCTTCGCCGCGGAGGTTCTGCCTCGCGAGGCCGTGGTGGTCGCTCGCGAGGACCGCAACCGTTGGTGGCCGCGGGTCACGCTGACGCTGAGCGTCGACCCCGCCCTCGTCGAGGCCGCGCCGCCGGCCGAGGAGCTGCGCAAGCCGCCGGCGCCGCCCGTGCCCGCCCAGCGCGCCGTGGCCGCCGAGGTGCCCCTGTGGAACGACGAGGAGTACGCCGAGTCGTTCTCCCCGCTCGAGGAGATCTTCGCCCATCAGGAAGAGGTGCGCGTCGCGCGCCGAGACGTGCCCGAGCAGCGCGGCCGTCCCCGCTCGCATCGCGCCACCGAGTAGCAGCTCACTGGGCGGGTCTCTGCTACACGGGGAGCGCGTTGCTAGACGACTGCCCCTCGGCCGGCGAGCTCGGCGACGATACGTGCACGGAGGTCGTCGTGGCGGCGCGCGAGGGCGGCCTCGGGGGCGTAGAACTCCTGCGGGTCGTAGAGCCAGACCGGCGCGCCGACGCGGTCCGGTGGCTCCCACTCGTAGCGGGGAAACAGGTGTGCGTGCAGGTACGCGTCGGTGTTTCCGAGAATCTCGTAGTTCATGCGCCGAAACGCGGGATCGGTGGCCCGGCAGACTGTCTCGACGGCCTGTCCGAGTGTGTCCATGCTGTCGAGGAACTCGACCCGCTTCGACTTCGGCAGGTCGCTGAGCCTGTCGATGCTCGGGTCGTCCACCAACAGCACGCAGTACCCGGGGAGGAACTGTGTGTCACCGATGACGGCGAACGACTGGGGCAGCCTGGCGAGCACGGTGGGGTTGGTGCCGGCCTTCGCGGACCCGATCCGGTCCACCTTCCAGTGTTCGACATCGGTCACTGCCCCATCGAACATCATCCGCGGGCGCTGCGCCCAGTCAGACCTGGGCCTGTCGGGTGTCGCAGATCCGATGGGTGCGGAGGCCGGCGCGCCGCCGCAAGGGGCACACCTGGTCAGAGCAGTGAGCGGTACAGCTCCACCGTGCGCTCCGCGACGGCGTCCCAGCCGAACTCACCCACGGCCCGGGCCCGACCGGCCTTCCCCATCCGCTCCGCCTCGGCGGGGTCCGCGGCGAGCCGGTTGACCGCGCCGGCGAACCGCTCCTCGAAGCCTGCTGCGTCGTCCGGCGTGTAGTCGACGAGCAGCCCCGTCGTGCCGTCGGCGACGACCTCCGGGATGCCACCCACCGCGCTCGCGACCACCGCGGTCTCGCAGGCCATCGCCTCCAGGTTCACGATGCCCAGCGGCTCGTAGACCGACGGGCAGCAGAACGCGAGCGCGTGGGTCAGAACCTGCCGGACGTCCTCGCGGGGCAGCATCTCCGACACCACGAAGACCCCGTCACGCGTAGCCCGCAGGTCCTCGATCGCGGCGTCCGTCTCCGCCTTGAGCTCGGGGGTGTCGGCGGCGCCGGCGAGCAGCACGAGCTGCACCGCCGGGTCGAGCCGGAGCCCGGCGCGGAGCAGGTGCGGCACGCCCTTCTGGCGGGTGATGCGGCCGACGAACGCCACGTAGGGACGGTCCAGGTCCACGCCGAGCCGCTCGAGCACGTCCGTGCCCGGGTCGGGGCGGTAGAAGTCCGCGTCGATGCCGTTGGAGATCACGTGCACGCGGTCGGGGTCGATGACCGGGTACGACGCGAGGACGTCGTCGCGCATCCCCCTGCTCACCGCGACGACCGCGTCGGCGCCCTCCATCGCGGTCCGCTCGGCCCACGAGGACAGCCGGTAGCCGCCGCCGAGCTGCTCCGCCTTCCAGGGGCGCTGCGGCTCCAGGGAGTGCGCGGTGATGACGTGCGGTACGTCGTACAGCAGCTTCGCCCAGTGCCCCGCCATGGCGGCGTACCACGTGTGTGCGTGCACGAGGTCGGACCGGCTGACCGCCGCGGTCATGGCCAGGTCGGCCGAGAGGATGCGCAACGCCGAGTTCGCCCCGACCAGCCGGGCGTCGTCCTCGGAGTGCGCGGTCGCGCCCTCGCGCGGGGCTCCCATGCACTGCACGTCGACGTCGATGAGCTTCTGGAGCTCGCGCACCAGGAAGTCCACGTGGACACCCGCGCCGCCGTAGACGTCCGGCGGGTACTCCCGAGTCAGCACCGACACCTTCACGTCGTACCTCCTGGTCGCCGTCCTGCCCGCGAGGCTAGCCGGTCGAGCCCCTCGGGTGGTCGAGCTTGTCGAGACCACTGTTGGCGGACACGTTCGGGTGGTCGAGCTTGTCGAGACCACTGTTGGCCGAGTTTGCGGACACCGCCCGGTTCGGGCGTGGGTGACCAGGTCTCGACGGGCTCGACCACCGGAGGCCGGGCTCGACCACCGGAGGACGGGCTCGACCACCATCGACGGGCTCGACCACCGGAGGCCGGGCTCGACCACCGGAGGACGGGCTCGACCACCGGAGGACGGGCTCGACCACCGAGGGGGGACAGGGGTCGCGCAACGCCCTAGGGTGCTGTGCATGGGACGGGTGTTGGCGATCGTGCTCGCGGGCGGCGAAGGAAAGCGGCTCATGCCTCTGACGGTGGACCGCGCCAAGCCCGCGGTCCCGTTCGGCGGCTCCTACCGGCTGATCGACTTCGCGCTGTCCAACCTCGTCAACGCGGGCTACCTGCAGTGCGCCGTGCTGACGCAGTACAAGTCGCACTCGCTCGACCGGCACATCTCGCTGACCTGGCGGCTGAGCAGCCTGCTCGGCAACTACGTCGCCCCGGTGCCGGCCCAGCAACGCCGCGGACCCAACTGGTACCTGGGCAGTGCCGACGCGATCTACCAGTCGATGAACCTCATCAACGACGCCAAGCCCGAGTTCATCGTGGTCTTCGGCGCCGACCACGTCTACCGCATGGACGCCTCGCAGATGGTCCAGGCGCACGCCGACTCCGGAGCCGGCGTCACCGTCGCGGGCATCCGCGTGCCGCGCAAGGACGCCTGGCAGTTCGGCGTCATCAAGACGGCCGAGGACGGCGTCGCGATCTCCGAGTTCCTGGAGAAGCCCGCCGACCCGCCCGGTCTCGTGGACTCGCCCGAGGAGTCCTACGCGTCCATGGGCAACTACGTGTTCAGCACCGACGTGCTGGTCGAGGCCCTCGAGAAGGACGCAGCGAACCCAGCCAGCCGTCACGACATGGGTGGCGACATCATCCCGATGCTCGTCGCGCAGGGCCGCGCATCCGTCTACGACTTCAAGCGGAACGTCGTCCCCGGCGCGACCGACCGCGACCGCGACTACTGGCGCGACGTGGGGACGCTCGACAGCTACCACGAGGCGCATCTCGACCTGGTGTCCCAGCTGCCGATCTTCAACCTCTACAACATGCAGTGGCCGATCTTCACGTCCAACTCCCAGCTGCCGGGCGCGAAGTTCTCGCAGGGAGCGAGCGTCCGCGACTCGATCGTGTGCGCCGGGTCGATCGTCGGACCGGCGAGCGTCGAGCAGTCGGTGATCGGCACCCAGAACTTCGTGGGCGACGGCTCCTACGTGCAGCGCAGCGTGCTGCTCGACGACGTCCGCATCGGCAAGGGCTGCGTGGTGCGCAACGCGATCATCGACAAGAACGTGGTGGTCCCCGACGAGACCCTGATCGGCGTCGACCACGCGGAGGACCGGCGCCGCGGCTTCGCGGTCAGCGAGGGCGGCATCACCGTGCTCGGCAAGGGCCAGGTCGTCAAGCCCTGAGCGGTCGTCAGGCCGCAGGCTCCTCGGGTACGTCGTTCGTGGACCTCGTCGCCGCCGCCACCCCGACGACGGCGATGAGCAGCCCGATCCCCTCGCGCAGCGTCAGGGTCTCACCCAGCACGAGCCACGCCATCACGGCCGTGACCGGCGGCATCAGGAAGAACACGCTGGCCGCGGCTCCCGCGCCACGGCGGCGTACCAGGACCCCCAGCAGCACGAGACCGGCGATCGAGTTGACCAGGGCGAGGTAGGTCAACGCGATGGCGGTACGCCGCGCGTCGATGACCGGATCGGTGCCCTCGAGCAGCAGCGCCAGGACGAGCATCGGCGGGCCGGACACCCCGAACTGGATCGCCGCCGACCAGAGCGGGTCCGGGCCGTGGCCGATCCACCGCTGTCCCAGCGTGCCGAGGCTCAGCGCGAGCACCGCCACCACGGCGAACCCGACGCCCACCGCGCCACCGGCCGCATCGATGTCCGGGCCCAGCACGATCAGCACTCCGGCGACCCCGACGACGAACCCGAGGACCTGGACGCGGGTCAGCCGCTCCCTCAGCAGCAGCCCGGCGAGCACGGCGGTCAGCACCGGGCTCAGGGAGTGCAGCAGGGCGCCGATCGTCGCGCCGAGACCCGCGTCGAAGGCGAGGTACATCGCGCCGAACTGGACGCCGTTCATCACGAACCCGGCGATCGCGATCCGGATCGCCTCGCCGCGGTCGACCCGCAACGGGCCCCGCAGCACGCGTGCCAGCACCGCGACGATCGCGGCGGCGAGGATGAACCGCCAGGCGACCAGGCTCAACGGCGACATGCCCTGGACGCCGTACGGCCCCGCGATGTAGCCCGACGACCACACCAGCACGAACGCGGCGGCCGGGACCACCGGCAGCGAGGCCCGCGTCCGCTGCGTCGTGTCCGTGGCCACCAGGCTGCCTCCCGAGTCGTGCGCGCGGCTCTCCACGCTACGACGGGGTCATACCCGCCCGGGCCGCGGGTGAGTCAGGCCGATGCGATCCGGTCTCAGCCGAAGGTGACGGTGCCGATCTTCACCACGACGAACGGGCCGGCCTCGGATCCACGGACGGTCATGGTCACCGGTCCGGCCGCGGCCAGGGTGGCAAGCTCCTCGTCCAGGGTTCCGGCGTCCCGTTGCCGTCGAGTTCGAGAGCTTGCCCGGGATTCCCGTCCCGAACTCGAGCAGCACACCGTCGAGGCACCAGTCGGTGGCCCCGCACCGCGCAAGTGGCCCGTCATCTCCCGCGGACCCGCGGGGGGTGACGGGGATGGCGACGGCGAAGGGGTCGGCGTCGGGGTGCTCGACGGCGGGTTGCCGGGCGACGGGCTCTGCTGGCCGGGGCCCGGCTGGCTGGGGCCCGGCTGACTGGGCGTCGGTCCGGCCGGCTGCGGGGTGGGCGAGCCCGGCGAGGACGGTGTCGGCTTGGGCTTGGGCTTCGGGCTCGACGACGGCGACGGGCTCGGCTTGGGCTTGTCCTCCCCACCCTTGCTGCCGCTCTTGCCGGGATCGCCCTCGGACTTGGACTTGCCGTCCTTCTTCTTGTCCCGGTCGGCCCGGTCCTTCGCCTTGTCCCGCTTCTTGTCCTTCTTGTCGCCGTCCTTCTTGCTCTTGTCCTTCTTGGCGTCCTTGTCCTTGGCCGCGGGCGACGGCACCTCGAAGACGCCGGTGCTGTAGCCGCGCTCGAAGGCCCGCACCAGGGCGACGTAGTCGTCGGAGGGGTTGTAGCGGAAGATCGCCGTCTTCATCCCCGAGCCGGTGCTCATGCTCGCGCCGGCGCACAGGTAGTCACCGGCGGCCAGCGCGGCGTCGTCGAGGTCGTGCGGGTTCGCGACGCCGTCGCCGTCACCGTCTCGTCCCGCCCAGGCCCAGGTCGTGGGGATGAACTGCATCGGGCCGACCGCCCGGTCCCACTTGGTGTCGCCGTCGAGCTTGCCGCCGTCGCTGTCGCGGATGGCCGCGACCGGACCCGCGCCGTTGAGGGCGATGCCGATGATCTCCGGGCGGGCGACGCCGTCGGTGCTGACGACCGAGCCGGCGAAGCGTCCGTGGTTGGACTCCACCCGGCCGATCGCGGCGAGCAGCGTCCAGGGCAGCTCGCAGCCGGGGTCGCTGAGCGACAGCTGGCGGGCGGCGTTCTTGTACGCCGTCAGGGCCGCGGTCGGCACGTCGTTGTCGGCGAGGTCGCTTGCGGTCCAGACGCGACTGCCGCGAGGGCTCTCCACCCGCACCGACTTGTGCCTGTCCTTGCGCGCGACCAGCATCGTCGAGCGCTCGATCGACTGCGGCCAGGCACTCGCGAAGCGGGACTCCCGGTGCTGCACCACCACGCTGCGGTCGTCACTCGCGACCGGTGCGGGGTCGTCACTGGCGGCGACCGCTGACATCGAAGCCAGGACCACCACGGCGGCCGCCGAGAACCGGACGGGCCGGACCAGCTTGAGGGACATGTGTCGCTACTCCCCGTAACGTGCGACAGGACGTCTCACACGCTAGTCGCACTCTCCGGCTCCACGCCAGAAACGCCCACATATGGCCCGGACGTGCCATCGGGCCCCTCGGCTGCCGGTCAGAGCACCTCGAAGCGCATCCCGGCGGCGACCAGGCGGTCGATGAGGTTCTGCCCCATCGCGGTGGCCGTGGTGACCTGGCCCGCCGTCGCCGGGTTGTCGTCGAACGCGAGGCAGAGCGCCGACTCGCCCAGCATCTTCGCTGTCTCGGTGTAGCCCGGGTCACCGCCGGACACCTTGGTGCGCACCTTCCGGCCCCCGCCCTCGGCGACGAAGTGCATGGCGAAGTAGGACCTCTCGCGCTTCTCGGGGCTCGGTCCCGACCCCTGTGGCATCCGCTTCAGGATCTGGTTGCGAAGCGGCCCCACCTGTGCGGCGCCGAACAGCAGCCCGACGCCGACGATGCCGCCGACCACGGTGGGCAGGCGGCGCGCAGCGGCGTAGTGGGCGTAGGTGAAGTCCGGACCGAACCTGTCGAGTGCCGCAGCCGACCGCTTCACGATGAACGGGTCGATGGTCGGGAGCGGCACCAGCCAGTAACCGGTCTCCGCGTCGTGGTGCGGTCGCCTCGCCACCGCCCGGACGCGTCGTCCCTCGGGGCGGGGCTCCACCTTGCGCCGTGCGGCTACCGCCTTCTTCGTCTCCCCCACGCGCGAGAACGCGGTCACTGCGGAGTGGAAGGTGCCGCCGGAGAACGTCGCGTTGGTGCGCAGCATCCCGCGCATGCGCACCGGCACACCCTCGGGCAGCTGCTGCACCGTGAACAGGGCACCGAGGTCGTGCGGGATGGAGTCCAGGCCACACGCGTGCACGAGCCGGGCGCCGGTCTCGACGGCTCGGGCGTGGTGGGCGACGTAGGTCTTGTCGACGAACTCCGTCTCGCCGGTCAGGTCGGCGTAGTCGGTGCCGGCCTCCGCACAGGCCGCGACCAGCGGACCGCCGTACTGCACGTAGGGCCCGACGGTGGTGGCGACCACCCGGGTCTGCTCCGCGACCGCCCGCAGGGACGCCTCGTCGGCGGCGTCAGCGTGCAGCAGCGGAAGCTCGGCGAGCTTCGGGTCGATCTGGGCGAGCCGGGAGCGCACGGCCTCGAGCTTGGCCCGGTTGCGGCCGGCCAGCGCCCACCGGCAACCGTCCGGGACGCGGCGGGCCAGGTACTCGGCGGTCAGGGCACCGGTGAAGCCGGTCGCTCCGAACAGCACCAGGTCGTACGGGCGGTCGGTCGTGGGCACTGTCTCTCCTCCGAGATCTGGACGTCCCCCAGCGCGCCACTGTGCCAGGGAACCGCCCGCGGTGGACGTGCGTCCGACGTGAGATGCGACACCGACGTTGGGGGCCCTCATGAGCAGCACTCGCGTGCGCCGGAGTCTGATGACCCTGGTGGTCGCCGCGACCGTCGCGGCCGCGGTCGGTGTCGCCGCCGGGCCGGCCATCGTGGCGTCGCCCTTGCGCACCGAGAACCTGCTGCCACGGGCCGCGGCCGCCGTCACGCTGCCCGAGTTCGCCGACTGCGCAAAGCTCCGCGAGTGGTACGTCGAGACGGCGTTGCCTCGGGTGGGGCCGTGGGGCTTCGGGACGATGTTCGCGTTCGCGGCGGACCGCGCGTCCGAGCCGGCTGCCGCGGCGGACACCGACCAGGCGGTGGGCGGCAGCGACACCGGCACCAACGTGCAGGAGGCGGGCGTCGACGAGCCCGACCTGGCCAAGACCGACGGGGAGATCCTGGTGCGGGTGGCCGGTCAGGACCTGGTCGTCGTCGACGTCTCCGGGGACCATGCGCGGCCGCTGGCACGGGTACCGCTGCCCGGCCCGCACGGCACGTTGAACGAGCTGCTGCTGGTCGACGACACCGTCCTGGTCGTGGGCACCGAGACCGGCTGGGGTCCGTACGTGGACACGTCGCTCCGGACGGTGCCGGGCGTCCGGCCCGTCCGCACGCACCTCGTCTCCGTGGACGTGAGCACGCCCTCGGCGCCCCTCGTGACCAGCCACCAGCGGGTCGACGGCGCGCTGGTGGGCGCCCGGGAGTACGGCGACGGCACCGTGCGCGTCGTCGTCACCACGGGTCTCCCCCAGCTCGACTTCGTGCACCCGTCGCCGGTCCGGTCCCGCGAGAGACGCGGTCCGGCAGAACCGGGAGGTCGTCCGGTCCGCGACCGTCGAGGACTGGCTGCCCGGTATCCGCCAGGGCGACGGTCGCGGACGTCGGCCGCTGCTCGACTGCGGCGACGTGCGGCACCCCGAGACGGACGCCGGGCCGGGCACCCTGAGCGTGCTCACGTTCGGCATCGAGGACCCGCGCAGCCTGACCGCCACCGCTGTCACGGCGGCCGGCGATCTGGCCTACTCGTCGTCGACCCGGCTGTTCGTGGCCACGCTCGACGGGAGCTGGTGGGGCGCCGCGCCCCTGGGCGACGCCGTCGTACGCCCGGGCCTGGTCCGCCGGACCCAGGTGCACGCCTTCGACCTGACCGGCGGCACCACGTCGTACGTCGCGTCCGGGTCCGTCCCGGGCACGGTGCGGGACCGCTGGTCGTTCAGCGAGCACGACGGCCGGCTGCGGGTCGCGTCCGCGCTCGGGCGGGGCTGGACGCCGCGCGAGAACGCCGTGCACGTGCTCGAGGAGCGGGCCGGCCGGCTGCGCGTGGTCGGCAGCGTGAAGGGGCTCGGCCCCGGCGAGCAGATCCAGTCGGTGCGCTGGCTCGGTGATCTCGCGGTGGTCGTCACGTTCCGGCAGACCGACCCGCTGTACACCGTCGACCTGTCCGACCCCGTCGATCCCCGGGTGCTGGGCGCGCTGAAGATCCGGGGCTTCTCCGCCTACCTGCACCCGGTCGGCGACGGCCTGCTGCTCGGGCTGGGGCGCGACGCCACCAAGCGAGGCGTGGATCTCGGCGGGCAGGCGGCGGTCTTCGACCTCGCCGAGCTCGGGGACGTGGTGCGCACCGCCACCACGGCGTTCGGGCGCTCCGCCGAGCTCGGGACCCGGTGGGAGCCGCGCGCGTTCACCTACCTTCCCGAGCAGCGGCTGGCGCTGCTCCCGGTGGAGACGTGGGACCGGCCGTCGGTGCGACTCGTCGCGCTCCGCATCGGCCCCGACGGCGAGCTCAGCCGGGCCGGTGCCTGGCCGCTCGGCCGCTGGGGTGCCGCGTCGGTGCGCGCGCTGCCCCTGGACGACGGTCGCGTCGCGGTCGTGCACAACGGGGTCCGCATCGTGCGCATGCCCTCGTGACTCGACCGGTGACTCGACGGTTCGCGCCGCCTGAACGTACGTTGGTCCCATGTGTCGCAACATCCGCACCCTGCACAACTTCGAGCCACCGGCGACCCGCGACGAGGTGCACGCCGCTGCGTTGCAGTACGTCCGCAAGGTCAGCGGCTCGACCCGCCCCTCCCAGGCCAACGAGGCCGCCTTCGACGCCGCGGTGGCCGAGGTCGCGGCGACGACCGAGCGGCTGCTCGAGCGGCTGGTGACCACCGCGGCGCCGAAGGACCGCGAGGTCGAGGCTGCCAAGGCACGCGCCCGGGCGGCGGTCCGCTACGGCTGAGCTCGACGACGCCTTTGCGGCAGTACGACGAGTCGACTTCCTGCCGCCCAAGCAGGCGCGCCACGCCGGCCGTGACGAGCCGCTCCCGATCGGTCACGGGCAGACCAACAGCCAGCCCACCACCGTCCGGCACCTGCTGCAGTGGCTCGAGGTGCAGACCGGCAACCGGGTCCTCGACGTCGGGTCCGGGTCGGGCTGGACCACCGCGCTGCTCGGGCAGCTGGTCGGGCCGAAGGGCTCGGTGACCGGGGTCGAGGCGGTGCCGGAGCTCGTCGAGTTCGGTCGCGCCAACCTGGCCTCCTACGCGATGCCGTGGGCGCGGATCGAGCAGGCCCGGCCCGATGCGCTGGGCTGGCCCGACGAGGCGCCGTTCGACCGGATCCTCGTGTCGGCCGAGTCCGGGGCGGTGCCCGGCGAGCTGCTCGAACAGCTGGCGCCGAACGGGATCATGGTGCTGCCGGTGGCGGGCCGGCTCGTCGTCGTACGACGGCCCGAGGACCCCGCGAAGGACCCCGCCGTCGAGCGGCACGGGTACTACCGGTTCGTGCCGTTGGTGCCGCCGGCCGGAGCTCAGTAGGCGGGCTGCGCGGCGGGTTCGGGGCGGCCGGCGCGGGGGTGCACGGCCTCCATGGCGATGCCCGTGAACGCGAACGCCAGAGCCATCACCTGCAGCACCTGCCCGACCCGGCCGAGCCGGTCCGCGAGCGGGAAGCTGGCGACGAACACCACCAGCAGGATCGGCACCCACACCGGCGTGCGGCGCGCGACCAGGAGGGCGACCGCGAGCAGCAGGATCCCCAGGTAGAAGGCGATGATCCAGCCGAACAGGAAGACCCCGAGCCCGAGGTCGGTGGTGACCTTCTCGAGACTGGCGGTGCGGAGCGCGCCCTCCTTGACCAGGGCCCGGAAGAAGACCAGGAGCATCGCGTAACCCGAGGTGCCGATCACCCCGATCGAGAACACCGCGACCGCGATGACGCCGATGCGCCGACCTCGCTGGGTGAACAGCGACAGCACGGACGGCAGCCCCAGGGTCAGGGCGAGAGACGCCAGGAAGAACAGCACCGACATGCCGAGGAACCGTCCACTCCCGGCGATCATGGCCACGCTCTCGGTGGTGTTCGCGCCGGGCTCCAGGGGGTTGAGCACCGTGCCGAAGGCCAGCGCCATCACCCCGATCACCAGGGCGGACGCGGACAACGGGATCCAGTCCCATCTCATGTGCGCACCGTAGGACGGTTCCGCCGCCCGCACCACGGTTTCGGCCCGATTCGTCCCGATCCGGTCCGAAACCCCGCTACGTTCCGACCGGGATCCGGGCGGGCGGTCCAGACCCCGACGTACCGTGGTCGGGTGCCCGCCGCCCCCGACCTCCGCCTGCGACCCCGCCCCCGCGCTGCACCTGCTCGACGGGCGGCCGCTGCTGGTGCTGACCGGTGCCGGCATCAGCACGGACTCGGGGATCCCGGACTACCGCGGGCCCGGCTCGCCGGCGCGGACCCCGATGACCTACCAGGAGTTCGTGTCCGGGCCGCGGGCGCAGCGCAGGTACTGGGCGAGGTCGCACCTCGGCTGGGCGCGCATGGGCACGGCGCAGCCGAACGCCGGGCACTGCGGCGTGGCCGCGCTCGAGGCGTCGGGCCGGACCACGCTGACGATCACGCAGAACGTCGACGGCCTGCACGAGGCGGCCGGCTCGCGGAACCTCTGCGCCCTGCACGGGCGGGTCGCCGACGTGGTCTGCCTCGGCTGCCGCGCGACGACCAGCCGGACCGCGCTGGCCCACCGGCTCGACGCGCTGAACCCGGACTGGCGCGAGCGGCACCGCCACGTCGCCTCGCGGCCCGACGGCGACGTGGAGCTCGACGACACCGAGGACTTCGTGGTGCCCGGCTGCGCGACGTGCGGCGGGGTGCTGAAGCCGGACGTCGTGTTCTTCGGCGAGAACGTGCCGAAGCCGCGGGTCGAGCGCTGCTACACCGCCGTCGACGAGCTGCCCGGCCTCGACGGCGCGCTGCTCGTGCTCGGCTCCTCGCTGACGGTGATGTCCGGCTTCCGGTTCGTGCGCCGGGCCGCCCGGCTCGGCGTACCCGTCGTGATCGTGAACCGCGGCGCCACCCGCGCCGACGACCTCGCCACCGTCAAGCTGCACGCCGGGACCTCGGAGTTCCTCGCCGAGTTGTCAGAGGTTGAGACGGCCCCGACCGGCTGACGCTCTGACAACTCGGGGCTGTTTCCACAGTTTGCGCCGACCCGTCCACTGCGGTCCTTCGTTGTACGACGGTGGGGCGGTGCCCGATCTCGCCCGGCTCCTCCGCAGCCAGTCCGGCGTGGCCACCCTCGACCAGCTCGTCGCCTGCGGCCTCACCCGTCACGAGGTGGCCGCCCAGGTGGCGGGGCACCGGTGGCAGCGGATCGGCGACCGGTGCGTGCTGACCCACAACCACGTCCCGACGCGGGAACAGCTGCGATGGCTCGCCGTGCTCGACTACCGCGTGCCGGCCGCGCTGGCGGGATGCACGGCGCTCGAGGTCGCCGGGTTCCGCTACTTCGGACGTGAGTTCGAGCTGGTCCACGTCGTGATCCCTCGCGGGGCCGCCTACCGCCGTCTTGCCGGTGTCAAGGTGCACGAGTCGCGTCGGTTCACCGTGCGCGACATCGTGCACCTGCACGGCTGTCCCGTGACACCGCTGCCTCGGGCGGCCCTCGATGCCGCCGCCTGGCAGCCGTTCCCCCGATACGCGGCCGGGCTGCTGGCCGCGGTCGTCCAGCAACGCATCTGTGACGCCGAGGACCTCGCGCACGAGCTGCGCTTCGTCGGGCGGATCCGGCACAAGCAGACCATGCGGCTGACCATCCAGGACGTGGCCGGCGGCGCGGAGGCGTTGAGCGAGCTCGACGTCGCGGCGCTGTGCCGCACGTTCGGCATCTGCCCGCCGGACCGCCAGGTCGTGCGGATCGACCCCGCCGGGCGTCGGCGCTACCTCGACTGCGAGTGGCGGCTGCCCGACGGGTCCGTGGTCGTCCTCGAGATCGACGGTGCCCACCACATGGACGAGCGGCACTGGGCTGCGGACATGAAGCGCGACCGTCGTGAGGTGGTGCGCGGCCGTCGCGTGATCCGCTGCACGGCGTACGAAGCGCGCCACGAGCCCGACTCCATCGCCGAGGACCTCATCGCCCTCGGGATCCCCCGAGTTGTCAGTGCGTGAACCGGCCGGGACCGGCTGACGCTCTGACAAGTCGGCGGTCAGGTGACGTCGCGGCGCACCGAGAGGAGCAGACCGAGCCCGCCGAGTACGACGGCGTACCCGATGAGCACCAGGCCGCCGGCCCACCAGTCGAGGTAGTCGAGGAACGCGTCACCCGGTGAGGTCAGGGCGGCCGAGGCGTTGGTGGGCAGCCACTTCACGACCCAGTCGAGGTCGGCCGAGTTGAGGGCGAAGGTGGCGAGCGGCTCCACGAGGAAGGTGACGAACACCGCGACCATGATCGCCGCGATCTGGTTGCGGATCAGGGTGCCGATGCCGATGCCGAGCAGGGTCCAGAGCGCCACCGCGAGCGTGACGAGGGCGGCCCCGGTCCACAGTCGCTCGGTGCCGTAGCCGAGCGGGAAGTCGCGCAGGCTGATGACGACGCCGCCCACGACGAACGCGACGACCAGGCCGACCACGGCGTACCCGAAGCCGAAGCCGAGGTGGGCGATCATCTTCGCGACCACGACGCGCGGGCGTCGCGGCGTGACCAGGAACGTCGGGGTGATGGTCTTGTAGCGGTGCTCGCCGGTCATCCCGGTGATGCCGAGGATGAGTGCGAAGACGTACGTGCCGGCGAACGCGCTGCGTCACGTAGACGCTGCGGATCGCGTCGCCGGTGTCGAGCGCCGGCGACGGGGGCTGACCACCGCCGGCGTCCACGCCCGCGAACCCCGCCGTGAGCCCCGCCTGGAGCGCCGTGAACAGCACCGCCCCGATCGCCAGCCCCCACCACAGCCGGGTGGAGGAGATCTTGCGCAGCTCCGAGCGGACCAGGCCGGTCATCGGGCCACCTCCGGTGGGGTCGCGTCGGCGGTGAGGTCGAGGAAGATCCGCTCGAGGTCGCTCGCCTCCGGGCTCAGCTCGTGCAGCTCGATCCCCGTCGTGAAGGCCAGGTGCCCGATCTCCTCCGTCGCGCGGCCGCTCACCCTCAGCCGGCCGTCGGGCAGTGTCTCGACGTGGTCGCCGGGCAGGGCGTCGCGGAGCAGCTCGGGGGTCGGGGTGCGCACCAGCACGGCGGTCGGGCCGCTGTCGAGCTCGGCGAGCCCGCCCTGCCGCACCAGGCGACCGCGGGTGATCACGACGACGTCGTCGACGGTCTGCTTCACCTCGCTGAGCACGTGGCTCGACACGAGGATGGTCCGCCCCTCGGCGGCCAGGGCGCGCAGGAAGCCGCGCAGCCAGGCGATCCCCGCGGGGTCGAGGCCGTTGGCGGGCTCGTCGAGGATCAGCACCGGCGGGTCGCCGAGCAGCGCCTGCGCCAGGGCCAGCCGCTGCCGCATGCCGAGCGAGAAGCCACCCACCCGGCGGGTCGCGCGCATCCGACAGCCCGACCTGCGCGAGCACCTCGTCGACCCGCCCCGTGTCGATGCCGGCGGCCAGGGTCAGCACCTGCAGGTGCGCCCGGGCGGTGCGGCCGGGATGGAAGTCCGAGGCCTCGAGCGCGGAGCCGACGACCTTCACGGGCCGGTCGAGCTCGGCGTAGTGCCGGCCGTCGATGGTCGCGGTGCCGCTGGTCGGGGTGACCAGCCCGAGCAGGCAGCGCAACGTGGTGGTCTTGCCGGCACCGTTCGGACCGAGGAAGCCCGTCACCATGCCGGGCCGGACCGAGAACGTGAGGTCGTCGAGCGCGACCGTCTCGCCGAAGTGCTTCGTCAGACCGACGACGTCGATCCGGTGTCCCTGCACAGCCATCAGAGCCGGCGTACGAAGACGTGGGCCGCCACGTCGTCGTCGACCTCGGCGGTCTCGCCACCGCTGCCGATGAGCACCCCCTCGGCGACGCGGGCCACGGTCACGACCTTGTCGGGGACCGCCCCGACCCGGCGCAGCGCGGCCATCAGCGGCTCGTCCTTCTGCAGCTCCTCGCTGATCCGCCGGACCATCACCCGGACGTCCTCGCCGGCACCCGCCACCGACTCGAGCGGCTCCACGTTGTCCATGAACTGCTCGCCGCCGGTCAGCTCGCCGAGCTCGCTGAGCCCGGGGATCGGGTTGCCGTAGGGCGACTCGGTCGGGTGGTCGAGCAGCTCCACCAGACGCCGCTCGACGGTCTCGGACATGACGTGCTCCCAGCGGCAGGCCTCGGCGTGCACCAGCTCCCAGTCGAGGCCGATCACGTCGGTGAGCAGCCGCTCCGCCAGCCGGTGCTTGCGCATCACCCGGGTCGCCAGTCGATGGCCCTCGTCGGTGAGCTCGAGGTGACGGTCCCCCTCCACCGTGAGCAGCCCGTCACGCTCCATGCGAGCGACCGTCTGGCTGACCGTGGGCCCGCTCTGGTGCAGCCGCTCGGCGATGCGGGCACGCAGCGGCACGATGCCCTCCTCGACCAGCTCATAGATGGTCCGGAGGTACATCTCGGTGGTGTCGATCAGGTCGCTCACGCGGCCATTGTTACGTACGACCTCGTGCCGCTGGCACAGTGGAGCAGGTGGCCCGCACCGACACCACCGTCATGTGGTTCCGCCGAGACCTCAGGCTCGGCGACAACCCCGCCCTCCTCGACGCGTGCGCGTCCGCGGGCGTGCTGCCGCTGTTCGTCCTCGACCCGGCGTTGTGGGGCCCGGCCGGGCCGGCGCGGCGGTGCTACCTGTCGGCGTCGCTGCGGGCGCTCGACGCCTCGTTGAAGGAGCAGCGGGCCGGGCTGTGCGTGGTGCGCGGCAACCCGGTGCGGCAGGTCGTCCGGGCCGCCCGGGCGGTCGGCGCCTCGCGGGTGCACGTCGCGGCCGACTACGGCCCCTACGGGCACCGCCGGGACGTCGAGGTGGAGGAGGCGCTGGCCGCGCACGGCATCGGGTTGGTCAGGACCGGCTCGCCGTACGCCGTGGCGCCGGGCCGCGTGACGAACGGCTCGGGTTCGGCGTACCAGGTCTTCACGCCGTTCTCCAGGGCCTGGGCCGAGCACGGCTGGCGCCCGCCGGTAGATGCACCGAGCGACGTGCCCTGGCTGTCCCTCGACGAGACGACGAACATTCCGGAGCCGACGACGCCCGACGGGCTCGAGCTGCCGGAGGCGGGCGAGCGGGCGGCGCTGAGGCGGTGGCGGGCGTACGTCGAGGACGACCTCGGCGGGTACGACGTCGCCCGCGACCGTCCCGACCTCGACGCGACCTCGCACATGTCGGTGCACCTGAAGTGGGGCGAGATCCACCCGCGCACGATGCTGGCCGACCTCTCCGGCGACACGCGCCGGGGCGCCGCGACCTTCCGCAAGGAGCTCGCCTGGCGGGAGTTCTACGCCGACGTGCTGTTCCAGCGGCCGGAGACGGCCCGGGAGTACCTCCGCAAGGAGTTCGCCGGCATGGAGTACGACGACCCGGGCGAACGCTTCGACGCCTGGCAGCGGGGCCGCACCGGCTACCCGATCGTCGACGCCGGGATGCGCCAGCTCCGGGCGACCGGGTGGATGCACAACCGGGTGCGGATGATCACCGCGAGCTTCCTGGTCAAGGACCTGCACGTGGAGTGGCAGCACGGGGCGCGCCACTTCATGCGCTGGCTGGTCGACGGCGACCTCGCGTCCAACCAGCACGGCTGGCAGTGGGTGGCGGGCTGCGGCACCGACGCCGCGCCGTACTTCCGGGTCTTCAACCCGACCACCCAGGGCCGCAAGTTCGACCCGGACGGCGGCTACGTCCGGCGCTGGGTCCCCGAGCTGCGTGACGTCGAGCCGCGGCACGTGCACGAGCCGTGGGCGGCGCCGGACGGGCCGCCCGACGGCTACCCCGCTCCGATCGTGGACCATGCCGAGGAGCGCAGAGAGGCGCTCGACCGACTCGAACGGATCAAGAAGTGAGCGACACCATCACCATCGAGCAGCGGTTCCGCGGGCCCGCCCGTTCGGGCAACGGCGGCTACACCGCGGGGTCGCTGGCCGAGCGGGTCCCGGCCGAGCACGAGCCGGCCACCGTCGAGGTGACGCTGCGGCGGCCCCCGCCGCTCGACACGGCGATGACCGTGACGAGGACCGACGTCGGCGTCCGGCTGCTGGCCGGGGACGAGGTCGTCGCCGAGGCGCGGGAGGTCGACGACGAGCTGCACCCGGTGGAGGCGGTCGCCGCCGACGTCGCGGCCGGGGCGATGGCGTCCTACGCCGGCCTCCGCTCGCACCCGTTCCCCGGCTGCTTCGCCTGCGGACCCGACCGGGCCGAGGGTGACGGCCTGCAGATCTTCCCCGGTCCGGTGGCCGGTCGCGCCGACACGGTGGCGTCGCTGTGGGTGCCGCACCCCTCGCTGGCGGTGTCCGGCGACGTCGTCGACCGCGGCCTCGAGCGGGTCGGCACCGCCACGGCCTGGGCGGCCCTGGACTGTATCGGCGGCTGGTCGGAGGACCTCGAGGGCCGGCCCTCGGTGCTCGGCCGGATGACTGCACGGGTGGACGCCCTGCCGGCGGTCGGCGAGCCGCATGTCGTGGTCGGTGCCCGGCTGCGTCGAGACGGCCGCAAGACCTTCACCGCCAGCACGTTGTACGACGTCGACGGACGGGTCGTGGCAACGGCGCAGCACGTCTGGATCGCGGTCGACCCATCTGCCTTCAACTGAGAGCCTGGGCCGATGACGGAATCGATGAAGTCTGATCTGCATCGCTACCTCCAGACCGGACGTGACGTCTTCCTCTGGAAGCTCGAAGGGCTGTCCGAGTACGACGTACGCCGCCCGCTGGTGAGCTCCGGCACCAACCTGCTGGGGCTGGTCAAGCACCTGACCGGCGTCGAGCTCGGCTATTTCGGCGCCACCTTCGGCCGGCCCTGGCCCGAGCCCTTGCCGTGGGAGGCCGAGGACGCCGAGGACAACGCAGACATGTGGGCCACCGCCGACGAGTCACGCGAGGACGTCGTGGGCCAGTACCGCCGGGCCTGGCAGCACTCCGACATGACGATCGAGTCGCTGGCGCTGGACGCCACCGGACAGGTTTCGTGGTGGCCGCAGGAGCGCCGCGAGGTGACCCTCCACCGGGTCCTCGTGCACGTGATCGCGGAGACGCACCGACACGCGGGCCACGCCGACATCGTCCGCGAGCTCGTCGACGGGTCGGCGGGGCTGCGCGCGGACAACGCCAACCTGCCGGACGCCGACGCCGTCCTGGTGGGAGGGCTACCGGGAACGGGTCGAGGCCGCCGCCCGCGAGGCCGGCGGACAGTCCACGGTCAACTGACGGGCGCGGCCAGGAAGCTCGGCTCGGCCTCGTGGGCGCCGACGACCGTCTGCCACCCTCGGGCGCCCAGCGTGATCGTCGCGGCGGGGAAGATCCCGAGGTTCTCGTTGTCGATGTGGTCGGAGAGCTGGGCCAGCAGTGCGTGCACCCCGTCGGCGAAGTCCGGCGCCGCCGGGTCGAGGCAGGCGAGTGCCTCGTCGAACGAGACGTGCTCCGCCTCCAGCTCCTGCACGGCGTCGACGAAGTCGCCCTGCTCCTTCATCGCGGCGAACACGCCCTGCTCCTCACGCGACACGTGCCGCCCCAGCAGACCGGCCAGCCGCTCGAGGGTCTGCACGCAGCCGGACAGGTCGCCGCCGTCGAGCTGCCTTCGGGCATCCCCGGAGACCTCGAGCAGCGCCAGGTGCTCGTCCATCAGCTCGGCGATCGGCTCCACCTCGCGGCAGCCGCAGTGTTCACACATGTCCCCAGGAAACTGCACCCTGCCGGTCGGTCACAGGGACGAAGGTCCCGCAGTCACGGTGATCGGCGGTCACCCGACGCGCTCCCAGCCCTTCCGGGGCTTGCGGGCACCGAGCCGGTCGTCGCGCGAGCGGTAGACGATGTAGGGGCGGGTCAGGTAGCCCACCGGCGCGCTGAACACGTGCACCAGTCGCGTGAACGGCCACAGCGCGAACAGCGCCATCGCCACCAGGCCGTGCAGCTGGAACCCCAGCGGTGCCTCGGCCATCAGGTCCGGGTGCAGGTCGAACAGGAAGATGCCGCGGAACCAGACCGACACGGACTCGCGGTAGTCGTAGTGGTCCAGGATGTTCGAGGCGACGGTGTTCCACAGCCCGAGCAGGATCACCGCGGCGAGGAAGGCGTACATCACCTTGTCCATCACGGTCGTCGCGGAGAAGACCGGCCCGACGGTACGACGGCGGTAGATCAGGATCGCCATCCCGACCAGCGTGCAGAAGCCCGCGACCGCGCCGACGGTCACCGCCATGAAGTGGTAGAGCCCCTCGCTGACCCCGACCGCCTCGGTCCACGCCTTCCTCACGCCGAGCCCCATCACGTGGCCGAGGAACACCGCGAGGATGCCGAAGTGGAACAGCGGGCTGCCGATCCGCAGCAGCCGGTCCTCGTAGAGCTGCGAGGAGCGCGTGGTCCACCCGAACTTGTCGTAGCGGTAGCGCCAGATGTGACCGACGACGAACGCCGTCAGGCAGATGTAGGGCACGACGACCCAGAGGAACTCGTTCATGTGCGCACTCCTGGGAAGCTCGGCATCGGCAGCTCGGACGTGGAGCCGTGACGGTCGGCGAGAGCGGGGTCGAACGCCGGCCCGGCGTACGGGTCCAGCCCGACCTCCTCCGCGGGCGGGCCCTCCGCGGCGAGCCGGCGGACCGCGTCCCACTCGTCGCCACGCAGCGGCGGCAGCGTCGCGCTCAGCGCCTCGAGCAGCGGCGCCCACGGCGAGTGCCGCTCGACCAGCGCCATCCGGAGCAGCTCCAGCCCGGCGCGGTGGTCGAGCAGCAGCCGCCGGCCGCGCTCGAGATCGACCGTCGCGGCGTACTCCAGCACCACGCAGAGGTGGTCGGGCAGCTCGCCACCGTGCTCGGACTCGGCGTCGAGCACGAAGCCGGAGCGCAGGTAGGTCTGCTTGAACCTCAGCAGCGCGACGCCTCGCTTGCGGGTGTCACCGTGCGCGAAGTAGGTCAGGAAGAGGTTGCAGCGGCGCCGGCTGTCGAACGTCTCGACGTAGTCGGCCTGGAGCTGCTCCAGCTGCGTCGACTCCAGGTGTACGACGAAGCCGCGGATCGGCTCGCCGACCTCGTCGGGAAGGCCCCGGGACGCCTCCCTGATCGTCGCCGCGAGGCCGACCAGCTGCTCGTCGGGGTAGCCGAGGAGCAGCGAGACCGACTGCCAGGCGACGCCGAGCGCGGCCGGCGGCAACGCGGACCTCGGGTGCTTGCGGCTCATGTGTGGTCCGCCCCGCCGGTCAGCCCGGCCGTGCCGCCGGGTCCGGTGCTGCCGCCGCGGGTGTCCGGCGGCTCCCCCGTGGCGCCCTGCGGGCCGTCGGCGGGCGGCGGGAACAGCCCTTGGGGTGCGCCCTTGCCGTCCCAGTTGAGCAGGTTGACCCGAGCCCCCTTGTCGTCCGGCGACGCCAGGCTGTCGGAGGTCTGCCGGTCGCGCAGCATCTGGAAGTTCTCGACCGCGATCGGGGTCGGGGCGCCGGAGCCCTCTCCGAAGGGCCCGGAGCCACCCATCCCGGGACCGCCCTCGTAGTCGAGCGCGCACTCGGTGGCGAGCTCCTCCAGTGAGTGCGCCTGCTCGGCGTGCGCCGGCGGGATGACGTAGCGCTCGTCGTACTTGGCGAGGGCGAGGAGCCGGTACATGTCATACATGTCCTCCTCGCTCATCCCCACGGCCTCCGGGATCGAGCCGTCGGGGTCGCGGCCCATGTTGATGTCGCGCATGTAGGAGCGCATCGCGGCGAGCTTCCGCAGCACCCGGTCGACCGGCGCTACCTCACCGGCGGTGAACAGCTCGGCGAGGTACTCGATCGGGATCCGCAGCGCGTCGATGGCGGCGAACAGGTTGCCGGTGTCCTCGGCGTCGTACCCGGTGTCCTTGACGACGTCGACCACCGGCGACAGCGGCGGGATGTACCAGACCATCGGCATGGTGCGGTACTCCGGGTGCAGCGGCAGCGCGACCTTGTAGCGGTTGATCAGCGCGTGGATCGGCGAGCGCTGCGCGGCCTCCACCCAGTCGCGCGGGATGCCGTCACGCTCGGCGGCCCGGACCACGTCGGGGTCGTTGGGGTCGAGGAGGACCGAGCGCTGTGCCTCGTAGAGGTCGTGGTCGTCGGGCACCGACGCGGCCTCGAGGACCCGGTCGGCGTCGTAGAGCACCAGGCCGATGTAGCGCAGCCGGCCCACGCAGGTCTCCGAGCACACCGTCGGCAGCCCGACCTCGATCCGCGGGAAGCAGAACGTGCACTTCTCGGCCTTGCCGGTCTTGTGGTTGAAGTAGACCTTCTTGTAGGGGCATCCCGACACGCACATCCGCCAGCCCCGGCAGCGGTCCTGGTCGACGAGGACGATGCCGTCCTCCTCGCGCTTGTAGATCGCGCCGCTCGGGCACGACGCCGCGCAGGACGGGTTCAGGCAGTGCTCGCAGATCCGCGGCAGGTAGAACATGAAGGTCTGCTCGAACTCGAACTTCACCTTGTCGGCGATGTTCTTGAGCATCGGGTCGTGCTTCGCGGTCGCCGCGGAGCCGCCGAGGTTGTCGTCCCAGTTGGACGACCACTCGATCTTCATGTCCTTGCCGGACAGCAGCGACTTGGGCCGTGCCACCGGTGTGTGCTCCTGCGCCGGCGCCTCGGTGAGCGTGGCGTAGTCGTACGTCCACGGCTCGTAGTAGTCCTGGATGGACGGCATCTTCGGGTTGGAGAAGATCGTCGCCAGCTTCTTCAGCCGGCCACCGGCCTTGAGCTTGAGCCGACCGCGCTTGTTCAGCGTCCAGCCGCCCTTCCACTCCTCCTGGTCCTCGTAGGTGCGCGGGTAGCCCTGCCCGGGCCGGGTCTCCACGTTGTTGAACCAGACGTACTCCGTGCCGGTGCGGTTGGTCCACGCCTGCTTGCACGTGACCGAGCACGTGTGGCAGCCGATGCACTTGTCGAGGTTCATCACCATCGCCATCTGCGCCATGACCCTCATCAGTAGGTCACCTCCGACCCTCGGTGGTCGAGCTCGTCGAGACCATCAGTACTGGACCTCCTGCGAACGCTTGCGGATCACCGTCACCTCGTCGCGCTGGTTGCCGGTCGGCCCGAGGTAGTTGAACGCGAAGGCCAGCTGGGCGTAGCCGCCGATCAGGTGGCTGGGCTTGACCAGGATCCGGGTCAGCGAGTTGTGGATCCCGCCCCGCTTGCCCGAGGTCTCGGCGATGGGTACGTCGATGAGGCGGTCCTGCGCGTGGTGCATGTAGACCGTCCCCTCGGGCATCCGGTGCGACACGATCGCCCGCGCCACGACGACACCGTTGCGGTTGACCGCCTCGATCCAGTCGTTGTCCTCGACCCCGACCTTGGCGGCGTCCTTGTCGCTCATCCAGATGGTCTGCCCGCCACGGGACAGCGAGAGCATGAACAGGTTGTCCTGGTACTCCGAGTGGATCGACCACTTGTTGTGCGGCGTCAGGTAGCGGACCGTGACGCCCAGCTCACCCGTAGAGCCGATGTCCGGCTCCGCGAACAGCGCCCCCATGTTCAGCGGGGGTCGGTAGACCGGCAGTCCCTCACCGATCTCGGTCATCCAGTCGTGGTCGAGGTAGAAGTGCTGCCGTCCGGTGAGCGTGTGCCACGGCTTGAGCCGCTCGACGTTGATCGTGAACGGCGAGTAGCGCCGGCCGCCGGTCTCGGAGCCGCTCCACTCCGGCGAGGTGATGACCGGGACGGGCGCGGCCTGCGTGTCCGCGAAGGTGATCTGCTTGCCCTCGTGCTCGGCCGCGAGGTCGTGGAGCTGGGTGCCGGTGCGCTTCTCCAGGGTCTTGAACCCCTGGGTGGCCAGGTGGCCGTTCGTCGTACCGGACAGCGCGAGGATCGCCTCGGCCGCGTGGATGTCGCGCACCAGGGACGGCCGTCCGTCGGCCGGGCCGCCGCGGATCGCCCCGTTCTTGGACCGCAGGTAGTCGATGGACGCGGTGACGTCGTAGGTGATGCCCTTCGTGGTCGTGCCGAGCTTGTCCAGCAGCGGGCCGAGCGCACGCATCTGCGCGCCGATCGCCGTGTAGTCGCGCTCGACCTCGACCAGCTTGGGCATCGTCACCCCCGGCACCGGCTCGCACTCGCCGAGCTTCCAGTCCCGTACGACGCCGTGCGGGTTCGCCATCGCGTCGGGGGTGTCGTGCAGCAGGGGCACGGCCACCACGTCGCGACGGGTGTCGAGGTGCCCCACGGCCAGCTCGCTGAACTTCGCGGAGATCGTCAGGAAGGCGTCCCAGTCGGTGCGGGTCTGCCACGGCGGCGCGATCGCGGGGTTGAACGAGTGCACGTAGGGGTGCATGTCGGTCGTGTTGAGATCGTGCTTCTCGTACCAGGTCGCGGCCGGCAGCACGACGTCGCTGAAGACCGTGGTGCTGGTCTGCCGGAAGTCGAGGGTGAGCAGCAGGTCGAGCTTCCCCTCCGGCGCGGTCTCGTGCCACTCGACGTCGCGAGGTCGGCGGTCCGGTCCGGTCTCCGTGGCCCGCAGTGAGCTGTCGGTGCCGAGCAGGTGCTTGAGGAAGTACTCGTTGCCCTTGCCCGACGAGCCGAGCAGGTTGGCGCGCCAGATGGCGAGCACCCGCGGGAAGTTCTCCGGCGCGTCCGGGTCCTCGGCCGCGAAGCGCAGGTCGCCCGACCGGAGCTGGTCGACGACGTAGTCCGCAGCGGGCCTGCCCGCGGCAGCCGCCTCGTCGGCGAGGTCGAGCGGGTTGCGGTCGAAGGTGGGGTACGACGGCATCCAGCCCATCCGTGCGCTCTTCGCGATCACGTCGGCCGTGCTCAGCCCGCCGAGCAGGCCGCTGCCCGTGCCGGCCGACACCACGTCGGCGCCGAAGTGGTCGTAGCGGAACTGGTTGGTGTGCAGGTACCAGTACGCCGTGTGGATCATCTGCCGCGGCGGGCGCTTCCAGTCGAGCCCGAAGGCCAGCTGCGCCCAGCCGGTGATCGGGCGGCACTTCTCCTGGCCGACGTAGTGGGCCCAGCCGCCGCCGTTGACGCCCTGGCAGCCGGTCAGCGTGGTCAGCGCCAGGAACCCGCGGTAGATCGTGTCGGAGTGGAACCAGTGGTTCGTGCCGGCGCCCATCAGGATCATCGACCGCCCCTGGGACTCCTCCGCGTTGCGCGCGAACTCGCGCGCGATCCGGGCGGCCGCCTGGGCCGGGACCCCGGTGATGGTCTCCTGCCAGGCGGGCGTGTACGGCGCGTCCGCGTCGTCGTACCCCGTGGGCCACTCGCCCGGGAGGCCCGCACGCGCCACGCCGAACTGGGCGAGCATCAGGTCGTAGACGGTGGTGACGAGGTGGTCGCCGATCCGGCGGACCGGCACGCCACGGGGCAGCGACCCCGGCGTGCCGTCGAGGTCGTCGAAGCGCGGGAGCTCCACGAGCGCGGTGTCGTGGCTGGTGTCGATGAGGGAGAGCTTCGGGTCCACGCCCTCGAGGTCGAGGTTCCAGCGGCCGGCACCGGTCTCGCCGAAGCGGTGCCCGAGTGCGCCGTTGGGCACGACCGGCTCGTCGGTGCGCGCGTCCATCAGGACGGTCTTGAAATGGGCGTTCTCGACGTTCTCGTGCGCCGGCAGGTCGGCGGCGGTGAGGAACTTCCCGGCCCGGTAGACCGGCACCCGGTGGTCGACCCGCCTCGGTGGTCGACCCGCGTCGGTGGTCGAGCCCGTCGAGACCTCCTCGAGGCAGACGAGGTACGGCAGGTCGGTGAACTTCTTCGTGTAGTCGGTGAAGTACGGCGTCTGCCGGTCGACGAAGAACTCCTTGAGCACGACGTGGCCCATCGCCATCGCCAGCGCACCGTCGGTGCCCGGCGCGATCGCCAGCCACTCGTCGGCGAACTTCACGTTGTCGGCGTAGTCCGGCGAGACCACGACGACCTTCTGGCCGCGGTACCTCGCCTCGGTCATCCAGTGCGCGTCGGGGGTGCGGGTCACCGGGACGTTGGAGCCCCACATCACCAGGTAGCCGGCGTCCCACCAGTCGCCCGACTCGGGGACGTCGGTCTGGTCGCCGAACACCTGCGGCGAGGCCACCGGGAGGTCGGCGTACCAGTCGTAGAAGGACAGCATCGAACCGCCGAGCATGGAGGTGAAGCGGGCACCGGAGGCGTGCGACACCATCGACATCGCGGGGATCGGCGAGAACCCGGCCACCCGGTCGGGACCCCACTTCTTGATCGTGTGCACGTAGGCGGCGGCGACCATCTCGGTCGCCTCCTCCCACGTCGCCCGCACCATGCCGCCCTTGCCGCGCGCGGACTTGTAGTGCCGGGCCCGGGCCGGGTTGTCCACGACGTGCGCCCAGGCGAGCACGGGGTCGCCGTGCTGGGACTTCGCCTCCCGGTACATCTGCAGCAGCACGCCGCGGACGTACGGGTAGCGCACCCGGGTCGGCGAGTAGGTGTACCAGGAGAACGCCGCGCCCCGGGGACAGCCGCGGGGCTCGTACTCCGGCTTGTCGGGCCCCGTCGACGGGTAGTCGGTCTGCTGGGTCTCCCAGGTGATGATCCCGTCCTTGACGTACACCTTCCACGAGCACGAGCCGGTGCAGTTCACCCCGTGCGTGGACCGCACCACCTTGTCGTGGCTCCACCGGTCCCGGTAGAAGTCGTCGGCGTCGCGGCCGCCGGTGCGGTGCATGGTGCGCAGGTCGTCGGAGACCTCCGCCTTGGTGAAGTAGCGACGCGTCCTCAGCAGGGCGTCGGTCCACGGCCCGTCCAGGCCGGGCTTGCTCGTGCCGGGGTCGGCGTCGATGCTCACGGGGCGTGATCCTCCTGGTCGGGGGCGATGGGCGGGATCGTTCAGGCGCGGGCCGGCTCCGCCTGTCTCAGGGTCGAGCGGACGACGGTCAGGGTGAGGACGAGGGTGAGCGCGGCCGTGACCGAGAGCAGCACCAGGCCGATGGCGTAGGAGTCGGTGCGGCCGTAGACGTAGCCCATGATGAGCGGCGGCACGAACCCTCCGAGGCCGCCCGCGGCCCCGACGAGCCCGGTCACCCCGCCCACTCGGGCCGGCTCGGTCACCTTCGCCACCAGGGCGAAGGTCGCGCCGCTGCCGGAGCCGAGGGCCGCGGCCATGGAGAGGAACGCGACCGTGCCGACGTACTCGAGCAGCGGCGTGGTGGAGGCGAGGGCGGCGCCGACGACGACCACGGCGTAGCCGCCGGCGAGCACGACGACCGGGCCGAACCGGTCGGACAGCCAGCCACCCACCGGTCGCATCAGCACCGCGACCACGACGAAGCCGGCCATCCGGTTTGCCGCGTCGGCGGGGGTCAGCTCGTAGGCGGTCTTGAGGTACGACGGGAGGTACACAGAGAACGCGACGTAGCCACCGAACGCGACGGCGTACAGCACGCAGGCCTGCCAGGTCACCGGCAGCTTGGCGTTGGAGACGAGCCGGGCCATCAGCGACCCCGACGGCGCGGTCCGGCCGGGCGCGTCGCGCATGACCACCCAGGCGACCGCGGCGTACACGGCGAGCAGCGCGGCGGTGATCAGGAACGGCGCGGCGGAGCCCAGGCCCTCGTAGAGCTGGACGGTGGTGAGCGCGCTGATCGCCGTGCCGCCCATGCCGGCGCCGAAGATGCCGACCGCGGTGCCACGCCGCTCCGGCGGGAACCACGCGTTGACGAACGGGACGCCGACGGCGAACGCGGTGCCACCGATGCCGAGGAAGAACCCGCCGACCAGGATGGCGACGTACGACGACTGGGCGAACAGCCCGATGAACAGCACCGGGACGATCGTCGCCAGCGACACGAGCGGGAACATCACCCGGCCGCCGAACTTGTCGGTCAGCGCCCCGACCGGGATCCGGCCGAGCGAACCGACGATGACCGGGACCGCGACCATCAGCGCCACGTCGGACTCGCTGAGCGAGCCCAGCGCGCCGTTCTCCCGGAACAGCGGGCCGAGCGGGCTGATCAGGGCCCACGCCCAGAAGTTGATGGCGAACCCGATGGTGGCCAGGGCCAGCATGAGCGAGGGCGACCTCTGATCCCCCGGACTCATCACCGGCCTCCTTCCCACACGGATGGGTGCTGACATGACACGTCCTCCTCAGACTCTGGCCGACTTCGGTCACGGTGCCAACCCCTTGCCCGTGCCGGAACGTGCCGAAGGTCCCGATTCCGACGGCGGACGTCCCGGGACGCTGTGGCGCTACCGTGAGCCCATGGCTGCACCTGACGGATCGATCCGGGTCTTCCTGCTCGACGACCACGAGGTGGTGCGTCGCGGCCTGCGCGGGCTGCTCGAGGCCGAGGGCGACATCGAGGTGGTCGGCGAGTCCGGCCTCGCTGTCGAGGCCACCGCACGGATCCCGGCGCTGCGTCCGCACGTGGCCGTGCTGGACGCTCGGCTGCCCGACGGCAGCGGCATCGACGTGTGCCGCGACGTCCGCTCGGTGGACCCGGACATCAAGGCCCTGATCCTCACCAGCTACGACGACGACGAGGCGCTGTTCGCCGCGATCCTGGCCGGCGCGTCGGGCTACGTGCTCAAGCAGATCGGCAGCAACGACCTCGTCGACACGGTCCGGAGGGTGGCCGCCGGCCAGTCGCTGATCGACCCGAGCCTGACCGCCAAGGTGCTCGACCGGCTGCGCAACGGTCCGGAGCAGCACGAGGAGCTCCAGAGCCTGACCGAGCAGGAACGCAAGATCCTCGCGCTGATCGCGGAGGGGCTGACCAACCGGCAGATCGGCGAGCGGATGTTCCTGGCGGAGAAGACCGTCAAGAACTACGTGTCCAGCATCCTGGCCAAGCTCGGGCTCGAACGCCGCACCCAGGCCGCCGTGCTGGCCTCCAAGCTGCTGGGCTGAGGGCCGCAGACGCTCGGGACCTTAGGCCCGAGCAGCTCGTGCCTCAGGACCCTCACGGGGCGGGTGTCGCCGCAGGATCCTTGAGGTATCAAAACAGTCACCAGGAGGCGAAAGGCCATGACACAGATCCGCCACCGCCACGAAGACACGACCGACCTGAGCAGCACGCTCGTCGAGTCCGACGTCGTGACCAGTGCAACCGCCCGCAAGGGGCTCGCCGTACTCCGCATCGGGTACGCCGTCACCTTCCTCTGGGCGTTCTTCGACAAGCTGCTCGCGCTCGGCTTCAGCACCGGCGCGGTCACCAACGACCAAGGCGTGAAGACGGGCACCGACTTCATGGCCCAGGACGCCGCCTGGCTCAACGGCGGCAGCCCCACCGAGGGGTTCCTCACCTTCGGCGTCCCGGCGAACAACCCGTTCAAGGACATCTTCAACTCCATGGCCGGCCAGCCGGTCTGGGACTGGCTGTTCATGCTCGGCCTGCTGGGCATCGGCCTGGCGCTCTTCACCGGGATCGGCATGCGGTTCGCCGCCGCTGCGGGCGCACTGCTCTACATGCTGATGTACGCCGCCTCGCTGCCGCTGACGAACAACCCGGTCGTGGACGACCACCTCATCGGCGCGATCGTCCTCGTGGTCCTGGCGCTGACCCTGGCCGGGGACACCTGGGGCGCCGGACGGACCTGGGCACGCACCCACCTGGTCAGCCGGTATCCGGTTCTGCGATGACCGAGGCGCAGGCCGCCGCGACCACCGACGAGTGGGCATCCGCCCACCTGCCGGTGGTCGTCGGCGTCGACGGGTCGGAGGGAAGCAGGAGCGCGCTCGCCTGGGCGGCCGACGAGGCCGGCCGGGCGGGCGCTGACCTGCGCGTGGCCATCGCGGCCGGGTACCACCGCCGGTTCGGTCACGGGCGCCAGCAGGCCGAGAAGACCGTCACCGCGATGGCCGCGGAGGCGACGCGTGTCGTGCCCGTCGAGCAGGTCAGCCATGCCGTGTACGACGGGCCGCCCGAGACCGCGCTGCTGGAGCACCTCGACGACGCGCGGCTGCTGGTGATCGGCAAGCGCGGCCTCGGCACGCTCGGCCGACTGTTCGTCGGGTCGGTGTCGCTGGCGGTAGCCGGCCGTTCACCTGTGCCGGTCGCGGTCGTGCCCACCGGCTGGGACCAGGCCGCCCACCGCACCGGCCCCCTCGTCGTCGGCGTCGAGCCCGACCAGCCGAACCACCACCTCCTGCACCTCGCACTGCACCGGGCCGAGCGCCTCGGCGTGCCGGTGGTCGCGGTGCACGGCTGGGAGGCCCCCAGTGCGGAACCCACGGACGGGGCGCCGATCGCGGGCGAGGCCGAGGCGCACGCCCGCTTCGAAGAGACCGTCTCCACGTGGCGTGAGCGCTTCCCCGACGTCGAGGTCGGGGTCCGCACCAGCTCCTCGCACCCGGCCCTGGCCGTGCTCCAGGAGGCCGAGGCGGCCGGCGCGCAGCTGGTGCTCCTGGGCCGGCACCACAGCAACCGGTTCGCCGGGTTCGGCTTCGGCTCGGTGACCAGGGCGGTGCTGCACTACACCGAGGTGCCGGTGCTCGTCGTCCCGACCGACGACGACGCCTGACCGCACCGCGCTCCGGGTGGTCGAGCAGAGCACGGGTGGTCGAGCTTGTCGAGACCACTGGCCGGTGGTCTCGACAAGCTCGACCATCCGTTGCACCTCACAGGGGGACGACCCACTCCAGTCGCGTGCCGTGCGGCTCCTCCGGCAGGAGCCGCGCGGCACCCCCGTGCTCGGCGGCCCGCCGCCGCACGTTGCGCAGGCCGCTCTCGTCGCGGTTCTCCGGCAGGCCGGAGCCGTTGTCGGTGACCCGGAGCGCCAGCTCGTCCGCGGTGGCCTCCACCTCGACCACCGCCGCGTCCGCCGCGGCGTGCCTGGCCACGTTGGACAGCGCCTCGCGCAGCACAGCCAGCAGCTGGTCGGCCAGTGCCCGCGGCACGGCCGTGTCGAGGGGGCCCGTCGTGCGCACCATCGGGTTGAACCCGAGCGTCGGGATGTACTCCTTCACCACGCCCCGGATGTCGGCACGCAGCGATCCGCTGTGCGCGTGCTGGAGCTCGAAGATGGTGGACCGGATGTCGCGGATCGTGACGTCGAGGTCGTCCACCGCCGCCGACAGGCGTTCCCTGACCTCCTCCCCGGCGATCCGGCTCGCGCCCTGCAGCTGCAGCCCGGTGGCGAACAGCCGCTGGATGACCAGGTCGTGCAGGTCGCGGGCGATCCGGTCGCGGTCGGCGACGAGGAGCAGCTCCTCGCGGTCGGCCACCGCCTGGGCGCGGTCGAGGGCGAGGCTCGCCTGCTCCGCGAACGAGGTCAACAGCTCGATCTCCTCCACCTCCAGGGCGCGACGATCGGCCGCCATCAGCACCAGCAGCACGCCCGCGGCGGTCAGGTGGGCCCGTAGCGGCACCACCAGCACCGTGCCCGAGAAGCCCTCGGGAGCCGGTACGACGACGCGCTCGCCGCCGGCCAGGGCTCGGGCGACGACATCGGTGACGCCGGCGAGCAGGTCGTCGAGCCGGCCGGCGCCCGGGCCGTCCGCAGCCCCCACGACCAGCTCCCCGTCGTGGTCCTGCACCACGGCGACGGCCTGCGCCCCGGCGACCCCGGCCGCCACCGCGGCCAGCTGCTGGAGCGCGGTGCCCGCCTCGACGGGCGGCTGCAGCGCGTCGGTGATCCTGGCCGACGCCTCCAGCCACTGCCGTCGCCGCTCGCTGCGCGCGAACGCCCGGGCGTTGTCCACCACGAAGCCGGCGGCGGTCGCGAGCGCGTCGACAAGCATCTCGTCCGTCTCCGTGAACACCGCCCCCTCGGCCTTCTCGGTGAGGTAGAGGTTGCCGAAGACGGTGCCGCGGATCCGGACCGGGACGCCGAGGAACGAGTCCATCGGCGGGTGGTTGTCGGGGAAGCCGTAGGCGCGCGGGTCCTCCTGCAGGTGCTCGAGGCGGAGCGGCACCGGGTGCGCGATGAGCAGCCCGAGGATGCCGTGCCCGCGAGGCAGGTCGCCGATGGCGGCGCGTTGCTCGTCGGTGACGCCGTGCGTGATGAAGTCCGCCAGCATCCCGTCGTTGCCGAGGACGCCCAGCGCGCCGTACTGCGCACCGGTGAGCTGGCAGGCCGCCACCACGATGCGGTTCAGGACCGTGTGCAGGTCGAGGTCGGAGCTGATCGCGACGACCGCGTCGAGCAGCGTGCGCGCGTTGTCCGGCAGGTCCAGCCGCGTCATGCGTCGGACCCTAGCCGCGCGCGGCGCGGGCGCTGGCGTCAGAGCGCGCGGCGCACCGGTGCCGTCGCCTGGACCGCCCAGCCGGCGCCGATGCGGCGACCGCTGACGTTGTGCCAGACGATCTTCATGTACAGGTTTCGCTGACCCTCGGCCCAGGGACGCGGGTCCCAGCTGTGCCGGATGTCGGCGATCTCGTCCGGGTCCTCGACCAGCTCGCCACGGCCGTAGGCGATGACGCTCCACCCCTGGTGCCGGTCGTAGTCGATGTGGTCGATCTCGAAGGCGAGCTCCGCGTTCCACCCGTAGGTGCCGAGCTCGCTGTACGGCGCGGTGCGGAAGACGATCGTGTCGTCGCCGTGCATGGCGTAGTTGACCGGGACGATCCTGGGTCCGACGGGCGTGGAGAGCGCGACCCGCCCGACGATGTTGGTGCGGAGCAGGTCGAGGCATTCCTCGACGGACATCTCGATAGGCATCATGGCGGGCCTCCTTCACTCAAGGGTGCGCCGCCGGCAGCCGTGGAGCATGAGTCTTTGGTCCCGTTCGTGCCGACGACTGCCCCTCACCGGCACGCGAACGGGCTACTTCTCCAGGGTCCGGTTGTACTTCGCGAGCTGCTCGGCCAGCACGGTCAGCTCGTCGACGGTCCAGTCGTCGAAGCGGGCGGCGTACGCCGACCGGCGCTCCCGCCCCAGCTCGCGCATCCTCCGCTCGCCCTCGTCGGAGAGCCGGACCACGCAGACCCGCCGGTCGGTGGGGTCCTCGGCCCGCACGACGAGGCCCAGGTCGGCGAGCTGCTGGACCTGGCGGCTGACCGACCCCTTGTCCATCCCGAGGGCGTCCGCGACGTGTGCCTGCGAGCAGCCGTCCTGGTCGCGGACGTGCGCGAGCACCTGGTAGCCGAGTGGCCCAAGCGCGGGGTCGATCAGGCGGGCGCGCTCGCCGGTCCGCCGGCGAGCCCGGCGCAGCAGGGCCAGCACCTCGGCCTCGACCGACCGCACGACGTCGTACTTCGCGGGCTGCGTCATCGGGTCGCCTCCTCGAGCTCGTCGGCCCGCGCGATGGTCGTCCGCAGCGGCACCTCCCGGATGAACAGGATGCACCCCAGGGCGACCACCGCGAACGGCACCGCCAGCAGGAACACGTGGCCGGTGGCGTCGCCGTACGCCGCCTCGAAGACCGCGCGCACCGGGCCGGGGAGCGCGTCCACGTCGGGGATCGCCCCGCCCTCGTGGGCGCCGACCGGCAGGCCGAGCCGCGCCAGCCCGGCGGTGACGTTGGCGGCCACCTGGTGGCCGAGCGCGGCCCCGAGGGCGGACACGCCGACCGAGCCGCCCATCGTGCGGAAGAACGCCGCGAGCGAGCTGGCCGCCCCGACGTCGCGCTGGGCGACGGAGTTCTGCACGGCCAGCACGAGGTTCTGGTTCACCGCGCCGAGCCCGACGCCCATCACCAGCATGGAGAGCGCGGCGACCACGAGCCCGGTGGTGTGGTCGAGCCGGGACAGCAGCAGCAGCCCGACGACCAGCACGATCCCGCCGCCGACGAGGTAGCGCTTCCACCGTCCGGTGCGGGCGATGAGCCGGCCGGTGGTGATGCTCGAGACCAGCAGGCCGAGCACCATCGGCAGGGTCATGAGGCCGGCCCTGGTGGGCGACATCCCGTGCGCGAGCTGGAAGAACTGGGCGAGGAAGACGGTGGCGCCGAACATGGCGACCCCCACCATGGTGGAGGCGACGGAGGCCAGCGCGATGGTGCGGTCGCGGAACAGCCGCAGCGGGATCACCGGCTCGACGACCCGGCTCTCGACGACGACGGCGGCCACGAGCAGCAGCACCCCGCCGGACACGAGGACGGCCGTGGTGGCGGAGGCCCACTCGAATCGGGTGCCGGCGAGCGAGACCCAGATGAGCAGGACGGAGACGCCCGAGGCGATCAGGGCGGCGCCGACGTAGTCGATGCTCACCTTCCGACGTACGACGGGCAGGTGCAGCGTCTTCTGCAGCACGACGATCGCGACCGCAGCCACCGGGACGCCGACCGCGAAGCACCACCGCCAGCCGAGCCACGGGGTGTCGACGATGACGCCGCCGATGAGCGGGCCGCTCACGGTCGCGACGGCGAACACGGCGCCGAGGTAGCCGAAGTAGCGGCCCCGCTCCCGCGGGGCGACGATCGACGCGATCACGATCTGGACCAGCGCCGAGAGCCCGCCGACGCCGACACCCTGCACGACGCGGGCGCCGATGAGGAACCCCATCGAGGGGGCCAGCGCGGCGAGCACCGAACCGGCCACGAAGATGAGGAGCGAGACCTGGACCAGCATCTTCTTGTTGAACAGGTCCGCGAGCTTTCCCCAGATCGGCGTGGTCGCGGTGAGGCTGAGCAGCGTGGCCACGATCACCCAGGTGTAGCCCGACTCGGTGCCCCCGAGGTCGGCGACGATCACCGGCAGGGCGTTCGAGACGACCGTCGACGAGAGCATCGCGACGAACATCGCGAGCAGCAGACCGGACAGCGCCTCGAGCACCTCGCGGTGGGACATGGCGGTCGCCGTCGGGTCGGAGGCGGGTGGAGCGGGAAGCGGTCTGGCCTGCGCGGTGGTCACGGAACCTCGTCGTCGGTGGAGAATGGTTGCGGTCGACAACAATACTCCTTTAGTTGCTGTTTGCAACCATCAACGGTCAGGGCGTGGGATGGCGCGCGTCGTAGGAGAGGAACGAGCGCTGCACGGCGACCGCCACCAGGACCCCGACGATGCAGGCCAGCCCGCCGAGCACGAGGGCCAACCGCTCCGTGGTCGCCTCCCCGACGGAGCCGAGAAGGAAGTCCCCGGCGCGCGGGCCCCCGGCGACCACCACGATGAAGACCCCCTGCAGCCGGCCGCGCAGCTCGTCGGGGGCGGCCACTTGAAGCACGGTGTTGCGGAACGCCGAGCTGACCGAGTCGGCGGCGCCCGCGACCGCGAGGAACAGCACCCCCGCCCACAGCGCCCCGGCCAGGCCGACCGCGCCGATGGCAGCGCCGTAGACGAGGATCGACAGCACGATCGCGACCCCGTGCAGGCGCACCCGGCTCACCCAGCCCGAGACCACGAAGGCCACCAGCGCGCCGACGGCGGGGGCGGCCTGCAGCACCCCGACGATCGTGGCGCCGCCGCCGTAGAACTTGTAGGCGAGCGCCGGGAAGAGTGCGCGCGGGTGCGCGAAGACCATCGCGCAGAGGTCCAGGACGAACGTCATCCGCAGGTTGGGCGAGCGCCGCAGGAAACCCAGCCCGTCGACGCACCGAGCGCAGTCCCGCCCGCGGGCTGCCCGGGGTCGGCGGCATCGCGGGCAGCCGGAAGAGCGCGTAGAGCGTGGCGGTGAACGTGAGCGCGTCCACGGTGTACGCCACCTCGAACCCGCCCCACGAGATCAGCACCGCGCCGAGCAGCGGCCCGACGGTGAAGCCGAGGTTGAACGACGCGGCGTTGAGCGCACCCGCCGCCGGCAGCAGGTCGATGGGCAGCAGCCGCGGGATCATCGCGTTGCGGGCCGGGCTCGAGGTGGCGAAGCACGCGGCCTGCACCGCGATGCATAGGTAGATCACCCAGACGTGGGTGTTGCCGAGGAACGCCTGCGCCGCGAGCACCAGGGACACCGCCCAGGACCCCGACGAGGCGACGATGGCGAGCAGCCGCCGGTCCACGGCGTCGGCGATCGACCCGGCGTACAGCCCGAACCCGACCAGCGGCACCAGCCCGAAGATCCCCAGCAGGCCGACCGCGAACGACGAGTCCGTCAGCGCGTAGACCTGGACCGCCACGGTCACCGCGGTCATCTGCTGGCCGAGCTGGCTGATCGTGTTGCCGACGAACAAGCCGGCGGTACGGCGCGGACACCCGGAGCGGCCGGACGTCCGTCAGCACCCGAGTCCACCGTCGCCCCGCCACGGCCGCCAGCCTCTCACCGGTTCGTCGGGAAACTCCCTTGAGGGGTGCGGGGGTGCCACGTAGCCTGTTGGCACACGGGAAAGGAGGTGGTCCAGAAGTGAATTCTTTGCGGACTCGTGAGGTGGCTGCTTCCTAGCAGCGCACCCGACCAGCACGGCATCGTCCAGATCGGCGTGCGCGCTGGTAATTCCAAGCAGTCACCCGGCCCGTGGGCGCTCCGGTAGTCCGACCGGAGAGCGGACCTGCTCCTTCGCATCGTCGAGGGTCCAGGCACCCGCACCGCCCGCGGGCCGTCTGCATGCCGAGGAGTCACAACATCAGGGCCCTGGACGGCGTGTCGCTGCACAGCTGACCCCTCGACAGTCCCGGCCCTCGGCGGCCCCGGTCCTCAGCCGCCGACCGGTTGGCCCAGCTCCTCCCGCGTGATCGCCGCGTCGTCGGCGGGCGCCGCGAACTGGGCTTCGTACAGGTCCGCGTAGGCCCCACCCGACGCGAGCAGCTCGTCGTGGGTGCCCTGCTCGACGATCCGGCCGTCCTCCATCACCAGGATCAGGTCGGCGTCGCGGATCGTGGAGAGCCGGTGCGCGATCACGAAGCTGGTGCGGTCGGTGCGCAGCGCGGCCATCGCGTGCTGCACCAGCAGCTCGGTGCGGGTGTCCACCGAGCTGGTCGCCTCGTCGAGGATCAGCAGCGCCGGACGGGCCAGGAACGCCCGGGCGATGGTCACCAGCTGCCGCTCCCCCGCGCTGAGGGTGCCGCCCTCCTCGTCGATCACGGTGTCGTAGCCCTCGGGCAGGTTGTGCACGAACCGGTCGACGTACGTCGCGCGGGCCGCCTCGACGATCTCCTGCTCGGTCGCGTCCGGGCGTCCGTAGGCGATGTTGTCGCGGATGGTGCCCTCGAACAGCCAGGTGTCCTGCAGCACCATGCCGGTGCGGCCGCGCAGGTCCGAGCGGCGCATCGTGGCGATGTCGACGCCGTCGAGGGTGATGCGGCCCGCGTCGACGTCGTAGAAGCGCATCACCAGGTTGACCAGCGTGGTCTTGCCGGCGCCGGTGGGCCCGACGATGGCGACGGTCTGCCCGGGCCTCGCGACCAGTGAGAGGTCCTCGATGAGCGGCCGGTCCGGGTCGTAGCGGAACGACACGTTCTCGAACCGCACCTCGCCCCGGCCCCCGACCGCCAGCCGCTCGGCCCGCTCGGCCGGCTCCTCCTCGGCGTCGAGCAGCTCGAAGACGCGCTCGGCGGAGGCGACCCCGGACTGCAGCAGGTTGACCATCGACGCCACCTGCGTGAGCGGCTGCGTGAACTGCCGGGAGTACTGGATGAACGCCTGCACCTCACCGAGCGAGATCGTGCCGTTGGCCACCCGGAGGCCGCCGAGCACGGCGATCACGACGTAGTTGAGGTTCCCCAGGAACATCATCACCGGCATGATCAGCCCGCTGACGAACTGGGCACCGAAGCTGGACTCGTAGAGCGCGTCGTTCTCCTGCTCGAACACCTCCTCGACCTCGCGCTGCCGGCCGAGCACCTTGACCAGCGCGTGACCGGTGAAGCTCTCCTCGATGTGGGCGTTGAGGGTGCCGGTGCGCCGCCACTGGTCGATGAACAGCCCCTGCGAGCGCTTCATGATCTGCGCCGAGACGAGCATGCCGACCGGCACCGTCAGCAAGCCGATGAGCGCCAGGGTCGGCGAGATCGAGAACATCATCGCGAGCACACCGATGACGGTGAGCACCGAGACGAGCAGCTGGCTCATGGTCTGCTGCAGCGTCTGGCTGATGTTGTCGATGTCGTTGGTGACCCGCGACAGCAGCTCGCCGCGCGGCTGGCGGTCGAAGTAGCTCAGCGGCAGCCGGTGCACCTTCGCCTCGACGTCGCCGCGCAGCCGGCGTACGGCGGACTGCACGACGTCGTTGAGCAGGTAGCCCTGCAGCCACATCAGCAGGGACGCCGCGACGTACACGGCCAGCACCAGCAGCAGCACCCGGCCGACCGCGTCGAAGTCCACGCCCCTGCCGGGCACGACGTCCATGCCCTGGAGCATGTCGGCGAGGCGGTTCTCGCCCTGCGCGCGGAGGTCCGCGACGGCCTCGGCCTTGCTGGTGCCGGCGGGCAGGTTGCGGCCGAACAGGCCCTCGAAGATGAGGTCGGTCGCGATACCGAGGATCCGCGGCCCGGCCACGCTCAGTGCGACCGAGGCGACCGCGAGCAGCAGCACCGCGATCGACCTTGACCCGCTCGGGCGCGAGCCGGCCGAGCAGGCGCCGGGCGGACGGGCCGAAGTCCAGCGACTTCTGGCCGACCATGCCGCCGCGGCCGAACGGTCCGGACTGCTGGACGCGCTCGGTCTCCTTCATCGTGCCGGACGACCCGGTCGAGCCGAGCCTTCGTCGGCGGCCGCTCTGGTGGTCGAGACCTCGCTCATGCCGCCGCCTCCGGGGTGAGCTGGGAGGCGACGATCTCCTGGTAGGTCTCGTTGCCGGCGAGCAGCTCGTCGTGGGTGCCGCGGCCGACGATCTCGCCGTCCTCGAGCACGAGGATCTCGTCGGCGTCGACGATGGTGGAGACGCGCTGGGCGACGACCACGACGGTGGCGTCGGTGGTGATCGGGCGCAGCGCGGCACGCAGCCGGGCGTCGGTGGCCAGGTCGAGCGCCGAGAACGCGTCGTCGAAGAGGTACAACGAGGGCCGGCGGATCACCGCACGGGCGATCGCGAGCCGCTGCCGCTGACCACCCGACACGTTGCTGCCGCCCTGGCTGATCGGGGCGTCCAGCCCGCCCGGCATGGCCTCCACGAAGTCGCGGGCCTGCGCCACCTCGAGCGCGGCCCACATGTCCGCCTCGGTGGCGTCGGGCCGGCCGTGCCGGAGGTTGTCGGCGACCGTGCCGGAGAACAGGAACGCCTTCTGCGGCACCAGCCCGATCCGGCTCCACAGCAGGTCGGGGTCGAGACGGCGTACGTCGACACCGTCGACCTCGACCGTGCCCGCGGTGACGTCGAAGATCCGCGGCACCAGGCTGACCAGCGTTGACTTGCCCGCGCCGGTGGACCCGATGACCGCGAGCGTGCGGCCCGGCCCGGCGTCGAGGTCGATGCCGCGGAGCACCGGCGCCTCCGCGCCCGGGTAGGTGAACGCGACCCCCCGCATCGAGAGACCGCTGCCGGTGGTCTCGCGGACCGGGTCGCCAGGCGGTACGACGGTCGTCTCGGTGTCGAGCACCTCGGCGATCCGGTCGGCGCAGACGGCCGCACGCGGCACCATCATCAGCATGAAGCTGGCCATCATGACAGCCATCAGGATCTGCACGAGGTAGGCGAGGAAGGCGGTCAGCGAGCCGACCTGCATCGCCCCGTCGTCGACGCGGTGCCCGCCGAACCACAGCACGGCCACGCTGGACACGTTGAGGATGAGCAGCACGACCGGGAACATCGTCGACATCCAGCGGCCGACGCTGACGGCCACCCGGGTGAGGTCGTCGTTGGCCGCACCGAAGCGTTCGGTCTCCACCGGCTCGCGCACGAACGCACGCACCACGCGGATGCCGGTGATCTGCTCGCGCAGCACCCGGTTGACCGCATCGATGCGGGTCTGCATCAGCCGAAACCCCGGCACCATGCGGGAGGCGACCAGACCCACCGAGGCGAACAGCAGCGGCACGGAGACGGCGACCAGCCAGGACAGGCCGAGGTCCTCGCGTGCGGCCATCAGCACGCCGCCGACCATCATGATCGGCGCGGTGACCATCATCGTGAAGGTCATCAGCACGAGCATCCCGACCTGCTGGACGTCGTTGGTGGTGCGGGTGATCAGCGACGGCGCACCGAAGTGGGCGAGCTCGCGGCCCGAGAACGTGCCGACCCGGTGGAACACCGCGGACCGGAGGTCGCGGCCGACGCGCATCGCGGTGCGCGCCCCGACGTACACCGCGGCGACGCTGCACAGGATCTGCACCATCGACACGGCCAGCATCACCCCGCCGGCGCGGACGATGAAGCCGGTGTCGCCGACGGCCACGCCCTTGTCGATGATGTCGGCGTTGAGGCTGGGCAGGTAGAGCACGGCCATCGTCGCGACGAACTGGAGCACGACGATGACGGCGATCTCGCGGTGGTACGGCGCGAGGAACGCGCGCAGCAGACGGATCAGCATGGTTCCCCCTGGTCGGCCGGAGCGGTGGATCGCGGTCGGTGGATGCCGTCGAGCAGCACCCCGGCCACCTCGTCAGCTGTGAGTCGGTCCTCGGGACGCACGCCAGGGCTGCGTGAGCCGAGCACGAGCGTGCGGAGCAGCAGCGCCGCACGCTCCGGGCTGACTGCGAGCTCGTCGCGGTGCGGCTCGAAGACCTCGGTGAGCCGCTCGAGCAGGGCCTCGTGGGACCGCACGACGAAGGCCGGGGGGCCGGGTGGCCCGTCGTCCTTCGCGTGCGCCATCCAGTGCTTGCGCATCGCCATCAGCACCGCGACCACCTGGTCGGAGCGGTGCAGCATCAGGTCCGCGGTGACCCGCACCTTGGTGGGCAGGTCGACGTAGTCGCCGAGCGCCGCCTGCAGCTGCTCGCGGGCATCGGCCGGGTTGAGCGTCTCGACCGCGACGGCGTGCATCAGCTCGTCCTTGTCGGCGAACACCCGGAAGATCGTGCCCTCCGCGACGCCCGCCGCCTCGGCGATCAGCCGGGTGGTGAGCCGGTCGCCGTGCTCGATCAGCAACGGGCGGACCGCGTCGATGATCGCCCGGCGGCGCTCGTCGGGGGTCATCGGGGTGGCGCGTGGAGTCACGCCGTCGAGGGTAAGTGAGTGAGCACTCACTCACAAGTGGTTTTCTCCTACGGCGCGAGGCGCTCGATCCGCCAGGTCGCCTCGGTGGTCGAGCCCGCCGAGACCCGCACGTAGCGCAGCCGGTCGTGCATCCGCCCGCGCCGGCCCTGCCAGAACTCGACGGTCTCGGGCGAGACGAGGTACCCGCCCCACTCCGGTGGCAGCGGGACGTCCGCCTCGCCGAACCGGGCCGCGGTCTCGGCGTACCGCCGGTCCAGCTCCTCGCGGGAACCGACCACCTCCGACTGCGGTGAGGCCCACGCCCCGAGCTGGGAGGCGCGCGGCCGGGTGGCGAAGTACGCCGCGTTCTCCCGCTCGGTCAGCCGGCTGGCGGGGCCCTCGACGCGCACCTGCCGCTCGAGGTCCTGCCAGGGGAACAGCAGCGCGCAGGCGGGGTTGGCGTCGAGCTCGCGGCCCTTGCGCGAGGAGTAGTTGGTGAAGAACACGAAGCCGCGCCGGTCGAGCCCCTTGAGCAGCACCATCCGCAGTGAGGGCGCGCCGTCGGCCGCGGCGGAGCCGACGACCATCGCGTTGGGCTCGTGCAAGCCGGCGGCCGTCGCGTCGTGGAGCCAGCGCCGGAACATCGCGATCGGCTCGTCGGTCAGGTCGGACTCGTGCAGTCCGCCGACGGCGTACTCGCGGCGCAGTCCCGCGAGGTCCCTCTCGTCACTCATGTCACCAAACTAGAGCGTGACGGCCCGCCCGCGAGCGGGCATGATGAGGGAGTTTCGGACCCGCTGGGTCCGACGGCTCGACGAGAGGAGCTGCCCGATGAGCGAGGTCCAGCACGGGCTGGAGGGCGTCGTCGCCTTCGAGTCCGAGATCGCCGAGCCCGACAAGGAAGGCTCCGCGCTGCGCTACCGCGGCGTCGACATCGAGGAGCTCGCCGGGCGGGTGCCGTTCGAGAACGTCTGGGGCCTGCTGATCGACGGCGCGTACGCGCCCGGCCTGCCACCGGCGGAGGCCTACAACATCCCGGTCCACACCGGCGACGTGCGCGTCGACGTGCAGGCCGCGATCGCGATGCTGGCGCCCGCCTTCGGCTTCCGGCAGACCTACGACATCAGCGACGAGCAGGCCCGCGCGGACCTGAGCCGGGTCGCGGTGATGGTGCTGTCGTACGCCGCGCAGTCGGCCCGTGGCCTGCACCAGCCGATCGTGCCGCAGGCCGAGGTCGACCAGGGCAGCACGCTCGCGGAACGGTTCCTGATCCGCTGGAAGGGCGAGGCTGACCCCAAGCACGTCAAGGCGATCGACGCCTACTGGAGCAGCGCCGCCGAGCACGGCATGAACGCCTCGACCTTCACCGCCCGCGTGATCACGTCCACCGGCGCGGACGTCGCGGCCGCGTTCTCCGGCGCGATCGGTGCGATGAGCGGACCGCTGCACGGCGGCGCCCCGTCGCGCGTGCTCGGGATGATCGACGAGGTGGAGCGGCGCGGTGACGCCCGCGGCTACGTGAAGGAGCTGCTCGACAACAAGGAGCGGCTGATGGGCTTCGGCCACCGGGTGTACCGCGCCGAGGACCCGCGCGCCCGCGTGCTCCGGCGCACCGCGCGCGAGCTGAACGCACCACGCTACGAGGTCGCCGAGGAGCTGGAGAAGGCCGCCCTCGCCGAGCTGCGGGAGCGCCGGCCGGACCGGGTGCTGGAGACCAACGTGGAGTTCTGGGCGGCCATCGTGCTCGACTTCGCGGAGGTGCCGCCGCACATGTTCACGGCGATGTTCACCTGCGCTCGCACCGGCGGCTGGTCGGCGCACATCCTGGAGCAGAAGCGCACTGGTCGGCTGATCCGGCCGTCCGCGATCTACACCGGCCCCACCGTCCGCAAGGCCGACGAGGTCGACGGGTGGGACGCTGCGTGGGCTGCTGGGAGCTGAGGGGCGGGGTGGACAATTCACTGGGTCCCCAGTGAATTGCCCCCTTCCCGGTGTGATCTCCCCACGGGAAGGTGCAGAACGCCACGGGGAGCGAACGGGGTCGGCGGGCTCCCCTAGGTTGAACCGATGAGCACCGACGACACCCGCGCTGTCTGGGATGCCGAGGCAGCCGCCTTCGACGACGAGCCCGACCACGGCCTGCGCGACCCGCTCGTCCGGGCGGCGTGGCGCGACCTGCTGCTGGAGCACCTGCCACCGGCACCCGCACGCGTCGCGGACCTCGGCTGCGGCACCGGCACGCTGTCGGTGCTGCTCGCCGAGGAGGGGTACGACGTCGCCGGAATCGACCTGTCCCCCGAGATGATCGTCCGCGCGAAGGCGAAGGCCGCCGGACACGCCGCGACGTTCGCGGTGGGCGATGCCGCCGACCCCGACCTGCCCGCCGGCTCGTTCGACGTGGTGCTGTCCCGACACGTGCTGTGGGCGCTGCCCGACCCGGCCGCCGGCCTGGCGCGCTGGGTCCGGCTGCTCGCTCCCGGCGGCCGGCTGCTGCTCGTCGAGGGCCGCTGGTTCACCGGGAGCGGTCTGGCCGCGGCCGACGCCGAGGCGCTGGTCCGCGCAACCGGCCGCGGCGCCGTCGTACGACACCTGACGGAGCCGGTCTACTGGGGCAAGGACATCGACGACGAGCGCTACCTGCTGCTGAGCTAGGGCCCGAGCCGCCTGGTCAGGTGGTCGCGACGAACGCGAACCGCTCCAGGATCAGGTCCCAGTCGCCGAACTTCTGCCGGTAAGCGGCGTTGCCCTCGTGCCAGCCGCCGTGCTCGACCCGCACCTCCGAGCCGTCACCGTTGTCGCTGAAGGTGACCGTGAGCGAGCTCGGCGCGGCCGGGTCCTGCGCCAGGGTCCAGGTCTGCGCGTAGAGCCGGCCCGGGTCCCAGGCGGTGACCTCGCCGATCTGGTGCTCCACGCCGCCGGCCATCCGCATCAGCACGCGACCACCGACGGAAGGCTCGATCAGCACGCCGTCGAAGGCCTCCGGGTCCGGGGTGTACGCCTCCGGCCACCACTCCGAGGTGCGCGCGGTGAACACGTCGAACGCCTCGGCGGCGTCACAGCTCAGGGACACCGTGTGGCGTGCGTGGCTCCATGCGCGCAGTCTGCCACCGAGCGCGCGGCGCCGTCCGGATCCTCGAAGGCCCCGACGGGCCGGCCGTGGCGACTCCCCTATGTCACCGCCGCCGGCCCGTCGGCCCCCGTCCCTCGTCAGCGTCCGGTCAACGGGCCCTCCGCGGCGCCCGCGACACGAACTGTTCTCAGTACCGGAAACTAGACGTTCCGGACCTGCCCGACTAGTTGCCCGATGGTCCTACGACCACCCCGCCCAGCCGTTTGCCGTAGCACCGGGACTTGGGCGACCAGGCGTAGTGGCCGAACTTCTCCACCTGCCGGTAGCCCGACGACTCGTACAGCGCGATCGCCTCCGGCTGGGCGATCCCGGTCTCCAGCACCATGACGTCGGCGCCGGCTCGAGCCGCGGTGCGCTCGAGGTGGGCGAGTACGGCGCGGGCCAGGCCGGTGCGGCGACCGGCCGGGGCGACGTACATCCGCTTGATCTCGGCGGACAGCCGGCCGCCGAGCCTGGTCACGTCCGGGCGCAGCCGCCACCCGCCCATCGCCATGGGCACCTCGCCGAGCTTGCCGACGAAGAACGCGCCGTGGGGCGGGTCGAACACGCCCGGGTCGAGCGGGGTGTTGTCCGGGCCGCCGTAGCGTCGGATGTACTCCTGCTGCACCTCGGCGATCAGCGCCTGGGCGGCGGCGTCCGTGACCGGGACGTGCTCGATCCTCAGCACGACTCGCCCGACCTCCCCCGACACCGGATGGGCTGGCTCGACATGTGTCCCCGTCTCCTCAGGCTGCTGGACGGATGCCAGAATAGGCGGCGCTGGTCCCTCGACCGCACTGACAACGAGGTCAGGTCACTCTCACTCCGAGACGTCTGACGAGGTTCCGTCGTGACCGACACGATCACCATCCCCGACCACCTCAAGCCTGCCGACGGTCGCTTCGGCGCGGGACCGTCCAAGGTGCGGGTCGAGGCACTCCAGGCCCTCGCCGGCACCGGGGACACCCTTCTCGGTACGTCGCACCGGCAGGCGCCGGTCAAGCAGCTGGTCGGCCGGGTCCGCGAGGGCATCTCGTCCCTGTTCGCCCTGCCCGAGGGCTACGAGGTCGTGCTCGGCAACGGCGGCGCCACCGCGTTCTGGGACATCGCCACGTTCGGCCTGATCCGCGAGCGCAGCCAGCACCTGTCGTTCGGCGAGTTCTCCTCGAAGTTCGCCAAGGCCGCCCAGAGCGCACCGTTCCTCGGCGACCCGACCGTGATCACCTCCGACCCCGGGACCCGTCCCGCGCCGCGGGCCGAGGCCGGCGTCGACGCGTACGCGTGGGCGCACAACGAGACCTCCACCGGGGTGATGGCGCCGGTACGCCGGGTCGACGGCGCCGACGCCGACGCCCTGGTGCTCGTCGACGCCACGTCCGGGCGCGGGCGGACTGCCGGTCGACATCGACCAGGTCGACGCCTACTACTTCGCCCCGCAGAAGAACTTCGCGGCCGACGGCGGCCTCTGGGTCGCGGTGATGTCGCCGGCCGCGCTGGACCGGGCCGCCGAGATCGCGGCCACCGACCGGTGGGTGCCGGCGTTCCTCGACCTGCCGACCGCGATCGACAACTCCACGAAGAACCAGACCTACAACACCCCGGCCCTGGCCACGCTGTTCCTGCTCGCCGACCAGCTCGACTGGCTCAACGGCCAGGGCGGCCTGGACTTCGCCGTCTCCCGCACCAGCGACTCGTCGAGCCGGCTCTACGGCTGGGCGGAGAAGACGTCCTACACGACGCCGTACGTCGCCGACCCCGACGAGCGTTCGCTGGTGATCGGCACCATCGACTTCGACGACGCCGTCGACGCCGCGCAGGTCGCGAAGACCCTGCGCGCCAACGGGATCGTGGACGTGGAGCCCTACCGCAAGCTCGGCCGCAACCAGCTGCGGGTGGCGATGTTCTCCGCGATCGACCCGGCCGACGTGGAGGCGCTGACCGTCTGCATCGACCACGTGGTCGAGCGGCTCGGCTGAGGACAAGCCACCGATATCGGTAGCTCAACCGTGGTCCAGGGGTCACGGTAGTACTACCGATATCGGTAGGGGCGGAAGGTCTCAGGGACGGTCCGCGCGCCACAGCCGGCGCAGCCCGACCCCGAGCGCCCCGAGGAAGACCAGCCCGGCGGCCAGCCGTAGGCCGAGCGCCAGCGGGTGCCGGTCGGGTCGGTCCCGCCGGCCGGTGTCGTCGGCGGCCGGGTCGGGCGTGACCGTGCCGCTCGCCGACGGGCCGGCCCCGGGCCGCGCATCCCGGGTCAACCCGGTTGGGATGTCGACCTGGAGCACCTCGGCACCCACGCCCTCGCTGCTCAGCAGCACGCGACCACGGGGGCCCACGGAGACCGCCTCCCCCTGACGCTGCTCCGGCAGGTCGAACGTGCCGCGCGCCTCGAAGCCCGGGAACGTGAAGACCGTCGCGGTGGCGTAGCTGCGCAGCACCACGTGCCGCCCGTCGGGCAGGAACGCCCCGTCGGTGATCAGGCCCGGCACCTGCGCGAACGGTCGCATCGTCACCGTGCCGCCCGGGCGTGCCCCGACCGGCACCGCGTAGACGGTGCCGCCGAAGACGGTCTTGGAGACCACGAACAGCCGGCCCGTGCGCGGGTGCGAGAGCAACGTCTCGGCGTCGCGCGGGCCGTCCGGGTAGACGAGGTCGAGCCGCGGCGCGGCCGCCGTCGCCCCGGGCCGGGCCCGGTAGAGCGAGACGTGCTCGCGCGAGCGCCGGTTGTCGCCGATGTCGGCCACCCAGACGGTGCCGGCCCGGCCGGGGGCGATCGCCTCGACGTCCTCGACCTCGTCGGAGGTGTACGTCGTGCGGCCGGTGGTGGCCCCGGTGCGCGGGTCGACGGCGTAGAGCACCGGTGCGGAGCCCGAGTCGTTGACGGTGTAGACCACTCTGCCGGTGTCGACCAGTCCGCTGGACTCGGCGATCCCGCGGTCGGTGAACGCGAACAGGGGCCGGCCGTCCTCGCTGGCCGCGGCAGCGGCACCCGGCGTACCGACGAGGAGGAGGGCGGCCGTCAGCAGGGACGCGTCACGCCAGCCGGTCATGCAGCCGCTCCGCGAGCGCCGGGTGCACACCCCAGGTGCGGGTCAGGTCGTCGTACTCCGCGCGCGCCCTGTCTGAGGGCGGCGCCCCGGTGCGCACGGCGCGGAGCAGGGTGTTGCGCGGCGTGTGCTTGCTCTCCACGAACTCGATGACGTCGACCCGGTAGCCGACCAGCCGCAGCACTCCGGCGCGGACGGCGTCGGTCAGGGTGTCGGCGAACCGCTCGCGGAGGATGCCGTGCCGGGTGAGCAGGGAGTACGGCGCCGGGGTCGGCGTGCGGCGCAGCTGGGCGGCGACGTCGTGGTGGCAGCAGGGTGCGGCGAGCACGAGCGGAGCCTGCCACTCGACCGCCCGGGCGAGCGCGTCGTCGGTGGCGGTGTCGCAGGCGTGCAGGGCCAGCACCACGTCGGGCGGCTCGGGCACCTCGGCGGTGGCGATGTCGCCCTGCACGAACGTGGCGCTGCCGGCGATCCCGAGATCCTCGGCGACGGCGCTGTTGTGCTCGCGCGACTGGGCCTTCACGTCCACGCCGACGAGGTGGACCGGGAGGCCGCGCACCTCGGTGAGGTAGGCGTGCGCCGCGAAGGTGAGGTAGGCGTTGCCGCAGCCGAGGTCGACCACGCGCAGCGGCTCCTCCGCGGTCGGGGTGCGCAACCGTCCGGAGGCCATCGCGTCGTCGACGGCCGGTCCGAGGCTGCGCAGGAACTCCTCGACCTGGCGGTACTTCGCCTGCCGGCTCGGTTTCACCCGACCGTCCGGGTCGGCGATCCCCACCGCGCGCAGCACGGGGTGGTCCTCGGGCAGCAGCCGGGGCTTCCTCCGGTCGTGCGACCGGACCGGCTCCGCGGCCTCGGGATCCGGGCCCGCGGGGCCACCGTCCGTCGAGGCGGCGGCGCTCCGGGACGTCGTGTGCACCATCGCCTCGAGCTTCTTGGTGACCCGGAGCTGGTGGGTCTCGGTGGTGGTCTCGACGTGCCAGTTGCCGAACGGCTCGTCGAGCAGCGCGTCCACCGCGTCGCGCGCCGGCTCGCCCGGCTCGTGGTTGCTCGTGTGCGCCTGGGTGTCGTCGTACGCCGTCACCTGCAGACGACGACCGGCCTTGAGGTCGACGTACCGCAGCTCGACCCGGCGCCAGCGCGGCTGCCGGCCCTTCTGCCGACCGGACGCCACCGCGCGCACGAGCACCGTGTCGTCGAGGAGCAGCCCACGCATCCGGGCCAGCGCCCGCAGCAACGGCTCGGCCACGGTCAACCCCGCACGAGGGCGGCGATGGCGACGATCAGGATCAGCCCCACCAGGGCGCCCGGGATCACCATGCGGCGGTAGCGGGGGTTCATGCAGCGAGTTTATCGGGGCAGAACGGACGACCCGATCGCGCTATGGACCGCCCGGGGTCCGCCGCCTAGCGTGCGTGGGTACCGACGACCTGGACGTGCGCTGGCGCGCGCCCACAGGGAGGCAGCATGTTCATCCAGATCATCCAAGGCAGGTGCAAGCGGCAGGACGAGATGCGGGCACTCGGCGACCGGTGGCTGCGGGAGGTGGCGCCCCAGGCGCCCGGCTGGCTCGGCGGCACCTACGGCTTCACCGACGACGGCGAGATGATCGCGGTCATCCGGTTCGAGTCGAAGGACGCGGCGATGGCCAACTCGCAGCGGCCCGAGCAGCAGGCGTTCTGGGCCGAGATGGAGCCGTTGTACGACGGTCCCGTCGAGTTCCACGACTGCGACCGGGTCGTGATGATGATGGACGGCGGCTCCGACCAGGCCGGCTTCGTGCAGGTCATCCGCGGCAAGCTCGACGATCCCGACGCGCTCGAGAGCGGCATGCACGACATGGAGACGATGCTGCACGAGGCGCGGCCCGACATCATCGGCGCGACGTTCGCGATCGAGGACGACGGCACGTTCACCGAGACCGTCGCGTTCACCGACGAGGCCGCGGCGCGCAACGGCGAGAGCCAGGCGATGCCCATCTCCGGGCCGATGCACGACGCGATGATGAAGTTCGACCACATGGTGCACGACGTGGAGTACCGCGACCTGCACGCACCTTGGTTCGCGTCGAGAGGCTAGCGGGCCCGCTCGAGCTTCCCCGAGGTCAGCGAGCTACGAACTGCGGGGGCACGGACGCGCTTACGCAGCCGCGGCCGGTCGTTGACCTCGGGGTCGAGCATGCCCTGGCTGCGGCTGAACACGGCCGCGGCCAGGAGCACGCCGAGGATCGTGCCGAGCCCGCCGCCGATCAGCGTCCAGCGCGCCCCGAACGTCTCGCCGATCCAGCCGACGATGGGCGCACCGACGGGCGTCCCACCCATGAAGATCATCATGTAGAGCGCCATCACCCGGCCGCGCATCATCGGCGCGGTGCCCAGCTGGACGGTCGCGTTGGCCGCGGTGATCATGGTCAGCGCGGTGATGCCGAGCAGCGGGGTCCAGAGCACGAACGTGAGGTACGACGGCGCGAGGCCGGCCAGGATCTCGACCGTGCCGAACGCCAGCGCGGCCAGCACCACGAGCCGGTAGCGCGGACGCCCCCGACGCGCGGCGAGCAGCGCGCCGGCGAGCGAGCCGACCGCCATCGTCGTACCGAGCAGGCCGTACTCCGTCGCGCCCTTGCCGTAGACGTCGGTCGCCATCAGCGCCGACGTCATCTGGAAGTTGAGGCCGAAGGTGCCGGCGAAGAACACGATCGCCAGCACGAGCATCAGGTCGGGCCGACCGCGCACGTAGCGCATGCCCTCCCGGATCATCCCCTTGCCGCGCGCGGCGAGCTCCGCCGAGTCGAGGTCCTCGGGCCGCATCCGCTGCAGGACGTAGATGACCGCGCCGTAGCTGAGCCCGTTGAGGATGATGACCCAGCCGGTCGCCTCGGCCCCCGAGCCCAGCGCCGCGATCAGGACGCCGGCGAGCGCCGGGCCGAGCATGCGGGCGGCGTTGAACGACGCGCTGTTGAGCCCGACCGCGTTGGTGAGCAGCTCGGGCTCGACCATCTCGCTGACGAACGACTGCCGTGCCGGCGCGTCGAACGCGGTGCCGATGCCGAACACGAACGCCAGCACGTAGACGTGCCACGGCTGCGCCACCCCGGTCACGGCGAGCAGGCCGAGGAGGAGCGCCGGACCGGCCATCATCAGCTGGGTGACCTGCAGCAGGCGGCGCTTCGGGAACCGGTCGGCGATCAGGCCGGCGTACGGCGAGAGCAGCAGCATGGGCAGGAACTGCAGCCCGGTGGTGATGCCGAGCGCGGTGCCGTTGTTGGCGCTCAGCTGGAGGACGAGCCAGTCCTGGGCGACACGCTGCATCCAAGTGCCGGTGTTCGACACCACACCACCGGCTGCGTACAGCCGGTAGTTGCGGTTCGACAGCGCCTGGAACGTGGGACTCAAATGTGGGCCAATCTGTCTAGCAGGGGTGCCGCCTGGCGCAGCACGTGTCGTTCTTCGGGGGTGAGCTCGCGCAGCCGCTGGGCGAGCCACACGTCGCGTCGCTTCCGGTCGGCGGTCAGCGTCTCCTCGCCCTTCGGCGACAGCGCGACCACGACCTGCCGGCCGTCGGTCTCGTGCGGTCGCCGGACGACGTACCCGCCGTCGGCGAGGCAGTTGACGGTGCGCGTCACCGACGGGGGCTGCACGCGCTCCTCCGCGGCGAGCTGCCCGATCGTGGACGGTCCGTTGCGGAACAGCGTGCCGAGCACGGACAGCTGCCCCACCGGGAGCAGCTCGTTTGCGGGGTCGCGCTCCGCCCGCAGCCGGCGGCTCAGCCGGGCGAGGGAGATGCGCAGCGCCGACGCCAGACCGCTGTCGGTCCGCGCGACCTGCTCGATGGTGGGTGACATATCGTTAGCGTAACTCATTAGCCGTGCTAACGATTCCCGATCCCCGCGAGTGCCAGGGTTTGGCGCCGCGAGTGCCAGGCTTTGGCGCCCCGAGTGCCAGGCTTTGGCGCACGCGGCGGCTCGGCGCCGAAGCGCACGTGTCGGCCGACCATGACCTGACACTCGCGCGACCGAAGTTTGACACTCGCGCAACCAAAACCTCGCACTCGCGCAGCCACGACCTGACACTCGCGCGGGCGGTCAGGCGATGTCGCGCCTCCGGAAGCCGAGGGTGCCGACGACCACCAGCACGCCCGCCACCAGGGTGAGTACGACGAGCGGGGCGAACGTGACCTCCTCGACGGGGACCTGCGGCAGGTGCTGGAACGGCGACAGGCCACTGAGCCACGACGGCATCGACAGCAGCCCGCCGAGCCATCCGACGACGAAGGCGAACCCCAGCACCGCCCAGGCGGCGGCCGTCGCACGGGGAAGCCAGCCGATCAGCAGCACGGCCACCCCGACGAGGACCAGGACGGCGGGCAGCTGCACCCACGACTGCGCGACCAGCGGCAGCACCGAGTCGAAGTCCCCCCGCACCAGCGCATCGGCCAGCCCGACGCCGAGGCCGCCGACGGTCACCAGCAGCGCGGCGCCGCCGAGCGTCACGACCAGCGGGGTGAGCAGCATCCGGTCCCTGGTCACGGCGGTGGCGAGGAGCGGCTCGACCCGGCCGGCCGACTCCTCGCCGTGCAGACGCAGCGCGGAGGCCACCGCGAACCCGGCCGCCCCGAGCCCCATGAACAGCAGCGCGACCGCGAAGAAGGCGTCGGTGATGCTGCCGCCGGTCTCCGCGAAGTACTCCTGCAGCGTCGGGTTGTCCCGGACCATGTCCTGGAGGTCGTTGCTCACCGAGCCGAACACCACGCCGAGCAGCGTCAGCCCGACCGCCCAGCCCACGACGGTGCCGCGCTGCAGCCGCCAGGCGAGCCCGAGCGGAGACGACAGCAGACGGCCGGCGCGGGCCGGTCCCGGCCGGTCGGCCCACACCCCGGCCCCGACGTCGCGTTGCGTGGTCAGCCACCCGGCGAGGGCGAGCAGACCCACCGCGGAGACGAGCGAGATCAGCAGCGGCCACCAGCGGTCCCCGTCGAGCAGATGCACACCCTGCGACCAGCCGACCGGGGAGAGCCACGACAGGAAGCTGCCCTGCACGTCCCCGATCGCGCGCAGCCCGAAGGCGGCGCCGAGCACGGCCAGGGCGGCACCGGTCGCCGCTCGTCCGTGGGACATCAGCTGGGCGGTCACGGTCGCGACCGCGGCGAACACGACGCCGAGCGCGGCCACCGAGACGCCGTACAGCACCGCGGCCCCGGCCGGGAACGGCGTCGCGAGCACGGACCCGGTCACCCCGAGCCCGACCACCAGCGAGGCGCCGACCGCGACGGCCACGGCGGCGGCGGTGCCGGCATGCCGTCCGACCACCGCCGAGGCGAGCAGCTCGGTGCGGCCGACCTCCTCCTCGCCGCGCGTGTGCCGGACCACGGTGAACACGGCCATCAGCGCGACACCGATCAGCACGGTCAGGCTGGTCTCGTAGACGACGATGCCGCCGATCGTGTCCAGCGCCACCGGCGGCCCGGCCATCGCGATCGAGGCCGGGCTCGAGCCGATGTTGCGGGCGTACGACGCGACCTCGGCCGGCGTGTCGTACGTCGAGGCGACCGCCGACGCCGACGCCGCGGTGACGCCGACCAGGGCGAGCACCCACACCGACAGCCGGATCCGGTCGCGGCGCAGGGCGAGCCGCACCAGCGCCGGCGTACCCGTGAACGCCTTCATCGGGCCGGCTCCTCCTCCATCACGTCGCCGAACTGGCGGAGGAACAGCTCCTCCAGCGTCGGCGGGTGGCTGACCAGCGAGCGGATGCGCAGCGGCGCGAGGTGGTCCATGGCGTCGTCGAGGTGGTCGGTGTCCACGTCGAACCGGACCTTGCCGTCGACCCGCTCCACGTGCAGCACCCCGGGGACGTCCGCGAGGCCGTCGGCGGGACGCTCGGTCGCCACCTCGACGGTGGTCCGGGTCAGCCCGCGCAGGTCGGCCAGCGTGCCGGTCTGCACCACCCGCCCCGACGCGGATGATGCTCACCCGGTCGCAGAGCGCCTCGGCCTCGGCGAGGATGTGGCTCGACAACAGGATCGTGCGCCCCTCCCCGCGGATCTCGCGCACGCAGTCCTGGAAGGTGGCCTCCATCAGCGGGTCGAGCCCCGAGGTCGGCTCGTCGAGGAGCAGCAGCTCCACGTCGCTGGCCAGCGCCGCGACCAGGGCGACCTTCTGCCGGTTGCCCTTGGAGTAGGACCGGGCCTTCTTGGTCGGGTCGAGGTCGAAGCGTTCGAGCAGCGAGGCCCGCCGCTTCTCGTCGATGCCGCCGCGCAACCTGGAGAGCAGGTCGATCGCCTCGCCGCCGGTGAGGTTCGGCCACAGGTTCACGTCGCCGGGCACGTAGGCCAGCCGGCGGTGCAGCGTGGCCGCGTCGTGCCACGGGTCGCCGCCGAGCAGCGTGAGCGAGCCCGAGTCCGCGCGCATCAACCCGAGCAGGATGCGGATGGTCGTGGACTTGCCGGCCCCGTTGGGCCCGAGGAACCCGTGCACCTCCCCCCGCGCCACCTGCAGGTCGAGCCCGTCGAGAGCCCGGGTGCTGCCGAAGGTCTTGACCACGTCCTGAGTGGAGATCGCTGTGCTCATTCCTCCATGCTGCCACTGTATTCACAAATTTGTGAACCTTCTGAAGGCTATGATTCTCGGCATGACGGACGTCGCGCGACCGACCCAGGACCACGAGCGGCTGCTCACCGCCGTCGAGCAGGTGGCCACGCTGCTCGCGGAAGGGGGCATCCCCCGGATGGCCGCCCGCGTGTTCGCCTACGCGCTCGCGGAGGACTCCGACCGCTACACCGCCGCGGACTTCGCGGAGGGTCTGCGGATCAGTCCGGCCGCCGTGTCCGGCGCCGTGCGCTTCCTCACCGCGACCCGGCTCCTGTTCAAGGAGCGGGCCCCGGGATCACGCGCCGACCTCTACCGGGTGTACGACGAGGACGTCTGGTCCACGATCATGTCCGCCCGGCTGCCGATGCTCGAGGTCTGGGAGAAGGCGGTCCACGACGCCGCCGACGCCGTGGGTCCGGAGACCCGCGGCGGCCGGCGGCTGCGCGAGACCGAGGAGTTCTTCCGGTTCTCGCGCGTCGAGACCGAGGCGATGATCGAGCGCTGGCGCGAGCACCGCCGCGGCCTCTGAGCCGGCTACCCGATCAGCTGCCGCACCGGGTCGATCGCGAAGTAGACCACGAACAGCGCGGACACCACCCACATCAACGGGTGCACCGTGGCGGCCTTGGCGCGCACGCACTTGATCAGCACGTAGGCGATGAACCCGGCGCCGATACCCACCGAGATCGAGTACGTGAACGGCATCAGGGCGATCGTCAGGAACGCCGGGATCGCGATCTCCACGTCGTCCCAGTCGATGTTCTTGACCTGCTGCATCATCAGGAACCCGACCAGCACGAGCGCGGGCACCGCGGCCTCGTTGGGGATCACCTCGACGAGCGGCGCGAAGATCGTGGCGAGCAGGAACAGCAGGCCGGTGACGACGCTGGCCAGGCCGGTGCGCGCACCCTCGGCGACACCGGTCGCGGACTCGATGTACGACGTGTTGCTCGAGACGCCGGCGGCGCCGCCCGCGGCGGCGGCCAGCGAGTCGACGACCAGGATCCGCTTGGTGTTCGGCGGCGCACCCTCCTCGTCGAGCAGGCCTGCCTCCGCGCCGATCGCGGTCATGGTGCCCATCGTGTCGAAGAAGTCGGCCAGCAGCAGCGTGAAGATGAACAGCACCGCGGTCACGAACCCGACCCGCTCGAACGACCCGAGCAGGGAGAACTCACCGAGCGTCGGGAACGACGGGATGTCCACGATCGCGTCGGGCAGCGCGGGCACGTTGAGGTTCCAGCCCTTGGGGTTGAACGCGCCGTCGGCGCCGACCATCGGGCCGATCTTCGCGATCGACTCGACGACGATCGCGAGCACGGTCGTGACCGCGATGGAGATCAGGATCGCGCCCTTCACGTTGCGCACGAACAGCGTCACCATCAGCACCAGCCCGAACACGAACACGAGCACCGGCCAGCCGACCAGCGCCCCGCCGCTGCCGAGCTCCACCGGGACCGGACCGGCGCCGGTACGTCGTACGAAACCGGCGTCGACGAGCCCGATCAACGCGATGAACAGGCCGATGCCCACGCTGATCGCGATCTTGAGCTGCGCCGGCACCGCGTGGAACACCGCCGTGCGGAAGCCGGTCAGCACCAGCACCAGGATGATCAGACCCTCGAGCACGACGAGCCCCATCGCGTCCGCCCAGGTCATCCCGGAGGCGATCGAGAACGCGACGAACGCGTTGAGCCCCAGCCCGGTGGCCAGCGCCAGCGGGTAGTTCGCGACCACACCCATGGCGATGGTGAGCAGGCCCGCGACCAGGGCGGTGGCGGCGGCGATGCCGGCGAAGTCACCGCCGGCGAGCAGCTGCCCGTCGGCGTCCTGCGCGCCCAGCAGGATGATCGGGTTGAGCACGATGATGTAGGCCATCGTGAAGAACGTGACGACGCCGCCACGCAGCTCGCGGCCCACGGTCGACCCCCGCTGGGAGATCTTGAAGAACGAGTCGACCCGGCCCCCGGCTCCGCGTTCGACCTTGGTGCCGCGCTGGGGGCTCTTCGATGACGTGTCCACGCTGGGGACTCCTTGCACGTGCGCAGGGGATGGGGTGGCGGGCGGGGCGGGCAGCACGAAGCCGGCCGCCCCCGCGCCGGTGCGTATTTTGCCAGATGCGACGGTTCGTCCTCATTGTCGTCCGCACCGGGGCGCAGCGTGTCGCCGTCGGGGCGTCCCGCGTGCGCCGACGCGCCCGGCGCCGGTTAGATTCGTGGGGTGGACCAGCCCGAGGAGCCGACCGAGCTCAAGACCCATGAGATCGGCAAGCGCACCTACATCGTCGCGGACGTCGACCCGCTCGACGTCGACGGCGTGCGCACGGTCGCGGTCGGCGCAGCGATGTGGCTGGTCGGCTTCGTGCTGCTGCTCCCGTTCGCGGGGCGGCTCGCCGACACGGACAGGATCTGGTGGCTGTGGACCTGCCTGGCCGGGTTCGGCCTCGGCGTCATCGGCTGGGACTACTGCCGTCGGCGCCGCAACAGGCGACAGAACCGCTCGCCGGGACAGATCCCGCTGGACCCGACGAACTGACGCGCAGGGCCGGGCGTCACGAGCTCAGAACTGCTCGAGCTCGTCCCAGGTGAGCGTGTCGAGCACCGGCTCGGGGAGCGGCTGCGGGCAGGTTCCTCTTGCCGAGCTGGGCCTCGGTGTGCGCGCCGCAGCCGTGGTCGAACGAGACCACCCGGCCGTCGTCGTTGGCGTAGGCGTTGGCGCAGACCCCGAACACCTGCGACAGCGGGCCGGCCAGCCGGACCAGGAAGCCGCAGGTGCTGCACGAGCCCGGGGCGGACTGGGCGATGGGCGCGTCGGGGCCGTGCGAGCCGTCGTACCAGCGCTGCGCGGCCAGGTCGCGTCCCTCGAGGGACAGCACCCGGGCGCGGCCGAGGCCGAGCTCGTCGGCGACCTCGCGGACGGAGTCCTGGTCGACGACCTCGTCGCCGGTGGTGTAGCCGGGCACCAGCCGCGGGTCGTCGTCCTCGGTGGGGAGCAGGTCGCCGGGGCCGAGGTCGCCCGGCTGGATGCGGTCGCGCCACGGCACCCACTCCGGAGCGACGATCGCCTCGTCGCCGGGGAGCAGGACGATCTCGTCGACGGTGACGGCCTTGGCGCGCGGAGCCCGCGCGACGGTGACCGCCCAGCGCCAGCCCCGGTAGCCGGGCCGGACGCAGGCGAAGAAGTGGGTGACGACCCGCTCGTCCTCGCCGACGTGGCCGAGGTGCTCGCCGACGTCGACGACGTCCACGGACTCGAGGAGCGCGGTGCGGGCGGCGTCGACCGCGCGGGCACCGACGGCGTCCGCCTTCTTGGTCGCTGTTGCCGTGGTCACGAGGGGTGATTCTTCCCTAACCGTCCGCGCGTTGTCGCCCCGGGGCGAGGAACTGGTCACACCCGTTGGGCAAGATGGGGGCATGTCGCCGGACGACCGCCTCCCGCCAGCCGGGGACGAGTCCGCCGCGGGGTCCGGCAGCACCCGCACCACCGCCTCCGGCGGGCCTGCTCCGGAGGGCTCTTCCCATGACGCGCCCCACGACTCGCCAAGGGGTCCGAGCCGCGGTGAGCGGGTCCGCGCCGCGGGCCGCGGGATGGGCCGAGGTGTGGGCCGAGCCGCCGCGGCGTCCGGTCGTGGGGTACGCCGCGCCGGCACCGCCACCGGATCGGCTGCCGGCTTCACGATCCGGCAGGCCCGCCGGGCCACCCACGCCGAGGGAGCCGGCCAGAGCGGGCTGTCGCGGCTGATCGAGCTGCACGCGTTCAACGCCGCCGGCGACGCGGCGGTGGCGATCTCGCTGGCGGGCACGCTGTTCTTCCAGGTGCCGACCGAGCAGGCCCGCGGACAGGTGGCGCTGTTCCTCGGCCTGACGATGCTGCCGTTCGCGATCGTGGCGCCGCTGATCGGACCGTTCCTCGACCGGTTCAGCCACGGCCGGCGCTGGGCGATCGGGTCGACGATGGCGCTGCGCGGCTTCCTGTGCTGGGTGCTCGCGGACGCGGTCGCGACCGGCTCGGTGGCGCTGTTCCCGGCCGCGCTGGGCTGCCTGGTCGCGTCGAAGGCGTACGGCGTGACCCGGGCGGCCGCCGTACCCCGGCTGCTCCCCGAGCAGCTCAGCCTGGTCAAGGCCAACTCCCGCATCTCGCTGGCGGGCGTCGCCGGGGCCGCGATCTCCGCCCCGCTGGCCGTGCTCGCGTCGACGTTCGGCGCGCAGTGGTCGCTGCGCTACGCCTTCGCTGGTGTTCGTCGGCGGCACGATCCTGGCGATCCTGCTGCCCGAGCGCGTCGACCACGCCGCGCGGTGACCGCGAGCCCGGGTGGCGACGCCGGCCCCGCCCCGCCGTACCCCGCCGCGGTCGTCCTCGGGCTGCGCTGCAACGCCGGCCTGCGGCTGCTGTCGGGCTTCCTGACGATGTTCATGGCGTTCCTGCTCCGCGACGAGCCGTTCCCGGGCTGGGAGGCCCGGCCCGAGCTGCTGCTCGGTCTCGTGATCGGCGCCGCGGGCTTCGGCAGCACCCTCGGCATCGCCCTGGGTTCGGTGCTGCGCAACGTGCGGCCGGAGATCACCGTCGTCGTCGCGCTGGTGGCCGACGCCGTCGTCGCCACCGTGGTCGCGCTGTTCTACGGGCTGCCGACCGCCGTGCTGCTCGGCCTCACCGCCGGGCTCGCGCAGTCGTTCGGCAAGCTCTCGCTCGACGCGCTGATCCAGCGCGACGTCCCCGAGGCGACCCGGGCCAGCGCGTTCGCGCGCTCCGAGACGCTGCTCCAGCTGTCCTGGGTGGTCGGCGGCTTCCTCGGCATCGCGCTGCCGCTCATCCCGCAGCTCGGGCTCGGCGTGGCCGCCGCCATCCTGGTCGCGTGGGCGGTGTTCGTGATCGGTGCCGTGCGCAGCGACCGCGGCAACCCCGGCGCCGCAGCCGCGGGGTAGCTCCGCGTCGCGGCCCGCCGGCCAATTACCACGGTCCCGTGGTAATCGACCCCTCCCCGGGGTGAGTTCACCACGGGAAGCGGGAGATCTCCTGGGGAAGGTCGCGCTGGGCCACCGCCGCGTGGGTGAATTACCACGGTCCCGTGGTAATTGGCCCCGAAAGCGGCGTCAGAGCTCGAGCTCGTCGGCGAGCGCGCGCAGCAGCTTGGCGGTCGGCTTGGCCGTCTTGGGGTCGGGGTGCCGCCCGTCGCGGTAGCCCTTCTCGATGTTCTCGAGCAGCCGGTAGAGGTCCTCGATGATGTTGACCATGTCGGCCGGCTTCTTGCGCATCGCCTTCGAGACCGACTGGGCGGCTCGAGCAGGCGCACCTGCAGGGCCTGGTCGCCCTTGCGGCCCTGGACGATCCCGAACTCCACGCGGGTGCCCGGCCTTCAGCGTCGCGACGCCCGCGGGCAGCGCGTCGGAGCGGACGTAGACGTCGCCGCCGTCGTCCTTGGACAGGAAGCCGAAGCCCTTCTCGGCGTCGTACCACTTGACCTTGCCAGTCGGCACGAGTCTGACCTCTTCTGATTCGGTCCGCGGGCGCGCCGCGGATGCTGCTGGGTGCGAAGCACCAGGGTACGGCGCAGGGGGTACGCCGTTCACGCCGGTTGTCCCGCCGTCGACCGACGCGCTCAGCGGTACCGCTCCGGGTCGGCCAGCCGCTCGTTCATCGAGCCGGACCGGAACCCGCGCGGGTCGACCGTCGGCCTCGGGGAAACCGGCCTCGACCAGCGCCGCGACCACGGCCGGCAGGGCACGCACCCGCTCGACGACCGCCTCGTCGACCTCCAGGCTGGCCCGGTCGCCCAGGTCGCGCACCCGCAGGTCGCGCACCTCCAGGCCGGCCTCGGCGAGCACCGCCCGGGCGGCCGCCTCGGCCCGCTCCACCCGCGCCAGCCGGTAGGGGCTGACCTCGATGCCGTAGGCGACCCGGGAGGACAGGCAGGCCGCCGCCGGCTTGTCCCAGGTCGGCAGCCCCCAGGCCCGCGAGGCCTCGCGCACCTGCGCCTTGGTGAGCCCGGCGTCCAGCGAGCGGGGTGACCGCGCCGCGCTCGGCGGCGGCCCGGATGCCCGGCCGGAACCCGGCGACCGCGTCGTCGGCGTTGGTGCCGGTGGCGACGTGGGCGAGGCCGTGCTCGTCGGCGAGCGGCCCGAGCACGTCGAGCAGCTCGGCCTTGCAGAAGTAGCAGCGGTCGCCGGCGTTGGCGCGGTAGCCCTCGCGCTCCATCTCGTGGGTCCGCGGGGTCAGCACCCGCACGCCCAGCGACTCGGCGAAGGCGCGGGCCGGGTCGCGCTCGGCCTCCGGCAGCGAGTCGGAGTACGCCGTGGCCGCGGCGACCCGGTCGGCGCCGAGGGCGCGCACCGCCGCGGCGAGCAGGAACGCGCTGTCCGCGCCGCCGGAGAACGCCACCAGCACCGACCCACGCCGCCGGAGATCCGTCCTCCAGCGCCGCCAGCCGGGTCTCGAGCAGGTGGTCGTCGAGCCAGGCCGGGAACTCGTCGAGGTCGTCGCAGCACGACGTCGGTGCCCGCGGCCCGCAGCTCCTCGCTCGGTGCAGCCGCCGGTCAGCACCGAGACGCTCAGCGCCCCCGCGGCCCGGGCGCCCTCCACGTCGTGCACGTGGTCGCCGACGTACACCGTGGCGCCGTGCTCGCCGCAGCACGGTCCGCCTTGCCGACGCCCCAGACCTCGCCGACCAGGTCGTCGACGTCGAAGCCGAGCGCGTCGACGTGCAGCCGCGCGTTGGGGGTGTACTTGCCGGTGACGACCACCGTGCTCCCGCCGTGCCGTCGTACGGCGGCGAGCGCCTCGTGGGCGCCGGCCAGGGCCAGGGTCGGCGACACCGCGATGTCGGGGTAGAGCGCGCGGAACCGGTCGACCAGGCCGGTGAGCTGCTCGTGCGGGTAGTACGGCGCGAGCAGCTGGTCGAGCGGCGGCCCGAGCTCGCCGACAGCGCCTCGACGTCGAGCTCGACGCCGGTCTCGCCCGCCAGCGCCTGCAGCGTCGCCGCGAACCCCGGACGGGTGTCGATCAGCGTCATGTCGAGGTCGAACCCGACGACGAGCTGGGCAGGGGCACTCACCCGGGCAACTCTAGGCGGCCCTGCCTGAGGGGACCGGTCGGGACCGACCGTTGAATCCCCCGCGGTGCCCTGCCACGATGGTGGGCCCGTCGCAAGGCTTCGCACCAGGTCAGAGAGGCCAGTCAGCCGTGTCCGCCCGTCCGCCCGGCGCACCGTGGGCGAGACCAGTTCTCGCTGCCGTCACGGGGCTGCTGCTTGCGCTCGGCGCGATGGTGGTGCCGACCGCGACGACGGTGGCGACCGCCGCGGTGGACCCGCTCCGCGCGACCGGCGAGGGACTGTACGTCGTCACGTTGACCGGTCAGCCGTCCGCCGCCCACCGGGCGACGCGGCCGGCGAGCGGCAAGCGCTTCGACCGCACCCGGCCGGCGGTGGTGCGCCACCAGCAGCGACTGCTCGCGCGTCAGGACGCGGTGCTCGCGGCCGTCGGCGCCCCCGAGGTCGTCTACCGCTACACGACTGCGCTCAACGGGTTCGCGGCCCGGCTCGACCCGTCGCAGGTCAAGCGGCTGCGGGCTCGGGACGACGTGCTGCTCGTCGAGCGCAGCACCGTGCGCCCGACGGCGTCGGACACGCACCGACTTCCTGGAGCTCGACCGGCCGGGCGGTGCCTGGCAGCAGGCCGGTGGTCCGCCGAAGGCCGGCCGGGGCACCGTCATCGGTCTCGTCGACACCGGCATCTGGCCCGACAACCCCAGCTTCGGCGGGCTTCCGCAGCGGGCCCCCGGGACGGCGACCGGCCTGCCCGGCTTCCACGGCGCGTGCGAGCCGGCGGAGCGCTGGAGCCCGTCGGACTGCAACGCCAAGCTCGTCTCCGCACGTTGGTTCGTGCGCGGCTTCGGCGAGGACGCACTCGCCAGCACCGAGCACCTGTCCCCACGCGACGCGGTCGGCCACGGCACCCACATGGCCTCCTCGGCGGCCGGCCGGCGCGACGTCGCGGTGGAGATCGAGGGACAGTCGTTCGGACGCAGCAGCGGGATGGCCCCCGGTGCCCGGCTCGCGGTGTACAAGGCCTGCTGGAGCGCGCCGGACCCGGCCGATGACGGGTGCAGCACGGCCGACGCGGTCGCGGCCGTCGACAACGCGGTCGCCGACGGCGTCGACGTGATCGGCTTCGCGGCGGCCGGTTCGGACAACCCGCAGGACTCCCTGTCCCGGGCGTTCCTCGGCGCCGCGGCCGGCGGCGTCTTCGTCGCGGCGGCTGCCGGCAACACCGGCTCCGCGGCCGGCACGGTCGGCCACGCCGCGCCGTGGGTGACCACGGTGGCCGCCGGCACGTCGCACGTGTACGAGGGTTCCGTGCGGCTCCCGGACGGCTCGTCGTACGACGGGGCGATGACCGCGCGCCGCGGCGTGCCCGAGGCCCGCGTCGTGCTCGCCGCCGACGCCGCCGCCCCGGGTGCCGATCCCGAAGCCGCCCGTCGCTGCGAGATCGACTCCCTCGACGCGGCCGCGGTGCAGGACGCCGTGGTGGTCTGCGAGCGCGGCGTGAACGCCCGGGTCGACAAGTCCACGACCGTCGCGGGCGCCGGTGGCATCGGCATGGTGCTGGCCAACACCGGCCCCGACAGCGTGGACGGCGACGTGCACGCCGTGCCGACCGTCCACCTCGACGCCGACTCCGCGGCGGCGGTGACGGCGTACGTCCGCTCGGCCGGCCCGGACGCCAGGCTCGCCCTGGTGCCGGCCGGCGGCCGCGACCTCGGCACCCCCGGGGTCGCCCGGTTCTCCTCGCGCGGCCCGGTGCCCGGCGGTGACCTGCTCAAGCCCGACCTGACGGCGCCGGGCGTCGCGGTGCCGGGCGCGGTCACCCCAGCGGCGAGCTCCGGCCGGCTGTGGGACCTGCGGTCCGGGACGTCGGTGAGCACCGCCCACGTCGCCGGCCTCGCCGCGCTGGTCCGCGGCGTGCACCCGTCCTGGTCCCCGGCGCAGGTGAAGTCCGCGATGATGGCGACGGCCTACGACACCAGCGACCGCGGCCCGTTCGCCCAGGGCGCCGGCCACGTGGACCCGAGCCGGCTGCTCGACCCGGGACTGGTGCTCGACAGCGGACCCGCGGCCTGGCGGGCGTTCCTGCGTGGCGAGGTCCGGCCGCAGGACCTCAACCTCGCCTCGATCGCCGTGGGCGGGCTGGTGGGCCGGACCACCGTCGTACGCCGGGTCACCAACGTGGCGTCGACGACCGAGACCTACACCGCCTCGGTGGCGGGACTGACCGGCGTGACCGCCCGGGTCCGCCCGGCGACGGTGACGCTGGAGCCCGGCGAGTCCCGGCGGGTGCGGGTGCGGCTGGTCGCCGGACCGAGCGCACCGGTCGACGACTTCGACAGCGGCACCCTCACCTGGACCGGCCTGAGCCACCAGGTCCGCCTGCCGCTCGTGGTGCGCACCGTGGACGTGTCGGCCCCGGGCGAGGTGGCCGCCTCCGGCGGCACCGGCTCCCTCGAGGTCACCGGTCACAGCGGTCGCGGCGCCGCGGTCGACCCGGTCGCCAGCGGGCTCGTACCGGCCACCCCCGTCGGCCTGTCACTGCGGCCCGGCGACCTCGACCCGGCCGCGCCCACGGTGGACGACGACACGTTCGGCACCGACGTCACGGTCCCGGAGGACACCGAGGCCCTGCGGGTCGAGGTGGCGGGCCGCAACGGCGGCGACGACCTCGACCTGTACCTCTTCCGCGGGGACGAGCTCGTCGAGTCCTCCACCAGCGACTCCCCGGGGGCGATGGTCACCGTGGAGGCGCCCGAGGCGGGCGCCTACCGGCTGCTCGTGCACGCGGCGCGGGCCGGCAACGGGTCGACCGCGACCGCGCAGCTGACCACGTGGGTCGTGGCCCGGTCCGGCGGCAGCGCGATGACGGTCACCCCGGGACAGTCGGCCGGTCGGGCCGGCGACGAGTTCGGCTACACGGTGTCGTGGGAGGACCTCGACCCGACGCAGCGCTGGCTCGGCGTGGTCCGCTACGCGGGCACCGACCGGCGCACGCTGGTCCGCGTCAACTAGGGCCTGTCGGGGCTAGAGCCCGAGCCGGTGCGCGGTCTCCTCGCGCATCTGCACCTTGCGGATCTTGCCGGTGACGGTCATCGGGAACTCCTCGACGATCATCACGTAGCGAGGGATCTTGTAGTGCGCGAGCTTGCCGGTCGCGAACGACCGGACCGCGTCGGCGTCGAGGGGCTCGCTGCCGTCGCGCATCTTGATCCAGGCGCACAGCTCCTCGCCGTACTTCTCGTCCGGCACGCCGATCACCTGCACGTCCTCGACGTCGGGATGCGTGTACAGGAACTCCTCGATCTCGCGCGGGTAGATGTTCTCGCCGCCACGGATGACCATGTCCTTGATCCGGCCGACGATGTTGCAGTAGCCGTCCTCGCGCATCACCGCGAGGTCTCCGGTGTGCATCCAGCCGTCGTCGTCGATGGCCTCGGCCGTCTTCTCCGGGTCGTCCCAGTAGCCCAGCATCACCGAGTAGCCGCGCGTGCAGAACTCGCCGGTCTCGCCGCGCTCGGCCGTCTCCCCGGAGACCGGGTCGACGATCTTGATCTCCACGTGCGGGTGGACCCGGCCGATGGTGGCGGTACGACGGTCGAGGTCGTCGTCGCTGCGGGTCTGGCACGAGACGGGGGAGGTCTCGGTCATGCCGTAGCAGATCGACACCTCCGCCATGTGCATGTCGTCGACGCAGCGCTTCATCACCTCGACCGGGCAGATCGAGCCGGCCATCACACCGGTGCGCAGCGTCGAGAGGTCGAAGGACGCGAAGTCGGGATGGTTCTGCATCGCGATGAACATCGTCGGCACGCCGTAGACCCCGGTGCACCGCTCGTCCTGCACCGTCCGCAGCGTGATGCCGGGGTCGAAGCCGGGCGCAGGGATCACCATCGTGGCACCGTGGGTGGTGCAGCCCAGGTTGGCCATCACCATGCCGAAGCAGTGGTAGAAGGGCACCGGGATGCACAGCCGGTCCTCATGGGTGAAGTTGATCAGCTCGGTGGTGAAGAACCCGTTGTTGAGGATGTTGCGGTGCGACAAGGTCGCGCCCTTGGGGAAACCGGTCGTGCCCGAGGTGTACTGGATGTTGATCGGGTCGGTGTTCGCCAGCGTGGACATCCGCTCGGGCAGCGCGTCCTCGGGCAGCGACTCCCCCTCCGCGAGCAACGCCTCCCAGTCGTCGGTGCCGAAGAACACCGCACGCTCCAGCGGCAGGTCACCGGAGGCCTCGCCGGTCGCGACCACCTCGTCGACCATCGCGCGGTAGTCGCTGGTCTTGAACTCCGTCGCCGAGAACAGCAGCCGCAGCCCGGACTGGTTGAGCGCATAGGCGAGCTCGTGAGTGCGGTACGCCGGGTTGACGTTCACGAGCACCGCCCCGGCCTTGGCCGCGGCGTACTGCACCAGCGTCCACTCGGCGCAGTTGGGGGACCAGATGCCGACCCGGTCACCCTTCTCGATGCCTGCCGCCATGAGGCCGCGGGCCACGCGATCGACGTCGCGGTCCAGCTCGGCGTACGTCCAGCGCCTGCCGGTCGCCACCTCCACCAGCGCCTCGCGGTCGGCGTGCTCGCGGGCGATGCGCGCGAAGTTGTCGCCGATCGTCTCCTCGATCAGGGCGGGAGAGGTCTCACCGGTGGCGTAGGACGTCATGGTTCTCGACCCTAGTCAGGACCGGCACGGGAGGTAACCCTCAAGAGCGTGACGCGGCCGCCTCGGAGCGGGGAACGACCGCGTCGAAGTAGTCGGCGATCTCGTCGTCGTCCCAGCCGCGCGACTCGCGCAGCCCGGACTCCAGCATGGAGAGGTACGCCGGCGACGGTGCGTTGTGCTCGATGTGGTCCACGCCGTGCGGCGAGGTGAACGTCAGCAGGGGGACGTCGTCGTGACGGCCGACCTCGACCAGCGTCTCGTAGCGCCCCGGTCCGGCGGTGTGCCGACCGCCGTCGAGCGGGCCGGCCACCACCTCTTCGAGGGGGTCGCCCTCCTGGGGTATGCGGTACATCTCCTGGGCGGCGATGTCGGCGAACTGCGCGGTCGTCACCAGGTAGCCACGGGCGGCGGTCCAGCCGGGCACGGTGTGGTCGTAGAAGGCGACCCCGCCACCCCACTGGGGCGAGTCGCCCGCGAAGTAGACGGTGCCGGGCAGGTCCACCGGCATGTCCCGCGACGGCAGCGACCGGTCGCGGGCGCCGGGGTTCTCGCGCGACCCACCCGGGGGACGGCCGCCGACGACGTAGCAGGCCAACCGGTCCGCGGACATGTTCGACCCGTAGCTGACGTACCAGACGTGTGTGCGCATGCTCATCTCGTTCATACCCTGCCAGACCCGTGGTCACTCGCGTGCCGGCGCCTGCGCATGAGCGCGGGCGAGGTCGACCCGGGACCGGAACCCGCGCTTGCGGAAGACGCTGCCCAGGTGGCGTTCGACGGTCTTGGGGCTCAGGAACAGCGCGGCCGCGACCTCGCGGTTGGACATGCCCTGGGCGACCAGGAGCGCGACGCGCGTCTCCTGCGAGGTGAGCGGCTCGTCCGGCTCCGGTCCCCGTCGTCGTGCGGTGGCACCGGTGGCGGCCAGCTCCTCTCCCGCGCGCCGGGCCCAGTGCGTGAGGTCCATGTCGACGAAGGCGTCGTGAGCGGCGCGCAGGTGCTCCCGTGCGACGACCCGTCGCCCGGCCCGCCGGGTCCGCGCGCCGTACAGCAGCTGCGTGCGGGCGGCCTCGAACGGGTCGCCGGCGGCGACGTGCGCGTCGAGGGCATCCGCGAACGCCGCGTCGGCTGCCGAGCCCTCGGCCGCGGTGAGGCACAAGCACCGGGCGACGAGCGCCGTGGTCATGGCCGGCGCCGACGAGAGGGTGCTCGCGGCATAGCGCTTCGTCAGCGCGACGGCGTCGTCGGCCCGCCCCAGGCCGACGTACGCCTCGACCAGCAGGGGCGCGACGCCGAGCGGCTCCCCGAGCGCTCCGACGCCACCGTCGGCGGCGACCCTGGCCTCGAGCAGCGTCGTGACCCGGGCGAGGTCGTCGCGGCACAGCGCACAGAACGCCGCGGTGAGAGCCTGGTGGGCCGCGACCCTGGTGGTTCCGGCACGGTCGGTGAGCTCCCGCGCCCGGACGAGCGCCGCCGCCGCGTCATCGTGCAGACCCCGCGCCGCTGACTGCCAGGCCAGCATCTCTACGGCGACCGCAGCGTCGGCCGCGTAGTCGATCTGCTCGGCGAGCTCGGCCGCCTCGCCGGCGTCCGCGAACGCGCCCGCATGGTCACCGAGCCACGCGCGACCGGCTGCCCGGATCGCGAGGGACGGCACGAGGACGCCCAGGGCCCCGCGCCGACGGAGGTCGTCGATGCGAGCGGCACCGGCGGCCATCGCCTCGGCGACCTCACCGCTGAAACCGGCCGCGAGCGCCAGCAGGAGCGGGGCCCGGGGGTCGTCGTCGAGGTCGCCGGACACGGCCAGCGCACGGACCTCCCTGAGCCGGGCGAGACCGGCTTCGATGTCCCCGCGCAGCATCGCGGCCACCCCCGACGTGAAGCTGGCGAGCATGCGCTGTTCCGGGTCGGACGGGTCGGCGGCCGCGTCGATGCGGGCCGCCGTCTCAGCGATCCGGTCGAGCTGGTTGAGCCGGAACCGGGCCATTCGCCAGCTCGGCCAGGGCGCGGACCTGCTGGACCCCGTCCAGGAGGTCGGCCGCGGCGGCCAGGTGCTCGACCGACCGCGGGACCGATCCGGCGTACTGCTCGAGCATGCCCAGGACCAGGAGTGCCCGGCCGCGGACCTCGCGGGGGGCGGACGACTCCGACACCCGGGCGACCAGCGCGCGTGTCCGGGTGACGTCGCCGGCGAGGAAGGCGTCCTCGGCGGCGGCGGCCAGCCGCGCGGTGGCCTGGTCCGGCGTCGTGCTGAGGAGCGCGGCGCGTTCGAGGGCTGCCGACGCGGCCGCGAACCCGAGCCTCGACCGGTCCGAGTCGGCGACCCGGGTCAGCTCGTCGGCGATCCGGTCGTCGGCGCCGACCTGGGCCTCCGCCAGGTGCCAGGCCCGCGCGGGTACGCCGGGCGGGAGCACGTCGGCGATGTCGCGGTGCGCCCGTCGCCGTTGAGCCGGCGTCGCCTGCCGCAGCACGGCCGCGCGCAGCAGCGGGTGTCGGAAGCCGAAGCCGCGTTCGTCGGCCACCAGGACACCCAGCTCACTCGCCTCGTCCACCGCGTCGGCGAGATCGGCACTCCCCCGCCGGAACGCCGTCGCCGCGGCTGTCGGGTCGCCGGGCGCGGCGGCGAGCAGCAGCAGCAACCGGCGCGCGTCGGCGGAGAGCCCGGACAGGACCGCCGCGTAGTGCGCCTGCAGCCGGTCCCCCACCGGGAGCGGGTCGGGAAGCGGAGCCGCACCGACCCGCTGCCCGGGGTCCAGCCGGGACGACGCCTCGATGAGCGCGAGCGGGTTTCCGTCGGTGCCGGCGACCAGCCGGTCCACGACGCTCGCGCTGACCCCCGGCGGCACCAGCCGGGCCGCCTCCGGGGCCTGCAGGCCGGTCAGCCTGAGCACCGGCAGACCTCGCGTCACCTCCGTGGCGGTCGGAGCCGTCCGGGCGGCGAACAGGAACGCCACCGGGTCCGGACCCAGCCGCCGCGCGGCGAACAGGATCGCCGCGACCGTCTCGGCATCCAGCCACTGCAGGTCGTCGACGACCACGAGCACCGGCTCGGTGGCGGCTGCTGCCGCGAGGATCGACAGGGTCGCCGCCGCGACCAGGAACCGGTCAGCCGGCACCTCGGGCGTGCGCCAGCCCAGGGCCGACCCGAGCGCCGCGGCCTGCGGGTCGGCGACCTCGCCGAGCAGGTCCCGGACCGGGTTCAGCAGCTCGAGCAGACCCGCATGGGCCAGCACCGACTCGGACTCCACCCCCGTGGCGGCCAGGCACGTGAAGCCCGTGGCCAGTGTGCGCGCGGAGTCCAGCAGGGTCGTCTTCCCGATCCCGGGTGCACCTTCGACCAGCAGCGCCCCGGATCGCCCGGCGTGCGCCTCCGCCAGGAGGGCCCGGATCCGCGACAGCTCCGTGTCGCGACCCACCAGGCCCCCGCCCGGGTTGGGGGATTTCCCCGACGCGAGCGTGCGCGCTCCGGTGCGACGGTCAGCCGGAGCCGAGTCGTCGTCCACAGGAGGTTCCGATGAGCACACCGACCACGATCCCAGAGAAGATCGGGCAGTGGGTCATGTCGCCCGGATGGGCGTACTGCTCGATGTGGCTGTTCCTGCCGCCGCTGCCGCCGCGCCCGCCGGACGGTCGGACGGACACCGCGGAGGGCGCCGAGGCACGGCAGCGCGGGGACGGGCGGGGGTAGTCCGGGCCGCTGCCGCTTCCGGCAGGACCGTGGCCCCGCTCCGGGAGGAACGGGGCCACGTCCGCGACCAGTCTGGCTACTTGTGCGCGCCGCGCACCACGCGGTCGTGCCGCATCGACGTCGCCTTCGTCTCCTTGGCGCAGAGCACCGCGATCACCGTCAGCACGGAGGCGATCGTCACGTAGATCGCCACGGCGGTGGTGTTCTTCTCCTCGACCGTGCCGAGCAGCTCGACCGCGATGATCGGCGCGAGCGCGCCGGCGAAGATCGACGCGAGCTGGTAGCCCACCGACGCACCGGTGTAGCGCACCGACGTGCCGAACAGCTCGGAGAAGAACGCCGCCTGCGGGGCGTACATCAGCGAGTGGAAGAACAGACCGACGGCGACGGCGAGCAGCACCTTGCCGGAGCTGAGCGAGTCGATGAGGCCGAAGAACACGAAGGACCACGCCGCCACGCCGACGGCACCGGCGAGGTACAGAGGACGGCGGCCGACCCGGTCCGAGAGGGCGCCCAGCGCGGGGATCAGGAAGAACTGGAAGGCCGCCGCGATCAGCAGCATCTGCAGGATGATGTCGCTGTCCGCGTCGAGGTACGTCGTGACGTAGGTGATCGAGATGACCGTGAAGATGTAGTAGGAGATGTTCTCCGCCATCCGCATCCCCATCGCGATCAGGACCTCCTTCGGGTAGGTCTTGATCACCTCCAGGATCGGCAGGTGCGAGTCGGCGTCCTTCTTCTGCGCGATCTCCGCCTTGGCCTCCTTGTAGACCGGCGACTCCTCCAGCTGCAGCCGGACGTAGAGGCCGATCAGCACGAGCACGGCGGAGAGCAGGAACGGGATGCGCCAGCCCCACGCCTCGAACGTCTCGTCGCTCTGCACGGCGGCGAGCACGAACAGCACGCCGGTGGCGAGCAGGTTGCCCAGCGGCACGCCGGCCTGCGGCCACGACGACCAGAAGCCGCGCCGCGCGTCGTCACCGTGCTCCGCGGCCATCAGCACCGCGCCGCCCCACTCGCCGCCGACGGCGAAGCCCTGGAGCAGCCGGCAGACCAGCAGCAGGATGGGTGCGGCGACGCCGATGCTGGCGTACGTCGGGAGCAGGCCGATCGCGAACGTCGCGACCCCCATCAGCATCAGGGCCACGACCAGCATCTTCTTGCGGCCCACCCGGTCACCGAAGTGGCCGAACACCACCCCGCCGAGCGGACGTGCGACGAAGCCGAGGGCGTAGGTGCCGAAGGCCAGCAGGGTCGCGGTCACCGGCTCCGACTCGGGGAAGAACAGCGTGCCGAACACCAGGGCTGCGGCCGACCCGTAGAGGAAGAAGTCGTACCACTCGACGGCGGTGCCGACGAGGCTGGCGAAGACCACCTTGACGATGGACGTCTCCGAGACCTGCGGAGCCGCTGACTGGTGTCCCGTGGCGGATGTGGACATGAGGCGGGTTCCTTTCGCGGGGCGGCCTCCGAGTGGGCGGCTCACCCGAGGGGGTGCACACGTGCCCGGCGATCCCGGGTACGTGACTGAGCTTGACTGTGACCGAGTCCGTGACGTGCGTCTCTCTTCGGTACGTACCCCGGACGCTACGAATCGAAAACCAGCCTGGGTATGTGCGCGGCACCCACATCTGGCCCCTCGATGTGTGCGCAGCGCCGACCCGACCACGTGGTCGCGCGCCCTCCGGGTCCGTTCCCGAAGGGCACATCACCCGGGAGCCGAGGTTGTAGCGTGGTGCGGATGTCCTCGGACGCCTCCCCGCGCACCCTTGCCGACCAGCTGCGGAGCTGGCCCGACGGGGCGCTGGAGCGTCTGCTCCGGGAGCGACCCGACCTGACCGCGCCGGCGCCGCAGGACTCCGGGCAGCTCGCCTCGCGGGCCGCCACCCGCGCGTCCGCCCTGCGCGCGGTGGACCAGCTCGACCGGCTCGAGCTCACCGTGCTCGACGCCGTCATCGCCGAGGGCGGTGCGTCCTCGGTAGCCCTGGTCCGCGCGCGCGTCCATGCCGAGCAATCCCAGGTCGACCGCGCCCTCGACCGGCTCCGCGCCCTGGCGCTGCTCTGGGGCGAGGACGACCGGCTGCGCAGCCTGAGCGTGCTCGCCGACGCGGTCGGCACCCCCGTCAGCGGCCTCGGACCGGGCGCCGAGGTGCTGCTCGGCGGCTACGGCCCGAGCCGGGTGGCCGCGCTCGCCGCCGACCTCGGCGCCACGCCCAGCGGCGACCGGGCCACCGACATCGTCGCGGTGAGCACCCGCCTCGCGGACCCTGCCGTCGTCGGCACGCTGCTCGCCGAGGTCGACGAGAAGGCGGCGGCGATCCTGGACCACCTGGACCGGGAGGGCCGCGACGGCAGCGTCGAGGCGACCGACCGCTCGGTACGACGAGGCGACCACGCCGGGCCGGTCGACCAGCTGCTCTCCCGGGGCCTGCTCGTCGCCCGCGACCGGCGGCACGTGGCGGTCCCCCGCGAGGTGGCGGTGCACCTGCGCGGCGGCCACACCACCCGGGACCCGGTGGGGACCCCGCCACCGCTGGCCACCGGGCAGCGCGACACCGCGCTGGTCGACCGGGCGGCCGCCGGGGCCGCGTTCGAGCTGGTGCGGCACGTGGAGCTGCTGCTCGAGCACTGGGGCGCCGAGCCGCCCAACGCGCTCCGGGCCGGCGGGCTCGGCGTACGCGAGCTCAGGGCGGCGGCCGAGCTGCTGCACGTCGACGAACGGATGGCGGCGCTGCTCGTCGAGCTCGCCGCCGCCGCCGGGCTCGTCGACGTCGGCTTCACCGACGACCAGGACTCCGCCTGGCTGCCCACCGACGCCTTCGACGTCTGGTCGGCGGCGGCCCCCGCCGACCGGTGGACCCGGCTGGCGCTGGCCTGGCTCGACACCCCACGGATGATCGCGCTGGTCGGCAGCCGTCCCGGCGGCAAGCCGGTCAACGCGCTCGCGCCCGACCTCGAGCGGGGCTGGCTCCCCGAGACCCGCAGGATGGCGCTGGCCGAGCTCGGTGCCCTCCACGCGGGCGAGGTGCTGGCGGCCGGCACCGGGCTGCCGTCACTGGTCGAGCGGCTGGTGTGGCTGCGGCCCCGGCGGCCGGCGGCGCGCCGCGAGGCGGTCGCCTGGGCGATGGAGGAGGCGGCCGTCGTCGGCGTGGTCGGGCTCGGTGGGCTGGCCGGCCACGGCCGCGCGCTGCTGCTCGAGGAGGACCCCACCCACCACGCGGCGGCCGCACTGGAGCCGCTGCTGCCCGAGCCGGTCGACCACATGCTGCTGCAGGCCGACCTCACCGCCGTCGCCCCGGGTCCGCTGGAGCAGGAGCTCGGGCACAACCTGGCGATGCTGGCCGACATCGAGTCCCGCGGTGGGGCGACGGTCTACCGGTTCACCGAGCGTTCTGTACGCCGCGGCTTCGACTCGGGCTGGTCGGCCGCCGAGATCCACGCGTTCCTCGCCGCGTCGTCACGGACGCCGGTGCCGCAGCCGCTGGTGTACCTCGTCGACGACGTGTCCCGGAAGTTCGGCACCGTGCGGGTCGGCTCGGCCGAGTCCTTCCTGCGCAGCGACGACGAGTCCGCGCTCGCCGAGCTGGTGCACCACCCCAAGGCGGCGTCGCTGCGGCTGCGCCGGATCGCCCCGACGGTGGTGGTGAGCGACGTGCCGCTCGACGTGCTGCTGCCGCGCCTGCGTGAGCTCGGGTCCGCGCCCGTGGTCGAGGCGCCCGACGGGACCGTCCGGCTGGCCCGCCGCGAGGTGCATCGCGCCCGCTCGCCGCGGACCCGACCGCGCTCGGAGCCCGCGCAGGGGTTCCCGCGCGACCCCCGGTCCGCGGCCCGGTTCGGAGCCCGGGTGGCGGCCACGGTGACGGCGGTGCGCGCCGGGGACCGCGCCGCGGAGCACCGGCCGGACCGGGAGGCGTCGACCGCCGGCAGCTCGGTCGCACGCCCCTCCCCTGCCGAGGTGCTCGCCGCGCTCCGCGAGGCGGCCGACGGCAAGCGGTCGGTGCTGATCGGGTACGTCGACAACCAGGGCGTCACCGTGGACCGGGTCGTGGACCCCGTCCACGTGCACGCCGGGCAGCTGACCGCCTACGACCACCGAGCCGACGACGTGCGGCTCTTCGCGGTGCACCGGATCACCGGCGTCACGCCGGTGTGACCTGGGCGTCCCCGCCGCGCGACTGCTGCTCGGGCACGGCGAACCGGTTGCCTGCGTCGTCGGCTCCGGCGCTGCGCGCGAGCATCGACTCGACGGCCAGGGCCGAGGCGGGTGCTCCGACGTACCAGCCCTGCACCAGGTCGCAGCCGACCTCGAGCAGCCGCATCAGGGCGCGGCGGTCCTCGACCCCCTCGGCGACGATCGTGCGGCCGAGCGCGTGGGCGAGGTCGACGATCGCCCGCACCACACCGGTGGCCCGGGCGTCGACGGCGGCGTCGCGGGCGAACCGGCCACCGAGCTTGATGGTCCCGAACGGCAGCTCGCGCAGCTGGGTCAGGCTGGTGCCCCCGGTGCCGTAGTCGTCGAGCGCGAGCTGCACGCCCAGCTCGTGGAGTGCGCGCACCACCTCGGCAGGACGCTCGTCGTCACGGTCCAGCGCGGTCTCGCTGATGTCGAGCGTGAGTACGTCGGCCGGCAGCCGGTGCGCGAGGAGCGCCTCCGCGACCAGCCCCACGATCGACTCGTCACGCAGGTCGGTGGCGGACAGGTTGACGGTCATGCCGAGCGACGCGCCGGCTGCGTGCCACCGGGACAGGTCGCCGAGCGCCACGTCGAGCACCCGTTGCGCCACCGCACCGGTGAGCCGGTAGCGCTCCGCGGCGGGCAGGAACTCGGCGGGGAGCAGCATTCCGCGCTCGGGGTGGTCCCATCGGACCAGCGCCTCGACGCCGACCAGGTGGTCCTCGCCGGTCACGATCGGCTGGTACTCCACGCACAGCTCGTGGCGGTCCAGCGCCCGGTGCAGGTCCTCCGCCAGGGTCAGCTGCTGGGTCTTCTCGTCGCGGGCGGGTGCGTGGAAGCGCACCGCGTCGCCGGAGGTCTTGGCGGCGTACATCGCGGCGTCCGCGGCGAACAGGATCTCGCTGCGGGTGCGGCCGTGCGTCGGCGCGACGGCGAGGCCGATGCTGGCGCCCGCGTGCAGCGCCGTGCCGGGCAGCTCGAGCGGCTCCGCCAGCGCCTCCTGCAGGGCCTGACCCACGATCAGCGCCGCGTTGCGCGAGGTCGCCTCGTGCAGCACGACCGCGAACTCGTCGCCGCCGAGGCGGGCCAGCAGGTGCGGGGTGTCGAGCTCCTCCAGGGCGGCGACCCACCGGCCCACGACGCCCTTGAGCAGCGCGTCGCCGGTCTCGTGGCCGAGGGTGTCGTTGACCTCCTTGAAGTGGTCGAGGTCGATGAGCGCGACGGCGAAGGACGGGGCTGGGTCCGACCCGTCGTGCTCGCCGCCCGGCTCGTGCAGGGCCAGCAGCGCATCGAGGTGGACGTAGAGGGCCCGGCGGTTGGCGATCCCGGTGAGCTCGTCGGTCAACGCCAGCTCCCGCACCTCCGCGAGCTCACGGAGCTGGAGGAACGCGCGCAGGAACCGCACGCCGCAGACGCCGAGTGCGGCGAGCGCCAGCAGCGACGGCGCGGTCGAGACGCCCCACGGCGGCGCGGCGGCGAGGACGCCGACCGCGGCGAAGGAGGCGAGCGCCGGCACGCCGAGCGAGCGCGCGCCGGGCACGCGGTGCAGGGTGACCGCGACCGGCCCGAGCGCGCCCAGTGCCACCAGCGCGAGGGACGGGACGACCACCACGGCGGTGTCGAGCGGGTCGACCACGGCGCCCACCGCCACCTCGTGGGCCTCGAGGAGGTGGGCGAGCGACAGGCCGGCCAGGCCGAGCACCCAGAGGCCGAACCGGCGGACGTGACCGGCTCCCACCAGGGCGAGCCCGCCGAGGGCCGCGGAGACCAGGACGCCGTCGACGAGCGGGTACGCGAGCGGCACCACCGTGCTCCACTCCCGTCCCCCCAGCGACGGAAGCAGCGGCGCCACGGCCAGCGCGGCCACCGCGCCGCCTGCGAGCGCGCCGGCCAGCCCGTCCAGGCACATCGTGAGCCGGAGACCGCGCACGTGCTGGGCGACCGCGGCGAGCAGACCTCCGAGGAGGAACGGGTAGCCGACCATCGTGACGATGTCGCCGAGGTGCCCCTCGCCTCCCGGAGCGACGTACCGCTCGACGGCGGAGGCCAGGTGGCCCAGTGAGAGCAGCGCCAGCCCTGCCGACAGCGGCAGCAGCCAGGGGCGCACCCCTGCGGCGTCCCTCTGCTCCCGCATCAGCACGACCAGCGGCAGGGCGAGCAGCAACGGGACGACCACCAGGTCACCGAAGTGGCCGGACGCCGACTCCGGCGCGAGCAGCAGCCATCCGTAGCCCACGGACCCGAGGACCAGGGCGAGGACAAGTGCTCGGGTGACCTTCACCGCGCTCCCTCGGAGAACTTTTCGCCTGCCCCTTGGGAATCGGTCGTCCGGGCCCTCGACTTGAGCCGCCCGCAGGTCAACCGCCAGTCATCCGGCTGTCACTCGTCAGTCGCAGAGAGCGGCCTCGAGGATCGAGTCGACCGTGCCGCTGACCGCGCCGCCGACGCTGTTGAGCATGATGACCGCGGACCGTCGCGTCTCCAGGTCGTACCACGCCTCGCTCGCGTAGCCCGGCACTCCACCCGAGTGGCCGTAGGCGACGCCGCAGTCGGTGTGCACCCGCGCCACACCCAGTCCGTAGCCGCTCCACCCCGAGAAGTTCAGGTCGCGCATCTCGGTCATCTCCTGCACGGCGGCCGACGGGAGCAGGGCGCCCTCGAAGAGCCCGCGCAGGAACGCGCTGACGTCCTCGGCACCGGCGGTCACCGCTCCGGCCCCGCCGACCCACGACAGGTCCTCGTCGGTCACGTCCTGCCCGCCGTCGTACCCGTGCGCCAGCCCCGGCGGCGCCGGCTTGTCCGGGGCGAGCCTGGCGGTCCGCATCCGCAGCGGCTCGAACACCCGCCGGTCGAGGACCGCGGCCAGGGGCTCACCCTCGACGGCCTCCACCAGGAGCCCGAGCACCGCGTAGTCCTCGTTGCGGTACTCGAACCGTTCACCGGGCTCGTGGTCGAGCGGCTCGTCCGCGATCTCGCGCACGAACGCGTCGTCGTCGGCGGCGGGCCGGCCCTCGGTCAGGCCGCTCGCGTGCGCGAGCAGCTCCTCGACGGTGATCCGGTCCCCCGTGCTCAGCAGGCCGGGGCTCAGCTCGGCCACCGACTGGTCGCGGCGGAGCAGCCCGTCCTGCTCCATCTGCATGACGGTGGCGGCCACGATGGGCACCGTCAGCGCGGCGGTCTTGAACGAGTGGTCCGGGCGCAACGGCGTGTTGCGTTCGCTGTCGGCCACACCTCGCACGACGGTGCGCTCGCCGTTGTCGTCGGCGAGCACCACGACCGCGCCGGGTGCGACGCCGGTGTCGATGTCGGCGGCCACGATCTCCTCCACCGAGTCGGCGCGCTGCGCCACGCTGCGCTGGATCGCGGTGGGCTCGGGCTCCGGCGCGGGCGCGGGCTCGCCGGAGTCGCACGCGGCAAGGGCCGCGGCGCTCAACAGCACCGCGGCCACCAACTTGCGTGCATGCCCCATCGCCGGACTCCCTCGGACTCCCAGGTGTTCATGATGATGGATGCGGACCGCCGACCGGTATCACCCGAATGGAGTAGGACATTCCTCGCCGATGGGCCTTACCGGGGCCCGGCGTGGACCCGGCAGGTAACCTGCAGGTATGGACTTTGTTCGTTACGCCGAGCGCTCCGCGGGGCTCGTCAACGCCGACCTCGACGACGCCGCCGCCGTGGTCGCCTTCCTCTCGGACCGGTCGTGGCTGCACGACCAGGTCGTCGAGCGTGACGCGACCACCCTGCGCCGGTTCCAGCGCGAGCTCCGGCCGGTGTTCGAGTCGTCCAACACCGGCGACGAGCACGAGGTCGTCGACCAGCTCAACCAGCTGCTGGCCAAGCATCCGGTGACGCCCTACATCGCGGGCCACGGCGGCTCGGGCTCCGGTCGTCCCGAGTGGCACATGCACGTGGCCGACCGGCAGTCGTCGGTGGCCGAGCTGCTGGTGGCGGAGTCGCTGATGGGCCTCTCCACGCTGGTGTGCGACCTCGGGGCGACCCGCTTGGGGGTCTGCGACGCCAGCGGCTGCGACCACGTCTTCGTCGACACCTCGCCCAACCAGTCCCGGCGGTACTGCTCCGACCGCTGCTCCTCCCGCGCCAACGTCGCCGCCTACCGCGCCCGGCAGAAGGCCGCCGGTGCCGGTTCGGGCGCCGCGTCCGGTGCCACATCCGGTGCCGCGTCGGGGGCCGCCTCGTGAACGACGGTCCGCTGATCGTCCAGTCCGACAAGACCCTCCTCCTCGAGATCGAGCACGAGCGGGCCCAGGACTGCCGCAAGGCGATCGCCCCGTTCGCCGAGCTCGAGCGCTCCCCCGAGCACGTGCACACCTACCGGCTCACCCCGCTCGGGCTGTGGAACGCCCGCGCCGCCGGCCACGACGCCGAGCAGGTCGTCGACACGCTGCTGTCGTTCAGCCGGTACGCCGTGCCCCACGCCCTGCTCGTCGACATCGCCGAGACGATGGCCCGCTACGGACGGCTCCGGCTCGAGAAGCACCCCACCCACGGCCTGGTGCTCTCCAGCACCGACCGCCCGGTGCTCGAGGAGGTGCTGCGGGCCAAGAAGGTCAAGCCGATGCTCGGCAACCGGATCGACGACGCCACCGTGCTCGTGCACCCCTCCGAGCGCGGCAACCTCAAGCAGGCGCTGCTCAAGCTCGGCTGGCCGGCCGAGGACTTCGCCGGCTACGTCGACGGCGAGGCGCACGCGATCGACCTCCACGAGGACGGGTGGGGGCTGCGCGCCTACCAGCGCGAGGCGGCCGAGTCGTTCTGGCACGGCGGTTCCGGCGTCGTCGTACTCCCGTGCGGTGCGGGCAAGACGATCGTGGGCGCGGCCGCGATGGCGCAGGCCAAGGCCACCACGCTGATCCTGGTCACCAACACGGTGTCCGCGCGGCAGTGGAAGGAGGAGCTGCTGCGTCGCACGTCGCTGACCGAGGACGAGATCGGCGAGTACTCCGGCTCCCGCAAGGAGATCCGCCCGGTCACCATCGCGACGTACCAGGTGATGACCACCCGTCGGAAGGGCGTCTACTCGCACCTCGAGCTGTTCGACGCCAAGGACTGGGGGCTGGTCGTCTACGACGAGGTGCACCTGCTGCCGGCGCCGATCTTCCGGATGACCGCCGACCTGCAGGCCCGGCGCCGGATCGGGCTGACCGCGACGCTGATCCGCGAGGACGGCCGCGAGGGCGACGTGTTCAGCCTGATCGGGCCGAAGAGGTACGACGCGCCGTGGAAGGACATCGAGGCGCAGGGCTGGATCGCCCCCGCCGACTGCGTCGAGGTGCGCGTGACGCTGCCCGAGAGCGAGCGGTTCGTCTACGCGACGGCGGAGCCCGACGAGCGCTACCGGCTCGCGTCGTGCACGGCCGCCAAGACGCGGCTGGTGGAGGAGCTGGTCGCCAAGCACAAGGGCGAGCCGACCCTGGTGATCGGCCAGTACCTCGACCAGCTCGACGAGATCGGCGAGCGGCTCGACGCCCCGGTGATCAAGGGCGAGACCACGGTCAAGGAGCGGGAGCGGCTGTTCAACGCGTTCCGGCGCGGCGAGATCGACCTGCTCGTGGTGTCCAAGGTCGCGAACTTCTCCATCGACCTGCCCTCGGCCTCGGTGGCGATCCAGGTGTCCGGCTCGTTCGGCTCACGCCAGGAGGAGGCCCAGCGCCTCGGCCGGTTGCTGCGCCCCAAGAAGGACCAGCCCGACGGCTCCCGCAGCACCGCCCGCTTCTACGCGATCGTCTCCCGCGACACCGTCGACGCCGACTTCGCCCAGCACCGTCAGCGCTTCCTCGCCGAACAGGGCTACGCCTACCGCATCGTCGACGCAGACGACGTCGCCTCCGCCTGACCGCCGAGTGCCAGGCTTTGGCCCCGCGAGTGCCAGGCTTTGGCCCCGCGAGTGCCAGGCTTTGGCCCCGCGAGTGCCAGGCTTTGGCCCCGCGAGTGCCAGGCTTTGGCCCGCGAGTGCCAGGCTTCGAAACTCGGCCGGCCAAACTCTCTCGCGCGACCAATGTCCGACACTCGGGCAACCACCCCCTGACACTCGCGCAACCACCGCCTGACACTCGCGCAACCACCGCCTGACACTCGAGCAACCACCGCCTGACACTCGGCGAGGGGGTGGTCAGGAGAGGGCGGCGGGGAGTACGTCGGCGAGGCGTTCGTAGTCGGAGGGGACGTTGTAGACCGCGCCGGAGAGCCGGATCCAGCCACGGCCGCCGTACGGCGTCACCTGGGCCTCGACACCGAGCGCGCTGAGCCGCTCGTACAGCACGTCGGCGTCCTCGAGCGTGCTGGCAACGCCGTCGGGCAGGCCGACCAGGCGCAGGCACGGCGCGGGTGTACGCGGTGCCCCGGCCTCCACCTCGGGCAGCACCGAGGCGACCACGGCGGCGCCCTTGTCGAGCAGCTCGACTGCCCGCTCCGCGATCGCGGGCCCGCCCGCCGTCACGCCAGAACTCGACAGCCGCACCGAGGGCGAACCACCCGCTGTAGTCGTCGGTGCCGTAGGTGTCGAACGGCCACGGGAACGGCTGCCCGTGGTTCCAGCTCGTCACCAGCGGTTCCGTCGCTGCGCGCTCTGACTCGGCGACCCAGAGCGCGCTCGTGCCGCGCGGCGCGAAGCCCCACTTGTGCCAGGTGCCGGTCCAGAAGTCGGCGCCGGTGCGCTCGGGGTGGGCGGGCAGCTGCCCGGGCACATGAGCCGCGTCGACGAACGCCAGCGCGCCCACAGACCGGGCCAGGGCGCAGACCTGCTCGACCGGCAGCACCGTGCCCGTCGGCGAGGTGATCTGGTCGACGATCACCAGCGCGGTCCGCTCGCCCCGCTCGTCGACCGCGGTCAGGGCCCGACGGAAGCCGTCGACCACGTCGGCGTCGCCGGCGTCGACCGGATGCGGCACCACGAGGTACGACGCACCGGTCCGCTCGCACCAGTGCGCCACCGTGCGGCGTACCGACTCATAGCCCTGTTCACCGACGACGACCACGTCACCGGGGCCGAGCCGGCGGCGCACCGCGAGCCCGGAGAGTACGACGGCGGTGGCCTGCGTGACGTTGCGTACCATCGCGACCTCGTCGGCCCCGACGCCGAGGAAGTCCGCCGCCACGTGGCGCGCCTGCTCCTTCAGGCCGGGGCTGTCGACGCGGAAGAAGCGCATCGGGTTGGCCTCGGCCCGGAGACGGACCGCGGCCTGCGCCGCCGACACCGCCTTAGGCACCGACCCGAACGACCCGTGGTTGAGATGCACCACGGCCGGATCGAGGTCGAAGGCGTCCAGCACGTCTCGCAGTCTCTCAGGCGGCACCCGAAAACCGGGTGACCGGCCCCGCCTCCGTTGGTAACGTCGGCGGGCTCCCGACAACCCTGTGAGGTCCCCGCGTGCCTACTCCCACGCCCCCGGCCCCCGTCCCCGATCCCACCCGCACCGACTCCGCTCACCCCGAACCCGACCCGAAGCACGCCGACCCCGATCCAGAGCTCGAGGCCGAGCGCCTCCACCTCAGCGAGTCCCGCGCCGCCCTCGCCCGGATGCGCGAGCGCACCGCCGGCCTCGACTCCGCGGCCGCCGGCGACTGGGTGAGCCGCAAGTTCCTCGAGTCGGCCTTCTACCTGCGCATGAAGGCGCTCGCCGACGACCCGACGGTGCCGCTGTTCTTCGGCCGCCTCGACTACGACGCCACGCACCCCGACGCTCCCGACCACGCGGTGGGCGAGCACTTCTACATCGGCCGCCGCCACGTCAGCGACGAGATCGGCGACCCCATGGTCGTCGACTGGCGCGCCCCGATCAGCCTGCCGTTCTACCGGGCCAGCAAGACCGAGCCGATGGGCGTCCGGCTGCGCCGCCGCTTCGGCTTCCAGCACGGCGCGATGACCGCCTACGAGGACGAGGGGCTGATCGACGGCACCGTCCCCGACGACGAGCACAGCACGATCCTCGAGGCCGAGATCGAGCGCCCCCGGGTCGGCCCGATGCGCGACATCGTCGCGACGATCCAGCCCGAGCAGGACGTGATCGTCCGTGCCGACCTCGAGCAGTCGATCTGCGTGCAGGGCGCCCCCGGCACGGGCAAGACCGCCGTGGGGCTGCACCGTGCGGCGTACCTCCTCTACTCCCACCGCGAGCAGCTCTCCCGCCAGGGCGTGCTGGTGGTCGGGCCGAACGCGTCGTTCCTGCGCTACATCGGCGACGTGCTGCCCGCGCTCGGCGAGATCGACGCGCAGCAGACCACCATCGAGGAGCTGGTGGCGAAGACGCTGGCGCGGCTCAACGCGCGGTACGCCGTGCGCGGCGAGGACTCCCCCGAGGTGGCCACCCTCAAGGGCGACGCCCGGATGGCCGAGGTGCTGCACCGCGCGCTGTGGTCACGCGTGCGGGTGCCCGACGAGGGGCTGCTCGTGCCGCGCGGCGCGCGACGCTGGCGGCTGGCGACGTACGAGGTCGAGGAGATCCTTCTCGACCTGCGCCGCCGCGGCGTCCGCTACGGCGCCGCCCGCGCGATGCTGCCGCAGCGGCTGGCACACGGGATCCTCGTCAAGATGGAGCTCGCCGGCGACTCCCCCGACGACCGCGTGCAGGACGCCGTCGCCCGCAGCCGCGAGGTGAAGCGGTACGTCGAGGCGGCGTGGCCCGCCGTCGATCCGGCCCGGCTCGTGCTCGCGCTGCTCGGCGACCGCGAGGCGCTGGCAGCCGCCGCCGACGGCATCCTCGCCGACGACGAGCAGGACCGGCTGCTCTGGGCGAAGCCCCCGAAGGGTCCCGGCTCCGCCCGCTGGTCCCTCGCCGACGCCGTGCTCATCGACGAGGTGGCCGACCTGGTCGACCGGACCCCGTCGCTCGGTCACGTCGTCGCCGACGAGGCGCAGGACCTCTCCGCGATGATGCTGCGCGCCGTCGGCCGGCGCTGCTCGACCGGCTCCGCCACCGTGCTCGGCGACCTCGCGCAGGCGACCACACCGTGGGCCAGCCGCTCGTGGGAGGACGCGCTCGGCCACCTCGGCAAGACAAGCGCGCACATCGAGCAGCTCACGCTGGGGTTCCGCGTGCCCGGCGAGGTGATCGAGTACGCCGCGCGACTCCTCCCCGTCGTCGCCCCGGGCCTCGAGCCGCCGCGGTCTGTACGCCGCACCCGCGGGGAGCTCGACGTACGCCGGGTGTCCTCACTCGACGACGAGCTGGTCCGCCTGGTCTCCGCGACCCGGGACCGGGTCGGCTCGGTGGGAGTCATCGTCCCCGACGGGCTGGTGCCGCGGGTGCAGGAGCGGCTATCCGCGGCCGGCATCGGGCACGCTGTGCTCGGCGACGAGCCCACCGACCTGCCGCCCGGCGCGGTGGAGTTCGACGAACCGCTCGATCTGGTGCCGGCGTCGCTGGCGAAGGGCCTCGAGTTCGACCACGTCGTGCTGCTGGAGCCGGCGGGGATCGTCGCCGGCGAGGCCGACCGGATGACGGGGCTGCGCCGGCTCTACGTCTGCCTCACCCGCGCGGTGACCAGCCTGTCGATCCTGCACACCGAGGATCTGCCCGCCGAGCTCGGCACCCCTTAGCCACGCCCGCTAAGGTCCACGACAGATCGTTCATCCGGGGGTTCACATGGTCCGACCGCTCGTCCTGCTGCTCGCCGTCGCGTTGGCGGCACTCACTCCGACCGCTGCCGCGTCGGACTCGTCCGCCGGGGTCGGCCGAGACGCCGCCCGGCCCGCGCGCGTCGCGAAGGCTGCGAAGGTCGCGATCGAGGTCGACTGGCCGTCGGGTCAGGCGCGCGGCGGGAAGGTGCGCGTGCACGTCACCCGCCGGGGCTCGGCGCCGACGGTCGCGGAGCTCCAGGTGCGGCGGGGGCTGCTCTGGGTGCCGGCGGCTCGGAGGAAGGCCGCCGGGCGCACCTTCACGATGACCACGCTGGTCGACACCCATCGCTTCAAGCTTCGGGTCGCGTTGACCGAGCGTGGGCTGGTCAGCCGGACCGCCCGGGCCCCGCAGCCTCCGGCGCTGGTGCGCGACACGTCGTACCGCGCCGACCCGGTCAAGGCCCGCGGACGCCGCCTCGAGCTCAATTTCCGCGGCAGCCGCGGGGACCGGGTCGACCTGGTCGCCAGAGGGCACGGCCCCGACCGGTGCACGCGCACCGTCCTGCGGCACGACGGTCGCGTGGTGAGGCAGCAGCGTTCGGACCTGTGGCGGCTGCCGCGCACCGGGCGCTACCGGCTGAAGGTCGTCCCGTGCTGGGGGGTCGACCTCCGCGCGGCGGACCTCACCCGCTTCCGGCTGGTGCCGCTGACCGCCAACGGACCGCGCGAGAGGCTCGAGCACCGGCGCGGCACCGTCGACGTCGGTGTCGCCACGGTCCCCCCGACCGGGCGCCTGATGGTGCGGGGCTGGGCGGGCGGCAACCCGTGGGCTCGCATCCTCGACCCCGACGGTGACCGGCTGCCGTTCGAGCGCGCCACCCCGACCTTCCTGGAGGCGGGGCGACCGGCTCACTCCGCCGACTGGCCCGGCCAGTTCCCGTTCGGCCCGACCACGGTTCCTGGCCGCTACCTCTTCGTGCCGGCTGTCGACACGCAGGCGAGCGCCTCGACGCCGACGGCGGCCACGGCGGTCCTCGAAGGGGCACCGGTCACGGTCCCCGACAACGGCGTACCCGGCCGCGAGCGTGAGCTTTCGTTCAACGCCACCGCGGGCTCGTTCGTCTACCCCGAGCAGCCGCTGCCCTCGTCCGCCGGCGGGCACGCGGAGCTGGTCGGGCCTGACGGCCGGGTGGTGCACGACTGGAACTACAACACGGGCTGGCTGCTTCCTGCCGACGGCACCTACCGGCTTTACGTCACACCGGAGGACGACCGCGCCGACCAGCCGGTCACCGTGCGGCTGCGCAGCGCGACCCGCCTCCCGGCGCTGACGTACGGCGCGCCGCCGACCCGGTTCACGGCCACGTCGCCCGGCCGCTGGGCGGTCGCGGAGATCGTGTTCCCGCTCGGCCCGTTCCGGCACCGGTTCACCGCGTCCGCTCCGGTGACCACCGGCTCGTGGGACGCCGTGATCGCCCCGACGCGGTCGGCGTACTGCTCCGCCGACCCGCACGGGCCACTGGGCTGCGGCGACTACTCGGTCGGCACCGTGCGCCCCGACGCGCTGACCGTGGCGCCGTACACGACCTTCTCCGGCCTCTCGCACCTCGTGGTCTTCCGGCCCGACCCCGCAACCACCGGGAGCGTCGACCTGTTCGTCGGACCCGAGTGACGTGACCGTCCTCCCGGTGGTGCTCGACTGCGACACCGGCACCGACGACGCGGTCGCGATCATGCTGGCCGCGCTGCATCCGGGTCTGGATCTGCTGGGCGTGACGACGGTGTTCGGCAACCTCGCCGTCGCGGACACCACCGGCAACACGCGGCGGGCCCTCGACGAGGTCGGCCGGTCCGGCGTACCGGTGCACCGCGGGGCGAGCAGCGCGCTGCCGCCGGGCGGCCGAGTCCCGAAGGCGTCGCCCGCCGTCGACTGGCTGGTGGAGACGCTGCGTGCGACGACCCGTCCGGTCACCCTGGTGCCGACCGGGCCGCTGACCAACGTCGCCCTCGCGCTCGCGGCGGACCCGCGGATCGTCGACGCGGTCGACCAGCTGGTGATGATGGGCGGCAGCCACGCGATCCCCAACGTGACTCCGCACGCCGAGCGCAACGTCTGGAACGACCCGGTCGCGGCCGACAGGGTCCTGCGAGCGGGGTTCCGCCGGCTCGTGATGATCACGCTGGACGCGACGCACCAGGCGCCCCTCGACCACGGCGACTGCGACCGGTTGCGCCGGCTCGGCACGCCCGCGGGTGTCGCGACGGCCGACCTCGTCGAGGAGCGGATCGAGCAGTACGCCGGGTGGGGCCGGCCCGGCGCCCGCCCGGCCGCACCCGTCCACGACCCGCTCACGGTCGCCTACCTCGTCGAGCCGGACGTCGTGACGTTGCGGCACCTGCACGTCGCCGTGGAGACGACGGAGGGTCCCACCTGCGGCCGCACCGTCATCGACGTCGACGGCGTGACCGGCCGGCCACCCAACGCGCACGTGGCCCTGACCGCCGACCGCGACCGGTTCCTCGGCGTGCTGCTCTCGACGCTGGGCTAGCGTCGCGGTCATGGACGTCCTGGAGTCGTGGCCGCTCGGGCAGCACACCGACCTGCGCGACCGGCTGCTCGCGGCGTACGACGACCCGGCCCGCGGGTACCACGACGTCCGGCACCTCAACGAGGTCATCGACAACATCCAGCTGCTCCGCGACGAGCTGCCTCGCCCGGAGATGGAGATCGCCATCTTCCCGCCGCCGCACCAGCACGCCGTGCTGCTCGCGGCGTGGTTCCACGACGCCGTCTACGACGGTGACGGGGACCTCGAGGAACGGTCCGCGGCGCTCGCCGAGACCGAGCTCGGCGCCGCCGGATGCCCGGCCGAGCTGGTGACGGAGGTGGCCCGCCTGGTCCGGCTCACCGCGTCCCACCGGCCCGCGCCGGGCGACGCCCGCGGCGCCGTGCTGTGCGACGCCGACCTGGCGATCCTGGCCGCGGACGACGAACGCTACGCCGAGTACGTCACCGGCGTCCGCGCGGAGTACGCCCACCTCGACGACGCCGTCTTCCGGGCCGGCCGGGCCGCCGTGCTGACCGACCTCGCGGGCTCCGACCGCCTGTTCCACACCGCGACCGGCCGCCGGCTCTGGGAGGACCGGGCCCGTGCCAACCTGGCCCGCGAGCTCGCCGCCCTCGACACCGCCCTCGACAACGATTCGTCTGCGACGGCCCCGCCTGAATCACCCCAATAGCCGCAGACGAATCGTTTCGTCGAGCCGCGCCGGCACGCCGAGGGGGAGGGCGAGGTTGCGGGGCTCGTGACCGAACGGCGCCCCGGCCACCAGCGGTACGCCGAGCCCGCCGAGCCGGTCCACCAGGACGGCCCGGGCCGTCTCGTCGGGACCGCAGTCGGTGAGCTGGCCGACCACCACGCCGCGCACCCCGTCGAACCAGCCGGACCGCAGCAGCTGGGTGAGCACCCGGTCGAGCTTGTACGGCTCCTCCCCGATGTCCTCCAGCACCGCGATCGACCCGGCGGCCGGCATCACCCGGGACGTCCCGGCGCAGGACGCGAGCACCGCGACGTTGCCGCCGACCAGCACGCCCTCGGCCGTCCCCGGCACCAGTACGTCCAGCGGCTCGGGCGTGAGCACGAGCGACCGCGCCGGCTCGAACAGCGTCCGCCGCAGGTGCTCGCGCGACTCCTCGTCGCCCGACCCGAGGCTGGTCACGACCGGACCGTGCACCGTCGCCAGCCCGAGCCTCGCGGCGAAGGCCTGGAGCAGCGCGGTGATGTCGGAGAACCCGACCAGCAGCTTGGGACGGGCCCGCGCGAGCCGGTCCCAGTCGAGCAGGTCGACGATCCGCTGCGCGCCGTACCCGCCGCGCGCACACACCACCGCCGCGACGCCGTCGTCGAGCCAGGCCGTCATGAGGTCGCGGACCCGGTGCTCGTCGCTCGCCGCGAGGTAGGGGTGGCCGGCTTCCAGCACGTGGTCGGCGACCTGCACGTCGAGGCCCCAGGAGCGCAGCACGTCCAGGCCGACGGCCAGCGGCTTCTCGGGCACCGGGCCCGACGTCGCCACCACGGCGACCCGGGCGCCGGGCCGGAGCGGTGCGGGCCGCACCAGCGCCCGGCCGGGTCGACCGGTGCCGAGCACCTCGGACTTGCGGCGGCGCAGGCCGGCGGCCCGGAGCCGGGTGATCAGGTCCCGGCTCGAGACCGGCACCGCCCCGGCCGCGACGACCGAGTCGTAGCGCTCGGCCGGGATGTCGTAGTGGTCCCGGTCGAAGCCGCGCTCGGGGATGCCGAGGCCGCGGGCGAACCGGTGCAGCTCCTCGAAGCTCTCGTCGCTGGCGAGGTGCGACCACATGCGGCCGTGGCCCGGCGCGTTGGGCGGGTCGATGAGCAGCGTCATGGGGTGCTCATGCGGTGCCCGCGGCCCGGTCGGCGGCGTCGTCGAGCAGCATCCGCCACGACCGCACGTGCGCCGGGTCGACGTACGCCTTGTCCCACGACCCGCCCGGGCGCACCGACCCGCCGACGTGGAACTGGCGGACCCCGGCCCGCAGCAGCCACGGCACGTGCTCCGCCTTCAGCCCGCCGCCCGCCATCAGCAGCCGCGCCACGTCCCGGTCGGAGGCGGCCCGGTCGACGAGGTCGTCGAAGCCGGCCGCCAGCCCGCGCGGTGACCCCGCGGAGTGGACGGCGTCGAGACCCGGCAGCCGCAGCACCTGACGCCACGCCCGGTCGGCCTCCAGCGACGCGTCGATCGACCGCGAGAACGTCCACGGCACCCCGGCCAGCCGGTCCGCGAGGTGCCCGCAGACCTCCTCGTCGACGAGCAGGTCACCGTCGAGGAACCCGAACACCAGTCCCTGCGCCCCGACGTTGAGGTAGGACTCGGCCAGCCCGACCAGCCGGGTCAGCTCCCCGCCGGTCGTGGTGTGCGAGTCGTTGAGCCGCAGCAGCACCCGCACCGGCAGGTCGGTCTCCTTGCAGACCCCGGACACCAGTCCCGGCTCGGGCGACAGACCGAGGTCGCCGGCGTCTCGGGCGAACAGGTGCAGCCGGTCGGCACCCCCTTCGTCCGCCCCCGCCACGTCGCGGGGGTGCAGCACCGCGACCTCCAGCAGCGGCGCGTCCCCCCGGGCCGCACCCGGCTGCGTCATGGACATGCCCTCACAATAGGAGGGTGACCGCCGACGAGGGCCCCGACGACGCGCTGATGCAGGCGCGCGCCCTGGTGCTCCACGACCTCGAGGTCACCGGTGCCGCCGACGTCGAGTCGGTGTCCGCGCTCGAGGAGTCGCTGACCACCCGGCGCTGGTGGACCTCCCAGTGGGAGGAGGGCCGGGTGTACGTCGCCGGCCTGATCGCCCAGGACGTGCAGGACGCCATCCTCGACCGGGTCGGCCGGTGGCCGCTGTGCCGGGCCTGCGACGCCCTCGACCCGCACGCGCTCTACATCCACCCCGAGCTCGGCGGGCCCGCACCCACCTGGGTGTGCGAGCACAGCGGCATCGCGGTCGCCCCGCTCGGCGGCCTCACCCGCTAGCCGCACACGCGATACGACGCGACTTTCTTGCTGTTTCCCGCAGGCTGGGAGCGCAAGAACGTCGCGTCGTATCCGGCTAGGGGGCTACCTCCGGCGGATCATCCGGATGACGAACAGGAGCACGACGAGGGCGGCGAGGCCCTGCTTCCAGTACGTCTTCGCCAGGATCGGTACGACGGTCGCCCCGAGGTCGAGGGCGTCGTCCGGTGCCGCCTCGGCACGGGGCGCGGCCGCCTGGGGCGCGCTCGCCGCCGACCCGGGACCGGACGACTCGGAGCCGAACGTTCCGGGTGCCGCAGCTCCCTCCGGCGACGGGGCCGCCGCTGGAGTCTCGGCGGGCGGGACCTCCGAACCGGCCGGCTCGACCGTCTCGGTCGCGGTCGCCGGCCCGCCCGTCGCGGCCGGCGAGCCACCGGCCGCCGCTGCAGCGGCGGCCGTGCTGTCGCCCACCTGCTGCTCCAGGCAGGCCACGAACTGGCCGAGCAGCTTGTCGGAGACGTCCTGGATGACGCCGCGGCCGAACTGCGCCGGCTTGCCGGTGATCGCCAGGTCGGTGACGACCGTGACGTCGGTCGATCCGCCGCTGTCGGACATGGTGGCGGTCACGGTGGCGCCCGCCGTGCCGTTCCCGCGCTTGTCCTTGCCCTTGGCGTCCACGACGAACCGGTGCGCCGCCTCGTCCTTCTCGACGAACGACCCGGTGCCGGAGTACACCAGCGCGATCGGCCCGAGCTTGACCTTGCACGACCCCTTGAAGTCGTCACCGTCCACCTCGGTCACGGTGGCGCCGGGGAAGCACCCAGCGACCGACTCGATGTCCTGGAAGTGCGCCCAGGTCGCGTCCACCGACGCCGGCACGGTGAAGGTGTGCGTGAGCTCCATACCCATAAGGGCACTATCCTCCTGCGGCCGCGAGGACGGCACGCCTGGTCAGCACCGTCGCCAGGTGCCGCCGGTAGTCGGCGTCGCCGTTGAGGTCCGAGGGCGGGTTGGTGCCCTCACCCGCCGACGCCGCGGCCGCCCGGACCGCCTCGTCCGTCGCCGGCTGTCCGACCAGCGCCCGCTCGACGGAGGTTGCCCGCAGCGGCGTGGAGCCCATGTTGGTCAGGCCGACCCGCGCCTCCGCGATCTGTGCACCCTCGACCTTGACCGCGGCCGCGACCGCGACGATCGGCCACTGGTGCGCCACCCGCACGAACTTCTCGTAGTGCGCACCCCAGCCGGACCGCTTCGGGATCCGCACCTCCGTCAGCAGCTCGGAGTCCTCCATCGCGGTGGTGAACAGGTCGACGAAGAAGTCGGTCGCGGCGATGGTCCGCGTGCCACCCGACCCGGCCACGACGAACTCCGCATCCAGCGCGAGCGCCGGGGCCCCGAGGTCGCCGGCCGGGTCGGCGTGCGCAAGGGCGCCGCCGAACGTGCCGCGGTGCCGGATCTGCGGGTCCGCGACCTCGGACACCGCCTTGGTGATCAGCAGCGCGTGCTCGCGCACCAGCGGGTCGGTCTGCACCTCTGCGTGGGTGGTCAGCGCGCCGATGACGATCGCGTCGCCGTCGTCGCGGACGCCCCGCATCGAGTCGATCTTCCCGATGTCGATGACCACCTCCGGGGCGTTGAGCCGCATCCGCAGCACCGGCAAGCAGGCTCTGCCCGCCGGCGATCACCTTGCCCTCGTCGCCGGCGTCGGCGAGCGCCCGCAGCGCCTCCTCGACCGTGGTCGGTGACACGTAGTCGAACTTGGCGGGAATCATTCGGGGCCTCCGTTCGAAGCGGAACGAAGTGAGCATTCGGTGAGAGTCATGCGACACCTCCGTCGTCGGCTCCGGCCGTGCGGTCGGCGACGTCCTGCTCGTCGAAGTGCGGCATCGCGTCGCCCGGTGTGGGTTCGCCGCCACCGCCTCCCTGGTCGTGGATCGCCTTCCAGATCCGGGCCGGGGTGCACGGCATCTGCACGTCGTTGACGCCGAGGTGCCGGATCGCGTCGACGATCGCGTTGACCACGGCCGGCGTCGAGGCGATCGTGCCCGCCTCGCCGACGCCCTTGGTGCCGAGCTTGGTGTACGTCGACGGCGACGTCGTGTGACCGGTCTCGAAGCTGATCAGGTCGGCCGCCGTCGGCACCAGGTAGTCGACGAACGACGCCGAGACGAGGGTCCCGGACTCGTCGTGGACGGCCTCCTCGAACAGTGCCTGGGCGATGCCCTGGGCCAGCCCGCCGTGCACCTGGCCTTCCACGATCAGCGGGTTCACGATCGTGCCGACGTCGTCGACGCAGACGTACTTGCGCATCTTCACGCCGCCGGTCTCGGTGTCGATCTCCACCGCGCACAGGTGGGTCCCGTGCGGGAAGGAGAAGTTCTCCGGGTCGAAGCTCGCCGACGCGTCGATCGACGGCTCGGTGCCGTCGGGCAGGTTGTGCCCCGTGAACGCCGCGAGCGCGATGTCGGCGATGCCGAGGTCCTGGTCGGTGCCGCGCACGGTGAACCGTCCGCCGGAGAACTCGAGGTCGTCGACGGAGGCCTCGAGCATGTGCGCGGCGATCGGCTTGGCCTTCTCGATCACCTTGTCGGCGGCCCGCACGACCGCCTCCGCCCCGACGACCAGGGAGCGCGAGCCGTAGGTGTCCATGCCGTGGTAGGAGACCTGGGTGTCTCCGTGCAGCACCTCGACGTCCTCGAACGGGACGCCGAGCCGGTCGGCCACGATCTGCGACCACGCGGTCTCGTGGCCCTGGCCGTGCGGCGATGTGCCGGTCACCACCTCGACCTTGCCGGTGGCGAGCATCCTGATGTCGGCGTGGTCCCAGCCGCCGGCCGCGTAGTTGAGCTGGCCGAGGATGCGCGACGGCGCCAGGCCGCACATCTCCGTGAACGTCGAGACGCCGATGCCGAGCTGGACGGGGTCGTTGCTCTCCCGCCGCCGCCGCTGCTCGGCCCGCAGCTCGTCGTACCCGAACATCTCCTTGGCCTTCGCCGTGGCCGCCTCGTAGTTGCCCGAGTCGTAGGTCATCCCGGCCACCGTGGTGAACGGGAACTCCTCGTGCTTGATCCAGCTCAGCTCGCGCACCTCGAGCGGGTCCTTGCCGACCTCGGCGGCCAGCTCGTCCATCAGCCGCTCGATGGCGTACGTCGCCTCCGGCCGACCGGCGCCGCGGTAGGCGTCGACCCAGGTCTTGTTGGTGTAGACCGGGGTGAGGTTGAACTGGTAGGCGTCGAACTTGTAGATGGAGTTGAACATCCAGGCGCCCAACACCGGGACGCCAGTGCCGACGAGGGCCGCGTAGGCGCCCATGTCCGCGAGCAGGTCGACCTTGAGCGCGGTGACCCGACCCTCCTTGGTGGCCGCGAGTGTCAGCTTCTGCCACTGGTCGCGGCCGTGGTGACCGGCCATCAGCGACTCCGACCGGGTCTCGGTGTACTTCACCGGCCGGCCCAGCCGGCGGGCGACGCAGAACGCGATCCACTCCTCCGGCGTGATCTGGAGCTTGCCGCCGAAGCCGCCGCCCACGTCCGGGGCGATCACCCGGATCTTCGACTCCGGCACTCCGGTGGTCGCCGCGAGCGCGAACCGCGCGATGTGCGGGACCTGCGTCGAGCTCCACACCGTGATCTGCTCGCCGGTCGGGTCCACGACGACCGAGCGGGGCTCCATGAATGCGGGGATCAGCCGCTGCTGGCGGTACTCCCGCTCGATGATCACGCCGTCGGCGCGCGCGGCAGCGATGGCCTCGTCGACCGCACCGCCGCTGCCCTGGCCCGCCGAGTCGAGCTGCCAGAACGCCGCCTTGTTGGTGCCGAGGTCGGGATGGGCGAGCACGCCCTGGTCGGCGGTCGCCTCGGCCGCTTCCCTCAGGTCGAGAGCGGCGGGCAGCTCGTCGTAGTCGACGTCGACCAGCTCGGCCGCGTCGCGCGCCTCGGCAGCGGACCGGGCCACCACGACGGCCACGACCTCGCCGGCGAACGCCACCCGGTCGACCGCCATCGGCGGGTGGTCGGGCGTCTTCTGGTCGGTGGTGATCGGCCACGCCGTGATCAACGCACCCTGGTCGTCCTTGACGTCCTCGCCGGTCAGCACCGCGACGACGTTCGGCGCGGCCTTGGCCTCGCTCGTCTCGATGCCGGTGATGCGCGCGTGCGCGAACGGGCTGCGCACCATCGCCATGTGCAGCATGCCGGTGAGCTGGATGTTGTCGGTCCACTTCGTCCGCCCGGTGATCAGCCGCTGGTCCTCCTTGCGGCGCCGGGACTTGCCGATCTCGCTCTCGACGGCGTCGGCGGGTCGTTCCTGCGTGGACGTCATCGCGCACCGCCCGAGGTCGCAGCGGCCTGCACGGCCTTCACGATGTTGTGGTAGCCGGTGCACCGGCACAGGTTGCCCTCGAGCCCGAGCCGGATCTCCTCCTCGGACGGGTCCGGGTTGTCGTTGAGCAGGTCGATCGACTGCATGATCATGCCCGGCGTGCAGTAGCCGCACTGCAACGCGTGACACTCGTGGAAGGCCTTCTGCACTGGGTGCAGCTCGCCGTTGGTCGCCAGCCCCTCGACGGTGGTGACCTCGTGCCCGTCGGCCTGGACGGCGAGCATGTTGCACGACTTCACGCTCTTGCCGTCGACGTGCACGGTGCAGGCGCCGCAGTTGCTGGTGTCGCAGCCGACGACGGTGCCGGTCTTCCCGAGGCGTTCGCGGAGGTAGTGGACGAGCAACATGCGCGGTTCGACGTCGTCGGTGTACCTCTCACCGTCGACGGAGACTTCGATCTTCGTCATCAAGACACCCCTGGACATGCGTCGGACTGGTCGGTCGTACCGATGTGACGCCAGCCACGTTAGGACCTGGGGGTTGGCGAAAGGTTGGTGCCGGTCAGCCGCCCGCGCGCTCGTCGTACGACTCCTCGAGGAGGCCCTGGGCACGCGCCTCGCGAACCGCCACCAGACGGTCGGTCACACCCAGCTTCCGGTAGACGTGCTCGAGGTGCTTGCGGACCGTGTGCCGGGAGACCCCGAGGCGACGGCCGATCGACTCCGCGGTCAGGCCGTCCGCCAGCAGCTGCAGCACGGCGAGCTCGCGACCGGTGAGGCCCGCGGCCACCCGCTGGAGCGGTACGACGGACGCGGCCGGCCGGCACCGCTCGAGCACGACCTGGTTGCGGGCCAGCAGCACCAGCAGCGGTTGGATGCGGCGCGCCAACGCCACCTGCTCGTCGGAGTAGTCGGCGCCGCTCGTGGCGAGCACGAACACGCGCTGCCCGGCCGGGCCGACCCGGTAGGGGATCGCCAGCTGCCGGTCCAGCCCCACCGGCCCGAGGCAGTGCGCGAGCATCTCCCGCCCGCGCCGCGTCCCCACCGAGCTGGGCACCCGCCCGATCGTGGTCGCGCTGGTGTCGCCGCTGACCATGTACCAGTGCGGCAGCGGATGCTCGGGCATCGCCTCGAGCGTCCAGAACTCCACCTCGGCCGGGGACGGCCAGCCGGGCGGCTGGTCGTACATCTCGAACCCGTAGCCGCCGTCGGTGTCGATCCAGTTCCAGGCTGCGTTGGTGTCGAACGTGACCACCAGCTGTGCGGTGAGCATCCCGGTGGGGAAGCCCGCGTCAGGGCAGCCGAGCAGGTGGTCGACCAGGTCGACCCAGTGGTTGAAGCGCCGCTCCGCGTCCTGCACAGGTTCCCCGTCGCGCCGATGTCAGGGCCGCCGTTCTGCAGCCGTCATCATCGTATTGAAGAACCGAAAGGCCGTCACGCGCATCGGAATCCTCGTCCGGTTCGGCATGCTTCGTCCCGGACGAACCGGACAGCGGTGCCACCCGCCGCGGGCCGGGCTACGCGCTTGTGCGTATGGCCCCACGCGGTCCGGCCCCGCAGGATGGTCCCAGCAGCACGCGTCGCGCACGGGGGCCGCTGCGGGTGGCGACCTGTTCGGGGGTCCGGTCGCCACCCGAAGCCGCGGCCCGGCGGCGACGTCGGTGCCGGCGGCCGGCTCTCAGGCCCGGCCGGCCGCGGCCAGGCGGCCCTTGAGCAGGGCCCGGGCCGGGTGCCGCGCGTCGGGCAGCGCCGCGAGCGCGACCTCGATCACCTCGGTGTCGTACGGCGCCAGCTCGGTGTAGCGCATCACCGCACCCGGCTGCGGGTCGTCGAGCAACGCCTCCCGCACCGAGACCGCGACCACCTCCGCGAGCTCGGTCAGAGCCGGCGAGCTGGTGCCCGGGAACAGGTCGCCCCCGTACGCCTCGAGGGCGCCGGCGACGTGACCGCGGCGCAGCAGGTCCAGCACCGTCTCCACGTCGGTGTCGACCGGCATCATCAGCCGGTAGGGCCGCGAGGCCAGCTGGCCGCCCAGGGCGCTGCGCAGGTGTGACACCTCGGCCTTCAGCGTCGACGGGCTCACCGCCTTGTCGCCGTACACCAGCGCCTGGAGGTGCTCGAGGGTGAGCCCCGCCGGGTGCAGGGCGAGCAGCGCCAGGATCTCGGACTGCCGGCGGGTCAGCAGCAGCCGCTGCCCGTCGAGCACGACGTCCACCCGGCCCAGCAGCGTGAGCTGCAGACCGGCGCGGAAGGTGCGGCCGCCCGGGTGGCGTCCGCCCGAGCGGTCGGTCGCCTGAGGAAGGGCGTTCTCGAGCAGTCGGGCCATCACGCGTGCGGTGGCCATCCCGATCGGGTGGGTCCGGTCCCACGTGGTCGACAGGTCGATGACGCCGAGCTGCTCGCCCGTGACCGGGTCGTGCACCGGGGCGGCCCAGCACACCCAGTTGTGCACGATGGGGGCGAAGTGCTCGGCGCTGAACACCATCGACGGCCGGTCGTCGGTCGTGGCCAGGGCCAGCGCGTTGGTGCCGATGCTGGTCTCGCCCCACCGACCACCGGGGACGAAGTTCACCGACTCGGCCTTGCGCCTCATCACCCGTCCGCCGTAGGTCCACAGGATCCGGGTGTCGGCGTCGGTCACCGCGACCACCAGGTCGCCGTCCTCCGCGGTACGACGCAGGTCGTCCTCGATCCGCGACACCGCGACCTGCAGCGGCGACTCCTGCCAGAACGCCGCGGTGTCGGACTCGTCGGCCATCGGTGCCTCGGCCACGTCGGGGGAGATCGCGACCCCGGACCGCTCCCAGCTGCGCAGGATCTCCGGCCGCACCACCGCGGCCGCCTCGTCGCCTCGCTCGACGAACGCGGTCCAGGCACGCACCGCCTCGACCCGCTGCCCCCGCAGCTCTTCTCGCGGACTGGTCATGTCCCTCGCTCTGCCTCGGAAGGGCCCTCCCCTGCCGTCACCGTAGCGGCTCGGCAGCCCGCGTGGGCGAAGCTTCGGACGAGGAGCCCGGGCAGCGGTGCGCGGTCGAGCGCTCAGTGATGGATGCGGTCGTCGAGCGCGGTCAGCCGCTGCCCCTGGCCGCCCCACTGCAGCGCGATGATCTCGGCGGCGATGCTCACGGCGGTCTCCTCCGGCGTGCGCGCCCCGAGGTCCAGGCCGATCGGCGAGGAGAGCCGCGCGAGCTCGTCGTCGGTGAGACCGGCCTCCTGGAGCCGCTTCATCCGGTCGTCGTGGGTGCGCCGCGACCCCATCGCGCCGACGTAGCCGACCTCGGGCAGCCGCAGCGCGACCTCGAGCAGGGGTACGTCGAACTTCGGGTCGTGCGTGAGCACGCACAGGACCGTACGGGCGTCGACACGACCGGCCTCGGCCTCCGCGCGAAGGTACTTGTGCGGCCACTGCACGACGACCTCGTCGGCTGCGGGGAAGCGCGAGTTTGTCGCGAAGACGGGCCGGGCGTCGCACACCGTCACGTGGTAGCCGAGGAAGCCACCGATCCGGGCCACGGCGGCCGCGAAGTCGATCGCGCCGAAGACGAGCATCCGCGGTGGCGGCGCGAACGCCCACACGAAGACCCGCATGCCCTCGCCGCGTCGCTCGCCCTCGGGACCGTAGGTCAGGGTCTGGTGGTGCCCCGCGGCGAGCAGGCCGCGCACGTCGTCGGCGACCGCGTCGTCCATGCGGTCGGTGCCGAGGCTGCCCAGCACGGTCCCGTCCGGGTGGGCTGCGTCGACCGGACGCACCACCAGCCGTCGGCCGACCCGGCTCGGGTCCGGGTGCTCGACGACGGTCGCCACCGCGACCGGCCGGCCCGCCTCGATGTCGGCCGCGATGCCACCGAGCTCCGGGAACGTCTCGCGGTTGACCTTCTCCACGAACACGTCGAGGATCCCGCCGCAGGTCAGGCCGACGGCGAAGGCGTCGTCGTCGCTGACCCCGTAGCGCTGCAGCACCGGGGCGCCGTCGCCGACGACGGACTGCCCCAGCTCGTAGACCGCACCCTCGACGCAGCCGCCGGAGACCGAGCCGACGGCCTCGCCGGACGGTCCGACCAGCATCGAGGCGCCCGGGGGCCGGGGCGCGGACCGGAACGTGGCCACCACGGTGCCGACGCCGACGGTCTCGCCGGCCTCCCACCACCTCAACAGGTCCGAGAGCACCTCACGCATCGGCCACCACCTCGATCAGCTCCGCGAACGTGGCCAGGGAGTGTCCCGCCACGAAATGGTCAACGTGGTCGAGGGCGGCCACGATTCCCTGCTGCACGGGCTGGTAGCCGGCCTTGCCGACGTGCGGGTTGACCCACACCACCGAGTGCGCGAGCCCGTGCAGCCGGCGCATCTGCTCTCGCAGCAGGTCGGTGTCGCCGCGCTCCCACCCGTCGCTGAACACGACGACGACCGCTCCCCGCGCGCAGCCGCGCTGACCCCAGCGGTCCAGGAAGATCTGCAGGGTCTCGCCGAGCCGGGTGCCGCCGGACCAGTCCGGCACGGTGCGCCCGGCCGCGATGATCGCCTGGTCGGCGTCGCGGACCCGCAGTGCTCGGGTGACCCGGGTCAGCCGGGTGCCCACCGTGAACACCTCGGTGGCCTGGCTCCCCCCGGTGGTCGACCCGCCTCGGGTGCCCGAGCCGCCTCGGGTGGTCGAGCCGCCTCGGGTGGTCGAGCCTGTCGAGACCACGAAACGGTGCGCCAGCCGGAGCAGCGCGTCGGCGTACGGGCTCATCGAGCCCGACACGTCGACCAGCAGCACGACCCGACGTGGCCGCGTCGTCCGTCGGCGCCAGGCGATCTCCGCCGGCTCGCCCATCCGTTGCAGGGTGCGGCGCATCGTGCGCTCGGCGTCGATCTCGCCGCGGTGCCAGGGCGAGCGTCGGCGCGTACGCCGTCCCGGGGACCGCGGCCGGAGCAGGTCGAACAGCGCTGCCATGCGCGCGCGGTCGTGGGCCGACATCTCCGCGATGTCGCGGTGCCGCAGCACCTCGACGTCGCTGGCCCGGGCCCGCAGCGGGTCGTCCTCGCCCTGCGACTCACCGGTCCCCGTCTCCTCGAGCGACGCCTGGGTCTGCGGCGGCCGTGGCTCCGACCGCTGCCGGCCGTCGGGCGTCTGGTCGTCGAGGAACCAGGCGCTGAACACCTGGTCGTAGCGGTCGAGGTCGTCGGGGCCCGAGCAGAGCGTCGCCCGGCCGGCCCAGTAGGTCGCCCTGCGGTCGTCGAGGCCGACCACGGCGACCGCCGCGAGGTAGGACTGCGCACGGTCCATCGTCACGGGTACGCCGGAGGCGCGGAGCGCGCGCGTGAAGCCGAGCAGCAGCTCGTCGGCCTCGTTGACGAGACCGGGCACCAGGCCCTCGCGCGGCTCCGCCGTCGTCATTGGGTCAGCATCCGGTCGAGCGCCTGCCGGACCCGCTGGGCGTCCTCGCGGTACTTCACGACCGCGCCGAGGGTGGCCGCCGCCGTGGCGAGGTCGAGCTCGCGGGTGCCGAGCCGGTGCAGGGCGCGGGCCCAGTCGAGGGTCTCGGCGACCCCCGGGGGCTTGAGCAGGCCCTCGTCGGTGCGCAGCCGCTGCACCAGCGCGACCACCTGCTCGGCGAGCTGCCGGGGGACCTCGGGGGCGCGGGTGCGGACGATCTGCACCTCGCGCTCCAGGCCGGGGTGCTCGACCCAGTGGTACAGGCAGCGCCGCTTGAGCGCGTCGTGGATCTCGCGGGTGCGGTTGGACGTGAGCACCACGACCGGCGGCGTGGTCGCGGTGATGGTGCCGAGCTCGGGGATGCTCACCTGGTAGGTCGAGAGCACCTCGAGCAGGAACGCCTCGAACTCGTCGTCGGCGCGGTCGATCTCGTCGACGAGCAGCACCGCCGGCGCCTCCCGCAGCGCGCGCAGCACCGGCCGGGAGAGCAGGAACCGCTCGTCGAACAGCGAGGACTCCGCCTTGTCGACGTCGACCGTCTCGCCCGCCGCCTCGAGCGCCCGCAGGTGCAGGATCTGGCGCGGGAAGTCCCAGTCGTAGAGCGCCTGCGTGGCGTCGATGCCCTCGTAGCACTGCAGACGCACCAGCGGTGCGCCGGTCGCGGCAGCCACCGCCTCGGCGAGCGCGGTCTTGCCCGTGCCCGGCTCGCCCTCGAGCAGCAGCGGCCGCTGCATCTCGAGCGCGAGGTAGACGATGGTGGCGAGTGACTCGTCGGCGAGGTACCCGGTCGCGCCCAGTCGTGCCGACAGCTCCGCCGCCGACCCGAACCCCGCCCCGGTCGAACCCGGCCCCGGATCCTGCGCCGAACCCGGCCCCACACCCTGCGTCGAACCGGGCGTGGCTGACTCACCGGGCTCGGGCACCTCGTCGGCAGCGCTCATGCCTCGAGCCTACCCACGCGCCACTCCCCACCTCCCGTTCCCGCGAGGAGTCAGAACTTCAGGGCCCTGGGCGGCGTGTCGCTGCACCAGTGACCCCTCGACGGGCGGGGCTCACAGCTGAGCAGGGCGGTCCACGTCGCGCCCGGTCGCGAGGTCCCCGCACTCCACGAGTCGTACGTCGCGGCCACGCAGGTAGTCGCGGGCCCCGCGGTCCCCCGTCGCCGCAGCCACCACGCCGGGCCAGTGACCGCGGCCGAGGAGGACCGGGTGGCCGGCGACACCGTCGTACGACGCGCGTGCGAGGACGTCCTGGCCGGCGCCCGCGCCGAGCACGCGGCGCACCACGTCGTCGCCGACGTCGGGGAGGTCGACCAGCGAGACGAGCGCCGCCGTCACCTCGACCGGGGCGGTCGCGAGCGCGGTGAGGCCCGCGCGCAGGGACGCGCCCATCCCCTCCGCCCATTCGTCGGCGACGACGACGGACACCGCGTCGTCCAGCGACCAGCCCGCCTCGTCGAGCAGCGCCCGCACCTCTTCGGCGGAAGCGCCGATCACGACGGTGACCCCCTCGCAGCCGCCGTCGAGGAGCCGACCGACGGCGCGGTCGACGAAGGGCACGCCCGACGCGTCGCGCAGCAGCGCCTTCGGGCCGCCCATCCGCCGGCCCGCCCCGGCGGCGAGCAGCACGCCCCGTGTGCTCATGGCCGGTCATGATCGCGACCGACTCCATGTCACGCAGCGCGCGCAGCACGTTGCCGGAGCCGATCGCGACCAGGTCGGACTCGGAGTACCGGCGCGTGCGGAGCTCCTCGAACAGCAGCGGGTAGCCGGAGACGTCCTCCATGCCGACCGGGAAGCTCGAGGCTCCGTCGTAGTCGCCGCCGAGGCCGACGTGCTCGATGCCGGCGACGTCCCGGACGTGGTCGACGTGGTCGGCCAGCTCGGGCACGGTCGGCGGCGCGGGGGCGGTCTCGACGCGCTCGCGGAGCACCGGGTCGACGTCGTCGAACGAGCGCGGGTCGCCGCCGCGCGACGCCACCACGTCGAGGCACTCGAAGAACCACGTCACCCAGCGCTGGCTGACGAAGAACGACGGGAACCCGATCATGCACACGCCGCCGTTGTTGCGCAGCGTCGCGAGCACGTCGTCGGGCACGTTGCGCGGATGGTCGGCGATGGCCCGCGCCGAGCTGTGACTGAAGATCACCGGCGCGGTGGTGACGGCGAGCGCGTCGCGCATCACCGCGTCGGAGACGTGCGACAGGTCGACGAACATGCCGAGCCGGTTCATCTCGGCCACCACGTCGCGGCCGAGGTCGGAGAGCCCACCGAGCAGGGGTACGTCGGTCGCGGAGTCCGCCCAGGGCACGTTCTCGTTGTGGGTCAGCGTCATGTAGCGCGCACCGCGCTCGTGCATCTCCCGCAGGGTGTCCAGCGACGAGTCGATCGAGTGCCCGCCCTCCATCCCGATGAGGGACGCCACCCTTCCGGAGTCGATCGCGGCGTCGACCTCGTCGGCGGTGACGCACAGCGCGAGCCGGTCGGGATGCGTGTCCGCGAGCCGGCGTACGAACTCGATCTGCTCGCGCGTCGCCTGCACGGCCTCGGCGCCGGTCAGCGAGCACGGCACGAAGACCGACCAGAACTGTCCGGTGACGCCACCGGCCGCGAGCCGCGGGAAGTCTGTCTGCACGGCGGGTTCCCCGCCGACCAGGTCGACCGCACCGAGGTCGTAGCCGCAGTGGTCGCGGAGCGTCCAGGGCAGGTCGTTGTGTCCGTCGATGACACCGACGGGGGCGCCGGAGGTCACCGGGGACGGGTGACGGGTGTGTTGGGCCGCGACAGCGGCATCCAGAGCGTGAACCGGTCGGCGCGGTAGGTCGACCGGGACACCTCGATCGCGATGCTGCCGGCGAAGGCACGTCGTGCGATGCGCAGCGCGGGTGCGCCCGCGGCGATGCCGAGCAGCTCCGCCTCCTCCGGGCGCGACAACGCGGCGTCCACGGAGTCCTCACCCCACGTCGGCATCAGGTCGCGGCGCTGGAGCTCCTCGTAGAGGCTCTCGGGCAGCGGCTGGTCGAGGAAGTTCGGCACGATGCTGTCGGCGAGGTAGGCGTCCTCGATGCACATCGGTGCGTCGTCGGCGAGCCGGAGCCGCTGCCAGTGCACGACCTTCGCGCCCTCGTTGATCTCCAGGGCCCGTGCGACACCGGGACCGGCGGACTCCATCCGTGCCAGCAGAGTGCGGGAGCCGGGCTTCATGCCGCGCCGGCCCATCTCCTCCGTGTAGCTGGAGAGCCGCACCTGCACGTCGATCTTGGCGCGCGCGACGAAGGTGCCACGGCCCGGCACGCGTTCGAGCAGACCCTCCGACACCAAGGCGTCCAGGGCCTGGCGCACGGTCATCCGGGCGACGCCGAAGTGCTGGACGAGCTCCCGCTCGGAGGGCGCAGGACTGCCCGGCTCGGCCCCCTGGATGAGCCCCCGGACGTACTCACGCACCTGCACGTGCTTGTGCACGGTCTGGCGTGGTCGCTCCGGAGTCGCCACGTCGCCCATCGCACCTCCGCTCAACTCGGTCCTACCTTAGCCACTTCGTGTGGCGGTGGGCCGGGTCCAGCGGAGGTGCCTTTCGGGACGTACCGGTGCTACTCGGTCGCTATTGCCTGCAGTACGTCGAGCCGTGCGGCGCGCCGTGCCGGGAAGACCGCGGCGAGGACACCGACGAACCCGGCGGCCAGGACGTAGCCCGCGAGCTGCCAGCCCGGCACCGTGATCACCTCGAGCCCCTCGTCGGCCAGCGAGGTCATCAACGCCAGTCCGAACACGAGGCCCATGCCGACGCCGAGCACCGCGCCGAGCACCGCGATGACGATCGCCTCCAGCCGGATCATCCGGCGCAGCTGGCCGCGGCCGAGACCGATCGCCCGCAGCAGCCCGACCTCGCGGGTCCGCTCGATCACCGACAGCGCCAGGGTGTTGACGATGCCGAGCACCGCGATCACCAGTGCGAGACCGAGCAGTGCGTAGATGAGCAACAGCAGCTGGTCGATCGGAGCCCGCTGCTCCTCGGCGAACCCGGCCTGGTCCTTCACCGTCACCGTGGGCAGCTCGGCGGTCTGCTGCTCCAGAGTCCGTTGCACGGCGGCGGTGTCGGCGCCCTCCTCGGTCGAGATCAGCAGGTAGTTGTCCGCCTCGGGGAACCCGGCGTCGGCCAGGGTGTCGAGGGTCGTGGTGAACGGGTAGAACAGCACGGTGTTGTTGTCGGTCTGGTAGATCCCGACCACCTCGAGGTCCTGCTTCCCGGTCGGGAAGGTCATCGTCACCTCGTCACCGACCGCCAGGCCGTCGTCCTCGGCACGGCTGTCGGAGATCAGCATCGTGCCGTCGCGAAGGTCGGTCAGCGAGCCCTCGACCATGGGCACGTCGGCCTGGTCGACCAGCGACTCCGCCTCGATGCCCATCACGCCCTGCCCGTCGCCGTCGAACGACGCGTTGGCGTAGCGGAGCCGGCTCACCTCGGCGATGCCGTCGGTCCGCTCGATGCGGTTGGCGATGGACGGCGAGAACGGCACGCCGATCACGTTGGAGACCACGAGGTCGGCGTAGAAGCTCTCCTCGATCGTCTTGTCCACGCTGTCCTTGGCCGACGACCCGAGGATCGACATCGTCGTGACCAGCGCCAGCCCGATCATCAGCGCGGACGCGGTGGCCGAGGTACGCCGGGGGTTGCGCAGCGAGTTCTGGCCGGCGAGGTTGCCCACCGTCCCGAACATGCGTCGGTAGATCATCGTCGCGATCGCCACCACCGGCCGGCTGATCACCGGGCTCGCCGCCGCCACCCCGAGCAGGGCGGCGAGGATGCCGCCGCCGACCCACCAGCCCTGCCTGGGGACGTCGAGGTACAGCCCGGCGAGCATCGCGCCGGCCCCGGACACGATCAGCACGGTGCCGAAGACCAGCCGCCAGTGCAGCGCGGACTCCGGCATCGCCACGTCGTCGCGGAGCGCCGCGATCGGCGGGATCCTGGCGGAGCGCCGGGCCGGGATGTAGGCCGCGACCAGGGTGACCAGGATGCCCACGGCGTACGCCGCCAGCGGGGTCCGCGCCGCGAAGATCAGGTCGGACCCGCTCAGGTCGAGACCGAACGTCGCGAACAGGGCGCGGATGCCCATCGCGAGCAGCACGCCGAGGCCGAGGCCGATGGTGGACCCGACGGCGCCGAGCACGACGGCCTCGAACATCACCGACCGCGTGACCTGCCGGCGCGAGGCGCCGATGGCCCGGAGCAGCGCCAGCTCACGGCTGCGCTGCGCCACCAGGATCGAGAACGTGTTGACGATCAGGAAGCTGCCGACCACCAGCGAGATGCCGGCGAAGATCAGCAGGAACGTGCTGATGAACGAGATCGCCTCGACCAGGTCGCTGGCCGCCTCGTCGGCGGCCTTGTCGCCGGTCACCGCCTCGTAGCCGGCGGGCAGGGTCGCGGCGACGTTGTCGCGCAGCTCCTCCTGGCTCACCCCGTCGGCCGCGGTGACCCAGGCGTCGTTGAACTCGTCCTGGCCGCCGACGAACAGGTCCTGGGCGGTCCGGGTGTCGAAGATCGTGATGGTCGCGCCGTTGGTCGAGCCGCCGTCGGCGAACGCGGCCAGTCCCACGAGGGTGGGTCGCTGCACCGCTTCCGCGCCGGAGGTGACCAGGTGCACGGTGTCGCCGACCTCGTAGCCGGCGCGCTCCGCCGTACCCTCGTCGATCGCCACCTCGCCCTTGGCCGTGGGCACATCACCCTCGGTGATGCTGAGCCCCTCGAGACCGTTGGCGGCAGGGGCGTCGTTCCAGTTCACTCCGATGCCGGGAGCGCCCTGGCCGCCGATCACCTTGCCGTTCTCGCCGACGACGAAGACCCCGAACGAGGTCACGTTGCCGTCGGCGCGCTCGGCACCCTCGACGCCGGCCAGGTCGTCGACGAGCGAGGCGGGCATCGTCTGGGTGGTCGGGGAGCCGTCGTCGCTGGTGGCGCCGACGGGGCGTACGACGACGTCGCCGACCGAGGACGCGAAGATCGCCTCGAACGAGCGGCTCAACGTGTCGGTGAAGATCAGGGAGCCGGCCACGAAGGCGACTCCGAGCACGATGGCGAACGTGCTCATCAGCAGGCGCAGCTTGCGTCCGAGCAGGGACTTCCAGGCAGCCTTGAACATGGGTTTCCTTCTTCTTCTGTCGCGACCGACGCTCAGTCCGGCACGCCGGCGAGCTGGCCCTTGGTCTGCACGGCGTCGAGCTGCCGGGCGTCCATGCGGGTCATGTGGTCGAGCACCGCCTCGCGGTCGGGTTCGCGCATCTCGTCGACGACCTTGCCGTCGGCCAGGAACACGACGCGGTCGGTGAAGGCCGCGGCGACGGGGTCGTGGGTCACCATCACGATGGTCTGGCCGAACTCGTCGACCGAGCGGCGCAGCAGGCTGAGCACCTCGGCCCCCGAGCGCGAGTCGAGGTTGCCGGTCGGCTCGTCGGCGAACACGATCGCCGGGCGGCTCGCGAGCGCACGGGCGACCGCCACGCGCTGCTGCTGGCCGCCGGAGAGCTGGTTGGGCCGGTGGTCGAGCCGGTCGCCGAGACCGACGGTGTCGATGACGGTGTGGTACCACTCGGCGTCGGGCTTGCGCCCCGCGATCGACAGCGGCAGCAGGATGTTCTCCTCCGCGGTCAGGGTGGGCACCAGGTTGAACGACTGGAACACGAACCCGACCTGGTCGCGGCGCAGCCGGGTCAGCTCCTTGTCCTTGAGCCCGGACAGCTCGGTGTCGCCGATGAACACCGAGCCGGTCGTCGCCGTGTCCAGCGCCGCGCAGCAGTGCATGAGCGTCGACTTGCCCGACCCCGACGGCCCCATCACCGCGGTGAACTCACCGCGGTGGATGTCGAGCGTCACGTCGTCGAGGGCGACCACCTGGGCCTGCCCGGATCCGTACGTCTTGGTCAGGTTCTGCACGCGTGCGGCCGGGCTCGTGCCCGCCGTCGTCATGTCTGTCACGACTTGTCCCTCTCCTGAGCGCGGCCGTCCCGACCGCCTGTGTTCTCCCTGAGAAACCTATGAGGACAAGGCTTCTGCCGATACCGGATTAACGCCCTATTGACCCCTGGTTCGCCCCTGAGCGGCCCCTGACCCACCCGGGCCATGGGCCCAGAGCCGGGCGGGAAAGGACTAGAACATGTGTTCGAACCGACGTACCCTCGACTCATGACCGTCGACTTCCAGACCTCGCTGTTCGACGAGGTCGACACGGAGACCGTCGCGACCGTCGGGCCGCTCGCCGGATCCCTGCTGCGGCACCAGCTCGACCGGGGCGCCTGGGTCGACGTCCGGCCCGGCTGGGTGCGTGGCGCCGACGAGCTGTTCGCCCGGTTGGTGCGCGACGTCCCCTGGTACGCCGAGCGTCGGCAGATGTACGACCGCGTCGTCGACGTGCCGCGCCTGCTCCGGTTCTACGCCGCTCACGAGCAGCTCCCCGACCCGCTGCTCGTGCAGGCCCGGGACGCCCTGAGCCGGCACTACGCGCCCGAGCTCGGCGAGCCGTTCACCACCGCCGGCATGTGCTACTACCGCGACGGCCGCGACAGCGTCGCCTGGCACGGCGACACCATCGGCCGGTCGAGCACGCACGACACGATGGTCGCGATCCTCTCCCTCGGCGACACCCGCCGACTCTCGCTGCGACCCCGGCTCGGAGGCCGGTCGATCGGATTCGACATGGGCCACGGCGACCTGCTGGTGATGGGTGGCTCCTGCCAACGCACCTGGGAGCACGCGGTCCTCAAGACCTCCCGCGCGGTGGGTCCGCGGATCAGCATCCAGTACCGTCCGCACAACGTCCGCTGACCCAGCCGGGCCATTCTCAACGCCTCGGAGCGCGCCTACCGTCGAAGGGTGCTCACGTCGTGGGCCCGCCGCGGTCAGGTCGCACTCGGACTGCTCTACCTCGCCCTCGGCGCGGTGCGCGCCCTGCCTGGCAGCAGCGACAGCGCGGCCGAGGCGCCGATGCTGATCGGCGGCGGCGTGCTGGTCCTGGTCGCCGCGTCCGGTGTCCTCCGTTCGCCGGTCACCGTCTGCGCCCTGGTGTGGGCGGGCGGCGTGCTGGGCTTCGCCCCGGCCATCGGCACCGTCGTCGTACCCCTCCTCGCGCTGTTCGTCCTCGACGCCACCCTGGTCGACACCGGCGACCGCCTGAAGGCCCCCGCGTCCTGAGCTGAGGAGTCACAAACTCAGCCACCTGGTCGGCGTGTCGGTGCATAGGTGACCCCTCGGTCGAGCAGGGGGCCTGCTCCCCCGGTTCGGCGGGCCGGTGGACGGCCGGCTCCGGGGAGCGTCAAAGGGCTTGGCCGCGGCGGCCGCGGCGCGAACCCGACCATGCTCGGAGCCTCCGGCCGACGCGCCGCCCAAGCGACCGGAGCCGGCCGGCCGTCGGCCCGCCGCACACAAGCCAGCAGGGCCCCCGCCGAAGCGGAGGCCCTGCTGGTGGTGCTGTTGCGATAGGTCTCGGAGACTCCGTCTCCGAGGACCCGGGCGATCAGAAGTCCATGCCACCCATGCCGCCGGAGGGGTCGCCACCCATGGGGGCGGCCTTCTCCGGCTTGTCGGCCACGACGGCCTCGGTGGTCAGGAACAGCGCGGCGATCGACGCGGCGTTCTGCAGCGCCGAGCGGGTCACCTTGGCGGGGTCGATGATGCCGGTGGCGATCATGTCGACGTACTCGCCGGTGGCCGCGTTGAGGCCGTGACCGGCGGTCAGGTTGCGCACCTTCTCCGCCACGACGCCGCCCTCGAGGCCGGCGTTGATCGCGATCTGCTTGAGCGGGGCCTCGGAGGCGAACCGCACGATCGCGGCACCGGTGGCCTCGTCACCCTCGAGGTCGAGCTTCTCGAACGCGACGTCGGTCGCCTGGACGAGAGCGACGCCACCACCGGCGACGATGCCCTCCTCGACGGCGGCCTTCGCGTTGCGAACGGCGTCCTCGATGCGGTGCTTGCGCTCCTTGAGCTCGACCTCGGTGGCCGCGCCGACCTTGATGACCGCAACACCGCCGGCCAGCTTGGCCAGGCGCTCCTGCAGCTTCTCGCGGTCGTAGTCGGAGTCGCTCTTCTCGATCTCGGCGCGGATCTGGTTGACGCGACCGGCGATCTGGTCGGCGTCGCCGGCACCCTCGACGATGGTGGTCTCGTCCTTGGTCACCACGACCTTGCGGGCCTGGCCGAGGAGCTCGAGCCCGGTGCTCTCGAGCTTGAGGCCGACCTCCTCGGAGATGACCTGGCCACCGGTCAGGATCGCGATGTCCTGCAGCATGGCCTTGCGACGGTCACCGAAGCCCGGAGCCTTGACGGCGACGGACTTGAAGGTGCCACGGATCTTGTTGACCACCAGGGTGGACAGGGCCTCGCCGTCGACGTCCTCGGAGAGGATCAGCAGCGGCTTGCCGGACTGCATGACCTTCTCGAGCAGCGGCAGCAGGTCCTTGACGTTGGAGATCTTCTGGTTGGCGATCAGGATGTAGGGGTCCTCGAGGACCGTCTCCATCCGCTCGGCGTCGGTGACGAAGTAGGCCGAGATGTAGCCCTTGTCGAACCGCATGCCCTCGGTGAGCTCGAGGTCGAGCCCGAAGGTGTTCGACTCCTCGACGGTGATGACGCCTTCCTTGCCGACCTTGTCCATCGCCTCGGCGATGATCTCGCCGACCGACGGGTCGGCGGCGGAGATCGAAGCCGTGGAGGCGATCTGCTCCTTGGTCTCGACGTCCTTCGCCATGCTCGAGCAGCTGCCCGGAGACGGCCTCGACGGCCGCCTCGATGCCGCGCTTCAGCGCCATCGGGTTGGCACCCGCGGCGACGTTGCGCAGGCCCTCGCGGACCATGGCCTGGGCGAGCACGGTCGCCGTCGTCGTGCCGTCACCGGCGACGTCGTCGGTCTTCTTGGCGACCTCCTTGACCAGCTCGGCGCCGATCTTCTCGTAGGGGTCCTCGAGCTCGATCTCCTTGGCGATGGAGACACCGTCGTTGGTGATCGTGGGGGCGCCCCACTTCTTCTCCAGTACGACGTTGCGGCCCTTCGGGCCGAGCGTCACCTTGACGGCGTCCGCCAGCGTGTTCATCCCACGCTCGAGGCCGCGACGGGCCTCTTCGTTGAACGCAATAAGTTTCGGCATAGCTCCCGCGAATCCTCACGCGTAGATTTGGATGGCTCGGGCGATGCCCGCGACGGACGATCCCGGCTGACCCGGCGGACCCTTCCCGCCGGCGCTCCGGAACCTCATCGGTCCGAACCGGATTGCCGTGCCCGGAGGCACGTGGTGGCACTCTCGACCTGAGAGTGCTAACCAATTCTTAGCACTCGCCACCCCCGAGTGCAAGGCGATGCCCGCGAGGGGCGCCATGCGGCCGCAGGACCCCGCCCGGACGGCACTGTCTAGACCACGCGGGATGGCGAATCCGGGCCATTGACCGCCGTTTCTGCGCGGTCCTAACCTGAGTTCACCTCGTGGGTGCGACGGGGTTTCGGCCGGGGCGGTGAATCACCGCCCCGGCCCTCTTTCTGCCGGCCGCCGGAGCCTCAGCCCCTCAGCAGGTCCTCGACGAGATCGGCGAACGCCTCGGCGTTGGCGGGCAGCACGTCGAGGTACAGCCCCGGCTCGGTGATCTCCAGCTCGCTCACCGCGAGCACGCCGTCGTCGAGCCGCATCAGGTCGACGCGCGCGTAGGGCAGCCGGACCCCGAGCAGCTCCTCGGCCACCTTGACGGTCTCGACCGCGACCTGGGCCGCCTCCGACGTCACGGGTACGACGTCCGTGCGCCCGCCGTACTCCTCGTGCACCCGGATCTCGCTGCCGGCGGGGAGCTTGCGCACCTGCGACACGACGTCCCCGCCGAGCACGAAGACCGAGGTCTCGCCCTCGGTGCGCACCGAGCCGACCAGCGGCTGCACCACCCACGGCCCCGAGTCGATCTGCGACTCGTCGAGCGCGGCCGGGCCGCCGGGCTCTCCGTCGAAGACCACCACGCCCTCGCCGCCGGCGCCGACCCGCGGCTTGACCACGGCGGGTGCGAACGCGGCGACGGCGGGCGCGAGCTCCGCCTCCTCGTCGACCGCGACCGTCGGCACGACGGGCAGCGGGGTCTCGCCGAGGTCGACGAGGTAGGCCTTGTCGGTGTTCCAGGCCAGCGCCTCGGGCCGGTTGACGAGGCGGTCGCCGACGGACCGGGCCCAGGCCAGGAACTCGTCGCGGCGGGTGTAGTAGTCCCACGTGCTGCGCACCAGCACCAGCCGTGCGGACCGCCAGTCGACCCCCGGCTCGTCCCACGCGACGTAGCGCGCCTCGATGCCCCGTGGCCCAGCTCCTTCACCAGGAGGTCCCCCGCGGGCTCGCCGTCGGGCAGGTCGGCACAGGTCGCCAGCAGCACGTCAGCCATGCTGCGAGGCTAGCCGTCTGCGGCGTCCGCAGGCCGGTCGCCACCGGCCCGGAAGCCGTCCATCAGCGGCCCGCCCACCCGCAGCAGCACGTCGACCGCGGCCCGGTGCAGCACGGCGGTGTCGCCGTACACCACGACGTGCCGGTGGCCGTTCACCAGCCGCTCGGCGAGGTCGGGCTCGACCGCACGCAGCGCCCGCGCGAGCGCCTTCCCACGCGCCGACCACTGGCCGGCGGACACCAGGGCCAGGCTCGCGACCTCGTTCACCACGGCCCCGGCCAGGTAGACCAGCTCGTCCTCCCGGTCGCAGCCGGCCATGTCGTCGAGCAGGTCGGTCAGCCGGTAGCGGGCCAGGGCCCGTTCGGCGTCGGTGAACGGCGGCGGCCCCTGCGCCATCAGCCGGGTCGCGACCGTCCTGATCTCGTCGGCCGCGCCGTCCCGGTCGACGAGCACCTCACTCTCCAGGCACAGCCGCAGCAGCGTGCACACCCGCGCTCGGCGTCCGAGGCCCAGAACCGGTCGAGGCTCGACCGGGTGTGCACGAACGCCTCGACCACCCAGCCGTCGTGCTCGAACGTCTCGCGGTACGGCGCGCGCATCCCGCTGTCGGCGACCGTCACGTCCTCGCCGACCACCACGACGACGTCGAGGTCGGAGGTCGGGGTGCGGTGCTCGGTGAGCACGCTCCCGCCGACGAACGCCACGCTCGCCTCCGGGAACCGGGCGGCGACGAACGTCCTGGCGGCCTCGACGGGCTCCGGTCGGTCGCCGTACATGCCCCAATTCCTACGGCTGAGGGGTCACTCGCGCAGCGACACGCCGGTGAGAGGCCTGAAAATCTGACTCCTCGCGCGGATCGGGGGGTCAGCCGCCGGCGACGGCGGGGATCACCGAGACCTGGACGCCGTCGGGGGTCTTGGTGTCCAGGGAGTCGAGGAAGCGGACGTCGTCGTTGCCGACGTAGACGTTCACGAACCGGCGGATCGCGCCCTGCTCGTCGAGGATCCGGGCCTTGATGCCGGCGTGGTTCGACTCCAGGTCGTCGAGCACCTCGGCGAGCGTCGCCCCCTCGGCGGTCACCTCGGAGGCGCCTCCGGTGTAGGTGCGCAGGATGGTCGGGATGCGGACGCTGACGCTCATGTTCGTGACTCCTTGGGTCCGAGAGTGGTCTCGACGATATCGGCGCGACCGGGGTCACTCGGGGTCCCCGACGCGATGCGAGCGGACGGCATCGTGGTGGTGAATCTGCAGTCCGGTGGCGGTGAAGGCGGCGTACGTCGGCTCGATCGTGGCCGCGGGACCGACCCGGTCGCTGACCGCGTCGAGGGTCTTCAGGCCCATGCCGGTGTTGATCACCACGGTCTCCAGCTCGGGGTCGAGCTGCCCGGTCTCCACGAGCTTGCGCAGTACGCCGACCGTGGTGCCGCCGGCCGTCTCGGTGAAGATGCCCTCGGTGCGGGCGAGCAGCAGGATCCCCTCGCGCACCTCGTCGTCGCTGATGTCCTCGACCGCGCCGCCGGTGCGCCGGCAGATGTCGAGCACGTAGATCCCGTCGGCGGGGTTGCCGATCGCGAGGCTCTTGGCGATGGTGTCCGGCTTCACCGGGCGGATCGCGTCGACGCCGTCCTTGTAGGCGACGGAGACCGGCGAGCACCCGGTCGCCTGGGCGCCGAACACCTTGTAGGGCTTGTCCTCGACGAGGCCGAGCTCGACCAGCTCCCGGAAGCCCTTGTCCACCTTGGTCAGCTGCGAACCGGACGCCACCGGGATCACGATCTGGTCGGGCAGCCGCCAGCCGAGCTGCTCGGCGATCTCGTAGCCGAGCGTCTTCGAGCCCTCGGCGTAGTAGGGCCGGACGTTGACGTTGACGAACGCCCAGCCCTCCTCCTCGCCGGCGATCTCGGAGGCGAGCCGGTTGACGTCGTCGTAGTTGCCGTCCACCGCCACCAGGTTCTCGGTGTAGACGGCGGAGTTGATCTGCTTGGGCTGCTCGAGGTTCGACGGGATGAACACCACCGTCTTGATGCCGGCGCGCGCGCCCGCGGCGGCGACCGCGTTGGCGAGGTTGCCGGTGGAGGGGCAGGCGAAGACCTTCGCGTGCAGCTCGCGGGCCGCGCTCAGCGCGCACGCCACGACCCGGTCCTTGAAGCTGTTGGTCGGGTTGGTCGAGTCGTCCTTCACCCACAGCTTGCGCAGGCCGAGCTCGGCCGCGAGGTTGTCGGCCCGGAGCAGCCGGGTGAAGCCGGGCTCGGTGTTGGGGCTCTCCTCGATGTCGGAGGGGACCGGCAGCAGCGCCTTGTAGCGCCAGATGTTCCGCGGGCCGGCCTCGATCTCCGCGCGGGTGACCCGCGGGAAGTCGTAGGCGATCTCGAGCGGGCCGAAGCACTCCGGACACGCGTAGTGCGGCCCGAGGTCGACGAGGTGGCCGCACTCGCGGCAGGACAGGGAGGTGGCGTTGCCGAACGCGCCCTCGCGGGTGCCCGACGTGGTCGAGGGGGTCAGGACCGAGGTGCTCAAGGAGGGCCTCCTTCTCATCTTCCCCGCGGCCGACTCTCGACGCGGGACGGAATTAGCACCGTGGCCGCGGAGCCCCAGGCAGGTGCCGGATCGGTGGGCACCGGAGGTCGCGCGGCGGGTTGCCGGGGCTTCGTCGGGCCGTGTCCCTCTGCCCCTCTCGATGAGCGGTTCCAACTCTAGGGAGCCGTCTCAGAATGTGCACACCGGCTCCACCATCCGAGACGACGATGTCTCACGGCACAATGCCGCCATGGCGTGGTGGCGGGTCCGGCAGGTGCTCAACGGCGTCAACGGCAGCACCCTGGCCGGCCTCGCGATCGGCGCCGCGGGCCGGTGCGCGTTCCACCGGGGACCGCGCGGACTGGTCATCGCCACCGGCTACCGGCTGCCGCAACCCCGGGTACCGGCCTTCACGGTCGGCAACGTGGTCCTGACCCCGCACGGCCGTGACTGGCTCGACTCGCGACCGCGGCTGCTCGCGCACGAGGAGCGGCACGCCTGGCAGTACGTCGCCTGCCTGGGTCTGCCGATGCTGCCGTTGTACGCCGTCGCGTCCGGCTGGTCCTACCTGCGCGGCGGTGACTTCGGGGTGCACAACCCGTTCGAGCGCGCGGCCGGTCTCGCGGACGGCGGCTACCCGCTGCTCGGCGCGCGGGCCCGGCGTCGAACCGCCTGAGCCGACGAGACCCCCGGACCGCTCGGGTCCGGGGGTCATCCAGGGGTCGCGCGCTCGGTGTGGCTACTGGCGGAGCAGCGCCAGGATCCCGTTGAGGATCTGCGTCACCGGAGCGAGCACGCCGGCCAGGCCGGTCGAGTCGAGGAGGCCGGCCACCGCGCAGAGCAGGTTGCCGAGCAGGTTGCCGGCTCCGGACTCCGCGATGATGTTCAGCACCACGCGGTCGAGGTGCACCTGGAGCCCGAGCAGGTCGAGGTCCAGCGGCCCCAGGACGAGCCGCAGGATGTCGCAGGTCGCGGCGCCCTCGCGCAGCAGCGGCAGGGGCGGCAGCGGCAGCCCGCCGGCGGTGGCCACCGGCAGCTTGACCCGCTGGGAGAAGTCGTCGACGACCTTTCCGTTGCCGCGGACCAGCTCACCCTGCAGCTTGCCGATGGCCATCAGCTGGGTGCCGACGACCTTGAAGCGCTTGGGCTTGAAGACCGCGTCCACGGTGCCGTTCTGCCCGAACGTGCCGACCACGCGCGACTTGATCTTGCCGAACTCGTTGTCGAACACCGGCGCGCGGGCGGCCTGCGCCGCCTGGGTGCTCGCCCCCGGCTGCGACGGCACTGCCTGCGCCGTGGTCGCGACCAGGCTCAGCAGCATCGCCAGCACAATTCCGATCGCGGGCACCCGCAACCGGCTCCCGGGGTCCCCGGATAGCTCCCTCATGTCCTTCTCCCTCTCCCCCAGGGACCCGACGCCCCCGGCTTCTGCTGCCGTGCCCATTGCGGACGGTGACATGCAGGGATCTGTACATTCCCGGAGTATGTGACGTACTGGTTGCTATCCCAAAGCAGCCGTCGACCCGGCGTTCGCGGCGAAGCCGCGGAGCAGCGCGAGGACTCCCTCCGGCCCTGGTACGACGACGTCGGTGACCTCGGCGAGCACCTGCTGCGCCTCGCCCTCGGTGGATCCGGAGCAGACGAGCAGCGTGGGCAGGCCCTGGGCGCGGAGGGCTCGGGCCGCCTCGAACGCCTCCAGGTCGCCGAGGTCGTCGCCGGCGAACAGCACGCCGCCGGCATCGGTGGCCGCGACCACGTCGCGCAGTGCACGGCCCTTGTCCATGCCGGGTGCGCGGACCTCGAGGACGTACTTCCCCGGCTCCAGCCCGAGGCCGTGCCGTTCGGCCGCGTCGGCGAGCCGCGGCCGGAGCCGGTCGAAGGCCGCCGCGGGTTCGTCGAGCCTCCGGGTGTGCACCGCCAGCGCGAGGCCCTTGTCCTCGACGTACGCGTCGGCTGCGTCCGCTGCTGACAGCAGACCGGGCAGCTCGTCGGCGAAGGCGGCCAGCCCCGCCGGGACGGCCGGGCTGGTGAACTCCCGCGACGTGGAGTCCCAGTGCTCGTGGCCGTACTGCCCGCGCACCAGCAGCTGCGCACCGGGCGGCAGCGCGTCGGCGACCTCGTCGAGCCGGCCGAGCTCGACCACCTGGCGGGCCGGCCGTCCGGTGACCAGGGCGACGGCGCGCACCCGTGCGGCAACGGCGGCCAGCACCGCGCGGCCCGTCCGGGTGGATCACGGCGCGGGTCGGGTCCGCGACGATCGGGGAGAGCGTGCCGTCGAAGTCGAGCCCGACCACGACCTCGCTCGCGACGGCGAGCAGGGCGTCGTACCGGTGGCGTGCCTCGGCCGAGAAGGGCTCCATGCGGCCAGCCAAGCAGGTCTCGACGGGCTCGACCACCGAGGGACCGGGCTCGACCACCGGGCCGGGTGGTCGAGCCTGTCGAGACCACTCCGCGGACCGGCGGCCTGACGACCGAGGGCCCGGGTGGTCGAGCCTGTCGAGACCACTCGCGGGTCCCCGGCGGGCTCAGCCGGTGAGGATCACCGTCAGCCGGTCGAACTTCATCGGCGCGATCGCCGGCCGCAGCCGGTTGATGCCGAGGTCGCGGCCGAGCAGCTTGGCCTGGGCCTCGAGCCGCGGCGGGAAGTACACCGTGCTCGCGGGGATGGTGCCGTACCAGTTGTCGGAGCCGACCACCTGCCAGCCGGCGGACCCGGCCCGGCCGGCGACCCGTCCCGCCAGGCCGGAGATGCCGGAGTTGTTGTAGACCTCGACGTAGGTGCGAGCCCGGTGGATCACCGGCTTCTGCTTCTTCGGCTTCTTCTTCTTCGTCTCGACCACCGGCTCGGGAGCCGTGCTGGTCGGCGTGGGACTCGGCGTCGCGGTCACCGGGCGCGCGGTGTCGGCCGGGGCGCTGCGTCACCGCCGGTGAACAGCAACGCCGTCCCGGCGACCAGCACCACGCCGGCGGAGAGCAGGGCGAGCGGTGAGGACAGCGCGATGCCGCGCTCGTCGGGGCGGGTCAGTCGAGACACTGAGCCCTCAGACCTCGAAGCCGAGGCGGCGGGCGGACCGGGCGCGCTGCCGGGCGGCACGCAGGCGGCGCAGCCGGCGGACCAGCAGCGGGTCGAAGGCCAGCGCCTCGGGACGGTCGATGAGCGCGTTGAGCACCTGGTAGTAGCGGGTCGACGACATGTCGAACTTCTCGCGGACCGCCTGCTCCTTGGCGCCGGCGTACTTCCACCACTGGCGCTCGAAGTTCAGGATCTCCCGGTCGCGCTCCGACAGGGCGATGAGCTGTTCGTCGGTGCTGGCGGCGACCTCGTGCGCGTTCGCGGCGTCCATTGTCTTCGCTCCCCGGCTCGTGTCCCTCTGCCCGGTCCCGGGCCCCACGGGTGGCTCCGTGTCGGTGTCATCGTAGGCGACGAAACACAACGATGTCATTTGCTCCGCGCGTTTCGCGCCACAATGCTGCGATGGCGCCGACGACCGTACCCACCCGACTGCCCAACGACCTCCCGGCCCCGGCCGTTACGCCCGGCCCGGCGCGAGCCACGCCACTGCCGGCCGACCGCCCCGTGCGCTGGGGCATCCTCGCCAGCGGTCGGATGGCCCGCTCGTTCGCCACCGCCCTGGCGCTGGTCCCGGACGCGCGAGATCGCCGCCGTCGGCGCCCGCCGGCTGGCCGCGGCCGAGGAGTTCGCGGCGGCGTACGGCGCCCGGCGGGCCCACGACGGCTACCTCTCCCTGGTGTCCGACCCGGACGTCGACGTCGTGTACGTCGCGTCGCCGCACTCCCTGCACCGGGAGCACGTGCTGCTGGCGCTTCGACGCGGGCAAGGCCGTGCTGTGCGAGAAGGCGCTGACCCTGACCGGCGACGAGGCCGCCGAGCTGGTCGCCGAGTCCCGGCGCCGGGGGCTGTTCCTCATGGAGGCGATGTGGATGCGGTGCAACCCGGTGATCCGCCGGGTCCGGCAGCTGCTCGCCACCGGTGAGCTCGGGCGAGGTCACCCAGGTGCGCGCCGACCTCGGGCTGGTACGTCGAGGCGCCGCCCACCGACCGGCTGCTGGACCCGGCGCTGGGCGGCGGCGCGCTGCTCGACATGGGCGTCTACACGCTGACGTTCGCGCACCTGTTCCTCGGCGAGCCGGACGTCCTGGCGGCGGTCGCCGGGCTCGGCGACTCCGGCATCGACCTCAACGTCGCGATGTCGCTCGGCTACGCGTCGGGCGCGGTGGCCTCGCTGACCGCCTCGATGACCGGTGCCACCCCGCGCACCGCGTCGGTCGCCACCGAGCGCGGCCGCTTCGACTTCGCCGGAGTCCTTCCACCACCCGGTGCGGGCCACCTGGACCAGCCTCGACGTCACCGAGACGGTCGAGGCGCCGCTGACTCGGCAACGGGCTCGCGCACGAGGCGGTGGAGGTGATGCGCTGCCTGCGGGCCGGCGAGACCGAGAGCCCGCTGGTGCCGCTCGACGAGAGCGTGGCGATCATGCGGCAGATGGACCGGATCCGCAGGCAGATCGGGGTCACCTACGCCGCGGACCGCCAGGACTGAACCGAGCCGGTCTGGATAAGTTGAGGGGCGTGAGCCAGCAGACACCAGTCGGACCTCGTCATCGTCGCCAACCGGCTGCCCGTCGACCGGGTGGTCAACGACGACGGGTCGGTCGACTGGCGGCGCGTCCCCCGGCGGGCTGGTCACCGCGATCGAGCCGGTCATGCGCGCCAACGACGGCGCCTGGATCGGCTGGTCCGGCGGCACCGACGACGAGGACGAGCCGTTCGAGGACGAACGGCCTGCTCCTCGTCCCGGTCCCGCTGTCGGCCCAGGAGATCGAGCGAGTTCTACGAGGGCTTCTCCAACGCCACGCTCTGGCCGCTCTACCACGACGTCGTCGCCAAGCCGGAGTTCCACCGCGAGTGGTGGGAGTCCTACGTCGCCGTCAACCGCCGGTTCGCCGACCGGGCCGCGGAGCTGGCCGCCGAGGGCGCCACCGTGTGGGTGCACGACTACCAGCTCCAGCTGGTGCCCGCGATGCTGCGCGAGGCCGCGGCCCGACCTCACGATCGGGTTCTTCCTGCACATCCCGTTCCCGCCGGCCGAGCTGTTCCAGCAGCTGCCGTGGCGGCGGCAGATCCTCGAGGGGCTGCTCGGTGCCGACCTGGTCGGCTTCCAGCGGCCCAACGACGCGCAGAACTTCGTCCGGCTGGTGCGCCAGCGGGTCGGCCACAAGACCCACCGCGACCTCGTCTACCTGCCCGACGGCCGGACCGTGCAGGCCGCGGCGTTCCCGATCTCGATCGACTCCGAGGGCCTGGAGGAGCTCGCCCGCTCCGCCGCGGTGGAGGCCCGGGCCAAGGAGATCCGCGAGCAGCTCGGCAACCCCAGGCACCTCCTGCTCGGCGTCGACCGGCTCGACTACACCAAGGGCATCTACAACCGGCTGCGGGCGTTCGGCGAGCTGGTCGGCGAGGAGCGGCTCTCCGTCGAGGACGCCGTGTTCGTGCAGGTGGCCACCCCGTCGCGCGAGCGGGTCGAGCAGTACCGCCGGCTCCGCGACGAGATCGACCGGCTGGTCGGCCGGATCAACGGCGACCTGGGCCGGATCGGCCGCCCGGCGATCTCCTACCTGCACTCGTCGTACCCCCGCGAGGAGATGGCCGCGCTGTTCCGGGCCGCCGACGTCTGCGTGGTCACCCCGCTGGCCGACGGGATGAACCTGGTCGCCAAGGAGTACGTCGCCTGCCGCTACGACGGCGACGGGGCGCTGGTGCTGTCGGAGTTCGCCGGCGCGGCCGGCGAGCTGCGCCAGGCCTACATGGTCAACCCCTACGACATCAACGGGATGAAGGACGCCATCATGACCGCCGTGCACGCCCCGCCGGCGGACCGGGCGAAGCGGATGAAGGCGATGCGCAAGACCGTCGCCGAGCACGACGTCACCGACTGGGCCGAGCGCTTCCTCGCCGCGCTGGCCGAGGTGCGCCCCGAGCACCACAAGCAGGTCAAGCCGGCCCGGCTGAGCTGACCGGTGGCCCCTCGCTCGTCGGCCCTCCCACCGCCGCCCGACCTGAAGGCGCCTCCTCGCGAGCTGGTCGCAGCCCTGCGCGCGCACCTGACCGAGACCGAGGCCGCCGGCCGTTGCGCGGACCTCCTGACCGGGGCGGACCCCGCCGAGCACGCGGACCTGCTGCCCTACCTGGCCGGCCGGCCCGGCGCGGCGTACCCCTCCGACGGGTGGGCCGAGCACTGGCCGCGGGTCTGGGGTGCCCGCGGGCTGCTCTACGTGTGGGACGACTCGGCGACAGGCGCGGTGCTGGCCGGCCTGCGCGACGAGTCCTGGCGGGTGGCGGAGATGTGCCTGAAGGTGTGCACGCTGCGGGACCTGCCCGCCGGCGACGACGCCGTGCGGCTCGCCGGCCACGAGCTGCCGCGCGTGCGGGCGGCCGCCGCCCGGGCCCTCGGCGCCGCCGGCGACGTGGAGCACGTGTCGGCCGTCGAGGGCCTGCTCGACGACGACTCCGAGGAGGTACGCCGGGCCGCGCACCGGGCGCTCGAACGGATGCGCACCCGGCTCGACCTCGTCTGACGCCGCCGCCGGGATCCCCTCGCCGGCGTCCGGGCGCGACCTGACCCGCTGGTAACTTCTCCGTCCATGGATCTGATCCCCAAGCCGGACCAGATCGTCTCCGCAGCCGCGAACGTCGCCCACAAGATGTTGTACGGCGGCCTGGCCGATCTGCGCCCGATGCCGCGCACGCTCATCGACGAGGGCACGCTGCGCGAGGTCTACCACTACCGGCCCCGCCGGACCGTCCGCGAGCACGGCGACCCGGTGCTGCTGGTGACCCCGCTGGCCGCGCCGGCGCTCTGCTTCGACCTGCGGCGCGGCTGCTCGCTGGTCGAGCACTTCGTCGCGGCCGGGCGTCCGACGTACCTCGTGGAGTACGGCGAGGTCTCGTTCGCGAACCGCAACCTCGGCATGGAGCACTGGGTCGACGAGGTGGTCCCGACCGCCATCCGCGAGGTGAGCGCGCACGCCGGCGGCCGCCCGGTGCACGTGGTCGGCTGGAGCCTCGGCGGGATCTTCGCGCTGCTCACCGCCGCCGACCGGCCCGACCTGCCGATCGCGTCGCTGACCACGCTCGGCGTCCCGGTCGACGTCACCCAGGTGCCGCTGGTCGCGCCGATCCGGCCGTTCCTCGGCCTCGCCGGCGACCGGGCCGGCCTGGTCACCCAGGCCTACCGGCTGATGGGCGGCGCACCGAAGCCGCTGGTGCGCCGCGCCTTCCAGCTCACCAGCGTCAACAAGCTGGTCACCAAGCCGATCGCGATCGCGTCGAAGCTCGACGACGCCGACTTCCTCGCCCAGGTCGAGGCCGTCGACCGGTTCACCGCGAACATGATCGCCTACCCCGGCCGCACGTTCGGGCAGCTCTACCACCGGCTGCTCAAGGGCAACCAGCTCGCGTCCGGCGTCGTGACGATGGACGACCGGGAGATCTCGCTCGCCGACCTCGCGCGTGCCGCTGCTCGCCTTCGGCGGAGCCTCCGACGGGATCGCACCGGTCGCCTCGGTGCGGCCGATCGTGGACCTGGCGACCGGCGTGGAGGACCTTCGCTTCGAGGTGGTGCCCGGCGGCCACCTCGGCATGCTCACCGGTCGCGCGGCCCGGTCCACCACCTGGCGGATCATCGACGAGTGGATCGCCGGGCACGCCACCCCCGAGGCGCCGGCGCGCAAGCGCGCTGGCACGGCCGCCCGCAAGGCGCCGGCCCGGAAGCCGCGCGCCGACGCGATCGGGTCCAACCCCGCACGTCGCTACGGCTCCACGTCGAGCCGGAGCCTTGCCGCGAAGAAGTAGCCTCGACCGGACCCGCACAAGTCACCCTGTGACACGCCCTCGGGCCGTCGGTCCGGACACCAACGGAGGAGGTACGCCGATGCGCCGCGCCCTCGCCGCCGTCGCGTGCCTCGCCGCGCTGGCGTCCTGCACCGGCTCCCCCGGGGCAGCCCCGCGTCCCGGGTCGGACCCGGCACCGTCCGCCCCGTCGGAGGTGGCGACGAGCGACCCGCTCGAGGACCTCGCCGGCGGCAGGTACGTCGCGCTGGGCGACTCGTTCACCGCCGCCCCGCTGGTGCCGGTGACGCGCATCGCGAGGGGCTGCTTCCGCTCCGACGCCAACTACCCGGCCCTGCTGGCGGAGTCGCTCGACCTGCGGCTGCGGGACGTCTCGTGCTCGGGGGCGACCACCCGGCACCTCGTGCAGCGACAGCCGACCGTGCAGGGCTCGGGAGTCGCGCCGCAGCTGCGCGCCGTCGACCAGCGGGCCGACCTGGTGACGCTGGGCATCGGCGGCAACGACCTGGGCCTGTTCGGGCGGCTGCTGCGCACCTGCCTCGACGTCCGGGTCGACGACCCCGACGGGGCGCCGTGCGCGGAGTCCGAGGTCGGCCGGCGCCTGCTCGCCGCGGCGCCCACCATCGGCGCCCACGTGCAGCGCGCCGTCGAGCGCGTGCAGCGCCGGGCACCCGATGCGCGGGTCGTGCTCGTCGGCTACCCGCGCATCGCCCCGTCCGCCGGCATCTGCCCCGGTCGGCTGCCCCTCGCGAGCGGCGACGTCGCCTTCGGCGACCGGGTGCTGCGGGCGCTCGACGGCGGCCTCCGTGACGCCGCCGAGGCGACCGGCGTCGACTACCTCGACCTGTACACCGCGTCGGAGGGGCACGACGTGTGCAGCGCCGACCCGTGGGTCAACGGGCGGGAGACCCAGGCCGGGGTGGCCCTCGCGTTCCACCCCCTCGCCGCCGGCATGCGCGCCGTCGCCGCCGAGCTCGAGGCCCTGCTCGCCCGGCCGTGACAACGATTCGTCTGCGGACTTTGGGGTGATTCACGCGGGGGCTTCGCAGACGAATCGTTGTCGGGGCCCTAGATATCCCAGGGACGTAAGTCGTCAAGCGGCTGCGAGTTGTCGGTGTGCCCAAGCGATGGTTTCGTCGTAGGCGACACGGTGGCGCAGGCAGCCGTCGAGGATGCCGACGAGGCGGTTGGACAGGGCGCGGAGAGCTTGATGGTGGGTCGCGCCGCGCGCGCGGTGGTGGTCGTAGAACGCCCGGGCTCCTGGTGATGCGGTGAGGGCGGCGAAGGCTTACTGGTGCAGGGCGTCGGCGAGCCGCTTGTTGCGGGCGTAGCGAGCAAGCACGACCTTGCGCTTGCCGGAGGTCTTGGTGATCGGGCTGGTGCCGGCGTAGTTGCGTCTTGCCTTGGCGTCGGCGTAGCGGTCCTGGTCGTCGCCGAACTCGGCAAGCACCCGGGCTCCGAGCACCACACCGAGGCCGGGTTGGCTGGTGATGATCTCAGCGTCCGGGTGCCGGCCAAAACACCGCGCCACCTCGCCCTCGAGTGCCGTGGCCTGGACGACCATCGTGGTCAGCACCGCGACCAGTGATCGGAGGCTGATGCCGTAGGCCTCGGTGAGCGCCTCGGACAAGCCGAGGTGCTCGGCGCGCAGGACGGTCGCGATCTCCTCGGCCCGGGTCTGCAGGTTCCGCTGCCGCCCGGCCTTGCGCAGCACACTGACCAGCCGCGACCTGGACAGCGCCCGGCCAGCTGCCGGGGTGGGGGCGATCGCCAGCACGGCGAGTGCGTCGCGCCCGGCCAGGTCATCGCCGAACGCCTCGAGCGCGGCGGGGTAGAACTCCCGCAGCATCGAACGCAACTGGTTGGCCTGTCGTTGCCGGGTCCAGATCATCGTCTGGTGGGTGCGGGCCACGGTCTTGACCACCTCGGCCTGCTCACTGTCCCCGGCCACCACGCGGTGGTGCTCACGGTCCTGGCGAAGGATCTCGGCCAGCACATGCGCATCACCGGGGTCGCTCTTCGCGCCCGAGGTGGTGAGCCGTTCGCGGTAGCGGGCGGCCTGCTTGGGGTTGATCGCGTAAACCGTGTAGCCCGCCGCGACCAGTGCGTTGACCCAGCCGCCACGGTCGGTTTCAATCCCGACCAGCACCGACTCGGGCTCCTCGTCGTCGGCGAGGTGGTCGGCGATCAGCTCATGCAACTGGGTCAGGCCGGTCACCCCCTCGGGTAGCCGACGCCGCTTCAGCACGCGGCCCTGGCCGTCTTGGAGCTCGATGTCGTGATGAGCCTCGGCCCAGTCATCACCCAGGAACAGCACCTGTCCTCCTCGATCACTTGCACCGGATCGTCCCGAAGAGGCTCGCAGGCGACCTAATGGTTCAGTGCTCACCGCGCAGGGCGGGGCGCGTCATCCCAGCAGCCATCAACGCCTCCTCGTTCACCGGCAGGGGCACGATCTAGGGCTAGACCTCACGGACCAGGCTCCGGGAGTGCTCACCCACCGGCGGACTCGGACACCACTCTGGCCGAAACCTCGGCGATGCACTCCCATTAGGCTCCGGCCCATGTCGCAGGAGCTGCCCCGTTCGGTGCGCGTGGGCTACGGCCTCGGCTCGGTGGCGACCGGCGCGTTCGGGACGGTCCCCGGCCTGCTCCTGCTGCCCTACCTGACCGACACGCTCGGCGTGGCCGCCGCAGTCGCGGGCGTCATCGTCTTCCTGCCCAAGGCCTGGGACGTGCTGCTCAACCCGGTCGCGGGCCGGATCAGCGACCGGCACGTCTCCCCGGCCGGTCCGCGCCGCCCCTTCCTGCTCCGGGCGGGCGGAGCCCTCGCGGTCTGCTTCGCCCTGCTGTTCGCGGGCCCCGACCTCGGCTCGTCGGCGGCGGACGCGTCGTACGTCGTGGTGGCGTTCCTGGCCTGCGCGACGGCGTACGCGTTCTTCCAGGTGCCGTTCGTCGCGATGCCGGCGGAGATGACCGCGTCGTACGACGAGCGCACCCGGCTGCTGTCCTGGCGGGTCGCGCTGCTCGCGCTCGCGATCCTGGTCAGCGGCGCGCTGTCGCCGATGATCCGCGACGCGGTCGGTGGGCGGGAGGGCTACCGGGTGATGGGCCTGTTCGTGGCCGCCCTGATCCTGCTCGGGACGGTCGGCGCCTACGTCGGCACCCGGCGCGCCCCGGTCGGCGCCGTGGTGGCGGCGGGCGGCTCCATGACCGACCAGCTGCGCGTCGTGGCCGCCTCACGCGACTTCCGGATGCTGCTGGCCACCTTCGTCATCCAGGCGCTGGCAGTCGGCGCGATGCTCGCCGGCGTGGACTACATGTCCCGGCAGGTGCTCGAGCGGCCGGGGGCCGCCACGATCCTGTTCGTGTGCTTCGTCGGACCGGCGCTGCTGCTCACCCCCGGCTGGGCGGCGCTGGGCACGCGGGTCGGCAAGAAGCGCGGGCTACCTGCTCGCGTCGCTGTTCCTCGCCGGCGGTGCCGCTGCTGCTGGTCGGGGCGCCGGTCCTCCCGGCTGTCCGTGGTGTACCTCGCGACCGGGCTGGTCGGCGTCGGGTACGCCGGCGCGCAGGTGTTCCCGCTGTCGATGCTGCCCGACACCGCGGCGGTGCACGCCTCGCGCACCGGGGAGAACCGCGCCGGGGTGTTCACCGGGGTCTGGACGGCCGGCGAGACGCTCGGCCTCGCGCTCGGTCCGGGACTGTTCGCGCTGATGCTCGCGATGGGCGGCTACGTGTCGTCGACCGCCGGCGACGCCACCCAGCCGGCGTCGGCGATCACCGCGATCACCCTGGGCTTCTCGCTGCTGCCGGCCGCGCTCACCCTGCTGAGCCTGGTCTGGCTGTCCCGCTACTCGCTGACCGCCGACGACGTCGCGGCGGCCACCACCGAACGGAGTCCCCGTGTCTGACGTGCTCGCCCGCCTGGAGGAGATGCGCGCCCACGACCTGCCCACCCACGGCGGCCGCACCCTGGCCTACGTGTACGACAGCGGGCTCGAGGAGGCCGACGAGATCGGCCGGACGGCGATCGCGGCGTTCGCGAGCAGCAACGGGCTGGACCCCACCGCGTTCCCGAGCCTGCTGCAGATGGAGAACGAGCTCGTCGGGATCGCCGCCGACCTGCTCGACGGGCCACCCACGACGGTCGGCTCGGTGACGTCCGGCGGCACCGAGTCGATCCTGCTCGCCGTGCAGACCGCCCGCGACGCGCACCCCGAGATCGCGGACCCGTCGATGGTGCTGCCGTCGACGATCCACGCGGCGTTCCTCAAGGCGGCGCACTACTTCGGCGTCCGGCCGGTCGTCGTACCGGTCGGACCCGACTACCGCGCGGACGCCGACGCGATGGCCGCCGCCATCGACGACACGACGGTGCTCGTCGCCGCCAGCGCGCCGTCGTACGCGCACGGTGTCGTCGACCCGGTCGCCCCGATCGCCGCCGCGGCCGCCGCGCGAGACGTGCGCTGCCACGTCGACGCCTGCATCGGCGGCTGGGTGCTGCCGTACGCCGCACGTGCCGGGCGTGACCTGCCGGCCTGGACGTTCGCCGTCGACGGGGTCACCAGCATCTCGGTGGACCTGCACAAGTACGCCTACACGCCGAAGGGCGCCTCGATCCTGCTGCACCGCACGCCGGCGCTGCGCCGACCGCAGTTCTTCGCGCGTGCGGACTGGCCGGGCTACACGATGCTGAACTCCACCACCCAGTCCACCCGCTCGGGCGGGCCGCTCGCCGCCGCGTGGGCGGTGGTCCGCTCGATCGGCGACGACGGCTACGCGGCACTCGCCGCCGAGGTGCTCGACGGGATGGACCGGCTGCTCGCCGGGCTGGCGGAGGTCCCGGCGCTGCACGTGGTCGCCCAGCCGGACTCGACCCTCGTCGCGCTGGAGACCGACGGCTCGTGCGACGTGTTCACGATCGCCGACGAGATGAAGTCCGCCGGCTGGTACGTGCAGCCGCAGCTCACCCACGCCGGTCACCCGCCGAACCTGCACCTGACCCTCTCCGCGGCCACCGCGGCGCACGTCGAGGAGTTCCTCGTCGCGCTGAGGGCCGCCGTCGACAAGGCCACCGCCGCCGGTCCGGTCGTCGTGGACCCGGGCGTGGCCGACTTCGTCCGCGCGCTCGATCCGGCCGCCCTGTCCGACGACGACTTCGACGGCCTGCTCGCCGCTGCCGGGATGGCCGGCGACCCCGCGGCCGGGACCGTCCTGCCCGAGCGGATGGCCGAGGTGAACGCGCTGCTCGACCTGGCCGCCCCGGCGCTGCGCGAGGCGATCCTGATCGCGTTCCTCGACCGCCTCGCCCGCCCCACCCGCGCCTGAACAACGATTCGTCTGCGGTCTATGGGGTGATTCAGGCGGGTGGATCGCAGACGAATCGTTGTCGCTAGTGTCTGCCGCCATGAGCGCACTCGCTGGGCTGGTGGACCGCGGTCTGGTCGCACCCGACTGGGCCGAGGCGCTCGCCCCGGTCGACGCCGACCTCGCCGCGATGGGCCAGTTCCTGCGGGGCGAGGTCGCGGCCGGGCGCCGGTACCTCCCGCACGGTGACCAGATCCTGCGTGCGTTCAGCCGTCCGCTCGCCGACGTGCGCGTGCTCCTGGTCGGCCAGGACCCGTACCCGACCCCGGGTCACCCGGTCGGGCTGTCGTTCTCGGTCGCCCCCGACGTGCGACCGATCCCGCGGAGCCTGGTGAACATCTACCAGGAGCTCGTCGCCGACCTCGGCGTACCGCCACCGACCACCGGCGACCTCACGCCGTGGTTCGAGCACGGCGTGATGCTGCTCAACCGGGTCCTCACCGTCGCCCCCGGAGCGCCGGCCAGCCACCGCGGCCGCGGCTGGGAGCGGGTCACCGAGCGGGCCATCGTGGCCCTCGTCGAGCGCCGGACGCCGACCGTCGCGATCCTCTGGGGCCGCGACGCGCAGAGCCTCAAGCCGTTGCTCGCTGCCGGCGACGTGCCCTGGGTCGAGTCCGTGCACCCCTCCCCGCTGTCGGCGTCGCGCGGGTTCTTCGGGTCGCGGCCGTTCAGCCGGGCCAACGCGCTGCTCGAGCAGCAGGGCGGCCAGCCCGTCGATTGGCGGCTGTCCTGAGACCGTTACGGTCGCAGGTCGCGCCAGAACACGTCGTTCGCGCGGTTGGTGTCCGTGGGGGTCCAGCGTCGCCCCGATGCCTCCCACGCCACGAAGCGGCCATTCCCAGAGATCGCGTGTCCCTGGTCGCTTGAGCCACCAGCGGGTTCAGTCACCTGCCTGCCGTCGCTGCCAACCGAGACCAGAATATTCGTACCCCTGCGTACATCGCGCAGATAAATGTCGGTATGACTGTCACGGTCTTCTCGCACCAATCGTGTCTGCGCTGCGAACACTACGAAGCGACCGTCGGCCGACAGGCTGCCCGATCCTGTCGCACCCCCGGTCTCGCGGCCCGTGCTGGTGACAGACACTCGACGGATGCGCCCAGAGTCCAGGTTGCACACGAAAATGTCGCTGGCAGCGTTTCGGTCGCCGCGAACGAGGTTGTCGTCAAACGAGTTGAACGTCACGTGATGGCCGTCGGCCGACAGGGACGGAAAGTCAGCCCGCGGATTTCGACCGTCGCGGCCCTCGCACACAGTCCGAGTCAGCCCGCGCCGGCGATCTCGGACGAACAGGCCGGCGCGTTCGTGAGGGACCAACCGCGACGTGGTGCCGAAGACGACGAACCTCCCGTTTTCAGAAATGTCGTTGCCTCGGGCGGTGCCCTTGCCTTCGTGCTCCCGACTGCTGACCGAAACCCGGCTCGTGGTTCCGGCGCCAAGGTTTCTGACGAAGACGTCGCGCTTGCTATTCGTGTCGTCGGTCACCAGATTCGTAGCGTGGGACTGGAAGACGACAACCTTTCCGTTGTCGGAAATCCTTCCGAGGAAGCTGTTCTGGTCTCCGCCATCGCCGGCGTCGTTCACGGACACCTGGGTCGTGCGCTGGAGGAGACGATCCCGCACGTACACATCGACAAAGCCGTCTCCGACCGCGGCGGCGTCCAGATTTGTCGCCGTGGACGAGAACGTCACGAACCGTCCGTTCGCTGAAATGCTCGGATCGGAGCCGCCGTCACCGTTCGCACTCCGCCCGCGCGACGGGACCGATATGTGTTCTGTGCGTCCAGTGCGCAGGTCACGGACATAGACGTGCTGATCGAGGTCTGGGGTGCCACCCGGAAGGTTCCTGGCCGCCGACGTGAATGCCACATGGCGGCCATCGCCGGACATGACAACCTGGTAGGCATCGAGTTCCAGGGGCTTGGCAGCGTTCGTCAGGCTCACCTGCCGGACGTCAACCTCGGGCGCGTGCGCCGACGTCGTTGTGCCCGTCGACAGGAGGGCGGCGACAAGAGCCGCCGGGAGCCCCGCGTACGACCGCCAGCTAAGACGCATGAGTCCCTCCCCCCGGACGAGGCGCCGGAGTGGCCCCGGGGACACATGCTACTCGGGTGACGCCCGTTCAGCGGGCCATCGCGCTGCTCGAGCAGCAGGGCGGGCAGCCGGTCGACTGGCGGCTGCCCGTGAGCGGATTCGTCTGCGAACCGTCCGCGTGAATCACCCCAAAGACCGCAGACGAATCGTTGTGGCGGGTCAGGACTTGACGGCGAGCACCGGGCACTTCGACTGCAGCAGGACGCGCTGGGCGGTGCTGCCCATGAGCAGCTTGCCGACCGGCGTACGACGACGCAGGCCCAGCACCACGAGGGCCGCGGAGTGCCGGTCGGCCGCGTCGAGGATCGCCTCGGCGGGGTCGAAGGTGCCGACGGTCTGCTCGACCTCGTGCTCGACGCCCTGACCGGAGAGCCGGTCCCGGAGCGCGTCGAGCTGTTCGTCGGTGGCGGACTTGGCGTCGGCGTGGGACCGGCCGCTGCTCGCGTTGACCACGTGCAGCACCGCGTCGTGCCGACCGGCCTCGGCGACCGCCGCGTCGATGGCCGCCTCCCCCTCGGCGTTCGGGGTCCAGCCCACCACGATCACGTCCCGATCCATGCGGATCTCCTCTCGGTCCTCGTCCACTGTCGTGCCCACGAAGCCCCGCCGCCACACCCGACCGGGCGCCGTCATGCGACGGGGCGGACCCGGCTCCTCAGCAGGTGGAGTCGAGGCGCGAGGCCTCGACCCGCTCGACGATGTGCCCGGCGACCCGCTCCAGGGCGGCGACGTCCTCGGGCTCCAACCCGTCGAAGACCAGCGATCGCACGGTCTCCACGTGTCCCGGTGCGGCCTTCACGAGCACGTCCCAGCCGTCGTCGTCGAGCCGGACCAGCGTCACCCGCCGGCTCACCGGTGAGGGCTCGCGGCAGACGAAGCCGCGCTTCTCGAGCTTGGTGATGACGTGCGAGAGCCGCGACAGCGACGCGTTGGTCCGCTGGGCCAGGGCGCTCATCGTCAGGGTGCGGTCGTCGTCGCTCTCCGAGAGCATCGCCAGGCACAGGTAGTCGAAGTGCGTGAGGTCGCTGTCGCGCTGCAGCTGCGAGTCGAGCGTGGGCGCGAGCTTGAGCATCACGCCGGTCAGCTTGAGCCAGGCGCGCATCTCGTCGTCGGAGAGCCATCGGGTCATGTGGCCGAGGATACTCCAACAACACTTGTTGCTTCAAGTTTGACGGAGTACGGTGAGGAGGACGAACGACGAGGAGCCCCGAACATGACCACAGACGCCACCCCGGACACCGGCCGGATGCCCGCCCTCTACATCGGGCACGGCGCCCCGCCGCTGCTCGACGACCCGATCTGGAGCGGCCAGCTGAAGGGCTGGGCCGCCGACCTGCCTCGCCCGAAGGCGATCCTCATCGTGTCGGCGCACTGGGAGTCGGCCCCGGTCAGCCTCTCCGCGACCGCGCCGGGCACGCCGCTGATCTACGACTTCGGCGGGTTCGCGCCGAAGTACTACAACATGCGCTACGAGACCCCCGACTCCTCGGCGTTCGCGTCCCGGGTCGCCGCGATGATGCCGGACACCGAGCCCGTGCACCAGCACGGCAGCCGCGGGCTCGACCACGGCGCCTGGGTGCCGCTGAAGATCATGTACCCGGCCGGAGACATCCCGGTGCTGCAGATGTCGCTGCCCACCCACGACCCCTACAAGCTCCTGGAGCTCGGCCGCCGGCTGCGCCCGCTGCGCGACGAGGGCGTGCTGGTCATCGGCTCCGGCTTCCTCACCCACGGGCTGCCGTTCCTCAAGGAGTTCCGCATCGAGGCGGAGGCGCCCGGCTGGTCGACCGAGTTCGACGCGTGGGCGGCCGAGGCGCTGGCCCGCGGGGACGTCGACGAGCTGGCGGCGTACCGCGACCGTGCCCCCGGGATGCCCTACGCGCACCCGACCGTCGAGCACTACACGCCGCTGTTCATCACCCTGGGCGCCGCGTCCGACCCCGAGACCCCCGGCGACCAGAGGTTCGAGGGCTACTGGATGGGGCTGTCGAAGCGGTCGCTGCAGGTGGCCTGATCCGCCACGTAGAGCGGAGGATGGCGGCGTGACGCGCAGTGTGTACGACGCGGCGGGCGGGGCGGACGGCCTGCTCCGGCTCGCGGCGGCCTGGCACGAGCGGGTGCTGGCGGACGAGGTGGTGGCGCACGCGTTCAGCCACGGCTTCCACCCGGACCACACCGTGCGCCTGGCGGCGTACTGGGCGGAGGCCCTGGGCGGCCCGACCACCTTCTCCGACGAGTACGGCGACGAGACCTCGGTCGTCAGGCTGCACAGCGGCAACGGGCCGCACGAGGAGATGGACCGCCGCGCGATCGCCTGCTTCGACCAGGCGATCACCGACGTCGGGCTGTCAGACGGCGACCCGGTCCGGGCGGTCCTGCACGACTACTTCGCCTGGGCGACCACGACGACCATGTCCCGCTACCACCGGTCCGCCGACGACGTCCCGGACGGCCTGCGCATCCCGCACTGGTCCTGGGACGGTCTCCAGAGCTGAGCCCGCCGGCCCCAGGGAGAGCTGGGCGCTGGCAGGATCGTCCGGGTGAGCATCCTGTCGATCCAGTCCCTCGTCGCCTACGGCCACGCCGGCAACAGCGCGGCCATGTTCCCGCTGCAGCGTCTGGGCAAGGTCGTGTGGCCGGTGATGACGGTGCACTTCTCCAACCACACCGGGTACGGCGACTGGAAGGGCCCGCTGCTGACGGCCGCCGACGTGGCCGACGTGGTCGCGGGCGTGGGCGACCGCGGGGCGTTCGCGCGTTGCGAGGCGGTGCTGTCGGGCTACCAGGGCGCGGAGGACGTCGGCGCGGTGATCCTCGACGCGGTGGCCCAGGTGAAGGCCGCCTCCCCGGACGCGATCTACTGCTGCGACCCGGTGATGGGTGACGTCGGGCGTGGGATGTTCGTGCGGCCCGGGATCCCGGAGTTCATGCGCGACCGGGTGGTGCCCGCCGCCGACGTGATCACGCCGAACCACTTCGAGCTCGACTTCCTGGCCGGGGCCCGGACCACGACGTACGACGGCCTCCTGGCCGCCGCGGACACGGTGCGCGGCACCGGCCCGGACACCGTGCTGGTCACCAGCGTCATCGTCGACGACACCCCCGACGACGCCCTCGACATGGCGGTCGTCGGGCCGGCGGGCGCGTGGCGGTGCCGGTTCCCGCGGCTGGCGGTGAACCCGCCCGGCGCCGGCGACCTCACCACCTCGGTGTTCCTGGCCAACCTGCTCGAGGGGCGCCCGCTCGACGAGGCGCTGGCGCGGACCACGGCATCGGTGTTCGCGGTCGTGTCCGCCACGGCCGAGGCCGGCGAGCGGGAGCTGCGGATCGTGCAGACGCAGCACGAGCTCGCCGACCCGAACCGGATCTTCGAGGCCGAACGGCTCCGCTGACGCCGAGTTGTCGACGCCGAGTTGTCAGAGCGTCACGACGCCGGGGCGCGACGACACTCTGACAAGTCGGCGGTGGTCACGCCCAGCGGTCCACGCGAGCGTGGTAGTGCCGGCCGACGCTGCCGCCGGCGAGCGCCGCGAGCAGGGTGCCGAGCAGCAGCACCGCGGCGAGCACCACGCCACCGGTGGTCATCTCGTCCGTGGACAACGGGATGCTGGGCAGGTCGACCCGGTCGAGCACGTTGTACTCCGAGCCCAGGAAGGTGCCGGCGGCCACCGCGGCGATCGTCACCAGCAGACCGATCAGCCAGACCCCGAAGCCCTGCCGCGGCCCGTCGAACCGGGACATCCGGCCGGCGACGTAGCCGCCCGCGTAGTAGCCGATCAGCAGCACCACGGTCAGGGTGAGGATCGCGGCCAGCCCGAGCTCGGCGTCGGACGCGGTCGGGAGCAGCTCCTCCTCGGCCCCGGTGCCGGCGGCCACCCCGCCGATGATCCCGGCCAGCAGCACGGTCACCGCCACCGCGACCAGCCAGCCGAAGAAGTCGGCACCCCAGTTGATGCCGCCGAACCGGTCCTTGCGGCTCTGCTCGGGGTCGGCCACGACCTCGTCGGTGTGCCGGTGGTCCCGGCCGTCGTCGTACGCCGTGGAGTACGCCCGGGTGTCGTCGTCGGTGGTGGTTGCCGGCTTCGGCTCAGTCTTCGTGCGACCGAACATCTGTCCTCCTGTGGTCAGTCCTCGCCGAGGAGATACCCACAAGGGCCCCGCGGCAACCCGGGTGGTCCGGTCCGGACGGGGACGCACGGAGGTGGAGCCGCTTGTCAGGTTCGAACTGACGACCTTTCGCTTACAAGGCGAATGCTCTACCAGCTGAGCTAAAGCGGCGAGGACGCCATCGTAGTTGCGCGGGAATGCTCTCCGGGAGCGTGGGTACGACGTGGTGGACCCGGCGACCACAGGAGGACGACATGGGCACGGACGACAAGGCACGCCACAAGACCGAAGAGATGGTCGGCAAGGGCAAGGAGAAGCTCGGCGCCGCCACCGGCGACGAGTCGATGCGTCGCGAGGGCGAGGCCGAGCAGTCGAAGTCCGACCTCAAGCAGGCCGGCGAGAAGGTCAAGGACGCCTTCAAGAAGGACTGACCGGCCTACCCACCAGGTGGGCGGCGCTCACGCAGCGCCGCCCACACCGGCGGCCAGGAACCGGTCCACCGACGCGCGGATCCCCGTCGCGTCCAGCCCGTGCGCGGCAATGTGCTGCGCCGGGCTCCCGTATCTGCGCAGCTCCTCGTTGCGCACCCCGAGGGCCAGCAGCCGGTGCGGTACGTCGGACAGCGCGTCCGACACCAGCCGGCTCGACGTCCCCGCCAGGTAGGGCTCGACCAGCACCACCTCGGGCGAGCCGAGCACGGCCCGCAGCGTGGTGCTGTCGAAGGGCCGCACGACGTTCGCGTACAGCACCGTCACGTCGAGGCCGGCGACCGCCTCCAGCACCGGGTCGAGCATCGGCCCGACGGCGAGCACGGTCGGTCCGGCGCCTCGTCGTACGACATGGAAGTGGCCGGGGCGCACCGGGAAGGCGCGCGCGTTCTGCTGGCTGACCACCCGCAGGTAGGCGCGGCCGTCCCCGGCGACCGACTGCCGCAGCGCCGCCTCGACCTCGTCGGCGTGGCCCGGCACGTGCAGCGTCCAGCCCGGCAGGGTGTCCATGAGGGCCACGTCGCCGGGTGACTGGTGGGTGCGGCCGCCCGACGCGACGTCGAAGGACCCGGCGGACCCGACGAGCACGCCGCCCACGTCCTGGTGACCGAAGCCGAGCTTGACCTGCTCGAAGGCGCGCTCGACGAGGAACGAGCCGAAGGTGTGCACGATCGGCCGCATGCCCGACAGCGCCAGCCCGGCGCCGACGTTGACGAGCAGCTGCTCGCGGATGCCGACATTGACGACCCGGTCCGGGTGCCGGGCCTCGACGTCGCCGAAGAACTGGCCGCTGATCTCGGCGTACACCAGCGCCACCGACAGGTCCTCCTCGACGAGACCGGCGGCCGTCTCGGCGAACCGCTGGCGCGGGTCGTGGGACTTCCGATGGTCGACGCCCTGGATGCTCCTCATTTGCTCTCCACCTCCGCCACCACCACGCCGGGGCGGCCGTCGGGTCGTCTGGTCAGTGCGTGCTCGAGCGCGTCGTGGTCGCGCCCGTCGACGGTCACCGCGTGCCACCCCTCGTGCGCGAAACGTCCCGGGATGATGCCGCGGCGGTTGTACGTCGACGAGGCGTTGTCGACCACGACGACGGTGAGGTTGCCCAGCGACATCGCGCCGGCGAGCTCCACCGCCTCGTGGTTGCTGCCCTCGTCCAGCTCGGCGTCGCCGACGAGCACGACCACGCGCGAGGCGAGACCCTGGGCGCGGAGACCGAGCGCCGTACCGACGGCCAGCGGGAGCCCGTGCCCCAGCGACCCGCTGGAGATCTCCACGCCCGGCACCAGCACCCGGTCGGGGTGGTAACCGAGCGGCGACTCGAACGTCCCCCAGCCGGCCAGCCAGTCCACGGGGATGAAGCCCTTGGCGGCGAGCGTCGCGTAGTAGGCCATCGGACCGTGGCCCTTGGAGAGGAAGAAGCGGTCGCGCTCCGGGTCGTCGACCGTCGCGGGGCTGACCCGCAGCACCCGGTCGTAGAGGACCCAGAGCACGTCCAGGGTGGACGTCGCCGCGGCGGAGTGCTTCTCGTCGCCGGTCATCAGGGACATCAGGTGCGGGAGGTCGTCGTACGTCGGACGGGGTGGCGCCGACAAGGTCGTCAGGTTCATGCCGACCACTGTGCAAGTTCAAGTTGACTTGAAGTCAACTGCTACTGTCGAGGCATGTCTCGGCACGCGCTGATCACCATCGGCCAGCTGTCCGCACGCTCGGGGGTCGCGACCTCCGCGCTGCGCTACTACGAGGACCTCGGCCTGATCCGCTCCGAGCGGACGCCGGGCAACCAGCGCCGCTACCTGCAGCCGACGCTGCGTCGGGTGGCGTTCATCCGGTCCGCCCAGCGGGTCGGGCTCACGCTCGAGGAGATCGCGGAGGCGCTGGCCACCCTCCCCGACGACCACGCGCCCACGAAGGCCGACTGGGCCCGGCTGTCCCGCTCCTGGCGCCCGCGGATCGACGCCCAGATCGAGCGCCTGGAGCGGCTCCGCGACCGGCTCGACTCGTGCATCGGGTGCGGCTGCCTGAGCCTCAAGACCTGCGCCCTCAACAACCCCGGCGACGTGGTGGCGCCGCGTGGTCCCGGGGCCGTCTTCCTCGAGCCCACCGGCCGGATACGACGCGACGGATCTGCTGTTCCGAGCGCCTGAAACAGCAGATACGTCGCGTCGTATCGGGGGGTGGGGGTCAGGCGCAGCGCAGGCGCAACGTGGTGACCCCGTCGCCGGACAGGCGCTCACAGGCCGCGGGGCGACCGGTCGCCGCGAGCAGCAGGTCGACCAGCCGGCCCTCGACGAGCGGGCCGGTCCCGTGCGACCAGTCCTGGTCGGTCGCGGCGAGGCGCAGGTCGGCGATCCGGGACTTGGCGCCGATCAGCGTGTTGGAGCCCTTGTAGAAGTCGATGACCCGGCGTACCGCCTCGGCCGGGTAGTCGTGCTCGATCCCGAGCGGCCGCCGGATGTCCTCGGAGTGCACGATCACCTCGCCGAGCCACGACGTCTTGGGGCCGGGAGGTGCCGTCGTCGAGTGCTGCAGCCGGCGGAAGGTCTCCAGGGTCTCGGCCGGCGTGGCCCCGCGGTAGCGCCCGATCTGCGCCTCGGCGAACTTCGAGAACCGGAACCCGGAGGCCGCGAGCCGCACGAAGAACTTCCCCGGGTTCGTGTCCGCGGTGGCGCACTGGTGGGCCAGCACATCATGCACGGTCCAGCCGTCGCACCACGACGGCGTCTCCCACTGCTCGTCGGTCAGCCCGGCCAGGTCGTCCGCCAGGGCGCCGCGTTCTGCGGCGACCGTCGACCACATCTCGTCCATGCCGCCGCACTGTAGTGGGACGGCCGCCGCGGGATCCCTCGGGGCGGCCGCGCGACTACCCTGACTGCCATGGCGTTGCGCATCGTCGCCACCCGTCCCAACCCGGCCCTGGTGACCCTCCCCTGGAGCGAGCCGCTCGAGGAGTGGAGTGACGACGTCGTCGTGCAGCTGCCGCGGGGCACTCTCGCGGCACGTCGTACGCATCGTGCGGCTCGGTCAGGACGTGTACGCCGTGAAGGAGACGCGCGAGCGCTTCGCCTTCGGCGAGTACCGCCTGCTGCGCGACCTGGTCGAAGCTCGGCCTGCCGACGGTCGAACCGGTCGGTGTCATCGACGGGCGGGTGGACGCCGACGGGGCCGAGCTCGAGCCCTGCCTGGTCACGCGACACCTGTCCTTCTCGCTGCCGTACCGCTCGCTGTTCAACCACGGGCTCCCGCCGCAGAACATGCCGAGCCTCGTCGACGCCCTGGTGGTGCTGCTCGTCCGGCTGCACCTGGCCGGGTTCTTCTGGGGCGACGTGTCGCTGTCGAACGTGCTGTTCCGCCGCAGCGCGGGCGAGTTCTCCGCCTACCTCGTCGACGCCGAGACCGGCGAGCTGCACCACGCCCTCAGCGACGGGCAGCGCGCCAACGACCTCGAGGTGGCCGGGACCAACATCTTCGGCGAGCTGCTCGACCTGCAGGCCGGCGGGCTGCTCGGCGAGGACGTCGACGCGTTCGCGATCGTGGAGACGCTGCACGAGCGGTACGACGAGCTGTGGGCCGAGCTCACCAGGACCGAGGAGTTCAACACCGACGAGATGTGGCGCATCGAGCAGCGCATCGAGCGGCTCAACGAGCTCGGCTTCGACGTCGACGAGCTCGACATCGTCACCGACTGGGACGGGTCGACGGTCCGCATGCAGCCCAAGGTCGTCGAGGCCGGCCACCACCGCGCGCGAGCTGCAGAGCCTCACCGGCCTCAACGTCGAGGAGAACCAGGCGCGCCGGCTGCTCAACGACCTGGCCGTCGTTCACGGCCCACTTCGAGCTCGGCGGCGAGGACCGGGCGGTCGTCGCGCACCGCTGGCTGACCCAGATCTACGAGCCGATCACCGCCCGGATCCCGGCCGAGATGCGGCAGCGGCTCGAGCCGGCCGAGGTCTTCCACGAGATCCTCGAGCACCGCTGGTACCTGTCCGAGAAGGCCGGCAAGGAGGTCGACATCTTCGACGCCGCCCGCGACTACATCGGGCCAGGTGCTCAGCCACCGGCCCGACGAGGCGATCACCAGCGGGCCCACGACCGGGGAGATCGCGGCGATCCGGGACGCCCTGCCGGGCGACGCCTGAGGCAGGCCCGACCGGCTACAGGCCGCGGGCCCGGGCCACGGCGTACAGCGTGACCGAGGCGGCGACGCCGGCGTTGAGCGACTCCACGGAGTTCACCATCGGGATCGACACCAGCTGGTCGCAGGTCTCGGCGACCAGCCGGGACAGGCCGTCGCCCTCGGAGCCGACCACCACCACGAGCGGGCCGTCGGCGAGGTCGAGGTCGGGCAGCGAGACGTCACCGTCGGCGGCCAGGCCGACGACCATGCAGCCGGCCTCCTGGTAGCGCCTTCAGCTGCCGGGTGAGGTTCACCGCCTGCGCCACCGGGATCCGGGAGGCGGCACCGGCCGAGGTCTTCCACGCCGATGCGGTCATGCCGGCCGCCCGCCGCTCGGGGATCAGCACGCCGTGCGCGCCGAAGCCGGCGGCCGAGCGGACCACGGCGCCGAGGTTGCGCGGGTCGGTCACCGAGTCGAGCGCCACGATCAGCGGCGGCTCGCCCGCGCCGCACGCGGCCCGGTCGAGCAGGTCGTCGGGGTGGGCGTACTCGTAGGCCGGCACCTTCGCCGCGAGCCCCTGGTGGACGGCGCCGCCGGTGAGCCGGTCGAGCTCGGAGCGCGGCACCTCGAGCAGCGAGATGCCGCGGTCGGCGGCCACCCGGAACACCTCGCGGAGCCGGCCGTCGCGCTCGGCGCCCTCGGCGACGTACACCGTCGGTGACCGGCATCTCGGCGCGCAGCGCCTCGACGACCGAGTTGCGACCGGCGACCCACTCGGAGTCGCCGGCCTTGGTCGGCCGCTTGGCGACGCGCGGACGCGGACTTCTGGGCGCGCTTCTCGCTGCTTGTAGCGCCTTGTGGCCCTCGCGGTCCTTCGCCTTCGGCGTCGGGCCCTTGCCCTCGAGCCCGCGCCGGACGCGGCCGCCCGACCCGGCGGTCGGGTTGCCCTTGCCGGTCTTCTTGATCGCGCCGCGACGCGACGAGTTGCCTGCCATCAGATGTCCTGTGTCGGGGTGGTCGAGCCTGCGCTCCGGGTCGTCACAGCGACCACTGCGGGCCCTGCGGGGTGTCCTCGAGGTCGATGCCGGCGGCCTTGAGCTGGTCGCGGATCGCGTCGGCCGTGGCGAAGTCCTTGGCGGCCCGGGCGGCCGGCCCGCTGCTCGAGCAGCGCCGCGACCAGCGCGTCGACGGCCGCGGTGAGCCGCTCCTCGCGAGCCGACGAGCCCCCGGCGGACCAGCGCGGGTCGAGCGGGTCGACCCCGAGCACGGCGAGCATGGCACGCACCGACGTCGCCGCCGTGCGCAGCGCGTCGGACGGTCCGGCCGCGAGCAGCTTGTTGCCCTCGCGCACCGCGTCGTAGAGCGCGGCCACCGCCGCCGGAGTGCCGAGGTCGTCGTCCATCGCCTGGACGAAGCTCGTGCCCAGGTTGCCCTCCACAGGCTCTCCCGGTGGCAGGTCCCCGAGCAGGTCCCGGGCCCGGACCAGGAAGTGCTCGATCCGCGCGAACCCGGCCGCCGCCTCGTCGAGCGCCTCGAAGCTGAACTCGACGTGCGAGCGGTAGTGCGCGGCGACCATGTAGAACCGCAGGTCGATCGCCCGGGTGCGCTCGAGCACCGCCGGGATGGTGAGGCTGTTGCCGAGCGACTTGCTCATCTTCTCGCCGGCGGTGGTGATCCAGGCGTTGTGCATCCAGTACGACGCGAAGCCGAAGCCGGCGGCACGCGACTGCGCCTGCTCGTTCTCGTGGTGCGGGAACCGCAGGTCGACGCCGCCGCCGTGGATGTCGAAGCTGCCGCCGAGGTACTTCAGCGCCATCGCCGAGCACTCGATGTGCCAGCCCGGACGGCCCGGCCCCCAGGGCGACGGCCAGGCCGCCGTCTCGGGCTCGGTCTCCTTCTTCCAGCCCTTCCACAGCGCGAAGTCGCGCGGGTCCCGCTTTCTGGCAGCCGAGTGCGGGTCCGCGGCTACCTCCGCGGCCTCCATGTCGTCGATGCGCTGACCGGTCAGCTCGCCGTACGACGGCCAGGACCGGACGTCGAAGTAGACGTCGCCGGAGCCGTCCTCCGCCGCGTAGGCGTGCCCGGCCGCGACCAGCCGGCTGATCAGCTCGATCATCTCGGGCACGTGCCCGGTCGCCGCCGGCTCGTAGGTCGGGGCCTGCACGTTGAGCGCGTCGTACGCCGCGTCGAGCTCACGCCGCATCGCGTAGGCGAGGTTGTACCAGGGCCGCCCCTGCTCGGCCGACTTGATCAGGATCTTGTCGTCGATGTCGGTGATGTTGCGGATGAAGCGTGACGTCGTACCCGCGCACCGTCAGCCACCGGCGGAGCACGTCGAAGTTGACGCCCGACCGGACGTGCCCGACGTGCGGCTCCGACTGCACGGTCAGGCCGCACAGGTAGATCCCGGCCTTGCCCGCCTCGAGGGGGACGAAGTCGCGGACCTGTCGCGTCGCCGTGTCGTAGAGCCTCACCCGGCAATCGTAGGGGGTGGCACGGGGCCTCCGGCCCGCGCGCGCACCCGCGACGCGAGCAGGCAACTTGCCGGGATCGCGTGTCCCGTGCGGCTTGCGTCGGTATCGTCGGCCCGGTGCGTATCCGAGCAGCCCTGACCTCGCTCGCCCTCGCGGCCACCACCCTCGTCATCCCCGTGCTCGTCGGTGGGTCCCACGCGGCGCAGGCGGCGACCCCCCGGCACATCGCCTACACGTCGTGGGACACCGCGACGGACTTCGCGGCCGGCACGTCCCGAGCGGTCCGCGTCGTGCGGGGGAAGCTCCGTCTCGACGCGCCCACGGCCACCGCCCGCGTGGCCAGGAGGGCCTACGAGAAGGGGTCGTGGACCTCACCCTGGACGACACCGGGCTTCGGGCTCACCGAGCTGGTGCCGTCGTGGGACGCCAAGACCCCCGAGGGCACGTTCGTGCGGGTGCAGGTGCGGGCGCGGACCGCGGACGGCCGGCGGAGCAGCTGGGACAGCCTCGGACGCTGGGCGTCGGGCGACGACCAGGTCCGGCGCATGTCCCAGGGCGCCCAGACCGACGACCTGGGCCGGGTGGCCACCGACACCTGGGTCGCGGCCGGGACCGGTGGCCGCGTGGCAGCTCCGGGTCACCCTGCACCGTGTGTCCGGGACCCGCCCGTCCCCCAAGGTCGACGTCGCGGGCGCCGTGGCCTCGTCCGTACCTTCGACGACGAGCGTGCGCACCAGCCGACCGGGCGTCGCACGTGGGGTCGTGCTCCCGGTGCCACAGCTCTCGCAGATGGTGCACCAGGGGCACTACCCGGCGTACGGCGGGGGCGGCGAGGCCTGGTGCTCGCCGACCTCGACGGCGATGGTGCTGAGCTACTACGGGGCGCAGCCCACGACGGAGGAGACCGCCTGGGTGGGCAGCCACGGGGACCGCGTCGTCGACCACGTGGCGCGGATGACCTTCGACCACCGCTACGACGGCACCGGCAACTGGCCGTTCAACACCGCCTACGCCGCCACCCGCACCGACAAGGCGTTCGTGACCCGCTTCGGGTCGCTGCGCGGCGTGGAGCGGATGGTGAAGGCGGGCATCCCGGTGGTCACCTCGCTCACCTTCGGAGCCGGCCAGCTGACCGGGGCGCCGATCTCCTCGACCAACGGGCACCTGCTCGTCGTGGTCGGCTTCACCGCGGAGGGTGACGTCGTGGTCAACGACCCGGCGGCCTCGACCAATGCGGGTGTCCGCCGCACCTACGACCGCGGGCAGTTCGAGAACGCCTGGCTCAAGCGCGGTCCGGCCGGTGGCTCCGGCGGGATCGGCTACGTCATCCACGACAAGGCGCACCCGCTGCCCCCACGCGCAGGTGCCACGAGCTGGTGACCAGGCACATCACGTTCCGCGCCTGGCGCGCGGAGGAGCTCCGCGCGGGCACGCACATCGGCACCGCGGCAGGACCCGGGGGTCTGCGGTACGACGAGGACGCCGGCTGCCGCGCCTACACCGACCCCTTCGGTGACGGCACCCGAGCCGAGTACGACTGGACCAGCTGGCTGTCCCCTGAGGTGGTCCCGGGCCACCCGTTCACGAACCTGGTGCCGTCGTGGAACGCCCGGACGCCCGACGGCTCCTGGCTCGAGGTCGAGGCCCGCACCACCGACGACGGGGTGCATTGGAGCCGGTGGTGGGTGCTGTCCCGCTGGGCCGAGACCGACACCGCGATCCACCCGACGACGGTGCCGGGGCAGCGCGACGACCGGACCCGCGTGGACATCGAGGAGCTGGTCGCCGCCGACGGCGTCACCTGGACCGGCTACCAGCTCCGCGTCTCGCTGATGCGCCCCGCCGGCGGTGACGCGGTGCCGACGGTGTCGCTGGTCGGCGCCGTGGTGTCCGCGGGTGAGCCGGTGGGCGGCGATCCGGGTGGCGCCGGCCACGGCCGCGAGCTCCACGTCCCGGCGTACTCCCAGCAGGTGCATCGCGGCGAGTACCCGCAGTGGGACTCCGGCGGCGAGTCGTGGTGCTCGCCCACCTCGACGACGATGGTGCTCGGCTCCTGGGGACTCGGCCCCTCCGAGGACGAGTACGCCTGGGTGGACCCGGCGTACGCCGACCGGTTCGTCGACCACGCCGCCCGCAGCGTCTTCGACCACGCCTACGACGGCGCCGGCAACTGGTCGTTCAACACCGCCTACGCGGCGCTGCACGGCGCCGAGGCGTTCGTGACCCGGCTGCGCTCGCTGGCCGAGGTCGAGCAGTTCATCGCGGCCGGCATCCCGCTCGTCACGACGGTGTCGTTCGAGGAGGACGAGCTGCCCGGCGCCGGCTACCGCACCTCCGGACACCTGCTGGTCGTGGTCGGCTTCGACGAGTCGGGCGACGTGGTCGTCAACGACCCGGCCTCGCACGGCGTCCCGAGCAACGACGAGGTCCGGGTGGTCTACCCCCGCGGCCCGTTCGAGAAGGTCTGGATGCGCTCCGGCTGCCTGGTCTACGTCGTCCGCCCGGCCGACGTACCGCTCCCGCCGCGTCCCGAGCCGCCCAACTGGTGACCCCCCTCCCGATACGACGCGACGGATTTGCTGTCCCACGCGTGCTGAGACAGCAGATCCGTCGCGTCGTATCCGGGGTGTCCGACCGGGGGGTGTCCGGGGTGTCCGGGATGTCCGGGATGTCCGGGGTCGGGCCGGCGGGGGGTTCGGGTCAGCGGAACCGGCCGGGGAAGGTGCGCATGATGCCCTCGCTCAGTACGTCGGCCATGCCCAGGATGTGACGGTGGATGGTGTCGTACTCGGCGACGCTGGCGGCGTACTCACCGGCGAGCTCGTGCTGCGCCTCGGCCAGGGTCTGGTCGAGGTGTCCCTTCATGGCCGCCCGCATCGTGGCCCGCGGCCACTGGCGCGGGTTGGCGGCGGCCAGGAAGTCGGCGATGTCGTCGGAGTTGGCGTACCACCGCTTCGCGGCGTCGTCGACCGCGGGGCCGTTGCCGGCCTTGGCGGCCTGCAGCAGCTCGACCGCGATCGCGATGTGGTCGCCGAGCAGCGCGGTCAGCTGGTTGCCGGCGGCCTTCCCGTAGAACGGCTTGATCGCGTTGCCGATGTTCGTCTGGTTCCTCATCAGGCGCGCGGCGGTGGCGTCGAAGCCCGGTGACCCGTCGGCGAACGCGACGATCGCCAGCCGGGTCCACGTGACGTGGTCCTCCCACAGCTTGCGCATCTTGTCGTGGAAACGGACCTGCTTGGCGGTCATCGCACGCCGGGCGGTGGCGTGTGCGCCGGCTGAGGTGGCGTGGTCCACGGTCTGGGTGGCGTGGTGGGCCGAGCCGGCGGCATTGTCGTCCGCCCGGGCCTGGTCGTCGCCGGCCGCGACGAGGGCGAGGAGCGCTGCGATCGTGGCGAGGACGGCGAGCAGGGCGACCGGGACCGTACGGCTCCGGACGTGCGCGGTTGTGGTCATCGACGTTCCCTTCTGAGGACGAGGAGCGGGTGAGCAGACACGCGGGTCCCGACGTTGACGCCGAGCCCGGGGGTTCGGAGAATCGGGTCCGTCGAGAGGGTCATGACCTTGTTGGTGTCGCAGCGGCGCAGTTCCTTACCGGATCGGTGTTCCTCGGTAAGAACTGCGTGCCCGCGGGACGCAGACAAGACATGACGGTCCATCACCTTCCCTCCCGCACGGCGTGCCAGGACGTCCAGGGACCGGTCGACGTCGTCTCCTGGCGCCGGTGCCGCCTCCTCGAGGCCGGCTTCCCTCCCGACCTCGCCGGCCGTCTCGCTGCCGACCTGCAGGCCGACGTACACGCACTGCTGGCGCTCGTGGACCGCGGCTGCCCACCGGGCCTGGCGGCCCGGATCCTCTCGCCGCTGCCCCCCGGTGGCCCCGCATGACGACCACGGGAGGCGACGAGCTCACCCATCGGACCACGGGGACGGCAGCCGAGACCGACCCCGAGGACTGGGTCCTCGCACTCAGCATCGAGGGTCCTGAGCAGGACGTCGCGCTGCGGAGGCTGCACGGCCTGCTGATCCGGGCCTCCCGGCACCAGGTGCTCCGGATGCGCGCCCAGCTCGGCGGCGCCGATGCGGCCCGCATCGAGGAGCTCGCCAACCAGTCAGCCGACGAGGCCATGGTCGCGCTGCTCGCCAAGCTGCACACGTTCGAGGGGCGCAGCCGGTTCACCACCTGGGCCTACAAGTTCGCCATCCTGCAGGCCGCGACGGAGGTACGCCGCCAGGCCTGGCGGTCGCGTGAGGTCACGCTCGACGACGGCGAGGTGACGGTGGACCGCGGGCCCTCGGTCGAGCAGTACGCCGAGGCCGCGGACCTCGGCCGTGCGGTGAGCCGGGCGATCCACCAGGCGCTCACGCCGCACCAGCGCCGGATCATGCTCGCCCTCGTCGTCGACCAGGTGCCGATCGACGTACTCGCCCAACGGCTCGGCACCAGCCGGAACGCCCTCTACAAGACCCTGCACGACGCGCGGGTCCGGACCAGGGCCCACCTCGCGGCCGCCGGCCACCTGCGCGCGGTCACCGTCTCGGAAGGAGTCGACCGATGAACCAGCGGCGGGTCTCCCGCGAGGCGCTGCGCGCGATGACGCTCGACACCCAGCCGTGGCTGTCCTGCGACGAGTGCTTCGACCGGATGGACACCTACGTGGAACGCCTGCTCGCGGAGCCGGACCACACCGACGTCGCGATGACCACGCACCTCAACGCCTGCACGGCCTGCGCCGAGGAGACGGACTCCCTGCTCGCGCTGATCCGGTCCGACCACTGAGCCCAGCCCCCCGGACCCGGATACGACGCGACGAATTTGCTGTTTCAGCACGGTTCCAGCAGCAAACCCGTCGCGTCGTATCGGGATGGTCGGGGCGGTCAGGTGGCGGTGAACTCGATGGTGTGCCAGCCGGTCGCACCATCGGGTACGACGTCGGCGCGCGCGGGCGTCTGGGTGTAGCCCGACGTGTCGGTGGCGCGCACGGCGAGCGTGTGGTCGCCGGGCGCGACGTCGAGGGTGGCGGCCCACTGCACCCAGGTGTCGGTGCCGGGCACTCCGCCGAGCTCGGCCCGCTGCCACGCTCCGCCGTCGACGCGCACCTCCACCGCCGCGATGCCGGTGTGCTGCGCCCAGGCGTGCCCGCCCACCCGCACCGACCCGGACCCGACGTCGTCGCCGTCGCCCGGCACCTCGATCCGCGACTGGGTCTTGACCGGTCCGGTCGCCGACCAGCCGCGTTCGGTCCAGTAGGCGCTGAACCGGTCGAAGCGGGTCACCTCGAGGTCGACGACCCACTTGGTCGCGGACACGAAGCCGTAGAGGCCGGGCACCACCATCCGCACCGGGAACCCGTGGTCGACGGGCAGCGGCCGGCCGTTCATGGCGACGGCGAGCAGGGCGTTGCGGTCGTCGGTGAGCGCCTCGATGGGCGTGCCGCAGTTCCAGCCGTCCTGCGAGGTCTGCCGCACCGCGTCCGCGTTCGGCGACACCCCGGCCTCCTCGAGCAGGTCCGCGACCCGGACCCCGCTCCACCAGGCGTTGCCGATGAGCTCGCCGCCGACCGGGTTCGACACGCAGCACAGGGTGATCCAGGTCTCGGTCAGCTGCCGGGCCAGCAGGTCCTCGTAGGTCAGCGTGATCTCGCGGTCGACCATGCCGTGGATGCGCAGCCGCCACTCGTTGGGGTCGATCGCCGGCAGCACGAGCGCGGTGTCGATCCGGTAGAACTCGTCGTTGGGCACCCGCCACGGCGTCGTACCGGCGACGCCGAGCTCCGCGCCCGCGGGCACCGCTCCGCGGGTCACCGGCAGCCGCAGCAGGCGGCGGGTGGTCTCGACGGCCCGGCGGGTCTGGCCGAACAGCCGACCGCTGGCCGCGACGGCCACGGAGCCGACGGCCACCGACGCGGCGACGATCACGAAGCGGCGCGAACGCGCCGACCCGTCGGCTCCGCTGGAGGCTTCCGGGACGGGGAGGCGTGCGCGGCCCAGCGGCCGGTGCGGCACTCGGCGCCGCGGCCGGCGCGGCGTCGACCAGGAATGCCAGCACCAGCAGCCAGGTGGCCACCCCGGCCGCGAGCGGCAGGACCGTCGCGGAGGTGAACCCAGGCCGGGACATCAGCGCGAGCAGGGCGATCACCCCCATCCCCAGGAACACCAGGTTGGCGGCCAGCCGGCTCCGACGCGACAGCACGCCGGCGAGTGCCCCGAGCCCGATGACGGCGATGGTCACCCCGCGCGATCAGGATCGGCTTGTCGTTGCGGCCGACGAGCCGGATCAGAGCCTCGGCGACGGGTCCGGGCGTCACCTCGATGACCACCTCGGCGACGCCCTGGACCGGGGTGGCTCGGGCGTTCAGCAGGTTGGTGAGCGCGTGCGCGACCGCGATGCCCGCGCCGGCGGCGACGGCTCCGCCCAGCGCCAGGTGCCGGCGCGACGGGGTGGAACCGGGGCTCATGCCCCCATGTTCGCGCACTTCGCCGGCCCGTACCGCCCTGCCGACCCCGCTCGGGCCCGGACCCGGCATGATCGGCGGGTGACCGCGACCCCCCGCATCGGCGTCGGCACCGACGTGCACCGGCTCGCCGACGGCGTACCGATGCACCTCGCCGGCCTGGCCTTCCCCGACGAGCCGCAGGGTCTCGCCGGTCACTCCGACGGCGACGTCGCCGCGCACGCGTGCTGCGACGCGCTCTTCTCCGCGGCGGGGCTCGGCGACCTCGGCGCCAACTTCGGTACGTCGGAGCCGCAGTGGGCCGGCGCCTCGGGGCCGACCCTGCTGGGCGAGGCCGCACGACGGGTCCGCGCCGCCGGCTACGACATCGGCAACGTGGCCGTCCAGGTCATCGGCAACCGGCCCCGACTCGGCCCGCGACGGGACGAGGCCGAGGCCGTGCTCAGCGAGGCCGCCGGCGCCCCCGTGACGGTGACCGCGACCACGACCGACGGTCTCGGGCTCACCGGACGCGGGGAGGGCGTCGCCGCGATCGCCACCGCACTGCTGCTGCCGGCCTAGCCGCTCGCCGCGACCTGCGCGAACCCGTCCGGACCGCGGATCGCTACGGTGGCCGCGTGTCCGACGCGAACCCGACGCCGCGTGCCGCGGTGGTGATGCTGGCGGCGGGCGAGGGCCGCCGGGTCGGCCGCGAGACGAACAAGGTGCTGCTGCCGTTGGCGGGGCGCCCGGTGCTCGCCTGGGCGGTCGGCCGGGCGGCGGCGCTCCCCGGCGTCGGTCCCGTCGTACTCGTGATCCGCGACGGCGACCAGGACGCCGTCCGCGAGGCGTTGGCGTCACACCCCGCGGGGGTCGACGTCATCGTGGTCACCGGCGGACCGTCACGCCATGCTTCGGAGTGGCACGCGTTGGGCGCCCTGCGGCCGGCGATCGAGCGCGGGGACATCGACGTCGTCGTGATCCACGACGCCGCCCGGCCGCTGGCGTCGGCCGACCTCTTCCGCGCCGTCATCGAGTCCGCCGCCCGCCACGGCGGGGCGCTCCCGGTCGTCGACCAACCGGCGCTCATCCGCAGGGCGCCGACGGCGGCCCGGTCACCGAGCGGACCGTCGCGGTGCAGACACCGCAGGCGTTCCGGGCCGGACCGCTGCTGGGGGCCTACGCCGCGGCGGACCGGGACGGCTTCGTGGGCACCGACACGGCAAGCTGCATCGAGCACTACACCGACCTGCCGGTGCACTGCGTCCCCGGCGACGCGCGGAACATCAAGATCACGTTCCCGGAGGACCTGGCGCTGGCCGAGCGGCTGCTCGCCACGTCCGGCTGACGCCGGCGGAGACTCAGGCGGGAGACCGGAAGCCACCGAGGTCGTCGACGGACTCCAGGACCCGCAGCGCCGACAGGTCCGCGACCCGGCGCGCGATCGCCGGGGCCTCGACCAGCCGCACCGGCCCGTGCCCGCGCAGCCAGGTGACGAGCAGCGCGAAGTCGTGGATCGGCGGAGGCTCGTCGGCGGACGGGCGTGCGGGGAGGACCACGGGTGACGCGACGACCGCGAGGGTTTCCCGGTCGATCGTCCCCGCGACCCGCGCGTCGACGACCGTCTTGACGGTGTCCGTGACCGGACGGAACCCGGCCACCGCCGTGTCGTCGGAGGTGTCCAGCAGCAGGCGCCTGACGAACTCGGCGGGGACCAGCGGGCAGAGCGGGTCGGCGAGCACCAGCCGCTGCTGGGCAGGCGCCCCGGCCCACCAGGTGGAGCCGTCCGCCAGCTCGACGTCGAGCCGGGCACCGGCGACGGCCTGCCGGACGCGGGTCTCCAGGTCCGCGGTGGTCGTCACCACCACGCGCCGTACGCCGGCCGCACGGAGAGCGCGCGCCGGGTGCACGAACATCGGCTCGCCGTGCAGCTCCGCGAGAGGCAGGTCGCCGCGGCCCTCGAGCGGGACGACCCCCACGGCGCTCAGCACTCGGCCCGGCCGCGCTTCCAGTAGCCCATGAACGCGACTCCGGCGCGGTCGACGCCGAGGTCGCGCACGAGGTAGCGGCGCAGCCCGGTGATGACGGTCGACTCGCCCGCGAGCCACGCGTAGACGCCGGCGCGGGACGCCTCCTCGGGCACGTCCCACAGCGGTTCGCCGTCCGCGGCCGTCTCCGGGTCGGGCGCCGCGACGAGCTTCGGGCGTGCGACCAGCCCGATCCGGGCCACCGCCTCGCGCACACCGTCGGCCAACCCGGACTCGGCGTCGCCGCGCACCAGCCAGGTCACGCGGACGCCAGGCGGGACGGGTACTTCGGTGATGTCGCCGGCGGCGGGAACCTCGAGCACCGCCTCGCCGTTCGCGCCCTCGGGCAGCGCCGCGAGGATCGACAGCAGGGCGGGCACGGCGGTCTCGTCGCCGGCCAGCAGGGTCGGTCCGACGTGGCCGGCCGGGGGGCGGAACTCCAGGCCACCGTGCCGTCCGGCGTACCGGCTGTTCGGGCCGAGCAGCATCGCCCGGTCACCGGGCTCGGCGCGCGCCGCGAACCGGGAGGCCGGGCCGGTCTCGCCGTGCAGCACCATGTCGATGTCGACCTCGCGGGCCCCGGACGGAAGGGTGCGCACCTCGCGCACGGTGTAGGTGCGGATCGGCGGGCGACGCTCATCAGGCAGCCGGCGCCAGTCGGTGTACCAGGACGGGCCGCTGGCTAGGTGGGCGAAACCGCCGTCGGGAGCGGGGAGCAGCAGCTTGACCCGCTGGTCGTAGCCGTTGTCGGCGAGCTCGAGCAGGTCGTCGCCGGCGAAGGTGACCCGGACGAAGCTCGGGCTGAGGCGTCGCACCCGGGCCACGCTCACGTCGTAGAAGCGCCACACCGGGACGTCGACAGCTGTTGCGGTCATGGCGGCAGGTTAGCCTTACCTAACTAACGGCCGCCAGTCCGGGCGGAACAGCGAGATGCCCCCGGACCGTGGGTGGTCCGGGGGCATCTCAACGACAGCGGGTCAGGAAGCGAGCACCTCGTCGAGGAGGGCCTCGGCCTTGTCCTCGTTGGTGTGCTCGGCGAGCGCGAGCTCGGAGACGAGGATCTGGCGCGCCTTGGCCAGCATCCGCTTCTCGCCGGCCGACAGGCCGCGGTCACGCTCCCGGCGCCAGAGGTCGCGCACGACCTCGGCCACCTTCATGACATCGCCGGAGTGCAGCTTCTCGAGGTTCGCCTTGTAGCGACGCGACCAGTTGGTCGGCTCCTCGGTGTGTGCGGCGCGCAGGACGTCGAAGACTCGGTCCAGGCCCTCCTTGTCGACGACGTCACGGACGCCGACGAGGTCCAGGTTGCAAGCCGGGACACGCACCACCAGATCCTGTTGGGCGACGATGCGCAATACGAGGTACTGCTTGTCCTCCCCCTTGATCTGTCGGGTTTCGATGTCCTCGATGACCGCTGCGCCGTGATTCGGGTAAACAACCGTTTCGCCCACGGTAAATGTCATGTGCCAAGTACCCCTTCCTAGGTGACTAGTCTAACACGTCGCCGGACCGACCCTTTTCGCGTTTGTGCAGGTCAGAGGGCACATTGGGTCTTGACAGATGGCGGATTCATGTGCAGGGCGCAACCTTCCCTGTCCGTTACGCGAAGGGTGCCCGTTTCGTTGTGACACCGTCGGCGCCGTAAAGCCGCGGTGGTGGGCCCGCGTCCCACGGCCGCGGCCCGCGCTGGTCAATACTGCGCTCCATGAAGTTCCGGAAGCAGCGCGGGCAGACCGTCTCCCTCGCGCTGGCCGCGCACCCGCTTCCGGCCGCCACCATGACGGTGGCGCTCACCGCCGCCGCGGCGCTGTCCGGTCGCGGCACCCGCGAGTGCGTCCTGGTCGCCGCCACCGTGCTCACCGGTCAGCTCACGGTCGGCTGGATCAACGACCTGGTCGACCGGCAGCGGGACCGTCAGGTGGGCCGCCAGGACAAGCCGGTCGCGATGGGCTGGGTGGATCCGGGCACCGTCGCGTTCGCGGCGGCCGTCGCCACCCTCCTCGTCGTACCGCTGTCCATCGCCAACGGCACCTACGCCGGCATCGCCCATCTAGCGGCGGTGGCCAGCGCCTGGCTCTACAACTTCTGGTTCAAGCGCACCTGGCTGTCCTGGCTGCCGTACGCCGTCAGCTTCGGTCTGCTGCCGGCCTTCCTGTCGTACGGCGGACTCGGCGGCGGGATGCACGGCTCGCCGCCGACCGTCGAGATGACGGTCCTGGCGGCGCTGTTCGGCGTCGGCGTGCACTTCCTCAACGCCCTGCCCGACCTGGTCGAGGACAAGGAGACCGGGGTCCGGCACCTGCCGCTGCGGATCGCGCTGCGCATCGGCGCCCCGAGGTTGCTGTGGATCTCGGTCGGCTACACGGTGCTGGTCGGTGCCGGGCTGGTGGTCGCTGCGTTCACCGTGGGGCTGCGCCAGTAGCTGGGCGCCGCACGTCGTCGCCACACGGGTCACGCGCGGCCGATAGACTCCGGGCCGCCCCAGCCGTACCGGAGAGGACCGATTCGTGAACGTTCGTCGCAGCACCGCCACCGCAGCCGTCGCACTCGGGCTGCCGGCGCTGTCTCTGGGCCTCACCGGCTGCGGCTTCGACGCGCCCACCGACCAGGTCTACAACCCGGCCGTGGGGGTCAACGTCCAGGAGGGCGAGGTCGACGTGCTCAACACCGTCATCGTCTCCGGCGATGACGGCACCGGCACCGTGGTCGTCACCCTCGCCAACAACAACCAGGACGAGGACGACACGCTGGCGGGTGTGACGGGCGAGGGCGTGCAGGTCGAGGTCGGCGGCGACACGACGATCCCCGCTGGCGGGGTGCTCGTCCTCGACGACGGGCTGCTGAGCGTCACCGGGGAGACGGTGACCCCCGGCGCGTTCGTGCCGCTGACGTTCGAGTTCGACCGGGCCCGGTCGCTCAGCCTCGACGTACCCGTGGTGGCCTCCGACGAGCCGCCGTACGACGAGGTCCCCGTCTCCTGACCCGGACCGTCCGGGCGGCCCGCACTAGGCTGCCCGCATGACTGCTGAGCACACGCTGGTCCTGCTCCGCCACGGCGAGAGCGAGTGGAACGCCAAGAACCTCTTCACCGGCTGGGTGGACGTCGCCGCTGTCGGAGAAGGGCCGCGACGAGGCGGTCCGCGGCGGCGAGCTGATCGCCTCCTCAGGCGTGCTGCCCGACGTGCTGCACACCTCGGTGCTCCGCCGCGCGATCACCACCGCCCAGCTGTCCCTCGACGCCTGCGAGCGGCACTGGATCCCGGTGCGCCGGTCCTGGCGCCTCAACGAGCGGCACTACGGCGCCCTGCAGGGCAAGGACAAGAAGGCGACGCTCGAGGAGTTCGGTGAGGAGCAGTTCATGCTCTGGCGGCGCTCCTACAGCACCCCGCCGCCGCCGCTCGACGACGACTCGGAGTTCAGCCAGAGCGGCGACGAGCGGTACGCCGCGCTGCCCGACGAGCTCAAGCCGCGCACCGAGTGCCTCGCCGACGTGGTCGACCGGATGCTGCCGTACTGGTACGACGCCGTGGTGCCCGACCTGCGGGCCGGCCGCACCGTCTGCATCGCCGCCCACGGCAACTCCCTGCGCGCGCTGGTCAAGCACCTCGACGGGATGTCCGAGGACGCCGTCGTCGGGCTGAACATCCCCACCGGCATCCCGCTGGTGTACCGCCTCGACGCCGACATGCGCCCCGTGCAGAAGGGCGGCGAGTACCTCGACCCGGACGCGGCTGCCGACGCGATCGCCGCGGTGGCGAGCCAGGGGCGCTGATTCGCTGGAGCCCAATTACCACGGTCCCGTGGTAATTGCCCGCTCCCCGGGGTGAAATCACATGGGGAAGCGGTAGATCACCAGGGGACCGTGGTAATTGGGTCACTCGTGATCAGGCGGGCGCTACTGGATCTCCAGCGTCGCGCGGCGGCGGCCCTCCACCTCGAGCAGCCGGAGCGCGAGCAGACCGATCGCGCCGTAGAGGATCCCGAGGCCGAGCTCGCGGCCGATCAGGCCGGACACCGAGCCGAGCGTGGCGCCGGCGGCGACCTCGCGGGCCGCCTCGATCGCGTGCGTGAGCGGGAGCCACTGCGACACCGAGGCCATCCACGCCGGGCAGCGCGTCGACGGGGACGTTGGCGCCGCTGAAGATCAGCAGCAAGCCGAACAGCACGTTGGACATCACCGCCGTCTCGCGCACCCGCAGCCCGAGCGCGGCGTTCGCCAGCCCCAGGCCCGTGCAGGAGACCGCGGCGATCAGGATGATCACCGCCAGCGGCAGCCACGACCCGGCCGGCAGCCGCACGCCGAGCAGCAGCGCACCGACCACCAGCGAGAACATCGACACGATCGCGCCGTTGACCACCACCGGCAGTGACCGGCCGAGGAACAGCGCCACCCGGTTGGCCGGGGTGACCAGCACGATGCCGAGCGTCTGCGTGTAGCGCTCCCCCGCGACGGTGTTGGCCATCGCGAACAGGCACGGGATCGCGGAGTACTGCACCGCGTTGCCGATCAGGTAGAACTCGTCGGACTCCACGCCCGCGGCGCGGCCCATGTAGGCGAACAGCAGGATCTGCACGATCGGCGCCACCAGCATCGACGGCACGTAGATCCACGGGCTGAGCCAGTTGAACAGCGCCCGGAAGCTGATCAGGCCGCCGACGAAGAAGATCCGCAGCGAGGTCATGCGGGGTCCCCGCGGAAGCGCGAGCGGAGCGAGTGGTTTCGTGGGGTGCTCATCGCGGCCTCCTCATGTGAGCGACAGCGTCGCGTGCCGGCGGGCGGACCGCAGCACGGCCTCGGAGACGAACGCACCGACCAGCCCGTAGGCGGCACCGGTGAGCAGGCACATGAGTACGTCGGACCAGGGGGACTGTCCGGCCGCCGACGCCCGGATCGCGGCCATCCCCCACGTCGGCGGCAACGCGTAGGCGATCCAGGTGACCCAGGCCGGGAAGAACGCCAGCGGCACCAGGAAGCCGCAGAGCAGCCAGCCGGGGTACTCGAGCATGTTGCCCATCGCCCACGCGGTCCGGTAGCGCACCACCGCCACGGACAGCAGGAAGCCCAGCAGCGCCACCGAGAAGATCGACACCACGATCGAGACCGCGAACGCGAGCGGGCTCGCGACCGGCACGGTGATGCCGAACAGCAGCCAGGCCCACAGCAGCGTGGAGCCGAGGCTGAACAGCCCGAGCGAGGCCATCGCGGTCGTGATCGGCACCAGGATCAGCGCGAACCGGGTGGGCGAGGCCACCAGCAGCTCGAGCGTGCCGAGCCAGCGCTCCCGCTGGAGCAGGCTGCTGGCCGTGGTCGTGACGACCGACCAGATGCCCATCACCGCCGCGCCCAGCCCGGCGTACACCAGCACCCGCTCGTCGTCGGAGCGTCCGTAGAGCAGGAACGCGACGGTCGCGAAGTACAGCGGCCAGATCACCTGGAAAACCCCGTCGAACACCGAGACCGCGATCATCTTCAGGTGCAGCCAGTAGGAGACGGCCAGCAGCCGCAGGATCCTCACGCCGTCACCGCGGTGGTCGAGCCCGTCGAGACCAGCTCCACGTAGGCGTCCTCCAGCGTCGGCTCGCGCGAGCTCACCCGGCCCACGTTGACCCCGCCGAGGTGGCCGAGCACCGACGACGTCACCTCCGAGCCCGGCTCCACCTGCACGATCAGCACCTGCGCCTGGCCGCGGTTCTCGACGGCCGCGGTGCGGACGCCCGCGACGGTGCGTACGGCGTCGACGGCGGCGTCGGTCACCCCGAAGGTCTCCACCTCCACGACGTGACCGGCGGTGACCCGCTGCTTGAGGTCGGCCGGCGTGCCCTCGGCCACGATCAGGCCGTCGCGGATCACCGCGATCCGGTCGCACAGCTCGTCGGCCTCGAACATGTAGTGCGTGGTCAGCAGGATCGTCTTGCCCTGCTCGCGCAGCAGCGCGATCGTGGCGCGCAGCTCGCGGGCACCGACGGGGTCGATCCCGATCGTGGGCTCGTCGAGGAACAGCACCTCCGGGTCGTGCAGCAGCCCGCGCGCGATGTGCAGCCGCTGGCGCATGCCGCGGGAGAACCCCTCGACCCGCTCCTTCTCACGGCCGGTGAGGCCGACCATCTCGAGCAGCGAGCCGATGCGCTGGCGCTGCTCGCGCGGCGGGACGCCGTAGAGCTCGGCGAAGTAGCGCAGGTTGTCGAGGGCGTTGAGGCGCTCGTAGAGACCGCGGTCGCCGCCGAACACGTAGCCGATGTGCCGGCGCACCTCCCGGGCGTCGGTCACCACGTCGTGGCCGAGCACCTGCGCGGACCCGCCGGTGGGCAGCAGCAGCGTGATCAGCATCTTGATCGTCGTGGTCTTGCCGGCGCCGTTGGGACCGAGCAGGCCGAACAGCTCACCCGGCTCGATGCCGAAGGTGACGCCGCGGACGGCCTCGACCTCCTTCTTCTCCCGACGGAACGTGCCGGTGCGGGTGCGGTAGCTGCGGCGCAGGTCGTGAGCCCGGACCACGTGCGAGTCGTCGCGCATGCACGTGAACCTAGTGCGCCGCACCGACACCCGGCGAACGCATTTCCCGACACCTCCCGCCGGTGAGGAGGCGTGCCGTGCTGGGCGGCGGCCGACCCGGACTCAGGCCTGCGCGGACCGGAGGTCGTCGGCCAGGGCCCGCACCTCGTCGGCGAGCGGGGTGCCCTCGGTCTCCTGCTCCTGCACGAAGTCGATGCGCCCCTCGTAGTCGTCCTCGCGCCCGGTGTCGGCGAGCCACGCGTCGTACGCCGCGGCACCGCCATCGGCCCGCACCACGGCCAGCGCCACCTGCTTGCGCGGACCCACCCACGGGTCGACGTCGTCCCACCCGAAGGCGTCCATCAGCGCGGCGGCGTCGGCGACGACCTCGTCGCGGGGCCGGTCGGCACGCGCGGACACGTACGCCACCAGCGCCTCGGTCTTCGCCACCCTCGCCTCGTCGGCGGCCTCGTCGTCGCCGCCGTCGTCGGGGAACGCGCGGGCGAGCAGGTCGGCCCGCTCGTCCTCGGGTACGTCGGACACCACGCAGTCGAGCACCGCGGGCTGGGAGAGGAACTCGCGCTCCTCGGCCTCCGACCACTCCTCGGACCCGTCGAGGGAGAGGCCGGCCTGCTCCACACAGTCCGCGAACGCGGAGTCGTCGCCCTGCTCGGCGACGCCACCGCCGCCGTCGCAGGCAGCGAGCAGGACGAACGTCGCCGCCAGGATGGCCCCCGAGATGCCGCGTCGCATCTACTCCTCGTCCCTGCTCTCGTCGATGATGTCGACCAGGGCGTTGATCTCGTTGTAGAGGTCGGTCCCCTCGGTCTTCTGCTCCTGCAGGAAGTCCACCATGGCGTCCTTGTCGTCCTCGCGACCGTGCTCGGTGAGCCACTGCTCGAACTCCGGAGGCTGACCGTAGATGCGGACGTAGAGCGCGAAGCCGAGCTGGTTGTGCAGCTCGTTGTCGCCCATCGCGTCCTCCCACGCCTGGATGTTGCCCTCCATCCGCTCGTACTCGGCGAGCAGCGCGTTGAAGACACCGAGCACCGGCCCGGTGGCGGGGTGCTTCACTCCCGCCGAGACGCCGCTCTCGAGCAGGCTCTTGAGCACGCCGCCGAGCTTGATCTCGTCGCCGAGCAGCTCCTCGGTGCGGAGCATGAAGCCGACGAACTCGGCGATCTCCGCGTCGTCGACCCCGGTGGACACCTGGTACTCGATGATGTCCTCCATCAGGTCGTCGGCGTTCCCGCCGGCGAAGTCGATGGCGGTGTTGAGGGTGCGTGGGCTGGCGCCGTCGTCGATGACGTCGCGGATGTACCAGGTGAGGAACTCCGGGTCGTTGACGACGTCCGCGACGTACTGCTTGTAGGCGTCGGCGTCGAGGGTGTTGCTCGGCGCCCAGACGTACTCCAGCAGCGTCTCCACCGCGTCGGTCGGGTACGTCGCACCCTCGACCCCGACCGCGGCGTTGCCCTGGTCGCGCAACGAGCCCAACGTCTCGCCGTACAGCTGGGCCAGCCGCTCCCACTCGCCGTCGCCGACCATCGGCGACCCATTGCGGCTGAAGACGAGCAGGTGGTCGAGGAGATCCTTGCGGTCACCCTCGTCCATGTGCTGGAAGTAGGCGGCCAGGTCGTCGCCGGACGCCTTCGCGTCCCAGACCTCGAGCATGTCCTCGTTCTGCAGGTCGTAGGCGTAGTGGAAGACCTCGGGATACATCGTCCGGCCCATGCCGGCGCCGCCGTCGGAGATGTAGACCTGCGAGTAGTAGGCCATCGCGGCCGAGCTGACCTTGCCGCCGGCGTAGTCCGACCCCGCGATCAGCGCGAGCTGGCGCTGGAAGTAGTCGTTGTCGTTCATCTGCTCCATGAACGACGCGAACTCCTCCCCGTCGAAGGCCTCCATGCCGTGGGCCACGGCGTCGTTGAAGCCCTCGAGGTGCGGCCAGAACTCCTCCATGTAGACCTCGTCGCCCTCGACGAGCTCCTCGATCTTGTTGTAGACCTCGTGCACGCCGTCGGCGCCCAGCTCGCGGACCAGCGCGCGTGCGTAGTACTCGTCGTCGGCGTGCTCACCGATCGCGTCGAGGGCCTCCTGGATCGCCTCCGGGTCGCCGTCCTCCATCGCCTCGTTGAGCGCCTCGATGTCGGGCCGGACCTCCTCGAGCGCGGCTGCCTCGAGCTCGGCCTCGCGCTCGGCGTCCTTGATCTGCTTGGTCAGGCTCATCCCGCCCAGCAGCTGGTCGAGCGGGACGTGCGGGTCCTCGCCCGCGCGCCAGCGCTCGAGCGTGTCGGCGTCGATGGGCACGGGTACGGCGTCGGCGAGGGTGCCGCCCAGCGCCCGGGTCTGCTGGGCCAGCCACTGCTTCATGTACCCGAAGTCGATCTCGAGGTTGTGCTGGGTCTGCCGGCGGGCGTCGCCGGCGGTGGAGGCGCCGCTGTTGCGCATCTCCGAGAGCTCGTGCTGGAGCGTCCGGTTGATCGTCATGCCGTCGTCGCGCCACTGCTGCTCGGTCTGCTCGACCCGCCGCTGGTTGGCGTCGAGGGCGTTCTGGTAGTCGGTCTCGGCCTGGTCCCACTTGCGGTTGAGCTCGGGCAGCCGCGCGAGCGCGTCGTCGTAGTCGCGGGCGAGGGACCGCAGCGCCTCGATGGCCGGTTGCAGCTTGTCGCCGTAGCGGTCCATGGCGGTGCCGAGCCCGGTCATCTCGTCCTTGATCGAGGTCGCGGCGGCGCCGGTCCAGGAGTCCCCGATCTCGCCGGGCGTGCCCTTGACCGTGCGCGCCTTGGTCTCGATGTGGGACTTGAGGGTGCCCAGCCGGGTCGCGACCTGGCGCAGCCCGTCGGGGTCGACGTCGAGGGTGAAGTGCTTGCTCATCCCGGCGTCCTCAGAGGGTCGGCGTGTGGCCGTAGTCCTGGTCGAGGCGGTCGAGCTCGACCTCGAACGTGTTGGTGTTGCCGGCGATGACCGCGGCGGCGGTGCGGCAGGCGTCGAACGTCTCCCGCCACGAGATCTCGAACGTGTCGTTGCCGTCGGCGACCGAGCCGCTGAACTCGCCGCACGCCGCCGTCACCCCGGACGCGTGGGACACGATGCTGGCGCGGGTGTTGTGGAACTCGGCGCTCAGGTCGTTGAACCGGTTCTTGATCTGCGCCGCCGCCTGCGCGGACATGGCTACGTCTCCCAAGGCGTGCTCCCCGTGGTGGTGTCGGCCGGTCCGGTTCCGGCCGTTTCGGTCACAAACTACCCAAAGGACGCGTCCGGTCGTCCAGTGGAAGGCTCACGGAACGAGCCGCGACCCCAGGAACGCGTCGATCCGGGCCAGGTCGCCGGTGCGGGTGAGCGCGTCGGTCGGCCCGCGCTTCCACAGCGCCCGGTAGAGCACGTCGGCCGGCGCGGAGACCCGGTCGGCGCCCGGGTGCCGGCGGTCGACGACGACGGGCGGGCCGTCGACGGCCAGCGCCGGCGCGGCCTCCGCGGCCGAGCCCCGCGGCTGGACCGGGACGGCCAGATCCGGCTCGCCGCGGGCCACGCGCGGCGTCAGCGTCCACGCGTTGCCGGTGTCCTCGCAGACCAGGCAGAGCGGAGCGGTCAGGGCCGCGGGGTGGCCGCGCATGTGCATCCGGTGCAGGAACACGGTGAGCACCTCGTCGACCCCGTCGGCGGCGACCTGCGGCGCCACCTGCGTCGTACCCCGGGAGGCGGGTCGAGGTCGACGGTGTGGATCGTGGTCTCGTGGAGCTGGCGGCGGCCCCAGAAGCCGGCGACGCCCGCGCCGAACGCGAAGTTCCAGCACGGTCGCTCCGGGTCGGTGCCGCGGAGCACCCGGTAGAGGTCCTCGGCCTTGCCGGAGTACCAGTCGCGGACGACCCGGGCCCGGTGCGTGCGAGGGGCGTCGTCCTGGGTCGGCGCCTTGAGACCGGTCTCGACGATGGTGGCGGCCCACGCGTGCACGTTGCCGAGGTGGGTGACCACGTCGTACGCCGTCCACCCCGGGCAGTGGGGCACCGGCGCGCCGAGATCGACCGCGGCCACCAGGTCCGCGAATCGCTCGGCGGCGCGGGCGAAACGCCCCACGTGGTCGAGACCGGTGGCGGTACCGGGCGACGTCACCGCCTCATCATGGCAGGGCGGTAGGCGGTTGATCGAGCATGTCGGTGACGGGACCGCGACGAGACGTGAACGCCAGATGAACAGTCGGCGAACCCGCAGGTCAGAGGCCGTCGCGGCGGCGAGCACCCGGCGACCCGGTGCGTACGATCGATGACGTGGACACCGCGACGCAGGGGCTGCTCTTCGCTCTGCTCGGGGCCGTGCTCGGTGCCGGCGTCGTGCTGGCGTTCCGCATCTCCGAACGGCAGATGCACGCGGTCCCGCCGCAGCCGGAGCCGGCGGTGCCTCCCGGTGTCGCCACGGTCCTCGGCGTGCTCCGGTCGAGCGCGCTGGTCGTCGACGAGCGGGACCGGGTGGTCAAGGCCTCCGCGCCGGCGCACGTCCTGGGCCTGGTCAGCGGTGACGCGCTGACCGTCCCGGACCTCGTCGACGTGGTCCGGCAGGTACGCCGGGACGGGCAGATCCGCGACACCGAGCTGGTGATGCACCGGGTCCAGGACGGGCCGCCCCTGCACGTGACCGCGCGCGTCGCTCCCCTGTCCAGCCGGCTTGTGCTCGCCCTGGTCGAGGACCGCACCCGCGAGCGGCGGGTCGAGGCGATCCGCCGCGACTTCGTCGCCAACGTCTCCCACGAGCTGAAGACCCCCGTCGGGGCGCTCAACCTGCTGGCCGAGGCGGTCGAGGAGGCGGCCGAGGACCCGGAGGCGGTCACCCGGTTCGCCGGACGGATGCAGACGGAGAGCGCCCGCCTGACCCGACTCGTCCAGCAGATCATCGAGCTCTCCCGTCTGCAGGGCGACGACCCGCTCCTCGATCCGCAGCCCGTCGACGTCGACACCCTGGTCGCCCGCGCCATCGACCAGAGCGCGATCGACGCCCAGTCCCGGGGCATCGAGGTGGTGCAGGACGGTGCGCGCGGTCTGAAGCTCCTCGGACACGCCGACGAGGTGGCGCTGGCCCTGGGCAACCTGGTGTCGAACGCCGTCGCCTACTCCCCCGACGACAGCCGGGTCGTCGTGGCCGCCAGCCCGGGCGAGACCAGCGTGGAGCTCAGCGTCACCGACCAGGGCATCGGCATCCCGCCGGAGGAGATCGACCGGATCTTCGAGCGGTTCTACCGGGTCGACCCGGCCCGCCACCGCTCCACCGGCGGCACCGGTCTCGGACTCTCGATCGTGAAGCACGTCGCCGCCTCCCACGGCGGTGAGGTGCGGGTCTCGTCGGTCGAGGGGCACGGCTCGACGTTCACGCTCGAGCTGCCGCGTCGTACGACGATGGTTCCTGGAGCGCCCATCACCGCCGACCGCCGCGAGGAGCCCGAGCCGTGACCCGAGTGCTCGTCGTCGAGGACGAGGAGTCCTACAGCGACGCGTTGGCGTACATGCTCCGCAAGGAGGGCTTCGAGGTGTCGCTCGCGGCCACCGGCCCGGACGCGTTGACGGAGTTCGAGAGGACCGGCGCCGACATCGTGCTGCTCGACCTGATGCTGCCGGGGCTGCCCGGCACCGAGGTGTGCCGGCGGATCCGGCAGATGTCGAACGTGCCGGTGATCATGGTCAGCGCGAAGGACTCCGAGGTCGACAAGGTGGTCGGGCTCGAGCTCGGCGCCGACGACTACGTCACCAAGCCGTACTCCCCGCGCGAGCTGGTGGCCCGCATCCGGGCGGTGCTGCGGCGCGGTCAGGACGTGGAGTCGGCGTCCACGTCCCTCGAGGCCGGCCCGGTGCGGATGGACGTCGAGCGGCATGTCGTGACCGTGAACGGCGACGACACCAAGCTGCCGCTGAAGGAGTTCGAGCTCCTGGAGATGTTCCTGCGCAACCCCGGCCGGGTGCTCACCCGCGGGCAGCTGATCGACCGGGTGTGGGGGTCGGACTACGTCGGCGACACCAAGACCCTCGACGTGCACGTGAAGCGGCTGCGGGCCAAGATCGAGCCCGACCCGGCGGCGCCGCGGTACCTCGTCACCGTGCGCGGGCTGGGCTACAAGCTGGACACGCTGACCCTGCGGGCATATCTCGGTCGATGCGATGTCGGTGGGCGCGCATAGGCTCCCCGGGTGACAGATCGGCCCGCCCTCCTTCCGCTGCTCGCCGTCGGCACCACGCTGGTGTTCTGGGCGTCCGCGTTCGTCGCGATCCGGCACCTCGGCGAGGACATCGGCCCCGGCGCGCTGTCGCTGGGCCGGCTCGTGGTCGGTTCGGTCGCCCTCGGGGCGGTGCTGCTCGCGCGGCGGGCCTGGCGCAGGCCGCGACGTGCCGACTGGCTGCCGCTGGTCGCGATCGGGCTGCTGTGGTTCGGCGTCTACAACGTCGCCCTCAACGAGGGCGAGCGCCGGGTCGACGCGGGCACCGCCGCGATGCTGATCCAGGTCGCGCCGGTGCTGATCGCGGTGCTGGCGGTGTGGTTCCTCCGCGAGCGGTCGACGCTCGCGCTGTGGGTCGGGCCTCGTGGTCGCGTTCGCCGGCGTCGCGGTGATCAGCCTCGCGACCAGCCGGACGGTCGGGCGGCGACCGCGACGTGGTCGGGGTGCTGCTGTGCCTGCTCTCGGCGGCGGTGTACTCCGTGAGCGTGATCCTGCAGAAGCCGCTGATGCCCGGCTCCCGCCCTCCAGGTCACCTGGGTCGCGTGCACCGTCGGCGCGGTCGCATGCCTGCCGTTCGCGCCGGCGCTGGTCGACAGACCTGGGCTCCGCGTCCGCGGCGGACGTCGGCTGGGTGGTCTACCTCGGGGTGTTCCCCACCGCGATCGCGTTCACGACCTACGCCTACGCGCTCACCCACATGAGCGCGAGCAGCCTCGGCGTCACGACCTACCTCGTGCCGCCGATCACCGTGCTGATGGCGTGGCTGCTGCTCGACGAGACGCCGCCGACCCTGGCCTACGTCGGCGGGGCGCTGTGCCTGGTCGGCGTCGCCCTGGCCCGTCGTCGCCCCCGGACGCCGCATGTGCAGCGGAGTGATGGGACTCGACGGCGCGCCGGCGGCCCGCAGAACGGCCATGACTCCGCTTTCAGATGGGGGTCGGCCGGCGGTCACGGCCCGGGGTCAGTCGGCGGGCCGGTCGAGCCAGCCGCGGAACGCCTCGAGGTTCCGCGTCGACTCCCCGCGCGAGAGCCGCCACTCCCACTCCTTGCGGATCGAGGTGGCGAAGCCGAGCTCGAGGATCGTGTTGAACGACTCGTCGGCGTAGGTGAGCACCGCGCCGAGCAGCCGGTCGACCTCCTCGGGCGTCACGGTCGAGAGCGGCAGCCGACCGTCGAGGTAGATGTCGCCCATGTGGTCGACGGCGAACGCGACCCCGAACATCTTCAGGTTGCGCTCGAGCAGCCAGCGGTAGACGCGCTCGTGGTTCTCGTCGGGATGCCGCGCCACGAAGGCGTGCACGCCGAGCGCGTGCTGCCCGACGTCGAGCCGGACCGGGGTCTGCAGCTTCTTCTCGCCGGGCAGCACGACGGCGAACACACCGCTGCCCGGCTTCGGGATCTCCTGCCACTCCAGGTCGTGGTCGGCGAGGGTCGCGCGGACCACCTCGGCGGCGCGCTGCTGCTCGGTGACCGCGTCGCTCACCGGCGCAGCTCCGCGAGGTCGTCGCGCATCGCGCGGACCGCCTGCCGGTAGACCTCGACGGTCCGGTCGGCGGTGCGCTCCCAGGCGAACTCGCCGGCCTGCCGCACCGCCCCGCGGGACAGCTGCTCGCGCAGTCGCCGGCTGGCCGACCACGCGCTGCATGACGGCCGCGTAGTCGGCGGGGTCGTGGCCGTCGACGAGCAGCCCGGAGACGCCGTCGCGGACGACGGTCGTCAGCCCGCCCACGGCGGCGGCCACGACCGGCGTACCGGCGGCCTGGGCCTCGACCGCGACCAGCCCGAAGGACTCGTTGTACGACGGGACGCAGACCAGCGTGGCCGCGGCGTACCAGTCGACCAGCGTCGACTGCGCGACCGGCGGCACGAACCGGACCACGTCGGCGATGCCGAGCGCTCGGCGAGCTGGGCCAGCGACTCGGGGTGCTCGAGGCCGCTGCCGGAGGGGCCGCCGACGACCGGGACGACGAGCCGGCGCCGCAGCGCGGGGTCCCGCTCGAGCAGCAGCGCCACCGCGCGGAGCAGCACGTCGGGCGCCTTGAGCGGCTGGATCCGGCCGGCGAACATCAGCACCACCGCGTCCTCGGGGACGCCGACGCGCTGCCGGGCGCCGGGGACCGGTCGGAAGACGGAGAGGTCGACGCCGGGGTGCACGACCTCGACCCGGGTGGGGTCGGCGTCGTACAGGTTGACCAGCTGCTTGGCCTCGATGTCGGTGTTGGCGATCAGCATGTCGGCGGCCTCGACGACCTGCTCCTCGCCGATCACCCGACCCTCCGGCTCGGGGGTGTCGCCCTCGGCGAGGGACTCGTTCTTCACCTTCGCCATCGTGTGCATCGAGTGCGCGAGCGGCACACCCCAGCGGTCGCGCACCAGCGCGCCGACCTGGCCGGAGAGCCAGTAGTGGGAGTGGATGACGTCGTAGTAGCCCTGGTCGTGCCGGGCCTCGGCCCGCAGCACCTCGCGGGCGAACACGCACAGCTGCCCGGGCAGCTCGCCCTTGGTGAGCCCCTCGAAGGGGCCGGCGTGCACGTGGTGGACGGTGACGCCGTCGTACGCCTGCACGCTCGGCGGCAGCGACGAGGAGGTCGCGCGGGTGTAGATCTCGACGGCCGTGCCGCGCGCGGCCAGCCGCTTGGCGAGCTCGACGACGTAGACGTTCATGCCGCCGGCGTCGCCGGTCCCGGGCTGGTCGAGCGGGGAGGTGTGCAGGCTGATCATCGCGACCCGCCCGTGCTCCCGGCGCGCAGCGCCGGTCACGTGGCCTTCACCATCCACCCACTCCTGACATCCGGGACACGTCCACGGGGGAGAACCCGTGGGCGCGGACACCTATTCCCGCGGCTCCCGCGTCCGCTCCGCGCCGGCGGGAGCCACCTGGGTTCTACCCTCGATCCGTGAGTCGCATACGCGTGGGCATCTCGGGCTGGACCTATCCCGGCCTGGCGCGGCGACTTCTACCCCAAGGGGCTCCGGCAGCGCGACGAGCTGGCGTACGCCGCCGAACGGCTCACCAGCATCGAGATCAACGGCTCGTTCTACTCCCTCCAGCGCCCGTCGTCGTACCGGAGCTGGCACGAGCAGACTCCCGACGACTTCGTGTTCGCGGTCAAGGGCGGCCGGTTCATCACGCACCTCAAGAAGCTCGCCGGCGTCGAGACCGCGCTGGCCAACTTCTTCGCGTCCGGGGTGCTGGCGCTGGGCGCGAAGACCGGACCGTTCCTGTGGCAGCTGCCGCCGATGCTGGGGTACGACGAGGCGCGGCTGGCGGCGTTCTTCGACCTGCTGCCGCGCACGGCCGGCGCGGCGGCCGAGATCGCGCAGGGGCACGACGACAAGGTCCCCGACGACCGGGCGCTGACCAGCACCGACGACCCCGACCGGCCGCTGCGGCACGCGCTGGAGGTGCGGCACGCGTCCTTCACCCAGAAGGAGACGGCCGCCCTGCTCGAGAGGCACGACATCGCGACGGTGGTGGCCGACACCGCCGGCAGGTGGCCGCTGCTGGACGCGGTGACGTCGGACCACGTGTACGTGCGGCTGCACGGGGACGTCGAGCTGTACGCCAGCGGCTACACCGCCGAAGGCGCTGGACCGGTGGGCCGAGCGCTGCCTCGCGTGGGCCGACGACGGCCGGGACGTCTACGTCTACTTCGACAACGACGCGAAGGGCTTCGCGCCGCACGACGCGCTGGCGTTGATCGAGCGCGTCGGCCGCTGAACCCGGTCCGCCAGCCGCTGCACCCACGGCGTGGCCCGGTTGGTGACCTGCCAGAACCCGATGCCGGCGAGCAGGCTCAGCACGGTCGCGGCGAGCGGGAACCGGTCCTCGAGGTGCGGGTAGACCTGCCAGTGCGCGAGGTAGATGTACAGCGACGCCGAGGCCAGCACGGCGGCGACCCGCACCACGAGCGCGGGCACCCGGACGGCACGCAGCCACACCAGCATCAGCAGGCCGGCGACCACGACGCCCTCGCGGACCGGGTCGCCGAAGAACCCCGGCACGGTGGCGACCGCGGCGACCGACACCAGCACCCGGTGCGACGTCCGGGTCGCCTTCACCGTCGCCCAGCCCAGCGCGAACAGCCAGAACACCACGCTCGCGCGGTGGATCTCGTCGCCGCCGGCAAGCTCGACGACGTCGTAGCGGGTGAGCAGCCCGGCGCCCACCAGGGCCATCGGGAGCCAGAACGACCAGCGCCGCTCGAGCCGGTCCACCCAGGGCACCCCGAGCAGCAGGGCCAGCGCGACCAGGGTCCAGACGAGTGCCTCGACGAACCAGTACCACCACTGCGGCTCCGCCCACGACGACGGGCCGAGCGCGCCGTTGAGCAGCAGCACGTTGGTCCAGCCGATGTCGCGGGTGGTGAGGGCGACCGCGCCGAGCCAGAGCACGGACGGTACGACGATCCGGGCGATGCTGCCGGTCAGGTGCCGGACCCGGTCGCGTCGCGGGGCGTCGGTGAGGTGGAACCGTCCGAAGTTGAAGCCGGCGACGGCGAGCAGCACGTGTGCCCCGCCCACGGCGACCAGGAGGTTGGCGTGGGTGGCCACGATCATCACGATCGCGATGGCGCGCAGCGCGACGTTGGTCTCCAGGGTGCGGCCGCGGCGGTTGTCGACGGCCCGGCCGGCGAGCTCGGCGACGGTCAGCAGGTGCCAGCCGGCCGGCAGCGTGCCGAGCACCGTCTCCACCCGGGTCGCCGCCTCGACGTACGACAGCGAGTCGCCCTCCAGGGAGACGAACGTGTCGTCGTCGGAGACGTCCGGTCGGCCGAGGACCTCGGCGAGGGCCGCGCGCAGCGCCGAAGCGCGCGCTTCGGTGCCGCCCGGGTCCCCCCAACCGCACGCTTCGGGGCCGTCCGCGCCCGCCGAAGCGTGCGCCTCGAGTCCTCCGCCCGCCCTCGCCCGGGCTCGGGCGACCAGCGACCGGTAGTCGGGCTTGCCGTTCGGCAGCCGCGGCAGCTCGGTGAGCGCGAGCACCTCGACGGCGCTGCGCGGCAGCCCGAGGTCGTCCTTGGCGACGGCGAGCAGCGCCTCCGGGTCGGCTGGCCGGGCCGAGGCGTCGGTGCCGAGCAGCAGCCGGTCGCCGGCGTCGGCGCAGAGCACCAGGTGCCCGCGCTCGGCGTACATCCGCTCGACCTGGTCGAGGTCGATGCGCAGGCCGAACACCTTGGCGAACCGGCTGCGGCGGCCGATCACCTCGTAGAGGCCGTCGGCGGTGCGGCGCGCGACGTCGCCGGTGCGCAGCGTGTCGACGGTCCGCCCGAGACCGAGGTCGGCCGGGGTCGTGGCGTAGCCCAGCATGACGTTGGCGCCGGAGTACACCAGCTCGCCGACCTCGACGCCGTGGTCACCGGGCTCGAGGGGCAGCTCCGGGATGGGCTCGAGCGCGAAGGAGCCGCCCGGGATGGGTACCCCGATGCTGGCGGGGCTGCGGTCGGCGAGGTCGGGAGGCAGGTACGCCATCCGGGCCGTGGCCTCGGTCTGGCCGTACATGACGAACAGGTCCCACCCGCGCCGGCGGCCGAGCGCGGCGTACGCGCGGACCCGCTCGGGCGCGAGCCGGCCACCGGCCTGGGTGAGGTAGCGCAGCGACGGCAGGTCCATGTCCGCGAAGCCGACGCGGTCGAGCAGGTCGAACGTGTACGGCACCGCCGGCGAACGAGCTGACCCGGTGCTCGCGCACGGCCTCCCAGAAGCACGGGTCGACCACCGAGTGGTCGGTGAGGTAGCAGGCCGGCGCCGACCGCGAGGTGGCAGTTCAGCACGGACAGGCCGTAGCAGTAGTGCATCGGCAGGGTGGTGGCGGCGACGTCGGTGCCGCGGATGCCGAGGTACTCAGCGATCGCGGCGGCGTTCGCCTCCACGTTCCGGTGCGAGAGCCGCACCAGCTTCGGCGAGCCGGTCGACCCCGACGTCGAGAGCAGCAGCGCGAGGTCGGGGTGCAGGTCGTGGGCGGTGCCGGCACGCCGCGCGCGGACCTGGCCGTCGGTGACGACGACGTCGGGGTCGTACGCCGCGACCACGGCATCGATCCTCGGCGCCGCCGTCGCCGGGGACCAGGATCACGGGGTGCCCGCCGGCGAGGGCGGCGAGGTACGCGACGACCGACTCGACCCGGTTGGCACCGGCGAGCAGCACGAGCCTGCGGGTGGTGCCGAGCAGGGTGGCGACCTCGTCCACGCGGGCCGCCAGCTCGGCGTACGACAGCGTCCCCTCGTCGGTCACCAGCGCCGGCCGGTCCCCGTGCCCGGCCAGCCGGTCCCAGAATCCGACGCGCCGCGGCGCAGGGGCGACCGGTCGCGCGGGGCCGGGAAGGACGAAGCTCACCGGGTCAGGTTATTAGGCAAGCCTTACCTTCGCCATGGTTGGGTCGGATCGGGCGGCTGGTACGGACCAGTGCGGCGCTCAGCGGGCGGCCCGGCGGCCGTGTGCCGGCGGGGGCTCCGGCTTGTCGTCGCGCTGCGCACCGCGGCCGAGACCGATCGCGCCCGCGACGACCAGGACCACGCCGCCGATGATCACCGGGAGGTAGCCGGGAGTGACCGACTCCATGACCGTGAGCCAGACCGCGAAGCCGAGCGCGGGCGTGGCCAGCGTCACGACGGCGCGTAGCCAGACCGGTGCCGTCGCCACCAGCGCGTACCCGCCGAACGCGAGGGCCACGACGACGAGGCCCAGGCCCACCAGGTAGGCGGTCTGCTCCTGCTCCTCGCCCCATCCGAGGACGGCCGACACGACCCAGGCGACACCCCCCAGGAGCGCCGCGACCGACCCCCATCTGCTCGCAGTCATGACCGGTAGTGTGCCGTGTTCTGCGTCACGCCCGGGCAGCAGGGCGGCGTCCCGGGCATCCTGACCGCCCGCAACAATGGCGACATGGCGACGCGAACTGCGGTGGTGACAGGGGCCAGCAGCGGCATCGGTGCGGCGACGGCCCGACGGCTGGCGGTCGAGGGCTTCCACGTGTACTGCGCTGCCCGCCGTGAGGACCGGGTGTCCGCGCTGGCGAAGGAGATCGACGGCACCGCGGTGCGCTGCGACGTGACGTCGCCCGAGGACGTGTCCGCGCTGGCCGATCGGGTCGGCGGCACGCTCGACGTACTCGTCAACAACGCCGGCGGCGCTTTCGGTGCCGATCCGGTCGCGACCGCCAAGGCCGACGAGTGGCGGGCGATGTACGAGGTCAACGTCATCGGGCTGATGCAGGTCACCCAGGCGCTGCTGCCGGCGCTGATCGCCTCCGGAGCGGGCGTGATCGTCAACGTGGGCTCGACCGCCGGCCGGATCGCCTACGAGGGCGGCGCCGGGTACACCGCCGCCAAGCACGGCACCCAGGTGGTCAGCGAGACGCTGCGGCTCGAGCTGTACGACCAGCCGGTCCGGGTCTGCGAGATCGCCCCCGGCATGGTGAAGACCGAGGAGTTCGCCACCGTGCGGTTCGGTGGGGACCAGGAGAAGGCCGACGCGGTGTACGCCGGGGTCGCCGAGCCGTTGCTCGCCGAGGACATCGCCGACGCGATCACCTGGATGGCCACCCGCCCCAGCCACGTCAACATCGACGAGCTGGTCATCCGCCCCCGCGCCCAGGCCGCCCAGCACAAGGTCCACCGCGTCTTCCCCTAACCCGGCGAGAGCCAGGCTTTGGCCCCGCGAGTGCCAGGCTTTGGCCCCGCGAGTGCCAGGCTTTGGCCCCGCGAGTGCCAGGCTTTGGCCCCGCGAGTGCTGGCCTTTGGTGGTGCGACACGCACGGTTCGCACCAAGGACCGGATTCCGTCCACGGGTCCCGCGACCGGTAGTTGGTCAACAGCCGTGCGCTCTCCGCTGCCCTCGGTGTCCCTGCCCGGGCGACCGTACAGCCATGACGCTCAGCCCACTCCCCAACGTCTTGGACCTCGACCTTCCCCCGTCGCCCTTCACCGGCCGGCAGGCACAGGACCTGGGCATCAGTCGTTCTCGGCTCCGCGCACTCGAGGCGAGCCGAGCCGTGCGCCGGGTGCTGACCGGCGTGTACGTCGGGGCGGACGAGCCGGACACCATCCAGCTGCGCTGCCAGGCGGCTCGACTCGTGGTTGCACCCCACGTGGTGCTGTGCGATCGCACAGCGGCGTGGATCTGGGGTGTCGATACGTTCGACTACCGCGAGCTCGAGGTGCTTCCTCCGCTCGAGACGTGGGCACTCCGGGGTAGAGGACGGGTCACTCGGCGTGGATGCACGGGCGGAGCACGGGATCTCGCTCCGGACGACTTCGTCGACGTCGAAGGGCTTCAGGTCACGACTCCGCTGCGCACCAGTCTCGACCTGGCCTGTCGGCTGTCTCAGCGCGCGGGACTGGCGGCAGTCGACGGATTCATGCGGGACCACGGCTTGACCCGGGACGATCTTCAACGAGGCCTGCTCAGTTTCCGCGGGCGGCGCGGCGTGGTGCAGGCACGCGCACTCGTGGCCGTCGCCGACGGTCGGTCCGAATCCAGCGGCGAGTCGTGGATCCGGCTGGCGATGATCAACGCCGGACTGCCGGTGCCCGAGCTTCAGTGGTGGGTGGACGTCGACGGCGTCCCGACGTACCGGCTGGACCTGGCGTACCCGAAGCACAAGATCGCGATCGAGTACGACGGCGTGGCGTTCCACACCACACCAGAGCAACGTCGCCACGACAGGGAGCGTCGTGAGTGGCTTCGCGACCACGGATGGACCGTGATCGTGGTCAAGCGATGGATGTTGAGCAATGCGGCCGTGACCGAGTGGACCGGCCGGATCGCCGCCGCCCTCGATCCGCGCTGAACCGCCGAACCGTGCGTGTCGCGCGACCAAACCCTGACGCTCGCGCGACCAAACCCAAGCACTCGCGCGGACCAAACCCTGACACTCGCGCGACCAAATTCAAGCACTCGCGGGGCCAAAGCCTGACACTCGGCGGGGTCGGAGAGGTGGATCAGTCGAGGAGGAGGTGGGCGAGCTCGGCGAGGTCGGGGGTGAGGTCCTGTTCGCCGAGGACGACCTGACGGTCGCCGACCTCGAAGGTGTAGACGTAGCGGTCCGGCTGCGGGCGGGACGCGGCCACGGACGTGAGGTCGATGCGGGACAGCAGGCGCTCCAGGTCGGCGGTGCGCGGGTCCTCGCCGAGCCGGACCTCGGCCTGCTGCACCCGGCCGACGATGCCGCCGCTGCGAGTCACCACGACCAGGTCCCCGGACCCGCCGACGGGAGGGCCGCCCGAGACGGATCCCGCGCCCGATCCGGCCGGCACCGGCCCGCCGACCGACGGCACCGCGACCCCCACCTCGGCCCAGGCGCCGGCCACCGCGTCGCGCGCCTCGGCCGAGACGTCCCCGGCGGCCGCCACGGTCGCCGCGGCGAACTGCGGCGAAGTCGGTGTCGGGACCGAGCCCGGACGTCAGCGCGGCGTACCAGATCCGCCCGACCCCCTCCCACGCGTTGCCGCCGAGCGCGACCGCGGCGAGGTGGTAGGCCCGGTTGGGGATGCCGGAGTTGAGGTGCACACCGCCGTTGTCCTGCGTGGTCTCGACGTAGTCGGCCATCGACCCCACCTGCGGGTCCTTGCCGAGCGCGGGGTCGTCGTACGCCGTGCCGGGCTCGGCCATCGACCGCAGCGCCCGGCCGCGCACGGACGGGAGGAAGATCCCCTCACCGACCAGCCAGTCGGCCTGGTCGGCGGTGTGCCCGAGCAGCCGCTGCTTGAGGCACGAGGCGAACACGTCGGACACCGACTCGTTCAGGGCGCCGGACTGCCCCTGGTAGACCAGCCCGGCGGTGTGCTCGGTGACCGCGTGCGTGAACTCGTGGCCGAGCACGTCCACCGGCTTGGTGAACCGGGTGAACACCCGACCGTCGCCGTCGCCGAACACCAGCTGCCGCCCGTCCCAGAACGCGTTGTCGTAGTTGCGGCCGTAGTGCACCGTCGCGACGACCGGTGCCCCCGCGTCGTCGTACGACGTCCGCCCGAAGACGTCCGCGAACAACGCCAGCGACGCCTCGACACCGGCGTGCGCCTCGTCGACCGCAGCGTCGCCGGCGGGGTCGTCCGCCGCCGCACGCACCAGCCGCCCCGGCAACGACGTGCCGTTGTCGGCCGAGTGCACCCCGAACGGCCCGTCGAACACCGCGGCCGGGGCGAGCCCGGGCGTGGCCGCGGGGCTCGACTCGCGACGCTGCCGGAGCTCCGTGTCGTGGACCAGCGTGCTGCGGCAGCACCCGCCGACGTGGGCGTCGGGGTGCATCGCGGCGACGCGCTCGAGGAGGTACGGGGGCACGAACCGGCAGGTGACCATGGGCCCACCCTTTCCCGAGGCACGGACAGAAGTAAACGTCCCGGACCGTGTGCCAGACTTCCGCACGTGCTGACCATCGGACTGATCGGCGGACTGAGCTGGGAGAGCAGCCTGGAGTACTACCGGCTGCTCAACGCCGGCGTCGAGGACCGGTTGGGCGGGCTGCACTCCGCCAAGGTGGTGATGAAGTCGGTCGAGTTCGCCGAGCTGACCGAGCTGCAGCAGGCGGAGCGCTGGGATGACGTGGCGGCCGTCCTCGTCGAGGCCGCGCGCGGCGTCCAGGCGGCCGGCGCGGACCTCGTGCTCATGTGCTCCACCGCGTTCCACCGAGTCGCCGAACAGGTGGAGGCGGCGCTCGACGTGCCCTTCCTGCATCTCGCGGACGTCGTCGCCCGAGCCGCCGAGCAGCACGGGCTGAGCAAGCTCGGACTGCTCGGTACGTCGTTCACGATGAGCCGTGGCTTCTTCATCGACCGGTTCGCCTCGCACGGCATCGAGGTGGTCGTCCCCGACGAGTCGCACCACGAGATGGTCAACCGGATCATCTACGACGAGCTCGTGCACGGGAAGGTCATCGACACCAGCCGCACGCGCGTCGTCGCGCTGATCGACGAGCTGTGGGACGCGGGCGCGCAGGGCGTCATCATCGGCTGCACCGAGCTCGAGCTGCTGGTCAAGCAGGCCGACTCCGAGATCCCGGTCTTCCCCTGCACGACGCTGCACGTCGCCGCGGCGCTCGACCGCGCCCTGGCCTGATCTCGACGGGCTCGATCACCGGGAGCGCGGCTCGATCACCGGGAGCGCCGGCTCGATCACCGGGACCGCGCCCTCAGCTGAGCGCCGCCTCCACGGCAGGACCGAGCGTCTCCCCCGCCCTCCCTCGTACGACGAGCGTGGCGACCGGGTCCAGCGGGGTCGGCTCGTCGTTCACGATCACCAGCTGCGCGCCGTGACCGAGCGCGACCTCGGGCAGCCCGGCCGCGGGGTACACCTGCAGCGAGGACCCGGCCGCCACCATCAGGTCGCAGCGGGACGCCAGGTCGTAGGCGGCCTCCACGACGCCGGGGAACAGCACCTGCTCGAACGACACCGTCGCGGACTTGACGATCCCGCCGCACGACGGGCACGCGGGGTCGGGGTCGCCGGCGTCCACCCGGGCCATCGCCCAGGCGTGCGCCTCGCGGAACCCGCACCCGTCCGGCGTCCCGTGCACCGGCGCGTGCCCGATGCACATGACCTCGGTCGCGGTGCCGTGCAGCTCGACGACGGTGCGCGACCCGGCCCGCTGGTGCAGGCCGTCGATGTTCTGGGTGACCACGCCCAGGCAGCGGCCGGCCCGCTCCAGCGCGGCGAAGGCGTGGTGCGCCGGGTTGGGCTCGAACGGAGCCGCGAAGAACTCCCGACGCATCTGCCAGGACCGCGCCCGCACCTCGGACGAGGCGACGTACCGGCCGAAGGTGAACTCGCTGGGGTCGTAGCGGCTCCACACGCCTCCGGGCGAGCGGAAGTCGGGGATCCCCGACTCGGTCGAGACGCCGGCGCCGGTGAAGCCGACGACGCGCTCGGACCGCGCGAGCAGGTCGATCAACCGCTGCACGGCGCCACCCTACGCAGCCACTCGACGAGGCGAGGACCGGTCGCGGCGACGGCCTAGCCCCGCGACCGTGCCAGCACCCGCGCCGCGGCCTGCTCGGCGTTGCGGACGACCTCCGCCGGGTCGACGTGCAGGAGCTCGCCGTGCTGCTTGACGCACGCGGCCGTCGATGACGACGGTGTCGACGTTGGCCGGGGTCACCGATCGCACGACCGTCGACTCCGGGTCGCCCACCGGCGCGACGTTCAGGTCGTGCCTGCGGACCATCACGACGTCGGCGCGCTTGCCCGGTGTCAGGGACCCGGTCACGTCCTGGAGACCGAGAGCCCTGGCGCCGTTGACGGTCGCCATCGCGAGGCAGTCGTGGAAGGTGAGCGCCGGCAGGTCCGCGGTGTCGGTGCCCTCCCAGGGGATGCCCATGTTCCACGCCACGTTCATCGCCTCGAACAGGTTCACCGGGTGCAGCGAGGTGGCGTCGATGGACAACGACACCACGACTCCCTCGTGGTGCATCCCGAGCAGTGCCGCGCGCGGGTCACCGGCCTCGCCGAGGCGGAGCTCGGAGTGGACCGAGTAGCTCAGCGGGGTGCCGGTCTCGGCCATCAGCGACCGGTCCTCCTCGGTGGCGGCCAGGAAGTGACAGATCAGGAAGTCCGGCCCCAGGTAGTCGCGCGCGGCGAGGTCCGCGACCCGCACCTTCGTGGCACCCCCCTGCATGGTGTGGATCGCCACCGGCAGGTGCCGAGCCCGCGCGTCGTCCATCTCCTTGTGGAACACGTCGAGCTCTCCGAGGTCGGGCCCCCGCAGGTTGAGGCCGAGGTGCACCGTGCCCTCGAACGGCGAGCCGGCGCCGAACCACTCGGCGGTCACGCGGTCGACGTCGGCAAAGCCGAGCGGCTCGTCGACGGGCAGCCCGTCGCGGTGACCGTAGGCGTACCGGGCGCGGACCAGGCCGTCACGGTGGGCCCGCAGCTCCGCGTCGGCGTGCTCGGGCGTGCGGGTGTTGTGCGACCAGTTGTGCACGGTGGTGATCCCGGCGTTCGCCGCCTCCACCAGGCCGAGCAGCACGCTGTCGTAGAAGTCCTCCGGCTCGTACGACGACGAGGTCGCGAGCTTGGCCGGGAAGTACTCGTAGCCCTCCCTGATGAAGTTCCGCCCGACCGTGCTCCACATGTGCCAGTGCGAGTCGACCAGACCGGGGATCACGATCATGTCCGAGGCGTCGATCACCTCCGCGCCGCCCACCACCACCCCGGCGCCGACCTCGGTGATGGATCCGTCGCGCACGGCCACGTCGCAGTTGTCGCGGACGCCGATGTCCGGGTCCATCGAGACCACCAGGCCGCCCTTGAGCACCAGGTCGCGGCGTTCGGGCGTATGCGTTTCGGTCATGTCCTCTTCTTTCAGGGTTCAGCTCTGGACGCCGAGACCGACGAGGTCCGACAGCGTCTCCGGTTTCGAGCGGAGCTCCGCGGGTGCCCCGGTCCAGGCGATGTTGCCGCCGTCGCCGAGCACCGAGATGCGGTCGGCGACGGCGAGCGCGAAGTCGACGTTCTGCTCGGCGAGGAGCACGGTCTGCTCGGTGTCCTTCAGGGTGTGCAGGGTGTCGAGGATCTTGTCGTTGACGATCGGGGCCAGGCCCTCCGTGGGCTCGTCGAGCAGCAGCAGCTGTGGGTTCGTGACGAGGGCGCGGGCGATCGCGACCATCTGCTGCTCACCGCCGGACAGGGTGCCGCTGCGCTGTGCCTGACGTTCCCCGAGCCGTGGGAAGAGCTCGTAGCACGGTGGCCTCGTTCCACCGGCCCTTGTGGCCTCTGGAGGCGATCTGGATGTTCTCGCGGACGGTGAGGCTCTGGAACAGCCGACGCCCCTGCGGGACGAGGCTGATGCCGAGCCGGGCGACCTTGTGCGCCGGAAGGCCGGCGAGGTCCCGGCCGCCCAGACGGACGCTTCCGCCGGACAGGGCGGGCGGGTGCAGCCCGGCGATGACTCTCAGCAGCGACGTCTTGCCGGCACCGTTGCGCCCGAGGAGAGCATGCACCTCCCGGGAGCGGACGACCAGGTCGAGCTCGCGCAGCACGCCCGCGGTCCCGTAGCCGGCCTCGATCGCGGCGACCTCAAGAAGTGGCGGCGCGGCCAAGGTAGACCTCCCTCACGAGTGTGTTCTGGCGGATCTCGTCGGGAGTGCCGGTGGCGATCGTGCGCCCGTTGTCCAGGCACAGGACCCGGTCCGCGAGACCCAGCGCCAGCGTCAGGTCGTGCTCGATGAGCAGGTAGGGAACCGATCGGGGCAGGCCCTCGAGCACCTCCCGCAGCCGCTGCCGCTCCACGACGGAGAGTCCGGCCGCCGGCTCGTCGAGGAGCAGCAGCCGCGGCTGTACGACGAGCGCCATGGCGATCTCGACCTGGCGCCTCTCGCCGTGCGACAGGCTCTCGACCGGGACGTCGCGGCGGGCCGCCAGCATGAGCTGCTCCAGGACCCGGTCCACCTCGGCCGCCGCGGTCTTCGCGCCCGCCCACGGCGAGGGGCTCCATCGCACTGCTCGCAGGCGCCTGCGCGGCGAGGGTGACGTTGTCGGCCACGGTCAGGGTGGGGAACAGGTTGGACACCTGGAAGGTCCGCGCGATCCCCAGCCGGGCTCGACGCCGTGACGACCAGCGGGTGACGTCGCGGCCCTCGAACGCGACGGACCCGGCACTGGTGGACACCTCGCCGGCGATCAGCTTGAACAGGGTCGTCTTGCCGGCGCCGTTCGGTCCGATCACGGCCACCCGCTCGCGTTGACCGAGCGTGAGCGACACGTCGGCGACGGCCGTGAGGCCGCCGTACCGACGCACCACGCCGCGGACGTCGAGGACGGGGGTGCTCCCTTCCTCCCCGGCGCCCGCCGGGGAGGAAGGGAGCGTGCCGGACAGGTCGGTCACTGGATCTGCGTCTGCTCTCGGGAGAAGACCGGCTGGTCCAGGTAGGCCTCCGGCTCCAAGGTCCAGAACTGGCTCTGCTCCTCGAACGTCTCCACGGGGGCGTTCCAGAACGCGCCGTCCTCCCGCTCGATGACCTCGGTGAGATACACGTTGCCGACGATGTTGTTGTAGTCGTCGAACCTGATCGGACCGTAGACGCTGTCGTCGAACGTCAGCCCCGAGGCGGTCTCGATGAACGAGTCGTCGACGGCGCCGTCGGTCTCGCCCAGCGTCTCCGCGGTGATCTGCGCCATCAGGTAGCTCCCGGCGGCGTAGAGCGACGGGACCTCGCCATGTTGCTCCTCGTAGGCGTCCACGAAGGTGCTGACCTCCTCGGACTCCCGGCCCGCGGCCCAGTAGGTGAAGCTCTGCACGCCGGCCGCCTTGTCCCCGACCTCGCGGAGGAAGACCTCGTCGGCGAAGCAGCAGTTGCCGACGAGCGGGATGTCCGCGGCGCCGAAGTCCTGCCAGGCGTTGTAGAACAGGATCGCGTCCGGGCCTCCGGCCGAGCCGATGAACACGATGTCGGGGTCGAGCCGCTGGATCTGGCTCACGTAGGTGCTGAAGTCCTGCGTCCCGAGCGGGTTCCACAGCTGCTTGGTGATCTCGCCGCCGGCCTCGGTGAACGCGCTGACGAAGCCGCCACAGCTCTCCCAGCCGAACGCGTAGTCGGGGCACAGCGTGACCGCGGTCCGATGACCCTCGTCGTACGCCCACGTCCCGGCCGGGAAGTTCGACTGGCTGCTCGTGTAGCCGGCCCGCAGGATGTTCGGGTCGAACGCCCGCTGGGTGAGGTCGTCCGCGCCGGTGATCTGCAGCGTCGGGATGCCCTGACCGGCGACGTAGTCGGCAACGGCCAGCGCGGTGTTGGCCAGGATGGGACCGGCCACCAGATCGACGCCCTCCTGCTCGACCAGACGCCTCGCCTTGGTGAGCGCCACCTCCGGATCCCCGGCGTCGTCCTCGTAGGTCGTCTGGACCTGTACGTCGCCGACGGTGTCCCCGTTCAGCTCCCAGTACAGCTCCCAGCCCCGCTTCATGTCCGTGCCGAGCGCGGCCGCGAAGCCGGTCACCGGTGAGATGAACCCGACCGTGACGGTGCTCTCGTCACCGTCTCCGCCGCCCGCGTCGTCCGCGCAGCCGGTCGCGAACACCATGAGCGCTGCACCGGCCGCGGCCAGCCAGCGCGTCGAACGTCGCCTTCTCCTGAACATCCTCATGATCCCTTCTGGTGGTGGCCCCGTACGTCGGTGAGCTCCCCTGGCGCGACCGCGCCGTCGGTCGGAGCCGGGGTCGAGCGGACGCCGCCCGAGCGGCGAAGGAGTGCGGTCGCGGGGAGGGTGGAACCGGAACCGTCACGGCGGTCCCAGAGCACCCCGGCGACTCCGCGTGGCATCAGGATCACCACGGCGATGAACAGCAGCCCGAGCAGCGTCGGCCAGCGCTCGACGTACGAGCTCAGCCAGTGCTCGATCCCGACGACCAGACCGGCGCCGATGATCGGCCCCAGCGGTGCCCCGACCCCGCCGATGATGATGATGATCACGGCCATCGCGGAGACCTCGAAAGCGGCCGCGGAAGGACTCATGAACTGCGAGTTCCACACCGCGAGGACGCCGGCCGCGCCCGCGACGAGACCCGAGAGCATCATCGCGGCGAACTTGATGGCCGGGGTGGCGTAGCCGAGGCTGTTCATCCGGCTCTCGCTGTCGCGGATGCCGCGGAAGGACAGCCCCAGCGGTGAGCGCCCGACGAGCCAGAGCGCCGCGAGCGTGACGGCGAGGACCGCGAGGCAGAAGTAGTAGAACGCCCAGGGGTCCAGCAGCGACTCGGGGCGGCGGATGCCGATCAGGCCGCTCTGGCCGCCGGTGACCTTCGACCACTTCAACGCGATGCCGTAGACCATGACTCCGAGCGCCAGCGTGATCATCAGGAACACCAGGCCGCTGGTGCGCATCGCGGTGATCCCGTAGAGCGCGCTCACCAGGACGGTGACCAGCAGGGCGAGCAGCAGCTGGGTCGCCAGCCCGTGCTCGTCCCGGACCGACCACGCGACGGCGTAGGCGGCGCTGGCCGAGATCCCGGCGTGGCCCATGGAGACGAGTCCGGCCTCCCCGGCCAGGGTGTTGACGCTGACCGCCAGGAGAGCGGTGATCACGGCGAGGGTGAACAGCGACAGCACGTAGCGCTGCGACCACGCCGGCACGATCGACCAGCAACCCGACGAGGAGGGCCGTGACTGCCCAACCGGAGTAGCGACGCATCCGCTAGGCCGCCTTCCCCAGCAGGCCCTGCGGCCGGAGCACGAGGATGAGCGCCATCGGGGCGAAGACCGCGAAGTACGAGAGCTCCGGCAGCCAGAGCCGGGAGAACGCGTCGATCAGCCCGATCAGGACGCTGCCCAGCGCGGCACCCTCGATGCTGCCCAGACCGCCGATGATCACCACGACGAGGGCGAAGAGCAGGATCTCGGTGTCCGCACCGGGTCGCATCGTGAGGATGCCGGCGGCGGCCACACCGGCCAGCCCCGCCAGCGCGGCACCGAACACGAACAGAAGCGTGAAGACGCGCTCGATGTCGATCCCGAGAGAGCTCGCGGTCTCCCGGTCGTCGACGCCCGGCCCGGATCACGGTCCCGATGCGGGTCCGGGACTGGACCAGCTTGAGACCGACGGCGATCGCGACGGCCAGGACCACCAGGGCGAGCCGGTACTTCGGGAAGGTCACCGACCCCAGGGTCACGCTGCCGGTCAGGAACTCAGGCACCCGCACCGACCGCGGGTTGCCCCCGAACGCCCACAGGCACAGGTCGGCGATCACGAACGCGAGCCCGACCGTGACCAGCACCTCGAGGAGCTCGTTGTTGCGCACCGGCCGCAGCAGCAGGCGTTCGCTGACCAGCCCGACCAGGGCGGTGACGACGACCGCCGTCACGAGGCCGACCACGTAGCTGCCGGTCGCCGCCGTCACCGAGATCGCGACGTTGCCGCCCAGCAGGTAGAAGGCCCCATGGGCCAGGTTGACCACGCGCATCAGGCCGAAGACCAGCGTGAAACCGCTGGCGAGCAGGAACAGCAGCGCACCGAAGCTCAGACCGTTGAGAACCTGGGTGCTCAGGTAGCCCAACGACATCTCGACTCCAGACTGGTAGTGGTTGCCACGGCTGAACCCTCGACGCCGAACCCGCGCTCAGGCCGGTGGTCTCCGGTCGAGCAGCTCTGCGAGGACCACGTCCAACCCCGCGACGGTCGGTGCCTCGGAGGTGCGCCAGGCGACCACGCCGTCCGGACGGAGCAACGCGGCCCCCTGCAGCCCGGAGTCCGGCCCGACCTGGTGCACGCCGATCGGGACGCCCAGCGACTGGCTCGCCTCGTCGACGACCTTGGCCCAGTCCTCCGGGGCCGCCTCGGTCACCACGGCGAGACCGTGACCGGCGACGTCGACCGTGGAGCGGCCGTCCGCGACCTCGACGTGCGGCGCCCGCGTGCCCGGCGCCCAGCTGCGCGACCGCGGGTCGTCGAGTGGCGCCTCGGGCGGGCTCGTGTCCGCGACCGCGCCGGACCGGTAGATCGCGCCGAGCTCGATGGACGCGTCGTCGAGTGACGGCTGCAGGTCGTCCTGCGGCAGGGAGGGGTCGACGCGCAGCACGTAGCGCGTGTAGGCCTGCTCCACCGTCAGCTCACCGATCGGGCGGCGCTCCTCGTCGTACGACGTCAGCAGCCCGGGGCCGGCGAGGCCCTTGGTCACCATCGCGAGCTTCCAGGCCAGGTTGTGCGCGTCGGCCACGCCGGTGTTGCCACCGAAGCCACCGGTCGGAGGCATCACGTGCGCGGCGTCACCGGCGAGGAACACCCGTCCGTCGGAGAACCGCTCCGCGGTCGCGGCGCTGGCGCTCCACCGTTGCACGCTCTCGATGTCCACGGGGTGGTCCGGCGGACATCCCAGCGCGGTGCGGACCAGCTCGATGCACCGCTCGGTCGGCATGTCCTCGCCCACGCTCGTGTCCCGGGTCCCGTCGGCCGCGGTCGTGGAGAACACCGCCAGGAACCCGGAGTCGGCGGTGATGGAGAACCGGAAGAAGCCCAGCAGGTTCGGGTGGTTGACGTAGACGACGCTCAGGTTGCGGTCACCCAGCATCGGTCGGACGTCGGCCTTGAAGTAGATCGTCACGCAGTCGGCGAAGCTGCCGCGCCCGGACATCTCGATGCCGAGCCGCTCGCGGATCCGGCTGTGCGCGCCGTCGGCCGCGACGAGGTAGTCGGAGACGACGACCTCCTCGGTGCCGTCGTCGCGCGACCGGATCACCGAGCGGACGTGGTCGTCGTGCTGCTCGAACGACACGAGCTCGGTGCCGAACCGGTGCTCGGCACCGAGGCCCGCGGCTCGCTCCCGGAGCACCGGCTCGAGGCCTACCTGGGTGACGAACAGCCGGTCGGTCGGGCTGAGTCCTTCGACGCCCTCGTTGTAGGAGTGGAAGAAGTACGCCAGCTCCTTGCCGCCGAGGCTCTCGACCGCCATGATCGCGCCGTTCTGCAGGAACTCGCCGGCCGCCGCCTGCTCCACGGCCTCCTGGAGACCGACGGAGCGGAACGCCTCCATCGTGCGCTGGTGGAACGACGCGGCCCGCGGGTGGATCGCGGTCCCGCGGTGACTCTCCACCAGCAGGTGCGGCACCCCCTGGTCGGCGAGCAGCACCGAGGTCGACAGGCCGACCAGGCTCCCGCCCGCGACCAGGACGGGTACGCGATGCTCCTCCATGTCGATCAGCCGGCCGTCTCAGCGGTGTCGCGCGAGCGGTGCGTGTCGGAGGACCGGAACTCGGTGTACTGGTAGGGGTTGTCGAGCATCTTGGTCTCCGGCACCTCCGGGTGCATCCCCTGCCGCCAGGCATCCTCGCCGAGCTCGCGCTGGAGGTACTCGACCGTCGCCTCGACCGTGCGCCGCGCCGCGGGCAGGTCGATGCCCACCAGCTCGTGGTCGTGCTTGACCACGACACCGTCGACGATCACGGTGTGCACGTCGCCGCGCTGGGCCTGCAAGGCCACGTGCCCGTAGGGGTTGAGCATCGGGAACATCGCCGGCGAGCGGTCGTTCTTGATCAGTACGACGTCGGCCTTCTTGCCGTGCTCGAGGCTGCCGACCAGGTCACTCATGCCGAGCGCGTCGGCGCCGCCACGGGTGGCCCACTCGACGACCTGGTCGGCGCGCAGGTGGCAGTTGGTGACGGTCTCGCCGGCCGCGTGGGCCTCGAGGTGCTCGCGGGACCGGTCGGCGCCGAGCGTGGACCGCATCGCGGTGAACAGGTCACCGCTCATCCACACGCTGGTGTCCATCGAGATCGACACCGGGATGTCGTGGTTGCGCAGCGCCCAGGTGGGCGGGTAGCCCTGCCCGCAGCTCTGCTCGCTCTCGGTCGCGACCGACACCGAGCCGCCGGTTGCGGCGATCCGCTGGTAGGAGTCGTCGCCGAGGGTGGCGGCGTGCACGTAGATGTTCTTGGGTGTCATGAAGCCGTGCTCGTGCATGAGCCGGATGCCGTCGTCGTTGGTCGCGCCCCACACCCCGGCGTGGGTGGTGACCGGCACGTCGAGCTCGCGGGCCACCTCGAAGGCCGCCTTCTCCGGGAACTCCGGGTCACCGGTGACGTCGAAGGCCATCTGGAAGCCGAGCATGTCGGTGCGCTTCATCCGGCGCTCCACGAAGTCGCGGAACTCCGGGCTCGCCGACCACTCCCACGGCCCGGCCTGGATGTTGCCGTAGGCGAGCACGAACCGGCCCGGGACCGCCTCCAGGGCGTCGACCGCGGCGTCGGCGTGCTGCGCCGGTCTGCAGCCCGTGCGACCAGTCGACCGTGGTGGTGACGCCGGCGTCGAGGGACTCGATCGGCCGAGAGCAGGTTGCCGGCGTAGATGTCCTCGGGGCGGAACGTCTTGCCGTGCTCGAGGTAGTACCAGACGAAGTACTGGGTCAGGGTCCAGTCGGCGCCGTAGCCGCGCATCGCGGTCTGCCACATGTGCCGGTGGGTGTCGATCATGCCGGGCATCACGATGCCGCCGGTCGCGTCGATCTCGAGGGCGCCCTCGGGCGCCGCGAGCCCGGGCCCGACCGCCGCGATCCGGTCGCCGACCACGAGCACGTCCGTGTCCGACAGCACGCTGCGCTGCTCGTCCATCGGGAGCACGGTGCCGCCGCGCAACACCACGGGCCGCCCTGCCGCGAACTGATCGGTCATGTCCGTCTGCCTCCGTGAGGTTCCCGCTCCGCGAGAGTTGCGGACAGATGTCCGCAGCGCGATCATGTTCACCATGCTGTGACGACCGTCACGGTGTCAAGACCGGACTACCCGGCCCCGACCGAACGGATCCGACCATGCCCCGCCGCGACGCCGCACCGGACTTCATCGAGGCGATCGCCCGCGGGCTCGACGTGATCACGGCCTTCCGCCCGGGCCGGCCGGTGATGGCCCTCAGCGAGATCGCCGCCGCCGCCGGCCTGGCCCGGCCGACGGCGCGCCGGATCCTGGTCACGCTGGAGTCGCTCGGCTACGTGCGCCCGTCCGAGGGCGGCTTCGCCCTGACCCCGCGCGTGCTCGAGCTCGGCCTCACCTACGTGCAGGCGATGGGCCTGTGGGACGTCGCCCACCCGCACCTGGAGCGGCTCGTCGCGCACACGCACCAGTCCTCGCTCGATCGCCCAGCTCGACGGCTCCGACATCGTGTACGTCGCCCGCGTCGCCGTGCCCAAGCTCATCGCGCTCTCGGTCAGCATCGGCACCCGGTTCCCGGCGCCGCCGACCTCGCTGGGCAAGGTCCTGCTGGCCGGGCTCGAGCCGGACGAGCTGGACCGGTGCTCGCCGAGCCCAGCCGGTCCGGCATGCAGCCGCGCGTGGCGCTGGACCGCGCGCGAGCTCGACGACGACGCTGCGCGAGGTGCGCGCCCGGGGCTGGGCGCTCACCGACGAGCAGCTCGCCGGCGGGATCCGCTCGATCGCGGCGCCGCTGCGCGACGGCCGCGGCCGCGTGGTCGCCGCGGTCAACGTCACCGTGCACGCCGCCGAGACCTCGGTGGAGGCGCTGCTCGAGGAGTACCTGCCGCTGCTGCTGCAGACCGCCGGCGCGATCAGCGCCGACTTCGCCATGCTCGCCGCGCTCCCGAAGAAGGTCGCCGGCGACTGACGCCCCGCTCGGCCGGCCCCGCCGACTTGTCAGAGGCTGGTGCCGTTCCGGCGACCTGACGACCTGACAACTCGGCGGCAGGCGCACCCTTGACACGGCGACGACCGCGCGCCCAGTATCGGTAACGGACACTCGTCCGCGCAGCGGACATCTTTCGCGATGCGGGCGTCACGAGGAGGACCGATGCCCGGTGCAGGGCCGCTCGCGGGGCTCCTGGTCGCCGACTTCTCCCGGATCCTCGCCGGCCCGTACGCCAGCATGCTGCTCGCCGACATGGGCGCCGAGGTCATCAAGGTGGAGAGCCCCGCCGGCGACGACACCCGCACCTGGATGCCGCCGGTCCGCGACGGCGAGGTCGACCTACTACCTCGGCATCAACCGCAACAAGCGCTCGGTCGCGCTCGACCTGCAGGACGCAGGACGACCTGCGCTCGCCGCGCGAGCTGGCCGCCCGCGCCGACGTGGTGATCGAGAACTTCAAGCCCGGCGGGCTGGCGCAGTTCGGGCTCGACTACGACACGGTCAGCGCGGCGCAACCCCGCGCGTCGTCTACGCCTCGATCAGCGGCTTCGGCTCCGGCGGCGGGGCCGCGCCTGCCCGGCTACGACCTGATCGTGCAGGCGATCTCGGGCCTGATGAGCCTCACCGGCGACCCGGACGGGCCGCCGTACCGCGCCGGCATCTCGGTCTTCGACGTGATGTCCGGGCTGCACGCCACGATCGGCATCCTCGCCGCGCTGCGCCACCGCGCGCGACCCGGGCGAGGGCCAGCACGTCGAGGTCAACCTGCTCTCCACGGCGCTGTCCGGGCTGGTCAACCAGGCCAGCGCGTACGTCGCCGGCGGCACGGTGCCGTATCCGGATGGGCAACGCGCACCCGAGCCTGTTCCCCTACGAGCCGCTGCCCACCGCCGACGGCGACCTGATCATCACCGCCGGCAACGACGGCCAGTTCGCCAAGCTGTGCGAGGCGCTCGGCCTGCCCGAGCTCGCCGACGACCCGCGCTTCGGCCGCAACCAGGACCGCACCGCCAACCGCGAGGAGCTGCGGCCGCTGCTGGTCGAGCGGCTGGCCACCAGGACCCGCGACGGAGTGGTTCCGGCGAGCTGCTCGCCGCCGGCGTCGCCGTGCGGGCCGATCAACACCATCGACGAGCGGCGTGGCGTTCGCCGAGGAGGTCGGCCTCGACCCCGTCGTGCGGCTCGGGGTCGGCGACCGGGTGATCCCGAGCGTCCGCAACCCGATCGACCTTCTCCGCCACCCCGGTCGGTCTACCAGCTGCCGCCGCCACGGCTCGACGAGCACGGCGCGGAGATGCGCGCCTGGCTCGCCGAGCCCGCGGCCGCGCGCCCGAACGACGCGGAGGGCCGCCAGGCATGAGCGAGCGCCGCTACCCCACCTCGCTCGGGCACCTCGACCGCCGACCAGATCTCGCTGCTCGGCCACGACCTGGCCGAGGACCTGATGGGCAAGGTCGGCTTCGGCGAGCTGGCGTTCTGGCTGGTCGCCCGGCGCCGGCCCACGCCCGGCGCAGGTGCGGGTCTTCGAGGCCGTGCTGGTGGCGCTCGCCGACCACGGCTTCACCCCGACCGCGATCGCCGCCCGGCTGACCTACCTGTCCGCGCCCGACTCGCTGCAGGGCGCGCTCGCCGCCGGCCTGCTCGGCGGCGGCTCGCGCTTCCTCGGCGTCACCGAGGACTGCGGCGCTTCCTCGCCGACGTGCTCGCCCGGCACGCCGCCGACCGGCCCGGCGACGACGCCACCGACGGGCCTGGGACGGCCTGGCGCTGACGGCGGTCCGCGAGCCCGCGAGGCGGAGCGCTACGTGCCCGGGCTGGGGCACCCCGTGCACAAGGAGCGCGACCCGCGCACCCCGCGGCTGATCGCGCATCGCCGAGGAGGAGGGCCTGCACGGGCGCGCACCTGCGGCTGTTCGAGGCGATCGGCCGGGTCCACCCGCAGGTGCTCGGCCGCACGCTGCCGCTGAACGGCGCCGGCGTCTGCGGCGCCGCGCTCGCCGACCTCGGCCTGCCGGTCGAGCTGCTGCGCGGCTTCGCGCTGCTGGCCCGCACCGCCGGCCTGCTCGGGCAGCTCGCCGAGGAGCGCGCGCACCCGATCGGCATGGACGTCTACCTGACGGTCGACCGCAACGCGCGTACGTACGTCGACCCGGACAGCCGACTGAGCAGCCTCGACGCACCGAAGGAGCCGGCACATGGCGCAGCGTCGTCGCGGTCATCGCCTCCACGCACCACCCGTTCTACTACCGGGCCAGCACCGCCACCGGCGAGGACCGGCCGCCGTTCGCCGACGAGTGGGTGCGCAAGATCGAGCGGTTCCGGGAGACGCTGACCCGGGCCGACCCGGACGTGCTGGTCATGGTCGGCTCCGACCACTTCCACCAGCTGTGGCTGGACAACATGCCGCAGTTCCTGGTCGGCAAGGCGCCGTTCTACGACGCCAACTGGTACAACGAGGAGCGCGAGTTCGGCCTGCCCCGGATGCTGCTGCACGGCGCAGGAGGACCTGTCCGCGCACATCCTGCGCGACGGCCTCGACGCCGGCTTCGACCTGGCGTTCAGCAACGAGCTGCGCATCGACCACAGCGTCACCTGCCCGATCATCACGCTGCGGCCCGAGGCCGACCTGCCGATCGTGCCGATCTACACCAACATCTTCGCCCCGCCGCTGCCGCAGCCGAAGCGGTTCGTCGCAGCTCGGCCAGGCCGATCCGGGAGATCGTCGAGTCCTGGCCGTCGGACCTGCGGGTCGCCGTCATCGGCACCGGCCACCTGTCGCTCGAGCTGGGCGGCCCGCGCCAGTTCGGCCCGCACGGCCCGGACCCGGAGTTCGACCGCAAGGCCGTGGAGTGGATCGCCACCGGCGACCTCGAGGGCTGCCTGTGCCGAGGTGACCCTGGACAGCCTGCACGCGCCCGGCAACGCCACCCACGGCTTCATGGACTTCATGCTGATGATGGGCGTGGCCGGCGAGGGCGCGAAGGCCGACTACGTCGACACCCTCGACCTGTTCCACACCATGGAGGCCTACTTCACCTGGTACCCGAACGGAGCGCCGCGCAGTGAGCAAGTACCTGCTGGACAAGTTCCTCTTCACCGTCGACCGCGACCCCGAGCTGGTCGAGCGCTACCGCGAGGACCCGCGCGGGACCGTCGCCTGGTGGGAGGCCGAGCGGGCCAACCCGATCCTCAACTGCCACGACCGGCGAGGCCAGCACCTGGCTGCGCTTCACCGACGACGAGCGCGAGGCGCTGGCCACCCACGACCACGTCGCGCTGTTCGAGCTGGGCGCGCACCCGTTCCTGACCCTGACGCTGTTCATCGCGATGTTCGAGCGCGACCACGACGAGCCGCTGGGGTTCCAGATGGAGTACGCGCGCGCGGCTGGCAGCACTTCTCGCTGCCCTACCCCGACATCGCCACCTGATGCGGCGCCGCGCCCGTCCGCAGTCCAGCTGCAGGCCCACGGCCGGCCGCCGGTCGTCGACGGCGCGAGCCGCCGGCGCCCGCCGGGGACGGCCAGTGCCTGGTCGCGGTGCGCGGCCGCGCCGATCACCCCGCTCGACCTGCTCTGCGCGACCGGCACCTCCTACTTCGGCGCGCCCGCCGCTGCCCGTACGTGCCGGGCGTGCAGGGCGTCGGCAGGTCGTCTCGCACGCACGGCTCGCGGACGGGACGCAGGTCTGGTTCCCGACCGCCGCCGGGATGGCGCCCGGCGACGGCAGCATGGCCGACCATGGTCGTGCTGCCGGCAGCGGCCGTGGTGCCGCTGCCCGACGACCGGTCGCCGCCACCGACTGGTCGCGGCCCTCGGCCTGTCCGCGGTCGCCGCCTGGATGGCGCTGACCTGGCGCGGCGGCCTGCGGCCCGGCGAGCAGGTGCTCGTGCTCGGCGCCGGCGGCGTGGTCGGCCAGGTCGCCGTGCAGGCGGCCCGGCTGCTCGGGCGCCCGACGGGTCGTCGCGGCGGCCCGGTCCGACCGCGGCGCGGCAGCGGGCGCGAGGCCTGCGGCGCCGACGTCGTCGTACCGCTGCGGGACGGCGACGCCGGTCGACGCGCTGGCCGACCGGCTCCGCGAGGCGCTGCGACGGGCCGGTCGACCTCGTGGTCGACCCGCTCTTCGGCGCTCCCGCCGCGGCCGCCGCTGCGACTGCTCGGCGCCGGCGGCCGGCTGGTCAACCTGGGCAGCTCGGCGGGTCCGACGATGCGCCGGTCGACTCGGCGTCGCTGCGCAGCCGGACCGCGGCCGTGCTCGGCTACACCAACAACGGCATCGCCGACGAGCAGCGCGACGCCGCGCTGCTCGCCGTGCTCGGCCACGCGGCGGCCGGACGGCTCACCGTCGACCACGAGGTGGTGGCCCTCGACGACGTCGGCGAGGCGTGGGCGCGGCAGGCCGACGGCACCGCCACCACCAGGATCGTGGTCGACCTGGCTTGACGGGCTCCCGCAGATTCGGCCGGAGGCAGGTTGCGCCGATAGAATCCCCGGGCCCGCCGTCGTACGACGCGTCCCGGGCTCCTCTATCGAAAGCAGCACCGTTCCGCCATGTCACAGGCAGCCACCGAGACCCGTTCCCGCCGCGAGGACCTCCGCAACGTCGCGATCGTCGCGCACGTCGACCACGGCAAGACCACGCTGGTCGACGCGATGCTCTGGCAGGGCGGCGCGTTCGGCGAGCACCAGCACGTCGACGAGCGGGCGATGGACTCCGGCGACCTGGAGCGCGAGAAGGGCATCACGATCCTCGCGAAGAACACCGCGATCCGCTACACCGGCGCGGCCGCCGGCGGACGAGCCGATGACGATCAACATCATCGACACCCCCGGCCACGCCGACTTCGGTGGCGAGGTCGAGCGCGGGCTCTCCATGGTCGACGGCATCGTGCTGCTCGTCGACGCCTCCGAGGGCCCGCTGCCGCAGACCCGGTTCGTGCTCCGCAAGGCGCTCAACGCCGACATGCCCGTCGTGCTCGTGGTCAACAAGGTCGACCGCTCCGACGCCCGGATCAGCGAGGTGGTCGACGAGACCTACGAGCTGTTCATGGACCTGCTCGACGACAGCCACAGCCCGGACGCGCTGGACTTCCCGGTCGTCTACGCCAGCGCCAAGGCCGGCCGCGCGTCGCATCGAGATGCCGGAGAACGGCGGGCTGCCCGACAGCGAGAACCTCGAGCCGCTGTTCCAGACGATCCTCGAGACGATCCCGGCCCCGACGTACACCGAGGGCGCGCCGCTGCAGGCGCACGTCACCAACCTCGACGCCAGCCCGTTCCTCGGCCGCCTCGCGCTGGTCCGGGTCAAGGAGGGCACCCTCAAGAAGGGCCAGCAGGTCGCGTGGATGAAGCGCGACGGCGCGATGCAGAACGTCAAGATCACCGAGCTGCTCGTCACCGAGGCGCTGGAGCGCAAGCCCGGCGAGTCGGCCGGCCCCGGCGACATCGTCGCGATCGCCGGCATCCCCGACATCATGATCGGCGAGACGCTGGCCGACCCGGAGAACCCGGTCGCGCTGCCGCTGATCACCGTCGACGAGCCGGCGATCTCGATGACGATCGGCACCAACACCTCGCCGCTGGCCGGCCGCGGCCCGACCAAGGGCACCAAGGTCACCGCCCGCCTGGTCAAGGACCGGCTCGACGACGAGCTGGTCGGCAACGTGTCGATCAAGGTGCTCGCCGACCGAGCGTCCCGACGCCTGGGAGGTGCAGGGCCGCGGCGAGCTGGCGCTGGCGATCCTGGTCGAGCAGATGCGCCGCGAGGGCTACGAGCTCACCGTCGGCAAGCCGCAGGTGGTCACCCGCGAGGTCGACGGCAAGATGCACGAGCCGGTCGAGCGGCTGACCATCGACGCGCCCGAGGAGTACCTCGGCACGATCACCCAGCTGCTCGCGGTCCGCAAGGGCCGGATGGAGCAGATGACCAACCACGGCACCGGCTGGGTGCGGATGGAGTTCCTGGTGCCGGCGCGCGGCCTGATCGGCTTCCGCACCGAGTTCCTCACCGACACCCGCGGCACCGGCATCGCGCACCACGTGTTCGAGGGCTACGAGCCGTGGGCCGGCGAGATCCGCTCGCGCGCCACGGGCTCGCTGGTCGCCGACCGCGCGGGCGCGGCGACGGCGTACGCGATGACGAACCTGCAGGAGCGCGGCGTGCTGTTCGTCGAGCCGACCACCGAGGTCTACGAGGGCATGATCGTCGGCGAGAACTCCCGCGAGGACGACATGGACGTCAACATCACCAAGGAGAAGAAGCAGACCAACGTCCGCTCCTCCACCTCCGACAACTTCGAGAAGCTGATCCCGCCGAAGAAGCTCTCGCCTCGAGCAGTGCCTGGAGTTCTGCCGCGAGGACGAGTGCGTCGAGGTCACCCCCGACGCCGTCCGGATCCGCAAGGTCGAGCTCGACCAGAACCTGCGCGCTCGCTCCGCCGCCCGCGCCCGCCGCGGCTGACCCGCCGACTTGTCAGGGCGTCAGCCGGTCCCGACCGGCTCAGGCTCTGACAACTGGGTCAGGCGCGCGGTTTGCCATCTGTTCGCTAAGGTCGGACCCCGTCGGCGGGGCGAGGATTAGCCAATGCGCCATCGGCGCAGACGGGGTAGCGCACGTCGCTCCCTCGCCTGTGATGACCAGAAGGACAGCGACTGTCGTGAAGACCGTGATCCTGGCCGGTGGCCGAGGCACCCGCCTCGCCGAGGAGACCGCACGCGATCCCCAAGCCGATGGTCGCCATCGGCGGCCGTCCGATCCTGTGGCACATCATGCAGCACTACGCCGCCTACGGGTCACGCGGACTTCATCATCGCCCTCGGGCTACAAGGGCTACGTGATCAAGGAGTACTTCGCCAACCACCTGATGCACGAGTGCGACATGTCCGTCGACCTCGCGACCGGCAGGTCGAGTACCTCTCCCAGAGCAGCCAGGACTGGAAGGTCACCCTGATCGACACGGCGCGCGACTCGATGACCGGCGGCCGGATCAAGCGGCTGCGCCGACCTGCTCGGACGAGCGCTTCCTGCTGACCTACGGCGACGGCCTGTCCGACGTGCCGATCGACGAGGTCATCGCGCACCACGAGTCGATCGGCGCCCTCGCGACGGTCACGGCCGTGCACCCGCCGCCGCGGTTCGGTGCTCTCTGGCATCTCGAGCGGCATGGTGACGACTTCCGAGAGAAGCCACAGGACTCCCATGACCGCATCAACGGCGGCTACTTCGTGGTGGAGCCCGAGGTGCTCGACCTGATCGACGACGACGCCACGCCATTCGAGACAACGCCCTCGGCGACCCTCGCCGAGCGGGGCCAGCTTGGCGGCGTACGAGCACGACGGGTTCTGGATGCCGATGGACACGCTGCGCGAACGCGACGAGCTCAACCGGATCTGGGAGTCGGGGAACGCGCCGTGGATGGACGCCGATGAGCGGAGCTCACCGAGCGCGGGACGCGCGTTTGCCGGGGCTGCGGCGCCAGACGGCCTCGTGTCCGTCCTCGACCTCGGCGACCAGCCGCTGGCCAACGAGATGGCGCTCTCGCAGGACACGCCCGACCCGGCGTTCCCGCTGCACCTGCGCATCTGCCCCACTGCGGGCTCGGCCAGGTCGGCGAGTACGTCCTGCCCGAGCGGATCTTCGGCGCCGAGTACCCCTACCTCTCGTCGGTGTCAGCTCGTCCTGGGTCGCGCACGCCGGGCGGTACGCGACCACGATGCGTCGACGCGCTGGGCCTCCAGCGGCGACGACCTCGTCATCGAGATCGCGAGCAACGACGGCTACCTGCTCGAGCAGATGCAGGCGCCTGGGCATGCCGCGTCCTGGGCGTCGAGCCGGCCAGCGGCGTCGCCGACATCGCCCGCGCGCAAGGGCGTGCCGACGGTCTCGGAGTTCTTCGGTCTCGAGCGGCGCCGAGCGACTGCGTCGCCGAGCACGGCCACCCCCGCCTGATCGCCGCCAACAACGTGATGGCGCACGTGCCGGACCTGCACGACTTCATCCGCGGGCCTGGCCGACCTGTGCGACGAGCGCACGGTGGTCACGGTCGAGAACCCGTCGTTCCTCAACCTCCTGCGCGAGGCGCAGTTCGACACGATCTACCACGAGCACTTCTCCTACCTCACCGCACACGCGGTCGCGCAGGCAGTTGAGCCGTTCGGCCTTCAGCCTGTCCGCGTCGAGCGGCTCGACGACCCACGGCGGCTCCAACCGCTACTGGCTGACGCCGCACGGGCGCCAGGCCGCGCGACGCCTCAGCGTAGACGACGACCATGGAGGAGGAGCTGGACGCGGGCCTGCTCGACCCGGAGCTCTGGGATGGCTTCGCCGCGACGCAGCCGAGCAGCCATCGACGGCCTGCGCGCGCTGGCTCGACGAGCGGCGCGCGCACGGCCGCACCGTCGCGGGCTACGGCGCCGCCGCCAAGGGCAACACCCTGATGAACGCGGCAGGCGTCGCGGCCGACGACATGTTGCTCGTGGTCGACGGGAGTGAGCAGAAGCAGGGCAAGTTCCTTCCGGGAAGCCACGTTCCGGTAGCCGCTCCGACCGTGCTGGCCGAGCATCCGGCTCGACGACGTGCTCATCCTTCCCTGGAACATCGCGCACGAGATCGGCGGGCTCGTCAAGGCGTTGCTCGCCTCGGCTGCGCGACCTGCTGGATAGCGGTTCCCGTCGATGCAGCCGGTCGGATGACACGTCGAGCCTCTCGCGCTGCGTGGCGTCTCGCTTGCTTCGCGGCACGCGACACGCCGACGAGCGCGGGTTCCTCCGCAAGATCCTCGTGGTCGACAGCCGCACGACGGAGTGGGCTCGATGTTCGGGTCGAGGAAGTCGTGTCGACGTGCAACGACGTGGCGGGCACGGTACGCGGCATGCACTACCAAGTGGCACCGCATGCCGAGACCAAGATCTTGTGGGTGACGGACGGGCGCCTCTACGACGTCCTCGTCGACCTTCGCGCGGACGAGCCGACGTACGGGCAATGGGTGGCGGTAACGCTGTCCGCGGACGACGACATCGCGCTCCACGTGCCGGAAGGCGTCGCTCACGGGTACCAGACCCTGGAGGACAACACCAGGCTCATCTACCTCATCGGCAGCGGCTACGCCCGGAGCATGCGCGGACGCTGTTATGGAACGACCCCGTTGTCGGGATCGAGTGGCCAGCTCCCGTGACGCGGATCTCGGCCCGCGACCAAGGAGGCCACGCATGGCCCCCACAGCCCTGATCACCGGCGCGTCGGGGCTGCTCGGGTCGTGGACGCTGCGTCATTGGACCGTTCCGGACCTGCATCCCGTGGCCGTCCGGAGCGGCGACGTGAACCTCTTGGAAGCGGGCGCGGCCAAGGAACTGCTGGCACGGGCGACCCCGGCGGTCGTCGTCCATCTCGCCTGGTGTGCCAGCGGTCGGGCCGACTATCGCTCCTCCCCCGACAACGAACGGTGGACGGGTGCGAGCGTTGACCTCGCGCGCGCCTGCATCGATACGGGCGTGCTCCTGTGGTTGACCGGCACGGTAGTTGACGGGGGCACCGACGCCCCCGATGCGTATTCCAGGGCCAAGGCCCGCTTGCGACAAGAGCTTCGGTTCGCCATCGACGAGAACGCCATTGGGTGGCTGCGACCGCACTACGTCTTCGACGAGGAGCGCCGTCGCCCTGGCCTCGTGCAGCACGCCCTCCAGGCCAGGGAGAAAGCCAGGACCGTGGAGCTTCGGTCGCCCGAGCGCAGACACGACTTCGTGCACGCATCTGATGTCGGCGCAGCCGTGGTCTCAGCCGTAACACATCGTCTCCGCGGCGTGGTACCCATCGGCTCGGGTCGGACGCGCCGAGTGTCCGATCTGGTCGACGCACTCGGAGTGCCATGGAATGGGGGAGATGCAGCCAACGGCAGCAAGATCACTCACGAGGATGCCGCCGCCGACGTGAGTCGGCTTCGCGCCCTTGGATGGAAGCCTTCCAGGACAGAGGAGTTCTTCACACATGTCTGACGAACAGATCGACCGCACGTCTCACGGCGACTATGTCCCCAACGCTGACGAGTTCGCGGCCACGCGTCGAGCGTGGCGGGAGTCCCTCGCCGAAGATTCCGCTCTGCGGCAGCAAGCCGTGGATCTTCAGGTGTCCGCCGAGCGCCACAACTTCACCTACCAGTGGGAGTGGGCGGGCGTTCCCATCATCCGCCTTCCGGATGACATCGTCGTGCTCCAGGAGATCTTCTGGTCTTACCGACCCGAGCGCGTCGTTGAGACGGGCGTCGCTCGGGGAGGCAGCATGCTGCTCGATGCCGGTCTGATGCGCATGTGCGACCTTGACCCCGCAGTGCTCGGCATCGATCACAAGCTGTACCCGCACGCGACCGACACGTTGAGGGAGCACCCGCTGGGCATCGGGGTGGAGCTGATCGAAGCGGACTCGACCTCCGAGGAAGCCGTCGACGCGGCCCGTGCGTTCCTTGCAGGTGCTGGGAGGGCGGTGCTCATCCTCGACAGCAACCACACGCACGACCACGTGCTCTCAGAGCTCCGGGTCCTCGCTCCACTGCTGCCGTCGGGTGGCCTCGTATTGGTGGCCGACACTCTCGTGGAGGAGTTCCCGGAAGGCCACTACGAGGGGCGACCGTGGGACCGCGGAAACAACCCGATGACGGCGGTTCGTGCGTTCCTGGACGAACAGGCCGAGTTCGGCCCGGCGACCGAGTGGAGCCGTCGTGCGCTCCTGAGTGAGTTCCGCGACGGCATCCTGCGTCGGGCCTGACCAGGCGACGTCAAGGCGAGGTCTTGCGGGCGCGCGGATGTAATCCCCGCCCGAGAAGAGCCATAGCAAGAAGCGCCGACGCGACTCCAGCAACTGGCGCGATCGCCGCCCGTATGAGCGTGTCGATCGGCGCGATCAGAACCACGCAGAACGCAATCGTGCCGACGATCCAAGCCCATGCAATCCTCCACCACTGATCGAGGGCGCTGAGACCCGCCTGTTGAACTACCGCGATGAACATGCCGCTGCTCGCGGCCGCGAGCAGGGCCAGGGGCACCACTCCAGGCTATCCGGGACCGAGATACAGCGAGAGGATCCACGGGCCTAGGTGTGATGTCCAGCCAGGTTGTCCAACCTGGTGATGGGTGAGCGCTTCCCGATGGCGGAGTGGGGCCGGTGGTGGTTGTACTCGTGGATCCATGCTGGCAGAGCGGCGCGGCGGGCGTCTCGGAGTTGTAGAACTTCTTGAAGGCCCAGCCGTCGGCCAGGGTGCGGTGGAAGCGTTCGATCTTGCCGTTGGTCTGGGGTCGGTAGGGCCGGGTTCGCTTGGGGGTGATGCCGAGCTCGGCGCAGGTGTCGCGCCACAGGTGGGACCGGTAGGCGCTGCCGTTGTCGGACAGCACTCGCTCGACGGTGACGCCGCGTTCGGCGAACCAGGCGACCGCGCGGCGGAGCACGGCGATCGCGGTCGCGGCGTCTCGTCGTCGTGGGCCTCGGCGTAGGCGACCCGGGAGTGGTCGTCGATGACGGTGTGCACGTAGCAGGTCCCGATCAGCGGTTGCGGTGCTTGTTGCGGGGCTTGTCCGGCGGTCGCGGCGCGGTTCTTCTTGCCCTGCTGGTCGGCCGACGTAGCGCCAGCCGCCGCCGTCGGGGACTGTTGCCGAGCTTCTTGACGTCGACGTGGATCAGGTCGCCGGGGTGCTGGTGCTCGTAGCGTCGGATCGGCTCGCCGGTGGCCCGGTCGATGTGGGTGAGCCGGTTGAGCCGGCAGCGGACCAGGACCGCGTGCACGGTCGAGGCCGGCATGCCGAGCCGGTCGGCGATCTGGACCGGCCCGAGCCGCTGCTTCCAGCGCAGGTGCACGATCTTGCGGACCACCGGCGCCGGGGTCCGGTTCGGCTGGCGATGCGGGCGGAGGACCGGTCGATTCATCCCCGCCGGCCCTCGGCTCGGTAGCGGGCGGCCCACTTGTCGGCGGTCTTCCACGACACGTCGTACCGCTCGGCCGCTCGAGCCGGTGGCCACCCATGATCGACGATCAGTCGAGCCAGCCGGAGTCGTCGCGCGAGGGGTCAGTGCGGCTTGGGAATGAGTAGCGTGGGACATGAAGGCCTCCTGGTCGTGGAGTGGTTCCTAGATAGCTCCACTCCACATCGGGAGGCCTTCACCTGTCTACGAACTCAGATCGTGTCGTCACACTGATTCGACCAACGTGCCTGGACATCACACCTAGGACAGCGAAGCCGCAGACGTACAGGACGCCGAGGACTGCGGCGGCCGACTCGGCGCTCCGCCTGAGATGCCGGAATGTCGCATCGTCTCCCGCGACGACCGCAGCCGCAGATGTGCCAGGAGCGGGCTAAACACGGCAGACACGAACTGCGTGGGGATCCGACTCAGCGTGACGGCCCCCGCGAACGCCCCCAGCGTGTAGGCGTCAACGCTGTGTGTCGCTGCCAACCACGGCACCGATCCGTTGTTCGCCAGAAGGGGCCCGATCGACCCGATCAGCAACAGTACTAGCGGTTTCACCGCGGCCTCCCGACCACGCAGACGGAGCGGCGCCAGCCAGCCCTCGACGCGGCGGCCTGCCACCAGCAGGCTCACCGCGGCGGCCGTGATGCACGCCAGCCCGAGAGTCGCCACCGTGTCGAGCTCTGACCGCCATCCGCCCGATGAGGACCACACGGACAACTCCGTCGGTGGACAGCTGTGCCGCCATGGCACGGAAGTCGTGTCGCCCGGTAGCTCCACCTCGCTGAAGAGCCTGCATGGCCGCGAGAGCGGTGAACAACGGCGGGAGCACGGCCGCGCCGACGCTGTCGGCGAACAGTCGTTCCGAGAGGAGCCGGGCCATCCCCAGGACCCCTCATCGGTCCGGACGTCAGTGCATCGGCCTCGTCCGGCACCGTCAGCTTTTCTCCCTGCTCCTTGTGGCTTTCTTGGGGGCCATCGAGATCTAGTGCCCGCCCCAGGAGGGTATCCCGGGAGCAGGCTACGAAGTACGGCAGCCGAGGGAGGAACTGGCGTGATTCGAATCGTGCGCCGGCGAGGTTCATGAACCGACTGACACGGATGGTCAAGATGCAGCGCAGCCCCGATCCTGACTTCTGGTCCGGGAGGCGGGTGCTTGTCACCGGTCACACCGGTTTCAAGGGTGCGTGGTTGACGTGCTGGTTGCGTGACCTGGGCGCGACCGTCCACGGCGTCTCTCTCCCCGGGGACCACGGTGAGCCCTGCTTGTGGAACATGCTCGAGCTCCAGGGAGTATCGGAGACCCGGACGGACATCGCGGACGAGGCTTGGCTCGCGGCGGCGCACGCGTTCCAGCCCGAGGTCGTATTCCACATGGCTGCACAGTCCCTCGTGAGCGAGGGGTACCGCGAGCCGGCTCTGACGTTTCGAACCAACGTCCAGGGAACGGTCCAGGTCATGCGCCTGGTCCAAGAGCTTGAGAGGGTCCTCGCCACGGTCGTGGTCACGACCGACAAGGTCTACGACGTCCGGCAACCGGCTCCGTACCGCGAGGATCATTTCCTTGGCGGGAAGGACCCATACTCAGCCAGCAAAGCATGTGCGGAGCTGGTAACGCACGCGTGGCCGACCTTGAGCACGCCTGTCGCGACCGCGCGAGCCGGCAACGTCATCGGCGGAGGTGACTACTCCCTCAATCGAATCGTCCCCGACCTCGTGCGCGCCTGGTCCTCTGGGGGTCTCTTGACGCTACGGCGCCCGACGGCAATCCGTCCGTGGCAGCACGTGATCGAACCATTGACCGGGTACCTCCTCTACGCCGAGTCGCTCGCCAGGTCAGAGTCGGTGCCTGATGCCCTGAACTTCGGGCCGGACCGGGATCAGGCCGTCCCCGTGATCGAGCTTGTGAACCACGCCGCCAAGCAGTGGGAGCAGCTCACCGGCGGGGTCACACCAACCTGGGAGATCGTGCCCGAGCCCACCATGGAGGAGACTCAGGACCTCACCCTCGAGCCCGGACTCGCGCAGACGACCCTTCGCTGGGGCAACGCCTGGGACTGGCAAACAGCCGTCTCCCGTTCTCTGGAGTGGTACGTACGTTCCCGGCAGGGTGAGCATCCCCGCGAGCTCATGCAGGAACAGTTCGCCGACTACGCGTCGGCTGACCGCGGCTGACCCGCCGACTTGTCAGGGCGTCAGCCGGTCCCGACCGGCTCAGGCTCTGACAACTGGGTCAGGCGCCGTCGCGCCGCAGCCAGCGGTACTCCACCTCCGGCCGGCCACCGCCGCCGTAGCGCGAGTGCTTGGCGACCAGCCCGGTCTCCGCGAGGTGCTCGAGGTAGCGCCGCGCGGTGACCCGCGACATGCCAGTCGCGTCGGCGACCTCGGTGGCCGAGCTCGGGCGGCCTCGCGCAGCCGCTCGGTGACCAGGCGCATGGTGGCGTCGCTCATCCCCTTCGGCAGGGCCGCCCCGCCGGTCGGGCGGAGCGTGCCGAGCAGCTCGTCCACCTCGTCCTGCACCACCTCGTCGCTCGGCCTCGCCCAAGCCGGTCCCGGTAGGCGGCGTACTGCTCGAGCTTGCCGCGCAGCCCGGCGAACGTGAACGGCTTGAGCAGGTACTGCACGACCCCCTGCGACACCGCCCGACGGACGACCTCGAGGTCGCGCGCGGACGTCACCGCGATCACGTCGCACAGGTGACCGTCCTGGCGGATCCGCTGCAGCAGCTCCAGGCCGTGTACGTCGGGCAGGTGCATGTCGAGCAGCACCAGGTCGACCGCCGTCCCGTCCCGGAGCAGGCGCACGGCGTCCGCCCCGGAGCGCGCCACACCGGCGACCGTGAAGCCGGGGACGCGCTCGACGTACGACGCGTGCGCCGCGGCGGCGATCTCCTCGTCCTCGACGACGAGCACCCGGATCGTCATGCCGGCGCCTCGACATGCACGGTGAACCGGGCACCGCCCAGGTCGGAGCTGCCGGCCTCGACGCGGCCGCCGTGGCGGCGTACCACCTGACCGACCAGGGCGAGACCCAGGCCACGTCCGACGGCGGCATCGCCGCGCTTCGTCGACCAGCCGTGCCGGAACACCTGCTCGACCGCGCCCTCCGGTAGGCCGGGGCCGCTGTCGTCGACCTCGATGTCGAGCACCGAGTCGTCGGCGACCACCCGGACTCGGACCCGGCGCGGCTCCACCTCCGCGACGGCGTCGAAGGCGTTGTCGAGCAGGTTGCCGAGGATGGTGACCACGTCGCGTGGCTCCACGACCAGGCCGGTGACGCGGGTTGCCTCGTCGATGACGAGGTCGATCCCGCGCTCGGAGGCCTGCGCCGACTTGCCCAGCAGCACGGCCGCGACGACCGGCTCGCCGACCGCGCCGACCACGGTGTCGGTGAGCAGCTGCGCCGATCTCGAGCTCCTCGGTGGCGAACTCGACGGCCTCGTCGACCCGGCCGAGCTCGATCAGCGAGACCACGGTGTGCAGCCGGTTCGCGGCCTCGTGGTTCTGTGCCCGCAGCGACTCGGCGAGCCCGCGCACGGTGTCGAGCTCGCCCGAGACGGCCTGCAGCTCGGTGTGGTCGCGCAGCGTGACCACCGACCCCACGGCCTGCCCCTGCCAGTGCGCCTCGGCCTGGTTGACGACCAGCACCCGGTCCCCGACCAGCTGGATCTCGTCGGGTCCCGCCGTTCCGGCGAGCAGCGAGTCGGCGAGCGGCTCCGGGAGCCCGATCTCGGTCGACGCGTCGCCCGACCACGTCGGCCGGCGTGGCCAGCAGCCGGGCGGCCTCGTCGTTGACCAGCTGCACCCGTCCGTCGCTCGTCGATGAGCAGCAGCCCCTCGCGCACGGCGTGCAGCACGGAGTCGTAGTACTCGTACATCCGGGTGATCTCCGCCGCGCCCAGCCCGTGCGTCTGCCGGCGGAGTCGCCGGCTGATCAGCCACGCCCCCAGCGCACCGATCGCGAGCACCGCCACCGCGGCGAGCACGATCGGCAGCAGCCGACGCTCGAGCTGGCGGTCGATGCGCTCCAGGGTGATGCCGACCGAGACGAGCGCGACGACTTGCCCGTCGTCACGCACCGGTACGACGGCGCGCATGGAAGGCCCGAGGGTGCCGGTGTACTCCTGCGTGAACGACCCGGCCCTGCGGGCGCCCCGCCGAGGTCGCCGATGAACGACCGGCCGAGCTGCGCGGGGTCGGGGTGGGAGTAACCGGGTCCGGTCCAGCGCCATCACGACGACGAAGTCGGTGCCGGTGTCCCGGCGTACCCGCTCGGCGAACGGCTGGATCGCGGCCGACGGCTTCGGGTCGTCCAGGGCCGCGATCACGTCGGGCGCGTCGGCGACCGTCTCGGCGATGTCGACCGACCGGAGCCGCGCGGAGTCGCGCTGGTCGCGGCGGGCGTCGACGTACGCGAGTGCGACAGCCACCGCGACGACGAGCAGCACCGTCAGCACCTGCAGCAGCAGGATCTGTCCGGCGACCGACCGCTCGCGTACCCTCACCGACCCTCTCCTCCGGTCGTGGGATGAACACAACGAACACAAGCGTGACCGCGGTCACAGCGGGTACGAACCTTGGCGGAACCGATCCGCTCCCGCCCGTCCCAGGGCACCGACGCTGGAGGAACCATGGCACACCAGCCATCCCCCGACACCCAGACGGCACCTCGTCGCGACCGCACGCACTTCCTGTACATGGCCGTGATCGTGGCTGTGCTGCTCGGCGTGCTGGTCGGCTTCGTCGCACCCGACTTCGCCGTCAAGCTCGCACCGCTCGGCGAGGGTTTCGTCAACCTGATCAAGATGATGATCGTCCCGGTCATCTTCTGCACGCTGGTGCTGGGCGTCGGCTCGGTCCGCAGCGCCGCCAGCGTCGGCAAGGTGGGCGGCCTGGCCCTGACGTACTTCCTGGTGATGTCGACGTTCGCCCTGGCCATCGGCCTGGTGGTCGGCAACCTCCTGCACCCCGGCTCCGGCCTGCACATCACCGAGGACCTCGCCGCCGCCGGGCAGGAGCAGGCCGCCGAGGCCGGCTCCACGACCGAGTTCCTGCTCGAGCATCATCCCGACCACGCTGTTCTCCGCGCTCACGGACGGCGAGGTGCTGCAGACCCTGCATGGTGGCGCTGCTCGTCGGTTTCGCGTTGCAGGCCATGGGACGCGCCGGCGAGCCGATCCTGCGCGGCATGGGCCACCTGCAGCGGCTGGTGTTCCGGGTGCTCGCGATGATCATGTGGGTCGCCCCGATCGGCGCGTTCGGCGCGATCGCCGCGGTGGTCGGCGAGACCGGGCTCGACGCCTTGAAGAGCCTCGCGGTGCTCATGGCCGGCTTCTACATCACCTGCGCGATCTTCGTCTTCGTCGTCCTCGGCACGCTGCTGAGGGTCACCACCGGGGTCAACGTCTTCAGCCTGCTGAAGTACCTCGCCCGTGAGTTCCTGCTGATCCTCTCGACGTCGTCGTCCGAGTCGGCCCTGCCCCGGCTGATCGCCAAGATGGAGCACGCCGGGGTCGCGCAGACGACGGTCGGCGTGGTCGTGCCGACGGGTTACTCGTTCAACCTCGACGGCACCGCGATCTACCTGACCATGGCATCGCTGTTCATCGCCGAGGCGATGGGCGACCCGCTGAGCATCGGCGAGCAGATCTCCCTGCTGGTGTTCATGGTCATCGCCTCCAAGGGAGCCGCCGGCGTCACCGGTGCCGGCCTGGCCACCCTGGCCGGCGGCCTGTCGACGCACCGCCCGGAGCTGCTCGACGGCGTCGGCCTGATCGTCGGCATCGACCGGTTCATGTCCGAGGCGCGGGCGCTGACCAACTTCGCCGGCAACTCCATCGCCACCGTGATCATCGGCGGCTGGACCGACACGCTCGACAAGGCGCGGCTGGACCGGGTGCTGTCGGGGGCGGACCCGTTCGACGAGCGCACGATGCTCGACGACGAGCCCGAGACCGACGAACCGGCGGGGACTCCTGCGCGGGACGCCGAGCTGCGGCGCGAGGAGCCGAGCAAGGTCTGAGCTGAGAACGCAGTGCCCCGGACTCCCGATGGTCCGGGGCACTGTCGTGCGGGCGATGAGTTCCGGCGGCGGTGACGGTCCAACCCGGCACGACCATCACCCAGGGAGGACCCATGACCACCACCGCCAACGCCAGTAGCCCGGCGACCATCGCCGCACGTCGTCGTACCGCCGTCCGCGTCGGCCGCGGGATCAGCTGGTTCTTCGCGGCGTTCCTGACCTTCGACGCCGTGATCCACATCCTCAACATCGCACCGGTCGTGGACGGCTCGCGCCGGCTTGGCTTCGACGTCGACGTGATGCCGTGGATCGGCGTGCTGGAGCTCGCGCTCGTCGTGCTGTACGTCGTGCCCCGGACCGCGGTGCTCGGCGCGGTGCTGCTGACCGGGTACCTCGGCGGCGCGTTCTGCGCACAGCTGCGCATCGACGCCCCGCTGTTCTCGACGCTACTGTTCCCGGTCTACGTGGGTGTGGCGCTGTGGGTCGGCCTGTGGCTGCGCGACGAGCGGGTACGAAACCTGGTCTGAGCGCCCGGTCTCAGTCGGCCGGTTCGGCGGCGGTCCGCAGCTCGCGGACGAGGGCGGCCAGCCCGAGCAGCGGGAGCAGGGCGAGCAGCAGCAGGCTGCCTCCCATCCCGATCACCGGGCCGAAGCCACCGACGACGGCGGAGCCGACACCGCCGCCCACCAGGAACATCAAGGTGGCCAGGCCGAGCGCCACGCCGCGGACGTCCGCGGTTACGGCGTCGCCGACGACCGCCATCAGCGCCGGCTGGCCGAGGCCGAAGGCGAGCGTCACGCCGACCACGGCGGCGACCAGCAGCGTGGCGGAGTGCGCGGACGCACCGAGTGCGGCGATCCCGAGCGATGCGGCCGCGACCAGGCCGGACAGCGCCAGCGAGCTGGTGCCGCCGATCCGGGCCAGCAGCGGACCGGCCACTCGCGGGGACAGCAGCGCCGGCGGCGGCGCTCGGCAGCAGCACCACCCCGACCTGCCACGGCTCCCAGCCCGTCGGCGACCAGCACCGCCGGCACCGCGATCAGCAGCGCGAACCACGCCGCCGGGATGGCCGCCGCCGCGACGGAGCTGCGCACCACCGCGGCGTTGTGCAGCACCGAGACCGGCAGGAAGCCGTCCGGCCGCCTGCGCACCCACCAGGCGACGGCGGGGGTGCCGAGCACCAGCAGCAGCGCGCCCAGCGACCGCCACGCTCGGTCCCGTCGACGGTGACTGCACGAGCATCACCAGTCCGGCCGACGTTGCCGCGACCAGCACCGCGCCCCACAGGTCGAGACGGGCGCCGCTGCCCTCGGTGGGCAACGAGCGCCACAGCAGCGGCACCAGGAGCATGCCGAGCATCGGTAGCGCGATCACGGTACGCCAGCCGAGCAGGTCCGCCACCACCCCGCCGACGAGCGGCCCGAGGCACGAGATCGCGGCGGCCGTGCCGGCCACCCGCCCGAGCGCGATCGCGCGGTTCACTCCGCCGTACCTCGCGCTGATGATCGCCACACCCAGCGTGGGGATCGCGGCGGCGCCGGCGCCCTGCAGCATCCGACCGGCGAGCAGCACCCCGAACGTGGGCGCAAGGGCGCCGACGATCGCGCCGACGCTCATCAGGCCGACGCCGAACAGCAGCGGGCGTGCGGATGCCCGCGAGGTCGGACACCCGCCCGTAGACCGCGGTCGCGACGGCGAGCATCAGGGCGTAGAGGCTGATCGCCCACGCGCTGACACCGGTGCTGACCCCGAGGTCCTCGGCGAGCACCGGCAGCGCGATTGCCGCCGAGGAGCTGCCCAGCCCGGTGAGGCCGAACAGCACGCCCGCCAACAGCGAGACACGGCGGGCATCGGCGCGAACATCGGCGGGCGGGATCATCCCCGGGGCAACCCGCCCGGCAGTCGGGACATTCCTCGCCGGCTAGCTCGGCGCCCGGTCGGGCGGGAAGCCGCCGGTGGCCACCGGTCCCCAGGACTCAACCGTGATCCGGATCAGCGACTTGCCCTGACGGCGCATGGCCTCGCGGTACTCGTCCCAGTCGGAGTGCTCGCCTGCGATGCAGCGGAAGTACTCCACCAGCCCGTCCTCGGCCTCCTGCGCAGGCATGTCCAGCACCTCGGCCGTGCCGTCGACCTGCACGTAGGGACCGTCCCACTCGTCGGAGTGCACGAGCACCGAGACCTGGGGGTTGCGGCGGAGGTTCACGGCCTTGGCGCGGTCGGGGTACGTCGACACGACGATCCGGCCGCTGTCGTCCACCCCGCCGGTGACCGGCGACATCTGCGGCCGACCGTTGCGCCTGGTCGTCACCAGCGTGAGGTGGTGACGGGTGCGCGCGAACTCGAGGAGCTGCGCTCGGTCCACCCGGTCGGTCGTCGCGATGTTGGCCATGTTCGTCACCTTAGGAGGGACGGCGTACGACGCGCCCTAACGGCCCGTGCACCACCGGTCGAGCAGCTCGCCGTAGACCGCGACCGCCTCGTCGACCCGCGCCAGCGAGCACCACTCGTCGGCGACGTGGCACTGCTCCGGCTCGCCCGGGCCGAGCACCACGGTCGGCGTCGTGGCTCCGTCGGAGAGCAGCGGGATCAGCGCCGAGGCGTCGGTGAAGTAGCGCGCGGTCTCCACGGGGGCGCCGTCGAGGCCGGTGGCGCTCAGCGCCTCGCCGACCAGCCCGACGAAGGCGTCGGAGGTGGCGGTGTCGACCGGCGGCAGCACGACGTGGTCCTCGACCTGGACCTCGTCGCCCACGACCGACCGCACCACGTCCCGGATGGCGTCGCCCTGCGCCGACGGCACGGTCCGGATGTCGAGGTAGATCTCGCCGGCGTCCGGGACCACGTTGGTCTGCACGCCGCCGCGCAGCACGCCCACGTTGGCGGTCACCGCCCGGTCTCGGGCCAGCCCGTCGAAGTCGTGCAGCGCGACGGCGGCCCGCGCGACCTTCACCGCAGCGTTGTCGCCGAGCTCCGGTGACGACCCGTGCGCCGCCTTCCCGACGGCGGTGAGGTGCATCCAGTGCGCCCCCTTGTGCCCGGGCACCAGGCGCGTTGCGCGGTCGGCTCGGCGACGACGAGCGGGCCGCCCGGCGCCAGCGCCTCGCGCGGGACCGCGAGCGCGCCCGTGCAGCCGGTCTCCTCGCCGGCGGTCAGCACCACCTGGACGCCGCGGCAGTCGTGCGAACGGGAGGCATGGTCGGCGACGGCCTCGACGAGGGCCGCCACGCCGGACTTCATGTCGCTGGTGCCGCGCCCCACGATCCGGTCGCCGTCGACGCTCGGCGGCCCACGGGTCCACCGACCAGTCGGACGGCGTTGCGGGCACGGTGTCGAGGTGGCCGGTGAACGTCAGCGGCGTGTCACCGCCGGCTGCGCGCGACGTACTGCTCCCGGCCCTCGGCTCGACCACTCGACCAGGTGGCCGTCGAGGCCCGCCTTCTCGAGGATCTCGGCGCAGCGGCGGGCCAGCCCACCCTCGCGCGGCGCCGACGGTGTCGGCGCGGACGAGCTCGGCCAGCAGGTCGGTCGCGCGGCTCACTTCAGCACCGACCCCTTGGTCTCCGGGCAGGCTGAGCATCGCGACGAACGCGATGGCCGCGCCGACCGCGACGTACCAGAAGAACCAGCTGCTGTGCCCGGCGTCGCCGAGCCACTGGATCACCAGCGGCGCGGTGCCGCCGAACATCGCGACCGTGAGGTTGTACCAGGCGCCGATGCCCAGGCCGCGCAGCTCGGTCGGGAACAGCTCGCTCATGATCGCCGGGCGCGATCGAGGCCAGCATCGCGTAGAGGCCGAGGCCGAAGCAGAACACCAGCAGCATGCTGCCGAAGCCCGCTCCGGCCGGATCAGCGTGGACAGCGGCACGATCAGCACGCGCCATCGCGCCCGACCAGATCAGCATCTGCGGCTTGCGGCCGAACCGGTCGGCGGTCCAGCCGAACGGGTACTGCAGCACCACGAACAGCGCCGTCGCGATCGACAGCGCCCAGAACACCATGCCGTCGTCGAGGCCGCTGGCAGCTGACCGCGAACGGCGTCAGCGCCGAGAAGAAGGTGTAGTAGCAGAGCGTGCGAGAGCAGCGTGAAGCCGATCAGCTGCGCGACCGCCTTCGGGTGCTCGCGCAGCGTGAGTCATCAGCGGGTTCTTCAGCGCCTTGGCCTTGGCCTTGTTCTCCTCGAACTGCTCGGTCTCCGCCATGTCGCGGCGCAGCCACAGCCCGACCAGCCCGAGCAGGCCGCCGATCAGGAACGGGATCCGCCAGCCCCAGCTGGCCAGCTGGTCGTCGGACAGCGTGGTGGCGAGCAGCGCCCCGAGCAGCGACGCGATCAGCACCGCCGAGCCGGTGGAGATGTAGAAGAACGACGAGTAGCGGCCGCGGCGCTCCGGCGGGGCGATCTCGGCGAGGTACGCCGAGGCGTTGGAGACCTCGCCGCCGAGCGACATGCCCTGCGCGATCCGCGCGAGCAGCAGCAGGATCGGCGCGAGCCAGCCGACCGTGGTGTACGTCGGCAGGATCGCGATCACCAGCGAGCCACCGGCCATCAGCGCGATCGTCAGCAGCATCGCCTGCTTGCGGCCGCGCAGGTCGGCGAACCGGCCGAGCAGCATGCCGCCGAGCGGGCGGAAGAAGAACGCCAGCGCGTAGGTGGCGAACGTGCCGATGAACGCGAGCGACTCGTTCTCCGTCGGGAAGATCTGGGTGGCGAAGTAGATCGAGAACGTCGCGTAGACGGTCCAGTCGTACCACTCGACCGCGTTGCCGACGCTGGCCGCGACCAGGGTGCGTAACGGAAGCCGGTGTGGCGCCTGCGCTTCAGTGGTCGTGCCCGGCGCCGTACCGGCCGGGGACGAAGGGTGGCTGGTCATGGGCATGCTCCTCCGAGATAGGGGCCACCTGTGACCGTGCCCACATCCCGGCGGATGAAAACCGGCGACTTCCCGACCAGTCGCCTCGCCGCCTCCCCCTCCCGATACGACGCGACGGATTTGCTGCTTTCCGGCCCGAAAACAGCGGAAATGTCGCGTCGTATCCGGACGGGGGTCAGCCGACGACGACGACGTGCAGGGTGCGCGGGCCGTGCACGCCCTCGACCCGGTCGAGCTCGATGTCACTGGTGGCGGACGGGCCGCTGATCCAGGTCTGCGGGCGGCCGTCGTACGCCGGAGTGCCCAGCAGCGCGACGGCCTGGGGTACGTCGGGGACCACCTGGTCGGCGCGCACCACGCACACGTGCAGGTCCGGCACGAGCGACAGGGCGCGACGCCCCTCGCCGGGACCGTGCGTGAGCACGATCGTCCCGGTCTCCGCGATCGCCACCGTGGCGGTGGTGACCACCGCGTCGTACCCGTCCAGGGTCGTGGCCGCGAAGTCCTGGTCGGCGACGCCGGGCACGTCCAACGTCAGGTCCGGCGGGAGCACGACGCGCGCCCCGGTGGGCAGCGCGTTGGCCACCGTCCTGACCAGGTCCTCGTCGGCACAGCGGCTGACCGTCGCGCGGTAGTCCTCGACCCGCTCCACGAACCGGCCCACCAGACCCTCGCTGACGGCGCCGAGCGCGGTAGCCCCGCGGCATGTGTACCTCGGACGTGTCGGCCTCCTCGAGCGCCGAGCGCACCCGCGCCAGGATCTCCTCGCGAGCATTCATGACCGGCCGCCGTCCGTGCGCTTCCACCAGGACCGGAACGACTCGACCGGAGGAGCCGGCAGGTCGCGCGCGTCGGTCCACTTCGCGCCCGGGCCGGGGACGCGGGACAGCACCCGGCGGCCACCCGGCGCCGCGTGCCGGCCGAGGCGCTGGGCCGCCCGGCCGAACAGACCGGAGAGGCGTTCCGCACCTCGCATCCGCGACGCCGACCCGAGCAGCCAGGACGCGGCGGTCATCGCGGCCGCCTCGGGCTTCCGAACTCCGCGGAGAGGACCGGACGTCGGCCGGTGCGCATCGACCACCTGCGCGCGCAGGTCGACCAGCACCGACGGGATGTCGATCCGCACCGGGCAGGCCTCGAAGCAGGCACCGCACAGGGTGGAGGCGTAGGGCAGCGAGTCGGTCTGCTCGTCCGTGCCGACCCCGCGCAGCAGCGGGTTCAGGATCGCGCCGATCGGCCCCGGGTACACCGACCCGTACGCGTGTCCGCCGGTCCGCTCGTAGACCGGGCACACGTTCAGGCACGCGGAGCAACGGATGCAGCGCAACGCCTGTCGACCGACCTCGTCGGCGAGCGCGCGGGTGCGGCCGTTGTCGAGCAGCACCACGTGCACCTCCTGCGGTCCGTCGCCAGGAGTCACACCCGTCCACATCGACGTGTACGGGTTCATCCGCTCCCCCGTCGACGACCGCGGCAGCAGCTGAAGGAACACATCGAGGTCGGCGTACGTCGGCACGACCTTCTCGATCCCGACCACCGACACCAGGATCTCCGGCAGGGTCAGGCACATCCGGCCGTTGCCCTCGGACTCGACGACCACGAGCGTGCCGGTCTCGGCGACCGCGAAGTTCGCGCCGGACACGGCCATCCGGGCGCGCAGGAACTTCTCGCGCAGGTGCAGCCGCGCCGCCTCCGCGAGCCGGGCCGGCTCGTCGGTGAGGTCGTCGGGCGCCGGTCGCCCGGCGGCCGCCATGGAGCGCTCGAAGATCGCCTTGATCTCCGCGCGGTTGCGGTGGATCGCGGGCACCAGGATGTGGGAGGGCAGGTCGCCGCCGAGCTGCACGATCAGCTCGGCCAGGTCGGTCTCCCACGCCGCGATGCCCTCGGCCCCGAGCGCCTCGTTGAGGTCGATCTCCTGGGTCGCCATCGACTTGACCTTCACGACCTCGTCGACGCCGTGCCGCCGGGCGACGGCGGCGACGACCGCGCACGCCTCCGCCGCGTCCCGCGCCCAGTGCACGGTGGCCCCGCGCGCGGTGAGTGCCGCCTCGAGGGTGAGCAGGTGCTCGTCGAGGTGCCGCAGGGTGTTGTCCTTGATAGCGGCGCCCGCGAGCCGCAGCTCCTCCCAGTCGTCGACCTCGGCCACCACGGCAGCCCGCTTGGCCCGGATCGTCCCGGTCGCGTGTGCGAGGTTGCTGCGCAGCTGGGTGTCGGCCAGCGCCTCCCGCGCCGCTTCGGGGAACGCCGGCATCCCCACGAACGTCGCCCCGGCGCTCAGGCCCGTCGAGGCCATCACACCCCCTCGGTCGCCGCGAGCACCTCGGCCAGGTGCATCGTGCGTACGCCGGACCGCTGCCGCGAGAGCATCCCGCCGATGTGCATCAGGCACGACGAGTCGCCCGCCACCAGCACCTCCGCACCCGACGACACCACGTGGCGTGCCTTGTCGGCGCCCATCGCGACGGACGTGTCCGCGTTCTTCACCGCGAACGTCCCACCGAACCCGCAGCACGCGTCGGCCGCGGGCAGCTCGACGAGCCGGATGCCGCGCACCTCGCGCAGCAGCGACAGCGGCCGGTCCCCGACACCGAGCATGCGCAGCGAGTGGCAGGTCGGGTGGTAGGTCACCGTGTGCGGGAACGACGCGCCCACGTCGGTGACACCCAGCACGTCCACGAGGAACTCCGACAGCTCCAGCACCCGCGGCGACACCTCGGCCACCGCGGTGGCGAGGCCGGCATCGCCCGACCGGCGCGCGACCATGCCGTGCTGGTGCCGAGCCGAACCGGCGCAGGAGCCCGACGGGACCACCACGTAGTCGTAGCCCGCGAACGCCGAGACGAAGGTGCGGACCACGGGGACGGCCTCGTCGAGGTAGCCGGTGTTCACCATCGGCTGGCCGCAGCAGGTCTGTGCCTCGGGGAACTCGACGTCGACACCGAGCCGGCGCAGCAGCGTGACGACGGCCTTTCCGGCATCGGGGAACAGCGCGTCGTTGATGCACGTCACCATCAGCGCCACCCGCATGCGGCTCACCCTGCCAGGTTTCCGGTGGTCGAGCCTCCACGACCGGTGGTCGAGCCCGCACCATCGGTGGTCGAGCCCGCACCATCGGTGGTCGAGCCCGCACCACCAGCGGTCGCTTGTCCTCAGGAGCCGAGGGACGAGGCGTCTCGAAGGGAGCCCGTCGAGACCCGAGCCTCGGCCGCCGCCCAGTCCCCGAGGTCCTCGGGCTCGTACCGCACCAGGTCGTGCGTCGCCCGGACCAGCGCTCGCATCGCGGCCAGGTCGGGAAGGTCGGCGCCCAGCGCACGGGCCTGCACCAGCACGTTGCCGAGGGCGGCCGCCTCGACCGGGCCGGCCAGCACGGGTACGCCGCAGGCGGACGCCGTCAACCGGCACAGCAGCTCGTTGCGCGAGCCGCCGCCGACGACGTGCACCACCTCGACGTCGACGCCGGACAACGACGCCGCCTTCCAGACGACGCGGCGGTAGGCGAGCGCCAGGCTGTCGAGGATGCAGCGCACCACCTCGCCGCGCGCCAACGGGACCGGCTGTCCGGTGGCCTCGCAGGCCGCGGCGATGCGTGCCTCCATGTCACCGGGCGGCAGGAACTCCGGCGCCTGCAGGTCCACCACCGACACGAGCGGGGGTACGTCGGACGCCTCGGCCAGCAGCGTCGCGAGGTCGAGGTCCTCGCCACGCGACGCCCAGGTGCGCATCGCCTCCGACAGCACCCACAGGCCGGAGACGTTGCGCAGGAAGCGGATCGTCCGGTCGACGCCGCCCTCGTTGGTGAAGTCTGCCTCGCGGGCGGCCTCGGTCAGCACCGGCTCCTCGAGCTCGACGCCCACCAGGGACCAGGTCCCCGACGAGACGTAGGCCGCGCGCGACCGTTCGGAGAACGGCACGCCGACCACCGCGGACGCGGTGTCGTGCGACCCCACCGCGACGACGGGCGTGCTCGCCGGAAGACCCAGCTCGTCCGCGACGTCCGCGAGCAACGGCCCGATGGTCGACCCCGGGTCGCGCAGCGGCGGCAGGATGCGTGCCGGGACGCCCACCCGTTCGGCCAGCGACGTCGCCCAGGTCCGGGCGCGGACGTCGTACAGCTGGGTGGTGGAGGCATTCGTGCGCTCGGCGCCGACGACCCCGGTCAGCCAGTAGGCCAGCAGGTCGGGGACGAGCAGCATCGTCTCGGCGGCGGGAAGCAGCTCCGGTGCGGAGACCAGCTGGTAGAGGGTGTTGAAGGGGAGCTGCTGCAGGCCGGTCGTGGCGTAGAGGTCGCGCTCGGGGACCGTCTTCACGACGCGCTCCCGGACCCCGTCTGTGCGGGGGTCGCGGTGCGAGACCGGGTTGTCGAGCAGCGCGCCCGTCGGGCCGAGCAGGCCGTAGTCGACCGCCCACGAGTCGATCCCGATCGCGTCGACCGGACCACCCAGGGCGGCAAGTCGTAGCCCGGCGAGGGTCTCGCGGTACAGCCCGAGCACGTCCCAGTAGAGCGTGCCGCCGGCCCGCACCGGCCCGTTGCCGAACCGGTGCACCTCCTCGAGCTCGAGCCGGTCGGGTCCGACGGTGCCGACCATGACCCGGCCGCTAGTCGCGCCGAGGTCCACCGCGGCGACCCTGAGCGGCCCGGGCGGGCGGGTCCCGGTGACCGGCACCGCCGGTCCGGTCATCGCAGGAAGCCCGCGGCGACCCCGGCGTCGACCGGGATGTGCAGACCCGTCGTGTGTGTCAGGTCCCCAGCGGTGAGCGCGAACACCGCGTTGGCGACGTGCTCCGGGAAGCACCTCCCGCTTCAGGATGGTGCGCTGGGCGTAGAAGGCGCCGAGGTCCTTCTCCTCCACGCCGTACACCGCGGCGCGCTGGGCCCCCCAGCCCTTGGCGAAGATGCCGGAGCCACGCACGACGCCGTCGGGGTTGACGCCGTTGACCCGGATGCCGTGCTCGCCGAGCTCGGCGGCGAGCAACCGCACCTGGTGCGCCTGGTCGGCCTTGGCGGCGCCGTAGGCCACGTTGTTGGGGCCGGCGAAGACGGAGTTCTTCGAGGAGATGTAGACGATGTCGCCGCCCATCCCCTGCTCGACCATCGCCTTGGCGGCCGCGCGCGACACCAGGAACGATCCCTTGGCCATCACGTCGTGCTGCAGGTCCCAGTCCCTCTCGGTGGTCTCGAGGAGCGGCTTGGAGATCGACAGCCCGGCGTTGTTGACGACCAGGTCGACCCCGCCGAACGCGAGGGCCGCGGCGTCCACGGCTGCCTGGACGGCGTCCGCGTCGGTGACGTCGGCGACCACCGCGATCGCCTTGTCGGTGTTGCCGATCCCTTCCGCGACCGCCCGGGCGCCGTCGGCGTCGAGGTCGGCGACCACGACGCACGCGCCCTCCGCGCCGAGGCGTTCCGCGATCGCCTTGCCGATACCGGACCCGGCGCCGGTGACCAGCGCGACCCGGCCGGCGAGCGGCTTGGGCTTGGGCATCCGCTGGAGCTTGGCCTCCTCGAGCGACCAGTACTCGATGCGGAACTTCTCGCTCTCGTCGATCGGGGCGTACGTCGAGACCGCCTCCGCGCCGCGCATCACGTTGATCGCGTTGACGTAGAACTCGCCGGCGACACGAGCGGTCTGCTTGTCCTTGCCGAACGAGAACATGCCGACGCCCGGAACGAGCACGATCGCAGGGTCCGCACCGCGCATGGGGGGTGACGCCTCGGTGGTCGAGCTCGTCGAGACCGCGTGCCGGTCGTAGTAGGCGGCGTACTCCTCGCGGTAGGCGATGTGCAGCTCCCTGAGCCGCGTGACCACGTCCTCGAGCGGCGCCGTACCGGGCAGGTCGACGACCAGCGGCCGCACCTTCGTGCGCAGGAAGTGGTCGGGGCAGGAGGTGCCGAGCTCGGCCAGCGGCTGCAGCTTCTCGCGAGACATGAAGTCCAGTACGAGAGCACCGTCGGTGAAGTGGCCCAGCTGGGGGGCGTCGGTGGAGGCGAGTCCACGGATCACCGGAGCGAGGGCCGCGGCCCGGGCCCTGCCGCTCGTCGGTGGGCAGGGCCTCGTAGCCGGGTACGACGGCCCCGAACGGCTCGGCCTTGCCGTGCGACGCCAGGAACTGCTCGGCGGTGCGGATGATCTCCAGGGAGTTCCGCTCGCACTCCTCGGAGGTCGCTCCCCAGGCGGTGATGCCGTGACCGCCGAGGATCACGCCGATGGCCTGCGGGTTGTTGCGCTTGACCTCGGCGATGTCGAGCCCGAGCTGGAAGCCCGGCCGCCGCCAGTCCACCCAGGCGACCTTGTCGCCGAAGCACTCCTTGGTCAGCGCCTCGCCGTCTGCGGCCGTCGCGAGGGCGATGCCGGAGTCGGGGTGCAGGTGGTCGATGTGCGCGGCGTCGACCAGCCCGTGCATCGCGGTGTCGATCGAGGGCGCGGCGCCACCACGGCCGTGCAGGCAGTAGTCGAACGCGGCGACCATCTCGTCCTCGCGGTCCACGCCCGGGTAGACGTCGACGAGCGCGCGCAGCCGGTCCAGGCGCAGCACGGCCAGCCCGGCCTCGGTCAGGGTGCCGAGGTCGCCGCCGGACCCCTTCACCCAGAGCAGCTCGGTCGGCTCGGACGTGACCGGGTCGGTGACCGTGCCCTTGGCGGAGGTGTTGCCGCCCGCGTAGTTGGTGTTGCGCGGGTCGGCGCCGAGGCGGTTGGACCGCTCGACCAGTTCCTGGGTCGTGGGGGTGCTGTTGCTCACGGGGTCAGTTCCATCCTGCCTGCGAGCCGCCCACCCGGGCGGACTCGATCTCGTCCTGGTAGCCGCTGCTGAGGTAGGCCCGCATCGGGTCCGCGGGCAGCCCGCGGTCCTCACGCCAGCCGGCCAGGTCGCGTCGTACGTCGGTGTAGAACGCGTCCATGAAGATCTCGTTGGCGCGCAGCACGTCGCCGTCGGTGCGCGCGGCGTCGAGTGCCTCGGTGTCCAGCAGGAGTGCCCGCGCGGTCATCTCCTGCACGTTGAGCACCGAGCGGATCTGGCCGGGGATCTTCTTCTCGATGTTGTGGCACTGGTCGAGCATCAGCGCTACGTCGCCGCGGCCGTCGGGGCCGGGTCCGAAGCCGCCACCCCGGACCACCTCGACCAGGATCCGGAACAGCTGGAACGGGTCCGCCGCGCCGACGATCAGGTCGTCGTCGGCGTAGAACCGACTGTTGAAGTCGAACGAGCCGAGCTTCCCGAGCCGGAGCAGCTGCGCGACGATGAACTCGATGTTGGTGCCCGGCGCGTGGTGTCCGGTGTCGAGGCAGACCATCGCCTTGGGGCCGAGCGCGCTGACGTGGGCGTACGACGTACCCCAGTCGGGCACGTCCGTGTGGTAGAACGCCGGCTCGAAGAACTTGTACTCCAGCACCATCCGCTGGTCCTCGCCCAGCCGCTCGTAGATCGTCGCGAGGCCCTCCGCCAGCCAGTCCTGGCGCGCGCGCATGTCGCCCTGACCCGGGTAGTTGGTGCCGTCGGCCAGCCAGATCTTGAGGTCGCGCGAACCCGTCTGGTCCATCACGTCGATGCACGCCAGGTTGTGGTCGACCGCCTTCTGCCGGATCTTCGGGTCGGCGTGGGTCAGGCTGCCGAGCTTGTAGTCCTCGTCCTGGAAGGTGTTGCTGTTGATCGTGCCGAGCGCCACGCCCTGGTCCTCGGCGTAGGCCCTGAGCTTGCCGAAGTCGTCGACCAGGTCCCAGGGGATGTGCAGCGCGACGGTGGGGGCGAGACCGGTGAACCGGTGCACGGTCGCCGCGTCGGCGATCTTCTCCTCCACCGTGCGCGGCGTGCCGGGGCTGCCGAACACCCGGAACCGGGTGCCGGAGTTGCCGTAGGCCCACGAGGGCACCTCGACGGCCAGGTCCTCGAGCCGCCGGCTCACAGCCTGGAAGCTGTTCATGTCACTCATCTCGTCTCGTTCGTCGCGTCGTGCCGGTCGATCCGTCGGAGCTGGTCCTCGAGGTGGAAGACCTCCTCGAGCCGGACGAACCCGGTGTCGGGCCGGGCGTCACCCAGCTCGACGAAGAACTCCGCCATCTCGGCCTGCCATCGAGCATTCACCTCGGTTGCGGCCATCGCCGCCTGCGCCTCGTCGAGCGACGGTGTCTCGACGTACCCGATCAGCAGGCCGTCGTCCCGGAGGAACAGCGAGTAGTTGTGCCACCCGCTGTCGGCCAGGGCCCGGAGCATGTCCGGCCAGACCTCGGCGTGCCGCGCCTTGTACTCGTCGATCCGCTCGGGCTTCACCTGGAGCTGGAAGCAGACGCGCTGCATGGGCTCTCCTGAACGATTCGTCTGCGGTCTTTGGGGTGATTCGCGCGGGCAGACCGCAGACGAATCGTTGTCGGGGCGTCGACTCAGAAGTCGAAGTCGCCGATGTTCTCGCTGTCGAACACGAACGGGTCACCGAGCAGGACGGACTTGTCCTCCTCGACGGTGTACTCGCCGAGCTCGCCGGCCTCGAACGTGTCGCCGGGGTTGCCCTCGATGTCGCCGGCGGCCAGCGCGTTGGCGGCGAAGGCGGCCAGGTAGCCGAGGTCCTCGGGGTTCCACAGCGCGAAGGCCTCGACGGTGCCGTTCTCGACGTACTCCCGCATCTGGTTGGGCGTGCCGAGGCCGGTCAGCATGACCTCGCCCTTCTTGTCGGAGTCCGACAGGTAGCGCGCCGCGGCGGCGATGCCGACGGTGGTCGGCGAGATGATGCCCTTCAGGTCCGGGTGGGACTGCAGCAGCGCCGCGGTCTGGTCGAAGGACTTCTGGTCGTCGTCGTCGCCGTAGACCGTGTCGACGAGCTCGATGTCGGCGTAGTCGGGGTTGGAGCCGAGCTCCTCCTCCATCATCTCGATCCACGCGTTCTGGTTGGTCGCGTTGGCGCTCGCGGACAGGATCGCGATCTCCCCGGAGCCGTCGATCTGCTCGGAGATCAGCTCGAGCTGCACGTTGGCGATGCCCTCGGCGGTGGCCTGGTTGATGAACAGGTCACGGCACTCCGGGTCGGTGTCGGAGTCGAAGGTGACGACCTTGGTGCCGGCGTCCCGAGCCTGGTTGAGGGCGTCGCAGATCGCGGTCGGGTCGTTCGCCGAGACGATCAGGCCGCTGACGCCCTGCTGGGCCGCGGTGTTGATGTACTGCACCTGGGCGTCGGCGGCGGCCTCCTGCGGGCCGACCTCCTCGAGCTCGGCGCCGATCTCGTCGGCCGCCTTCTGCGCACCGGCCGTGCTGGTGTCGAAGTACGGGTTGCCGAGGTTCTTCGGCAGCATGGTGAGGGTGACGCTGTCGCCGCCGCCGTCCCCGCCCGCGCTGTCGGTGTCGTCGCCACCGCAGGCGGTGAGGACCATGGCGCCGCTGACGAGCAGTGCGGCGAAAGCGGTAGCCCGCTTCGAGTGGAACTTCATCAGTTCTGCCTTCCTTGAGTTTCCACGCCGACCGGCGGGATCTGTGGGTTGGCCGCCTCGTCGCGGGGCGGCCGGTTCCGTCTGGCGGCAAGGGTGGAGAGTGCCGCGAGGACGCTGGGAGCCATCACCGAGGCCACGAGCAGCAGTCCGATGATGATGTTGGTGACGTTGACCGTGACGCTCTCCAGCCGCAGCGCGCTGGAGATGACCCCGATCAGCAGGACGCCGGCGATCACGCCGTGCAGGCGGCCGCGACCGCCGAAGATCGAGACGCCGCCGAGCAGGACCGCCGCGATCACCTGGAGCTCGAGCCCGGTGGCGTTGTCGCCACGAGCGCTCCCGAAGCGAAGCGTGTAGTAGATGCCGGCCAGCGCGGACACGACGCCGGAGAGCACGAACAGCGTGAACTTGGTGCGCTCGACGTTGACTCCGGTGAAGTGCGCCGCCTCCGCGTTGAGGCCGATGTCGAAGATGCCTCGACCGAACGACGTGAAGTGCAGCAGCAGGGCGAAGACCACCGCGAGCACGACGAACAGGATCATGACCTGGGGAATGCCGGTCTCGCCGATCTCCGCGGTCGCCAGGTCGGTCCAGCTGTCGGGGAAGTCGGTGACGGCCTTGGTGCCGAGCAGCCCGACCGCGAGCCCCCGGAACAGTGCCAGCGTGCCGATCGTGACGGCGAGCGACGGCAGTCCGACGTACGCCACGAGGAAGCCGTTGAGCGCGCCGCACGCGACTCCCGCAAGCAGGGCGACCACGGCGGCGGCGGCCATCGGCATCCCCGCCTCGTGGAGCACGCCGAGGAGCACGCTGCTCAGCCCGACCACGCTCGCCACCGACAAGTCGATCTCGCCGGTCACGATCACCAGCGTCATCGGCAGCGCGATCAGCAGGATCGGCATGGTGTCGAGGAGCAGGAAGGTGAGCGTCAGCGGCCCGTCGAAGTTGGGCACGTTGGCGATGGAGTAGAGCACCACGGCGACGAGCAGGGCGATGACCGCGGTCTCCCGGGTGAGCAGGAGCCGCCGCCACAGCGGTTGCGCGTGCTCGGCGTACGAGCGGACGGGAGCGTCGATGGTCGTCGTCATGACTCGTCCCTTGCCTCGATGAGCTTGCGGGCCTGCCGGGCCGAGAGCACGCGGTCGAGGACGATCGCGCCGATGATCAGGGCGCCGACGACGGCGCGCTGCCAGAAGTCCGGGATGCCGAGGATCGGCAGCGCCCGGTCGATCGTCACCAGAAGGACCGCACCGATGGCCGCACCCCAGACGGTGCCGCTGCCGCCGAAGATGGCGACGCCACCGATGACGACCGCGGCCACAGCCTCGAGCTCGATGCCGGTGCCCGCGCCGGAGCTGACCGTCCCGTAGCGGGCGGCGAACATGACGCCGGCGAGGCCCGCCAGCGCCCCGCTGAGCACGAAGGCGGCGAGCACGCGGCGGCGGACGTTGAGGCCGTAGAGCTCGGCCGCCTCGGGGTCCGAGCCGATGGCGTACATCTCCCGGCCGCCGCGGTGGGCGTAGAGGTAGTAGCCGACGACGCCGACCACGACGGCCGCCACGATGAAGAGCACCGGGATCGAGAGCACCGAGCGGGTGCCGAGCCGCAGGAAGTCGCGTGGCATGTCACCGGCGTTGATCCGGTCGCTGCCGGCCCAGGTGAGCACGATGCCTCGGTAGATGTAGAGCGTGCCGAGCGTGATGACCAGCGCGGGCACTCGTCCCAGCGCGACCAGGAGCCCGTTGACCAGGCCGAGCACCCCGCCGGCGACGACGCCGGCCGCGACGACGGCGACGATCGGCAGGCCGGGGAAGTCGAGGAACAGGCGGCCCGTGAGGTACGCCGTGAGCCCGAGGATGGAGCCGACCGAGAGGTCGACGTTGCGGGTGATGATCACGACGGCCTGCCCGGCCGCCAGCACCAGCAGGATCGCCGGGGTGAGCAGCAGGTCGCGCCAGGAGTTCGCGCTGAACAGGAAGCTCGGGGTCTTCACGGTGGCGGCCGCGATGACCAGCAGCAGCACGATCAGGATCGACATCTCGCGGGAACGCACGACGGTGTTGAAGGCACGGACCGCCGGCGACTGGCGGCTGGGCTCGACCAGTCGCTCGATCTCGGCGTCGTGGACCGGCGCGGTGTCGACGGGGACGGTGTCGCTCATCGCGCCGCCTCCTCGACGCGCGTGGCGGCACGCATGACGTTCTCGGGAGTGGCCTCGTCGCGCGGGATGTCGGCGGTGATCCGGCCCTCGCACACGACCAGGACGCGGTCCGCCATGCCGAGCACCTCGGGCAGCTCGGAGGAGATCATCAGCACGGCCATGCCCTGACCGGCCAGGTCGGAGAGGAGGCGGTGCACCTCCGCCTTGGTGCCGACGTCGATGCCCCGGGTGGGTTCGTCGATCACAAGCAGCCTCGGGTCGGTGGCCAGCCACTTGGCGATGACGACCTTCTGTTGGTTGCCGCCGCTCATCGTGGCGGCGTTCATGTCGAGCGCGCCGGTCTTGACCGCGAGCTTGCCGGCCCACGGAGCCGCCGAGCGGCTCTCGGCCGAGCCGGTGAGCAGTCCGGCCTTGGAGAGACCTCCGCGGATCACCCCCGCGATGTTGCGGGCGACCGACGCCTCGGTGACCAGCCCCTGCTTGCGGCGGTCCTCGGGGATGAACGCCATTCCGGCGCGAATCGCGGCGCGCGGGTTGTGCGCCGGGACCGGCTTGCCGTCGAGCGTGACGCGACCCGCGTCGTACCGGTCCACGCCGAAGATCGCACGCGCGATCTCGCTGCGTCCGGCGCCCACGAGCCCGGCCAACCCGACGATCTCGCCGGCGCGAACCTCGAAGCTCACGTCGTGGAAGACCCCTGCAGAGGTGAGTCCCTCCACCTGGAGCACCGGTGCACCGACCGCGGCCGGCGTCTTCGGGAACAGGTCACCGACCTCGCGCCCCACCATCAGCGCCACGATCGTGTCGACGTCGGTGTCCGCGGTGCGCACGGTGTCGATGTAGGCGCCGTCGCGCATCACCGTGATCGTGTCGCACAGCTCGAAGACCTCGTCGAAGCGGTGGGAGATGAACACCAGTGCCCGGCCCTCGTCACGGAGGCTGCGGGCGACCGTGAACAGCCGCTCGACCTCGACTCCGCTCAGCGCCGCGGTCGGCTCGTCCATGATCAGGACCCGCGCGTCCAGCGAGATCGCCTTGGCGATCTCGATGATCTGCTGGTCGGCGATCGACAGTCCCTGCGCCGGACGACGCGGGTCGATGTGCACACCGAGCCGGGCGAACAGCGACTCGGCCTCGGCGTACATCGCGGCCCGGTCGATCCGACGGCCGGAACCCACGGGCTGGCGGCCCATGAAGATGTTCTCCGTCACCGAGAGGTCGGGGAAGAGCGTCGGCTCCTGGTAGATCACCGCGATGCCCAGGCTCTTGGAGTCCGCGGTCGAGGCGAAGTCGACGCTGACGCCCCCGAGCAGCATCTCGCCCGCGTCCCGTCGGTGCACGCCCGCCACGATCTTGACCAGGGTCGACTTGCCGGCGCCGTTCTCGCCGACCAGCGCATGGATCGAGCCGGCGTCGGCGCGGAGGCTGCCGGAGCTCAACGCCACCACCGCGCCGAAGGACTTCGTCACGTTCCGCAGCTCGAGCACCGGGGCGCCCGAGGACGGTTCGGGACTGGGTGTCGGCATCGCCGGCCTCCGATTGAAAGGTTTCAAGTTCGGGGCAGACGCTACGTGACGGGCGGCACACGGGTCAAGAACCTCGACCAGAAAGTTCGCGGCCCCTGACGGGCTGCGCCTCACCGAGCGCCGGGCGGGCTACCCTGTGCCAGACATTTGGACGTTTCAATGGGAGGCGGCATGGCGCGCAGGAGCGCGGACGAGCCGTCCTCCTCGGCCGCCCGGTCCGCGGGGGTCAAGGACGTCGCCGCCGCCGCCGGTGTCTCGCTCGGCACGGTGTCCAACGTGCTCAACCGGCCCGACCGGGTCAGCGCCCGCACCCGCGAGCGGGTCGAGAGGGCGATGGCGGAGCTGGGCTTCGTGCGCAACGAGTCCGCGCGGCTGCTCCGCGCAGGGCGCAGCAGCACGCTTGCGTACGTCATGCTCGACGCCACCAACCCGTTCTTCACCGACGTCGCCCAGGGCATCGAGTCGGCGGCCGACGAGCACGACCTGTCGCTGTTCATCTGCAACAGCGACAACAGCGCCGCCCGCGAACGGACCTACCTCACCCGCCTGCAGGAGCAGCGGGTGCAGGGCGTGCTGGTCACGCCGGTCGACCCGACGGAGCCGCTGCTCGACCAGGTCGCGCGGCACGGCACCCCGGTCGTCATCGTCGACCGCACCCGGGACAAGGCCACCCACTGTTCGGTGGCGGTCGACGACGTGCTCGGCGGCCGGATCGCCGTGGAGCACCTGCTCGACCTGGGGCACCGGCGGGTCGCGTTCGTCGGCGGACCGGAGCGCATCGGCCAGGTCCGCGACCGACGAGCCGGCGCGGTCGCCGCGCTCGAGCACGCCGGTAGCGACCCGTCCGACCTCGTCGAGGTGCGGACCGAGGCGCTGACCGTGGCCGAGGGACGCGGGGCAGGCGAGCGGATCGCGGGCATGTCCACGTCCGCGCGCCCGACCGCGGCCTTCTGCGCCAACGACCTGCTCGCCCTGGGGCTGCTGCAGAAGTGCGTCGCGCTCGGCCTGCGCGTGCCGGACGACCTGGCGATCGTGGGCTACGACGACATCGAGTTCGCCGAGGCCGCAGCGGTCCCGCTCACCTCGGTGCGCCAGCCCCGGCGACAGCTGGGCCGCCGGGCGACCGAGCTGCTGCTCGACGAGGCGACGAACCCGGACCACCAGCACGAGCAGGTGCTGTTCACCCCCGAGCTGGTGGCGCGGGCGTCGACCCGGCGCTGACCGCCCCGGTTCTCCAGCTCTCCCGGTGGTCGAGCCCGCACCACCGGTGGTCGAGCACCCGCACCGACCCGGTGGTCGAGCCCGCACCACCGGTGGTCGAGCCCGCACCACCGGTGGTCGAGCCCGTCGAGACCCCGACGCCCGCGCCGGGAGTACCCGGACGCCCAACTAGAGTGCGGGGCATGCCTGCGAACCGCGTGATGCCGACCGAGGAGGCCGCCGACCTGATCGGCCTCGTCCGCGACCTGGCGACCCGGGAGCTGGCCCCGCGGGCGGCGGAGGCCGAGGCGACGGAGACCTTCCCGCGCGACGTGTTCGCGATGCTCGGCAAGGCCGGCCTGCTCGGCCTGCCCTACCCCGAGGAGTACGGCGGCGGCGGCCAGCCGTACGAGGTCTACCTCCAGGTCGCTCGAGGAGATCGGCGCGGTGTGGAGCAGCGTCGGCGTCGGAGTGAGCGTGCACGCGCTGAGCTGCTTCGGCCTGTTCACCCGGGGCACCGAGGAGCAGAAGCGGAAGTTCCTGCCCGACATGCTGGGCGGCGAGCTGCTCGGCGCCTACTGCCTGTCCGAGCCGCACGCCGGCTCCGACCCGGCGGCGATGACGACCCGCGCGAGGCGCGACGGCGACGACTACGTGCTCACCGGCGCCAAGGCGTGGACGACGCACGGCGGGCACGCGGACTTCTACAAGGTGATGGCCCGCACCGGCGACGGCCGCAACGACATCTCCTGCTTCCTGGTCCCCGCCGACGCCGACGGTCTGACCGCCGACGCCCCCGAGCGCAAGATGGGGCTGACCGGGAGCACCACGGCGACCATGCGTCTCGACGGCGTCCGGGTCCCCGTCGAGCGCCGGCTGGGCGAGGAGGGCGAGGGGCTGAAGATCGCGCTGGCCGGGCTCGACGCCGGCCGGCTCGGGATCGCCGCGGTTGCCACCGGCCTCGCCCAGGGCGCGCTCGACCACGCGGTCGGCTACGCCAAGGAGCGCGACGACGTTCGGCAAGCCGATCATCGACCACCAGGGGCTGGCCTTCGTGCTCGCCGACATGGAGGCGGCGGTCCAGTCGGCCCGGGCGACGTACCTCGCCGCGGCCCGCCTCAAGGACCAGGGCCTGCCGTACTCCACGCGAGGCCTCGATCGCCAAGCTGGTCGCCACCGACAACGCGATGAAGGTGACCACCGACGCGGTGCAGGTGCTCGGCGGCTACGGCTACACCCGCGACTTCCCCGTCGAGCGCTACATGCGCGAGGCGAAGGTGATGCAGATCTTCGAGGGCACCAACCAGATCCAGCGCATGGTGATCGGGCGCGCCCTCGCCGCCGGCGGCGTCGCGGGCGGCGCCGTCACCGTCGCCCGCTGATCCCGCTACGACCGACCCCGAACCAGGAGACCACCGCATGCAGCTCGACAACACCTCCGCCATCGTCACCGGCGGCGCCTCCGGCCTCGGCGCCGCCACCGCCAGGCGCCCTGGCCGGGCGCGGGGTCCGCGTGTTCGCCCTCGACCTCAAGGTCGAGGAGGCACCCGAGATCGCAGGGGTGACGTACGTCGCGGACCGACGTCACCGAGCCCGCGCAGGTGCAGGCCGCCGTCGACCGGGCAGCCGAGGCTGGCCCGCTGCGCACCGTCGTCAACTGCGCCGGCATCGGCACCGTCGATGCGGATCCTCGGCAAGAAGGGTCCGCACGACCTCGAGGCCTACGCCACGGTCGTCAAGGTCAACCTGATCGGCTCGTTCAACGTGCTGACACTCGCCGCCGAGAAGATCGCGGCGACCGAGCCGCTCGACGACGGCCAGCGCGGCGTCGTCGTCAACACCGCCTCGATCGCGGCGTACGACGGCCAGGTCGGCCAGGCGGCGTACGCCTCCTCCAAGGGCGGCATCGTCGGCCTGACCCTGCCCGCCGCCCGCGACCTGGCGCAGTACGGCATCCGGGTGAACACCATCGCCCCGGGCATCGTGGAGACGCCGATGCTGGCCACCGTGTCGGAGGAGTTCCGGGCCGGGCTCGCCGCCGGCGTCCCGTTCCCGCAGCGGCTCGGGCGTCCCGACGAGTTCGCGCAGCTGGCGCTGGCGATCATCGAGCACGACTACCTCAACGGCGAGGTCATCCGGATGGACGGCGCGCTGCGGATGGCCCCGCGCTGACTGACCGGTGATCGGCCGATCCCCGGCGATCGGCCGTCCCCCCGGTGATCGAGCCCGTCGAGATCCCCCGACCGGACCCGACCACCGGTGACGATCTGCGTCAGTCGCGGGCCGTCCGGCGCTGGAGCACCAGCGTGAGCACGCCGGCCAGGAGCAGCAGCACGCCGCCCGCAGCAAGTGTGTTCAGCAGCGACCCGGCACCCGTGCTCGGCAGCACGCCCGTTGCCGGAGCGGCCTGCTGGGCCGGCGGGTTGGCGACCGTCTGCACTCCTGCAACCGCCGGCGGCCGGTTGACACCCGGAGGCTGCTCCTCACCCAGCACGACCGGCGGCGCGACACCGGGCGGCGTCACCACCGGGCACCAGACCCGGCGGCGTGACACCCGGCGGCGTGACTGCCGGCGGACCGGGCGGCACGACCGGCGGGACCACCGGGTTGCACGGCTTGCCCGGGGCGTCGACGCACGGCGGCACCGGGTTGCAGGGCTTGTTCGGCTGGTCGACACACGGTGGCACCGGGTTGCACGGCTTCTCCGGGGTGTCCACGCACGGGGGCACCACAGGCGCCTTGCACCCGGTGTGCGCAGGGTTGCCGGCGCTCTTGCCGTCCTTGCCCTTGCCGATGCCGTTGTTGTTGTCGCACTCGTAGCCGTTGTTGCCGTCGTCGTCGGCGTTCGGCATCTGTCCGGGCGGGTTCTTGTTGTCCGCCTTGCCGACACAGCCTGCGCAGGGCTTCCCCTTGGCCACGCCACGGTCGTTGCCGTTGCCGGACGGCGAACCGTCACGGGTGGAGCAGTACACGCCGCCCGGGCACTGTCCGTTGGCCCCGCCGGAGTTCTGGTCGGCGTTGCTCAACGGCTGTGGCTGGGTCGGGTCACCCGACGTACCGGCCGTTCCTCCGCTCGCGTGCGACGAGGCCTTGCCGCCGTTGCCGCTCGAGGACTTGGCGGCGGGCTTGTTCGACTTCCCGGACGCCTTCGCCGAAGAGCCGTTCGAGCCCTTCGACTTGGCGCCGCCACCACCATTGCCCTTGGCCGCGGGCGCCGCGGCCGATGCCTGACCGGCATCGTTGCCGCCGCCCTTGGCGGCGCCGTTGCCGTTGCCGTTCCCGGCCGGAGGCGTCTGCGCGGCCGCCCCGGCAGGAGCGGCCGCTGGCGCTGCCTGGGCGGGCTGGTCGGCCTGACCCGGTGGCGTGCCACCCTGGCCCGGCGGCGTACCGCCCTGACCGGGCGGAGCTGCGGGCGGTCCCGCGTGAGCGGGCGGGCTGCCGTTCCCGTTGCCGGGATCGGCCATCGCGGGAGCGAACGAGCCCCCGCCGAATGCAATCAGTGTGAGTGCCAGGAGCACCGCAAAACGGCGCGCCGGCAGAAGCCATGCGCGAAACATGAGCGAACCTTCTTCCCCCCAACGCCCTCACGACGTCGGTCTTGAGACGTCCCACGACGGCTGGCCCCCCAGCGTTGGTGTCGTGGTTTTCCCTCTCCAATTGGAGTTGTACCGCGTGCGTACCCCGGGCGTAAATACGACATGCACTACTGGGTCGATATGACCGGAATCACCCGTCCGCAATGTCCCGAATGAGCTCGTACGCCGATCGGCCGAAGGCAACGATGCGAGCCTCGGAGACGTGTGACGGGGTGGAGCGCAGCGTGTCGACGGCGACCCGGGCGGCGTCCTCGCGAGGCCAGCCGTAGATGCCGGCGGACACCAGCGGGAAGGCGACCGTGCGCGCGCCGAGCTCGTCGGCGACGGCGAGCGCGCCGCTGTAGCAGGACTCCAGCAGCGGCCGGTCGCGCTCGCCGGCGGTGTAGTTGGGGCCCACCACGTGGATCACCCAGCGGGCCGGCAGCGCGTGGCCGGTGGTCCAGCCCGCCCCGCCGGTCGGCAGCCCGTCCGGGAACCGCTCGCCGCACTCCTCGAGCAGGCCCGGCCCGGCGGCCGCGTGGATCGCGCCGTCGACGCCGCCACCGCCGCGCATCCGGCGGTTGGCGGCGTTGACGACGGCGTCGACGTCCTGGCGGGTGATGTCCCCCTCGACGACCGTGAGCTGCACGCGGACCCGCTCAGTCGCGGGACCGGCGCCGGAACGACCGCATGGCCATCGGGGCGAAGAACGCCGTGAGCACGACCGACCAGATCAGGGTGGCGATGACCGGGTACTGCATCGGCAGCGCCGCGTCGGCCGGTCGCGGGCAGGCCGTTGCCCCAGAGCTCACGCATCCCCTGCACCAGAGCGGAGATCGGGTTCCACTCGGCGAGGAACGCCAGCCAGGACGGCATGCTCTCGGTGGGCGCGAACGTGTTGGCCACGAACGTCAGCGGGAACATCATGGTGAACATGAAGCCGTTGACGGACTCCACCGACCGCATCGCCGAGCCGACCCAGATCCCGACCCAGATCATCGCGAACCCGAAGAGCAGCAGCAGGCCGAAGCCGGCCGCGCGTCTGCCGACACGCCGTTGTGCGCCCGCCAGCCGATCACCAGCCCGGTCAGCGCCATCACCGTGATGCCGATGCTGGAGTGGATCAGGCTGGACAGGCTCCGGCCGACCAGGATCGAGTGCCGCGAGATCGGCAGCGACTTGAGCCGGTCGACGATGCCCTTCTCGAGGTCGTTGGTGAGCCCGATGGCGACGATGAACGACGCGAACGCCATCGTCTGCGCCATGATCCCCGGCACCAGGAACTCGCGGTAGTTGGTGCCGGGCACGGCGATCGAGCCGCCGAAGACGAACGCGAACAGCAGCACGAACATGACCGGCTGGATGGTCACGTCGAGCAGCAGCTCGGGCATCCGCTTGATGTGGATCAGGTTGCGCCGCACCACGATCAGCGACGAGCTGAGCAGGGTCGGCGGGTGCGCCTCGGGGCGCGTCGAGCGGGACGCCGGCGGTGATGCTGGTCATCGGAGGGCTCCTTCGAGGTCGGCCGGGTCGGCGTCGGTGTCGTCGGGCGACCCGGTCTCGGGCTCGTCCTCGGCCCGGTGGCCGGTGAGCGCGAGGAACACGTCGTCCAGGCTGGGCCGCTGCAGGCCGAGGTCGTCGACCTCGATGCCGCTGTCGGCTGAACGCCTGACCGATCCGGGTCATGTCGTGCAGCCCGTCGGCCTGGGCGGTGAGCCGCCGTGCGGCGGGCTCGACGTACACCTCGGGGGTGCAGGTGCGCAGCAGCTCCTCGGCGCGCCGCAGGTCGGCGGCGTCGCGTGAGCGTGAGCACGACGGCCGCGCGCGCCGGCCTGGTCCTTGAGCTGGGTGGGGGTGCCGGCGGCGATCACCTTGCCCTTGTCGATGACGACGATGTCGTCGCAGAGCTGGTCGGCCTCCTCGAGGTACTGCGTGGTGAGCACGCAGCGTGGTGCCGTCGCGCGACCAGGCCGCGCAGCACGTCCCACAGGTCGTTGCGGCTGCGCGGGTCGAGGCCGGTGGTCGGCTCGTCGAGGAACAGCACCGGCGGCGAGGCGATCAGGCTGACCGCGAGGTCGAGGCGCCGCCGCATGCCACCGGAGTAGGTCTTGACGACCCGGTCGGCCGGCGTCGGTGAGCGAGAACCGCTCGAGCAGGTCGTCACCGGCCGGGCGGACGTAGCTGGCTTGGGCAGGCCGGACAGCCGGCCGATCAGCCAGAGGTTCTCCCGCGCGGTGAGCAGCTCGTCGACGGTCGCGACCTGGCCGACGAGGCCCATGCTGCGGCGTACCGCGTCGGGCTCCTTCACGATGTCGTGGCCGGCCACCCGGCCGGTGCCACTGGTCGGCTCGCTCAGCGTGGTGAGCATCCGCACGGTGGTGGTCTTGCCCGCGCCGTTGGGGCCGAGCAGCCCGAGCACGGTGCCGGCCGGTACGGCGAAGCTGACGCCGTCCACGGCGCTTGGTCTGGTCGAACGTCTTGACGAGGTCGACCGCCTCGACTGCAGGGGAGTTCACGACACCACCCCAACACGCACCACCGACAGTTTGCACGTGCTTTTCGCCATCTTCGCCGCCCTCCGGTCCGATCTGTGTGGGACATCCGGAACTAGAGACCGGGCGGGCCCGCAGAACTCATCGGCGCACGTCCGGCCCAGGGGTCGGCCGGAGCGGCAACCCCCCACAAAGGGGACGAGAGGTGCGTCGAGAGACGTCAGCGACTGCTGAGCGACCGCAGGGCGGGACGCGCGTCCACGATGTAGACGATCGCGGCGACGGTGCCGATGAGGTTGAGGATGCTCATCGCGTTCCAGATCAGCATGTGCGCGGCCAGGGCGACCCCGAGGATGATCAGCCAGGTCGGCTTGGTCATCTTGTCGGCGGCGACGTACGCCTCCGGTCGGTGCGACACCGCGTCGACAAAGGCCCATGCCTGTACGGCGAACATGGCCAGCGACGCGACCAGCAGCAGGCCGCTCTGCAGCGCGAAGAGCTCGAACACGTCTCCAGGGTAACCACCGGGCGGCGTCGGGATCGCATCCGGACAGACGACGGCCCCCGGCTGAGGGGTTTGCCGGGGGCCATCGTCGTCAGAACAGCGCGAGCTGCTCCGGGTCAGTTCACGCGCCGGCCTTGTCGGCGGCGTCGGACGCGGCCGTCTTGGCGGCGGTCGCGGTCTTCTTCGCGGCGGTGCCGGTGCTCTTGGCCGCGGTGGTCGTCTTCTTCGCCGACTTCTTGGCCGTGGTCCTGGTGGCCTTGGCCTTCGTGGTGGTCGACTTGGCGGCGGCCTTGGTCTGCTGGGTGGCCTCTTGGCGGCGGACCTTGGTCACGAAGTCCTGGCCGCGGCCGGCCAGCTCGGCGTAGCTCTTGTTGAGCTCGGCCACGGTCTTGTTGAGCTCGGCGAGGTACTCGTTGACGAGCTTCTCGAACTTCGTGGGCAGTGCCTTGGCGTCGTTCTGCAGGTCGGCGAGGCGGGCCTCGAACGCGGCCTGCGCCTTCTTGGCGTCGGCCTGGAGCTCCTCGACGCGGGTGGAGACCAGCGTGACGGCCTGGTCACGCAGGGCCTTGGGCTCCCGCTCCACCTTGGCGACGCGGGCCTGCACGTCGGTGGCCGCGGTGCGCGCGAACGAGACGGCGAGGTCACCGGCGCCGACCGCGGCGTAGAACGGGCGGGTGGCGTCGAGCTTGAAGTTCCTGGTGGTCTTGGTCGCCATGTTCAGCTTCCTCCTGTGGGTTGGGAGTTGGCAGCGCGGAAGGACTGGTAGACGTCCAGCAGCGACTGCTTCTGTCGTTCGGTCAGGCCGGTGTCGGCGAGGACGGCCAGCTCCACGGAGCGGACCTCCCCGTCATCCGGGTCGAGGATCCCCGCACGCACGTACAGCGTCTCGGCGGAGATCCGGAGCGCCTTGGCGAGCTGCTGGAGCACCTCGGCCGACGGCCGGCGCAGACCACGTTCGATCTGGCTCAGGTACGGGTTCGACACGCCCGCCTGCTCGGCGAGCTGGCGCAGCGAGAGCGACGCCGCGATGCGCTGCTCCCGTAGGTAGTCGCCGACAGTGCCGACGGTGCTACCGACGGTCTTGCCGACCCGTGTCCTGGCCATGCCTCCATCGTGCTAACTCTTGCAAGCACTTGCAAGGGCGTGACGGGTGAGACATGACACAGACGCCTTGCAGATAGCCGACTTTCACAAGATCACGCGTGCATGCTCCAGGCTCCGTCCCTCCCGATACGACGCGACGTTCTTGTTGCCGAACGGGTACTGAAACAGCAAATCCGTCGCGTCGTATCCGGATGGAGGCCCGGGCGGGGGCGCGCGAGGGCTCAGCGGCGTACGGCGGGGCCCTGCTCGTGCCACCACCGGGCGGCGACGCGCTGCCACTCGGGTGCCTGCTCGGACGCGGCGATGACCGGGAGCGCGGGTGAGCCGGACATGCCCAGCGCGTACAGCTTCGCCCGGGAGACCGTGGTGAGCTCGGACCCGAGAGAGGACCGCAGCACCTGGTCGGACATCGCGCTCAGCTCCATGTGCCCGATCCCCTGCACCAGCGGCGCCACCACCTCCTCCGACGGGTCGTCCAGCAGGCCGATCATCCGCAGGCGGTGGGTCTCGTCGCCGAGGTACCGCGCCAGCGTCGCCATCCGGCCGCGCATCCACGTCGACTGCTCGGTGTCCTTCAGCGCGAGCAGCAGGCAGTCGGTGACCGCTCTCCCGAACGGCGACGAGGCGATCAGCAGCGAGGCCAGGTGCCGGCGCTCGGAGTCGCGGTGGAACATCGCCTCCCGCACCAGCCGGGTGAGCATCCGGTCCTCGGCGTACATCGGCTCCTGCGGCACGAGCGTCCGGGCCTGCTCGGCGATCTGGGACGCGATCGTGCGGGCCCGCCCGGCGACGACCTCCTCGCCGTGCTCCACGGCGTACCCGAGCCTGCGTCGACCGGCCCGGGTGGCGGCGTGCACCAAGGTCGCACGCATCCCCTCGGGCATGCCGGCGATCAGCTCGGCGAGGTCCTCGCTCGCCTTCCCCGGATCACGACGCCACAGCTGCAGAACGATCATGTCGAGCCGGGCGCGCTCCTCGGCGTCGAAGTCCCCGCCGGTCAGCTTCTGGGCGCCCAGCCACACCCCGACCCGGAACACGCTCTCGGTCGGCGGCCGCTCGATCATGTCCAGCACCAGCGCCGCCGCCTCCCGGGTGGGCAGCCGATCGAGCAGCCCAACGGGGCTGGTGAGCACCTGGGCACCGGGGTCGGAGACGTACTCGGCGACCGCGTCGACCAGGTAGCCCTGCGCCCGCGGCACCTGCGCGACGTTGAACGCCGCGGCGCTGTACTGCCGGTAGGCGAGCTTCACCGTCCGCGGGATCTGGTTCACCAGGCGCCCGCAGACCGTCGCCCAGGTGCTGCCACGCAGGTACACGTGCGGCGCCGCGGCCAGGTGCCAGCCGAGATCCTGCCAGTCACTCGCCAGCGCGTCGCCGTCCTCGGCGCGCGCGACCAGCTCGTCGAGGCGGTCCGCGAACGCCGGCTCGCCCGGGTCCAGCCGCGGACGCGCCAGCCGCGACTTCACCCGCGGCAGGATCGCGCCGACGTACGCCGTGATCGACGCGATCTGCCCGGTCTCGAGGCCGAGCACGCGCTCGTAGGCCGCCATCGCCTCGTAGGAGACCGGGATCTCGCCGGACTCCCACCGCGACAGCAGGCTGCGGCTGGTGCGCATGCCGGCGTCCCCGAGCGCCTCGGTGAACACCCGACCGTCCCGGAACTGCGGGTCGGGGTGGTGCAGCCGCGACATCGCGAGCAACCAGCCGATGCGCGCCTCCACGTCGACGTTCTGCGAGTTGAGCGGCGTGGCGTCGTAGGCGATCTGCTGCACGCGCCCGGGGCGTTTGCCCGTCACCCGTCCCCCTTGTCGACTGGTCGTCGGACCATTATCGAACAGCCGGGGTCAGGACGGCTCGGAGCAGGGTCTCCAGTCGATCGCGCCGAACCCGTTGTCCGACAATCGCACCGGGTGTGGTGCGCAACAGGGACCTGCACCGCCAGCTGGCCGTCGCCGCCCGCGGGCCGCACCCGGAGCTTCCGACCGGTCGCCGGGGGAGACAGCGTCACAACGTGGGTGCTGCAGGGTCGCCACCTCGCGGCCGTCGTGCTCGAGCGCGGCAGACGTCCACCGGCTCCCCGTCGACCAGGACCTCCTCGACGTAGCCACCGACCGGGGCGTAGACGTAGAAGTTGGTGCGGAAGGTGCCGCGCGGTGAGCCGAAGCAGGTGGCCGGGACGTAGTCGCTGAGCGGCGCAACGTCGGCCGGGGCGGTGGAGCGCCAGGTCGAGCGTGATCTCGGGGAGGTACTGCCGGTCCGCCTCGCACCGGGTCAGCGACACGTCGACGTTGTGCCGAAGTAGTAGCTCGATCTTGTAGGCGAGCGCGTCGTTGAGGTAGACCCCGACGTCCGGCCCGGCGTCCTGTCGGTCGGGCAGCCGCCCGCTGACCGCGGTGGGGGCCAGCAGCCGCTGCTCCTCCTCGGCGCCGACCACACCAGCAGCCGCCGCTCCGAGGCCGCGCGGACCAGCCCGTCGAGCACCGCCCGGGGGTCACCGCGCCCGAGGCGACCGCGTCGAACACGACCCGGCGAGCCGCAGTTTGAAGAAGACGTTCTGCTGGGCCGGGTCCGGGATCTCGGCGTACACGTCGCTGAGAGCAGCAGCTGTACGGCGTTGTCGGCCGTGAGGTCGCGGTCCGACCGGTCCATGCGACCGGGCCGGTGCCGGCCAGCAGGTAGCGACAGTGCGACCGGGTCGGCCGAGACGACGCCGTCGACCTTGCGGCCGTTGACGTGCGTTCTACATCGCCCGGGACCAGCTCGGCCGAGCGCGGGAAGTCGGGGGTGAACTTGACGTTCTGCGGGAAGCGGCCGAGGTTCGGTCCCGAACAGCTCCCTCGTCCTCGGGTGAGATCGGGATGGGCGGGCTGCTCGAAGCGGCCCGATGGTGGCGGCGTCGCCCTGGTGGCCGAGCCGTGACCCGGCCGTCCCGGGCGGAGACGACGGCGAACGAGCCGGGGATGCCGCCGGTGGCCCGGACCTCGGCGTTGTTCTGGAACAGCAACAGGTAGCGCGGCGGCCGTCCGCGCCGAGCATACGGGGCAGCAGGCGTACGGCGCGGGAGGCCCGGTCGGACAGCCCCGCCGCCTCGCTCCAGTCTTGTCGGCCATCAGGTCGACCGGGCTCGGCGATCGCGGGGTGAGAGCGGCGCGATGTCGACGCCCGTCCACGATCGTCGACCTGGCGCTGCAGCGCAGCGTCGGCCCGCACCACCAGCGGGCGCGACGTGCCACGATCGGGCTCGAGATCGACGCGGCCGTCGTCACGGCCGCAGCTTCTCGGGCTTGAGCGTCTCGGACGCCACCGACGACGTCGGGGAGTACGTCGTACGGCGAGTTTGTGGGCGACACCGCGACGGTGCGAACGGCCTCGATGTTGGGGCCGACCCGGGGATCTTGCCGGTCAGCCACCAGCCCGGGCCCTCGGTGTTGTCGCGCGGCGTCGGTCGGCGTGCTCCTGGGCCCTCCTCGAGCGTGGACCGGGCGCCGGCGGCGTCACCAGCTGGCGAGCTGGTCGGCGAGCAGCGTCGAAGTCATCGGCGACCTGCGTTCGAGCGCCGAGCGGGCCTGCAACGCCTGGTAGCCGGTGTAGGCCGACGAGCACGACGACGGCGACCCCGACGAGCCCCGAGGGCCCAACGAAGTCGCCGCGTCGTACTGCTTGAAGCCATGCCCGGGAGATTGCCCAGTCAGCTCAGCGGACAACCTTGAACTTGGTGAACTTGGTCGCCTTCTCGCAGTCCTCGTTGCCGAGGTACTTGATCTTGACGTTCCAGGAACCGAGGTTGCGGACCTTGCCGAAGCGGGCGCGGATGACGCTGTCGCCGCTGCCGATCGCGTCGACCTTGACGGTCTTCTTCATCTTCTGGCCGCCCTTCCAGATCGTCACGACGGCCTTGCCGTGCGGCGACTTGGTGCGGGTGCTGAGCACCGCGCGGACGGTCGCCTTCTTGCCGCGCTTGACGTTCGGCGCGAGCACCGAGCCGATCCGGGTGTCCGCCTTGAAGACGGTGAGGGCCTGGCTGTCGCTGCTGGGTCCGAACTGGCCGGTGTTGCAGTCGGGCACGAAGCGGGCCCGCCACCGTGTAGGTCTCGCTGGCGTCGAGGCCGCGCGGCAGGGCGTGGCTGGCCTCGCCGTTGGACAGCGCCACGGCCCACGAGCGGCCGTCGACGACGAACCGGACGGTGCCGGTCGGGCGACGGCCGGCGGTGGAGCTGACCGTCACGTTGGCGCGCTGACGGGTGCCGTACTGCACGAACGAGATCGCGTAGAGCGTGAGGTCAGTCCGGGTGGCGATGGCGGTTCGGGTATGGATAGCCGCCTGGCAGGCGACACTTGAGCGCGAGCGACGGCGACGAAACGACGGTCGCGGTGCCGGCGATGGCTACGGCGGCGAGGACTGTGCCGATGGCGGACCGTAGACGCCAAGCAGTGCCTCCCGAGAATGCGTCCTTGAAGCATGGGCGTAGCGCCCTGACAGCGTGCTGCTCCCCCGGATGCGACACAGCGGAATGCAAAGCTCCCCCTTGGATTGCGGCTACAGTACCTAACCCGCCACGTGCCTAGGTTCAGGCCAAACACCTTACTCGAACCGAGCCGGGCTGGGCATCTCGTGTCGCACCTCTCAGATCGCTCGGGCGCCGCGCCAGACCCACGGGCGCGGCCGCCGCCGAGCAGCTCGACGCACGCCCGGTCCGGCGTACGGCGTCCGCGTCCACGCCCGGCTCGTCGGGCACGCCCAGCCGCTCCAGCGCGGCGGCCATCAGCACCGGCCGGGCCCGCGGCGGCGCCGTCGTCGATCTTGAGCGCGACCGCCCGGCCGTCCGGCAGGGCCACGGCGTAGCAGGACTCGGCGCCGGCCTTGCCGATCGCGCCGGGGATCGCGCGCAGCAGCGCGGCCTCGTCGCGCCGGCGTGCCCGGACGTGTACTCCGGGTGCGCCCGGATCGCCTCGGCGACCCGGCTGCTCGGCGGCCCGTCGTCGGCCGTCGAGCAGCGAGCCGCGGAACGCGCGGGCCAGGCCGGCCAGCGAGGTCGGAGAGCAGCGGCGCGCCGCAGCCGTCGACGGCGACCGCCTCGACCGGCTCGCCGGTCAGCTCGGCGAACGTCGTCGGCGATCGCGACCTGCAGCGGGTGGTCGGGGTCGCAGGTAGGTCTCGGTGTCCCAGCCGTTGGCGACGCAGGTCGCGAGCATCGCGGCGTGCTTGCCCGAGCAGTTCATCGCGATCGGCGGCTGCGCGTCCGCCGGCGCGGATGTACGTCCTCGCGGGCCTGCGTCGTCGAGCGGGTAGTCCGGCGGCGTCTGCAGCGCCGACTCGTCCAGGCCCGGCGCCGGCCAGGATCCGGCGTACGCCGTCGATGTGGAACGGCTCGCCCGAGTGGGACGCGCAGGCCAGCGCCAGCAGCTCGCCGTCGAGGTCGAGCCCGGCGCGCAGCATGCCGACCGCCTGCATCGGCTTGTTGCACGAGCGCGGCAGGATCGGCGACGTCGACGTCGCCGACCGACCAGGCGACCGAGCCGTCCGCGGCCAGCGCCACGACCGAGCCGCAGTGGTGGCCCTCGACGAAGCCGGAGCGGACGATCTCGGCGACGACCACGGGGCAGACCATGCGCGCGACCCTACTACCGCTGCGTCGCCGGCCCGACGAGACCGTGATGCGTGCACTGAGCTGGTGCCCACCCCCGTTCCGCAGCACTGCCCCACGCCCCGCGAGCTCGACGACCTCGAGCTGCTCGCGCACGGCGCGCTCGCCCCGCTCACCGGGTTCGAGCCCGCCGGCGGCCTCGTCACCCTGCACGTGCCGGCCGCCGTCGCCGAGGCCGCCCAGACGGCCGGCGAGCTGGAGCTGGTCGACCCCGAGGGGCTCCCGCTGGCGCGGGTCGCGGTCGAGTCGACGTACGACGCCGGGCGACCTGGTCGGCATCGCGGGGCCGGTCACCCCGCTCACCCACGACGAGTTCGGCGCCTTCCGCAGGCTCTACATGTCGCCCGAGCAGGTCCGGGCCGAGCACGGCCCCGAGACGCTGACGGTCCCGGTCACCGACGCGCTGACGCACGCCGACCTGGACCGGATCCGCGAGAAGTCCGGCGGCGACCCGGTGCTGCTGCTCGCCCTCACCGGTCACGGCACACCTCTCCTCTCCCCGCCCGCCCTGTCCGGGCGACGCTTCTGGCCGCCGAGCAGCTCGGTGCCGCCGATGTGGTGGCCGTCCCGCTGGCCAGCCGGGGCGACGCCGGAGGCCGACCACGCGCTCGGTCAGCGCGTCGTCGACGCCTACGCGCCGGGCCCGGTGCTCGGGGTCACCGGCGAGGGCGATCTCGGCGACGAGATCGCGGCGATCGTCGAGCACGACCAGCCCGCGGTGGACGAGCAGGGCCTCGTCGCTGTTCTTCACCGGCCTGTCCGGCAGCGGCAAGTCCACGCTGGCCCGGGCGCTGCACGACGTGATCCTCGAGCAGGGCGAGCGCACCGTGACCAGCCTCGACGGCGACGTCGTACGCCGAAACCTCTCGGCCGGGCTCACCTTCTCCAAGGAGGACCGCGAGACCAACATCCGCCGCATCGGCTGGGTCGCCGCGGAGATCTCCCGGCACGGCGGGGTCGCGATCTGCAGCCCGATCGCGCCGTTCGACGCGACCCGGCAGCAGGTCCGCGCGATGGTCGAGGAGGCCGGCGGCGCGTTCGTGCTGATCCACGTCGCCACCCCGCTCGAGGAGTGCGAGCGCCGCGACCGCAAGGGCCTCTACGCGAAGGCCCGGGCCGGCGAGATCCCCGAGTTCACCGGCATCTCCTCGCCCTACGAGGAGCCCGCCGACGCCGCGGTCCGGATCGACACCACCGGCCGCACCATCGAGGACGCCCTCGGCGACGTGCTCGACCACCTGTACGACGAGGGCTACCTCCACCCACCGGCGGTCGAGCCCGGCTTCCGGGTGGTCGAGCCTGTCGAGACCAGTCATCTCGACAAGCTCGATGACCCGCACGGGATCGAGACCGAGAAGGACCCACGATGAACGAGCTCCTCACCACCGCGGCGCTGTCCGTCCTCCTGGTCAGCTTCGGCGTCGGCATCGTCGTCGGCCTGACCGGCATGGGCGGCGGCGCGCTGATGACCCCGGCGCTGATCTTCCTCGGCGTGAACCCGACCGCCGCGGTGGCCAACGACCTGGTCGCCGCCAGCGTGAACAAGTCGGTGGGCGCGAGCGTGCACTGGAAGCACGGCTCCCCCAACCTCAAGCTGGCCGGGCTGCTGATCGTGGCCTCGGTGCCGTCCGCGTTCGCCGGCGGCTTCATCGTGAAGGCGGTCGGCGGCGGCGAGGCGAGAGCACCGAGAGCTTCCTGACCTACGCGATCGGCTGCGCGCTGCTGTTCACCGCCTCGACGTACGCCCTGCGGATGTACCTCCAGCTCCGCCACGTCACCGCGGGCAACACCATCTCCGAGGAGGACCCCGCCATCCGGCCGATCCCGACCCTGCTGGTCGGCGCCATCGGCGGCCTGCTGGTCGGCATCACCTCGGTGGGCTCCGGCTCGCTGATCATGGTGGCGCTGCTGCTGCTCTACCCGACGCTGCAGCGCGTCAAGCTGGTCGGCACCGACCTGGTGCAGGCGGTGCCCCTGGTGCTCGCGGCCGCGATCAGCCACGTGCTGGTCACCGGCGTCGACTGGGCGGTGCTGATCCCGCTGATCGTCGGCGGCACGCCGGGCACCTTCCTCGGCGCCCGGCTCGCCAACTGGGTGTCCCAGTCGGTGATCCGCCGCGGCATCGTGATCGTGCTGACCCTCACCGGACTGAAGATGCTCGGCGTGTCGCCGGAGGTGGTCGGCATCATCGGCGCCGGGCTGCTGCTGCTCGGCCCGCTGGCCTGGGGGTTCATCCGGCAGACCCGCGGCCTGCCGGCGTTCGACAACAACGCGGCGGCCTGGCGGCTCCCGGACCGCAACGGCAACGGCGGTGCCGCCGGCAAGCCCGGCTCCGAGACCCGTGTGGCCGAGGGCACGTCCGCGCCTGGTGGGACACCCGGGAAGGACGGATAGCGGCCCGTTGACCGCGGACGGGTGAGCCCGGTCACCGCGGCCCCGCCCAAATCGCTCCTGCGCCGGTCTCTCGGTAGCATGACGGCTGCTCCCGAAGAGAGGTCCCCCCAAACCGATGACGACTACCCATGCGGACTACCGCCTGAGCCAGCTCGACGAGCTGGAGGCGGAGTCGATCCACATCTTCCGCGAGGTCGCGGCCGAGTTCGAGAAGCCGGTCCTGATGTTCTCCGGCGGCAAGGACTCCATCGTCATGCTGCGGCTGGCGGAGAAGGCGTTCTTCCCGGCGAAGATCCCCTTCCCGGTGCTCCAGGTCGACACCGGCTACGACTTCCCCGAGGTTCTCGAGACCCGCGACAACTGGGTCAACCGGCTCGGCGTCCGCATGATCGTCGCCTGCGTCGAGGAGGCCATCGCCAACGGCGTCGTGGTCGACGACGGCAAGACCAGCCGCAACCGGCTGCAGATCGGCACCCTGCTCAACGCGATCGAGGAGAACGGCTTCACCGCCGCCTTCGGTGGCGGCCGGCGCGACGAGGAGAAGGCCCGCGCCAAGGAGCGCGTCTACTCCCACCGCGACGACTTCGGCCAGTGGGACCCCAAGATGCAGCGTCCCGAGCTGTGGAGCCTCTACAACGGCCGCATCCACGGCGGCGAGCACATGCGGATCTTCCCGCTGTCCAACTGGACCGAGCTCGACATCTGGCACTACATCGGCCAGGAGCAGATCGAGATCCCCTCGATCTACTTCTCCCACCAGCGCCGGGTGTTCCAGCGCGACGGGATGCTGCTCACCGAGAGCGAGTTCAACCCGCTGCAAGCCGGGCGAGACCGTCGAGGAGCGCACGGTGCGGTTCCGCACCGTCGGTGACCTCACGCTGACCGGCTGCGTGGAGTCCACGGCCAGCACGATCGACGAGATCATCGAGGAGATCGCCATCGCCCGCGTCACCGAGCGCGGCGCCACCCGTGGCGACGACCGCTTCTCCGAAGCAGCCATGGAAGACCGCAAGAAGGAAGGCTACTTCTGATGGACCTGCTTCGTTTCGCCACCGCCGGCTCGGTCGACGACGGCAAGTCGACCCTCATCGGCCGCCTGCTGCTCGACTCCAAGGCGATCTTCGAGGACCAGCTCGAGGCCGTGGAGGCCACCTCGCAGTCCAAGGGCTACGACTACACCGACCTCGCGCTGCTGACCGACGGCCTCCGCTCCGAGCGCGAGCAGGGCATCACCATCGACGTGGCCTACCGCTACTTCGCGACCCCGCAGCGCAAGTTCATCATCGCCGACACCCCGGGCCACGTGCAGTACACCCGCAACATGGTCACCGGCGCCTCGACCGCCGACCTCGGCCTGGTGCTCGTCGACGCCCGTCAGGGCCTCACCGAGCAGTCCCGCCGGCACGCGGTGATCCTGTCGCTGCTGCGGGTCCCGCACCTGGTGCTCGCCGTCAACAAGATGGACCTCGTCGACTACGACGAGAAGGTCTTCGACGAGATCCACCAGGAGTTCACCTCGTTCGCGACCAAGCTCAACATCCCCGACCTCGAGATCATCCCGATCTCGGCGCTCAAGGGCGACAACGTGGTGAACCGCTCCGAGAACATGCCGTGGTACAACGGCTCGTCGCTGATGCACCACCTCGAGAACGTCCACGTCGCCTCCGACCGCGACCTGGTCGACACCCGGTTCCCGGTGCAGTACGTCGTCCGGCCCAAGTCCGACGAGTACCACGACTACCGCGGCTACGCCGGCCGGGTCGCCGGCGGCGTGCTCAAGCCCGGTGACGAGGTCGTCGTGCTGCCCTGCGGCCTGACCAGCAAGATCGCCGGCATCGACCTGTTCGACAAGGAGATCGACGAGGCGTTCCCGCCGATGTCGGTGACCGTCCGCCTCGAGGACGACGTCGACGTGAGCCGCGGCGACATGATCGCCCGGGTCAAGAACGCCCCGAAGCCCAGCCAGGACATCGACGCGATGATCTGCTGGATGACCAACGAGCCGCTGCGTCCGCGCCAGAAGCTCGCGATCAAGCACACCACCCGCACGGGCCGCGCGCTGGTCAAGGACATCCAGTACCGCCTCGACGTCAACACGCTGCACCGCGACCAGGAGACCAAGGAGCTCGGCCTCAACGAGATCGGCCGCGTGCAGCTGCGCACGACCGTGCCGCTGCTGTGCGACCCCTACTCCAAGAACCGGACCACCGGCTCGTTCATCCTGATCGACGAGGCGACCGGCGTCACCGTCGGCGCCGGGATGATCAACTCCGGCAGCTGACCGTCGCCCGTCGTGTACCTGCCTCGAGAACCCCGTGCGTGACTACGCATGGGGTTCTCGCACGCACATCCCCCGGCTGCTCGGCAGCGGCCACGGACGACCGGCCGTGGGCCGAGCTGTGGATCGGCGCCCACCCGGCCGCCCCGTCACGTCCTCGCAGGACGGCACGCAGCCTTCGAGGACGCGATCGCGGCCGACCCCGAGCGACTGCTCGGCGAGCCAGGTGCACGCGGTCGTTCGGCGACCGCCTGCCCGTTCCTGATGAAGCTGCTGGCCGCCGCCGAGCCGCTGTCCCTCCAGGTCCATCCCACCAGCGAGCGCGCCCGCATCCGGTTCGCCGAGCAGGACGCCGCCGGCATCCCGCTGGACGCACCGGAGCGCAGCTACCCGGACGCCTCGCACAAGCCGGAGCTCGATCTACGCGCTCACCCGCTTCGAGGGCATGGCCGGCTTCCGCGACCCGACCAAGACCGCGGTCAGATCCTGCGCGGGCTGCGACTGCCCTGGCTCGACGCGATCGCCGACCGGCATCGAGACAACGGCGACCGCCCTTCCAGACGCTGCGGGCGGTCGTCACCGAGATGCTCGACACCGACGGGCCCGAGCTGCTCCGACACCGGCTTCGCGAGCTGCGCGACGGCGCGCGGCCACTGCCGAGCAGCGCTCGCACTCCAGCCTTGCGGGGCGCCGGCGTCGGCACCGCCGATGACCCCGAGCAGCGGTCGAGCGCGGAGTCGTGCGGGTGTTCGCCGCAGACCGCCGACGCTCGTCGACCGCTACCCCGACCGACGCCGGGCGTGCTCGTGACGCTGCTGCTCAACCACGTCGTCCTCGCCGCCGGCGAGGCGATGTTCATCGACGCCGGCGTGATCCACGCCTACACGTCCGGGTTCGGCGTCGAGATCATGGCCGCCTCCGACAACGTCCTGCGCGCCGGCCTCACCCCCAAGCACGTCGACATCCCCGAGCTCCTCGAGGTCACCAACTTCACGCCGATCCCTCCGCCGCTGTGGGCGTCGCCACTCCCGGCCGGCGAGCTGCGACGGCCGCGGTCGTTCTGCGCCGCCGGTCGAGGAGTTCGAGCTGACGGTCGCGCGACGTCGACGGACGAGCTCAGCCTCCGCTCCACCGGTCCCCAGGTCGTCCTATGCCTCGAGGGGCACGGTGAAGGTCGCGACGGCCGAGCGCCGAGGATCGCGGCTCGGCAGCGCCGGTCGTGGAGGCAGCGAGCGACGAGCTCGGTGACGGTTCCGGTCGGGTCGCGATCGGTCGCACACCGGTCCGTCGGTGCATCAGCGTGGCCGGTGACGAGCCGTGCATCGTCGGTCGACTCGGCTGCCGCGATCGGGCGCAGTCATCACTCCCGCAGGTCGCTCTACGTGCTTCGCGATACCACTCCACGGTCGACGCCGATGCCGTCGCGCAAGCCCGATCCGGGCCTTCCAGCCGGCCTCGGCGAGCTTGGTGACGTCGAGCAGCTTCTGCGGGGTGCCGTCCGGCTTGCTGCGTGTCCCAGCGGGTCTCGCCCTCGAAGCCGACGACGTCGGCGACGAGCTCGGCGATCTCCTTGATCGTGGTGTCCTTGCCGGTCCCGACGTTGACCTGCTCCGGGCCGTCGTAGTGCTCCAGCAGGTGCAGGCACGCCGCCGCCATGTCGTCGACGTGCAGGAACTCGCGCCGCGGTGTGCCGGTCCCCCAGTTCGTCACGTGGTCGAGCCCGTCGCGCACCGCCTCGTCGTAGCGGCGGATCAGCGCCGGCAGCACGTGCGAGCCGGTCGGGGAGAAGTTGTCGCCGGGCCGTAGAGGTTGGTCGGCATCGCCGAGATCCAGGGCAGCCCGTACTGCCGGCGGACGGCCTGGACCTGCAGGATGCCGGCGATCTTGGCGATCGCGTAGGCGTCGTTGGTCGGCTCGAGATGCCCGGTGAGCAGCGCGTCCTCGCGGATCGGCTGCGGCGCCAACTTGGGGTAGATGCACGACGAGCCGAGGAACAGCAGCCGCTCGACGCCGTGCTCCAGCGCGGCGTCCATGACGTTGACCTGGATCCGCAGGTTCTCGCTGAGGAAGTCGACCGGGTAGGTGTTGTTGGCCAGGATGCCGCCGACCTTCGCCGCCGCCAGCACGACGTAGCGCGGCTGGTGCTCCGCGAAGAAGTCGAAGACCGGCTGCGCGGTCGCGTCAGGTCGAGCTCGGCGGAGGTGCGCCCGACGAGGTCGGTGAAGCCCTCGGCCTCGAGGTGCCGCCAGATCGCCGAGCCGACGAGGCCGCGGTGGCCCGCGACGTAGAACGGCGGAGTCCCGGTCGAGCGGGCCGGGCGGAAGCTGCGGGCTCATCGGGTCGAGCCCGAGCACCGGCCAGTCGTCGAGCGTCGGCCGGTCGATCCAGTGCCGTGCCCTCGTGCTTCAGCGCCTCGATGTCCGCGTCGACCATGATCCGGGCGAGCTCGTCGGTGTGCACCTTCGGGCACCCAGCCGAGCTTGTCCTTGGCCTTGCTCGCGTCGCCGACCAGCGCGTCGACCTCGGTCGGCCGCAGGTAGCGCTCGTCGAACCGGACGTGCTTCTCCCAGTCGAGGCCGGCGTGCTCGAAGGCGGTGACGACGAAGTCACGGACCGTGAAGTTGCCGCCGGTGGCGAGGACGAAGTCGTCGGGCTCGTCGGCCTGCAGCATCCGCCACATGCCCTCGACGTACTCAGGCGCGTAGCCCCAGTCGCGGACCGCGTCCAGTTGCCCATGTAGACGTAGTCGTCGAGGCCGGCCTGGATGCGGGCGACCGCACGGGTGATCTTGCGGGTCACGAACGTCTCGCCGCGGCGGGGGGACTCGTGGTTGAAGAGGATGCCGTTGACCGCGAACATGCCGTAGCCCTCGCGGTAGTTCTTGGTGACCCAGTAGGCGTAGACCTTGGCGGCGCCGTACGGCGACCGCGGGTAGAACGGGCGTCTCCTCGTTCTGCGGCGGCGGCGTCGCGCCGAACATCTCGGAGCTCGACGCCTGGTAGTACCGGCACTTGATGCCGGCCATGCGCACCGCCTCGAGCAGGCGCATGGTGCCGATGCCGGTGGTGTCGCCGGTGTGCTCGGGCTCGTCGAAGCTGACCCGGACGTGCGACTGGGCGGCGAGGTTGTAGACCTCGTCGGGCTTGATCTCGTGGAGCAGCGTGACCAGCCGCGCGCCGTCGGACAGGTCGCCGTAGTGCAGGAAGAGCTTGGCCTCGGGGTCGTGCGGGTCCTGGTAGAGGTGGTCGATCCGCGACGTGTTGAACGTCGACGCCCGCCGGATCAGTCCGTGGACCTCGTAGCCCTTGCCGAGCAGCAGCTCGGCGCAGGTACGAGCCGTCCTGGCCCGTGATTCCCGTGATCAAGTGCGCGTCTTGGTCATGACTCCGTAGCCGCCTTTTCACCGCTGGATCGAAACAGCCTCCAAGTATATGCGTCGACCGAGCTGCACGGCCAGCATGCCCGCTCACTTCAGTGCCCGGCGCACCTCTCGCATGTGCCGAACACGGTGAGGTGTCCGACGTCGGTAGTGAAACCGTGCCGCTCGTGTAGCGCGGCCGTGAACGGGTCGACGACGTCCGCAGCTGCCTCGACGACCGAGCCACAGTTCCGGCACACGAGGTGGACGTGCGCAGGCGTCCTCGTGGAGTGGTAGGTCGGGGCGCGGTCCGTCAGATGGGCGTGTCGAACGAGTCCGAGCTCTTCGAGCAGCTCGAGCGTCCGGTACACGGTCGACACGTTGACGGCCGCGGACTCCTTGCGCACCTCGGCGAGGATCTCGTCGGGCGTGGCGTGGCCCAGACGATCCACGGCCCGCAGCACCAGCTCGCGCTGCGGAGTCAGCCGGTGTCCGCGCGACCGCAGCGTCTCCTGCCACTGCTGGGGCGGCTCATGGAGATCGTCGGGCGGCACCCGACGAGTCTAGTGACGCGAAGAGCGACGTCAGTACGGCACCGTCGGGCCCTCCGACCTGCTGGCTACCGGCCCCACGCACGCTGCACGGCGGCGGCCACGGTGCCGTTGCGGACCCGTTGCGGGTGGTCACCCACCGGGATCCAGGCAATCTCCCGAGCACTGCGCAGGTCGATCACCGCGACCGCGTCGTTGCCGCTCATCGACATCCAGCAGGTGTTGCCCGGGCCTTCGGTGGACCAGTACGGCTTGAGGTACCTGCGTCCCTCGGCGTCACCCTTGCCGTCGAGGATCCGAGCCTTCATCGTCCGCCGGGTCACGATCGCGGCGTAGTCCGACATCGTGCCGGCGACGCAGAGCTTGGTGCCCCTGTCGTTCATCGACAGCCCGTGGTGGGCCGAGTCGAGGACGTACTGCTCGCGCGGCAGGTCCGGCACCCGGTTGGGCAGCGGGATCAGACGCGTCACCTTGCCGGTGGCCGGCTCCGGCCGACCGCCGGCCACGTAGTCGCCCCCACCGGTGGGGTCGGTGGCCTTCAGGGCGAACTCCACGAAACCGTGGAAGAAGGAGACCTGGTAGTAGACGAACCGTTCGTCGGGCGAGATCGCCATCGGGACGCACGGCCGAGCTCATGTTGTCGTAGCCGGCCTCCTCCAGCTCCAGTCCCATGTCCCAGCGGCGGGCGATGGCGAAGTCGCGGGTGCGGACGGTCTGGAACCAGCGGTCCGACTTGATCACGTCACCGATCGGCGTCGAGCTCGACCCGCGTCGACGGGCGTGTAGACCCGACCGATGCTGGCGTGGAAGATCCGCTTCCCGTCGGCGGAGTAGTTGCTCTCGTGCGGGGTCTCCCCCGACTCGAAGGTCCGAAGCCGCATCCCGGTGCGCGGATTCGCGGCTCCGCCGAGGACGTACTCGTGCACCGACTTGGACGTCGAGTCGGACACGACCAGTCGCCGACCGTCGGGTGAGACGTTCATGTGGTCGGTGCGGAATCCGTCCATCACCTGTCGTTTGACGATCGAGCCACTGGCCAGGTCGATCCAGACCACATCGGCGAAGCTGGGTCGGGAGACCGCAAGCAGGCGGCCGTCACGCGTGGTGAACAGGTCGTCGACGAGCTGGTCGTGGCCCTCCCCGATCGCTTGCTGGATCGCCAGGTAGAAGGCCAACCTGGCCGGGTCGGCGACGATCTCCTGCATCCGCTCGGCGCGGTCCGGGACGATGTCGATCCGCCTGATCTTCTCGAAGGTGTGCGCGTCGACCACGTCGGCGGTGCCGGCCCAGTTGTTGCCGACGAACATCACCTTGCGCGGCTCGACCGTCTGCTCATGCTTGACCGAGGCGGCGGGCCCTGCGAGGGCGAGCGGGCTGATGGTAACGGCGGTGGCGAGTGCAAGAGCGCTGCCGGCGAGGGCCGACGTCGTACGGCGCATGGGAATCCTTCTGCTCGTCGTCGTGTGTGTGGTTCAACGCGTGGGCGGGGCGGGCGTTACGACCTGGTGTCGACGGGTGGTTCCTGAGGAGCGAGCGGCGTGAGCGTCTCGAAGGGCTGGACCGCCGGAACATCCCAGTACCTCTCAGGTGGCGGCACGGTCCGCCGATGCCCAAGTCATGTTGTCGTTCGCTGTACGACGCCCGGCGCGGCTGCTGACCGCGGCCGCGATCGTCCTCGTCATCGGTGCGGCGCCCGGCGCCCCGGTTGCGACTGGGCCCGCGGCGTCCCACGGCGCCGCGGCGACCCCGACCGCGCGGGTAGATTCCCACGCCGTCAAGGTCTCGCGGACCCGCTCGATCGCCGCCAATGCCCCCCGCACGGCGGCAACCGGGTCGATCATCCGCCTCCTCGGCACCGCGGTCACCAAGCCGAGATCCAAGGCCGCCAGGCCACGACCCGTCCTGCTGGCGGAGCGCAAGCGAGGTCAGTGGCGGGTGATCGTGCGTACGAGGACGACCCGCTCCGGGGCGTTCGCCTTCCAGGTGGCGGCGGGCAGCACCGGCCGGACGCGACTCTTCCGCGCGCAGGCGACGTCCTTCCGTGGCCTGAGCTCCGCAACGACGCCACGGATGCGCGTCCGGGTCCAGCCCGCCGCTGCGCCGTCGGTAGGCACGGCGACACCAGCGGGTCAGCCGGACCCGGGGATCCCCCAGAACCCGCCTCCTGCGCAGCCCGCCGAGCCGATCCTGCCCACGGACTTCGACGCGCCCGAGCCACTGCCTACGGACTTTGTCGCTGCCGGCACGGCGACCGACTGGTCCTACCTGTTCGGCGGGGGCAGCCGCTGGGACCCGTGCCAAGCGATCCCATGGGCCTACAACCCGACCGAGCAGGGCTATGCCGCTCTCGATGACGTGAGACGGGCCTTCGCCAAGATCTCCGGAGCTTCGGGACTGAGGTTCAAGTACGTCGGCGAGACCGCCCACCGTGTGCTGGGCAGCCTCGGCTCCGGCTTCCCGACGGAGGCGGACATCGTGGTCGGCTGGGCCAACGAGTCCCAGTGGAGCACGCTCGCCGGGGGCGTTGTGGGGGTGGGCGGCGGTAGCGGCATCCGAGTCTCGGGGGGAGACGTCGCCTACCGGATGCAGCGTGGGTACCTCACCCTCGACAACGGTCATGCGCTGCCGGGCGGCTTCGACCAGCGCGGCTGGGGTCAGGTCATCCTGCACGAGGTGTTGCACGCCCTCGGGCTCGGGCATGCGCAAGAGCAGGTGCAGATCATGTACGGGACGGCGCATCGCGACAACGTCCGTTTCGGCGCGGGCGACCTCAGTGGGATGAGAGCCGTCGGGGCCGCTTCGGGTTGTCTCTAGGGGCCGGCCGGCGATCGAGTGGTCTCGACAAGCTCGACCACCCGAAGGACGGCTCGACCGGCAGGGCGGGTGGTTTCGAGACGCCTCGCCTAGCGGCTCGGCTCCTCAACCACCGGTGCGAGACGGCTCCCCTCAACCACCGGGGCGAGAGGCCTTCTCAACCGCCGCTTCGGATGAGGCGGCCCCAGAGGTGGGGCTGGAGGGGTTGTCCCATCGCGGCCATGTCGTACGCCCAGAGCAGGTCGCCCTCGACCATGCCGTACATACGGTGGCCGCCGGTGTACTCCTTGGCGGTCTGGGTGCGGGCGACGGCGTCGGTGGTGAGCTCCAGGCGCGGCGTGCCGATCTCGGCGGCGCCGTACCAGATCTCGACGAAGCCGGTGTGGTGCGTGAGCAGCAGCTCGAGGGAGCCGTCGGCCTTCGGCCGGAGGAAGCCGGTCTCGATGGCGGCGTCGCGGACCTTCTCGCCTTGCTCGTCGACGATCCAGGCGCGGCTCATGTAGTGGAAGAAGGGCCGGCCGTCGTGGGTGAAGATGCACTCCTGGCCGAACTGGAACGCATCGATCGTCGGGTAGTCGCCGTGCCCGTTGCCACGCCAGGTCCCGAGCAGCCAGGCGACAGGTGCGCAGTCGGGGTGGAGGTTCTCGGGGATCTCGAAGGGCATGAGAAAGGCCGCGCCCTAGTTGCGCTCGGCCTTGAAGAGGTTCCAGAGGACGACGAGGGCGACGTAGCCGGTCAGCAGCACGACCAGCGCCATCAGGGCGATGAACACGGCTTCCATGGGCCGCAGTCTAGTGTGACCGGCATGGCCGACCGACTGCTGGTGAAGGTGACGTGCGGCACCGACGACCCTGAGCGCAGCAACCAGGCCTTCACGGTCGCCGCGGCCGCGATCGCCGCAGGGGCCCGGGTGAGTCTGTGGCTGACCGGTGAAGCGGCCTGGTTCGCCGTGGCGGACAAGGCCCCGGACCTCGGCCTCTCGCACGCCACCCCGGTCGAGGAGCTGCTCGCCGTCATCCGCGAAGCGGGACAGGTGACGCTGTGCACGCAGTGCGCGGCCCGACGCGAGATCGGCGAGGGCGACGTGCTGTCCGGCATCCGGATCGCCGGGGCGGCGGTGTTCGCCGAGGAGGCATTGGCCGACGGTACCCAGGCTCTCGTGTACTGAGACTCGGCCGCCGAGCCGCTGCGGCCGTCGCGCGGACAGCCCGGTGACTACCGCCGCTTGACCTGCAGAAGCTCCTTGGCCTCGGCCGGGGTCATCGGGGTGCGCTGCGCGATCCGACCCAGCTCGACCACGCGGCTGACCAGCTGGTCGTTGTGCTCGACGGGCACGCCCTTGGCGAGGGTGAGGACGTCCTCCATGCCCACCCGGAGGTGGCCGCCCTTGCTGAGCGCGGCGAGCGCCACCGCGAGCGTGGACCGGCCGATGCCGGTGGCCGACCATGACGTGACCGCGTCGGGCAGCGCGTTGACGGCGGCGACGAGGGCGTCGGCGGTGCCGGGCATCCCGCCGGGCACACCCATCACCAGGTCGACATGCACGCGACCGCCGTACGGCAGCCCGAACTTGTCGAGCAGCCGGTGCAGGGCCGCGACGTGGCCGAGGTCGAAGAGCTCGAACTCCGGCACCACCTCGCGCTCCTGGGAGAGCCGGTAGAGGTCGGTGATGAACGGCCACGGGTTGGAGAACACGTCGTCGCCGAAGTTCGTGGTCCCCATGGTGAGGCTGCACGAGTCGGGCTGCGCGTCGAGCACCTTGAGCCGGCGGTCGAGCGGGTCGTGCACGCTGCCGCCGGTGGAGAGCTGTACGACGAGGTCGGTCTGCTCGTGCAGCGCGTCGACGGTCGCGGTGAGCCGGCCCAGGTCGAGGGTGGGCTGGTGGTCGTCGTCGCGGATGTGCACGTGGATCATCGCCGCGCCGGCGGCCTGGCAGCGACGAGCGGTCTCGACCAGCTCCTCGAGCGTGGTGGGCAGCTGCGGGCAGTCGGCCTTGCGGGTCTCGGCACCGGTCGGGGCGACCGTGACGAGGAGCTTCGTGGGGTCTGCGCGGAAACCGGGGGACGCGTCGGTCATGGCCGCATCGTGTCAGACTTCGGAAACCCCGTCGAACCCGATCCCAGGAAGATTTGCCGATGCGTGCCGTGGTCCAGCGAGTTCTCTCCGCTTCGGTGTCCGTCGACGGGAAGATCGTCGGCGAGGTCGGAGGCCCCGGCCTGCTGGTGCTGCTCGGCGTCACCCACGACGACGGTCCCGACCAGGTGGCGTGGATGGCCCGCAAGGTGTGGGGGCTGCGGATCCTGCGCGACGAGCAGTCGGCGTCCGACGTGGACGCGCCGGTGCTGGTGGTCAGCCAGTTCACGTTGTACGGCGACGCGCGCAAGGGCCGCCGGCCGACCTGGAACGCCGCCGCGCCAGGTCCGGTGTCGGAGCCGCTCTACGAGAAGGTGTGCGCCGAGCTCGAGTCGTTGGGCGCGACGGTGGCGCGGGGCGCGTTCGGCGCGGACATGCAGGTGTCGCTGGTCAACGACGGTCCGGTGACGGTGATCCTCGAGACGCCGTGACGAAGTCCCCGATGCTGGCCGCCAGTGAGACCTCGGGCTTCCAGCCGGTCGCCTCAGCGAGCCGCGTGTAGTCGCCGCAGATGTCGCGGGGATCACCCGGCCGCACCCGTGACGGGTCCACCTGGACCGGCACGTCTTCGAGCCCCTCGGCGGCGGTGAGCAGCTCGAGCACCTCGCGCCCGGACCGGGACACCCCGGAGCAGACGTTGAAGAGCCCGTACTGCGGATCCGCCACCTGCAGCAGCAGGCGGTAGGCACGAACCACGTCCCGGACGTCGGTGTAGTCGCGGCGGGTGTCGAGGTCCCCGATGACGCAGGTCTCGCCGGTAGCGGCGAACGCGCGGAGGCCGGCGGCCAGATCCGGGACGAGGAACCCGGGACCCTGTCCCGGTCCGATGTGGTTGAACGGTCGGGCCACAAGGACGTCCAGCCCGCGGGTCCGGTAGTAGGCGGCCTGCGCCTCCACCAACAGCTTGCTCACGACGTACGGGGAGCTGTGTCCGATGCGGGCGTCCTCGTCGAGCGGCAGCTCCTGATGGGGCTCGTAGACGGCCCCAGAGCTGATCACCAGCACCCGGGAGAGCGCGCCGGCGTCGACCAACGACTCGGCCATCGCGGTGACCATCCTGCTGTTCTGCTCGATGTAACGCTGGGGTTCGGCGAACGACGGACCCACCGCGGACAGTCCTGCCAGGTGGACGATCGCGTCGACGGTTGGGAGGGTCGGCCAGCCGCGCGTGAGGTCGGCCTCGACGTACTCCGTCATCCCGGGGAGGTCGGCGCCCGGTTCGTGGCCGATCCCGACGACCGCGACCCCGTGCGCCGCCAGCTCGTGTGCCAGGTGTCGCCCGACGAAACCGTTCACGCCGGTAACGGCGACGGTCCCCGGCCCGGCCTCGACGGTCATCCCTCGGCCGACAGCAGCCTGATGTCGTTCTGCACCATCAGCTTCACCAGACCCGCGAAGTCGACTTCTCGTCGCCAGCCCAGTACGCGCTCCGCCTTCGACGGGTCTCCAGCAGGATGTCCACCTCGGCGGGCCGCATGAACTTCGGGTCCTGCTGGACGTACGGCTTCCAGTCGGTGACCCCGATCTCGGCGAACGCGAGGGTCAGGAACTCCTCGATCGAGTGGGTCTCGCCGGTGGCGAGCACGAAGTCGTCGGGCTCGTCGTGCTGGAGCATCTGCCACATGCCACGCACGTAGTCGCCGGCGTACCCCCAGTCCCGCTTCGGCCAGAGGTCCCCGAGGGTGACATGGTCCTGGATGCCGAGGTGGATGCGCGCGACGGCATCGGTGATCTTGCGGGTGACGAACTCGAGACCGCGACGTTCACCCTCGTGGTTGAACAAGATGCCGGTGGACACGAACATGCCGTAGCTCTCGCGGTAGTTGCGGGCGATCCAGTGCCCGTAGAGCTTCGCGACACCGTAGGGGCTGCGCGGGTGGAACAGGGAGTCCTCGTTGTAGCCGGATCCGGGACGGTTGTAGTCGAGCCCGCCGAACATCTCCGACGTCGACGCCTGGTAGAAGCGGGTCCTGTCCTCCAGGCCGGCCACCCGGACGGCCTCGAGCAGGTTCAGCACTCCCTTGCCGGTGATGTCCGCGGTGAGCTGGGGGTTGCGGAACGAGTACCCGACGTGGCTGATCGCACCGAGGTTGTAGACCTCGTCGGGCTGGGACGTGATGACCGCCTGGATCAGAGACGTCTGGTCGGTGAGGTCGGCCTCGATCAAGTGCACGTAGGGGAACTCGGCCTCGAACGCCTCCTTGCGGGCGTTGCGCTGTCCGCGGATCAGGCCGTAGACCTCGTAGCCCTTGGAGTTCAGGAGCTCGGCGAGGTGCCCGCCGTCCTGACCGGTGATCCCGGTGATCAGCGCTTTCTTCGGTTCAGGCATCCCTATCCCCTCGTCAGACCGGACACGGGACCTTACCAATCGCGGGGCGTGCGCTCAGTCCGCGGCCTGGCCGATCCGGACCTCGCTGATCGCCATCGTGTTGCGCGGGCCGGGTGTGGAGGCGAGCACCTCGAGCACGACCGTGTCGGAGTCGGTGAGCGGGATCCGCATGGTCTGCAGCGAACGGTTGGCCGCGGCCCCGTCGACGCGCTGCACGACCGACGTACCGTCGGCGAAGGTCCAGCGCACCCGGGTGAGCCGGTTGTTCTCGGCGTACCGGTCGACCCCGCTTCGCGGGTCGGTCTTGGCGTAGCCCGGGACCAGCCCCACCTCACCGATCCGTCCGGCCTCGGCGAGCGTGAGGGTCAGCGACTGTCCGACGCCGCGGCCGTTGCAGCGCCAGGCCGTCGTCATGTCGCCGTCGTAGACGTTGGTCGGCGGGTAGGCGATCTGGTTGCCCGCGCCGTCGACGCTGGCCGGCGCCTCGCACGATGCGCTGGCGCCGCCGACGGTGGCCTGGTCGGTGGCGCCCTGGTAGGCGCCCTTCTGCTGGTTGCGCGGCTTGTCCTTGCCGCCGCCTCCGCTCGCGGCGCCTTCGCCGTCGTCCCCTAGTACGACGCCGTCCGGCTCCTCGGTCGACACGTCTGCGTCGTCCACCGAGCTGGAGAAGACCTTGCCGATGCCGTACGCGCTCAGCACGAGGATCAGGACCAACCCGCCGAGCAGGGCCGGCACCAGCCACCCCGGGCGGGTGCGCTGCTCCTCGTCGTCCTGGTAGTCGTCGGTGGCCAGGTCGTCGGCGAGGCCCGCGGTCCACCGATGCCGGCCGGTGTCGGTCTCGGGCTCGTCCGCGGCGTAGCGCTCCGCCGGCGCCGCGGGCTCGTCGAAGGCGAGTGGCTGGGGGGCGAACACGGCCTCGTGCTCCGTGGGCGACGGGCCCTGGTCGTGGAGGTTCAGGACCTGGGTGTGCTCGGCATCCGCGCCCTCGTGCGCCTCGTCCGCGAAGAGCGGGCCGCGGATGCGGATGGGCTGGTCGGGGTCCTCGGGTCGTTGGCCGGTCTCGACGAAGGTCTCGGCGGGTGGTGGCCCGGTCTCGACGGGCTCGACCACCGGAGGCTCGCCAGGTGCTTCGGCGCGTGGTTTCAGTCAGCTGTCGCTTCTGCCGTGGGGACCAGGTCTCGACGGGCTCGACCACCGGGGGGTCGGGCTCGACGTCCGTGGGTCGGGCTCGACCACCGTGGGGTCAGGCTCGTCGGGCTCGAGGCCGGTGGCCTCCCGGTAGGCGCGCTCGTATCCCCGGCGGTACGCCTCGGCGTACTCCGGCGGCAGGTCCGGTGGCAGCCCACCGGGCGTTCGGGACTCGGGCACAGCGGTCCAGCCTACGGATCAGACGACGGGGCCGACAAAGCACTGGTCTACCCCGTTCGGCCTCGCACGAACCGGTGGGAGCGGTCGGAACGCACCGGACCCCGGACCTGTGCGGTCCGGGGTCCGGGTGGGTGGTGGTTTCGAGACGCTCGCTTCGCTCGCTCCTCACCACCGGGTGCGCCTCGCTCCTCGACCAGCGGAGTGGTCTCGACAGGCTCGACCGGCCGAGTCGTCAGATCGGGATGGCGACCTCGGCCACGACGCCGCGCTGGGCGGTCACCAGCTTGTCGACGGCCTCGGCCTTCGGGGCCAGGGTGCGCAGCGTCCACTCGCCGGGTGCGGCGAAGAACCGGAAGTGCCCGGTCGCCGACGTCGGCACCTCGGCGGTGAACTCGCCGGTGCGGTCCAGCAGCCGGACGTAGGCGTTGCCGACCGGCTCGCTCTGCCCGTCGGTTCCGGCCCGCGTGACCACACCCTGGATCACGGACTCCTTGGCGACGTCGATCCCGTCCAGGGACAGGCCGCCCTCAGTCGCGCCGCACATCAGGCCTCACCCGGCTCGTCGCCCAGGGCGATCGGGACGCCGACCAGGGAGCCGTACTCGGTCCAGGAGCCGTCGTAGTTCTTGACGTTCTGGTGGCCGAGCAGCTCCTTGAGGACGAACCACGTGTGCGACGAGCGCTCGCCGATGCGGCACAGCGCGATCGTGTCCTTGCCGTCGTCGAGCCCGGCCTCGCCGTAGATCTTGCGCAGCTCGTCGTCGGACTTGAAGGTGCCGTCGTCGTTGGCCGCCTTGCTCCACGGCACGTTGATCGAGGTCGGCACGTGACCGGCACGCTGGGCCTGCTCCTGCGGCAGGTGCGCCGGGGCGAGCAGCCGGCCGGCGTACTCGTCGGGGCTGCGTACGTCGACGAGGTTCTTCACGCCGATCGCCTCGACGGTCTCGTCACGGAACGCGCGGATGGAGAGGTCCTGCTCCTGCGCGGTGTAGCTGGTCTTCTCGCGGGTGGTCACCTCGTCGGTGAGCTCGCGGCTGTCGAGCTCCCACTTCTTGCGGCCGCCGTCGAGGAGCTTGACGTCCTGGTGGCCGTAGAGCTTGAAGTACCAGTAGGCGTAGGCGGCGAACCAGTTGTTGTTGCCGCCGTACAGCACCACGGTGTCGTCGTTGCCGACGCCCTTGTCGGAGAGCAGGGCCTCGAACTGCTCCTTGCTGACGAAGTCGCGGCGGACCTGGTCCTGGAGGTCGGTCGTCCAGTCGAGCTTGATCGCGCCGGCGATGTGGCCCTTGTCGTAGGAGGTGGTGTCCTCGTCGACCTCGACCAGCACCACCTTCGGGTCGTCCAGATGCTCCTGGACCCAGTCGGCGGTGACGAGTGCGGTGTCGCGGCTCATGATGGTTCCTTCCTTGGTGCCCGGGCGGGCGGTCTTGTTCGTGAGTTGGTTTGTCGTTGTCAGGGAGCGGTCTCGAGACGCCCGTTACGCGCGCTCCTCGACCACCGGAGGCCGAGCAGGTACATCTCGCAGCCGAGACAGAAGCCGAACGCAGCGTTGAGGAACGCCGCCGCCAGCGCCGCCCCGGTGGCCACCGCGCCGAGCAGCGGCGCGCCGGCCAGGTAGCCGGCGAGCGCCACCGCGGCGAACCCGAGACCGACCGCCTGCGCGAACCGCGGCGGGGCCGGGTCCTCGAGCTCGGTCGGCGGCGCGAGCCGGGGCCGGACCAGGGTGCGGAACAGCCAGGAGTACGGCGTGTGCTGGACGCCCCGCAACGCGCCCACCGCGAACACGGCCGCCTGGACGGCCAGCAGCGCGACGGTGAGCGGTGACGGGGCGGCCAGCAGCGCGCCGGCCAGCACCACGGCCGTGAGCGTCGCGACGACGCGTGGGCCGCGCGGGTCGATGCCGGCGGGCGTACCGGGACGGCTCGACGTGCTCGACGGGGTCGAGGTGCTGGCGGACATTGGTGTCTCCTGCGCTTCGTGGGTTCACGTGGGCGACTGCGGCCTGCGATGAGGCACGGGGCACGTCGAGACGCACGGCTCGCCGGCCGGCGTCAGGGCAACCTCGCTGGACTTAGACTACTAAGTCGCTGGAGTAAGGGAAGGTTGCGACGGCCCCGTCAGGACATTCGACACAGCGCGGAGCGCACGCGGCAGTGGTCCACTGCGCGGCGCTTCGTCAGCATGGTCGAGAACATGTGGACCAGAGTAGGGCGACGGTTGCAGCTGCCACTAATGGCCGTCTCATATCGTGGTCGCACAGTCCACTCCGTGGACGGTCAGCGGAGCTGCGGGCGGACGTGCAGACCGACCTCGGGGTCGACCAGCACCTCCTGCGAGGCGGGCAGCCCGTCGGCGTCGAGCACCGCGTCGAGGGCGACGTTGCGCTTGACGATGCCGAGGGCGATCGGGCCGAGCTCGTGGTGCCGCGCCGACGTACCGACGAACCCGACCTGCCGGCCGTCGAGCATCAGCGGGGCCCCGCGCTCGGGGAGCCGGTTGTCGGAGCCGTCGAGGTGCAGCAGCGTGAGCCGGCGCGGCGGGCGGCCGAGCGTGTGCACGCGGGCGACGGTCTCCTGGCCGCGGTAGCAGCCCTTGTCGAGGTGCACGGCCGGGCCGATCCAGCCGGCCTCGTTGGGGATCGTGCGGTGGTCGGTGTCGAGCCCCAGCCGGGGCTCGCCGCGGGCGATCCGGAGCGCCTCGAACGCCCACAGGCCGCAGGCCGGTCCGGCCGCCTCGGCGAACGTCGCCGAGCTCGGCGCGGGGCACGAAGACGTAGCCGGAGTACGGCGCGCCGTCGACCCGGGCCGCCGGGCCGCCAGACCACCGCGAGCTCATCGGTCACGTCGGCGACCTCGACCCGCATCATGAACCGCATCCGGTCGAGCCACTCGACCAGCGCGGGCGCCTCACCGGGCTCGACGTGGGCGGTGAACGCCTCCCCGTCGTCGGTGCCGTACATCGCGTGCTCGACGTGGCCCTGCGGGCTGAGCACCAGGGCGCCGGTCGCGACGCCGGGAGCCAGCGAGTCGAGGTGCTGGGAGGTCAGCGAGTGCAGCCAGGTGAGCCGGTCGGGGCCGGAGACCCGCACCACGCCGCGGTGGGAGAGGTCGACGAACCCCTCGCCGGACTCGAGGGTGCGCTGCTCGCCGTTGAACGACCCGTAGTGGGCCGCCACCGGTGCGTCGATCCCGTCGCCGGCGACGGCGCCGGGCAGGGACAGGAGCGGGCTGGGCTGGGTGGTTCGGGGCTGGTCGGTCATGACACCTCCATGGTCTCACCGTGACAAGTGCCGCTGTGAGCGACGTCCGTCCGGGCCGACTCGGGGGCGTCGACCACAGGGTGTGCTCACGGCGTTATCGCCCGGGCGAGCGTGGCCAGCACGGCATCCCTGCTCGGCGCACCGGCGGCACGGGAGACCTCGCGGCCGGCGCCGTCGAGGATCAGCGTCGTCGGGGTGCGAAGCACGCCGAGCCGACGGACCAGGTCGAGATGGTGCTCCGCGTCGACCTCGACGTGCACGACGCCGGGTACGACCTCGGCCACCTCGCCCAGGATCCGGCGGGTGGCGCGGCAAGGTGCGCAGAAGGCCGAGGAGAACTGGAGAAGGGTGGCCCGCTCGCCGAGCTCGTGGTCGAGTTCCGCTCCGGCGAGCACGTTCTCGGCGGCCGGCGACCCGGCCCCGGACTCGACGCCAGGCACCGCGTGGGTGCCGCGGAAGCGGCCGTCGCGCGCGGCGCGGTAGAGGCCGAACGCGGTCGCGGCCACGAGGGCGACGACCAGCACCCAGGCTCCTTGGCTCATGTCGACGTGAACAACCGGACAGGGCGGGGCATTCCGTGCGTTCGGGCCCCGGCGTCTACGCTGCCACGATGCTCGCCGCCCTGTCCCTGTGCGCGCTCGTGGCCGCGGCCAGTCTCGGCGAGCGATGGGGCGACGCGGCGCCGTACTGCTCGCAGGCGTGTCGGTGCTGTGGCTGCTGGTGAACGCGCCGATGGAGGGCGTGGTGCTGTTCACGGTCACCGCTTCGCGCGGCCTGACCGGTGCGGACCTCGCCGGGTTCGTGGGACTCGCGCTGGCGATGTGGCGGTGGCGCGCAGGCTGAGGGCATCGCCGCGGCCCGATCGCCGAAGCGTGCGTGTCGCACCGCCAAGATCTGCGTGTCGAGGGACCAAAGATGGGAGTCAGGACAGGCCGCGGGCCCGGAAGGCGGCCTGGGTCCGGTCCCCGACCTGGAGCTTCGCCAGCACCTGGGACACGTGGTTCTGCACGGTCTTGAGGCTGATCCCGAGCTCGGCCGCGATCTCGGGGTTGCTCAGTCCGCGTGCGACCAGGGCCAGGATCTCCGCCTCGCGGGGCGTCAGGTCGCCCGGGGCGTCGCGCACGCCACCCCCGATCACTCGCTGGGCAGCGCCGGGGCCGAAGACAGCGCCGCCGGCCGCGACCGTGCGGATGGCTGCCAGCACCTCCTCCTGAGCGGCTCCCTTGAGCAGGTAGCCGCGCGCGCCGATCCGCAGCGCCGCAAGCACGCTGCTGTCGTCGTCGACCATCGTGAGCACCAGCACGGCACTGCGGGCACCGGCCGCGACGATGCGTCGGGTGGCCTCCAGGCCGGGGGTGCCGGGGAGGTTGAGATCCATCAGCACGACGTCCGGCACCAGCTCGACGGTACGGCGGACGGCCGCCTCGCCGTCCCCGACAGCGGCCACCACTTCCATGTCCTCGACGGTCGCCAGCAGGCCCGCGAGCCCGTCGCGGAACAGGGGGTGGTCGTCGACGATGAGGACCCGGATCGCTGCGATCGGTCATCGGGCCACCTCCAGCGGCAGGACCACGGCGACCGTCGTACCGGCGCCCGGACGCGACGACAGGCGGAGCGTGCCGCCGATCTCCTCCACCCGGTCACGCATCCCGGCCAGGCCCACGCCGCCGACGCGGGGTCGGGCCCCGCCGGCACCGTTGTCGGTGACGTCGAGCCGCACCTCGTTGCCGCACACCGCGACCGCGATCCGCGCCCGGGTGGCGGCGGCGTGCTTCACCACGTTGGTGACGGCCTCCTGCACGACCCGGTACAGCGCGACCTCGACGGCCGCGGGGACGGGAGGCAGCTCGGGCACGCGTACGTCGACCTGCAACCCCGAGCCGGCCAGGCCCGCCGCCAGCTGCTCGATGGCGCCAGCAACGCCGAGCTCGTCGAGCGCGGGCGGGCGCAGGCCGGTCACGATCCGGCGCACGTCGGTGACCGTGTCCTGGATCCCGGACCGCAACGCGAGCAGCTCCGCCTCGAGGTCGAGGTCCGGGTCACCGGCACGGTTGCGCAGTGTGTCCACACGCAGGGTCAGCGCCGCGAGTGCCGGCCCGAGCCCGTCGTGCAGGTCGCGCCGCAGGAGCCGGCGTTCCTCCTCCCGAGCCAACACCAACCGCTCCTCCCCGTCGCGAAGGCGGCGCATGAGCAGCGTCACCGCCAGCACCACCGGGGCGGGCACCGTCACCAGCGCGAACATCCAGGGCTCGGCCCAGGGGGTCGCCACCAGCGGCAGGATCAGCAGCGGGCATGCGACGGCGACGGCGAACCACCTCAGCCGTCGACGCTCGAAGTCGTCCGCCTCGCTCCAGCGGTGCACCAGACCCGCGACGGCGACGACCACGAGAACAGCGACCAGGACGAGTCCGGTCAGTGCCAGCGTGTCCGTCGCCACGGCCATCGACGCCGGCAGCCCCATCGGGTTGCCCATCGCCTGCAGCCGGGTCTCCAGCGGTTCGGGTGTCAGCAGCGTGGCGGCTCCGAAGCAGCCGAGGGCAATGAGCAGCACCCACCGCGGCCAGCGGCGGTCCGGACGAGCGAGCCTGCCGTCGGGAAAGTACAGCGGCACGGCCACCACCAGCACGATCCAGCCGAGCCCGCGCAGCGTGGTGCCGAGCACGGCCAGCCAGTCGGCGGCGGCGACCGAGCCCGGTGCGACGACATGGTCGTGCACGCCGAGGGCGATCAGTCCCTCCCCCAGTCCCCAGCTCGCGCCACCGGCGAGCATCAGCGCGGCGACCCGGTCACCCGGGCGGACGAGCAGCACCACGCCGGCGCCGACGACGTACGCCGCGACGACGAGCAGGATCGCGACCGCGTCGCCGACACCGTCGTCCGCGCGACCGGCGAGGACCACCGCCGTGGCGACACCGGCCAGGCCCAGGGCCATCGGCGTCCCCACGGCGACCGCACGTCTCATCGGCTCAGCGTGCCGCATCCGGTGCGCCGGTGTCAGCGAACCGCGCGGTCACGGTGGACCTCAGCATCAGCACCGCAAGCCCGGTCCACCACACGATCCAGATCACGGTGACCCCGTCTGCCAGCCCGACGGCGGCCGCCGGGACGGCCATCAGCAGCGCGGTGCCGACGGCCAGACCACCCCAGCCGGTCCAGCGCGGCATCACCCGGTCCGCAAGGGCCGCCAGGCCCAGACCGATCGCGTGCGCACCGAGGAAGGCGAGGCTCAGGTAGTAGGCGAAGTTGCGGATGTTGTTGATCGCGAGGCTCTGCTCGAGGGACAGCCCGTGCTGCGCACCCCAGGAGGCGGCCGCCCCGGCGGCGAACCCGCCGGCGACAACCACCGCGACGTAGACGAGACCGGCGAAGGCCGCGGCCTGCGACGCCCATGCGCCCGCCTCGGTGCGCCGCCCGAACGCGCGGGCCAGGAACACCAGGACGGGGACGAGCAGCACGAACGCGAGCGTCTCGACGTACCCGCCGGTGAAGATCCTGGTCAGGCTGCCCTCGACGTAGGAGTGCTCGATGCCCTCCTGCCCCTCGTGGATCGTGGGGGTACCGCTGGTGAGGACGCCGACCAGCATCAGGACGACGTGAGCCAGGGCAAGCCCTCCGGCGACCCTCCAGAGCGGCCGCGTCAGCGTGCTGGTCGGTGACTGGTTGGCGGTGATGGTGGACATGGGACCTCCCGTGGTCGGGCGCGGACGGCCCGCGCAAGTCACACCAGGGTGGGGTCGCCGGAGCGAGCCGACATCGGGCGGTTTCCCGCCGAGGCCGGGAAGATCTCCCGGACGGTCAGCCTCCGGCGAAGGGCGGGAGCAGCTCGACCGTGTCGCCGGGGCGGATCGCCACGTCGTCGGGGTCGGTGGCGCCGACCGGACGGTCGCCGACCAGCACCGAGCAGACCCCCACCACGTCGGCCAGCTTCGGCCGGTCGGGGTGCAGGTCGTGCACGGTCTTGAGGAGTACGGCGAGCGTCGTACCGTCGCCGACGTCGACCGTGTCGGAGTCGACTCCGGCCGCGGCCCGGGCGGCGGCCCAGTAGCGCACCGTCACCGGTGCGGTGATGGACGACTCGGGCCGGGCGGCGCTCATGTCGGATATCCTGCCTCATGCCGGCGCGCGGCCCCAGGCCGCCGCCGCTCGACGCGAAACGGCTCAACGGCGAGCCGGGACGGACCCCGACCGGTCGATTCCGGGAGGTGCGAGAGCACCCGATGAGCACCCTGCTGCTGTTGACGAGCACCACCCAGCCCTCGGCCGAGGTGCTGCCCGCGCTTGCGCTGCTCCCCCACCAGGTCCGGATCCTGCCCGCCGAGGGCAGCGCCCTGCTCGAGGCGCCCGAGGTCGACCTGGTGCTGGTGGACGGCCGCAAGGAGCTCGCCCACGCCCGCGACCTGTGCCGGCTGATCCGCACGACCGGTTCGGACGGCCCGGTGCTGCTCATCGTCACCGAGGGCGGCCTCGCCGTGGTCAGCGCCGACTGGGGCATGGACGACGTGCTGCTGAGCACCGCCGGCCCGGCCGAGGTCGAGGCCCGGCTGCGGGTCGCGATCGGCCGGCTGGCCGCGCGGCGCGACGCCGCCGACCCCGAGGCGCACGTGATCCGCTCCGGGGACGTGACGGTCGACGACGCGACGTACACCGCCAAGCTCGGCGGCCGGGCCCTGGACCTGACGTTCAAGGAGTTCGAGCTGCTGAAGTACCTCGTGCAGCACCCCGGCCGCGTGTTCACCCGCGACCAGCTGCTCCAGGAGGTGTGGGGCTACGACTACTTCGGCGGCACCCGCACGGTCGACGTGCACGTGCGCCGGCTGCGGGCCAAGCTCGGCCCCGACAACGAGACGCTGATCGGCACGGTGCGCAACGTGGGCTACCGGTTCGTGACGCCGCCCAAGGAGGGCACGGTCGAACGCGAGTCCACGGACGCCTGAGGGCGCGGCTCGACGGGAGGAACACGGCGCCACCCCGCCTCGTCGTGGTCCTCCCGCCTCTCGGCGTCCCCCTTCAGCACGACGGGAGCCTCGGTGGTTCCCCGCGGCCCCCGAGGCTCCTCGTCGTCCTTTGTCCTGAACCTAGTCCCGCGGTGCCGGGCTCCGCAGCGGTAGGACGGCCCGAATCGGACGGGCCGATGGTCATGACCTCACGCCACTCCGGGGACGGCGGTCGGCTCGGCCTCCCCGTGCGGCTGAAGGCCGGCCACGGACTCCGTGCGCTGGGCGGGCATGTGCACCGGTACGACGGCGCCGCCTCCCGCGACCTCCCTGGCGGGGATCGCCGGCTCGACCGCGGGCGACAGCACCGGGACGGCCAGGATCGGCGCCGGGTCCGGCTGCCGCTCGGCCTTGCGCACCGCCGCGGGCAGCGAGTCCTCCAGGCGGGCCATCCAGAGCAGGAAGCCCAGGCACAGCAGCGGGAACGTGACCACCGTCGCGAGCATCGTCACCAGCTGCACGTCGGGCTCCCCCGGTCGGTGAGGCGATTGTCCCTAGAGTGACGAATATGCTGCACGAGGTACGCCGCGTCGATGCCCCGTTCGAGTGGTCCGGGACCACCCCGACCGGTCTTGCCGCCGAGGTGCGCGCCGTCCTCGAACGCGCGGAGAGGTACGACGGCGTGGCCGCGCTCGACGAGGCGGCACTGCTCGCGCTGCGGCACCACGGCCTCGCCGGCAGCACGATGCTGGTGACCGGCGACCCGGTGGCGGGGTTCGCCTGGCTGCGCGACGACGACCTCGCCGTCGTGGTCGACCCGGTGGCCCGGGCGGCCGGTCGGGGGCACGCCCTGGTCTCGGCCGCCGTGACCCACGGCCTGCCCGAGGGCACCACCGCGTGGTCGCACGGGAACCACCCGGGGGCGGCGGCGCTCGCCGCGACGTTCGGGTTCGAGCGGGTCCGCGACCTGTGGGTGATGCGCCGCTCGCTCGGCGACCTGCCCCCGCTGCCGGACCCGTCGACCGGGCCGGGTCGCGGCTTCGTCGTACGAACGTTCCGGCCGGGGCACGACGAGGAGGCGTTCCTCGCGGTCAACGCCGAGGCGTTCGCCCACCACCCGGAGCAGGGTGGGATGACCCGCGCCGACCTGGACCAGCGGATGGCCGAGCCGTGGTTCGACCCGGCCGGGTTCTTCGTGGCCGAGGCCGTGCCTGACGGGGATCAGAGCGACGCCACGGGCCGGGCGGGCGCGCCGGGGGCGCTCGTCGGCTTCCACTGGACCAAGGTGCATCACGGCGAGCACCCGGCCGGGGAGGTGTACGTCGTCGGAGTGTCGCCGCGCGCCCAGGGGTCCGGGCTCGGCCGGCTGCTCACCCTCACCGGCCTGCACCACCTGGCCGACCAGGGGCTGCGCGAGGTGCTGCTGTACGTCGAGTCCGACAACGCACCGGCGGTGGCGGTCTACTCCCGACTCGGGTTCACGCACGCGGCGGCGGACACCCACGTGCAGTACCGGCTGGTCAGCGCAGCGCGACCTTGAGCACGGCCGCGATCTCCGCGACGGCGGCGCGCTGGGTGCGGCCGACCCCGACCACGTTGAAGAAGCCGTGGATGAACCCCGGGTACCTCTTCAGCCGCACCTCGACTCCGGCGTCGGCCAGCCGGCGCGCCCAGGCCTCGCCCTCGTCGCGGAGCGGGTCGAAGCCGGCGGTGACGACATGGGCCGGCGCGAGCCCGTCGGGGATCTTCTCGGTGAGCGCCGGTGAGACGTCGGGGTGGCCGCTTCTCCTCCGCGGTGGAGAGATAGCTCGCGTCGGCGAGGTCGATGAACTCCTGGGTGAGGAAGAACCCGGACGCGAACAGGCGCCGGCTGTCGCTGCCGTTCACCATGTCGGTGACCGGGTAGACGAGCAGCTGGTGCCGGCACGGGACGCCGGCGTTGGCCGCGCGCATCGCCACCACCGTCGGCCAGGCAGCCGCCCGCGGAGTCGCCCCCCACGCCGATCCGCTCCGGGTCCGCGCCCAGCCGGTCGGCGTGCTCGACGACCCACTGGTACGCCGTCCAGCAGTCGTCGACCGCGGCCGGGAACCGGTGCTCGGGCCCGATCCGGTAGTCCACCGCGAGCACGCGCACGTCGGCCCGCTCGGCGAGGAACCGGCAGACCGCGTCGTGGGAGTCGAGGTCGCCGTACATGAAGCCGCCGCCGTGCAGGAACACCAGCAACGGCGACCCGGCTCCGGTGGTCGACCCGGCTCCGGTGGTCGACCCGGCTCCGGTGGTCGACCCGGCTCCGGTGGTCGAGCCCGTCGAGACCTGCGACCGCGGCACGTACAGCCGCGCGGCGAGCGGCCCGTCCGGCCCGGGCACGTCGAGGTCCCGGGTCGCCCCGATCGGCTGTCGCCCGCCGGTGAGCCCGGCGTTGTGGGTGATCACCGCCCGGCCCGCGGGGACCGGCAGGGTCTCCGCGGCCGGTAGCCGGAGCAGCTCCCGGAGCCGGAGCATCCACTGGGTCTCGAGGTCGAGGGTCTGTCCGTCCACCACGACCGGGGGTCCGGCCAGCCGGCGCATCAACGGTGCGGGCAGGGCCATCAGCCCGCGCAGGGCCGCGGCCTCGACCTGGCTCGGGATCGTGGGTGCCATGCCCGAAACCTAGGCCATGGCCGATCCCCGGGCGGGCCGAGGGCGGCGCCGAGGTCGTCCCAGGATCGGGGCGATGTCTACCCGCCGCTCGCCGGGCAGTGTCACGATGCACAGGTGACCCTGGAGAGTGCGAGCCGGCTCAGCGTGGTGGCCGAGGAGACGTTCGACGTCGAGCCGCCGTACGACGCGACGCTCGGCGACCTGCCGGACGACCGGTTCCTGGACCGCGAGCTGTCCTGGCTGCACTTCAACACCCGGGTGCTCGAGCTCGCCGAGGACCGGGCCGTGCCGCTGCTCGAGCGGGTCCGGTTCGCCGCGATCTTCGCCTCGAACCTCGACGAGTTCTTCATGGTCCGGGTGGCCGGCCTCAAGCGCCGGATCGCCGCCGGCGTCGCCGTACCGACCGCGTCCGGGCTGATGCCGCGCGAGGTGCTCGAGCAGATCTGGCAGACCGCGAGCGACCTGCTGCAGCGGCACGCGTCGTTGTTCCGCGACGAGATCGTGCCCGCGCTCGCCGGCCACGACATCGAGCTGCTGCGGTGGTCCGAGCTCACCCGCGAGGAGCAGAAGCACTGCAAGAAGCTGTTCCGCGACCGGGTGTTCCCGGTGCTGACGCCGCTGGCGGTGGACCCGGCGCACCCGTTCCCGTACATCTCCGGGCTGTCGCTCAACCTCGCCGTCCTGGTGCGCAACCCCAAGACCGGCAAGGACCACTTCGCGCGGGTGAAGGTGCCGCCGATCTTCAGCCGCTTCGTGCCGGTCGGCGAGCAGCGGTTCGTGCCGCTCGAGGACGTGATCGCCGAGCACCTCAAGCGGCTGTTCCCGGGCATGAACGTGCTGGCGGTGCACACGTTCCGGGTCACCCGCAACGAGGACCTCGAGGTCGAGGAGGACGACGCCGAGAACCTGCTGGCCGCGCTCGAGAAGGAGCTGCTGCGGCGTCGCTTCGGACCGCCGGTGCGGCTGGAGGTCGAGGAGTCGATCGACGCGCACGTGCTCGAGCTGCTCGTGTCCGAGCTCGGCGTGTCGGACGCCGAGGTGGTGCGGCTGCCCGGTCCGCTCGACCTGCGCGGCCTCCACGACATCGCCGACCTCGACCGGGCCGAGCTGAAGTACCCGGCGTTCGTGCCGTCCACGCACGCCCACCTCGCGGAGGTGGAGTCGGCGTCGCCGGTCGACGTGTTCGCGGCGTTGCGACGCCACGACGTACTGCTGCACCACCCCTACGACTCGTTCGCCACCTCGGTGCAGCGGTTCATCGAGCAGGCGGCCGCCGACCCGCAGGTGCTCGCGATCAAGCAGACGCTCTACCGGACGTCGGGCGACTCGCCGATCATCGATGCGCTGGTCGACGCGGCCGAGGCCGGCAAGCAGGTGCTGGTGCTCGTGGAGATCAAGGCCCGCTTCGACGAGGAGGCCAACATCCAGTGGGCCCGCAAGCTCGAGCACGCCGGCTGCCACGTCGTCTACGGGCTCGTCGGCCTCAAGACGCACTGCAAGCTCGCGATGGTGGTGCGCGACGAGGCGGACGGGATCCGGCGCTACGTGCACATCGGCACCGGCAACTACAACCCCAAGACCGCGCGGCAGCTACGAGGACTACGGGCTGCTCACCTGCGACGAGACGATCGGCGAGGACGTCGCCCACCTCTTCAACAACCTGTCCGGCTTCTCGCGGAACGCGTCCTACGAGCGGCTGCTCGTGGCGCCCGACTCGGTGCGCGACGGGATCATCGCCGGCATCGAGGCGGAGGTCGAGCACCACCTGGCCGGCCGGCCGGCGAGGGTCCGGATCAAGGCGAACTCCGTGGTCGACGAGGCCACCATCGACGCGCTGTACCACGCATCTCGGGCCGGGTGTGCCGATCGATCTGCTCACCCGCGGCATCTGTGCGCTGCGGCCCGGGGTGCCCGGCCTGTCGGAGACGATCCGGGTGCGGTCCGTGCTCGGCCGCTTCCTCGAGCACAGCCGGGTGTTCTGGTTCGAGAACGGCGGTGAGCCCACGGTCTGGATCGGGTCGGCCGACCTGATGCACCGCAACCTCGACCGGCGGGTCGAGTGCCTGGTGCAGCTGCCCGGCACCGCCCCGGTCGAGCAGGTCGGCCGGATGCTCGACCTCGCGTTCGACGACGGCACGGCGTCGTGGCACCTGGAGTCCTCGGGTCGGTGGGTGCGGCACCACCTCGACGACGACGGCATCCCGTTGCGCGACCTGCAGGCGACGCTGATCGGCACCCGCCGCCGCCGTCGTACGACGACCGCGTCGACGAGCGCCGCTTCGCCTCCGCGCTGACCCGCCCTTCCCGCCCCCCATCCCCGATACGACGCGACGGATTTGTTGTTTCAGCCGTGCTGGGACAGCAAGTCCGTCGCGTCGTATCCCGTCTGTGGACGCCCGAATCCGGCTGTGGAAGGGGCGGGGCACGTGCGTCGCGGTCGGGACAGGCTGGGGCGATGGCGCGCGACTCCCATCGCTGGCACCCGAGGTGCCGGCCACCGGACGACCTGGTCGCGCCCGTGCCCGTCGACCCGAGCGGGCGCGCCGGACCCACTCCGGCCGAGGCCCGCGGACCGCGCTGGCGCCGTACGACGCCCGGCCTGTTCGTCCCCTCCTGGGTGCGGGACGACGTGCCCGAACAACGGATCCTCGAGCAGGCGGCGCGGCTGCCCGTCCCCGACAGCGGGGTGACCGCGTGGGCGGCGTGCCGCATGCACGGCGCCGCGTTCTTCGACGGCCTCAGCCACGGCGGACGCACCCGAATGCCGGTGCCCCTCGCCCTCGGCGCGAAGGCGCAGCTGCGGCCGTGGCCCGGCAGCCGGCTGCTCCGCGCCCGGCTCACCTGGGAAGAGGTCGAGGTGGTCGCCGGCGTGAGCTGCACCGTGCCGCGTCGGGCTCTGTTCGACGCGATGCGCACCGCCCCGACCTTGGTCGAGGCGGTCGTCGCGATGGACATGATGGCCGCCGCCGAGGTCGTGTCCATTGCGCAGATGCGCGAGTACGCCGGCACGCACCCCGCCTGGACCGGCGTCCCGCAGGTGCGGAAGGCCCTCGACCTGGCGGACGAGGCGAGCCGGTCGCCCGCCGAGACCCGGATGCGGCTCATCTGGGTGCGCGACGCGCAGCTGCCACCGCCGCTGGTCAACCAGCCGATCTGGACCCGCGGCGGGCAGCTCCTCGGGATCGCCGACCTGCTCGACCCCGTGTCGGGGACCGTCGGCGAGTTCGACGGTGCCGACCATCGGGAGGCGGCGCGGCACACCCGGGACGTCGCCCGCGAACAGGCCATGCGTGAGGTCGGGCTGGAGTACTTCACCGTGACCGGCAACGATCTCTCCCACCCGCACCGGGTGGCCGCCCGGATGCACAACACCCGTGCGCGTGCCCGATGGCTCTCCGACGCCGCTCGGGAGTGGACGACCGTCCCGCCACCCGGCTGGCGCAGCGCACCGAGCCTGGACGAGCGGCTCGCCCGTCGCGCCGAGGCCGCCGCGCCGCACTCCGAGACCGGCACCTGGTCCGCGACCGCCTGACCCGCGCCGACCGCCGTACCCCCTCGGACGGCGAACCCCCCAAGACCGCGATACGACGCGACAGGATTGCTGTTTTCCACCGCGTCCGACAGCAAGTTTGTCGCGTCGTATCGGGAGGGGGCGGCTCAGCAGGTTGCGAAGAGGACCGGCCCCGAGGTCAGGTCGCTGAACACGAACTCGGCGCCGCGGGGGTCGAGCTCGAGCAGCACGGTGTCCCCGTCGGCCTCACCGTTGGTCACGGTGAACCGGTCGGCGAAGCTGCCGCCCTGCCCCGGCGCCTCGCCGGCGGCGAGATCGACCCGCGGCTGCAGGTTCGCCGACGCCTGCTCGTCGGTCTCGAACTCGAGCGCGACCCGCAGGCTGCCGTCGCCCTGCATGGCGACGACCAGGCCGGTGAGCGGGCTGACCCCGCCGGCGTCGGCGACCAGCTGGTCTGCGACGCGCTGGTCCTCCTCGTCGGCCGACGCCATCGCCAAGTCCTTGCAGGCGAAGTCCGAGCCCCACAGCACGGCCGTCACCGGCTCCCCGGCGGCGGCGGTCAGGTCCGGCTCGTCGAGGGCCGGCGCGTCGCCGCGCACGACCTCCACGGTCGCCGAGACCGCCTCGGCCCGGTCGGAGAGCACCAGCAGCCGCTCGTCCTCGAGCACCGCGAGGTTCTGGAAGACCGGCGTCAGCCCCGGGTCCAGCGCCGCGACGAGGTCGGGCGACCCGGCCCACGTGCCGCCGGTCCCGATGCCGCCGTCAGGGGGCTCATAGCCCAGGGACCTCAGCCGCTGCTCGACGCCGCCGAGGTCCACGTCCTCGTCCACCCTCAGCACCACCACCTGGCCGGAGGGGCTCTGCCCGAGCGCCTCCCACGACGCGTCGAGCGGGGAGACGCCGTAGCGGTCGCGCATCGCCACCGTGCTGTCCCCGATCGCCGAGGTGCCCACGAGATCGCGGTCGAAGGCACGGCCGAGGAACGCCGCGACCTCGCCCTCACCTGCGCCCGCGTCGAGCCCCTCGCCGTCCGCGGCCGCGCGCACCTCACGCCAGTCGGTGTACGTCGCTCGCAGGGTGGTGGCGGGGAGGGTGGCCATCGCCGCTTCGTAGTCGCCGGCCGGGGCGAGCGCCCGCCAGGCGACGTACCCGCCGGCCACGAGCACGACGAGCGCGACGGCCGCCGCCGCGACCACCGCGGCGCGTCTACCCACCCTGCTCCGCCTCTCCGTGACCGACCGGTGAACAGCCGCGAAACGCTCCCTGCGCCCTCGTTTCCGCGGCCATCCCGCGTGTGAGACTAGCCCGGTGGACGAGCCGGAGATCCTCGCGGCCGGGGCGGTGGTGTCCCGCAAGGGCCCGCAGGTGCTGCTCGTCCACCGCCCCAAGTACGACGACTGGTCGTTCCCCAAGGGCAAGCTCGACCCCGGCGAGCACGCCGTCGCCGCCGCCGTTCGCGAGGTGGCCGAGGAGACCGGTGTCGACATCCGGCTCGGCCCGCCGTTGCCCGACCAGACCTACACCGTCGGCAACGGCACGCTGCGCCCGAAGCGCGTGCACTACTGGGCCGGCCGGCCGGTGGGCGACGACGACGTCTCGTCGTACCGCCCCAACGCCGAGGTCGACGACGTCGCTTGGGTCGACCTCGACAAGGCCCGGCGCCGGCTCAGCTACGACCACGACCGCGCCATCCTCGACGCGTTCACGGCGGTCCGCAGGCGCTCGACGCCGCTCCTCGTCGTCCGGCACGGCAAGGCGGAGCCGCGCAAGACCTGGCGGGGTGACGACCGGCAGCGGCCCCTGGCGCCGGCCGGGGAGCTGCAGTCCGACCAGCTCGTCCCGCTGCTGGCCGCCTACGGAGTACGCCGGATCGTCAGCTCGAGCAGCCGCCGGTGCTGGACCACGCTGGCGCCGTACGCCCACACGGCGGACGTCGACCTGGGGGTCACCGACGCGCTCACCGAGGAGGACGCCGACGACGAGACGGTGACGGAGGTCGTGCACGACGTGCTCACGTCGAAGACCCCGACCGCGCTCTGCACGCACCGGCCGGTGCTCCCCGTCGTGCTCCGCGCCGTCGGGGTGCGCCACACCGCCCTCGACCCCGGCGCCATGCTCGTCGTGCACCACCGCAGGGGCCAGGTCGTCGCCGTCGAGCGGCACGGAGTCTGACGCCCCGCCACCAAGTCGGCCGCCAGCGTTCACCCGCCGTTCACCCAGCCCCGAGCGTCGCTAACAGTTCGACCACTCGAAGAGGCTCGACCACCCGGAGAGCCAGTTCGGCCACCCGGGTTGTCAGGGGAGCTGGAAGACGTAGCGGCAGACCCAGTAGACCAGCGCCGCGGCCAGGCCGGCCATCGGGAAGGTCAGGACCCAGGCGGTCACGATGGAGCGGGCCACGCCCCAACGCACGGCCGAGAACCGCTTGGTGGCGCCCGCGCCCATCACCGCCGACGTGATCGTGTGCGTGGTCGAGATCGGCGCCTCGAACGCGAACGCCGTCGTGTAGAGCACTCCGGCGGCGATCGACTCCGACGCGAAGCCGCGTGCGGGATCGAGGTGGATGATCCGCCGGCCCAGCGTGCGCATGATCCGCCAACCGCCGGAGTAGGTGCCCAGCGAGATCGCCCCGGCAGCGGAGATGATCACCCAGACCGGCAACGGGTCACCCTCGGACACGTAGCCGCCGGTGAGCAGCGCCAGGAAGATCACGCCCATCGTCTTCTGGGCGTCCTGCAGGCCGTGGCCGAGCGCCATCGCCGCCGCCGAGACGGTCTGTGCCTGCCGGAACCCGCGGTTGACCTTGTGCGGGTTGCGCCTGCGGAACGCCCACATGATCCCGAGCATCAGCGCGAACGCAGCCAGGAAGCCGAACAACGGCGAGGCCACCATCGGGATCACGACCTTGTCGAGGATGACGCCCCACTCGACCAACGAACCGGAGGCAACGGCGGCGCCCACCAGGCCACCGATCAGGGCGTGCGAGGAGGAGGACGGGAGCCCGAAGTACCAGGTGACGAGGTTCCACGAGATGGCGCCGATGAGGCCGGCCATCACGACGACGAGCCCGTGTGTGCCGGGATCGGGCGAGATGACACTGCCGACGGTGTCGGCGACCTCCTGACCGAGGAACGCGCCGACGAAGTTCATGATCGCCGCCATGATCAGCGCCACCCGCGGGGTCAGCGCACGCGTGGACACCGAAGTGGCGATGGCGTTCGCTGCGTCGTGGAACCCGTTGGTGTAGTCGAAGACGAGGGCGACGACGACCACCGCGATGACGATCGCGAGCTCCACGCTCAGGACTCCTTGACGGCGATCTGCTCGACCGTGTTGGCGACCTTCTCGAACGCGTCGATTCCCGCCTCGAGCGAGTCGACGATGTCCTTGAGCTTGAGCACCTCGAGCGCTTCGTACTTGCCGCTGAACAGCTTGGCCAGGATCCGCCGGTAGCTCTTGTCGCCGGCGTTCTCGAGCCGGTTGATCTCGATCCAGTACTCCTCGAGGTCCTTCATGGTGCGCAGCCGCGGCATCGCGTCCGCGGTCAGGTCGGCGCAGCGCTGGAGGACCTCGACCTGGTCGGCGAGCTCGGCCGGCAGGTGCTCGACCTCGTACAGGAGGACCAGGTCGACGGCCTCCTCCATGAAGTCCATGACGTCGTCGAGGCCGGACGCGAGGGCGTAGATGTCCTCGCGGTCGAACGGCGTGACGAACGTGGTGTTGACCCGCCGGATCACGTTGTGCGTCGACTCGTCGGCCTGGTGCTCGGCGTCCCGCATCTTCTGGGCGATGACCTCACGGTCGCTACCGTCGCCGAGCATCTGCGCCAGCAGGTCCGCGCCGACGACGAGGTGCTGGGCCAGCTGTGCGAACAGGTCGTAGAACGTCGTGTCGGCAGGGCGGAAGCGCAAGGCCACAGCGAACTCCTGGTGAACGGAACAGAACCGGGGATCATGCTAGGTGCTGCCGGGCGAAACCGGTCAACCCGGACCCCTGGAGGTGACCGGAGCCACTGCGGCGCAGGCGTGCGGGTCAGTCCTCGCGGACCGCCTGGCTCGGGATGTTCGGTGGGTCCAGACCGAGCAGCCGGTCGACCTCGTCCTGGGCCAACGTCTCGTCGGACTCGCTGGCAGCGATGATCAGGTTGGTGGTGAGCTCCACCTCGGCGAGCAGCTCCGCGTCCTCCAACGGGACGTTCAGCTGGTCATCCACGACGCCGCTCCCTCCATGGATCGATGACGGCTCTTGCTCCTGTCAACGGAAAGCGCGGCAACCGACGCGTCCATTGTCCCCCGACCCGCGGAGGCATACCCATAGTCATTTGGGACAAACCAAAGGACCCCGACGGGTAGCCCGTCGGGGTCCTTCGTTGTCTGGTCGACCGATCGGCCGTGTGGCCGGCGGACCGAGATCAGACGGGACGAACGTTCTCCGCCTGCGGGCCCTTGGGGCCCTGCGTGACGTCGAACTCGACCTTCTGGTTCTCGTCGAGGGACTTGTAGCCCTGCGACTGGATGGCCGAGTAGTGCACGAAGACGTCGTCGCCGCCGTCCTCCTGCGCGATGAAGCCGAAACCCTTCTCGGCGTTGAACCACTTGACGGTGCCCTGAGCCATGCTGTTACTCCTACTGATGGGGCTTGGGACCGCCACCTCGGCGGCCCCACAGCAGATGCGGTGAAACGCCGTGCCCCCTCAAGCAGTGACTCAAGAGAAAACGCCGTCGGATCACAAACTCCGCGGACGTCGGTCTTCAGCTGAAGACCTTGGAAGACCTGTGGAACTTTGCATCTGCTGCGCGGCTGACCCTACCAACTGCGGCGCGCGATTCCGAGTAGAGGAGGCAAATGGTGTGTAAACCGTTCGTCGCCCTCGGGCGTCACCTGTTCAGCCGGCTCCCGCACAGCCGCCCAGCGCGCGGGAGCCGGCCCCTCGGTGGGTGAGGAGCCGAGCCCCTGGGCGAGGCGTCTCGAAGCCACCGGTCGGGCGGGCGGGGTTTCGAGACGCTCACTTCGTTCGACTGCGCTGCCGAACCAGGCCGACGGGCTCGCCGGTGGTCAGCGCATCACGCCGATCGGGCGGTAGACGAGACCGGGGAACACCGAGGTCGGGGACCGGTCCGGGAACCTTCTGGCGACCACCTCGCCGAGCACGTTGCGGTAGTCGGTCGTGACCGCGAGGTCGCCGTCGACGAGCTGCCGGGTGCCCAGTCCCGGCCAGCGCCGTGGTAGCGGCCGCCGTCCACCCCGCCGCCCATGAGCAGCATCATGTTGCCCCAGCCGTGGTCGAGGCCGTTGTTGCCGTTCTCCGCGACCCGGCGGCCGAACTCGCTGATCGTCACCACGGTCACCCGGCTCCGGGTGGTGCCGAGGTCGCGCATGAACGCGTCGACGGCGCCGGCGAAGCCGCCGATCATCCGCTGCATCCGGCCGCCGTCCAGACGTGCCGTAGTCGCTGTGCATGTCCCAGGTGCCGTAGTCGACCGAGACCACCTCGGTGCCGACGTCGGCCTTGATCAGCCGGGCGGTGTCCTTGAGGGCGGCGGAGAGCCCCGCGGCCGGGTAAGCCTTCGGGTAGCTGACGTCGGGCCGGTAGCGGTCCTCCACGACCGGGCGCAGGTCGCTTGACCGTCTTCAGGGCGGCGCGGGTCGGCCTCGCCGAGCGCGCCGGGCGACCGCTTCCACGTGGTGCGCAGCTGCCGCCGGCGCCGCTCCAGGAAGTCACCGTCGGCGCCGGCCAGCGAGACGTCCTGCAGGCTCTCGGCCGTCAGGCGACAGCGCCGGGCCGACCAGGGCGGTCGGGGTGATCGGGTCGCCGAGCCCGACCGCGTCGTACGGCTGGCGTGCCGCCGCCGAGACCGACCATCCGGTTGACCCAGCCGCGGCGTACGCTCGGACGTCGGGTCGGCGTCCTCGATCTCCTCCATCGCGCGGAAGTGCGACCGGTTGGGCACCTCCATGCCGACGGCGTGGACCGCGGCGAGCTCGCCCGCGGTCCAGAGCCACTCGAGCGGCGGCAGCGACGGGTGCAGCCCGAACATCGCGTCGGCCGCGAACAGCGAGGTGGCCGGGATCGCCGATCGTGGGACGGGCGGCGTAGTACGCCGGGTCGCCGTGCGGGACGACCATGCCCATGCCGTCGACGCCGCCGCGCAGGCTGATCACGACCAGCACGTTGTTGCCGACCGCCTTGCCGAACGACGCCTGCCGGAACGCGTCGCCGAACACCGACGTCGTGACGGCCGCGCCGGTCGTGGCGGCCATGCCGGCGAGGAAGCGGCGGCGAGACAGTCCGGCCGCCCTCTCGAACTCCTCGCAGCAGCCGGCCAGGTCGCCGGTGACGGCCGCGGCCGACGGGCTTGTCTCGGTCAGTTCAGTCATGGGCGCCGGTCACCTCGACATGTGCTGGGGCGAGTCGAGCAGCACCGCGGCCACCCGGACGAACTGGCCCCGCGCCAGCTCGTGCTTGCGATCGATCTTCTCGTCCGGCTTGTAGCCGGTCGCCTGGCAGACGGCCTTGAGCATCGTTTTCGTGGACCGCCGACCGAGCAGGCTGCGGGACAGGTGGTCGACGTACCGGTCGAGCCGGATCGACTTCCGCGGCAGCCACCGCTGGGGCTTGCGGTAGCGGACGTCGCGCTGCGGTGACGAGCCCGAGGCGAGGTCCCAGTGCATCCGGAACGAGCTCAGCATCCGCGCGGCCGACGCCCAGTCGGCGTTGCGTTCCGGGGCGCCGTCGGGGCGCGGCCACTGGTAGAGCGGCAGGCCGCGGTGCTGGTGGGTGATCTTGTTTGCGAACGCCCGGCTTCCGGTCGGTCGCTGGGCCTTCACCTGCAGCGCCCGAGCGGTGGCGACGACGTCGTCGACCGGGGTGCGGATCTTCTGGCCGGCGGACTGCTGGAACTCCGGGCTGCTGACGAGCGCGCGGAGCACCGCGCGAATGTCGGTGCCCGCCGCGAGGTAGACCTGGGCGAGCCGGTCGACCAGGGCGGCCGGCGGGTAGTCGCCGACGAAACGGGTCACGAGCTTGGTTGCGATGGTGCGCGCGGTGGCCGGGTGGCGGGCGAGGTAGCGCAGGTAGTCGACGGTCATCGCGGATCCGTCGGCGTCGGCGTTGGGGTGCGTGAAGCCCAGCACCTGCACCGGTCGCTGGGTGTGCTGGCGGGGGTTGTAGCGCATCTCCCAGGTCCCGCGGAAGTCGACGCGGTAGCCGCTCAGGATGACGGCGGAGTCCTTGACCATCTGCTCGGTGTAGCCGGACTCACGGCCGACGGTGTGCAGCTCGAGCAGCTCGCGGCCGTGGTTCTCGTTGGGGGCGTCCTTCACCGAGCGGAAGTTGTCGAGGTACAGCAGCATCGACGGGTGCAGGGTGCAGGCGACGAGCAGGTCCTCGAACCGGCCGAGTGCGTGCTGCCGGATCGTCTGGTCGTAGTGGAACCGTTGCACCCACGCCGTGCCGCCGACCGCGGTGACGTGCAGGTGGTTGGACCAGAAGTCGACCATCGTCTCCTGCACCTGACGGTGGGAGTAGATCCGCCGCAGCATCGTCCAGCTGGACAGCTGGTCGGCGTAGCCGTAGCCGACCTTGCTCTTGGTGAACTTCACCGCCGGCGTCTCGAACAGCTCGGGGAACCACCGGTCGAGGTAGCCGACCTTCGGGTGCTCGGGCACGGTGTCGGGGTTCAGCTGCTGCTCGAACCACGCGGAGCGGACCGCCGGCGGCCCGCATCTGCTCCCAGGTGCGCACCGAGAACCCGCAGCCCATCCGGTTCATCAGGTGCAGCCCGTAGGCGCTGGGCACCTTGGTGGCTCGATAGGGGTTGACGGCGTACCGGGTGCGGAGCCGTCGGTTCCGACTCCGTCTTGTCGTCGTGGGCACCGGCATCTGGACCTCCCCCGAGCTCGTGCGGCCCGGTCAGGCTATCCGCAAAGTAAAGGTGATGTCGGGGTTATCGCCGCACAGGAGAGCGAGGCAGGAGAGGAAGGCCCTTCGGTCTCCCCCGGACCCGAAGGGCCTCCCGACCCGCGTCAGCGCGTCGCGGCGGTGGCCGGACCCTGGAGCGGCGCGTCGCTCGTCGGCGGTGACGCGAGACCGAAGGCGACCAGTGCCAGCAGCGAGGCGGTGAGCGCACGCACCTGCAGCCACATCGTCGTTCCCCAGTCCATTCGGTCCTCGGTGCGGCATCAGGTCCGCACGCCTATGTATCGACGGCGTCGGGCGCGACCTTGAGGCCTTCGCCCGATTTGCCCGCATGTCGGCTCCGACCGCAACCGAATAGTCGGTTGCCGACCGACCGGGTCGGGCCCAGGATGCAGGGCATGCCCGTGGACCTGTGGAGCAGCACGGCCTTCGTCGAGGAGGCCCGCGCCTGGGTGGCCGACCGGGTGCGTCCGCTCGGCATGACCCTCACCGGGGAGTGGGAGCAGCCGCACTGCCGTCCCTGGTCGAGCGCGATCCGGTTCGAGAGCGACGGCGGCCGGCTCTGGTTCAAGGTGAACGGTCCCGGCACCAGCTACGAGACCGGCGTGGTCGACCGGCTCAGCCGGCTGGCGCCGGACCTGGTCCCGGAGCTGCTGGCCGACGACCTCGAGCGCGCTTGGACGCTGACCCGCGACGCCGGCCCGGTGATGCGGTCGGTCGCCCCGCCCGAGGAGCTGTGGGGGTGGTGGGAGGGGGTCCTGGCGCGGTACGCCGAGGCGCAGGTCCGGCTCGCCGAGCATCGGGTGACCCTGCTCGAGGCGGGCGCGCAGGACCTCTCCCCGACCACGCTCCCCGACCATGCCCGGAAGCTGCTCGACCAGCTGGCCGGGACGGCCCCGGAGGACGGCGGGCTGACCCGCGACGAGGCGGCGTCGATGGAGGCGCTGCTGCCCGAGTACGACGCGTGGTGCGAGGCGCTGGCCCACTCCGGCGTACCCGACTCGGTGCAGCACGACGACCTGCACTCCTCGAACGTCTGCTGGAACGGCTCGGTGGAGACCGCCCGGATCATCGACTGGGGCGACACCTACGTGGGCTGCCCGCTCGCGACGATGCTGTGCACGATGAACTCCATCGCCTGGCACGCGAAGAGGGAGGTCGACGACCCGCTGGTGCTGCGGGTGCGCGACGCCTACCTCGAGCCGTTCACCGCGTTCGCGACCCGGGCCGAGCTCGTGGAGTACGTCGACCTGGCCCGGCGCACCGGGGCGGTCCCCCGGGCGATCTCCTACCAGCACGCGTTCGAGGGCGAGCCCCGGTCGGCCGAGGAGGAGATGGAGTGGCCGGTGCGCGGCTGGTTCCTGGAGATGCGCGAGCTCTGACCGCGACGAGGGGCATCGTTCAGTGCGGGTCGGTGACCTTGAGCGTGCCGTCGGGCCTCGCCCGGAGCGTAGCGACGTATAGCCGACGCTGGTTGCAGCCGACGGCCGTGCTCCGGCATCGGGTGGGTGACTGGTAGCCGACCCGGCCGGCGCGCCAGGCGGAGTACGCGAGCCGCAGCCGTCCGGCGGCGTCGACGACCGGCGTCTGGGCCCCGGGGCCGGCAACGACTCCGTCGGACGCGAGCAGGGGTTCGGAAGTGACCCGCTCGCACGGACCGAGGGGCTTCTTGCAGACGGCGTAGCCGATGGCGTACTTGGACGTGACGTACTTGTTGCCGGAGTAGAACAGGTACAGCCGGCCGTCGTACACGATCGGCGACGGCGCCTCGATGACGTTGCCCTCCCAAGCCTCGGCCGTGCTGAGCAGCACCGTCGGCGCCGTCCCGGGGGCGAACGCGAGTCCGTCGCTGGTCATCTGCTGCGCCACGACCTGGGTGGGCTTCTTGCCGGGCACGCCGGCGTTCTTCCAGACCAGGTAGACCCGGCCCTTCCGGACAAGCCAGGCCGGGTCGATGCTGCCCATCGGGTCGCTGGAGCAGTACAGCGGTCCGGCGGAGACGTCGACGAACGGGCCGTCGGGCAGAGCCGCGGTCGCCAGCGTGAGGCAGTGCCGGTTGCTGCGCCTGCTCGTCTGCACGGCGTACGCGTTGACGTAGCGGCCGGCCAGCTTCACCACGGCCGGCGACCAGACGCCGGGCTTGCCGTTGGGTGGGAGTCGGGCGGCCCAGGGGGCGGGGAACGGCATCGCGTCGTTGTAGCCGGCCCAGCCGCTGTACCCGGTCTCCACCGGCCACGGGGCACGCGCCGACCAGGTGACAAGGTCGGTGGAGGTCATCACGGGCAGGTTGTTGCCGTCGAGGTTGGTCGCGTAGGCGTAGTAGACCGACCCCTCCTTGATGATCGAGGGCGCCCCGAACTCACCGGCGTACGGCAGACCCGCCCAGAACCGGTCCGACCCCGGTGCGGCGACTGCCGACCCGGCGGACCCTCCGAGCGGGGCGAGCAGCGTCACCAGGAGTACGCCGAGCCCGACCAGTCCCCCGGGCAGCAGTCGTCGTCGCCGACCGTCCAGCATTGCCACGCTCACCCGCGCGCTCCTCGTGTCGTCCTCCCCCACCACCTGCAGCGGGTGTGCCTGGGCTGCCATCGGCCGCCGGGTCGGTGACCTGAGGGGTTTCCCGGTCGCGCGGGTTCCCGTCACGGCAGCACGGTGCCCGGTATGGGCAAATTTTGCGAAATGTCCTGCGCGCGGCGGCGCTCGTCGGTCTACTTGTCGGTGAGCTTCGGGCGTCCTGGGGGGAGATCTGATGCGCCTACTTCGTGCTTCCTGTCTGCTGGTATCGGTCACGGCCATGGCCGCCGGCGGACTCTCCACATCGCCCGCGGTGAACGCCGCGGAGGCGAGCAGCTACGCCGTCAGCACCACGACGCTGCCGGACGGCTCGACCACGACGGTGCGCTGGGATCCCTGCGGCGACAGGATCACCTTCAAGGTCAACGTCGGAGCGTTGGCCCGCGGGGACCGGTCCGCTGCCGTGCGTGAGGCGAAGAAGAAGGTGCGCCAGCTCGCGAAGGCCTCCGGTCTGCGGTTCTCCTACCGCGGCAAGACGTCCTTCGTCCCGCGCTCCGACAACGCGGCCTCGCAGCCGGCGGAGCTGGTCGTGGGTTACGTACGGGCCGAGCAGACCGACTATCCGCTGGCTGGCCCGGCCGCCGGGTACGGCGGCTACAACTTCGGCTGGCAGGGCCGCACGGACGGTTCGATCTCCTATGGGGTGACCTCGGCGTACGTCGTCATCGACGTTGCGGACACCCGCACGTGGAGCACGTCGCTGACCCGGGGCGGGGTCACGCGTCCCGGGCTGCTCGGGCACGAGCTCGGGCACGCTGTCGGGCTCATGCACGTGGCCGACCGGCACCAGGTGATGTACCCGTCGCTGCACAGCGGTTCGCCCCGCACGTACGCCGACGGTGACCGCACGGGGCTCGACCAGGTGGGACGGGCAGCCGGCTGCCTGCGCCCCGTCACGTCCTGACCCGTGCGGCCGCCTTCGCTCAGGCGGCCCAGCGCTTCGTGGCCGGGTGCAGGGCCAGGCCACCGACCAGCAGCCCGACCAGGCCGAAGGGGATCGCGGCTGGCGTCTTCGCCGGTGGCCGCTCGGGTGCGGCGGCCGCGCCGTTCCCGGAGCTGACCGAGCGGGAGCGGGAGGTGCTCGACCTGGTGGCGCGCGGGCTCACCAATGCCGAGATCGGCCGCCGCGTCGTCGTCAGCGACAAGACCGTGCGCAACCACGTGTCCAACGTGTTCGCCAAGCTGCACGTGACCAGTCGCGCCGAGGCCGTCGCCCGCGCCCGCGACGCCGGGTTCCGGGCCGGTCCCGGACCGGCCTGACCGTCGGCTCCCCCCGACGACCGCGCGGCCGGCGTACCCACTGCGTCGCACCGCCTTCGTCATCAGGTGGGCATTGCCGCGCAACCGCGCGACACTGGAAGCGTGCTCCGTGTAGCCGTCGTCGGTTCCGGCCCGGCCGGTGTGTACGCCGCCGGCGCCCTGGTCGAGCACGGCGACGTCGCGGTCGACGTGATCGACCGGCTGCCGTGCCCGTACGGACTCGTCCGCTACGGGGTTGCCGCCGACCACCCCAAGATCAAGTCGATCAGCGCGACGCTGAGGAAGGTGCTGGAGGATCCCGCCGTGCGGTTCCTCGGCAACGTCGAGATCGGCACCCAGCTCACGCTGCAGGACCTGCACCGTCACTACGACGCGGTCATCTTCGCTTGCGGCGCAGCAGTCGACCGTCGGCTGGGGATCCCCGGGGAGGACCTGCCCGGAAGCTTCTCGGCCACGGCGTTCGTGGCCTGGTACAACGGCCACCCCGACTCGCCCGTGGACCAGTTCGTCCTGGACGCACAGAACGTGGCGGTCATCGGCGCCGGCAACGTGGCGCTGGACGTCACCCGGATGCTCGCGAAGTCAGCCGACGAGCTCCGAGTGACCGACCTGCCGGCCCACGTGCTCGACGTCCTGGCGGACAGCCGCGTCAGGGAGATCCACCTGCTCGCGCGCCGCGGCCCGGCGCAGGCGAGGTTCACCACCAAGGAGCTCCGCGACATCGGCGACCTGGCCAACGCCGACGTGGTCGTGGACCCGGACGACCTGCAGCTCGATGAGGCAAGCCGACAGATCCTCGCCGAGGACGCGCGGGCACGCCGCAACTACGACGTGCTGCAGGACTGGGCCGCTCGCCCGCCGACCACCCGACCCCGCCGCGTCCGGCTGCGGTTCAACGTCAGGCCGGTGGAGGTCCTGGGTGGCGCGCACGTGTCCGGACTGCGCGTGGAGCGCACCCGCCTCGACCAGGCCGGGAACCCGACCGGCACCGGTGAGGTGTCAGCACTCGACGTCCAGCTGGTCCTGCGCTCGATCGGCTATCGGGGCCGACCGCTTCCCGACCTGCCGTTCGACCAGTCCAAGGGGGTGATCCCGAACGCGGCGGGACGGGTGCTGCGGTCCGGCGCGGTGGTCCCCGGCGAGTACGTCGCGGGATGGATCAAGCGCGGTCCCACGGGCGTCATCGGCACCAACAAGGGTGACGCACGCGAGACGGTCGCCTCCCTCCTCGCAGATGCGCCCTCGCTGCCTCCCGCCCCGATCCGTGACCCGGAGGCGGTCGACCGGCTGCTGGCCGAGCGCCACGCCAGGGTGGTGCCTTGGCAGGGCTGGTGCTGCATTGAGGTCGCCGAAGCCGAGCTCGGCCGCGCCAACGGACGCGAGCGGACGAAGATCGTGGGCCGCGAAGACCTGCTGGCCGCAGCCGCGGGCACAGTCGCCGGCTGAGCCGCGCCACCGCCGCCACCGCCGCCACGGTCCACCTGTTTGCGGCGAAGGTTGCTCTTGCCAAAGGTAAAGATCGCGTTGCATCATCAGCCAGCGCTCGGCTCGGGTAAAACAGCTGCCCTCGAGACTGCGGCAACGGGGACCGCTCACCCACGGGTACCACTCCCTCGCCTCGGCCTTGGCTCGCCGCGCGCCAGACCAAGGAGAGACTCGTGAAGCTGCCCTCCCGCACCTTCGCCGCCGTCGCGGCGACCCTCACCCTCGCCATTGGCACCGCGCCACTCGCCGCGGGTGCTACAGACCCGAGCACGACCGCCCCGCGGGCGGCCGACGTCGAAGCCGCCGCCGCGGCCAGTGCCGCCGCCGCGCATCGGGTCGGCATCGAACCGTCCGGCGTGCACGCCGTGCTCGCCCACGCCATCGACCCGAACGACTACGAGTGCGAGCCCACCGGCCTGAACGCGTTCGTCGACAAGGCGATCGCCGACCTCACCCTGGAAGAGCTCGTCTTCCTCGTCGGCCACCTGGAGATGCTGGACATCCCCACCTATGACGCCCTTCTCTTCGGCACCAGCAGCAATGCCGGCTACGGCGTGCGCGGCGACTTCCGACAGTCGCTGACCAAGACGTTCACCGACGCACGCCGGTTCTGGGACGTGCACTCCGGCGACATCCAGCTCATGGGCATGCACGGCACGATGATGCGCGATGCCGAGCAGGTCGCCCGCGTGCTGAAGGTGGACGACATCTTCGGCATGACCGACGCCCAGGCCGAGACCAGCGCCACCGAGATCGCGGACGCGATCGCCGCCGGCATGTTCGACGGTGGAGACAATGCGCTGTTCACGCTCAATGCCTACGCGTTCACCGCCGAGGGCGACCCCGACCCGCTGGTGCAGGGTCTGCCGGACAAGCTCGTGTTCGGTGACGGCATCCTCGACGCGTTGAACTTCCTTGGTATCGGCGACGTCGGCTCCCGAGCCGTGATGGGTCACGAGTTCGGCCACCACGTGCAGTTCGAGGACGGTCTCTTCGAGTCTCCGCTGACCGGTCCGGAGGCGACCCGGCGCACCGAGCTGATGGCCGACGCGTTCGGCACCTACTTCGCCACGCACGCCCGCGGCCTCGCGCTGAACACCAAACGGGTCCTGCAGGCCGAGCAGACCTCGTTCGAGGTCGGCGACTGCCAGTTCGAGAGCCCCGGGCACCACGGCACCCCGAACCAGCGGAAGCGTGCGGCGAGCTGGGCCGCCGACCTGGCCGACACCGCCCGGCCGCAGGGCAAGGTTCTCCCGTCGTTGAGGTTCGCCGACCTCTTCGAGGCGGAGCTGCCGGAGATCGTCGCACCCGACGCCGCCTCCTGAGCCATGACGACGCACGCGTAACAAGCGCCCCTCGATAGAGAGCCGTGCCCCTTGCCCTTGGCGAGGGGCACGGTTCTTCATCGACACCACTAGGTTGGGCCAACATGCAGGGGAAGACCGCCTGTTCGACCTGCGATACTGCACCGCGACAGCGGGGACGGACCTCAGGACTTGTTCGCACGATGGTCCGAGTCCCCGGGCCTCTAGCTCAATTGGCAGAGCAGCGGACTTTTAATCCGCGGGTTGTGGGTTCGAGTCCCACGGGGCCCACCCAGTCTTTGCGCCACTTGGGCTGATCCCTGACATTGGCGCTTCGGCGGAGGCGGACAGTGGTCCGGTCATGCGTGACGTCGACCTCGGCGATCCCGGGTACTGCCGAGCAGGTCGGGGCCGCCCGACGCGGCCGCGCCTGTCGAGCTCAGGTCGAGGCCCGGCGGACCAGCTCGGTCGAGAGGACCGTGGAGGCACCGGGGGCGGCAGCGTCGTCGACCTGGTCGAGCAGGAGCGTCACCATCTCCCGCCCCATCTGCTCGGGAGACTGGTGCACCGATGTGAGCGGCGGGTCCGTGAACTGGGCCATCGGCGCGTCATCGAAGCCGACCACCGCAACGTGGTCGGGCACCCGTCGACCCTGCTCCTTCAGGACCTGCAGCGCACCGGCCGCCATCGGGTCGTTGGCGGCAAAGACCGCGTCCAGGTCGGGGACGCGGTCGAGCAGCTCGCGCATCGCCTGCTGGCCGCTGTGCTGGCTGAAGTCCCCGTACGCGACCAGCTCGGGTCCCGCGTCCAGCCCGCGCGACCTGAGGGTGTCCTGGTAGCCGGTCAACCGGTCCTGCCCGGCAGCCATGTCCTGCGGGCCTGCGATCGTCGCGATCAGCCGCCGTCCCGTGTCTGCGAGGTGCTCGACGCCCTGACGTGCCCCGTCGACGTTTCCCACGTCGACGTAGCTCACGCCTGACAATCCCACGGGCCGACCTCCCAGCACCAGCGGGAGCTCACGCGCAACCAGACGGGCGGGCAGTGGGTCCTCGCCGTGCAGCGAGAGCAGAAGCACACCGTCGACGTGCTGCCGGGAGAGGTAGCGCTCCAGCGGGCTGGACGGGTCGTGGACCTGGCTCAGTACCAGCACCAGCTGGCGCTGTGACGCGTTCACCGCAGCACTGATTCCGCGGATGACGCCGGCGAAGTACGGCTCGCCGAAGATCCTGTCCTCGGACTCGGAGATCACTAGTGCGACTGTGTCGGTCCTACGCCGTGCGAGCGATCGCGCCGCCGGGTTGGGGATGTAACCGAGCTCCTCGACAGCGGTCAGGACCGCCTGCCGGCTGCGCTCGGACACGTGCGCTGACCCGTTGATCACACGGGACGCCGTGCCGCGACCCACACCCGCGCGAGCCGCCACCTCCTCGAGGGTGGGCTCGCTGGTCGACCGTCCGCTCACGGTCGACCACGACCATCGCGGTGTCGGTCGATGAACGCGCTGTACCACGCGCCGCTCTCCTTGACCCGTCGCTCCTGGGTCCCGTAGTCCACGTGCACGATGCCGAAGCGGCGGCGGTAGCCCTCGGCCCACTCGAAGTTGTCCAACAGCGACCACACGAAGTAGCCCGCCAGTGGCACGCCGGCCTCGATCGCCAGTTGGCACGCATGCAGGTGCGCAGCCAGGTAGTCGCGGCGCTCGACGTCGACTATCCGGTCGTCCGGGGCGACCACATCATCGAATGCGGCGCCGTTCTCGGTCACGTACAGCGGCAGCGGACCGTAGTCGTCGTGCACGCGACGCAGCGTCTCTGTCAGGCCGTCCTTGTCGATGCCCCATCCCATGGCCGTGCGCGGTCGGCCGGAGTCGACAAAGTCCACGGCGTTGCTGCCGGGGAACGCGCTCGGCCGGACCACCAGACTGCTGTAGTAGTTGACGCCGAGGAAGTCGATCGGGCGGTTGTGTACGGCGTCGTCGCCGTCCCGCTCGAAATGGAAGTCCGTGACGCGCTCCAGGTCGGCGCGTACGTCGTCGGGGTAGCCGCCTCGCAGCAGCGGATCCAAGAACCATCGGTTCTGCAGACCGTCGATACGACGGACGGCATCCGCCGCGTCGGGGTGGCCGGGCTTCGGGTGGACGGGGTACAGGTTGACCGTCGGCCCGATAAGCGCCTGCCCGGAGACCGCCCGAACGGCATCGACGGCAAGCCCGTGTCCCAGCATGAGGTGATGCGCGGCAGCGATGGCCGCCGCCGGCTCGGACCGACCCGGGGCGTGGCTGCCCGCGGCGTAGCCGAGGAACGCCGAGCACCAAGGCTCGTTCAACGTGATCCAATGCCGGACTCGGTCGCCCAGGGCCGCCGCGACAAGGCCGCTGAACTCTGCGAATCGCAGCGCGGTCTCGCGCTCCGGCCAGCCGCCACGATCCTCGAGCGTCTGCGGCAGGTCCCAGTGGTACAGCGTCACCCACGGGTCGAGATCGTGCGCCAACAGCTCATCGACCAGCCGGTCGTAGAAGGCAAGGCCGGAAGCATTCACCGGACCCGACCCGGTGGGCTGGATACGCGGCCAGGCGACCGAGAACCGGTACGCACCCAGGCGCAGCTTGTCCATCAGCGCCACGTCGTCGCGCCAGCGGTGATAGTGGTCCGCGGCCATCGCGCCGGTGTCGCCGCCGACGACGCGCCCCGGCTCGGCGCTGAAGGTGTCCCAGATGGACGGCAGCCGGCCGTCCTCGGCCACCGCGCCCTCGATCTGGTAGGACGCGGTGGCGGCGCCCCAGACGAAGTCGACGGGGAAGCCGGCCGCATCCGGTGAGACCGCGGGACGGGCGACGCGGTCCTCCGTGAAGGTCATCCCTTCACGCTGCCCGCGAGAAGTCCGCGCACGAAGTATCGCTGGAGGAACAGGAAGACCACAACCGGAACAACCATGGCCACGAACGCGCCCGCCGAGAGCAGGTGCCAGTCGCTGCCTCGACTGCCGGAGAGCTCGGCGATCCGGGCCGTCAACGGCGCGACGTCCGTCGTGCCACCCGTCATCGTCAGCGCGACGAGGAGGTCGTTCCAGACCCAGAGGAACTGGAAGATGCCGAACGCGGCGAGCGCCGGGGCAACGACCGGCAGCATGATGCGGGTGAAGATCGCCACGTGGTCCGCCCCGTCGACACGCGCGGCCTCGATCAGCTCCCGGGGGACCTCTTTCATGAAGTTGTGCAGCAGGAAGATGGCGAGCGGCAGCGCGAAGATGGTGTGCGAGAGCCAAAGGGGCCAGAACGTGCCGTTGACACCCAGATCCACGTAGATGCGCAACAGCGGGATCAACGCGATCTGCAACGGCACGATCTGCAGCGCGAAGACCGACACGAACAGCAGGTCCCGGAACGGGAACCGCATCCACGCGAAGGCGTAGGCGGCCAGGCTCGCCACCGTCACCGGGATCACCACGGCCGGAATGGTGATGACGATCGAGTTGATGAAGTACGTCGACAGGGCGGCCCCGCCGAACAGGGTCTCCTCGTAGTTCTCCAACGTGAACTCGGGATTGGTGAACCAGGTCCACCAACCGCTGGTCTGGATGGAGACCTGGGGACGGAACGACGTGAGCAGTAGCCCGAAGGTGGGCACCGTCCACAACAGTGCGAGGACGATCGCCGCAAGCGACGCCCAGGGGCTGGTGAGTCGCTTCTTGGCCCGGCCGGACACGGTCGCGGGCTCGATGCCGTCGACCGGCTCGGCGGTGGTGACCACGACGCTCATGTCTTAGGCCGCCTTTCGCATCTGTACGACGTTGTAGACGACAAGTGGCACGACGAGGACGAACAACAGCACCGCGAGGGCGGAGGCGATGCCGGTGTTCAGGATCCGGAAGCCCTGGGTGTAGAACTCGTTGGCCACCACGCTGGTGTCGAACTGTCCGCCGGTCATCGTCCGCACGATGTCGAACACCTTCAGCGTGCCGATGGCGATCGTCGTCAGCACCACGATGAGCGCCGGACGGATGCTCGGGACAGTGATGTAGCGGAACATCTTGACTCCGCCCAGGCCGTCGAGCTGAGCGGCATCGGTGATGTCGGACGGGATGGCTTTGATCGCCGCCGACAGGACCGTCATGGCGAAGCCGGCTTGGACCCACACCATCACGAGGATGAGGAACACCGTATTCAGCGGCGCGTTGAGCAGGAACTGCTGCGGCTCGAAGCCGAGCCAGACCAGCACCTGGTTGAGCAGACCGATCTGCTGGATCCCTTGCTGGTCCGGACGGTACTCGTACACGAACTTCCAGATGATGGACGCCCCCACGAGCGAGATCGCCATCGGCAGGAAGATCACGGCCTTCGCGCTGGCCTCGAAACGCGACCGGTCGACGAGCACGGCGTAGACGAGGCCCACCGCGGTGGACAGGATCGGGGTGAGGATGACCCAGATCGCAGTGTTCTGGAGCACCGTGAGCATGGCCGCGTTGGTGAACACCTCTGTGTAGTTGTCCAGCCCGACGAAGTTGTCGCTGGTCCGGTCGTAGAACGACTGGTACGTCGTTCGGATCGCCGGGTAGACCAGTCCCACACTCAGCAGGGCGAGCGCCGGCACGACGAACGCCAGCGACTCCACCAGTTCCGACCGACGCTTCACCCGGCCGACGAGCAGGAGGATCAGCCCCATCACGCCGGCGAAGAGGACGACCGCCAACGCCATCTGACCCAGCTTTTCGAAGCTCTCCATGGCTCACCCTTCTTTGCCCCGATCGCGGCCGCGGTCCGAGGCGACCGGATGCTGCCTGGGCGCGTGGGATGTGACGTGCGGTCACGTCCCACGCGGGCCCACCGAGCATCCGGCCGTCCTCGGAGTTACCTTCGAGACACGCGTCTCACTGTGGCCAGGCGTCCTCGATCCCGTCGGCCACCGCCTGAGTGTCGGCGCCTGTGATCCAGTCGACCATCCCGTTCCAGAACGCCACCGTGCCCACCTCGGCGGGCATCAGGTCGGACGCGTCGAATCGGAAGACGGCGTCCTCATCCTGGAAGATCTCGGCCGACAGGGTGTCTACCGGGTCGTCGAACAGCTCGATCGGGACGTTCCGATTCGCCGAGACGAACGCGCCGCCTGCCTCGGCACGCTCGGACTGTCCGGTGTCGCTCGACATGTAGTTCTGGAGCGCCTGGACCTCCGGGCGCTCGTCGAACGCCGCGACGAACTCGCCGCCGCCCAGGACAGGGCTGCCGTGCTCCGGGTCGATGGGCGGGAAGTAGAACGCGAAGATCTCGCCGTCGGGGCTCACGTCGGTGCCCTCGGGCCAGTTCGCAGCGTAGAAGGATGCCTGTCGATGCATCCAGCACTGGTCCTGCGCGATCGGAAGTCCGCCGTCCTCGAATCTTGTCGTTGCGATGCTGGAGACGTCGCCGAGGCCACCGTTCATGTATTCCTCGTTGAGGAAGATCTCCGCGACGGTGTCCATCGCTTCGACGATCTGCGGGTCGTTGAACGGGATCTCGTGCGCGATCCACTGGTCGTAGACCTCGGGCCCGGCCGTACGAAGGACGACATCCTCGATCCAGTCGGTGGCCGGCCAGCCGGTCGCGTCGCCGGATCCCACGCCCGCGCACCAGGGTTTTCCGCCGTCCGCGACGATCTGGTCCGACAGCGCGATCAGGTCGTCCCAGGTCTCGGGGACCTCGTACCCAGCGTCGGCGAAGGCCGTCGGCGAGTACCAGACGAATGACTTGACGTTGGCGCCCCACGGGGTTCCGTAGTAGGTGTCGTTGACCGAGCCGTACCCAACCCACGACGGATCCCAGGAGGCCTCGACGTTGGCCCGGGTGTCGTCGGGGACCTCGATGACTGCGTCGAAGTCGTTGACCAGCGTGGCCAGCAGGCCCGGCTGGGGAATGATCGCGATGTCGGGTGCTGTCCCGCCCTGGACCCGGACCGGGAGCTGCGCCTCGAACTCGTCGGAGCCTTCGTAGACGACCGTCGCCCCTGTGCACTCCTCGAACAAGTCGAACGATGCCTCGAGGGGCTCGTCCTCGGGTGCCACGATCGTGCTGTACACCGAGATCTGGGTGCCGTCGAGATCGCCGTACGACTCGGCAAACGCGCAGTCGGCGTTGCCGCCGCCGCCACCGCCGGCCTCGCCACCCTCGGCGCCCGAAGGCTCGTCGTCGCCGCCGCACGCGGCCAGCACCAGCGTCGCCGCCAGCCCACCCGCCACAGCAGCCGCACCGCGCCGGACTCTGCCATACGCCATGCCTTGCCTCCTTCAAGTTCACCGGTCGGATGCCGGTTCTCGTTCACTGTGGTGAGGGGCCGATCCTGCCGTCAATGGCCGTTTGGGAGCGTTCCCAAAATTGTGACCATCTCGTTACCTTGGAGTGGCGGCTCGGCCCGCCATGCGTTGGGCGAGGCATGGCCGCCGGTTCCGGGACGCCGCACATCCCGGGTCTGCACCGGCGACGTCGTACCGCCTCCGGCGTCGGACGTCCGTCAGCCGACGTCGCCGGCGTACGTGGCCCGTCGCCGATCCGCTCCGTGGACCGTGTTGCGCTCGCCGCCGTGGCCCCCGTGCCAGTCGATGCACAGCACGGTCGCGTCATCGGCGAGAACTCCGCCGAGCACCTCCAGCACGCGGTCGGCGAGGGCACGGACCGCTTCGCGCGGGTGCAGCATCCGCGTGTCGGCGATCTCCTGCGCCAGGTCGAGGTCGGCGGCGTTGCGCTCGAGCATCCCGTCCGTCACCAGGACCAGCCGATCGCCGGGTTCGAGCATGACGTCCGTGCCGCGGTAGGTCGTGTCGGGGAACAGGCCGATCGGGAGGTCCACGGGCAGCTCGACGGCGGAGACTTCGGCGCCACGAACCAGGTACGGCGAGACATGACCGGCGTTCACCAGCTGGATGGAGCCGTTGCGGAGGTCGAGACGCCCGACCAACCCCGTCACGAAGTCCTCCAGACCGCTTCCGGCCGCATGTGTTGCCAATGCCTGGTTGGCGGAGGCGACCTGCTCCAGCAAAGTCGCACCCTCGCTGCGCGTGTTGCGGAGGCTCCCTACGCACAGGGTCGCACTCAGCGCGGCGGCGACCCCGTGGCCCATCGCATCGGTCATGGACAGGTGCAGGATGTCCCGGGCGAGGTTGAAGTCGAACGTGTCCCCGGCGATGCCCGCCGCCGGCTCGAGCCACCCGGCGAGCGTGAAAGCGCCGGCCTCGCACGTCTGGGGTCCGGGAAGCAGCCGATGCTGGATCTCTGCGGACAGGCTCAGCGGGCGGGTGCGCTGCCCCCACTCGTACAGGTCGGTGTGCCGACGGTTCGCGATCACCACGAAGGCCAGCAGGTGCGCCAGCCGGGCGATCTCCTCGATCACCTCAGCGTCGGGCTGGTCGGGGAGGCTGAACTCGAGGAGGCCGATCACTTCGCCACGCTCGGTCACCGGTGCGAGCACCTGCCACTCGTCGGGACGAGCCGACTTCGAGAACTCGGAGCCCGGCTCGAGGACCTGCACCTCCTGGGTCGCCACGGCTCGTTCGTGCGGTCCTCCGTCGAAGGGCAGCACGGTGGCGCTCTCCTCGGCGTGCCGACGTTCACCCTCGGACCGAGGCACGTCGGGGGTTCCCGGGACATGCGCCAGACGGACCAACGCACGACCCGAGAGGTCGGCCACCAGGAAGGAGACGGAGCTGGCACCGAGGGCACGCCCGAGCGCAGCCGTCACCGACTCGACGGCCTCGACCGGGGACGCCGCCTCCGCTGCGTCCAAGACGGTGAACGCGGCCCCGGCGCTCCCTTCTCGCTCCATTGCCGGGAGCATAGGCGGACGACGATTCCGGTGTCTCCTACCGACCCGGGTCTCCCGAGCGGTCGGTCACGCCGGCGCGGACGCACCCTGGCGTTGCTCCTCCGGCACCGGCAGAGAACTCCCTACGCTGAGGCCATGGCCGTGAACCGGAGCCGCAAGGCGCGCTACGCCCGGCGCCGCAAGCTCCGGATGGCCCGGGTCGAGCACGACCTGAGCGACGCCCAGTGGGCCGCCCTCAAGACGGCATGGGGCGGCTGCGCCTACTGCGGCGCGAACGACCGGCCGCTGCAGCGCGACTGCGTGCTGGCCATCTCCCGAGGCGGGCGCTACACCCTGGACAACATCGCGCCGGCCTGCGGCGCGTGCAACGCCAGCAAGTGCAACGACGAGGTCACCGGCTGGCTTCGCCGCAAGAGGTACGACGAGCGCGCGTTCCTGACCCGGCACCGCGAGATCGTCGCGGCGCTCGCGCTGCAGTTCGGCTCGGCCGGCTGAGGCGCCACGCGGCCGGCTCAGGTGGACCGGGGCCGGCGCGGTCGGACGTTGTGCTCGTCCAGGCGCCACCCGAACACGGCCTCCTCCAGCACCGTCCACCTGCCGTGGGCCAGGCTGCTGAGCCGGTGCCAGGCATCCGGGGCCAGACCGAGCAGCCGCCCGATCGCGGCCTTCGCCGTACCCCCATGCGTCACCACGACCATCGTCTCCCCGGGCGGCAGCTCGACCAGTGCCTCGCCGATGGCCGCCTGGGCCCGCGCGGCGACCTCGACGTAGGTCTCGCCACCGCCACGCCGGATATCGACCCCGTGCCGCCACGCGAGGTACTCCCGCGGGAACCGGCGCTCCACCTCGTCCCGGGTGAGCCCCTCCCAGTCCCCGAGGTCGGCCTCCCGTAGCCGGGCGTCGGCGCGGATCTCAACGCCGATGCTGGTGGCCAGGGCCTCCGCGGTCTGCTGAGCACGCAGCGCGTCGGAGCTGAGCAGGATCGAGGGCTCGACCCGCTCCAGCTGGGTCGCCGCGGCATCTGCCTGGGCGACGCCCACGTCGTCCAACGGCAGGTCGGAGCTGCCCTGGAACCGGCGCTCGACGTTCCAGGCGGTCCGGCCGTGGCGCAGCAGGACGATCCTCCGTCGCTCGGTCACCGTGGCTCCTTCCGCTCGGTCGGCACGGCAGGCGACGAACCGGGATGCCATGAGTGGTGCGCGCCGACTCCGTGGTGCTCGAAGGTCTCGGCTGTTCAGGTGCTCTCGACAGTAGAACCAACCGGTGCCGAATTCACAGTGGGCGATGGTCCTAGCACCGCGGCACCGACGCACCGATGGCACCGAGGGGCGCGGGGCCGCGCGCGTTGCGCCCGACGGCCCGGTGCCGCCCCGCGCTACAGCACCACCTCCTCCCGCTTCGAGTCTGCGAGGCCGAGGGGCCTAACGTCGGAGGATGAGCGACGTCGTCATCTGTGAACCCCTCCGCACGCCCGTCGGCCGCTTCGGTGGCGCGTTCGCGCCGCTCAGCGCCGTGGACCTCGCCTCGCAGCTTCTCTCCGAGCTGGTCCGACGTACCGGCCTCCAGGAGGGCGACGTCGACGACGTCGTGCTCGGCCAGGGGTACGCCAACGGCGAGTCACCGGCGATCGGACGGGTCGCCGCCCTCGACGCCGGCCTCGGCACCGGCGTCCCCGGGCTCCAGATCGACCGTCGCTGCGGCTCCGGCCTGCAGGCCGTGCTGTACGCCGCCGGCCAGGTCGCCACCGGCGCGGCCAAGGTCGTCGTCGCCGGCGGCGCGGAGTCGATGTCCAACGTCGAGCACTACGGCCTCGGGCTGCGGACCGGCGTGCGGATGGGTGGCGTCGAGCTGATGGACCGGCTCGACCGCGCCCGGGAGACCGCCGGCGGCAAGCACCACCCGGTGCCGGGTGGAATGCTCGAGACCGCCGAGAACCTCCGCCGCGACTACGACCTCTCCCGCGAGGAGCAGGACGAGCTGGCGCTCCGTTCCCAGCAGCGCGCCGGGGCGGCGCACGACGCAGGGCCGCTTCGCCGACGAGCTGGTGCCGGTGACCGTGCCCGGGCGCCGTGGGAAGCCCGAGGTCGTCGTGGACCGCGACGAGCACCCCCGACCGGAGACCACGCTCGAGGAGCTCGCGCGGCTGCGTCCGGTCCGCGTCAAGATCGACGAGGCCTCCACCGTCACCGCCGGCAACGCCAGCGGGCAGAACGACGGTGCGGCCATGTGTGTGGTGACCACGCGCGACGAGGCCGAGCGCCGGGGCCTGCGCCCGCTGGTGGCGCTGCGTTCCTGGGCCGTCGTCGGGGTCGGCCCCGAGGTGATGGGGATCGGGCCGGTCCCCGCGAGCGCGGCCGCGCTCGACCGGGCCGGGCTGACCCTCGACGACCTGGACCTGATCGAGCTCAACGAGGCCTTCGCCGCGCAGGTGCTGGCCTGCCTGCGCGAGTGGAAGATCGATGCGACCGACGAGCGGCTGAACCCGAACGGATCGGGCATCTCCCTCGGCCACCCGGTCGGCGCCACCGGGGCACGGATCCTTGCCACCCTGGCTCACGAGATGCAGCGTCGCGGCAGCCGCTACGGCCTCGAGACGATGTGCATCGGCGGCGGGCAGGGCCTTGCCGCGGTGTTCGAGACCGTCCGCTGACGCGGACGACAGATGGGTTACCCAGCGATCGGTTGCTGACGCAGCGACCGGTAGGCGTAGGCCTGGGCGAGGATCGTCACCGGGACCGTGATCAGCAGACCGACCCCACACAGGCACGCGCCGAGGATGTTCGCGCCGATGATGGCGAGGAACAGCAGCAGCAGGTCGCCGGCGTTGGCCTTGGTGAACTGGAAGCTGGCCTTCATCGCGTCGATGGCCGACTGTCCGTCGTCGACGATGAAGTAGGTGGTGAACGACAGGAAGAACGCCACCACGAGCGCGCCGACGAGGCAGGCGATGAGGCCCACGAACGTGAGCAGCGACGTCAGGATCGACGCGATGATGAGCTGCACCAGGTTGAAGCCCTTGAACATCGTGCCGAGCTCGAGCGGACGGCCCTGCGTGATGTCCAGCGCGCCCTTGATGATGCCCGCCGACACGATGACGCTGACCACGAACTGGATGAGACCCAGCAGCACGCTGGAGATGAGCGCGGTGCCGAACAGGCCGGGGTTCTCCACCTGACCGGTGGCCGGGTCGATCGCGGCCTCGCTGCCGGCGGTGAGCGCGATCCGGATGATCCCGAGGACGATCAGCACCGCGACGATGGCGAGCGCCACGATGACGAGGGGGCCGAGGTTCTCGCGGAACTTGCGCCAGCCCCAGCCGAACGCCTCCCCGACGCTGAAACCACCGGCACCCGGGCCGGCGGGCGGGTAGTACCCGGGCGGTGGCGGGTAGCCGCCCTCTGTCGGTGGCGGGGGAGGCGGGGTAGCCGCCCTCGGACGGCGGCGGCACCTCGGAGCCGGGGGGCGCCTGCCCTGACGACGGAGGCCGGTTCGGGTCCTGCGGTTCGGTCATGGTTCTCCCCGTTCTCGCGGCCCGAGGCCTGTCTTGGAGTGACGCTAGCGGCTCCGGGCCTCCTCCGCAGGCTCTCGACGCCGAGCGGCCGGTCCGGTCGTGCACAAGGGCATCCCCGGAAAGTCGCTCGCATCCGTGCCGCGGCGCACCTAGGTTGCCCGGATGACATCCGGTCCGACGTCGTACGCGCACCTCAGCTTCAACGCACCGCTCTCAGACGCGCGGGCGAACGCCATGTCCGTCCGGCTCGCGGCCGCGAGCCCCGACACCATCGCCGACGTCGGGTGCGGGTGGGCGGAGCTGCTGCTCCGGATCACGGCCGCGGCGCCGGGGGCGCGGGCCACCGGCATCGACACGGACGCGGGCCTGCTCGACCGTGCGCGTGCCGCGGCGGCGGAGCGGGGGCTCGACGGCCGGGTCCGGTTCCTCGAGCAGGAGGCGGCGGCGTACGACGAGCCCGCCGACCTCGTCGTGTGTATCGGCTCGACGCATGCGTTCGGCGAGGGTGATGGAGCGCTCGCCGCGCTGTGGGATCGCGTGCGCCCCGGTGGCAGGCTGCTGCTCGGCGAAGGGTTCTGGGAGCCGACCGGTCCCGTCGACCCGGAGCTGGTGTGGGACGACGTACTCGCGCTGACCGACCTCGCCGGGCTGGTCGACTCCGCCGTGCGCGCCGGGTTCCTCCCGCTCTGGGTGGAGACCGCAACCGCCATGGAGTGGGAGGAGTTCGAGTCGGGCTTCCTCGCGGACGACACCGAGTGGCTGCTGCGCCACCCCGACCATGCCCGTGCCGCCGCCGTCCGCGAGCGGGTCGACGACCACCGGACCCGCTGGCTGCGGGGCTACCGGCACGGGCTGGGGTTCGCCTACCTCACTCTCGGTCGGCCGGCCTGAGCCGTTTCGCCGGGCCCGCCGACCGTCCAGAACTCGGCGGAAGAGACAGCAGGGCACACCCTCGTGTACCGTGAGTTAGGTAAGGCTTACCTGTCGAGATCCCCGGGAGGAGGAGACGCGTGATCATCTGCCACTGCCAGGTCGTCAGCGACGGCAAGGTCGCCAGCGCGATCGAGTCCGGCGCGCGCACGCTGGCGGGCATCTGCCGGTCGACCGGAGCCGGCAAGGACTGCGGCGCCTGCGTCTTCTCGCTCAAGAGGCTGCTGTGCGAGCATGGGACGTCGCTGTCCGCCATGCCGCCGGAGGTCGAAGTTGCAGCCAGCTAGTCCCCGCATCGTCGAGCTGTTCAACGAGGCACTCACCTTCGAGCTCACGGTGACGAACACCTACTTCCTGCACGCCCGGATGCTCGACAACTGGGGGTTCACCCGTCTGGGCAAGGTCTTCTACGACCTGTCCATCGACGAGATGCGCGACGCCGACGAGCTGATCAACCGGATCCTGCTCTTCGACGGCCACCCCAACCTGCAGCGGCTCGGCTCCATCACGGTCGGCGAGACCGCCGAGGAGATGCTGCGCCTCGCCCTCGACAGCGAGCGCGCCGCCGTGGCGCAGTTCAACGCCGGCGCCGCGGAGTGTCACGACCTCGGTGACCACGGCAGCGCCGCCGTCTTCGAGGACATGGTGCGCGACGAGGAGAAGCACGCCGACTGGTTCGAGACCCAGCTCGACGCCATCGAGCGGGTCGGCCTGCAGCAGTACCTCGCGCAGCAGATCGACCCCGGCGGCCCGGAGTAGCCGGGGGGCCAATTACCACGGTCCCGTGGTAATCGCCCGCTTCCCGGTGTGAACTCACCACGGGGAGCGGCAGTTCTCCTGGGGCAGTACGCCGCACCGGGTGAGCGCGCGAGGCGCCCGAGAGCGGCGACGGCATTCCGCCACGCGCCGCGGGATGGTCTGATGGACGCGTGCCCGTCGAGTTCCGGCCCTCCCCCCGCCCGACCGTCGGCGTCGAGTGGGAGTTCGCGCTGGTCGACCGCACCACGCGCGACCTGTCCAACTGCGCCGCCCAGGTGTTCGACGCGGTTCACCAGGGGGAGGACTCCCGCGTCGACGAGTCCAAGCTGCACAAGGAGCTGCTGCGCAACACCGTCGAGGTCGTCACCGGCATCTGCGAGGACGTCCCCGAGGCGATGGCGGACCTCGCGGACACGATCCGTTCGGTCCGGCGTACGGCGCGGGCGATGGGCGTCGACCTGTACGCAGCCGGAACGCACCCGTTCGCGGAGTGGTCGGTGCAGCTGCTCACGCCCGGGGACCGCTACGAGGAGCTGATCAACCGCACGCAGTGGTGGGGGCGGCAGATGCTGATCTGGGGACTGCACGTGCACGTCGGCCTCGGCGAGCGGTCCCACGTGCTGCCGATCGTCTCCTCGCTGCTCAACCACTTCCCGCATCTGCAGGCGCTGAGCGCGTCGTCGCCGCTGTGGAGCGGCACCGACACCGGCTACGCCAGCAACCGCGCGATGATGTTCCAGCAGCTGCCGACCGCGGGACTGCCGTTCCAGTTCCGGACCTGGGCCGAGTACGAAGCCTTCGTCGACGACCACTTCCGGACCGGCGTCATCGAGCACCTCAACGACATCCGCTGGGACATCCGCCCCTCACCCGGACTGGGCACCGTCGAGATGCGGGTTTGCGACGTCGTCTCCACCGTCCGCGAGGTGGCGGCGCTCACGGCGCTGACGCAGTGCCTGGTGGTCGACCTCGACCGTCGGCTGCGGGCCGGTGAGGAGGTGCCGACGATGCCGCCCTGGTACGTGCAGGAGAACAAGTGGCGCGCCGCCCGCTACGGCCTCGACGCCGAGATCATCCTCGACGCGGCCGGCAACGAGCGCCTCGTCACCGACGACCTGCACGACCTGCTCGAACGACTCACCCCGCTCGCCCGCGAGCTTCGCTGCGAGGACGAGCTCGCCTCGGTGGCCGACATCCCCAAGCTCGGCGCGTCGTACCAGCGCCAGCGCCGCGTCCTCGCCGAGACCGACGGAGACCTGATGGCCGTCGTCGACTCGGTGGTCGCGGAGCTCGACGACTGAGCGACCGGCGCCCGGCCTACTCGTCGGCGTGCGCGGCGTCCCGGATCTCCCCGACCAGCTCCTCGAGCACGTCCTCGAGCGCGACCAGCCCGAGCACCTCCCCGTCGTCACCCACCACGCGACCCATGTGCGCGCCCCGGGACTGCAGGTTGCGCAGGCAGTCATGGAGTACGTCGCCCGGGCGGACCGTGGCGAAGGAGCGGATCCACTTGTCGTCCACCGGTCGCAGCCTGCGGTCGGGATCGGTCTCGAGGACGTCCTTCACGTGCAGGTAGCCGAGCAGCTCGCCGCCGGGGGCCACCACCGGGAACCGGGAGAACCCGGTCTCGGCACACACCGACTCGACGTCGGCGCCGGTCGCGCCCTGCGGGACCGTCACCAGCGAGTCGGTCGGCAGCAGCACGTCGGTCACGGTGCGCTCGGTGAAGCCCAGGGCCCCGGCGAGCCGGTCGTACTCGTCCTCGCGGATCGTCCCCTCCCCGCGCGACTCGTCGACCATGGACGCGACCTCCTCGCGGGTGAACGCCGACGCGACCTCGTCGCGGGGCTCCACGCGCACCAGCCGGAGGATGCCGTTGGCGAACGCGTTCAGCGCGACCACGACCGGCTTGAGCACCATCACCACGATCATCATCGGCGGGCCGAGCACGAGGGCCGCGCGGTCCGGTCCGGCCAGCGCGATGTTCTTCGGCACCATCTCCCCGAGCACGACGTGCAGGTACACCACGACCGACAGCGCCACCGCGAACGCGATCGGGTGCAGCCACGCCTCCGGCACGGCGACCGCGTGCAGCACCGGCTCCAGCAGGTGGGCGACGGCGGGCTCGCCGATCGCGCCCAGACCGAGCGAGGCCATCGTGATGCCGAGCTGGGCGCCGGCCATCACCAGCGACACCTGCTCCATGGCGCGCAGCGTGGTGCGCGCCGCGCGCGACCCGGCGGCGGCCCGCGGCTCGATCTGGGTGCGGCGCGCGGAGATCAGCGCGAACTCCGCGCCCACGAAGAAGGCGTTGGCGGCCAGCAGCAGGACCGCGACCAGGACGGCGACCCACCCGCTCATCGGCCGGCCCCCTCGTCCCGGTCGCCGGCGGTCGCGGCGCGGGTCCGCACGGAGACCCGGTCGATGCGCAGCCCGTCGAGACGCTCGACCCGCAGCTCGGCCACCTGCGGCGGCAGCGGGTCCCCCTCGTCGTCGGCGTACCGCGGCAGGGGTACGACGACCGCGTCACCGGGTGCGGCCATCCGGCCCAGCCGCTGCATGATCAGGCCGGCAACAGTGTCGTAGTCCTCGTGTTCCGGCAGCTCGACACCGGTCACCGACTCGACCTCGTCGGGTCGCAGCATCCCCGAGACCGAGACGGACCCGTCGCGACGGCGGCGCGCGGCCGAGCCGAGCCGGTCGTGCTCGTCGGCGATGTCGCCCACGATCTCCTCGACGACGTCCTCGAGCGTGACGACGCCGGCCGTGCCGCCGTACTCGTCGACGACGACCGCCATCTGGAAGCCCTCCTCCTTGAGCAGGGCGAGGAGCGGGTCGAGGCGCAGGCTCTCCGGGACCACGGTCGCGTCGACCATCACCGCCGAGACCGGGACGGTGCCGCGACGCTCGGCCGGGACCGCGACGGCGTTCTTCACGTGCACCGCACCCACCACGTCGTCGTCGCCGTCGAGCACCACGGGGAAGCGCGAGTGCCCGGTACGCCGGGCCGCCTCCACGACCTCGGCTACGGGAGCGTCGGTGCGGACGCTGTCCATGCGCACCCGGGGCGTCATGATCTCGCCGGCCATCCGGTCCGCGAACGTCACCGACCGCTCCATGAGCCGGGCGGTGCCGACGTCCAGCGTGCCCTGCGATGCCGATCGACGTACCAGCGAGGCGAGCTCGTCGGAGTTCCGGGCCGAGCGGAGCTCCTCCTGCGGCTCGATGCCGAGCCGACGCACGATCGCGTTGGCCGACCCGTTGAGCACGGCGATCGGCAGCCTCATCGCGGCGGTGAAGCCGCGCTGGAACGCCTGGGTGGCCTTCGCCGTGCCGAGCGGCCGGGCGATCGCGAGGTTCTTCGGCACCAGCTCGCCGAACAGCATGGTGAGCACCGTGGCCAACGCCAGCCCGAACCCGACGGACACCGGTCGCACCCACGAGGCGGGCAGGCCGGCCGCCTCGAGCGGGTCGTCGACCAGCTGCGCGATCGCGGGCTCAGCGAGGAAGCCGATCACCAGGTTGGTGAGCGTGATGCCGACCTGGGCGCCGGAGAGCTGGGTGGACAGTGCCCTCAGCGCGGACTGCACTCCGCGCGCGCCACGGTCACCCGCCTCGGCGGCACGGTCCACCGACGCACGGTCGACGGTGACGAACGCGAACTCGGCGGCGACGAACATGCCACACGCGACGATGAGCGCCAGCGAGACGAGGAGGTACGGGACCTCGGTCACCGCTCCTCACCGCCGGGGGCGCAGGGGCGACCGGGACAGTCGGGGTCCATGACGGGCCGGGAGCCCCTTCGGGTCGGTTGCTACGAACCACACGAGCGTACTGAACGGTCCCCGGGCCGTCGTACGTCGCCTGGGGCCGGGGCCCGACGGTCTGGATCCGATGGCGTCCGGACCGGTTGCGACGCGCTGTCCCCGGGTACGGGTGCAGGCATGAGCGACAACACGACCGAGCCGGACCCGGAGACCTACGGGTCGTACAGCATCGACGACGAGGACCAGCTGCAGCCCGACGACTCGCTGGTGGACCGGGGCGTGGACGACGCCCTCGACGAGGGGTACGCCCCGCCCGACGGGTGGTCGCCCGCCGAGGGCTACGGCAACACCCCCGCCGAGGAGCACGCCGGCGAGTCCCTCGACCAGCGGCTCGCGCAGGAGGTGCCCGAGCCGGATCCCTACGCTGCCGCGGCCGCGGAGGACGAGCACGTCGGTGGCGAGGTCGGCCACGAGCGCGCGGGCCGGCTGGTCGCCGAGGACGAGGGGCTGGGCGAGGACGAGGAGAAGGACCTGGTCGCCGACGACATCGGCATCGACGGCGCCGGTGCGAGCGCCGAGGAGGCCGCCGTCCACGTCATCGACGAGGAGTGACCCCGACCCGGGTCCCACCGGCAATCGAGCCCGGTCCCGCCGGTGGTCGAGCCCGTCGAGACCTGGTCAGTGACCACTCGACCACCCGGGTCAGTCCACCGGTGGTCGAGCCCGTCGAGACCTGGTCAGTGGTCTCGACAAGCTCGACCACCCGACTCGCCCCCGGTGGTCGAGCCCGTCGAGACCTGGTCAGTGGTCTCGACAAGCTCGACCACCCGGATGACCGCTCGACCACCCGAGTGACCGCTCCACCACCCGGGTCAGGCGTCCTGCTTGACGCCTCGCCGGTTCTCGTCGGAGAGCCTGGCCTCCTCAGCGGCCTTCGCCTCGAGCTCGGCCCTGGTGGTGGCGATCAGGTCGTGCGCGGCCTCGTAGGCGCCCGGCGGCGCGACCAGGTCGGCGGCGCCGCCCTTGAGCCGCTTCAGCGCCGCGCGCGCGAAGATCTGCTGCTCGGTCGCGGTGCGCTGCGAACGGCCGTCGCCCGACGAAGCTGACGGCCCAGTGCAGCAGCGCGGTGAGCTGGCTCTTGAAGCCGGTGATGTAGATCAGGTGCAGGCCCAGCCACATCAGCCAGGCGATGAACCCGGTGAACCGCAGCTTGCCGACCATCGCCACCGCGCTGAACCGGGAGATCGTGGCCATGGACCCCTTGTCCCAGTACTTGAACGGCTCCTGCGGCGGCTTGCCCTCGATCCGGTTCCTGATCTCCTTGGCGGCGTACTTCGCGCCCTGGATCGCGACCTGGGCGACGCCCGGGAGGTTGTCCAGCGAGATCATGTCGCCGACCACGAACACCTCGGGGTGTCCGGGCAGGGTGAGGTCGGGGTTCACGCCGATCCGGCCGGCGCGGTCCAGAGGCGCACCGGTCTGCTCGGCGAGCAGGCGGCCCAGCGGGCTGGCCTGCGACGCCGGCGGCCCACACCTTGGTGACCGCCTCGATCCGCTCGCGGCTGCCGTCCTTGTTCTGCACCTCGATGCCGCGCTCGTCGACGTCGGTCACCATCGCGCCGAGCTTGACCTCGACGCCGAGCCCCTCGAGGTCCTTCTGGGCGCGGGCACCCAGCTTGTTGCCGAACGGCGGCAGCACCTGGGGCGCCGCGTCGAGCAGGATCACCCGCGCCTCGCGGGTGTTGATGCGGCGGAAGTCGCGCTTGAGGGTGCGGTGTGCGAGCTCGGCGATCTGGCCGGCCATCTCGACGCCGGTCGGGCCGGCGCCGACGACCACGAAGGTGAGCAGCCGCTCGATCTCGTCCTCGTCGTCGGAGATCTCGGCCAGCTCGAACGCACCGAAGATCCGGCCACGCAGCTCGAGCGCGTCGTCGATGCTCTTCATGCCGGGCGCGAACTCGGAGAAGTGGTCGTTGCCGAAGTAGGACTGGCCGGCACCGGCGGCGACGATCAGGGAGTCGTACGGCGTGACGGTCTCACGATGCAGCACCTTGGAGGTGACCGTGCGCGCCTCGAGGTCGATGTCGGTGACCTCGCCCAGGATCACCCGGGCGTTGCGCTGGCCGGACAGCACCTCCCGCGTCGCCGGCGCGATCTCGCCCTCGCTGAGGATGCCGGTCGCGACCTGGTAGAGCAACGGCTGGAAGAGGTGGTGGGTGGTCCTGGCCACCATGGTGACGTCGGCGTCGGCGTGCTTGAGCGCCTTGGTGCCGAACAGGCCTCCGAATCCGGACCCGATCACGACGACCTGGTGACGGCCGCCCGTCTGCGCCTGCGGGTTCGTCATCTGCTGCCTTCCGTGCTGCTCGCGTCCCATCTTGGCCTCCTACCCGGTTCAACGCATCCCGAGACCTGGGTCATGCCGGTCCCGCCGTGGGTTCGCTCACACCGGCGGCGGGGCAGGATGGGGGGTGACCCCCTCCTCAGGCTCGGCACGACGCTTCGACCTCGCCGTCATCGGCTCCGGCTCGGGCAACACGATCGTCGACGACTCCTTCGCGGACTGGAAGGTCGCCATCCTCGAGAAGGGCACGTTCGGCGGGACCTGCCTCAACGTCGGCTGCATCCCGACCAAGATGTTCGTCCACCCCGCCGACCTGGCGTACGCCGCCACGCACGCCGACCGACTGGGCGTCGAGACGACCTTCGAGCGGGCCCGTTGGCCCGAGATCCGCGACCGGATCTTCGGCCGGATCGACCCGATCTCGACCTCGGGTCGTGAGTGGCGGGCCTCCGGGCGCCCCAACGTGCGGCTCTTCGAGGGCCACGCCAGGTTCACCGGCGACCGCACCCTCGACACCGGCACCGGCGAGACCATCACCGCGGACCACGTGGTCATCGCCAGCGGGTCACGCCCGCAGATCCCCGACGTACCCGGCCTCGACGACGTCCCGTTCCACACCAGCGACACCGTGATGCGCATCGACGACCTGCCGGAGCGCGTGCTCATCCTCGGCGGCGGCTTCGTCTCCGCGGAGTTCGCGCACGTCTTCTCCGCCTTCGGCGCGCACGTCACCGTGGTCAACCGCTCGCACCTGCTGCTGCGCGAGGAGGACGGCGAGGTGGCGACCCGGTTCACCGAGCTCGCCGCAGCAGCGCTGGGACGTCCGGCTCGACACCACCATCACCAAGCTGGAGCCCGCGCGGGGACTCGTCGCATCGACACCGGGCGATGGCGTGCGCGCCCACCTCGACGACGGTACGACGGTGGACGCGGACCTGCTGCTGGTGGCCACCGGCCGCCGCTCCAACTCCGACCTGCTCGACGTCGAGCGCACCGGCGTCGAGGTCGGCGAGCGCGGGCTCGTGCTGGTCGACGAGCACCAGCGCACCAGCGCCACGAACGTCTGGGCGCTCGGCGACGTCAGCAACACCTTCCAGCTCAAGCACGTCTCCAACGCGGAGGCGCGCACCATCCGGCACAACCTCCTGCACCCCGACGACCTGGTCGCCACCGACCACGAGCACGTGCCGAGCGCCGTGTTCAGCCACCCGCAGGTCGCCAGCATCGGGATCACCGAGGAGGAGGCGAGCGCCGCCGGGCGCGGCTACCGGGTCGGTCGCCACGACTACGGCGGGACCGCCTACGGCTGGGCGATGGAGGACGAGACCAGCTTCGTGAAGGTGCTGGCCGACCCGGACACCGGCCTGCTCCTCGGCGGGCACATCATCGGCCCGCTGGCGTCGTCACTGATCCAGCCGCTGATCCAGGCGATGAGCCTCGGGCAGACGGCCCACGACGTGGCCCGCGGCCAGTACTGGATCCACCCTGCACTCACCGAGGTGGTCGAGAACGCCCTGCTCGCCCTGGAGGAGTAGGCGCGGGCCCGGTTACCGGGGCCGGATCAGCACCTCCTCGACCAGCTCCAGCCAGGATGCCTTCGGGTCGTCGCCGGCCACGCCCTTCTCCCAGCGCAGCAGCAGCCCGTCGTCGCGGTCCTCCAGCGTGGCGACCGCGTTGTCGAACCACGGGCCGGCCAGCTTGCGCCACTTGAACGGCGGCCGGGGCACGTGCGCGGAGCGCGAGACGAGGCTGCCGATGGGTCCGGCCACGGCGTACGCGAGCACCGCGGTCAGGAACCGGAAGAACCTCGGCAGCGGGTTGCGGATCGGTGAGCAGACGGCCTGCACGATCCGGCCGCCGCGACGTCGCCGCACCTCGCTGACGTAGGAGTGGTGCACGTCGCCGGACAGGAACGTCACGGTCTGCGGGGCCGGGCCGCGGCTGCCGTCGGCCACCTCCGTGGCCAGGTCCGCCACCTGCTGGAACGTCCGTTGCCAGGCGCCCCAGTGCTCCAGGTCCACGGTCTGGCGGGCCCACTCGCCGAACCTCGCGAGCCGCCGTCCCCAGGCACCGCCGGCGACGGCCTCGTTCCAGGCCTCCAGGTGGTGCAGGCCGGGCGGGAGCAGGAACGGCAGCGACGTGCCGACGAGCACGTGCCGGAACCCGCCCTGCATGTGCTCGTCGAGCCAGGCCAGCTCCCGGGGGTCGAGCATCGCGCGACGGTCCGGGTCGAGCACGCGTGCCGCGCGGGAGTCGAGCACGATGAGCCGGACGTCGGCGAGGTCGCGGGAGTAGCTCCAGCGGTACTCCTCCGGGTCGCGGTCCACCCGCTCGGCCAGGTCCTCGACGGCGGCGGTCAGGTCGAGCTCGTCGTCGCCGTCGTACGTCGCGATCCGCTGCCACAGCGCGTCCTCCTCGCGCTCCTGCGGGGAGAGGTTGCCGAGGTGCTGGTAGACCCAGTAGGACGACAGGCCCGCCACGATGCGGCTCGTGCCACCACTGGGTGGCGTCCAGCCTCTGCTTCCACGCCAGCGAGGTGTTCCAGTCGTCGCGGACGTCGTGGTCGTCGAAGATCATCGCGCTCGGCAGGGTGGACAGCAGCCAGCGGTTCGCCGGGTCGGTCCAGGCGAGCTTGTAGAGGTGGGCGTACTCCTCGTAGTCCTTGAGCTCCTTGCCCGGCGGCTCCTTGATGCTGCGCCGTGACTCGATGAAGTCGTGCATCTCCTCGGTGGTCTCGTCGGCGTACACCTGGTCGCCGAGGAACAGCATGAGGTCCGGCCAGATCGCGCTCTCGTCCGTCGCCATCCGCCGCGACAGCGCCCGCAGCGCGTCGACGCCGTGGGTGAGGTTGCCCTTGTGGTCGTGGCCCACGCTGGTGCGGCAGGACCCGTACACCATGCTGCAGCGGCTTGCTCGGGCACCAGGGTCGCGATGACGCTGGGTGGGAACGGTGCGTCCGGCTCCGGCCACACCACCTCGTCGTCGACGAGCACGGTGTACGGCGTCCGCGTGCCCGGCTCGAGCTCGGTCACCTCGATCAGCGCGTAGTGGTGGTCGTGGACGGCGAATGTGCGGTGCGACCAGCGCCGCCCGTCCACGGCGACGGTGACCGTCGCGTCGCGGGCGGTCTCCACCCACACCGTGGCCGACGTCGTGTCCACGTGTCGCATCAGCGGCCCGAGGACCAGCGCATCAGAGGTCATGTGAGGGTTCTACCGGCAGCACCCCGTTAGGCAACAGTCCCGGGGGGTACGTTCCGGCCATGGATCATGAGGACGCGCTCGACGCGAGTGTGAGGGTGGGGCTCGTGAGCTACGGCGTCGTGCACCTGCTGATGGCCTGGCTCGCCCTCCAGCTCGTCTTCGGCGACCGGGAGGGCAACGTCTCCGGCACCGGCGCGCTGCGTCAGCTGGCCGGCAACGAGCTCGGCCGGATCTCGCTGTACGTCGTGGGTGCCGGGTTCGTCGCCCTCGTCGTGTGGCAGCTGTTCGAGGCCGCCGTCGGTCACCGTGACGAGGACGGCGCGAAGCGAGCCGGCCAGCGCATCGTCTCCGTGGGTCGGGCCGTCATCTACGGCGTACTCGGCTGGGGGGCCCTGCGGATCGCCGTGGGTGGTGGCCAGAGCAGCGGCGGCAAGAGCACGGACTCCCTCACCGCGCGCCTGATGGACCTGCCGTTCGGTGTGATCCTGGTCGCGCTGGTCGGCGCCGTGATCGTCGGGATCGCGATCGGCCTCGCCTGGAACGGCTGGCGGGAGAAGTTCCTCGAGATGCTCGACGGCAGCGGTCACACCGGCAAGGACGGGCAGACCTACCGCTGGTTCGGCAAGGCGGGCTACATCAGCAAGGGCGTCGCCTTCGCGGTCGTCGGCGGCCTGTTCCTGTACGCCGCGTGGACCCACGACCCGGACAAGTCCGGCGGGCTCGACCAGGCCCTGCTGCAGCTCCTCGAGCAGCCGTTCGGCCCGGCGCTGCTCGCGCTCGTCGCCGCTCGGCATCGGCTGCTTCGGTCTGTTCTGCTTCGCCTGGGCCCGCCACCTTGACCGCTGACCGGCAGGGCCCGGTCGTCCTCGAGACCGAGCGCACCTGTCTCCGGTTGTGGCGGGTGGACGAGGCCGACAGGTTCCTCGACCTCTACTCGCGATGGGAGGTCGCGCGCTGGCTCGGCGCCACGCCCACGGCGCTGCGCACCCGCGAGGAGGCGGTGACGCGGATCGAGCGCTGGACCGTGCGAGCCGACGAGCAGCCCGGGCGGGGCCTCTGGGCCATCGAGCGCAAGGACGACGGCGTCGTGGCCGGCACGGTCCTGCTCGTCCCGGTGCCCGACGGCGACGGAGCGGTCGAGGTCGGCTGGCACCTGCACCCCGACTCCTGGGGGCACGGGTTCGCCACCGAGACGGCCCGCGCCGTGCTCGACCGGGCGTTCGCCGAGGGGCTGGACGAGGCGATCGCCGTCGTACGCCCCGGCAACTCCGCGTCGGTCGCCGTCTGCACCCGGCTCGGCATGGAGCCGCTCGGCCTCACGGACCGCTACTACGGCACCGAGCTGGAGCTGTTCCGGCTCCGGCCGCCGGTGCAGGGCGAAATGCCCGACACCCACTAGGATTCCGGCCATGCGGGAGTGGGGCCGGTTCTTGCGCAACACCCCGTGCCTGACGTTGCTCGTCGTACAGCTCGGCGGTGTCGTCCTCTATCCCTTCGTGGGGGGTGACCAGGGCTTCGTCGGACGCACGGTCTTCTCCGCGTTCGGTCTGCTGGTGCTGGTGCTCACGATCCGGGCCCTGCGCGCGACTCCGTTCTTCACGTGGGTGAGCGCCTTCGTCTTCGTGCCCGCCACCGGCCTCCTGCTGGTGTCGGTCTTCATCGGCGACGACCGGCTCCTCCCGTGGTCGTCCGGATTCGAGTCGGCGCTGTACTTCTACGCCGCGATCGCGATGCTCGCCTACATGCTCAAGGACGACGACGTCACCACTGACGAGCTCTTCGCGATCCCGGCCGTGTTCACGTTGTTCGCGTGGGCGTTCGCCTACCTGTTCGTGGTGGTGCAGGCCGCGGACCCCGGCGCGTTCGGCGAGGGTGAGCGCGGCTGGATGGACCTGCTGTACCTGTCGTTCACCACGCTTTCGAGCACCGGCCTCTCCGATGTCGGCCCCGCGACCGGCCACGGCCAAAGCGTTGTCATGCTGGAGCAGGTGGTGGGCATCTTCTACATCGCCATGGTCGTCACCCGGCTGGTGTCCCTGCGATCGGAACGGAGGAGGGTATGAGCGCACGTCTGCTGCTCGAGCCCGAACCCCAGTCCGTACGCCGGGCGCGGGTCTGGATCGGCGGCGAGCTCGAGCGGCTCGGCCGGCCCGACCTCGTCGACGCGGCCGAGCTGGGCGTCTCCGAGCTGGTCACCAACGCGATCCTGCACGCCGTCCCGCCGATCAGCGTGCGGCTGCGCGGGTCGAAGGAGAAGCCACGGGTGGAGGTGCACGACAAGTCCGGCCGGCCCCCACGGGTCGGGGTGGACATGACCGACGAGAACCATCTGATGGCCACCATCGGCCGGGGCATGGGCATCGTCGCGCTCTACTCGCAGAGCTGGGGCGCCGACGTGTCACAGGACGGCAAGGTCGTGTGGTTCGTCCCCAGCGGCGACCCGGGTGTCGAGGTCGCCGAGGAGGGTGACGTCTACGACCTCGCGGAGGCGGTCGAGGAGGCGATGGCCGACGCCGCCCCGGTGGAGGAGATGGTGACGATCCGCCTGCTCGGGATGCCGGCGCAGGTCTTCGCGTCCTTCCGTGGCTGGTACTCCGAGATCCGGCGCGAGCTCCGGTTGCTGTCGTTCGACCACGGCGACCGCTACCCGGTCGCCGGCGAGCTCGGCGAGCTGATGCTGCAGGTGGAGCACGAGCGGCGGCTGGCCCACGGCGTCGACGGTCTCAACGAGGCGATCGCCGAGGGGCTGGACTCGGTCGACCTCGAGTACGTCGTACCCGCGACCGCGCCGGCGACGATGGCGCGGATGCGCGACGTACTCGAACGCGCCGACCGGTTCTGCCGTGACCAGAGCCTGCTGACGGTCGCGGCGACGCCCCAGCAGCTCCAGCTGATGCGGTGGTACTCCGACCAGTTCGTCCGTCAGGGAGCCGGGCTGGAGCCGACACCCTGGCCCGGCTCGACCGTCGTCGACCACACCACGGGGTGAGGCCCGCCCTCGTCGCTGCGGTGGCCGCCGGTGGCGCGACGGGCGCCGTCGCCCGGCACCTGCTGACGGTCGCGTTCCCGGACACCGCGTCCTCGTTCCCCTGGACCACGTTCGCGATCAACGTCTGCGGATCCTTTGTCCTCGCCCTGCTCCCCGCGGTCGGGTGGGTACGCCGACACGCGGTGCTACCGCCCCTGCTCGGCACCGGCGTGCTCGGCGGGTTCACCACCTTGTCGACGTACTCCGAGCAGACCCGCGGCCTTCTCGCCTCGGACCGTGCGACGACGGCAGCGGCGTACGTCCTCGGCACGCTGGTCGCCTGCTTGGTGGCGGTCGCCGCGGCCGACCGCCTCAGCACCGCCGCCCAGCGGCGGGAGTTCGACGACGAGGAGGGCGACCTGTGACCGTCCTGCTGGTCGCGCTCGGCGCGGCGATCGGCGCACCGGTGCGCTACGCGGCCGGCCACCTGCTCGACGACCGATGGCCGTGGGGCACGGTACTGGTCAACTGGGCCGGCTCCTTCCTGTTGGGGCTGTTCGTCGCCCGCAATGTCTCGGGTGACCAGCTGGCGCTGCTCGGCACAGGGTTCTGCGGCGGGCTGACCACGTACTCCGCCTTCGCCATCCATGTCCACGACCGCGGCCCCCGTCTGGGCTCCGCCGTCGCCCTGGTCACGCTCGTACCGGCGATCGCCCTGTGCGCTCTCGGCTTTCAACTGGGTGCCGGATGACAACGATTCGTCTGCGAAACGCAACCGTGAATCACCCCATAGACCGCAGACGAATCGTTGTTCAGGCGTAGCCGAGCTCGTGCAGGCGGTCGTCGTCGATGCCGAAGTGGTGCGCGATCTCGTGGACGACGGTGATGTTGACCTCGTCGACGACCTCGTCCTCGGACGTGCACATGTCGAGGGTCGGGTTGCGGTAGACGGTGATCCGGTCGGGCAGTACGCCGGCGTACATCGAGTCGCGCTGGGTGAGCGGCGTGCCGTCGTAGAAGCCGAGGAGGTCCGGGTCGTCGGCGGGCGGCTCGTCCTCGACGAGCACCACGACGTTGTCGATGAGTGCCGAGAGCTCCGGCGGCACCCGGTCGAGGGCCTCCGCGACCAGCTCCTCGAACCGCTCCCGGGTCATCTCGATCACGGGACCATCCTCCCCCGCGACGTCGTACTGCCCGGGACCAGCCCTCGATTTGTGGGCCCGCATCGGCGCCCCTATAGTTGTCCGGTCCCCGGACGGCAGTCGTGCCCGACGGCCGCTCGAAGGGCAGTTGCCCCCATCGTCTAGCGGCCTAGGACCCCGCCCTTTCACGGCGGTAGCACGGGTTCGAATCCCGTTGGGGGTGCCCAGATCAGGACCGGCCAGGTCTCGATTCGGGAGAACGCGACACAGTGGGTTAGCATTGCGCCGCTTGAAGATGAGCAACAACCTGGCCCCGTAGCGCAGTTGGTTAGCGCGCCGCCCTGTCACGGCGGAGGCCGCGGGTTCGAGTCCCGTCGGGGTCGCCATGAGCGAGGCGCCCCGGACCATCTGGTCCGGGGCGCTTCGCCGTTCCGGGAGGTCGATCCGCCACCGGTTGGCGCGCGACCGCGATTCCTTGATGCCCGCGGGGCTGTTGTAGAGTTTCCCGCGCTCGGGCAGGTAGCTCAGTTGGTACGAGCGTCCGCCTGAAAAGTGGAAGGTCGGCGGTTCGACCCCGCCCCTGCCCACGAGCGAAGGAGCCGCAGGCCAGAGTCTCTCTGGTCTGCGGCTTTCGTTCTTCGCGGGGCGACACCGGCCCCGGGCTGACGAGGCGAGCGCCCCGGGGCGTTGGCACCCGAGGCGCTCGGACCCTCAGCATTCCGGCTGCCTTACGAAGGGGATGCAGCCGGGCAACGCGCCCACACCGACTTGCCCCCGTCGGTCTCGGCGCGGACGCCCCACGAACCGCTGAGGGCGTCCACCACGATCAGACCGCGACCCCCGTCCGCGGTCGGATCGGGTGACCGGCGGGCGGGTACCAGCGACGAGCCGTCGCGGACCTGCACGGTGACGGCGGCGCTCGAGCACTCGACCGTCACGGTGAACGGCGTGCCGGCATGCTCGACCGCGTTGGTGGCGAGCTCACTCGCGATCACGAGGACGCCGTCCACCAGGTCCGCGGGAGCGCGGGGGCCGAGGTACGCCGAGACGAAGGCGCGCACGAGCGGAACGCTCGCAGCGGTGGCCGGCCAAGTGTCCTTGCTGGATTCCACAGTGTCCACGTCGCCCTCGCATGCCGTTGCCGGCGGCCTCACGCGCGGGGTCTGGACGACAGGCCGTTCTCCTCGCATCGTAGCCCGGGACTCACGCCGCCGCGACCCGTGGATGCGGGCCGGCGCGTAGGGTGGAGGAAGTCCCAAACGGCCGTCCTGCGCTGGCCGTCCCGAGCGCGGTCGACGAGGGGTGGTGCACCGTGACCCGCATCGCCGAGGGTCGGCCCGGGGGACGCGCCGGCTCCCGCCTCGCTCGCCTCTGCTCGGCCTGCGTGCGGGACACCGGCGTGGACGGAGGAGGAATCTCGGTGATCTCGAGCCGCGGCACACCCGTCGTCGTGCACGCCACCGATGCGGTCTCTCGGGCCGTCGAGGAGCTCCAGTTCATGGTGGGGCAGGGGCCCGCCGTCGACGCCCTGGCCACCGGGGTGCCGGTGCTGGCCGACGACCTGACCAGAGCGGGGGTGGCCGACGACGGACGCTGGGCGGCGTTCCGGGACGAGGCAGACAGTCTTGGGGTCGCAGCGCTGTTCGCCTTCCCGATCGTGGTCGGGTCGGTGCCGCTCGGCTCGCTCGACCTCTACCGACGCACCCCCGGTGCGCTGCGACCGGATCAGGTCAGCCGGGGGCTCGAGACCGTCGACGCCATGGGCGGCAGCCTGCTGGCACCCGACGCTCCGACCACGGACGACGCGACCGCCTACCCCATGACCGTCCACCGGGCGGCCGGCATGGTCATGGTCCAGCTGGGCACGAGTATCGATGAGGCGCTGGTGAGGCTGCGTGCCATGGCGTACGCCGAGAGCACGACCGTGACCGCGGTCGCCCTCGACGTCCTCGAGGGCAGGCGACGGTTCGCGAAGGAGGAGGCATGACCACTCCACGGGACGCCCTCCTCGCGCAGCACTTCGTCACGCTGGCCGACACCCTTGTCGACGACTTCGACCTGGTCGAGCTGCTCGACCAGCTGGTCCGCAGCTGCGTGGACGTCCTCGACGTGAGCGCCGCCGGGCTGCTTCTCATCGACCGGCTGGGGATGCTGCACCCCGTGGCGTCCTCGACGGAGGAGACCCGTCTGCTCGAGCTCTTCCAGCTGCAGAACGACGAGGGCCCGTGCCTCGACTGCGTGCGGAGCGGGGCCGCCATCAGCGTCCCCGACGTGACCGCGGCGCGTGATCGCTGGCCGCGCTTCAGTGAGGCGGCTACGCGCAGCAGGTTCCGGGCCGTGTACGCGCTCCCCATGCGGCTGCGTGGCGACACGATCGGCAGCCTCAACCTTTTCCTGTCCAACCGGCTCCCGCTCGAGCAGCTCGAGCTGCGCGTGGCGCAGGCGTTGGCCGACGTGGCCACGATCGGCATCCTGCAGCAACGTTCGATACAGCGGGCCTCGCAGCTTGCCGAGCAGCTGCAAGGCGCGCTCACGAGCCGCATCGTGATCGAGCAGGCCAAGGGCATCCTGGCGGAGTACGGCGGCCTCGACATGGATGACTCCTTCGCGATGCTGCGCGCCTATGCACGCGACGCGAACACTCGGCTGAGCGACGTGGCCGAGGCCCTGGTGCGGGGCACCATCCCCCCGGACGCCCTGGTCACAGCCCGCGACCACTGAGCCCGGCCTCCAGCAGCTCAGCCCAGCGCGAGCCTGACCGCCGCCTCGGCGTGCAGCCGGGTCGTCGCGAACACCGGCACCGGGCTGTGCTCGGGTCCGATGAGCAGCTCGATCTCGGTGCAGCCGAGGACGACGCCCTCGACGCCCTCGTCGACCAGCCGGGCGATGACGTCCTGGTATCCCGCCCGCGACTGCTCGCTCACCACGCCGAGGCACAGCTCCTCGTAGATCACCCGGTGGACCAGCGCGCGGTCGTCCGCCCCGGGGACGACGACGTCGAGGCCGTGCCGGGCGAGACGGGCCTTGTAGAAGGGCTGCTCCATCGTGAACCCGGTGCCGAGAAGTCCCACCCGGCGGATGCCGGTGGCGAGCACCGCCTCGGCCGTGGTGTCGGCGAGGTGCAGCAGCGGCACGGAGATGCCGGCCGAGATGGTGTCGGCGACCTTGTGCATGGTGTTGGTGCACAGCACGACGAAGTCCGCGCCACCTCCCTCGAGCACGCGGGCCGCGGCCGTCAGCAGCCGGGCGGCGTCCTCCCAGCGGCCCGACACCTGCATCGCCTCCACCTCGGCGAAGTCGACCGAGAACATCAGGCACTCCGCGGAGTGCAGCCCGCCCAGCCGGTCCCGGACGAGCTCGTTGATGAGCCGGTAGTAGTGCGCGCTGCTCTCCCAGCTCATTCCGCCGAGCAGGCCGATGCGCTTCACGCCGTGCCCCCGCCCGTCGACACGCCGTGCGCGGCGCAGCTCGCCAGCTCCCGGTCGGAGAGCGCCCGGGACGCACCGGTCCGCGGGTCCCGCAGCACCACCACGACGCGGGTGCGGGCCACCTCCCGCCCGTCACCGGCGAGCAGCGACTCACGCACCGTGATGCTCGTCGTACCGGCAGACTCGACGGCGAACTGTCCGCGCACCGACCCGTCGTCACCCGTCAGGGAGCTGACGTAGTCGATCTCCACCCGTACGACGACGTAGGACTGCGGGTCGTCGAGGCCGAGCACGTCACCGAACCAGGCGGTGCGCAGCTCGTCGAGGAGCGTGAGGTACTCGGCGTGGTAGACGTGCCCGAACGCGTCGAGGTCGCGGAAGCGGAGCGCGACGGAGTCGCTGCGTGTCCCGGTCACGCGCTCAGGCTACGAGGTCAGCACGGCGTCCAGACGTTGCTCGAGGCGTTCGCGCACCGTCGAGTCGGTGATCTCGATGCCCTGGTCGCGCCACGGCTGCGCCACCTTGACCGGGTCGGGCAGGTAGCCGACGACGTCCATCACCTGCCAGTACCGGTCGTGCTCGTCGGCCGGACCGCAGAGGGCCTCGAAGCGCGCGGCGGGCTCCGGGCCGTGCAGCATCGCGAGGTACGTCGCCGCATGGGCCACGTCGAGCGAGGCCGGACCCCACGAGGTCTCCACCCAGTCGACGACGCCGGTCACCTCGCCGGCCGACCAGAGCACGTTGCCGAGGTGGAAGTCGCGGTGCAGGAACTTCGCGTCGTACGACGGCGGTGGCGCCGCCAGCACGTCGAACGCCGCCGTCCACGTTGACGGCCGCCGGGCCCAGTCCGGCACCGTGCGCTTCGCCGGCTGCGCCCAGCTCTGGTACGCCCTGGGTCGGCGCTCCCCGGGGTCGACGGCGTGGATCCGGGCGAGCAGGGCGGCGAGACGGGTCAGCAGGTCGTCGTCGCAGCGGGTCAGCTCCAGCCGTCCGGGCAGCCAGGACATCAGGTGCGCCGGGTCGCCCGAGCTGCCGTCGAGATCGGTGGCGAGGCTCGCCGGGACGGGCACGGCCGACCCCGCGAGCAGCGCCTGGACCTCTGCCTCGCGGGCCAGCAGCTCGCGAGCGTGCCGGCGCCAGGGCTCCCGCGTCATCAGCCGCAGCACGGCCCGGTCCCCGTCGGCGTCGGTCAGCCGGAGCATCGTCGAGGTCCAGCCACCGTGCAGGCGGTCGACGCGGCGTACCTCCCGGCCCCACTGCTCGGCGGCCCAGGCCACCGCAGGCTCTGTCTTCCGTGCGCTCTCGGTCACGGCCGAGATCCTCGCACCGCGAGCGGGCCCGCCGGGGGGCGCGGCGCTCAGAGCCAGGTGTAGAGCCGGACCTGGGTGCCGTGCGCGCCGGAGCGCACCTGCACCAGGTCACAGAGCTGGTTGGCCATCCAGATGCCGCGGCCGTTCTCGGAGCTGGGGTCGAGGGAGTTGCGGCCGACCAGCGGGTCGTCGATGTGGCCGCGGTCGCGCACCTCGAGGACGAGCGCGTCGGACTCGTCCCAGACCAGCAGGGACCCACCGTTGTCGGCGTGCTTCACGCTGTTGGCCGCCAGCTCGTGAGCGGCCAGCACCACGTCGTCGATCGCCGAGGGGTGCAGCCGGACCGCCTCGCAGGCGCGGCGCACGACAGCACGGACGGCGCTCAGGTCGTCGGGACCGAACGCCAGCGTCGTCGCGTCCGACGGGGCGGCGGGCAGCTCGCGGGAGAACGCCCGCGCAGCATGCTCGTGTCCGGCGTAGGGCGGGATCGGTTGCGCCAGGTCACGGACCGGGTGGTTGCGCAGCGCCTCCTCCAGCACGTCGCCGGGCAGCGCCGTGACGTCGTACGGACAGAGCAGCCGCCAGGCCGGGCCGTGGTCGAAGGCGACGTTGAGCAGGGCCTCGTGGAGCTCGGCCTCCGCCATCTCGGCGCCGCGGCGGCCCAGCCAGATCGGCTCGCCGATGCCGCGCACCGGGCCCTTGCCGCCGTGCTCGTCGAGGAAGTCGCGCCAGGCCGGGATGATGCACGCCGGGTTGGCGCCCACCGCCGTCATGTCGACCCACTCCACCCGGTCGGCCAGCGGCCCCATCGCCTCGCGCAGCACGTTGAGCCGGTCGGGGAGCATCACCACGAGCATCGGCTCGGCGTTGGCGACCCCCTCGAGCAGGAACGGAAGCAGGGCGGAGGGCAGCCCGGCGAGGCCTTCGTAGAAGGCCACCTCGTGCCGGAACTCGGCGACTCCCTCATCCGGCTGCGTAACGACTGTCACGTCCACCATCCCCAGGCGCCGAGAGGCTCGGCGCTCAACCCCGAACCACTGTGCGTCACGGTGCACCCCGGGCGCAACTGGTCCAGACCTGCCGGAATGCTATCGAACCCGTCGTCCGGGGCCACGCCGACGCACAGGCTCGTCTCATCGCGCGCTCAGCCGGCGCGCATACCGTTGTCGGTATGAGGCACGCCGAGGACGCCCGCAGCGCCGCCGTGGTGGTCAACACCGGGTCCCGGCGCGGCGCCGCGGCGTACGACGAGGTGCTGGCGACCCTCGCCTCCGAGGGCGTCCCGGTCCGCTCGGCCCGGGCCGTCTCGCACGGCAGGGACCTGCCGTCCGCGGTCGACCGGGCCGTTTCCGACGGGCACGACCTGGTGATCGTCGGCGGCGGTGACGGCACCATCGGCTGCGCGGCCGGCGTCGTCGCGGGCACGCCCGCCACGCTCGGCGTACTCCCGCTGGGGACGGCCAACGACTTCGCCCGCACCCTCGAGGTGCCCGCCGACGTGGCCGGCGCGTGCGCCGCGCTCGCGCACGGCGAGGTCGTCGACGTCGACCTCGGCCGCGTCGACGGCCGGACCTTCCTCAACGTGGCCTCCGTCGGCCTCTCGGTCGGCGTGGCAGAGGCGCTCTCACCCGGGCTCAAGCGCCGGCTCGGTCCGCTCGCCTACCCGGTCGCGACGCTGCGCGCCTACCGGCGGCACCGGCCGTTCACCGCCCGGCTGGAGTTCCCGCACGGCGACCACGAGCCGCTCGAGCTCGACGACCTGCTGCAGGTCGCGGTCGGCAACGGCCGGCACTACGGCGGCGGCAACACGGTCGCGCCGAACGCGGGGATCGACGACCACACGCTCGACGTCTACGCCATCGTCCGCGGCCGGTTCCGCGAGCACGTCAGCATCGCCCGGCTGCTCAAGGACGGCTCCTTCGTCCACCACGACCGGGTCCACCACGTCACCACCCGCGCCGTCCGCGTCGTGACCGACCGGCCGATGCCGGTGAACCTGGACGGGGAGGTCGAGACCACCACCCCGTCGCTGTTCGAGGTGGCCCGCAACGCCCTGCACGTCGTGGTGCCTCGCGACAGTCGCGCGGCGACCCTCGACGGTGCCCGGGCCGGGGACGAGAACCCGCCGGGGCCGGACAGCTAGTCGCGGGCGGTCGCTCTCCCGCGCGCCTCCCGAAGTCGGCTTCTTCCACCTGCCCGAATGCGCGATCCCGCGAGGGGTCACTCGTGCACCGACACGCCGTCCAGGACCCTGATGTTCTGACTCCTCGGCGGTGGGACTGAGTAGTCGTACTCACACGGGATGAGTGCGCAATCGGGGTACGCCGGGGGTGGTGGCGTGGGTTGATGAGGGCATGACCCGTTATGCGGACCCGACCCGCTGCCCGGACTGCGGCAGCGCGATCGTCTTCCAGGCGCCGGCCTGCTCGAGCTGCGGGCTGCCCCTGCGCGGGGCCGTCGCCCAGCGGCTCTTCGAGACCCTGACCGTCGCGGACCGGCTGCTGGTCGAGCTGCGCGCGTCGTCGCTGGCGCCGGTCGCGCCGACGCAACCGCCCGTCCCCGTGGGCGCGCCCAGCGGTTCGCTCGGAGCCGGACCGCTCCCGCAGGCGCCAATGCCGGCCGCAACACCCCGGCCGGGCAGCCGGCTGAGCGCCGCCTCCGTCCCGAAGATCCTGCTCGGCCTGGGTGCCGCCTGCGTGCTGGTCGCGGCGCTGGTGTTCCTCGCCGTCACCTGGTCGGTGATGGGCGTGGGCGGCCGCACCGCGACGCTGCTCGTGCTCACCGTCGTCACCGGCGCGCTCGCCGGCTGGATGGCCCGGCGCGACCTGCGCGGCGCAGCCGAGTCGCTTGCCCTGGTGTCCCTGGGGCTGCTGACCCTCGACGTGTTCGGCGCCGAGAACGCCGGCTGGTTCGGCGATCTCGACGGTGAGGTCTTCCTGGTGCTGCTCGGCTCGGTGCTGGTGGCCGCCGGAACCGGGGCGTCCCTGGCGGCCCGGCGTACCCCGGTGGGCGGCCTCGTCGGCACCCAGCTGGTCGCCGGCCTCGGCGTGGCGGTGGCGTGGTTCGGCCTCGCCGACCTCGACGCGGGCCGCAGCGACGCGGACCTGGTCGCCGCCGTGGCGGTGGCCGGGCTGACCGCCCTTGGCTTCCACCGGCTCGGCATCCGCGTCGCGGCGGTCGCCGCCGCGGTCGTCGCCGGGCTCGGCTGGGTCGCCCTGCTCGCAGTGGCGGTGGGCCGGGCCGCGGATCACGGGACGTTCCGGCAGCTCTGGGGCGACCTGCAGGTCTGGCCGCTGCTCGCCGCCGCAGGGCTGATGGGCGGGCTCGCGCTGGTCCGCCGGTTCCCGGTCGCCGTGCGCGTCTCCGCGGCGAGCGTCGGCTCGGTCGTCCTGGCAATCTCTGTCCTGCGGCCCGCGCTCGACGAGGGCCGCACCCCGGCGACGCTCGCGGTGGTGGGTGCGCTGGCGGCGTTCGGCCTGCTCGCCTGGTTCGCGCCGCGACCGTGGGGCCTCGTGGCCGCGCTCCCGCAGGCGCTCGGCGCACTGGTCGTCGGTGCCACCGTGGTCGAGCTGGCGGCGTACGGCGCGAGCACTCTGGCCGAGATCGCGGACGCGGTCGGCGGGTCACCCGGCGGACGTCTGGAACCGGCGCTGTCCGTAGCCGCACCCGCCCCGTGGCTGCTGCTGGTCGGCGTGGTCGCCCTCGTCGGCACCGTCGTGGCCGCCGCCGAGGCCAGCCCGGAGTTCGACGCCCTCGTCGGGCTGGTCGCCGACCTGCGGGCCCTCGCCGCGATCGCCGCGCTGGCGGCCGTGCTGACCCTGTCGCTCTACGCGCCGCCCGTCTGGCTGCTCGTCGCCTTGCTGCTCGCCGTCGCGGTGGCCTTCCAGGTCTGGTGGCTGCGCCGCGGCTCGCTCGTCCCGCTGGCCATCGGCGCCGCGTTCCTCGGGCTCGCCGTGACGGTCGCGCAGTACGACGACTGGCTGGCGGCCGGCGCGCTGGTCGGCACCCTGGCCTGCGCGGTGCATGCGCACCTGCTGGCCACGCGCACCCTGGTGTCGCAGGTGGCCGGCACGGTGGTCGCGGCGACCCTGGCCTGGCTCACCTGGACGGTGGGCGTGCTCGCCGACTCCGATCCGTCCGTGGTGGTGCTCGTCGGGCTGCTGCTGCTCGCGGCGCTCGGCACCGGCACCTTCCTCGCGCCGGTCGGCTGGTGGCGGTCCCCGTCGCCGGTCGATGCGAGGACCGGCCTCGAGGTCGGCGCCGCCGCGGCCGCCGTACCCCTGGGCATGCTCGGCGTCGCCCTGGCCCCGCTGCCCGACCGGCCGTCGTGGGCGGCCGGCTACCTGACCCTGGCGGGGGTGGCGGTGGCCGCGACCGCGCTGCTGCGCACCGACCGTCGACTGCTCGGGTGGCCGGGTGGAGCGCTGCTGGCGGCGGCGAGCTGGGTCCGGCTGTGGGACCTCGGCGTGGAGGCCCCGGAGGCCTACACGCTCCCGAGCGCGGCCGCGCTCGCCGTGGTCGGCCTGTGGCACCTGCGCACCCACCCGGGAGCGGCCACGATGACGGCGCTGGGCCCGGCCCTGTCGCTCGCGCTGGTGCCGAGCCTGCTCTGGGCGCTGGCCGATCCGCAGGGGCCGCGGGTGCTGCTGCTCGGCGTGGGCTGTCTGGCCCTGGTGCTGGCGGGGGTCCGCCTGCGCTGGACCGCTCCCGTGCTCTCCGGCGCCGTCGTCGGCGGGCTGCTGGTGCTGCGGCTCGCCGCGCCGTACATCGGCGACACCGTGCCGCGCTGGGTGCTCATCGGGGCGGCCGGGGCGGTGCTGATCGCGACCGGGGTCACCTGGGAACGCCGGCTCCGCGAGGCCCGGCAGGTGCGCGCCTACGTGCTCGGCCTGCGCTGAGGCACGCCCGGATGCTGTCCGCGACCACGGTGTTCCGGGTCCGGACAGCATCGTGCCCCAGCACCTCTCGTGGATGCTGGGGCAAGATCAAGCTCGGAACCGCGCTCGCGAGCGCGGAACTGCGCTCAGCTCAGGCCGACTCGTCCGGTCGCCGCTGTTCGGGCACCATGCCCGTCAGCAGCTCTCGGACCTCGGACTCTCGATACCGGCGGTGCCCGCCGAGAGTTCGGATCGAGCTGAGCTTGCCAGCCTTGGCCCACCGCGTGACCGTCTTCGGGTCGACTCGGAACATCGCCGCCACCTCAGCAGGTGTCAGCAGGGGCTCGGACTCCGGTGGCCGCGTGTCCATAGCGGGCCTCCCTCACACTTGTCATCGTCCGGAGTACCCGAAGGTGCCCGGACTTTCCCTCCGCTCCAGTGTTGCACCGTCGAGCCTAGGTCCGGGGGAAATTCCGGACAATGGCACATATGAGTCACCCTCCCTCACCGTGAGGTACCCAGGTCCCCCCAATCTGTGGGGAACCGCCGCGAGTTGGCCGCCGACCGGCGCGGTTCCGTAGTCTTGGTACGTCGCCGCACCACCCCCGCGGTCGACGCGCACCTCCGTGCCACCAGACGCCCGCATCACCCCCGCGGGCCCGAACAGAAGGGTCACCAACGTGACCGGGACCTCTCCCGCCGGCCCGCAGGGCCCCCCGCCTGGTGTCTTCGACCAGGCCACCGGCCACGAGCAGGTCGTCTTCTGCCACGACGAGCCGACCGGCCTCCGCGCGATCATCGCGATCCACTCGACCGCGCTCGGCCCCGCCCTCGGCGGCACCCGGTTCTACCCCTACGCCTCCGAGGAGGACGCGCTCGCCGACGTCCTCGAACCTCTCCCGCGGGATGTCCTACAAGGCCGCCCTGGCCGGGCTCGACCTCGGCGGCGGCAAGGCCGTGATCATCGGCGACCCGGCCACGCTCAAGACCGAGGCGCTGCTGCGCGCCTACGGCCGCTTCGTGCAGTCGCTCAGCGGCCGCTACTACACCGCCTGCGACGTCGGCACGTTCTGCGAGGACATGGACCTCATCGCCCGGGAGTGCCCCTTCGTCACCGGTCGCACCGTCGCGCACGGCGGCGCCGGCGACTCCTCGGTGCTCACCGCGTACGGCGTCTTCCAGGGGATGCGCGCCGCGGCCGAGGCGACCTGGGGGGCACCCACCCTGCACGGCCGCACCGTCGGCGTCGCCGGGGTCGGCAAGGTCGGCCACCACCTGGTCCGGCACCTCGTCGAGGACGGCGCCGACGTCGTCGTCACCGACGTCAACCCCGACGCGGTCGCTCGCGTGCAGGCCGAGCATCCCGACGTGCTGGCCGTCGCCGACGCGGACACCCTGGTCGGCGACCGAGCTCGACGTCTACGCGCCCTGCGCGCTGGGCGGCGCCCTCGACGACGAGGTCGTCGAGGTGCTCAGCGCCAAGATCGTCTGCGGCGCCGCCAACAACCAGCTCGCCCACGACGGGCATCGAGAAGCAGCTCGCAGGACCGCGGCGTGCTCTACGCGCCCGACTACATGGTGAACTCCGGCGGGCTGATCCAGGTCGCCGACGAGCTCGAGGGCTTCTCCTTCGACCGCGCCAAGGCCCGCGCCGAGAAGATCTTCGACACCACGCAAGCAGGTCTTCGCGCTCGCCGAGGACGAGGGCGTGCCGCCTGCCGTCGCGGCGGACCGGATCGCCGAGCGCCGGATCGCGCGAGGTCGGCCGCCTGCGCGGCGTCTGGCTCGGGTAGGGCCCGAACCCCGAGAGGGCTCAGGACGCGAGTGAACCCCTCACCGGCCGGCGGGTCGGTGAGGGGTTTCGCGTCCTGGCGTCAGTCTCGCGAGGAACGAGAGTCGGAGTAGTCCGACCACTCGTCGAGTTCGTCGAGGTCGGTGCCGTCGCCAGCGTCACCGGGCCTGTCGGAGTTGTCACTGTCGCCATGCAGCTCTTGCGCCAACGCGCCGAAGTCCGTCTCGTGAGTGCGGTACTTCAGGTCGCGGGCGACCTTGGTCTGCTTGGCCTTCGCACGGCCGCGCCCCATAGGGTCGACCCCCTCGCACACTTGGCCGGAGTCACGCCCACCCGACCTTCAGCGGTCGGCAAGGACCGCGAGGGCCAGTGACGGACGCGCGTCCGGTCTGTCCTGATGGTTTCTCGTGGTCCAACCGTACCTGCCCGGGCCACAATCCCGCACACCCGGCTCGTCAATCGGCACGAGTTTTCGCTCACGGCTGACACCGATGTCGGTATGTCCGCCGTGACCAATGGGTCACTCCCGGCATACCGATATCGGTGGGGCGGGGTCACCAGCCGGGGTGCTGGCCTCGCAGGGTCACGGTGCCGCCGGCGGGCTCTCCGGTCGCACCGGTCGCCGCGGACACCTCGCCGCACACCCAGGCGTCGACGCCGTGGCCGGCGAGCAGCAGCGACCGCGCGGTCGGCGTCGTCGGGCGCGGTCAGCGCGACCATCCCGACCCCGCAGTTCAGGGTCTGCTCGAGGTCCGGCTGGGCGACGTCGCCGACCCGCCGGACCAGGTCGAACACCGGCTGCCGGCGTCCAGGTGCCGCGGTCGATGGTCACGACCTTGTCGTCGGGCAGCACCCGCTCCAGGTTGGCGGCGAGCCCGCCGCCGGTGATGTGCGACATCGCGTGGGTGGCGGTGGCGCGCGCCAGGTCCAGGCAGGCCTTGGCGTAGATCCGGGTCGGCTCGAGGAGCTCCTCGCCGAGCGTGCGGCCGAGCTCGTCGACGTGCCGGTCGAGGGTCCAGCCGGCGCCGGCGCTCTCGGAGAGCAGCACGTGCCGGACCAGGGAGTAGCCGTTGCTGTGCAGCCCGCTCGCCGCCATCGCGATCACCACGTCGCCGGGCCGCACCCGGCCGGGACCGAGCAGGTCGGCCGCCTCGACCACGCCGGTGGTCGAGCCGGCGACGTCGTACTCGTCGGGCCCGAGCAGCCCGGGGTGCTCGGCGGTCTCGCCGCCGACGAGGGCGCAGCCGGCCTGGACGCACGCCTCGGCGATGCCCTGCACGATCGCGGCGATCCGCTCGGGTACGACCCGGCCGGTGGCGATGTAGTCGGTGAGGAACAGCGGCTCGGCGCCGCACACCACCAGGTCGTCGACGAGCATCCCGACCAGGTCGAAGCCGATCGTGTGGTGCACGTCCATCGCCTGCGCGATCGCGACCTTGGTGCCGACCCCGTCGGCGCGAGGTGGCGAGCAGCGGGTGGTCGAAGGCCTTCAGCGCGCTGGCGTCGAACAGCCCGGCGAAGCCGCCGATGCCGCCGACCATCTCGGGCCGGCGGGCCTTGTCGACCCAGACCTTCATCAGCTCGACGGCCTTGTCGCCGGCGTCGATGGAGACGCCGGCCGCCTCGTAGGTGGCGCCGGACCGCTCGTCACGGGCAGGGGGCTGGGTCATCGCGGGTCCTTCGGTTCGTTCCTGGTCGAGCAGGTCGTGGCGGAACGCGGTCAGGGGCGGTCGAGCGCGTCGGCCGCGCCGCCGCCCGGGGTCAGGCGACACGCCGGGGTACGTCGACGGACTCGAGCGGAAGCGACCGGCGTCGAGCTCGAGCAGGTGCTTGCCGAGACGCTCGGGATCGGGCAGCTCGACCGGGTAGACGCCGTCGAAGCAGGCCCGGCACAGCTGCTGCTTCGGGACCGTCGGTCGCCTCGACCAGCTCCTCCAGCGAGATGTAGGCCAGCGAGTCGGCGTCGATGCGAGCGGCAGATCTCGTCGGAGGTCGAGGCCGTTGGCGATCAGCTCGGCGCGGGTGGCGAAGTCGATGCCGTAGAAGCACGGCCACTTCACCGGCGGGCGGAGATCCGCACGTGCACCTCGCGGGCGCCGGCCTCGCGGAGCATCCGGACCAGGGCGCGCTGGGTGTTGCCGCGCACGATCGAGTCGTCGACGACGACCAGCCGCTTGCCCTCGATGACGTCGCGCAGCGGGTTCAGCTTGAGCCGGATGCCGAGCTGGCGGATGGTCTGGGACGGCTGGATGAACGTGCGTCCGACGTAGGAGTTCTTGACCAGGCCCGGTGCCGTAGGGGATGCCGCTCTCCTCGGCGTACCCGATCGCGGCCGGGGTGCCGGACTCCGGCACCGGCATCACCAGGTCGGCGTCGACGGGGTACTCGCGGGCCAGCCGGCGGCCGATCTCGACGCGCACGCTGTGCACGCGGCGGTCGTTCATCAACGTGTCCGGGCCGGGCGAGGTAGACGAACTCGAAGAGGCAGTGCTTCGGCGCGGCGGTCGGCGAAGTGCCGGCTGCGCAGGCCGTCCTCGTCGACGGCGACCATCTCGCCGGGCTCGACCTCGCGGATGAACGAGGCGCCGACGATGTCGAGGGCGGCGGTCTCCGAGGCGACCACCCAGCCGCGCTCCAGGCGGCCGAGGACGAGCGGCCGGATGCCCTGCGGGTCGCGGGCGGCGTACAGCGTGTGCTCGTCCATCCAGACGAACGAGAACGCGCCCCTGATGGTGGGCAGCAGCTCGGCGGCGTTCTCCTCGAGGCTCCGGTCGGGGTGGGCGGCGAGCAGCGCGGTGACCAGGCTGGTGTCGTTGGTCGACGCCGGCGCGTTCTTGCATCGACAGGTCGAGGGCGTCGCCGTGGCGCCGCAGCTCGTCGACCCGGTCGGCGAGCTCGCGGGTGTTGGTCAGGTTGCCGTTGTGGGCCAGGGCGATCGAGCCGGTCTCGGTGGGCCGGAACGTCGGCTGGGCGTTGTGCCAGGTGCTGGCGCCGGTCGTCGAGTAGCGGGTGTGGCCGACCGCGAGGTGGCCCTGGAGCGAGGCGAGCGTGGACTCGTCGAAGACCTGGGAGACCAGCCCCATGTCCTTGTAGACCAGGATCTGCCGGCCGTTGCTGACCGCGATGCCGGCGGACTCCTGGCCGCGGTGCTGGAGCGCGTAGAGCCCGTAGTAGGTGAGCTTGGCGACGTCCTCGCCCGGGGCCCAGACCCCGAAGACGCCGCAGGCGTCCTGGGGTCCGGCGTCGTGGGGGTCGAGCTCGTGGGTCAGACGGCCGTCACCGCGTGAGCTTGGCACGTGGTTCATGGTACGTGGAGGTGTCGTCGCGCGGATCGCGCCCCGCGACAGGTGCAGTCCCGGTGCTGTCGTCGGACGGCCCGGCGGTCGCGGGCCGAGTCCCGGCCGCCCGGCGAGGGCGCCGGACCTACCATCCGGCCTCGCTTCGCTCGGCCTCCCGCCAGGCCCGCCACGGTCCGGCGCCCTCGCCGTCCGGCCGATACCTCGCGCGCGCGCCACTGGTGCCGATCCGCCTCCGCGCGGACTGCTGCTCGTCTAGTGCCGCTTGCGAGGTTGTGGAGGAGGAGCGCCTCGGCGAGGCAGACCCGCTCGAACTCGGCGAGGTGGAGGCCCTCGTTGGCGCCGTGGGCGCGGGTGTCGGGGTCCTCGACGCCGGTGACCAGGACGGAGGCGTCGGGGAAGGCGTCGCGGAAGGCGGCGATGAACGGGATCGAGCCGCCGACGCCCATGTCGACCGGCTCGACGCCGTCCCAGGCCTCCTTGAAGGCGGCGCGGGCGGCGTCGTACGCCGGGCCGGTGGCGTCGATCTGGGTCGGCTCGCCGAGCTCGCCGGCGGTGAACGTCACCTGCGCGCCCCACGGCACGTGCTTGCGCGAGGTGGTCCTCGACGTGGCGCCATGGCGCGCTTGGAGTCGTCGCCGGGGGCCAGCCGGACGGAGATCTTCGCCTTCACCGACGGGATCAGCGTGTTGCTCGCGTCGGCGGTGCGGGTGACGTCGATGCCGATGACGGCGAGGGCCGGCTTGGTCCAGAGCCGCTCGACGACGGAGCCGGTGCCGATCAGCTCGACGCCGTCGGCGATGCCGGACTCGGCGCGGACCCGGTCCACGGGGTAGTCGACGTCGGCGGCCGGGCCGCGTGACCAGCCCCTCGACGGCGACGTCGCCGTTCGTCGTCGTGCAGGGTCGCGAGCAGGCGGATCAGCGCCGTCATCGCGTCCGGGACGGCGCCGCCCCACATGCCGGAGTGCACGGCGTGCTCGAGGGTGCGCACCTCGACGAAGCAGTCGACCAGGCCGCGCAGGCTGGTGGTCAGCGCCGGCTCGCCGATGTCCCAGTTGCCGGAGTCGGCGATCACGATCACGTCGGCGGCGAGCAGGTCCCGGTGCTCGCCCAGGAAGCGCCTCCAGGGTCGGCGACCCGACCTCCTCCTCGCCCTCGACCAGCAGCGTGACGCCGACCGGCAGGTCGTCGCCGAACGCGCGGACCGCGGCGAGGTGGGCGGCGATGCCGGCCTTGTCGTCGGCGGCCCCGCGGCCGTAGAGCCGGTCGCCGCGCTCGGTCGGCTCGAACGGGTCGCTGTCCCAGTCGGTCGAGGTCGCCGATCGGCTGCACGTCGTGGTGGGCGTACAGCAGCACGGTCGGGGCACCCTCGGGCGCCGGCTTCCGCGCGACCACGGCCGGTGCGCCGCCCGCCGCGGTGAGGATCTGCACGTCGTCGAAGCCCTCGGCCCGGAACAGCTCGGCGGTCGCCTCGGCGGACCGTCGTACGTCGTCGGCGCGACCCGGGTCGGCGCTGACCGACGGGATGCGCACCAGCGCCTCGAGGTCGGCGCGGACGGAGGGCATCACGTCGCGCACGGCAGCGCGGATCTGCTCGGTCGGGGTCATGGCGGTCACCCTACGACGCGCGGAAATGTCCGAAACGCAGCGGGCGGCGGACCGGCGACCTACATTACCGAGGCCTTGCTCGGAGGCCCCCCTGACGATCCACCGAGAGAGCCACTGCATGCCCCACCGCTGGCCCCGTCGCGCCCGCCCCCTGCTCACAGCGCTCCTCGCGCTCACCGTCCTGCTGTCGGTACCGGCCGCGGACGCCCGTCCGGTGGAACGTCCGGGACCGGCCGAGACGCCGGGACCCGACCGGGCAGCCCCCTCCGGACTGGACCAGCGGCAACGAGACCGGGGCCGCGACCCGGGCCGCTCCGCCGAGCGGGCCGCGGTGCACGCAGCACAGGCACGCGCCCTCCGGTCGTGGAGCGGCTACGCGTTCGACGCGTGCCGGGCACCGTCATCGCGGGCGATGGACCGCTGGCGGGTCGCCTCCCCCTTTCGCGGGGTCGGCATCTACATCGGCGGCCCGCTGCGCGCCTGCCCCCAGAAGCACCTCACCCGCCGCTGGGTCGCCCGGCAGACCCGCCGCGGCTGGCGGACGCTGCCGATCTGGGTCGGTCCGCAGGCCGCCTGCACCGGCTACGGGAAGCGGATCTCGGCACGTCCCGCCCACGCCCGCCGACAAGGCGTGCGGGCCGCGCGCGGAGCCCTCGCGGCCGCGCGGACGCTGGGGATCGAGGCGGGCAGCACCCTGTGGTACGACCTCGAATGGTTCCCACCCGGGCGCGGCCGGTGCCGGAGCTCGGCGCTGCGATTCCTCGGCGCGTGGACCAGCACCCTGCACCGCAGCGGCTACCGCTCCGGGTTGTACTCGAGCGTGAGCGCGGGCATCAAGGCGGTGGGCCAGGTGCGTGGCCGGCGCTCCTACCCGCATCCCGACGCGATCTGGTTCGCGTGGGCCAACGGCCGGCGCGACACCTGGCTGGGGCGTGACTGGCTGCGCGCGCCGCGGTGGAAGACCAACAGCCGGGTGCACCAGTACGCCCTGGACGTGCGGGCGTCGTACGGCGGGGTGCGGCTGGCCATCGACCGCAACTACGTCGAGCTCGGGTCGTCACCCGCGCTGCGTCGTACCCCCGCCGTGTGCGGACGGGACGCCGACCGCCGGCACTACCGGACGCTTCGTCGCGGCAACCGGGGCGAGGTCGTGAGGACCGCCGAGTGCCTGCTCAGGGCGACACGACACCTGCACGCGCGGCCGGACGGTCACTTCGACAGTCGCACCCGAACCGCGGTCCGGCACCTCCAGCGCTCGGCCGGCCTGCGCCGGACCGGTCGACTCGACGAGCGCACCTGGACCGCGCTGCTCTCCGCCGGATCCCGGCCGGTGCTCAAGCGCGGCTCGGAAGGTCCCGCGGTTCGCCGGCTCCAGCGCAGCCTGACCGCGGCACTGCCCGGTGCGGTCACCGTCCACGGGCACTACGGGCCGGCCACCTCGGCGGCGGTTCAGCGCTACCAGCGCCGGACCGGCCTGCGGATGACCGGAGTGGCGGCGCACCGGACCTGGCGGGCGCTCCAGCACGGGCGCTCCGGCGTCAGCGCAAGGGCCAGGCACCGCCGTTAGGCAGCTCTCCGACGCCGCTCAGGCGACGGGAAGCAGGCCGGACAGGTCGCTGCGCTCCCCCGATGCGACCACCCGGCCGGCGCCCACCGCCTGGTCCCAGGCCTCGTCGCCGACCGCCAGCGCGATCCACGTCGCCGGGTCGGTCTCGACGACCGCCGGCGGCGTGCCGCGGGTGTGCCGCGTGCCGCCGACGCACTGCGCCGCGGCGTACGGCGGCACCCGGACCTCGACCGCGGCACCGGGTGCGCGCGCGACCAGCAGGGCCAGCAGGTGCTTGGTGAGCAGGCGCAGGTCCGCGGCGTCGCGGCCACCGGCGCGGAACCGGGCCAGCGCGGGACCCACCTCCGCCGGGTCGGCGGGGCGCAGACGGACGGGCATGCCCGAAGTGTGCATGACGGCCCCGTGTCCCGGGTGGCTAGGGTGTGTCCGCTCACCATCGATCTCGGGGGAGACCCACTGTGCAGTCCGTACGTCGCTCGCTGACCATCTTCCTGACGCTGGCCGTCGCGCTGGCCGGGATGGCGCTGCTCCGACCCGCCGACGCGGCCACGCGACGGATGCCGGGCGCGATGACCGGCTACGCGTTCGACGCCTGCCAGGCCCCGTCCCAGGCCGCGATGGACGCGTGGTGGCAGAGCTCGCCCTACTGGGGCGTCGGCATCTACACCTCCGGCCGCAACCGGTTCTGCGACGTGCAGGTCGAGCTCTCGCCCGAGTGGGTGGCCACCCAGAACAGCCGCGGCTGGCGGCTGATCCCGATCCACGTCGGCCTGCAGGCCTCCTGCAGCGACCCGAGGCGCGACTGGGAGCGGATCGACCCGAACCCGGCCGCGGACTACGCGGCCGCCCGCGCCCAGGGCATCGCCGAGGCCGACGAGGCGGTCGCGGCCGCCCGGGCCTACGGCATCGGCGCCGGCAGCACGCTCTGGTACGACCTCGAGGCGTTCAGCATCAGCCAGACCGAGTGCCGCGACTCGGCGCTCGCGCTGGTGTCCGCCTGGACCGACCGGCTGCACGCCGCCGGCTACAAGAGCGGCTACTACTCCAGCGCCGCGTCCGGCATCAAGATGCTCGACGACGCCCGGGTGGACACGACCGACCACTGGGTGCTCCCCGACCAGATCTGGATCGCGCACTACGTCAGCCGCGACGCCGTGCAAGCTCAAGTGGGGCACCACCAGCACGGAGTTCATCTCCGACGACGGCTGGCAGCGCGACCGGATGCGGCAGTTCTGCGGCACCCACACCGAGACGTACGGCGGGGTCTCGCTCAGCATCGACAGCAACTACATGGACTTCGGCAAGGGGTCGGAGCCGAAGGGCAAGTCCCGGATGTGCCACACCGCCGTGGACTTCCCGCGCTACCCCGCCCTGCACCGCGGCGACCGCGGCGACAAGGTGAAGGCGCTGCAGTGCCTCCTGCGCAAGGGTGACTTCTACAACGGCCGCGTGCACGGCAAGTTCCACAAGGGCACCGTCAAGGCGGTCAAGCGGCTGCAGCGTCGTACCGACACGCTGAGCATCACCGGCAAGGCCAACCGGAAGACCTGGACCGCGCTGCTCGCCAAGGGCTCGGACCCGCTGCTGAAGTACGGCTCGCGCGCCGGCTCCGTGCGCCGGCTGCAGCGCTCCCTCAACGCCGCTGAGGGCGCCCGGATCGACGTCACCGGGGTGTTCGACCGGCGCACCCAGCGGATGGTGAAGCGGTACCAGAAGGGCCGCGACCTGCCCCGCACCGGCGTGGTCACCGTGGTGATGTGGGACCAGCTGCAGCAGGGCCGCCGCTGAAAGAACCGCCGAATTACACGCGTGTCATTCACGATTTTCTCGCCGAACTCTGGATACGGTTGAGAATTTTGTGACTAGAGTGACTCCTGCTCATTGACCTCTGGGAGTCCTCATGCCGCTCGTCAGTCTCCGCCCGCGCCCCGGGTCCACCACGTCCACCCGTGTCCGGCGTCTGGTCGGCGCGCTCGTCGGCCTGGTCACGATCGCCTCCGGGCTGGTCGCGGTCGCCGCACCGGCGCAGGCCAGCAACGTCGCCACGCCGGGCAACTTCACCGGCTACGGCTTCGACCAGTGCCTGGCCCCGACCCAGAAGGCGATGGACGCCTGGCTGCTACAACTCGCCGTTCTGGGCGGTCGGCATCTACATCTCCGGCGACTCCCGGGCCTGCCCGGTGCAGCCGAACCTCACCCCGACCTGGGTGAGCACCCAGCTCGCCAACGGCTGGCGGCTGCTGCCGATCACCCTCGGCCCGCAGGCCTGGTGCACCGTCCGGGACCGCTACAAGCAGCAGGTCCGGATCAACCCCGACCCGACCAAGCGCTACCGGAAGGCGCGCGCCCAGGGCCGGGCCGAGGCGCAGAAGACCGTCGACCGGGCCGCCGCAGCTGGGCATCGCACCCGGGCAGCACCCTGTGGTACGACCTCGAGGGCGACTTCCGCGCCGACATGACCGACTGCCGCGAGTCCGCGCTCAGCTTCCTGTCGGCCTGGACCAAGAAGCTGCACGAGCTCGGCTACGTCTCCGGCGTCTACTCCAGCGCCGGCACCGGCATGAAGATGCTCGACGACGCGGCGACGCTGCGCCCGGGCACCTACAAGATGCCCGACCAGCTCTGGGTCGCCGGCTGGAGCGGCGTGCCCGGCCGGATCAACGAGCCGGGACGTACGCCGTACCTCCGCGACGCCAGCTGGACCCCGCACAAGCGGGTGCACCAGTACCGCGGCGGCCACAACGAGACCCACGGCGGCGTCACGATCAACATCGACAGCAACTACGTCGACCTCGGCACGGGCTCGACGGCCCGCACCGCCAAGGTGTTCTGCGGCGGCGTCGACATCGACCACCCGGCGTACCCCAACCTGCGGGTCGGCAGCCAGGGCGACCTGGTCAAGGCCGCGCAGTGCCTGCTGCGTCAGAAGAAGCAGTACGCCGGCCCGATCTCGGGCAGCTACGACCGGGCGACCGCCGCGGCCGCCCGGGCCTACCGGACCAAGGTGGGGCTGCCCGCGCGCGGCTCGATGTCGAAGGCGGTGTGGACCTCGATCCTGGCCCGCGGCCACCACCCGCTGATGAAGTACGGCGCCGCCAGCCACGCCGTGCGGCGGCTGCAGCGCGCGCTCAACGCCGCGGACAAGGCCGGCCTGCAGGTGAGCGGCGTGTTCGAGGGCAGCACCACCGCCGCGGTGCAGGCGCTACCAGGCCGACCACGGCCTGGCCCGCACCGGCGTGGTCACCGACGACCTGTGGTCGATGCTCCGCGCCGGGAGGCGATAGCCGACCGACAACGATTCGTCTGCGATGCGCCCGCGGAAATCACCCCATAGACCGCAGACGAATCGTTGTTCTACCCGAAGGCGGCGGGCAGGGTGCCGGTCCAGGCGGCCCGGAGCTCGGAGAGCGGCACGCTGAACTGGCCCTGCACGTCGAGCACCGCGTCGTCGCCCACGCCGTCGGTGACGCCGATGCGCAGGTGCGGGAAGCCGCGGGCGCTGCACATGTCGGTGAAGCGCACCTCCTCCGACCGCGGCACCGCGACGATCGCGCGCCCGGCGGACTCGCCGAACAGCGCGACGAACGGGTCGACCTCGTCGGGCAGCCACACCCGCGCCCCGACACCGCGGCGGCCGGCACCGAGCAGGCACGCCTCGACGAGCGCCTGGGCCAGCCCGCCGTCGGACAGGTCGTGCGCGGCGTCGACCAGCCCGTCGCGGGACGCGTTGACGAGGATGTCGGCGAGCTCGCGCTCGGCGGCCAGGTCGACCTGCGGCGGCAGCCCGCCGAGGTGGCCGTGCACCACGTGCGCCCACTCCGAGCCCGACAGCTCCTCGCGCGTGGTGCCGAGCAGGTAGATCTGCTGGCCCTCGGCGACGAAGCCGGACGGCGTACGCCGGGTGACGTCGTCGATGACGCCGAGCACCGCCACCACCGGGGTCGGCAGGATCGCGGTCTCGCCGGTCTGGTTGTAGAGGCTGACGTTGCCGCCGGTGACCGGGACGCCGAGCGTCTGGCAGCCGTCGGCCAGGCCGCGGGCGGCCTCGGCGAACTGCCACATCACGTCGGGGTCCTCGGGCGAGCCGAAGTTGAGGCAGTCGCTGACCGCGAGCGGCCGGGCGCCGGTGGTCGCGACGTTGCGGTAGGACTCGGCCAGCGCGAGCTGCGCGCCGGTGTAGGGGTCGAGCTTGCGCGAACCGGCCGTTGCAGTCGGTGGACACCGCGACCCCGAGGCCGGTCTCGCTCGTCGACGCGCACCATGCCGGCGTCCTCCGGCTGGGCGAGCACGGTGTTGCCCTGCACGTAGCGGTCGTACTGGTCGGTGATCCAGGACTTGTCGCACAGGTTCGGGCTGGCCACCAGCCGCAGCAGCGTCTCGCGCAGCTCGTCGCCGGTCTTCGGCCGCGGCAGCGTCTCGGCGGCGTCGGCCTGCAGGGCGTCCTGCCACGCCGGGCCGGGCGAAGGGCCGCTGGTAGTCGGGCCCGTCGTGCGCCACCGTGCGCGGCGGCACGTCGACGACGGTCTCGCCGTGCCACTCGATGGTCAGCCGGCCCGAGTCGTTGACCTCGCCGACGACGGTGGCGTCGACGTCCCACTTGGCGCAGATCTCGAGGAACCGCTCGACGTTGCGCCGGCTCGACGACCGCCATCATCCGCTCCTGCGACTCGCTCATCAGGATCTCCTCGGGAGCCAGCGAGGAGTCGCGCAGCGGCACCCGGTCGAGCCAGACGTGCATGCCGCCGTCGCCGGCGCAGGCCAGCTCCGAGGTCGCGCAGGACAGCCCGGCGCCGCCGAGGTCCTGGATGCCGACGACGAGGTCCTCGGCGAAGATCTCGAGCGTGCACTCGATCAGCAGCTTCTCCATGAACGGGTCGCCGACCTGGACGCTGGGCCGCTTGGCCGGTCCCCCGGGTCGAGCCCGTCGAGGCCTCGAACGTCTCCGACGCCAGCACGGAGACGCCGCCGATGCCGTCGCCGCCGGTGCGCGCGCCGTACAGGATGACCTGGTTGCCGGCGCCGGACGCCTTCGCGAGGTGCAGCTGCTCGTGCCGCATCACGCCGACGCAGAGCGCGTTGACGAGCGGGTTGCCGGCGTACGTCGGCGTCGAAGACCGCCTCGCCGCCGATGTTGGGCAGGCCGAGGCAGTTGCCGTAGCCGCCGACGCCGGCGACGATCCCGGGCAGCACGCGGTGGGTGTCGGGGGCGTCGAGCGGGCCGAAGCGCAGCGGGTCCATCACCGCGACCGGGCGCGCGCCCATCGCGAGGATGTCGCGGACGATGCCGCCGACGCCGGTGGCGGCGCCCTGGTAGGGCTCGACGTACGACGGGTGGTTGTGCGACTCGACCTTGAACGTGACGGCGTAGCCGTCGCCGATGTCGACGACGCCGGCGTTCTCGCCGATCCCGACCATCAGGTGCGCGCGCATCTCGTCGGTGACCTTCTCGCCGAACTGGCGCAGGTGCACCTTGGAGGACTTGTAGGAGCAGTGCTCGCTCCACATCACCGAGTACATCGCCAGCTCGGAGCGAGGTCGGGCCGGCGGCCGAGGATCTCGCGGATCTGGGCGTACTCGTCGGGCTTGAGCCCGAGGTCGGCCCACGGCTGCTCGCGGTCGGGGTTGCTGGCGGCGGCCTCGACGGTGTCGAGGTGCGGGACGCTGGTCGGTCACCGGGTTCAGGTCTCCAGGCGCTGGACGGCGGGGTCGGCGGCCTCAATCTACACAGCCGGCTCGGCTCTTGACTGTGGACGCCCGGAGTGTGACGGTGGGTCGACCCCGACGCCGTGTCGGCCCACTGGGAGGAGCCATCATGACGCTGCTGGACCGACGCACGCTGTTCAAGGCCGGCGCCGCGGGCACGGCGCGGGCTGCTCGCCGGCGCCGCCCTCGGCCAGCCCCGCGCTGGCGGCGCCGCCCAGCAAGCCGGCGTGCTCGCCCGCGGACCTGTCGATCCCGTGGGGCTCGCGTTCCTGCCCAACGGCAACGCCCTCGTCGGCCGAGCGGGACACCGGCGCGGATGCACCGGGTCTCCCGTCGCGGCGGCAGCACGCGCCGTCGGCGAGGTCGCGGGGGTCGCGGCCCTCGGCGAGGGCGGCCTGCTGGGACTGGCCTGCCACCCGGACTTCCAGGACGAACCGCTGGGTGTACGTCTACATCACGCCGGCCGACGACAACCGGGTCGTCCGGATGCGGTACGTCGACGGCCGGCTCGGCAGCCAGCGAGACGCGTGCTCGCCGGCATCCCGAGGCCGGCAACCACAACGGCGGCCGGCTGCGCTTCGGGCCCGACGGGCTGCTCTACGTCGCGCACCGGCGACGCCGGCGACACCAGCAGCGCCCAGGACCTCGACTCGCTCGGCGGCAAGATCCTGCGGGTCACCCCCGACGGCGACGTGCCGGCCGGCAACCCGTTCGGCGGCAGCCCGGTCTGGTCCTACGGGCACCGCAACGTCCAGGGCCTGCCGTGGGACGAGCCGCGGCCGGCTGTGGGCGACCGAGTTCGGCCAGAACACCCGCGACGAGCTCAACCGGATCGTCACGGGCCACAACTACGGCTGGCCGGTGGTCGAGGGCGGCGACGGCGGCGGGCGGCGCTTCCACGACCCGTTCGTCGACCTGGTCCCCCACGTCGCACCTGCTCGCCGTCCGGGCTCGCGGTCGCCGGCGGCCACGCCTGGGTCGGGCGCGCTGGCCGGCCAGTCGCTCTACCGGTCGACTCTGCGCGGCCGGCGGCAAGGCCGCACGATGCGCCGGTTCTTCCGCAACGACTTCGGCCGGATCCGCACCGTCGAGCGGGCCCCGGACGGCGTCGCTGTGGATCACCACCAGCAACCGGCAAGCGCGGCCGGGCCGCCGACGATCCGCGATCCGAGCGCGGCTGAGCGTCGCCGTGGCTGATCCGTCCCGGCCGGGCGGCTGGTCGGGCCTCGACGTCGCGCGCTGCCTCGCGCTGATCGGGATGATCGCGACGCATGCGCTGGCCACGGCCACCGCGGACGGCGAGCCGACGGTGGTGCACCAGCTCGTCGCCGGCCGCTCGCGTCGGCCGCCCTGTTCGCGGTGCTCGCCGGCGTCGAGCCTGGCGCTGATGTCGGGCGGCCGCACCGGCCGCTGCGGGGTCGGGCGCTGGTGGGCGGCCGCCGCCGGCCTCGCGGTGCGGGCCGTGATCGTCGCGCTCATCGGGCTGCTCCTCGGCGCGCTCGGACACCTCGATCGCGATCATCCTCACCTACTACGGCGTGCTGTTCCTGCTCGGCATCCCGTTCCTGCGCCTGGGGGCGCGCGCCCTGGCCGCGCTCGCCGTCGCCGTGCGCGCTCGCGCCGGTCGTCTCCCACCTGCTGCGGCCGGACGCTGCCGGACCGCACGCTAGCCAGCCCGACGTTCGACCACCTGGTGTTCCCCGTGGAGCTGGTCAGCGAGCTGCTGTTCACCGGCTACTACCCCGCGCTGGTCGTGGCTGACCTACCTGCTGGCCGGGATGGCCCTCGGCCGCCTCGACCTCCGGCGGCCCGCGACCGCGGCGCTGGTGCTGCTCGTCGGGGCGGTGGCGGCTGTCGCTGGCCAAGGCCGCGTCGTCGTACCTCGTCGACCAGCCGGGCGTGCGGTCGACGCTGCGCCCGGACCCTGACCGGCTCGCACCCGGAGGGCGGCCTCGACAACACCCTGGAGCACGGGCTGTTCGGCACCACCCCGACCGGCAGCTGGTGGTGGCTGGCGACGAGCGCGCCGCACAGCGGCGACGCCGTTCGACCTGGCACACACGACCGGCACCGCGCTCGTCGCTGATCGGCCTGTGCCTGCTGGTCGCCCCGGTTCGTGCCCCGCGGTGTGGGCGGTCGTGTTCGGCGCCGGTGCGATGACGCTGACGTTGTACTCGCTGCACGTGGTGCTGCGGACGCCGACGTTCTGGCCGGACGACGACGTGCCGACGTTCACCTTGCACGTCGTGGTGGTGCTGGTGATCGGCGCGCTGTTCCGGCTCGCGGACCGGAGCGGTCCGTTGGAACGGGTGACCGCGGACATGTCGCGGGCAGCGCGGCTGGCGGTCGCCGGCTCGGAGCCGGCGCGGCGCTAGGCGAGCCCCTCGAAGTACTCCCGGGCGACGTACTTGGGCACCACCATCGTCCAGGCGTCGGTGACGAGCTCGGTCATCTCGTCGAGGTCGAGCGCGGCCATCCGGGCGACCACCCACTGGTAGCGCATGTCGCCGGCCGACGGCAGCTGGAACTTGTCGGGCTCGCTCTCGACGAGCGCGGCGCGCTGCTCGCGCGGGAAGGCGAAGCCCATCAGCGTCTCGTCGCGGGAGAACGACACGTAGACGATCTGCTTGACCCGGAACTTCACCCGGTCGCGGATCAGGTGCTCGGTGGTGCGAGGCAGGGTGAGCGCGAGCCGGCGGACGTCCTCGACGGTGACGGGCACGTGCGGCTCCCCCGGGTCGCTCAGGCGGCCGCCGCGGCCAGCAGCGAGGTGAAGAAGCCGAGCCCGTCGGTGCCGGGCCCGGTGAGGTCCTCGACCGCGTGCTCCGGGTGCGGCATCAGGCCGACGACGTTGCCGCGCTCGTTGGTGATGCCGGCGATGTCGCGCAGCGAGCCGTTGGGGTTGACGTCGAGGTAGCGCGCGACGACCAGGCCCTCCCCCTCGAGCCGGTCGAGGGTGTCGGCGTCGGCGACGTAGGAGCCCTCGCCGTTCTTGAGCACGACGGTGATCTCCTGCCCCTCGTCGTACGACGAGGTCCAGGCGGTGCGCACGTTCTCGACGCGGAGGCGCTGGTCGCGGCAGACGAACTTCTGGTGGTCGTTGCGGATCAGCGCGCCGGGCAGCAGGTGCGACTCGCAGAGGATCTGGAAGCCGTTGCAGATGCCGAGCACCGGCAGGCCGCCCTTGGCGCGCGTCGACGATGTCGGCCATCAGCGGGGAGAACCGGGAGATCGCGCCGCAGCGCAGGTAGTCGCCGTACGAGAAGCCGCCCGGCAGCACCACGGCGTCGACACCCTGGAGGTCGTGGTCGCCGTGCCAGAGCGCCACCGCCTCGTGGCCGGCGATCCTGACCGCGCGGCGTGCGTCGACGTCGTCGAGCGAGCCGGGGAACGTGACGACACCGACCCTCATGCCGGGGACCCCTCGTGCTCCTCGACGTGGACCTCGAAGTCCTCGATCACCGGGTTGGACAGCAGCTTCTCCGCGATCTCGTGCACCTCGGCGAGCCGGGCCGACGTCAGCTCGCCGGCCAGCTCGAGCTCGAACCGCTTGCCCTGCCGGACCCCGGTCACCCCCTCGAACCCCAGCCGGGGCAGCGCGCCGTGCACGGCCTTGCCCTGCGGGTCGAGGATCTCGGGCTTGAGCATGACGTCGACGACGACACGGGCCACGGGGGTCTCCTTGGAAGGGCGACGAGGTACGTGGCGAAGTCTAGGACCCGGGTGGTGTTGGGCTCGGCAGCGGAGGGGTGGATTACCACGGTCCCGTGGTAATCGCCCGCTCCCCGTGGTGAGTTCTCCACCGGGAAGCGGCAGTTCACCACGGTCCCGTGGTAATTGGCCCCCCGGCAATCAGGCGAGCTCGCGCTTCAGGATCTTCCCGGTCGCGGTCATCGGCAGCGAGTCGACGACCTGGACGATGCGGGGGTACTTGTAGGCCGCCATCTGCTCCTTGCCCCACGCCACCAGGTCGTCGCCGGTGGCGGACGCGCCGTCGTTGAGGATCACGTACGCCTTGATCTCCTCGCCGTGGCTCTCGTGGGGTACGCCGACGACGGCGGCGAGCGAGACGTCCTCGTGGGTCATCAGCACCTCCTCGATCTCGCGCGGGTACACGTTGTAGCCGCCGCGCAGGATCATGTCCTTCGACCGGTCGACGATGTAGTACCAGCCGTCCTCGTCGCGCCTGGCGAGGTCACCGGACCGGAACCACCCGTCGCGGATGGCCTCCTCGGTCGCCTCCGGCCGGGCGTAGTAGCCCTTCATGATGTTGTGTCCCTTGATCGCGATCTCACCGATCGCGTCGGGCGTCCAGTCGATCTCGTCCCAGCTCTCCGGCTTCGAGCAGCTTCATCTCCACGCCCGGGATCGGGATGCCGATCGAGCCCGGCCGGGCCGGCGCGCCGTACTCCGAGAAGCTCGCGACCGGCGACGTCTCCGACAGGCCGTAGCCCTCGAGGATCGTGACCCCGAACTTCTTCTCGAAGTCCTTGTGCACCTCGACCGGCAGGGCCGACCCGCCGGCCGCCGCGATGCGCAGGTTGCGGGCGATCCCCTCGACGTCGACGGACTCGTCGAGCGCGCCGAGCAGGCCCCAGTACATCGTCGGCACGCCGGCGAAGAACGTGACCTTCTCCTTCTGCATCGCCGCGAGCGCGGCCCCGGCCTCGAACCGCGGCAGCATCACGACGGTGCCGCCGAACGCGAACGCGCCGTTCTGGATCACGGTCTGCCCGAAGGAGTGGAACAGCGGCAGCACGCACAGGTAGGTGTCGGGCCGGTCGGCGTCGGCGCCGAACAGCTCCTTGCCGGTCAGCGCGTTGTCGCGCATGTTGCGGTGCCGCAGCTCGGCGCCCTTGGGCTGGCCCGTCGTACCCGAGGTGTAGAGGATCACCGCGGTGTCGTCGTCCTCGGTCGCGACCGTCTCGAACGTCGGCGGCTGCCCGGCCATCGCCCGGCCCATCGTCTCGGCGCCCTCGATCGGCGACTCGGCCGCCGGGTCGGCGGTGATCACGAAGAAGTGCTCGCAGGCGTCGGCCTGGTCGAACCCGGCCTTGCCCTCGCGCGCCGATCGGCAGCTCCGGCGTGCCCTGGAAGCAGAAGTACGCCTTCGCGTCGGAGTCGGCGAGGTGGTAGGCGACCTCACGGCCCTTGAGCAGGACGTTCAGCGGTACGACGGTGGCGCCGGCCTTGAGGATGCCGAAGTAGACGATCGTGAAGTACGGCAGGTTCGGGCAGCTCAGCGCCACCTTGTCGCCGGGCCGGATGCCACGCTCCACGAGGAGGTTCGCGACCTGGTTGGCGGCGCCGTTGACCTGCGCGTAGCTCAGCCGGGTGTCCGCGAAGACGATCGCCTCCCGCTCCGGGTAGCGCTCGGCGGATGCTTCGAGGAGTTCGGCGAGGTTCGACATGGCCACAACCTACTCATGGCTCGGGACGCACGTCACCAACCGATATCGGTAGTCGGAGCGTGACGTGGGGACCACTCCCGGCATACCGATATCGGTGGTCGGTCAGAACGTCTCGCCGGTCAGCCGCTCGAACGCCTCGACGTAGCGCGACCGGGTCCGTTCCACCACGTCGTCGGGCAGCGGCGGTGGCTTCTCGCCGGACGACCGGTCCCAGCCGCTCTCGGGGGACAGCAGCCAGTTGCGCACGATCTGCTTGTCGTACGACGGCTGCTGGCGGCCCGGCACCCAGTCGTCGGCCGGCCAGAACCGCGATGAGTCGGGAGTGAGCACCTCGTCCGCCAGCACGATCGTCCCGCCGCCGGGCCCCCCGGACTCTGCGGACCCAGCGGCCTCTGCGGACCCAGCGGGCCGGGCCCCGAACTCCAGCTTGGTGTCGGCCAGGATGATGCCGCGCTCCCGGGCGATCGCCCTCGGCCCGCGCGTACACCGCCAGCGTCAGCTCGCGCAGCCGCCGCGCAACGTCCGCTCCCGACCACCCCGACCACGGCGTCGTACGACACGTTCTCGTCGTGGTCGCCCACGGCGGCCTTGGCGGCGGGCGTGAAGATCGGCTCCGGGAGCCGGCTGCCGTCCTCCAGCCCGGCCGGCAGCCCGATGCCGCAGACCGCACCCGTGGCGCGGTAGTCCAGCAGCCCCGAGCCGGTGAGGTAGCCGCGGGCGACGCACTCGACCGGGTACATCTCCAGGTCCTCGCACACCACGGCCCGGCCCGCGACCGACGCCGGCACGTCGGTGGACACGATGTGGTGGGGCACGAGGTCCGCGAGCCGCTCGAACCACCACAGCGACATCCGGGTCAGGATCGCGCCCTTGTCGGGGATGGTGCGGTCGAGCACGAAGTCGAACGCGGAGATCCGGTCGCTGGCCACCATCAGCAGCCGGCCGGCGTGCGGGCCCTCGGTGAGCCGGTACAGGTCGCGCACCTTCCCCGAGTGCACGTGCTCGGCCCCCTCGATTCGCGGGGCGGGCGGGATGCCGAGGTCGGGGGCGGTCACGCCGGGGACCCTAGCAACGATTCGTCTGCGATCTTTGGGGCGATTTCCGCGGGCACTCCGCAGACGAATCGTTGTCACCGGGCGGCCGTTTCCGCTTAGACGGCCGGGGGCACCCTGGAGGGCGTGACCGAGAGGGGGTACGACGCGGCCGCCGCGGACGCCGACTTCGAGCCCGACCCCCGGCGCTGGCGGATCCTCGCGGTCACCCTGGTGATCGGCTTCATGGCGCTGCTGGACGTCACGATCGTCAACGTCGCGCTGCCCTCGATCCGGGCCGGGCTCGGCGCCTCGGCCGGCCGAGGTGCAGTGGATCGTGTCGGGCTACGCGCTCACCTTCGGGCTCACCCTGGTCGCCGGCGGCCGGCTCGGCGACGCGCTACGGCCGGCGCCGGATGATGCTGATCGGGCTGTCGGGCTTCATCGTCTCCAGCGCCGCGGTCGGCCTCGCCCCCGACGAGCTGTGGGTGGTCGTCGCCCGGCTCGCCCAGGGTGCCGCCGCCGGGACTGCTCACCCCGCAGAACTCCGGTCTCATCCAGCAGCTGTTCCGCGGACCCGAGCGGGGGCGCGCCTTCGGGCTGTTCGGGCTCACCGTCTCGGTCTCCGCCGCGCTCGGCCCGGTCCTCGGCGGGCTGATCATCGCGGCGCTCGGCGAGGAGGACGGCTGGCGGGCGATCTTCCTGGTCAACGTGCCGATCGGCCTGGTGGCGCTGGTGTTCGTGGCCCGGCTGGTCCCGGGACGGGTCGGGTCCGGCAGGAACGCCGCCGACCGGATCGACCTGGTCGGGGCCGCGCTGCTGGGCGCCGGTGTGCTCTGCGTGCTGCTACCCGCTGGTCGCGGTGATGGCCGGGGTCTCCGCCGGTGCTGCTCGTGCTGGTCGGCGCTCCCGTGCTGTTCTGGGTGTTCGCCCGGTGGGAGCGCCGCCTCGTCGCCACGCGGCCGCGCGCCGCTGCTCGACGTCAGCCTGCTCCGGGCCGCGCCCGGCTACGCGTCCGGGATCCTGCTCGGCAGCCTGTACTTCACCGGCTTCACCGGCGTCTTCCTGGTGCTGTCGGTCCACCTCCAGGACGGCTGGACCTGTCCCCGCTGGCGACCGGCCTGATGCTCACGCCGTTCGCGATCGGGTCGGCGGTGACCGCGCCGCTGGCCGGCCGCTGCGTGTCCCGGGATCGGTCGGCGGGTCACGGTGATGGCGCTGGTGGTGGTGATCGCCGGGCTGGTGACGGTCGACGCTGCTCGTGCCCGGGCCACGACGGCGCAGGGGCTCTGGCCGCTGCTGGTGGTGCCGCTGCTGCTGGCCGGGCTCGGCGGCGGCGGGGTGGTCTCCCCCAACTTCACGCTCACCCTCGCGGACGTGCCGCCGCGGATGGGTGGCGCCGCCGGCGGGGCGCTGCAGACCGGCCAGCGGATCGGCTCGGCGCTGGGCACCGCGCTGATGATGTCGGTCGTACCAGGTGACGGTCGACCGCCTCCGGCGACACCGCGACGGGCCTGCGGGTCGCGCTCGGTACGGCGCTGGTGGTGATCGTGCCTGGCGCTGGCGGTGGCCGTCCGCGACCTCCGGCACGCCTCCGCGGGTCAGCCCGCGCTGAACCCGCGGGCCCCCGTCGGCGCGGCCGGTCGGTCCTCGACGGCTGTCACGGCGGCGTACGCCGGCCCGGAACGGCACCAGTCGACCAGGGCGCGCACCGCGTCCGGCGTACCCTCGAAGTGCCCGGCGACCGTCCCGTCGGGCTCGTTGCGAACCCACCCGACGACGCCGAGCCGCTGGGCCTCCTGCAGGCAGTGGAAGCGGAACCCGACCCCCTGCACCTGGCCGCGGACCACCACGTCGACCGCGCTCACCTGCTCCTCGGACACGTGCCCAGGGTGCCACGAGCGGGGTGCAGCACCGGGTCACGAATTGGTGAGGGGTCTTTACCAGAGCCGTCCGGTTTGGTTGTGTCTGTCCCATCTCGGGTCGGACGAACAGCGTCCTCCCCCTGCACGAGGAGCCTCTGGGTGAAGAACTCACGCCTGCGCGCGGCGACCATCACCGCGGCCGTCGCGTCACTCGCCACCACCGGACTCACGTTCGGGGCCGTCACCGCGGCCGCCGACCCCGGCGGAAACAGCGACGCCAGCAAGAAGCTGCGCAAGGAAGTCAGCGTCAGCAAGATCATGAAGCATCTCGACGAGTTCCAGGAGATCGCCGACGGCAACGGCGGCACCCGGGCCTCGGGCACGCCGGGCTACGAGGCCAGCGGCCGGTACGTCGAGAAGCGCCTGAAGAGGGCCGGCTACAAGACCGAGCGCCAGTACTTCCCGTTCACCTACACCGAGATCCTCGCGGAGAACGTGCAGGTCAACGGCACCGACGCCCGGACCGTCGACAACCACGTGATGACCGCCAGCCCGAGCACCGCCGACGGCGGCGTGACGGCGGACCTGATCACCCCGGCGGACCCGGCGGACCCGCTGGGCTGCGAGGCCACCGACTGGGACGGCACGGCCGTGGCCGGCCAGATCGCGCTGGTCAGCCGCGGCACCTGCTCGTTCACCGCAGAAGAGCCAGGCCGCCAACGACCGCCGGCGCCGCCGCGGTGATCGTCTACAACAACGCCGACGGCGAGCTCAACGGCACCCTCGGCGACAACCCGCAGGGCGTCGCGCCGACGCACCGGCATCACCCAGGCCGACGGCCAGGCCCTGCTCGCCGAGCTGGCCGCGGGCGCCGTGAACCTGACCGTGGACCTCCGCACGCTCGTCGAGCAGCGGGAGACCTTCAACGTCATCGCCGAGACCAAGCGCGGCGACGCCGACAACGTGATCATGCTGGGCAGCCACCTCGACAGCGTGGTCGGCGGCGCCGGGATCAACGACAACGCGTCCGGGACGTCGACCATCCTCACCGTCGCGGAGGAGATCGCCAGCCCGAAGTACAAGCTCGACGGCAAGGTCCGCTTCGCCTGGTGGGGCGCCGAGGAGACCGGCCTGGTCGGCTCGACCTTCTACGTCAACGAGCTGGCGAAGACGCCCGGTGCCCTCCAGGACATCGCGACGTACCTCAACTTCGACATGCTCGGCTCGCCGAACTTCCAGATCGGCGTGTACGACGCCGACGACTCCGGGGACGTGAACCCCGACGGCGTCGCCGATCCCGCCGGGCTCGATCGAGACCGAGTCCGTCTTCACCGACTACTTCGACTCGGTGGAGCAGCCGTGGAACGACACCGCGTTCAGCGGCCGGTCGGACTACCAGGCGTTCATCAACAACGGGGTCGCCGCCGGTGGCCTGTTCTCAGGCGGTGACGGGACCAAGACGCCCGAGCAGGTGGAGATGTACGGCGGCACCGCGGGCATCCACTTCGACCCGAACTACCACACGCCCGAGGATGACATCGACAACGTCAGCCGGGAGTCGCTGGACATCATGAGCGACGCGGTGGCGCACACGGCCATCACGCTCGCTCAGGATCCCGGCCTCGTCCGCTGACCGACCTGCCCACCACCGCCCCACCGATGTCGGTAGTCCGACCGTGACCCCTGGGTCACGCAACGGCTACCGATATCGGTGGCGGTTCACAGGATCGCGCCGGGGGTGTAGGTCGCGGCGTCGGGGTACGACGCCGCGACCTGCTCGACCCGGCGTACGACGGCGTGCACCTGGGCGACCGCCGCGCCGGTGAAGGTGATCGGGTCGGCCACCAGCGCCTCGAGCTGCTGCTCGGTGAGCCCGAGCCGCTCGTCGGCGGCGAGCCGGGCGAAGACGTCGTTCTCGGCCTGCCCCTGCCGCATCGCCAGCGCGACGCCGACGGCGGCCTCCTTGATCGCCTCGTGCGCGGTCTCGCGGCCGACCCCGTTGCGCACCGCGGCCATCAGCACCTTGGTGGTGGCCAGGAACGGCAGGTAGCGGTCGAGCTCGCGCTGCACCACCGCCGGGAACGCGCCGAACTCGTCGAGCACGGTGAGGAACGTCTGGAACAGCCCGTCGGTGGCGAAGAACGCGTCGGGCAGCGCGACCCGGCGTACGACGGAGCAGGAGACGTCGCCCTCGTTCCACTGGTCGCCGGCGAGCTCGCCGACCATGGAGAGGTAGCCGCGCAGGACCACGGCCAGGCCGTTGACGCGCTCGCAGGAGCGGGTGTTCATCTTGTGCGGCATCGCCGAGGAGCCGACCTGGCCCTCCTTGAAGCCCTCGGTGACCAGCTCGATGCCGGCCATCAGCCGGATCGTGGTGGCGAGGTTCGACGGCCCGGCGACGACCTGCACCAGCGCGGAGACGCACGTCGAAGTCGAGCGAGCGCGGGTAGACCTGGCCGACGCTGGTCAGCACGCGGTCGAAGCCGAGGTGGGCGGCGACCCGCTGCTCGAGCTCGGCCGAGCTTGCGCGGCGTCGCCGTCGAGCAGGTCGAGCATGTCCTGGGCGGTGCCGACCGGGCCCTTGATGCCGCGCAGCGGGTAGCGCGCGAGCAGGTCCTCGAGCCGGTCGAGCGCGACCAGCATCTCGTCGGCGATGGTGGCGAACCGCTTGCCGAGCGTGGTCGCCTGCGCCGGCGACGTTGTGGGAGCGGCCGGCCATCACCAGGCTCTGGTGCTCGGCCGCCAGCCGGGCCAGCCGGGCCAGCGCGGCGACCACGCGGTCGCGGACCAGCAGCAGCGAGGAGCGGACCTGCAGCTGCTCGACGTTCTCGGTGAGGTCGCGCGAGGTCATCCCCTTGTGGATGTGCTCGTGGCCGGCGAGCGCGCAGAACTCCTCGATCCGCGCCTTCACGTCGTGCCGGGTGACCCGCTCGCGGGCGGCGATCGAGTCGAGGTCGACCTGGTCGACGACCGCCTCGTAGGCCTCGACGACGCCGTCGGGCACGTCGATGCCGAGGTCGCGCTGGGCCTTCAGCACCGCGATCCACAGCTGCCGCTCGAGGACGATCTTGTGCTCGGGCGACCAGATCGCGGCCAGGTCGGCGCCGGCGTACCGGGTGGCGAGGACGTTGGGGACTGTCACCGGGTCTCCTCGAGGGGCTCGACCGGGAGGGCGGCGATGTCGGTGCGGTGGTGGGCGCCGTCGATCCGGATCCGGTCGACCCCGGCGTACGCCCGCGCCCGGGCGTCGGCGACGTCGGCGCCGACCGCGGTCACGGCGAGCACCCGGCCGCCGGCGGTGACCAGGTGCGCCGTCGCGCAGCGGCGGTGCCGGCGTGGATCACGTCGACGCCCGTCGAGCGCCTCGGCGTCGTCGACGCCGGTGATCGGGTCACCGGTGCGCGGCGCTCGCGGGGTAGCCGTGCGGCGGCGACGACGACGGCGACCGCGGCGCCGTCGCGCCAGCTGCAGCGGTCCCGACCTCGGCGAGCCGGCCGTCGGCGGCGGCCTTGAGCACCACCCCGAGCGGCGACTCGAGCAGCGCGAGCAGCGGCTGGGTCTCCGGGTCGCCGAAGCGGGCGTTGAACTCCACGACCCGGACGCCCGCGCGCGGTCAGCGCGAGGCCGGCGTAGAGCAGCCCGGCGAACGGCGTGCCGCGGCGCGCCATCTCGCGACGGTCGGCTGGAGCACCCGCTCGGTGACCTCGTCGACGAGGCCCTCGGGCGCCCACGGCAGCGGCGTGTAGGCGCCCATGCCGCCGGTGTTGGGGCCCTCGTCGCCGTCGAGGACGCGCTTGAAGTCCTGCGCGGGCAGCATCGGCAGCACGGTCTCGCCGTCGGTGATCGCGAACAGCGAGACCTCCGGGCCGTCGAGGTACTCCTCGATGACGACCCGCCCGCAGGCGGCCGCGTGGGCGAGCGCCTCGTCGCGGTCGTCGGTCACCACCACGCCCTTGCCGGCCGCGAGCCCGTCGTCCTTCACGACGTACGGCGCGCCGAAGGCGTCGAGCGCGGCGGCGGCCTCCTCGGGCGTCCGCAGACGTGCGCCAGCGCGGTCGGCACGCTCGGCCGCGGCCATCACGTCCTTGGCGAACGCCTTCGAGCCCTCGAGGACGGCCGCCTCGGCGGACGGGCCGAAGCAGGAGATCCCGGCCGCGCGGACGGCGTCGGCGACGCCCGCGACCAGCGGCGCCTCCGGGCCGACCACGACCAGGTCGACGGCCGAGCTCCGTCGCCAGCGCGGCGACCGCCGCGCCGTCGAGCGGGTCGACCTCGTGCAGCGTCGGCGACGGCGGCCATGCCCGGGTTGCCCGGGGCGGCGTGCACCTCGGTGACCTCGGGGTCGCGGGACAGCGCCAGGGCCAGGGCGTGCTCCCGGCCGCCGGCGCCGATGACGAGGACCCTCATCTCGAGGACGACCGTCTGCTCGCGGCTCGGGCCGACGCCGACGGCCCAGAACGGGGCGCCGGACATCTCCTCGAGCGCGCGCACGTAGATCTGGGCGTTCTTGGGCAGGTCCTCGAAGGACCGGCAGTCCGAGATGTCGGAGCTCCAGCCGTCGAAGACTCGTAGACCGGCTTGGCGTGGTGGAACTCCGACTGGGTCATCGGCATCTCGTCGTGCCGCGTCGCCGTCGACCTCGTAGCCGACGCAGACCGGGATCCGCTCCCAGGCCGCCGAGCACGTCGAGCTTGGTGAGGCAGAACTCGGTGAGCCCGTTGACCCGGGCGGCGTAGCGGGCGATCACGGCGTCGTACCAGCCGCAGCGGCGCGGCCGGCCCGTCGTCACGCCGAACTCGCCGCCGATCTAGCGCAGCTTCTCGCCGTCGTCGTCGAGCAGCTCGGTCGGGAACGGCCCCGACCCGACCCGCGTCGTGTAGGCCTTGATGACGCCGATGACCCGGTCGATCCGGGTCGGCCCGACGCCGGCGCCGGTGCACACCCCGCCGCTGACCGGGTTGGAGGAGGTCACGAACGGATAGGTGCCGTGGTCGACGTCGAGCATCGTCGCCTGCGCGCCCTCGAAGAGCACCGTCTTGCCGTCGTCGAGCGCGCGGTTGAGCAGCAGGCTGGTGTCGGCGACCATCGGGCGCAGCCGGTCGGCGTACGACAGCAGCTCCTCGACCACCTGGTCCGGCTCGATCGCGCGCCGGTTGTAGACCTTGGCGAGCACCTGGTTCTTCAGGTCGAGGGCGCCCTCGACCTTCTGCCGCAGGATGCTCTCGTCGAAGAGGTCGGCGACCCGGATGCCGGTGCGGCTGATCTTGTCGGCGTACGTCGGGCCGATCCCGCGGCCGGTGGTGCCGATGAGGTTCTTGCCGAGGAACCGCTCGGTGACCTTGTCGAGGGTGGTGTGGTAGCTGGTGATCAGGTGCGCGTTGGCGGAGACCACGAGGTTGTCGACGTCGACGCCGCGGGCCCGGAAGCCGTCGATCTCGCCGAACAGCGCGGCCGGGTCGACCACGACGCCGTTGGCGATGACCGGGACCACGTCGGGGATCAGGACCGTGGACGGCAGCAGGTGGGTGTCGAACTTCTCGCCGTTGACGACGATCGTGTGCCCGGCATTGTTTCCGCCGGACGTTCGCACGCAATAATCGATGGAGGAGCCGAGCTGGTCGGTCGCCTTGCCCTTCCCTTCGTCGCCCCACTGGGCTCCGAGCACCACGATCGCGGGCATGGGCACCTCTCTCGCCGACAACGGCTGCCAACAAAAAGGCCCTGGTGCAAACAGCACCGGGGCTCTTGCGAACCAAGGCTAACAAAGCAGGGCCCGGCCGCTCCGGGGCGTCCGCGGCCGCGTTCTCGGAGCGCGGTACGCCGGGCGGGGCGTGATCGGGCCCGCGGTTGCTCGACGATGCCCGGGGGTACTGTCTCGATCCGTGGATCCACTGCTGCTGATCGCCAACGCCGAAGCCGGGAGCGCCGACCGCGAGCGCCTCGACGAGGCCCTCGACGTGCTGCGCCGGCACGCGGACGTCGAGGTGGCCACGACCGGCAACCCCGGCGAGCTCGACGGCGTCCTGCACCGTCGCGGCGGCCGTCGGGTCGTCGTGGCCGGCGGCGATGGCAGCCTGCACGCGGTGGTCGCGGCCCTGCACCGCCGCAACGAGCTGGCGGACGCGGTGGTCGGGCTGCTCCCGCTCGGCACCGGCAACGACTTCGCGCGCGGCAACGACATCCCGCTCGACCCGCCCGAGGCCGCGGAGCTGATCGTCACCGGCGAGGTGCGCCCGGTCGACCTGATCGTGGACTGCGTCGGCGAGGTGGTCGTCAACAACGTGCACGTCGGCGTCGGGGCCCAGGCCAGCCACAAGGCGAAGTCGTGGAAGAAGACGCTGGGCCGGCTCGGGTACGTCGTCGGCGCGGCCCAGGCGTCGCTGCGGCCGCCGTTCTACCGGTTCCGGGTCGAGGTCGACGGCGAGGTGGTCGCCGACATGGACCGGCACGTCGCGCAGGTGGCGATCGGCAACGGCACGACCGTCGGCGGCGGCACGGACCTCACCCCGCACGCCCACACCGGCGACGGCCTGCTCGACGTGATGGTCTCGCTCGCGGTGGGCCCGCTGTCCCGGTTCGGCTACGCGTTCCAGCTCAAGCTGGGCCGGCACCCGGAGCGCGACGACGTGATCTACGTGCGCGGCAAGACCGTGTCGGTGTCGGGTCAGGCGTTCTGGTGCAGCGCCGACGGCGAGCTGTCCGGCCCCGAGCGCACCCGCACCTGGCGCATCGAGCCGGGCGCGTTCTCCATGCCGCTCCCGGCGCGCGAGCCCGCGACGACGGTGTAGCGCGAGCGGCTCAGAGCCACCCTCGTCGTACCGCCTCGACGCCGGCCTGGAACCGGGAGCCGGCCTCGAGCTCGTCCATGAGGTCGGCGACGCGACGGCGCACGGTGCGCAGCGAGAGGCCGAGGGTGCGGGCGATCTGCTCGTCCTTGGCGCCGCGGGCCATCTGGTCGAGGATCAGCCGCCTCGCGCTCTCGCGCTCGGCCTCCCCGTCACCGCCTATGCCCGGCACGATCAGGGCGCGCTCCCACAGCGCCTCGAAGAGCAGGGTCATCGCCGTGACCAGGGACTGCTGCCGAAGGACGAGCAGCATGTCCTCTGCGACGTCGAAGCGTTGCGGGAGGACCGCGGCGGCGGTGCCGACCACGGCGAGCCGGCCGGGCAGCGCGCCGAGGATGCGCACGTGCTCGCCGAGGTCCGCCCGGCGACGTACCGCCTCGGGCGCCTCCTCCAGCACCCGCGCGGGGTAGAGCACCCGCGAGCGCCGGCCCTGCCGCAGCTGGTCGCGGACCCAGTCGTCGACTTCGCGACCGACCGGCAGCCGCCACTGATCGTGGCGCATCCACAGCAGGTCGCCGTCGGTCTCGACCGCGAGGCTGCGCAACATCGGCAGCGCCTCGCGGATCGGGACCGACTCGACCTGGACCGGTTCGCCGAGCGGGTCGCGGGTGGCGCGGTAGTCGGCCGTGAGCGCGGGGACCAGGCCGCGCACACCGGTGAGCTGTTCGCGCACCGCCTGCAGGCGCTGCTGCTCGTCGGTGATCAGCCGTTCGAGGGCCTGCTCCGGGGGCGCGGCGACCAGCTCATCGCCGTCGCGCAGCACCAGGCCGGCGCCGACGAGGCGGTCGACCAGCTCGGCCGTGGACCGCAGGTCGGCGCCGACCACGCTGGCCGCGGTCTCCGGCGCGAGCCGCGGCGTGCGCAACAACGCACGGTAGATGGCCTCCTCCGCGGCGGACAGGCCGAGCACCGACAGCGGTGAGGGATGGTCGTCCGAGATGGTCACCGTGGCAGTTTAGTGTCATTGGCAGCGAGTGGACAGGCGAACCGGTGCATGTGGCTGCCAATCTTCTGCCTGAGGCCGACCGGGATTTCCAATCGGGGGATTCGGGAAACCCGGGTCGGCCCGGCAACTAGTCGAAGCGCCGGAATCGCAGCAGGGGACGATTCCGGCGCTTCGCCATGTGTGGCGCGGCCGGCCGTCTCCCGCTGTAACGCGGGGTTATGGACGCTCAACCGCCGGCACACCGCGTGGTATGCGTCCACGGCTCGTGGCAAGCGGCGGCGGCCGCCGCTCGTGGTCCACACCCGGCCACCGGCCACCCGCCGTCCACGGGCACCCCTGTTGCGCGGGAACGGAAGGGCACAGCCGCGGCACCGTGCCCGGATGAATCCCTACCTCCGCGCCCTGAAAGCCGCGCAAGGCGGCGTCTTCACCCGCCGCCAGGCCGTCGAGTGCGGCTACACGGAGCGACAGCTCAAGACCCTCACCCGCCCGGGCGGCCACTGGACGGTCCTGCGCAGGGGCGTGTACGCCGAGACAGAACTGGTCGCCGCGCTGTCGGACGACGACCGCTACCTGCTGGGCGTCCACGCGGTAGCCGTCTCCACGTGGAAGACCGCGGTGATCAGCCACACCAGTGCCGCGGCCGTGCACGGCCTACCGCTGCGGCCACACTGGTATGCCCTCCACCACGTCACCCGCCCGGACGTTCTGGGCGGGCGCACCGACAACGGCGTCACCCACCATCGCGCGCAGCTGCGGGACGTCGACGTCGTACTCGCCGCCGGTCTGCGCGTGACCTCGCCGGCACGCACGGCCGTAGACATCGCCCGGCTGCACGGCTTCACCGACGGGGTCGTGGCCGCCGACGCGGCGCTGCGCGCAGGCGCCCGGCGCCATGAGCTCGTGCGAGCCGTCGAGGACGGGCGCAACTGGCCGTTCAACACCCGGGCCCGCGCGGCGGTCCGGGTCGCCGACCCCGGCGCGCAGACCATCGGGGAGACACTGCTCCGCCTGATGGTGCTCGAGCTGCGGATCGGCGTACCGGAGACCCAGTACCCGATCTCGGAGGGCGGCCGAGTCGCCTGGGCCGACCTGCGCGTGGGACGGCACCTGTTCGAGTTCGACGGGCGGACGAAGTACGTCGAGCGCTCCCGCGGCGGCGTGGCCGAGCTCCCGGTCAACGAGGTGGTGTGGCGGGAGAAGCAGCGTGAGGACTGGATGCGCCGCGCGATGGGCGGCCACGGCGTCTCCCGGGTGGTGTGGAGCGAGATGTTCGGGGCCGCCCGCGAACGCACGCTGCGTCGGCTCCGCAGGGAGTACGACGCCACCGTGGCCCGGTTCGGGCGCGGCGCCGCCTGACCCGTGGCACTTCCCACGAGCTGCGGACGCTTGCCACGCGGCACACCCCCTGTTGAGCGTCCATAACCCCGCGTTACAGCGGAGTTGTGGGGGTCAGGTGCCGGGGAGCAGCGCGTCGTAGCCGGTGGGGCTGGAGTCGCGCAGGAACGTCGGCGCAGCGTTCGGCCTCCGGGACCTCACCGATCCGGGTGGCGGCGATGGAGAGCGCGGCCAGGGCGCGGAGGAAGCCGCGGTTCGGCTCGTGCTCCCACGGCACCGGCCCGTGGCCCTTCCAGCCGTTGCGGCGGAGCAGGTCGAGGCTGCGGTGGTAGCCGACCCGGGCGTAGGCGTAGGCCGTGACGTCGTCGACCGCCGAGTCCGCCGAGCGCCTGCTCGGCGAGCGTGGCCCAGGCCAGCGGCGACTCCGGGTGGTCGCGCACGACGGCGGCCGGATCGACCGAGCCGTCGAGCAGCCCCGCGGCCGGGTCCTCCGGGAGGTGCGTCGGGGGCGGGCCGGCCATCAGGTCCTGGAAGGTCATGGCCTCATTGTGCCCGGGCCGCCCACCGCGTCCTGGGTCGGCCGTCCGGTAGGACCGGGGTGCCGCGTGCGCCGCCGCCGTGATGACTCACCATGGTCCGGTGACTTCGACCCCCGCACTCACGCCGCTCCCGAGCAGCCCGGCGCCGGCCGACGAGACCGCCCGCTGGTGGCAGCACGCCGTCGTCTACCAGGTCTACCCCCGCTCGTTCGCCGACGGGAACGGAGACGGCGTCGGCGACCTGCCCGGCATCACGGCCCGGCTGCCCTACCTCGCGGACCTCGGCGTGGACGCGATCTGGATCTCGCCGTACTACGTCTCGCCGATGGCCGACGGCGGGTACGACGTGGCGGACTACCGCGCCGTCGACCCGCTGTTCGGCACGCTGACGGACGCCGAGACGCTGATCGTCGAGGCGCACGCGCTCGGCCTCAAGGTGATCGCCGACCTGGTGCCCAACCACACCTCCGACGAGCACGCGTGGTTCCGCGCCGCCCTCGGCGCCGGCCCGGGCTCGCCCGAGCGCGACCGCTACCTGTTCCGCGACGGCACCGGGGCCGACGGGTCGGAGCCGCCGAACGACTGGCGCAGCGTCTTCGGCGGACCGGCCTGGAGCCGCGTGACCGAGCCGGACGGCACCCCCGGTCAGTGGTACCTGCACATGTTCGACGTCAAGCAGCCCGACCTGAACTGGCAGAACGACGAGGTGCGCGCGGAGTTCCTCGACGTCCTCCGGTTCTGGCTCGACCGCGGCGTCGACGGCTTCCGGGTCGACGTCGCGCACGGCATGGTCAAGGCCGAGGGCCTGCCCGACTGGGACCACGAGCAGGAGCTGCTCGAGGGCGAGAACTCCGACGGCGTCCGGCCGCCGATGTGGGACCAGGACGGCGTGCACGAGATCTACCGCGCCTGGCGGGAGGTGCTCGACGAGTACGGCCGCCCAGGGGACCGGATGATGGTCGCCGAGGCCTGGGTGGAGCCCGCCTCGCGGCTCGCCCTCTACCTGCGCCCCGACGAGATGCACCAGGCCTTCAACTTCCACTACCTGGGCTCGCTGTGGGCCGCCGCCGAGGTGCGCGAGGCGATCGAGACGTCCCTGCGGGCCAACGCCCTGGTCGGCGCGCCGACGACCTGGGTGCTGAGCAACCACGACGTGGTGCGGCACGCCAGCCGGCTCGGCCTGGCCAGGCCCGGCAAGCACGACCACCACGGGCTCGGGCCCCGGGACCCGCAACCGGACGCCGAGCTGGGGCTGCGGCGGGCCCGCGCGGCGTCGGCGCTGATGCTGGCGCTGCCCGGTTCGGCGTACCTCTACCAGGGCGAGGAGCTCGGCCTGCCCGAGCACAGCATGCTCGCCGACGAGCACCGGCAGGACCCGTCGTGGTTCCGGCACGGCGGCACCGTGGTCGGCCGCGACGGCTGCCGGGTCCCGATCCCGTGGCGGTCCGACGCCCCGGCGTACGGCTTCAGCGACACCGGCGAGAGCTGGCTGCCGCAGCCGGAGTCGTTCGCCCGGTACGCCGTCGACGTCCAGACCGGCGACCCCGGCTCGACGCTGGAGCTGTACCGCTCGCTGCTCGCCCTGCGCAGGGAGCTGGGGCTGGGCACCGGCGAGGTGGCGGTGTCGGAGGAGTACGGCGCCGACGTGCTCGCGCTGGTGCGGAGCACGCCGAGCGGGTCCTACCTCGTGCTCACCAACTTCGGGTCGCACGCCGTCGCGCTGCCCGAGGGTGCCGAGGTGCTGCTGGCGAGCGAGGCCCTGCCCGACGGGCGGGTGCCGACCGACGTGACGGTGTGGGCGCGGCTCGAGGGGTGACTAGGCGGATACGGATGTTCCTGTGGAGCGGAGGTGTTCACAGGCCTCAACGACGCGCGCGGCCATGCCCGCCTCGGCGGCCTTGCCCCACGCCCGCGGGTCGTAGGCCTTCTTGCTGCCCACCTCGCCGTCGACCTTCAGCACGCCGTCGTAGTTGCTGAACATGTGCCCGGCCACCGGGCGGGTGAAGGCGTACTGGGTGTCGGTGTCGACGTTCATCTTGACGACGCCGTAGTCGACCGCGGCCGCGATCTCCTCGGCCAGGGAGCCGGAGCCGCCGTGGAAGACCAGGTCGAACGGCTTCGAGCCGGCGTCGAGGCCGAGCTTCTCGACCACTGCGTCCTGGGCCTGCTTGAGGATCTCCGGACGCAGCTTGACGTTGCCCGGCTTGTAGACGCCGTGCACGTTGCCGAAGGTCAGCGCCGTCATGTAGCGGCCCTTCTCGCCGGTGCCGAGCGCCGCGACCGTCGCCAGCGCGTCGTCGGTGGTGCTGTAGAGCTTGTCGCCCGACCCGCCCACGACGCCGTCCTCCTCGCCGCCGACCACGCCGACCTCGATCTCGAGCACGATGTTGGCGGCGTCGGCCTTCTCCAGCAGCTCCTGGGCGATCGCGAGGTTCTCGTCGAGCGGCACGGCCGAGCCGTCCCACATGTGCGACTGGAACAGCGGCTGCTGGCCGTTCTTGACGCGCTCGACGGAGATGTCGAGCAGCGGCCGGACGAAGCCGTCGAGCTTGTCCTTGGGGCAATGGTCGGTGTGCAGCGCGATGTTGACCGGGTAGCTCTTCGCGACCTCGGCGGCGAACGAGGCGAAGGCGACCGACCCGGTGACCATGTTCTTCACGGTCGGCCCGGAGAGGTACTCCGCACCACCGGTGGACACCTGGATGATCCCGTCACTGCCGGCGTCGGCGAAGCCCCTCAGGGCGGCGTTGAGCGTCTGCGAGGAGCTGACGTTGATGGCCGGGTAGGCGAAGGAATCGCGCTTCGCCTTGTCGAGCATCTCCGCGTACACCTCGGGAGTGGCGATCGGCATGTTCGTCTCCTGTGTCGAGCTGGGGTCGGCCGGTGCCAACACCCTACGGCGGACGTCGTACGAGGGAGCAAGCCGATCAGGAGGTGGTCCGTCCCTCGCGTTCGGGCTCGTGGCGCTCGCGGCCCGGCGTGCCCAGGTCGAACCGTCGGATCACCAGCCGGAACAGCAGGTAGTAGAGGGCGGCGTACGCGAGCCCGATCGGCACCAGCAGCAGCGGCTGGGTGGCCGGGGTGAAGTTCAGGGTGTAGTCGATCGCGCCGGCGGAGAACGCGAAGCCGTGCTTGATCCCGAGCGCGTTGACCAGAGCCAGCGACGTCCCGGTCAGCACCGCGTGCATCAGGAACAGCGGCCAGGCCACGAACATGAACGCGAACTCGAGCGGTTCGGTGACGCCGGTGACGAACGACGTCAGCGCGCCCGAGAGCATCACGCCGCCGACGACCTTCCGGCGGCCCGGGCTCGCCTCGTGGTAGATCGCCAGCGCGGCCGCCGGCAGCGCGAACATCATGATCGGGAAGAAGCCGGTCATGAACGCGCCGGCGGTCGGGTCACCGCTCAGGAAGCGGGCGATGTCGCCGCGGACCACCTCACCGGTCGGCGTCTGGTACTCGCCGACCACGAACCACGGCACCGAGTTGATGATGTGGTGCAGCCCGAACGGGATCATCAGCCGGTTGACGACGCCGTACACGAACGCGCCGATGATGTCGTTGCCGACGAGCCACTCGCCGAGGGTGGTGAGGCCCTGGTCGAAGAGCGGGTAGACGAACGACAGCGCCACGCCGAGGAGGAGCGCGACGTTGGCGGTGATGATCGGGACGAACCGACGGCCGCCGAAGAAGGCCAGGTAGGTCGGCAGCTTGATCCGGTAGAAGCGCTGCCACAGCACGCGCCGAGACGAGGCCGATGACGATGCCGCCGAACACGCCGTAGTCGATGACCTCCGAGGAGGTGCCGACGGCGGGTTCGAGGACGTACGGCGACATGGCGGTGGTGACCTCGTCGAACACGAGGTAGCCGACCACGGCGGCGAGCGCGGTGGAGCCGTCGGACTTCCGGGCGAACCCGACCGCGACGCCGACGGCGAACAGCAGGCCGAGGTGGGCGAACAGCGTGCCGCCCGCGGCCGCGAGCACGTCGGCGACCGGCTCGAGGAACGGCCACCGGGACGCGAGCGCGAGACCGGAGTCGCCCGCACCCAGCATGTCCGGCTGGCCGAGGCGCAGCAGGATCGCGGCGACCGGGAGCGCCGCGATCGGCAGCATCAGGCTGCGACCGAGTCGCTGCAGCGCACCGAGCCCCAGGCGGGGGGCGGTCTCGGTCTCGGCAGGGGGCGTCGACGGGCGGGCGTCGGCACCCGCCCGGCTGTCGGCGTCCATCGGTCCTCCTCCCGAGATCGAGACCGGGGCTCCCTCCATGTGTACCCCTCAGCCGGGTGGTTCAATTCAGCCATGAGCCAAGCCGAGCAGATCGTCGCCGGCCTGGGCGGCAGCACCAACATCGTCGAGATCGAGGCCTGCATCACCCGCCTCCGGACCGCCCTGGCCGACACCGCGCTGGTCGACGAGATCGCGCTCAAGGACGCGGGGGCGCACGGGATCATGCGGGCCGGTTCGGTCGTGCAGGTCGTGGTCGGCCCGGACGCCGACACGATCGCGTCCCAGATCGAAGAGCTGCTCTGATGCGCGCGCACCGGCCGCCCGCGGCCCGTCGGGGTGAGCGGTGATGGTCGAGGTGCTCGCCCCGGTCTCCGGCCTCCGTGAGGAGGTCAGCGACCTGCCCGACCCGGTGTTCGCCGCCGGGTTGGTCGGTCCGGGCGCGGCCATCCGGCCCAAGGCCGGGACCCAGACCGCGGTCGCCCCGATCGACGGTGTGCTCGCCAAGGTGCACCCGCACGCATTCGTCGTGGTCAGCGACCGCGGCCCCGGCGTGCTGGTGCACCTCGGGATGGACACCGTGCACCTCAACGGCGACGGATTCACCGCACTCCTCGAGGAGCAGACCCGGGTCAGCGCGGGCGACGAGGTGGTGACCTGGGACCCCGGCTACGTCGAGGCCGCCGGGCACTCCTCGGTCTGCGCCGTCGTCGTACTCGACTGCCCGTTCGAGGCGCGCGTGCTCGGGGAGCCCGGCACCGAGGTCACCGCCGCCGGCCCGCTGTTCGAGATCGACTGCTGAGTCACCGTTCGTCGAGCCTGTCGAGACCACCTAATAGCTAGGGTGTCCGCACAGCCGCCGGCCGAGACCCAGGGGGAACGATGAGCGACACCACCAACCGGGGCCAGGACCCGTTCTCCCGGGCCGAGGGCGCGCTGCACGGCGTGTTCACAACCCAGGCCACGTCGGTGGCGGCCGTGGTGCTGGGGTTCGTGACCCTGACCGGCAACAGCATCCTCGTCGCCGGGCTGCAGGCGGTGCTCGGCCAGGGCGTCGGCGCCAACGTCGGACCGTTCGGCTACTTCATGTCGCAGGCGGTCGCCTGCCTGGTGATGACGGTGGTCGTCGTGCTGCTGGCCCGACCCGGGCTGCGGCAAGGCACGGGTTGGGAGGCACACGCGGCGCGCGCGGCGGTGATCCTGGCCGGCCTCGCCCTGGCGGGTGCGCTGCTGATGCTGGTCGGCGGCCTGCTCACCGAGGCGGGCCTGCTCCCGCTGTAGCTCGCGGGGATCACCCGAGCCAGGAGTGCTCGCCGTCGAGATCGGCGTGCTGGCGGATCCACGTGTGCATCGCGATCGCGGCCGCGGCGGAGGCGTTGATCGACCGGGTGGACCCGAACTGGGTGATCGAGAAGGTCCCGTCGCAGGCCTGCCGTGCCGCGTCGGACAGACCCGGGCCCTCCTGGCCGAACAGCAGGCAGACGTCGCGCGGCAGGGCGAGCGTCTCGATCGGCGCCGACCCCGGCAGGTTGTCGATGCCGAGCAACGTGACGCCGCGCGCGTGCAGGTCGTCGGCGAGCTCGGCGACGGACGGATGGTGCCGCACGTGCTGGTAGCGGTCGGTGACCATCGCGCCGCGACGGTTCCACCGCCGGTTGCCGACGATGTGCACCTCCGCGGCGAGGAACGCGTTGGCGGTGCGCACGATGGTGCCGATGTTGAAGTCGTGCTGCCAGTTCTCGATCGCGACATGGAAGCCGTGCCGCCGCCTGTCGAGGTCGGCGACGATGGCCTCCATCGTCCAGTACCGGTAGCGGTCCACGACGTTGCGCCGGTCGCCCTCGGCGAGCAGCCGGGCGTCGTACTGCTCGCCCTCGGGCCACGGACCGCGCCACGGCCCGACGCCCACCTCCGGCGGACCGTGCGGCATCGGGTCGTACGGCGCGCGGGGCTGCTCGGGCTGCACGTCGTCCACCCGGAGATCGTAGGTGGCGCGGCAGTTAGGGTTCACGGGTGATCGACACGTTGCTGGCCGTCCCGATGCTGCTCGGGATCGACTGGATGGACCCCGAGTGGCTGCTCGACCGGTTCGGGGACCAGATGTTCTGGGTCAGCGTCGCGATCGTGTTCATCGAGTGCGGGCTGCTGTTCCCGATCCTGCCGGGCGACTCGCTGCTGTTCAGCGTCGGCCTGTTCGTGCACCGGTCGCAGGCCGGCGAGGCGGGCATCGACATCGGCATCGTCGCTGCCTGCGTGATCCTCAGCCTGGCGGCGTTCCTCGGCAACGTGGTCGGCTACGAGATCGGCCGCGCCATCGGGGAGCCGCTGCAGGAGCACACCGGTCGGTTCATCAAGAAGAAGTACTTCGACCAGACCCACGAGTTCTTCGAGAAGTACGGCGCCCGGGCCCTCGTGCTGGGTCGCTTCGTGCCCATCGTGCGCACGTTCATCACCGTGGTCGCGGGGATCGGCAAGATGGACCGGCGGCACTTCTTCGTCTGGTCGTTCGTCGGCGCGGTGCTGTGGGCGACCGGGCTGACGCTGCTCGGGTACTTCCTCGGCGGCATCGAGTTCCTCCAGCACAACATCGAGGCCGCGGTGCTGGTGATCGTGTTCGTGTCGGTGCTGCCGATGGCGGTGGAGTACTGGCGGCACCGCAGGGCCGCCACCGCGGACACCGACGCCTGACCGGCCCGGCCGCGCCGCGGGCTGGGACTTGTCTGGCAGCCTGAGCCCGTGGACGCCCAGCAGACCCTGGACCGTGCGCTGCAGCGCGGTCGTACGTCGGTCGAGCAGCGCCTGCGCCGGCTCCGCACCAACGCCTGGCACATCGGGCAGTGTGCCGTCGCCGCCGGTCTCTCCTGGTTCGTGGCCGCGGACCTGCTCGGTCACGACATCCCGTTCTTCGCGCCGATCGCCGCGGTGCTCTGCCTCGGCACGTCCTACGGCCAGCGGCTGCGCCGGGTCGTCGAGGTCACGCTGGGCGTGGCGATCGGCGTCTTCGTCGCGGACCTGTTCGTGGTGCAGTTCGGCTCCGGCGCCTGGCAGCTCCTCGTCGTGGTGGCCGCCTCGATGTCGGTCGCGTTCCTGCTGGACGCCGAGCCGGCTGTTCGTGACCCAGGCCGCGGTGCAGTCGATCGTGGTCACCACGCTGCTCCCCGACCCGGGCGCGGCGCTGACCCGATGGACCGACGCGCTGATCGGCGGTGCGGTGGCCGTCGTGGCCGCGACGGCGGTGCCGCGGGCGCCGTTGCGCCGTCCCCGCCTGCAGGCGGCCGTCGTCGTACGGAAGATCGCGGAGCTGCTCCGCGGCGCGTCCGGGGTGATGCACGACGGGGAGGTCGAGCCGGCGCTGGAGCTGCTGTCGGACGCGCGCGCCACCGACGTGCTGATCCGGGAGCTGCAGGACGCCTCCGACGAGGGGCTGTCGGTGGTCGCGTCGTCGCCGTTCCGGCTGCGGCACCGGGAGCCGCTGCGCCGGATGGCCGAGCTCGTGGAGCCGCTGGACCTGGCGCTGCGCAACACCCGCGTCGTCGTACGCCGGGCGGCCGTCGCGGCCCACCGGCACGAGCCCGTGCCGCGCGGGCTGGCGGTGCTCTGCGGCGAGCTGGCGGAGGCCGCCGACCGGGTCGCCGAGGAGCTGGAGAACGACCGGATGCCCTCGGCCGCCCAGCCCGCCCTGCTCGCCGTCGCGTTCGCCACCGCGCAGGTGGAGCGCACGCACGACCTGTCGTCGGAGGTGATCCTGGCCCAGATCCGGTCGGTGGTCGCCGACCTGCTCCGGATCACCGGGATGGGCGTGATCGAGTCGACGGACGCGTTGCCGCCGCCGGGTGGCTGATTACCACGGTCCCCTGTGAATCTCCCGGTTCCCGTGGTGAACTCCCCACGGGGAGGGGGCGATTACCACGGGACCGTGGTAATCGGCCGCCGCACGCCCGACGTCGAGCGACACCCGCCGCCGACTAGGCTCCTGCGGTGATCGCACCCCTCCTGCTGGGCATCGACTGGCTCGACCCGGCGACGATGCTCGACCGGTTCGGCGACTACGCCCTGTGGGGCGCCGCCGCGATCGTGTTCGCCGAGTGCGGACTGCTGATCGGGTTCTTCCTGCCCGGCGACTCGCTGCTGTTCACCGTGGGGCTGCTCGTCGCACAGGACAAGGTCTCCTACCCGCTGTGGGTGTGCTGCCTCGTGCTGTTCGCGGCGTCGATGCTCGGCAACGTCTGCGGCTACGTCATCGGCGACAGGCTCGGCCCGAGCGTGTTCCGTCGGGAGGGCTCGCGACTGTTCAAGAAGGAGTACGTCGAGAAGACGCACGACTTCTTCGACCGGTACGGCAGCCGCGCGATCGTGCTGGCCCGGTTCGTCCCGGTGGTGCGCACGTTCATCACGGTGATGGCCGGCGTCGGGACGATGAGCTTCCGGAAGTTCATGGTCTACTCCGCAATCGGCGGGCTGGCGTGGGCCGCCGGCGTCACCGTGCTCGGCTACTACCTGGGCTCGATCCCGTTCGTGCGTGACAACGTCGAGGTGATGATCCTGGCGTTCGTGGCGATCGCCGTCGTACCGATCGCGATCGAGATGCTGCGCGAGCGCGCCGCCCGCAAGCTCGGCGAGCTCACCGAGGACTGAGAAGGGGGCGGGTGGATTACCACGGTCCCGTGGTGAACGGCCCCTTCCCGGGGTGAACTCACCACGGGGAGCGGTGGATTACCACGGTCCCGTGGTAATTGGCCCCCGCCGAGCCACCGACAGCTCAGCCGGCCGACACCGCGTCCAGCTCGGCCTTGGTCAGCACCGGTCGCACCTCGAGACCGACGTCGGCGAGCGGGTTCTCGCCGTCCGGCGAACGGTCGATCGCGCACAGGACCACCTCGACGGTGGCGCCGGCGGCGCGGAGCTCCCGGGTCGCGTCGCGAACGGCGCCGCCGGTCGTGATCACGTCCTCGACCAGCGTCACCCGGCGGCCGCGGACGTCGGAGCCCTCGGCGAGCTTGCAGGTGCCGTACTCCTTGGCCTTCTTGCGCACGAACACGGTCGGCAGCCCGGTGCGCTGGCTCAGCACGGTCGCGATCGGCACCCCGCCGAGCTCGAGGCCGCCGAGGACCTCGGTGTCCGCCGGGACGAGCCCGACCAGCTCCTCGACCACCCGGGCGAGCAGCGCCGGCTCGGCCTCGAAGAGGTACTTGTCGAAGTACTCCGTGGCCCGCTGCCCGGAGCGCAGCAGGAAGTCACCGGTGAGCCGGCAGGTGGAGTCGATGTCGCGAGCCAGGCTGTTCTCGGTCACGGGCCTCAGCCTATGCAGGCGGCTTGCGGCTCCGCGGAGACGAGGTGGCCGAAGGCGATCATCCGGTCGTCGGTGTGGAAGATCTCGGCACAGGTGGTGAGCGTGATCAGACGCGGGTCGTCGGCGGGGTTCGCCCCGGCCGGGTCGGGGTTCTTCGGCTTCTTCGCCGACCACCCAGACGTCCCGGAAGGTCACGACGAATCGGGTCGGTGTCGATCTCGTAGGTGTAGACGGTGTCCCGGGTCTCCACGAGCACCTTGTCGCCGGGACGCAGCGACGGCATGTCGCGCAGCGGCTCGCCGTGGGTGACCCGGTGCGCCGCCAGCGCGTAGTTGCCCCGGCCTCGCCGGGGTCGCGCAGACCTCGGGAAGTGCCCGAAGCCGCCGGCCAGCGCCTCGTTGCCCACCCCCTCCAGCATCGGCACTGACGTAGTCGTTGCCGAACCGCGGGATCCGCACGAGGCCGAACGGCTCACCGAGAGACACCCGCACCGCCTGTGGCCGGCCAGCACCCTCCACGACGGTCGACGGCGCCTCGCGCCACTGCCGCTCCAGGGTCCTCGACTGTCTCGGCATGCCGACGTTCGGAGACGATGTTGGTGCCGATGAGCTGCCAGCCGACGTACCCGAGCAGCGCGAGCCCGGCCGCGACCAGGCCGGCCCCCAGCCAGAACGTCACCCGGCGCCGTCCGCGCGACTGCCCACCCATCCCCCGATCATCCCTCACCGGCTGGATCTCGGTGCCGCGACTAGATTCGGGCAGATGGCCACACCCAGCCCGCGCACCGCCCGCCGCCTGCAGAACGTCCCGCCGACGATCTTCGCGGAGATGTCCGCGCTGGCCGTGCGCACCGGCGCGCTCAACCTCGGCCAGGGGTTCCCCGACGTGGACGGGCCAGCCGGCCGTCGTCGAGGCCGCGGTCGAGGCCCTGCGGGCCGGCCGCAACCAGTACGCCCCCGGGCCCGGCGTACCCGAGCTGCGCGCGGCGGTCGCCGCCCACCAGGCCCGGCACTACGGCATCGAGCTCGACCCCGAGACCCAGGTGGTCGTCACCGCCGGCGCAACCGAGGCGATCGCGGCCGCGCTGCTCGCGCTGGTCGACCCCGGCGACGAGGTCGTGGTGCTCGAGCCGTTCTACGACTCCTACGTCGCGTGCATCGAGATGGCCGGCGGCGTACGGCGCCCGGTCACCCTGCGCGCGCCCGGGGTTCCGCCTCGACCTCGACGAGCTCCGCGCCGCCGTCACCGACCGCACCAAGCTGATCCTGCTGAACTCGCCCGCACAACCCGACCGGCGCGGTGCTCACCCGCGCGGAGCTCGCTGAGGTGGCGCGGCTGGCCGTCGAGCACGACACGCTGGTGGTGACCGACGAGGTCTACGAGCACCTGCGTGTACGACGGCCGCGAGCACGTGCCGATCTGCACGCTGCCGGGCATGTGGGACCGCACGGTGTCGATCTCCAGCGCCGGCAAGACGTTCTCGTTCACCGGCTGGAAGGTCGGCTGGGCGACCGGGCCGGCCGACCTGGTGGCGACGGTGTACTCGGCGAAGCAGTGGCTCACGTTCAGCAACGCCGCGCCGCTGCAGCCCGCGATCGCGCACGCGCTCGACCAGGAGGCCGGCTTCTACGACCTGCTGGCCAAGGATCTTCAGGCGAAGCGCGACCTGCTCTGCGACGGGCTGTCCCGCCTCGACCTCGACGTGTTCGTGCCGGAGGCGACGTACTTCGTCTCGACCGACGTCCGCCGCTACGGCCACGCCGACGCGAAGGCGTTCTGCCTGGCGCTTCCCGAGCGCGCCGGGGTGGTTGCGATCCCGTCGCAGGCCTTCTACGACGACCAGGAGGAGGGCCGGCACATGGTCCGGTGGGCGTTCTGCAAGGAGGCGGCCGTCATCGAGGAGGGCATCCGCCGGCTCGGCGCGGCCGACCTGCGCGCCTGACCACCGGACACGCTCACCAGACCGGCGGCTTGTCCTGTCTCTGCGGCGGCGGCGGCGGTGGCAGAGGCTGCTGCGGGTACGACGGCGGCCGCGGGCCCGCGGTCGGACCACGCGGCGCGGCGTACCAGGCCCGCGCGGGACCGCTGAGCAGCAGCCCAGCCGACGCGGCGGCCGGCACGGCCACCAGCAGGCCGAGCGGGAACGCGACCAGCGAGACCAGCGTGGCCATCACCGCCGACCCGACCAATACACCCCGTGCCCACCCCTGCCTGCGGAAGGCCAGGAACGCCAGCACGCACGCCACCAGGCACCAGAACAGCAGGATCGCGCTGGCCGCCCACAGTGCGGCCATGAGCTCGCCGGTCGTGAACCCCGACGACTCCAGCTCGGGCGTCTCCCGCAACGCCTCGAGCAGGGTGTCGCGGGCGACCATCAGCATCATCACGACCAGGAAGAACGCGAAGGCCACCACCGGCGCGACGATCCAGGTGAGCACGACGGCCGCGGTCACCTGGCCGGGGCGGCGGTCCGGGTCGACCGGGCGGACGCCAGACGGCGGCGGCGCCCAGGAGGAGGGTCCTTCGGCGGGACGCTGCCCACCGTAGGGGTACACCGCCGGCGCGGGCTGCGGCGCGTCGGTGCGGTCCTCCGGACGCGGGGGGTCCGCCTCGGGCGGCTGGGACTGCGCCGTCGGCGGTGCCCAGGCGGCCGTCGTCGGACCGGGACGAGAGGACCGGGTGGATTCCTCGCGGGCGGCGGGGGCACGGCCGGCGTACCAGTCCCGCACCGGCGGGCTCCACAGCAGGGACGCCGCGAACGCCATCACCACCGTGATCCCGAACGGCACCCCCGGGATCCAGTCCGCCAGCACGAACGTGCTCACGAACAGCAGCGCCGCCGCGATCCCGAACCCGAGGCGGGCGCCGCGGTGCCGCTGGAACACGTAGACCGCGAGCACCACCCCGGCCGCGGCGAGCGCGCCGGTGACGAGGAGAAGGGTGCGCAGCGCGTCGGTGACGAACGCCGCGTCGACGCCGAGCCCCTCGTAGGCGGGCGAGGCGAGGTTCTCGGCGATCTGCTCGCGCGCCTCGATGCTGTGCAGCCCGCTCATCAGGTCGAACAGCGAGACGACGAGCAGCAGGCTCCCGAGCCCGCCGATGATCGACGCGGTCGTCACCTGACGCGGACGCGGCAGCGTCGTCGGCTCACTCATGCGGCAATTCCACCATGCACGCCCAACCCGGCGGTGCGTGCGGTCACGCGGGCGTGAGGGTGAGCGAGTCGCCCGTCTCCGACACGTCCACGGTCACCGACGAGCCGTCCTTCACCTCGCCGGCGAGCAGCATCCGGGCGAGCGGGTCGCCGATGGCGGTCTGCACCAGTCGACGCAGCGGACGGGCGCCGTACGCCGGGTCGTAGCCGGTGCGCGACAGCCACTCGTGCGCCTCCTTGGTGACGTCGACGGCGATCCGCCGCACCGCCAGCCGGCGCCCGAGCTCGGCCACCTGGAGGTCCACGATGTGCGAGAGCTCGTCGCGGGTGAGCGCGTCGAACATGACCACCTCGTCGAGCCGGTTGAGGAACTCCGGCTTGAACGACTGCCGCACGACGCCCATCACCGACTCGCGCTTCTGCTCGTCGTCGAGGGTGGGGTCGACGAGGTACATGGAGCCGAGGTTGGACGTCAGGATCAGCACCATGTTGCGGAAGTCGACGGTGCGGCCCTGCCCGTCGGTGAGCCGGCCGTCGTCGAGCACCTGCAGCAGGATGTCGAAGACCTCGGGGTGCGCCTTCTCGACCTCGTCGAGCAGCACCACGCTGTAGGGCCGGCGCCGCACCGCCTCGGTGAGCTGGCCGCCCTCCTCGTAGCCGACGTAGCCGGGGGGCGCACCCACCAGCCGGGCGACGCTGTGCTTCTCGGAGTACTCGCTCATGTCGATGCGGATGATCGCCCGCTCGTCGTCGAACAGGAAGTCGGCAAGCGACTTGGCGAGCTCGGTCTTGCCGACGCCGGTCGGGCCGAGGAACAGGAAGGTGCCGGTCGGACGGTCCGGGTCGGAGATGCCGGCCCGGGAGCGGCGTACCGCGTCGGACACGGCGGCGACCGCTGCCTTCTGGCCGATCAGCCGCTCGCCGATGACCTCCTCCATGCGGAGCAGCTTGGCGGTCTCGCCCTCGAGCAGCCGGCCGGTCGGGATGCCGGTCCATGCCTCGACGACGTCGGCGATCTCCTCCGCACCGACCTCCTCGCGGACCATCGGCTCCTCGCCTGCGACGGCCTGCTCGGCCTCGGCGGCCGCCTCGAGCTGCTTCTCCAGCGCCGGGATCTGCCCGTAGAGGATCTCGCTGGCCTTGGCCAGGTCACCGTCGCGCTGGAACCGCTCCGCCTCCGAGCGGAGCTGGTCGATCTGCTTGCGCAGCTCGCCCGACCCCTCGAGGGCGGCCTTCTCGCGGTCCCACCGGGCCTCGAGCCCACGCAGCTCCTCCTCGCGGTCGGCGAGGTCGGCGCGCAGCCGGCCGAGCCGCTCGCGGGACGCCTCGTCGGTCTCCCGTTCGAGGGCGAGCTCCTCCATCCGCATCCGGTTCACGACCCGGCGGAGCTGGTCGACCTCCTCGGGGGAGGACTCGATCTCCATCCGCAGCCGGGACGCCGCCTCGTCGACCAGGTCGATGGCCTTGTCGGGCAGCTGCCGCCCGGAGATGTAGCGGTCGGACAGCATCGCCGCCGCCACCAGCGCCTGGTCGGTGATCTTCACCCCGTGGTGCGCTTCGTACTTCTCCTGCAGGCCACGCAGGATCGCGACGGTGTCCTCCACCGACGGCTCGCCCACGAACACCTGCTGGAAGCGGCGCTCCAGGGCCGGGTCCTTCTCGATCCGCTCGCGGTACTCGTCGAGCGTGGTGGCGCCGATCATCCGCAGCTCGCCGCGGGCCAGCATCGGCTTGAGCATGTTGCCGGCGTCCATGGCCGAGTCGCCGCCGGCGCCTGCACCGACGACGGTGTGCAGCTCGTCGATGAACGTGATGACCTGACCCTCGGCGGCCTTGATCTCCTCGAGCACGGCCTTGAGGCGCTCCTCGAACTCGCCGCGGTACTTCGCGCCGGCGACCATCGCGGCCAGGTCGAGCGAGAGCACCCTGCGGCCCTTGAGCGAGTCGGGCACGTCGCCGTCGACGACCCGCTGGGCCAGCCCCTCGACGACCGCGGTCTTGCCGACGCCGGGCTCGCCGATCAGCACCGGGTTGTTCTTGGTGCGCCGCGACAGCACCTGGATGACCCGGCGGATCTCCGCGTCGCGGCCGATGACCGGGTCGAGCTTGCCCTCCTTGGCGGCCGCGGTCAGGTCGACGGCGTACTTCTCCAGCGCCTGGTACGTCGACTCCGGGTCCGGCGTGGTGACCCGCTGGGTCCCGCGCACGCTGGTCAGCGCCCCGCGCAACGCCTCCGCGCTCGCGCCCGCCTCGGTGAGCAGGGTGCGCACCGGGCTCTCGACGGTCGCGGCGGCGATCAGCAGGTGCTCGGTGGAGATGTAGTCGTCCTTCATCTCCGCCGCGATGTCGCCGGCCGAGCTGAGCACCTGCAGCGCGGCGCGGGAGTACGACGGCGCGCCGACCGTGGCGCCCGACGCGGCCGGGAGCCTCTTCAGCTCGGCCTCGACGCCGGCCACGACCGCGGCGGGCTGCACGCCGGCCGCCTCCAACAGGGGCCGCGCGATCCCGTCGGGCTGCGCGAGCAGCGCGGCGAGCAGGTGCACGGCCTCGACCTGGGGGTGACCGCCCGCGTTGGCGGTCGAGATCGCGGTGTTGATCGCTTCCTGGCTGCGGGTGGTGAACTTCGAGGCGTCCATGAGTTCTCCTTCAACAACGATTCGTCTGCGGTCTTTGGGGTGATTCACACGGGCGAACCGCAGACGAATCGTTCATGGCTAGCGGGTGCTGCGGCGCCAGACGGTGACGGACTGGCCGGGGACCGTGCGGACCGCGGGCAGGTTCGGCGCGGAGGGGTCGGCTCGGGAGACCCGCAGCGCACGATGCGTCGCATCGAGCTCCTGCTCGAGCTCGGCCACCCGGTGCCGAAGCGCGTCGGCCTGGTGCTCGAGCTCGAGGATCCGGCGTACCCCCTCGAGCCCGATGCCGCTGGCGGTCAGCTGGGCGACCTCACGGAGCAGCTCGATGTCGCGCCACGAGTAGCGACGCCCACCGCCCAGGGCCCGACCGGGACGGACCAGGCCGAGCCGGTCGTAGCTGCGCAGCGTCTGCGGGTGCAGCCCGGTCAGCTCCGCGGCCACGCTGATGACGTAGACGGGGACGTCCGGCCCGGGCTGCCCGGTCGTCGCACGGAACCGCTCGGCGCTCATCGGGGTCCCCGTGGGAGCGCGAGCCGCTTCGACGGGCTCAGGAGGGGCCGCAGCGAGTGGTCTCGCGGGGTGAGTCATCTCGCGCCACCTTCGAAGAGCTTGCTGCGCAGGTCGCTGCCGCCGACCGCTTCCCGGTAGGCCTCGACGGCCGCCCGCCCTGCCTCGTCGAGGTGGGCCGGCACCTGTACGTCGACGGTGACCAGCAGGTCACCGCGATGGCCGTCCTTGCGCGGCACGCCCTTGCCCCGCACCCGGAACGTGCGGCCGTTGGGCGTGCCCGCGGGGATCTTGACCGTGACCGGGGCGCCGTCGAGGGTCGGCACCTTGATGTCCGCACCGAGCGCGGCCTCGTGGAACGCGACCGGGACGGTCAGCGTCAGGTTGTCGCCGCGCCGCCCGAACAGCGGGTGCGCCGTCGACGTGCACGGTGACGTAGAGGTCGCCCGGAGGCCCGCCGCGCTCGCCGCTCGCGCCCTTGCCGCGCAGCCGGATCTGCTGGCCGTCCTTGACCCCGGCCGGGATCCGCGCCGAGATGGTGCGGTTGGACAGACCGCGGCCGGAGCCGTGGCAGGTCGGGCACGGGTCGTCGACGACGAGGCCGCGGCCACCGCAGGCCGGGCAGGTCTCGTTCATCGTGAACGCGCCGCCCACCGACGCGGCGCGCATGCCGACGCCCTCGCACTCGGGACAGACCCGCGGCACGGTGCCGGACCGCGCCCCGGTGCCCGAGCAGTCCGGGCACGGAGCATCGGAGCTGAGCCGCAGCGAGACGGTGACGCCGTCGACGGCGTCGGCGAATCCGATGGTCGCCTCGGTCTCGATGTCGGCGCCGCGACGGGCCTGGGTGCGGGTCGTCCGCGCGCCGCCACCCCCACCGCCACCGAACATGGTCCCGAAGAGGTCGCCGAAGCCGCCGCCCCCGCCGCCGCCGGCCCCCGAAGAGGTCGTTGACGTCGAAGGTCGTGCCGCCCGGGCCACCAGGTCCGCCGCCGGTGGTGGTGAACGGCCCGAAGCCGCCCGCGAACGCGGACCGCATCTCGTCGTACTGCTTCCGCTTCTCCTGGTCGCCGATCACGTCGTAGGCCTCGGCGATCGCCTTGAAGCGCTCCTCCGCGGCCTTGTCGCCGGGATGCGAGTCGGGGTGGTTGGCGCGCGCGAGCTTGCGGTAGGCCTTCTTGATGTCGTCGGCCGAGGCGTCCTTGCCGACGCCGAGGACCTTGTAGAAGTCCTTGTTCGCCCAGTCCGAGCTGGTCATGCGCCCTCCTCCCCTCTATCTCGTCTGCGTCGTGCGGTGCTGGTGCAGGCGGTACGCCGGAGCGTCAGCCCTCGCCCTGCGGACCCGGCTCCGCGGCGGCCGGCCCCGCGTCCGACTCTGCGCCGGACCCCGTGCCGGCCTCAGGGGCGGGCGCCTCGTCAACGGGGTCGACGACCGTGACCCGCGCGGGCCGGACCACCCGCTCGCCGATCTGGTAACCGGCCGACACGATGTTCTGGCACGTCGTCGTCGTGACGTCGGGCGAGTGCGAGTGCATCAGCGCCTCGTGGAAGCGCGGGTCGAACTCGTCGCCCGGCCTCCCGAACTTCACCAGCCCCTGGCCCTCGACGACGCGCTCGAGCGCGTCGGC
>CAVVWK010000002.1:142500-167655 GCA_963751975.1 uncultured Actinomycetota bacterium | reverse complement strand
CGCTCAATGGATTGAGCACAGTCGTCCCCGCGCCGGGACCTGCGGGTCGGGACTGGGGGATGCGGCCGAAACCGCTTGAAGGAGGGCTGGCTCTTGGACCACACGGCGAGAACGGAGGGCACATGACCACCGGGGATGAGTCGGCCGTCGCAGCGGAGTCAGCGGCCGGTGCCCACTCCGGTCAGATCGACCCGAGCGCCCTTATGCGCAGCAGGGAGTATCGACGCCTCCTCGTCGCTGCCGCGGTCATCGGGCTCGTGGTGTCCTGCGTTTCGTGGGCGTTCCTCGAGCTGACGCACCTGTTGCAGCATTGGGTCTACGTGGATCTGCCCGAAGGTGTCGGTTTCGATGACGTGCCGTGGTGGTGGCCGCTACCCGTGCTGTTGGTCGCGGGCCTTCTCATCGCATTTGCGGTCGTCCGGCTGCCCGGTCGCGGGGGCCACGAGCCCTCGAACGGGCTGACGACGGGCACGCTCACGACACCCGCTGAGTTGCCAGGTGTGGCCATCGCTGCGGTGGCCACCATCGGTCTCGGCCTGGTGCTCGGGCCGGAGGCGCCGCTGATGGCACTGGCCGGCGGCGTGGCCGTCTTCCTCATCCGGTTGTCCCGCAGACAGGTCCCTGGCCAGGCCACACAGGTGCTCGGGGCCGCGGCCAGCTTCGCGGCACTGTCCACCGTCTTCGGTTCGCCGATCATCGGAGCGGTGATCGTGCTGGAGGCCGCCGGGCTTGCCGGCGCAACCATGACCGTGGTCATGCTGCCTGGCCTGGTCGCCGCAGGCGTCGGATCGCTGGTATTCGTGGGCATCGGTTCGCTGACCGGGCTGAGCACCGAGTCGTACGCCATGCCACCACTTCACCTGCCCACCTACGGTGCACCGACCATCGTCGACTTCCTGTGGACGATCCCGTTCGCTCTGGCCGCGGCGATCGTGGTGTTCGCCGTGTTCGGGGTCGCAAGACTCACCAAACGTGTCGTCACTCAGCGGCCATTCCTGCTTTTCCCGGCGGCCGCGTTGCTCGTGGGGGCGGTGGCCATCGTCTTCGAGCGGGCAAGCGGGGAGAGTGCCGCGGTCGTGCTGTTCTCGGGCGAACACGCGATGGCCGACGTCTTCGAGCAAGCGGACAGCGTGTCCCTCGGCGTGCTCGCCTTGCTGGTCGGCTGCAAAGCCGTGGCGTGGGCGATCTCCATGGGTGCCGCCCGCGGCGGCCCCACGTTCCCGGCGATCTTCCTCGGCCTGGTCGGCGGCGTCATGGCCTCGCACATCCCCAACGTCGCGCAGGCGCCCGCCATCGCCGTACTCGTCGGCGCCGCCGTGGTCTCGGTGCTCAGACTTCCGTTGGCCTCGATCGTGCTGGCCGTGCTGATGACCCAGGCCGGCGTCGGAGTGACTCCCCTCATCATCGTCGGCGTCGTCGTCGCCCACATCGCGACGCTCGTGTTGTCCTCACGTGCGCGACGAGGCGCTCAGACCCCGGCGGCCGAACCGTTAGGGCGCGAACCGGCGGCGGAGGGTGACGTCGTGACACGGGCGGCGGCGCTCGGCGATCCCAGAACGCTCTGAGCCGGTCTCAGGGACCCGGCTGGTCCAGCTCCCGGACTCTGTGAGCCTGTGACTCTGGAGCTCGTGCACGGCCTCACGCAGCACTTCTGGAGCGTCGTCAGAAAGCAGGGCATGCATGAGGACGACGTCACCGCGCGCCAAGCCGCGCTCGATGACGGGGCGGACCTCGTCAAGGTCGGCGTGGCCCGACAGCACGACCAGCGCTGAGGTCTCAGGACGTAGTTGCGCCTTGATCTCCTCGAGGAATGTCTGGTCGATCCCGGTGCCGCGGAGCCGCCGTGCCAGGGCGGCAATGCCCGGACCGGCTTCCGCCTCTGCCGCTGGGGCGAGGAAGATCAGGTCGACCAACCCACCGAGGACAGAGCCTCGCGCGGCCGCGGCCGACGTCTCGCGCCGCAGGTGTCCGATCCGGGGCTGATGGGCCCCGGGCAACCACGAGACCGTGACGGCATCGTGGACCTGGAGCGCGTTTCGGCCCTTGAGATCCTTCAGCCGGACCTCACCGGCGGCGGCGCCCATTGCTGAGTCGTAGATCCAGACGGTCAGCGTGGGGCCGGCAAGGTGAATGACCGCGGTCCTCTGCGGACTCCGGTTCGGGGGCCCGCTCGGCTGGCTGGATCGTTTCGACATGTCGCTGGCGTCCCTTCGGAGAGGGGCGCTCCTCCCTTCAGTCTGTGCTCGGAGCGTCGAGAACGTGGCGCTGCGATGGCGGCTTGCACGAACACTCAGGGTTCAGCGGGTGCCGTGCTGCGGTCTGGTGATTCCTTGAACCGTTTCGCGAGCGGCCCGCCGCTGAAGCCATGCGCGAGGACGCTGAGCAGGACGGTGAAGGCGATGACCGCGACGAGGTCCTTCCCCGCGTCGTGCAGATCCTCCACCGCCAGCAGCGCGAAGATCACCGAAGCGAGGCCGCGGGGCCCGAACCAGCCGACGAACGCGACAGCGAACCGGTCGAAGCCGGCGCCAGCCAGGGCGAGCGCCACGGGCAGCATCCGTATCACGGTGAGGCTGAGGACGGCGTACACCAGCACCTTCGGAGTCCACGCGTCGCCGATCACCGGGACGGCCAGGGCGCCGAAGATCAGCCAGCTGGCCATCGATGCCACGGCGCCCGACTGTTCCACGAAGTAGACCTCCTTCTCACCGCCGCGTCCCGCGACCCCGCCGAAGACCAGGCCGCCGACGAAGGCGGCAACGAATCCGTTGCCGTCGACCAACAAGGCCCCGGTGTAGGCGAGCAGCGCCAGGGCCAGGACGGCGGGACCGGAGAGTTCCTCGGAAAGCCAGCCTCGGCGTCGGGCCAGGCGGGTGGCCGCGCCGCCGGCCCCGCCGACTGCGGCGCCGGCCAGCACCCCGACCAGCAGCGCGAGGACAGCTCGGCTCGGGCTCTCGACGCCGGCGATTCCTTCGTTTGCGGCGACCCCGGCGATCGCCACCAACACGATGGGCGTGGCGATGCCGTCGTTGAGCCCGCTTTCGACGTTGAGCGCGCGGCGAACCTTGCCGGGGACAGCAGGGTCGGACATCACGGTGGCGCCGAGGGCGGCGTCGGTCGGCGCGAGCGCGGCACCGATCAGCAGAGCCGCCCACACGTCGACGTCGAGCACCACCAGCGCGGCTGCCGTTCCCAGCGCTACCGTCAACGGCAGCCCGACCCCGAGCAGCCGACCGTACAGGCCGAGGTCCCGTCGGAACTGGCTCGGTCGAACCCGTGAAGCGTCGGCGAACAGCACCCACACCAGGGTCACCTCGGCGATCACCTTGACCAAGTGCGGTTCGAGCGCGAGATCCAGGATCTCCAGCCCCTCGGCGAGCACAAAGCCGGCAGCGACGAACACGATCGGAGCGGTCAGCCCGGCTCGCTGCAGGAGGCGGGCGAGCAGGCACCAGCCGAAGATGATGGACAGGACCAGCGTCAGCGGGAGGACATCCATCCGACCTGTCTCCGATCACACTCGGGAGTGACCTGTGCGCCGAGCACGGCGAGATATCTCCCGTGCTCGGCCACTGGAAAGTGCGGACTCGTAGTAGGCATCCGTGGCGGTGATGCGATTCAGCGTCACCTGTTGTCCGGCGAGGCCTCTCACGAGGAGCAGAACAGCGTCCAGGGCAAGCAGGAGATCCGGCGCCTCCATGGTCACGGTTGCGGTCACGGTCCCTGTCGCGGAGTCCACATGGAAGCTGCCCCAATCCTGTCCCTGGATGGCCAGGAGTCGGCGGTGCCCGCCTCCCCTCAGGTCTTCATGCCACTCGACTTCAGCCGTCCAGCTCGTCATTGGTCCGTCCTCCTCGCGCAGGGCGCCGACGAATTGGCCAGGGCGCTCAGTGACCGCCAACGCGATGCCACCACCCGACCCACGTCTGACCGGCCAGGGCGGCGAAGCCGGCAAACAGCACCAGCAGTCCCACGGTGATCATCAGGCCGGGATGCGCGGGGTGTCGTCACGCAGAACACGTGAAGTTGGCTCCTCGTTCCGGTCACGCCTGGCCTCTCGTCGCAGTCGCGAGAAGTCGGAGCTGGACCATTCACGTGATCTGCGTGATGCAGATCTCTGCCCTGTCGCTCAGTGTGTTGGGAACAGATCCCGGGACACGTGTGGCGCGCCACTCAGCATCGTGGTGGCGTCGTCGGCTGTCATCGGCACGGAAGGATGGGGTGGGCCTTGGACCACATCGAAATTTTGCGCCGTCTTGCCATCAACGACGAACACCTCCTCGACGAACTCCTCGGCGCCGCAGGGGACGAGGGGGACACCCCGCAACCAGACCGTGCGCTGGATCCCAGGACGCTGGCGCTGGTGCGGCTGGCAGCCTTGGCCGCGGTCGGTGGCGCCGTTTCGTCCTACGGATCTCAGGCCGATGCCGCGGTCGATGCCGGCGCAAGCGCAGCCGAGATGGTCGACGTGCTGGTCGGCGTCGTTCCGGTCGTCGGGATCCCGTGTGTCGTAGCGGCGGCCCCGAAGCTCGCGCTGGCTTTGGGATACGACTCCGACGAGGCCTTGGATCAGTTCAGGTAGACGATCCAGGATTGTCCGGGGAACGCCGGCTTCGGACGAGAACCACGGCTACCCGCCGAGCAGCCCGACCGCGGTCGCCTGCCGCACCGCGTCAGCGCGTGAGGAGACGCCCAGCTTCCGATAGATCGAGGTGACCTCCGAACCCACGGTGTTGCGTGAGACGAACAGCCGCTCTCCGATCTCGGCCAACGTGAGATGCGTCTGGAGGTACGGCAGCAGCCGGAGCTCTGCCGCGGTCAGGGGCGGCGCGCCGCCGGGTTCACCCTGCGTGCTCGCGGTGAGGAGTGCGCGCAGCGCGGAGACCTGGTCGACGAGGGCGCCAAGATCTGGTCGATGGAGCAGGATGTCGTCGATCTCACGCAGCAGGTGACGAGCGGTCGAGACGTCCCCCCTTGCCAAGTGCACCTTGGCGAGCTGTATGCGGACGCCCACCGCGATGAATGGCATCACGAACGTGCATGACGGGCGTGCCCGCATCGCCCGCGCGATCAGGCGGTCCGCCTGCTCCAGGTCGCCGCGGTGCACGGCGTGCCGCGCCGCCACGGCGACGACGAGGACACTGGTGGCGTAGTCGTGCATTCGATGCTCATCGACAACGGCGAGGGCACGTTCGAGACGTCCAGCAGCCTCTTCCCATCGCCCGCGATCCATCGCCACCAGTGCGAGCTCGGATTCGCTGAGCACCAGGCAATCGGCATTGGAGTTCGTGGCTGCGACCGAGGAAGACTCCGCGAACAGGGCACACGCCTGGTCGACGTTCCCGGTGAGCAGATGCGCTTCGGCGTTCAAGTAGAGCGCGGTATCGCGCCACGGGCTCCAGGGCGGCTCCTGGGCCAGCGCGATGCTCGCCTCGCTCATCATCTGCTCGGGACCGGCGGCACACATGGCGGCCCGCAACATCCTCCGCGCAGAGTCGAACGACGTGCCCACCACGGGCGCCGGATCAAACGAAGCGGCGTCGAGGAGCGCGGCCCACCGCTGCGCTTCGGCGGTCTGCCCGGTCAGCGCCGCGAACCAGCCGGCAAGCACGGCCAGCGGGGGGAAGTCCTCGATCGCTGGGTCGCCGAGCGCCGACAGCCACCGTCGCACGGTTGACATGTGGCCAGCCTTGTAGGTCGGTATTGCGAGCTGCGTCACCAGTTGGACGCATCGGTCTCGCTGGGTGGTGGTGCTCAGCAGGTGCTCGAGGGCGAGCACGGGAGATCCGTTTGCCTCGTACCAGTCGGCGGCCCGCAGATGCAGCGTCATGATGACGTCGGGCTCGGCGCGATGAAGCTCGCCGAGCAGGAACTCTCGGAACAGTGCGTGGTAGCGGTACCACTCTCGCCGACGATCCAGCGGGATCAGGAACGAGTTCGAGCTCTCGAGCTCGCGGAGGCGATCTTGGCTGCTCGCATCTTCGAGGAGGGCGTCGCACAGTGGCGCACACAGTTGATCGAGCACCGCAGTGCGTCGTAGGAATCGCTGCGTGCTCTCAGGGAGCTGGCTCAGCGACTCACGGTAGAGGTAGTCGGCCACGAAGCGATCGTCACCAGAAACCGTCAGACCCTGGCCGTGGCTGGCTCGGGCGATCATGGCCGCGAGGTAGAGGCCGGCTGGCCAGCCTTCTGTCCGCTCCGTGACGGCGGCCGCCGCCTCGCGAGTGATGCTGACGTGTGCTTGCGCGAAGATCTGCTCGGCCGCGTCGACGTCCAGGGCCAGGTCGCTCGCACCGAGCTCCCACGCGTCACCAGCCGCTCGTAGCCGCGGGACGTGGGGTTGCTCCGAGCGACTTGCTGCCGCGAGTTGAGACCCGCGAGGTATCCCCGAGATCACTACCCCCAGGACATCGTGACAGGCCGGTGACCGGAGTTCGTGGAGGTCGTCCAACATGAGCACGAACGGGGCTTGGCTTGTGCTGAGCACCGCGGCGAGGAGCGGCGCGGAGCGTCCCAACGCGGACACGCCCAGACCGCCCATGTCGGCGACCAGGTCGTCGTTGCCCGGCGAGACGCGAGCGTAGGCGGAGGCCAGCAAGGTGAGCAGGCCCGCGGGGTCGTCGTCGAAGCCGTTGAGGGACACCCAAGCGACACGACGATCCTCGGCCAGCGCCCATTGAGACAGCAGGGTCGACTTGCCGTACCCCGCGGGAGCGGTGATCCCGACGACCCGGCAGCCGCTCGCTTTGGCCGCCTCGATGAGCCCGGCGCGACTCACCGAACCCTGGCGAGGCTGCGGAACCGAGAGCTTGGCGGTCGAGAAGCAGCCGGTCGACCTCCACCCCGGCCGGCGTTCGGTCACGCAGATCGTCGGTCACGGTCTGAGCATGCGGACCAATCACCGGCTGGCTCAACCATCACCCACCGGCCAGAGCCCGCCCGGCACGCCGGGGCGGGCGCTGGACGTCGCGGTTTCACGCGATCTGCGCGATGACCGGCAACCGCTGGGGGCCATACGTTCGCTGCGGAGCGGGTCGGCCTGCAGAGTCGCGGCAGCGGGCGGGCGCTGATGAGCGTTGTGGGCGCTCTGGTCGTGAATCAACAATCAACAGGAGGAAAGTGATGAGTTCCGACCGGCATGCGCGAGCGATCCTGCCGATCCCTGACCGCCCGGTGCAGGGTCTGACGACCTACGACGCGAAGGATCCGAACACCTCGTTCCCGCCGATCGAGCCGTTGTTGCCGCCTCCCGGGGCACCGAACGTTCTGGTCGTGCTGCTGGACGACGTGGGCTTCGGGGCTGCGACGGCGTTCGGAGGTCCGTGCCGGACGCCGACGGCCGACCGGCTGGCGGCGGCGGGGCTGCGGTACAACCGGTTCCACACCACCGCCTCTGTGCGCCCCGACCCGGCAGGCGCTCCTCACCGGCCGCAACCACCACTCGGTCGGCATGGGGAGCATTACCGAGCTCGCGACATCGTCACCGGGCAACAACTCGGTGCGGCCGAACACCAAGGCCCCGCTCGCGACCACGTTGAAGCTCAACGGTTACTCGACCGCGCAGTTCGGCAAGTGCCACGAGGTGCCGGTGTGGCAGACCTCCCCGATGGGGCCCTTTGATGCCTGGCCCACCGGCGGTGGCGGCTTCGAGACGTTCTACGGCTTCATCGGCGGTGAGAACAACCAGTGGGACCCCGCGCTCTACAGCGGCACCACCCCGGTCGAGCCACCCGCCACGGCGGAGGAGGGCTACCACCTGACCGAGGATCTCGCCGACCACGCCATCGGCTGGGTGCGTCAGCAGAAGGCGCTGATGCCGGACCGGCCGTTCTTCATCTACTTCGCCCCCGGCGCCACCCACGCCCCTCACCACGTCCCGAAGGAGTGGGCCGACCGCTACCAGGGCGAGTTCGACGACGGTTGGGACGCCTTGCGCGAGAGCACCTTCGCCCGCCAGAAGGAACTGGGGGTCATCCCGGAGGACGCCGAGCTGACCGCACGGCACGAAGAGATCCCCGCCTGGGACGACATGCCCGAGGAGCTCAAGCCGGTGCTGGCCCGGCAGATGGAGGTCTACGCCGGGTTCCTCGAGCACACCGACCACCACGTCGGCCGGCTGATCGACACCCTGGCCGACCTGGAGGTCCTCGACGACACGATCGTCTACTACATCATCGGCGACAACGGCGCCTCGGCCGAGGGCACGATGAACGGCGCCTTCAACGAGCTGGCCAACTTCAACGGCATGGCCGCACTCGAGACCCCCGAGTTCATGCTCAGCAAGATGGACGACTTCGGAGGACCGGACTCCTACAACCACTACTCGGTCGGTTGGGCCTGGGCCAACGACACCCCGTTCCAGTGGACCAAGCAGGTGGCCTCGCACTGGGGCGGCACCCGCAACGGGACGATCGTGCACTGGCCCAACGGGATCCAGCAGCCCGGCGGCCTGCGCTCCCAGTTCACCCACGTCATCGACCTGGCGCCGACCATCCTCGAGGCCGCCGGGATCCCCGAGCCGACCATGGTCAACGGCGTGCTCCAGTCGCCCATGGAGGGCACCAGCATGCTGTACAGCTTCAACGAGGCCGACGCCCCGGAACGCCACGACCTGCAGTACTTCGAGATGTTCGCCAACCGCGGCATCTACCACCAGGGCTGGAGCGCGGTCACCAAGCACAAGACACCCTGGGTCATGGTCGGTGGCGTCCTGCCGGCGTTCGACGACGACGTCTGGGAGCTCTACGACGGCAACAGCGACTACAGCCAGGCCCGCAACCTGGCGGCCGACAACCCCGAGAAGCTGGCGGAGCTGCAACGGCTCTGGCTGATCGAGGCCACCAAGTACAACGTGTTGCCCCTCGACGACCGGAGCATGGAACGGGCGCTGGCCGAAAGTGCCGGACGCCCGACCCTGATCCACGGAAACTCCCAGCTGTTCTTCGCCGGGATGGGACGCCTCTCGGAGAACAGTGTGGTGAACATCAAGAACAAGTCGTTCTCGGTCACCGCCGAGGTCGAGGTCCCCGGCGCCGGCGCGAACGGCGTGATCATCGCCCAGGGCGGCCGCTTCGGCGGCTGGTCCCTCTACCTCAAGGACGGCACGGCCAAGTTCGTCTACAACGTCCTCGGCATCCACGAGTTCACCACCGAGGCCGAGACGCCCATCCCGGCGGGCACCCACCAGGTCCGCATGGAGTTCGCCTACGACGGCGGCGGGCTGGCCAAGGGAGGCGACGTCACCCTCTTCCACGACGGAGCCGGCGTCGGGACCGGCCGAGTCCAGATGACCCAGCCGATGGTCTTCTCCGCCGACGAGACCACCGACATCGGCTATGAGTCCGGCACCACCGTCACCCCCGACTACACCCCGGCCACCAGCCGGTTCACCGGCCGGATCAACTGGGTCCAGATCGACCTCGGTGCCGACGACAACGACCACTTCATCGACCCCGAGGAACGCCTCCGCCTCGCCATGGCCCGGCAGTAGGCGGACTCGGTCCTGCGGCCCGATGCAATCGGCACACCGGCAACTCGACCAGCCAAATCAGGAGGTCTGACACCGCCCTCAACCAGGGAGCGGGTCGACCTCCCATAGGAAGGGAGAACGAGCGATGACAGACACATCGCTAGACCGGCTAGGCCCCGTCGACTACATCGTCGTCGAGTTCCCCGCAGGAGCAAGCAACTTCACCGGCGAGATGGCGAAAGAACTAGTCGCCCTGGTCGACTCCGGAACCATCCGCGTGATCGACGTCACTGATCCTGACCAAGGACGAGGACGGCTCGGTCGAGGCCATGGAGCTCTCCGACGTCCCCGACCTCGGCCCCCTCCAACAGATCGAGACCGAGCTGGCCGAGTTGTTGGCCGCGGACGACGTCGCGAACCTCGCCGCCGCCATGGACCCGGGAAGCACGGCCGGAGTCCTCATCTGGGAGAACCTGTGGGCGGCACCGTTCGCATCCGCCGCGCGGCGCTCGGGTGGACAGCTCATCGCCGACGGACGGATTCCCATCCAGGCGATCATCGCCTCGATCGAGGCCGATGAAGACACCACGACCGAAGGAGACTGACATGCCCCTCAGGCCAGCTCGAGTAGGAAGAGTCGGTGTCATCGGCCACCCGGTGGCCAAGACCGCCGTCGTGGCAAAGGCCGTCGCACCCGGTCCATCGCCGGTCGCGAAGACGGCCGTGGTGGCTGCTGCCGTCACTCCCGGGCGCCGTCGGCGGCGGATCTAGGCAGTCGCGCTGCGCTGTTGTGAACTGAAGGTGAGCCCGTAGCCGGCCGCGGCAGGAGATCTTTAGCCCCTGGTGGGACCAGCCAGCCACGGCGTTGCCTCGAAGCTCGATGTCATCGGCGTCATCGGCTATTCGGTAACGGCTGCACGGGCTTGTGGGCGGGTGAAGAGGATCACGATGCTGACCAGTAGGACCCAGGTGGGGAAGAGGTACTGGGTCCACCTGCTCTCACCGGCTACGAGTAGGAGCACGGCAGCGACCAGGTATCCGAGGTAGCAGACCCAGCGGGGGATGGCGGAGGTTCGCAGCCCCAGGGTGCTCACCGAGAGAGTGAACACGGCAGCCATCCGCATGGCATAGATGGAGATGAGTGTCTGGGTGGTGCTGCGACCGTAAGCGAAAATGTCGGCGTTGACGTTAGATCCGGACAGCATCTCCATCAGGCCAGTCGAGGTGACGGCGCCCTCGAAGAGCATGCCCAGGAAGAGCAGTCCGCTGCCCAGAAAGACCGTGGAAAACAGCCGGTCCTCGACCTCGCCGATCTTGTTCGCGCACCACGCCGATGAACCACAGAAAGGCGATACCGGCAAACGGCACCAAGTTGAGACTGAGCCGGATCAGGGTACGTCTCTGCGGATCCGACTCGAGCGCCCGAAGACTGTCCTCGGACAGGGCGATGCGCATCATCGTCATGGCCGCAAGCAGCAACACGGCGAAGACGATCCCCGCCAGCGCCGCTGACCGTCGGCTTCGCCAGAACGGTGCAGTCAGCAAGGGTGCGTCAGTGGTCACAGCCCCGGCCCAACGATCGCGATTGCGCCGCACGGTGTCCGATGCGGGACCTGGGGATCCAGCCATGCAGCGTTCATCCCGGCGCCGACACGAGATCCTCGGGGAAGCCGGGATGGCTGACAAGCGGGAGGAGCCGGTCCGTGTGGTCCACTACCAGTCCCTCCTTCGCGCGCTTCGGCGGCATCCCCAAGGCCCCCGCAGGTATCTGCCGCCGGGGGCAGCTGTGCTCATTCCATTGAGCGCCGATCCCGCACCGACTGCATCACGCAGATCACGTGATCCCCAGCCTCCTTGGGCGATGTAGCGCACGTGCACTGAATCCGCCGCGGTAGTCAGGGTGAGACGTCGGCGTATCAGGCGGCCACGGTTCCCGCTGGGTCGTGATTCTCGCCCGGCCGTGGTGAGTCGGACCGCCCACGGCCGCTGCCATACTCGTCGGGTGGACGACCGTGGGCTGCCGACGCGCAGGCCCCCGAACGGATCGGGGCCACTCGCGGAGAGGCCAGACGAGCCCCTCACCACAACCGCGGCGCGGCCAGGGGTCGTCGCACGGCTTATCGCTTGGTCGAAGGTGAAGACCGACAGCGCCACCAGCTGGGCGGAGGCGGCTCGCGAGACGCACCCATCGGTGGACATTGGGTTCAGGCTTGCGCATCGCGACAAGCGCGTGGCGGCCGGCGTGCTCGCGGGGGGTGTTGCCTACCGGTTGTTCTTCTGGCTCCTCTCATTCTCGCTGCTCACCACCGGTGCACTTGGGTTCGCGGACGGCGAACGCGCAGAACAGATCCTTCTTCACCTGGGGGTGGGCCCGGTGGTCGCAGAAATCATGAGCGACGTCTCGCAGCAGTCCCAGCACGCCCGGTGGTGGCTGTTGATTGTGGGTGGGTGGCTGGTGCTCTGGACGGGCTACCTGGGAGGGAAGGCGCTAGTGCTCGTCCACGCTGCCGTATGGGGGATCCCTCCGTCTCCGCTTCTCAAGCCGCTGTGGGCGTCGCTGGGATTCACGGGCTCGGTGCTGGCCTTCGGAGCGTCGATGGCCTTGGTGAGGTGGGTGCGATCCGAGACCCAGATCCTGGGCCTGATCACGACGCTCGCCTCGGTGGCCGTCCCGTTTGCTCTGTGGCTCGTAGCATCGAAATGGCTTCCGCACCGCGGATCGGGCTGGCAGGGGCTACTGCCAGGTGCGTTGGTAGTCGCGGTCGGAGTACACGCGTTCTATCTGTTCACGACATGGTTCCTCGGCCCGAAGTTGGCCAGCGCAACCGAGACCTACGGCGCTATCGGTGTCATTGCCACAATGCTGTTCTGGCTCTACCTCGTCGGACGACTCGTCGTCGGCGGCGCGACAGTGAACGCCGCTCTTTACGATCGCCGGTCCGCTGGACCGAACCTCACACGGTGGTGATCGTGAGTGTTCACAGGTTCCAACGCTGGGACTTCGTCTAACAACGCCGCATCACATTTAGCCGTCGCGCCATCGCGAAGGCAGCCGAAGGGCGAGAGGCCAAGCTTCATTGCCTCCTCAACCGCGCGCCCCCGCGTAGGCGAATGAGGTGATCGCCAGGATGAGCGCGACTTTCTGGCGGCTCTCAATGTCCTCGGTCAACAGGGTTGGTGACAGGCGGCTGATCGGGGGCAGCCCGCCGGGTGCACCGTGACGGCGTCGAGTGTTGTAGTGCTCGAGTCAGCGCAGCAAGAACGGCGGCGCGCTGGCCGTTGCTGGTGAAGATCTGGCGGTGGACCCACTCGGTCTGCGGGGTGCGGTTGAGCCGCGCCACCTTGCCGTTCTGCCACCGGCAGTGGGGCTTGATGAACTTCTGGGTGATGCAGTGGGCGGGTCCCGGGTGCGCTGGCCGGAACGCATCGTTAAAAGCCTGGACCGGCACCGCTCCATCGGCTGCCGGCACATGTCCGCACCAGAGGAGGCAGCAGTTGCTCCACTCCGAGCCAAGCGACCTCGCCTGCCGGGTGCGTCTAGCTGGGCGGTAAGACTCGGTGGTGCTGCGATGCCCGGTCGGACCGCAGTTTTGACCTACAGCCCGAGCGATGTCCCCGCCGGCTCGCACTTGCCTGTTTCGCGCCGGCGACACGCCCGAAAGTGAAGTCATTCTCCGTGAATTTTCCAGACGGGGATGAACGGCCCCGAACGGCTACAGACCGTTTGTGACTGGTGTGGCCAATGTGACTTGAAGCCCGGGCTGATTCTGTCGATATCGGGTGTCAATCTGGCTGGCATGTCGCTGGTTTCCGTCCCGGTCCTCAAGGATGCGGGCGAGCGCGCTTCCGGTTCGGTTGTGTCGCCCGAGTTGGAGCGGGTGCTCGGGGAGGCCGGGCAAGGGGATGCGCAGAAGCGTGCCGGGGGATGTGCCCGACCGGTCCGGTTGGTGGGGTCGAGCCAGTTGGTCAACACCTGCACCGGGGAGACGACCACTACGTACTCGTCGGGCCAGGAGCTCGACGGCGTCACCTACATCCGTTGCGGCAACCGACGTGCGCAGGTGTGTCCGTCGTGCAGCGCCGAGTACAAGGGCGATGCCTGGCATCTGCTGTTGTGTGGGATGGCTGGCGGCAAGGGCATCCCGGCCTCCGTGGGCGATCACCCGGCGACCTTCGCGACCCTGACCGCCCCCTCCTTCGGGCCGGTCCACGGGGTCCGGCAGAGGGGCCCGTGTCGGGCTCGCCGCGAGAAGCCGGTGTGCGAGCACGGCAGGCCGCTGTGGTGCGGGAAGCGGCATGCCGACGACGACCCGCGGCTCGGTACCCCGTTGTGTGTCGACTGTTACGACTACATCGGGCACGTCGTGTGGCAGTGGCACGCCCCCGAGCTGTGGCGCCGGTTCACCATCGCCCTGCAACGCGACCTGGCACGGCGGTGCGGGCTCCCGGTCACCGGCTTCCGCCGCAGGTGCAGGATCGCCTTCTCCAAGGTGGTGGAGTTCCAGGCCCGCGGGCTGATCCATCTGCACGTCCCGATCCGCCTCGACGGCCCCGAAGGCCCCGACGGGCCGACCCCGGATATCCCGATCGGCACTGCGGACCTTGAGGACGCCATCCGCACCGCCGCTGGGAAGGTCACCCTCGTCGCAATCCCGCTGGCCAACGGCATGGCCTATCGGCTTCGCTGGGGCAACCAGGTCGACACTCGCACCATCACCGAGGCCTCGCCCCGTGACGCAAATGGGCGGTCCCGACTGGCGCACCCGGAGCAGGTCGCTGGGTACCTGGCTAAGTACCTCACCAAGGCCACTGAAGACTTCGGAATCCCCACCCGCGTACTGTCCGCTGCCCACGCGGCCACCGCCGGCGCATCAGAGCACGCGGTACGAATCATCGCGACAGCGGAACGGCTCGCCGTCGAGCACGAGGCCTACGGGCGTCTGCTGGCAAACCTGGCCACCCTTGGTTACCGCGGGCACCCGATCACCAAGTCGAGGGGCTACTCGGTGACCTTCGGCCAGCTGCGCAGGGTCCGCCGTCGCTACCGGCGCAAACCTGCCGGCCTCGATCCAGAGGCCGACATCCGCGACATCCTCGACCCCGACGAGGACCTTCCCGATGGATTCGAGCGGGTTTCCACCTGGGTGTTCGTCGGCCAGGGCTACCTCGACCTGGACACGGCAGCCGCTGCCGTCACAGCAGCGGCACTTGCGCGCACCCGATGGGGGTCGGCATTCAGGCGATGGATGGGAAACCAATCTCGGAAAGGAAAAGAGGATGGAAGAGCAAGTGCCGAGTAGGTTCGAGCAGCTCTGGTCGATCGACCAGGCAGCGCAGTATCTCGCGCTCTCGACCAAGACGCTCTACGGATGGCGGTGCCGCAAGTACGGGCCGCCGAGCTACCGGCTGGGGAACAAGGTTCGCTACCGCCCCGAGGAAGTGCGCGCCTGGGTCGACGCCCAGAACGCGCTGGCGTCGTGAGTCGGCTGTGGGACGCAAGCCGTTGCCGATCGGGTCGTGGGGCCTGATCCGCACCTACCCCGTCGGTGAGGACGCGAAGGGCAAGCCGGTTCGGTTTAGGGCGGTGGTGAACTACCGCGACTTCGACGGCGTCACGAGGCGGGTCGAGGCGAGCGGACGAACCGCGACCATGGCAACGCAGGCCCTCCGCACGAAGCTGCAGAACCGGACTCTGGCCGGTCGTCATGGCGAGCTGACGGCGATGAGCCGCTTCAAGGACGCTTCCGACCTGTGGCTGTCCAAGATCGATGCAATGGTCGCGGATGGGCGCCGCTCGCCCGGCACGGTCGACACGTACCGACGGCAGCTCAAGAACCACGTGCTGCCGGCACTCGCGGAGGTCAGGCTCGGGGAAGCGCCGCTGGTCGACAAGGTGATCGCGGCGATCAAGGCCGACGTGAGCGCCTCGACCGCCAAGAGCTGTCGAAGTGTCATATCCGGCGTCATGGGCTTGGCGGTCCGGTACGGCGCGGTCATGGCCAACTCGGTTCGCGAGGTCGAACGCATCGAAGCCAAACCGAAGCGGGATCCTCGAGCGTTGACCATGGCCGAGCGCATCGAACTGATCAAGCAGCTCCAGGCGGACAAGAAGGCTAGACGGCGCGACCTCCCGGACCTCGTGTTCTTCATGCTCGCCACAGGTGTCCGGATCGGGGAGGCCCTGGCCGTCATCTGGTCCCAGGTCGACTTCGCGGCCGGGACGGTCCAGGTCACTAGCACCCTGGTTCGGGTGAAGGGCGAGGGGCTTCTCCGGAAAGGCACGAAGAGCTTGTCGGGGGAGCGCACGCTGCCCCTGCCGGCGAGCGCTGTGGCCATGCTCCGGCGACGCTCCATGTCGGGTGCCCGCCTCGACCAGCCGCTCTTTCCGGACGTCAACGGAGGGTTCCGGGACCCGGCCAACACGAGGCGAGAGATCCGTGAGGCCAGAGGCACGGAGACGCTGGCGTGGATTACATCGCACACGTTCCGGAAGACGGCCGCGACCATCCTCGACGAGGCGGCCCTGTCGGCTCGCCTGGTCGCCGACCAGCTCGGACACAGCCGGCCGTCGATGACGCAGGATGTCTACATGGGACGCCGGGCCGTCGACTCGCAGGCCGCGCTTGCGCTGGAGGCCGCGTTAAGAGGCATCGCCGACCTGAGCGAAAAGGGTGGCAAAGGTGTGGCCAATGAAGAAGGTCAGCAGCCGTGAGGGCCGCTGACCTGGGTGTTGGTGCGCCATCAGGGACTCGAACCCCGAACCCGCTGATTAAGAGTCAGCTGCTCTGCCAATTGAGCTAATGGCGCGCGAAGCGTGTGGAACTGTAGCAGCGCCTCGCGCTCGGCATGAAATCGATCGGGCCCGCCTTCGACGTGAGGTGAGGCACCCCGAACGATCCGTGCCCGGCTGCGCTCCGAGCCGTACTCGGCGTACCCCTGGAGACGCCCATATAGAGAGGTGGAGGAGAGGAATCCGCGAGACCAATCCGCCGCAGCCTGCAGACCGAACTAGTCTGCAGAAGGCCACGCAACCAAGGAGGGCCGATGGCGGGTGAGCCCGGATTGCGGCTCGTGACGTCGTACGACGGTGTCGACGTCGACGCCCTGATCGGGCGCGTGGCCCGCGGGGACGGCCAGGCGTTCGAGCAGCTGTACGACGAGCTGTCGGCTGCCGTCTACGGCCTGGCCAGACGGGTCGTGCGCGACCCGTCCCGGGCCGAGGACGTCACCCAGGACGTGTTCCTCGAGGTGTGGCGCAAGGCGGCCCGGTTCGACTCGGCGCTCGGCCGCGCGCAAGACCTGGGTGATGACCATCGCCCACCGACGGGCCGTCGACGCGGTCCGTCGCAACGAGGCGGCCAAGCGCAGCGACACCCAGGGCGTGCCCGACGAGGTCGCCCACGACGAGGCGGCCGACCGGGTGATCGCGGCCGAGGAGCACGGCGCGGTCCGGGACTGCCTCGAGACGCTGACCGAGCTCCAGCTCGAGTCGGTCCGGCTGGCGTACTTCAACGGCTACACCTACAACGAGGTGGCGACGCTGCTCGAGAAGCCGCTGCCCACCATCAAGACCCGCATGCGAGACGGTCTGATCCGTCTTCGCGACTGCCTGGAGGGGGCCCGATGAGCACCGATCTGCACACCCTGTCGGGCGCCTACGCGATCGACGCCCTGACCGCCGAGGAGGCGGCAGCAGTTCCGCACCCACCTCGAGGGCTGCGCCGCGTGCCGCGAGGAGGTGCGCGAGCTCCGCGACGCCGCGGCCCGGATGGGCGAGGTCGAGGCGGTCGCGCCGCCCGCCGCGCTCAAGGCCCGCATCCTGGCCGCGGCCGACCGCACCGCCCAGCAGCCGCCGAAGGTGGTCCGGCTCGGACGAGCACGGTCAAGGCCGGCAAACGGCGCCGGTGGGCCCCGCGGCTCGCCGTCGCCGCAGCGGCCGCCGTGGTCGTCGTCGGCGGGGCCATCGGTATCGGTCAGATCACCGGCGACGACGGTACGACGCTTGCAGGCCGGCGTGGTCCAGGTCTTCGAGGCCGAGGACGCGCACACCGCGGAGGTCGACACCAGCCACGGCGCCGTCCGGGTCGCGACGTCCGCCGAGCCGGGGCGAGATGGCCGTCGACACCCGCGGCCTCGCGACCCCTCGACGAGGAGCACGTCTACCAGGTGTGGTCGATCGCCGACGGCACGCCGATCGTCGCGTCGCTGGTCCTGCGACGACCCCGACCAGGGCGCCTCGATGGAGATGCCCGAGGCAGGCACCCAGGTGGCGATCACCGTCGAGCCGGCCGGGGGTTCCGAGCAGCCGACCACCGAGCCGATCGTGCAGGTCGACCCGGGCGAGGTCTGACCCGCCGCCGAGCCGGGCGGAGCGGTCAGCGGCGGCCGAGGGCCTCCAGCACGGCCTGCGCGGCGTTGTGGCCGCCGAGGCCGCTGACCGCGCCGCCGCGCCGCGCGCCGGAGCCGCAGAGCAGCACGTTCGCGAAGTCCGTGGCGACGCCCCAGCGCTGCGCCGGGGTCTCGAGCCGTGCCCGGTTCGGGCGCCCAGGGCCAGGACAGGTCGCCGTGGAAGATGTGGCCGCCCGGCATCGCCAGCGCCTCGTCGATGTCCTGCGGCGCCTTCGCCTCCAGGCACGGGTTGCCGTCCTTGTCGACGGCGAGCAGCGACTCGATCGGCTCCTCGAGGTGCTCGTTGATCGCGTCGAGGGCGCGCCCGACGGCCACGTCGCGGCTGCCGTCCCGGTCGCTGCCTCGAACAGCCGCGCCGGCGTGTGCACGCCGAAGTAGGTGAGGGTGTGCATCCCCTTCACCGCCAGCGGCCCGAGGATCGAGGGGTCGGTGAGGGAGTGGCAGTAGAACTCGCCCGGCATCGTGCTCGGGCACCTGCCCGGCCTCCGCCTCGGCGTACGCCTTCTGCAGCTGGCTGTAGTCCTCCGCGACGTGCAGCGTGCCGGCGAAGCCGTTGCGTGGCGGACTCCCCGGACTTGAAGCCGGGGCAGCCGTCTCCAGCAGCAGGTTGACCTTGAGCTGGGAGCCCTCCGGCCGCTCGCCCGGCTCCTCGCCGAGCAGCACCTGCAGCACCCAGGGCGCCACGTTGGAGAGCACGTAGTCGCAGTCCGCCGAGTGCCAGGTGGCGCCGTCGTGCCAGGTCACGGTCGCCGTCGTCGCCGTCGGTCTCGATGCCGCTGACCCCGGCGCCGGTGACGCACGTGGCCCCGGCGTTGCGCGCGGCCACCGCGAGCGAGTCGGTCACCGCACCCATGCCGCCGACCGGCACCCGCCACTCGCCGGTGCCGTTGCCGACCAGGTGGTAGAGGAAGCAGCGGTTCTGCACCAGGCCGGGGTCGTGCAGGTCGGCGAAGGTGCCGATCAGGGCGTCGGTCGCGACCACGCCGCGCACGGTGTCGTCGGCGAACCGTTCCTCGATCACGTTGCCGATCGGGGTCTCGACGAGGTAGTCCCAGGTGGCCGGGTCGACGAGCTCGCGCATCTCCCGGCCCGTGCGCAGCGGCTCCAGCAGCGTCGGCGCGACCGCCTCGGCGAACTCGTGGATCTCGCCGTAGAACGCTCCGCCAGGCGTCGTACTCCCGGTCCGAGCCGGTGAGCTGGCGGAACGACGCGGCGGTCGCGGCGCCTCGGGCCGCTCGACGAACAGGCCGGTGTGCTGGCCGTCGCGGACGACGGGGGAGTACGACGCGGTGTCGCGCGAGCGCAGCTCGAGGTCGAGGCCGAGGTCGTCGATGATCTGCTGCGGCATCAGGCTGACCAGGTAGGAGTACCGGGACAGCCGGGCGGGCAGCCCGGGGAACGCCTTGGCGGAGACCGCGGCGCCGCCGGTGTGGTCCAGCCGCTCGAGGACCAGGACCGACAGGCCGGCACGCGCCAGGTAGGCCGCGGCGACGAGGCCGTTGTGGCCGCCGCCGACGATGATGACGTCGTACCGGTCCGAGACGCTCTGGGAAGTCACGGCAGCACGCTACCGGTCACGCCCTGCGCATCAGCGACGGTCGGCCGTCGTGCCGGGAACAACACGACCTGGCCCCCTGTTGAGAGTTCAACTACTCTTGAGAGGCGAGTGTCCTCCGAGGACGCTCGCGGAGGAGGCCGGATGCCCGCCGTCACCGTCGACGACCTGACCGTGCTCCCCCGCCTGCACGCCGCCGGGCCTCGGCGACGCCGTGCGACCCGTCGACCAGCGTGACGAGCGCGCCGAGCGGCTACGAGGGGGAGGGTTTCCCGGTACGCCGCGCGTTCGCCGGCGTCGACCTGCGTGACCTCGACCCGTTCATCCACATGGACCAGATGGGCGAGGTGGAGTACGCCCCGGGCGAGCCGAAGGGCACGCCGTGGCACCCGCACCGCGGCTTCGAGACCGTCACCTACATCATCGACGGCGTCTTCGACCACCACGACAGCCACGGCGGCGGCGGCACGATCACCAACGGCGACACCCAGTGGATGACCGCCGGCTCCGGGCTGCTGCACATCGAGACGCCGCCGGAGTGGCTGGTGCAGAAGGGCGGGCTGTTCCACGGCGTCCAGCTCTGGGTCAACCTGCCGCGCGACCAGAAGTGGCCGCGCCGCGCTACCAGGACCTGCGCTCCGGCCAGCTCGGGCTGCTCACCACCGACGACGCCGGGCGTGCTGGTCCGGGTCATCGCCGGCGACGTCGGCGGGCACCAGGGCCCCGGCTCGACGTACACCCCGATGGCGATGGTGCACGCGACCGTGGCGCCCGGGCCGCGCTCGACCTGCCGTGGAGCGTCGACTTCAACGCGCTCGTCTACGTGCTCTCCGGCCACGGCACCGTCGGGCGTCGAGCAGCGCCCGCTCAGCACCGGCCAGCTCGCCGTGCTCGGCCGCGGCGACTTCGTCACGCGTCGCGGCGGCGCAGCGCCAGGACGTCGCGGCACCCCGAGCTCGACGTGCTGGTCCTCGGCGGCCGCCCGATCCGCGAGCCGGTCGCCTGGGCGCGGCCCGTTCGTGATGAACACCAAGGCCGAGGTGATGCAGGCCTTCGAGGACTTCCAGAAGGGCCGGATGGGCCAGATCCCGGCGGTGCACGGTGCACCCACGGAGCTCACCGAGGGCTGATCCGTCCTGCGACCGCAGAGGGAACGGCGAAAGATTTTCGCCGTTCCCTCTTGCGCGCCTCGGGTGCTCCGGGCATAACGTGACGAGGTTCGCGCTGGAGTCCACGGCGCTGTCTCGGAATCCCTGGAGGGAACACCCATGCGGTATCGCTCTGTCATAGCGATCTCCGCGTCCTCGCTCCTGGCCGCCTCGATGCTCGTCTCCATGACGACGACGTCGAGCGCCCAGCCGCAGGACGCATCGAACCAAGTCCGGCTCGTACTGCCGGATCCTTCGCCATCAGCGGCGCAGAGGCCGCCGGCTACACGCTGCCCGACGACGTACGCCAGGTGTGGTCGCACACCCTGCCGGGCGGTCAGACCCAGACCCGCTACCAGCAGTACGTCGGCAACGCGTCCGTCTTCGGCGGCCAGGTCACGGTCATCGAGAACGCCGCGCGGTACGCCGACGTCCGTGATCGGCGCGCACTTCCCCGGCCTCACCGCCGTCAACGACAAGGACCTCACCAAGACCAAGGCCCGCGACGTCGTCGAGGGCAAGATCGGCGTCCGCGGCGACTGGGACAACACGCTGCGCATCGACCCGCGCAACGGCCGCCTCTTCTTCGAGGTGGAGTCGATCCGCGACGCCTCCCGCCCGGTCCGGTGGGTCAACGCCGACAACGGCAACGATCATCAAGTCGTTCGACGCGCTCGCCGAGGGCGAGGGCACCGGCGTCAAGGGTGACCACAAGACGTTCTCGACCACCCAGGCGCCAGGATGGTCTGTTCAGGCTGGCCACGCCAGGACGGGCGCCAGGCGACCTACACGGCCGACAACGGCACCACCCGGCCCGCATCATGACCGACCCCGACGACGTCTGGGACACCAACAACGGCTCATGAACGGCGACAGCCAGGCCCCCGGCGTCGACGCGCACTACTACGCAAAGGTAGTCGACGACTTCTACGGCGACACCTTCGGGCGCGACAGCATCGATGGCAACGGGATGCAGATCATCTCGGTCGTGCACTTCGACCAGGGCTACTGCAACGCCTTCTGGAACGGCGCGTACATGACCTACGGCGACGGCAACGGCACCACATGCAAGCCGCTGTCCGGCGGGCTCGACGTCGACGGCCACGAGCTCACCCACGGCGTCACCGACTTCACGTCGAACCTCATCTACGAGAACGAGTCCGGGGCGCTCAACGAGGGCTTCAGCGACATGATGGGCAACACCATCGAGTTCTACGCCGAGGACAACGGACTCGACCCCGCCGCGGAGCCGGACTTCCGGATCGGCGAGGACGTCATCAACGCCGGCACCATCGGCGCCGGCTTCCGCAACATGGGCGAGCCCGGCGAGTTCGGCGACCCCGACCACGTCGTCGACAAGTTCACCGGACCCGAGGACGGCGGTGGGGTGCACACCAACAGCGGCATCCCCAACCACGCCTACTACCTCGCGGTCAACGGCGGTCAGAACAGGCGCGTTGTGTCGAGCCGGTCGTGACGCACACGGAGGACTGCAATGTGTCCGTCCGTCCGCTGGGTCTCGACCGCGCCGCGCAGATCTTCTACGCCGGTTTCACGTCGCTGCCCGAGTACGCCAACTTCTGTGACGCCCGCAAGGCGACTGAAGCTGTCGTCAACGGCCAGCCGCGCAAGTCGATCCGGGCCGCGTGGGACGCCGTCGGGGTCAAGAAGGGCTGCGAGGGCGGCACGCCGCCTCCGCCGCCGTGCGTGGGCAGTGACGACGCCCAGCTGCCGATCCAGTCGCCGCACCCCTACGGCAACAACGGTGACTGCACGTGGACCTACAACAACGGCACCGGCGGCTACACGTTCCACTTTTCGCAGCTCGACCTCGAGGAGGACTTCGACTACCTCTACGTCCGAGACGGGAACGGCAACATCCTGGCGACCTATACCGGCACCCTCGGCGAGTTCAGCTCGCCGTGCATCTCGACGCCGACGGCGTCGGTCCAGCTCGTGACCGACCCCGCTGTGACGGCCCAGGGCTTCACGATCGATCGGGTGGATCCCTGCTGACGCACCACCCTGCTTGACCGTCGTGGACCCCGGGAGCACCTCCCGGGGCCCACGTCGTCCCCGGTGACATCGGTAGGGTCCGGCCCATGCCTGCACTTCTCGACACCACCGCCCGCAAGCTGCACCGGATCGCGCTCGACAAGCAGGTCAAGGGCAGGGTGCCGGGGTTGTACGCCGGCGTCGTGCGAGACGGCCGGTTCGTCTGGCAGGAGGGCATCGGCGCGGCGGACATCGCCGTCCCGGCGGTGCCACCGTCAGCCGACGACCAGTTCCTCGTCGCCTCCAACAGCAAGACGTTCACCGCGGTCCTCGTGATGCAGCTGCGCGACGAGGGCAAGCTCTCGCCTCGACGACACGCTCGAGCAGCACGTCGCCGAGGTGACGCATCCGGGTGTCACGATCCGACAGGCGCTCGCGCACGTGACCGGCATGCAGCGCGAGCCGGTGGGCGACATCTGGGAGACTTTGCAGAACCCCGACCGCGCCGAGCTGGTGGCGGGGTTCAACGAGGCGGAGCGCGTGCACCGGCCGCACCACCTCTTCCACTACTCCAACCTCGTCTTCTCGATGCTCGGCGAGGTCGTCGCGCGGCTCGACGGTCGCGAGTGGTACGACGCCCTCAAGGAGCGGATCCTCGACCCGCTGGAGATGCGTCGTACGACGGTCGGCTTCTCCGGCAGCGCCACCACCGGCTACTACGTGCCCCCGCACACCGACGTCCCCGTTCCCGAGCCGGTCCTCGACTTCAAGGCGCTCGCCGCTTGCGGGGGACTGGCCAGCACCGCCGACGACATGGCCCGCTGGTCGGCGTTCGTCGCCGACCCGGTGTCCGAGGTGCTCGCGTCCGAGACCCTCGCGGAGATGTGCGAGCCGCAGATCATGATCGACCGGGAACGCTGGACGGGCGCGTTCGGGCTCGGCTTCATGCTCGTCCGGTCAGGGACCCGCACGTACGTCGGACACACCGGCGGGATGCCCGGTCACATCACCGGGCTGTTCACGCATCGCGAGAGCAAGACCGGTGGGCTGGTGCTGATGAACACCACGTCGGCACCCGACCCGGCCGCCTTTGCGATCGAGCTGGCCAACCACGTGATCGAGCACGACCCGGTCGAGCCCGAGCCCTGGCGCCCCGGACAGTCGGTGCCCGACGAGCTCGCCGACATCGTCGGCATCTGGTACTCCGAGGGCGCCCCGTTCGTCTTCTCGGTCAAGCAGGGCCGGCTCGAGGCGCGCGCCCAGGCGCTCCCAGAGCACAAGCCGTCGTCGGTGTTCGAGAAGGTGGGCGACGACCTGTACCGCACCGTGCAGGGTCGTGAGGCAGGCGAGCTGCTCCGGGTCACCCGGGACGCCGACGGCCGCGTGACGAAGATGAACTGGGCGACCTACCTCGTCACCCGCGAGCCGCTGGCCTTCGGCGAGTGGCTGTAGGGCAGCCCCCGGTGGTCGGCCCGGCCCCGGTGGTCGGCCCGGCCACGGGTCGACCCGGCCCCCGGTGGTCGGCCAGCCCCGGTGGTCGGCCAGCTCCGGTGGTCGAGCCCGTCGAGACCCGTCCACCCCGAATCCGGTTGCGCCGGACGTGCCCAGGCCCCGGTGGTCGAGCCCGTCGAGACCCGTCCACCCCCCGAATCCGGTTGCGCCGGACGTGCCCGGGTGAGGCAGGCTGGGCTCCATGACCACTGACCCCGGCCTCCTCGACGACCTCGAGTGGCGCGGCCTCATCGCGCACTCGACGGACCTCGACGCGCTCCGCACGGCGCTGTCGGAGGGGCCGGTCCGGTTCTACGTCGGCTTCGACCCGACCGCGCCGAGCCTGCACATGGGCAACCTGGTCCAGATCCTCACCGCGCGGCGGCTGCAGCTCGCCGGCCACATGCCCTACGCCCTGGTCGGCGGCGCGACCGGCATGATCGGCGACCCGAAGGACTCCGGGGAGCGCACGCTCAACTCCCTCGACGTGGTCAAGGACTGGGTCGAGCGGGTGCGCACCCAGATCGAGCCCTTCCTCGACTTCGAGGGCCCCAACGCGCGCGACGATGGTGAACAACTACGACTGGACCGCCAGCCTGTCGACGATCGACTTCCTGCGCGACATCGGCAAGCACTTCCCGGTCAACCGGATGCTCGCCCGCGACGTGGTGAGCCGGCGCCTCGAGAGCGGGATCAGCTACACCGAGTTCAGCTACGTCCTGCTGCAGTCGATGGACTTCCTCAACCTCCACCGCGACCACGGCGTCACGCTGCAGTTCGGCGGCAGCGACCAGTGGGGCAACATCACCGGCGGCGTCGAGCTGATCCGCCGGGCCGACGGCGGCAAGGTCGCACGCGTTCGCGACGCCGCTGATCACCAAGGCCGACGGCACGAAGTACGGCAAGACCGAGGGCGGCGCCCTGTGGCTCGACCCCGAGATGATGTCGCCGTACGCCTTCCACCAGTTCTGGCTCAACGTCGAGGACGAGAAGGTCGGCGAGCTGCTCCGGATCTTCACCTTCCTCTCCCGCGAGGAGATCGAGGAGCTCGAGGCGCAGACCGCCGAGAAGCCGTTCCTGCGTGCGGG
>CAVVWK010000002.1:0-140000 GCA_963751975.1 uncultured Actinomycetota bacterium | reverse complement strand
CCTCCTTTCTAAGGAGCATTTGGCAGCCGGCCTCGATGCGGTGCTGTCCAGCCGTCGGTGTCGTAGGCGAACGTCCTGCGGCAGACGATGCTCACTAGTGGAACGTCGATTATTTGGCCTGTCACCGCGCGAGCGCTCGTCAGTACTACCGGTCTCGTCCTCGGACGGCGATGGAGTGGAACCTCGAGCAGGAGCAGCGAGGCAGGTCAGGCACACTGTTGGGTCCTGAGGGATCGAGTGATCGACCTCTCTTCGGGCCATCGCCCCTGCGAACTCCCTGCACAGGACGGACTCGTCCACGGCAGGCAAGCGCAGACCAGTCGGTGGCACCGCCCGTAACTTGAGAACTACACAGTGGACGCGAGCATCTTTGTAGCAAGACAAGCTACTAAGGGCACATGGTGGATGCCTTGGCACCAAGAGCCGATGAAGGACGTAGGAGCCTGCGATAAGCCCCGGGAAGTTGGCAACCGAGCTGTGATCCGGGGATTTCCGAATGGGGAAACCCAGCTGGAGTCATGTCCAGTTACCTCTGCCTGAACACATAGGGCAGTTGGAGGGAACGTGGGGAAGTGAAACATCTCAGTACCCACAGGAAGAGAAAACAAAAGTGATTCCGAGAGTAGTGGCGAGCGAAATCGGAAGAGGCCAAACCTCAGTACGTGTGATAGCCGGCAGGCGTTGCGTAGTTGAGGGTTGTGGGGCCGTCACGCTGGTTCTGCCGGACCGACACAGAGTAAGAAACCATCGTTGAAGTCGAAGTGGACTGGAAAGTCCCGGCGTAGAGGGTGATACCCCCGTACACGTAAGACGATGGCTCTGAGACGTCACCCCAAGTAACACGGAACCCCTGAAATTCCGTGTGAATCTGGCGGGACCACCCGTTAAGCCTAAATACTCCTTGGTGACCGATAGCGGACAAGTACCGTGAGGGAAAGGTGAAAAGTACCCCTGGCGGGGAGTGAAATAGTACCTGAAACCATGTGCCTACAATCCGTCGGAGCGAGTCCTTCGGACTTGTGACGGCGTGCCTTTTGAAGAATGAGCCTGCGAGTTTGCGTTGTGTGGCGAGGTTAACCCGTGTGGGGAAGCCGTAGCGAAAGCGAGTCCGAATAGGGCGATTGAGTCGCACGATCAAGACCCGAAGCGGAGTGATCTATCCATGGGCAGGTTGAAGCGCGGGTAAGACCGCGTGGAGGACCGAACCCACCAGGGTTGAAAACCTGGGGGATGACCTGTGGATAGGGGTGAAAGGCCAATCAAACTCCGTGATAGCTGGTTCTCCCCGAAATGCATTTAGGTGCAGCGTTGCGTGTTTCTTGCCGGAGGTAGAGCACTGGATAGTCTAATGGGCCCTACAAGGTTACTGACGTTAGCCAAACTCCGAATGCCGGTAAGTGAGAGCGCAGCAGTGAGACTGCGGGGGATAAGCTCCGTAGTCGAGAGGGAAACAGCCCAGACCATCAGCTAAGGTCCCTAAGCGATAACTAAGTGGAAAAGGATGTGGAGTCGCACAGACAACCAGGAGGTTGGCTTAGAAGCAGCCACCCTTGAAAGAGTGCGTAATAGCTCACTGGTCAAGTGATTCCGCGCCGACAATGTAGCGGGGCTCAAGTTATCCACCGAAGCTATGGCATTCATGCATATATCTCGGCACCGACTTGTCGGTGGTCCAGGAGCATGGATGGGTAGGGGAGCGTCGTGTGGCGAGTGAAGCGGCGGAGTGATCCAGTCGTGGACGCCACACGAGTGAGAATGCAGGCATGAGTAGCGAATGAGGAGTGAGAAACTCCTCCGCCGAATGATCAAGGGTTCCAGGGTCAAGCTAATCTGCCCTGGGTAAGTCGGGACCTAAGGCGAGGCCGACAGGCGTAGTCGATGGACAACGGGTTGATATTCCCGTACCGGCAAAATAGCGCCCATGACGAACCTGGTGATGCTAAGTGCCCGAAACCTCCGGGATCCCTTCGGGACGATGGAGGCGGAGCGCACGACCCGAACTAGTAGTAGTCAAGCGATGGGGTGACGCAGGAAGGTAGTCCAACCGTGGCGATGGTAGACCACGGCTAAGGGTGTAGGGCGAGACGTAGGCAAATCCGCGTCTCATGTGCCTGAGACCTGATGGGGAGTCCTTATGGACGAAGTGGATGATCCTATGCTGTCGAGAAAAACCTCTAGCGAGCTATGCGCCGCCCGTACCCCAAACCGACTCAGGTGATCAGGTAGAGAATACCAAGGCGATCGAGTGAACCATGGTTAAGGAACTCGGCAAAATGCCCCCGTAACTTCGGGAGAAGGGGGGCCGGATCCGTGAGCGGACTTGCTGCTGCGAAGCGGTGATGGCCGCAGAGACCAGGCCCAAGCGACTGTTTACTAAAAACACAGGTCCGTGCGAAGTCGTAAGACGATGTATACGGACTGACTCCTGCCCGGTGCTGGAAGGTTAAGGGGACGTGTTAGCTCTTCGGAGCGAAGCGCAGAACTTAAGCCCCAGTAAACGGCGGTGGTAACTATAACCATCCTAAGGTAGCGAAATTCCTTGTCGGGTAAGTTCCGACCTGCACGAATGGAGTAACGACTTGGGCGCTGTCTCAACCGTGGACTCGGCGAAATTGCACTACGAGTAAAGATGCTCGTTACGCGCGGCAGGACGGAAAGACCCCGGGACCTTTACTACAGTTTGGTATTGGTGTTTGGTTCGGCTTGTGTAGGATAGGTGGGAGACTTTGAAGCGTGGACGCCAGTTCAGTGTGGAGTCAACGTTGAAATACCACTCTGGTCGTACTAGATATCTAACCTAGGTCCGTTATCCGGATCAGGGACAGTGCCTGATGGGTAGTTTAACTGGGGCGGTTGCCTCCTAAAATGTAACGGAGGCGCTCAAAGGTTCCCTCAGCCTGGTTGGCAATCAGGTTTCGAGTGTAAGTGCACAAGGGAGCTTGACTGTGAGAGTGACAACTCGAGCAGGGACGAAAGTCGGAACTAGTGATCCGGCGCTGGCATGTGGAAGCGGCGTCGCTCAACGGATAAAAGGTACCCCGGGGATAACAGGCTGATCTTCCCCAAGAGTCCATATCGACGGGATGGTTTGGCACCTCGATGTCGGCTCGTCGCATCCTGGGGCTGGAGTAGGTCCCAAGGGTTGGGCTGTTCGCCCATTAAAGCGGCACGCGAGCTGGGTTTAGAACGTCGTGAGACAGTTCGGTCCCTATCCGCCGCGCGCGCAGGAAACTTGAGAAAGGCTGTCCCTAGTACGAGAGGACCGGGATGGACGAACCTCTGGTGTGCCAGTTGTTCTGCCAAGAGCACGGCTGGTTAGCTACGTTCGGAAGTGATAACCGCTGAAAGCATCTAAGCGGGAAGCACGTTTCAAGATGAGGTTTCCCACCGGGTTAACCGGGTAAGGCCCCCAGTAGACGACTGGGTTGATAGGCCGGAGGTGGAAGGCAGTAATGCACGGAGCCGACCGGTACTAATAGGCCGAGGGCTTGTCCCTCAAAGATGTTGCGCGTCCACTGTGTGGTTCCCGAGTTACGGTCGGGAACCGATTCGAAAGTCATCGAGACTTGATGAGTTGGTTGATCTAACTCCATAGAGTTTCGGCGGCCATAGCGAAAGGGAAACACCCGGCTCCATTCCGAACCCGGAAGTTAAGCCTTTCAGCGCCGATGGTACTGCAACCGGGAGGTTGTGGGAGAGTAGGACGTCGCCGGACATTACTTTCGTAAGAGGCCACCCATGCGGGTGGCCTCTTACGTCTTTTCAATGTCGTTTCCAGCGCTCAGTCCCGCCGGCACCCCGAGGGTGCAGCGTCGTTCGCCGGCGAGGACGATGGCCGGCGGCAGGCCGCCGGCACCAGATCGAGCGGCGCAGCGACGCCCGCAGCAGGAGTCGACAGCGGCCGAGCGGCGTCCCAGGGACCCCGACGCTCCGAGGGCGGCAAGGGTCCGCGTCGCGACGACCGTGGCGGTCAGCGAGGGCAGTCGCGGCGGCCAGCGAGGGCAGCCGTGGCGGTCAGGGACGGGTGGCCGCGACGGCCAGGCCCGCTCCGGGGGCACGCGCCCTGGCGCGACGACCGACCCCGGACCCGCAGGAGCGGACGGCCGACCAGGCGACGCTACGACGGCCGCCGTTGGATCCCGAGGAGATCACCGGCAAGGAGCTCGACCGCTCGATCACGCCAGCAGCTCAAGGGGCTGCCCGAGAAGCTCGCCGCCCGGGTCGCCCGCCACCTGGTCGCCGCCGGGCATGCTGATCGACGAGGACCCCAAGACCGCCTACCAGCACACCCTGGCCGCCCGCGCCCGCGCGGCCCGGCTCGCCGTCGTGCGCGAGGCCTGCGGCGAGGCCGCCTACGCCGCCGGCGAGTACGCCGAGGCGCTCGCCGAGCTGCGCGCCGCCAAGCGGATGAACGGCACCACCGACTACCTGCCGATCATGGCCGACTGCGAGCGCGCCCTCGGGCCGCCCGGAGCAGGCGCTCGACCCTGGCCGAGCACCCCGGCGGTGGCCAACCTCGCGGCCCGCTGCAAGGCGGAGATGACGATCGTCGAGGCCGGCGCCCGCCGCGACCTCGGTCGAGCTCGACGCCGCGCTGCGCACCCTGGAGAACGCCCCGCTGCACTCAAGTCCGCGGGCCGACTGGGTGGTCCGGCTGCGCTACGCCTACGCCGACACCCTGCTGGCCGCCGGCCGCCGCGAGGACGCGCTCGAGTGGTTCCACCGCACCGACGCGATCGACAGCCGACGAGATCACCGACGCGGGCGCCCGGGCCGCCGAGCTCGAGTCCGGCGGCTGAGCCGGATCTCGTCCACGGGTGCCTCTCGAGGTGGCCCCCTGCACAGGTACCGGCACCGCGCCGCCGTCGATGCCTGACCTCCGCCAGGGTTGTTCTCGGAGGTGGTGCCGATGGTCACGCAGGCGACCGGAGAGCCGGTTGGGCAGTCAGCCGGGCAGACTGATGCAGGGGAAACCGCTGCGGTTTCGGTCAACGAGGTGCGGCTGACCGGCCGGGTGACGTCGGGTCCCGAGGAGAGGACCCTGCCGAGCGGTGACCTCATCGTCACGTTCCGGATGTCGATGGCTCGCAGTCCGACTCCCGGCACGCGCGGCTCCCGGCAGCGGGCCGACTGGGTGGACTGCGTGGCGTTCGGCGGCCGGGCCCGCCGCACGGTCGGGGGCTGGCAGCCCGGCGACCGGGTGAGCGTCGAGGGGTCACTGCGCAGGCGCTTCTACCGTGCCGGCGAGGGCTCGACGACCCGGCTCGAGGTCGAGGTGCTCAAGGCGACCCGTGTCGCCCGGGGCTGAGCCGGAGGGCGTGCCGGGCGCTCGGTGGAGCCCGTTCAGGCGTCGCGCAGGTCCCGCATCACCACGCCCATCCGGGGCTTCGGGCCGAACGACGTGCACTTGCGCGGCATCCGGACGCCGCGCGCGGCGCTGGCCAGCACCTCTTGCACGGTCGGTGGTCGCACGGCGACGACCAGTCCCGCCGCCCGGGTGGTGGCGTGCAGGGCCTGGTCGAGACTGTGGTGGTAGCCGATCTGCTCCTCGGCGATGTGCCATGCCGGCAGCAGCGTCTCGTGCAGCACGGCTGCGTCGACGTCGTGGGTCCGCTTGACGCTGAGCACCGCCCACGCCTGCCCGTCGCTGATGACGAACGTCGCCCGTCCGTCCCGGTCGTGATCCTGGGCCGCGAACGCCGCCTCCCGGTCGGGCTGGGGGCTGAGCTCGTCCCCCCGGTCGTCGGCAAGGTCCTGCAGGTCGCGCATGGTGAGAGCGGCGACCGATCGGTGGATGGGACCGACCCGCAGCGCCTGGTCGTGCTGGTCGACGAGCATCGCGAGGCCGTGGTCCCACGGGGACGCACCCTCGGGCGTGTCCGCACCGCGGAGCTCGTGCTGAAGTCTCAAGTAGGCGGCGTAGCGATGGTGGCCGTCGGCGATGAGGGCCTCGGTGCCGGCGAGCTCGGCGGCGATCGCCGCCTGGGAGCCGGGGTCCGTGACCGCCCAGAGCCGGTGCGAGCTGCCGTCCAGGGCGACGACGTCGGCGAGCGGACGGTTGCGCGCGGCCTCGGCGACCAGTGCGCGGAGCCCGGCCGTGCCCTCGTGCACCAGGAGGATCGGCTCGAGGTTGGTCTCGGTCGTGCGCATCAGGACCGCGCGGTCGTCGACCGGGGCGGGCATCACGTCCTCGTGCGGCAGGATCACCTTCTCGGCCTCGTCGCGGAGCCCGACCAGACCGATCAGGCCGCGCACGGTCATCCGCTCGGCGGTGTACTCGTAGACGTAGAGGGCTGGATCCTCGTCGGCGCGCAGGTAGCCCTTGTGCCGCCACTTCTCCAGCCGGTCCCGCACCGCCAGGTAAGGCCTCTCGAACCGCCGTGACAGAATCAGCCGCACGATGTTGCGCCGGTTGGCGTTCTCGAGCGTGCGCACGGTGTCGGCGTCCAGGACGTCGTACGGCGGCGAGATCACCGTCGAGAGGTCGCCGACCGTCTCCGCGTCGAACCGGAGCCCCCGGAAGGGTGCCAGCGTGAACGGCCGTCGGCCGGGTGCGGGGTGCTGGGGCATCGGAGCATCCTATGAGGCGTCCCAGCGGGGAGTCATGACCCCCGGCCACGACGTCGTGCCCGGCACCACGAGCAGAACCAGGAGCCAGCCTTGCTGAAGGCGTGCGAGACCGCACTGTGGACCGCCTACGACCTCGCCATGCTCGACCTCGACGGGGTCGTCTACATCGGTCCCGATGCGGTCCCGGGGGCGGCCGCCCACCTGGCGGCCGCGCGTGCGGCCGGCCTCCGGTTGGCCTACGTCACCAACAACGCCGGGCGCCCGCCCGCCACGGTGGCCGAGCACCTGCGCAGCCTCGGGATCCCGGCCGAGGTGACGGACGTCGTGACCAGCGCCCAGGCGGCGGCCCGGCTCCTGGCCCGCGGCCTGCCGGCGGGCTCCGCGGTCTTCGTCATCGGCGGGGAAGGCCTGTTCGTGGCTCTCGAGGAGCAGGGGCTCAGGCCGGTGCAGTCGATCGACGAGGAACCGGCGGCGGTGGTGTCCGGCTACCACCGCGAGCTGGCCTGGGGAACCGTCAGCGACGGGGCGATCCTGGTCGGCCGCGGGCTGCCCTGGTACGCCTCCAACACCGACTGGAGCGTGCCGACCGCCCACGGGCTAGGCCCCGGCAACGGGGTGCTCGTGCACGCCGTCGAGCAGTTCTCCGGCCGCATCCCCGAGGTGGCCGGCAAGCCGCTCGCGCCGCTGTTCGAGGAGACCGTGCTGCGGGTCGGCGGGGACCGTCCGCTGGTCGTCGGCGACCGGCTCGACACCGACATCGAAGGCGCGACCAACAGCGGCCACGACAGCCTGCTGGTGCTCACCGGCGTCACCGGGCTCGAGGAGCTCGTGGCTGCGCCTCCAGCCCTGCGTCCGACGTACCTCGCCGCGGACCTGCGCGGACTCGGCCACCCCCATCCGGCACCGGTGGACGACCGCGATGCGGTCCGGTGCGGACGGGTGACCGCCCGCGTCCACGACGGCCGGATCGAGGTCGAGGACGCCGGCGGCGACCCCGACGACTGGTGGCGGGCCGTCGTCGCCGCCGCGTGGCGGCACCTCGACACGACGGGCGCACCCTGTGCCGTCGACGGGGTCTCGCCGCCGAGTAGCGTAGGGCCGTCAACCGGGAGTCCGACCGTGCAGGAGCAGCCGTGACCGAGGACCAGAGCGCGCCCTTCGTGCGCGACGAGCCGCCGACCGGCAACGACGTCGTCGACCGGGTGCTGGACTCGCTCGACGCGCTCGAGGACGCACCCGTCGCCGAGCACGTCGCGGTCTTCGAGGCCGCCCACGACCAGCTGCGCGGTGCGCTCGCCGACGCGGGCAACAGCCAGCCGGCGCCGGGCTGAGCACGCCCTAGTGCCGCCGCGCCGCCTGCGCCTCGACGCGGAGCTGGTCCGACGGGGGCTGGCCCGCTCCCGGGAGCACGCCAGCGAGCTGATCGCCGCGCGACGCGTCAAGGTGGCGGGTGCGGTCGCCACCAAGCCCGCCACCGGTGTCACCACCGACGTCGCCCTCGTCGTCGTCGAGGATCCGGACCGACCGGACTACGTCTCCCGCGGCGGGCACAAGCTCGCCGGTGCCCTGGCCGTCTTCGAGCCGGCGGGCCTGCGGGTGGCCGGCCGGCGCTGCCTCGACGCGGGCGCCTCGACCGGCGGCTTCACCGACGTCCTGCTGCGCAACGAGGCGGCCGAGGTCGTGGCCGTGGACGTCGGGTACGGGCTGCTCGCCTGGTCGATCTCGCAGGACCCGCGGGTGGTCGTGCACGACCGCACCAACATCCGCGACCTCACGCCCGAGCTGGTGGGCGGGCCGGTGGACCTGGTGGTCGGCGACCTCTCGTTCATCTCCCTGGAGCTGGTGCTCGACGCGCTGATCGGCGTGACAGACCCCGACGGCGACCTGGTCCTGATGGTCAAGCCGCAGTTCGAGGTGGGCAAGGGCAGGGTGGGCAAGGGCGGTGTCGTCCGTGACCTCGAGCTCCGGGCGGGCGCCGTCGACTCGGTGGCCGCGGCCGCCGCCCGGCGCGGTTGGGGCGCCCGGGCGGTGACCACGAGCCCGCTGCCGGGCCCGTCCGGCAACGTCGAGTACTTCTTGTGGTGTCGGCGCGGCCCGGCCGAGATCGGTCACGAACAGGTGGTGGACGAGGTACGCCGCACCGCGTCGCTGGGGGAACCCTCTGAGAAGGTGGTGCCGTGACCGACTCCGCAGTGACCCGCCGCGTCTTCGTCGTCGCGCACACCGGCCGCGAGGACGCCCGCAAGGCCGCCTCGCAGTTCTGTCACGCCCTGGCCGCCCACGGCGTCGCCGTCCGGCTGCTGGAGGACGAGGCGAGCGACCTCGCCCTCGACCTGCCCGACCTCGACGTGGTGCGCGTGGGTCCGGCAGCGTCGGCAGGGTGCGAGATCGCCGTCGTGCTCGGAGGCGACGGCACGATCCTGCGGGCCGCCGAGCTGACCCGCGAGAGCGGCACGCCGCTGCTGGGGGTCAACCTCGGCCACGTCGGGTTCCTGGCCGAGGCCGAGCACGACGACATCGAGCACACCATCGACGCGATCGTCCATCGCCGCTACTCCTCCGACGAGCGGCTGACGCTCGACGTGCAGGTCTACCGCGACAAGGAGCTGGTGACCACCACCTGGGCGCTCAACGAGGCGAGCGTCGAGAAGGCCGCCCGCGAGCGGATGCTCGAGGTCGTCGTCGAGGTGGACGGCCGACCGTTGTCCCGGTGGGGATGCGACGGGGTGGTCTGCGCGACACCGACGGGCTCCACGGCGTACAACTTCAGCGCCGGCGGCCCGATCGTCTGGCCCACCGTCGAGGCCCTGCTCATGGTGCCGATCAGTGCGCACGCACTCTTCGCGCGGCCCATGGTGGTCGCGCCCACCTCCGTCCTCGCCGTCGAGGTGCTGGCACGCACCGAGGGCGCGGGGGTGCTGTGGTGCGACGGCCGCCGCGCGGTGGATCTGCCGCCGGGCGCCCGCATCGAGGTCCGCCGCGGCCGTTCGCCGGTGCGGCTGGCGCGCCTGCACCAGGCGCCCTTCACCGACCGCTTGGTCGCCAAGTTCGACCTGCCGGTGAGCGGCTGGCGTGGCGCGGCCGAGCGCCGTCGCCGCCACGGGGGTGCCGATGCTTGAGGAGATCCGGATCGCCTCGCTCGGCGTGATCGAGGAGTCCGTGCTCGAGCTGGGGCCGGGGTTCACCGCCATCACCGGCGAGACCGGTGCCGGCAAGACGATGGTGGTGACCGCCCTCGGGCTCCTGCTCGGGGGACGCGCCGACTCCGGCGCGGTGCGCACCGGGGCCAAGGCCGCCCGGGTGGAGGGGCTGGTCCGGCTCGCCGACCCGTCCCAGGCGTGGTCGCAGCGGCTGGCCGCCGACGTCGACGACCTGGGCGGCGACATCGACGACGAGGTGCTGGTCGTGGCTCGTCAGATCTCCGCGGAGGGTCGGTCCCGCGCGTTCGCCGGTGGGGCGTCCGTGCCGGTCAACGCGCTGTCGGGCCTGATCGACCCGCTGGTCGCCGTGCACGGGCAGTCCGACCAGCACCGCCTGCTGCAGCCGTCCGCGCAGCGCGACGCGCTCGACCGGTTCGCCGGGCCCAAGGCGGAGAAGGCTCGACGGGCCTATGCGTCGACCTTTGACGAGCTGAAGGCGACCGAGGCGGAGCTCGCGGGCGTCGTGGAGTCCGCCCGGGCGCGTGCCCAGGAGGCCGACCTGCTGCGGTTCGGGCTCGGCGAGGTCGAGCAGGTGGCTCCGCGGGCCGGTGAGGACGCGGCGCTGGCCGCCGAGGAGGCCCGGCTCGGGTTCGCCGACGAGCTGCGGTCCGCGGCCTCCCAGGCGCGCGAGTCGCTCTCGGCGGAGGAGGCCGGCCCGGACGCGCTCGGAGCGGTGTCGGCGGCCCGCAAGCTGCTCGACGGTGTCCGCGACCACGACCCCGAGGCGGCCGCGCTTGCCGATCGGCTGGCCGAGGTCAGCTACCTGCTGTCCGACGTGGCCGCGGACGTGTCCTCCTACGTCGCGTCGCTCGACACCGACCCGGTCCGGTTGGCCGCGGTCTCCGAGAGGAGGGCGGCGCTCACCGCTCTCACCCGCAAGTACGGCGAGACGATCGACGAGGTGCTTGCCTGGGCCGAGCAGGGGGCCAAGCGGCTGCTCGAGCTCGACGGCACCGACGAGCGGATCGAGCACCTGCGCGCACCGGGCTGCCGACCTTCGAGCCACGCTGGCCACCCACGGTGCGACTCTCACCGACCTGCGCACCAAGGCCGCGGTCAAGCTCGGCAAGGTCGTGTCCGAGGAGCTCACGGCTCTGGCGATGCCGCACGCCGAGGTCACCGTCGCGGTGACCCAGCACGACGATCCCGGCGGGCTGGCGGTGGGGGAGCGAACCCTGCGGTTCGGGCCCACCGGGCTCGACGACGTCGAGGTGCTGCTCGCCGCCAACCGCGGGGCCGACGCACGGCCGCTCGGCAAGGGCGCCTCCGGTGGTGAGCTGAGCCGGGTGATGCTCGCGGTGGAGGTGGCGCTGGCGGCGACCAACCCGGTGCCCACCTTCGTGTTCGACGAGGTCGACGCCGGCGTCGGCGGCAAGGCGGCCGTCGAGGTGGGCCGGCGGCTGGCGCGGCTGGCCCGGCACGCCCAGGTGCTGGTGGTCACGCACCTGCCGCAGGTGGCCGCCTTCGCCGACCAGCACGTCGTCGTGGTGAAGAGCTCTGACGGCAGTGTCACGACCTCGGGTCTGACGGCCCTCGACGACTCCGGGCGGGTCCGGGAGCTGTCCCGGATGCTGGCCGGCCTCGAGGAGTCCGACACCGCGATCGCGCACGCTGAGGAGCTGCTCGCCACCGCGCAGGAGTCGCGCGCACGGACCGTTTGACGATCCTCTTGGGGTGAACGACGGGACTTGAACCCGCGACATCCGCGACCACAACGCGGCGCTCTACCAGCTGAGCTACGCCCACCATGTGACCGGTGTCGTGACCGGCCAACAGTCGCGACGGCCCCCTCCGTGCGTGCACGGGAGAAGCCGAAGCAGCGATCAGTGTACCCGTTCTCAGGGGGTGGCCGAACCGGGGGCGTCGCCCTCCGCGGGGGTCGCCGGGTCGACCCCCGTGAGTGACCCGCCGTGCTCCACGGCGAGCGCCTTGGCGGTGTCGGAGTCGGGGCCGGGGGGCGGGACGAACACCGCCGAGCGGTAGTAGCGCAGCTCCTCGATGCTCTCCTGGATGTCGGCGAGAGCCCGGTGGTTGCCGGACTTGGCCGGGGCGTTGAAGTAGGCCCGGGGGTACCAGCGCCGGGACAGCTCCTTGATCGAGGAGACGTCGACGATCCGGTAGTGCAGGTAGGCCTCGAGGTCCGGCATGTCCCGGGCGAGGAAGGCCCGGTCGGTGGCGACCGTGTTGCCGGCCAGGGGCGGACGGCTGCCCTCCGGGCAGAACTCCCGGATGTAGCCGAGCACCTGCTGCTCGGCCTCCTCCAGCGTGACGCCGTCGGCCAGCACCTCGAGCAACCCGGAGACGGTGTGCATGTTGCGGACGAAGTCGTCCATCTGGTCCAGCGCCTCGGGCGGCGGCTTCACGACGATGTCGATCCCGTCGCCGAGCACGTTGAGGTCGAAGTCGGTGACCAGCGCCGCCACCTCGATCAGCGCGTCGGCGCCCAGGTCGAGGCCGGTCATCTCGCAGTCGATCCACACCAGACGGTCGTTCACGGTTAGGAGGCTACTGGACGAGAGGAGTGGGTCCCGACGCGCGCCGTACGGCGACGGCGACGACCGGCGCCGTCCACGCGGAGCCGACGCCCGATGGCGAACGACCCGGGCATAACGGGCCGAAAGCCTCAGTCGACGCTCAGGATCCGTCACTAGTCTGGGCGGCATGCAATGGCTGGGGGTCCTCGCGCGGCTCGTGGTCGGCACCGTCTGGGTGGTCGCGGGCGCGCTGAAGATCCCCGACCCGACCGAGAGCGTCCGCGCGGTCCGCAACTACCGGATCCTCCCCGAGGCGGTGGTGCCGCTCGTGGGTCACTCGCTCCCGGTGCTGGAGATCCTGGTCGGGGTCTGCCTGCTGCTCGGGCTGCTCGTGCGCGCCAACGCGGTGCTGTCCTGCGTGCTGCTGCTGGCCTTCATCGCCGGGATCGCGTCGGCCTGGGCACGTGGCCTCTCCATCGAGTGCGGGTGCTTCGGCGGCGGCGCCGGCACGCTCGAGGACTACGCCTCGAAGTATCCCTGGGAGATCGCTCGCGACGTCGGCCTGCTGCTGGCCTCCGGGTGGCTCGTGCTGCGTCCCCGGAGCCCGTGGGCTCTGGACAACCGACTCTTCCCAGCCGACGACTGAACACGAGAGAACGAGAGATGTCGAAGAAGAAGTCCAACGCGACCCGGCGGGCCGAGCAGCTCGCCACCCACGAGCGGGCGGCCGAGATCCGCAAGGAGCACGAGCGCAAGGAGCGCCGCCGCCGCAACGGGTTCATCGCCGCCGGCGTGGTGGTGGTGCTCGCGCTGGTGCTGGGCATCGGGTACGCCGTGCAGTCCTCCCGGGACACGACGGGCCAGGTCGCCACGCCGCCCGCCGGTGTCGTGGACGACTACGCGATCCCGCGCGGGGACGCGGGCGCGCCGGTCACCGTGACCATCTACGAGGACTTCATGTGCCCGTTCTGCGGGCAGTTCGAGGCGGCGAGCCGGGACGTGCTCACGACGCACGTGGATGCCGGCGACGTGCGGGTCGAGTACCGCGTGCTGTCCTTCCTGGACCGGGCGTCCAACGGCACGGACTACTCGACCCGCTCGATGAACGCGTTGGCCGTCGTCCTCGACACCGCCGGGCCCGAGGTGGCGGGGCAGTTCCACGACCTGCTGTTCGAGAACCAGCCCGAGGAGGGCACCGACGGTCTGTCCGACGACGAGCTCATCGACCTGGCGGTCGAGGCCGGCGCGACGCGCGACCGGGTCGCCGGCCCCATCGAGCAGCGCAAGTTCGAGCAGTGGGTGCGCAACGCCACCGACGCGGCCAACCAGGCCGGGGTCTCATCAACACCGACCGTGATGGTCGACGGCGAGCGGCTCGAGGCGACCACCATCGACGGCCTCGTGACCGAGCTCGACGAGTCCGTGCGGGCCGCCCTGGCCGGGTGACCGCTGCCACGCACCTGTGGACGCTGGGGACAACCCTGGGGACAAGTTTCACCGTTGCGGCGTGTCTGCGTGGACACGCCGTACCGCCCGAAACGGTTGCCGAAAGTTGGCGGAAACCCCTTGTGGCCAAGGGCGTTCGCGGGATAGAAATCTCGCACGCCATCGGGGAGACCCGGCGGCGGGATCGGACGGAAACGGGATCCATGCCGGTGGAGCAATCCATCGGATCGGCCGGTGACGAGGCCGCGGATCGACCGGACCGACCGTGAGTTCGGGAGCGTCACGACCGGACAAACCTGAGGCCCCGCAAACTCATACTTTGCGGGGCCTCACCCTTTGTACCCCCTCCGGGCCCGCGCATTCGGGACCGACACCCGTTCCGGGTGTCCTTCGGCGTCCGGGTGCTTCTTCGAGCCGGCCGGCGACACGGCAGGATGGTCCGCATGTCCGACGTACCCCTGCCGCCCCCCGAACCCGACCGCGCCCGCGGACCACTCCCGGGCAGCCTGGACGACTTCATCGCCGGGGTCCCCAAGGCCGAGATCCACGTGCACCATGTCGGGTCCGCGTCGCCGCGCATCGTCTCGGAGCTCGCGGCCCGCCATCCCGGCAAGGTGCCGTCCGACCTGGAGGCGCTGCGCGAGTTCTACCGGTTCCGCGACTTCGCGCACTTCATCGAGGTGTACCTCGCGGTCGTCGACCTGGTCCGGGAGCCCGACGACGTTCGGCTGCTCACCTACGAGGTGGCGGCCGAGATGGCCGCCCAGAACGTCCGGTACGCCGAGATGACGCTCACTCCCTACACGTCGGTGATGGCGGGCGTGCCGATCGAGGCGTTCGTCGAGGCGGTCGAGGACGCCCGTACGTCCGCCGAGCGCGACCACGGGATCCGGCTCCGCTGGATCTACGACATCCCGGGCGAGTTCGGCCTGCCGGCCGCGGAGGCCACCGTCGAGTACGCCGTCGACCACGCGCCGGACACACTCATCGGCTTCGGGCTCGGCGGTCCCGAGATCGGGGTCGAGCGCCCCCAGTTCCAGCCGGTGTTCGCCCGCGCTCGCGCCGCCGGGCTGCACAGCGTCCCGCACGCGGGGGAGACCACGGGACCCCAGACGATCTGGGACGCGCTCGAGCACCTCGGTGCCGAACGGATCGGCCACGGCACCTCCGCGGTCCAGGACCCGAGGCTGGTCGAGCACCTGGTCGACCAGCAGATCCCGCTGGAGGTCTGCCCGACCTCCAACATCGCCACCCGCGCGGTGGACACCCTCGAGAACCACCCGATCCGGGCGCTGTACGACGCGGGCGCGCTCGTCACGGTGAACTCCGACGACCCGCCGATGTTCGGGACCACGCTCACCCGGGAGTACCAGATCGCCGCCGAGCTGCTCGACCTCGACGCATCCGGGGTCGCCGCGCTGGCCACGAACGCCGTGCGCGCATCCTTCCTGCCCGAGGACGAGAAGGCCGCGCTCGCCGGCGAGATCTCCGACTACCTCGCCGCGTGGGACGGGTCTGCCGCGACCTGATCGTCAGGGGATGACCAGCAGCTTGCCGGTGGAGCGGCGGCCCTCCAGGTCCTCGTGGGCGCGACCGGCGTCCTCGAGCCCGTAACGCCCACCGATCCGGACGTCGAGGCGCGCCGGACGCGACCTGTGCGAGCACGGCGCCGGCCCGCTCGACGAGCTCGTCCCGGTCGTCGATGTAGTGGGCCAGGGTGGGGCGGGTCAGGAACAGCGAGCCCTGCCGGTTGAGCAGCTGCGGGTCGAACGGGGGTACCGGCGCCGGACGACGCGCCGTAGAGCACCATCATCCCGCGGGGGCGGAGCAGCTCGAGGCCGGCGTCGAAGGTCGTCGCGCCCACACCGTCGTACACGACATGGACGCCGGCGCCGTCGGTCAGCCGGGTGACCTCCTCGACGAGGTCGGTCTCGGTGTAGAGCACGACGTCGCCGGCGCCGGCGCTGCGCGCGAGCTCGGCCTTCTCCGGTGTCGAGGTCGTCGCGATGACGCGCGTGCCCTTCGCCGACAGCATCTGCGTGAGCAGCGAGCCGACCCCGCCGGCGGCCGCGTGCACGAGCGCGACGTGCTCGGGCCCCGCCCGGAACGTGGACTCGCACAGGTAGTGCGCCGTCATGCCCTGAAGCATCACCGCGGCCGCCACGTCGAGGTCGACTCCGTCGGGCACGGGCACCAGGCGGGCGGCCGGGAGGTTCGCCTCCTCGGCGTACCCACCGCCCTCCACCATGGCCCAGGCGACCCGGTCGCCGACGGACACGTCCGCGACCTCGGGTCCGACCTCCGTCACGGTGCCGGCGCCCTCCGAGCCGGCGACGAACGGCAGCGATTTCGGGTAGGCGCCGGTGCGCTCGTAGACGTCGATGAAGTTGACGCCGCAGGCCGCCACCTCGACGCGGACCTGCCCTGCGGGCGGCGACTCCGGCTCGAGCTCCCGCACCTGCAGGACCTCGGGTCCTCCGGTCTGCTCCACCACCACGGCGCGCACGGGCTCTCCCCTCGTCAGCGGAACTGCGCGCCCCCGGCAGGACTCGAACCTGCGACCATCGGATTAGAAGTCCGACGCTCTATCCAGCTGAGCTACGAGGGCGGGGGGTCGGAACTACAGTCGGGATAAACATCGGGATAACCCCTGTGTAGTTCACCCCGGCATTTCGCACCGATCCGCGGGCCAGTATGCCGTAGGCCGACGAACGCCTCTCGATCCTGCCTGGTCGCTCAGCCTCGAAGCACGCCGGGCGGGGGTCGCTCTTCTACGGCCATGCCGGGAGGTCAGCGGGCCTGCGGGGTCAGGTAGGTGTAGTGAACGGTGAGTGCGGCGACGTCGTAGGAGTCTGTGCCGTGCGTTGTGAGGGACCAGTACAGCCCGTGGTTGGAGCTGGTCCACGCCGGGTGCCAAGCGATGGCTCGTGAAGGCCCGGTCGTGGTGACACTCTCGCCGGCGACCGACTCCGACGTTGCGGCCGCACCCGTGGAGGTGCCGAACATGGTGGCGCGGACTTCGGCGGTGTCGGTCTCGCCGTCGACGGTCGGCTTGCCGCGCATGGACATCCACGCCGAGGTCACGCCCGCGAGGCGCGTCCACGGCGTCGTCCAGCTCGACGGTGCCGAAGATGGTCGCGATGCTGGGTGCCAGTTCGGTCCCACCGCACGCGTCGGAGGACCGTAGGCTCACCGCGCCGGGGTCGGGGTAGACCTCGGAAGGCACCACTTTTCCGCACGGGACCGGCCTCGGGTCGTCCCCGCCGGTGGTCGACTCCCGGCCGTCCAGGCCACGGGTGTCCAGGCCGCGGGCGTCCAAGCCGCGAGGGTCGAGGATCGTGGCACCGCCGTCCGGCGGCAGGACTGCCGACCCGGTCGTCTCGACGAGCGGCCGGCCGGACACGTGCACGGTGACTCGTTTGGACATGCCGACGTTCCCGGACTTGTCCCACACCTTGAACCGGACCTGGTACTGGCCGGCCGCGAGGACGTCGCTGTCGTTGTCGCGGCCGTCGAACTCGACCGGGTAGGAGACCCACGGCTTGTAGCCGTCGGCCTCGGTTCGCACGATCAGCCCTCGGGGGTTCTGCACGAGCATTTTGACGCGACCCACGGTGGGCTCCGGGGAGTTGTCGCCCAGGCTGATCCCGATCGCGTCGCCGATGATCGTCGTGTGCGGGTAGACGGTGTCCGAGTTCACCGTCGGCCGGGGAGGCATCATGAACTTCGCGTGGACGTGGACCCGGGCCCCCCGGATCCAGCTTCTGGCCGTCGTCGGCAATCTGGTCGGCGGCGAAGAGGACTACGTACTCGCCGTCGCGGACGACTTTCCCGTTGCGGTTCTGGCCCTTCCCCGTCCACCCGTGGTGGCCGGCGGTGACCCTCCCGAGCTTTTCCTTGTAGACCAACGTCTGGGCCTTGTCGGCGCGGCGGACCTTGACGGTCACCTCGGACCTCTTCGCGAGACGGAACCGGATGCGGGTCTTGTCCTTGAGGTGGTCGCCGTTCGGGGAGAGGAACGACTGAGCGTCCTTGATCGTGATGACGCGCCCGGTTGCGGCGGTGGCGTGCGCCGGCGTGCTGGTCGCGGCGAACGGCGTGGCGATGATCGCGGCCGTGAGTAGTGCGACGGCGGCCGTGCGGGCAGGTGCGCTTGGTCGTCGATCGTGCGTGCATGGGTGCGCGAGGCACAGGTTTCCCCCGAGGTCAGGTCGATGTGGTGGGCCAAGCGTGGCCGGCTGCCGCGGCTCGTTAGTTCGGCACGCGCTTCCAGTCGGGAGGTCCGTGGCGTGGTCCTCCCGGCCAGACCCTCCGCGATGACGCGGCTGCTGACTGCTAGAGCAGACCTCGGAGCAGGCGTGGTGGCGGTGCTCAGGTGTCGGCGTTGCTGGGACGTCGCCACGGGCCGGTGATCGCGAAGACGTGCCCCGGTGACTGGATGCAGGCGAACAGGATCTTGCCGTCGTCGCTGAAGCAGGGCCCGGTGAACTCGCTCTCGTTGAGGTCGTTGCGCGCGATGCGGATAGGTCTTGCCCTGGTCGGTGACGCCCGACCAGGTGCTGGATGCCCTGGCCGTTCTCGGCGATGATCACCCCGCCGTACGGCGACACGGTGATGTTGTCGGGTCCGTCGTAGTTGTCGGAGTCGACGGCGGGGTCGAGGTTGACGCCGAAGATGGTCTGCAGCGTGACCGATCTCGGTGGCGGGGTCGTAGAGCCAGATCTGGCCGTCGTGCTCGTGCAGGCTGCCATCGCTGGTGCGGGCGAAGCTGGAGACGAAGTAGGCCCCGCCGTCTCCCCACCAAGTGCCCTCGAGCTTGCGGCCGCGGGTGACCTGGTCGTCGGTGAACTGACTGCGCAACGAGACGGTCGCGGCGTCGCGGTCGGGTACGTCGATCCACTGCACGGTGTAGCGGGTGCCGGGCGTGGTCGCCGCGCTGAGGTCGGGGACGTGTGTGCTTCCGCGGTAGCAGCTCATCGCCTGCAGCCGGCCGGCGGTGTCACCGCCGCTGTCCAGGGCGAGCGTCCGTAGCGCGTCCTTGCCGGGGGCGAACCCCTCGGGCGGCACCCAGCGGTAGAACAGGCCGTTCGGCTCGTCGGCGTCCTCGGTCTCGTAGATGACGGTCGTCTCCGGATCGATCGACACCGCCTCGTGCGCGAAGCGGCCGAGGAACTTCAGCGGGACCGGGCTCTTGCCGACGTTCGCGGCCTGGCTGCTCGGGTCCACCTCGAACACGTAGCCGTGGTCCTTCTGACGCACGCGGCCCGACCGGTCCTCGGTCTCCTCGCAGGTGAGCCACGTGCCCCACGGGCTCTTTCCTCCCGCACAGTTGGTGCTCGTGCCGGCCAGGCTGACGTACTCGGCGATCCGGTTGCCGTCGGCGTCGACCTCGATCGTCGACGTTCCGCCGCGGTTCCCGGGGTCGTAGGTGAGACCGGCCAGCGGCGGCACCCCGAACGCCTCGGGGCCCGGCGGCTGTGCGATCGTGCGCCCGATCTCGTGGTTGTTCACCAGGGCCCAGCCGCCACCGAGAGCGAAGACTCCGGTGCCGTCGGGATCGCTGGCGGTCTTGGCACCGTCGGTGGTCGTGGTGACGCCCGTCCTGGCCACGAGCGTGTAGGAGAAGCCGGCCGGAAGTGACAGCAGGCCGTCGGGGTCGTCGACGAGCTCGCCGTACCCCTCGGAGGCACGGGTCCCGGCTACCGCCGCGACGTTTCCGGTGATGGCGATCCCGAGCCCGGCCGCAGCGGTGCCGCTGAGCAGGTGGCGTCGGCTGATGGAAGAAGTCATGACTATCCCTCGTGACGGCGTGACTCCGGAGCGGCCGGAGCACGCGACTGGTCTGACCGAAGCGCCGGGTCCCCGAGACGTCGAGTCGATTTCTCGATGGGGACGAAACCCGCAGCTTTGAGTGCTGATTTCCATGAAACGTCACCGCCCTGGCACGGTCAAGCAAACTGCACCATGAGTCCCGGAGGGCGGACTGGGTGTGTTGAGGGCGGCGTTCTTCTCAGGGGAGCGGGCTGCTGGCGCGTATCGGGTCGGCGCCGGACGCCGTAGTCCGCTGTCGGTCATGCCCACCGTGCCAGTCGAGAAGCATGACGGTGGCGTCGTCCTTGAGGTCGTGCCCGGTCGCGCGCAGGACGCTGTCGGCCAGTCCGCGTACGGCCTCACGTGGGTGCAGGCCCCTTGTCTCTTGGATCGCCGTGGAGAGGTCGATGCCGGCAGCGTTGCGCTCGAGCATGCCGTCGGTGACGAGGACGACCCTGTCCCCGGGCTCGAGTCCGAGCAGGGTGCTGTGGTACGTCGTCTCGGGGAACAGTCCGAACGGGATGTCCGCCGGAAGGTCCACGGTCGTTACGGCCCCGTCGCGGGCCAGGAAGGGAGCAACGTGACCGGCGTTGACAAGTTCCAGCGCTCCCGTCCGCAGATCGAGGCGTCCGATGAGACCGGTCACGTAGTCGTCGAGCGCGCCCTCTACTGCATTGTCGGCCAGGGCGGCGTTCGTAGCCGTTGCCTGGTCGAGCAGGGACCGGCCTTCCCGGCGCGCGCCCCGGAGGCCTCCGACGCACAGAGTGGCCGTGAGGGCAGCGCGAACCCCGTGTCCCATGGCGTCGGTCATCGACAGGTGCAGCAGGTCGCGGGCCAGGCTGTAGTCGAAGGTGTCTCCGGCGATCTCCGCCGCCGGCTCCAGCCACGCCGAGAGCGTGAATGCTCCGGCTTCGCAGGTCCTGGGGCCGGGAAGTAGTCGTTGCTGGATCTCCGCGGACAAGCTCGACGGGCGGCTGCGCTGGCCCCACTCGAACAGATCGGTGTGCTGCCGGTTCGCGATCACCACGAACGCCAGGAGATGTGCGAGCCGGGCGATCTCGGCCAGCGTGCCGGCCCGCGGTTCTTCGGGAAGACGTAGTTCCAGCAGGCCGATGACCTCACCGCGCTCGGTCACGGGGGCCAGGACCGTCCACTGATGGGCAGGTGCGCTCCCCGACGGGGCCTCGTGGGGCGCAAGTACCTGCACGGTCTGCGTGCGCACCGCCTGCTCGGCCGGCCCGCCGTCAAAGGCCAGCACGGTGGCGGACTCCTCAGCATCCCGCCGTTCACCGGGCGCAAGCATCTGGCTGCCCTCCTCGTCGAACTGGCCAAGGGGGACGTGCGCGAGCCGGACCAAGCCCCGCCCTGACAGGTCGGCGATGAGGAAGGACACCTCCGTGGCGCCTAACGCGAGGCCAAGATCGCGGGTGACTGCCTCGACCGCGTCCACCGGAGAGGCGGCCTCAGCGGCGTCCAACACGCGCCCGATTCTCCCGGACGACTCTCCGTGCACCATGTCCGGAGCATAGGCGTCCCGGGGTGCGGGCACGGGGCTCGTCCGCCGCGCTCACGATGGCGTTAAGCAGATGCCGGCGAGGGGCGGAGGCCCGACAATGGGCGGCATGCCCACCTCCAGCCAGTGGTTCGCGTTCCTGGTGGCCTCGATCCTGTTCATCCAGGTGCCGGGGCCGAGCCTGCTGTTCACCATCGGTCGCGCGCTCACCGTCGGTCGACGCGAGGCGTTGCTGTCGGTCCTCGGCAACGCTCTGGGGCTCGTCGTCCAGGTCGGGCTCGTGGCGCTCGGCCTCGGCGCCGTCGTGGCGGCGAGCGCTACGGCGTACACCGTGCTCAAGCTGGTCGGTGCGGTCTACGTCGTCTGGCTCGGGATCTCCGCGATCAGGCACCGGGCAGACGCCCGGGTCGCGCTCGAGAACCCGGACGCCGCGCCCGCCAGGCGTGGCCGCGCGATTCGCACCGGCTTCGTCGTCGGGGTCACGAACCCGAAGACGATCGTGTTCTTCGCCGCGTTCCTGCCGCAGTTCACGAGCGCCTCCGGTCCGGCCGCCCCGCAGGTGGCGCTTCTCGGAATCGCCTTCGGGGCCCTGGCCGTCTGCTCGGACAGCCTGTGGGCGTTGGGTGCCGGGAAGGCGCGTGACTGGTTCGCCCGCAAGCCGCACCGGCTGGACAAGCTCAGCGCTTCGGGTGGGGGCATGATGATCGCGCTCGGCATCACCCTCGGCGCCAGCGAGTAGGGCCGCCGACCTCGAGACCGGCACTCCGAGTCGGCCTGACTGTCTTAGAAGTCGGTCATCCGGGTACTGCTCTACACGTGACCACCGATGCGCCCACGACCCCGGGTCCGGTCACGACCGCCCACCGGGACGTACCGCACCCGCACCTGACCGCTGACGACCGGGCGGCGGTCGGTGCGGCCGTGACCCGGTACACCGTCGCGACCGGCGCGGCGCTCGTCGGGATCTTCGCCGGGGCCGCCCTCGTCGCGGCCGTCCCGGCTGCCGGTGCGGTGCTCCTGGTGCTCTCCTTCTTCACGGGGGTCGTGGTGTTCTCGCGCCGGCTGGAGCTGACTCACCCGCGCCCGGGCACCCGGTTCCGCGGCAAGCCGCTCATCCTGCGCGTGAACCCGGGCGCCGCCTCGACGACCATCGACCGGCGCGCGGCCTGAGCGGACCGCAGCGCTCACAGCAGGTCGAGCAGCCAGGACGGCCCGACCGTGCCCGCCCCGGACGCCCGGAGCCGGTCCCGCAGGGCCCGATCGGCCGTGACCACGGTGACGTCCCACCCGTCCTCCGCACGGGCGCGCGCCTCCGAGACGATGGCGTCGTCGCCGGAGCCCGACGCGTGCACTGCCTGCAGGCGGCCGGTCCGACCGGCGGGTACGCCGGGCCGCGCCGCGCCCTCCAGCACGAGGACGACCTCGTCGTGCGGCAGGTCCGCCGCCGCGAGCGAGTCCCACAACCGACCCGCCGCGCCCGGGCGGTCCCGCCACCAGCCGTCGGGTCGGCTGCCCACCACGTTGGCGCCGTCGACGATGAGCACCTGCACGCAGTCGTCCGTCACTCGGAGGCGGTCGCGGAGGGCCAGCCGCTGTCGCCGACGTACCAGACCGCCGAGGTCCACACCGCGACGATGAGCGTGGCGAAGAGCAGACCGCCCGCGACGGGGAGCAGCCAGCCTGGTCCGCGACGGCTGTGCACGGCGACGACCTTGACGACCAGCGCGCCGTAGACCGCGCACCCGACGACCGAGTGGAGCAGCACCCGGGTGGCGGTGTCCTCACCGGCCTGGAAGCCCAACGCCCACAGGCAGTTGATCGCCACCGGGGTCGCGAGCAGGACGGCCACCAGCCCCGACAGGCGGTGCGCCGTGCCCAACCAGGGCGGGGCGGCGATGCCGAGCTTCCCGTACAGCCACAGCCCGCCGAGGACCTGGCCGATCGCGACCACCGCCGCCGCGAAGGCCAGGTAGACCTTCATCGCGGTCATCGAGCCGAACCCCAGGAGCACGACCGGCTCGAGCGTCGGGTCGTGCACCGAGCCGTACACCCCGATCAGCAGCGCCACCACCGCACCGGCGGCGAACGCGGCGAGCGGGACGACGGAGCTCCTGGTGGCGGTGGCCTCGGCCATCCGTCCACTATGCCCCGGCGCGGTCACCGCAGGGAATGGCCCGATGGACCTTTCGGCACGCGCGCTGCGCGGGCCGTCAGGCGCGCAGCGCGCCCATCCACTCCTCGATGGCGTCCACCTCGCGGGGGAGCGACGCCGAGAGGTTGGTGCAGCCGTCGGCGGTGACGACGATGTCGTCCTCGATGCGGATGCCGATGCCGCGCAGCTCCTCGGGGACGAGCAGGTCGTCCTCCTGGAAGTACAGCCCCGGCTCGACCGTCAGCACCATGCCGGCCTGCAGGTCGCCCTCGTGGTAGGTCTCGCGTGCTGCGCTGCGCGCAGTCGTGGACGTCCATGCCGAGCATGTGGCTGGTCGAGTGCAGCGTCCAGCGCGCGTAGACCTGCTGTCGGGGGAGAGCGCCTCCTCGGCCGAGCACGGCAGCAGCCCGAGGTCGTCGAGCCCGTGCGCGAGCACCGCCATCGCGGCGTCGTGCGGCTCCAGGAACCCGACTCCGGGGCGTACGGCGTCGATGCCGGCCTGCTGCGCGTCGAGCACCAGCGTGTAGAGGTCGCGCTGCAGCGGGGTGAACGTGCCGTCGACGGGCAGCGTGCGGGTCACGTCGGCGGTGTAGAGGTTCCGGCCCTCGACGCCCATGTCGAGCAGCACCAGCTCGCCCGGGCGTGATCGGGCCGGAGTTCTCGATCCAGTGCAGCGTGGTGGCGTGCTTGCCGCCGCCGACGATCGAGTCGTAGCCGATGTCGTTGCCCATCGCGCGGGCGCGGCGGAAGAAGGTGCCCTCGACCCAGCGCTCGCCGTACTTCAGCACGTTGTCCCACTCGCGCACGCAGTCCTCGAAGCCGAGCGTGGTGATGTCGCAGGCCTCCGTGAGCTCGCCGAGCTCCCACTCGTCCTTGACCAGGCGCATCTCCGAGAGCACCCGTGCGAAGTCCTGGTCGCGGCCCTCGTCGGCCGGCACGCGCGCGTCGACGGACGCGTCGACCCCGCGCAGCACCCGGGTCTTGGCCGCGAGCGCGAGCCGGTCCGGCAGGTCGTCGAGGTGGCGGACCGTCGAGCCCGAGCGAGCCGACGATCTCGTTCAGCGACGGACGTCGGCCGGCCCACAGCTCGCCGTACTGCCGGTCGCGGAAGAACTCGTCGGTCTCGCGCGAGGACCGGGGCCGCGCGTAGAGCACGGCCTCGCCGTCCTCGACGACCAGCACCGCGTCGCTGGTCTGGTTGCCGCACAGGTAGGTGTGCGCGGTGTCCGGACGGAAGCGGTAGTCGGTGTCGTTGGCGCGCACCTTGAAGGTGCCGGCGGGGACCACCAGCCGCTCGCCGGGGAAGGTCTCGGCCAGCCGGGCACGCCGCGGCGCCGCCCAGGCGGCCACCGGGTGCGCGCGGCAGGTCGAGCTCGCGGTCGCCCCAGCCCTGGCGCATGAACGCGGCGTACGCCTCGGGCACCGGCTGGTCGTGCCGCTGGGTCCCGGGCTTGGTGTCGGTGCCCTCGGGCGGGAGCTCTGCAGTCGCGTCGGTCTCGGTGTGGTCGCTCACCCGGTCACTGTACGTCGGGGCGAGCGGGCGTTGCGACGTACCGGCGCGACCTCGCGGAACGAAGCGGACGCACCGTCCCGATAGGCTTTGCGCCATGAGCGGGGTAGGCGGTCTCGGACAGTGGCATGCCGCCTGCTCCGGTGGCGCCCGACGTTCCTCCGGGCCTGCTGCGATCGCCCGCGCCGGCACGGCAGCGTCGTGTTCACGGTGCGTCGTCACGGTCGCGCTGCTCGCTCGGCGCGGCGGTGATGGCGCTGGTCCTCGCTCGCGTCCAGTGCGCCCGAGCGCCCTCGTGGTCGGGGTGCTGCTGGCCGCGCTGCCGGTCGGGCCGCTGATCGCCTGCTTCCTCTGGCTGGACCGCTACGAGCCCGAGCCGGTCCGGCTGCTCGGCGCTCGCGTTCGGCTGGGGCGCGCTCGTCGCCACCGCGGCCGCGCTGGTCCTGCAGACCGTCGACCAGGTGGTGCTCGGCACGACGCCGACGGCTGGTCGGCGGTCGTCGTCGCGCCGGTCACCGAGGAGGCCGCCAAGGGCCTCTTCGTGCTGCTGCTGCTCTGGTGCGCGCCGGCACGTCATCGACGGCGTCCTCGACGGCCTCGTCTACGCCGGGCTCGTCGGCGTCGGCTTCGCGTTCACCGAGAACATCCTCTACCTCGCCGCGGCCTACATGGGCGGCGACGGCGTCGGCCCCGGCGGCATCGGCTCGGCGATCGGCGTCTTCGTCGTCCGCGGCATCTTCAGCCCGTTCGCGCACCCGCTGTTCACCGCCTTCATCGGCATCGGCGTCGGCTCACGCCGTGCTCGGCGCGCAGCGCGGGCTGCGCGGTGGCTCGCGCCGCTCGTCGGGCTACCTCGCTCGCGGTGCTCGCCCACGCCGCCTGGAACGGCTCGGCGTTCCTCGACGGCGGCGGCTCTTCGTGCTGACCTACCTGTTCGCGATGGTGCCCGGCGTTCCTCGTGCTCGTCGGGTTCGCGGTCTGGTCGCGCAGCCGGGAGGCCGCGATGCTCACCCGCGTCGCTCGACGACCCCGCCGACCGCGGGCTTCCTCGGCCGGGCCGAGGTGCCGTGGCTGGTGCGGCTGCCCGCCCGTCGCGCGGCGCGCCGGCACGCGCGGCGCGGTCGGCGGCCCGGTCGCCGAGCAGGTGATGCGGGAGTACCAGCAGCAGGCCATCGAGCTCGGCTTCCTGCACGACCGCTTCCTGCGCGGCACCGCGCCGCCGGACTTCGCCGAGCGCGGCACGCAGATGGTGCAGCGGCTCGCAGGCGCTCCGGCCGTACGTCATGCTGCCCGCAGCCCACGTCGTCCGGGCGCCGCGCCACCGGCGGGGCTGGACCGATGAGCACCGTCGCACGGCGATGGTCACCGCGCTGGTCGCAGCTCCGGGACGGCGCCTGCGCGGCGGTCGGCGCTGCCGCTCGAGCGTGCCCCAGCGCCGAGCAGCACCGGGCGCCGCGCCGGGAGCTGGTCGACCAGCTCGACGACTACGTGCTGCCGCGGCTGCGCCAGATCGACGCGCCCGCTGCTCGCCGTGGTCGGCGGATCGACCGGCGCCGGCAAGTCGACGCTGGTCAACTCCGTCGTCGGCACCCGGGTCACCGAGCCCGGCGTGCTGCGGCCGACCACCCGCTCGCCGGTGCTGGTGCACAACCCGGCCGACGCCGACGTGGTTCGACGGGCGGCCGGATCCTGCCGCGACCTCGCGCGCACGACGGGCGCGGCGCACCGACACCGGCGCGCTGCAGCTGGTGCGCGGCCGACGCCGTCCCGGCCGGGCTGGCGATCCTCGACGCCCCCGACATCGACTCGGTCGAGGAGCGCAACCGCACGCTGGCCGCCCAGCTGCTCGCCGCCGCCGACCTGTGGCTGTTCGTCACCTCCGCCGCGCGCTACGCCGACCAGGTGCCGTGGGACTTCCTCAAGGCCGCCGCCGAGCGCAGCACCGCGGTCGCCATCGTGCTCGACCGCACCGCTCCCGAGGCGCGTCGACGAGGTCGCCAGCCACCTGGCGCGCGATGCTCACCGCCCGCGGTCTGCGCGACTCGCCGCTGTTCACCGTCACCGAGGGCACGGTCGACGAGCAGGGCCTGCTGCCGGCCGAGTCCGTCGCAGCGAGATCCGCGACTGGCTCGACGCGCTCGCCGCCGACGCCGACGCGCGGGCCGCGGTGGTCAAGCAGACGCTCGACGGTGCGGTGCGCAACGTCGCCCGCCGCAGCTACGACGTCGCCGACGCGAGCGCCGCGCAGGCCGAGATGGTCGACCCGGCTGCGCAAGGACGGTCGACCGGGCGTACGACGAGGCGCATCGAGCGCCGTCGACGAGGCCAGCCGCCGACGGCACGCCTGCTGCGCGGCGAGGTGCTGGCCCGCTGGCAGGAGTTCGTCGGCACCGGTGAGCTGCTCCGCTCGCTGGAGACGCGGGTCGGCTGGCTGCGCGACCGGATCGTCGGCTGGGTGCGCGGCAAGCCGCAGCAGGTCGAGCGGGTCACCGTGGCGGTGGAGTCCGGGCTGGAGTCGCTGATCCTCGAGCACGCCGAGGCCGCCGCCGAGCGGGCCCAGGCCGCCTGGCGGTCGGTCGAGGCCGGGCAGCGAGCTGCTCGAGGACTCGGGTGCGCGACCTCGGGCCGTGCCTCGCGGGACTTCCGCGCCGAGCGCCGAGCGGGCCGTCCGCGACTGGCAGCACGACGTCCTCGAGCTGGTCCGCGACGAGGGCGCCGACAAGCGCACCACCGCCCGGTTCCTGGCCTTCGGCGTCAACGGCCTCTCGGTCGCGCTGATGATCGTGGTCTTCGCGCACACCGCCGGGGTCACCGGCGCCGAGGCCGGCATCGCCGGCGGCAGCGCCGTGCTCGGCCAGAAGCTGCTCGAGGCGGTCTTCGGCGACCAGGCGGTACGCCGGCTCGCCGACCAGGCCCGGCGAGGACCTGCAACCGCCGGGTCGAGCCGAGCTGCTCGACGGCGAGCGCGCCAGGTTCCTCGACCGTGCTCGACGAGCTCGGCGTCGACGGACGGCCGGCCGACCACCTGCGCAGCGCCGCCCGCGCGCGTCGACGACCTCCGGTTCGCCGCGTCCGGCACCGCCGCCGGGAGTGAGGTGCCGTGAGCCTCGCTCGTCGAGGGAGCCGAGACGCCTGGTCGGCCGGGGCAGCCGACGTCGACGGACGCGCATCGACGGTCTGCGGCCGCGCGGCGGAGTCGGCCCGGGGCCGGCTCGACGACGCACTCGTGGACGAGGCGCTCGAGGTCGCGGAGCGGGCGGCCACCCGGCTCAGCCTCGGCCGGCGACCACACGGTCGTCGCGCTCGCCGGCGCCACCGGCTCCGGCAAGTCCTCCACGTTCAACGCGCTCGCCGGCCTCGACCTGGCCGCGATCGGCGTACGCCGTCCGACCACGTCCTGGACGATGTCCTGCGCGTGGGGCTCGACCGAGGACGCGGCGGAGCTGCTCGACTGGCTCGGCGTGCCGCGCCGCCACCAGGTCTCCAGCGACAGCATGCTCGACGAGCACGCGCGAGGACCGCGAGCTGCGAGGGGCTGGTGCTGCTCGACCTGCCCGACCACGACTCCACCGAGGTCGCCCACCACGTCGAGGTGGACCGGCTGGTCAAGCTCGCCGACATGCTGGTCTGGGTGCTCGACCCGCAGAAGTACGCCGACGCCGCGCTGCACGACCGCTACCTCAAGCCGCTGGCGAGCCACGCGCGACGTCATGCTCGTCGTGCTCAACCACATCGACGAGGTGCGCGCGAGGCCGAGCGCCGCAGCGATGGTCGCCGACCTCGAGCGGCTGCTCGCGCTCGACGGTCTCGGCCAGGTCCCGGTGCTCGCCACCTCGGCGAAGTACGGCGACGGCATCCCGCGAGCTGCAAGCAGCTGATCGCGCGAGCGGGTCGCCGCCAAGAAGGCGACGCAACGGCCCGGCTGATGGCCGACGTCACCACCGTCGCGCAGCGGATGCAGGCGGTCAACGGCAGCGCCGACCCCGGCGGGGTGAGCCGACAACGGCGCGCCGAGCTCGTCGACGCCTTCGCCGACGCCGCCGGGGTGCCGGTCGTCGTCGACGCGGTCGAGCAGGCCTCCCGGGTCCGAGCCGCGCAGGCGACCGGCTGGCCGGTCACCAAGTGGCTGAGCAAGCTCCGCCCGGACCCGCTCAAGCCGGCTGCACCTCGACCTCGGCAAGAGCGGCAGGGAGCTGACCGGGCAGGGCTCGGGCCTCGATCCCGGAGGCCACCGCCGGTGCAGCGCGCCCGGGTCGACACCGCGGTCCGCAGCGTGGCCGAGGACGTGACGACCGAGCTGCCGCGGCCGTGGTCCGAGGCGGTACGCCGAGCGTCCGTCTCGCGCTTCGCCGACCTCAACGACGCGCTCGACGCGGCCGTCACCGGCACCGACCTGGGGGTGGCCCGCACCCCGATCTGGTGGCGGCTGGTCCGGCTCCTCCAGTGGCTGCTGCTGCTCACCGCGCTCGCCGGCGCGCGTGTGGCTCGGCGCCCTCGCGGTGCTCGGCTACCTGCAGCTGCCGGAGCCGGCGACACCGGCCTACCGGGGGCTGCCGGTGCCCACGCTGATGCTCGCTCGGGGGAGTGCTGCTGGGCATCGTGCTCGCGGTGGCCTGCCGCGTCCTCGGTGCGCTGGACCGCGCGGTCGAAGGCCCGCTCGGTCGACCGCCGGCTGCGGGCCGCGATCGGCGACGTCGCGGAGCGGCTGGTGCTCGAGCCCATCGACGCCGAGCTGGCGGCGTACCGCAGCACCCGCGACGGTCTCGCCGTCGCCGCTCGCGCCGGTTAGCGTCCCCAGCCCGCGCGGAGGCCGGCTCGTCCCCAGGCCCCCGGCCGCGGTCCGGCGCCGGTCGGAGCCGCCGGGCAGCCTCGCCGTCGTACACCCACGACGAGGAGAGCATTCATGAACGACACCTTCGTGACCTTGCACGGCTGGGTCGGCAGCGACGTCACGTTCCGCGACCCGCAGGGCATCAGCGTCGCCAACCTGCGGGTGGCGTCGACGCCTCGGCTCAAGCGGGACGGTCGGTGGTTCGACGGCGAGACCACGTGGTACTCCGTGACCGCGTGGCGGCACGCTCGCCGACAACGTCCGCGACTCGGTCCGCAAGGGCGACGCGGTGATCGTGCACGGCCGGCTGCGCACCGACACCTGGGAGCGCGCGGACGGGCAGTCCTCGACCACGCTCTGCAGTCGAGGCGTCGTGATCGGCCACGACCTGACGCGCGGGACGAGCTCGTTCCAGCGCGCCGCCGCGCACCGAGCGCACCGAGAGCGACGTCGACGCCCAGGCGCGACGCATTGAACCGGCAGGAGCCTCCGGACCTCGAGGGCTTCGACAGCTTCGGCAACCCGCTGCGCACCGGTGAGGATGAGCCGGGTTCCACGCCCGGCTACACCGCGGCATGAGTGGGTCCGAGCCGTCGCGGACGCGGCTGCTGCCCGATTTCGGGGCGACCGGTCACCCACCGTAGGCTGGCCGGACTATGGCTGAGTATGTGTTCACGCTGCGCAACGTCCGCAAGGCGCACGGCGACAAGGTGGTCCTCGACAACGTCACGCTCTCGTTCCTGCACGGCGCGAAGATCGGCGTCGTCGGCCCCAACGGCACCGGCAAGTCGACGCTGCTGAAGATCATGGCCGGGCTCGACCACGCCTCCAACGGCGACGCGATGCTCGACCCCGGCGCGACCGTCGGGATGCTGCAGCAGGAGCCGCCGCTGAGCGAGGGCAGGACCGTCCTCGAGAACGTCGAGGAGGCCGTCGGCGAGATCAAGGGCAAGCTCGACCGCTACAACGCAGATCTCCGAGGAGCTGGCCGACCCCGACGCCGACTACGACAAGCTGCTCGCCGAGATGGGCGAGCTGCAGACCGACCTCGACCACGCCAACGCCTGGGACCTCGACAGCCGGCTCGACCAGGCGATGGACGCGCTGCGCTGCCCGCCGCCGGAGGTGGTCGTCGACCACCTCTCCGGTGGTGAGCGTCGCCGGGTGGCGCTGTGCAAGCTGCTGCTGCAGCAGCCCGACCTGCTGCTGCTCGACGAGCCGACCAACCACCTCGACGCCGAGTCCGTGCAGTGGCTCGAGGGCCACCTCGCCAGCTACCCCGGCGCGGTGCTGGCCGTCACCCACGACCGGTACTTCCTCGACAACGTCGCCAGCTGGATCCTCGAGCTCGACCGCGGCAAGACCCACCCCTACGAGGGCAACTACTCCACCTACCTCGAGACCAAGAAGGAACGGCTCAAGGTCGAGGGCGCCAAGGACGCCAAGCGCGCCAAGATGCTCGAGCGCGAGCTCGAGTGGGTGCGGTCCAACCCCAAGGCGCGGCAGGCCAAGAGCAAGTCCCGTCTGGCCCGCTACGAGGAGATGGCGGCCGAGGCCGAGCGCAACCGCAAGATCGACGTCTCCGAGATCAACATCCCGGCCGGTCCGCGGCTCGGCGACGTGGTGCTCGAGGCCGAGGACCTCACCAAGGGTTTCGACGACCGGGTGCTGATCCACGACCTGGACTTCAAGCTGCCGCGGGCCGGCATCGTCGGCGTCATCGGCCCCAACGGCGTCGGCAAGACCACCCTGTTCCGGATGATCGTCGGGGAGGAGAAGCCGGACGCGGGCGAGCTGAAGGTCGGCCAGACCGTCCAGATCTCCTACGTCGACCAGAGCCGCGGCGGCATCGACCCCAACAAGAACGTCTGGGAGGTCGTCTCCGACGGGCTCGACTTCATCAAGGTCGCCAACTTCGAGATGCCGAGCCGCGCCTACATCGCGTCGTTCGGCTTCAAGGGCCCCGACCAGCAGAAGAAGGCGGGCGTGCTCTCCGGCGGCGAGCGCAACCGGCTCAACCTCGCGCTCACGCTGAAGATGGGCGGCAACATGCTGCTCCTCGACGAGCCCACCAACGACCTCGACGTCGAGACCCTGCAGTCGCTGGAGGACGCGCTCCTGGAGTTCCCCGGCTGCGCCGTGATCACCTCCCACGACCGGTGGTTCCTCGACCGGACCGCGACCCACATCCTCGCCTGGGAGGGCGACGACGAGGACGGCGGGCAAGTGGTTCTGGTTCGAGGGCAACTTCGCGTCCTACGAGGAGAACAAGATCGAGCGGCTCGGCGCCGAGGCGGCGCGCCCGCACCGGGTCACGCACCGGCGCCTCACCCGCGACTGAGGTCGATCGAGCCGTCGCCGGTGATCGAGCCGTCGAGATCAGCGCGACGCGCAGTTGATGCACGTCCGCGCGACCGGCCGCGCCTCCAGCCGGGCCGGCGCGATCGGTCCGCCACAGCGTTCGCAGGTGCCGTAGCGCCCGTCCCGGAGCCGCTCGATCGCCGCGTCGACCTCGGCGAGGTGCAGCCGGGCCTGCTCGACGAGCGCGCCGACCTGCGACCGCTCGAACGCGATGGTGGCACCCTCCGGGTCATGCTCGTCGTCGGCGTTCGAGTCCAGCGAAGCCTCGACGATCCCGGCATAGTCACCGGTGAGGCCGGCAAGACGCACGCGGGTGCGTGCCCGCTCCTCGTCGAGCGCGGCGGCCGGCTCCCAGGTCATGACGCCGGGGCCGCGGCGAGCAGGCCGTCGGCGATGATCCGGCGCTGGATCTCCGACGTGCCCTCGAAGATCTTGGTGAGTCGGGCGTCGCGCCAGTACCTCTCCACGGCGTACTCCGTGGTGTAGCCGTTGCCGCCGAAGACCTGCAGTGCCTGGCTCGTGACCCGTTCGGCCATCTCGGAGGCGAACAGCTTGGCCTGGGACGTCTCGGTGTTCGCTGCCACACCCTGGTCGACCAGCCACGCGGCGTGCTGGTAGAGCTGCCGGGCCGCGGCGACGTCGCTGGACATGTCGGCGAGAAGGTGCCGGATCGCCTGCTGCTCCGCGATCGGCTCACCGAACTGGACGCGCTGCTGGCTGTAGGTGATGGCGTCCTCGAGAGCGCCCCGGGCCAGACCGACCGCCCGCGCCGCGGTCTGGGCGCGGGCGACGTTGAGCCAGCCGAGGCTGTGCTTGAAGCCCTGACCCTCCTCCTCGCCGGTCCGCTGGAGCGCGTCGGCCGGGAGTCGCAGGTCGCGCAGCTCGAGCTCCCAGGTGGTGAGCCCGAAGTAGCCGATCTTGTCGATGGGTCGGCCGGTGATCCCGTCGGGGAAGCTGCCGCGCTCCTTCTCGACCAGGAAGAGCTCGAGACCGTCGGACGGACCGCGGCCCTCCCTGGGCGGGCGGGTCCGAGCGAGCAGGTGGATGAAGTCGGCCGACAGTGCATGACCCACCCAGCGCTTGGTGCCGGTGACGGCCCAGCCGTCGTCATCGCGCTCCGCGGCACAGGCGACGTTCGCCAGGTCGGAGCCGGCCTGCGGCTCGGAGAACGCGATCGCGCCGATCCGCTTGCCCTGGGCGGACAGACGGCGAAGCCGGGCGCGGGCCTCGGGGTCCGGGCTGTCGCAACCGGTGCCGTTGCCCCGGGCGATGATGCTGCCGACGCTCATCCACGCCCGGGCCAGCTCCTCGGAGACCAGGCAGTAGTCGAGCACCCCCAGTCCCAGGCCGCCCTCGTCCTCGGGGATGAGGAGGCCGAACAGGCCGAGCTCACCCATCCGGTCCAGGAGCTGGTCGGGAATGTCCTCGCGCCGGGGGTCGAGACGGTTCGCAACGGGGAGCACCTCGTCCATGGCGAAGGCGCGCACCCGCTGCACGAGAGCCCTGCGCTCCGCCGTGTCGTACGGGCTCGCCGTGGGGGCCACGGTGTGCAGCGGGTCGAGTACGTGCCGGTGCCAGGCGGTCATGGCCGGGAGTCTGGCATCCCGCGCGTGGGAAGGGCCGGCCGGCGGCTAGCGGATGTCGAGACCCGGCTGCGCGGAGACCAGGTGGTCGGTGACCGCGTCGAACACCCGGCCGACCGCGGTGAAGTCGTCGTCGCTGGCGAACTCGACCAGGTGCTCGCGCACGCCGCGGACGTGCGTGTGCGCGGCCTCCTCCAGGAGCCGGAACCCTTCGTCGGTGAGCCTCGCCTCCACGCCGCGGCCGTCGGACACGCACGCGACGCGGGTGACCAGGCCGGCGCGCTCCATGCGGGACACCGTGTGGGTGACGCGGCTGCGCGAGTGGCTCAGGGAGTCGGCGAGCGCCGCCATCCGCAGCCGCCGGTCGGTGGCCTCGGAGAGCCGGACGAGGATCTCGTACTCGGGGAGGGACAGGTCGTGCTTCTCGCGGAGGTCCCGGTCCAACCGGTCCATGAGCAGCGTGGTGCCGACCAGGTACGCGCGCCAGGCGCGCTGCTGGGGGGCGTCCAGCCACAGCGCGTCATGTGTGTCCGTCGTCATACGACAATCCTACGCCCGGCTTGTTGAAGGTTCAATAAAAGCCTGGTACGTTTGACCGTAGTTGAAACGACAACCTTTGAGGAGCACGATCGCATGAGCATCGACGTCACCCAGTCCACCAAGGTCCCCACCGGCACCTGGAGCATCGACCCCAGCCACTCCGAGGTCGGGTTCACCGTCCGGCACCTGATGACCAAGGTGCGTGGCCTGTTCGAGAAGTTCGACGGCACGATCACCACAACCGACGAGGTGGACGGTTTCCGCGCGACCGCGACCATCGACCTGAACTCGGTCAACACCCGTGACGAGAACCGCGACAACCACCTCCGCTCCGCCGACTTCTTCGACGTGGAGAAGAACGGCCCGATGACCTTCACGACGACCGCCTTCGACGGCACCACCGCCACCGGCGAGCTCACCATCAAGGGCGTGACCCGCCCGGTCGAGCTCGACGTGGAGTTCCTCGGTGTCGACGTGGACGCCTACGGCAACACCCGCGTCGGCTACGAGGCCACCACCGAGATCTCCCGCAAGCAGTGGGGCGTGGACTTCAACGTCCCGCTCGACGGTGGCAAGGTCCTCGTCGGCGACAAGGTCAACGTGGTCCTGTCGATCCAGGCCATCCTGAACCAGGGCGAGTAACTCCCAACTGCCACACCCTCATGCGATGGGCCCCCGGATCCACCTGGATCCGGGGGTCCGCGCACGTCCGGGCCCGGCGGTGGGGGTGGACGGCCGTGCGGGGAGCGTCAAGCGGCTTGGCCGCGGCGGCCGCAGCGGGTCTCGACCAACAGCTGAGCTGCCGGCCGACGCGCCGCCGCAGCGACCGCACGGTCGGCAGACCATGCCGTCGGGCCTTCCCGTGTGGAACCAGGAGCCGGGTGCCGGGCCACCCCACGTGACACTCGGCGACCCCAGCTCAGCTCATGCGCTCGAGAATGAGCGCCATCCCCTGACCGCCGCCGACGCACATGGTGATGAGCCCGGTCGACTTGTCGTGCCAGTCCAGCGAGTTGACCATCGTGTTCTGCAGGCGGGCTCCGGTCATGCCGAACGGGTGGCCGACCGCGATCGCGCCGCCGTTCACGTTGAGCCGGTCGAGGTCGATGCCCAGGTCCTGGTACGACGGGACGACCTGGGCGGCGAACGCCTCGTTGATCTCCACGAGGTCGATGTCGTCGATCGTCATGTTCGCGCGGGCCAGTGCCTGCTTGGAGGCCTCGACCGGGCCGAGCCCCATGATCTCGGGGGAGAGTGCCGTGACGCCCGTCGAGACGATCCGGGCGAGCGGGGTCAGGCCGAGCTCGCGGGCCTTGGTGTCCGACATCACCACCACGGCCGCAGCGCCGTCGTTCAGCGCACAGCAGTTGCCCGCCGTCACCACACCGTCGGGCCGGAACACCGGCTTGAGGTCCGAGACCCCCTCGAGCGTCACGCCGGCCCGGGGGCCGTCGTCCTTGGAGACCTCGGTGCCGTCGGGGGTGGTCACCGGGGTGATCTCGCGAGCCCAGAAGCCGGCGTCGATGGCCTTCTCGGCGAGGTTCTGGCTGCGCACCCCGAACTCGTCGAGCTCCTGCCGGCTGAGCCCGCGGAGCCTCGCGACGTTCTCGGCGGTCTGGCCCATGGCGATGTAGGCGTCGGGCAGGGTGCCGTCCTCGCGCGGGTCGTGCCAGTCGACCCCACCCTGGGCGGTCTGCGTGGTGCGGCTCATGGCGTCGCCGAACGCGGGGTTCTGCGTCCCCGGCACGTCCGACGTACCGTTCCCGAACCGCGAGACGGTCTCGACGCCCGCGGACACGAACACGTCGCCCTCGCCCGCCTTGATGGCGTGGAAGGCCATCCGGGTGGTCTGCACCGACGACGAGCAGTAACGGGTGATGGTGGCGCCGGGCAGGTGGTCGAAGCCCATCAGCACCGAGACGATCCTGGCCATGTTGAAGCCGGACTCGCCGCCGGGCAGCCCGCAGCCGAGGTAGAGGTCGTCGATCTGCTTCGGGTCGAGCTCGGGGATCTTCGCCAGCGCGGCCTGGACGATGGTCGCGGTCAGGTCGTCGGGCCGCATGTCCTTCAGGGATCCCTTGTTGGCACGACCGATGGGGGACCGGGCCGTGGAGACGATCACTGCTTCGGGCATGGGGGCTCCGATCTCACGATTGGCAGGGCATCTCTCAGCCTAGGCTGCTGACCTGTTTTGATGGCTGTGTGGCTCGACACATCTACGACTGCCCGTTGCGCTGGGCCGACATGGACTCGTTGGGGCACGTCAACAACGTCGTCTACGTGGACTACCTCCAGGAGGCTCGCGTCGACATGCTCCGGGTGCACGCGCCCGCGCAGGGCGGCGAGGAGCTCGCCGAGGGCGTCGTCGTGGTGCGCCACGAGGTCGAGTTCGTGCGGCCGCTGGTGTTCCGTCCCGAGCCGGTGCGCGTCGAGTCGTGGGTGACGCAGGTTCGGGCCGCCACGTTCACGATGGCCTACGAGGTGCTCGACGAGCTCCCCGACGGCGACCGCCGCGTCTACCTGCGGGCCAGCAGCGTGCTGACGCCGTACGTGTTCAGTCAGGAGCGGCCCCGGCGGATCACCGCGGAGGAGCGCGACGTGCTCGGTCGGTTCCTCGAGCCGGCGGGGGAGGGGGGCTGATGCCGCACGAGTACACCTGCCACGTGAGGTTCTCCGACGTCGACGTCTACGGGCACGTGAACAACGTCAAGTACTTCGAGTACTACCAGGAGGCGCGCATCGACTTCCTGCGCTCGATGCGCTCCGACGACGAGCCGCACCTCGCGACCGTGGTGGCCCGGATCGACGTGGACTACCGCCGGCCGATCCTGTTCCGCCCGGAGCCGTACGTCGTCCGGACCTGGGTGACCCGGGTCGGTACGTCGTCGTACTCGCTGTCCAGCGACATCAGCGACGACGACACCGTGCTCTCGCGGGCCCAGGCCGTGCTCGTCGCGTTCGACATGAACTCGCAGCGCTCGCGGCCGCTCCGCGACGCCGAGCGGCAGGTGCTCGAGGGCGCGCTCGAGCCGACCTGAGCGGTGTCAGCTCTCGTCGAAGCTGTTCACCATGAACTGGGCGGCGTGGGTGATGTAGTCCCAGAACTGGGTGTCCTGCTCGGGGGTCAGCCCGGCCTCGTCGAGCCCCGCCCGGAAGTGCTGCAGCCAGTGGTCGCGCGCCTTCGGCGTGACGTTGAACGGCGCGTGCCGCATCCGCAGCCGGGGGTGCCCGCGCCGGTCGGAGTAGGTGGTCGGGCCACCCCAGTACTGCACCAGGAACAGCGTGAACCGCTCCGCGGCCGGCGCGAGGTCCTCCTCGGGGTACAGCGGCCGGAGCACCTCGTCGGTGGCGACACCCTCGTAGAAGCGGTCGACGATCTTCGCGATCGTCGGGTAGCCGCCGATCTCGTCGTAGAAGGTCTCGCCGTCACGTTCGCTCGTTGGTGCGCTCACTTGTCTATTGTCCCCTTCCCGGCAAGAGTCGGACCGGTACCCCCGTTGTCACCCCTACTCGAAGGAGATGTGCATGGCCACCACCCGCACCGCGAAGACCCACTGGGAAGGTCCGCTGCTGGAGGGCGGTTCCGGCCGGGTGAGCCTCGAGTCGTCGGGGCTCGGCACGTACGACGTGTCGTGGCCGGCGCGCACCGAGGAGCCCAACGGCAAGACGTCACCCGAGGAGCTGATCGCCGCGGCTCACTCGTCGTGCTTCTCGATGGCCCTGTCCAACGTCCTGGCGAAAGCCGGCTCGCCGCCGCAGGCGCTCGACACTCAGGCCGACGTGAGCTTCCAGCCCGGTGAGGGCATCACGGGCGTGCACCTCACGGTGGTCGGAAGTGTCGAGGGCATGGACGCCGACACGTTCCAGAAGCACGCCGAGGACGCCAAGGCCAACTGCCCGGTCTCCCAGGCCCTGACCGGTACGACGATCACGCTGGACGCCTCGCTGGCCTGACCTCGACGCGGCGGGTCCGCCCTACGACGACGCGGGAGTCTCGGAGCTGTCCGAGGCTCCCGTGGTCTCTGGGTCCTCGTCGGGCCCCCGATTGTCGCGGTGGATGAGCACCCGCGCCGGTCGGGCCAGCTCGATGCCGAGGTGGTCGAAGCGGGCCTTGATCCGCTCGCGCATCTCGCGGGCGACGCCCCACTGCTCCAGTGGAGCGGTCTTGAGGGTCACCCGGACGGTGATCCAGTCCGGCGTCATCTCCTGCACGCCCCACACCTCGGGCTCCTCGAGGATGACGCTGCGGAAGTCCTCGTCCTCCCACACCTCGTGCGCGACGTCCTTGAGCACGGACTGGACGCGGTAGAGGTCCTGCTCGTGGGAGACCGGCACGTCGACGACGGTGCGCGCCCAGTTCTGGCTCTGGTTGCCGACCCGGATGATCTCTCCGTTGCGGACGTACCAGACGGTGCCCTCCACGTCGCGCAGGCGGGTGACCCGCAGGCCGACCGCCTCGACGGTGCCGATCGCCTCGCCGAGGTCCACGACGTCGCCGACGCCGTACTGGTCCTCCACGATCATGAAGATCCCGGAGAGGAAGTCGGTCACCAGGCTCTGCGCCCCGAAGCCGAGCGCGACACCGACGATGCCGGCGCTGGCGATCAGCGGCCCGACCGCGAAGCCGAGCTCGGCCAGATCGCGGTGATGCCGGTGATGGTGAAGATCACGATCGAGGCGATGCTCTTGAGCAGCGACCCCATCGTCTGGGCGCGCTGCACCCGCCGCCCGGCCAGCGCCGTCGCCGGGCACGTCCTTGCCGGCGCTTGTGCTTCAGCATCGGCGTCGGCAGTCCCTCGGCGGCGCGGCTGGTGACCCGGTCGATCATCCGGTGCAGCAACCACCGGGCGACGAACGCGATCACGAGCAGGACCGACCAGGGCCAACGGCTTCGCGATCAGCCAGTCGGCGGCCTGGGCCAGCCAGTCGTTCCCGGTCAGGTTCGACACCCAGACGCACCACTGGTCGTCGGGGTCGCACGTGGGGGCCGTCTGGAGGAGACTCATGCGCCGGACACTAGCCAGAGGGGATCGCCCGTCTCAAACCCGGTTTCGATACCCTGTCGTCCGTGACGAAACCACGTTTCCCCCGCCTCACGTGCGGTTGTCCGAGCTCTCGTCCTCGCACCGGCACTGCTGATAGTGACGGGTGTCTCGCCGGCGTTCGCGTCGCGGCCGGCCAGCTGGCCGCCGGCCGACCCGGTCTCACCGCTCGACTTCATCATCGTGCTGGTGCTGATCCCGGGGGGATTGTTCATCCTGATCGCGCTGCTGTCGGCGATCCCGAGCATGGCCCGTGGTCGACTCGACCTACCAGCCGGGCCTGGCCTGGCGCAACGAGCCCGAGTGGTTCGGCGGTCCTCGTGGTGGTCTGGACAAGGCCGACGAGCCGGCCGAGCTCGAAGCCGGCGAGCTCCTCCGACCGAGGGGGAGCCAGTGCCCGCTGGTGACGCGTTCAGCGCCGCGCAGAAGCACGAGATCGACAAGGCGATCCGCGACGCCGAGACGATGTGCCGCTACGAGTTCTCGGTGTACGTCGGGGCCTCCGACGGCGAGACGCGGCCGTTCGCCGAGCGGCTGCACGCAGCGCTCGTCGCGCCGAGCCGGTCCGTGCTCGTCCTGGTCGACCCGGCCGCACGGATCGTGGAGATCGTCACCGGCTCCGAGGCGCGCCGCGACCTCGACGACGCCGAGGTGAAGCTGGCCGCCCTCTCGATGCAGACCGCGTTCGCGGCCGGCGACCTCGTGGGCGGCATCACCGCCGGCGTGCTGCAGCTGGCCGAGCACGCGCGCAGGCCGACGCTCCTGCACGGCGAACCGAGCTAGCGAGCTAGCCGGCCTGAGCCTTCAGGGCTCGGACGATGTCGGCGCGAGCCTCGGACACGTAGCGCTTCGCGGCCGGGTTGGCCTCCGACTCGGCCAGCCACCGGTCCACCCGGTCCAGGGTCTCCTGGCTGGTGAGCGACCGCGGGAACATGTACTCCAGGGCGGTCGAGGCGATCTGCACGCCCTTGTCCTCCCAGATCGTGTCCGCCGCCTCGAGGTACTTCTCCAGGAACGGTGCGAGCACCTCCGGCTGGCCGGCGGTGTCGAAGACGTAGGCGATGGCCCGCTGGGTCTCGTTGGGCACCCCGTCGCGCACGGCCCCGTCGGCCCACGCCTGCGCCTTCGTGTCCGGGTCGGGCAGCACCGCCAGCGCGGCGGCGGCCTTCTCGTGGCCGGTGATCGTGTTGTCCGAGGCGAGCTCCTTCTCGATCCGCGCCCGGTCGGCGTGGCCACCGGCGGCGAGAGCGGTCAGCAGGATCCAGCGCATGTCGGTGTCGATGGTGAGGCCCTCGAGGGTCTCGCTGCCGTCGAGCAGGCCCGCCATGAAGCGCATCGCCTCGGGGCTGCGCCCGGCGCCGGTGTACGACGACGGCGGGATCCGCTTGCCGTGGGTGCCGGCGAAGGTCTTGAGGAAGGTGAGCTGGTTGTCGCTGCCCGGTCGGGCCGAGCGGAGCAGCTCCCAGAAGCCCTGCTCCCACCGCTCGCGCAGCGCGTCACGCTTGCTCGGGTGGGCGAACTGCTCGATGGCCACCTGCGCGTAGACCGGCAGCTGCTTGACCGCGGTGTCGTCGGTCTCGCTGCCGAGGCCGTCGAGCACCAGGGTGATGAAGTCGCCCGCCGACATCTCGGCGTCGCGGGTCATGTCCCAGGCGGCGGACCAGCACAGCGCGCGGGCCAGCGAGTCGTCGAGGGTGTGGATCGACGCGACCACGGTGGCCTGCGAGCGCTCGTCGAGGCGGATCTTGGCGTAGGTGAGGTCGCCGTCGTTGAGCAGCAGCAGGTCGGGCTGCTCGGCACCCGACCAGGTCGGCAACGTCGGTGGACGAGCCGTCCACGTCGGTCTCGACGGAGGTGCGCCGGACCAGCCGCCCGGGCCCTCCTGAGCCTGTCGAAGGGTCGACGGCGTCGTAGAGGCCGATGCCGATGCGGTGCGGGCGCAGGGTCGGGAACTCGTCGGCGGCGGTCTGCCGCACGGCGAAGGAGGCGTAGCGTCCCGCGTCGTCGAGGGTGAACTCGGCGGCCAGCGTGTTGACGCCGGAGGTCTGCAGCCAGGCCTTGGCCCAGGTGACGAGGTCGCGGCCCGAGGTCTCCTCCAGCGCTGCCAGCAGGTCGGCGAACTCGCTGTTGCCGAAGGCGTGCTTCTGGAAGTAGGTCCGCAGGCCCGCCACGAACGCGTCCTCGCCGACGTAGGCGACGAGCTGCTTGAGCGCCGAGGCGCCCTTGGCGTAGGTGATGCCGTCGAAGTTGACCTCGACGGCCTCCAGGTCGTGGTTGTCGGCGGCGATGGGGTGCGTGGTGGGCAGCTGGTCCTGTCGGTAGGCCCAGTTCTTGCGGTGGTTGGTGAACCCGGTCCACGCCTCGTCGTACTGCGTGGAGTGCACGGCGGCGTGGTGGGCCGCCCACTCGGCGAACGACTCGTTGAGCCACAGGTCGTCCCACCACTTCATGGTCACGAGGTCGCCGAACCACATGTGCGCCATCTCGTGCAGGATCGTGTTGGCACGCTGCTCGTAGAACCACCGGGCCTGCTGGCTGCGGGGGAGGTACTCGTCTCGCAGCGTCACGCAGCCGGCGTTCTCCATGGCACCGTTGTTGAACTCCGGCACGTAGAGCTGGTCGTACTTGTGGAACGGGTAGGGGTAGCCGAACGCGTCCTCGAAGAACTCGAAGCCCTGCTTGGTGATCTCCACGAGCTCGGCGGTGTCGAGGTAGGGGACCATCGACTGCCGGCAGTAGTGACCCAGCGGGATGCTGCCGTGCTTGCCCTCGTAGACGTCGAGCACCTCGTGGTACTCGCCCGCCACGACGGCCGTCACGTAGGTGGACATCCGCTCGGTCGCGGGGAAGCTCCACACCGCGGTGCCGTCGGCCGACTCGGCCGGCTCGGGGGTGGGCGCGTTGGAGACGACCTTCCAGTGCGCGGGCGCCTTCACCGTGAACGAGAACACCGACTTGAGGTCGGGCTGCTCGAAGGTCGCGTAGATGCGCCGGGCGTCCGGCACCTCGCACTGGGAGTACAGGTAGACCCGGTCGTCGGCGGGGTCGACGAACCGGTGCAGGCCCTCTCCGGTGTGGCTGTAGAGCATGTCGGCGCGGACCCGCAGCTCGTTGTCGGCAGCCAGGTCCGTCGAGCCGGATCCGACCGTGCGAGTAGAGCTCGCTCCAGTCGAGCTCCCGCCCGTTGAGGGTCAGCTCCGAGATGTCGGCGCCGACGAGGTCCACGAACGTCTCGGCCCCCGGCTCGGAGCAGGTGAAGCGCAGCGTCGTGGTGGACCGGAACGTCTTGGTGCTCCCCGTCGTCAGGTCGAGATCGACGTCGTACGACTGCACGTCGAGGAGGGCTGCGCGGGCACGCGCCTCGTCGCGGGTGAGGTTCGTTCCAGGCATGGGAGGCATCTTGTCACCCGGTTCGGGGAATAAACGAATCGAGGCCAAACGTAGATATAGACGTAGGAACACCCCCGAAACGGGCCTGAACAGGAGACGCACCCCTCATGACCGAGTCCGCTGACCGCACCCCCGTCGACTTCTGGTTCGACCCCCTCTGCCCGTGGGCCTGGATGACCTCGCGCTGGCTCCTCGAGGTCGAGAAGGTGCGCCGGATCCGGCCGTCGTTCCACGTGATGAGCCTGGCCTACCTCAACGAGGACAAGGACATCCCCGAGGACTACCGCAAGATGCTCGAGCCGGCGTGGGGACCGGTGCGGGTGGCCATCGCCGCCGCCCAGTCGGAGGGTGACGAGATCCTGCTGCCGCTCTACAACGCCCTCGGTCGGCGGATCCACCTCGAGGGCCGCGGCATCGACCGTGCGCTGATCGAGGAGTCCCTGCAGGAGGTCGGCCTCCCCGTCTCGCTCGCCGACGCGATGGACTCCACCGACTACGACGACGACCTGAAGAAGTCGCACCACGCCGGCATGGACCAGGTCGGCATGGACGTCGGCACGCCCGTGATCAGCGTCGACGGGGTCGCGTTCTTCGGCCCGGTGGTCACGCCGGCCCCCAAGGGCGAGGCCGCCGGCCGGCTGTGGGACGGCGTCCTCCTCGTCGCCGGCACACCGGGGTTCTTCGAGCTCAAGCGCACCCGCGACCGGGACCCCGACTTCTCCTGACCGCTCGCCCGGCGCGACCGGGCGACGGGCCGCTGGGGGCTGGAGCGTCCCGGGCGGCGGGGCTACGGTGAGTCGCGTGAGCACCGCCTACGACGTACGGCTCCTGTCCCACGCCCTCGACCAGACCGGCGACGCGCTCGCCCAGGTGCACCCGGACGACCTCGACCGGACCACGCCCTGCTCCGACTGGAAGCTGCGCGAGCTCGTCGACCACGTGGTGGAGTCGCCCCGCCGCTACCTGCAGATGATGCGCGGCGAGCAGGTCGACTGGGCGGCCGACCCTCCCCGGATCGAGGAGGACTGGGCCGGGTCGTTCCGCACCGCGGCCGACGACCTGCTGCATGCCTGGCACCAGCAGGACGACACGTCGGGCGCCGGCTGGCAGACCGCCGACCTCGCCGTGCACACCTGGGACCTGCGCCGGTCGCTGGGGCTGGGCACCGAGGACCTCGACCCGGAGGTCGCCGAGCTCGGCATGAAGTTCATGCAGGCCAACCTGACCGACGAGAACCGCGGACCTGCGTTCGGCCCCGCCCAGGAGCCGGACGGGAGCGGTACGCCGTACGACCGGCTGGCCGCGTTCGCCGGCCGGAGTGCCTGACTCCCGCTCGCTCGTCCGCGGGAGGCGTCCCCGTGGACCGGAGGGCGACCGCGTCGCGCGTGCTCCCTAGGATTGCCGCATGAGTCGAGTCCTGTCCGCCGTCGCCTGGCCGTATGCCAACGGCCCGCGCCACATCGGCCACGTGGCCGGTTTCGGCGTGCCCTCCGACGTCTTCAGCCGCTACATGCGGATGGCCGGGCACGACGTCCTCATGGTGTCCGGATCCGATGAGCACGGCACGCCGATCCTGATCGCGGCCGACGAGGCCGGGGTGACGCCTCAGGAGCTCGCCGACCGCAACCACCGCATGATCGTCGAGGACTTCGTCGCGCTGGGGCTCAGCTTACGACCTCTACACCCGCACGACGACGCGCAACCACCACGCCGTGGTCCAGGAGCTGTTCCTCGGTGTCTACGAGAACGGCTACTTCGTCGAGCAGACCACGTTCGGCGCGATCTCGCCCTCGACCGGTCGCACGCTCCCGGACCGCTACATCGAGGGGACCTGCCCGATCTGCGGCGCCGACGGCGCCCGCGGGGACCAGTGCGACACCTGTGGCAACCAGCTCGACCCGCAGGACCTGAAGAACCCGCGGTCCCGGATCAACGGCGAGACGCCTGAGTTCGTCGAGACCCAGCACTTCTTCCTCGACCTGCCTGCCCTCGCGGAGGCCCTCGGTGAGTGGCTCGACGATCGCGAGTCGACCGGGCTGTGGCGTCCCAACGTCATCCGGTTCAGCCAGAACATCCTGTCCGAGATCAGGCCGCGCGCCATCACCCGTGACATCGACTGGGGCATCACGGTCCCGCTCGACGGCTGGCGCGACAACCCGACCAAGAAGCTCTACGTGTGGTTCGACGCCGTGATCGGCTACCTCTCCGCGTCGGTGGAGTGGGCGCGCCGGATCGGCGACCCCGACCGGTGGCGCGACTGGTGGAACGACCCCGAGGCGCTGTCCTACTACTTCATGGGCAAGGACAACATCACCTTCCACTCCCAGATCTGGCCGGCCGAGCTGCTCGCCTACTCCGGGAAGGGCGCCAAGGGCGGCACGCCGCGCGCGTACGGCGCGCTCAACCTGCCCACCGAGGTCGTCTCCAGCGAGTTCCTGACCATGGAGGGCCGGAAGTTCTCCTCGTCGAAGCGCGTCGTGATCTACGTCCGGGACCTGCTCTCGCGCTACCAGCCCGACGCGTTCCGCTACTTCGTCGCGGCGGCGGGTCCGGAGAACCAGGACGCCGACTTCACGTGGGCGGAGTTCGTCCGCCGCACCAACGACGAGCTGGTCGCCGGCTGGGGCAACCTGGTCAACCGCACTGCGAACCTCATCGCCAAGAACTTCGGTGAGATCCCCGAGGCTGGCGACCTGACCGCGACCGACCAGGCCGTGCTCGACCACGTGGAGGGGACCTTCGCGACGGTCGGTGAGCTCATCGGCCGCAACCGGATGCGGCAGGCGATCGGCGAGGCGATGCGCGCCGTCGCCGAGGTCAACAAGTACGTCTCGGACTCCGAGCCCTGGAAGCTCAAGGGCGAGGACGAGCGCGAACGGCTCGGGACCATCCTGCACGTGGTCGCCCAGTGCGTGGCCGACCTCAACGTCGTGCTCTCGCCGTTCCTGCCCTTCTCGGCCAACGCGGTCGACGAGGTGCTCGGCGGCAAGGGCGACGTGCAGCCGATGCCGCACATCGAGGAGGTCGAGGACCTCGACGGCGGTCCGGGCTACCCGATCATCACCGGTGAGTACTCCGACGTGCGGCCGTGGCGGCGTGCGCCGATCACCGTCGGCGCCACGATCGCCAAGCCGGCCCCGGTCTTCACCAAGCTCGACCCCGGCGTCGTCGACGAGGAGCTGGCCCGCCTGGGCGGCTGATCCACCGGGCACTCCGGTCGCAGTGCTCTGACAGACTTCCGCCCATGCGCGTTCACCTCGGCTCCGACCACGCCGGCCTCGAGCTCAAGGAGCACCTGCTCAACTGGCTGGCCGACCACGGCCACGAGGCCGTCGACCACGGACCCTTCGTCTACGACGCGCTCGACGACTACCCCGTCTTCTGCATGCGGGCGGCCGAGGGCGTGGTCGCCGACCGCGAGGACGGCGTCGAGGCGCTGGGCGTGGTGATCGGTGGCTCCGGCAACGGCGAGCAGATGTCCGCCAACAAGGTCAAGGGGGTCCGGGCCGCGCTGGTGTGGAGCGAGGAGACCGCGGTGCTCGCGCGCGAGCACAACGACGCCAACGTGATCTCCGTGGGCGGCAGGATGCACACCGTCGACGACATGACGCGGTTCGTCGAGGTCTTCCTCGACACGGCGTACTCCGGCGAGGAGCGCCACGACCGCCGCATCGCGATGCTCAGCGACTACGAGAAGACCGGCAACCTGCCGCCGCTGCCCGAGTCGGCGCTGGGCCGCGGCCCCGCCCAGGGCTGACGCGTGCCCGAGGGCCACACCCTGCACCGCCTCGCGGACGGGCTCCGCGAGCGTTTCGCCGGCCGCGCCGTACGCGTGTCCTCGCCGCAGGGCCGGTTCGCCGATGCCGCCGCACTCCTCGACGGCACCCGGCTCCTCGACGCGCAGGCCTGGGGCAAGCAGCTGTTCATCGAGTTCGAGGGCGGCCGGTTCGTGCAGGTGCACCTCGGCCTGATCGGCTCGTTCGACCTGTTCGACGGCGCCCCGCCGCCGCCGCGCGGGCAGGTGCGGCTGCGGATCTCGACGGGCTCGATCACCGGGGACGAGTCGATCACCGGGAAACAGTCCCCGCACGAACCGGTGTCGTACGGCGACCTGCGCGGCGCGACGATCTGCTCCCTGCTCACGGCCGAGCAGCGCCGCGCCGTCGTCGACCGGCTCGGCCCCGACCCGCTGCGCGACGACGCCGACTGGACCGCGGCCTGGGTGCGGATCACGCGCAGCCGCAAGCCGATCGGTGCGCTGCTGATGGACCAGGCGGTGCTCGCCGGCGTCGGCAACGTCTATCGCGCCGAGCTGCTGTTCCGGCACCGGATGCACCCGCACCGCCCGGGCAACACGCTCCGGCGCGGCCAGTTCGAGGCGATGTGGGACGACCTGGTCGCGCTCATGCGCGAGGGCGTGCGCACCGGACGCATCGACACCGTGCGCCACGACCACACCCCCGAGGCGATGGGCCGGGACCCGCGGGTCGACGACCACGGTGGCGAGGTCTACGTCTACCGGCGCCACGGCCAGCCGTGTCTGGTCTGCGGCGCGAAGGTGCGCACCGAGGTGCTGGAGGGCCGCAACCTGTTCTGGTGCCCGCGGTGCCAGCCCCGGTTCCGGTCCCGCGCGGGCGCGTCGCGGCGACCGGTCGGCCGGGCTGCGCCAATCGCCCGCGACGGTGGAGCCTGACGACTATGGTCGTACCCGTGGTCGCCGCCCCCTCCTCCGACCGCCTGGCGTCCGTGCCCGCACGTCGGGTGATCTCGCGACGCTGGAACCGCGCCCTGAGGCGCTACCGCAACGCCGAGTCCACCTGGATGCTCCTGCTGGGGCTGCTCGCCGTGCTGGTGGGGGCCGGCATGTACGCGTTCGTCGGGATCGTGCCCGTGAGCGCGCTGATCATCCCGATGGTGATGGCCAACAGCGTGCTCGGACCGCGCAGCCTGCCGTGGTTCGTGGTCTTCGTGCTCGGAGTGATGGTGGTCGTGGTGGCCGCCACGGCCGAGGAGACGCTCGACGGCCGGCGGGTGGGCGGCATCGTCGTCTCGTTCCTGGTCGGACTGGTGATCCTCGTCTCGTCGTTCCGTCGCTCCCAGCTCGGCGTGGCGGGCGCCCGCGGCGAGTCGATGCTGGTCGACCTGCGCGACCGGATCACCAAGCAGGGCCTGATCCCCAAGCTTCCCGACGCCTGGTACGCCGAGTCGGTGACCCGCTCGGCCGGCGCGTCGTCCTTCGCCGGCGACTTCATGGTCGGGTCGCTGTCGCGCGACGGCTCGCGGTTCCAGGTCGTGGTGGTCGACGTCTCCGGCAAGGGGGAGCAGGCCGGCACCCGCTCGCTGCTGCTCTCCGGTGCCTTCGGCGGCCTGCTCGGTGCCATGCCGCCGGCGGAGTTCCTTCCCGCCGCCAACGACTACCTGCTCCGGCAGGACTGGCTCGAGGGGTTCGCCACCGCGGTGCACCTCTGGGTCGCCCTGGACACCGGCGAGTTCGAGATCCGGTCCGCCGGCCACCCTCCGGCCGTGCAGATGAAGGCCGGCTCGGGGCGCTGGGCGGTGCACGAGTCCGAGGGGCCGATCCTGGGCCTGATGCCCGACGCCGAGTTCAAGGCGGTCTGCGGCCGGCTCAACCACGGCGACGCCCTGCTCATGTTCACCGACGGCCTGGTCGAGACGCCGACCCGGGACATCTCCCTGGGCATCGACAAGCTGCTCGGCCAGGGGGAGCGGCTGCTGCGCAGCGGCTTCGAGAAGGGCGCCGTGCGGCTGATCAACGAGAGCGCCGCGGTCAACGACGACCGCGCACTGTTCCTGCTGCACCGCCGCTGACGACAGCGGCTCGTCACGCACCTGGAGCGGATGACGGGAATCGAACCCGCGTAGCTAGTTTGGAAGACTAGGGCTCTACCATTGAGCTACATCCGCGCGCGGTCGCGAGGACCCGGACCGAGCCGGGCGACCCCCACGACGCGGGTCAATCGTGCCACAGGAGCGAACTCCCGTTCCAATCGGTCGCGGTGCGCCCGTGGCCCTGCCGGTCACGATTGGGGGAGCGCCCACCGGGTCGACTAGACTCCCCGGGGCTCCCACGAGGGGCTCGTGAACTCGGGGCGTAGCGTAGTGGCTAGCGCGCCTGCTTTGGGAGCAGGAGATCGCAGGTTCGAGTCCTGTCGCCCCGACCACACGAATCGCCGCGCGGCCAGACGCGTGGCGTCCCGTGTCCCAGAAGTCACCCACGCAACCCACGCACGAGATGTGGACTAGAGGAGAAACACCTGTGAAGAGCGCCGTCGAGACTCTGAGCCCCACCCGGGCCAAGCTCACCGTCGAGGTGCCCTTCGAGGAGCTCAAGCCGAGCCTCGACGCGGCGTACAAGAAGATCGCCCAGCAGATCAACGTGCCGGGCTTCCGCCGCGGCAAGGTCCCGCCGATGGTCATCGACCGGCAGGTCGGCCGTGGCGCGGTCCTGGACGAGGCGATCAACAACGCGCTGCCCAAGCTGTACGTCGACGCGCTGCAGGCCAACGAGCTCGAGCCGCTCGCGCAGCCGGAGATCGACATCACCAAGCTCGAGGACAACGAGACGCTCGAGTTCACCGCCGAGGTCGACATCCGTCCCGAGGTGGACCTTCCCGACTACCAGGGTCTCGAGGTCAGCGTCGACGACGTGGCCGTCAGCGACGAGGACGTCGAGGAGCAGGTGCAGAGCCTGCGCGAGCGGTTCGCCACCCTCACCGACGTCGAGCGGCCCGCCGCCGACGGCGACTTCGTCACGATCGACCTCAAGGCGACCAAGGACGGCGAGGTCGTCGAGGGCGCCGAGGTCAGCGACATGAGCTACCAGGTCGGGCGCGGTGGCATGCTCGACGGCCTGGACGAGGCGCTGGCCGGCATGGCCGCCGGCGACGAGAAGACCTTCACCTCGCAGCTCGTCGGCGGGGACCAGAAGGGCGAGGACGTCGAGGTCGAGGTCAAGGTGACCGCGGTCAAGGAGCAGGACCTGCCCGAGCTCGACGACGACTTCGCGCAGACCGCCTCGGAGTTCGACACCGTGACCGAGCTCACCGACGACGTCCGCTCGCGCCTGCACAACGGCAAGCGCCTCGAGCAGGCCGCCGCCGCGCGCGACGCCGTGCTGGAGAAGATCCTGGACATGGTCGACGTACCGCTGCCCGACGCGGTCGTCGACCAGGAGCTCACCGCCCGCCGGGAGAGCGTGCAGCAGCAGCTCGCGTTCGCCGGCATGACGATGGAGCAGTACCTCGACTCCGAGGAGCAGACCGTCGACGAGTTCGAGGCCGACCTGGAGAAGCGGGTCCGCGACGCGGTCGCCGCCCAGTTCGTGCTCGACCAGGTCGCCAAGAAGGAGGGGATCGCCGTCAACGAGGGCGAGCTCCAGGAGCACCTGATGCGGCGCGCCCAGCAGTCGGGGCAGAACCCGCAGGAGTTCATCCAGCACATGCTCGAGCACAACCACATCCCCGAGATGGTGGCCGAGGTGGTGCGCGGCAAGGCGCTGGCCATGATCGTCGAGTCGGCCACGGTGACCGACGCGTCGGGCAACCACGTGGAGCTCAAGCTGCTGCAGCCCGACGGCACCATCGGCGAGCCCGCCGACGAGACACCCGAGGTCTCCGACGCCGACGACTCGGAGTCGACCGACGCGAAGGACGAGGAGAAGGCCGACGCCTGACCTCCACTCGCCTGCGTACGACGCCCCCGGTGGATCACCGGGGGCGTCGTCGTTGACATACTCCGGGTATGGCCATGAGACTCCGGCGATGACGACCGCCCGTCCCGCCCGTCCCGCCCCGAGCGGCCGGAGCGGCATGCGCCCCGGCGTGCTGGGTGCGGCCGCCCTCGCTGCGGGAGTTGCCGACCAGCTCGTCGTCGGCACCGTCCGCGACGTGCACGGCGCGGTGTCGCACCGGGTCCGACGGCTGACCGGGCGCCCCGCGACCGCGGCCGGCCCCGGCCGTGTGTCCGCAGGCATCTACGCCGGCATCGGCGCCGGACTCGGCGGGACGTCGCGGCTGCTGCGTGCCGCCGACCGCCGTGGACTTGGACCGCGGCTCGAGGCCGACCCGCGCGGGCGGTTCGTGGTCTCCGCCGTGAACGGCTTCATCGGCGACCGGCTCGCGGAGGAGCACCCCGACCTCGCCATCGAGATGAGCGTGCGCAGGCACGGTCAGGATGTCCCGTGCAGCTCTCGTGATCTCGCGGCGGCGTACCCGGACGCGACCGGTGAGATCGTCGTCTTCCTGCACGGGCTGGGGGAGAGCGACGATGCGTGGCGGCACCGGGTTGCCGAGACGGGTGGCACCTACCCCGACCGGCTCGAGGCGGAGGGTCGCTGGACGCCCGTGCTGCTGCGGGCCAACACCGGTCTGCCGATCGCCGAGAACGGTGTCGCTCTCGCCGGGCTCCTCGACGACCTGGTGGAGCACTGGCCGGTGCCCGTGCGCAGGATCGCGCTGGTGGGGCACTCGATGGGCGGCCTCATGCTGCGCGCGGCCTGCGCCGTGGTGACCGACGCGCCGACCCAGTGGAACCGGCTCGTCACCGACGTCGTCACGCTCGGCACCCCGCACCTCGGCGCGCCCCTCGAGCGCACCGTGCATGCCGGCGCGCGCGTGCTCGGCCTGCTGCCCGAGTCGGCGCCGTTCGGCCGGATCCTGGAGTACCGGTCGGTGGGCATCCTCGACCTGCGCGGCGGTCTCGCCCCGGACCTGCAGCATCTGCCGCACGCCCGCTACCGCCTGGTCGCGGCCACCCTCGCCTCGTCGTACCGGCACCCGGTGAGCGAGCTGCTCGGGGACCTGCTGGTCCGGTACCCGTCGGCGGTCGGGCGTCCCCGACGTGGCCGAGCGCTGTTCCCAGACGCCGACGTGCTGCACGTGCGCGGAGGCCACTTCGACCTGCTCAACCACCCGGAGGTCGACGCCGCCCTCCGTGACTGGCTGTCCTGACCCCCCATCGAGGAGAACCGTGCCGAACCGTCCCGCCCCGCTGCCCATCTCCGCCTCCGTCGACGTCGACGCGTCGCCCTCCGACGTGTGGGCGGTGGTCTCCGACGTCACGCGGATGCCGGAGTTCAGTCCCGAGCTGCGGCGCCTGTTCCCCGTCGGTGGCCGCGAGCCGCGGGTCGGGATGCGGATGGTCGGCATCAACCGGCGCGGGTACGCCGTGTGGCCGACCACGTCCAAGGTGGTGCGGTTCGAGCCCGGCCGCGCGGTGGCGTGGCACACCCGCGAGAGCGGTGCCACCTGGACCTACGAGCTGGAGCCGTCGCGAGCGGGCACCCGACTGACCGGGCGCCGGGACCTCGCCGCGTTCAAGCTCGGCACCACCCTGCTGGCGCCGGTGATCGGGGGCGCCGCCGGGCACGACCGGGAGCTGGCCGACGGGATCCGGCAGACCCTGCTGCGGATCAAGGCCGCGGTCGAGTCGGGCCGGTCCGTCGAGCCCGATCCGCAGGCCGTTCGCTGACCGGACGTCGCTGCCCTCATCTTTGTGCAGCCGCAGAAAGATGAGGCGGTTCGGGACGGGATCGGTATTGATCGGCCCGAACGTCCGTGTTTGTCTCCGTCCGGCTGCAAAACCGCGGCCGCGCAACCAATGTGCAGGCTCGGGACACCACTGCGCGCCTCTGGGTGTGGATCCGGTCCCTTCAGACGTCCGTGACCTCCACGGCGCGGTCAGTCCTGCGCTCAGCCCGTTGTTGCGCCGATGCGACACGATCGCTGTTCGACGGAGGAACTGTGCGCAAGAAGTCAGCCGGGCTGCTCAGCCTGGTCCTGGCAGCGGGCCTGGGGTCAACCCTCACGGCACCCGCCGTCTCGGCCACGCCGACACCCACGCTTCAGAAGTCGGCCATCACCCACGACCACCCCGACGAAGTGTCCGGCCACGAGATGCCGAACCCCTTGGAGGACAAGCGCCGCGCGCTGCGCGAGCAGGCGCTCACCCAGGTGCTCTCGGGCGAGGCCACCATCCAGAACCGGGGCGGCAGCAAGGTCGTCAAGGTCAGCAACGGCAAGGCTCCCGAGGCCGTGAACGCCAAGGGCCAGACCACGGCCAAGGCCAGCAAGGACCCGCAGTACGTCGAGCTCAGCCGGGAGAAGACCGACCGGATCTTCGTGGTGCTCGCCGAGTTCGGCAACGAACGGCACCCGGACTTCCCCGACAAGGACCTCGAGCCCAGCATCCCCGGCCCGGCGACCTTCGACGGTCCGCTGCACAACGCGATCCCGCAGCCCGACCGCACCCAGGACAACTCCACCGTCTGGCAGCCCGACTTCAGCCGCGAGCACTTCCAGAACCTCTACTTCGGTGAGGGCGGCGCGGAGGGCGCCGGTGCCGAGCACGAGACGGTCAAGCAGTACTACGAGCGCCAGTCGTCCGGCCGCTACAGCATCGAGGGCACCGTCACCGACTGGGTGAAGGTTCCCTACAACGAGGCCCGCTACGGCCGCTCCAGCGACAACCCGAACACCAACGGGGACGACCCGGCGGTCTGCGCCAGCAGCAACTGCCCCAACGTCTGGAACCTCACCGAGGACGCCGTCACCCAGTGGTACGCCGACCAGCAGGCGGCCGGCAAGACCCCCGGCAGATCAAGGCGGAGCTCACCGAGTTCGACCAGTGGGACCGCTACGACGTCGACGGCGACGGCAACTTCAACGAGCGCGACGGCTACATCGACCACTTCCAGATCGTGCACTCCGGCGGCGACCAGGCCGACGGCGACCCGATCCAGGGCGAGGACGCCATCTGGTCGCACCGCTGGTACGTCCAGACCACGCCGATCGGCACCGGTGGCCCCGAGGGCGCGCCCCTGGGCGGCACCGAGATCGGTGACACCGGCATCTGGGTGGGCGACTACACCACGCAGCCCGAGAACGGCGGCATGAGCGTGTTCGCCCACGAGTACGGCCACGACCTCGGCCTGCCGGACCTCTACGACACCGCCGGCGGCGAGAACAGCGTCAACTACTGGTCGATGATGGCGCAGAGCCGCGTCGACGGCCCGAACGACGACGCCCTCGGCACCCGCGGCGCCGACCTCGGCGCGTGGGAGAAGCTGCAGCTCGGCTGGCTCGACTACGAGACCGTGCTGCCGTCGCAGAACCGCCGGCTGAAGCTCGGCCCGCACGAGTACAACACCAACAACGCCCAGGGCGCGGTCGTCGTACTCCCGAAGAAGTCGGTCACCACCGAGCTGGTCGCCCCGGCCGCCGGCAGCAAGTCGTGGTGGAGCGGCGCGGCCGACGACCTCAACTCCTCGATGACCCACGCTGTCTCCCTGCCCGCAGGACAGCCCGCCAAGGTCGAGTTCCAGGCCAACTACAACATCGAGGAGGACTTCGACTACTACTTCGTCGAGGTCAACGACGGCCAAGGCTGGGTCAGCATCCCCGGCACCGGGAGCGACCCGTTGGCCAACAACGGTGTCGACGGCGACACCGGCGGGCAGTGGGTGCCGGTGAGCTACGACATCCCGTCGACGTACCAGGGCAAGGACGTGCAGATCCGGATCCGCTACTTCACCGACGGCGGCGTCCAGGGCAACGGGGCCGACACCCCCGCCGGTGTGTTCGTCGACGAGCTGAAGGTCACCGCCGGTTCCGCAAGCGTGTTCGCGGACGGTGCCGAGTCGGGTGCCAACGGCTGGACGTTCGCCGAGGGCTGGGCCGTCGTCGGCTCGTCGCTGACGACCCAGCACGACAACTACTACATCGCGTCGCACCGCGACTACGTGTCCTTCGACAAGTACCTGCAGTCCGGCCCGTACAACTTCGGGTTCACGAACACCAAGCCCGACTGGGTGGAGCGGTTCCCCTACCAGGACGGCCTGCTGATCAGCTACTGGGACACCTCGCAGAGCGACAACAACACCAGCACGCACCCGGGCTCCGGCCTGATCCTGCCGATCGACGCGAACCCGACGCCCCGGGTCCGCCTGGACGGCACCCTGTGGCGGCCGCGTGTCGCCGGGTACGACGCACCGTTCTCCCTGGAGAAGTCCGACTCGATCACGCTGCACGTGAACGGTCAGCCGAACTACATCCGGGGTCAGGCGGCGCAGCCGACGTTCCGCGACAACAGGTCCTACTGGGACGCGTCGCAGCCGTCGGCCAGCGTGAAGGTGCCCAACCACGGCGTCAACATCGGCGTCACCGGGCAGAAGGGCGCGACGATGGACATCCGCATCTGGGAGCGGTGAGCAACCGGGTCGTGAGACACATCTGACGCACGCGGCGGCGCCGAGGGCCGATGGGCCCTCGGCGCCGCTGCGCGTCCTCCGGTGGTCGAGCCTGTCCGGTGGTCGAGCCCGGCTCCGGTGGTCGAGCCCGGCTTCCGGTGGTCGAGCCCGGCTTCCGGTGGTCGAGCCCGTCGAGACCCCCGCAACACACCGGAGTCCGCTGTTGGCGAACAAGGCGGTGTAGCCCGTGGATGCGTCGATGGTTCCGGCTAGGGTCGGGGACGTGACCGACATCGAGATGACCCCGACGATGAATGGGGCCGGACAGTCCTACGGGCTCGACGACCACATCTACCAACGGCTCCTCAAGGAGCGCATCGTTTTCCTCGGCTCCGAGGTGCGCGACCAGAACGCCAACGCGATCTGCGCGCAGATGCTGCTGCTCAACGCCGAGGACCCCGAAGCCGACATCTTCCTCTACATCAACAGCCCGGGTGGCTCGGTCGACGCCGGCATGGCGATCTACGACACCATGAACTACATCTCCAACGACGTCGCCACGGTCGGCATGGGCCTGGCCGCCTCGATGGGCCAGTTCCTGCTCTGCGCCGGCGCCAAGGGCAAGCGCTACGCCCTGCCGCACGCCCGGATCATGATGCACCAGCCGTCCGGCGGCATGGGCGGCTCGGCGTCCGACATCAAGATCCAGGCGCAGCAGTCGCTGCACATCAAGCAGGTGCTGTTCAAGCTGATCAGCGAGCACACCGGCCAGGCGCTCGAGCAGGTCGAGACCGACGCCGACCGGGACCGCTGGTTCACCGCCGACCAGGCGCTCGAGTACGGCTTCATCGACAAGGTCGTCGCCAACGCCGGCCAGGTCGCAGACCAGGGCCGTCCGGCCGCGAAGAAGTGAGGGACCCCGCGATGACGAGCACCCAGATCCCCGGCATGACCGCTCCGATGATCGGTCGCGCGCCGGCCCACGCCTCGGCGGACATGAACTACTACATCCCCCAGTGGGAGGAGCGGACGTCGTACGGCTTCCGCCGCATCGACCCCTACGCGAAGCTGTTCGAGGACCGGATCATCTTCCTGGGCACCCCGATCAGCGACGACATCGCCAACGCGGTGATGGCCCAGCTGCTCTGCCTGGAGTCGATGGACCCCGACCGCGACATCTCCATCTACATCAACAGTCCCGGCGGCTCGTTCACGGCACTGACCGCGATCTACGACACCATGCGGTTCATCAAGCCCGACGTGCAGACGGTCTGCCTGGGTCAGGCGGCCTCCGCCGCCGCGATCCTGCTCGCCGCCGGCAGCTCGGGCAAGCGTCTCGCGCTGCCCAACAGCCGGATCCTGATCCACCAGCCCTACACCGAGGGCTCCTACGGCCAGACCTCCGACATCGAGATCCAGGCCAACGAGATCCTGCGCATGCGCGAGCTGCTCGAGAAGATGATCGCCGAGCACACCGGCAAGTCGCAGGAAGAGGTCAGCCGCGACATCGAGCGTGACAAGATCCTGACCGCGGAGGCGGCGGTCGACTACGGCCTGATCGACGCGATCCTCGAGTCGCGGAAGGCAGCGCTGCCGGTCGCGTGAGCTGTACGGCGCACGCTCCCCGCGGAGCGCAACGGCGCCTCACCGGGACCTGGTGCCCGGCGAGGCGCCGGCCGAGGGCGATCGTCGTGTCTCGGTCCCATTTGGGGGCGCGACGGGGTACCTTCGAGTTCGAGTCAGACGCAAGCAGCCGGAGGCGGGTCCACCCGCCTGGTCCCACGTGGGGCCCCCGGCCCGAGTCGTGAGGAGTCGTGCCTGTGGCACGCATCGGTGACGGCGGCGACCTGCTGAAGTGTTCCTTCTGCGGGAAGAGCCAGAAGCAGGTCAAGAAGCTCATCGCGGGGCCGGGCGTCTACATCTGCGACGAGTGCATCGACCTCTGCAACGAGATCATCGAGGAAGAGCTCAGCGAGGGCACCGAGGTCGGTCTCGAGGAGCTGCCCAAGCCGCGGGAGATCTTCGAGTTCCTCAACTCCTACGTCATCGGCCAGGAGAACGCCAAGAAGGCGCTCGCGGTTGCGGTGTACAACCACTACAAGCGGGTCCAGGCGGGCGTGACCGCCGGCGCCCAGCGGCACGGCAAGGACGAGCTCGTCGAGCTGGCCAAGTCCAACATCCTGGTGATCGGCCCGACCGGCTGCGGCAAGACCTACCTCGCCCAGACGCTGGCCCGCATGCTCAACGTGCCGTTCGCGATCGCCGACGCGACCGCGCTGACCGAGGCCGGCTACGTCGGCGAGGACGTCGAGAACATCCTGCTCAAGCTGATCCAGGCCGCCGACTACGACGTCAAGAAGGCCGAGACCGGGATCATCTACATCGACGAGATCGACAAGGTGGCCCGCAAGGCGGAGAACCCCTCGATCACCCGTGACGTCTCCGGCGAGGGCGTGCAGCAGGCGCTGCTCAAGATCCTCGAGGGCACCACCGCCTCGGTGCCGCCGCAGGGCGGGCGCAAGCACCCGCACCAGGAGTTCATCCAGATCGACACGACCAACATCCTGTTCATCGTCGGCGGCGCGTTCTCCGGGCTCGAGCACATCGTCGAGCAGCGGATCGGCAAGAAGACCCTCGGTTTCGGCGCCGACCTGCCGAGCAAGGCCGAGCGCGACATGGAGCGGATCTTCTCCGAGGTCATGCCCGAGGACCTGCTCAAGTTCGGGCTGATCCCCGAGTTCATCGGCCGGCTCCCGGTGATCGCCACCGTCGACAAGCTCAACCGTGAGGCGCTGGTCCAGATCCTCACCGAGCCGCGCAACGCGCTGATCAAGCAGTACCAGAAGCTGTTCGATCTCGACGGCGTAGAGCTCGAGTTCACCGACGACGCCATCGACGCGGTCGCCGACCTGGCGATGATGCGCGGCACCGGCGCCCGTGGGCTGCGCGCCATCATCGAGGAGGTCCTCCTCCACGTGATGTACGACGTGCCGTCCCGCGAGGACGTCGCCAAGGTGGTCGTGACCGGTGAGGTGGTCAGCGACAACGTCAACCCGACCCTCGTCCCGCGCGAGCCGGAAGCCAAGAAGAAGAAGTCGGCCTAGCCTCCTGTTCGACAGCTGACTGCCGGTCTCGGTCGACGCGCCGCCGCAGCGACCCGGGACGTCGCCCGGGGGTGCCGACCGGACGGCTGCGCGGAGCCGCCGACCCGAGTCAATCGGCTTTGTCCTGTCCCGCCCCCCTGACTAGGCTCGCCGCGTGACCCACGACCTCGCGCCCCTGTCCCTGCCCGAGTCCGACTGGGAGGGGTGGCTCGGAGAGCGGTGCGACTCCGAGCTCGACCGGGCCGCGTCGCTCGTCGAGGAGCTGAAGCAGGGCGGCCGTGACGCGGCGTCCACCCTGTCGCTCTGGAACGACGTCAACCTCGCCCTGTCCAACGCGTTCGCGGCCGCGTCCCTGCTCTCCAACGTGCATCCCGACGAGGCGGTCCGCAATCGTGGCGAGCGCGCGGAGCAGGCCGCCCACAAGCTGCTGACCGAGATCGGTCTCGACCGCGACCTGTTCGAGGTGCTCGACGGCGTGGACCAGGCCGCCCTCGACGATGCCGCCCGACGGGTCCTGACGCTGGCCCTTCGTGACTTCCGTCGGGCCGGCGTCGACCAGGACGACGACGTCCGGGCCCGGATCAGGGAGCTGTCCGAGCGGGAGACCGAGGTCGGCCAGACCTTCGGCAAGAACATCCGTGACGGTGTGCGCACCATCAGCGTCTCGCCGGAGCAGCTCGACGGGCTGCCCGCCGACTACGTCGAGGCGCACCAGCCGGGGGATGACGGCGCCGTCACGATCACGACGGAGTATCCCGACTACGTGCCGTTCATGACCTTCGGCCGCGACCGCGAGGCGCGGGCGGCCCTGCTGCACGAGTTCCGCAACCGGGCCTGGCCGGAGAACGACGCGGTGCTCAAGGAGCTGCTCGAGCTGCGCCACGAGCATGCCCGGCTGCTCGGCTACGCGGACTGGCCGTCCTACGACGCCGAGGTGAAGATGATCGGCAAGGGGTCGGCGATCCCGGAGTTCATCGACCGGATCGCGGACGCGGCGGAGGTCCCCGGTCGGCGCGACATGGACGTGCTGCTGGCCCGGCTGCGGCAGGACCACCCCGACGTGGACGCGGTCGACGGTCGCGACGCGTCGTACTACGCCGAGGTGATCCGGCGGGAGAACTTCGACGTCGACGCCCAGGAGGTGCGCACCTACTTCGAGTTCCCGAAGGTGCGGGCCGGACTGCTGGCGGTGACGGGGCGGCTGTTCGACATCGAGTACGTCGAGGTCGACGCGCCGACCTGGCACGAGGACGTCGCGTCGTACGACGTGATGCGCAACGGCGACCGGCTCGGCCGGATCCACCTGGACCTGCATCCCCGGGCCGGGAAGTACTCCCACGCCGCGCAGTTCGACCTGGTGCCCGGCATCCGCGGGCGCCAGCTCGCCGAGGGCGTCCTGGTCTGCAACTTCTCGCGGGGGCTGATGGAGCACGACCACGTCGTCACGCTGTTCCACGAGTTCGGCCACCTGGTGCACCACGTGCTCGCCGGTCGCCACGACTGGACCCGGTTCTCCGGGGTCGCGACCGAGTGGGACTTCGTGGAGGCGCCGTCGCAGATGCTCGAGGAGTGGGCCTGGGACGCCGACGTGCTGCAGACCTTCGCCACCAACGCCGACGGCGAGCCGATCCCGGCCGAGCTGGTGGCGAAGATGCGTGCGGCCAACGAGTTCGGCAAGGGCTACTACGCCCGGACCCAGATGTTCTACGCCGCGACGTCGTACCACCTGCACCAGCAGGTCCCCGCCGACCTCACCGCCGCGATGAAGGAGATGCAGGCGAAGTACGACCTGTTCGGCTACGTCCCGGACACGCACTTCCACGCGTCGTTCGGCCACCTGCACGGCTACGGCTCCGGCTACTACACCTACATGTGGAGCCTGGTGATCGCCAAGGACCTGTTCTCCGCGTTCGACCCGGACGACCTGTTCGACACCGAGGTCGCGCACCGCTACCGGGACCGGATCCTGGCCGCGGGTGGCAGCAAGGACGCCGCCGACCTGGTCGCCGACTTCCTCGGCCGCCCCTACAACTTCGACGCCTTCGAGGTCTGGCTCCAACGCTGAACAACGATTCGTCTGCGATCTTTGGGGTGATTCACGCGGGAGGATCGCAGACGAATCCGTCGGGTACGCCGATCTCGACGAGGTCGCGGATGATCGACCACGGGTCGAGCCGGAGCTCCACGCTCGAGCAGCGCAGCACCGACCGCCCGGAGAGTACGACGGAGCGCTCGCGCTGCATGTCGCGCCACCAGTGCTCGGTGCGCATGTGGAAGGAGCCGTCGATCTCCAGCACCACGATCCGGCCGTCCGCGAGGTGCCACTCGCAGTCGAGGTAGCGGCGCCGGCCGTCCCGGTCGCGGCGCAGCACCTGCCGGTCGGGCCGCGGCAGCCCGGCCTCGGCGCAGAGCCGGCCGACGTCGATCTCGGCGAACGACTGGGCGCCGCCCTCGATGTCGCCGAGCGCCAGGGTGAAGTGCGCCTTGTGGCGCAGCTTGCGGATCTGCAGGGCGGCTGTGCCGAGGCCGGTCGGGGGTGCTGAGACCCTGCTGGACGACGGCCGCGAGCAGCCCGATGCCTCGGCGGATCGAGCGGTCACGCTCGGCGGCCAGCAGCGCGGCGTGCTCCACCCGCAGCCTGGGGAGCGCCGAGTCGGGATCGACCCAGTACTCATACGGCCGGCGCGTCTGCCGGAAGTTGAAGCCCGGCAGGGGAAGGACCAGGTCGCCCTTCGGTGTGAGTACGTCGACCGCGGGCGGGACCGTCCAGCGCAGCCCGGCCGTCACACATGCGGTGACGTGCGAGAGCACGGCCCCACGTCCGGCGTGCAGGACGCCCAGCCACAGGCGCTGCTCGTGCGACAGCGGGCCGGTCTGCAGCGCGACGACCGACGGCGCGAGCTGGTGCCACCGACCCGTGTCGATCTCGTGCCGCACCTGCTCGACGCTCCAGCCGGCGTCGTACAGCTGGCTGCGGTGCAGCACGCCGGCCTGACGGGCGAGGAGCTGGGCGACGGAGTCGAGTCGCTCGCGGCGACGATTCACTGCTGCTGGAGACATCCCCGCATCGTCGTACTCAAGCAGGCTCCGTGCGGTCGCTCGTCCACAGGCCCGGCCGCAGCCGCGGATTCGTCTGCGATCCGCCTCCGAGAATCACCCCATAGATCGCAGACGAATCGTTGTTGGTCAGGCGATCTCGGCGTCGACGGTGATCTCGGGGTGGTCGGAGGGCGTGAAGACGAGGTCGCCGGTGATGACGCCGGCGGCGCGGAGGTCCTCGGCGGCCCGCTCGGCGGCCTGGAGCTGCTCGGCGGGACCGGAGACGGTCACCGTCGAGAGCGGGGTGCGCATCTTGACCTTGGCCTGGGACTTGGCGCCGCGGACGCCGGTGAGCACCGCGGCGACGGCGCCGAGCATGGCCGGGTCGGCCGACGCGGCGGAGCCGAGGTCACTGGCCGTCGGCCATGCCTGCCGGTGCACCGAGCCCTCCTGCCACCACGACCAGACCTCCTCGGTCACGTAGGGCAGGAACGGCGCGAGCAGCCGCAGCTGTGCGTGCAGGGCGATCGCGAGCGCGGCCTGCGCCGACGACGCCGGGTCGTCGCCACGGGCGCCGTACGCCCGCTCCTTGACCAGCTCGAGGTAGTCGTCGCAGAACTCCCAGAAGAACTTCTCCGTGACCTCGAGCGCGGTCGTGTAGTCGTAGGCCTCGAAGGCGTTGGTGGCGCGCGCGATCACGGTGGCGAGTCCGCCGAGCATGGCGCAGTCGACCGGCTCGCTCACCGCGGAGGGCTGCAGCGTGGTCGCGCCGACGCTGCCGAGCACGAACTTCGACGCGTTGAGCACCTTCATCGCCAGCCGGCGGCCGACCTTCATCTGCGTCTCGTCGAACGGCGAGTCCAGGCCCGGGCGCGACATCGCCGCGCGCCAGCGCACCGCGTCGGCGCCGTACTTCTCGAGGATCTCGGTCGGGACGACGACGTTGCCCTTGGACTTCGACATCTTCTTGCGGTCGGGGTCCACGACGAAGCCGGAGATCGCCGCGTGCTTCCACGGCACGACGCCGTTCTCGTGGTGCGCCCGGACGACCGTCGCGAACAGCCAGGTGCGGATGATGTCGTGGCCCTGCGGGCGCAGGTCCATCGGGAACGTCCGCTCGAACAGGTCCGGGTCGTCCTCCCAGCCGCACACGGTCTGCGGGGTCAGCGACGACGTCGCCCAGGTGTCCATGATGTCCGGGTCGCCGATGAAGCCGTCGGCCTTGCCGCGCTGGCTCTCCTCGTAGCCGTGCGGCACGTCGGTCGACGGGTCGATCGGCAGCTCGCTCCTCGCGCGGCAGCAGCGGATGCTCGTAGTCGGGCTCACCCTCGTCGTCGAGCGGGTACCAGACCGGGAACGGGATGCCGAAGAACCGCTGCCGGCTGATCAGCCAGTCGCCGTTGAGGCCCTCGACCCAGTTGGTGTAGCGGTGCCGCATGTAGTCGGGGTGCCACTCGATCTCGCCGCCGCGGTCGATGAGCTCCTTGCGCAGCTCGGGGTCGCGGCCGCCGTTGCGGATGTACCACTGCCGCGTCGAGACGATCTCCAGCGGCTTGTCGCCGCGCTCGTAGAAGTTCGTCATGCGCTGCGTGGGCTTCGGCTCGCCGTCGAGGTCGCCGGACTCGCGCAGCTTCGCCACCATCGCCTCGCGGGCGCTGAACGTGGTCTTCCCGGCGAGGTCGGCGTACGCCGCCGCGGCCCGCTCGGATGACAGCCACTCGGGCGTCTCGCGGTGCAGGCGGCCGTCGCGGCCGACGACCGTGCGCACCGGCAGCTGCAGCTCGCGCCACCACATCACGTCGGCCAGGTCGCCGAACGTGCAGCACATCGCGATGCCGGCGCCCTTGTCCATCTCGGCGGCGGCGTGCGGCAGCACCGGGATCTCCACGCCGAAGACGGGGGAGATGACGGTGGACCCGAACAGGGGCTGGTAGCGCTCGTCGTCCGGGTGCGCGACGAGCGCGACGACCGCCGGGATCAGCTCGGGACGCGTGGTCTCGATGTAGACCGGCTCGCCGTCGGGCTTGCGGAACGCGACCCGGTGGTAGGCGCCGGCGTACTCCCGCGCCTCGAGCTCGGCCTGCGCCACCGCGGTCTGGAACGTGACGTCCCAGAGGGTCGGCGACTCCTGCAGGTAGGCCTCGCCGCGGGCGAAGTTGCGCAGGAACGCGCGCTGCGACGCGGCCTGCGAGCGCTTGCCGATGGTGGTGTACTGCCGCGACCAGTCCACCGACAGGCCGAGGGTGCGCCACAGCGACTCGAAGACCTTCTCGTCCTCCTGGACGAGCTCCTCGCACAGCTCGACGAAGTTGCGCCGGCTGATCGGGACCTGCCGCTTGGGGTCCGGCTTCTCCGGGGGCGTGAAGTCGGGGTCGTAGGGCAGCGCGGGGTCGCAGCGGACGCCGTAGTAGTTCTGCACCCGTCGCTCGGTCGGCAGCCCGTTGTCGTCCCACCCGATGGGGTAGAAGACCTCCTTGCCGCGCATCCGCTGGAACCGCGCGACGAGGTCGGTGTGGGTGTAGGAGAAGACGTGGCCGACGTGCAGCGACCCGGAGACGGTCGGCGGGGGAGTGTCGATCGAGTAGATCTGCTCCCGGGTCTTGGTGCGGTCGAACGTGTAGGTCCCGTCGGTCTTCCAGTGTTCCGACCAGCGGGCCTCGAGCCCTTCGAGCGCAGGCTTGTCCGGTACGACGACTGCGGGACGTGCAGCCGTCTCGGACAGGTCGCGCGGAAGGGGCTCGTTGCTCATAGCCGTAAATCCTACGGGCCGGTGCGGTGCGGAGGCGAAGCAGTTTGGTCTCGACGGGCTCGACCACCGAGAGAACGGGCTCGACCACCGAGAGAACGGGCTCGACCACCGAGAGGACGGGCTCGACCACCGGCCGACTGCTACGCCCGTAGACTCGCTCCGATGCCCCCCACCCCTGACTCCGCCCACCAGGTCGAGTCGTACGCCGAGGCCGAGCGCGCACTGCTGGCCCGTTGGCCGGAGACCAAGCTCGACCCGAGCCTCGACCGGATCGCCGCGCTCACCGAGCTGCTCGGCGACCCCCAGCACGCCTACCCGGTCATCCACCTCACCGGGACCAACGGCAAGACCAGCACGTCGCGGATGATCGACACGCTGGTCCGCGCGACCGGCCTGCGCACCGGCCGGTTCACCAGCCCGCACGTGGAGTCGATGACCGAGCGGATCAGCGTGGACGGCGAGCCGCTCAGCGAGGAGAGCTTCACCGCGGCGTACAACGAGATCCTTCCCTACCTCGCGCTCGTCGAACGTGACCCGGCGCTGTCGGGGCACCCGCTGTCGTTCTTCGAGACGGTGGTCGCGATGGCGTACGCCGCGTTCGCCGACGCGCCGGTCGACATCGCGATCGTCGAGGTCGGGATGGGCGGCACCTGGGACGCGACCAACGTCGCGGACGCGACCGTCGCGGTGGTCGGGCCGGTGAGCGTCGACCACTCGAAGTACCTCGGCGACCGGCCGCAGGACATCGCCCTCGAGAAGGCCGGGATCATCAAGCCCGGCAGCATCGTGGTGACCGCCGAGCAGGAGACCGCCGTGGCACAGGTCCTCGCCGAGCGGGCCGTGGAGGTGGGCGCCCGCGTGCTCGCCGAGGGCATCGACTTCGGCGTCCAGCACCGGGTCCCCGCCGTGGGCGGCCAGATGCTCTCCCTGCGCGGCCTTCGTGGTGAGTACGACGAGGTGTTCCTGCCGCTCCACGGTGCCCACCAGGCCCAGAACGCCGCCCTCGCCCTGGCGGCCGTCGAGGCGGTGGCCGGCGACGAGCCGCTCGACGCGGAGCTGGTCCGGGAGGCGTTCGCCGAGGTGACCTCGCCGGGCCGGCTGGAGGTGATCCGGCGCAGCCCGACGATCGTCCTCGACGCCGCGCACAACCCGCACGGCGCCGCCGCGGCCGCGGAGGCGTTGCTGGACTCGTTCACGTTCAACCCGCTGATCGGGGTGGTCGGTGTGATGGCCGACAAGGACTACGAGGGCGTGCTCGCGGCGTTCGAGCCGGTGCTCGGCCACGTCGTCTGCACGCAGAACTCCACGCCGCGTGCGATGCCCGCGGAGGAGCTCGCCGAGGTGGCGACCGGGATCTTCGGCGTCGACCGGGTCCACCTCGCACCCCGCCTCGACGACGCGATCGACACCGCCGCCGGGCTCGCCGAGTCCGAGGGCGTCTACGGGTCCGGAGGGGTCCTGGTCACCGGCTCGGTCGTGACGGTGGGGGAGGCGCGGCGGATGCTCAAGGCCCGCGACTCCCGCGGGGAGGAGCGATGAGGTCGATCCAGCGGTCCATGTGTGCCGGCATGCTCACGCTCGAGGCGGTGGTGCTGTTCCTGGCCGGGCTGGTGATGACCGGGGTCACCGACCTCGGCTTCGGGGCCGCGGTGGGCATCGGCCTCGGGCTGGCGGCACTCTGCCTGCTGGCCGCCGGGATGCTCGGCAGGCCGGGTGGCTACGCGCTCGGCTGGGGCGTGCAGGTCGTGGCCGTCGGGCTGGGTCTCGTCGTGACGCTGATGTTCTTCCTCGGCGGCGTGTTCGCTGGGCTGTGGGCCGCGGCGTACTTCCTCGGCGCCAAGGTCGACCGGGAGCGGGCCGAGCGCGCGGACGCCGCGGGCTGACCGGCCGTCACCGCTCGGTAGGCTGCGCGCCATGTCGACGTCCCAGCGCACTCTGGTCCTGCTCAAGCCCGACGCCGTCCGCCGCGGTCTGGTCGGCGAGATCCTGTCCCGCTTCGAGGCCAAGGGCCTGTCGATCGTCGCGCTCGACCTGCGGACCATCGACGCCGCCGCCGCCGACGAGCACTACGCCGAGCACGTCGAGAAGGACTTCTACCCGCCGCTGCGCGACTTCGTGACCAGCGGTCCGCTGCTGGCCGCGGTGCTCGAGGGCGACGAGGCGGTCGAGGTGGTCCGCGCCCTCAACGGGGCGACCGACGGGCGCAAGGCCGCTCCGGGCACCATCCGCGGAGACCTGTCGCTGTCCAACCGGGAGAACCTCGTGCACGGCTCCGACTCGCCGGAGTCGGCCGAGCGCGAGATCAAGATCTGGTTCCCCGGCCTCTGAGGCCCGGGTCTCGACGGGCTCGACCACCGGGGTCCCTGCTCGACCACCGGGGTCCCTGCTCGACCACCGGGGTTCCTGCTCGACCATCGGGGTTCCTGCTCGACCATCGGGGTTCCTGCTCGACCACCGGGGTTCCCGCGGTGTGTCCTGCCGGGCCGGGGCCGCTCCCGCGCTTAGCCTTCTGTGAAGGGTGGGGCGTGTGTGGTTCACGCCTCGGAGAGTGCCGGTCGACCCGGCGCGGGTTGAGGCGAGGGACGGCATGGCAAACAGCATCATCGGCCGGGACATGGCCGTTGACCTCGGCACCGCCAACACACTGGTCTACGTCCGCGGCAAGGGCGTGCTCCTCGACGAGCCGTCCGTGGTCGCGCTGAACTCGTCGACCGGCGAGATCCTCGCCGTCGGCCACGAGGCGAAGCGGATGATCGGCCGCACGCCCGACAACATCACCGCCATCCGCCCGCTCAAGGACGGCGTGATCGCCGACTTCGACTCCACCGAGCAGATGCTCCGGTTCTTCATCCAGCAGGTGCACCGCCGCCGCTACTTCACCAAGCCCCGGCTGGTGATCTGCGTGCCGAGCGGGATCACCGCGGTCGAGCAGCGCGCGGTCAAGGAGGCCGGCTACCAGGCCGGCGCCCGTCGCGTCTACATCGTCGAGGAGCCGATGGCGGCCGCGATCGGCGCCGGGCTGCCGGTCCACGAGGCCACCGGCAACATGGTCGTCGACGTCGGCGGCGGCACCACCGAGGTCGCCGTCATCTCGCTCGGCGGCATCGTGACCAGCCTGTCCGTGCGCACCGCCGGCGACGAGCTCGACCAGGCGATCATCGCGTGGATGAAGAAGGAGTACTCCCTGATGCTGGGGGAGCGCACCGCCGAGGAGATCAAGATGACCCTCGGCTCCGCCTTCCCGCTGCCCAGCGAGCCCGAGGCCGAGGTGCGCGGCCGCGACATGGTCTCCGGCCTGCCCAAGACCGTCGTGGTGTCCTCCGCCGAGGTCCGCATGGCGCTCGAGGAGCCGCTGCACGCGATCGTCGACGCGGTCCGTACGACGCTCGACCAGACCCCACCCGAGCTTGCCGGCGACATCATGGACCGCGGGCTGGTGCTGACCGGCGGGGGCGCGCTGCTGCGCGGCCTCGACGAGCGGATCCGCCACGAGACCGGCATGCCCGTGCACATCGCCGAGGACCCGCTGCACTCGGTGGCGATGGGCGCCGGCAAGTGCGTGGAGGAGTTCGAGGCCCTGCAGCAGGTCCTCGTCTCGGAGCCCCGGCGGCGGTAGGAGCCGATGAGCGTGCCCTCCCCCCACCCGCGCCCCTCGCGGACCGTCGTGGTCCTGCTCCTGCTGGCGTGCTTCACCGTCATCACCCTCGACGTGCGCGGCGGCGACGACTCTCCGGTCGACCCGCTCCGCTCCGCGGTCGGCTCGGTGCTCGGCCCCGTGGAGCGCGGCACCTCGGCGGCGATCCGTCCGGTGGTCGCCGTGCCCGGCTTCTTCCGCACCACCAAGGGCCTGCGCGACGACGTCGCCCGGCTCGAGGCCGAGAACGCCCGTCTCCGCGGATCCCTCGCCACCACCGACGTCGACCGCAACCGCGCGGCCGAGCTCGACGGGCTGCTCGCCGGCGCCCGCAGCACCGGCTACGCACTCGTCCCCGCACGAGTCGTCGCGATGGGCCCGGCCCAGACGTTCACCCGGGCGGTGACGATCGACGCGGGCACCTCGTCGGGCGTCGCGCCGGACATGACCGTGATCAACAACGACGGGCTCGTCGGACGGGTGATCCGGGCCGACCGGTCCACCGCAACGGTGCTGCTCATCGTCGACCAGGAGTCCGTGGTCGGCGGCCGGCTCGGGTCCACGATGGAGATCGGCTACCTGCGCGGTCGCGGCCAGCACGGCGACGACGCCAGGCTCGACCTCGACCTCGTGGACCAGTCGGTCACACCGGCGCGCAAGGACGTGCTGGTCACCTGGGGCAGCCGCAACGGCGCGCCGTACGTCGCCGGGCGTCCCGATCGGCAAGGTCACCAGCGTGCGCAGCAGCCCTTCGCAGCTGTCCGCACAGGCCACGATCGAGCCGTACGTCGACTTCACCTCCCTCGACCTCGTCGGCGTCGTGGTCGACCCCGACACCCGCGGCGACCGCCCGGTGATCACGGCCGGCAAGCAGGAGGAGCAGCGATGACCCTCGTCCGCGCCGGCATCCTTGCCGCGCTGCTCACGGCGGCGGTGTGCCTGCAGGTCGCCGCCTTCCCGCACGTCTCCTTCGACGGCGTGGTCCCCAACCTCGCCCTGCTCCTGGTGGTGGCGGCGGCGCTGGTGCGCGGCCCCGACTTCGCCGCGACGCTGGGCTTCTTCGCCGGGCTGGCCATCGACCTGGCCCCGCCCGCCGACCACGTCGCCGGCCGGTGGGCGCTCGCTCTCGTCGTGGTCGGGTACGTCGCCGGCCGGGTCCGCCAGGACGCCGGCACCTCGGCGGGGGCCGCGGTCATCACCGTCGCCGCCTCGTCGTTCATCGGCACGTCCCTGTTCGCGCTCAGCGGCATGCTGCTCCACGACCCGGCCGTGCCGGCGGCCGAGGCGCTCGCTGTGATCCCGGTCGCGGTCGTCTACGACGTGCTGCTCACCCCGTTCGTGATCCCGCTCGCCATGCGGCTGCTGCGCAGGATCGAGCCTCATCGGGTCGCGTACTGATGCGGGGCTCGAACACCGGGACGGGCCGCTCGGTGACCGGCACCGGCCGGGTCCGGGTCAGCAGCGCCACCCGGGGCGCGCTGCGCCTGGTGGTCGTGCAGGTGCTCGTGCTCTCGCTGTTCGTGACCCTGTTCGCGCGGCTGTGGTACCTCCAGGTGCTCGGTGGCGAGGCCTACCAGGCGAAGGCCGCGGAGCAGTCGGTCCGCGAGCTCGTCGTGCAGCCCGCGCGCGGCCTGATCGTCGACGACATGGGTCGTCCGCTGGTCGCCAGCCGCACCTCGTGGGTGGTCACGGTCGACCGCACCCTGCTGCACAAGCTCGCCGAGGACGAGCAGGAGACGCTGCTGCGACGGGTCGCTCGGGTCGTGGGCAGCAGCTACAAGAAGGTGCACGCGCGCACGCTGCTGTGCGGAGAGCCCGGCTCGATCCAGGGCACGTGCTGGAACGGCTCGCCCTACCAGCCGGTGCCGGTCGCCGAGGACGTCCGCCAGCAGGTCGCGGTGTCGATCATGGAGCAGGGCGAGGACTTCCCGTCGGTGCTCGTGGAGCAGCAGAACGTCCGCGCCTACCCCGCGCCGTACGGCATCAACGCCGCGCACCTGCTCGGCTACCTGAGCCCGATCACCGAGGACGAGCTCGACCGGGCCGAGGCGCGCGACGACACCTCCGTGCACGGTGCCTCGGTCGTCGGCCGGGCCGGCGTCGAGAAGCAGTACGACCGGTTCCTGCGCGGCCAGCCCGGCTACAAGTCCGTCGCGGTCGACTCGATGGGCCGGGTGCTCGGCACCACCGGTGAGACCGAGGGCCAGGTCGGCGACACGCTCGTCACCTCGATCGACGCGCGCGTGCAGGCGGTGGTGGAGCAGCAGCTGGCGCAGACCATCAAGACCGCGCGGCAGACCCGCGACACGGTGACCGGGCGCAACTACGTCGCCGACTCCGGCGCTGCCGTCGTGCTGGACGCCACCAACGGCCGGGTGGTCGCGATGGCCGGCCTGCCGACCTACGACCCCGGTGTCTGGGTGGGTGGCATCTCCTCGAGGGCGCTGGCCCGGCTGTACTCCAAGAAGGCCGGTACGCCGCTGCTGTTCCGCGCCACCCAGGGCCAGTTCGCTCCCGGCTCCACCTGGAAGCCGTTCATGACCGCGGGTGCGCTGTCCCACGGCTACGACCAGGACACCCGGCTGAACTGCTCGTCGGCGTTCCAGGTCGGCAACCGCGCCTTCAAGAACTACGAGTCCGGCGCCTACGGCTACATCGGCTTCGACAAGGCGCTCCAGGTCTCCTGCAACACCTTCTTCTACCGGGTCGGCTACGACTACTGGGCGCGGCTCGGCAGCGACGTCGACGACGTCAAGGCCCGTGACCCGCTGGTGCGCACCGCGCAGATGTTCGGCTTCGGCAAGGAGTCCGGGATCGACATCCCGGGCGAGGCCCCCGGCCGGATCGCGGACCGCAGGTGGAAGCTCGCCTACTGGAAGTCCAACAAGGACTACTACTGCAAGCTCGGCAAGAAGCCCGGCTACGACTTCCTGCACCGCTTCGCGCGCGAGTTCTGCATCGAGGGCTTCGCCTACCGCGCCGGTGACGCCGTCAACTTCGCCATCGGCCAGGGCGACACGATCGTCACGCCCCTGCAGCTCGCCCGGGCCTACGCCGCCATCTCCAACGGCGGCACGCTGTGGGAGCCGCGGGTGGCCAAGGCGGTCGTCGACCCCGAGGGCAACGTCGTGAAGGAGATCGAGCCCAAGCGCGCGTCTCGGGTCAAGGTGACCAAGCGCGACCTGCGAGTACATCGACACCGCCCTGCAGGGCACCTCCCGCACGGGCACGATGTCGTGGCGGCTCGTCGACTTCCCCCTCGACAAGGTGCGGATCCGGTCCAAGACCGGCTCGGCCGAGGTCTACGGCAAGCAGAGCACGTCATGGGTCGCGACGTACGACAAGCGCTACGTCGTGGTGATGATGGTGTCCCAGGGCGGCACCGGGTCCGGCACGTCGGGCCCGGCCATCCGCAAGATCTGGGAGGCGCTGTACGGCGTCAAGGGGATGAAGGTCGACCCCGAGGCCGCTGCCCTCCCGGGCGCGAAGCCGCCCGCACGTCTCCCGGTCTTCGCCGACGACGGCGCGATCCTGCCGCCGATGGCGCGCGGCGCCGACAAGTCCCGCGGTCCCAAGAAGGGGAAGAGGTGAGCTTCCGTTGAGCGCCACCACCTCCGCGCGCCCGCGCATCCGCGTCGAGACCACGTCGCGGGTGCGCGGCGTACGCCTCGACTGGGCGATGCTGCTCGCGGTCGCCGGCCTGCTCACCATGGGCGCCCTGCTCGTGTGGTCGGCCACCTCGAGCCGCGAGCTGCTGGTCGGCGACGACCCGCACGCCTACCTCAAGAAGCAGCTGGTCAACATCGCCATCGGCGTGGTGCTCGCCCTGATGGTCACCGCCACCGACCACCGCTGGGTGCGCATCCTGGCGCCGCTGGTGTACGTCGCCTCCGTCGTCGGGCTCGTGCTCGTGCTCGCCATGGGCAGCACCATCAACGGGTCCCGGTCGTGGATCGTGATCGGCGGGCTGTCCATCCAGCCGGCCGAGTTCGCCAAGCTGGCCGTCGTCATCGGCATGGCGCTGCTCATCGCCGAGCGCACCGAGGGATCGCTGCGCTCACGCGAGGTCCGCACCCTCGACGTGGTCGGGATGCTGCTCATCGCCGGCGTGCCGGCCGTGCTGATCCTGGCCCAGCCCGACCTCGGCACGATGCTGGTGCTGACCGCCACCGTGTTCGGGGTGATCGCTGTCTCGGGGGCGCCGCGAGGCTGGCTGCTCGGTCTGGCCGGTGCGGGGGTCGTCGCCGCCGTGGCCGCCGTGCAGGTCGGCCTGCTCGCGGACTACCAGCTCGACCGGTTCCTGGCGTTCACCGACCCCGACCTCGACCCGCGCGGGGCCGGCTACAACACCACCCAGGCCCGGATCGCGATCGGCAACGGCGGGGTGCTCGGCCAGGGACTCTTCGGCGGCTCGCAGACGCGCTCGGGCTTCGTGCCCGAGCAGCACAACGACTTCATCTTCACCGTGGCGGGGGAGGAGCTCGGCCTGGTCGGGTCTGCCCTGCTGATCCTGCTGCTCGGCGTGCTGCTGTGGCGCGCGCTGTCCATCGCAGCGCACGCCGACGACCTGTTCGGCAGGCTCGCCGCGGCCGGCATCGCGTGCTGGTTCGGCTTCCAGTCCTTCCAGAACATCGGGATGTGCCTGGGCATCATGCCGGTCACCGGGGTGCCGCTGCCGCTCGTGTCCTACGGCGGCTCCTCGATGTTCGCCACGCTGATGGCCGTCGGCCTCCTGCAGAACATCCACCTGCGCAGCGCGGTCGGCATCGGCGTCGCGCCGTCGCGGCTGGTCCGCTCGCGCTACTGAGCAGCTCCTGCCAGGTCGGCGAGGAAGTCCGCGTAGGAGATCACGCCGCCGTGCCCGCCGGCGATCCACTGCACGTCCAGCCCGTTGGCGCGGATCAGGTCGTCGAGCGCCTGCCCGCCGTCACCGGGAGGCGTGCCGGGCGTGTAGACGTCGCTGACGAACAGCACCCCGCCGGTGTGCAGGTAGGTGACCGTCATGTCGACCGAGTGCGGCACGTCGAACGGGAACACCTCGACCGGCTGCCGGGAGTCCGTCAGCAGCAGGCTGCCGTCCGACGGCACCTCCACGACGCGCGCCCGCCGGTCGGTCCGGTCGAGCCGGTCGGGAAGGATCGAGGAGTCGCGCTCGGCGAACACCTGCCGGAAGAACGGCGCCGCGGCCTCGTGGACCACCGCCCGGGCACCCCGCGCGACGTACGCCCGCTGGCCGCCGGCGTGGTCGGAGTGGTGGTGCGTGGTGACGACGTGGGTGATCCGTGCCCGCGGGTACCGGTCCCGGACGTAGCCGATGACCGCCTCGGCGCGGTGGTCGTGCAGGGCGCCCTCGAGGACGACGACGCCGCTGTCCCGACGTACGACGAGGGAGTTGTTCGCCACGCCGCCGAGCAGGGTCACGCCGGGGACGACGCGCTGCGGGTCGATCGTGGTCTGTCCGCCGTCCTTGATGAACCCGAGGTGCACGAACGACATCAGCCACTGGCCGGTCTTCTGGCCGATCCGGGAGAGCTCCGGGTCGAAGCGCTCGGCGTCCACGTCGGACGGGATCCGGAAGGCCCTCCCGCGCAGCGTCGGGTTCGCGGTGACGTCGGAGCGGACCTCGCGGTGCAGGCGTTCGCCGTCGGAGCGGATCGCGACCACCTCGGGGAACCGGAGCCCGTCCCCGGCGGAGGTCCACCGCTGGTAGCGGACGTCGATCCGCACGTCCCGGCGCAGGTAGTCGTGCTGGAACGTGCGCAGCCGCGTGATCTCGCCGCTGCGCGTGTCCACGAACAGACGCACCGGGGCGACGGCGTGGTCGAGCACCAGGACCCGGTGCGGCCGGCCGTTGACGGTGCGGGTGCCGGCGTCCTCGGTCGTCCCGGGCCGCCGCAGCGCCTGGCGCAGCAGGACGTGCGGGTTGAGCAGGGCGAGCTGCTCGCGGATCGCGGCCGCCCGGTCGCCGGTCATGGCCTTCCGCGCGGGGGAGGAGAAGTTCGCATCGACGCCGCGGATGAAGCCTCGGCGGCCGTTGATCACCTCGTGCACGTTGCGGTCCGCCCCGACCGAGGTGCGTACCGCGTCGACCCGCACCCCGTTGGCGGCGGCCGGGGTGCCGAGCCGGTAGCGGACGCGCTGGTCGAACGACGAGCCGGGCGACGCCGGGCCGCCCGGACGGAGCCCCTCGTCGTGGATCCGGGCTCGGCCCGACGCGGTGTACTCGAACGAACGCAGCCCGGTCAGCGCCCGGGCGCCGCCCACTGCGCGGACGGCGAGCCGCAGCGCCGGTGAGGTCGGGGCGAGACTCTCGGCGGCTCGCGCGCCGTGCTGCCCAGGTGGTGCGCCGACCGCCGGCACCAGGCCGGCGAGGCTCACGGACAGGGCCAGGACGCCGGCCGCGGCGGCGCCTACGGGCTTGCGGATGGTCATGGCTCCCCCTGGGGGTCGGTGGGCCGCACCGGACCGGCATGATCTGGTCAGCCCGGACTCTGGATCGTGCCCGTTCACCGAAGCACGGGGCGTCGTGCCGATGCATGACCCGACCGGGCCATCACCGGCCGGAATTGCCGCGGTTCGTCCGCTGGGTGCACGCGGGCGTCCGGCTGCCGGCACGGAACGGCGCCCCGGCCGTCGATGCGTGGACGACCGGGACGCCGTAGCAGGGGCTTGCTACCCGCTGGACGGGATCAGTAGACGCTCACCCCGTAGACGCTGAGCGCCTCGGTGACGGGCTGGAAGAACGTCGTACCGCCCGAGCTGCAGTTGCCGCTGCCACCCGAGGTGAGGCCGAGTGCGGTGCTGCCGGCGAACAGCGAGCCACCCGAGTCGCCGCGCTCGGCGCAGACGTTGGTCTGGATCAGCCCGCGCACCGACCCCTCGGCGTAGTTCACGGTGGCGTTCAGCGCCTGCACGTAGCCGCCGTACCAACCGGTCGTGCTGCCGCTGCGGGTGACGTACTGCCCGACGTAGGCGTTGCCCGCGCCGGTGATGTCGCGGTAGCTGCCGTTGTAGAGGTAGACGTTGCCGGCGCCGGGGGAGGCGGAGTAGCGCACGATGCCGTAGTCGTTGCCGGGGAAGCTGGTCCCGGCCCGGGTGCCCAGCAGGGAGGTCTGGCTGGAGTTGGCGTACCAGTTGGCGCCGATGTTGGTGCAGTGCCCGGCGGTGAGGAAGTAGTAGGTGCTGCCGCTGCGCACGTTGAAGCCGAGCGAGCAGCGTCCACCGCCCGCGTAGATCGCCTGGCCACCGGAGACCGTCGTGCTGAAGGTGCCACCCACGCGCTCGACCCGGACCGCGTCACCGAAGCGCTCGACGACGCTGTCGACGTGGGCGGCGTCGGCGTCCGAGACCGTGCCGTCGAGGGAGACGACGACCTGGTTGGCGGCGTGGTCGACGGCCCAGCCGGTGCCCGGGGTGGACACCTCCTGCTCGAGCGCCTTGGTCGCCGCGGCGAGGTCGGCCTCGGAGTGCTTGACCACACGTACGACGACGTCGGCGGGCGCGCTGCGCCGAGCCTTCGCGGCCGCGGCCCGGTCGCTGACGTTGACGACCATGGCCTCCCGACCGCGGTCGTACCAGATGCCGGCAGCGTCGGCACCCACGTCGCGGGCGGTCGCGCGGGCGGAGCGGGCCTCCTGCATGCCGGCCTCGGCGCGGGCGACCTCGGCACGGGCGGGGTCTGCCGCCGCCGACGGGCCGTCGTTCGGAGCCGCCGGTGCCGGGGCTGCGACCAGCGCCGAGATGGCCGTGGCCAGAGCCGCGGACGCGACCAGAGCCGCCTTTCGGCGGCGGGGGTGGATGGATCTCATGGGGGATCTCCCTTCGAGGGAGGGCGCACCCGATGCACGCCCTCTCACCGCTGCAGGGGTATCACTGTCTAGACCGCCGCTCAAAGGTGAAGAGGAGTGCACGTTCGTGCGCTGCACGAACATGAACGTCCGCCCCCGCGTGACCACCTCCCGCGACCGGCTGGTCGGCGACCTCCGGTGTGATCACCACGGCGTCGGTCCGTCGAGGACGTCGGGGGGCCGGTGTACGACCGCCTACCCTTCCACCGGCGACCCCGTCACGGCCGGCCACTCCGACGTCCTCCGGTCCCTCCGCGCGCTCGCGGAAGCCCGGTCCTGCTCACACCACGACGTCCCGGCGGGCCTCCTCGTAGGACGTGTCGTCACCGAGCACCTGATCGACCAGCTCGGGAAGCCTGCGCAATCCGGTCAGGTCGATGTCGTGGGCGATACTGCCGCGCGACACCGCGCGTGCGAACCATGCGCTCAGCCCGTCGGGCGTGAGGTCGTCCGCGTCCTGCACGTCCGCAAGCCCGTGCGCGGCGAGTCGAGCCGCCCGCAACGCCTGTTCCTTGCGGGGGTAGGTGCGCGGCACGAGCAGCGCCGGGCGCCCGCCCGCCATCAGCTCGCACGTGGAGTTGTAGCCACCCATGGAGACCGTGGCCGCCGACCGACCCACCAGCGAGGGCACGTTGGAGGCGATCCTCGCGACCTGCAGGTCGGGGCGCTCGGCCGCGGTGCGGGTGAGGTCCTCGAGCAGGTCGGGGGGTGCGTAGGGACCGGTGACCAGCACGCCCTCGTGACCGGTCGGGTAGCGCGCCTCGGCGAACGCACGCGCCACGTGGGCGCCGTCCTGGCCGCCACCGACGAGGCCGAGGACGAACGGGGTCCGGCGCGGCTCGAACGCCGCCGCACGGGTGTTCTCCTGGGGGATCTCGGGGAGCAGCCGCTCCCGGTCGAGTGCGAGGTAGCCCGTGTAGACGACCTTCCGGCGGGTCTCGGCCGACCAGCCGTACTCCGCTGCCGTGTCGAACAGTCGCGGGTCGCCGTACACCCAGACCTGGTCGTACAGCGTGCGGATGGCCTCCGTGGTCCGCGCGGCCTGCCACTCCTTCTCGGTCGCGTTGACGTCGTCGAGCACGTCGCGCAGGCCGAGCACGGTGCGGGTGTCGTGCATCTGGCGCAGCAGGGGGAGCACCTCGTCGAGCTCACCGAACGCGCCCCGGGGAGTCTTGTCCACGATCAGCAGGTCGGGTGCGAAGGACGTCAGCGCGCCGGCGAGGATCGCGGTGCGCATCGCGACCAGCTCCTCCAGGGAGCAGCGCAGCGAGCGGGCGCCGTACTCGCCCGCGCTGTTCTTCGCCAGCGACGGGATCTTCACGACCTCGGTGCGCGGCGGCAGGGGAAGGGCGGAGACCTCGGGTGCGCCGCTGAGCAGCAGCACGTCGACGTCGGGGCGGGCGTCCACGAGGGCAGCCGCCAGCAGGCTGTTGCGGCGCACGTGCCCCAACCCCTGCGAGTCGTGGGAGTAGAGCGCGATCCGACGACCCGAGCGCCGCTCGAGGGGTTGGATCACCTCGATCGACGGGGTCCTGGGACGGGGTACAGAGGAGGTCATCGGTGCGTTCTCTCCGCTTGGGATCAACTGGTTTCAGCCTCCCGTTCACCGCCTGTTTCCGACAGTCGGCTGATGGTCCTAGTACCCGTCAAAGCGCGCCAAGGTCCCGATCGGTCCGGTTTCCGGACAAGCCACACGGCGACGTACCCTGAATGGTCGACCCCCTTCCCGAGCATCCTGCGAGGTTCCCGCGTGCCCACCGGTACGACCGACCGAGTCATGCACGAGTCGATCTTTCCGCGGCTCGAGCCGCTGCTGCCGTCGGTGCAGAAGCCGATCCAGTACGTCGGCGGCGAGCTCAACTCCACTCAGAAGGACTGGGGTGCCGACGAGAGCACCGTGCGCTGGGCGCTGATGTACCCCGACGCCTACGAGGTTGGCCTGCCCAACCAGGGCGTGCAGATCCTCTACGAGGTGCTCAACGAGCGTGACTGGATCGTCGCCGAGCGCACCTACTCCGTGTGGCCCGACATGGAGCAGGTGATGCGCACCGGCGACGCCCTCGGGCCGATCCCGCAGTTCACCGTGGACAACCACCGGCCGGTCCGCGCGTTCGACGTGTTCGGCGTCTCGTTCGCCACCGAGCTCGGCTACACCAACCTGCTCACCGCCCTCGACCTGGCCGGCATCCCCCTGCACGCGGGCGATCGCGGCGCCGACGACCCGATCGTGGTCGCGGGCGGACACGCCGCCTTCAACCCCGAGCCGATCGCCGACTTCGTCGACGCCGCCGTCCTCGGTGACGGTGAGGAGATCGTGCTGAAGATCTCCGACGTCGTCCGCGAGTGGAAGCTGGAGTCGGCACGACGAGGCGGCGTCTTCGAGTCCGGCCGCACCCCGCGTGACGAGCTGCTCTACCGCTTGGCCGTGTCGGGAGCGGTCTACGTGCCGCGCTTCTACGACGTGGAGTACCTCCCCGACGGGCGGATCAAGCGGGTCGCCCCCAACACGTCGGGCGTCCCGTGGCGCGTGCACAAGCACACGCTCATGGACCTCGACCAGTGGCCGTACCCGAAGAAGCCCCTGGTGCCGCTCGCCGAGACCGTGCACGAGAGGTACTCCGTGGAGATCTTCCGCGGCTGCACCCGCGGGTGCCGGTTCTGCCAGGCCGGGATGATCACGCGTCCGGTGCGGGAGCGGTCGATCACCACCATCGGTGAGATGGTCGAGAACGGCATCCGCAAGTCCGGCTTCGAGGAGGTCGGTCTGCTCTCGCTGTCGAGCGCCGACCACACCGAGATCGGCGACGTGGCGAAGGGACTGGCCGACCGCTACGACGGCACCAACGTCTCGCTCTCGCTGCCGTCGACCCGCGTCGACGCCTTCAACATCACGCTCGCCAACGAGTTCTCCCGCAACGGCCGCCGCTCCGGGCTGACCTTCGCCCCCGAGGGCGGGTCGGAGCGGATGCGCAAGGTGATCAACAAGATGGTCACCGAGGAGGACCTGATCAGGACCGTGGCGACGGCGTACTCACACGGCTGGCGGCAGGTGAAGCTCTACTTCATGTGCGGGCTGCCCACCGAGACCGACGAGGACGTGCTCGAGATCGCCGACCTCGCCAAGAAGGTGATCGCCAAGGGCCGCGAGGTCTCCGGACGCAACGACATCCGCTGCACCGTGTCGATCGGCGGGTTCGTGCCGAAGCCGCACACGCCGTTCCAGTGGGCCGCGCAGCTCGACTGGGAGACCACCGACAGCCGGCTGCAGAAGCTGCGCGACGACGTGCGGGCCGACAAGCGCTACGGGCGGGCGATCGGCTTCCGCTACCACGACGGCCGGCCCGGCATCATCGAGGGGCTGCTGTCCCGTGGCGACCGTCGCGTCGGTCGCGTGATCGAGCAGGTATGGCGCGACGGGGGCCGCTTCGACGGCTGGAGCGAGCACTTCTCCTACGACCGCTGGGCCGAGGCGGCGCAGCGCGCGCTGGCCGGCACGCCGGTCGACCTCGACTGGTACACCGTCCGCGAGCGCGACCACGCCGAGGTGCTGCCGTGGGACCACCTCGACTCCGGTCTCGACAAGGACTGGCTGTGGGAGGACTGGCAGGACGCCATCGATCCGGACTCCACGGTCGAGGTCGAGGACTGCCGCTGGACGCCCTGCTACGACTGCGGCGTCTGCCCGCAGATGGACACCGACATCCAGATCGGCCCCACCGGGCAGAAGCTGCTCCCGCTCTCCGTCGTCTGACCCAGTTCGCGCGAGTGTCAGGCTTTGGCTCCGCGAGTGTCAGGCTTTGGCTCCGCGAGTGTCAGGTTTGGCTCCGCGAGTGTCAGGCTTTGGCTCCGCGAGTGTCAGGTTTTGCGCCGCGACACGCGCCTTCTGGTTGTAGCGCCCCTACCTGCGTGTCGAGCCGTCAGCACTGGCCAGGGCGGCCAAACTCAAGCACTCGCGCGACCAAACTCAAGCACTCGCGCGACCAAACTCAAGCACTCGCGCGAGCGGTTTTCAGAGGCTGTCGAGGGCGGTGCCGCGGGTGCGGGTCGTCGTCGACGTGGCGGGCTGCTTCTCCGGGCGGGTGTCCGCGATCCAGCGCGAGTGCTTGCGCCAGATCTTGCGGAAGTTCTGCCGGTAGTTCCAGAACACGCCGCGGCGCGGGATGTGCACCGTGAGCTCGTCGCCCTTCATGGCCCGGTCCGACCAGTTCTGCGAGCCGGTCCACACGTGCCACCCGGCCGAGTCCTTGCCGTAGCGACCGCCCACCATCCAGTACTTGGTGTGGGTGAACATGTCGACCTTGCCGTTGCTGTTGCGGTCGAAGTCGGGACTCTTGATGAGCACACCGTTGCGGGCCATGATCTGCACGACCCGGCCGCCCGCGTCGCTCTCCAGCACCTTGATGTTGCAGCCGTGCCGGCTCAGGTCGGCGACCTTCCTGGCGAGGTACACGCCGCGCGTGCCGTTCCAGCCGTACATGTTGATCCGGATCATGGTGCGCCCGCCGACGCCGGCCGGTCCGACATCGCCCTTGCAGCGGATCCGCTTGAGCCGGTTCAGCACCGGGTCGTTGGCCTCGGTGTTCCGGTAGCGCGGGTAGACGGTGATGTCGTAGTCCCCGACGGCCGTGTTGATGAACGGGTTCTTGCGCACCCGGTCGTGCTTCATTGAGTTGAAGACCTTGCGCAGCCGGTTGTGCAGGACCCGGCGGTTGGTGCTCGTGTAGAGGTCGTTCCACTGCGTCTTCGCGCCGAAGCCGGTGAGGTTCACCGACCCGAACATCACCACGTGCCGCGCGGTGCCGATGTTCGTGAACAGGAAGAACTTCGAGTGCAGGTTGCCGGTCTTGCCGCGGCAGGAGCGCTTGCAGATGCGCAGGAAGTGCTTCTTCTCGGGGTTCTTGCCGAGCACGCGCTGCATCCTCGTGGTCTGGCGCGAGGTCCAGTTGCCGTTGAGCAGCACCTGCACGTGCACACCACGACGGTGTGCCGCGATGAGCGCGTCGGTGATGTCCTTGCGGTCGTTGGAGTACGCCGCGATCCGGATGGTCGAGCCCGGCACGGCCGCGTCGATCGTGCTCGCGATCTTGGTGAGCAGCCGTTCCTTGGCGGGGAACCTGCCCCACGGGTTGTTGAAGATGGCTCCGTCCTCGGGCATGTACGCCGAGGCGGGTGCCGGGCTGACGACGGCGAGCAGAGTGGCTGCCAGCAGGGCGGACAGCGCGGCGGCGCCGAGCTTCTTGAACACCGAGGATTCCCCCGTTTCGTGGTCCCGAGTGGCCATGAGCGGGGCGGAGTCCCCCGCGGAACGTGCCCGGACAGGCTAGGACATCACGGACATCGGCCGACCTTGCGGGGGTCTACTGCGGGTCGAGCCAGCGGGTGTGGTGCGCCCAGAGGTAGTCGAAGTTCGCGACGTACGCCCGGTGCACGCGACGACCCGGGATCCGGATGGTCACCTCGTCGTTGTGCAGGCCGAGGTTGGACCAGTTCTCCGAGCCGGTCCACACCTGGTAGCCGGCCGCGCCGCGGTAGGTCCCGCTCAGCGTCATGTACTTCTGGTGCGTGAACACCTCGTACGGCGTCTCGTCGAAGCCGGTGTCGGGGTTGCCGTCGAGGTCGAGGTCGGCGCTCTTGACCTGCGCCCCGCCGGCGATCAGGTTCCTGACGACCCGTCCGCCGGGCGCGCTCAGGATGGTGCGCACGTCGCACCCGGAGCGGGCGAGGTCGGCGACCCGCTTGGCGAGGTAGAGACCGCGGCTGTCCACCCAGCCGTACATCACGATCCGGATCACGGTCCGTCCGCCGGACCCGGCGCCGCCCGAGGTGGCGCAGCGCACCGCGTCGAGCCGCTCGAGCACCGGGTCGTGCCCGGACGTCATGCTCGGCATCGGGAAGAACTCGTTCTCGTAGTCGCCCACGGTCCGGTGGATGTAGGGCTCGGCGATCCGACGGTCGCGGACGAGCTGCTCGAACACCTTCGTGTAGAGCTCGCGGAGCGCCGGCTGGTTGCGGGTGGTGTACATGTCGTTCCACTGCACCCGGGCGCCGTACCCGGTCAGGTTCGCCGACCCCACCATCACGACGTCGCGGGCCCGACCGGCCTGGGAGAACAGGTAGAACTTCATGTGCTGGTTGCCGAAGCCGCCCCGGCACGAGCCCGCGCAGATCGCCACGAAGCTGCGCCGGTTGGTGTCGCGGCCCAGCACCTTGACCAGCCGACGCGTGGAGCCGGACGTCCAGTTGTCGTTGAGCACCACCTGCACGTCGCACCCCGCGCTGGTGCGCCGCGATCAGCGCCTCGGCGACGTCGGGACGGTCGTTGGAGTAGGCGGCGATCCTGATCTCGCTGCCGCGGGGCGTGCTCTCGATGGTGCGCACGACGTGCGTGAGGATCCGGTCCTTCGCCGCCAGGTTGCCGCGCGGGTTGTTGAAGATCGGGCCCGAGTCGGGCGTGTAGGCCTGCGCAGGCGCGGGGAGCACGACGACCGTCAGCACCGCGACGAGGGCGGACGCGAGCACGGCAGAGGCCTTGCGGATCATCGGGACCCCCGGGGAAGCGGTGAAAGTCGACCAGCGGCCTCAGAATTCAAGCACAGCAGGAGCTCCCGGACTGCGGCATCACGCCGTGGCGTCCTCGAGGAACCTTCGCCGCGACACCATCAGCCCGACGGCGACCTGCGGTACGGCGAGCACGGCGAGCGTGACGAGCGGCACCGTCCATCCGCCGGTGAGGTCGTGCAGCACGCCGACGCCGAAGGGTCCGACCGCCGCGATCAGGTAGCCGACGCTCTGGGTGAAGCCGGAGAGGGCGGCGGTCCCGGCGCTGGTCCGGGCGCGCAGCCCGATCAGGGTGAGCACGACCGGGAAGGTGGCGGTGGCGGTGCCGATGACGACCGCCCACAGCCACGCCCCGGCGACGGGGGCCAGCACAGTCCGAGGTACCCGACCGGGTAGAGCAGCACCAGCACGATGATCAGCCGGGGCCGGGTTCGTGCAGCCGGGCCGACCAGCGAGGGCAGGTAGAAGGACAGCGGGATGCTGACGGCCGTGATCACCCCGAGCAGCAGACCCGCGGTGGTCGCCGAGAAGCCGGCGTCCCGGTAGACCTGCGCGAACCAGCCGAAGATCGCGTAGGCCTGCATGCGACTGCAGCCCGAAGAACACCGCCATCGCCCAGCCGAGCCGGGTCCGCGCCACCTGCCGGAGCGTGATGGTCGCGGGGGCCTGGTCGAGGGCGCGGTCGTGCCGCACCAGCAGCAGCCAGGGCAGGGCGGCGATCAGGGCCGTCACCGCCCAGGCGGCCAGCCCGACCCGCCAGGTGCCGGCCGCCTCCGAGATCGGCACCGTCAGCACCGACGACAGGCTGAGCCCGATCGCGAGCGCCGTCGTGTAGATCGAGGTCAGCAGGCCGATGCGGCGCGGGAAGTGCAGCTTCACCAGCGACGGCAGCAGCACGTTGGCGGCGGCCATCCCGGCCAGCGCCGAGGAGGGACAGCAGCGAGGAACGCCGACGCTGGACGTCGGTCCGCGCCCGCAGCCCGAGGCCGACCACGACGGCGAACAGCGACAGCAGCGGTGACCCGGTGCACGCCCAACCGGGCAGCCACAGCGGGGGCCACCGCGCCGAACGTGGCGAACGCGAGCACGGGCAGCGTGGTGAGCACGCCGGCCGTGACGGACGACATGCCGAGGCTCGTCGGTGATCTCCGCCGAGGACGGGCCCGACGCTGACCGCGGCCGGGCGCAGGTTGAAGGCCAGCACCACGATCCCGACGACCACGAGGATGCGCTCGGCCCGGGTGTCCTGATCGGCTCCGCCGGCCCGTGCACCGCGCAATCCTCGCACCCGCCCGCGGCCGACCGCGCGCGTCCCACCCCCTTACGCTTGGCCGGATGCGCGAACAACCCGAGCAACAGGCCCCGCCGGTCCAGCGGCTGCGGATCCGCTACGCCAAGCGGGGCCGGCTGCGGTTCACCAGCCACCGCGACTTCTCCCGCGCCTTCGAGCGGGCACTCGTGCGGGCCCGGGTCCCGGTGGCCTACTCCTCGGGCTTCAACCCGCACCCGCGGATCTCGTACGCCGGAGCGGCGCCGACCGGCGCCGCCAGCGAGGCGGAGTACCTCGAGATCGGCCTGGCGGCCCAGGTCGACCCCGCTGCGCTGGGCAACGGCGCTCGACGAGGCGCTGCCCGCCGGGCTCGACGTCGTCGAGGTCGTCGAGTCGGCCGGCGGCTCGCTCGCCGACCGGCTGGAGGCCAGCCACTGGCGGATCACCGTCGACCTGGACCCGCCAGCAGGGCCGAGGCCGCCGTGGCCGACGTTCCTGGCGGCCGGCGAGGTGCTGGTCGAGCGGATGACCAAGAAGGGGCTGCGCACGCTTCGACTGCCGCGCCGCCGTCGTGTCGCTCGCGTCACACGCCTGCCCGGACCGTCCGGGTGAGTGTGCGATACTCGACGTGGTCCTGCGGCACGGAACCCCGTCCGTGAGACCCGACGACGTCCTCGCCGGCCTGCGCGATCTGGCCGGGCTCGAGGTGGCGGCCGCTCCTTTGCACGAGCGACTGGCCCAGGGTCCGCTCGATGCGGAGACCGGCACGGTGGGTGACCCGTTGGCGCACGACCGCGACACGGCATGACCGTTGGTGACAGCTTCGGTCTGCTGATGCCGGTGACCGCGGAACGCGCAGACGAGCGCCCGTCGACGACAGACCACGGTGGAGGTCGTCGCCGTTCCGGCGCCTCGGTGAGTCCCACGTGACGACGGAACGCCATCCGCAAGCTTGCGTCCGCCGGTTGCCCGGCCGGACGACCGACACGCTCCCGGCGTGAACGAGGCCCCGCGGGGCCCGTCGTACCCGCCCGGGAGGCGAGGAGAGCAGATGCTCGACAGCGACACCCCGGCCGAGAACCCGGCCGGCTCCGAGACGCCCACCCCGGTCCCGGACGAGGCGACCCCCGAGGCCCCGGCTGCGAAGAAGACCGCGAAGAAGGCCGCAGCCAAGAAGTCGACGGCCAAGAAGGCCCCGGCGAAGAAGGCGGCCGCGAAGCGGACGACCAAGAAGGCCGCCGCCGCTGACCCCGACCAGCCCGCGCTGGTCGAGACCGGTGACGGAGCCCGCCGACGAGGCACCGCCGGCCAAGAAGACCGCGAAGAAGACCGCCGCGAAGAAGGCGACCGCCAAGAAGACGACCGCGAAGCGGACGACCGCCAAGAAGGCGGCCGCAGCCCCGGCCGCGGAGGAGCCGGACCAGCAGCCGGCCGCCGACGAGGCCTCGACGGCACCGGTCGACCGCGCCGGGCTTCGTCGCGCCGCTCTTCCAGCCGCCCGACGTGACCAAGGCGGCCCCGCGCCGCAAGAAGGCGGCCGCTGCCAAGCCCGAAGCGGCTGCCGACGAGACCGTCGCGGCCGAGGAGGCCGAGCCGGCCGCGCCCCGCGCCAGGACGCAGAGGAAGAAGTCCGAGCCGAAGCCCGACGAGCGCCGACGAGGCCGCGTCGACCGACGCCGGCGCCGACGAGACCGGGGAGTCCGGGGACGAGTCCGAGGAGCAGGGCGGCGCACGTCGCCGTCGTCGCCGCGGTGGCCGCCGCCGCCGCAAGGGCGGTGGCGGCGAGGACCAGCAGGACGACTCCTCCGAGTCCGGCCGAGACCAAGCAGGACCAGCAGCCCGACCAGTCCGGCGGCCGGCCGACGGCCGCCGACGAGGAGTCCGGGTCGGCGACGACCCGACGCCGTCGCCGGCGGCGCCGGGCCGGCGAGGAGGGCGACGGCGGCGGTGACGACCCCGAGAACACCGTCACCCGCGTCCGCAAGACCCGCACCGCCGAGGACGAGATCACCGCGCTGTCGGGCTCGACCCGCCTGGAGGCGAAGAAGCAGCGCCGCCGCGAGGGCCGCGAGGCCGGCCGCCGGCGCGCCCCGATCGTCAGCGAGGCGGAGTTCCTCGCCCGCCGCGAGGCCGTCGACCGGGTCATGGTCATCCGTCAGCGCGACGACCTCACCCAGATCGCGGTGCTCGAGGACAAGGTCCTCGTCGAGCACTACGTCGCCCGCGAGTCGCAGACCTCGCTCATCGGCAACGTCTACCTCGGCAGGGTGCAGAACGTCCTGCCCTCGATGGAGGCGGCCTTCATCGACATCGGCAAGGGCCGCAACGCCGTGCTCTACGCCGGCGAGGTCAACTGGGACGCGCTGGGCGCCGGCAACGGTCCGCGCAAGATCGAGCAGGTGCTCAAGTCCGGCCAGTCCGTGCTGGTGCAGGTCACCAAGGACCCGATCGGGCACAAGGGCGCCCGGCTCACCAGCCAGATCAGCCTGCCCGGCCGGTTCCTGGTCTACGTGCCCGACGGCACCACCAGCGGCATCTCCCGCAAGCTCCCCGACACCGAGCGCAACCGGCTCAAGGCGCTGCTCAAGGAGATCGTCCCCGACTCCGCCGGCGTCATCGTCCGCACCGCCGCCGAGGGCGCCAGCGAGGACGAGCTGACCCGCGACGTCGAGCGGCTGACCGCCCGCTGGGAGGACATCGCCGCCAAGGTCGAGAAGGGCAACGCCCCGCAGCTGCTGTACGGCGAGCCCGACCTCACGCTCAAGGTCGTCCGCGACCTGTTCACCGAGGACTTCGGCAAGCTCGTCGTCTCCGGCGACGACGCCTGGGACATGGTCGACGCGTACGTCGAGCACGTCGCCCCCGACCTCGACCGACCGGCTCGAGCGGTACGACGGCGGCCAGGACGCGTTCGCGGCGTACCGCATCGACGAGCAGATCGCCAAGGCCCTCGACCGCAAGGTCTGGCTGCCCTCGGGCGGCTCGCTGATCATCGACCGCACCGAGGCGATGACCGTCGTCGACGTGAACACCGGCAAGTTCACCGGCTCCGGCGGCAACCTCGAGGAGACCGTCACCAAGAACAACCTCGAGGCCGCCGAGGAGATCGTCCGCCAGCTCCGGCTGCGCGACATCGGCGGCATCATCGTCGTCGACTTCATCGACATGGTGCTCGAGAGCAACCGCGACCTGGTGCTGCGCCGGCTGGTCGAGTGCCTGGGCCGCGACCGCACCCGCCACCAGGTCGCCGAGGTGACCTCGCTCGGCCTGGTGCAGATGACCCGCAAGCGGATCGGCACCGGGCTGCTCGAGGCGTTCAGCGAGACCTGCGAGCACTGCCAGGGCCGGGGGCTGATCATCCACCACGAGCCGGTCGAGGCGAAGCAAGAAGGTCGAGGAGGAGCCCCGGCGCAGCCGCCGCAGCGGACGCGGCCGCGGCAGAGTCCGACGGTGACGAACGGCCGCAGGGCAACGGCAACGGGCACGGCGGCCGTCGCCCAAGGAGTTCGCCGCGATGGCCGGCAAGCCCGCCGACGAGAAGCCGGTCGCCGAGTCGCCGGCCGCCGACGAGAAGCCCGACGAGCCGAGCGGCCGCGGAGCCGGTCGAGCCCACCGTGGACGCCGGGCCGGCCGATGCCGGGGCAGGCCGCGCAGCCGAGCCGGGCCGCCGAGCCAGCGCCCGAGCCAGAGCCCGAGCCCGACGTGGCGCCGGCACCGCCCGGCGCCGCCCAAGGTCGTCACCTCCTCGCGCCGCCGGGTCGCCCGACGGCCGGCCGGACCACCCGCGGGTGCGTCCGACGGCACCGTCGACCGTGGACGGCAACGCGGGGAGCGTCGCCACCCGGACGGCGGAGCCGCCGGCGGGCCGCCTCCGGCGACGGCTCCGGCGACGGCGACGCGGCGACGACGCGACGGACGGGGCTCCGGCGCCGGTGGCCGCGCACGTGCCGGTGAAGAAGAAGGGGTCGCGGAAGCGCTGACGCCGGACGCCGTTTTGACCGGGCCGGTGCTCCTTCCGTAAACTTGATCCTCGGCGCGCTTCGTGCGTCCTTTTGCGTGCGCCCAGCACCGCTCCCGCCCTCCGGGCCGGTGACACGGGGCACGCAGACCGAACTTTGTAGTCCGACGAAGAGAGTGAGTCCGCGGTGTACGCGATCGTGCGCAGTGGCGGCCAGCAGCAGAAGGTTGCTGTCGGCGACGTCATCGAGATCGACAAGGTCGCCCAGCAGGTCGGCGACTCGGTCACCCTGCCCGTGGTCATGCTCGTCGACGGCGAGAAGGTCACCGCCGGCGCCGACAAGCTGGCGAAGGCGACCGTGACCGCCGAGGTCCTCGGTGGCCACCAAGGGCCCGAAGATCACGATCCTGAAGTACAAGAACAAGACCGGCTACCGCAAGCGCCAGGGTCACCGTCAGAAGTACACCCAGGTCAAGGTCACCGAGATCAACAGCTGATCTCCCGATCCCGACCTCCTCGAGCATCCAAGGACTGAACTCATGGCACACAAGAAGGGCGCGGCGTCGACCAAGAACGGTCGCGACTCCAACTCCCAGCGTCTCGGCGTGAAGCGCTACGGCGGCCAGCTCGTCAACGCCGGCGAGATCATCGTCCGCCAGCGCGGCACCCACTTCCACCCCGGCAACGGCGTGGGCCGTGGCGGCGACGACACCCTGTTCGCCCTGGTCGGCGGCAACGTCGAGTTCGGCACCAAGCGCGGCCGCCGGGTCGTCAACATCGTCCCGACCGCCGAGTGAGCTCGGCCACCTAAGAACACATCGCGAGGGGCGCCCTGCTGACACGGCAGGGCGCCCCTCGTCGTCTTTCCGACCCAGCCCCAGGAGGCAACCGTCATGGCAGTCCCGACCTTCGTCGACCGGGTGGTGCTGCAGGTCACCGCCGGCCGCGGCGGCAACGGCGTCGCCTCGGTGCACCGCGAGAAGTTCAAGCCGCTCGGCGGTCCCGACGGCGGCAACGGCGGGCCGGGCGGCAGCGTGATCCTGCGCGTCGACCCCGACGTCACCACGCTCATCGACTACCACCACAGCCCGCACCGGCGCGCCGAGCACGGCGGCCACGGGGCCGGCGGCCACCGCAACGGCGGCCACGGCGCGGACCTGGTGCTGCCCGTCCCCGACGGCACCGTCGTCACCGACGAGCGCGGCAACGTGCTCGCCGACCTCGTCGGCCCGGGCACCGAGATGGTCGTCGCCGAGGGCGGCCGCGGCGGCCTCGGCAACGCCGCGCTGGCCTCCTCGAAGCGCAAGGCTCCCGGCTTCGCGCTGCTCGGCGAGCCCGGTGACGACCGCACGGTCGTCCTCGAGCTCAAGGTGGTCGCCGACATCGGCCTCGTCGGCTTCCCCAGCGCCGGCAAGTCCAGCCTGATCGCGGCGCTGTCGCGGGCGCGGCCCAAGATCGCCGACTACCCGTTCACGACGCTGGTCCCCAACCTCGGCGTGGTCACCGCGGGCGACACGACCTTCACCGTCGCCGACGTCCCCGGCCTGATCGAGGGCGCGAGCGAGGGCCGCGGCCTCGGCCACGACTTCCTGCGCCACGTCGAGCGCTGCGCCGCGCTGGTGCACGTGATCGACACCGCCACGATGGAGCCCGGCCGCGACCCGCTGTCCGACCTCGACGTCATCGAGAACGAGCTCGCCGGTACGGCGGCCTCGAGGACCGGCCCCGCCTGGTCGCGCTCAACAAGATCGACGTGCCCGACGGCCGCGAGCTCGCCGACATCGTCCTGCCGGACCTCCAGGAGCGCGGGCTCCGGGTCTTCCAGGTGTCCGCGGCGAGCCACGAGGGCCTGCGCGAGCTGTCGTTCGCGATGGCCGAGATCGTCGCCGCCGCCCGGGCGCGACCGCCCGGTCGCCGAGCCGACCCGCATCGTGATCCGGCCGACCGAGGCCGCCGGCGGCGCCGGAGTTCACCATCAAGGAGACCGCCGAGGGCTGGCGGGTCCGCGGCGAGAAGCCCGAGCGCTGGGTCCGCCAGACCGACTTCAGCAACGACGAGGCCGTCGGCTTCCTCGCCGACCGGCTCAACCGGCTCGGCGTCGAGGAGAGGCTGCTCGAGCTCGGCGCGGCGGAGGGCGACGCCGTGCTCATCGGCGACACCGACAACGCCGTCGTCTTCGACTTCAAGCCGATGGTGGACGCGGGCGCCGAGATCCTCGGCCGTCGGGGCGAGGACACCCGCTTCGAGGAGAGCCGGCCCGCGGCCCGCCGCCGGCGCGCGATCGAGGAAGCGATGGCCGGCCGCAGCGAGGGCGAGACCCGGGCCGACGTGGCCCGCCGCCTCGGGGTGCGCGTCGAGGAGGTCGACGCTGCCGCCGAGGAGCTCGGCGAGGACTGGGGCTGGGGCGAGGACGACCCCGGGAACCACACGTGACCCCTGCGCGTCCCGATGTCGCCGCCGCCTCCCGGGTGGTCGTCAAGGTCGGCTCGTCGTCGCTCACCACCGCCGACGGCGGGATCGACCCGTCGCGGATCAGCGCGCTCGTCGACGCCCTCGCCGGGCTGCGCGCCCGCGGTGCGGAGGTCGTGCTGGTGTCGTCGGGTGCGATCGCGGCCGGCCTGGCGCCGCTCGCGCTGGCACGGCGGCCGCGGGACCTCGCCACCCAGCAGGCGGCCGCCTCCGTGGGGCAGGGGCTGCTGGTGCACCGCTACACCGAGGAGTTCGCCCGGCACGACGTACCCGTCGGCCAGGTGCTGCTCACCGTCGACGACGTGACCCGGCGCAGCCACTACCGCAACGCCTACCGGACCTTCGCCAAGCTGCTCGAGATGGGCGTGCTGCCGATCGTCAACGAGAACGACACCGTCGCCACCACCGAGATCCGGTTCGGCGACAACGACCGGCTGGCCGCGCTCGTCGCGCACCTGGTCCACGCCGACCTGCTGGTGCTGCTCAGCGACGTCGACGGGCCTGTACGACGGCAACCCCGCACGCGACGGCACCTCGCTGCTGACCGAGGTCACCTCCGACGCCGACCTCGCCGGCGTCAGCATCGGCCGCACCGGTCCCGCGGGCGTCGGCACGGGCGGCATGCAGACCAAGGTCGAGGCGGCCCGGATCGCGACCGGCGCCGGCATCCCGGTCGTGCTCACGTCGGCCGACCGCGCGGTCCGTGCGCTGGCCGGCGAGGACGTCGGCACGCTGTTCCACCCCACCGGCCGGCGTCGCCCCACCCGGCTGCTCTGGCTCGCCCACGCCACCGAGGGCAAGGGCCGGATCCTCCTCGACGACGGCGCCGTGCGGGCGCTCGTGGAGCGGCGCGCGTCGCTGCTGCCGGCCGGCATCACCGGCGTGACCGGCTCCTTCGTGGCCGGCGACCCGGTCGACCTCGTCGACCCCCGCGGCGACGTCGTGGCGCGCGGGCTGGTCAACTACGACTCGACCGAGCTCCCGGGCCTGCTCGGCCGGTCGACGCACGAGCTGGCGCGGGAGCTCGGGGCGTCGTACGAGCGCGAGGTCGTGCACCGCGACGACCTGGTGCTGCTGCGCGCTGAGGCGCCCTTTCGCCCGGAATGCGTGGACTTTCTGGAGCCGTCTCCGCGGCGAGGTTCTCCGGATCTCTCACGTTCCGGCCACGTCGCGCGGCAACAGGCGGAGAGACTTGTCTGGTTGGAGATCCGACACCCTGGGAGAGGTGACCGCGTGGCCGAGCTGATCCGACTCTGGCACGTGACGTCACGGTGGCGGGCGAGCAGCTGGAGCCGCTGATCGTGCGCAACGGCGCTGCGGCGCCTCAGCGACCAGCGACCCTTCCTGCACTCCCTGAAGTACGCCGGCGGTCGCGCCGAGATCCAGTACTGGGAGGAGGCCGAGACGCCTGCTCGACGCCTCCTCGCTGGCGCTGCGGGTCTGGAACGAGCACCGCGACTCCGCCGGGCTCCCGCGCTGGGAGGTCGTCGGCCTCGAGGTGCTCGAGCGCAAGGTCTACCTCAGCCGCGGCATGGAGTACGCCGTCATCGTGGACCTCCAGGACGTCACGCCGCTGCCGTTCTGAGCCGGCACGCGCCTAGGCTGGACGCCATGACCGACTCGCACGACCGTCCGTCGAGGCCTGCGCCCGGCGCGCCCGCGAGGCCGCGACCGCGGAGCTGGCGCTCGCCACCCGGGCCACCAAGGACGCCGCGCTGCAGGCGATGGCCGACGGCCCTCGACGAGGCCGCGCGTCGATCCTCGCGGCCAACGCGCGCCGACGTGCGAGGCCGCCGCGTGACGCCGGCACCCCCGAGGCGATGCTCGACCGGCTCCGCCTCGACGACGACGCGGGTGCGGGGCGATGGCCGCACGGGCTGCGCGAGGTCGCCGGGCTCCCCGACCCGGTGGGGGAGGTGGTCCGCGGCTCGACGCTGGCCAACGGGCTCGAGCTGCGCCAGGTCCGGGTGCCGTTCGGCGTCGTCGGCATCATCTACGAAGCCCGCCCCAACGTCACCGCCGACGCCGCCGGCATCTGCCTCAAGAGCGGCAACGCCGTGCTGCTGCGCGGCTCGTCGAGCGCGCGTGCGGTCCAACACCGCGATCGTCGCGGCTGCTGCGCGCCGCGGCCGACGGAGGCAGGCCTTCCGGCCGACGTCGTGCAGCTCGTCCCCGGTGAGGGCCACGAGCCGGCCAAGGAGCTGATGCGCGCCCGCGGCCTGGTCGACGTGCTGATCCCGCGCGGCGGCGCCGGGCCTGATCCGCTCCGTGGTCGAGCGAGTCGACCGTGCCGGTGATCGAGACCGGCGTCGGCAACTGCCACGTGTACGTCGACGCGGACGCCGACCTCGACCTGGCCCTGGCGATCGTGCTCAACGCCAAGACCCACCGGCCCTCGGTGTGCAACGCCGCGGAGTCGCTGCTCGTGCACGCCGACGTCGCCGAGACGTTCCTGCCGCGGGTCGTCGCCGCGCTGCGCGAGGCGGGGGTGACCGTGCACGGCGACGCGCGGTTCGCCGCCCTCGACGGGGTCGTGCCCGCGACCGACGAGGACTTCGACGCCGAGTACCTCTCCCTCGACATCTCCGCGGCCGTCGTACCCGACCTCGACGCCGCGATCGACGCACATCCGCGCGCACTCGTCGGGCCACACCGAGGCGATCGTCACCGCGTTCGCAGTCGGCGGCCCGGCGCTTCACGGCGGCCGTCGACTCCGCCGCCGTGCTGGTCAACGCCTCCACCCGCTTCACCGACGGGGGAGAGTTCGGCTTCGGCGCCGAGATCGGCATCTCCACCCAGAAGCTGCACGCCCGCGGCCCGATGGGGCTGCCCGAGATGACCTCGACGAAGTACGTCGTCACCGGCGACGGCCACGTGCGCTGACGCACGCTCCGGGGCGGCGTCGGCGGGTGCTGGCAGGATGACGGCGTGACCCGGACCATCACGGTCGAGGAGCGCAGGGCGCGTCTGGCGCGGCGCCACCTGTTGCTTCCCGAAACCCGCACCGACGACGTCGTCGCGATCGCCGACTCGGTGGTCGCGCTGCACTCGACCGACCCGGTCACGGTGTACCTCTCGGTCGCGGCCCGCATGGAGCATCCGTCGATCGAGGCCGTCGACCACGTCCTCTACGAGCAGCGGACCCTGGTCCGTCATCACGCGATGCGGCGCACGCTGTGGGTGGCGACACCGCAAACCGTCCGGCTCATGCACGCGGCGACCACCCGCAAGATCGCCGCCACGGAGCAACGCCGCACGGCGAAGTACCTCGCCGACGGCGGCATGGCGGACCCGGAGACGTGGCTGAAGGACGCCCGCGAGCAGGTGCTCGCCGCGTTCCGTGAGCACGGGGCGATGAGCACCCGGCGGCTCGGTGAGCTGATCCCGTCGCTCAAGGTGCCGATCGAGCTGTCGGTAGGCAAGAAGTACGCCGCCACGATCTCCGCACACACCCGTGTGCCCCTGATGCTCGGGTTCGAAGGTGAGCTGGTGCGCACTCGGCCGACCGGGAGCTGGATCAACAGCCAGTACGTCTGGGAGCTGATGGACTCCTGGATGCCGGGCGGCGTCGGCGACCTCGACGAGAAGGAGTCTGCGGTCACCCTCGCCGACGCCTGGTTGCGGCGGTTCGGTCCGGCCACCCAGCGCGACCTGCAGTGGTGGATGGGCTGGACGGCCGCGCTCACCAAGCACGCGCTGGCAGGTTGCCGCGCCGAGGTGGTCGACCTCGACGGCGAGACCGGCTACGTCGCCGAGAGGGACACCGAGCCCGAGCCGCCCGTCGAGCCGTGGGTGGCGCTGCTGCCAGGTCTCGACCCGACGACGATGGGCTGGAAGCAGCGCGCGTGGTACCTCGACCCGCTCTGCGCCGAGACGTTCGACAGCGCCGGCAACGGCGGACCGACGATCTGGGTGGACGGACGGATCGTCGGGGTCTGGGCACAGACGCCCGCGGGGGAGTTCCTCTCCCACTACTTCCTCGACGTCCCGGCCCGGGTCAAGAAGGCCGTGGGTGCAGAGGTCGACCGCATCCGCGACCTGGTGGGCGAGACCCGCTTCTCGGTGCGCTTCCCGAGCCCGGTCCACAAGGCCCTGCTCGGATGACCGCACCGACGCGGAAGCCTCTGGCCCTGGATGGTGTTGCACGGGCATGAAACGCATCGGGTTCTTGTCGTTCGGGCACTGGACGCCCTCTCCCCAGTCGCAGACGCGCACCGCGTCCGACGCGCTGCTGCAGTCGATCGATCTCGCCGTCGCGGCGGAGGAGCTCGGGGCCGACGGTGCCTACTTCCGGGTGCACCACTTCGCGCGACAGCTGGCGTCCCCGTTCCCGCTCCTCGCCGCCGTGGGGGCCCGGACCAGCACGATCGAGATCGGCACCGGCGTCATCGACATGCGCTACGAGAACCCGCTCTACATGGCCGAGGACGCCGGCGCCGCCGACCTGATCGCCGGCGGACGGCTGCAGCTCGGCATCAGCCGCGGCTCACCCGAGCAGGTGATCGACGGGTACCGCTACTTCGGCCACACGCCGGCCGAGGGCTCCGACCACGCAGCCATGGCGCGCGAGCACACCCGCGTGTTCCTCGAGGTGATCACCGGGAAGGGCTTCGCGGAGCCCAACCCGCGGCCGATGTTCCCGAACCCGCCCGGCCTGCTGCGGGTGGAGCCGCACTCGCCGGGGCTTCGCGACCGGATCTGGTGGGGCGCCGGCTCGCGTGCGACGGCCGAGTGGACGGCCGAGCAGGGCATGAACCTGATGAGCTCGACGTTGCTGACCGAGGACACGGGAGTCCCGTTCCACCAGCTCCAGGCCGAGCAGATCCAGCGGTTCCGCGACGCCTGGAAGGCCGCCGGGCACGACCGCGAACCACGAGTCTCGGTCAGCCGCAGCATCTTCCCGGTCGTCAGCGACATGGACCGTGCCTACTTCGGTCACGAGGCCGGCAGCCAGGACCAGGTCGGGTACCTCGACACCGGGCCGCGCACGGTTCGGCAAGACGTACGCCGGGGAGCCGGACCAGCTCGTGAAGTCGCTGGCCGAGGACGAGGCGATCGCCGCCGCCGACACGTTGCTGCTGACGGTCCCCAACCAGCTCGGTGTCGACTACAACGCCCACGTCCTCGACAGCGTGCTGCGCTACGTGGCACCGGAGCTCGGCTGGCGCTGAGCCCGGGTGACCATCGGTGGTCGAGCTCGTCGAGACCAGGCCACCACCCGGTGGTCGAGCTGACCATCGGTGGTCGAGCTGACCATCGGTGGTCGAGCTCGTCGAGACCAGGCCACCACCCGCCGAACCGCACTGCCGCTGGTCTAGCTCCGTCGAGATCAGCGGTGGGTGGTCGAGCTTGTCGAGACCATTCCCTTGTCCACAAGGGATTCCGGGCCACGAAAACTGTCGGTGGCTCGCCTCTAGGTTGATGGGTATGGAACCGGTGGTGGACGACCTCGAGCGGCAGGCAGTCGCCGACGCGCTGGTGTCCAACCACGCCACCCTGGTCGAGTCCGAGTGCCGTGAGCTGGTGCTGGCCGCGCAGTGGGCCGACCTGCATCCCACGTCATCGGGGACGGTGCTGCCCGGCACCGAACGGGCGAAGCGGTACGGCGGCGAGGGCACGCCGTTCGCGGGTGAGTTCGCGGCCGCCGAGCTCGGTGTGCTGCTCGGCCGCTCGCACGTCGCGGCGGCCACGTTGATGGCCGACGCGCTCGACGTGCGGCACCGGCTCCCGAAGCTGTGGGCGGAGCTCACGGCCGGGCGGGTTCGGGTGTGGCAGGCGCGGCACGTCGCCTCCCGGACCCGCGCCACCGGGTTGTCGTTGGCCCAGGCTCGTCAGGTCGACGACACGACGACGCCGTACCTGGCGTCGCTGCCCTGGGGCCGGTTCCTGGACTGTTGGAGGCACGGATTATCGCCGCCGACCCCGAGGCCGCCGAGCAGCGTCGGTTGGCGGCGGAGCTGGAGCGGTTCGTGGTCACCGGGCAGTCCAACGAGCACGGCCTGAAGACGCTGGTCGCGAAGGCCACCGCCGGTGAGGTCATCTACCTGGTGGCGATGGTGGACCGGATCGCCGAGATCCTGCTCCAGCAAGGCGACACCGACCCGGTCGGTGCCCGCCGGTCCAAGGCACTCGGGATCCTCGGCCATCCGGCGCGTGCGCTGGCTCTTCTGCAGTCCGCCGGCTCGGTGGGTGGTGACCAGGTCTCGACGGGCTCGACCACCGATGAGCCCGCGTCGACCACCGGTGGTGACGTACCGCTGCCGCCGGCGACGCTGTACGTGCACGTCTCGCGGGAGTCGATGCAGACCGGTGAGGGTGTGGCGCGGATGGAGGGCGTCGGACCGATCACGATCGGCCAGGCCAGCGAGTTCCTTCGGCACTCCCACGTGACCATCAAGCCGGTGATCGACCTCGATCTGGATCGGCCGGTGGACTGCTACGAGGTCCCGGACCGGCTCCGCGAGCAGATGCACCTCCGCTCCCCGGCGTCGGCATTCCCGTGGTCGTCGGCCACCGGACGCCGGATGGACCTCGACCACACCAAGCCATGGATCGACAGCGAGATCGGCCAGACGAGGCTCGGGAACCTCGGCAAGCTGACCAGATTCGAACACCGGATCAAGACTCATGCGAAGGGTTGGCGACATCGACAACCCGAGCCCGGCGTCCATGTTTGGCGGACACCCACGGGCTACCAGTTCACCGTCGACCACAGCGGGACGCACCGGGTCTCGACGGGCTCGACCACCGGAGAGGCCTCGACCAGCGAGTCGGCGTACGAACGCGCCCTCCGGCGGCTGATCGCCCGGCACTAGCTGGGTTTGCCGATCCACGAGAACCGGACAGGTGACTCGGGACGAGCGCGCGCAGAGCGTTTCAGCACGAAACCGTGCCCAGCTCGCGTACGACGTCGAACTGGCCCGCATGGCGGGCGTACTCCGCGAGAACGTGGAAACAGGTCAACTTGTCCTCGCGCATCCAGTCCAGGTAGTCCGCCCAACGCTCTGCGCCACTGGGACCGCGCTTGGCTGGCTCTCGCGGGTTTCGGCTCATGCGACGGTCCTCGGACATGACTCGCAGCGTACGGCGCGCTGCCCGACCGCCGCCGAAACGTACTGCTCGAGGGCTTCGTCGACGTGTCGAAGTCCGGCCAGGTGGCGGTGGCGCGACTACGCTGACGACATGACGCTGACCCAGGACGCGGGGGCCGATGTCTGGGCAGATCCCGCCACCGAGCGGCTCGGCACGCCCGCCACGGTCATCACAGGTGTGCGGACCGTCGTCGCCGTCGGTCTGGCCGGCTGGGCGACGGCGGAGGGCAGCCTCACGCTGCTGGTTGCCGCGCTCGCGGTCTACTGGGTCGGCGACATCCTCGACGGGTTCGTCGCCCGCACGATGCGGCACGAGACGCGCATCGGTGCCGTGCTCGACATCCTGTGCGACCGGTTCTGCGCGGCCGCCTTCTACCTCGGGCTGATCTGGCTGCAGCCGGAGCACACCTGGCCGGTGCTCGTGTACCTCGCCGAGTTCATGGTCGTCGACTGCTTCCTGTCGCTGGCGTTCCTGGCGTGGCCGCTGCGCAGCCCCAACTACTTCTACGTCGTGGACCGGCCGATCTGGCTGTGGAACTGGTCCAAGCCCGCCAAGGCGGCCAACTCGGCCATCTTCGCGGTGCTGCTCCTGGTGACCGGATGGACGTGGCTGGCGCTGGGGATCGCGGTCGCGCTGCTCGTGCTCAAGGTCGTGTCGCTCGGTCGGCTGGCTCGGATCGGGCTGCCGATCCCCGCACGATAAGGTGTCGCCATGTCGCTCGCGCCTCTGATCACGACGGTCGTGCCCACCCTGTCCGAGGGTGCAGCCGAGTCCGCCGTCAACCCTTGGCTCGTGGGGATCAGCGTCTTCGTGTTCCTCGCCGTGCTCCTGATCGGCTTGCTGATGTTCGGCGCCGGACGCGACCACTCGTGACGGTGCGATGACCTTCCGGGCGCCGCGTGGCTGAGCGCGCACAGGCTGCCGAGAGCACCCGCCGTCGGGTGGGGGTGATGGGCGGCACGTTCGACCCCATCCACCACGGTCACCTCGTCGCCGCCAGCGAGGTCCAGTCCTGGTTCGGCCTCAGCGAGGTGGTGTTCGTCCCCACCGGCCAGCCGTGGCAGAAGTCCGAGCGCAAGGTGTCGCCGGCCGAGCACCGCTACCTGATGACCGTCATCGCCACGGCGTCCAACCCGAGGTTCTGGGTCAGCCGGGTCGACATCGACCGCGCGGGCCCGACGTACACCATCGACACGCTGCGCGACCTCAGCCAGCAGATGCCCGACGCCGACCTGTACTTCATCACCGGCGCCGACGCGCTCAGCGACATCTTCACGTGGCGCGACGCGGCCGAGTCTGTTCGAGCTGGCCCACTTCGTCGGCTGCACCCGTCCCGGCTACGAGATGGATCCGCTCGACGCTGGACGGGCATCCCCCCGAACCGCGTCACGCATCGTCGAGATCCCGGCGCTGGCCATCTCGTCCACCGACTGCCGTGAGCGGCAGGCCGCGCGGCGACCCGGTCTGGTACCTCGTCCCCGACGGCGTGGTGCAGTACATCAACAAGCACTCTCTCTACGCACCCAAGTCCGAGCAGCACCAGCTAGGAATCCAGGTAAGCCCGTGACCGCCACCGAACGCGCCCTCGAGCTCGTCCGCGCCGCCGCCCAGGCAGCGTCCGACAAGCTCGCCGACAACATCATCGCCTTCGACGTCTCCGACCAGCTCGTCATCACCGACGCCTTCGTGCTCTGCTCCGCGCCCAACGACCGGCAGGTGAAGGCGATCGTCGACGAGGTCGAGGACAAGCTCCGGGACATCGGCGCCAAGCCGGTACGCCGGGAGGGCGAGCGCGACGGCCGCTGGGTGCTGATCGACTACGCCGACATCGTCGTGCACGTGCAGCACGAGGAGGAGCGCTCCTTCTACGCCCTCGAGCGGCTGTGGCGGGACTGCCCGCTGATCGCCCTGCCCGCGACGGTGACGTCCGGGCGCGGGGAGTGAGCCAGGAGGCGGCGCCGGCCCCGAGTCGCGACCTCGACGGCGCCGCGGTGGCCGTCGCCGGCGAGGAACCGGGCCGTCGGCTCGTGGTCCTGCGGCACGGGCGCACCGCCTGGAACGCCGTCGAACCGCGCGCAGGGACATGCGGACGTCGACCTCGACGGCCTCGGGCACGCCCAGGCCGCCGCCGTGTCGCCGTACCTCGCGTCCCTGGAGCCCGTCGCACTGTGGACCTCCGACCTGGCCCGGGCCCGGCAGACCTGCGCCTACCTCGAGCAGGAGACCGGCCTGGTGGCCAGCCAGGACCGGCGCCTGCGCGAGTTCGACGTCGGCGCCCGGCAGGGGCTGACGATGACGGAGTTCGCCGAGAAGTACCCGGACGAGTACGACTCCTGGGTGCGCGGCGACAGCGCGATCCGGCTGCCCGGCGCCGAGACCGACGCGGATGTGGCAGCGCGCCTGGTGCCAGCGTTGCGCGACTGCCTCGCCGCGCTGGAGGCGGGGGAGACCGGCGTCGTGGTGACCCACGGGGCGTGCCTGAAGGTCGGGGTCGTCGGCATGCTCGGATGGCCGGACGAGGTGTCCCGCACGCTGCGCGGTATCGACAACTGCGCATGGGTGACGCTGGAGGAGCTGACGTACGGCGGACGCCTCCGGATGTCCGGCTACAACGAGTCGGTGCGGCCCGGGCACGACGCCCCGCAACGGCTTCCCGACGAGGGCTGAGGCGGCTCACCCCGATTTCGCATCCACACCGGTGGTTGGCTAAGATTCCCGAGTTGCCCGCACGCGGGTGGCGGGGCTGTGGCGCAGCTGGTAGCGCACCTCCATGGCATGGAGGGGGTCAGGGGTTCGAGTCCCCTCAGCTCCACAAACAGAGGAAGGGCCGGTCCGCATGGACCGGCCCTTCCTCGTCGTGAGCCGGCGCCGGACGTGTTGTCAGCCGCGCCGGATCTTGCGCGACCCCGTGGTGCCCTGCGTGGGGATGTCCGGATGCTGCGCGTCGTCGATGTAGAGCAGGTCGTCCTCGGCCTGGATCGACACGGCCTCGAGCGCTACCCGCACCCAGCGCGGCTCGCCGAGGCAGTCGGTGCCCAGCGAGACCTTCACGGTGTTGGCGTCGTAGTCGATCGAGCGGCGTATCGACGCGCACTCCAGCTCCTTGCCGTTCGGCTTCTGGAGCACCGCCCCACCGCGCCAGGAGGCGGCACCCGCGGCGACCACAACGTCGAACTGCCGGCCCTCGGAGTTGAGCACGTGGAGCACTGACGCGAACCCGACCCCCGTGCGGGTGAGGTCGGTGTAGCCGAACTTCGCTTTGAGCTTCAGGTTGCGGTGGTCGATACGTACCGACCGGACATCGGTGTTGACCACGTCGCCGACGAGTGTCGTGGTGTCGTCGGCCTGGAACACGTGGACGTCGGAGGCGCCGTCCGCGTACGACAGCTTCTGCGCATGCGCAGCGCCCGCACTGGTGGCTGTCAGCGTCGTGACCGCGACGAGGCCAACGACGACGCGCGAAATCGAATGAATCATGAGAATCCCCCGTCGGATTCGAGAGGCCACCCCGCCGGTGTCCTTCTGAAATCACGTTAAGGGTCAGATCCCTGTACCGCCAGAGGGGGGAGCAACCTGGCGACGCGCGCGATCCGCCGCGCCGGACGTGCCTCCTCGGGTCTCTGGTTGCGGGCGCCGGGCCTCGAGTGTTGACTCGCTTGGGGGGCCGAGAGGACGCGGAGATGGCGGACGTGTGGGCGAGAGTCGCCGAGCTCGACGAGGCGACCCAGCAGAGCCTGGCCGGGGTGCTCGAGACCCGCGGTGCCGACGCCCAACAGCGCGCGATGCGAGCCGTGTTCCTTGCCGACATCCCCTTCCCGCCCCGCGCGCAGGTCCTGGAGGTCGGATGCGGGACCGGCGTGCTGACGCGACTGCTAGCCCAGCAGGAGACCGTGGCCAGCGTCGTCGGCACCGATCTGGCGCCATCCCTGGTCGTGCACGCACGCGAAGCGGCCACCGGCATCCCGAACGTCTCCTTCCGGGCGGCGGACGCGAGGGAGCTGCCGTTCGAGGACGAGTCGTTCGATGCGGTCGTCATGGACTCCGTGCTCGTCCACGTGCCCGGCCCCGAGCGCGCGGTGGCCGAGGCGGTGCGTGTCCTGCGCCCCATAGGCGTATTCGCCGCGTTCGAGGGGGACTACGCCACCACCACCGTCGCCCTGGGGGACCACGATCCGCTGCAACGGTGCGTGGACACGATGATGGCCAACTCGGTGACGGACCGTTGGCTGGTACGTCGACTGGCAGCCATGGTGACGGACCAGGGATTCGCGATCGAGTCTTTCCGGAGCCATGGCTTCGTTGACGTGGGCGCGGACGGTTACATGACCACCGTGATCGATCGCGGAGTCGCTCTCATGTTGGCCGCGGACGAGATCGGCGAGGCGCTGGCAACGGCGCTGCGCGGCGAAGCACGACGCCGTGCCACGGCGGGCTCGTTCTTCGGACACATCGCCTACGCCAGCCTGATCGCACGGAAGCCGGAGTAGCCCTTCGGACCGCTCCCGGGCGCGTCACGATGTCAGCCGGCGGGCGCGCTCGGCGATCGCGACCCGGCACGGGAAGAGCACCAGCAGGAGCAGCAGGCGCTGGGCCACGCCCGCCCATGGGTGCAACGGCGTGTCCTCGGGGATCACCAGCAGGCCGAGCATGAGGAAGCCGGCGAAGGCGACCACTCCGGTCACTGCGGCGTACCTGGCGAGGGCAGCTCGGACCGGAGCCGCGAGCGAGGCGGTGGGACAGGGCGAGCAGCGCCAACGCGCTGGTGCTGAAGAAGAGAACCCCGCCGGCGAAGTGCAGACCGGGGTCGTACGTCGCGCCGTTCGCGTCCTCGCGCAGCGGGAACACCGCGGCCCACAGCAGGGCGACCCCGCTGACGCCGAGCAGGAACGGACCGGTCCAGCCGCCGCGCGTGGGCCCGAGGGTGCGGTGCAGCCCGAGGGCGTGGATCAGGGTGAGGATGCCGAAGACCACGAAGTTGGCCTGTTGCACCCAGCCGTGCGGCCCCGCCTCGAGCGCGCTCACCGGCTCCGCGAACGGGTCGAAGTCCGGCCGGCGCACGATGTCCTGGGCGAGGAAGGTCGCGGTGAACAGCAGTGGCCCGACGATCCCGGCCCAGGCCGCGACGATCTCGGCGCGGGCGGACCGCCCGTGAGGACCAGCAGCGGGCCCGACCGAGACGTGGTGAGTGCTCATGCTGACCTCCGGATGACCTCGCCCGGCGCCTCCGGGTTCTTGATCCGACGCTAGGAAGGTCGACTGCGCCCCGCCATCGGGAGTTCTCCCCAGTGCGCGAGCCCGTGCTGCATGGCGTAGACGGCCGCTGCCGCGCGCGTCGAGACGCCGATCTTGCGGTAGCTGTTCTGGATGTGCCGGTCGGCGGTCTTCGCGGAGATGCCGAGGGCGCGGGCGATCTGCTTGGTCTGCAGGCCGTGGGCGAGCAGCCCGACGACCTCGGCCTCCCGGTCGGTCAGGCCCGCCGGTCGAACGGGCTGCCGGGTGCCGGGCAGGCCCGCTGCCGTCACCACCGCCGCGCTGCAGCCTGGATCGAAGCGGCCGAGGCCCGCCTCCTGGCGCAGCCAGCCCGCCGCCTCCTCCGTGGTGAGAGCGGGTCGGTGCGCGCGGGGCTCCGTCTTGGTGAGGAAGGCGTCGGCGGCGGCGAGGAGTCGCGCCTCGACGGTCTGCTGCGACGCGTCACAGCCGCGGTGGTAGCCCGACCCGTCGGCCCGCTCGTGGTGAAGACCGGCGACCGCGGCGAGCCGGGCCAGGTACGGCGAGTGCGCCAGGCAGCGCTCGGTCTGGTAGGCGTGCAGCCGCACCTGTTCCCAGTCGTCGGGGGCGAGCGGGTTCGGGTCGAGCCAGACCCGGGCGGGTACGGCGACCCGCCCGAGGTCGTGCACGAGCCCCGCCCGGCGTACCGTCGCCACCCGCTCGGACGGAAGCCCGAGGTCGTCGGCCGCCGCCCCGGCCAGCTCGGCCACGCCCGCCGAGTGCCCGCTGAAGCACGGCGACACCAGGTCCGCGAAGCGGCCGAGTGCGGCCAGTCCTTCCTCGACGGCGTCACCGTGCAGCACCAGCCCGGGTCCGGGCTCGGCGGCGAGCACGTCGTCCCACGCCGCAGCCGCAAGGGGCCCGACGAGGTCCCCGAACCGGTCGGCGATCACGGCCGCCACGTCGGGGTCGAAGGCGCCGCCGGCCCGGCGCCGTACCAGCTCCACCACCTCGGCGTCGCTCCGCACGAGCCGCTGGAACTCGGTGTCCCGGGCGACGTGCACGATCCGCAGGGCCACGGGCAGCTCGTCGCCCTTCAACCCGACCGGCCCACCACGGCCGTCCCAGCGCTCCGCGAACGCGCCGAGCACCGCGTGCAGGGGCTCCGGCATGCCGAGGGAGCGGCCGATCATCACCGCCACCTGGCACATCGCCTCGACGTGGGCGCTGCTTCCGCGGACCGCGCGAGGCAGCTGCCACACCAGGCGCGCGACCCGGGCCGGGGTCGGGGTCTCCGGACCGGCGAGAGCTCGCCCCAGCCCTTGGACGAACTCGCGCCGGGAACCGAACACCGCCGGTGTGAAGTGGGCGAGCATCCCGCCCTCCTCGAACAGCGCGGCGGCGATCTCGGCGTCCGCGGTGCATCCGGCGTAGCAGAGCAGGGACCCGTAGAACACCTCGAAGCGGGTGTCCTGGTCGACGCCGAGACTGTCGGCCAGCCGGAGCGCCAGCAGGGTGCTGTGCATGCCGTGCTCGAACGGGAAGCCCATGCTCAGGTCGGTCGCCAGCGACAGGGAGGCCACGACCTCCACCGCCCGGATCTCGTCGCCGTTGCCGGCTGGCTCCGCGGCCATGACCCACGGTACTGCCCATGGTGGCCCGGAAGAGGGTTTCTTAAACCAGATGGTTGACAACGGCGGTCCGCCGTCCTACGGTCGTTTTCAACCGATCGGTTGACAAGTCATTTCAGTGGCGCGGAGGTAGGACGTGAGCGAGGACGACCTGTCCCGGGTGTTCGCAGCGTTGGCCGACCCGACCAGGCGCGACATCGTGGGCCGTCTGTCCGGTGGCGACGCCACCGTCGGTGAGCTCGCGGCGCCGTACGACGTGTCCGTGCAGGCGGTCTCCAAGCACCTCAAGGTGCTCGAGGACGCCGGCCTGGTGAGCCGGTCGCGCGACGCCCAGCGCCGGCCCTGCCACCTCGAGGCGGAGGTGTTCGACCTGATGACGAAGTGGATCGAGAGGTACCGCCGGCAGGCCGAGGAGCGGTTCGCCCGCCTCGACACGGTGCTGGCGGAGATGGACGCAGAGCAGACCGACCAGCAGGAGTCACCCGACCAGCAGCGAGGAGCAGCATCATGAGCACCACCCAGACCGGGCAGCCGCAGACCACCATCGAGGCCGACCCGACCCTGCCCACCGTGCGCATCGTCCGCGACTTCGACGCGCCGCCGGAGAAGGTGTTCCGGGCGTGGACGCAGAAGGAGCTCGTCGAGCGGTGGCTCGGCCCCAAGGACACACCGATGGATCTCTACGAGTGGGACGCGCGCACCGGCGGGCACTACCGCTACAACGCAAGCCGCGAGGGCGAGGTCATCGCGTCGTTCTACGGCTCGTTCCACGAGGTCCGACCCAACGAGCGGATCGTCCAGACCTTCACCTACGAGGGCGTCCCCGACGGTGTCTCGCTCGACATCATCACGTTCGTGGACCTCGGCGACAGCCGCACCCGAGTCGACTCGCTGTCCGTCGTCGAGACCATCGAGGGGCGCGACATGATGATGGCCAGCGGCATGGAGACCGGAATCATCGAGGGGTACGCCGCCCTCGACGCCCTGCTCGCGGAGGACTGAGCCGCCCGGTCAGCCGACTGCCGGTGCGTCGCGCAGGGCTCGTTCGGCCTCCTCGAGGATCGTGCTCGACGCTCGCGCGTAGAGCTGCTGAGCCTGCTCGGGGGTGTCCCCGACGGCGGTGACCCCGATCCGGCCGCACTCGGTGAGCGAGCTGATCATGTGGAACACCACGCCGGTCTCTCGGGCCTGGTCGAAGTGCAGACCGTGGACGACGACGGTGTCGAACAGGTCCGAGACCGTCAGGACCTTGAGTCGCGGGTCCTCTAGATGGTCGGAGGCCACCAGGTGCTTGCTGGCGCCGCCGGCGGTCCGGTACGACCCGCTGTCGCCGTCGTACCCGCCGTCGGTGAGAAACTGCAGCGTGAGGAAGGGGTGTGTGGTCCCGCCCTTGCGCAGGTTCAGCTCGATCGCGTAAGCCGTCCACTCCCCGTGCTCCTCGACGACCACGAAGTCCACGGCGAACCTGCCGAGCGCGCCGAGGCCCGCGAGGTGCTCGGCCGACGACCATCGCCGGCTCCGTGATCAGCCGGGAGTACGCCGGGTCGGCCGGGAACACGCAGCCGAGGTACTGCTGGCCCGTGGGGCCGCCGAGCATCTGGTCGTGGGTGGACAACAGCTCGACCGAGCCGTCCGGGATCACCCGCATCTGCACGCTCGGGCTGGTCAGCCGGTCGCCGACGATGCGCTCCTCGATGATCCCGCCGTCCTCGGCGAACGACACCAGGTAGGCCGCGGCGGTCAGCTCCGCGGCCTCGGGCTCCAGGGCCAGCAGTCGGGCGGTGACGGCGCGCCGTTCCTCCTCGGAGCCCGGCTCGGGCAGGTCCTCGAGGTGGACGAGAGCGTTGCCCGCGCCCGAGACGCCGTCGTTCAGCTTGGCGATGGCCTCGCGCATGCCCGGCCGCGCCCGACGCATCCGCAGGACGGCCTCGACAAGGTCGTCGAGGTCGTGCAGGTCCTCGACACCCAGAGGACAACGCACACCGAGCTGCTCGAACATCTGCCGGCAACCGGACTTGGTGCCGAGCGGCTCCAGACGTGGGTCGCTGGCGTACATGGGGATGCCCAGGCTCACGGCGAGGTCGCGCTCCAGGCTCGTCGTGTTGTAGGGGATCAGGTGGCTGTGCGCCTGGTTGGGGACGAGGTCGCGGATCGAGCGCAGCAGCCGGGGACGCGCCAGGAGCTTGGCGCTCAGCGACGTGGGGGAGGCGTCCCCGACCGAGACCAGCTGCAGGCGCGCTCGGGCATGGCTGGGGATGACGCCCGGGAGGAGACCGAGGTAGTACTCGATGACCTGCTCGGACACGGGCATCGAGGTCACGTAGACCATCCGCAGCCGCGGTTGGCGCAGCAGCAGGAGCAGGAACAGGGCTCGCTCCTCCATGGCCTGCATGAGGGTGCCGCTGGTGGCGGTGGTCTGGGAGAGGCTCACCGACGGGATGACGACCACCGACTCGTCCTCGACGTCGCGCTGCCATGTCTCCCACACCGCCGGCATCGTCAGCTGCAGCTCGTCGAAGATCTCGTACCTCTCGGTCTCGTCGAGCTCGCCGAGCGGCCGAGGTCGGCGCCGGGTCTGTGCCGGGATGGTGGTCGTGCCGCGTTCGGTGAGGTCTGTCATGTGGTCACCTGCTCGGGTCGGAGTGCACTGACGTGGTGGACGCGCACGGATCGGCTGAAGCCCTTGGGTCGTACGTCGCCGACGAGCTCGGAGTCGGCGGTCTCGTCGATCGCGGCCAGGACGCGGTCGGTGACGCGCACCTGCCACGGCGCGGCGTCGGAGCACAGCCGCGCCGCCAGGTTCGTCACGCTGCCGATGGCGGCGTAGTCGAAGCGGCCCTCGAACCCGATCCGGCCAAGGGTGGCGTAGCCCTGGGCGACCCCGAGCCGGACCGCAAGATCGTGCCCGTCACGCCGCCACCGCACCGCCAGCCCGCGGACGCCGTCACGGATGCCCAGGGACATCGCCACCGCGCGTCTCGCGGGGTCGTCGACGGGGACAGGGTCGTTGAAGAAGACCATGACGCCGTCACCGGTGAACCGCTCCAGCGTGCCCTCGTGACGATGCACCAGGTTGCCGACGACCTCGTGGAAGGCGGCGAGGACGGCCATGACCTCCTCCGGCTCGCTGGTCTCGGCGAACGGCGTGAAGTCGCAGAAGTCCGCGAACACGACCACGATCTGCCGCCGGTGGCTGTGCAGGAGTGTGTCGTCGCGGAGGACGACGTCGGCGAGCTGCGGCGCCAGGAAGCGCCGGAGCCGACCGATGCGCTCGAGCTCAGCGACCTGTTCGTTCACGCGGCGCTCGAGGACGTCGTTCCAGCGAGACAGCTCCTCGGCCTGTGAACGGATCGTGTCCTGGTACTGCTTGATGCGGGCCAACGACGACACTCGCAGCAGCAGCTCGCTCTGGTCGAACGGCTTGGTGACGAAGTCGTCCGCACCCGCCTCCAGAGCCCGGATCCGTTGTTCCTGGCCGCTGGCGGTGATCATGACGACGGGCAGGTACGCCGTGCGTTCGTCCGCGCGGATCCTGCGGCAGGTCTCGTAGCCGTCCCACCCGGGCATCACCACGTCGAGGAGCACCAGGTCCACCGCCTGCGTGGCCAGGACCCCTACCGCCTCCTCGCCCGACGAGGCCGTCAGCACCCGGTAGCCGCGGGGGGCGAGCACCGCGTCGAGGAGGCGGAGGTTCGCCGACTGGTCATCGACGGCGAGCACCGTCGGAGTGGTCACGACCCGACACCGTCGAGGAACGCCTGCACCTGGACCGGCAGAGCACGGATGCTGATCGGCTTCTCGACGTAGCCGTCGAAGCCGGCCTCGGCGGCGTGCGCCCGATCGCTCGGCATCGCCAGGGCGGTCACGGCGATCACCGGGACGTCGCGTCCGAGGGTCCCTTCGCGAAGCCGACGCAGGGTCTCCGTTCCGTCGATGCCCGGTAGCTGGAGGTCCATCAGCACCAGGTCGGGCGGCTGGTTCGCCGCCGCGGTCAGACCCTCTTCACCCGTGGCTGCCTCGACGACGACGTAGCCGGCGGCCACGAGCACGTCGCGGACCAGCTTGCGGTTGAGCGGATGGTCCTCGACCACGAGGACGCGGGGCGGGGTCATGAGACCTGGGCTCCATGGCCGGTGGGGGTGCGTAGGGCGCCGACTCGACGCAGCGCGTCCAGCAGGTCCTCTCGGCGTACCGGCTTGAGAAGGTACTCGGCGGCGCCCAGCGCGATGCCGCGAGCCCGGTCGTCGACGATGGTGACCACGACGACGGGGACGCCGGCCGTGGCCGGGTCGGCCTTCAACGTCGTGAGCACCTCCCACCCGTCGACCCGCGGGAGGCGGATGTCGAGCACGACCGCGTCCGGCACGACCCTGCTCATCACCGCCAGAGCCTCGGCGCCGTCCCGGGCCCGCAGCACCCGGGCGTCGGAGTCGGCCAGGTAGGCCGTGACCAGGTCGAGGGACGCCCGGTCGTCGTCCACAAGCAGCACCACCGGCGCTCCGTTGGACCGGCCGCTGCCGGGCGTGCCGAGCTCGGCGCCGGCCTCTACGGGCACCGGGATCGTGAACCCGAAGGTGCTACCGACGCCGACCTCCGTCTCGAGCCAGAGCCGGCCGCCGAAGAGTGCGACGATCCGTTTCGTCAGCGTCAGCCCCAGCCCCGTGCCCTCGTCCTTGGGGGCACCGCGGCCACCTTGCTGGAACGACTCGAAGATCCGGGAGCGGTCCTCGGCCGGGATGCCGATCCCGTTGTCGGTGACCGTCACCTCCAGCTGATCCGTGTCGCGTCGAGCGGCCACCTCCACGGTGCCGCCGTCGGGAGTGAACTTGACGGCGTTGGAGACGAGGTTCAGCACGATCTGCTTGAAACGCAGCTCGTCACCCTCGATCGCCCCGACCTCCGGCGTCAGGTCGAGACGCAACGTGATGCCGTGCGCGGCGGCGCGTTCACGCACCAGCGACATGACGTACTCGAGCACCGTCGGCACGGAGAAGATCGCGTGCTCGAGCTCCATCTGGCCGGCCTCCACCTTGGACAGGTCCAGGATCTCGTTGAGCAGCTCCAGAAGGTGCCGCCCCGAGTTGCGAATGTCGTTGAGGTACTCCTCTTGTCGCTCGTTGATGTCGCCGAACAGCCGGTCGATCAGCACCTCCGAGAACCCGATCACGGCATTGAGGGGTGTGCGCAGCTCGTGCGACATGCTCGCCAGGAACTCCGACTTGTGCCGGCTCGCGATCTCCAGCTCCGCGGACTTGGTCTCCACCTCGCGGAACAGGCGTGCGTTGGCGATCGCCAGCGCGGACTGGGCGGCGAGCGTCTCGAGCAGGTCGACCATGTCGGGCGCGAACTCTCCCGGGGTGCGGCGTCGTGCGACGAGGGCGCCGAGCATCCGGTCCTCCCGCAGAATCGGGACGGCCAGGATGGATCGCCAGCCGTCGTCGTACAGGATCCGCAGGTGCGGGTCGAGTCGGTCGGGGTCCAGGTCCTCGACCGCGAGCGGATGGCCGGAGATCGCGGCGCGACCCACGAGGGTGGAGTCGGCAGGGATCCGGATCGCACGCAGCCTGTCCAGCAGGGCGTCGCTGCTGCCGTAGGCGGCGCGCACCGCGAAGGACTCGTCGACCTCGTCGTACTCCATGATCGAGCCGCCGTCGGTGCCGGTCATCTGTACGGCGTGCGCGACCACCCGGCTGAGCACCTCGTCGAGGTCGAGGCTCGAGCTGACCGCCTCACCGACCGCGCCGAGCGCCTCGAGCTGCTCCACCTTCGACGCGAGCTCGGCCGTACGCGCCTCGAGGGCCTGGCGCAGCTGCACCTGCCGGAGCACGATCGCCGCCTGCACCGCGAACGAGGAGAGCACCTCCTGCTCCCGCGGGTCGAAGGGGTCCACGTGGTTGCGCCACACGAGCAGCACGCCGACCACGGCGTCGTCGAGCATCATCGGGGCGGCGAAGAGGGTGCGGTAGCCCCCGAGCTGCTGCAGGTCCTGGCGTCCGTACTCCGGGTCGTCGAGCACGTCCAGGATGTGCTCTGCGCGTCGGGTCAGCGCCACGCGGCCCACGAGGCTCGCCCGGTCGATCGCGTTCGGCCGTTGCTGGATTGCCCGACGGAACTCGTCGTCGACATCGCCGGTGATCCGCGAGAGCCAGAAGACGCCGTCATCGAGCAGGTTCAGCTGCGCCACCTGCGCCCGGCACAGCTGCAGAGCCCGCTCCACGATGGTGTCGAGGATCTGGTCGGGATCGGATCCGGCGCGGCCGAGGGCCACGAGGATCTCGTGGCTCGCCACGAACGGCTCTTCGGCGTTGCTGAGGCGTCGCTCCTCGGCGTGCTGAGCGGCCCCGCCTCGGGCCGGCCCGGATTCACGTTCGGCCACGCTCCCACCTCCGCCCGGCGGTATGTCCAGTCTCGGGCGGCGGTGGCCTCCCCACAATGACTAGTCGAGGGGGTCTCGGGGCGCAGGTGGAACTGTCAGAAGCCGGCCTGCTGCGCCCTGCCCGGCATCTGTGCGAGCAGCTCGCGGCCGCGCGCGGCGTGCTTGTGCTCGACCAGCACCTCGTAGCGGGTGGCCACGATCCGGCTGACCGAGCTGAAGTCACGCGATCCGCGTGTCGCGGCGTACCCGACCAGGGCCCAGATCACGCCGAACAGGGCGCCGAAGACGGCCGTCGAGGCGATCACGCCGAGGGCGTTCTCCTCGCCGAACAGCGAGAAGATCAGTCCCACGAACAGGCCCAGCCAGACGCCGGACAGCAGGCCGCCGAGCGCGACCCGCCCGGTCGTGAGCCGGCCGGTCACACGCTCGACCTGCTTGAGCTCGGTGCCGACGATCATGCAGTTCTCGACCGGGAACTCGTGGTCGGAGAGGAAGTCGACGGCCTTCTGTGCCTGTGCGTACTCGTCGTAGACCCCGAGGGACTGCGGGAAGTCGAGGGTGAGCGCGGACTTGGGGTTGCGTGGGTTGCCAGGGCTGCTCATGGGTCGATCCTACGGACCGTTGCCGGCGGCTAGGTGATCGTCATGCCGCCGTCGACGGCGAGCGTCTGGCCGGTGACGTACCCGCCCGCGTCGGAGGCCAGGAACACCAGTGCCGCCGCGAGCTCGCGGCCGTCGCCCTTGCGGCCGAGCGGGATCCGCGGCGTCATCGAGTCGAGGTAGCCCTCGGGGTACTGGTCGGTCATCTCCGACGCGAAGAACCCCGGCGCCAGCGCGTTCACGCGGATCCCCTTGCGGCCCGACCACTGCTGGGCGAGGTCGCGGGTGAGGCCGATCAGCGCCGCCTTGCTGGCGGAGTACGCCGCCTGGGGGAGGCCGGCCGTGGTGAGGCCGAGGACGCTGCTGATGTTGACGATGCTGCTGCCCGGCTGCATCACCCGGCCGCACGCCTGCGCCATCCAGTAGCAGCCGTTGAGGTTCACGTCGATCACGTCGCGGAACTGCTCCGGCGTCTCCCGGGTGGCGGGCACCGCCGTCCCGACACCGGCGTTGTTCACGAGCACGTCGACGCGGCCGAACGTCTCCATGGCCGTGTCGACGAGACGTTGGCAGTCGCCGGGGGAGGCCACGTCGGTCGACACTGCCACCGCCCGACGGCCGGCCGCCTCCACGAGCGCCTTCGTCTCCTCGAGGCGCTCGACCCTGCGGGCGCCCAGGGCGACGTCGGCCCCCGCCTGCGCCAGCGCCTCGGCGAAGGCAACGCCGAGCCCGGAGGAGGCGCCGGTGACGACGGCGACCTTGCCGTCGAGACGGAACAGGTCGAGGACCGCGCCCTCACGCATACCCCAGGATCTCCTTGCGCTTCTTGCCCCACGCGAGCGCGGAGGCGATCGCGTCGTCGATGGACAGGGACGCGGTCCAGCCGAGGACGTCGCGCGCCTTGTCCACGTTGGCGAACGCGCCGACGGCGTCGCCCGGCCGGGGCGGCGCCTCGGTGATCGGCACCTGACGACCGAAGACGCGCTCGAAGGACGCCACCAGCTCACGCACCGTGACGCCGTCGCCGGTCCCGATGTTGATCACGGCACTGGGCGCGTCGACCTTGGTGAGCACGTCGTCGAACGCCTCCACCGCGCGCACGTGGGCCTGGGCGAGGTCCCAGACGTGGATGTAGTCGCGAATCCCCGTGCCGTCGCGGGTCGGGTGCTCGGTGCCGGTGATCGTGAACGAGTCCTTCTGCCCCTGCGCGGCCATCACCAGCTGACCGAGCACGTGCGAGGGCTCGCGCGCGTAGATGCCGGACTCGAGGTCGGGGTCGGACCCGATCGGGTTGAAGTAGCGCAGGATGATCGCGCGCAGGTCGGTGGCGGCCGCCATGTCCTCGAGGACGGTCTCCATCATCCGCTTGGTGCGGGCGTAGGGGGAGGGCGGGTCGAGCGGGTCGTCCTCGGTCACCTCGAAGCCCGGCTTCATCGCGTAGAGGGAGGCGCTGGAGGAGAACAGCACCCGCGGCTTGCCGAGCGCGAGCAGCTGGTCGAACAGCTCCAGCGACTTCGCGACGTTGTCGCGGTAGTACTCGTAGGGCTTCTCGACCGACTCGGGTACGACGATGCGCGCCGCCATGTGGATCGTGCAGTCGAGGTCCGGGTGCTCCTCGACGACCCGGGCGAGCAGGTCGCGGTCGGCGATGTCGCCCTCGTAGAAGGTCCGGTCCTTCACGAACACGCGTGGACCGGTCAGCAGCGAGTCCAGGATGACGGGCGTGTGGCCGGCCGCCTCCAGGGCCTTGGCCGTGGTCGATCCGATGTAGCCGGCGCCGCCGGTGACGAGAACCTTCATGCGCACGACCCTAGTGGCGGGCCACGGGTGACCGGTTGAGGGGCGCGATGCTTGCGTCCTGCCGGAACGGGGAAGGAGGGCTGGTGGTGCCGGGTCACGCCGGTGCCCGACCGCCCGAGGAGGACCCGATGATCCTGGCCGCCGAGACCCAGCTGCGGTTGGACGCGAACTGGGTCGACTACCTGCTCATCGCGTTCTACTTCGCGTTCGTGATCGGGATCGGCATCCTCGCCCGGCGCTCGGTGTCCAGCAGCCTCGACTTCTTCCTGTCCGGCCGCTCGTTGCCCGCCTGGGTGACCGGTCTCGCCTTCGTCTCGGCCAACCTCGGCGCCGTGGAGATCATCGGGATGTCCGCCAACGGCGCCAACTACGGCATCCCGACGATGCACTACTTCTGGGTCGGCGCGGTCCCGGCGATGCTGTTCCTGGGCGTCGTGATGATGCCGTTCTACTACGGCTCCAAGGTGCGCTCGGTCCCGGAGTTCATGAACCGCCGGTTCGGGTCGGCCGCGCACCTGGTCAACGCGATCAGCTTCGCGGTCGCGCAGCTGCTGATCGCCGGCATCAACCTGTACCTGCTCGCCAGCGTCGTCGAGGTGCTGCTCGGCTGGCCGTTGTGGGTCTCGCTCGTGGTGGCGGCCGCGATCGTGCTCACCTACACCGCGCTCGGCGGCCTGTCCGCGGCGATCTACAACGAGGTCCTCCAGTTCTTCGTGATCGTGGCGGCGCTGCTGCCGCTCACCCTGGTCGGCCTCAACAAGATCGGCGGCTGGGACGGGCTGAAGGAGGAGGTGGCGGGCTCCCCGGGCGGCGCCGAGCAGCTGTCGTCCTGGCCCGGCACGGCGTTGAGCGGCTTCGACAACCCGGTGCTGTCGGTGATCGGCATCGTGTTCGGCCTCGGCTTCGTGCTGTCGTTCGGCTACTGGACGACCAACTTCGTCGAGGTGCAGCGGGCGATGGCGTCGAACTCCATGTCGGCGGCCCAGCGCTCGCCGATCATCGGCGCGTTCCCGAAGATGTTCGTGCCGTTCATCGTGGTCGTCCCCGGCATGATCGCCGCGGTCACCGTCAACGAGCTCGTGCAGTTCAAGGAGGACGGGTCCGGCGGGGCGACGTACAACGACTCGATCCTCTACCTGATGCGCGACCTGCTGCCCAACGGCATGCTCGGCGTCGCGATCGCGGGCCTGCTCGCGTCGTTCATGGCCGGCATGGCCGCCAACATCTCGGCCTTCAACACGGTGTTCTCCTACGACCTCTGGCAGACCTACCTGGTGAAGGACAAGGAGGACGCCTACTACACGGCCGTCGGGCGGGTCGCGACCGTGGCGGCGACCGTGATCGCGATCGGCACGGCGACCTTCGCGGCCAGCTACTCCAACATCATGACCTACCTGCAGACGCTGTTCGGGTTCTTCAACGCCCCGCTGTTCGCGACCTTCATCCTGGGCATGTTCTGGAAGCGGATGACCGCGGCTGCCGGGTGGTCCGGACTGGTGGCGGGCACCGCGGCGGCTGTCTCCGTCTGGGTGCTGAGCGAGGACGTGCTCGGCGTGATCGCGATCGGAGAGCAGGGCGCGGCGTTCGTCGCGGCCAGCGCGGCGTTCGTCGTCGACATCATCGTCTCCGTCGTGGTCAGCCTCGGCACCGAGCCCAAGCCGGAGCGCGAGCTCGAGGGCCTCGTCTACTCGCGCAGCGAACGGATCAAGCGGCACGAGGAAGTCTCGCGACTGCCATGGCACCAGCAGCCGACCCGGCTCGCCGGGGTCGCGCTGGGCCTGGTCGTCCTGCTCAACATCCTGTTCTGGTAACCCGAGGGAGTCGTCATGGCACAGCGCAGGTCCGGCCACAAGGCGGGTGCGTTCGACATCCGGATCTTCATCGCGATGCTGATCGGGCTGTACGGCGTCGTGCTCGTCGCCGCCGGTCTGGTCGGCACCTCCGACGACGAGCTGGCCCGCGCCGACGGCGTCAACATCAACCTGTGGGCCGGTCTCGGCATGCTCGTCTTCGCGGCGTGCTTCCTGGCCTGGGCGCGGCTGCGGCCCGTCGTCGTACCGGACCTGCCGGGGGGCGCCGACGGTCCCGGCGAGGGTGAGGGCGCGTCCCGCTGAAGGACCCGCGCCGACGTCCGAATTGTTAAAAATGCAAGAAACTGCATCGTCAGTGCCAGAGCCGGCGCGACAATCGCCGTAGGCAGGGGGGAACTTGCCTACCTGACAATTTCACCGGCTCTGAGGGGGGCTACTCGCGTGGGGGAGAAACACGTCGACGGGCTACCGCCGGCCGCAGCACTGCTGCGCCGACCGGCGGTCATCGTCCGTCACGAGATCATGACCGGGCTGGCCGCGGCCGGCTACACCGACGTCCTGCCGGCACACCTCGGGGTGTTCCAGCATCCAGGACCTGACGGCCTGCGACCCGGCGTGCTTGCTGCGCGCACGCTGGCGTCGAAGCAGGCGATGAACCATCTGCTCCACCAGCTCGAGGCCGGTGGCTACCTCGTCCGTGAAGCGTCGTCCGGCGACCGGCGTACCCGCGTCGTCCGGCTGACCGAGCGCGGATGGGACGCACTCGCGGTCATCCGGCAGACGGAGCTGGAGGTCGAGAAGCGCTGGGCGGAGTCCCTGGGGGAGGAGACCTACCGCGAGCTGCGACACGGCCTGACGCGTCTCGAGGAGCTGCTGGACCGGCCGAAGCGCTGACCAGGGACGGGGAAACCGGCCCGGCGTCCCGCCGGGCCGGTGGCCCTTCCCGCGTGCAATCGAGTGGGCCGCCCGACGACGGGTGGGGTAACCTACGCCTATGCGGAAGAGCCTCCTGCTTAGCAGGCCGCGTTGACGTTCCGGGACTGACCCGGTTCGACGTCCACGCGGCTACCCCTCATGCCTGAGGGGTTTTTTTGTGCCCGGTGCGAGCCGCCGGCACGAGGAAGCCGACCGGCAGGAAGCAGCCACCAGCAGACCGCACAGGAAGACGACGACACGACATGACTGACCACGCTGACACCTCCCGTGACACCTACGACGTGGTCGCGGCCCAGGAGAAGTGGCGCAAGGTCTGGGAGGACCTGGACCCGTTCCGCGCCGCCGACGACGGCTCCCGCGAGCGCCGATACGCGCTGACGATGTTCCCGTACCCGAGCGGCGACCTGCACATGGGTCACGCCGAGGTGATGGCCCTGCACGACGTGATCGCCCGCGCCTGGTGGCAGCAGGGGTACGACGTGCTGAACCCGATCGGCTGGGACTCCTTCGGGCTGCCGGCCGAGAACGCCGCCATCAAGAACGACGAGCACCCGGCGACGTACACCTACGCCAACATCGAGACGCAGGCCGAGTCGTTCCGCCGCTACGGCATCTCGTTCGACTGGTCCCGCCGGCTGCACACCTCCGACCCGGACTACTACCGCTGGACCCAGTGGCTGTTCCTGCGCTTCCGCGAGCGCGGGCTGGCCTACCGGAAGTTCTCGCCGGTGAACTGGTGCCCCAACGACCAGACGGTGCTGGCCAACGAGCAGGTCGTCGCCGGCATGTGCGAGCGCTGCGGCGCCGAGGTCACCAAGCGCGAGCTGTCGCAGTGGTACTTCAAGGTCACCGACTACGCGCAGCGGCTGCTGGACGACATGGAGGGGCTGTCCGAGACGTGGCCCGAGCGCGTGCTGGCCATGCAGCGCAACTGGATCGGCCGCTCCGAGGGTGCCCACGTCGACTTCGAGATCGAGCCTCGTGAGGACTCGGCGGCGGCACGCTGTCCGGCCGGACGGTCACCGTGTTCACGACCCGACCCGACACGCTGTACGGCGCGACGTTCTTCGTGGTCGCCGCCGACGCCAAGCTGGCCGCCGAGATCTGCGCGCCCGAGCAGCGGGAGGCGTTCGACGCCTACCTGGCGGAGGTCCGCAAGGAGACCGACATCGACCGGCTGTCGACCGACCGCGACAAGACCGGCGTGTTCCTGGGCCGGCACGCGGTCAACCCGGTCAACGGCGAGCGGATCCCGGTCTGGGCGGCCGACTACGTGCTGGCCGACTACGGCACCGGCGCGGTCATGGCGGTGCCCGCGCACGACCAGCGCGACCTGGACTTCGCGAAGGCGTTCGACCTGCCGGTACGCCGGGTCGTCGACACCGGCCCGACGACACCGGCAACCCCGAGGACACCTACGTCGCCACCGTCGGGCGACGGCGTCTACGTGAACTCCGGCGACGGTTGCCTGGACGGCCTGACCGACAAGGCGGCCGGCATCGCGCGCGATCGTCGAGCACCTGGAGGCCGACCGGGACCGGCAAGGGCGCGGTCAACTTCCGGCTGCGCGACTGGCTGCTGTCCCGGCAGCGGTTCTGGGGCTGCCCGATCCCGATCGTGCACTGCGACGCCTGCGGCGAGGTCGCCGGTACCCGACGACCAGCTGCCCGTCGAGCTGCCCGACCTGCGCGGCGCCGACCTGAAGCCGAAGGGCACGTCGCCGCTGGCCGCGGCCGAGGACTGGGTCAACGTGGCCTGCCCGTCGTGCGGCGGTCCGGCCAAGCGTGACAGCGACACGATGGACACGTTCGTCGACTCGTCGTGGTACTTCCTGCGCTACTGCTCGCCGGACTACACCGACGGTCCGTTCGACCCCGAGGCCGTGCGGGGGTGGATGCCGGCGCATCAATACGTCGGCGGCGTCGAGCACGCGATCCTGCACCTGCTGTACAGCCGGTTCTTCACCAAGGTCCTGCACGACATGGGGATGGTGGACTTCGAGGAGCCGTTCCCGGCGCTGCTGAACCAGGGCCAGGTCATCAACCAGGGCAAGGCGATGAGCAAGTCGCTGGGCAACGGCGTCAACCTGGGCGAGATGATCGACGCCGTACGGCGTCGACGCGGTCCGGCTGACGCTGGTGTTCGCCGGCCCGCCGGAGGACGACATCGACTGGGCCGACATGTCACCGTCGGGGTCGCTGAAGTTCCTGCAGCGGGCCTGGCGGCTGAGCGGCGACGTGACCGCTCCGCGCCGGCGCGCCGGCCGGCGGAGGGCGACGAGTCGCTGCGCAAGGTCGACCCACCACGTCGTGCACGAGGCGGCCCAGCTGGTCGAGGGCCACCGGTTCAACGTCATGGTCGCCCGGATCATGGAGCTGGTGAACGCCACCCGCAAGGCGATCGACTCCGGCTGCGGTCCGGCCGACCCGGCGGTGCGCGAGGCGGCCGAGGCGGTCGCGATCCTGCTGAGCCTGGTCGCGCCGTACACCGCCGAGGAGATGTGGGAGCGGCTGGGGCACGAGCCGACCGTGGCCCGCGCCGGCTGGCCGACCGTCGACGAGGCGCTGCTGGTCGAGGACTCCGTCACCGCGGTCGTCCAGGTGCAGGGCAAGCTGCGGGCCCGGCTGGAGGTCAGCCCCGACGTCGTCCGAGTCCGACCTGGAGGCGGCCGCGATGGCCGACCCCGCCGTGCAGCGCGCGCTGGACGGCAAGACCGTCCGCAAGGTGATCGTCCGCGCGCCGAAGCTGGTCAACATCGTCGCCGGCTGAGGGCCGGTGGTGGGTGCTTGGGCGGGCGGCCAATTACCACGGTCCCGTGGTAATTGCCGCTCCCCGGGGAGAGTTCGCCACGGGAGGCGGAAGATCCCCTGGGTACCCAGTGAATCTGCCGGCGCGGCCACAGCGCCTGTCGACCCGGCTACAGCGACGCCAGCGCCTCGTCCACCGGGGTGTCACCACCGAGCAGGTCGAACGTGGCGCCCACGGTGGACGGCGTGTGCAGTACGCCGAGCAGGGTGGCGGCCACGTCGGCGCGCGGCACCTGCCGCGGCCCAGGGTCCCCACCGTGACCCGCCCGGTGCCCGCGTCATCCGTCAGCCGTCCGGGCCGCACCACGGTCCAGTCGAGGTCGCGCGAGCGCACGTCGTCGTCGGCGGCCTTCTTCGCGCGCAGGTACACCTGGAACACGTCCTCGCTCGTCGGGTCCGCCGCGTCGGCGCCCATCGACGAGACCATCACGTAGCGACGTACTCCAGCCTGCTCGGCAGCGTCCGCGAGCAGGATCGCGGCGCCCTTGTCGACCGTCTCCTTGCGCGCGGCCCCGCTCTTCGGGCCGCCGCCCGCCGCGAACACGACCGCGTCCGCCCCGCTCAAGACGCCGGCGAGGGTCTCGGCGTCGGTGTGCTCCAGGTCGAGCACCACGGCCTCGGCACCCGTGGCCTCGACGTCCCCGACATGGTCGGGGTTGCGCACCAGGCCGACGGCGTGGTCGCCGTTCTCCGACAGAGCCCGCTCGAGCAGCAGGGCGATCTGGCCGTGTCCTCCGGCGATGACGACGCGCATGGTGAACCTTTCGTCGAGGGTGCGTACGCCGACCTCAACAGGTCGAGCGCGACCACCATTCCATTCACCTACCGATAGCCTTCCCGCATGTCCCGCCGGGTCGCGCTCGTCACCGACAGCACCGCGATGCTCCCGCCGGACCTCGTGGCAGCCCGCGACATCGTCGTCGTACCCCTCCAGGTCGTGATCGGCGCCAAGTCGTACGACGAGGGCGTCGACCCCGAGGCGACGCCGGAGACGATCGCCGCCGCGCTGCGGGAGTGGACGCCGGTGAGTACGTCGCGTCCGGCGCCGTCGGTGTTCCTCGACGCCTACCGCAGGGCGCACGACGCCGGCGCCGAGGCCGTGCTCTCCGTGCATCTGTCGAGCCAGGTCAGCGGGACCTACGAGTCGGCGCAGCTCGCCGCGCGGCAGGCGCCGCTCCCGGTGCTGACCGTCGACACGTTGCAGCTCGGTGTCGCCACGGGGTTCGCCGTGCTCACGGCGGCGGACCTGCTCGACGCCGGCAAGCCGGTCGAGGAGGCCGAAGGGGCCGCGCTGGCCCGGGCCGGTGCCACGACGTCGCTGTTCTACGTGGACACCCTCGAGTACCTCCGCCGCGGCGGCCGCATCGGCGCCGCCGCCGCCGTGCTCGGTTCGGCGCTCGCGGTCAAGCCGCTCCTGACCCTCCGCGAGGGCCGGATCGCACCACTGGAGAAGGTGCGCACCACGGCCCGGGCGCTCAGTCGGCTCGAGGAGCTGGCGGTCACCGCCGCCGAGGACCGGCAGGTAGACGTGGGGGTCGCCCACCTGGCCGGGGCGGATCGCGCGCAGGCGCTCGCCGAACGCCTCAGCACCAGGCTGGAGGCGAACCTGGACGGGCGGGCGGTCATCGTCGGCGAGGTCGGTGCCGTGATCGGGGCGCACGTCGGCCCCGGCATGGTCGCCGTCGTCGTCTCCCCGCGCTGACCGGCTCCCGTCCACAGGCCGACCACCGGCGCCGATCGTCCACAGGCCGCTCCGGCGCCCGTCCGCGCGGACCTCACGCCGCCTACCGTCCTCGACATGCGCTCACGCAGGTCCGCCAACGAACATGTCGCCGAGGTGGCACGGCGACGGCTGGAGCTGCTCAGCGCCGAGCTCGCCGCGATCCGTCCCGACCCAGGTGCTCCCCCGACACCTGCCGTCGCGGGCGGATCCGGCGAGCCCACTTCTTCACCGGCACGACCGACCGGGTCGCCGCTCGTTACCGAGCGGGGCAGGCACGCCCGGCGACCGGCGGGGGTCGCGACCGGATGGGTCGAGGACCGGCTGCCGTCCACCCTGCAGGGACGGGTCCGGATCGGTGCCTCCCAGCTGACCGTCGTCGCGGTGATGGCCGCCGTGGGCCTCGGGCTGTTGGCCTGGTGGTCGGTGCGGGCCGCCGATCCCGGTGACCTGGTTCCCGCCCGGTCGTTCACCGACAGCGCCCCGACCACCCCCGCGAGCAGCCTGCCCAGCCCGTCCACGGCATCACCGGTGTCCGCCGGCGACGGGTGCCGTGTCGTCCGGTCCGTCGGCCGACGAGCTCGTCGTCGACGTCGCCGGCAAGGTGCGACGACCGGGCATCGTCTCGCTCCCCGCCGGGTCGCGGGTGGTCGACGCGATCGACGAGGCCGGCGGCGCCAGACGCGGCGTGAGCCTCACCGGGCTCAACCTCGCCCGGCTGCTGGTGGACGGCGAGCAGGTCCTGGTCGGTGTCGGCGCAGTGCCGGGCGTCGCGCCCGAAGCGGCGGCGTCCGGGGGAGTGGCATCTCCGGGCACGCCGATGGTGAACCTCAACACCGCGGACGCCGACCAGCTCGACACGCTGCCCGGCGTTGGTCCGGTCACGGCCGCGGCGATCCTGCAGTGGCGGGCCGAGCACGGTGCGTTCAGTGCGGTCGAGGAGCTGTTGGAGGTCTCCGGGATCGGTGAGGCGACGCTGGCCGACCTGGCACCGTTCGTCACCTTGTGACGCTGCCGCGACCCGAGCGGCCCGACCTTCGCATGGTCGTGCTCGGAGTGGCCGCCTGGTGTGGTGGTCTGCTCGCGCTGCTCGGGCCCGGGTGGGTCCCGCCCGCCCTGGCCGCCGGGGCGCTGGCGGGGATCGGCACGGCCGCCCGTCATGGTCGGCCGACGGGTCTGGCGTTGGCCTGCGTGCTGGTCGGATCCGCCGTCGCAGGCTGCGCACTGGTGCGCGCCGAGGCCAACAGCACCGGGCCGGTGGCACGGCTGGCCGAGCAACGGGCGGTGGTCACCCTCGAGGCGCGGGTCACCTCCGACCCGGTCATGCGGACCGGCCGGTACGACGACTTCGTGGTGGTGCGGCTCAGCGTGAGCCGGGTCGACGGTCGGGGCCGGACCTTCTCGACCCGGGCACCGGTCGTGGTGCTGGCCGACGAGACCTGGGCCGACCTCGAGCTGGGGTCCGTCGTGTCGGCACGTGGCCGGCTCGATGTACCGGACGACCGGGGCGTCGCGGCGGTGCTGGCGGGGTCACCCGGTCCCGTCGTGGTCGACCCTCCGGCCGGCCCGTTCGGTGCGGCCGAGACCGTGCGCGCGGGCATCCGCGAGTCCGTCTCGGGGACCGGGCCCGAGGCGCGCGCGCTCGTCCCCGCACTGGTCGTCGGCGACGACCGGCAGATGTCGCCGGAGGTCGTCGCCGACTTCCGCACCTGCGGGCTGACCCACCTGGCCGCGGTGTCCGGCACGAACCTCACCCTGGTCGTCGGCTTCCTGCTGCTGGTCGCCCGCGGCATCGGTGCCCGGGGACGCGCGCTGACCGTGGTGGGGATCGTGGGGGTCGCCGGCTTCGTGCTGCTCGCCCGGCCGGAGCCCAGCGTGGTGCGGGCAGCCGCGATGGGCTCGGTGGCGCTGGTCGTCGCTCGGCACCGGTGGCCGCACCCGGGGGGCTCGTGCCCTGGGCGTGGCCACGGTCAGCCTGCTGCTGGTGGACCCGTGGCTGGTGCTCTCGGCAGGCTTCGCGCTGTCGGTGCTGGCCACCGCGGGGATCCTGTTCGTCGCACCGTCGTTCCGCGACCGGCTCCGGCGGTGGCTGCCGAGGTGGGCCGCCGAGGCGGTGGCGATCCCGCTCGCCGCGCAGGTCGCCTGCACGCCGGTCGTCGCCGCGCTCTCGGGTGAGGTCAGCCTGGTCGCGGTCGCCGCCAACATCGCGGTCGCGCCGGCGGTCGGCTCCGGCAACGGTGCTGGGGCTGGTGGCCGGCCTGGTGGTGCTGGTCGCGCCGCCCCTGGGATCGCTGTTGGGTCTGGTGGCCGGGGCGTGCGGGGGCTGGATCGTCCTGGTGGCCACGCAGCTCGCGCGGCTTCCGGTCCCGGCCGTCGACTGGTCCTCGAGCGTCGTCCCGATCGCCCTGCTCACCGGCTGCTGCGCGGCCGCCGCCTGGTGCGCGGGCTGGGTGCTCGCCCGCCGCCGCCGCACCGCGGTCGCGACGCTCGCTCTCGCGCTGGTGGTGCTGCGTCCGCTGCCCGCGCCCGGGCTGGCCGCCCGACGGGTGGGTGCTGGTGGCGTGCGACGTCGGCCAGGGCGACGGGCTCGTGCTCAACGCCGGCGGCGGACGCGCGGTCGTGGTCGACGTCGGCCCGGAGCCGGCGGCGATCGACACGTGCCTGAGCCGGCTCCGCGTCGACGAGGTGCCGATGGTCGTGCTCACCCACTTCCACGCCGACCACGTCGACGGCCTGGCCGGCGTCCTCGACGGGCGTCGCGTGGGCGAGATCCTGACCACGTCGCTGCGGGATCCGTCGTACGGCGCCGCGGCGGTGGACGCGCAGGCCGCGCGCCACCAGGTCCGGATCCGGTCACCCGGGCTCGGCGACGCGGGCCGCGTGGGCGCAGTCAGCTGGCGGGTGCTCGGGCCGCCGGAGCCGCCGCCCGACCCGGGCTCCGCGGGGTCGATCGCCAACAACGCCAGCCTGGTGCTGCTGGCCGAGGTCGCCGGTGTGCGCGTGCTGCTGCCGGGCGACGTGGAGCCGGAGGCGCAGGCCGCCCTGCGCCGCGTCGTGCCGGGTCTCAGCGTCGACGTGCTCAAGGTGCCGCACCACGGCAGCCGCCACCAGGACACCGACTGGCTGCTGGGGCTCGACGCCGGCGTCGCCGTGGTCTCGGTGGGGAAGGACAACGGCTACGGCCACCCGTCGACCGATCTGGTCGCGGCGCTGGCGCGGGACGGCGCCCTGGTGCGTCGCACCGACCTCGCCGGTGACGTGGCGGTGCTGGTCGACGACGACGGGGACCTGCGGGTGCGCGCGGGGGGCTGACGCGCTAGATCGCCTCGTCACCGGCGATCAGCGGGCCGTCGCCCTCGTCGACCACGTCGAGGCGGTGCCGCTCGGTGCGGGTCTGGCCGTCGCTGTTGACGAAGACGAGCGTCGCCTCGACGGCGCTGCCGCCGGCCACGGTGCGGACGTTCCGGGCGTCCACCGACTCGATGGTCGACCAGAACCCGTCGTACGAGCCTCGACCGACCTCGGCCTGGTAGTCCGGCGAGAGCATCGCCCATCCGGCGTCCAGGTCGTCGGGAACGGTGTCGTAGTAGCTGTCCACGAACGCGGCCGGCTCGGACGCGGCCGCCTGCTGGTCCGGCTGGTCGGTCTGGTCCGGGGTCGGGGACTCCTCGGCCTCGTCCGTCGGATCGGCCTCCGCAGAGTCCTCCGGCCCCTGCCCACGATCTTCTTGCTCCGACGGCGACGCCTGTCCGGTCGGCCCGTTGGCGGTGTCCTGATCGGCCGGGTCGTCGGCGCCCCCGAGGTCGAGGAACAGCACGAGGAGCAGGGCCGCCGCGAGCGCAAGCACCCCGAGCAGCACCGGGCCGACCGGGCTGCGTCGCCGCCTGGGCTCGGCCCCGACGGACTGCGCGGGCCGGGGCTCGCCGGCGGTCCTGGCGGCGGCCGTGGTCGCTGCCGCCGTCGGAGCCGAGCCTCCCGCGGCCGGCAGCTCCCCGGTGAGGGTCGTGGTGTGCTCACGCTGGCGGTCGCTGATCCGGTGCAGGGCGTGGGCGACGTCCTCCATCGACCATCGCGTCGCCGGGTCGCGGTCCAGCATCCGGGTCAGGACCGGCTCGAGCGCGCCGGCCTGGCGGGGCCGGGGCGGGGGCGTCTGGGCGATGTCGTGCAGCACCGCCACCGGGTTGTCGCGCGGCTGGTACGGCGGTCGGCCCTCGACCGCGTAGTAGAGCGTGGCCCCCAGCGCCCACACGTCGGAGGCGGAGGCGGGGTCACCACCGGAGGCGAGCTCGGGGGAGAAGTACGACGGTGTCCCGGTCACCAGGCCGGCGCTGGTCAGGGCCGGATCGCCCTCCGTGCGCGAGATGCCGAAGTCGCCGACTTTGGCCAGGCCGTCACCCACGAAGATGTTGCCCGGCTTCACGTCGCGGTGGGTGATACCCGCCCGGTGGGCAGCCACCAGGCCGTCGGCGACCTGGGCGCCTACCCACGCCGTCCGCTCCGGTGACAGCGGACCCTCGGAGCGGATGAGCTGGGCGAGGGTCCGCGACGGGACGTGCTCCATGACCAGCCAGATGTGGTCGTTCTCCTCGACGACGTCGAAGACGGTCACGACGTTGCGATGGCTGAGCGCCGCGGTAGCCCGCGCCTCGCGCATGGCCCGAGCGGTGTCCGTGTCGGTGTGGCCCGGCATGAGGCCGACCTGCTTCACCGCGACGTCGCGGGCCAGCTTGTCGTCACGGCACAGCCAGACCGTGCCCATGCCCCCCTTGCCGATTTCCCTGAGCACGCGGTAGCGGCCGCCGATGATCTCGGGCTGCATCCAGCTCCTCACGGTCGTGGTCGATGGCCCCCTGGTGTCGGTTACCCAGCCACGGGTTCCGCTACGCGTCCGGCCCGTCGGTCCGTCGGATCCGTGTGGCAGGCTGACCGCACCATGGCCAACCCGAAGGCGTCCGACATCCTCGGCCACGTCACGCTCGTGACCGGTCCCGAGGAGTTCCTCAACCAGCGCACCGTCAGCAGCGCCCTGGCTGCGGTCCGAGCCGCCGACCCGGAGTCCGAGCTCAGCGAGACCGCGGCCGCGACGTTGACCATGGCGGCCCTGGGCGAGCTGGCGGCCCCCTCCCTGTTCTCCTCGATCCGGTGCGTGGTCGTGCGCGGGCTCGAGGACCTTCCCGAGGAGTCCCAGGACGGGCTGCTCGACTATGCCGCCGCCCCGGCCGAGGAGGTCGGACTCGTCCTGGTGCACTCCGGGGGCCAGAAGGGCAGCGGGTTGCTGGCCAAGCTGCGCAAGCTGCCCGCGGTCGCGGAGGTGAAGTCGGCCAGCCTCAAGCCGTCGGAGGTGAGCCGCTTCGTGGCCGCCGAGGTGCGGGGCCACGGAGGCCGGATCGACGAGGCGGCAGCGGCGATGCTCGTGCAGGCCGTCGGTCAGGACCTGCGCGCCCTGGCGGGGGCCGCACACCAGCTGACCAGCGACTTCCCGGACCAGCCCATCACCGAGTCGGTGGTGAAGAGCTACTTCGGCGGCCGCGCCGAGGTGAAGTCCTTCGCGGTCGCGGACGCCGCCCTCTACGGCCGCACCGCGGTCGCGCTGGAGGAGCTCCGGTGGGCGCTCGACAGCGGTACGGCGCCGGTGCTGGTCACCAGCGCCTTCGCCAACGGCCTGCGGGGCCTCGCGAAGTTCCGGTCCGCGCCGCGGGGGCTGCGCGAGGGTGACCTCGCGCGCGAGGCCGGCGTGCCACCGTGGAAGGTCCGGATGCTGCGCGAGCAGGCCCGCGGCTGGGACGACCTCGGGCTGGCCCACGCCATCACGGCGGTGGCGCAGGCCGACGCCGACGTCAAGGGCGCGTCCGGCGACGCGGCGTACGCCCTCGAGCGGATGGTGTTCCGGGTCGCCACCGCGCGCGGCGACCGCTGAGAAAAACGAAAAGGCGCCTGCTCCCCTCGGGGAGCGGCGCCTTATCGTGTGTGCCGGCTCAGGTCAGAGCGAGGCGGCCTTCCGGCCGATCGCCGACTTCTTGTTGGCGGCCTGGTTCTTGTGGATGACGCCCGCGGAGGCGGCCTTGTCGAGCTTCTTCGACGCGACGGCAGCGAGCTCGCGGGCCTTCTCCTTGTCGCCGGCCTCGGCGGCCTCGCGGAACTTGCGCACGGCGGACTTCAGCGCCGACTTCACGGACTTGTTGCGCTCGTGCGCAGCGTCGTTCTGTCGGTTGCGCTTGATCTGGGACTTGATGTTCGCCACTGGGCAAGCCTCTGCTGGGTCTCGAGTGATACGGGGAGTTGGTCCGGGGTGCCTGGCCGCGGGCTCGTAGCACCGGCGGACACGCAAGCGCCAACGTTACCAGCGGGGCGCGTGGGCGCCCAAATCGAGCCGACCGCGCCGAGGCAGGCTGGTCAGGCCCAACCGCGCCGGGCCGACAGCCAGGCCCAGGTCGCCTCGGCCCACCAGTTGTTGTGCACGCGGAGGTACGGCGAGCTGGGTGGCACCGGCCGGTCCCGCGCCGTCAGCATGAAGCCGGCGAGCATCGCCAGCCAGGCGTCCACGTGGTCGGGATCGGCGTCCTTGGTCAGCGGGTGCCCGGCGAGGACGGCGTCGGCGTCGAGCCCGTCCCCGTACGCCGAGACCAGCAGGTCGACGGCGTCGAGCCACACCGGTCCGAGCGCCGGCCAGTTCCAGTCGCACAGCAGCGCCGGCCGCCCCGGCGTGATGAGGAAGTTGTCGTCGCGGGCGTCGGTGTGCGCGAACCCGTCGTTGCCGGGGAACGAGTCGTACGTCGCGGCCAGCGCCGCGGCGTCCTCGAGATGCGGCCAGTCGGGGTGCTGCTCGCGCACGTGGTCCCAGCCGTTGCGCAGCCCGGGCAGGTCCTCGGTCATCGGGTTCAGCTCGAAGCCGGCCGGGACGGGGTTCATGGCCTCGGCGACCGCCGCCAGGCTGTCGAGGCAGGCGGTCAGCTCCGGCATCCGCCAGGGCCGCTTCGGGGGCCGGCCGTCGACGCACTCGAAGCCGAGCACGACCCACATGTCGTCCTCGTGCGACCAGAGCAGCCGCGGCACGGGGAGCCCGGCCGGCACCATCTTGAGCTTGCGGACCTCCTCGGCGTACGACGCGGCGAACTGTCGCTGCGCCTTCTTCGACGCGGCTTTCACGAACATCCGGGACCCGTCCGCACCGGTGAGCCGGGAGGCGAACCCGGGCGTGAAGCCGCTGCCCTGCGACTCCGCGTGTGCGACCGACGAGCCCAACCGGCCCTCCACCAGGTGGCGCACCGGGGGAGGCAGGTGCGCCCACTCGAGGCGCCGCGCGGTCCGGCCGTGCGGGATGTTCTCGACGGTGGCCAGGTCCTGGGGTCCGGTCATGGGCGGATTCAACCGCGTTGCCTACCTGTATCAGACCTGTATGCTGCCGCTATGACAGGTCGGGCCGCCACCGTGGCGCAACAGCTGCGCGAGCGCATCGCCCTGGGCGACGTCGGTGCCGGCGGTGCCCTGGAGAGCGAGGCGGCGCTCGGCGCGCGGTTCGGGGTCAGCCGGGTCACCGTCCGACGCGCGCTGCACGAGCTTCGCGAGCAGCAGCTCGTCGAGAGCCGCCCCGGCGCCGGTTGGTACGTCACCGCCGGCACCTTCCACCAGGCGCTCGCCGTCGGCACCTTCCGGCACGCCGAGTCGGCGGTCGAGTCGGCCGGCAAGTCCGTCGTACGCCGGGTCGTGGAGTTCGGGTTCGTCGACGCCCCGCGTGCGGTCACCGACGCGCTGGCCCTCGGCGACGAGTCCGACGTGCTCGCCAGCACCTCGGTCCGATCGGTCGACGACGCTCCCCTCGACCTGGTCCAGGAGTGGGTGCCGGCTTCGTTGGCCGGCGCCATCAGCCGCCGCGACGCCCAGGAGACCGGGATCTGGGCGACCCTGCAGCGCCAGGGGCACCCCATCGACGTGGTCCGCCAGACCGTGACCGCGACCGTGGCCACCGCCGACGACGCCCGGGCGCTCGGCACGACCGAGGGCTCGGCCCTGCTGCTGGTGCGGCGCATCGCACTCGGCGCCGACGGGCGTCCACTCGCGCTCAGCGACCACCGCTACCTGGCGCATCGCTTCAGCCTGGAGGTCGAGTTCCGCGGCTGGTCCGGCGGCACCTCCGACGACCCGCCGGGGTTGCGCAGCACCCCGGCCACCGCCACGGCCCACTGACCGCACCATCCCGACCCCCGACCGCCCCCGACCGACCAGGACCCATCCAATGAGGAGACACACATGAAGGTGCTCGTGACCGGAGGTGCCGGCTTCATCGGCGCCAACTTCGTGCTCCGCACGGCCCGCACCCGCCCCGACTGGCAGGTCCGCGTGCTCGACGCGCTGACCTACGCCGGCAACGCCGACAGCCTCGCCTCGGTCTCCGACCGGGTCGAGCTGGTGCAGGGCAGCGTCGCCGACGCCGACCTCGTCGACCAGCTCGTCAAGGACAGCGACGTGGTCGTCCACTTCGCCGCGGAGTCCCACAACGACAACTCGCTGGACGACCCGTGGCCGTTCGTCGAGACCAACGTGATCGGCACCTACCAGCTGCTCGAGGCGGTCCGCCGGCACGGCGTACGGCTGCACCACGTCTCCACCGACGAGGTGTACGGCGACCTGGAGCTCGACGATCCCGCGAAGTTCACCGAGCAGACGCCGTACAACCCGTCGAGCCCGTACTCCGCGACCAAGGCCTCGGCCGACCTGCTCGTGCGCGCCTGGGTGCGGTCGTTCGAGGTCCAGGCCACGCTGTCGAACTGCTCGAACAACTACGGGCCGTTCCAGCACGTGGAGAAGTTCATCCCGCGGCAGATCACCAACATCCTCACGGGCGTGAAGCCGAAGCTCTACGGCCAGGGCACCAACGTCCGCGACTGGATCCACGTCGACGACCACAACGACGCCGTCGTGACCATCATCGAGCAGGGCCGGCTCGGCGAGACCTACCTGATCGGCGCCGAGGGTGAGCGCAACAACCGCGAGATCGTCGAGACGCTGCTGCGGCTGATGGGCAAGCCGACGGACTGGTACGACCTGGTCAGCGACCGGCCGGGCCACGACCTGAGGTACGCGATCGACGCGACCAAGCTGCGGGACGAGACCGGCTGGCGACCGCAGTACCAGGACATCGACGCGGGTCTGGAGGCCACCGTCGCCTGGTACCGCGACAACGAGCAGTTCTGGCGCGGCGCCAAGGAGCGCGCCGAGGCCACCTACGCTCGCCTGGGCCGCTGACCCGGCGCCCCCACCGCCGGCCTCCGATTCGCGGAGGCTCCCGCGGTGGGGGAGAATGGCCGTCCGCTCCCGAGTGTCCGAGTCCGGCCGAACCCGACGATCCAGAAAGCTGCCCGTGTCCCTGTCGCACGCCCCTCAGCCGGGCAAGACCGACCCCGCGATCATCCGCAACTTCTGCATCATCGCGCACATCGACCACGGGAAGTCCACGCTGGCCGACCGGATGCTGCAGCTCACGGGCGTCGTCGACGAGCGCAGCGCGCGGGCGCAGTACCTCGACCGCATGGACATCGAGCGCGAGCGCGGCATCACCATCAAGAGCCAGGCGGTGCGGATGCCGTGGACGGTGCCGGCCGGCAACGAGGCCGGCGCCGAGCCCGGGACCTACATCCTCAACATGATCGACACCCCGGGCCACGTGGACTTCACCTACGAGGTGTCGCGGTCGCTGGAGGCGTGCGAGACCGCGGTGCTGCTCGTGGACGCCGCGCAGGGGATCGAGGCGCAGACTCTCGCGAACCTGTACCTCGCCCTGGGCGCCGACCTGCACATCGTCCCGGTGCTCAACAAGATCGACCTGCCCTCGGCGCAGCCGGAGAAGTACGCCGCGGAGCTCGCGCACATCATCGGCTGCGACCCCTCCGACGTACTCCAGGTCTCCGCCAAGACCGGTCACGGCGTCGAGCGGCTGCTCAACGAGATCGTCGCGCAGACCTCGCCGCCGGTGGGTGACCCCGACGCCCCGCCGCGGGCGCTGATCTTCGACTCGGTCTACGACACCTACCGCGGCGTGGTCACCTACGTGCGGGTCGTCGACGGCAAGCTCAGCCACCGCGACCGGATCAAGATGATGTCGACCGGCGTGGTCCACGAGATGCTCGAGGTCGGCGTGATCTCGCCCGAGCCGATCAAGGCCGGCGACCTCGGTGTCGGCGAGGTGGGCTACCTGATCACCGGGGTGAAGGACGTCCGGCAGTCCCGGGTCGGTGACACCGTGACGAGCCAGAACCACGGCGCGACCGAGGCCCTCGGCGGCTACAAGCACCCGAACCCGATGGTGTTCGCGGGGCTGTTCCCGATCGACGGCGACGACTACCCGACGCTGCGCGACGCGCTCGACCGGCTGCAGCTCAACGACGCCGCGCTGGCCTACGAGCCCGAGACCTCGGGAGCGCTCGGCTTCGGGTTCCGGTGCGGCTTCCTCGGCCTGCTGCACATGGAGATCGTGCGCGAGCGGCTCGAGCGGGAGTTCAACCTCGACCTGATCTCCACCGCGCCCAACGTGGTCTACGAGGTCGTCATGGAGGACGGGACCACCCACACCGTCACCAACCCGAGCGAGTACCCCAGCCGGCAAGATCGCCGAGGTCCGCGAGCCGGTCGTGAAGGCGACGATCCTGAGCCCGAGCGACTACATCGGCGTGATCATGGAGCTGTGCCAGTCCAAGCGCGGGCAGCTGCAGGGCATGGACTACCTCTCCGAGGACCGCGTCGAGATGCGCTACACGCTGCCGCTCGCCGAGATCGTCTTCGACTTCTTCGACCAGCTGAAGTCGCGCACCAAGGGCTACGCCTCGCTCGACTACGAGCCGACCGGCGACCAGGCGGCCGACCTGGTGAAGGTCGACATCCTGCTGCAGGGCGAGACCGTCGACGCGTTCAGCGCGATCGTGCACCGCGACGCACGCCTACGCCTACGGCGTCGCGCTGGCCGGCAAGCTGCGCGAGCTGATCCCGCGCCAGCAGTTCGAGGTGCCGATCCAGGCGGCGATCGGCGCCCGCGTGATCGCCCGCGAGACGATCCGCGCGATCCGCAAGGACGTGCTCGCCAAGTGCTACGGCGGTGACATCACCCGCAAGCGCAAGCTGCTGGAGAAGCAGAAGGAGGGCAAGAAGCGGATGAAGATGGTCGGCCGCGTCGAGGTCCCCCAGGAGGCGTTCATCGCCGCGCTCTCGACGTCCGGCCGGGCGAGAAGGACGTCGAAGTAGCGCTCCCGGACCCCTGCTCGGTCTGGTCCACGCGGGACGCCTGGGACCAGAGCAACAGGAGTGGTCCGGAGCCACGACGGCGACGTGAGACTCCCCTGGCCCGTCGGTTCAGATTTGGACCCTGGAGATGGTTGACTGGCCGTGGACGGCGTGATCGAGAGGCCGTCATGGTTCCAGGGGGGAATCAGTGGAAGCGAACGACGCTTCCCTCGGCTCGGGGGACGCAACGACTCGTGCGCAGGAGCTGCGCGCGAGCCTCGGCGCGCGCCAGGACGCCGAGAGCCTCCTGGCCGAGGCCGGCCGGGTCCGTCAGGACGCGGCCTCCGCCGCGGACGCGATGGTCGAGGAGGCGCAGCAGCTCTCGGCCGCAGCTCGTCGCCGAGAGCCGGAGCACCGCCGACCAGGTCAACGCCGAGGCACGCGAGCGCGCCGACGGCAGTCCTCGCCCGGGCCCGGATCGAGGCCGAGGAGGTCGCCGAGCGGGCGCGGGCGACCGCTGACGCGATCCGGTCCGCCGCCGAGACCGACATCGAGGAGCACCGGCGCCGGGTGCGCGCCGAGGTCACCGCCCAGGTGACCCGCGACCTCACCGAGCAGCACCGGATCGCCGAGGCCGGCGCCCGCGAGCAGTCCGACGCGCTGATCAGCGACCTCGAGGCCTCCGTCCGCATCCTCGGCGTCTCGCTCGAGTCGGCCCTCGCCAACGTGAGCGAGCTGCTCGGCTCGCTCGAGGCACTCCGGTCCACCGCGGACCCGGCGCCGCGGGATGGACGAGCTGTGGCCCGAGACCGAGCCGCACCCGGGTCGGCGAGCTCGCGCCGGCGGCGCGCTCCGGCGGCCAGCACCTGGACGAGACGGCGTACGCCGCGAAGCACCGTGGCACCCGCGACGAGCGTCCCCAGCGCGACCGCGCAGTTCGGGACCGAGCCGGACGAGCCGGAGGAGCCGGCGGAGCCGGACGAGCCGGTGGACGACCCGACCAGCGCCGAGACGCGCGGCAGGACCGGCCGCGCTCGGCCACCGAGGCGTTCCTGACCTCCAGCAGCATGGAGGTCGAGCAGGCCAGCCGCGAGCTGCGGGACCTCCAGCACCCCGAGGAGGCGCGACGTCGGCGCGGCGAGGAGAGCCGCCGCGCCGCCGAGCGCCGCGAGCTGGAGGCGCTCTCGGCGACGACGAGCCCGACCCGGAGCCGACCGACGGCACCGCGCCCGCTGGGCTGGCTGTTCCGCACCGCCCAGTAGCCGGGCCTGGACCGCAAACCTGTCGGTGCGAGGGACCTGGCTGCGCTAGACCTGCCGCCCGCCGGAGCGTCCTGGGGGCACGAAATACGGGTACATGTACCCCTGGACATGTCCTCCGGCGCCGCCCGTCGCGGATACTGGTGGTCTCGGAGCCGTGCTCGGCCCGGGGGGAACTGGGTCGCCGACGGGGGAAGTTGACGTGTGGGGACGACGATGGACGTGCGCGACTTCGGCGCGGCGCTGTGGCGGCAGAGACTGCTCGTCCTGGTCATCCTGCTCGTCTGTGGGGCTGCAGTGGCTGGTGGGCTGTGGCTGGCGCCCAAGACGCTACGACGGCGACGGCCGTCGTGGACGCGCCGAAGGACCCGGCGTCCCCGGCCGACGCCGCCGGCGTCGACCAGGCCCGGCGACGACCTCGCCGCGGCAGCGGACTCGCCGGCGGTGCTGGCGGCTGGTGCGCCAGCGACTCGCGCCTCGAGCGCCCCGTGGCCGAGCTCGCCGAGGCGGTCGAGGCCACCTGGCGGCCCGGCCTGGAGCTCGTCGAGATCACCGTCCAGCGACCCCGACCGCGGTGCTGGCCGCCCGGATCGCCAACGCGGTAGCCGTCCGCCTGGCCGCGCTGCGCCTCGGTCGACGGGGTCGTCACGGTGACGGTGATCGGAACGCGCCACCACCCCCCGGACCTTCGTCGACCCGCCGCTGCTCCGGCGTGCTCCTGGTGGCCGCGGGCGTCGCCGTCCTGCTGGCGTTCGCCGTCGCGCTGGCCCGCGACCGCCGGACCGAGACGGTCGACGACGCGAACGACGTCGAGAACGCCGCCGTCGCGCCGCTGCTCGCGCACCTGACCGCCCCGGCCGACCTCACGTCCATGCCGGCGCTGCGCCCCGGCTCCGCCGAGGCCGACATGTTCCGGCACCTCCGGCTCGCGCTGGAGGCCGAGACCAGCGGCGGGCCGTCCAAGAAGGTGGTCGTCGCCGGGGTCAGCACCGGCGAGGTCGACGTGTGGCTGGGTGCCAACGCGGCGATCTCGCTGGCCAGCGTGGGACGTCGGGTGCTGCTCGTCGACGGCCGGATGGGTGACCGCTTCGGGCGGCCCGGCGAGCCCGAGCCGCGACACCCTCGGGCTCTACGACGTGCTGCATGGGCGCCGACCTCGACCGCGCGCTGAGCCCGGGCCCGGTCGAGCTGCTGAGCGTCCTCCCGGCCGGGACCTGGAGCGACGACCTCCCGGCCGACCTGCTCGAGCACGCCTTCGACGGCGTCATGGCCGAGGCCGCCGCCCGTTTCGACGTCGTGGTCGTGCTCGCGCCGCCGCTCGACGTGGCCGACGACGCCCGCCAGATGGCGGTCGCCGGCTCGCTGCTGCTCGCGGTCCCCGAGGGCGGCGTGTCGACGTCGATGCTGCGGTCCTACGCGACCCGGGTGCGCACCGCGGGAGGCCGGATCCTGGGCGTGGTCCTCATCGGCCGCCGGACCGAGTCGACGGCGGCCTGATCGAGCCCGGCCATCCCGACGAGGCGCTCGCGGCGGCTGCACGTCCTCCACGTCTCGGCCTCGGGCTCGGGCGGGGTCGCGACGGTGGCGCTGGGCTACGTCCGCGACCAGGTCGAGCGCGGGTGGAACGTGTCGGTCGCCTGCTCGTCGCGGGGCTTCCTGGGCTACGACGCTCGCGAGGCGGGCGCCCACGCGTACTGGTGGCAGGCCGAGCGCGAACCGGGGCGGCGGGTGATCGGCGAGTGCCTGCGCCTGTCGCGGATCATCCGAGGAGGCGCGACCCCGACGTGGTCCACCTGCACAGCTCCAAGGCCGGCCTCGCCGGCCGCCTGGTCCTGCGCAACCGGATCCCCACGGTCTTCCAGCCGCACGCCTGGTCCGTACCTCGCCGCCACGGGCGGGATCCGGGCCGCCTCGCGGCGCTGGGAGCGGTTCGCCACCCGCTGGACCGCGGTGACCGTCTGCGTGAGCGACGCGGAGCGGGCGGCCGGCGGCCGGCTGGGCATCGACGGGCGCACGGTCGTGATCCACAACGGCGTCGACCTCACGACCTTCCGGCCCCAGGGCAGCCGGGACCGGGTCGGCCGCGCGCAAGCTGCTCGGCCTGGCCGACGTCCCGACCGCCGTGTGCATCGGCGAGCTCGTGGCGCAGAAGGGCCAGGCGGACCTCCTCGCAGGCGTGGGCCGACATCGTCGCCGAGGTGCCGGAGGCCCGCCTCGTGATCGTGGGCGACGGCCCGGACCGGGCCCGCTTGGCCGCGCGTGCCGAGGAGCTCCCGGGGGTGAGCCTGGTGGGCGCCCGCAGCGACGTCCGCACCTGGCTCGCGGCGGCGAACGTCGTGGCTGTGCCCTCGCGCTGGGACGGCATGTCGCTGGTGCCGCTCGAGGCGATGGCCAGCGCGCGCAGCGTGGTGGCGACCTGGTGTCGGGGATCATCGAGAGCGTGCCGGACGACGTCGGGGCGATCGTGCCTCCCGAGGACCCGGACGGCGATGGCGGCCGCGCTCCGCGAGCGACTCCTCGACCCGGCCCGGGCCGACGACGAGGGCTGGGCGGGTCGTGCGCACGTGGAGGCGCACCACGACGCGGCGACGTCCGCGCACGAGCTGGCCCGGGTCTACCTGCGTCTGGTGGGGGAGCGGCGGGCCCGCTGACGCCCGCGGGTGCCGGGCCCTGTCTGCGGGGGGTGCTACCGGCGAGTACCCCCAGTGATCTAGGTTACGTCCCAACGAAATCTCGGACCCCGATACCCGAGTCCAGGTCCACAGGAGTGGTCATGCCCGATCAACCACGACACCAGCTTCGTCGACAACCTGCCGCCGAACGTGGCCGTGCAGTTCCTCGACCGGGTGGCAAGAAGTCGCCCGACAGCGAGGCCTTCCGCTACCCGCGACGGCGAGGCCTGGAAGTCGGTGACCTGGAAGGAGGCCGGCGACCAGGTCACCAAGCCTCGCCGCCGGCCTGCTCGCGCTCGGGCATCGAGCCCGAGCAGCGCGTCGGCATCGCCTCCGGCACCCGCTACGAGTGGATCCTCGCCGACCTCGCGATCATGTGCGCCGGCGGCGCGACCACGACCGTCTACCCCTCGACCAACGCCGAGGACGCGGCCTACATCCTGGGCGACTCCGAGTGCCAGGTCGTCTTCGCCGAGGACGACGAGCAGGTCGCCAAGCTCAACGAGCACAAGGCCGAGCTCCCGCACCTCGAGAAGGTCGTCACCTTCGACGGCGCCGGCGACGGCGACTGGGTGATCACCCTCGACGACCTCGCCGAGCTCGGCGAGAAGCACCTCGCCGAGCACGCCGGGCGTCATCGAGGCGGATCGCCGGCGATCGAGCCCGACCAGCTCGCCACCCTGATCTACACCTCCGGCACCACCGGCCGGCCCAAGGGCGTGCGGCTGCGCCACAAGTCCTGGATCTACGAGGGCGAGGCGATCCAGGCGCAGGACATCCTCGACGAGGACGACCTGCAGTTCCTGTGGCTGCCGATGGCCCACTCGTTCGGCAAGGTGCTGCTCTCCACCCAGCTCGCCTGCGGCTTCGCGACCGCCATCGACGGCCGGGTCGACAAGATCATCGAGAACCTCGGCGTCGTGAAGCCGACCTTCATGGGCGCCGCGCCGCGCATCTTCGAGAAGGCGCACGCCCGGATCGTCACCATGCAGGCGGCCGAGGGCGGCGCCAAGGAGAAGATCTTCAACCAGGCGTTCGAGGTCGGCCTCAAGGTCGACCAGCTCAAGCGCGAGGGCAAGTCGGTCCCGCTGCTGCTCAAGCTCCAGCACGGGCTGTTCGACAAGCTGGTCTTCTCCAAGATCCGCGACCGCTTCGGTGGCCGGGTCCGGTTCTTCATCTCCGGCGCCGCGGCGCTCAACCGCGACATCGCCGAGTGGTTCCACGCCGCGGGCATCCTGATCCTCGAGGGCTACGGCCTGACCGAGAACTCCGCCGGCTCGTTCGTCAACCACCCCGACGACTACAAGTTCGGCACCGTCGGCCCGGCCGTTCCCGGGCAGCGAGGTCAAGCTCGGCGAGGGCGACGAGATCCTGATCCAGCGGCCCGCACGTCATGGACGGCTACCACAACCTCCCCGAGGAGACCGCCAAGGCGCTGACCGCCGACGGCTGGCTGCACACCGGCGACAAGGGCAGCCTCGACGCCGACGGCTTCCTGACCATCACCGGCCGGATCAAGGAGCTCTTCAAGACCTCCGGCGGCAAGTACATCGCCCCGCCGGCGATCGAGGCCAAGTTCAAGGCGGTCTGCCCCTACGCCAGCCAGTTCATGGTCTTCGGCGACGAGCGCAACTACTGCGTCGCGCTGGTCACCCTCGACCCCGACGCGATGGCGGGCTGGGCCGAGGAGAACGGCATGGCCGGCAAGTCCTACACCGAGATCGTCGGCTCGGACGCAGGTCAAGGCGATGGTCGCCGGCTACGTCGACCAGCTCAACTCCCAGCTCAACCGCTGGGAGACGATCAAGAAGTGCGAGCTCCTCGACCACGACCTCACCGTCGAGTCGGGCGAGCTCACCCCGTCGATGAAGGTCAAGCGCAACGTCGTCGAGGGCAACAACCAGGACAGGATCGACGCGCTCTACGCCTGAGCGCGCAGCGCGCACAGGGACGCAGCAGCACGCGACAGGTGACGCGTCGTGCAGCGTGCGATCGCACAGGATCCGTTGCTGTCGGACGACCATGACCATCGCCGACGACGAGCTCGAGGACCACGACCTCGGCCTCTCCCACGACCTGCCCGAGGATCCTCGAGCGCGGCGGCTCGGCGCCGCGGGCTGCTCGGCGATCGTCGGCGGGGTCGGCGCCGTCGCGCTGGTCGGCTGCGCGCCGACGACTCGGCGGCACCGCGCCACGACGCCGAGCGGCCGCCGAGCGGGCCCGCCGGCGGCGCGCCGCCGGCGGCGGCGTGGGCGGCCGACTCGGCGTCGACGTCGCCGAGGGCGAGATCCCCGAGGAGACCGCCGGCCCCTACCCGGGCGACGGCTCCAACGGGCCCAACGTGCTCACCGAGAGCGGCGTCGTGCGCAGCGACATCACCACCAGCTTCGGCTCGGCTGTCCGGCACCGCCGAGGGCGTCCCGCTCACCGTCAGGCTCAAGGTCTACGACCTCAACGGCGAGACGTGACGCGCGCTCCCCGGCGCCGCGGTCTACCTGTGGCACTGCGACCGGCGAGGGCGGCTACTCGATGTACTCCGAGGGCGTCACCGACGAGAACTACCTGCGCGGCGTCCAGGAGGCCGACGCCGACGGCTCGCTGAGTTCACGACGATCTTCCCGGCCTGCGTACGACGGCCGCTGGCCGCACATGCACTTCGAGGTCTACGAGTCGCTCGACGCGCGACCGGCGTGCACCGGCAAGCTGCGCACCTCGCAGCTGGCGCTCCCCGCGGACGTCTGCGAGCAGGTCTACGGCGTCGCCGAGGGCTACGACGCCAGCGTCATCGACCTTCGCGCGAGTCTCGCTCGACACCGACATGGTCTTCAGCGACGGCTACTCGCTGCAGCTGGCGACGGTCACCGGGCTCGGTCGACGAGGGCTACACGTTCAGCCTCAACGTGCCTGTCTGACCGCGGATGACATGACCTGGCTGCCGTGGACGCAGCCTGCCCGACGGACGCGCTGGCGCAGGCGCCGGCGAGCGCCGGCGTTCGGCTTCTACGTCCACGTGCCGTTCTGCGCGGTCCGCTGCGGCTACTGCGACTTCAACACCTACACCGCCGAGGAGCTCGGGCGGCCGGTGCCCGGCTCGTCGCGGGCGACGTACGCCGAGGCGCGCGATCGCCGAGGTACGACGGGCCCGCGCAGGTGCTCGGCGACCGTGACCTCCCGGTCTCCACGGTCTTCTTCGGCGGCGGCACGCCGACCCTGCTGCAGCCCGGCGACCTGACCGCGGTCGTCGCCGCGATCGACGCCGAGTTCGGGCTGGTCGCCGGCGCCGAGGTCACGACCGAGGCCAACCCGGACAGCGTGACGCCGCCGGGCCTCGCCGCGGCTGCGCGAGGGCGGGTTCAACCGGGTCTCCTTCGGCATGCAGTCGGCCGTCGCCGCACGTGCTGCGCGTCCTCGACCGCACCCACGACCCGCGGCGGGTGCCGGAGGTCGTCGCCTGGGCGCGCGCCGCCGGGTTCGAGCAGGTCAGCCTCGACCTGATCTACGGGACGCCGGGGGAGTCGCTCGCCGACTGGGAGCGCTCGCTCGACGCGGCGCTGCCTGCGAGCCCGACCACGTGTCGGCGTACTCGCTGATCGTCGAGGAGGGCACCGCGCTGGCCCGCCAGGTGCGCCGCGGCGAGCTGCCGATGCCCGACGAGGACGACCTGGCCGACAAGTACCTGCTCGCCGACGAGCGGCTCGAGCGCCGCCGGGCTCGGCTGGTACGAGCTGTCCAACTGGGCCCGCGACGACGCGGCCCGGTGCCGGCACAACCTGCTCTACTGGACCGGCGGCGACTGGTGGGGCGTCGGCCCGGGCGCGCACTCGCACGTCGGCGGGCGCCGCTGGTGGAACGTCAAGCACCCCGCGGCGTACGCCGACCGGCTCGCCGCCGGGCGGAGCCCGGCCCAGGCCCGCGAGGTGCTCGACGCCGAGACCCGGCGCGTGGAGCGGGTGCTGCTGGAGGTGCGGCTGCGGGAGGGGCTGCCCCTCGAGACGCTGGGGGAGGCCGGCCGGGAGCGGGTTGCGGCTGCTGTCGAGCGCGGGCTCTGCGAGATCGTCGAGGAGCCGGCTCGCGCTCACCCGGCACGGACGTCTGCTCGCCGATGCGGTGGTGCGCGACCTGATCTCGTGACGTTCGCTGTGATCAGCCAGATGTCCTGCCGCCGCGATGTCGAACGTGGCGTCGGCTGCTCACGGGTCTTCATCGATAAAGGTGATTCGGCCGAAGGACGCCCGGCCTAACGTCGCTGGATCAAGCATGTCCGCGTCTCGGGTCTGTTGTGGGGGCCATCGTGACCATGAGTCGGGTTTGGCTTGCGCCTGCCGTGATGCGTGGACTGCTCGCTGGGCGGTGGGTTGCCGCGGCCTTGTTGCCGCTGGGATTCTTGGTCGCCACGGCTCCTGCCGCGCAGTCGGCAGTGGGCGAGTCCGTAGTGGGCTCTGGAGTGGTCCCCAAAGTGCTGGATTGCGGTTCGCAGCAGGGCACGGGGCCTGAGACCTTTTCGGTCGTGGCGACCGGAAGCAGCACCGGAGCTGCGGCGAACGGGACGTTCAGCTTCACCTGCGAGGGCACGTCGACCGTGAGCGGCACCCTGGACTGCCTCACCACGCGGTACAACGCTCCTACTAGCGATGGCCGACGCATCAACATGGCCTTCGTCAGCGGCGAGGTCACGTCGTCCACGCACGCCAGCTGGCCCATGGGTACCCGACGTCGGAACCTCTGGCTCGTCGATGACGCGGGCTCCGGGTGGGGCGACGTCTTCGGCCCGCGACGAGACGTATCTTGCACGGAGCAGAGCGGAGCCGGGCAGATGCTCTCGTCCGGTCAGGTCACTGTCGTGTACACGGATGGAGACTCAGACGGCACAACCGATGGTGCCGACAACTGTCCGACCGTGGCCAATGCGGGTCAGCCCGACAGTGATGGTGACGGCGTGGGGGACGCGTGTGACTCGACCCCGACCGGTGACACCGACGGTGATGGTGTGGACAACGCTGAGGACAACTGTCCGACGGTGGGCAATGCCGGTCAGGTCGACACTGATGGTGACGGCGTCGGGGACGCGTGTGACTCGACCCCGACCGGTGACACCGACGGTGATGGTGTGGACAACGCGGTCGACAACTGCCCGAGCGTGGGCAATGCCGGTCAGGCCGACACCGATGGGGACGGGGTCGGTGACGCGTGTGACTCGACCCCGACCGGTGACACCGACGGTGATGGTGTGGACAACGCGCGTGGACAACTGCCCGAGCGGTGGCGCAATGCCGGTGAGGTGGACACTGATGGGGACGGCGTCGGTGACGCGTGCGATTCGACCCCGACCGGCGACAGCGACGGTGATGGTGTGGACAACGCGGTCGACAACTGCCCGGCGGTGGCGAATCCCGGTCAGGCGGACTCCGACGGGGACGGGGTCGGTGACGGGTGCGACTCCACTCCGACCGGTGACACCGACGGTGATGGTGTGGACAACGCCGAGGACAACTGCCCGAGCGTGGGCAATGCCGGCCAGGTCGACACTGATGGTGACGGCGTGGGGGACGCGTGTGACTCGACCCCGACTGGTGACAGCGACGGTGACGGGGTCGACAACGCGGTCGACAACTGCCCGGCGGT
>CAVVWK010000001.1:0-344508 GCA_963751975.1 uncultured Actinomycetota bacterium | reverse complement strand
GACGTCGTGGGCACGTCGCCTACCACCGTTACCACCCACGCGAAGTCGCCGAGACCACCCTCGGCGGTCAGCTCCGCTGCCTCGGTGGCGGCGGAGAGGGCGCGGACGTAACCGGTCGGGTCCGCGCCGGCTGCGGCGAGGTCCGGACGGGCTCCGCTCACGCCCAGGCGGCGCAGCGCCTCACGCTGGGTGAGCACGAAGCCCCCGACCCTTTCCGCCAACGCGTCCACGGCGACCGGCGCCGTCACGTCCCTGCTGCCGTCGGGACGGACCTCGACCTCCCCGCCGTCCCGGTAGGACCGAAGCGACCCGAACGGCGGTCTGGTCTCCCGCGTGTGGGCGTAGTCCACCGCCACGGCGAGTCCGCGGGTCACCCGTCGTACGACGTCGGACCAGGCGACCTCCCGGCTGCTGCCGACCTCGGCGCGAGTGCCGGGCTCCTCCGGGTCGAGCGGCCACCAGCGCTCCAGCCATGCGCGGACGGAGGACGGCACGGCCGTGTGCGTGATCGGGTGTCCCAGCGACTCCACACCTGTCGCGGCGTCCACGTGCACCATCCGCGCCATTCCGTCCGAGCCCATCTCCACCACGTGGCAGGGAATGTTGTCGAGCCACTCGTTGGCGAGCACCAGCCCCTCGACGGCATCCGGCAGCGCCGTCGTCCAGGCGATCGCGCCCGGCAGGTCCGGGGGTCGCGGGGCCACCTCGACGGCCAGCAGGTCGAGGTCCGGGGCAAGTTCGTGAACGGCGCGCAGCAGCTCCCCGCGGCCGGCCCCGATGTCCACCACCGTGTCGAGCCCGGCCTCGCGGGCCAGCCGAACGACAGCGGCGGCGAACAACGGCGATGCGTGCACGGACGTCCGGAAGTGTGCGCCCGGAGACTCGCGACGGAAGAACCCCGCTGCGCCGTACAGGGCGTCGTCCCAGGCGGCCTTCCATGGCGGGTCGGTCGTCGGAGGCGGCACGGGCGGCATCCCGAGGGGCGTGGTGCTGGACACGCGGCCAGGCTACGGCGGGCTCAGGCAGCGGCGGCTGTGACTCACGACACCGTCGGACGGGGTTACCTGCGCGAAATGAAGCACCTAGGCTCGATGTTGACATCAGCGATAAGTCCGGTACCCGCCAGGGACTGGAACGAGAAGGTGATGGAGACATGGCCCGTATCGGGGTTGTCGGCGCCGGCCGGGTCGGTGCCGTCCTGGCCGCAGCACTCCGCGACCGCGGTCACGAGATCGTCGCGGTCGCCGGCGAGTCTTCTGCTTCGCGGACCCGCATCGAGACGCTGCTCCCCGGCGTCCCCGTCGCCAAGCCCACGGCGGTGTCGCGCTCCTGTGACCTGCTGCTCCTGACGGTGCCTGACGACATGCTCAGCAACGTCGTGACGATGCTCTCCGCGAGCGGTGCCATTCGACAGGGCCAGTACGTCGTACACACGTCCGGCAAGCACGGGCTCGCCGTCCTGAGGCCTGCGGCCGACCTGGGCGCGCAGGTGCTGGCGATGCATCCCGCGATGACCTTCACGGGCACCGACGTCGACCTGAGCCGTCTGGCCGGCTGCGTCTACGGCGTCACCGCAACTCTCGAGACGCATGAGCTCGCCCGCGACCTCGTCGAAGACCTCGGCGGCAGCATCGTCTGGGTCCCCGAGGACCGCCGGACGCTGTACCACGCCGGACTCGCCCACGGCGCGAACCATCTGGTGACGCTGGTGACCCAGGCCATGGACCTGCTGCGCGCGTCCGGCGCGGCGGACCCGGCCGCGACGCTCCGTCCGCTGCTCGGCGCCGCCCTCGACAACGCACTCACCTACGGCAGCGCCGCCCTCACCGGCCCGATCGTTCGCGGTGACGTGGAGACCGTGCGCGCACACCTGGCCGATATCGCCACCGCGGCTCCCGGAACGGTGGAGTCGTACGTCGTGATGGCGCGAGCCACCGCGAACCAAGCGGTGCTCGACGGTCGGCTGCTGCCGATCCGGGCCGCGAAGCTGATCGGCATCCTCAACGACGCCCTCGCGATGGCCCCGAAGGCCCCGACCGCGGACACCGGCACCATCACGGGCAACCGCGCAGCAGCCGGACCGGGAGCGTGACCGCCGTCTCCACGCCGGTCGTCGCGGGCACGCGCTCGGAGCTGCACGACCTTCTCCGGAAGCGCGACGACGGCAGCCGGGTCGGTCTGGTGCCGACCATGGGTGCCCTGCACGAGGGCCACGCCGCGCTGATGGCGGACGCCCGGCGCCGACTGACCCCGGGGGACCCCCTCGTCGCGTCGATCTTCGTCAACCCCATGCAGTTCGCGCCCGGTGAGGACCTCGACCGGTACCCGAGGACGTTCGACGCCGACCTCCGCACCTGTGCGGAGCAGGGCGTCGACATCGTCTTCGCGCCTCCGGTCGAGGAGGTCTACCCCGGCGGCGAGCCCCTGGTGACGGTGTCGCCGGGTGCCCTCGGTGAGGTGCTGGAGGGCGCCGTCCGCCCGACGCACTTCCGGGGCGTGCTCACCGTGGTCGCGAAGCTGTTCGGGCTGGTCCGCCCGGACCTCGCGGTGTTCGGCGAGAAGGACTACCAGCAGCTGGTGCTGATCCGCCGCATGGCGTCCGACCTGTGCCTGGGAGTCGAGGTGCTCGGCGTGCCCACGGTGCGCGAGCCCGACGGGCTCGCGCTGTCGTCGCGCAACGCCTACCTCGACCCAGAGGCCCGGATCGCGGCGCGAGCGCTGTCCGCGGCGCTGCGCGCGGCAGTCGAGGCCGCCGGGCACGGCCGCACCCCGGCCCTCGCCGCCGCGCGCGGCGTACTGGAGCAGTCTCCGGGTGTCGACGTCGACTACCTCGAGATCACCGACACCGACCTCGGCGAGGCGCCGACGTCCGGCGAGGCGCGGATCCTGGTCGCGGCCCGGGTCGGGACCACCCGCCTCATCGACAACATGCCCCTGCAGCTCGGCACCGAGAAGGACCCGGGAGGTTCCTGATGCTCCGCACCATGATGAAGAGCAAGATCCACCGCGCGACGGTCACTCAGGCCGACCTGCACTACGTCGGCTCGGTCACGGTCGACGAGGACCTCCTCGACGCGGCGGACCTGCTGCCGGGTGAGCTGGTGCACATCGTCGACATCAGCAACGGTGCCAGGCTCGAGACGTACACGATCGCGGGCGAGCGCGGCTCGGGCGTCATCGGGATCAACGGCGCCGCGGCCCGGCTCGTGCAGCCGGGCGACCTGGTGATCCTCATCGGCTACGGCCAGATGGAGACTGCGGAGGCGCGAGCGCATCGGCCGCACGTCGTGTTCGTCGACGCGGACAACCGGATCGCCGGGACCGGTGACGACGCCGCCGAGGCGCTCCCCGGAACCGGCCTGGTCCGGGGTGACACCGTCCTCGCCCGCTAGGTTCCTGGAGTGACCACCCTGCCGGCCCGGCTGCTCGCACCCGCTCCGGGATGGACGACGTACGCCGACGTCGTGGTCGTCGGGTCCGGTATCGCCGGGCTCACGACGGCGCTCCAGGCGCGCGAGGTGGGTTCGGTCATGGTGGTCACCAAGGACATCCTGTCCGCCGGCTCGACGCAGTGGGCGCAAGGCGGTATCGCGGCGGCACTCGGTCCCGGGGACACCCCCGAGCAGCACCTCCAGGACACCCTGGTCGCCGGAGCGGGACTCTGCGACGAGGCGGCGGTGCGCGCGCTGGTGACCGAGGGGCCGGAGGCGGTGCGCGAGCTGATCGCCCTCGGCACCCAGTTCGACCAGACAGCGGCCGGGGAGCTCTCGCTGACCCGCGAGGGCGGACACCTGCGCGACCGGATCGCACATGCGGGCGGGGACGCCACCGGCGCAGAGATCCAGCGGGCGCTCGTTGCCGCAGTCGCGGCCGCTCCCGACATCGAGGTCATCGAGCACGCACTGGTCATCGACCTGGTTCCCGGCGCCGACGGCGGGGTCGCCGGCGTGACGCTGCACGTGATGGGCGAGGGGCAGCGCGACGGGGTGGGGGCGGTCTACTGCCGGGCCGTGGTGCTCGCGTCCGGCGGGCTGGGCCAGATCTACTCCGCGACCACCAACCCGTCCGTCGCCACCGGCGACGGGATGGCTCTCGCGCTCCGGGCGGGCGCCGTGCTGCGCGACCTCGAGTTCGTCCAGTTCCATCCGACCGTGATGTGGCTCGGACCCGACTCCTCGGGACAGCAACCGCTGATCTCGGAGGCGGTCCGTGGCGAGGGGGCGTTCCTCGTCGACGACGCGGGGGTCCGGTTCATGACCGGACAGCACGAGCTGGCCGACCTAGCGCCGCGCGACGTCGTCGCCAAGGCGATCATGCGCCGGATGCACGAGACCGACCGTCCCCACATGTGGCTCGACGCGCGAGATTTCGGCGCCGCCAAGTGGGAGTCCCGATTCCCCACCATCCTTGCCACCTGCCGCAGTCATGGCATCGACCCGGTGGAGCAGCTGGTGCCCGTGGCGCCCGCGTGCCACTACGCCTCGGGCGGGGTGGCCACGGACCTGTCCGGGCAGTCGACGGTGGCCGGCCTCTTCGCGTGCGGCGAGGTCGCCTGCTCCGGGGTCCACGGCGCCAACCGGCTGGCCTCGAACTCCCTGCTCGAGGGGCTGGTGTTCTCCCGGCGGATCGCCCTGCGTCTGCACGAGGGGCTGCCGCCGCGGCAGGAGCCGGTCGACGACCGACGGGCGCCCGGACTGGTCGACGGTGCCGCCCGCCGGGAGCTGCAGGACGTGATGACCGAGCGGGGTGGGGTGCTGAGGTCGCGTGAGGGGTTGGCCGTCGGTGGGCTCGAGCTGGCGGCGTGCGACACGGACGAGGTCCGCGACCCCGGGGTGGACGCGTGGGAGACCACGAACCTGTTCACGGTGGGCACCGCCCTGCTGGGCGCCGCCGCGATGCGGGAGGAGACGCGCGGGTCGCACTGGCGCGACGACTTTCCCGACCGGGACGACGAGGTGTGGGCACGGCACATCGACGTCCGGCTCGTCGACGGGGAGCTCGAGCTGGAGCCCGGCGTGCGGCACGTTCAGGTGGCAATCGACTCAGGAGGACCCCGATGACCCGGCCGGCCGAGACCCCGCTGCACGCGATGCCCGACAGACTGGTTCGCGCACTCGGCGAGGCGGGGCTGGACCCGACGCAGGTGTACGCGGCCGTCGCGGGCGCCGTCGCGGAGGACCTGCCCGGCGAGGACGTCACCAGCGCCGCGACGATCGACCCCGCCCAACGGGCGACGGCGGACCTCGTCGCGCGAGCGGCCGGTGTCGTCGCGGGCCTGGACGTGGCCGAGCTGGTGTTCCGCTACGTCGCCGGTGACCTCGACAGCACCGGCATGATCGACCGCCCAGTGGCAGACGGGGCCGCGGTCGCCACGTCCGACGTACTGCTGACGGTGGAGGGGCCGGTCGACCTGCTCCTGACGGCCGAGCGCACCGCGCTCAACTTCCTCTGCCACCTCTCGGGAGTCGCCACCGCGACCGCCGCCTGGGTGCGGGCGCTCGACGGCACGGGCGCACGGGTGCGCGACACCCGCAAGACGACGCCGGGCCTGCGGTCCCTCGAGAAGTACGCCGTGCGCTGCGGCGGCGGCGTCAACCACCGGGCGACGCTGTCGGACCAGGCCCTGGTGAAGGACAACCACGTGCTCGCCGCCGGTGGGGTCGTCGCGGCCTACGAGGCGGTGCGTGCCCGCTTCCCGGACGTCCCGGTCCAGGTCGAGGTGACCACCCTGGACCAGCTCCGCGAGCTGCTGGACGCCGGCTGCGACCAGATCCTCCTCGACAACATGGGCACCGACGAGATGGCCGAGGCGGTGGGGATCAACCGCGGCCGCGCCCGGTTGGAGGCCTCCGGCGGGCTGGACCTGGCCGGCGCGCGCAAGGTCGCCGAGACCGGCGTCGACTTCCTGGCCGTCGGAGCGCTCACCCACTCGGCACCCGTCCTCGACATCGCCATGGATCTCCGACCACTGGACCCGACGTGATGCTCCTGTGCGTCGACATCGGCAACAGCCACACCACGCTCGGCCTGCTCCAGGACGGCGAGGTGCTGGACCACTGGCGGGTCGCGACCGATGAGCGGCGCACCGCCGACGAGTGGGGACTGCTGGTCAAGGGCCTCCTGGCGGACTCGCCGGTAGCGGAACCGCACACGGGGGTGGCCGTGTGCGCGACGGTCCCGGCGGTGCTGCACGAGTGGCGCGAGATGCTGCGGATGTACCACGGCGACGTACCCCACGTCGTCGTCGAGCCGGGCGTGAAGACCGGCGTCCCCGTGCTGATGGACAACCCGCGCGAGGTCGGCTCCGACCGGATCGTCAACGCGCTCGCGGCCGCCAAGCTGTACGACGGCGCGACCATCGTCGTCGACTTCGGCACCGCGACGACGTTCGACGTGGTCAGCGAGAAGGGTCAGTACGTCGGCGGCGCCATCGCTCCCGGGATCGACATCTCGCTGGAGGCGCTCGGACGTCGCGGCGCCCAGCTGCGCAAGGTCGAGCTGCTCCGGCCGCGCACCGTGATCGCCAAGAACACCGTCGAGGCGCTCCAGTCGGGCGTGCTCTACGGCTTCGCGAGCCAGGTCGACGGCATCGTCGCCCGGATGCTGGCCGAGCTCCACCTGGAGCCCGGCGAGGCCAACGTCGTCGCCACCGGTGGACTGGCCCCGATGGTCGTCGAGGAGTGCGCCAGCTTCACCGACCACCAGCCCTGGCTCACCTTGCTGGGGCTTGAGATCGTCTACTTCCGCAACGCGCCACAGCTCTGAGGTGAGTGACTAATAGGCTACCCGGGCGAGTCGAGGCGTAGAGCGCCATGTCGGAAAGGTGATTTTGTTGGGAACCGCTGAGGATTCCGCTGTTGACGCCAGCCGTTCTACCAGCGAGCTGGCGCGATTGCAGGAGGAGTTGCGGCTGTGCCGGCTCGAGCTGTTGAAGTCGCGGGCAGAACACGAGGAGATGGCGGAGCAGCAATCGTCCTATCGACGAGCCAAACAAAAGGCGGTCAAAGAAGCTGACCTGCTTGCCAAAGCTCTTGCGGACGTTCTCTTTCGGGAGACTCGCCGCCAGGCCATGTCCGCGCGGTGGTGGCCGAGCAGATCGCGAGTGACGCGACGCGAATGGGCCCAGGTGCAGACGATCCGACAGTCGAAGTACTTTCGACCCGCTTGGTACCTCCGCCACAACCACGACGTCGCGCGCAAGGGCGTGGATCCAGCTCTCCACTTCATCCGCAACGGCTACCGTGAGGGACGCGATCCGGGCCCGAGGTTCAGTGTGGAGCGGTACCTGAAGGCCCACCCCCGGGTCGCGAAGGCGGGCGAGAACGCGCTCATCCACGCAATCGAGAACGGTACGACGCGCGACGGCGTCGACGGGTCCGCCTCGTGACTGACCAAGCGCCATCCTCGCTGCGGGAACTCGCGGCAGATCCACATGTTTTCTCTCGTTCCTGGACGAGGTTCGTCGCGCGATGGTCATCCGCTTCAAGCGCCGGACGTGCCGCTCAGAAGGCTCTGATCAAGACAGCGCTCGCGGAGGGACTGCCGGTGCGGGACGGCGAGGAGCCGTCAGCCTCACCGTCGGACGACCAGACCTTGAGCTGCGAGACGGCGATCATCAGGGCCAGTGGGCTCTTCGACCGCCGTGAGTACAAGCGGCTGAACCCGGAAGTCATCAAGCACACTCTGAATCCGGTCGAACACTTTTGCTCGAAGGGGTGGCGTCGGCTTCGCAATCCGAGCCGTGAGTTCGACGTGTGGTGGTACTGGTCCGAGTACCTCGATCCCCGTGACGAGACTGTCAATCCGCTGCTCCACTATCTCCTGTTGGGGCGACACCTTGGTCACGAACCGTTGCAGCCGGTCGCGGCCGCACGGACTCCTGTGGCATACGCGCCCGGCTTCCGGCCCCGCCGGGCGTGCCTCTTCGCGGGCTATGACGCCGACGGACTGATCGACGACTACGTCCTTGATTACGTGCGCGAACTGAGCCGTCACGCAGACGTGTACTACCTCTCCGACGGGTACGTGGACCCCGCCGAGATGGGCAAGCTCGCGGAGTACACGAGGGGGGCATGGGCAATCTCCCACGGCGCCTATGACTTCGGCTCGTACTCACTCCTGGCGCGAAAGCTTGTCGGGTGGGACGTGCTTGACGAGTACGACGAGCTCGTCCTTGCCAACGACAGCGGCTATCTCCTGCGGCCTCTCGACCAGGTGTTCGAGGAGATGGACCGCCGTGCCTGTGACTGGTGGGGGCTGCAGCTCACGCGGCACGACTTTGACAAGACCTCCAACGGGGGCCGACCCCTGTCGCAGGACGAGGTCAAGCGTCAGATGGTGGGCGAGCGCGTCATGGATGAGCTCGACCATCTGCACATAAGCTCCTACTTTCTCGTCTACCGACGCCCGGTGCTGTCGGACTCGGGTTTCCGACAACGGCTGAATCAAGTGGCACCGCAGTCCGAGAAGGCGCTGGTGATCTACAAGTACGAGATCGGGCTGAGCCGCTACCTCATGTGCCGAGGATTCGACTTCAGCACCTTCATCCCGGAGCTGTACGCATTTCATCCCTTGTACACAGATCAGTACTTCGAGTTGCTCGAACGGGGATTTCCAATCCTCAAACGCAACTTCCTCTCGGAGAACAGCCGTGACGTTCCGGATCTGGTGAGATGGCGTGATCGGGTGCGCGCGTGCGTTCCTGACGCTCCCGTGGAAATGGTCGAGAGGAACCTGCTCCGGGTCTCACCCGATGATCGCCTCCGGCGGAGCTTTTCGTTGGTCTCGGATCGCGCCGGCGGCGCGAAGACCCGAGCGCGGCTGTCATGGTGGGGAGTCGTTGACGCGGACCGGATGTCTCCGACGTTCGACCACTGGTGGGCCTTTCCGGTCGGCACTCAGGACCACGTTCTCTCGGGAAGTCAGCGCGCCATTCTCGAGGAGATTCGGGACGATCCCACCATCAAGAAGGTCATTCTGACGCGGGGTCGACGCGTTGATATTCCCGGGGCAGAACGTTCTCGTGGTCCCGTTGATGAATGCCGAGGGGCAGGAAGCCGCACTGCGCTGCCGCCACATCTTCGTCCGCGAGACGCCCCGCGTCAGCCTGCCGTACCCGCTGTCGCCGCGGAGGCACCGATTCATCCACGTTGGTCTCGGCACCCGCCTGCACGATCCGCGGTGAGCTCGATGACTGACGAAGAGCGCGAGGACAATGGCCGACTGGCGTTCGCTGTGGCGTCTTCGAAGTTGGATGCCCTCGCGACGTCGGTGGCCCTGTATCCCCTGCCTCCAGAATCAGTGTGGGCGACAGGAGCCTTGAGGAACGATCTCTTGCTCCGTGAGCACTTCCGCCTGCCGGCTGACCTTCGGGCACAGGAGGAGCGTGTGCGTGAACTGGTCGGTGATCGTCGCTTGGTGTTCTTCGCGCCGGACGAGCCAGCGCCTGGGCGCTCCGTTGACGACCCCTTCACAGACGAGCAGGTGGCGTGGCTGGGCCACTGGTGCGAGCGCAACCGGGTCGTTCTCGGCTTCCGAGACCACAGGACCGATCGATCGCGACTGCTGTCACGGCGCCTGCGTCCCATCGGAGCGCTGCACTTTGCGACGCGCGAGTTCCCGTATGACGAGGTGCTGCACCGAGTCGCGGTGGGAATGGTGACGGATCATGCAGAGGATGCTCTTGACTTCATGGCAAGTGGGAAACCCGTTGTCAGCTATCTCCACGCCTCGCAGGCGGACGAGGGACTCATGTATGACCTCGACGTGATTCTGGCCGGCGCGGTCTGTTCGTCGTTCGAGGCCCTTGCAGAACGTCTGGACTCGCTGGTTTCTCCGGCCCGGATGCCCGCTGGAGCATCGGGGGGCGTCCGGCGAACGCTCCTGTTCGATGAGCTGGACGACCAGAACGCACGACGTCTCGTTCGTAGGGTGAAGCAGTTGTACGTCGAAGGATGACGGATCGATAGGCTCTAGATCCATGAGCGACGCGCAGCGGCCCGACGCGCCCGAGGACGACCTCCCCGAGCAGATGCGGGTCCGTCGCGAGAAGCGGGCAGCGGCTGCTCGAGTCCGGCGGTGCCGGCGTACCCGGTCGACGTCGAGCGCACGCACACGCTCGCCGACATCCGCGACGAGGTACGACGACGCGGGGCTGGAGCCCGACAGCCACACCGGCGAGCAGGTCTCGGTCGTCGGCCGGGTCATCTTCCTCCGCAACACCGGCAAGCTGTGCTTCGTCCGGCTGCGCGAGGGCGACGGCACCGAGCTGCAGGTGATGCTGTCGCTCGCCGACGTGGGTGAGGAGGCGCTCGCCGAGTTCAAGGCGCTCGTCGACCTCGGCGACCTGCTCGCCGTGACGGGGCGAGGTCGTGACCAGCCGGCGCGGCGAGCTGTCCGTGCAGGCGACCGCGTGGTCGATCGCCGCCAAGACGCTCCGGCCGCTCCCCAACGAGCACCGGCCGCTGTCGGACGAGGCGAGGGTCCGGCTGCGCTACGTCGACATGATGCGTGCGGCCCGGAGCCGCGCGAGATGGTGCGCACCAAGGCGACCGTGCTCAAGTCGCTGCGCAGCACGCTCGACGAGCGCGGGTACGTCGAGGTCGAGACGCCCGATCCTGCAGCTCACCAACGGCGGCGCCGCGGCTCGGCCGTTCCGCACGCACCTCAACGCGCTTCGACCAGGAGATGCTGCTGCGGATCGCGCTCGAGCTCGACCTCAAGAAGGCGATGATCGGCGGCGTCGACCGGGTCTACGAGATCGGCCGCACCTTCCGCAACGAAGGCCTCGACTCCACGCACGCGGCGGAGTTCTCGATGCTGGAGGCCTACGAGGCCTACGGCGACATCGACACCATGAAGGAGCTGGTCCGCTCGCTGGTCGCTCGACGCCGCCCGCGGCGCTGGGCCGGACCGTCGTGACCGGCCCGCGACGGCGACGAGATCGACCTCGAGCAGGACGTGGCGCTCCGCGAGCATCCTCGACCTCGTCGGCGAGCAGCTCGGCGAGGAGGTCACGGTGGACACCCCGGTCGAGAGCTGAAGAAGTACGCCGAGCGACCGCGAGATCGAGCTGCAGCCGCACTGGAACGCCGGGGAGATCGTGCTCGAGCTCTACGAGCAGCTCGTCGAGGACACCCTGATCCAGCCCACGTTCGTCGAGGACTACCCCGAGTCGGTCCGACCGCTCGCCAAGCCGCACCGCAGCAAGCCGGGGCTGGTGGAGGCGTTCGACCTGATCATCAACGGCGTCGAGCTGGCGCCGGCGTACACCGAGCTCAACGACCCGGTCATCCAGCGCGAGCGGCTGGTCGAGCAGTCGCTGCTCGCGGCCAAGGGCGACCCGGAGGCGATGGACCTCGACGAGGCGTTCCTCAGGGCGATGGAGTACGGCATGCCGCCGGCCGGCGGCATGGGCATGGGCGTCGACCGGCTGGTCATGCTGCTCACCGGCGCCGGCGATCCGCGAGACGATCCTGTTCCCGCTGCTCCGCCCCGAGTGATTTCGCGCAAATTGAAATACTCCGATTATCGGAATCGAATTCTGCGCTAATCTTCGGCCATTACCTGGGTGATCCGCGCTTTCCGCGGGCAAATTCCGAAAGGCCCCAAAATGGCTCAGCGTGTGAATGTGATCCTCGTCGACGACCTCGACGGCAGCGACGCCGCCGAGACCGTGTCGTTCGGGCTCGACGGCGTGGACTACGAGATCGACCTCAACGAGTCGCACGCCTCCGAGCTGCGCGAGGCGCTTGCGTTGTACGTCGGACACGGCCGCCGGACCGGTGGCCGGCGCCGCCGCGGCCAGGCGGCCTCCGGGACGGGTCCGTCGACCAAGCCGGCCGCGGACGGCCCGAGCGCCGCAGAGGTCCGGTCGTGGGCGCGCGAGAACGGCTGGGACGTGCCCGAGCGGGGCCGGGTGTCGGCCGACGTGCGCTCCGCCTACGACGCGGCCCACTAGCGCCGCGAGGCGTGACTCGACCCCGTTCGGGGAACCCCGGGTGAGGCGGTGTTCGCTGACGGCGAAGCCGTTACCGGGGCCGATCCGGAACACGTAGGGTGGTCAGCGGGGTTGAGACCACGTGCCTCGAACATCGGGGCATCCCCGTAACGACCCCGTGCACGTGCTGCAGACTGCAAGTAGGCACACGGGCACGTGAAACGCCCCGGCTGAGTGCCGGGGCATGGCAAGGAGCGATGCGAATGTTCGAGCGGTTCACAGACCGGGCCCGTCGGGTGGTCGTCCTGGCGCAGGAAGAAGCCCGGATGCTCAGCCACAACTACATCGGCACCGAGCACATCCTGCTCGGCCTCATCCACGAGGGTGAGGGCGTCGCCGCGAAGGCTCTCGAGAGCCTCGGCATCTCGCTGGAGGCCGTCCGCGCCCAGGTCGAGGAGATCATCGGCCAGGGCCAGCAGGCGCCGAGCGGGCACATCCCGTTCACCCCGCGCGCCAAGAAGGTGCTGGAGCTCTCGCTGCGCGAGGCGCTGCAGCTCGGCCACAACTACATCGGCACCGAGCACATCCTGCTCGGCCTCATCCGCGAGGGTGAGGGCGTCGCCGCCCAGGTGCTGGTCAAGCTCGGCGCCGACCTCAACCGGGTCCGCCAGCAGGTCATCCAGCTGCTCTCCGGCTTCCAGGGCAAGGAGACCGCGACCGCCGGGGCACCGCCAGGAGGGCGCGCCGTCGTCCTCGCTGGTCCTCGACCAGTTCGGCCGCAACTACACCCAGGCGGCGCGCGAGGGGAAGCTCGACCCGGTCATCGGGCGCGAGAAGGAGATCGAGCGCGTCATGCAGGTGCTGTCGCGCCGCACCAAGAACAACCCGGTGCTGATCGGCGAGCCCGGCGTCGGCAAGACCGCGTGCGTCGAGGGCCTCGCCCAGGCGATCGTGCGCGGCGACGTCCCGGAGACGCTCAAGGACAAGCAGATCTACAGCCTCGACCTCGGCTCCCTGGTCGCCGGCTCCCGCTACCGCGGTGACTTCGAGGAGCGCCTGAAGAAGGTGCTCAAGGAGATCAAGACCCGCGGCGACATCGTGCTGTTCATCGACGAGCTGCACACCCTCGTCGGTGCGGGTGCGGCCGAGGGCGCCATCGACGCGGCCTCGATCCTCAAGCCGATGCTGGCCCGCGGCGAGCTGCAGACCATCGGTGCGACCACGCTCGACGAGTACCGCAAGCACCTCGAGAAGGACGCCGCTCTCGAGCGCCGGTTCCAGCCGATCCAGGTGCAGGAGCCGTCGATCGCGCACACGATCGAGATCCTCAAGGGCCTGCGCGACCGCTACGAGGCGCACCACCGGGTCACGATCACCGACGAGGCCCTGGTCTCGGCGGCGACGCTGGCCGACCGCTACGTCTCCGACCGGTTCCTCCCCGACAAGGCGATCGACCTCATCGACGAGGCCGGGTCCCGGCTGCGCATCCGCCGGATGACCGCGCCGCCGGACCTGCGCGAGTTCGACGACAAGATCGCCGACGTACGCCGCCGCAAGGAAGGCGCCATCGACAGCCAGGACTTCGAGCTGGCCGCATCGCTGCGCGACGAGGAGAAGAAGCTGATCCTCGCCAAGGGCGAGCGCGAGAAGCAGTGGAAGGCCGGCGACATGGACGTCGTCGCCGAGGTCGACGAGGAGCTCATCGCCGAGGTCCTCGCGGTCGCCACCGGCATCCCGATCGTGAAGCTCTCCGAGGAGGAGTCCACCCGGCTGCTCAAGATGGAGGACGAGCTGCACAAGCGCGTCATCGGCCAGGAGGAGGCCGTCCGGGCGCTCAGCCGGGCGATCCGTCGCACCCGGGCCGGCCTGAAGGACCCCAAGCGTCCCGGTGGCTCGTTCATCTTCGCCGGCCCGTCCGGCGTCGGTAAGACGTGGCTGTCCAAGTCGCTCGCGGAGTTCCTCTTCGGCGACGAGGACGCGCTGATCCAGCTCGACATGAGCGAGTTCAGCGAGAAGCACACCGTCTCGCGGCTGTTCGGCTCGCCTCCCGGCTACGTCGGCTACGAGGAGGGCGGCCAGCTGACCGAGAAGGTGCGCCGCAAGCCGTTCTCGGTGGTGCTCTTCGACGAGGTCGAGAAGGCCCACCCGGACATCTTCAACTCGCTGCTGCAGATCCTCGAGGAGGGTCGCCTGACCGACTCGCAGGGCCGGGTCGATCGACTTCAAGAACACCGTCATCATCATGACGACCAACCTCGGCACCCGCGACATCAGCAAGGGCGCGAGCCTCGGCTTCCAGCAGACCACCGACGTCGAGGGCAACTACGACCGGATGAAGGCGCAAGGTCTCCGAGGAGCTCAAGCAGCACTTCCGGCCCGAGTTCCTCAACCGCGTCGACGAGGTCGTGGTGTTCCCGCCGCTCACGCGGGAGCAGATCGTCCACATGGTCGACAACATGATCGCGGGCGTGGAGCTCGCGGCTGAAGGACCGCGACATGTCGATCGAGCTCACCCAGGCCGCCAAGGACCTGCTCGCCACGCGCGGGTTCGACCCCGTGCTCGGGGCCCGGCCGCTGCGCCGCACCGTGCAGCGCGAGATCGAGGACACCCTCGCCGAGAAGATGCTGTACGGCGAGGTCGGTCCGGGCCAGATCGTGCTGGTCGACGTCGAGGGCGAGGGCGTGGAGGCGAAGTTCACGTTCGAGGGCAACCCGAAGAGCGAGCTTCCCGACCTGCCGCCCATCGAGGCCGCCGCGACCGGCGACACCGAGGCCGGCTGACTCCGAGCGCACGACGAGGGCGTCCCCACCATCGGGGACGCCCTCGCTGCGTCTCGGGGCTAGGGGAGCGCGTAGGTCTCGTCGCCGACGCGGACCAGCAGGCCGTCCTGGACGAGTGACGCCAGGCAGCGCTCGCGCTGCTCGTCGGCCGGCCAGGCCGAGTCGATGCGGGACCGGTGCACCGGCGCGTGGTCGTCGCGGGCCAGCGCGAGGATCCGGCCACGGCACTGCCGGTCGGTGCCGTCGTAGGTCTGGCCGCGCCGCGGCGGTCCGTCGTACGCCGGGTAGCCGGCCGTCCGCCATGCGCAGAGGTCGGCGACGGGGCACGCCCCGCAGCGCGGTGACGCCGCCGCGCACACGGTGGCCCCGAGCTCCATGGCCGCCACCGACCAGCGCGGCGGCGGTCGGCGCATCGCTCGGCAGCACCGTCGTCGCGAGCTCCCGCTCGGCACGCGTCACGGTGGCGGCGGGGTACTCCACGCCGGCGAGTGTCCGCGTCAGCACCCGCCGCACGTTGGTGTCCAGCACGACGTGGCGCCGCCCGAACGCGAACGACGCGATCGCGGCGGCCGTGTAGTCGCCGACGCCGGGCAGGGCGATGAGGTCGTCGTAGCCGGCCGGCACCTCGCCGCCGTGGCGCTGCACGATCTCGGTGGCGGCGGCGTGCAGCCGAAGAGCGCGGCGCGGGTAGCCGAGCCGCCCCCACGCGCGCACCGCCTCGCCCGCGGGCGCGGCCGCCAGGTCGGCCGGCTCGGGCCAGCGCTCCAGCCACTGCTCGTACACCGGCAGCACCCGGGAGACCGGCGTCTGCTGCAGCATGAACTCGCTGACCATGACCGCCCAGGGCGAGGCCGACGGGTCGCGCCAGGGCAGGTCGCGGGCGTGCTCGTCGTACCAGGGGAGGACCCGGGCGGGCAGCGGCGCGACGGCGGTCATGGCGCCTCAACCCTAATGAGCGGGTCGATCCGGGCGCCGGCGGAGTGGCATACCGGGACCGGGTGGTCCGCGAAGTTACCGTTCGTCCATGAGGTCGATGGCTCGTCCGCGAGGACCGTTGCCGGCGCGCGTGTACTGGGTACGCCGTGTGCTGGTGCTCGGTGTCGCGCTCGCCCTCGTCTTCGGCATCGCCCGGCTGCTCGGCGGCACGGGCGACCCGGCAGCGGACTCAGCCCGGGTCGTCGGCGCCGACAGCGCGCCGTCGGACCGCATCACCGTCAGCGTCGACCGCCGACGCAGACCCCGAGGCGGCACGCGACCGCGGCCGCGACCGGGAAGGCAGGAAGCGCAAGCCGGAGAAGACCAAGACCCCGCTGGCCCAGCCGACCGGCCCCTGTGTCAGCTCGGACGTCGTGGTGAAGCCGAAGCTGCGCGAGACGGCGCGCGCGGGCAGCGTCGTGCACTTCCGGCTCAAGCTGACCACCCTGGAGTCGCCGGCCTGCACCTGGACGGTGTCCCCCGAGTCGCTGGTCGTCAAGGTCACCTCCGGCGACGACCGGATCTGGTCGAGCCAGGACTGTCCCGACGCCGTCCCACAGGTCGACGTCGTCGTCCGCAAGGACGTGCCGGCCAAGGTGGACATGGGCTGGCGCGGCCAGCGCTCCGACAGCACGTGCTCGCGTCAGCCCGCCTGGGCGCTGCCGGGGTTCTACCACGTCGAGGCGGCGGCCTTCGGGGCCGAGCCGACAGACGTGCAGTTCGAGCTCGAGCCGCCGGTGGCGCCGACGCGGACCGCGAAGCCCAAGCCCGACAAGGACGAGGCAAGAACAACCAGAGGAACGAGCAGCGCAGCGACGACCGCGACGACCGAGAGCAGAATCCGGAGTAGTACCCCGACCACCAATCGCCCGCTAACGCCGCCCATGACGCACGCTGGCCGCGTGCCGTCACGAGGGCCGCCGGCCCGCTTCGCTCCGGCGCTTGCCATCGCAGTGGACGACGCTCGAGCAACGCGGCCGCTACTAGACGTAGCGCTCGAGGATGCTCGACTCGGCCAGCCGGGAGAGCCCCTCACGCACGCTGCGCGCCCGGAGCTCCCCGACGCCGTCCACGGCCTGCAGGTCGTCGATGCTCGCCGACAGCAGCTTCTGCAGGCTGCCGAAGTGGTCGACCAGCCGGTCCACCACGGCGCCGGGCAGGCGCGGCACCTTGGCCAGCAGCCGGTAGCCGCGCGGGGTGACGGCGCCGTCGAGGTGCTCGCTGGCGCCGAGACCGAGGGCCCGGGCAACCGCGGCCACGTCCACCAGGTCCGCCGGGCTGAGCGCCTCCAGGTCGGCCAGCACCTCGATCGCGCTGCGCCGGCGCCGGGTCAGCGGCAGGTAGTCGCGGATCACCAGCTCCCGCTCCAGGTCCACGCCGGTGACGAGCTCGTCGAGCTGCAGCGACAGCAGCCGGCCGTCGGTGCCCAGCTCGAGCACGTAGTCCTCGATCTCCGACGCGATCCGGGTGACCATCTCCAGCCGCTGGGCGACCACGGCGACGTCGCGGACGGTGACCAGGTCCTCGATCTCCAGTGCGGACAGGGTGCTGGAGACCTCGTCGAGGCGCAGCTTGTAGCGCTCCAGGGTCGCCAGCGCCTGGTTGGCGCGGGACAGGATCTGGCCGGAGTCCTCCAGGACGTAGCGGGTCTCGCCGACGTACACCGCGATGATCTGCATCGACTGCGACACCGAGATCACCGGGAAGCCGGTCTGCCGCGCGACCCGGTCGGCGGTGCGGTGCCGGGTGCCGGTCTCGTCGGAGTAGATCGACGGGTCCGGCATCAGGTGCACGGCGGCGTAGATGATCCGGCTGGCGTCGCGGTCCAGGATGATCGCGCCGTCCATCTTGGCCAGCTCGCGCAGGCCGGTGGACGTGAACGTCACGTCGAGCTCGAAGCCACCGGTCGAGATCGACTCGACGGTCTTGTCGGAGCCGAGCACGATCAGGGCGCCGGTGCGGCCGCGCAGGATTCGCTCCAGCCCGTCGCGCAGAGCGGTGCCGGGGGCGATGTTCGCCAGCGTCGCGCGCAGGCGAAGGTTGGCGTCCCGGTCGGTGGGTCCCACGTGTCTCCCGAATCCTCGATGCCGGCCACTCGGTCCCGGCGTGTCGCGGACGTCAGTCTAGGGGGAGTAGCGCGCGACGCGGTGCAGGCGACTACCCGACGTCGAGGTCGGGACCGGGGCTGCCCGCGCCGAACAGCGGCACCACGTCAGCCCGGGCGAGGTCGAGCACGCGCAGCGCGGCGTCGAGGTCGGGCACGCCGACGACCTCGAGCCCGTCGACCGTGCGCACCGCACCGGGACGACCACCCTGCTCCAGCGGGACGATGGCGGCGCCGAAGCCGAGCCGGGCCGCCTCCGCGATCCGCTGCGGTGTGTCGCGGACCCTGCGCAGCTCGCCCGCCAGACCGATCTCGCCGATGGCGACCACGTCGGTCGGGACCTCGCGCGACTTCCAGGCGGACGCGATGGCGATCGCGGTCGCCAGGTCGGCCGCCGGCTCCTGGATGCGGACGCCGCCCACGGTCGAGGCGAACACGTCCTGGCTGTGCAGGTTGATCCGGCAGCGCTGCTGGAGCACCGCGACGATCATCGCCGCGCGGGAGGAGTCCAGTCCCGACGTCGTACGACGAGGGCGCTCGGCCGCCGACGGGGTCACCAGGGCCTGCACCTCGGCCAGGATCGGCCGGCGGCCCTCCATCACCACCGAGACGCACGTGCCTGCCACCGGCTGATGGTGCCGGGCCACGAACAGCCCGGTCGGGTCGGTCACCGCCACGATGCCGCTGCCGGACAGGTCGAAGCAGCCGACCTCGTCGACCGGGCCGAAGCGGTTCTTGACCGCGCGCACCATGCGCAGCCGGGAGTCGCGCTCGCCCTCGAACTGCAGCACGACGTCGACGAGGTGCTCGAGCACCCGCGGGCCGGCGATCGAGCCGTCCTTGGTGACGTGGCCGACCATCACGGTCGCGATGTTCTGGGTCTTGGCCACCCGGACGAGAGCGGCCGCGACCTCGCTTGACCTGCGTCACGCCGCCCGGGATGCCGTCGACGTCGGGCGCGCCGATGGTCTGCACCGAGTCGATGACGAGCAGCTCGGGCTGCACCTCGTGGATGTGGGTGAGCACCGCACCGAGGTCGGTCTCGGCCGCCAGGAACAGGTCGTGGTGGACCCCGCCGCGTGCGGTCGGCGCGCAGCCGCACCTGCGACGCGGACTCCTCGCCGGTGACGTAGAGGGTGCGCAGGCCCGAGCGCGCCGTCTGCGCGGCCACCTCCAGCAGCAGGGTCGACTTGCCGACGCCCGGCTCGCCGGCGAGCAGCACGGCCGCCCCGGGGACCAGCCCGCCGCCGAGCACGCGGTCGAGCTCGGGGACCCCGCTGCTGCGCGCACGGGAGTCCTCGATCGGCACCTGGCCGATCGGCACCGCCGGCGAGGTCACCGGACCCGCCTGGGTGCGGCCCTTCGGCGCCCCGGCCTCCGCGACGCTGCCCCAGGCCTGGCACTCACCGCACCGGCCGACCCACTTGGCGGTCTCCCAGCCGCACTCGCGAGCAGCGGTGGCTGGGGCGGGTCTTGGCGCGGCCGGTCGAACGAGAGCTGCTCATGGAGGGACCGTAGGGGAGGCCGCCGACAGTCCCGGTCAGGCACGGCCGGCCGACCGGCTCCGAGTGTGGCGGTTACCATTGGATCGTTCCAGCCAAGCACGAGGGGCGCCCGCGCAGGGCGTCGTACACCGGGGGAGCAGCCGATGACCAGACGTCCCGACCGAGGCGGCGCGCCCACGCTGGCCACGGTCGCGGCCGAGGCCGGCGTCTCCCGGCAGACCGTGTCCAACGCGCTGAACAGCCCCGACCTGCTCCGCCCGGAGACCCTCGAGCGGGTCCAGGAGGCGATCGAGCGGCTCGGCTACTCACCCAACCGCGCCGCTCGCAACCTGCGCACCCGCGCCTCCCACCTGATCGGGCTGCGGGTCGAGCCCGCCGTCGAGGACAGCGCCAACGCGCTGATGGACCGGTTCCTGCACTCGCTGGTGGAGAGCACCCGCGACGCCGGCTACCACGTGCTGCTCTTCACCGGCGGCCAGGTCGGAGCGGACGCGAGTCTCGACGCGGAGACCGCGGAGGTGGTCACGGCCGAGGCCGACCCGCTGGACGGGTACGACGAGCTGCTGCGCTCGGCCGCGGTCGACGCCTTCGTGCGTCACCGACACCTACCGCGGCAACCCGCAGGCGGCCTGGCTCGAGGAGCGGGGGGTGCCGTTCGTGGCGTTCGGCCGGCCCTGGGGTGACCCGCGGCGCGCGGCACCCGTGGGTCGACGTCGACGGCCGCGCGGGCGTCGTGCTCGCCGTCGACCACCTCGTCGAGCGCGGTCACGAGCGGATCGCCTGGGTCGGCTGGCAGAAGGGCTCCTACATCGGCGAGGACCGGCGCAGCGGCTGGGCCGACCGGATGCACGAGCACGGTCTGTCGACCAGCCGGCTCAGCGCCCGCGGCGACGACACCCTCGACTTCGGCCGCCGGGCGGCGCACGCCCTGCTCGACGTCGAGCAGCCGACCGCGTTCGTGTGCGCGAGCGACACCCTGGCGATGGGCGTGCTCCGGGCCCTGCACGAGCGGGACCTCCGGCCCGGACGCGACGTGGTCGGTGGTCGGCTTCGACGACTCGCTGGCCGCCCAGGTCTGCTCGCCCGGGCTGACGTCGGTGCGGCAGCCGCTGGAGCAGGTCGCGGTCGAGATCGTCCAGCTGCCTCGGCGACCTGCTCGCACACCGACCGCATCGACCGAGCTCGGGCGTCACCCTCACGCCCGACGCTGTCCGTCCGGGCGACCACGTAGCGCCGGGGTAGCTCAGTAGCGCCGCCACCACACGTTGACGGCGTAGTCGACCTCGAGTCCGTCGGCGGTCCCGTGCTCGCGCAGCACGGCCTCCGCCACGTCGCCGGGGAGCTCGATCCGCACCACCGCCTCCAGGTCGGCGCGTGACTCGAAGCGCCACAGCGATGTCGACCGCGCTGCGCTGCCAGCCGTGCCGTGACCAGAACCGCTCGACCTCCGCCGGGTCGACCTTCGGGTAGCCGCGCCGGAACCACCCCCCGAACGTCGAGCGGCGCGCGTCGTTGTCGACCACGAACGCCGTGCCGCCGCGTCGCATCACCCGCTCCAGCTCGCGACAGCCCGGGCTCGCAGCCGGGCCCGAAGAAGTAGGCCCACCGCGCCTGCGCCACGTCGACGGACGCGTCGGGCGAGCGGGATCCGCTGCGCCGTGCCGACTCGCACCGAGACGTGGGGGAGCCGGGCGGTACGTCGGACCGCGACCGCCGCGAGGTCGGGGTGCGGCTCCACGCCGAGCACCGACCGGGCCTCGGCGGCCCAGCGCGGCAGGTGGAAGCCGGTGCCGCACCCGAGGTCGAGGAAGTCGCCGGCCCTGCCACGACGCGACGGACCGCATCGCCGCCTCGATCGCGCCGTCGGGGTCGACCGCGCGGTTCTCGATCTCGTAGGTCTGCGGGTGGTGCCAGATGTTCGGGCTGGGCACCGCGCCGTCAAGAGGCTTCGCCACGGCGGGTGGCCGAGGTCAGATGCGGACGAGCCCGGACCGGGTGCTGAACTGCGCGGCGACCACGCCCGGCGTGCCGTGCGGCGCCGACCCACTCGACGTTGACGTCCTCCAGCGGCCCCGTCACCGGGTCGCCGAGCCACTCGCTGACCCGGTGCGGGTCGCCGGCGATCTCCAGGGTCTCGAGGCGGACCTGCGCCGGTCGAGCCGTTCGACGGGTGCTGCGGTCGTCGGGCGACTCCCACTGCACGAAGAACGGCAGCTGCGGGTCGGACTGCAGGCCCTTGACGCCGATCTGCTTCCAGCGCAGCTCGACGCCGTCGGGGCGGTGCCGGTTGCCGTGCGACCGCCTGCGGCCGAGCCGGGCCTCGACCTTGGCGATGTCGTCGACCGCCACCACCCAGCCGAGCCAGCCGCCGCCGAGCTCGGAGCGGGCGCGGACGGCCTGGCCGAACGGTGCCTTGTCGGAGGCCGGGTGGTCGAGCACCTCCACGACCTCGAGGTAGGTGCCCTGGCTCAGCGGCAGCACCATGTTGCGGGTGCCGAAGCGCGGGTGGATGCCCCCGTCGCGGAACTCCTCACCCAGCAGCGCGCCGATGCCGACGCGCGGTGCCATGCGAGCCCATCGGGTCCGGCGGCGTACGAGAGATGGTCCAGGCGCATACGGAGCATTGTCGCCGAGTGCGCGGGCAACGGCTCGACACTGGGGTCCGACGCACGCCCCTTGTGCGACCCCCCGCCGCGGGTGAACAGTGAGGAGCCTCAGACCTGGTCGAGGAGGCGCGTCGACAGTGGCAGGGAAGCAGGGAGCAGCCCAGAGCAGGCAAAGGAAGGTGTCCCGGTCGCGGACCGGGCTGATGCGATCCGCAACGTGGCCCTCGTGGGGCCCGCGGGATCAGGAAAGACGACACTGGTCGAGACCCTGCTGGTCTCGGCCGGTGTGCTGAACAGGGCCGGGAGCGATCGTCGAGGGCACGACGGTCTGCGACTTCGACGAGGCCGAGCACCGGCAGCAGCGGTCCGTCGGGCTGGCGCTCGCGCCGCTCATGCACGACGGGGTCAAGATCAACCTGCTCGACACCCCCGGCTACGCCGACTTCGTCGGTGAGCTGCGGGCCGGGCTGCGGGCGGCCGACTGCGCGCTGTTCGTGATCGCCGCCAACGAGGGCGTCGACGAGCCGACCAAGGCGCTGTGGCGCGAGTGCGCGGAGGTCGGCATGCCGCGCGTCGTCGTGGTCACCAAGCTCGACCACGCCCGCGCCGACTACGACGGCGTCGTCGCTCCAGGCGCAGGCGGCGTTCGGCGACAAGGTCGTGCCGGTGTACCTCCGTGAGGGCGACCAGCTCGTCGGGCTGCTCTCCGACGACCACGCCCACGACGAGCAGCGGGCCGCGCTGATCGAGGCGGTGATCGAGGAGTCCGAGGACGAGACCCTCATGGACCGCTTCCTCGGCGGCGAGGAGATCGACCGGGACCTGCTGCGTCGAGGACCTCGAGCGCGCGGTCGCGCGCGGCTCGTTCCACCCGGTGCTCCCGGTGGACTCGTCGACGTCGGCGTCGGCGCCACGGAGCTGCTCGACCTGATCGTCGCCGGGTTCCCCTCCCCGCTCGAGCACCCGATGCCCGAGGTGTTCACCCCCGACGGGCAAGGCCGGACCCGCGATCACCTGCGACCCCGAGGGCCCGCTGGTGGCGGAGGTCGTCAAGACGACGTCCGACCCGTACGTCGGCCGGGTCAGCCTGGTCCGGGTCTTCTCCGGCACCGTCCGGCCCGACGCCACGGTGCACGTGTCCGGGCACTTCTCGTCGTTCTTCGGCGTCCCCGAGGACGAGGCGAGCGGGGTCCACGAGGACCACGACGAGGACGAGCGGATCGGCGCCCTGTCGTTGCCGCTCGGCAAGACCCAGCGCCCCGCGACCAGGTGGTCGCCGGCGACATCTGCGCGATCGGCCGGCTGAGCCGCGCCGAGACCGGCGACACGCTGTCCGACAAGGACACGCCCGCTCGTGCTCAAGCCGTGGTCGATGCCCGAACCGCTGCTGCCGCTGGCGATCGAGGCACGCGCCAAGGCCGACGAGGACAAGCTCGGCCAGGGTCTCCAGCGGCTCGCGGCCGAGGACCCGACCCTGCGCATCGAGCACAACGCCGAGACCCACCAGATCGTGCTGTGGTGCATGGGCGAGGCGCACGCCGACGTCGTGCTCGACCGGCTCGAGAACCGGCACGGCGCCGGCGTCGACCAGGTCGAGCTGCGGGTGCCGCTGCGCGAGACGTTCGCGACCAAGGCCGCAGGCGAAGGGCCGCCACGTCAAGCAGTCCGGCGGCCACGGGCAGTACGCCGTCTGCGACATCGAGGTCGAGCCGCTGCCGCAGGGCTCCGGCTTCGAGTTCGTCGACAAGGTCGTCGGCGGCGCGGTGCCGCGGCAGTTCATCCCCTCGGTGGAGAAGGGCGTGCGGGCCCAGATGGAGAAGGGGGTCGCCGCGGGCTACCCCGTCGTCGACATCCGGGTGACCCTGCACGACGGCAAGGCGCACAGCGTCGACTCCTCCGACATGGCCTTCCAGACCGCCGGCGCGCTCGCCCTGCGCGAGGCCGCCGCGAGCGCGAAGATCGCGCTGCTCGAGCCGGTCGACGAGGTCGCCGTGCTGGTGCCCGACGACCTGGTCGGCACGGTGATGAGCGACCTGTCCGGCCGCCGCGGGCGCGTGCTCGGCTCCGAGCCGGTGGGCGACGACCGCACGCTGGTGCGGGCCGAGGTGCCGCAGACCGAGATCGTCCGCTACGCCATCGACCTGCGCGCGTTCTCGCACGGCGCCGCATCATTCACACGGACGTTCGCCCGCTACGAGCCGATGCCCGAACAACTGGCCGCCAAGCTGCGGTCGTCCTAGGTGGTCAAAAGCGCTTGTGGCTGGTGTCAGGCACCTGTGGCCGGGTTTCCCTGAAGGGTGCCGTCGCGCTGGGCTGAGCTCGCCGAGAGGTCAGTCGCGATTGCCCCGCTCGCGCCTCCTCGCGGACGGACCCCTCGGCTAGCGGTTTCCATGTCGCGCGTTCCTGGTGTCTGGGGAACGGTCAACGGCTGATGTCCGGGTCGGCCGGGTGTATCGCGAGCCGGGACCGCGACGCGATGTGACGTTCGCAGTGGTCGACCAGCTCGTCGTACGCCGCCTGGCCCATCAGCTCGACCAGCTCGCGGTCGTTGGAGAGGTAGACCGGGTCCTGCGCCGATGTGCGCCTCGGTGTTGCCCGAGCAGTACCAGTCGAGGTCGTGGCCGCCCGGTCCCCAGCCGCGCCGGTCGTACTCCGCGATCGAGATCTCCGTGTACGCCGTGCCGTCGGGCAGCTCGACGTCGCGGAACGTACGCCGGATCGGCAGCTGCCAGCACACGTCGGGCTTGGTCTCCACGAAGTGCCGGCCCTCGCGCAGCGCCAGCCCGTGCAGCGCGCAGCCCTCACCGCCGGCGAAGCCCGGCCGGTTGAGGAAGATGCAGGCGCCCTCGACGACGGCGGTCTTGCGGTCGCCGTCCTCGTCGGTCTCGACCCAGTCGCCGCCCTGGCCCTGGTCGTGGAACTGCCAGTGCTCCGGGTCGAGCCGCTTCTTCCACTTCTTCACGCGCTTCTCGTCGTCCTTGTCGGAGAAGTGCGCGCCGAGCGTGCAGCAGCCGTCGTCGGGCCGGTCGGCGTAGATGCCCGGGCAGCCCGCGCCGAAGATGCACGTCCAGCGCGACGTCAGCCAGGTGAGGTCGCACTGGAACACCTGGGACTCGTCGGCGGGGTCGGGGAACTCGACCCAGGCACGGGGAAAGACGAGGTCGACCTCTGGCACGCCGGCAAGGGTACGTCGCTCGACCGGGTCGTCCGAGGCGCAGGGCCGGTAACCTGCCGAGCATGAGGCTGGGCGTGCTGGACATCGGCTCGAACACCGGGCACCTGCTGGTCGTCGACGCCCACGGGGGCGCAGCGCCGCTGCCGGCCTTCTCCCACAAGGAGCCGCTGCGGCTCGCCGAGCACCTCGACGAGACCGGCGCCGTCAACGACAGCGGCGTGGCCGCGCTTGACGAGGTTCGTCGGCGACGCGCTCGTGGTCGCCGAGGACAAGGGCTGCGAGGAGATGCTGGGCTTCGCCACCTCGGCGGTCCGCGACGCCAGCAACTCCGAGGACGTGCTCGAGCACGTGCGGCAGCAGACCGGCGTCGACATCGAGGTGCTGCCGGGCGAGGACGAGGCCCGGCTGACCTTCCTCGCCGTACGCCGCTGGTTCGGCTGGTCGTCGGGCCGGCTGGCCGTCTTCGACATCGGTGGTGGCTCGCTGGAGATCGCGGTCGGGTCCGACGAGGCCCCCGACGTCGCGCAGTCGCTGCCGCTGGGCGCCGGTCGGCTCACCCGCGACTGGCTGCGGCGGCACGGTCGGACGACGACGCGATCCGCAAGCTGCGGTGGAAGATCCGCGCCGACATCGCCCGCGACGCCGGTGCGGTGCTCCGCCACGGCACCCCGGACCACGCGGTGGCGACGTCCAAGACGTTCCGGTCGCTGGCCCGCATCTGCGGTGCCGCGCCGTCGGCCGAGGGGCCGCTCGTGCGGCGCAGCGCTTCCGGCCGACGTGCTCGGCGGCAAGATCTCCGAGCTGGTCGCCATGACGGCCCGAGGACCTGGCCGCCCTGCCCGGCGTCTCGCCGAGCCGGTCCCACCAGGTCGTCGCCGGTGCGCTCGTCGCCGACGCGGTGATGGACATCTTCGACCTCGACCAGCTCGAGATCTGCCCGTGGGCGCTGCGCGAGGGCATCATCCTGGAGCGGCTCGACCAGATCAGCGTGCGGCACCGACGCTGAGGACCGGCCACCCCGGATGGCTACGCTGGCCGGGTGATCGCTCTGTCCACCGCCTCGGTCTATCCCGAGACGACGGCGCAGGGCGTTCGAGCTCGCCGCGCGCCTCGGGTACGACGCCGTCGAGGTCATGGTCGGCATCGACCCGATCAGCCAGGAGATCGACGCGGTCCGGCACCTGTCGGACTACCACCAGGTGCCGGTGTGCGCGATCCACGCACCCTGCCTGCTGATCACGCAGCGGGTGTGGGGCACCGAGCCCTGGGGCAAGCTCGAGCGCAGCGCAGAGATGGCGCGGGCCGTCGGCGCCGACGTCGTCGTCGTGCACCCGCCGTTCCGCTGGCAGCGCGACTACGCCCGCGGCTTCGTCGAGGGGATCGCCGACCTCGAGCGGCGTACCGGCGTCGCCTTCGCCGTCGAGAACATGTACCCCTGGCGGGCCTCCCGCCGGCAGATGCAGGTCTACCTGCCCGGCTGGGACCCCTCGGAGCAGGACTACGCGAACGCCACCATCGACCTGTCCCACTCGGCGACTGTCGCGGTCGCGACCCGGTCGAGATGGCCAAGCGGCTCGGCGACCGGCTGCGGCACATCCACCTGACCGACGGCACCGGCTCCGCCAAGGACGAGCACCTGGTGCCCGGCCGCGGGCACCAGCCGGTGGCCGAGCTGCTCGAGCACCTGGCGGGCGTGGGGTTCGACGGTCACATCGTGGTGGAGATCAACACCCGCAAGGCCGGCAACCGCGAGGCCCGCGAGCTCGACCTGGTGGAGTCGCTGGCGTTCACGCGGCTGAACTTCGCTCCCGCACCGGAGCCGGGGTGAGCGCCCGCGCCGCCCAGGGTGCCGGCCCGCGCGGGCGCCGGCCGGGCGGCCCCGACACCCGCGGCGAGATCCTCGCCGCCGCGCGGGAGTCCTTTGCGCACAAGGGTTTCGCCGGTACGACGATCCGGGCGGTCGCCGCGGCGGCCGGGGTGGACGCCGCGCTGGTGCACCACTACTTCGGCAGCAAGGACGACCTGTTCATCGCGGCGCTGGAGGTGAAGGTCGACCCGCGCAGCGTGGTGCCGGCGGTGTTCGCCGACGGCGTCGCCGGCGCGGCGGAGCCGTTGCTGCGGCTGTTCCTGTCGGTGTGGGACGACCCGGAGGCGCGGCTGCCGCTCGTGGCGATCGTCCGCGGCTCGCTGGCCCAGGAGGGACCCCACAACCTGCTCCGCGAGGCGATGTTCCGGATCGTGTTCAGCCCGCTGCGCGACGTACTCCCGCCGGCGGAGGCCGACGTGCGCGCGCAGCTCCTCGCCACCCAGATGATCGGCCTGATCGCCGGTCGCTACCTGCTCCGGCTCGAGCCCCTCGCGTCGATGCCCGCCGATGACATCGTGCGGTGGATGGCGCCCAACCTGCAGCGCTACCTCGACGGCCCGCTGCCGGACTGAACCGGCCCGCACAGCCTCTTGACAATCGCCCCGCTGCGCGCATAATTCAACACATGATGAATAACGCGGTCGTGGAGGTCGACGGGCTCACGGTGGTCCGTGGCCACGTGCGGGCGGTCGACGACGTCTCGTTCGTGACCGTCCCGGGCAAGGTGACCGGCCTGCTCGGGCCGTCCGGCTGCGGCAAGACGACGCTGATGCGCTCGATCGTCGGTGTGCAGATCATCGAGAGCGGCACCGTCACCGTGCTCGGCCGGCCGGCCGGCAGCAAGGAGCTGCGGGACCGGATCGGCTACGTCACGCAGGCGCCGAGCGTGTACGACGACCTCACCGTCGTCGAGAACCTCCGCTTCTTCGCGCGCGTGCTCGGGGTTCCGCTGTCCGAGGTCGACCGGTGCGTCGAGGCCGTCGACCTCATGGACCGGCGCGACGTCGTCGTCGGCCGGCTCTCCGGCGGCGAGCGGTCGCGGGCATCGCTGGCCGTGGCGCTGCTCGGCGAACCGGAGCTGCTCGTGCTCGACGAGCCGACCGTCGGCCTCGACCCGGTGCTGCGCCGCGACCTGTGGGCGATGTTCCACCGGCTCGCCGACCAGGGCACGGCCGTGCTGGTGTCGAGCCACGTGATGGACGAGGCCGAGCGGTGCGACCGGCTGCTGCTCATGCGGGACGGCAAGCTGCTCGCCGACGACAGCCCCGACGTACTCCTCACCCAGACCGAGACCCACGACATCGAGTCCGCGTTCCTGGCCCTCGTGGAAGGAGCGCCGTCATGAACTTCAGAATCATGACCGCCGTCGCCGGCCGCGTGCTCGCACAGCTGCGCCGCGACCACCGCACCGTCGCCATGCTGCTGGTGCTGCCCTGCGTGGTGCTCACCCTGCTCTGGTGGATGTTCGCCGACCTGCCGAGCGCGTTCGCGGGCTTCGACCGGCTCGGCCCCGCGCTGCTGGCGCTGATCCCGTTCATCGTGATGTTCCTGGTGACCTCGGTGACCACGCTGCGCGAGCGCTCGTCCGGCACGCTGGAGCGGCTGCTCTCGATGCCCACGGGCAAGCTCGACCTGCTGGGCGGCTACGCGATCGCGTTCGGGCTGGTCGCGGCGGCGCAGTCCACGCTCGCGGTCGCGCTGAGCGTCGCCTTCCTCGGCCTGGACGTCGCCGGCTCGATCTGGCTGCTCGTCGTCGTCGCGGTGTGCAACGCGGTGCTGGGCACCGCGCTCGGGCTGTTCGTGTCCGCGTTCGCGCAGACCGAGTTCCAGGCGGTGCAGTTCATGCCGGTCGTGGTGATCCCGCAGATCCTGCTGTGCGGCCTGTTCATCCCGCGCGACGCGATGCCGCCGGTCCTCGAGGCGATCAGCAACGTGCTCCCGCTGTCCTACGCCGTCGACGCGATGAGCAGCCTCGCCAGCACGACCGGCACCGCCCTCGGCAACGTGGAGTACGGCGTCTGGGCCGACATCGCGGTCGTGGTCGGCTTCGCGGTCGCCGGTCTCGCGCTCGGGGCGGCCACGCTGCGCCGTCGTACTGCCTGAGGAGTGGGGGTGGATTACCACGGGACCGTGGTAATCCACCCCTCCCCGCGGTGAACTCCCCACGGGAACGTGCAGATCGCCACGGGGAGGGCCGAGGCGGTACGACGAGGCGGCGTACCCTGGCGTGCGACCGCGGCAACGAGGCCTGCGGCCGGGGAACGCCCAGGAGGAGTCACGTGCTTCGGCAGCCACTGCTGATGCTCGCGCGCAGCGAGAACGTCAAGAAGGCCGTCACCGCGATGCCGGTGTCGAGCGGCATCGTGCGTCGTTACGTGCCCGGTGAGTCCACCGAGTCGGCGGTCGACGCGACCCGCGGCTGATCGACTCCGGGCTGCACGTGACGCTGGACTTCCTCGGCGAGGACACCCTCGACCGCGAGCAGGCCGACGCGACCGTCGCGGCCTACCTCGACGTGCTCCGGTCGCTGACCGAGCACGGCCTGTCCCGCAACGCCGAGGTGTCGGTCAAGCTCTCCGCGGTCGGCCAGGCGCTGCCCGACGACGGCGAGAAGGTCGCGCTCGACAACGCGCGGATCATCTGCCAGGCCGCCCGCAACGCCGGCACGACGGTCACCCTCGACATGGAGGACCACACCACCACCGACTCCACGCTCGGCATCCTGCGCGAGCTGCGCAAGGACTACCCCGAGACCGGGGCGGTGCTGCAGGCCTACCTGCACCGCACCGAGGCCGACTGCCGCGACCTCGCCTACGAAGGCTCGCGGGTGCGGCTCTGCAAGGGCGCCTACAACGAGCCCGAGTCCGTCGCGTTCCAGGACAAGCACGAGGTCGACAAGTCCTACGTGCGGTGCCTCAAGGTGCTGATGGCCGGCCAGGGCTACCCGATGATCGCCTCCCACGACCCGCGGATGGTCGACATCGCCGGGGCGCTCGCGACCCGCAACGGCCGCGCCCAGGGCACCTACGAGTACCAGATGCTCTACGGCATCCGCCCCGACGAGCAGCGTCGGCTGGCCGAGGCCGGTGAGAAGGTCCGCGTCTACGTGCCCTACGGCCAGGAGTGGTACGGCTACCTGATGAGACGTCTCGCCGAGCGGCCGAGCAACCTGACATTCTTCCTGCACTCGCTGGTGTCCAAGAAGTAGGTGGCGCGATGGCTGGGCCACAGGTCGCGATCCTCGGCGCCGGGGTGATGGGGGAGACCCTGCTGTCCGGCCTGATCCGGGCCGGCCGCCGCGTCGACGACCTGCTCGTCGGTGAGAAGCGACGCGAGCGCGCCGACGAGCTCACCGAGCGGTACGGCGTCGACGGTGATCGGCAACGTCGAGGCGGCGCAGAAGGCCGACACCCTCGCCCTCGTGGTGAAGCCGCAGGACATGAGCGACCTGCTCGATCGAGATCGCCCCGCACGTGCGGCCCGGCCAGCTCGTGGTCTCGCTCGCCGCCGGCATCACGACCGCGTTCATCGAGTCGCGGCTCCCCGACGGTGTCGCGGTCGTCCGGGTCATGCCCAACACCCCCGCGCTCGTCGACGAGGGCATGGCCGCGATCTCGCGGGGCTCGCACTGCGACGAGTCGCACCTCGAGGAGGCCGAGGCGCTGATGGCGTCGACCGGCCGGGTGCTCCGGGTGCCGGAGCGGCAGCAGGACGCGGTCACCGCGATCAGCGGGTCCGGACCGGCCTACCTGTTCTTCGTGGTCGAGGCGATGATCGAGGCCGGCGTCCACCTGGGCCTGCCCCGCGGCACCGCCACCGAGCTGGTCGTGCAGACCGTGGTCGGCTCGGCCAAGCTGCTGCGCGAGACCGGCGAGCACCCGACGGTGCTGCGCGAGCGGGTCACCTCGCCCGGCGGTACGACGGCCGCCGCGATCCGCGAGCTCGAGGACCACAAGGTGCGCGCGGCGTTCCTCACCGCCATGGAGGCCGCACGCAACCGGTCCCGGGCGCTGGCCGAGGGCCTCGACTGATTTGTAAGTCCGTCCTGTCAAGGGGCAGGGTGAAGCGCCGCTACGGCTGGTGGTCGTGGCGGCGCTTCTGTTCTGGCCGGGGTCTCGGGCTCGGTGAGCGGGTCTTGCGACGCACGTGGTCGAGACTGATATGCGCGGGTTGGTTACCGCAGGACGGTGTTCGGCGGGGAGCGCTCGCGCTTGATCTGAGGTCGAGCGTCACGAGCGGGCTCGTGGCTCACAGTCGAATCGCGGGTCGGCTCCGCACGTTGCTGCCGGCGTCCGGGGTGGTCCCGGCCAGGACCGTGGGAGCCCGGTCAGTCGGGCAGAGTGGCCAGCGACCAGCACCAGCCCGCGAGTTCGCGGGCGATTGCGGTGGTCGCGACGGTGTGCTTCTTCTTCCTGGCCGTGTAGGTCGCCCAGCGGTGGTGGAGCCGTTGGTTGCCGAGGTGGGCGCGGGTGCGTGCCGCAGCGGGGGCTTGGTCCCAGCGGGCCTGGAGGACCTTGCCGACCACGTAGCGGGGCTTGTGGTGCCAGGCGGCCTCGACGAGCAGCCGGCGGACGTGGGAGTTGCCAGCCTTGGTGATGCCGCCCTGGCGGCGGGACTGGCCGCTGGAGTACTCCGAGGGCACCAGGCCGAGGTAGGCGCCGATCCCGGAGCCGGTGAACCGTTCCCATTCGCCGATCTCGACCGCGAGCGCGAACCCGGTCAGCGTCGAGATCCCGCGCAGGCAGCACAGCTTTCGCACCACGGGGGTGAACTCGGAGTCGGCGGCCATCGCGGTGATCGCGGCATCGAGCCGGTCGCGGCGCGCGAGGGCGAACTCGACCGACTCGAGGTCGGCTTCGTAGGCGGCACGTGTGCCGGGCTGGTCGAACCGGACCTGGTGCAGCCACCGCGCGTGGCCGCCAGTCCAAGCCTTGCCGCCGTAGTAGACGTGGCCGTGGCGCAGCAGCAGCTTGGAGACTCTGTGCCGGGCCCGCATCAGGTCGCCACGGACGGCAGCCTGTCAACTTTTCTGTGTATGGGCCGGTCATGACAGGTGGGGGTTGATCCGGTCGGGGTAGGCCAGGGCGAGTTGTTCGAGTGCTTGTTTCCAGTTGGTCACGACCTGGCCTTCGACGAGTCGGCCGGGTGCTTTGCGTTCACTGGATGGTCGACCTCGTTCCTTCTCGCGTTGTCGGGCTCGTTTGTCCTCGATGTTGCAGATCGAGAGCCACAACAGCTTGATCACGGCGAGGTCGTTGGGGAACTGGCCGCGGTTCTTGATGATCTTGCGCAGCTGGTAGTTCAACGACTCGATCGAGTTGGTGGTGTAGATGACTCGGCGTAGCTCGGGTGGGAAGGCCAGGAACGGGGTGAACCGCTCCCAGGCGGCCTGCCAGGTGGCCACGGCGTGGGGGTACTTCTTGCCGAGCTCGCTGCTCTTGAAGGTCTCGAACTCAGCCTTGGCCGCCTCGGCGTCGGCGGCGGTGTAGATCGGTCTGAGCGCCTTGGCCATGGTCTTGCGGTCCTTGTAGTTCACGAACCGCATCGCGGCACGGATCAGGTGAACGGTGCAGGTCTGCACGGTGGCCTGCTTCCAGGTGGCCTCGATCGCCTCGGGCAGTCCGGTCAGTCCGTCGCAGCACACGATCAGCACGTCGCGGATGCCGCGATTGGCCAGGTCGGCGCAGACCCCGGCCCAGAACTTCGCGCCTTCGCTGGTCTGGATCCAGATGCCCAGCACGTGCTTGACGCCGTCCATGTCGACGCCGACCGCGATGTGGGCGGACTTGTTGATCACGTGCGAGCCGTCGCGGACCTTGACCACCAGCGCGTCGAGATAGATCACCGGATAGAGCGCCTCGAGCGGGCGGCGCTGCCAGGCCAGGACCTCCTCGAGGACCTCATCGGTGATCTTGCTGATGGTCTCCCTCGAGAGCTCGGTGCCCAGCGTTGTCGCCAGGTGATGCTCGATGTCGGCGATCGTCATCCCGCCGGCATAGAGACTGACGATCATCTCGTCCAGGCCGCCAAGCCGCCGTGAGCCCTTCGGGACCAGACGCGGCACGAAGCTGCCCTCGCGATCGCGAGGGGTGATCAGGTCGATGTCTCCGATGCTGGTCGAGACCGTCTTGGAAGTCGACCCATTGCGTGAGTTGGCGAACAGCGAGGCCTCCGAGGCACCCTTCTCATAGCCCAGGTGCCCGGTCAGCTCGGCCTGCAGCCCGCGCTCCAAAGCGGCCTTGACCAGGCCGGGGATGAAACCCTCCGCGCCGGTCAGGTCCAGCTCCCCGGCATCGATCCTGTCGAAGATGCCGTCCAGGGCGCCCGAGGCCGCCATCTCCGCGGCCACATCGGCGCCGCTCTTCGGTTCTTCATCGGTCACAAGGTCCATCGTCTTCCTTTCAGATGGACCGGTCACTTACACAGAAGATCTGACACGCCCGCCACGGATGTCTTCGCGGGCACGGACCAGGTCACGGGCCGCTTCCTCGCTCACCGTTGGCACTCGGATGCCGGTGATCTGTCCGACCTGCAGCAGTTGGGCCAGCAGTAGGGCGTCCTTCGCGTCGGTCTTGACCCGGTCCCCCGACGGCCGGGTGATCTTGGAAGGCGCGACGACCTCGCAGCGGATCCCGGCCGCGGTCAGCGCCCGGCACAGACCAAACCCGGTCGGACCGGCCTCATACGTAGTCGCGACCGGCCCAGGCAGTCCTCGCAGCCAACCGATCACCTCTTCGTGGGCCGGGACCAGCGTGGTCTTGAACACCTCACCCGTCACCGAGTCCAGAGCGGTCGCCACGACCGATCGCGCGTGCACATCCAGGCCAACGCTCGTACGCTCAGAAATCACCGGGGCCTCCTACGACTGTGGATAGGCCGAGCAGGCGGCCCCTGCTCGGTAACCCACGAACATGCGTAAGAGAGGCCCCGGCCCGCAACCACCTCACTCCGAGACGGTCACGTCATACCGTCTGACCCCCGCCTGACAACTCGGCGGGTCAGAGCCCCATCGCCCCCCGGGCGGCGGCCAGCACCGGCGCCGTCACCTCGCGGCAGTGCGCCGCTCCGGCCGCGAACACGTTCTCCACGTAGGCCGGCTCCGCCGCGAGTTCGGCGTACCTCCGCTGCACCGGCTCCAGCACCGCGACCGCCGCGTCGGTTGCCAGCTTCTTCAGCGCGCCGTACGTCGGGACGCCGTCCGCCGCCTCCTCCGGCGACGTGCCGGTGCAGGCGGCGACCAGCTCGAGCAGGTTCGTGACACCGGGCTTGGCCTCCCGGTCGACGCGCACCGCCGACGGCCCGGTGTCGGAGTCGGTCACCGCGCGGGCGATCTTGCGGCGCACGACGTCCGGGTCGTCGAGCAGCCGGATCACTCCCGCGCCCTCGCGGGTGGACTTGCTCATCTTGCGGGTGGGATCGGCGAGGTCCATCACGCGCGCCCCGGCCGGCGGCACGGTGATCTCCGGGACCGTGAACACCGGCCCGTAGGTGAGGTTGAAGCGTTGCGCGACGTCGCGGGTCAGCTCGACGTGCTGGCGCTGGTCGTCGCCGACCGGCACGTGGGTCGGCCGGTACAGCAGGATGTCGGCGGCCATCAGCACCGGGTAGGTGTAGAGGGACGCCCGCGTCATCGGCCGTCCGAGACCCTTCTCCTTGAACTGGATCATCCGGTTCAGCTCGCCGACGTGGGTCGTGCACTCGAGCAGGTACGCGAGCTCGGCGTGCGCGGGCACCCGGCTCTGCCGGAACAGCGTGGCCCGGGCCGGGTCCAGGCCGCAGGCCAGCATCAGCAGGCGGAACTCCGCGACGAGCTCGCGGAGGGTCGCCGGGTCGTGCGTGGTCGTCATCGCGTGCAGGTCGGAGATGCCGTAGAAGCAGGTGGCACCGTCGTGCTGCGCCGCCATGGGGCGCAGCGCGCCCAGGTAGTTGCCGAGGGTCAGGTGGCCGCTCGGGGTGATCAGGCTCAGCCGGGTCTGGGACATCGCGTCTCCTTGGAGGGGATGGTCGCCCAGGGAGACGCCCGCACGCGCGAACGGCCGCCCGTGGGCGGCCGTGGTCAGTGCTGGGTGCGCGCTGGAGGGTCCGCCTACGAGGCGGACCACCAGAAGCTGCGGTTCGTGCGCACGCGGCGAGTGTACGCCGCGGCGGGGCTGCGCCGAACCGGGCGGCGGTAGTGTCACCGGCATGGCCGGCCCCGCCTGCGTCGTCTTCGACGCCACCCTCACCGACTACGACTTCGGGCCGACCCACCCCATGTCGCCGCTCCGGGTGGACCTGACCATCCGGCTGGCCGAGGAGCTCGGCGTGCTCGGTGCCGGACTGCCGGCGGTCCCGGCGCCGGTGGCGGCGGACGACGTGCTCCGCAGCGTGCACGGCGAGGAGTACATCGCCGCGGTCAAGAAGCTCAGCGACGACCCCTACCAGGTCGACGAGCGGCACGGGCTGGGCTCGGCCGACAACCCGACGTTCGAGGGCATGCACCAGGCGTCCGCGCACGTCGTCGGCGCCACGGTCGAGGCGTGCCGGCGGGTGTGGGAGGGCGAGAGCGTGCACGCGGCCAACATCGCCGGCGGGCTGCACCACGCCATGGCCGACAAGGCGAGCGGCTTCTGTGTCTACAACGACGTCGCGGTCGGGATCAGGTGGCTGCTGGACCACGGCGCCGAACGGGTCGCGTACGTCGACGTCGACGTCCACCACGGCGACGGCGTCGAGGCCGTCTTCTACGACGACCCGCGGGTGCTCACGGTCAGCCTCCACGAGACCGGTCAGATGCTGTTCCCCGGCACCGGGTTCCCGACCGACACCGGCGGCCCCGGCGCCGAGGGCAGCGCCGCCAACGTCGCCCTCCCACCCGGTACGTCGGACGCCGGCTGGTTGCGCGCCTTCCACGCGTTCGTGCCGCAGCTGGTGCGCGAGTTCAAGCCCGACGTCCTGGTCACCCAGCACGGGTGTGACTCCCACATCGAGGACCCGCTGGCACACCTGATGCTGACCGTCGACGGACAGCGCGCCAGCTACCTAGCGCTGCACGAGCTCGCCCACGAGGTCTGCGGTGGCAAGTGGGTGGTCACCGGCGGCGGCGGCTACGCCATCGTCGACGTGGTGCCGCGGTCGTGGTCGCACCTGCTCGGCATCGTCGGCGGTGCGCCGCTCGACCCGCACACCCCGACGCCCGAGGGCTGGCGGGCGCACGTGCAGACGCTGCTCGGTCGCACCGCGCCGTTCCGGATGACCGACGGGCGAACTCCGGCGTACCGGGACTGGTCGGGAGGATACGACCCGTCGAGCTGGCTGGACCGCGCGATCAACGCCAGCCGCGACGCGGTCTTCCCCCTCAACGGTCTTGACCCGCTCCCGTAGCGGCGGGACTCTGGTGGTGTCAGAGGGCTTACGTGACTCAGAGTGACTCAAGGCGACACGCGGGGGTAAAAGTAAAAATTGGACAAGAGTCAACCTCTTCCCCATTCGTCACACTAGGCTCTATTCTCACGAGAAGCACATACGCATGGTCTCCGGTGGGGAAGCCGGAGGCGGAATGTGCTGCGAGAGAGCGGTGCATGATGGCTTCAAACCCCTCCTCCGGGGACATCTCGGAGGTGAAGTTCCTGACGGTCGCCGAAGTGGCGACGGTCATGCGCGTGTCCAAGATGACGGTCTACCGTCTGGTCCACTCCGGCGAGCTTCCTGCCGTCCGGGTCGGCCGTTCGTTCCGGGTCCCAGAGGACGCGGTCAACGAGTACCTCCGGAAGAGCTTCTTCCAGACCGGCTGAGCGCCGGCAGGTCCGGTCAGGCCGGACGGAGCCAGACCAGCCTCGGTGGTCGAGCCCGTCGAGACCAGATGAACGTCGAGACCAGATGAACAGAGTGTGAAAGAGCCGCCCCGCAGCCTGCGGGGCGGCTCTTCTGTGCGCGGCCGGTGGGAGGGCCGACTGGCACCCGTGCCGGCGTGGGGTCAGAACCGGGTGAAGTTCGCGGCGGTGACCCACGCGCCGGTGGAGTCGGTGTACGCGCCGACGCCGATGCGCTTGGCGTGCTTGCTGAGCAGCACCTTGCGGTGCGGCGGGGAGTGCATCCAGAGCCGGACCAGACGGTTCGGGCTGATCGCACCCTTCCCGAGCGTCTCCCCGGCGTAGAACGCCCCGCACCGGTCAATGATGTCGCCCATGCTCTGGTGGTAGAACTCGTGGCTCTCCGCGAGCCTCTGCGCCCACCGCTCGGCGGTGCCGTCGGTGCACGACTCGAGGGACAGCTTGCTCAGGCCGTGGTGCGCGCGGCGCTGGTTGATCAGCTGCTGCACCTTGAGCTCGTAGGTGTCGCTGCTCAGCGACATCACCCGGCTGTCGGCGCTGGCCGACGCCGTCGTGAGCACGGCCAGCCCGGCGGTCGCAATGAGGATTGCGAGGACCGAGGCGAGGGCCGCGACGAGGGTCCCGGCGGCCGTGCGGCGCGCGGGGCGCGCAGAGTGGACAGCATGCATGTCCAAGACCCCTCCCAAGGCCTCAGGCAGTGACCGGCCGGCTCCTCCCAGGACCCGGGGCGGCCACCCATCGGGTAGCTGTTGGTGCCGGCCCGCGTGAGGTGCGCTCGGCAGGGTCCGGCACCAAGGAGTGTCGGCAGTCGGGGCGCCGCACTTGAGCCCTGCCCGGCCGGAGGCTCTCGCAGCCCGTTAGGCTGGTCCCTTCCTGCCGCGTAGGGCTCCTCCTGCGCAGCCGCCGTCCGCTCGCACACGAAAAGGTCCACAGTGGGTTCCGTCATCAAGAAGCGCCGCAAGCGCATGGCCAAGAAGAAGCACCGCAAGCTCCTGAAGAAGACGCGCATCCAGCGTCGTCGCCAGGGCAAGTAAGCCCCCTGTCGACCACAGGTCCGCTCGTGGGGCGCGTCGTACTCGTCACCGGGGTCTCGCTGGACCTCGGCGGCCGTTTCGCGCGCCGCATCGCGGCCGACCCGACCGTCGGGCGGGTCATCGGCGTCGACGTCGTCCCGCCCCCGGGTGACCTGGGTCCGGTCGGGTTCGTGCGGGCCGACATCCGCAATCCCGTCATCGCCAAGGTGATCGCCGGGCAGGAGGTCGACACGGTCGTCCACCTGAGCGTGCAGCCCGGCGTCGGGCGCTCCGCCGGTGGTGGCCGGTCCACCACCAAGGAGCACAACGTCATCGGGACGATGCAGCTCCTCGCCGCGTGCCAGAAGGCGCCCGGCCTCGAGCGGCTGGTGGTCCGGTCCTCCGCCGACGTCTACGGCAGCTCGAGCCGCGATCCCGCGATGTTCACCGAGGACATGGACGGCAAGCGCCTGCCCCGGTCGGGGTTCGCCAAGGACGTCCTCGAGGTCGAGGGGTACGTCCGCGGCTTCGCCCGTCGCCGTCCCGACGTCGCGGTGACGATGCTTCGGCCGGCGGCCCTGCTGGGACGCCGCGAGGCGTCGCCGCTGACTCAGTACTTCAAGCTGCCGGTGGTGCCCGACCCCGCTCGGGTACGACGCCCGGCTGCAGTTCCTCCACGAGGACGACTTCCTCGATGCCCTGGTCCATGCCGCCGTCGACGGTGTGCACGGCACGTTCAACGTCGCCGGAGCCGGCGTGCTGATGCTCTCCCAGGCGCTGCGTCGCCTCGGCCGGCCGACGGTGCCGCTGCCGGGCTTCCTGCTCGACGGTCTCGGCTCGGCACTCAAGCAGGCGGGACTGGCGGCGCCGTCTCGCGAGCTGACGGACTACCTCACCTTCGGTCGCGGTCTCGACACCACCCGGATGCGCACGATGCTGGGCTTCACCCCGGCCCACACCACCGAGCAGGCCTTCGCCGACTTCGCCCGGTGGGTCAACCCCGGCCTGCTGCCGCTGCCACGACACGCCACCCAGAGCCAGCGCGCACCGATCGGGACGGGGGTCGGCCATGGCTGACGCAGAGGTGATCCCCCTCGGCACCCGCGGGAGGCCGGGCCGGGGCAGTGGCAGTGCCAAGCCCTCGTCGGCCGCCCGCAACCTGGCCGGGCCGGCATCGGCCAGGTCGCGGCCGGCCCGCAAGCCGGCGCCGACGGAGCCTCAGGAGGTCTCCTCGCAGGAGCAGGAGTCCGCCACGGACCCAGGCACGGAGGAGACCGCGGCGGCCGAGCAGAGCCCGGTCGCAGGCGACGCCGCGGCACCGGAGCGCGACGTCGCTCGCGGTGCGGCTCGGACGACGACCCCGCCCGCCGACTCGGTCACCGAGCGCGAGCCGGGCGACGGCATCCCCTACGGCGACTGGCTGGCGGCGTTCACCTCGGCCGCGGTCGAGGTCTTCGGCGAGCGCTGGGAGTCCCGGCTCGCGGACTTCCTCGCGTTCCTCCGCCGCCGGGTGACCGGCGACTACGCGGTCGACGAGTACGGCTTCGACGCGGAGGTCACCGAGCGGTTCCTGCTCGCGGCGATCCGGCCCATCGCCCAGAAGTGGTTCCGCGTCGAGGTGCGCGGCATCGAGAACATCCCGGCCGAGGGCGGCGCGCTCGTCGTCTCCAACCACTCGGGCACGGTCCCCGTCGACGGCCTGGTGACGATGGTCTCGGTGCACGACCACACCGGTCGCAACCTGCGGCCCCTCGGCGCAGACCTGGTCTTCCGGATGCCGGTCGTGGGCGAGATCGCGCGCAAGGCCGGCGTCACCCTGGCCTGCAACGAGGACGCGCAGCGCATGCTCGCCGGCGGTGAGCTCGTCGGCGTCTGGCCCGAGGGCTTCAAGGGCATCGGCAAGCCCTACTCCGAGCGCTACCGGCTGCAGCGCTTCGGCCGCGGCGGCTTCGTCTCGGCCGCGCTGCGCACCGGCGTCCCGATCGTCCCGTGCGCCGTGGTGGGCGCCGAGGAGATCTACCCGCTCGTCGGCAACATGCCGGCGCTGGCACGACTGCTCGGAATTCCCTACATCCCGATCACGCCGTTCTTCCCGTGGCTGGGCCCGCTGGGCATGGTGCCGCTGCCCTCGAAGTGGCTGATCGAGTTCGGCGAGCCGATCCGCACCGACTCCTACGACGATGGCGCCGCCGACGACCCGATGCTGGTGTTCAACGTGACCGACCAGGTCCGCGAGACCATCCAGCAGACGCTGTACACGCTGCTGATGCAGCGCCGCTCGGTCTTCTACTGAGGGAGCCGCGCGACGCCGTGCGGCACGCCGTCAGGGCAGCAGCGGCCCGGAGCCGGGCAGCAGGCCGGAGCCCGATCCGGTGCTCGGCTGGGGATCGGGCAGCAGCGTCTCCACGACCCCGCTGAGGCCGTCGGTGATCGAGCCGACGGTGCCGTCGACCGTGTCGCGGACGCCGGCGGTGGCGTCCTCGAGCTTCTTCTTGCCGGACTCGGTCACGTCCTTCGGCGAAGGCAACGAGGGGGAGCCGTCGCCCGGTGCGGTGCCGCCACCCTCGCTCGGGTCGGTGCCGGGCAGTCCGTCGGTCAGCCCGTCCGTCGCCCCGCCGGTCGCCCCGCCGAGGACCGCGCCGGGGCCGTCTCCCGCACCGGGGCGCGAGCCACGTGCCTTGCGGTCCTTCGGCAGCATCGACTTGGGGACCAGGAACGGGTGGCTGTTGTCGAGCCGGGCGGGGTCCACCGCGGTCAGCGCGCGGCCCGCCTCGGTGGCCACCAGGAGTGCCCCGGGCACCTCGACCACGGGCAGGCCGCCGGCGCAGGTCGAGCACAGCGCGGTCGCCCGACGGTCGATGTCGCGCAGCGCCAGGGCGGCTTCGGTGAGCTCCTCCTGGGTCTCGGGCGGAGCGGTGGCCGCCAGGTCCTGCAGCGAGCCGATGCCCGCGGCGGTGAACTCGCGGACGGTCCGGACGGCGTCGGGGTCGCGGGTCTCCTGGTAGGAGTCCAGCAGGAGGGTGGAGCCCTCCTCGGCCTGCGCCGTGAAGTCCTGCACGGCCCGCGGCACGCGCGTGGCGGCGGCGACCGAGTCGTCGGACAGCAGGGCGTCGACCTCGGAGAGCCGCCCGTCGGCCTGGCGCAGCAGGTCGCGACCCTTGCCGGCCGAGCTGACCGAGACGCCGGCCTCGACCCGCTCGATGCCGCGCTTCACCGGGTAGAGCGCATCGCCCGGCAGCGCGTCCTGCGCGGCGGCAGCCATCCCGGCGGTCCCGCCGAGCAGCACCACGGCGGAGGCGGCGGCGACGAGTCGGCGCTCGCGACGTCCGCGTGGTCGGGTGGGCAGGACCAGGACGGAGTCGGGGGTCATGACCTCGGCGGCCTCGGCCATCAGCCGGGACCGGAGGTCGGCGGCGAACTCGGCCCGCGGGACCGCGTGGGGGTCGTCGGCCGCGTGCGAGCGCAACGTGCCGACCAGGCCGACGAGTGGTCGGAGCTCCTCGCGAACCTCTCGATGGGGTGCCCGTGGTGCCGGTGTGCACTGACCGCCGCGTCGAACTCCTCGGCGCGTCGTTGCGCGCTGAAAAGGGCGGTCATCGGTTGTGTCCTGTCTCGAGCGGGTGGTCCCTCAGCCCAGACAACGACCCGTGGGCCCGCGAGGTTACGGTCGCCGGCCGTCCGGGACGGTCGGGCCTCGAGAACAGCCGACGGAGGCTCATCGCAGGCCCTCCGGCATCAGCTTCGCGAGGTTGCGCACACCACGCAGCTGCAGCTGCTTGACCGCGCCGTCGCTGCGTCCGAGCACCTTTGCGGTCTCGGCGATCGACAGGCCCTGCAGGAACCGCATGACCAGGCACTCCTGCTGCTCGGCCGGCAGCTCGGTGAGCGCCGCGAGCAGCGCCTCGTTGGTGAGCTGGGCGAGGACGGACGTCTCCGGTCCCTCGGTCGGGGCGTCGTGCGCCGACATGTCCTCGGTGGCGAGCTCGAGGCGGGTGCGGCCGGACTTGAAGTGGTCGGCGGCGAGGTTGCGGGCGATGGTCATCAGCCAGGCGCCGAAGTCCTTGCCCTGCCAGCGGAACGAGCCCATGCTCCGCAGCGCCCGGAAGAACGTCTCCGACATCAGGTCCTCGGCCAGCGGCACCGACCCGACCCGGTAGTAGAGGAAGCGGTAGACCGACGCTTGGTAGTGGTCGTAGAGCATCCCGAACGCCTCGGCGTCCCCGGTGCGGGCCAGCTCGACGAGTGCGATCAGGCGGCTGGCCTCGGCCTCGTCCTCCTCCGAGGAGACCGCCCGGCCGGCGTCAGGGCCGGGCTCAGGGCCGGCGTCCCGGCCGGGGGGCTGGTCGGACGACGGGCCACGCGGCTCGACGTGGACGGCCTCGCTGAGCAGCCAGCCGGCCCTCGTCGTACTCCGGCGGGGTGCCGCCGGACCGGCCCCGCAGACGGCGGGCTCGAGGGCAGGGGTCAGCGCCTCCCACACGGCCCGACGCAGTGCGTCGAGGCCGCGCTGCAGCTGCGCCTCACGCGTCGACAAGCGGACTCCCTCCCCGGCCGCGTCGCGCGCCCGGGCTCCCGATCCCCCGCAGGACAGTGCCCCAGCGTAGGTGCCCACCTTCGGTTTGTGAACCGGCGAGTAACCAGCAGTTGCAGGGCCTGCGGCGTGTCTCGTGTCACATCATGGTTCCAACCCGCCGACGTGCCCAAACCCGAGGCTCTGGCGGTCAGCCCACGCGGCGGCGGATCGCGACCGCGGCCGCGACGCTCCCGGTGGCCGCCCCGGCAAGCCCTGCCATGACGAGCCCGGCGCGCGCGGCCTTGCGCCCGGTGCGGTAGTCGCGGACCCGCCAGCCCTGGGCCCGCGCGTGGTCGCGCAGCCTGGAGTCGGGGTTGATCGCGCAGGGGTCGCCGACGAGGCTCAGCATCGGCAGGTCGTTGAAGGAGTCGGAGTACGCCGAGCAGCGGCCCAGGTCGAGCCCCTCCCGCTCCGCGAGCGCCTTGACCGCCTCGGCCTTGGCCGGACCGTGCAGCAGGTCACCGACCAGGCGGCCGGTGTAGACGCCGTCGTCGTGCTCGGAGACCGTGCCCAGGGCGCCGGTGAGGCCGAGCCGCCGGGCGATGATCGTGGCGATCTCGACCGGTGCCGCCGTGACCAGCCAGACCCGCTGCCCCTGGTCGAGGTGCAGCTGCGCGAGCGCGCGGGTGCCCGGCCAGATCCGGTGCGCCATGGCCTCGTCGAAGATCTCCTCGCCCAGCGCCTCGAGCTCGGTGACCTTGTGGCCCTTGATGAACGCCAGCGCCGACGCCCGGGCGTCGGCCACGTGCTCCGGGTCCTCGACGCCCATCGACCCGGAAGTAGGCCTGCTTCCACGCGGCGCCGACGATCTCGCGGGTGGTGAAGAACTTGCGGCGGTGCAGCCCCTTCGCGAGGTGGAAGATCGAGGCGCCCTGCATGACGGTGTTGTCGACGTCGAAGAACGCAGCGGCGGTCGGGTCCGGGGGAGTCGCCAGCGAGCTCTCCACCTCGGCCGCGGCCGCGGACGCCTCGCCCGCGAGCACCGACCGGCTGCGCAGGTCGACCGCGCGAGCGGGTCTGGGGCTGCGGCGAGGATGCCTCCGGGCGGCGTTCACGCCCCCAGCGTAGGGCGTGCTCGGCGCACCCCCCGAGGGGTCCCGGGCGGTCCTCCGGCGTGTGCCAGACTCGCCGCGTGAGCGTCCACCTGCCCGACCTGGTGCGTGCCGCGGCGAGCGCATCGCCGGACCGGGTCGCCGTCGTCGAGGCGGGCGGGCGGCGGGTGACGTGGGCCGAGCTCGACGCCGAGGTGGACGCGGTTGCGCACGGTCTCAACGCCCACGGCCTGGTCGCCGGCTACCGCGTCGTCGTCGCTACCGGCAACCGGCTCGAGTTCGTGACCGGCTACCTCGGCGCGCTGCGCGCCCGGCTGGTCGCGGTGCCGGTGAACCCGCGTTCGGCCACCGGTGAGATGGTCCGGATGATCGCCGACAGCGGCGCCCGGCTCGTCATCGCCGACCCGCACACCATCACCACCGTCCGGCAGGCCGTCGCGGGTCTGGAGGATGCGCTGGTGGGCGCCGACGAGGAGCTCCGGCGGCGGACCGTCGTGCCGCGCGTTGTGGTCGTCGACGCCCCGACCCTTCCCGGCGAGACGCTGTACGCCGACCTGCTCACCTCGCCCGCGGTGGCCCTGCCGCCGTCCGAGGACCCGGAGGCGCTCGCGGTGCTCCTCTACACCAGCGGTACGTCGGGCCGCCCGCGCGCCGCGATGCTCAGCCACCGGGCGCTGATGGCCAACATCGAGCAGGCCGCCTCGGTCCGGCCACCGATGATCCAGCCCGACGACGTCGTGCTCGGCGTGCTGCCGCTGTTCCACGTCTACGGCCTCAACGCGGTGCTCGGCCAGGTGCTCCGGCAGGCCTGCCGCCTGGTGCTCGTCGACGGGTTCGACGCGGAGGGGTCGCTGAGCCTGATCGAGGACGAGGCGGTGACCGTCGTACCCGTGGCGCCGCCGGTGCTCGCCTACTGGATGTCCGTCCCGGACCTGCGCGAGCGGCTGAGCGGGGTGCGGATGGTGCTCTCCGGCTCGGCGCCGCTGTCGCCCGAGCTGGTGCGGGCGTTCACCGAGCGCAGCGGGGTCGCGGTCCAGCAGGGCTACGGCCTGACCGAGGCCGCCCCGATCGTCACCTCGACGCTGTGCAGCGTCGAGGTGAAGCCCGGCTCGGTGGGGGCCGCCCTGCCCGGGGTCGAGCTGCGCCTCGTCGACGAGGCCGGCGACCGGCCGGGCGGCGAGGACCCGGGCGAGATCCAGGTCCGTGGGGCCAACCTGTTCAGCGGCTACTGGCCCGACGGCGAGGACGGACCGGACGCCGAGGGCTGGTTCGCGACCGGCGACGTCGGCTTCCTCGACGCCGACGGCGACCTGTTCCTCGTCGACCGGCTCAAGGAGCTGGTCATCGTGTCCGGCTTCAACGTCTACCCGGTCGAGGTCGAGGAGGTCGTCACCGAGCTCGAGCAGGTCGCCGAGGCGGCCGTGATCGGCGCGGAGGACGCCCGGACCGGTGAGGCGGTCGTCGCCTACGTCCGCCGGGCGCCGTCGGTGTCCATGACCGACGACGAGCTGGCCGCGCTGGTCCGCGACCACTGCGCGACCCGGCTCGCCCGCTTCAAGCAGCCGAGCCAGGTCCACGTGGTCGACGAGCTGCCGCACACCGTCACCGGCAAGGTCGCCAAGGGCCGGCTCCGGGACGCCCAGCGCCGCAACGCCGGTCTCCTGGAGTGACGGCCATGCCCACCCACGGTCCCGACAGCAGCACCGAGCTCGGCGAGACACCGCCTCGCGTCCTGCTGTACTCCAAGCCCGGCTGCCACCTCTGCGACGACGCCCGCGCGGTCATCGAGCGGGTCTGCGCCGAGCTGGGGGAGCAGTACGACGAGGTCGACATCACCTCGTCGGAGGCGCTGGCGAGCCGCTACGGCGAGGAGATCCCGGTGACGTTCGTCGACGGGGTGCAGCACGACTACTGGCGGGTCGACCCCGAGCGGCTGCGCGCCGCGCTCACCCGCGCTGTCTAGACCGTCTTGGATCCGGGGACTACCACACGTTCCGCGCCGTCACCCGGGTGGGGCATCTCACAGCGGGCGGCCGCCGTTACGGCTCGGTTTGTTCCCACGTTCACAAACTCCTAAAGTGAGCCACGCTGCCGGCCCTCCGCGGCCCGAGATACGGGGTCACCCGCGGCCAGCGGCAGCCCAGCAGGTGTCCAGTAGGAGTGTCGTGACCGCACGCAGCACCCGGAACGGAACCCCCGCCGACGGGGTCTCCCGACCGACCGCTGCCAAGGCGCCGGCCCCCCACGCACGCGCCGGTGAGCGCGGCATCCCCGAGGCCACCGTCGCCCGGCTGCCGGTCTACCTGCGGGCCCTGATCACGCTCGCCGAGCGCGGCACCGCCACCTGCTCGAGCGAGGAGCTGGCGACGGCCGCCGGCGTCAACAGCGCCAAGCTGCGCAAGGACCTCTCCTACCTCGGCTCCTACGGCACCCGCGGCGTCGGCTACGACGTCGAGTACCTCCGCTACCAGATCGCCCGCGAGATCGGCGTGACCCAGGACTGGCCCGTCGTCATCGTCGGCATCGGGAACCTGGGCCACGCGCTGGCCAACTACAGCGGCTTCAGCTCCCGCGGCTTCCGGATCGCCGCCCTTCTCGACGCCGACCCCGCGCGCGCCGGCGAGCGGGTCGGCGACCTGCCCGTCCGCGACTTCGACGAGGTCGAGGCCGTGGTCGCAGAGCACGGCGTGGCGATCGGCGTGATCGCGACTCCCGCTCCCGCGGCGCAGGACGTCTGCGACCGGCTCGTCGCCGCCGGCGTGACGAGCATCCTCAACTTCGCACCGACCGTGCTCTCGGTCCCCGAGGGCGTCGACGTGCGCAAGGTCGACCTGTCCATCGAGCTGCAGATCCTCGCCTACCACGAGCAGCGCAAGGCGCTCGCCGACGGTCGCGGAGGCGCCGGCCTGCTCGACGAGCTGGCCGCCGACCTCCCCGGGGTGGTGGCCCGCGTGAGCGTCCTCGTCGTCGGGGTCTCCCACAAGACCGCACCGGTGTCCGTGCTCGAGCGGCTCGCGCTCGACGCCGCCGGCGTCGACAAGCTCGTGCATGCGGTGGCGCTCACCGAGCACGTCACCGAGGCCACCGCGCTGGCCACCTGCAACCGGGTCGAGATCTACGCCGAGGTCGACCGGTTCCACGGCAGCGTCGAGGCGGTCTCCCGGATGCTCTGCGAGCTGGCCGACGAGCGCCCCGAGGACGTCGTGCCGCACCTCTACGTGCACTACGACGACGGCGCGGTCTCGCACCTGTTCCACGTCGCGGCCGGGCTCGACTCGATGGTCGTCGGCGAGGGCCAGATCCTCGGCCAGACCCGCGAGGCGCTGCGCGTCGGGCAGGAGGGCGGCACCATCGGGCCCGCGCTCAACGCCCTCTTCCAGCAGGCCCTCCGGGTCGGCAAGCGCGTGCACGCCGAGACCGACATCGACCGCGCGGCCCCCTCGCTCGTGTCCGTGTCGCTCGACCGGGCCGAGGACGTCGTCGGCAGCCTCGCCGGCAAGCGGGTGCTGGTCGTCGGCGCCGGCTCGATGGCCGGCCTGGCCGTGGCCACCGTCGCGCCGCCGGGGTGCCGCCGAGGTCGTCGTGGCCAGCCGCACGCACGCACATGCCGCCCGGCTCGCGACGCAGTACGCCGGCCGGGCCGTACCCCTCGCCGACGTGCAGCAGGAGATCGCCGCCGCCGACGTGCTCGTCTCCTGCACCGGCGCCGCCGGCGTCGTCCTGCCGCTGTCGACGGTCGCCGCGGCCCGGCAGCGGACCGAGGGCCCGCTGGCGGTCATCGACCTGGCGCTCCCGCACGACGTCGACCCGGCGGTCGCCGACCTGCCCGACGTCGAGCTGATCGGCCTGGCGCGGCTGGCCGACGAGCTGCACGCCGGCGAGATCGCCGCGCGACGTGGAGGCCGTCCGCGGCGTCGTCAACGAGGAGGTCACGGCCTTCCTGACCGCCCGCCGCTCCTCCGCCGTCACCCCGACCGTCGTGGCGCTGCGCACGATGGCGACCGGCGTCGTCGACGCCGAGATGGCCCGGCTGGTCAGCCGGCTGCCCGACCTCGACCCAGAGGTGCGGGCCGAGGTCGAGCACGCCGTGCGCCGGGTCGCCGACAAGCTGCTGCACCAGCCCACCGTGCGCGTCAAGGAGCTCGCCAACGAGACCGGCGCGGTGTCCTACGCCGCGGCGCTGGCGGAGCTGTTCTCGCTCGACCCCGACGCCGTCGAGGCCGTCACCCGTGTCGAGGGGGTCAAGTGAACCGGCCGCTGCGCGTCGGGACCCGCGCCTCCCTGCTCGCCCGCACCCAGTCCGGGCACGTCGCCGACGCCCTGCGTGCCGCGCTCGGCCGCGAGGTGGTGCTCGTCGACGTCAGCACCGAGGGCGACGTGTCCAGCGCGCCGCTGGCCTCGTTCGGCGGGGTCGGGGTGTTCGTCAGCGCTCTGCGCGACGCCCTGCTGCGCGGTGACGTCGACGTCGCGGTGCACTCCCTCAAGGACCTGCCCACCGCTCCGCACGACGGCATCGCCCTCGCGGCCGTCCCGCGCCGCGAGGACCCCCGCGACGTGGTGGTCGCCCGCGACGGCCTCACGCTGGGCGAGCTCGCCGCCGGGCGCGCGCGTCGGCACCGGCTCCCCGCGCCGGGCCGCGCAGCTGCACGCGCTCGGTCTCGGTTTCGTCGTGGCCGGGATCCGTGGCAACGTGGACACCCGGATCCGCAAGGTCGCCGAAGGTGAGTTCGACGCGGTCGTCCTGGCCCGGGCGGGCATCGCCCGGCTCGGTCGGCTCGACGAGGTCACCGAGGTGCTCGACCCGATCCAGATGCTCCCGGCTCCCGGCCAGGGTGCCCTGGCGGTCGAGTGCCGGGCCGCCGACACCGACCTGGTGGCGGAGGTCCGGGGGGCGCTCGACGACCGGCACACCAGGGCCGCCGTCACCGCCGAGCGGACGGTGCTCGCCGACCTCGAGGCCGGCTGCTCGGCACCCGTCGGCGCGCTGGCCGAGGTGGCCGAGGGCGACGACGGCGAGGAGCTGTGGGTCCGGGCGGTGGCGCTGTCGCACGACGGCGGCCTCTCGATCCGCCGGTCGGCGACGGGAACGCCGTCCGACCCGGTCGAGGTGGGCCACCGTCTCGCCGAGGAGATGTTGACCGACGGAGCGGGAACACTCATCGAGGAGGGCGGAGCGTGACCGGAGCCCGAAAGAGCACAGCACAACCGCGGACGGCGGCGAAGACGCCGACCCGGAGCAGGACGACACGCAAGCCCGTGCAGAAGAAGAGCACACCGACAGCCGGCAGGAAGACAGACATGAGCGGCACCAAGACGGGTTCGCAGACCAGCGCGCCCCTCAACCAGAAGAGCAAGAAGGCGACTGTGAGCAAGACGGTGACGAAGACCTCCAAGACCACCGCCACCTCCAAGGCGGCCCGCACCTCCCGGGCCAAGGTCGCGGCCGCACCCGGGGCCAAGCCCTCGACACCGACCGGGTTCGTGTCGTTCGTGGGCACCGGCCCCGGCGACCCGGAGCTGCTCACGGTCCGCGCCGCCGACCTGCTCCGCGCCGCCGAGGTCGTGGTCACCGAGGCGCCCGAGCACGCCGCGCTGGTGGCCGCTCTCGCGCCCGACGCCGAGGTCGTCGACGGCGGCTTCGGCACCGACGGGCAGCCGCTGACCCACGCCGGCCGCGCCAAGGTGGTGGTCAAGCAGGCCAAGACCGGGCGCCGCGTGGTCCGGCTGATGGCGGGCGACCCGTTCGTCTACGCCTCCGGTCCCGAGGAGGCCCAGGCCTGCGTCAAGGCGGGCGTGGCCTTCGAGATCGTGCCCGGTGTCAGCTCGGTCACCGCGGTCCCGGCGTACGCCGGCGTGCCGCTGACCGACAAGAAGCACCGCGAGGTCGCGGTGGTGAACTGCTCCGAGGCCAAGATCGACTGGTCCGCCTACGCCGACGACCGGACGCTGGTGCTGCTCTCCGCGGTCGGCGCCATCGGCGAGGTGGCCAAGGCCCTCGTCGACGCGGGTCGCGCCCCCGAGACCCCGGTCGCGATGACCCGCGTCGGCACGACCACCGAGCAGGAGACCGTGGTCTCCACCCTGGATCGGATCGCGGCCGACGCGCGCGCCGCCCGCATGTCGCCGCCTGCCGTGATCGTCGTCGGTGACGTGGTGGACCTGCGCGCCACGCTGTCCTGGTTCGAGACCAAGCCGCTCTTCGGCTGGCGCGTGCTGGTGCCCCGCACCAAGGAGCAGGCCGGCTCGCTCTCCGCACGCCTGCGCGGCTTCGGCGCGGTGCCGGAGGAGGTGCCGACGATCTCGGTCGAGCCGCCGCGCAACCCGCAGCAGATGGACAAGGCCATCCGCGGCCTGGTCGAGGGTCGCTACGAGTGGATCGCGTTCACCTCGGTCAACGCGGTCCGGGCGGTCCGCGAGAAGTTCGAGGAGTACGGCCTCGACGCGCGTGCGTTCTCGGGCCTGAAGATCGCCGCCGTCGGCGAGAAGACCGCCGCCTCCATCGAGGCGTGGGGCCTGCGTGCCGACCTGGTCCCGTCGGGTGAGCAGTCCGCCCGCGGCCTGCTCGAGGACTGGCCGCCGTACGACGACGTGCTCGACCCGATCAACCGGGTCTTCCTGCCGCGCGCCGACATCGCCACCGAGACGCTCGTGGCGGGTCTGCTCGAGCTCGGCTGGGAGGTCGACGACGTGACCGCCTACCGGACCGTGCGGGCCACGCCGCCGCCGGCCCCGGTGCGCGAGGCGATCAAGACCGGCAAGTTCGACGCGGTCGTGTTCACCTCGTCCTCGACCGTGCGCAACCTGGTCGGGATCGCCGGCAAGCCGCACCCGTCGACGGTCATCGCGGTGATCGGCCCGGCGACGGCCAAGACCGCCGAGGAGCACGGCCTCCGGGTCGACGTGCTGGCGTCCGAGCCGTCGGTCGAGGTCCTCGTCGACGCGCTTGCCGACTTCGGCGCGGCCCGTCGCGCCGCGATGCTCGAGGCCGGGCAGCCGGTCACGAAGCCGTCCGAGCGTCGGCCGTCCGCGCGTCGCAAGGCCACCTGAGCCGGCCGTGGCTGCGACGACGGGTCCGGGCTTCCCGGAGGTGCGGCCGCGGCGGCTGCGCCGCACCGCCGCCCTGCGCGAGCTCGTGGCCGAGACCACCCTCGAGCCGCGCCAGCTGGTGCTGCCCGCCTTCGTGCGTGAGGGGATCTCCGAGCCGACGCCGATCTCGACCATGCCCGGGGTCGTCCAGCACACCCGCGACTCGCTGCGGAAGGCCGCCGCCGAGGCGGCCGATCTCGGCCTCGGCGGGATCATGCTGTTCGGCATCCCCGCCACGAAGGACGCGCGCGGCAGCGGCGCGGTGGACCCCCAGGGCATCCTCAACGTCGCGATCGCCGACGTCGTGGCCGAGGTGGGCGACGCACTGCCGGTGATGGCCGACCTGTGCCTCGACGAGTTCACCGACCACGGGCACTGCGGCGTGCTCACCGAGCACGGCACCGTCGACAACGACGCGACCCTGGAGGTGTACGCCGAGATGGCGCTCGCCCAGGCCGCGGCCGGGGTCGACCTGGTCGGGCCCAGCGGGATGATGGACGGCCAGGTGGCGGCGATCCGGTCGGCGCTCGACGGTGCCGCCCACCAGGACGTGGCGATCCTGGCCTACTCCGCGAAGTACGCCTCGGCCTTCTACGGACCGTTCCGCGAGGCCGTCGACTCCTCGCTGCAGGGGGACCGCCGGACCTACCAGCAGGACGGCCGCAACGTGACCGAGGGCGTGCGCGAGGCGCTCCTCGACGTCGCGGAGGGCGCCGACATCGTGATGGTGAAGCCGGCGCTGGCCTACCTCGACGTGCTGCGCGCCGTGCGCGACGCGGTGGACGTGCCGGTCGCGGCGTACAACATCTCCGGCGAGTACGCCATGGTCGAGGCGGCGGCGGACCGCGGCTGGATCGACCGCGAGCCGGCGATCCTCGAGACCCTGACCTCGATCCGGCGCGCCGGCGCCGACGTGGTGCTGACCTACTGGGCCGCCGAGGCCGCCCGGCTGCTCACCGGCCGCTGAGCCGCGTTCAGCCGAGCCCGCCGGGCAGGTCCGGCACGCCGGGGAGCGGTGGCGGATTGAGCAGCGAGGCGATGAGGTTCTGCACGGCCTGCGCCCCACCGTTGAGGTAGGCGTTGATGCACTGCTGCAGCGGAGCCTGCGCGGCGTTCTGCTGGCAGTACTGCGTCGCCTGCTGGAGCGGCGTGAGCACCGGCTCGAGCGGCGGCGGGGGAGCCGGCGGGTCGGGCAGCGGGCTGTCGGGCAGCCCGGCGCCGGTGCCGCCACCACCGGTGCCGCCACCACCTCCGGTGCCGCCCGAGCCACCACCGGGGGCGGGCGCCGGAGCCGGTGCCGGCGCGGGGGCCGGGGCCGTGGGTGCCGGGTCGGAGGTGTCGCCGCCGCCACCATCGCCACCACCACCGGTGCCGCTACCGCCTCCGGTGCCGGAGCCACGCGGTCCTGCCGCGGCCCCCGGCTTGGTGGCTCGCGGACCGGCCTTGGCCGGCACCGCGTCGGGGTCGGCGCTGAACGTCGCCGGGGCGGCACTGCCGTTGGGCACGGCGGAGAAGTCGCCGTCGGAGTAGGCCTGCATGATCGAGAGCACCAGGTCGACGTAGTCCTGGCTGTGGTTGTAGCGGTAGACCGCCGCGCGCCGCCCCTTGTCGGTGGCGAGGTCCTCGTCGCCCGAGCAGAGGTAGACGGCGGTGGCCAGCGCCGCGTCGTCGATGTCCTGCGGGTTGCGCTACGCCGTCGCCGTCGCCGTCGACGCCCACCACCGACCAGGTCGAGGGGATGAACTGCATCGGCCCGACCGCACGGTCGACGACCGGGTCGTCGTCGAGCTCGCCCGCGTCGGTGTCGGTGATCTCGGCGGTGCCGTTGCTGCCGTCGAGCGGGATGCCGTAGATGCCGGGGGCGCTGACGCCCTCGTCGGTCAGCGTGTTGCCGCCGTAGCGGCCGTGGTCGGACTCGACGCGGCCGATCGCGGCGATCAGGGTCCAGTCGATGTTGCAGGCGGCGTCGGCGGTGTCGATCACCTGGGCGGCGCGCTGGTAGGCCGACAGCGCCGCGGCGGGGATGCCGTTGGTGGACGCGCCGGCCACGATCTGCCGCGCCGAGCCGCGGGGGACGCCGGGGGCGATCTCGCCGGGCGCGGAGACGCTGGCCGGGGCCTCGATCGCCTCGCTGGGGATGCTGGTGCCGTCGGGCAGCCGGCCGTCCTCGGAGGCAGCTCGCGGTCGCTCGTCGTACCGGCCAGGCTCGCCGTCCAGGCGCCCGGAGAGCAGCGCCAGCGGCACGAGTGCCGTGGCCTTCTGCCACGTCATCAGTCCCCTGTGCGACATCGGTCCCTCTCCCGATCCCTGGCCGTCCCCTGGCTGCGCCTGCACGCGATGCATACCCGGGATCCCCCTCTACGACACTCCCAACGAGGAACCCGGGCCAGAGGTTACGCACAGGTAAAGTAAAGCCTTTTCGCCCGATATGCACGCGGGTGGGCAGCCTCACAGCCGGGCGGCGGGGTCCGGATTCGTGACGCCCGGGGTCCTCGGCGAGAATGGTGCGATGAGCCCCGACCCGCCCGCCCACCTGACTGCAGAGTCCGCCGCCCTCTTCGCGCGCGCGCACGCGGTCACCCCGGGCGGCGTCAACTCGCCGGTGCGGGCGTTCAACGCCGTCGGCGGCACGCCGCGCTTCATCGAGCGGGCCCACGGGCGCCTGCTCATCGACGTCGACGGCCAGGAGTACGTCGACCTGGTCTGCAGCTGGGGGCCGATGCTGCTCGGCCACGCCCACCCCGAGGTGCAGGCGGCCGTGCAGGCGGCGGTCTCCCGCGGTACGTCGTACGGCACCCCGACGCGCCCCGAGGTCGAGCTCGCCGAGGAGATCGTCGGCCGCACCCCGGTCGACAAGGTGCGGCTGGTCTCCTCCGGCACCGAGGCGACGATGTCGGCGATCCGGCTCGCCCGCGGCTTCACCGGCCGCGACCTGGTCGTGAAGTTCGCCGGCTGCTACCACGGCCACGTCGACTCGCTGCTCGCCGCGGCGGGCTCGGGGCTCGCGACGCTTCGCGGTGCCCGGCACGCCCGGCGTCCCGGCCGCCTCGACCGCGCGCACGCTGGTGCTGCCCTACAACGACCGGGAGGCCGTCGAGACCGCGTTCGCCGAGCACGGCGACGCGATCGCCTGCCTGATCACCGAGGCCGCGCCCGGCAACATGGGCGTGGTCCCGCCGCTGCCGGGCTTCAACGCCTTCCTCGCCGAGACCTGCGCGCGGCACGGCGCGCTGTTCGTCAGCGACGAGGTGATGACCGGCTTCCGGGTCACCCGCTCCGGCCAGTGGGGTCTCGACGGCGCCGTCGAGGGCTGGCGCCGGACCTGGTGACGTTCGGCAAGGTGATGGGCGGCGGCTTCCCGGCCGCGGCGTTCGGCGGCCGCGCCGACGTGATGGCGATGCTGTCGCCGGAGGGCCCCGTCTACCAGGCGGGCACGCTGTCCGGGAACCCGGTCGCCACCACCGCCGGGCTGACCACCCTGCGGCTGGCCACCGACGAGGTCTACGCCCAGATCGACCGGGCCGCCGCGCTGCTGGCGCGAGGCGGCCGACAGGCGCTCACCGAGGCCGGCGTGCCGCACGTGGTGCAGAGCGGCGGCAACATGTTCAGCGTCTTCTTCACCGACGACGCGCGTCGCCGAGGTCCGCGACTTCGCCGCCGCGAGCTCGCAGCACGTCGAGCGCTACAAGGCGTTCTTCCACTGCGATGCTCGACCAGGGCGTCTACCTGCCGCCGAGCGCCTTCGAGGCGTGGTTCCTCTCCGCGGCGCACGACGACGCGCGCGCTCGACCGGGTCGTCTCCGCCCTCCCCGCCGCCGCCCGCGCTGCGGCCGCCGCACCCGCCCGAGGAGACCGATGAGCAACAGCCAGGACGGCGCCGCCGACCGGACCGTGACCACCGTGCACCTGCTCCGGCACGGCGAGGTGCACAACCCCGACGGCGTGCTCTACGGCCGGATGGCCGGCTACCACCTCTCCGACCGCGGCCAGCAGATGGCGCAGCGGGTCGCCGACGCCATCGCGGACCGCGACATCACCCACGTCGTGGCCTCGCCGCTCGAGCGCGCCCAGGAGACCGCGCGGCCGCTCGCCGACGCCCTCGGGCTCGACGTCGGCACCGACGCCGCGCGTCGATCGAGTCCACCAACGTCTTCGAGGGCAAGCGGTTCGGCGATGGGCGACGGCGTGCTGCGGAAGCCCGCCGCCTGGCGCCACCTGTGGAACCCGTGGCGGCCGTCGTGGGGCGAGCCCTACAAGCGAGGTCGTCGCCCGGATGATGGCCGCCGTGGACGACGCCCGCGACGCCGCCCGCGGGCACGAGGCGGTGGTCGTCTCCCACCAGCTGCCGATCTGGATCACCCGGCTGCACGCCGAGAACCGGTCGTTCGTGCACGACCCGCGCAAGCGGCAGTGCACGCTGTGCAGCCTCACCTCGCTCACCTTCGAGGGCGACCGGCTCACCACGGTGCGCTACTCCGAGCCGGCCGCCGACCTGATCCCGGTCAAGGACCGCAACGCGCCGTTCTCCTCCGGCGGGCGCGCGCCGACCGACGAGCAGCCCGCGCGGCGCTGACCGATGACCCGTCTGCCGCACCGCCTCGGCCGCGACCAGCCTGTGCCCTCGCTGCGCGCTGGCCGCTCGCTCGCGGGCTGCGCGGCGACGACGTCGGCAGCTCGGGCGAGCAGGGCTTCGTGTCGCGGCGACGGCACCATCACCGTCGCTCGACCCGGCCGACCGCGCGGCGCCCGGCGAGGTGGCCGGGCGAGACCATCGACGGCGAGCCGGTGTCGCTCGCCGACTACGCGGCCAGGTCGTCGTGGTCAACGTCTGGGGCTCGTGGTGCGCGCCGTGCCGGGCCGAGGCGCCGATGCTCGCCGACGCCGCGCGCGACCTCGCCGACGCACGGACGTCGCGTTCCTCGGCATCGACTCACGCGACCCGAGCGAGCCGGCGGCGCAGGCGTTCGTGCGCCGCTTCGACATCCCCTACCCGAGCATCTACGACCCGCAGGGCAGCACGCTGCTGGCGTTCCGCGGCACCCTGCCGCCGAACGCGATCCCCAGCACCGTCGTCATCGACGCCAGGGCCGGGTCGCCGCGAGCGTGCTCGGCGAGATCACCCGCACGACGCTGTACGACCTCGTCGAGGAGGCTCGGCGGGCGCCGATGGCTCGACTGGTTCCGCGAGCACCGTGCTCTCCGGGTCGCTGCTGCTGGCGCTCCCGGTCGCGGCGGTCGCCGGCCTGGTGTCGTTCTTCTCGCCCTGCGTCGTGCCGCTGCTGCCGGGCTACCTCTCCTACGCCACCGGGCTGTCCGGGGCCGACCTCGGCCTCCGCCCGGCGCGGGCCGGATGCTGCTCGGCACCGCGCTGTTCGTGCTCGGGTTCTCGTTCGTGTTCGTCGTCGCTCGGCACGCTCTCCGGGGCGCTCGGCGAGTGGCTGTGGGAGTACATGCGCGACGATCAGCGTCGTGCTCGGCGTGGTGACGATCCTGGTCGGGCTCGCGTTCCTGGGCGTGGTGCCGTGGCTGCAGCGCGACGTGCGGGTCCACCGGGTGCCCGCCGTCGGGCTGGCCGCCGCGCCGCTGCTCGGGCGTGCTGTTCGGACTCGGCTGGACGCCGTGCATCGGGCCGACGCTCGCCGCGGTGCAGACGCTGGCGTTCACCGAGGGCACCGCCGGCCGCGGCGCGCTGCTGAGCGTCGCCTACTCCCTCGGCCTCGGCATCCCGTTCATCCTGGCCGGGCTGGCCTACCGCCGGATGCTCGGCGCGGTCGGCTGGGTCCGCCGGCACCAGGTCTGGGTGACCCGCGCCGGCGGCGCTGATGCTCGTCGCGGTCGGCCTGCTGCTGGTCACCGGCTGTCTGGGACCTCTGGGTGGCGCGAGCTGCGCGGCTGGGTCGGCGGCTTCGAGGTGGCCGTGTGACGATCCCGACCGACGTCCAGCCGGCCGCCGGGCGCCGGTGCGTGCGGCGCGCAACCCGACACCGCCCGCCGGCGCCCCCGGCCCTGCGGCCGGTCGAGCTGGCGCGCTGGGCCTGGCGGCAGCTGACCTCGATGCGCACCGCGCTGGTGCTGCTGTTCCTGCTCGCGCTCGCCGCGGTCCCCGGCTCGCGTCGTACCGCAGGCGGACATCGACGCCGATCGCGGTCGCGGACTGGAAGGAGCGCGCACCCGACGCTGACGCCGGTCTACGAGACGCTCGGGCTGTTCTCGGTCTACGACTCGGTGTGGTTCTCCGCGATCTACCTGCTGCTGATGGTCTCGCTGGTCGGCTGCATCGTGCCCGCGGCTGCGGGTCTACTGGCGCGGCGTGCGGGCGCGCCCGCCGGGAGCCCCGCGCAACCTCGCCCGGCTGCCGGCGTCGCGCCGCTTCGAGATCGACGAGCCGCCCGACGAGGTGCTGGCGCCGGGCGCGAGCGGGTGCTGCGCGGACGGCGCTACCGCGACCGTGTCGGTCATCGGGCGAGGACGGCTCGGTGGCGGCGCGAGCGCGGCTACCTGCGCGAGGCCGGCAACCTGCTGTTCCACGTCTCGCGTGCTCGTCGTGCTGGTCGGCTTCGCCTCGGGCAGCTGTTCGGCTACAAGGGCGGCGTGATCACCGTGGTCGGCCAGGGCTTCTCCAACTCGCTGAGCCAGTACGACGACTTCGCCCCCGGCTCGCTGTTCGACCCCGACGACCTGGCGCCGCTCAGCCTCACCGTCGACGACTTCGAGGTCAAGTTCCTCACCAGCGGCCCGCAGCGTGGGTCAGCCCGGCGACTTCTCGCGCCGACGTCACCTACACCGAGGAGCCCGGGCGCCGACCCGGAGCAGCTACGACCTCGCGGTGAACCACCCGCTGACGCTCGACGGGGTCAGCGTGTTCCTGGTCGGCCACGGCTACGCCCCGGTCGTCACCGTGCGCGACGGCAACGGCGACGTCGCCTACCAGGGGCCGGTCGTGTTCCTGCCGCAGGACGCGATCGTTCGCGTCGTTCGGCGTGCTGAAGGTGCCCGACGCGGCCGCCGAAGCAGCTCGGCTTCGAGGGGCTGTTCCTGCCGACGTACGGCTTCACGATGGAGCGCGGGCCGTTCTCGCAGTTCCCCGACGCCCTCGACCCGGTGCTGTCGCTGGTGCCCTACCACGGGCGACCTCGGCCTCGACGACGGCGAGCCGCAGTCGGTCTACGCAGCTCGACAAGGACGAGCTCGAGACGTTCGAGAGCGCCGACGCGACACGCGGCTCGGCCGCGCGGCTCAAGCTGTCCGTCGGCGACACCGTCGAGCTGCCCGACGGCGCCGGCTCGATCACGTTCGACCGGGTGGACCGCTGGGTCAAGCTCCAGGTCAGCGACACCCCCGGCAAGGGCCTCGCGCTGGGCGGGGTCGCTGCTCGGCATCGTCGGGCTGATGGGCTCGCTGTTCATCCGGCCGCGCCGCGCCTGGGTGCGGGTCCCGGGCCGCGGAGCCGGGACGGCGCGGCGTACCGTGGTCGAGGTGGCCGGGCTCGACCGCAGCTCCGGCGGCGACCTCGACGACGAGATCGACGAGCTGGAGCGACGGATCAGGACCGGCCCGGCCGGGACGCACCCGACGAGAGAGGAGAGCCGTGAGCACTGCGGACTTCGCGGCGTTCACCAACAACGCGATCATGTTCGCCTCGATCGTCTACGTGCTGGCGTTCGCTCGCGCACGTGCTCGAGTGGGCTGCGCGGTCGCGTCGGCCGTGCCGAGCCGCCGCGCGGCGAGGCGGCGCGTCGTCGAGGCCGGCGCGGCGGCCGCGGGGCGCTGCCGGCGGCCACGGTCCGACGTACCCGGCGGCGGAGCGGCGGACCGACGAGCCGCGGATCGAGACCGGTGGGGCCGCATCGGCGTCGCGCTGACCGTCGTCGCCGTGCTGCTGCACCTCGCCGGCGCTCGTCACGCGTGGCCTCGGGCTCGGACCCGGTCCGGGTGCCGTGGGGCAACATGTACGAGTTCACGCTCGCCGGTGCCTTCGGCGTCGGCGCTGATCTACCTCGCTGCTCGGCCGCCGCTACGGGCTGCGCTGGATGGGCCTGCCGGTCACCGGCTTCCAGGTGGTCGTGCTGATGCTCGCCGTCCTGCTGCTCTACGTGCCCGCGGGTCCGCTGGTGCCCGCGCTGCACTCGTACTGGCTGGTGATCCACGTGATGGCCGCGATCGTCGCCACCGGTGCGTTCGCCGTCGGCGCCATCGCCGCCGCTGCTGTTCCTGGTCAAGGACCGCGGCCGGAGCCGCGGCTCGCTGCGGCCCGGCGGCTACCTCGACCGGCTCCCGGACCTGCCGGCGCTGGACCGGCTGTCCTACCGGCTGCACGCCTTCGGCTTCCCGATCTGGACGTTCGCCGCGCTGATCGCCGGGCCGATCTGGGCGGAGTACGCCTGGGGCCGCTACTGGAACTGGGACCCCAAGGAGGTGTGGGCGTTCATCACCTGGGTGGTCTACGCCGCCTACCTGCACGCCCGCGCGACGGCCGGCTGGCGGGGCAAGGCCGCCGCGGTGATCGCGCTGGTCGGCTTCGCGACGCTGCTGTTCAACTTCGTCGGGATCAACTTCTTCTTCGGCGGCGGCAGCCTGCACTCGTACGCCGGCTGACTGCGGACAGCGGCGGGCGGCCGATTACCACGGTCCCGTGGTGAACTGCCCCTTCCCCATGTGATTTCGCCCCGGTAACGGGTGGATTACCACGGTCCCGTGGTAATTGGCCGCCGCACCCGGCAGCCAAAACCTCAGGCGTCGGGGTCGCTCTGCTGACCCTTGGGCTGCTCGCCGCGCTTCTCCCGGCGCCGCTTGCGCTCGAGGTCACGGAGGAAGTCGGCGTCGTCGTCGGGGGCGATGACGCGGCGCGGGCGGGGCACCTGCGGGTGCTGGGGACGGCGCGGCAGTCGTGCGGCGCTGCGCTTCTCCCAGAGCCGGAGCAGGGCGTAGATGACCAGCGCGATCAGCGCGACGAGGAGAACGGCCTTGCCCATGCTCCCAATGTAGGAGCATCGGTCAACTTGCGACATGTTCCTGCCGACATCGTCCGGACCGCCGGCCCGTAGGCTGGGAGCCGTGAAGGAGTTCGTCGTCTACACCCTGGCCCGGATCGGGCTGTTCGTCGCGTCGTACGCCGTGATCGCCGGGGTGTACCTGCTGATCACCGGCGACGACCGCCTGCCGCTGCTCTGGCCGCTCCTGCTCGCCGCCGTGGTGTCGGCCGTCTCCTCCTACTACCTGCTCCGCGGCCAGCGGGAGCGCTTCGCCGCGGTGATCCAGCGGCGCGCCGAGGCCGCCACCCGGCGCTTCGAGGAGAGCCGGGCCAAGGAGGACCAGCCCTAGTGCTCGAGCCGCACGACGACGGCTGCTGCCGGACCGCGGAGCGCGACGGCGCCGACCGGGCCTGGGTCCACGACGCGATCCGCAAGGTGGAGGCCGACGCGAACCGCTCGGCCGACACCCACCTGCACGTCTTCCCGCTCCCCGCGGCGCTGCGCAGCAAGGACGTCGACCTGTACCTCAAGGACGAGTCGGTCCACCCCACCGGGTCGCTGAAGCACCGGCTGGCCCGGTCGCTGTTCCTCTACGGGCTGTGCAACGGCTGGATCCGCGAGGGCACCACGCTCACCGAGGCCTCGTCCGGCTCCACGGCCGTCTCCGAGGCGTACTTCGCCCGGCTGCTCGGGCTGCCGTTCGTCGCGGTCATGCCCGCGTCCACCTCGCCGGAGAAGGTCGCGCTGATCGAGTTCTACGGCGGCCGCTGCCACCTCGTGGACGACCCGGCGGGCATGTACGACGAGGCGCGCCGGCTCGCCGACGAGTCCGGCGGGCACTACCTCGACCAGTTCACCTACGCCGAGCGGGCCACCGACTGGCGCGGCAACAACAACATCGCCGAGTCGATCTTCGAGCAGCTGTCCCAGGAGCGGCACCCGGTCCCGGCCTGGGTCGTGGTCGGGGCCGGCACCGGCGGCACGTCGGCGACGATCGGCCGGTTCGTGCGCTACCAGCGCTACGACACCCGGGTCTGCGTGGTCGACCCGGAGAACTCCGCGTTCTTCCCGGGCTGGACGACCGGCGACGGCACGGTCACGACCCGCACCGGGCTCGCGGATCGAGGGCATCGGACGCCCCCGCGTCGAGCCGTCGTTCATGCCGGCGGTGGTCGACGCGATGATCTGCGTCCCCGACGCCGCCTCGATCGCTGCGGCGCGCTGGTGCTCGGAGCTGACCGGCCGGATGGTCGGCGGCTCGACGGGCACGGCCCTGTGGGGCGCGCTGCGGACCATCGCCAGCATGTGCCAGGAGGGGCGGCCGGGCAGCGTCGTGACGCTGCTCTGCGACGGCGGCGAGCGCTACGCGCACACCTACTACGACGACGGGTGGCTGGCCGCGCAGGGCATCGACATCGCGCCGTACCGCTCGACGCTGGACAAGTTCGCCGACACCGGCGAGTGGGTCGAGCCGGTCAGGCCGTGACGAGCGCCAGGAAGATGCCGGTCGCGTAGACCAGCACCGAGACGCCGACGTCCTGCAGCACCGGGACCAGCGCCGGCCCGCGGGCGCCCTGGAGCACCCGACGCACCGCGGGCGTGACCGGGATGACGAACGCGAACGCGACGAGCACCCAGCGACTGGTCTCCAGCACCACCCCGACCAGCGCGATCCCGGCGAACGCGACCAGGAACGCGAAGAAGTAGCGGGTCTGCTCTTCGCCCATCACCACCGCCAGCGTGCGCTTCCCGGCGTCCCGGTCGGTCGGGGCGTCGCGCAGGTTGTTGGCGACCAGGATCGCGCAGGCCAGGGCGCCGACGCCGGCTCCGGCGTACCAGGACGGCAGCGGCAGCGTGCCGGTCTGCACGTACGTCGTACCGACGACCGCGACCAGCCCGAAGAACACGAACACCATGACCTCGCCGAGGCCGCGGTACCCGTAGGGCCTGGAGCCGCCGGTGTAGAACCACGCCGCCGCGACGCACACCGCGCCGATCGCGACCAGCCACCAGCTCGTGGTGACCGCGAGGGCCAGCCCGGCCAGGCAGGCGATCGCGAAGCACGCGAACGCGGCCCGCTTCACGTCCGCGGCCGGTGCGGCGCCCGACCCCACCAGCCGCATCGGGCCGACCCGGTCGGCGTCCGTGCCGCGGATCCCGTCGGAGTAGTCGTTGGCGTAGTTGACCCCCACCTGCAGCGCGACGGCGACGAGCAGGGCGAGCAGCGCCTTCCACCACACGCTCCCGTCGAGGTACGCCGCGACGCCGGTGCCGGCCAGGACGGGCGAGACGGCCGCGGGCAGGGTGCGCGGGCGCGCGCCGGCCAGCCACTGCTCGGGGGTAGCCATGGGCAGGCATCCTGCAGGGTTCTCCCCGTGAGCAGCCTTCGTCCGGTCACCGGGAGCCCCGCCGAGGTGCTCGGCGCTGCTGCGCGACTGGAACGAGGCGGACACCCCGGCGCCGCTCGTGGTCGCGACGTCGGGGTCCACCGGGGAGCCCAAGCGGGTGCTGCTGTCCCGCGCCGCGCTGCGCGCCTCGGCGATCGCCACTGCCGACCGGCTCGGTGGTCCCGGTCAGTGGCTGCTCAACCTCCCCGCCACGTACGTCGCCGGGCTGCAGGTGCTGTTCCGGTCGGTGCTCGCCGGCACCGCGCCCGTCGTGCAGCAGGAGGGCGACTCGCTCGCGGCCGCCGCGGGGAGGATGGTCGGCGAGCGTCGTTACGTCTCCCTGGTGCCGACCCAGCTGCACCGCCTGCTCGACGACCCGCGGTCGGCCGAGGCGCTGCGCACGTTCACGACCGTGCTGGTCGGCGGCGCCTCCGTGCCAGCCCCGCTGCGCGAGCGGGCGGCGACCGCGGGCGTGCCGGTCGTGGCGACGTACGGGATGAGCGAGACCTGCGGCGGCTGCGTGTACGACGGCGTACCGCTCGACGGCGTCGCGGTGGCGACCGGCTCCGCGGGGAGGATCCGGATCGGCGGGCCGGTGCTCTTCGACGGGTACGACGCACGCCCGGACCTCACCGGCGAGGTGCTGCGGGACGGCTGGTTCGTCACGCAGGACGTCGGCCGCCTCGACGACGACGGACGGCTGCAGGTGCTCGGCCGGGTCGACGACGTGGTGCTCTCCGGCGGCGTCAACGTGCCGGGGCCGGCCGTGGCCGAGCGGCTGCGCGCGCACGCGACGGTGTCGGCCGCCGAGGTGGTCGGTGTCGACGACGACGAGTGGGGCCAGCGGGTCGTCGCGTTCGTCGTCGGCGACCTCTCCCTGGACGCCGCCCGCGACTGGGTGGCGGCGGTGCACCCGCGCGCCTGGGCGCCGCGCGAGGTCGTGGGCGTTCCCGAGATCCCGCTGCTCCCCAACGGCAAGGTCGACCGGGTCGCGGCTGCGGGAGTGGGCCCGGTGAGCGTGCCGGACGACGACGTCGCGGTCTGGTCGGTGCCGATGCGCACCCGGTTCCGCGGCATCACCGTCCGCGAGGGGCTGCTGCTGCGCGGCGAGCACGGGTGGGGCGAGTTCAGCCCGTTCCTGGAGTACGACGCGACGGTCGCCGCCCCCTGGCTGCGCGCGGCCCGCGAGGCCGCCGACGAGGGCTGGCCGGCGCCGCTGCGCGACACGGTGCCCGGTGAACGTCACCGTGCCCGCGGTCGGGCCCGAGCGCGCCGCCGAGATCGTGCGCGCGTCCAACGGGTGCGGCACCGCCAAGGTCAAGGTCGCCGAGCCGGGGCAGACGCTGGCCGAGGACGCAGGCCCGGCTCGAGGCGCGTGCGCGACGCGCTCGGACCCGCGGGCCGGATCCGGGTCGACGCCAACGGGCTCTGGACGGTCGACGAGGCGGTCGCCGCGATCGCGGCGCTGGACCGGGCGGCCGGCGGGCTGGAGTACGTCGAGCAGCCGGTCGCCTCGGTCGAGGACATGGCCGCGGTCCGCCGCCGCGTCGACGTGCCGATCGCGGCCGACGAGTCGATCCGCCGGGCCGAGGACCCCTACCGGGTGCGCGACCTGGAGGCGGCCGACGTCGCGGTGCTCAAGGTCCAGCCGCTCGGCGGGGTGCGCGCCTGCCTGCGGATCGCCGAGGACATCGGCCTCCCGGTCGTCGTGTCCAGTGCCCTCGAGAGCTCGGTCGGCATCGCCGCTGGAGTCGCGCTCGCTGCCGCGCTGCCGGAGCTGCCCTACGCGTGCGGCCTGGCAACGGTCCAGCTGCTCACCGACGACGTGGTGGCACGTCCCCTGCTTCCGGTCGACGGCGCCCTGCCCGTCGTACGCCCCGAGGTCGACCCGGCCGCACTCGACCGGCTGCGCGCCGCACCGGAGCGTCGCCGGCACTGGCTCGACCGGCTCTCGGAGGTCGAGGCCGCGCTTGCGGGCATGCGGCAGGATCGGGCCCTGTGACCGCCCCCGCCAACGCCTCCTCAGCCCTGGCGACGACGGTCGTCGACGCCCTCATCGGCGGCGGAGCAAGACACGCGGTGCTGGCCCCGGGCTCCCGTTCGGCGCCGCTGGCGTTCGCCCTGCACGCAGCAGCCCGGGACGGGCGGCTCACCCTGCACACGCGCATCGACGAGCGGACGGCCGGGTTCCTCGCGCTCGGGCTCGCGGTCTCCAGCCGCACGCCCGTCCCGGTCGTCACCACGTCCGGCACCGCGGTCGCGAACCTCCACCCGGCCGTCCTGGAGGCCTCGCACCGCGGCATCCCCCTGGTGCTGCTGACCGCGGACCGCCCCGCGCGCCTGCGCGGCACGCAGGCCAACCAGACGACCGACCAGGTCCGCATCTTCGGTACGGCGACCCGGCTGGACGCCGACGTACCCCCGGGAGACCCGGCCGGCGACCAGCGCGACCAGGTGGCCGGCTGGCGGCGGCTCGTCGGCAGGGCGCTCGCCGCCGGCGGTCCGGTGCAGCTCAACCTGCAGCTGTCCGAGCCGCTGGTGCCGGGCGAGCCCGACGGCTGGAGCACGCCGACGGACGCGCCGTCCGAGCCCGTTGTCGAGCAGACCCGGCCCGCGCCCCAGACGCTGTCCCAGGGCCCGCGCACCGTGGTCGTGGCGGGCGACGACGCCGGGCCGCCCGCGCGCGTCCTGGCCGAGCAGGGCGGCTGGCCGCTGCTGGCCGAGCCGACCAGCGGGTCCCGCACCGGCGCCAACGCGATCCGCACCTACCGGCTGCTGCTCGGCGACGACGGCCCGGCAGCCTGCGCGCCCGCATCGAGCGGGTCGTCGTGTGCGGCCACCCGACGCTGTCGCGCCCGGTCATGCGGCTGATCTCCGACCCGGACATCGAGATCGTCGCGCTGCGCAACGCCACCGGCTACACCGACCCGGGCCGGCGCGTCTCCCGGGTCTTCGACGGCCCCGTGCGAGGTGGACGCGGCGCAGGACGACGGCTGGCTCGACGAGTGGCGCGCCGCCGACGAGCAGCGCGGGCGGGCCCTCGACGCGCTGCTCGGCGGAGCAGGGTGGGCTGACCCCGCAGCAGGTGGCCGGTGCGGTCGCCCGCGCCCTCCCGCCGCGCGGGCTGCTCTTCGTCGGCGCCTCGAACCCGGTGCGCGACCTCGACCTGATGGTGCCGCGGTACCGGGTCGGCGACCGGCGGCTGGTGATCGGCAACCGGGGCCTGGCCGGCATCGACGGGTCGGTCTCCACGGCGGTCGGAGCGGCTCTCGGGAGGCCCTCGACCACGCGGGCATTCGCGCTGCTCGGCGACGTCACCTTCCTGCACGACAGCAACGGCCTGGTGATCGGACCCGACGAGCCGCGCCCCGACCTCACGATCGTGGTGGCCAACGACGACGGCGGGTCGATCTTCGCGTCGCTCGAGCAGGGCGGTGCCGGCGTACGCCGACTCGTTCGAGCGGCTCTTCGGCACCCCCCACCACGTCGACCTCGCGGCGCTGTGCGCGGCGACCCGCACCCCGCACTGGCGGGTCGACAACCTGCCCGAGCTGCGAGCACGCCCTGGCCAACCCCGCCGGCGGCATCGAGGTGGTCGAGGCGGTGGTGCCTCGTGGCGACCGTCGGGAGCTCGACGCCGCGATCCGCGCGCTCGGCGCGCGGAGCGGCTGAGACCGACCGGGCCCGGCAGGCGGGGGTTCCTGCCGGGCACCGGGGCCTGGGGTGATCCTGTCACCGAGGGTCGGGCACCGGGCCGCCGGCCACGTCAGCGGTTCGGCCAGATCACGATGGCCCGTGCGCGCGGACGTGATGGCATGGTGGGGGCACCCGGTGCCGCGCACCGCAAGGACGATCAAGCGCGGGAGCCACCCGGCCGATGGGATGGGGGTCATGAGCACGGCGGTCGACCACTTCACCAGCTTCGTGGACGCGCTGGCCGGCCTCCTCGAGGAGGGCCGGTCGCCGGCGGAGGCCAACGGTGATGCGATGGCCCGCCGGCTGTACGTCTCCCGGTTCCACCTCGACCGGATCGTCTCCTCCGTGGCGGGCGAGCCGCCGGCCCGGTTCCGCCGCCGGATCCTGCTCGAGCGCGCGGCGTACCGCCTGCTGACCTCGCGAATGACGATCCTCGACGTGGCGGTGGAGGCGGGCTACGGGTCGCACGAGGCGTTCACGCGGGCGTTCACCAAGGCCTACGGCGTCGGCCCGCAACGCTGGCGCGGCCGGCCGACGCAGATCCGGCTCGCGTCGCCCAGCGACGTGCACTTCCACCCGCCCGGCAGCCTCCGGCTCCCGGCCCAGAAGAAGGTGACCTCGATGGACCTCCTCACCAACATGGTCGAGCACCACGTGTGGCTGACCGGGGAGATGATCGGCTGCGCGGCCCGGCTCACCGACGAGCAGCTCGACGCCCCCATCGGTCTCGACGTCGACGAGGACGTGCAGACCATCCGGTCGCTGCTGTCCCGGCTGGTCGGGCAGATGGGCATGTGGAACGCCGCGATGGACGACCGTGCCTACGACTGGTCCCTCGAGGACCACGAGTCCGTCGCCTCCATGCGCGAGCGGCTCGCGGTGGAGGGCCCGACGTACCTCGGCCACGTCCGCGAGGTGTGTGAGGACGGCCGGCTCGACGACACCTTCGTCGACGCGACGTGTGCGCAGGCCGAGGTGTTCACGTACGGCGGGATGATCGCGCACGTGCTCACGTTCGCCGCCCATCGACGCACGCTCGTCGCGCTGGCGCTGGATGCGGCGGGCATCACCGACCTCGGCTGGGGCGACCCCATGCGGTGGGTCGCCGAGCCGCACGATTAGGGCGGGGTTGTCCGTTCGGACGATCCGGACATCCGAACGGCCGAGACCTCATGGCCGGCTTTCGCTACAGACAACCTCCTGAACAGGCCGCGAGGATGAGCGGGCACGCACACGGGGGTGTGCAACCCACGAACCCTGTCGGGGGCGGCGGGGGACCTGAGGGTCCGCTCGTGGGTCGTTCGGGTCCTGGCCCTGCGGGGGAGGGTCAGTGGCCCGATCCCCTCCTCCGGAGGCACTCGGGTCAGCGGCCGGCCAGCGCGTCGCGCACCGGCACGAACTTCGCCTGGGCCTCGGCCAGCTCGGCCTCCGGGTCGGAGTCGGCGACGATGCCGCAGCCGGCGAACAGCCGCACCCGCGGGCCGTCGAGCTCGGCCGAGCGCAGCGCGATCCCCCACTCGCCGTCGCCGGAGGCGTCCATCCAGCCGACCGGTCCGGCGTAGCGGCCCCGGTCCATCGCCCTCGATCTCGGTGATCAGGGCGCGAGCGCCGGTCGGTGGGGGTGCCGCCGACGGCGGCGGACGGGTGCAGCGCCGCGGCCAGCCCCAGCGACGAGCGCGCGTCGGTCGTCGGTCTCGTGGGTCACGCCGGCGACGTCGGTGGCGAGGTGCATGACGTTGGGCAGGTGCAGCACGAACGGCGCCTCGGGGACGTTCATCGACGTGCAGTGCGGCGCGAGCGCCTCGGCCACCGAGCGGACGGCGTACTCGTGCTCCTCGAGGTCCTTCGACGACCGGGCCAGCGTCGCGGCCAGCGGCGAGGTCGCGCTCGTCGTCGCCGGTGCGGCGGATCGTGCCGGCGAGCACCCGCGAGGTGACCAGGCCGCGCTCGCGGCGGACCAGCATCTCCGGCGTCGCGCCGAACAGCCCGTCGACGTGGAAGGTCCAGCACATCGGGTAGCTCTCCGCCAGCCGGCGCAGCGGCCAGCGCACGTCGACGTCCTCGCCGGCGCGTGGCGACCAGGTCGCGGGCCAGCACGACCTTCTCCAGGTCGCCGGCGTTGATCCGGCGGACCGCCTCGGCGACGACCGTCTCCCAGGCGGCGCCGCTCAGCGCGCCGTCGGTGAAGCGTCACGTCGCTCGGCGGCGCCGGGTCGTCGGCGGGGCCGATCGCCGGGGGCGCGCTGATCGCGGCGGCGCTCGTCGTGGTCACCCAGGCGGCGCCGTCCGCGCCGGCCGACGACGACCTCGGGGACGACCAGCACGCTGTCGCCGGGCTCGTCGGCGAACGCGAAGGAGCCGAAGCACACCAGGCCGGTGCCCGGGCAGCCGACCTCGTCGCGGACCACGGCGCTCGCCGGGTGCTCGCGCCACCAGGCGCGCGCCTCGGCGAACCGGTCCGGCGCCGTCGGTGCGGAGCACGGCCGCGGCGCCCCAGCCGACGAGGCCCTCGCCGCGGCGGACCCAGGCGGTCGCGTCGCGAGTCGGGCAGCAGGTCCAGCAGGGCGCCCGGGTCGTCGACCGTGACGCGTGCGCACGACGAGCGGGCCGCCGCGTCGCGGCGGAGACCGGGTCTGGTGCGTCACGACGGGCGAGGCACTGCGTCACGGTGGGCCAGCCCGATACAGGCCGCGCACCCGGACCGTCGCCTAGAGTTGCCCGCGTGACCCGAGCCGACCTGGACAAGAAGCCCGCCGACGTCGCGGCGATGTTCGACGACGTGGCCCGGCGCTACGACCTGACCAACGACGTGCTGTCGCTGGGCCAGGACCGGCGCTGGCGGCACCGCGGTCGTCGACGCGGTGGACGCCGCGGCCGGGGCGAGCGGGTCCTCGACCTCGCGGCCGGCACCGGCACCTCGAGCCAGCCGTTCGCGCGACGCGCGGCGCCCTCGTGGTGCCGTGCGACTTCTCGCCTGGGCATGCTCGCAGGTCGGCAAGCGCGGCCCGGCCGCACGCTGCCGTTCGTCGCCGGCGACGGCACCCGGCTGCCGTTCGCCGACGACGACCTTCGACGCGGTGACGATCTCGCTTCGGGCTGCGCAACATCGTCGACCCCGACGCCGGGCTGCGCGAGATGCTCCGGGTGACCCGGCCCGGCGGCCGGCTGGTGGTCTGCGAGTTCAGCCACCCGACCTGGCGCCGTTCCGCACCGTCTACCTCGAGTACCTCATGAAGGCGCTGCCCGCCGTCGCCCGCGCGGTCGTCCTCGAACCCCGACGCCTACGTCTACCTCGCCGAGTCGATCCGGGCCTGGCCCGACCAGGCCGGGCTGGCCGCCCGGATCGACGGCGGCCGGCTGGCGCGGACGCCGAGTGGCGCAACCTCTCCGGCGGCATCGTCGCCCTGCACCGCGCCGACCGCCTGAGCGGCCTCGCCGGGGCCGGGTCGCGAGATGGCATGTCGGCCTCTAGACTGTCCGACGATCGCCATTCGTGAATGCATTCACAAAGTCACATGGGGCACGGCGAGTGCCCCGCATCCAGGACGACGAGGTGCCACGATGACCCGGACGCACCGCGGACGAGCGGCAGGCCGACGTCATCGTCGTCGGCGCCGGCCCGGCCGGCGCCGCCACGGCGTACCACCTCGCCCAGGCCGGGGTCGACGTGCTGCTGCTGGAGAAGGCGTCCTTCCCCCGCGACAAGATCTGCGGCGACGGGCTCACCCCGCGCGCGGTCAAGCAGCTGGTCGCGATGGGCTTCGACCTCGACGCAGCCGGGCTGGCAGAAGAACAAGGGCCTGCGCATCGTCGGCGCCGGCCACCGGCTCGAGCTGCCGTGGCCCGAGCTCGCCTCGCTTCCCGCCGTACGGCATGGTCCGCACCCGGATGGACCTCGACGAGATCCTCGCCCGGCACGCCGCAGAAGGCCGGCGCCCGGCTGCATGGAGCGCACCGCGGTCACCGGCCCGGTCGTCGACGAGCGCACCGGCCGGGTCGTCGGCGTCACCGCCAAGCCGGTCGACGACCGCGGCCGCCGGGTCGGCGACGAGGTCGACCTACTCCGCGCCCCGGTCGTGGTCGCCGGCGACGGCGTCTCGCGCCCGGCTCGCCATCGCGCTGGGCCTCGAGCGCCGCGAGAACCGCCCGATGGGCGTCGCCGTCCGCGCCTACTACGAGACCCCGCGCCACGACGACCCGTGGATGGAGTCCTGGCTCGAGCTCTGGGACGGCACGCCCGGGCAGAGCAACCTGCTGCCCGGCTACGGCTGGATCTTCGGCGTCGGCGACGGCACCGCCAACGTCGGCCTCGGCATCCTCAACACCTCGAAGGCGTTCCAGCACGTCGACTACAAGGACGTCCTCCGGCGCTGGCTGGCGAACACCCCCGAGGAGTGGGGCTTCCGCGACGAGAACCGCGTCGGCCGGATCGGCTCGGCCGCGCTGCCGATGGGCTTCAACCGCAAGCCGCACTACACCCGCGGCGTGCTGCTCGTCGGCGACTCGGGCGGCATGGTCAACCCGTTCAACGGCGAGGGCATCGACTACGCCCTCGAGTCCGGCCACATCGCCGCCGAGACGGTCGTGCAGGCGCTGGCCCTGCCCGAGGGTGCCGGCGCGCGAGCGGGTGCTCGAGGGCTACGCCGCGGCGCTCGACGCGGCGTACGGCGGCTACTTCACGCTCGGCCGGGTCTTCGCCAAGATGATCGGCAACCCGACGTTCATGAAGCAGGCCACCAAGTACGGCCTGCCCCGCACGACGCTGATGCGGTTCATGCTCAAGCTGATGGCCAACCTCACCGACCCGCGCGACGGCGACGTCTCGGACCGGATCATCAACGCGCTGAGCAAGGTGGCGCCCGCGGCCTGACCCCGCACCGCACGACCATGCACGATCAGCACGACGCACGATCGACAGGAGGGACACGGGATGGAGCTCTACACACCCGTTCTCGCGCTGGTGCTGCTGGCCGGCGGCTTCGCGGTCTTCTCGGTCGTGATGAGCGCTGCTCACCGGCCCCAAGCGCTACAACCGCGCCAAGCTCGACTCCTACGAGTGCGGCATCGAGCCGACCCCGCAGCCGCTCGGCGGCGGCAAGTTCCCGGTGAAGTACTACATCACCGCGATGATGTTCATCGTCTTCGACATCGAGATCATCTTCCTCTACCCGTGGGCCGTGCACTTCGACGCGATGGGGATGTTCGGCCTGGTCGAGATGGTGCTGTTCATCGCTGACCGTCTTCGTCGCCTACGCCTACGTGTGGCGCCGCGGCGGGCTGGAGTGGGACTGAGGAGCGAACAGACATGGGTATCGAGGAGAAGCTCCCCAGCGGCGTCCTGCTGACCACCGTCGAGGGCGTCGCGGGCTACATGCGCAAGGCGTCGTTCTGGCCGGCCACCTTCGGCCTGGCCTGCTGCGCCATCGAGATGATGACCTCCGGCGGGCCCGCGCTACGACCTCGCGCGCTTCGGCATGGAGGTCTTCCGGGCCTCGCCGCGCCAGGCCGACCTGATGATCGTCGCCGGCCGGGTCAGCCAGAAGATGGCGCCGGTGCTGCGCCAGATCTACGACCAGATGGCCGACCCCAAGTGGGTGCTGGCGATGGGCGTCTGCGCCAGCTCCGGCGGCATGTTCAACAACTACGCGATCGTGCAGGGCGTCGACCACGTCGTCCCCGTCGACATGTACCTCCCCGGCTGCCCGCCGCGCCCGGAGATGCTCATCGACGCGATCCTCAAGCTGCACGACGCAGGTGCAGGCACGAAGCTCGGCGCCAACCGGCTCGCCGAGATCGAGCAGGACGAGACCGACGCGCTGAGCGCGCTGCCGACCTCCGAGATGAAGGGTCTGCTGCGGTGAGCGACGACACGACCGGCGACAAGACCGGGCCCACTCCGCAGGACACGATCGCCGAGAGCGACGAGATCGGCACCGGCACGGAGCCGGACGCCACCGACAACGCACCGGAGAACGCACTCCCGGTCGAGCCGGAGCAGCTGCAGCCAGAGGTGGTCGGCGTCCGGCGCGGGCATGTTCGGCGCCAGGGGCAGCGGCGACACCTCCGGCTACGGCGGGCTCGTCCGAGCCGGTCGCGATGCCGGGCGGCACCGGCCGCCCCTACGGCGGCTGGTTCGACGAGTTCGCCGACGCGCTCGAGGCCGGCCTCACCGGGCAGGGGCTCACCGACGCCGTCGAGAAGGTCGTCGTGCACCGCGGCGAGATCACCCTCTTCGTCCGCCGCGAGCGACCTGCTCGCGACCGCGCAGCTGCTGCGCGACGACGCGAAGCTGCGCTTCGAGTTCTGCTCCGGCGTGTCGCGGGGTGCACTACCCCGACGACGCCGGCCGCGAGCTGCACGCGGTCTACCACCTGCTCTCGATGACCCACAACCGGCGGATCCGGCTCGAGGTGACCTGCCCCGACGCCGACCCGCACATCCCGTCGGTCGTGTCGGTCTACCCGACCAACGACTGGCACGAGCGCGAGACCTACGACTTCTTCGGGATCGTCTTCGACGGCCACCCGTCGCTGACCCGCATCGAGATGCCCGACGACTGGCCGGGCCACCCGCAGCGCAAGGACTACCCGCTGGGCGGCATCCCGGTCGAGTACAAGGGCGCCACGATCCCGCCGCCCGACACGCGGAGGTCCTACTCATGACTCACCACACGAAACTGCTCGCTACGCTCGCACTTCCGCGGGGCCCCGATGACCACCACCGGATCCAACGAGGACCTGTACGCCGGAGCGTCCGAGACCTCCCAGGGCCGCGTCTTCACCGTCACCGGCCAGGACTGGGACTCCGTCGTCTCCGGCATCGCCGACGAGGGCGACGACCGCGTCGTCGTCAACATGGGCCCGCAGCACCCGTCCACGCACGGCGTGCTCCGGCTGATCCTCGAGCTCGAGGGCGAGACGGTCACCGAGGCCCGGTGCGGCATCGGCTACCTGCACACCGGCATCGAGAAGAACATGGAGTTCCGCTCCTGGACGCAGGGCGTCACGTTCTGCACCCGGATGGACTACCTCGTCGCCGTTCTACAACGAGGCGACCTACGGCCTCGGCGTCGAGCGGCTGCTCGACATCGAGGACGACATCCCGGAGAAGGCGCAGGTCATGCGGGTCCTCCTGATGGAGCTCAACCGGATCTCCAGCCACCTGGTCGCCATCGCCACCGGCGGCATGGAGATCGGCGCGCTGACCGTGATGACGATCGGCTTCCGCGAGCGCGAGCTGGTGCTCGACCTCTTCGAGCTGATCACCGGCCTGCGGATGAACCACGCGTTCATCCGTCCCGGCGGCGTCGCGCAGGACATGCCGCCGGGTGCGCTCGACCAGATCCGCGACTTCATCGCGCTGATGAAGAAGCGGCTCCCCGAGTACGCCGCCCTCTGCAACGCCAACCCGATCTTCAAGGGCCGGCTGGAGGGCGTGGGCCACCTCGACCTCGCCGGCTGCCTGGCGCTCGGCATCACCGGCCCGGTGCTGCGCTCGACCGGCTACCCCTGGGACCTGCGCAAGACCCAGCCCTACTGCGGCTACGAGGACTACGACTTCGACGTCGTCACCTGGGACACCTGCGACTCCTACGGCCGCTTCCGGATCCGGCTCGACGAGATGTGGGAGTCGCTGCGGATCGTCGAGCAGTGCGCCGACCGGCTCGGTGGCCTCGAGGGCGCCCCGGTGATGGTCGGCCGACAAGAAGATCGCCTGGCCGAGCCAGCTCGCCGTCGGCACCGACGGCATGGGCAACAGCCTCGACCACATCCGGCACATCATGGGCGAGTCGATGGAGGCCCTGATCCACCACTTCAAGCTGGTCACCGAGGGCTTCCGGGTCCCGGCCGGCCAGGCCTACGTCCCGGTCGAGTCGCCCCGCGGCGAGCTCGGTGCCCACGTCGTCTCCGACGGCGGCACCCGCCCGTTCCGCGCGCACTTCCGCGACCCGTCGTTCACCAACCTGCAGGCGACCTCGGTGATGAGCGAGGGCGGCATGGTCGCCGACGTCATCGTCGCGATCGCGTCGATCGACCCCGTGATGGGAGGGGTGGACCGGTGACCCTCCGACCCGCTCAGGACGGCGCCCCGCTCGACCAGGGGCCGCTCGACGACAAGACGCTCGGCGAGCTGCGGGAGATCGCGGCCCGCTACCCGCAGGCCCGCTCGGGGCTGCTGCCGATGCTGCACCTGGTGCAGAGCGTCGAGGGTCGGGTCACGCCACGCGGCATCGAGGCCTGCGCCGACATCCTCGGCATCTCCGCCGCCGAGGTGTCCGGCGTCGCGACCTTCTACACGATGTACAAGCGGCGGCCGGTCGGCGACTACCACGTCGGCGTCTGCACCAACACGCTCTGCGCGGTGATGGGCGGCGACGCCATCTTCGAGCGGCTCAAGGACCACCTCGGCGTCGGCAACGACGAGACGACCGTGCCGTCGGCGACGAGAAGAGCCTCACCCTGGAGCACGTCGAGTGCAACGCCGCCTGCGACTTCGCCCCGGTCGTGATGGTCAACTGGGAGTTCATGGACAACCAGACCCCGGAGTCCGCGACGCAGCTCGTCGACGACCTCCGGCAGGGCAAGGAGGTCCACTCGACCCGGGGGCCGCGGATCTGCACGTGGCGCGAGGCCGAGCGGGTGCTCGCCGGATTCCCCGACGACCTGCGCCGACGAGGGCCCCGCCGCCGGGCCGGCCAGCCTGGTCGGCCTCGAGATCGCTCGCGAGCGTGGCTGGTTCCCGGCCGACGAGGCCGCGCGAGACACCGACCACGACAGCGCCGAAGGGAGCTGACCAGTGACCGTGCTGACCCCGGTCCTCTCGGCCAACTGGGACGCCGAGAGGTCCTGGACCCTGGAGTCCTACGAGCGCTCGGGCGGCTACGAGGCGCTGCAAGACCGCGCTGGGGATGCAGCCCAGCGCCCTCGTCGAGCTGGTCAAGGACTCCGGCCTGCGCGGTCGAGGCGGCGCGGGCTTCCCGACCGGCATGAAGTGGGGGTTCATCCCGCAGGACAACCCCAACCCGAAGTACCTCGTGGTCAACGCCGACGAGTCGGAGCCGGGCACCTGCAAGGACATCCCGCTGATGATGGCCAGCCCGCACACGCTGGTCGAGGGCGTCATCATCAGCTCCTTCGCGATCCGCGCCAACACCGCCTTCATCTACGTGCGCGGCGAGGTCCTGCACGTGATCCGTCGGCTGCAGCGCGCGGTGCAGGAGGCCTACCTGGCCGGCCACCTCGGCAAGGACATCCACGGCTCGGGCTACGACCTCGACGTCATCGTGCATGCCGGCGCCGGTGCCTACATCTGCGGCGAGGAGACGGCGCTGCTCGACTCGCTCGAGGGTCGTCGCGGGCAACCGCGGCTGCGTCCGCCGTTCCCGGCCGTCGCCGGCCTCTACGCGTCGCCGACGGTGATCAACAACGTCGAGTCGATCGCCAGCGTGCCGGCCATCGTGAGCAACGGTCCTGACTGGTTCGGCTCGATGGGCACGGAGAAGAGCAAGGGCATGACGCTCTACTCGCTGTCCGGCCACGTCACTCGGCCGGGTCAGTACGAAGCCCCCCTCGGCATCACGCTGCGCGAGCTGCTCGACCTCGCGGGAGGAGTTCGTGAGGGCCACGAGCTGAAGTTCTGGACGCCGGGTGGCTCCACCACGCCGCTGCTCACCGCCGAGCACCTCGACGTACCCCTCGACTACGAGGGCGTCGGTGCCGCGGGCTCCATGCTCGGCACCAAGGCGCTGCAGATCTTCGACGAGACCACCTGCGTGGTCCGCGCGGTGCTGCGCTGGACCGAGTTCTACAAGCACGAGTCCTGCGGCAAGTGCACGCCGTGCCGCGAGGGCACCTGGTGGCTGGTGCAGACCCTCGCCCGTCTCGAGAAGGGCCAGGGCAGCGAGGCCGACCTCGAGCAGATCCTCGACCAGTGCGACAACATCCTGGGGCGGTCGTTCTGTGCGCTCGCCGACGGGGCGGTCAGCCCGATCTCGTCGTCGATCCAGTACTTCCGCGAGGAGTACGTCGCGCACCTCGAGCACGGCGGCTGCCCGTTCGACCACGCCAGGTCCACCCTGTTCGCACCTGCGGGAGTGACTGCATGACCGATCTCAGCCAACAAGTCCGGCACCTCGACGGGCTCGAAGACCGGGGACGGTGGCCAGGTCGAGAAGACGGACCTGGTGACGCTGACCATCGACGGCATCGAGGTCAGCGTCCCCAAGGGCACGCTGGTGATCCGCGCCGCCGAGCAGATCGGTGTGCAGATCCCGCGGTTCTGCGACCACCCGCTGCTGGCGCCCGTCGGCGCCTGCCGGCAGTGCCTCGTCGAGGTGGCGCTGCCCGGGCCGGACGGCGAGCCGCGCACGATGATGGGCCCGCCCGGTCGCGTGAAGCCGCAGGCCTCCTGCACGCTCGCCGCCTCCGACGGCATGGTCGTCAACACCCAGGTCTCCTCGCCCATCGCCGACAAGGCGCAGCAGGGCGTGATGGAGCAGCTGCTGATCAACCACCCGCTCGACTGCCCGGTCTGCGACAAGGGTGGCGAGTGCCCGCTGCAGAACCAGGCGATGAGCAACGGCCGCGGCGAGAGCCGCTTCGTCGAGTCCAAGCGCACCTTCCCCAAGCCGATCAACATCTCCGCGCAGGTGCTCCTCGACCGCGAGCGCTGCGTGCTGTGCGCGCGCTGCACCCGGTTCTCGGAGCAGATCGCCGGTGACCCGTTCATCGCGCTGATCGAGCGCGGTGCGCTCCAGCAGGTCGGCATCTACGAGAAGGAGCCGTTCGAGTCCTACTTCTCGGGCAACACGATCCAGATCTGCCCGGTCGGCGCGCTGACGTCCGCCACCTACCGCTTCCGCGCCCGCCCGTTCGACCTGGTGTCCACCGCCTCGGTCGCCGAGCACGACTCGTGCGGTTCGGCGATCCGGGTCGACCACCGGCGCGGCAAGGTGGTGCGCCGCCTGTCCGGGGACGACCCCCAGGTCAACGAGGAGTGGATCACCGACAAGGACCGCTTCGCGTTCACCTACGCCCGTCAGGCCGACCGGCTCACGCATCCCATGGTCCGCGACGAGGAGACCGGCGAGCTGCGCGCGGCGTCCTGGCCGGAGGCGTTCATCGTCGCCGCTCGCGGGCTGCGGACAGCCGGCTCGGTGGGAGTGCTCACCGGCGGCCGGCTCACCGTCGAGGACGCATACGCCTACGCGAAGTTCGCCCGGGTCGCCCTGGGCACCAACGACATCGACTTCCGGTCCCGCGCGCACTCGACGGAGGAGGAGGCCTTCCTCGCCTCGACCGTCGCGGGCAGCGGCCTCGGCGTGACGTTCGAGGACCTCGAGCGCGCCAACAAGGTCGTGCTGGCCGGACTCGAGCCCGAGGACGAGGCGGGCACGATGTTCCTGCGGCTGCGCAAGGCCGCGCGCAAGGGGCTCAAGGTCTGGAGCATCGCGCCGTACACCTCCCGCGGCCTCGCGAAGATGCACGGCACGCTCATCCGCACCGCTCCCGGGGACGAGGCGTCCGCCCTCGAGGCGCTCGCGAACGACCCCGACGTCGCGATCGACTCCGGCGGTCTCCTGCTGGTCGGGGAGCGGCTCGCCTCAGTGCCGGGTGCGCTCTCCGCCGCGCTGGCGCTCGCCGGCACGACCGGTGCCCGGCTGGCGTGGGTGCCGCGGCGCGCGGGTGACCGCGGAGCGGTGGAGGCCGGCTGCCTGCCGTCGGTGCTGCCCGGCGGCCGCCCGGTCGACGACGCCTCGGCGCGCGTGGACATCGGCACCGTGTGGGGTACGACGATCGGCCACGAGCCCGGTCGCGACGCCGCCGGGATCGTCGCCGCCGCGACGGCCGGCGAGCTCGGCGGACTGCTGGTCGCCGGCGTCGACCCCGACGACACCCCGGACCCGGCCGCCACCCGCGCGGCCCTCGACGCCGCGTCCTTCGTGGTCAGCCTCGAGCTGCGCGAGACCGACGTCACCCGGGCCGCCGACGTGGTCTTCCCGGTCGCCTCGGTCGCCGAGAAGTCCGGCACCTTCGTCACCTGGGAGGGTCGCCCTCGGCCGTTCGAGAAGGTGCTGGTCGAGTCGCACGCGCTCCCGGACCTGCGCGTGCTCTCCGGCATCGCCGACGAGCTCGGCACCGGTCTCGGGTTCAAGACGGTGGAGGGTGCCCGCGCCGAGCTGGCCGAGATCGGCCCCTGGGACGGCGACCGGGTCGCTGCGCCGGTCTCGACGGGCTCGACCACCGGGAGCGGGTCGACCACCGGGAGCGGGTCGACCACCGGGAGCGAGGGGCTCCGGCTGGCCACCTGGAAGCAGATGATCGACGACGGTTCGATGCTCGACGGCGACGACTACCTCAAGGCCACCGGCCGCGCCGCCGTCGCCCTCGTCTCCGCAGGGACGCTCGCCGGTCTCGGCGTGACCGCCGGAGCCAACGTCACCATCACCGGCCCCAGCGGGTCGGCGACGGTCCCGGTGGGTGTCGCCGACCTTGCCGACGGGGTGGTCTGGCTGCCGGCCAACTCCGACGGCATCAACGTCAACCGTGACCTCGGCGCGACTGCCGGGACGACCGTCTCCATCGAGGGAGGTGCGGCATGATCACCGACGCGAGCGGCTCGATCACCCTGGCCGCCGACGACCTGTCGCTCTTCGGCACCGACCCGTGGTGGCTGGTGCTGATCAAGTCGGTGCTGATCTTCGTGCTGCTGGTGGTGTTGACGCTGTTCAACATCTGGTTCGAGCGCCGGGTCGTGGCCCGGATGCAGCACCGCATCGGCCCCAACGTCAACGGTCCCTTCGGACTGCTGCAGTCGCTGGCCGACGGCGTGAAGCTGGCGCTGAAGGAGGACATCATCCCCAAGGCGGCCGACAAGGCCGTCTTCCTGCTCGCGCCGGTGCTGTCCACGGTGCCGGCGTTCCTGGCGTTCGCGGTGATCCCGTTCGGGCCCGAGGTGGACGTGCCCTTCACCGACCGCACCACCCCGCTGCAGCTGACCGACATGCCGGTGGCGGTGCTGTTCATCCTCGCCGTGGCGTCGATCGGCATCTACGGCATCGTGCTCGGCGGCTGGTCGTCCGGGTCGACGTACTCCCTCCTCGGCGGTCTGCGCAGCTCCGCGCAGATGATCTCCTACGAGGTCGCGATGGGCCTCTCGCTCGTCGCGGTGTTCCTGTACGCCGGATCCATGTCGACGTCGGAGATCGTGGCCAGCCAGGAGCGGCTGTGGTTCGGCCTGATCCTGATCCCCTCGTTCGTCATCTACCTGATCGCGATGGTCGGGGAGACCAACCGTGCGCCGTTCGACCTGCCGGAGGCCGAGGGCGAGCTGGTCGGCGGCTTCCACACCGAGTACTCCTCGCTGAAGTTCGCGCTGTTCTTCCTCGCCGAGTACGTCAACATGGTGACCGTCTCCGCGCTCGCCACCACGCTGTTCCTCGGTGGCTGGCGCGCCCCGTGGCCGCTCTCCCTCTGGGACAACGCCAACGAGGGCTACTGGCCGGTGCTGTGGTTCCTCGCCAAGGTGATGATCTTCATCTTCGTCTTCATCTGGCTGCGCGGGACGCTGCCGCGGCTGCGCTACGACCAGTTCATGAAGTTCGGCTGGAAGCGGCTCATCCCGGTCGCCCTCGTCTGGATCGTCGCGGTCGCCACCATCCGCGCGATCAGCCTCGAGGGCGGCATCGACCGCAGCTACCTGCTCGCCGCCATCGGCGTGGTCGCCGTGCTGTTCCTGGTGCTCTTCTTCGTCGGCGGCGGCGTCGAGGAGGACGAGGACGCCGAGCGCGAGCGGGTCGGTGCCGACGGCGAGGCGTTCGACGCGTTCGCCAGCGGCTACCCTGTCCCGCCGATGCCCGGTCCCGCCGTCCAGGGCCGGACGTCGGTCACGCTCCGCGAGGCACGGCAAGACATCACGCGCCCAACAGAGAGTAGGGAGCAGCTCTGATGCCCACGCTCAAGGAACAGTTCTGGGACCCGGTCGCGGGTTTCGGTGTCACCTTCCGGACCATGTTCAAGAAGGTCGTCACCGAGCAGTACCCGTTCGAGAAGAAGCCGACCGCGCCCCGGTTCCACGGCAGGCACCAGCTCAACCGCTGGCCCGACGGGCTCGAGAAGTGCATCGGCTGCGAGCTGTGCGCATGGGCCTGTCCCGCCGACGCGATCTACGTCGAGGGCGCGTCCAACGTCGACGACACCGGGGAGGGATCCGGCCGGTTCTCGCCGGGTGAGCGCTACGGCCGCGTCTACCAGATCAACTACCTGCGCTGCATCCTGTGCGGGCTGTGCATCGAGGCGTGCCCGACCCGCGCGCTGACGATGACCAACGAGTACGAGCTCGCCGACGACAACCGCGCCGACCTCATCTACGAGAAGCAGGACCTGCTCGCGCCGCTGCTGCCCGGCATGGAGCAGCCGCCGCACGCGATGCTGCTCGGTGAGGACGAGGGCGACTACTACCGGGGCTCCTTCCGGCCGCACGGTGCCGGTGAGCGTCAGCGTTCCGAGAGCGAGGCCTGATCCGTGGTCACCTTCTGGCTCCTGGCCCCGGTGATGGTCGCCGCCGCGCTCGGCATCCTGTTCGCCCGCAAGGCCGTGCACGCGGCGCTGCTGCTGGCGGTCGTGATGATCGGGCTGGCGGTGCTGTACGCCGTGCAGGACGCCCCGTTCCTGTTCGCGGTCCAGATCATCGTCTACACCGGCGCGATCCTCATGCTGTTCCTGTTCGTGCTGATGCTGGTCGGTGTCGACGCGTCCGACTCGGTCGTCGAGACGATCAAGGGACAGCGGCTCGCGGCCACGATCGTCGGCCTGCTGTTCGGGGCCGTCCTCGTCCTCGGGGTCGCCCAGGTGACCATCGGGGCGACCGTGGGTCTCGACGTCGCCAACGCCGACGGCAACGTGCAGGGGCTCGCCCAGCTGCTGTTCTCGAACTACGTCTTCGCGTTCGAGGCGACCAGCGCGCTGCTGATCACCGCCGCCATCGGTGCCATGGTGCTCGCCCACCGCGAGCGGCTGACCCCCAAGCAGACGCAGGCCGACCTGGCCGCGCAGCGCATGCGTGACTACGTCGACCACGGCAAGCACCTCGGGCCGCTGCCGTCGCCCGGCGTGTTCGCCCGCCACAACGCGGTGGACACCCCGGCGCTGCTGCCCGACGGGACACCGGCCCCGACATCGGTCTCGCGTCTGCTGGTCGCCCGGGGCACGGTGCGTTCGGCGCCGGCGCTGGCAGACGACATCGACGAGCTCACCCGCTCCATGCGCGAGGAGGGCAGCGTCCGCCCCGGCGCGCCCGGCGAGTCCGTCCCGCCCGCCGAGGACGACGAGCGACGAGGTGAAGTGATGGAGCCGACCCCCTTCCTCGCCCTCTCCGCGATCCTGTTCACGATCGGCTGCATCGGCGTGCTCACCCGCCGCAACGCCATCGTCGTGTTCATGTGCGTGGAGCTCATGCTCAACGCGAGCAACCTCGCACTGGTGACCTTCGCCCGCGTGCACGGCAACCTCGACGGGCAGGTCGGCGCCTTCTTCGTCATGGTCGTCGCCGCCGCGGAGGTCGTGGTCGGCCTCGCCATCATCATGACCATCTTCCGCACGCGACGCTCGGCCTCGGTCGACGACGCGAGCCTGCTGAAGTACTAGGGGTGTCTGTGACCACCAGCTCTGCCTTGATCCTGCTCTCCGGGGAGGCGCACGAGGGCACGGTGCCCGTGATCGACCCCTCCGCGGCGGACGGCGTGCTGTCGCTGCTGTGGCTGATCGTCGCGCTGCCGGCCCTCGGTGCCGCGGTGATCCTGGTCGCGGGCGGCACCCGCACCCGCGCCTGGGCGCACCTGCTCGGCTGCGCGACGGTCATCGGGTCGTTCGTGATCAGCCTGCTGGCGTTCTTCGCGCTGCTCGGCCGCGACGCCGACGACCGGAGCGTCTCGCAGTTCCTCTACACCTGGGTGGACGCGGGCGGCTTCACCGCCGACATGTCGCTGCTCTACGACCCGCTGTCGGCGGTGTTCCTGCTGCTGATCACCGGTGTCGGCGGGCTGATCCACATCTACTCCGTCGGCTACATGGCGCACGACGAGCGCCGGGCGCGGTTCTTCGGCTACCTCAACCTCTTCGTCGCCGCGATGCTCCTGCTGGTGCTCAGCGACAACTACCTCGGCGTCTTCCTCGGCTGGGAGGGCGTCGGCCTCGCGTCGTACCTCCTGATCGGCTTCTGGCAGCACAAGCCCTCCGCCGCCGTGGCCGCCAAGAAGGCGTTCGTGGTGAACCGTGTCGGTGACATCGGCATGGCACTCGGCACCATGCTGGCGTTCGCGACGTTCGGCACGACCGCGTTCGCGGGCATCTCGGCGGTCGCCGGCGAGGCCGAGCAGGCCACTCTCACCGCGCTGGGCCTGCTGTTCCTGCTGGCCGCCTGCGGCAAGTCCGCCCAGGTGCCGCTGCAGTCCTGGCTGCTCGACGCGATGGAGGGCCCGACCCCGGTCTCGGCGCTGATCCACGCCGCGACGATGGTGACCGCCGGCGTCTACCTGGTGGTGCGGTCGAACTTCATCTACGACTACACCGAGGTCGCGCAGACCGCGGTCGTCATCGTCGGCGTGGTCACGCTCCTGTGGGGCGCGATCATCGGTTGCGCGAAGGACGACATCAAGAAGGCGCTCGCCGGGTCCACGATGAGCCAGATCGGCTACATGATGCTGGCCGCAGGCCTCGGGCCGTTCGGCTACGCGTTCGCGATCTTCCACCTGCTCACGCACGGCTTCTTCAAGGCCAACATGTTCCTCGGGGCCGGCTCGGTCATGCACGCGATGGACGACGACGTCGACATGCGGCACTACGGCGCGCTGCAGAAGGCGGTGCCGGTCACCTTCCTGACCTTCGCGATGGGCTACCTCGCGATCATCGGCTTCCCGGGCTTCTCCGGCTTCTGGTCCAAGGACAAGATCATCGAGGCGGCGTTCGGCGAGAACCTCGTCGTCGGCCTGGCCGCGCTGGTCGGCGCCGGCATCACCGCGTTCTACATGACCCGGCTGATGCTGATGACGTTCTTCGGCAAGAAGCGCTGGGAGGACGGCGTGCACCCGCACGAGTCGCCCAAGGTGATGACCGTCCCGCTGATCGTGCTCGCCGCGCTGTCCGTGCTTCGGCGGCCTGCTGCTGCTCGGCGACTGGATCGCCGACTGGCTCGCCCCGGTCGTCGGCGAGGACCCAGCACCACGAGCTCGCGTTCTCGCCGATCGTCTACAGCCTGATCATCACCGTCGTCGTCGCGGTCGGCGTCGCCATCGCCTGGCTCACCGTCGGCAGGTCCGACGTCCCGCGGGTCGCGCCGGCCAACGTGTCGCTTCGTGACCCGGGCGGCCCGCGCCGACCTCTACGGCGACGCGCTCAACGAGGAGCTGCTGATGCGCCCGGGTGACCGGTTCGTCAACGGCCTGGTCGGCTTCGACGACCGCGGAGTGGACGGAGCCGTCGACGGCACCGGTGCCGCGTTCGCGGGCATGTCGGCGCGGTTCCGCCGGCTGCAGACCGGCTACGTCCGGTCCTACGCCCTGTCGGTGCTCGGCGGCGTCGCTGCTCGTCGTCGCTCGCGCTCCTGGCGGTGAACCTGACATGAACCTCCCTGTCCTGATGCACGCAAACGTGAGCCGGGGTCTCGACACGTTCGACCACCCGGGAAGGCTGGTGTTCTGAGTGTTCCCCTGGTTGACCGCGTCCCTGCTGCTGCCGATCGTCGGCGCGGTGGTCGTGGCCCTGCTGCCCAGCGCGCGGACAGCGACCTGCCCGCAGAAGGTCGCGCTCGGCTTCTCGCTGGCTCACCCTGGTCCTCGTCGGCCGTCATCGGCTTCGGCTTCGACGTCGACGGCGAGCGCTACCAGTTCGTCGAGGAGCACACCTGGATCGAGGCGTTCGGCGCCCACTACGCCCTGGGCGTCGACGGCATCGGCCTGACGCTGGTGCTGCTCACGGCGATCCTCACCCCGGTCGTCATCCTCGCCTCGTGGAACGACGGCGACGCCGGCCGCTGGGGCGGCGAACTCGTTCTTCGCCTGGATGCTCGCGCTCGAGGGGCTCGCCATCGGCGTCTTCGCGGCGATCGACGTCTTCCTCTTCTACGTGCTCTTCGAGGCGACGCTGATCCCGATCTACTTCCTGATCGGCGGCTTCGGCGGCGCGCGCCGGGCCTACGCCGCGGTGAAGTTCCTGCTCTTCTCGCTGCTCGGCGGGCTGGTCATGCTGGCCTCGGTCGTCGGGCTGTACGTCGTGTCGGCCGACGTCGGACGCGGGTCCGACGTACCTGCTCACCGAGCTCGGCCGCCGATCACCGCGCAGCTCGACACCGGACGTGGGCCGCTGGCTGTTCCTCGGCTTCTTCATCGCGTTCGCGATCAAGGCGCCGATGTTCCCGGTGCACACGTGGCTGCCGACCGCCGCCGCAGGAGGCGACCCCGGGCACCTCGGTGCTGCTGGTCAGCATCCTCGACAAGATCGGCACCTTCGGGATGATCCGGTTCTGCCTCGGGCTGTTCCCCGAGGCGTCGGAGTGGGCGACGCCGGTGGTGCTGGTGCTGGCCGTCATCAGCGTGCTCTACGGCGGGCTCGTCGCGATCGGCCAGCGTAGCATCCCGCGGCTGATCGCCTACACCTCGGTGTCGCACTTCGGCTTCATCGTGCTGGGCATCTTCGTGCTCAACAGCTACGGGCAGACCGGCTCGACGCTCTACATGTTCAACCACGGCCTCTCGACCGCCGCGCTGTTCCTGGTGACCGGCTTCCTGATCAGCAGGCGCGGCTCGCAGCTGATCGGCGACTTCGGCGGCGTCGAGAAGGTCGCCCCGGTGCTGGCCGGCATCTTCCTCGTCGCCGGGCTGTCGTCGCTGTCGCTGCCCGGCCTGTCGCCGTTCGTCTCCGAGTTCCTGGTCCTGGTCGGCACGTTCGCCTACAACTGGTGGTACGCCGTGTTCGCGGTCCTCGGCATCGTGCTGGCCGCGCTCTACATCCTGCTGATGTACCAACGCACCATGACCGGCCCGACCCGGCCCGCCGTCGTCGGCATGAAGGACCTGAACCTCCGCGAGATCGGCGCGCTGGCGCCGCTGCTGCTGCTGATCGTCGTGCTCGGCTTCTTCCCGAAGCCGCTGACCGACGATCATCAACCCGGCCGTCGGGCACACGCTCGAGCAGGTCGGCGTGACCGACCCCGAGCCGGCCGTTCCGGCGGCTGCTGAAGAGGAGTCAAACCAGTGATGTCGATCCTCGCCGCGGTGCCCCGGCTCGGAGTCGAGGTGCCCGGGAACACCGTGGAGTTCTCCAAGCCGAGCATCGAGTACGGCCTGCTCTCGCCGATGCTGATCGTCTTCGGCGTCGCCATCGTCGGCGTGCTCGTCGAGGCGTTCGCTGCCCCGCGAGCGGCGCTACCTCGTCCAGACGCTGCTGGCGATGGTCGGCGTGATCGCCGCGATCGTCGCGACCGTGCTCGTGGCCATGGACCTCGAGCCGCGTGGCGACAGCGCAGGCTTCGGCCAGATCGCCGCCGAGGGCGCCATCGCCGTCGACGGGCCGACGATGTTCATCTGGGGCACCCTGCTCGTGCTCGTCGCTCATCAGCGTGCTGCTCTTCGCCGAGCGCCACCTCGAGGGCGGCGTCACCGCGTTCGCCGGCCAGGCGGCCGCGCTGCCGGGCACCGAGGCCGAGCGCGAGGCGTCGACGCGGGGCCTCGAGCACACCGAGGTCTTCCCGCTGATGATGTTCGCGGTCGGCGGCATGATGCTGTTCCCGGCGTCCAACGACCTGCTCACGATGTTCGTGGCGCTCGAGGTCCTCTCGCTGCCGCTGTACCTGCTGTGCGGGCTCGCCCGCCGTCGGCGGCTGCTCAGCCAGGAGGCCGCGCTGAAGTACTTCCTGCTCGGCGCGTTCTCGCTCCGGCTTCTTCCTCTACGGCATCGCGCTGGTCTACGGGTACGCCGGCTCGATGCAGCTCGGCGAGATCGCCGAGGCGGTCTCCGGCACGCATCGGCGCCGAGCGCGCTGCTGCTCGGCGGCATCGGCCTGATGGCCGTCGGCATGCTGTTCAAGGTCGGCGCCGCGCCGTTCCACGCCTGGACGCCCGACGTCTACCAGGGCGCCCCGACCGCGGTCACCGCGTTCATGGCGGCCTGCACCAAGATCGCCGCGTTCGGCGCCCTGCTGCGGCTGTTCTACGTCGCCTTCGGCGGCGCCCGGTGGGACTGGACGCCGATGATCTGGATCGTCGCGATCCTCACCATGGCGGTCGGCTGCGTGCTGGCGCTGACCCAGTCCGACATCAAGCGGATGCTCGCCTACTCCTCGATCGCGCACGCCGGCTTCCTGCTCGTCGGCTTCGTCGGGCTGCACCAGGTCACCGCGCCCGACAGCGTCGAGCTCTCCTCGCTGCAGGCGGTGCTGTTCTACCTGGTGACCTACGGCTTCATGACCATCGGCGCGTTCGCCGTCGTGACGCGTCGTCCGCGACGCCGGCGGCGAGGCCACCCACCTGTCCCGGTGGGCCGGGCTCGGCAAGGAGTCGCCGTTCGTCGCCGGCGTGTTCGCGTTCTTCCTGCTCGGCATGGCCGGCATCCCGCTGACCAGCGGCTTCACCGGCAAGTGGGCGGTCTTCACCTCCGCCTGGCCAGGGCGGCGCCTGGCCGCTGGTGGTGATCGCGGTGCTGCTCAGCGTGGTGGCGGCGTTCTTCTACCTCCGGGTGATCGTGCTGATGTACTTCTCCGACCCGGTCGGGGAGGGCCCCACCGTGGTGATGCCGAGCGTCCTGACCACTGTCGTGATCGCGGTCGGCTTCGCGGCCACCGGCCGCCCTGGGCGTCGTGCCCGGGCCGGTCCTCGACCTCGCGGCCACCGCCGGTCAGTTCGTCCGCTGACCGTACCTGCTGCACCAAGGAGCACGCCCGATGACCAGCCAACGCATCGGCCTCGCTGGCGCTGCCGGTCCTCGACGCCGAGCTCGAGGCGCGGCTGCGGCAGCGGCTGGTCGAGGTGGAGGCCGAGCTCGAGCGCGACGATCCAGAGCGAGGCGCCGGTTCGTCACCGAGGCGGCCCGCCACCTGATGCACGCCGGCGGCAAGCGGTTCCGGCCGCTGCTGGTGCTGCTGGCCGCCGAGACCGGCGACCCCGAGGCCGACGGGGTCGTCACCGCCGCCTGCGTCGTGGAGCTGACCCACCTGGCGTCGCTCTACCACGACGACGTCATGGACGAGGCCGCCCTGCGCCGCGGGGCCGACTCGGCCAACGCGCGCTGGGACAACCTGGTGGCGATCCTCACCGGCGACTTCCTGTTCTCGAAGTCCTCCGAGCTCACCGCCCGGCTCGGCGCCGACGCGGTGCGGATCCAGGCCGAGACGTTCACCCGGCTGGTCGAGGGCCAGATCCTCGAGACCCTCGGGCCCCAGGACGGCGCAGGACCCGCTCGACGCACTACCTGCGCGTGGTGGCCGGCAAGACCGGATCGCTGATCGCCACCTCCGCGCGCTACGGCGCCCGGTTCGCCGGGGCGCCGCTCCGAGGTGGAGGAGGCGCTGACGGCGTACGGCGAGAAGATCGGCTCGGCGTTCCAGCTCTCCGACGACATCCTCGACGTCGCCAGCGACTCCGAGGAGTCCGGCAAGACGCCCGGCACCGACCTGCGCGAAGGCGTCCGACACGCTGCCGACGCTGCTCGCCAGGCGGTCGACGGACCCCGGCGACGCGCGGCTGCTGGAGCTGCTTGGCGCCGACCTCACCGACGACGCGCTGCACGCCGAGGCCCTCGGCCTGCTCCGCAAGCACCCGGCGATGGACGAGGCCCGCGCCTACGTGCTCGAGCGTGCCGCCGAGGCGCGGCAGCGCCTCACGGTGCTCCCCGAGGGGTCGCCGGTGCGGGACGCGCTGGACACCTTCGCGGAGATCGTCGCCACCCGAACTGCCTGATTCGCGAGGTATTGACGGGGCGGTCGTGGTGGTAGAGGTTGGTGCCATCCGACCCATCCAGCGCTCTGGAGAGACCCTCACATGCGCCATCTCGTCTCGGCAGTACGTCGTCCCCTCACCCACGGCCTTCTCGGCCTCACCCTCCTCGCCACCCTCGGTCTGTCCTCTGCGGGCGCCTCCGCCACCGCGTCGTCGGCACCGGCCGGCACGACTGAGTGCGACGACTCCATGGTCTCGTCCGCGCGGGCCATGCGCAGCACGCCCGGCGGTGAGGACTACAACTCCGTCACGGCGTCGGAGGCCCGGTCGATGGACGCGGACCTCCAGCGTCAGATCGATCGGCTCATCAAGTCCGGCAAGCTCACCAAGCAAGGTGACCTGAAGCGCAAGAAGACGATCACGATCGACACCTACGTGCACATCATCACGGGGTCCGACCAGGTGACCGGTGCGGTGACCGATGAGGAGGTCGCCGAGCAGATGGACGTCATCAACGCCGGCTACGCCGGCGACACCGCCGATGAGGCGGCGCCGTCGCCCTTCCGCTTCGAGGTCGCGAGCATCGACCGGACGGCCAACGACGCCTGGTACGACTGGAACCTCACCGAGGACTTCAGCGACGAGGACGCCGAGGCCAAGGCGGCCAAGCGCGCGCTTCACCAGGGCGGCTACTCGGACCTGAACGTCTACATCGCCGGGCTCGGCAGCGGCCTGCTCGGCTACGCGACCTTCCCCGGCGGCGAGCTCGCCCTGGACGGTCTGGTGATCCTCAACGAGAGCATGCCCGGCGGCAACGCGTTCCCCTACAACGGGGGCGACACCGCCACCCACGAGATCGGTCACTGGCTCGGGCTGTTCCACACCTTCGAGGGCGGCTGCTCCGAGCCCGGGGACCACGTGTCCGACACGCCCGCGCAGCTCGACGGCGACAACATCTTCTTTGCATCGAGTCCGACGACACCTGCCCGAAGAAGGGCCTGGACCCGGTGCACAACTTCATGAGCTACGGCGACGACTTCTGCCTCGACCGGTTCACGGACGGCCAGAACCGGCGGCAGGTCTCGACCTGGTTGGGTCAGCGCGCCGGTCGCTGAGCTCGCTGACGGGCGGCGTCAGTCAGCGTGCGACCAGGCTCGCGAAGGCGCGCTCGTACGCCGACTCGCTGGTCGAGGCCTCTCCGGTGGTCGAGCCCGTCGAGACCGGGTGCGTGCCTGCATGGTCGACGGTGAATTGGTAGCCCGTGGGTGTCCGCCAAACATGGACGCCGGGCTCGGGTTGTCGGTGTCGCCAGCCGTTGCCGTGGGTCTTGACTCGGTGCTCGAACCGGCTGAGCTTGCCGAGGTTCCCGATGCGGGTCTGACTTGGCGGGGCGGTGGCGTCGGCTGAGTCGGTCGAGACTCGGAATGGGATGGTGTGGTCGAGGTCCATCCGTCGTCCGGTGGCAGATGAATACGGGAACGCGGACGCTGGGGAGCGGAGGTGCATCTGCTCGCGGAGCCGGTCCGGGACCTCGTAGCAGTCCACCGGCCGGTCCTCATCGAGGTCGATCACCGGCCTGACGGTCACGTGGGAGTGGCGCAGGAACTCGCTGGCCTGTCCGATTGTGATCGGCCCGACGCCCTCCATCCGCGCCACACCCTCACCGCTCTGCATCGACTCCCGAGACACGTGCACGTACAGCGTCGCCGCCGGCAGCTCACCACCGGTGGTCGAGCCCGTCGAGACCAGGTCAGCCGAGGCCCACAGAGGCGGCCTCGATCATGGTGATCGCTCCACATCTCGGTGGTCGAGCCCGTCGAGACCAGGTCCCCATCCACCGAGCCGGCGGACTGCAGCATGGCCAGCGCCCGCGCCGGGTGTGCCAGGATCCCGAGTGCCTTGGACCGCCGGACACCGACAGGGTCGGTGTCGCCCTGCTGGAGCAGGATTTCGGCGATCCGGTCCACCATCGCGACCAGGTAGATGACCTCGCCGGCGGTGGCCTTCGCGACCAGGCTCTTCAGGCCGTGCTCGTTGGACTGCCCGGTGATTACGAATCGCTCCAGCTCCGCCGCGATACGGCGCGCCTCGGCGGCCTCGGGGTCGGCGGCGATGATCCGCGCTTCGAGCAGCTCCAGGAAGCGTCCCCAGGGCAGCGACGCCAGGTACGGCGTCGTCGTGTCGTCGACCTGCCGGGCCTGGGCAAGGGTGAGTCCGGTGGCGCGGGTCCGGGAGGCGACGTGCCGCGCCTGCCACACCCGGACGTGGCCGGCCGTGAGCTCGGCCCACAGCCTGGGCAGCCGGTGTCGCACGTCGAGTGCGTCGGCCATCAGAGTGGCCGCGGCGACGTGTGAGCGGCCGAGCAGCACGCCGAGCTCGGCGGCCGCGAACTCACCCGCGAACGGGGTGCCCTCGCCGCCGTACCGCTTGGATCGTTCGGTGCCGGGCAGCGCCGTTCCGGATGACGTCGGGTGCAGGTCGGCCCACTGCGCGGCCAGCACAAGCTCACGGCACTCGGACTCGACCAAGGTGGAGTGGTTGGACACCAGTGCGTCGGCGACTGCCTGCCGCTCGAGGTCGTCCACCACCGGTTCCATACCCCTCAATCTAGAGGCGACCACCGACAGTTTCCGTAGGCCGGGATCCCTTGTGCACAACGGGATTGTTCTCGACACGTGGTCCCGCAGAAGCGGAGGCGTGAACGCTCAACGGGCTCCCTTCGAGACGTCTCGTCGCACGGCTCCTCAGGACAAGCGACCACCGGTAGTCGGCTCGGTTGGTGGTGGCCTGGTCTCGACGGGCTCGACCACCGGGAGTGAGCTCGAGCACCGGGAGTGCGGTTCGGCTAGCGGTGGCCTGGTCTCGACGCGTGGTCCCTGAGGAGCGAACGGATTGGGCGTCTCGAAGGGCTCGAACACCGGTGGTGCGGTTCGACGGGTGGTTGCTTGGTCTCGACGGGCTCGACCCACCCGGGTGGGCTCGACCACCGGGAGTGCGGTTCGGCTAGTGGTGGCCTGGTCTCGACGGGCTCGACCCACCGGGAGTGAGCTCGATCACCGGGTGTGCTGTTCGGCTGGTGGTTGGCCGGGTCTCGACGGGCTCGACCGCCGGTAGTGAGCTCGACCACCGGGAGTGCGGTTCGGCGGGGGTGGCCTGGTCTCGACGGGCTCGACCACCCTGGTCTCGACGGGCTCGACCACCCGGGCTGGCCGACCGGCGGCGCGGCTCAGGTGGCGTCGAGGTGCTTCAGCAGGTTTCGGGAGAAACCGGCGCCCATCGTCGCCATGACGCCGCTCATCGCCGCGCGGACTGCGGGTCCGGCTGCGCGCGGCACCGGCAGCTCCACCTTGACGGTGAGCGAGATGGCCAGGTGGGTGCCTCCGTCCTCGGCGTCGCCGAGCTCGTACCACCCGTCGGCGCCCGTGCGTTCGTGAGCGCCGGCGGGCGGCGCGTGGGCGTACTCGATCCGGTACCCGTCGGTGAAGGTCATCTGCTCGGTGAACGCCGGCGTGACAGAGGTGCCGAGGACGGGGACCCGCGCCATCTGCCAGCGCCAGCTGTCACCGGAGGCGGTGATGTGGTGGACCAGCGGCGTGAGGGACGCGACGACTCCGGGGTCGGTCAGCGCCTTCCAGACGGCGTCGCGCGGCGCGGACACGACCGCGGTGGACTGGGTGGAGGCACTGAACCAAGGCATGCCCTGACGTGCCCAACTCGCCAGCGCGCAAAACACGTGCGCGATGTGAGCTCAGACCGCCGAGGCCTCCGCGACCATCCGCAGGTGCCGACGGCGGTGCACCAGCGCCTCCACGGTGAACATGACCAGGGCGAGCCAGATGAACGCGAAGCCGATCCACCGCGTCAGCGGCATCGGCTCGTGGAAGACCACCAGCCCGAGGATGAACTGCACCGTCGGCGTGACGTACTGCATCAGCCCGAGCGTGCTCAGCGGGATCCGGGTCGCCGCGGCCCCGAAGCACAGCAGCGGCAGCACGGTGATCGCCCCGGTGCCCATGAGCAGCAGGACGTGGCCGGTGCCGCTGCCACCGAAGGTGGACGCCCCGGTGACGGTCAGGAAGGCGATGTAGGCGAGGGCGACCGGCGCGATCAGGGTGGTCTCCACGACCAGACTCTCGACTGCGCCGGCGTTGGCCTTCTTCTTCACGAGCCCATAGGTGCCGAACGAGAACGCGAGCACCAGCGCCACCCACGGCGGCCGTCCGTAGTCGACGGCCAGCCCGACCACGGCGAGACCGGCGATGCCGATCGCCACCCACTGGAGCCGGCGCATCCGCTCACCGAGGATGAGCACGCCGAGCATCACGCTCACGAGCGGGTTGATGAAGTAGCCGAGTGAGGTCTCGACGACGTGACCGTTGTTGACGCCCCAGATGTAGGTGCCCCAGTTGACCGTGATCAGTACGGCGGCGGCGGTGAGCAGCAGTCGGGTACGGCGGTCGGCGAACGTCGCGCGCAGGGCCGCCCGGCGGCGTACGGCGACGGCCGCGACGACCATCGCCACCAGCGACCAGACGATCCGGTGCGCCAGGATCTCGACCGCACCGGAGGGCTCCAGCAGCGGCCAGTAGAGCGGGAAGAAGCCCCACATCGCCCACGCGGAGAAGCCGAGCAGGTATCCGCGTCGCGAGTCGGCCACCCCCGCAGGCTACGTGACGTGTCAGGGGCAACCAACCGGTTTGCCTCTGACTGAGACGGAGCGAACACGGGGTTCAGGCGACCGTCCAGGTGTCGCCGCCGCTCAGCAGCCCGGCGAGTGCCTCCTGGTTGCTCGTGGTGCCGGCACGGGCGGTCGCGACCTGCTCGCGGGCGAGGTCGTCGTACGTCGGGTGCTGCACCTGGCGGAAGATGCCGATCGGCGCCCGGGTCAGGACGCCCGCGTCGGTGAGCCGCGAGAGCGCGAACGCGGTCGTCGGGTCCTGGGCGTGCGCGTCGTGCACGAGCAGGTCGGCCTCGTCCACGTCGGCGACCTCGACGGCGAAGACCTGGCCGGTCTCCGGGTCACGCACGACGCCGTACTGGCCCTCGGTGCCGAACCGGATCTGCTCGCCGTGCACCAGGGGGATCAGCGCGTCGGACTTGGTCTGGTTGTCCTTGATCGAGTCGAACGCACCGTCGTTGAAGATCGGGCAGTTCTGGTAGATCTCCACGAGCGCGGTGCCGCGGTGCCGGGCCGCCGCCGACAGCACGGAGGTGAGGTGCTTGCGGTCGGAGTCGATGGTGCGCGCCACGAACGTCGCCTCCGCCCCGAGCGCGAGCGACACCGGGTTGAACGGGTTGTCCAGCGAGCCCATCGGGGTCGACTTGGTGACCTTGCCGAGCTCGCTGGTGGGGGAGTACTGGCCCTTGGTGAGCCCGTAGATCCGGTTGTTGAACAGCAGGATCTTCAGGTTCACGTTGCGGCGCAGCGCGTGGATCAGGTGGTTGCCGCCGATCGACAGTGCGTCGCCGTCACCGGTCACCACCCACACCGAGAGGTCCTCGCGCGAGGTGGCGAGGCCGGTCGCGATCGCCGGAGCGCGCCCGTGGATCGAGTGCATGCCGTAGGTGTCGAGGTAGTAGGGGAACCGCGACGAGCAGCCGATGCCGGAGACGAACACGATGTTCTCGCGCTTGAGCCCGAGGTCGGGGAGGAAGCCTTGGACGGCCGCGAGTACGGCGTAGTCGCCGCAGCCGGGGCACCAGCGCACCTCCTGGTCGGAGGTGAACTCCTTGCGGTTCTGCGGCGAGTCGGCGGTCGGAACCCCCTGCAGGCCGCTGGGGAGCCCGGGGAAGGGCAGCTCGGTGGTGCTCATCTGGCGACCTCCTGGGTCTGCACGGGCTCGACCACGTCGGCCCGGTCGTCGCTGGTGGCCTCGATCAGCTCGGTGATGGCCTCGGCGAGCTCGGCGGCGCGCAGTGGCAGGCCACGCACATGGTTGTAGCCGTGCACGTCCACGAGGTAGCGGGCGCGCAGCAGCATCGACAGCTGGCCGAGGTTCATCTCGGGCACCAGCACCGCGTCGTACCGCTTGAGCACGTCCCCGAGGTCCCTCGGGAAGGGGTTGAGGTGACGCAGGTGCGCCTGGGCCACCTTGAGGCCCGCGTCTCGGACCTGGCGAGCGGCGGCGCCGATGGGGCCGTACGTCGAACCCCAGCCGAGCACCAGCACGCGGGCCTCGCCCGAGGGGTCGTCGACCTCCAGCGGCGGCAGGTCCGCACTGATCCGCTCGACCTTGGCGGCACGCGTGCGCACCATCAGGTCGTGGTTGGCCGGGTCGTAGGAGATGTTGCCGTGACCGTCACCCTTCTCGAGCCCGCCGATGCGGTGCTCGAGCCCCGGTGTGCCCGGAATGGCCCAGGGACGGGCGAGGGTCTTCTCGTCGCGGAGGTACGGCCAGAACTCCTTGGTCTCGGCGCCGGTCTTCGCGTCGACCCCGGTGTGGTTGGTCTCGGTGGCGAAGCCCGGCTCGATGACCGGCAGGTCGTGCACGTCGGGGATCGCCCACGGTTCGGAGCCGTTGGCGAGGTAGCCGTCGGACAGCAGCATCACCGGCGTGCGGTAGGTGACCGCGATCCGGGTCGCCTCGACGGCCGCGTCGAAGCAGTCGGCGGGTGAGCGCGGCGCGATGATCGGCACCGGCGCCTCACCGTTGCGGCCGAACATCGCCTGCAGCAGGTCTGCCTGCTCGGTCTTGGTGGGCAGGCCGGTCGAGGGGCCACCGCGCTGGACGTCGACCACCAGCAGCGGCAGCTCCATCATCACCGCCAGGCCGATGGTCTCCGACTTCAGCGCGATGCCGGGACCCGAGGTGGTCGTGACGCCGAGCGCACCGCCGAAGGCGGCACCGAGTGCGGCACCCACGCCGGCGATCTCGTCCTCGGCCTGGAAGGTGGTGACACCGAACCGCTTGTGCTTGCTGAGCTCGTGCAGGATGTCGGACGCAGGAGTGATCGGGTAGGAGCCCAGGAACAGCGGCAGACCGGACTGGGTGGAGCCGGCGATCAGGCCGTAGGCCAGCGCGAGGTTGCCGGTGATGTTGCGGTAGGTGCCGGTGGTCATCGGCGCGGGCTTGATCTCGTACTGGACCACGAACGTCTCGGTCGTCTCGCCGAAGTTCCAGCCGGCCTTGAACGCCGTCACGTTGGCGTCGCGGATGTCTGGCGCCTTGGCGAACCGGCGCTCCAGGAACGAGATCGTGGACTCGGTCGGTCGGCCGTACATCCACGACAGCAGGCCGAGGGCGAACATGTTCTTCGCCCGGGCAGCGTCCTTGCGGGACAGCCCGAACTCCTTGACCGCCTCGACCGTCATGCCGGTCAGGTCGACCGGCTGTACGTCGTACTCGTCGAGGGCGTCGTTCTCCAGGGGGTTGTCGGTGTAGCCCGCCTTGGTCAGGTTGCGGGAGGTGAAGTCGTGGCTGTCCACGATGATCGTGGCGCCGCGCTTGATGTCACCGAGGTTGGCCCGGAGCGCGGCCGGGTTCATCGCGACGAGGACGTCGGGCGCGTCGCCCGGGGTGAGGATGTCGTGGTCGGCGAAGTGCACCTGGAACGAGGAGACGCCCGGGAGGGTGCCCTGGGGGGCCCGGATCTCCGCGGGGAAGTTCGGCAGCGTCGACAGGTCGTTGCCGAACGTCGCGGTCTCCTGCGTGAAGCGGTCTCCGGTGAGCTGCATGCCGTCGCCGGAGTCGCCGGCGAAGCGGATGATCACCCGGTCGAGCTGCTTGACCTGTTTGGTCACGCCGTTCGCCTTCTTCCCGGGGCGGACAGTCCCGCGGTGGCGGGCGTGCCCTCGGAGCCCCTACAGCTGAGGTGTGCCTTACTCCCTCACTCTACGACCGCGACACGCCGTGTTCACGCTTCGTCCGGATCACGGCGACTCCTGTGTGCCGTCTCACGCCCAGGGGCGGGTCTCGTCCCGCGAGACACGCACCCCAATGCCAGGCTTCTCGCTAAAGTCGAGTAAGTTAGGTATCTAAATCCTCCCGCTAGGTGGGAGGACCGAGCAGAAGAGGCTGCAATGAGCATCAAGAACAGTGCCGCGGCTGCGGCGTCCGTCATCGGCCTCCTGAGCCTGGCCGCGTGCGGGGGGACCTCCGAGGCCGGCTCCGGCGACAGCACCGCAGGCGAGATCAACCTCATCGGCTACTCCGTGCTCGAGCAGGCGAACGAGGCCGTCATCGAGGGCTTCCAGGGCACCGACGCGGGTGCCGGTGTCACGTTCCGACCGTCGTACGGCGCGTCGGGCGACCAGAGCCGCGCGGTCGAGGCGGGGCAGGATGCGGACGAGGTCCACCTCTCCCTGGAGCCGGACGTCACGCGCCTCGTCGACGCGGGGCTCGTGAGCGAGGACTGGAAGAACAACGACACCAAGGGCATCTGCACCCAGTCGGTGGTGGTCTTCGTGGTGCGCAGCGGCAACCCCAAGGGCCTCACCGGCTGGGACGACCTGAGCAAGCCGGGGGTCGGCATCGTGACACCCAACCCGGCGTCGTCCGGCTCCGCGAAGTGGAACCTGCTGTCGGCGTACGGGCACGTGCTGGCCACCGGCGGCAGCGAGGACGACGCTGCCGACTACATCGAGGACTTCTTCGACAACGTCGTGGCCCTGCCCGACAGTGGCCGCGACGCGACGACCGCTTTCGAGAGCGGCAACGGCGACGTCCTGCTGTCCTACGAGAACGAGGCCATCCTGGCTCGACAGAGCGGGGCCGAGTTCGACTACGTCATCCCCGACGAGACGCTGCTGATCGAGAACCCCTGCACGGTGACCGAGGGAGCGAGCTCCGAGGCCGAGGCGTTCCTCGACTACCAGAAGAGCGAGGAAGGACAGGCCGCGTACGCCGCCACCGGGTACCGCCCGCTGGTCGATGTCGCCGACCTCCAGGTCGAGGGCGCCAACGACTCGGCGAACCCCTACCCCGAGCCGGCGACGCTGCAGACGATCGATGACGACTTCGGCGGCTGGGACGAGGCCAACACCAAGTTCTTCGACGAGAACGACGGCATCATCGCCAAGATCCAGGCCGAAGCGGGCCAGTAGTCGTGGCTCTCACCGCGACGCCCGCGGTGGGCCGCCCTGCGCGCACGCGCAGGGCGGCCCGCTCGGGTGCCCTGACCCGCGGCTCCGCACTGGGTCTCGGGGTCGCCCTGACCTGGTTCAGCCTCCTGGTGCTGATTCCGCTCTCCGCCGTGGTGGTGACCGCCTCGGGCGGCGGCTGGGAGACCTACGCGGAGACGCTCACCAACCCCCAGACGCTGGCCGCGCTGCGGCTCACCGTCGTGACGTCGGTCCTGGTCACCGCCCTGAACATCGTGATGGGGACCGTCATCGCCTGGGTGCTGGTGCGTGACCGCTTTCCCGGCAAGGGGATCTGCGACGTCATCATCGACATCCCCTTCGCCCTGCCGACGATCGTGGCCGGGCTGGTGCTGCTGTCCCTGTACGGTGCCGACAGCCCGGTGGGCGTCGACGTCGCGAACACGCGCAAGGCGGTCTTCCTGGCGCTGGCGTTCGTCACGTTGCCGTTCGTCGTACGCACGGTGCAGCCGGTGCTCGAGGAGATGGAGTCGGACGTCGAGGAGGCTGCGGCCTCGCTCGGCGCCAGTCGCGCGACCACGTTCCGACGTGTCGTGCTGCCGACCCTCGTCCCCGCGATCTTCGCGGGCGCGGCCCTCTCGTTCGCCCGGGGCATCAGCGAGTACGGCTCGCTCGTGCTGCTCAGCGGCAACCTGCCCAACCGCACCGAGGTGACCTCGGTGCGGGTGCTCACCTACCTCGAGGGTGGCAACACCGCTTCGGCGGCCGCGGTCGCCACCGTGATGCTCGTGGTGGCCCTGCTCGCGCTCGTCGCGCTCGACCTGATCCAACGGAAGGTGAGCAATCGTGACTGACGGTTCGCGTCTCGTCCGGTGGTCGCTACGCCTCCTCGTCGTGACCTACCTGTTCTTCCTGGTCGCCTGGCCGAGCTCACTGGTCGTGCAGCGCACGTTCGAGAACGGTCTCGCGGGCCTGCAGACGGCCCTCGCCGATCCCGACGTCGTGCACGCGCTGCAGCTCACGGTGGTGGTGGCCGTGTCGGCGGTCCTCATCAACCTCGTGTTCGGGGTGGGCATCTCGATGCTGCTCGTGCGCAACGAGTTCCCGGGCAAGCGCCTGCTCTCGGCGCTCATCGACCTCCCGCTGGCGGTCTCACCGGTCGTGGTCGGACTCGCGCTGGTGCTCGTCTACAACGGACGCACCGGCTGGTTCGGGCAGACCCTGGAGGCCAACGGTGTCCAGGTGATCTTCAACGAGCCGGCGATGATCATGGCGACGTGCTTCGTCGCGCTGCCCCTCGTGGTCCGCGAGGTCGTGCCCGTGCTGCAGGAGATCGGCGACGAGCAGGAGCAGGCTGCCCGGAGCCTCGGGGCCAACGCGCGCCAGACCTTCCTGCGCATCACGCTGCCGAGCATCAAGTGGGCCGTGGTGTACGGCGTCGTGCTGAGCCTGGCCAGGTCGCTCGGCGAGTTCGGCGCCGTCAAGGTCGTCTCGGGCAACGTCGCCGGGGACACCCAGCTCGCCACGCTGCTGGTCCAGCAGCGCTACCAGAACTTCCAGCAGGAGACGGCCTACTCGGTGTCGTTCCTCCTGGCCGCCGCCTCAGTGCTCTGCATCGTCGTGGTGGCGCTACTTCGCCCGAAGGAGGGCCGATGAGTATCGAGGTCAGAGGCGTCAGCAAGCGGTTCGGTGACTTCGTCGCCGTCGATGACGTCTCCGTGTCCATCCCCACCGGGCAGCTCACCGCCCTGCTCGGACCGAGCGGTGGTGGCAAGTCCACGCTGCTCCGGATCATCGCCGGCCTCGAGTCGGCCGACGAGGGCAGCGTCGAGATCGAGGGAACCGAGGCCACGCACCTGCCGCCCCAGCGCCGCAACGTCGGCTTCGTGTTCCAGCACTACGCCGCGTTCAAGCACATGACGGTGGCCAAGAACGTCGCGTTCGGCCTGGAGATCCGCAAACGCCCCAAGGCGGAGGTGCGCGCGCGGGTCGACGAGCTGCTGGAGCTCGTGCACCTGCAGCAGTTCTCGCACCGTCTGCCCGCCCAGCTGTCCGGCGGTCAGCGCCAGCGGATGGCTCTGGCGCGGGCGCTGGCCGTCGAGCCGAAGGTGTTGCTCCTCGACGAGCCGTTCGGCGCCCTGGACGCGAAGGTGCGCAAGGAGCTGCGCGAGTGGCTGCGCCGGCTGCACGACGAGGTGCACGTGACGACCGTCTTCGTGACCCACGACCAGGAGGAGGCCCTGGAGGTCGCCGACGAGATCGTGGTCATCAACGACGGCCGGATCGAGCAGGTCGGCCCACCGGACGAGCTGTACGACGAGCCCGCCAACGACTTCGTGATGTCGTTCCTCGGTGAGGTCACCACGCTCGACGGCGTGCTGCTCCGTCCGCACGACATCGACCTGCACACCAGCCCCGGAGTGCCGGGCGCCGTGCCCGGGAGCGTGTCCCGGCTGCTCCGGGTCGGCTTCGAGGTCCGGGTCACCGTGGACGCAGGCGAGGGACGCCCCGTCTCCGTCGTGCTCAGCCGGGCCGAGGCGCGCGCGTCGGAGCTCCGGGTGGGCGACCGGGTGTGGATGACACCGCACCGCGGCGCGATGACGGTCGGGGCCAGGCCGGTCGCGGAGGTGTCGGCCTAGCCCCGACGGTTTCCTCAGGACCAGTAGATGACGACGCGGGTGCCGATGGGGACCCGGTCGTAGAGGCTGGCGATCGCGTTGTAGTCGCGCACGTTCACGCAGCCGTGGGAGGCGCCGTTGTAGCCGGTGGCGGCGAAGTCGGGGGAGTAGTGCACCGCCTGGCCACCGGAGAAGAACATCGCGAACGGCATGGACGTGTGGTACAGCGAGGACACGTGGTCGCGGGACTTCCGGTAGACCGAGAAGACGCCTTCACGGGTGGGCAGCTCGGCGGACCCGAACCGGACGTCGACGGTGACCTTGACCTTGCCGTTGACGACCCAGCGGAGGCTGCGCGAGGTCTTGTCGATGCAGAGGGCGAGGCCGGTCCTGCACCGCGGGTCGAGCGGCCGCCCGTCCGCCGGGTCCGGCGGCCGGTTGGCCAGCTCGGCGGCGGTGGGGTTCGTCGTCATGCCGACCAGCAGGTCGAGCGTGCGGCGGTCCACCTTGCCGGTCTGCGGGATGCCGCGCTTGCCCTGGAAGCCGTGCACCGCCTTGCGGGTGCTGGGTCCGTAGGTGCCGGTGACGTCGCCGAAGTACCAGGCGATCTGACGCAGCCGTGCCTGGATCCGGCGCACCCGGATGCCGGAGTCGCCGGGCTCGAAGAGGGGCCGGCCGGCGCGGTTGAAGAGCACGTCCTCGCTCGGCTTCTGGGTCATCCGCTGCAGCCGGCGCCAGGTGCGTGCATCGACCACGCCGGTGCGCTCGAAGCCGCGCTTGCGCTGGAACCCCCGCACGCCGCGCTTGGTGACGCGGTCGTACTCCCCGGTGATCGGCGGGTTGAACCACTCGAGCTGAGCGAGCCGGGCCTGGAGGATGCGTACCTTGCGGCCGCTGTCGCCCGGCTCGAGCACCGGCTCGGGAGCCGAGGCCGGCGGCGGCTGCGGGAGACGGTCCTGTGGCTGCCGCACCGGTGCGTCCGGTGCCTGCTCGACCGCTGGGTCGACCGTCACCGTCCGCGGCAGTGCCCGGTCGCGCAGCGCCGTGTCGGTCGCGGCGCTGAGCCCGACGACGCCGTACGACGCACCGGCGGCCGTGATGACGACCGCCAGCGTCGTGGTCGAGCCCACCAGGGCGCGGCGTAGGTGTTGCCGTCCGATCCTGTTCATGTCTCCTCTGACGCGATGCCCGGCGGAAAGGTTGCTCGTCCGCCCGTCGAAGTGCCTTTACCTTGCGCAGGGTAGTGGCCGGTCGGCCCCGGCTGTGGGACGGACGCACCCGCGACACGCCCGGTGAGGCGCGACGTGCGTTTCCGCCACGCCCGTGGCAAGGTATCTCTAGTAAATCACTGGTATTTACTGGTTCGATCGAGTGAGAGGGCGTGGAAGGTGCGGAGACCCGTGCGAGTCGTGGTCGTGGGCGGTGGAGCGGCCGGTGTGATCACGGCGGCCACCATGCTTCGCGAGCGTGGAGGAACGCCCCTGGACATCTGCATCGTCGAGCGCGGCGAGGTCGTCGGACCCGGGCTCGCCTACGGGACCCGCGAGAGCCTTCACCTGCTGAACAACTACGCGGGCCGGATGAGCGCGTTCGAGGACGATCCCGGGCACCTCGTCCGGTGGTGCCGGGAGCAGGACGACATCGTCAGCGCCGACACGTTCCTGCCCCGGCACGTCTACGGCGCCTACCTCGCAAGCCTCCTCGACGCGCCGGTGCCCGTGGGTTCGCGGGTCGCCGGCTTGCGGGGCGAGGTGGTCGGCATCGACGACAGCGGCACCGACTACTCGGTGACGCTTGCCTCGGGCGCCCAGCTGCCGGCCGACATCGTCGTTCTCGCGCTGGGCAACCCGCCGCCGCGGGACCTGCCCGGCTACCGTGCCGCCGCCGCGGCGTACGCCGCCGACCCGTGGGCCTCCGACCTCAGCGACCGGGTGGCGCGAGGAGGTCGCGTGCTGCTGGTCGGGTCCGGCCTGACCGCGGTGGACGTCGCCGCCCAGCTCGCCGACGCACACCACGAGGTCGAGATGGTGGCGGTCTCGCGCCATGGCCTCCTGCCGCTGCGCCATCTCGACCACCCGCCGTTGCCGGTCGGGCGTTCCCGGTGCCCCCGCGCCGACCGTGGCCGCGGCGTTCGCGGCCGCCCGCGCCGCGAACGTGCACGCCGGCGGGGACTGGCGCGGGGTCGTGGAGTCGGTGAAGGCCGGTGCCAACCGGCAGTGGGCCGCCTGGAGCTACGGGGAGCAGCAGCGGTTCCTGCGGCACTCGGCGCGGTACTGGGAGGTCGCCCGGCACCGGATGGCGCCTGCGATGGCGGATCTCGTCGAGGGTCTCCTCCTGGACGGCCGACTGCGGGTGACCCGGCCGGACGCCGTCGACGTGACGTCGTTCGACCTGGTCGTCAACTGCACCGGGCCCGCGCCCGCGGCCACGCCGGGGTGGAACCCGCTCGTCGACGGCCTCGCCGCGCGGGGACTGCTGCGACCCGGGCCGCACGGCCTGGGTCTCGACGTGTCCGCCGACGGCCGGCTCCTCGACGAGGCAGGGGTTCCGGCCCGCGCCGTGCACGTCGTCGGCGCCGCACGCCGGGGGTGCGAGTGGGAGGTCGCCGCCGTGCCGGACATCCGCCGTCAGGCACGAGTGGTCGCCGGTGCGATGCGTCCGCTCCCGTCCAACGCCGCCCTGGTGGGCTGAGGAGGGGCGTGTCATGACCACCACCGTCGTACGCACGCCGCTCACCGACCTGATCACGCGTATCCGCACCGTCGTCGCCCGGGGGCTGTCCGACGGCGACACGGCGCGTCACGTCGCCGAGTACCTCCGCCCCGCGCTGCGTCAGCCCGGCCTGCTCGCACCGCACCAGCGGGAGGGGTCGGAGGAGGGCTACACCCAGCACGTGCTGCACGTGGAGCCAGACGGGTCCTTCTCGGTCGTGGCACTGGTCTGGCTCCCCGGGCAGGCGACTCCGGTGCACGACCACGTGTCCTGGTGCACGGTCGGCGTGTACGAGGGGCAGGAGACCGAGATCCTCTACCGGCTGGCCGGCCGCAAGGGTCGCCGCCAGCTCGTCGCGTCCGGACACACGGTCAACCGCCGAGGCGAGGTGACCGGCATCGCGCCGCCCGGCGACATCCACCGGGTCTCCAACAGCGGTACGACGAAGGCGATCTCGCTGCACGTCTACGGGGCCGACATCGGCAAGCTGGGCAGCAGCATCCGGCGCGTCTACGACCTGTCGGGGGGCGCGCCACCTGCGGACGGGCGCATGAATCCCTAGAGTGGCCACGTGGCGGGTTCGAGCGCGGCGGACTACTTCGGGACGTACGTCCCGTTGCTCGCGATCATCGTGCTCGGTGTCCTGCTGGTCGCCGCGATGTTCGGCGGCAACGCGATGCTCCGCCCCGCACACGCCACCCCGGAGAAGCTGCTCACCTACGAGTGCGGCGTCGACCCGGTCGGGGAGGGCTGGGCGCAGACCCACGTGCGCTACTACGTCTTCGCGTACCTCTACGTGATCTTCGCCGTCGACGCGGTCTTCCTGTTCCCGTGGGCGACCGTGTTCGCCGGGCTGGGCTGGGTCAGCGTGGCCGAGATGGGCGTCTTCATCGGCTTCATCGCCGTCGGTCTGGTCTACGCGTGGCGCAAGGGGGTGCTGACGTGGACGTGACCGAGCTGGGGATGCCGACGGTCGGCCCGTTGCAGAGGCTCGCGCCCAAGCCGGCCCGCTACCTGCTCAACTGGGGCCGCAAGTACTCCCTGTGGGTGTTCAACTTCGGGCTGGCCTGCTGCGCGATCGAGTTCATCGCCACCTCGATGGCCCGCCACGACTTCATCCGGCTCGGCGTGATCCCGTTCGCGCCCGGCCCGCGGCAGGCCGACCTGATGGTCGTCTCGGGCACGGTCACCGACAAGATGGCGCCCGCCATCAAGCGGCTCTACGAGCAGATGCCCGAGCCGAAGTACGTCATCTCGTTCGGCTCGTGCTCCAACTCCGGCGGGCCCTACTGGGACTCCTACTGCGTGACCAAGGGCGTCGACCAGATCATCCCCGTCGACGTCTACGTGCCCGGCTGCCCGCCGCGGCCGGAGGCGCTGCTGCAGGGCATCCTCAAGCTGCAGGAGAAGATCGACGGCGAGTCGCTGAAGGACCGCTACACCGCCGGCTACCGCGCGACCGACGCGGCCTCCGTGCAGCGCGGGCTGGTGCTGCCGGGACCGCAGCCAGCGGGGACCCGGCGTGAGCAGACCCGCGGAGCTGTGGCCCGGCCGGGTGCGCACGGCGTACACCGAGCGCCTTCGGGGACGGCGTCGAGGTCGACGAGGGCTTCGGTCCGCTGACCGTCGACGTGCCGGCGGAGCACTGGGTCGAGGCGCTGCTGCTGGCCCGCGACGGGCTCGGCTGCTCGTTCTTCGACTTCCTGACCGCGGTCGACGAGCTCGGCAGTGACGACGAGGGGTTCCGGATCGTCTGCCACGTTGCCGATCACCGCTCGCCGGGCCGCGTCGGTGCACCTGCTCGTGCGCACCCGGGTGCCGCGCGAGGCCGCGGTGCTGCCGTCGGCCGTCGAGGTGTACGCCGGGGCGCGGTGGCACGAGCGCGAGACCCACGAGATGTTCGGCATCGACTTCACGTCGGGCGGACGAGGTGCTTCCGCTCGAGAAGCTGCTGCTGCCCGAGGAGTTCGAGGGTCACCCGCTGCGCAAGGAGTTCGTGCTCGCCTCGCGGGTGGCCAAGCCGTGGCCGGGAGCGAAGGAGCCCGGTGAGTGCGACCACGCGCCCGCAGGCACCACGTCCCGACGGCGGATGAAGCCGCCGGGCGTGCCGGACGACTGGCCGCGCGGTGACTGAGGCCCTCGAGATCGCGTTGCGGCTGGCCTGCGTGCTGGCCGCGTTCCTGGTGGTGCCGCTGCTGGTCGGCCAGGTCGAGCACAAGGCGATGGCGCACATGCAGGGCCGGGTCGGGCCGATGTACGCCGGTGCCTTCCACGGCTGGGCGCAGCTCGTCGCCGACGGCGTGAAGTTCGTGCAGAAGGAGGACGTCGTCCCCGCCGCGGCCGACCGGATGGTCTTCAAGATCGCGCCGGCCGTCGCGCTGATCCCCTACCTCATCGCGATGCTGGTCATCCCGCTCGGTCCCGGACTCGTCGGCCAGGACCTCGACATCGGGCTGTTCTTCGTGATCGCGGTGATGGGCGTCGGGCGTGATCGGCAGCCTGATGGGCGGCTGGTCGAGCGCCAACAAGTTCAGCCTGCTCGGCGGCATCCGGGTCGCCGCGCAGCTGATGGCCTACGAGCTGCCGTTCGTGCTCGCCGCGGCGTCGGTCGCGATGGCCGCCGGCACGCTGTCCCTGACCGGGATCGTCGAGGCGTGGTCGCCGTGGTGGCTGCTGTGGCAGGGGATCGCGATGTTCGTGTTCTTCGTGGCCGGGCTCGCCGAGGTGCAGCGGCCGCCGTTCGACATGCCGGTCGCCGACGCCGAGATCGTCTTCGGGCCCTACACCGAGTACGGCGGGCTGCGGTTCGCGCTGTTCATCCTGGCCGAGTACGCCGGCATCGTCGTGCTCTCCGCGCTGACCACGGTGCTCTTCCTCGGCGGCTGGCGCGGACCCTTCGACGACCAGCTCGGCTGGCTGTGGACCCTGCTCAAGACGATGGCCGTCGCGTTCGTGGTGATCTGGGTCCGGGTGGCCTACCCCCGGCTGCGCGAGGACCAGCTGCAGCGCTTCGCCTGGCAGGTCCTGGTGCCGCTTGCCCTGCTCCAGCTCGCGATCACGGCGGTCGGGGTGGTGATGACCGCGTGAGGATCCCGGGAGTCGGCCTGGCCAGAGGGCTCGCGGTCGACGATGCGGCAGCTGACCCGGCGCTCGGTCACGGCGCACTACCCCGACGCGCTGCCGGAGCTGCCGCCACGCTCGCCGCGGCGTGATCGCGCTGATCGAGGAGAACTGCACCTCGTGCATGCTCTGCGCGCGCGAGTGCCCGGCCTGGTGCATCTACATCGACTCGCACAAGGACGTCGATCCCGGCGACGACCGAGGGCGGCAAGGACAAGACCCGCAACGTGCTCGACCGGTTCGCGATCGACTTCTCGATCTGCATGTACTGCTCGATCTGCATCGAGGTCTGCCCCTTCGACGCGCTGCACTGGAGCCCGGAGTTCGAGTACGCCGAGCTCGACATCCGCGAGCTGACGCACGAGAAGGACCGGCTGCGCGAGTGGATGTGGACCGTCCCCGCGCCGGCCGCCCTCGACCCGCACGCCGAGCCGGCGAAGGAGATCGGGGTCGCCCAGAAGGCGGCGGAGAAGGCGGCGGAGAAGGCGGCGGAGAAGGCGGCGCGAGCGGCCCGCGTCGGAGGAGCGCGGCCGTGACGCTGGGTCGAGGGGATCTTCCTGCTGCTGGGCGCGATCGCGGTCGGTGTCCGCGCTGCTGGTCGTCACCACCCCGCACCTCGTGCACGCAGCGCTCTGGCTGGTGGTCACGCTCGGCGCGGTCGCCGGCGTGTTCCTGGTCCTGGCCGCCGAGTTCGTCGCCTGGGTGCAGGTGCTGATCTACGTCGGCGCGGTCGTCGTGCTGCTGCTGTTCGCCCTGATGCTGACCCGCGCCCCGACCGGTCCGCAGCCGGACCTGACCGTGCGCCGGGCGGTGCCGGCCGCCGTGGTCGGGATCCTGGTCGCGGTGCTGCTCGGGGTCACGGTGGTGTCGGGCTTCCAGGACGTGCGGATCGACCTCGACCGGGCGGTCGTCGGATCGGCCGAGGTCACCGGCGAGACGGTGTTCCGCCGGTGGGTGCTGCCGTTCGAGGTGCTCAGCGTGCTGCTGCTCGCCGCGCTGGTCGGGGCGATCGTGCTGTCCCGGCTGCGGGACCGGGAGGAGGCCGCTGATGCCCCTCTGGTGGCCGCTGCTGCTCGCCGGCCTGCTCTTCGGGATCGGCGTCTACGGCGTCCTCGCCCGGCGCAACGCGGTGCTGGTGCTGATGGGCGTCGAGCTGATGCTCAACGCCGTCAACATCAACCTGGTCGCCTTCGACGCCGCGTTCCGCGACGTGCTGCACGGCGGCCAGACGCTGGCGTTGTTCACCATCGTGATCGCCGCCGCCGAGATCGGTCTCGCGCTGGCGATCGTGCTGCTGGTCTTCCGCAGCCACGGGCACATCGACGTCGACCGGCTGCGTGACCTCGCGGACCGCGACCAGGTGGTGCGATGAGCTGGGTGGTGCTGACCATGCTCGTCGTACCGTTCGCGGCGGCGGTGCTGACCCTGTTCTTCGGTCACCGGGCCGACGTCGCCGCGCGCGGCATCGCGGTGGGCGGGTCGTTCGCCACGCTTGACGCTGGCATCGGTCGTGGCGGCGGCGCACCTCGGGGACGCGGAGCCGCTCGCCGAGGTGTACGTCGCGACGGCGTCCACGCTGCCGCCGATCGAGCTGGCGGTGTACGTCGACCCGCTGTCGGCCGTGCTGCTGGTCCTGGTCGGCGTCGTGGCCTTCCTCGTGCAGGTGTACTCGCTCGGCTACCTCGCCGGCGACCCCCGCTACCCGTCGCTACGCCGCGCTGGTCTCGATCTTCACCGGCGCGATGGTGGCGGTCGTCGTCGCGGACGACCTGTGGGTGCTGCTCGTCGGCTGGGAGCTGATGGGCGCGTGCTCCTACTTCCTGATCTCGCACCACTGGGAGCTCGGCGAGGCGCGCGGCGGTGCGGTGAAGGCGTTCCTGATGACGCGCACCGCCGACCTCGGGCTGCTGTTCGCGATCCTGGTGCTGGGCGAGCGGTTCGACAGCTACCGGATCAGCGCGGTCATGGCCGCCGTCACCGACCAGGCGCTGCCGCGCGACGAGCTCTGGCTGCCCGCCGTGCTCATCGCCATCGCGGTGATGGGCAAGTCGGCGCAGTTCCCGTTCCACACCTGGCTCCCCGACGCGATGCCCGGCCCGACGCCGATCTCGGCGCTGATCCACGCGGCGACGATGGTGGCGGCCGGTGTGTTCCTGGTCGCCCGGGTCTACCCGCTCTTCCTCTCCGCGCCCGTCGGCGCTGACGCTGCTCGCGCTCATCGGCTGCGGTCACGATGTTCATCGCCGCGCTCTACGCCCTGGTCACCGACGACCTCAAGCGGGTGCTGGCCTGGTCGACGGTCAGCCAGCTCGCCTACATGTTCGGCGCGCTCGCCGTGGGAGCCTGGCCGGCGGCGGTGCTGCACCTGCTGGCGCACGGCGCGTTCAAGGCGCTGCTGTTCCTCGCCGCCGGGTCGGTCGTCCACGCCGTCGGCGGGTCGACGTCGATGACCACGATGGGCGGGCTGCGCACCAAGCTCCCGGACACCTTCATGACGATGACGATCGGGTTCGCGGCTCTGGCCGGGATCGCGCCCCTGGTCGGCTTCTTCACCAAGGACGCCGTGATCGCCGGGACGCTCGAGGGCGCCCAGCACGGCCGGCTGGTGTGGCCCTGGGTGGCGTGGCTGCTGCTGGTCTCGATGGTGCTGACCGCGGTGCTGACCGTCGCGTACTCGCTGCGCGCCTGGCTGCTGGTGTTCTTCGGCGAGACCGACGAGACGACCGAGGCCCGTGACGTGCACGAGGCGCCGCCGTCGATGCGGGTGCCGCTCTACCTGCTCGCCGTCCCCACCGTGCTCGGCGGTCTGCGTCGTCGCCGACCCCGCGGCGGTGCTCGGCCCGGCGTACGACGTCGAGCTGTTCCACGTCGCCGAGTCGATCGCGATGACGCTGCTGGTGGTGGCGGCCGTCGTCGTCGTGCTGCTGGTGTGGCGGGCCCGCGGCCGCTCGATGTGGCCGCGGGTCGTGCTGCCGCACCCGCCGATCGACCGGGTCTACGACGCTCGCGATCGTGCGACCGGTGCGCTGGCTGGCGCAGCTGGTGCGCGCCGGCGACCGCGACGTCATCGACGGGTACGCCGACGGTGCCGGCGCGAGCGCACGCGGCATCGGGGGACTGCTCCGGCTCGCGCAGACCGGCAACGTGCAGACCTACCTGGTCGTGGTCGTGGTCGGCGCCGCGGCCGTTGCCGTCCTCGCCGGGGCCGTGGCATGAACGCGTTGGTGCTGAACGGCCTGGTCGCGGCGCCCATCGTGATGGCCGCGCTGGCACTGCTCGTCGGTCGCCGCGGTCGTGCCGGGGTCGGCGTGGCGGCGTTCGGTGGCCTCGTCGTACTGGCGTGGTCGGTGTGGGCGGTGGTCGTCTCCACGACCGCGCTCGACGGGTCCCACGTCGACGTGGCCTGGGTCGAGGCGGTCGGCATCCGTTGGCACCTCGGCCTCGACGGCATCTCCGCTCCGCTGGTGCTGATGAGCACGGTCGTGTTCGCGTGCGCGCTCATCGCGCTGGTCCGCAACGCTCCTGCGGGTGGCGGCACCACCGCGCTGGCCGTGCTGCTGCTGGTGATCGAGGCGGGCGTGCTGGGCAGCTTCCTGGCCCTCGACCTGGTGCTGTTCTTCGCGTTCTTCGAGGTCGCGCTGATCCCGATGTGGTTCGTGATCGACCGGTGGGGCGACGCGCACGGCCCGCGCGGCGAGGCGCTGCGTCGCCGGGCGGCGACCCGGTTCCTGGTGTTCACCGTCCTCGGGTCGGCGCTGATGCTGGTCGGCTTCGTGCTGGTGCGTGCGGACGCCGGCACGTTCGACATCGTCGCGATCGCCGCGTCGTACCAGCCCTCCGGCGCCACCGCCCTGGCGGCCGCCGTGCTCGTCGCTCTCGGCCTCGCGGTGAAGACACCCTTGTGGCCGCTGCACATCTGGCTGCCCGACGCGCACTCCAAGGCCCCGACCGTCGGCTCGGTGGTGCTGGCCGCGGTGCTGCTGAAGCTCGGCACCTACGGCTTCCTCCGGTTCTGGCTCCCGATCGTCGATCCGTCCTGGGAGTGGCTGCAGCCCGTCGTGGCCGGGCTCGCGGTCGTGGGCATCGTGTACGCCGCGCTCGCGTGCCTCGCGCAGACCGACCTGAAGCGGCTGATCGCCTACTCCTCCGTCGGGCACATGGGCTTCGTGGTGCTTGCCGCGACCACCTTCACCCTCGGCGGCGTGCAGGCCGCGGTCTACGCCAGCGTCGCGCACGGCATCATCACCGGGCTGCTGTTCTTCCTCGTCGGGGCGGTCAAGGACCGCTACGGCACCGGCGACCTCGGCCGGCTGCGGGCCCTCTACGGGCAGGTGCCGCGGCTCGGCGGGCTGGTCGCCTTCGCCGCGATGGCGTCGCTCGGGCTGCCCGGCCTGGCCGGGTTCTGGGGCGAGATGCTCGCGATCCGTGCGGCGGTGTTCCCGGCCGGGTCGCTGCCGCGGGAGACCTTCGTGCTGCTGGCGGTGATCGCGGCGTTCGGCGTGATCCTCGCGTCGGCGTACTTCCTCGCGATGATCCGCTCCGCGTTCCAGTCCGGCGAGACCGGGGCCGCGCCGCCCGAGCCGGTGGCCCGGGGCGACGTCACCGCCTGGGAGTGGCTGACCTGGTCGCCGCTGGTCGCCGCGACGCTGGTCTTCGGGGTCGCACCCGGCCTGCTGCTCACCCCGGTCGCCGAGGCGACCGCGGCGTTCCTCGGGGGGCTGCGGTGACCGTGCAGAGCATCGACTGGCTGGCGGTCGCCGCCCCGACCGTGCTGGCGGTCGCGGCGGTGCTGGTGCTGATGGTCGACGCGTTCGTGGGCCGCGACGACCACCCCCCTCGCGACAGTCCGGGGCGGGCGCTGCTGCCGTCGGCGCTGACCGTGCTCGCCACCGCCGCCGCCGCGGTGCCGACCGTGCTGCTCTGGCAGGAGCCGGTGCGCAGCACGTTCTGCATCGAGGACGGTCTCGAGGGTCCGGTGCTGTGCTCGTTCGCCACCGACGGCTTCACGCTGGTCTTCTGGGGGATCGTGCTGTTCGGCACCGCGGTCGTCGCGCTGATCGGCACCGCCTCGGTCGTCGAGGGGCGGATCCCGCAGGGGGAGTGGCACTTCCTGCTGCTCAGCTCCGCGGCGGGGGCGCTGACGATCGCGGCCTCGCGCGACCTGATCACCCTGCTGGTGGCGCTGGAGGTCGTCTCCCTGCCCGCGTTCGCCCTCGTCGGGCTGCGCCGGGGTGACCCCCGCGCGGCCGAGGCGGCGCTGAAGTTCTTCCTCGTCTCGGTGGTGTCCACGGCGGTGACGCTGATGGGCATCTCCCTGCTGTACGGCGTGACCGGGTCGGTGTTCCTCGACGCGATCGCGGCGTCCGTCGCGCAGGGCGCCGAACCCGAGTCGGTGCTCGTGGTCGGGGCGCTGCTGACCGTCGTGGGGCTCGCGTTCAAGGTGGCCGCCGTGCCGTTCCACATGTGGGTGCCCGACACCTACGTGGGCGCCCCGGTCGCGGTCGCCGCGTACCTCTCGGTGGTGTCGAAGGCGGCCGGCTTCGTCGGGCTGATGCTGGTGCTGGGCCGCGGGCTGCCCGGCCTGGCGGAGTCCTGGGCGCCCGTCGTGGCCGTGATGGCCGCCCTCACCATGACCGTCGGCAACGTGCTCGCGCTGCGCCAGGACCACGCGATCCGGCTGCTGGCCTGGTCGTCGGTCGCCCAGGCCGGCTACATCCTGGTGCCGTTCGGCGCGGTCCGGCCCGGTGCGGCCGGCGACGCCCTGGCCGGCTCGCTCGGCTACCTCGCGGTCTACGCGTTCATCAACCTCGGCGCCTTCGCGGTCGCCGCTGTCGTCGGCACCCGGCACCCCGCGCAGCGGCTGTCCGACTACCGCGGTCTCATCGCCGAGGAGCCCGGCGCCGGCTGGCCGCTGGCGTTCGCCCTGGTCGCGCTCGCCGGTCTCCCCCCGGGCGTGATCGGGCTGCTGGCCAAGGTGATCGTGTTCGACGCGGCGTCCTCGGTGACGTGGCTGGTCGTGGTGATGGCCGTCAACGTGGCGATCGGCCTCGTCTACTACGCGAAGTGGCTGCGCGAGCTGTTCCGGCCCGCGGTGTCGACCGGCGCCTCCACGTACGACGTACCGAACGGGGTGGGGGTGGCGATCGGGATGACGTTCGTCGCCGGCCTGCTGTTCTCGGTGCTGCCCGGCTGGCTGCTCGACCCGGTGCTCGCCACCCTCGGCTGAGCCCTCACCAGTCCGAGGGGATCTCGTCGCGCAGCCGTTCGGGGGCCAGCGACGCCAGGGCGCGCCGTACGCCGGCCACGACCGTGCCGGCCGCGAAGAGGTCGCTGTCGGACCGCTGCCGCTCGTCGCGGAGCTCTTCGACGAGCTTGTTGACCGCGTCGTCGGCGTCACGGAGCTGGTGGTCAGGGGTCTCGTCGCCGTCGACCACGCGCAGCACCTCGGCCAGCTCCTGCAGCGCGTGCGCGGCGTGCGGGCGCAGCCGCGGCCCGAGGGCGACCCGCTGCCGCTCGGCGTGCTCCTGGTCGATGACGAGCGCGGTCAGGTCCTCGATCAGGAACGCCACCTGCTGCAGGGCACGCGCCTGCTGGTAGCGCCACTCGGCGGTCTGGTCCCATCGCTTCGCCCGCCAGTTGGCCCGCCGCGCGTCGGTGGCGTGACCCACCACGCGCTGCATCTCCTCAGTCGTCGGGCGCAGCGCGCGCTGCCGCTGCCGCCACTCGTCGGGAGTGAGCACCTCCTCGCTCAGCAGCCCCTCGGCGAGGTCGTCGAGCTGGTCGGCCAGCAGCGACTTCAGCCGACGTGCCGAGTCGGCCATCGGGCTGAGGGCCAGGGGAGGGAAGGCGACGTTGAGACCGATGCCGACGGCCGCACCGAGGCCGACCAGGCCGAGGTAGCCGAACGCGTAGTCGACGGCGTCGCCCTGGCCGATGATCAGCACGAAGAGGGCCGTGATCGGCACCCAGCCCGCCTTGTTCCCGAAGCGTTGCCAGCCCGACGCGGCGGTGCCGACCAGGACGACCAGGGCGATCTCCGCCGCCACCGGCAGTGGTGTCCGCAGCGCGGCCAGCGAGATCGCCGCGCCCGACCGCGATGGCCGCGAGTCCCTGCAGCGACTCGCGCACCGACCCCGCGACCGTCGACGTCACCGCGATGACCGCGCCCAGCGGTGCGTAGTACGGGTAGTCGTCAGCGAAGCCCTGCAGCGGCTGGACCAGCAACCACGCCAGGCCGGCCGCCAGCGCAGCCTTGACCGACAGCATCAGATGTCCGCGCCAGTTCATGCCACCCTCCCGCAACAACGATTCGTCTGCGGTCTATGGGGTGATTCCCACATGCGGATCGCAGACGAATCGTTGTCGGCCGCCTCAGCGGTAGTTGGTGAACTGCACCGCGAAGTCGTAGTCCTGACCTTTGACGAGTGCGATGACGGCCTGCAGGTCGTCGCGCTTCTTGCTCGACACGCGCAGCTCGTCGCCCTGCACCTGCACCTTGACGCCCTTGGGCCCCTCGTCGCGGATCAGCTTGCCGACCTTCTTGGCGTTCTCCTGGGAGATGCCCTCCTTGAGGGCGACGGAGATCTTCGACTCGCGACCGCTCTGCCGGGGTTCGCCGGCGTCGATGATCTTCAGCGACTGGTTGCGCTTGATCAGCTTGTCCTTGAAGACGTCGAGTACGGCGGTGGCACGGTCGTCGGCGTTGGCGGAGATCTCGACCGCGTGCTCTCCCGAGCGCTCGATGGTGGCTCCGGTGTTCTTGAAGTCGAACCGCTGGCTGATCTCTCGTTGGGTCTGGTTGATCGCGTTGTCGACCTCCTGCTGGTCGATCTTGCTCACGATGTCGAACGACGAGTCGGCCATGCGGCGTACCTCCCGTGCCTGGGTCTCAGGCGAATTTAGTCAGCGAGTCTGGCTGCGCTATTCTTTCGTGTCGCTGCGCCGGGCTCCAAGCCGGGTCAGCACTGGCAGGTTGCCCGAGCGGCCAATGGGAGCGGACTGTAAATCCGTCGGCGTATGCCTACGCAGGTTCGAATCCTGCACCTGCCACACAGCAAATCATGCCTCTGACCTGCGCGTTTACTCCTTCGCGGAGAATGACCGATACCTCCCGCGGGTATCACGGTCAGCGGGATTCGGACATGCTTTGCGCACATCGGTCGCAAGCCTGTGACTTGCGGAAACGCGGACCGTCGCACGTGTCAAGGTTTTGGCTGTGCGGAATACGGGAGCAAGTGTGCCTCGTCTCGCCTCCATCAGGGCGTGGACGGTGCCTTGACCTCGGACGCTCCGGTGAAGGGGGTATCGAACGCCGACGGATGAGAAGACCGCCTTCGTCGCCGTCAGCCAGCACCTCGCCGCGGAATGCAACTGTGCCCTGGTTGTTGATGGTGGTGTCGACCGCGAAGTTGTCGTACTCCCTAAGTACGCAGCGCAAGAGATTCGCATGAGCTCTGAAGCCGGATCTCGTCGATCCGCGCCGGCCGTCTCGCGCGGCAGACGCGTGCGCGAGAAGCATCCACTCCGCCGCACCGCATGCCGGTCGCCGACCCATCGAGGTCCTAGGACCTTCGCCCACTGGCGTCGATTGCATGCCGACGACATCCTTCACTTCTGGAGGTCCCCCCGGGGTCCGAACCCACACGGACCAACGCCTCCGGATCACCCGGGCGCCGTGAGGGCGTTGAGTTCCCCCGACCCACGTCCTCACGGCCCACCACGTCGCCCCTCCCCGCCCAGACGTGGAGAGTCCCGGATGTCCGCGCTTAGCACGCCTACCCGATCGGGACGTTGCGGTCTGGCGGGAGGGACCCGGGCCGGTGTCGGGTGACTCGGCACGGTCGGTCGGGTGGAGCGGCTTCGCGTCCTGTCCGGGGAGATGCTGGTGCTGCGGGCGCCCAGTTGCCTGGCGATGATGATGTCCGCCTCCCGCCTACCCAACGCGTTGTTGCGACAGGTCGCCGAATTCCTCCGATCGTGCCTTGCCACGGCACGAACACTCCACAAGCACCCGGACGTCCCGCGACGGGCGAAGATGGGTCGGCTTGCCGCGGTCATCTGGATCGTCTCGCCAGTTGCTTTGCTACCCGAGTTCCTGCCTGTCATCGGCGCCCTCGACGACGTCGTCCCGGTGACCCTGCTGCTGCGGTACGCCGCTCGAAGTGTCCATGTGTGACACGCTCCTCACCACCTGGCCGACCGTCCCACGACTTCTCACCGTCCTCCTGGGCTGCTGCGACCACACCACTGCACCGAGAGACGTGGCCCAAAGACGGTCGATGCGCTGCGCGACCGTCGTCAGGGCGGTCATGTGGGACGGCAGCTGGTCCGTACGGAGCAGCGGCGGTTCGTCATCCGAAGTGCGCGGATGGAGGTGGAGCCGAAGTCCCGCTGTCGGCATGGCTGGCGAACCAGCTCTCGCAGATCAGGCGCTGGCGTCCACGCCGGGTCTCCACGGTGGCGGCTGCTCGGCATCTTCCCGGTATTCGTAGCAAGGGTCGTTGAGCGGCATTCTCCGCCGTCAGCGATCCACACCCCTCCACGACCGGGCGTCGCCCTGGCCGGACCCATGACGAGTGACGGCCTGTGAAAGTCGGACACGGCCGAATACCGGCCTCCTTTTGAGCTGCAGTTTCGGCCTGCCGTTGCCCACGTCGTCCGCTCGGGTGACGCGGCTTGTGCCTCCGTCATGGACTGCGACCAAGGTCCAATCGACGCTGGCACCCCCCGGCCCTATGTTGACTGAGACGCCCTCTCCCGCCGGGGGTAGCGAGCAGCCCAGGTGCTGCGACGCCCGGGTCTTGGCGCCACCCGCCGAGGTGGAGTGGAGTGACGGTCGAATGCCGAGGTCGAGTCGGTTCGCAGCGGGGACGGGTAGCACGCACGGCCGTTGGGCGAGGGTCGTGACGCAGATCGCCGTGGTCTCACTTCTGGTGTCCGCCCTCGCGGTGGTCGGCTCGGCCACGACAGCTGTCGCCGCACCGCCCGCGGCTCCGGTTCTCCAGGGGCCCGCCGACGGCGCCAGTGTGGCCCTTCCGTTCACGATCTCGTGGGCGTCGGTGAGCGGGGCGGGGGGCTACAACTGGGAGCTGAGCCAGACCTCGGGCTTCACGTCGGTGTCCGAGCGAAACGGGCCGCTGTTGTCCGGGGTGAACACCACCGACGACAAGATCAGCGGCATTGCCCCCGGTACCTACTTCTGGCGCGTGCAGGCCGTCAGCCGGGACCTGGAGCAGGGCCCGTGGTCCGCGCCGCGGAGGGTCGTGGTCACCGGGGCGAGCGCCGAGGTGCCGGCCGCGCCGACGCTGAACCCGCCCCATGAGGCGACCCAGTTCCGCACCCTGGAGACCATCACGTTCTCGTGGACCGCCGTACCGGGTGCCGTCAGCTACGTCCTGCAGGAGTCCAGCGACCCGACCTTCCCGGTCGGCGTGCGGTCGCGGCAGGTCAACCTCCAGGGGACCACCGAGTTGATCTCGGCCGGCAGGGACCAGGGAGACTTCAAGGCCCGCGTGCTCGCCGTGAACGCGGACGGACTGATGAGCGCACCGTCCAACCTCGTCGACTTCAGTGTCAGCGACTCCAACCCGATGCCGCCCCCGCCGACGCTGCTGGGGCCGGCCAACGGGACGACGCGCTCGCTGCCGGTCACGCTGTCATGGGCCCACGTGCCGAACCATCAGCAGGACGGGTACGTCGTCCAGGTCTCCAACAACGCGACGTTCACCTCGATCACGCACACCTTCCGGACCAGCGACAACCAGCGGATCGTGCCCACGTTGACCGCCGGCAACAAGTTCTGGCGAGTGCGCTCGCAGCACGGGTACATCGGCGCCAACGAGGCCTACACAGCCTTTTCGGCGACCGGGACGTTCACGGTCGCGCCCGTCGCCCTCGGCGTAGGTGCCGCGACCTTCCCGCACACGGGTCTTCAGCGGGGGCGAGGCCCGGGGCAGCGTCGACCTGACCGCGCCCGCACCGGCCGGCGGCGCCACCGTCCAGCTCACCACGAACAACCCGGCCCTGCTGCCCGAGCTGCCGGACTCCCGACAGGTCACCGCGGGGGAGACGTCGGTCAACGTGCTCGTGTTCCCGACCGGGTTCCCCAACTCGGTGCGTGGGATGCGCGTCGGTTTCGTCACCACACCGACACCGGTCACGGTCACGGCGACGTACAACGGGAGCTCCGCCTCCACCACGATCACCATCCTGCCCCCGGCGCTCAACGACACCCCCTTCCAACTCTTCCCCCAGAAGGCGACGGGCGGCGCCGACATGCTGGGGATCGTGGACCTCGAGGTCGGCTGCTTCGCCGGGTTCTGCGACGGGCTCGCCCCGCCGGGCGGATTCCGGGTGAACCTGTCCAGCTCCTCACCCGCGGCGACCGTCCCGGCGACGTTCACCATCGCGGCAGGTGCGGGCGGTGACGCCTTCCCGATCGGCACCAGCGCCGTGTCGAAGCGGACCCATGTCACGATCACCGCCGAGGCCGGAGGACGCACAGCGACCTGGCCCCTCGAGCTCACCCCGTCGCCGGAGCCCGACCGGCTGACGTTGGTGCCCGCCACGACGACAGGCACCTCCCAGGGCCAGGTCATCATCCCGCTGTCGGAGCTCGCCGGACACGACCAGCTCGTGCGGGTGACCAGCAGCAACCCCGCGATCGCGTCGGTCCCGGAGTTCGCGACGGTCAACGCCTCGACCGAGCTCGGCCGCTTCGACATCGTGACCGGCCCCGTCCAGCAGACGACGCCGGTCACGATCTCGGTGACCGGCCGCGGCGTCACCCGCTCGGCGACACTCACCGTCGCGCCCAGCCTGCCCGCGCTGACAGGAATGAGCGTGACACCGGGCAGCGTGCCGGGCGGGACGCCGTCCACGGGGACCGTCACGCTCGGAAGTGCCGCCCCGGCCGGCGGGATCTCGGTCAGCCTCTCCAGCCAGCTGCCCCTCACCGCGAGCGTTCCGGCGAGCGTGACGGTGCCTGCCGGAGCGACCAGCGCCAGCTTCCCGATCACCACGTTCAGCACCGGCTTCACCACCACGGTCCAGCTCAGCGCCTCCCTCGGCGACGACTTCGAGTCCGCCACCGTCACCGTCACGCCGTCCTCGTCGGCCGCCCTGAGCTCGGTCACACTGAGTCCGACGACGGTGGCCGGCGGCTCTTCCTCGACCGGGACGGTCCGGCTGAGCGCCGCCGCACCGTCGGGTGGCGTCGTGGTATCGCTGTCCGACGACTCGCCGGCCGCCGGCGTTCCCGCGAGCGTCACCGTGCCGGCCGGGGCAACAAGCAGGACCTTCACCGTGACCACCAGCGCAGTCACACAGGCGACGCCGGTGACGATCACGGCTGCGGCGAATGGGACCACCCGAACCGTCACGTTGTCCGTCAACCCGCCGACCCCGGCGACGCCCTCCCTGGAGAGCCCCTCCAACGGTGCGACCGGGCTTACGCAGCCGGTCACCCTGAACTGGAACGACGTACCGAACGCGACGAGCTACGAAGTCCGGGTCGATGACAGCTCGTCCGTGACCGCGCCGTTCGTCGCCAATCCGACCGTCACGACCTCGCAGGCCTCGCTCGGCGACCTGCCCGCCCGCCAGCTCTGGTGGCGGGTGCGCGCGCGCAACGCGTCCGGCGTCTTCGGGGCCTTCTCCTCGGTCCGCAGCTTCACCCCGCGGGCTGCGACCGGCACCTCGCCGACACTCTCCTCGCTGGCCATGTCCCCCACGAGCGTCACCGGGGGTGGCACCGCGACCGGCACGGTGACCCTGTCCGCGCCCGCTCCCGCTGGGGGTACCTCGGTGAGCCTGACGAGCGGGCACACGGCGGTGTCGGTGCCGGCCGGCGTCACCGTCCCCGGTGGTCAGACGAGTGTCACCTTCACCGCGTCCACCACCAGTGTCAGCGCGCCCACGGCGGTGTCGATCACGGCAACCGCCGCCGGGACATCCCGGGCAGCCACCCTGACGGTGAACCCACCCGCCTCGGGAGGCGCACTGCCGGCTCCCTCGCTGCTGTCCCCGGCCACGGACGCTCGCTTCGACGAGGGCCAGAACATCGTCTTCGACTGGTCCGACGTGGCCGGCGCCGCGGGCTACACGATCGCCATCGACGACCAGGAGAGCTTCTCCTCCCCGACGAGGCTCGTGAACGTCACGGCGTCGACGTACTCCACCAGGACCCTTCCCGACACCCGGCTGTGGTTCCGTTGCCGGGCACTGGACGCCTCGGGTAGCCCCGGCGCGTGGTCAGCCATCCGACGTTTCGAGGTTCGCTAGCTGTACCGCCCCATTCGCGTCCACGCGGGTGGTTTGGCACGAGGTCGGCTGGCGGGGGAAGTCACGTGTTGGCCTGTGACCCCCTTCGAGCACTCTTTGGCGCGGGACTCGCTCACGACCAGAGCCTGGACCCGTGCGCAACGAACCGCCCGAGCTGCTCCCCTGAAGGCCTTCTTTTCTCTTGGGGCCGTACCGACGAGCCCAACCCCTTGGCTCGAGGCAGAGATCGTCGATTCCCCTGTTACTACGAGGCTACGAGCCGGCACGTCGCGGGAAAGGGAATGCCCCCGGTGCGGCCACCGGTGTTGCGAGAAGCCCCGACGCGGACCTGGGGCCCCCTAGACCGGCGGTTTCAGGAAAGGGGGGCCGGGCAACTCTCACGGGTCACGTCTCGCCGGTTTGCCCCCATCTCTCTCCCGAATCGGCCGGGCGCGCCTGCGCCCCCGCTCCCGGTCATGCCACCGCCGGCGAGCGGGCGCGTAGCCCTCGCTTGCATGCTCCCTGTTGACCTTTGGCGGGCGCAAAGAAAGGGGAAGAGAAGGGAGTCCTAGTCGGGTCGCGCGCTTGGGCATGCGCGGATGGTGTACCGCGCTCTTTCGTCCGACACGGCGTCCGCCGCTCCCGGGTCGCGGCCCGGGAGCGGAGGCTGCTCCGTCACCGCATCCCGCCACCATCGCGGCTGGTGGCAGGGTCCTCCACGGCGTACGGCTTGGCCGACACCAGGGGCAGGACCCAGCGGGCGGACGGGTCGGCCTCGACCAGCACGGCGCGCAGCAGAAGCGTGAGCGGGATGGCCAGCAGCGCTCCGAGGGGGCCGACCACCCAGGTCCAGAACACCACGGAGAGGAAGGTGAGGGTCGCCGCGAGCCCGACGCGGTCGCCCATCACCCGGGGCTGGATGATCGACTGGATGACGAAGTTGATAACCGTGTTACACGGCGACCACCGCCAGCATCAGCCCGGGTCCGCCCTCCAGGAACGCGATGACCGCGGGCGGGATGACACCGATAACGAAGCCGATGTTGGGGATGAAGTTGGTGACGAACGCGAGCACACCCCACACGAGGGCGCCCGGGACGCCCATCAACCACAGGGCCACGGTGTCGATGACGGCGACGACGAGACCGAAGGTCGCCGAGGCGACCATGTAGTTGCGGGTCCCGTCCGCGAAGTTGCCCAACGCTGCGGTCAGGTCCGGACGGTGGCCGGCGAGCCGCGAGTACACGGGTCTCGGACGAGGCATCTCCTGACCGCGGTGTTGACGCCGAATCCGGTTTGGCGCGAACTTCCCGGGCGATGACCCCGGCCGAGCGTGCGACGACCATCGTCAGTCAGATTTCACATCGCGGCGCGGGCTTCGACATCCGATGGTTGTCCGGAAGTCAGGCTGTCCCGAAAGGGTAAGCGCGGTGTCCCAAGTTGGAAAGTCGCCCGAGGCTTCGCGGCCTAGGCTCGGAGCATCCAAACCCTCGGTGACGACCCCCGTCATCCGAGGTGGGAGGGTCCCGGAAGCCCCCGCCCCCGCGGGGGCTTCCGGCGTATCGGTCGCCGTCCATTCGAGCTCGGTCGGGATCTCAGGGACGGGCACGCTCCCTTTTGACCTTGGCGGGCGACAACATCTCCTGGCTGAGTGCATTCGCGCGGGTTCGATGCAGAGGCCTATCGCGTCGCTTGGCTTGGGCCGACGCTCGCCACATCACTTTGCCCCGCTATCTGGGAGACGCGTTTCCATCTCCTCGTGTTTGGGTGACGTCGCGTCGGCTCAGGTTGGGCAGGACGATGGTGAATGCCGACGGCATCGGGGCGGTCGCGCGGCGAACCTACGCCGGTAGTACGCGCGGCCCTTGATGTCTTGGCGGATTTGCAGGATCGCCGCGACGTGGCAGGCATGTGGTTCTTCAGGCACGCGTGGCGGACCACCGCTGCGTTCCGTTTCGATCCCGTTAGAGCGTGTACAAAATCCGTTCCGTCAACTGTTGACAGTTGACAGAGAATCAATTTAGCCTTATGTGATCCAAGCCACGCCTAGGCGGTTTCAGTAGCCCCGGCCGCTACTCGGAACATCCCGACAAACAGCCGGGATCGGCGACCACCCCACACCAGGAGGACCCCGTGGACGGACAGCGCACCACGCGTTCTATAAGCGTTTCCCCAGACGTGCCCGCCGCGAGCCAACCGCCCACCGAAGTGCAGCCGAAAGTCGTCCTCGCAGGTGCCGTCGGGTCGATTGTCGAGTACTTCGACTTCGGGGTGTACGGCTACGTCGCCACCATCATCGCCGCGAAGTTCTTCGTCAGCGGCGACGATTCCGCGGCGCTGCTGCTCACGCTGGCGACCTTCGGGCTCGCGTTTGTGCTCCGCCCTCGGCGGCATCATCTTCGGCCACTTCGGTGACAAGCACGGCCGCAAGAACGCCCTCGCCGCCACGGTCCTACTCATGGCGGTCGCAAGCGGCCTGATCGGCGTCCTTCCGACGTACGCCGCGATCGGCGTCGGTGCCGCCGCTTTGCTCGTGCTGGCGCGCTGCATGCAAGGCATCGCGGCCGGCGGAGAGCTCGGTGGCGCTGCGTCGTTCGTCGCGGAATACGCTCCCAACAACAAGCGCGGCTTGATGTGCGCGTTCGTGCAGACCGGCGCACTGGCGGGCTCGCTGCTGGCGGCGCTGGTCGTCACCCTGCTGTTCACCGTTCTTGGCGACGGCGTGATGAACGACTGGGGATGGCGCATCCCGTTCCTCATCGCCGTGCCGCTCGGCGTGGTCGGCCTCCTGATCCGCGCGAAGCTGGCCGAGACTCCGGCCTTCGAGGCGGTCGAGGGAGAGATGACCGAGGAGAGCGCCCCACTCCTCGAGCTGCTGCGCGAGCACATGCCGGCGACCCTGCGCTGCGTCGGGCTGTCGATCCTGCTCTTCTCGGCCTGCTGCGTCGTGTACGTGTACGTAAACATCCACCTGCAGACCTTCGTCGGCATGGAGCCCCGCACCGCGTTCTGGTCCACGACTTTGTGCCTGGCGGTCGCCGTAACCTGCATGCCGCTGTTCGGCCGGCTCTCCGACCGGGTCGGGCGCCGGCCGGTCTTCATCGGCGCCTCGATTGCGGCGATCGTGCTGCCGGTACCGGGGTTCATGCTCCTCGAGACGGGCACCGCCGGGAACCTGGTGCGCATTTGGTGCTGGGTCTCATCGACTCCGCACTCATGGGTGTCGCCCTCTCGGCGTATGCCGAGATGTTCCCGACCCGGGTCCGCTACACCGGGATCGCGCTCGGCTTCAACGTCGGCGCCGCCCTCGCTGGGGGCACGGCGCCGTACATCTGCACCTGGCTGGTGTCCAACACCATCGTCACTGGCGCCGGCCTGGTTCCTCATCGGCACCGCCGTCATCACCCTGCTGACCGCCGTGAAGATGCCCGAGACCAAGGGTGCGAACCTGAAGGCGGTGGCCGCCTGATGTCTCGGACTCCTTCACGGCTCCGCGCCCTCCTGCAGTCTGGCGACCTGCCCCTGCTGCTGCCCGGCGCACCGACGCCCTGACCGCGCGGGTCGTCGAGGCGGCGGGCTTCGAGGCGACCTACGTCTCCGGAGCCGGCGTGGCGAACACGTTTCTGGGCATGCCGGACCTCGGGCTGATGTCGTCGACCGAGCTCGCTCGCACGTCGCCGCGATGGCCGACGCGGTGCGATCCCGCTCGTCGTCGACGCCGACACCGGGTTCGGCAACGCCCTCAACGTCAACGCACCGTGCGCGAGCTCGAGCGAGCCGGCGCCGCCGCCATCCAGATCGAGGACCAGGTGATCCCGAAGAAGTGCGGCCACTTCGCCGGCAAGGAGGTCGTCTCCACCGAGGAGATGGTCGGCAAGCTCGGGCGGCGCTCGACGCCCGCGAGCGACGACGACCTGTATCATCGCTCGCACCGACGCGCGCGCCACCGACGGCCTCGAGCCGGCGTGCGAGCGCGCCGACGCCTACCGCGAGGCGGGCGCCGACGTCTTCTTCGTCGAGGCGCCGACCTCGCGGGAGCTGCGCGCCAGTCGCCAGCGCGGTGCCGGGCCGCTCGTGGCGAACATGGTCGAGGGCGGGCTCACGCCGCATCCTGTTGCCGCGAGGAGCTCGACGAGCTGGGCTTCGCGATCGCGCTCTACGCCAACGCCGCGATGCGCGGCGCGGTCCGGGCATGCGCGAGGTGCTCGAACACCTCGCCGAGCACGGGGACACCCGTGAGCGCGGTCGACCTGATGATCACCTGGGAGGAGCGGCAGGCGCTGGTGCGCAAGCCGGAGTTCGACGCCCTGGAGGCGCGCTACGCCGCCAAGGACGAGCCGCCGGCATGCGAGACCGGACCCACTGAACGACCTGGTACTGCCCGGCGGCCCGGTCCTCCAGGAGGGACTCGGCCCGCAGCGCTCGATGTCCTCGTCGACGACGGCCGGATCGCCGCTCTGTCGCCCCCGGCGCGCGGTCGCGCCCGAGACGCTCGACGTGTCCGGCCGCCGTCCTGCCCGGGGTCGTCGACGCGCACGTCCACCTCGGCGCCGACATCACGCGTGCCGCGGACGCCCGAGGACGTGCGGCCCGAGACCGCCGCGGCCGCCGCCGGCGGCGTGACTCGCCCTCGTCTACCTCATGTCCGCCGAGCCGTACGACGACGTCTTCCCGATCGCCCGCGCCGCGATGGAGGCCGACGCGCCGTCGACTTCGGCTTCCACTTCTGCATCGGCACCCGCGAGCAGCTCGAGGCGGTGCCCGCTACGTCGCCGACCTCGGCGTCAGCTCCTTCAAGTTCTTCATGAACTTCCGCACCGACGAGGGCGAGCGCCTCGGCCTGCCGGGCAACGACGACGGCTTCCTGCTCGAGCTGCTCGAGGCCGCCGCCGCGAACGGCGCGCTCGTCAACCCGCACGCCGAGAACGCCGACCTCATCAAGCTGCTCGCCGCCGCGGCGCGCTCGACGGCGACGGCTCGCCGCTCGAGCTCTGGCACCGCAGCCGCCCGCGACTACGTCGAGGCCGAGGCGCTCGAGCGGGTCGGCTTCCTCGCCATGCTCGCCGGGCCGACGTCCACGCCGTGCACGTCACGAACGCACTGTCGCTGCGGCGCTGCGCGCTCGGGCCCACCACCCGGATCTCGATCGAGACGTGCCGCACTACCTCACGCTCGACACGTCCGCGGACGTCGGCACCCTCGGCAAGGTCAACCCGCCGCTGCGCCGCCGCCGGACCGCGAGGCGCTGTGGGAGGCCGTCGCCGCCGGTGACGTCGACACGATCGGCTCCGACCACGTCCCGCGCCCCGGCCGCTACAAGGAGGGGGGCCTCTGGTAGGCCTCGCCCGGCTTCCCCGGGCTGCAGCAGCTGCTGCCGCTCGTGCTCACCGAGGGGCACCTGCGGCCGGGACTGCCGCTCGAGCGGATCGTGACCTCGTCGCGACCCGGCCCGCGCGGACGTTCGGGCTCGGCGACCGCAAGGGCGCGATCCGGGCCGGAGCCGACGCCGACCTCGTGGTCGTGGACCTGACGCCCGGCGCCACGATCAGCGCCGAGACCGAGTTCTGTCGGCCGCCGGCTTCACGCCGTGGGAGGGCGCGCACGGGGGCGCGTCGACGCACACGCTCGTCGGGCGCACGGTCTTCACCGCCGGCGGCGGCGTCACCGGCGATCCCGGCGGCCGCTACCTCCCCGCGTCCGCGCCAGCGCCGTCCCGCCACGCTCCGGCAGGAGGAGCCCCCCCATGACCGCCACGCCCGACCGCCCGTGGGGCGACGTCATCAGCGCCGACGACGAGGAGCGCTACGCGCGCGCGGGATTCGGAAAGCCGTCGGGCTTCGGCGAGCGGCCCGGGCTCCTGGTCATCGACGTGCAGTACCGCACGATCGGCGACAGCCCGAAGCCGTTCTACGACTCGCTCGAGGACTCACGACGTCCTGCGGCGAGGTGGGCTGGGCGGCGGTCCCCCACATCCAGCAGCTGATCGCGGCGTTCCGCGCGGCGGACCTGCCGATCCTCTATCCGCACGTCGCGCCGAAGCTCGCCGAGGACCGCGGCGGCACGCTCGGCCAGAAGGTCCCGGGGATCATGGACGTGCCCGACCGCGGCTACCTGTTCCCCGACGAGGTGGCGCCGCAGCCCGGCGACCTGCTGCTGCCCAAGAAGCACCCGAGCGCGTTCTTCGGCACGCCGCTGGCCAGCTACCTCATCGGGCTCGGCGTCGACACGATCGTGGTCAGCGGCTGCACGACGAGCGGCTGCGTGCGCGGCACGGTCGTCGATGGTTCTCCTACAACTTCCGCTGCGTCGTGCCGGCCGACGCGGTCTACGACCGCACGCCGACGGTGCACCAGGCCAACCTCTTCGACCTGGGCCAGAAGTACGCCGACGTGGTGACCACCGACGAGGTCGTCGCGCGGCGAGGCCGACACCGCCGAGGGAGCTCGCCGAGACCACCGGTTGCGACCCGGAGACACTGCGCGCAACTTTCGACGCCGCGGCGGCCGCCGCCCGCGGCGACGCCGAGGACGAGTTCGGCCGCACCGACTTCGGCTACGGCCCCCTCGGCAGGCCCCTATGTGCGGTGCGTTTCTCGGCCCGGCGCTGTTCCACACGCAGGGCAGTTCCGTGCGATGCCGACGCGCGCGTGCTTCGTATCGCGGCCGCCGATCGGGGGCTGTCGCCGGCGGTGGGGTCGCCGCCGACGTCTCGGGGCAGAACGGTGGCGCCGGCTACTCCTCCCGGCAACGGGTTGCTGGCTGCCTTGGGACTCGGGCGGCTGGCTGGCGCCCACGCCGGTCGTCGGGCGCGTCACGCCTGAACGATCGGGTAGTTTCACGGGCACGAAGCCACGTCGGGGAGCAGGAGGATTCATGAGCAGCAGCTCAGTACCGGCGCCCTTCGGAGGCGAGGCGACCTACGCGGATCGGAGCGTAGCGGTCCTGAGGACCATGATCCTAGATGGACGCCTTCCACCCGGAGCGCGCCTCAACGAGGTGCACCTCTCGCAGGCACTGGGCATCAGTCGCGGCCCGCTCCGTGAGGCGCTTCGACGGCTCAGCAGTCAAGGGCTGATCCACATCGTGCCGCACCGAGGTGCCTTCGTCTCCTCGTTCAGCTCTCGGCAGCTACAGGAACTCTACGAACTCCGGATTGCGCTCGAGTGCCACGCCGCACGTCTTGTCGCCGAGCGAGAAGACCGGTCCGGAGTGCAGGAGCTCGCTGCGGAGCTCGACGGGGCCGCCCGTCTACTTGATCAGGAGGACCGCCCTTACCCCCAGGACCAGGACTTCCACGGCACCCTGCTGCGATTGGCCGACAACACGGAGCTCTTGGAGGCGGCCGCAGCCGTGGCAGCGCGGATCAGTCTCGCCCGATCAAAGTCGGCCAGCCAACCTGCTCGCGCTAGGGCCGCGCTTGAAGAGCACCGCGACGTTCTTGCTGCTCTCTCCGCCGGTGACGCGGACAACGCGACCCGACTACTACGCGCGCACTTGATGGCATCACTGGAGAACGCGGTCTCACTCCTGGTTCCGAAGCCGTGAGCGGCAAGTGCATGGTCAGGCCACGAGTCGACGGGTTCTAGGGCTCTTGCAAAGCTAGGCAGGGGACTCCGGTCGCCCGGGTCGGCGACGCCGGCGTCACGGCGACCGGGCCTGTGTCCCAGCTACGCAGGGAGCTTGAGTGCATTCAAGCCGCGCTGGCTACCGGAACTTCGGTCACGCAAGCGACGCGTCCGGCCAGCCGTGGCTCCACTGGCGAACGCGAACGAGGAGCTGTCACGGTTTGGCCAGCTGGTGTGGCGAGAGTGACCGTAGGAACGCCAGGGGTGGCCGCGAGGTCGACCCTATTCCGGCACAGGGCTGGACTCGCCGATCACGAGTGCGGGTCTGATCCGCCGTCGGGTCGGCGAGCGGTCGCTGCCGGAGACCGCGTCCTCGACCAGGGTTCGGATTGCTCGCGACATTGTCTCGACCGGTTGCCGGACGGTGGTGAGCGTGGGGTGCGCCAAGCGGGCGACGCCCACCCCGTCGAAGCCGATCACCCGGAACTGCTCGGGTACCGAGAATCCGGCGGCGTGCAGCCGGCTGAGCAGGCCGATGGCGATTACGTCGGCAGCAGTGACGATAGTCCCGGCTTGCCATCCGTCTGCGAGTAGCCGATCCGCCGCTTCGATGCCCCAGGATGAGTCGAAGCTGCCCAATAGCGCCGGAGCCTCGTCTCCGAACCAGCGGCGGAACCCGTCGAGCCGTTCGTGGGCGGAGGAGTCCAGCGGTTCCGCCCCGACGAAGACCACCGGTTGCCGTGCGAGGTCGGCTGAGGCATGGACATGCTCGCTGACCAGACGCATTCCGATCTTGTTGTCGACACCGACGAAATGAGCTCCTGTGCGTGGAACCCGGCGGTCCAGTTGGATCGTGGCCACCGAGGACGCCGCCAGTTCGATGCTTCGAGCGCTGTGAACCTCGTTTACCGGAATGATCACCAAGGCATCTACCTGTCGACCGATGAACGACTGGACGCCTCGTAGTTCGGTGTCCAGGGAACTGTCGGCGCTGAAGACGAGCAGGTCGATTCCGGGCGCGGCGAAGGCCTTGGTCAGGTGCTGGGCGAGGGAGGAGAAGAACGGGTTCTCGAAGTCCGGGACGATCAGCCCCACCGTCGAGGTCCGACGCTGTCGCAGTGCCCGCCCGACGAGGTTGACCCGGTAGCCGAGCGCCTCTGCGGCGGCCAGGACGCGGGCCTGGAGGTCCGGATCGACGTCGCGGATGCCGCTCAGCGTGCGCGACACCGTGGCGGGGGAGACCCCGGCCCGTCGAGCGACGTCGGCCATGGTCACGGACGGGAGGCCACCGCGGTTCACCTCATCTCCTTCCGACTCACTCTTTCACAGGGGGCTCACGAGCACCGAGAACTGACGATTGGGTGGCGGAACCCTTTACGGCAGCGCCGACGAAAGCTAGCATCCACCCTAGTCGGAAATCGATTTCCCAAATCTTGCGGAGGCAACAACATGAAGACCTCAGCTCCCGGCCGGGTTCGACTCGGCGTATGTCTCGTGGCCCTTGCGGGCCTGGTCCTGGCCGGCTGCAGCACCGGCAACGAGGAGCCCACGGCCGGTGCCGGCAACGAGGACGCGTCGGGAGACTGCGTGATCGGCATGACGCAGATCAACCAGACCGCAGCTTCTTCACCCAGATGAACGAGGGCGCCCAGGAGGCCGCGGATGAGGCCGGCTGCGAGCTCACGATCGCGAACGCCAACAACGACTCGGCGAAGCAGAACAGCGATATCGAGAACTTCGTGTCCCAGGGCGTGACCGGGCTCATCGTGGTGGCCATCGACGTGAACGGTGTGGTCCCGGCGGTCAACGCGGCCAAGGACGCGGGCATCCGGGTCGTCGCGATCGATGCACAGCTCGAGGAGGGTGTGGTCGACACGTTCGTGGGGGTCGACAACGAGAAGGCCGGCGCCGAGGCCGCCCAGTGGGTGATCGATGAGGGGCTGGCCGAGGGTACGAGCTACGGCGTCGTCGATGCCCGCAACTCCTTCATCCAGAACCAGCGCGAGGACAGCTTCCGCGAGGCCGTCGACGCCGCCGGTGCCACGACACCCAGAGCGTGAACGGCGACAACGTCCAGGAGAAGGCGGCGACGGCCGCACAGAACCTGGTTACCGCCCAGCCCGACCTCGACTTCGTCTACACCACCGGCGAGCCGGCGACGGTGGGCGCCGTGGCTGCGCTGGACGCCGACGGTCGACCAAGATCATCGGCTGGGACCTCACAGCTGAGGTGATCGCGCGGCATCGACAGCGGGCTGGTGACTGCGGTCGTGCAGCAGGACCCGAAGCAGGAGGGTGTCGAGGCGGTCAACGAGCTAAGGCATCCTCGACGGCGACGACCCCAGGGCTTCATCGACGTCCCGATCACGATCGTGACCGAGGCCAACGTCGACGACTACCGCGCCATCTTCGAGTAGCTGGAGCTGGCCGGGAAGGTGGACGCCGATGCAGACGACAGACGAGGCGGGTGCCGTGACGCCACCCGACCGCGTCGAGATGCGGGAATCCGCAAGAGCTTCGGGGCGCTGGACGTGCTCAAGGGGTCGACCTCCGGTCGCTCCCGGCGAGGTCATCGGGCTCGTCGGTGACAACGGCGCCGGCAAGTCCACGTTGATGAAGATGCTGGCCGGTGCCGTCACTCCCCGACACGGGCCGCATCCTCATCGACGGCGAGGAGCTCACCGGCACGGGCCCGCGGCCGCCCGCGCGCACGGGATCGAGATGGTCTACCAGGACCTCGCCCTGTGCAACGACCTCGACGTCGCGGCCAACCTCTTCCTCGGCCGCGAGCTCTACCAGCCGGCGACTCGCCGGCTCGACCACGACCGGATGCACCGCGAGGCCGCCGAGGACCTGGCCCGCTGCACATCCGGATCACGACACGCACCAGGACGTCGGCAACATGTCGGGCGGTCAGCGGCAGGCCATTGCCATCGCGCGCGCGGTCACCTTCGAGCCGAAGGTCCTGGTCCTTGACGAGCCCACCGCGGCGCTGGCCGCCCGTGAGGTCGAGATGACCCTGCAGCTGATCCGCGACGTCTCCGAGCGCGGCGTCAGCGTCGTGCTGATCACCCACCGGCTCCAGGACCTCTTCGAGGTCGCCGACCGCTTCGTGGTGCTCTACGAAGGTGTCCGCACCGCGAGCTCGAGCCGCCGACACCGACCTGTCCGGTCTCGTTCACGCGATGATGGGGAAGTGACCCGATGGCACCCCAGACAAGTCGCCCGGTGCGGCCGCTTGCCGCCGCCGCGGGAGCCCGGGCGACTTCCTGCCAGGCACTTCGGGGTGCTGTCGATCAGCGTCGTGTTCGCCGTGCTCTTCGCCGTTCTTCAGCGTCCAGGCGGACGCGTTCCTGACCACCAACAACCTGGTCAACGTGCTCCGCCAGGTCGCACCGACCGTGATCGTCGCGATGGCGATGACGTTCGTGATCACCACCGGCGCCATCGATCTCTCGGTCGGCTCCATCGTCGGGCTCACCGCCGCGGCGCTCGCGCTGTTCGCCGAGACCGGAAACGCCGTCCTTGCGCTGCTGCTCACGCTGGCGATCGGGCTCGGCATCGGCGCTGATCAACGGCGCGCTCACCGCCTACGGCCGGCTGCAGTCGTTCATCGTCACGCTGGCGGCGCTGACCGCGGTCCGCGGCATCGCGCTGCTGGTCACCGACGGCTACAGCACCCCGATCGACTCGACCTTCCTGCTGCCGCTGGGGCAGGGCAAGCTGCTCGGCCTCTACACGCCCACCTGGATCGCAATCGTCACGGTTGCCGGCGGCTGGTACGTCTTCAACCACACCCGGTTCGGCCGCTACATCGTCGCCGTCGGCTCCAACGCGGAGTCGCTGCGCCGGTCCGGCGTGGACATCCGCAAGATCCAGCTTGCCGCGCTTCACACTGACCGGTTTCTTCGCGGCCGTCGCCGGTGTGGTCACCGCCGACCCGGCTGGCCAGCGGCTCGTCCAACTCCGGGCACCCTCTTCGAGCTCGAGGTGATCACTGCCGTCGTGCTCGGCGGCACCAGCCTGATGGGCGGTCGCGGCTCCATCATCGGCTCCGCGATCGGCGCCCTCACCCTGGGCATCATCAGCAACGGTCTGGTGCTGCTGCGCGTCGATGTCTACTGGGTGCCGATCGTGCAGGCGATCATCCTGATCGTCGCCATCTTCCTCAACAGCACGCTCTTCTGCCGCATCGTCGGCATCCCGCCGATGACCGAGGTCGACGTCGGCTGCCGCCGGGCCGACCTCGACACCATCCCGCCGACGACCTCGGGATCACCCTCACCCACGAGCACATCTTCAACGACGTCACCTCGTGGTCGCACCGCACCGAGTCGCGTCGGCTGGGACCCCGACGACTTCGCCGGCCCGCCGGTCACCGCGGACATTCTCTGGGACCTTCGGCACGACCCGTTCGGCAACCTCGACAACTGCCGCCTCGACGATCTCGACGTCGCGGTCGACGAGGTCGCACGGTACGCCGCCCTCGGCGGCCGCACGATCCTCGAGGCCACCGGCCTGGAGGCCGGGCGCGACCTTCCGGCGCTGCGCCGGATCAGCGAAGCACCGGTGTCAACATCATCGCCGGGACCGGTTACTACCTGGATGCCGCGCAGCCTGACGCATGTTCGTGGCGCTGCACCGCCGACGAGATCCACGAGCGGATCCTGGCCGACTCCTCGACGGTGAGGACGGCATCCGCCCGGGATTCATCGGCGAGATCGGCGTCGGCGGCCGATTCACGCCCCGCCGAGCAGGCCAGCTTGCGCGGCGCCCTGCTCGCCCAGCGCGAGACCGGCCTCCGATGCAGGTGCACCTGCCGGGCTGGTTCCGCGCTCGGCGACCGCGTGCCGACCTCGTCGAGGAGTATCGGCGTCGACCCGGCCAAGTCGTGCTGTGCCACATGGGTCCCTCGGGTGAGGACCTGCGCTACCAGGAGCGGCTGCTCGACAGCGGCTCCTGGCTCCAGTACGACATGATCGGCATGGAGGTCTTCTACGCCGACCAGGGCGCGCAGTGCCCCTCCGACGAGCAGAACGCCGCCAGCTCGCGCGGCTGGTCGAGCGCGGCCACGGCCACCAGCTGCTGATCAGCCAGGACATCTTCCTCAAGTCGTTGCTGCGCCGGCACGGCGGTCCCGGCTACGGCCACATCCTGCAGTACTTCGTCCCCCGGCTCCGCCGGCACGGCATGGACGAGACCGCCGTTGCCGCAGCTGCATCGTCCACAACCCGCGCCGCCTCTTCGAAGAGCGACAGCGACCACCCCACCGAGAAGGAGACTGACATGGCCCGCGTCCTGCTCGCCGGAGAGAGCTGGATCTCCACGGCGACCCACTATCAAGGGGTTCGACGAGTTCACCAGCACCACGTTCCACACCGGCGCGGACGCGTTCATCGCGGCCGCCGCCGGGCAGGGCATCGAGATCGAGCAGATGTACGCCCACGACGTGCCGCAGAAGTTCCCGCGCACCGGCGAGGCGCTGTCCGCCTACGACGTCGTGATCCTCTCCGACATCGGCTACAACTCCTTCGTGCTGCCCCCCGAGTCGTGGCTCGCCGGCCAACGCACCGACAACCCCTTCGTCGCGCTGGCCAGTGGACCCGAAGCGGTGGCGGGCTGATGATGGCCGGCGGCTACCTCAGCTTCCAGGGCTTCCAGGCCGCGCGCGAACTTCGCCCGCAGCCCGATCGCCGCCGTGCTGCCCGTGCACGATGCTCGAATGCGACGACCGTGCCGAGACGCCCGCAGGGAGCCGCAGTCGCAGTGGCCGACGCGGAGCACCCGATCGGTGCGGCCTGGGCCGGCGATGCCCCGAGCCCTGCTCGGCTACAACGTCGTCACGCCACGGCCGGAGGCCGATGTGGTCGCCACCGTCAACGACGACGTGCTGATCGCCACCTGGGAGGTCGAGCAGGGCCGGTCCCTGGTCTGGACCTCCGACATCGGCCCGCACTGGTGCCCCGAGGACTTCCTCGCCTGGGACGGGTTCGCGCCCCTGGTCGGCGCCATGCTGCGCTGGCTGGGCGCCGACGGAGCGGCTTGATGGCCGACCCGACCCCGATCGTGCTGGACTGCGACCCCGGCCACGACGACGCGGTCGCGATCCTGCTCGCGCTGGGCGTCGCCGAGGTCGACCTGCTCGGCGTCACCACCACGTTCGGCAACTGCGCCGTGGAGGACGCCACCCGGAACGCCCAGAGGGTCCTCGCGCTCGCCGGGCGCGCCGACGTCCCGGTCGCCGTCGGTGCCGCGGGGCCGCTCGTCGGGGACGCTCGAGCTCGGCAACTACGTGCACGGCGCCAGCGGTCTGGACGGTCCCGCCGCTGCCGGAGCCCAACGCCGCCGTCGACGAGCCGGCCGTGGAGTTCCTGGCCCGAACCCTGACGACGTCGCCGGAGCCGGTCACCGTCGTTGCCACCGGCCCGATGACCAACTCGGCCCTACTGTTGCGCGACCACCCCGAGGTGCAGACCAAGGTCGCGCGAGGTCATCTTCATGGGCGGGTCGACCGAGCGCGGCAACCACACCCCGACCGCGGAGTTCAACACCTACGCCGACCCCGAGGCGCTCGACGTCGTGCTGCGCTCCGGGGTTGCCGGTCCGGATGGTCGGCCTCAACCTCACCCATCAGGCGCTGGCCACCCCGGAGGTGGTGGAGCGGATGGCGGCCATGGACACACGGTGGGGCGGACCTGCGCCGCGTGGATGGGCTTCTTCGGCGAGTCCTACAACCGGATCTGGGAGTTCGACGCCCCGCCGGTCCACGACCCCTGCACGATCGCCGCCACTGATCGACCCGGCCGTCATCGAGTGGCGCGAGGCTTCGTCGCCGTCGAGCTCGACGGGCACCTGGACCCGCGGCACGACCGTCGTCGACCTGCACCGGCGCTGCCCGGACCAGGCGCCGAACGCCAAGGTGGCGATGAAGCTCGACGCCCAGCGGTACTGGGACCTCGTCCTCGCCAGCCTGGACCGGCTGGGGGCCGCGCATGACCCGGGCTGATCTGCGTCGTCGGCTCCCTCAACGAGGACACCACCCTCCGGGTCCCGGTTCTCCCAGCGGCGGGAGACGGTGCTAGCGATGGCCCGCTCGAGATCGGGCGGCGGCAAGGGCGCCAACCAGCGGCCGCCGCCGCCGCGATGGGCGCCCAGGTCGCGTTGGTCGGGGCGATCGGGGCCGATAAGGCTGGCGGCTCGCACTGGCCTCTTGGACTCTCGCGGCATCGACGTCGGCCATGTGACCCGGCATCCCGACGCCGCCACGGGCGCCGCAGTCGTTGTCGTCGGAGACACCGGTGAGAACCACATCGTCGTGGATCCGGGCGCCAACGGCGCGCTGACCCGAGAGTCGTTGCCTCTTCCGTCGATGCGCTCGGGCCCGCGTCTCGTCTCGGCCAGCTCGAAGTACCGTTGACTGCCTCTCCGCCGCCGGGCGAGCGACGACAAGTGGAATTTTCTGCTCAACCCCGCCCCGATGTCCGCGGATCCCGATGAGCTCGACGAATTGCTCGCACTCGCCGATGTCGTGCTGCCCAACCGCAGTGAGCTTGGTCGGCTGGCCCGCCGGGCGACCCCCGAGACCCCGGCGGACGTCGACGCGTGCGTCGCCGCACTGAACGTGAAGGGCGCTGTGGTGGTGACCCTCGGCTCACACGGAGCCCTGATCTACGACAAGGGCGAGCGCATAGCGATCGCACCCCTCACCGTCGATGCCGTGGATACCAGCGGCGCCGGCGATGTGTTCTGCGGCGTGCTCGCTCACCGTCTCGCGGCCGGAGACGAACTGTTCGCAGCGGTACATCGCGCGAACTCCGCGGCCGCCCGCAGCACGACGCTCCCCGGGGCTCAGGTGCCAGCGGACTTCACCGGCTGAAATCTCGAACGCCGACTGTGGCAGGGATACCTCTCCCACGACTGATGATGGACTGGGCGAGCGCCGTCATTGGTTCGCGAGATGCTCGAACGACAGTGGCTCGACTTCCGTTCGCGCGCGAGTCGGTTGCGGGGTTCCTCTTCGCGCTTGGAGTATGCGGCCGCGCGGATCGCTTCGTCCGACTCCAGGCGCTGACCAGCGCGCCGCCGACGGTGGCCGCCGACGCGACGAACCGGGCCAGCACGAACTGGTCGCCGTAGCCGAGCGACATGCTGAGGTAGCCGCCCATCGCGGTTGGGTCGAGGACGAACAGCGCCCACATCAGGTTTACGACATAGATCGCGATGCAGCAGATCATCACCCCGGCGGTCAGAGTCAGCAGCGTCGAGGTGTTGTAGAGGTGCGACCTTTCCCGCTTTAGAGGAGTGGTTGTCCGGGCGATCCCCGAGTTCACCTGCGGACCCGGCGGGAGGTCGCGTGGGTCGAGGTCGGCAACCATCCCCAGCGCATCCGTCTCGGCACGATCGCCGCCACCATCGACGGAGCGTGGCGGTAGCTAGAGTGTGCGTCCATGGATGCATTCGAAGCCGCCGGGGACGGCGTCGGCACGGTCGGCTGGGGAGAGCGACCGGCGATCGTGGTCGTCGACTTCCAGCTTGCCTTCACGTCGCCGGCCTATCCTCTCGGCAGGAGTGAGCACGTCGCAGCGGCGGTGCAGCGCGCCGGACAGGTGCTGGTCGATGCTCGGGCCGCCGGCGTACCCGTCCTGCACACGAGCGCCGCCTGGGCCCACCCCGCGGGCTAGCCGCGCTGGAAGCTGCGCTGGGCCGAGCCGCGGCGAGCCAGCCGAAACTGATTGCCGGTAAGGGCATAGCCGTCGCGGTCGAATGGCATTTGGGGGCATCCGGCCGGGCCTTTCTTTGCGGGTCCCGTCGGGCGCATGCTCGATGGGCGGCGTGAGTGCACCTAACAACGCGCGGTGGCCCGTCATGACGTCGCGAAGCCAGACTGTGCCACAGGCGAAGATCGGGTCCCACCAGCAGTGCCGGAGACACGGCATGCGCGGGGTTACGTTGACATGTGAGGTTCATTCGCCGCGGTGCGGGACTCGGCGACGCCGGCAGGAGTCCCGCCGCGGAACGCGATGTAGGTCCAAACGGTTCTTGCTGCTCCCCAGCCGAGTGCGACGACGCCGCTGACCAATAGTGCGTAGGCGAGGTCAGGCAATCCCTGTGCGAGCGTCGGCAGGGGGGCACCGAGTTGTCTGGGCAACAACACGAGGATGACCAGTGCCCAGGCGAGGTTGCCGACCAGAGCAAGAGTCGTCCGCAGTCTCAGACCAAGACGTCCACTTGGGAGTCGCCGGCGCCGCAGGTTCGTGGCGGATCGGAGCATTCCGAGGGCCTGAATGCAGATCGCACCGAGGACTAGGGCGTAGGCGGTGAAGAGGCCTGTGTTGGACGGGGGCGACGGTGGTTGACGTCCCTCGATGAGACTGGCGACCCCGGCGGCCACGGTGCCCATGCGGCCCCGGAAGAAGAGGTCCTGGGAGTTCTCTGCGTTCATCAACACCACCACGCCCTGGTCACTGCCGGGGATGAGCACGATGTTGGCGTGGTAGCCGAACGTCTCTCCCTGGTGGAAGACTGCCGGGATTCCATTGACCGGCCCGACGAACCAGCCCATGCCGTATGAGGTGTCGGTCTGCGCTGCGGGCACGGCGGCCCGGTGCATGGTGGCTGTTCCCCCGGATGAGAGGACGCGGACGGCTTCAAAGGTGCCGTGATTGAGCTGGGCGATGACGTAGTGCCCCATATCCTCGGCGGTCGAGACGAGGTAGCCGGCCGGGAGCAGACCACGGTTGTGAGGCTCGTCGAGGGCTGCCGCCCTGCCGAACCAGTAGTGGTGACCGGTGGCGAGTCCGTCCACCAATGCATCGGCCTTCGAGGTAGAGGAACGCCGCATTTGCAGGGGGTCGAAGATGCGGTCCTCGACATACGTCTCGTAGGACTGGGCGCTCACGGTCTGGACGATCAGCCCCAGCACCGAGTAGTTGACCGTGCTGTACTGGTGCGTCTCGCCCACGGGTGCCGTCAGGGCCGCGGTCTCCAGCTTGCGAACCGTCGTCTCCAGCGCAGTCGCGCTCGTGTCCGACTGTCCCTGGAACGACCTTCCGGTCTTCGTCGACAGGCCGCTGGTGTGATTCAACAGATGGCTGACGGTGATCTCGGTGGAGGCCGACTCATCCGCGACGCGGAACCAGGGAAGGTAGCGCACCACCGGCGCGTCGAGATCCACCTGTCCCGCTTCGACCAGCTGCATGATCGCCAGAGCCGTGACGGACTTGCTGAGCGAGCCGATCACGAACGGCGTCTGCGGTGAGATCGTCCGCCCGGAGGCATCGGCTTTCCCGAACCCCTGCATATGGACGATGCGGCGGTCTCGCACGACCGCGAGGGCCAGGCCGGGGATGCGTTGGGCAACCATCTCCGCCTGGACGAACTCGTCTACGGCAGCGAACTCGCTTCCGGCGGTGGCTCCCTGTCTGGCGTCAGCAGAGTCAGGCTGGGCAGGACTGGCCGCCACGAACGCGGCACTGAGCACCAGCGCAGGCACGCCGAGCAGGATGCCGCGCCGCCATCCCCGAGTTCGATCGTCGGTGTGACCCAGGTCCACGCGCCACCCGGTCTCGTCGCGAACAGTGGCGGTCACAGCGGTGCCTGGGTGTCGTGAAGCGTTGGCGGTGCGCCGCCTCGGACAGCTGTTCGAGGACCGTGGGGTCCCTGCCACTCGTGGACAACAGCGGCGAGGAATAGGCTGCCGAAGGCCACCGTCCCGAACGGCGCTGGGTGTCCCAGGAGGAGAAACGCCGCGGCCAGGGTGAGGAGCACCCATTCCGACCGGGGGGCTTTGGCTCGCCGGGCGGACAGCGCGAGGGACCCGACCGCCACCAGCCATCCAGCGCTCGCCGTGAAGCTGAGCCAGATCGCGAACGGCTCGAGCATCGGCCAGTCCCGGACCAGGGCGAACACCGTCTCGGCCTGTTCGGTGGGAAGGTCACGGGCGCTGCGCATGGCGAGCCCGGTGCCGATCCCGGCCAGGGTGTCGTATGCGCTGAAGAAGATCAGGAAGGTGCCTAGTCCGAACCAGGTCGGCCAGGCGCGGGCGCGATAGAGCTGATCGGCCAGCAACATGACAGAGATGGCAACCAGCCCGATGAGCGGGAGCTGGATCATGTGGTAGGCCATGAACCACGTGGACTCGTCCATGAGGGCGTGGATGTTCTCGTCCGGTTGGGGATGGATGATGGTGTATCCGGCGAGGGCGAGGGGCGGTCCTAGAAGGATCACGCGGCGTGGCCCGTCCGGCAGGTCCCACAGCCTTTCGTGTCGTGCCGTCCGGTCTTCGGTGAACGTGCGCACTTCTTGCTCCTCTCAGGACGTGGTGGGTGGTCCGCCGGCCGCGCCGATGGGCTCCAGCTCGGCGGCCTCGGTGATCGCCTCCGTTTCGCCCCCGGCCCGGGGCTCGGAGTAGACACCGTGTTCCAGGCGTGGCAGCCACTCGAGCCATCCGGGCAGGTACCAGTTCCACCGGTCGAGCAGGCTCATCGTGGCGGGTAGGAGGACAGCTCGGACCAACGTGGCGTCGATCAGGATCGCGGCGGCGAGCCCGACCCCGAACTGCTTGAAGATCATCGCCTGCAGTGAGCCGAAGATCGAGAAGACGCCGACCATGACGATCGCGGCACTGGTGACGACGCCGGCAGTGGTCTTGATGCCGTGGGCGATCGCCGCCTGTGTCGTCAGCCCATCGTCGTAGGCCTCCCTGACCCGACTGAGGATGAAGACGTGGTAGTCCATCGACAGTCCGAACAGAATGACGAACAGGAGGATCGGGAGGAACGGGTCGATGCCGCTGGTGACCTCGAAGCCCAGCGCTGACTTTCCCCATCCCTCCTGGAAGACGAGCACCAGGACGCCGTACGCCGCCGCCACGGAGAGCAGGTTGAGCAGGACTGTCTTGAGCGCGATGACCAGCGACCTGAATGTCAGCAGCATCAGGAGGAAGGCGAGGACGAGCACGAAGCCGAAGACCAGCGGCGTCTTCGAGTTCATCAGAACATCGAAGTCCTGAGTCTCGGCGGTCATGCCGGTGACGCCAACCTCGACGTCCGGAAGGGCGCCCACGGTCGCTGGCACGATCTCCTCGCGGAGCGCGGCCAGGGCTTCGTTGGACGGCCCGTCGCTGCCGTTGCCGGCGACCGGGATGGAGACGATGGCGACCGTCTGCTGCGGGTTGATGCTCACGTCGACGGGCTGGCTCATCACATCGGTGGCCAGAGCGGCGTCAGTCAGCTGTTGGATCTCGGCCCGCATCTCGGGAGAGTCGACGTCGGTTGCCTTGACCACCACGTCCGCCGAGATCTCGGTGCCGGGGAACGCGGCCGCTAGCCGATGGTAGGTGGTGAGCAGGCTCTGCGGGTACGTGTCGATCCCCGGCTGCACGGTGGTCAGCTGGATGGCCGGTGCGGCGATGGCCAGCAGAACTCCGGCGGCGAGCACCACAGACGTGACCGGACGCCGGAGCACCCGGTCGATGATGGATCCCCACATGCGTCCCTCGCCGTCGTCACGACGGAACCGGTTGGAGAACGGAACACGACCGCGGTCCACGCGATCGCCGAGCTTGGATAGCACTGCCGGCAGAACGGTGAGCGATCCGAGCATCGCCACCGCCACTACGATCATCGTCGCGATCCCGAACGCGGCAAATGTCGCGTCCCGCGTAAGCAACATCCCCGACATCGCCACGATGACGGTGACGCCGGAGACGAGCACCGAGTGACCCGAGGTAGCGGCCGCAGCCTCGAGCGCGGCACTCTCGCTCCGACCAGCCGCGCGTTCCTCGCGCTCGCGCTTGAGATAGAACATGGAGTAGTCCACACCGACTGCGAGGCCGACGAGCAGGACGATCGCGGAGACGCTGTCGTCCATCGGCACGACGCGGCTCACGATCGACACCAGTCCCAGGGTGCCGAGCACGGCTGTCAGGCCGAGCAGCAACGGGATTCCGGCCGCAACGACCGCTCCAAAGGCGATCAGCAAGATGACCAGTGTGAGGGGGACGGAGTAGAGCCCCGCGCTGAACAGGTCATCGGTGAACGACTTCTTCAGCGCCTTGTTGGTGCTCTCCCCGAAGGAGCCGACGTAGAAGTCCGGGTGGGCCTCCTGGACATCGGCGACCGCAGACACGACGGCATCGGACTTGTCCGCGGCATCCTCGGATGACCCACTGAACTCGACCTGGACGAGAGCCGTTCTCTGGTCAGCGGCCACGAGTCCGCCGGCGCCCGCGTCGTACGGGGACTGGACCGCTGACACCTCGTCGAGAGAGCTGGTCGCCTTCACGACCGCCTGCACGACCTTCCGGAACTGGGCGGAGTCTGCCTCGAACGCCGGGCTCTGGACGAGGACGCGCTCGCCCGCTGGACGCTCGAACTCCTCGTAGAGGATCTCATTGACGCGGCCGGACTCGCCGGGACCCGAGGTCTCGGTGACGATCGTCTTCATCGGGAAGGCCAGGCTGAACGCGAAGAGGGTGGCCATCAGGGTCAGCCATCCAAAGACTGCGATCCGGCGGTGCCGACTGCTCCAGAGAGCCATCCGTGCGGCCAGGTTGTGAGTACGCGTGGGCTGGGGCATGGCGCTTCCTTCGGGGCCTGCTGGGCCAGGCTGGGTTCGATCCGGGTGGAGGCTAGGGAATGTCGACCTCGGTCACTCGTGTCGCCGTGGTGCGTTCGACGACGTAGTAAGGCAGGAGTCCGAGCGCCTCCGTCTCGTTCGCGGCCGTCACCGTCCACCAGATCGCGTGCCCGCCGTCACCGCAGGAGGCGAGCGCCAGCCGGTGCCTGAGAGGGGTGGTCTCTCCCTTGAACGATGCGTAGGCCGCGCCGCACTCATGTGGTTCGTGAAGATGGTGGAGCAGGAAGAGAGCCACCAGACGAGCCTGACGTCACTGTGCGGCCGTGACATCGGGCGGGCAGCCTGATCTTCTCGGGCCTGCCGCCCGTAGCCCGAATGGCCTAGTCTGCGAGTGGAGGAAAGATGGGATCTGCTCCCGCCCCGCTCGTCGGCCGCATCGAGGAGCTCGCACTCCTCGGCCGAGCACTGGACGAGGTGGCGCGCGGGGGGTGGCAGGCTGTTGAGCTGGTGGGCGAGCCTGGCATCGGCAAGACCCGCCTGCTACGATGAGCTCACTCGTCAGGCCGACCTCCGCGGGCAGCTCGTTCTGTCAGGTTCCGCCTCAGAACTCGAACGGAATCTGCCGTTCTGGGTGTTCGTCAACGCCCTGGACGACTACGTCCGTGGTCTCGACCCACGCCTCTTCGGACTGCTGGACGGGGACGTCAGAGCAGAGCTCGCCCATGTCTTCCCCTCGTTGTCACCGCTCGACGACGACCGCATTTCCCACCAGCACGAGCGCTATCGCACGCACCGCTCGGTGCGGGAGCTGCTCGAGCGACTGACGGCGGCCAAACCACTGGTGCTGGTGCTCGACGACCTGCACTGGGCAGACCCCGCATCCGTCGAGCTCCTCGGGAGCCTGCTTCGCAGACCACCTGACGCCTCGGTCCTGATCGCACTCGCGGCCCGTCCCGAGCAGTTGCCACCGCGGCTCGGAACCGAGCTCGAGCGTGCGCACGGGACTGAGTCCCTCCTCCGCATCAAGCTAGGTGCGCTCACCCGGGCCGAGGCGGACGTGCTCCTGGGACGCTCCACTGAGGAGTCGATCGCGGCTGCCATGTACGCCGAGAGCGGCGGCAACCCCTTTTACCTGGAGCAGCTGGCCAGGTCCCTGGACCGCAGGGCCGGACGCCCCTCCGCGGCACCCAGACTAACTGCTGACCTCGGCGTCCCCCCTCCCGTCGCCTCGGCACTGACCGAGGAGCTCGCCCAGCTGACGGACAACGCGCATCTGGTGTTCCAGGGGGCCGCGGTCGTGGGAGATCCCTTCGAGCCGGAGCTCGCATCCGCGGCCGCAGGCGTCGGCGAGTCGACGGCGCTCGACGCCATCGATGAACTGATGAGCCACGGCCTCATCCTGCAGACGGACGTTCCCCGCCGATTTCGGTTCCGACACCCACTCGTCCGGCGTGCGGTCTACGACTCGGCGCCCCCCGGCTGGCGCCTGAGCGCCCACGAGAGAAGTGCAGCAGGCCTTGGCGCGCCGCGGAGCGACGGCCGCAGAGCGGGCACATCACGTCGAGCGTTCCGGCCGACAAGGGGACTCCAAGGCGGTCCTGACCCTGCACGAAGCCGGGGTCTCTACCGTCCATCGGGCGCCGGAGAGCGCCGCTGGCTGGTTCGCAGCGGCGCTGCGACTGCTTCGCAAGGATGCCCCTGCCGCCGAGCGCGTCGAGCTTCTCCTCGCCCGCGCGAGTGCCTTGGCCACGTGCGGGCACTTCGCCGATGCACACGCCGCTCTTCTCGAGTGCATCGAACTCGTTCCTGCCGACGCGGTGACGCTCCGGGTACGACTCACGACGGCGTGCGCCGGGACGGAACATCTCCTCGGCCTCCACGACGCAGCCCACCGCCGACTCCAGGCCGCGTTCAACGGGCTCGAGGACCCCGCCTCGCCCGAGGCCGTGGTTCTTCAGCTGGAGCTCGCGATGGACGGTGTCTACCGAATGCAGTTCCCTCAGATCGCGGAACAGGCGGCGCAGGCACTCGCGACAGCGCGGCCTCTGAGGAACCAACCCCTCATCGCAACCGCAGCAGCCGCCCTGGCGTGGGGAGCAGCGCTCACCGGCCTCGTCTCCGACGCCGAGACCTACCGCGCCGAGGCGGCGGAACTGGTTGACCGGCTCTCCGACCGCGACCTGGCGCTCCGGCTCGACTCCGCCATCCACCTCGCCGGCGCCGAGCTCTACCTCGATCGGTTCGAGGACGCCGGCCGTCATGCCGAACGAGTGGTAGCCGTCGCCAGGGCCACCGGCCAACCTGCCTTCGTCCCGTTCGCGTTCATGCTTCTGGCTTGGGTGCGCATGTTGCACGGAGATCTTGCGGACGGGGCCGAGACTCTCGACGGCGCCATCGAGGAATCTCGCCTCCTCGGCAACGCCCAGAGCCTCGCCGGCCTGCTCCTCAACCGCTCGCTGACCGCGTTGGCCGCCGGCGAGCTCGAGCTCGCCGTCGCGACCGCCCGGGAAGCGGTCGAGCTCACTCGGGGGATGGACGACGGACTGGTCCCGGCCGCGACCACACTGGCCCTCTCGGCGGCCCTCCTCGAATCAGGGGGCGCAGGGCTCAGTGACGCCGTCGGGCTCATGGTCCGGCGATGTGGCGGCCCGGGGCTCCCGTACATGCCAGGCGGCAGCTTTCGCGCCAAGTGGCTGGAGCTGCTCACTCGATGCTGCCTCGCCCTCGGTCGCAGGTCGGACGCGGAGGGGGCGGCGGCCGCCGCACATGCCGTCGTGGTCCCAATGGGAGGACTGCGGATGGCCACGGCGATGGCGGAACGGGCGGCCGCAGAGGTGGCGCTCGAGGCGGGGGATCTCCACGGGACGATCCGCCACGCGCTTGCCTCGGCGGCCGCCGCCGACGAGGTCGGCATCCCGGTCGAGGCGGCGCTGTCACGCACGGTTGCCGGCCGCGCACTCGCCCTTGCCGGGCAGAGCAACCGCGCAATCGAAGAGCTCGATCGAGCTGCCACGGCACTGCAGACCAGCGGAGCGTTGCGGTACCGCGACGCGGCCGAGCTGGAACTGCGCCGGCTAGGTCGTCATGTCCACCGCCGAACGGCTCACGGCGACTCTCAGGGAATCGGCGTTCAGCTGCTGACCGATCGCGAGCGACAGGTCGCAGACCTCGTCGTGGACCGCCGTACGAACCCCGAGATCGCAGCGGCGCTGTTCCTCAGCCCCAAAACCGTGCAGACCCACCTGCGACACATCTTCCACAAGCTCGACGTCAGCTCTCGGGTCGAGCTCGCACGCGTGGTCGAGTCATCGCGCTGATTCCGTGGCGGTCCCGCCTCACACGCCCGCAGCGGTTCGACTGGTCGTGGTTCAGGTCGCGCCAGGGACTCTTGTGACTTCTCGGGAAGAGGCGCACTCTGGGCAAAGGTTCGCACCCGCTCCCTGTATCACCGCGGCCACCATCTGACAGGTGGCGACGCGAGTCCGACGTCCGGGACGGTCGCGTCCCTACCTCACGTCCACCCGTCGAGCACAACTCATCCGGAAGAAGGATTTCTCATGCAGGCCAAGACGCTGGTCCGCTATGGAGCGCCGATAGCGATCGTCGCCGGCGTGCTGATGATCATCACCAGACCGGTGATCCTTTTCACCACGCCAGTCGAGATCGCAGATTTCGAGGCGTACGTCCTCAGCACCACCCACGCGGTCAACAGCGTCGTGTCGATCCTGGCCTTCGCGCTCCTCGTGATCGCCCTTGTGGCCCTGTACGACCGCGAGGCACGCAGCGCCGGCGCGTTCGGAGCGCTCGCCTTCGGTGCGGCGGTGATCGGGACGATGTTCATGACCGGAGACTGGTGGTACGAGGCCTTTGCGGTGCCACGCCTGGCGGAGGTCGAACCCGACGCCATCGAAAGCTTCGTCGGGGGCAGGCTGATCATCGGGGGTGTGACCAGCTTCGTGCTGTTCGGCATCGGCTGGATCATGTACGGCGTGGCGAGCATCCGGGCTCGTGTCATCCCGCGAAACCTCTCGATCACCATCCTCGTGGCCGGCTTCATGTCCGGCGTGCCGATTGGGTTCGCCTACCTCAGCGGTGGGGTGGTTCTCGGGCTGGCGTTCGTCTGGCTCGGCGTATGGATGAGCCGGGTCGCAACCGTGGATTGGGTGTCGGAGGCCGCAAGGGTGGGATGAGTTCATCGTCCGCCCCAACGGTCTGCTGCGAGGCCGCAGAACAATCCACAATCGACTGGCCACCAAAGCAGGCCACGGCCGGCCCTCCCTTCCCCAGGAAAGCCAGGCCGTGACCTGCGCGGGTTGAGGGTTCGAATCACCACCCGCGTTCGCGATCTTGACGCCACTGGTTGATCACCGGTTTGCGCCGGCGGAGTGTCCAGGGGCAGGGACGACGAGGCATCACGCGCGCCGGGCTGCCGAAGTCCCAGGTCTTGGGGAAGGTCGCGTCGCAGCGTACCCAGCTGGCGCCGGTGCGGATCTGCTCCCGGGTGGGGAGGAACATCGCATACCCCCCATGGGACCCAGAAGTTCGCGTTGACGCCGATGTGAACGCGGACGTTGTTCCAGCAGGCGCTGGCCAGCGCCTTCGCTTCAGCGACGGTGGGGGCGGGCAACCGCATTACCGTGGTGGTCTCGGTGGTGTGTGTTCGGTGCACGGCACCGTGGGCGAGTCGTCGAACCAGTACTTGGGGTCAACGGGGGCGTCGGTGGGCACGGCCCAACAGGTCCCGGCGTCCGGTGCGCCGGTCAGCCTGGCTGCGGCGCTCGTCTCAGGGTCGGGCGATGGCGCGGACTGGTCTGCGGAACCATCGCAGCCGGAGAGCGTGAGGAGCAGGACGGCCGCGACCGCCGGGAGCCAACACGAGATCCCATCCCTACCCTCGTCCGTCAGAACCCTCGAAGGGGCCGTCTCTGATTGTGCCCCGAGAATCGGTGCCGCCATCGCCTAAACCACCCAAACCGTGCGCACATCAGTGTGACCGCGCGCGTTGTGGCTGCTCAACGGCCCGCGCCTTACGAAGCCGATAGGGGAGACACACGCCCAGCAAATACCGCGAGCCGCCACCTATCAACGGTCGCGCCTCCTGATCGGGGCTGGCGTAACGAGATGCGTCTCACGCCTCGTCGGCGCGGCGCGAGGCTCCGCTGGGTACATCAGAAGGCCACGGGCACGAAGGGGACTCCGGGGCGTTCGCGGCCGCAGTACCGGCAGGTTCTGTACCTCTCGCTGGGGTCGACGTTGTAGCGCCAACCCCAGCTGTGCCAACGCAGCCGACACAGGGTTCGGAAGCAGAGGTCAACGGTTTTGCTGTGTGACCGGGGGCCTGCATACGGATGGGTTGTCATGACTCCTCCTCGTTGTCCGCGCCGGCGTTGTCCCTGCCAGCGTGCGCGCACGCAGGGGCCGCGACATCGGGAGAATTTCCTATTCGTACTGCGGCCGTTTCGGCCGTGGGGGCGGCGGTTGCCGACGGAGGGTCAGGACTTGCCGCGTTGTTCCGGGATGTCCAGCAGTCCCAGTCGCCGGGCGGCGGCGACCGCCTCGCCTCGGCTCGCAGAGTTCAGCTTCGAGATCAGGTTCGACACGTGCACGCTGACGGTCTTCTCAAAGATCACCAGCTGCTGGGCGATGCTGCGGTTGCTGGCGCCGTCGTGGAGCAGGCTGAGAACCCCCAGCTCGCGCGGGGTGAGACCGAACGGGTTTCGGCGCGGCTGGGCCGACCTGAGACGTAGTCGGATGCCGTGCTCGGCGGCGGTCTGTCGGATCCGGTCCTGCAGCGGGCGCGCCTGGAGCTGGGTGGTGATGCCGGCGGCGCGGACGAGCTCGGAGCGCGCGGTCTCGTGATGGTCGTGGTCCATCGCGGCGGCGCCGGCGCGCAGCAGTGCCCAAGCGTGCCAGTACGGGAAGCCAAGCCGTTCCCACTGGTCGGCCACATGCCGCCACTGCTCGAGGGTTGCCGCGCCCCGAATCGAGTCGACGTCGGCGATCGCCTGGTCGGCGTAGGCGCGGAGCATCGGGTTGATCGCAGGCACCTGTGCCATGAGCGTCGCGATCCGCTCGACGGTCGCATGGTCGGCGTCGCCCCTGCTGAGACGCGGGGGAGGGGATGGAAGACTTCATCGAGCGCGGCCGCCGACGCGCAACGTCTCCGGCTTAACGGGCACAGGCGGCGGAGAGACGCAATTCTACGAACGCAGGTGGTAGTTCCCTAGGGTGGCGCGGGGTTGAGCGCCACAGGGTGTGGGAGAGGCAGCGCAGCGACGGTCTCAGTGCCGGCCGGCTGAGGTGAGGGGCAAGGGCTGCCCGCGGCCGCCCACCGGCGACCACCCGCGGCGAACCCACCCAAACCGCGCCGCTTCGGCCGCGACAGTTCCCCCGCGCAGCTCGGCGGCTGGTGTCCTGCGCCGGGTCGCTGGTTGTGCTGCACCTCGGGCCGGGCCAGAAGCGTTCAGACTCCGTCTCGAACCGCCTGGTCGATGAGGTCGGCGGCCGGGCAGATCTCTCGGAGCTCGGCGCGTTGGTGGAGCAATGTGACCAGTGGGGGTCACTTTCCCCAGGGAAGGACCGCGGCGGCGGCGGGGGTGTCGGGTGGGACGCCCGGCCGAACTATGCGGCGGACGGTCACCCCGTCGACATGAGATGCGTGTGCACGCAGACCGGCTCGTCGAATGGCCCCCAGAGCGGCTTCGTTGTCGGGTTGGACGTAGAAGGTCAGCGTCTCGGCACCGTGTTTCAAGGCGAGGTCGACTAGTGCTGCGAGGAGCCGAGCGCCGTGCCCCCGTCGCTGCCACCCGTCCTCGACCACGAGACCGATCTCGAGTGTGTCGCCTGCAGGAGCCACCGTGCCGCACGCTATGACGGCGTCACCGACGGTCAGCACTATGCTGAACCCGCCGACTGGCTCCAGTAGCGCCCGTGCCGTTCGCGGATTCAGGTGGGGCATGGGGGCGTGAAAGCGCCGGTACACCGTCTCGGCCGAGCAGCGCCCGTGCATCGCCGTCAGACTCCGCACATCGGCGGCTGTGCCCCGGCGCAAGGACACGGGGGCTCCTGGCTCGGGCCTCACCGGTTCCCCCAACGAGAGGGGAGCGAGCGCGGCCAGACGACACAATTCTTTGGCACGGGCGACCTCGGTGTCGATGAAGGGGTACGAGTGGGTGAGCGTGACGGGTTGGGCGTCGTCGTCGACCACCAGGGTGCAGGCACACGGCTCGGCGTCGAGCAGCCTGTACAACTCGTGGTGCGGCGTCTCGGGGTTCTGCATGACCTGCTGTGCGGCGCGCAGGTAGCGCACCGGCTGGTCTTCCAGGACGTGGGGGGAGCACGGAGTCACGACCGCGTCATGGACACCGGCCCGCCGGACAAGGCGCTCGACGTCCGCCCCGGTCCAGCCGCCGGTGGTGTGAACTACCAGTTCGTCGACGACGCGGCCGTCCAACTGCGGGAAGACCTGGAGCCCGAGTATGTTGACCGACTCCTGGCCACATCTCGTCGCGAGAGCCGCCAGCGCTCCCGGTCGGTCCTCGAGCAGCGCACGTACTTGCCACCGCATGGATGACTCCTTCGCTGGGGGATGCAGCAAGGAGTCTTGCGGCGCCGCCTTACCGGCCGGCTACGCTCATGTTGCCGCGCGGTAAAGGATGTCCGAGCCCTCCCGAGGGCCGCCTGGATCCAGGTCCGCGGCCCCGCCGAGGGCGGGGGCTCAACCGCCACGGGACCAGTCGGGTGAGATGACCGCGCTCACGGCTGATCCGCGTCTCGAACTCAGCGGGGTACTCGCCGTTCTGGGTCAGCGGCAGCTCCACCAGCCGCTGATGGCCCGGCCGACGCGATACCCGGACATCGGAGGTTTGCCACTGACCTAGCACCCCGACGATGGCACCGCGGCCCGCGGGTGCCGGCGGTGTGCCGTCCGCCCGCGGAAGAGCGATCACAGGAAGAGACGGATGAACCACGTGGTCGCCATCGCGGCGATCAGCCAGGTCTGACTCGACACCAACGGCCGCGCCGCGTCTACTCGGCGCGAGCGGGCCGAGGGGCAAGAAGTCCCTCGACGCGATCATCGACACTTCGGATCAGCGACTTCCCGGGCGCGCGAAGAAGACGCTGAGCCTGGCCGGTTGACACACAAGGGACCCGCGGAGGACGCACTCGTTGGGGCCTTTGTCGGATGTTTCGTTTCTGGCCGCTGGAAGTGAGGCGACCCCGCCGGCCGGGCGTCAGGCTGGCGCTCATCGCGGGGGTTTGGGGCAGCTAGTGGCCGCGGAGACCGACGAACGGTTCCACGGGGTGTTCGCGGAGACCCGCGACGGCGTGTCGCCGCGATCGTCAGGCGCCGTCCCGGCGACTGCGAGGCGCCGCTGTTGCCGGTGTTGGCAAAGGGCTGTTGGTGGCCGCCGTCACGATTCCGAACTCTCGTGACAGGAAGTGCCCGATTCTGTTCACTTTCCGTTCAAACAGCGCGGGTCACGCATTCACTTCCCCTCCCTACGTTCAGGTGTTGTCAGAGACCTAAGGCCGCAAGGTGCGGCCCACTTGAGAGGCACATTCAGTGAAGCGAATTCCCCTGAGGTACGCCGCCGCGCCGGCCGCGGTTGTTCTCGCGATGAGCCTTGCGGCGTGCGGTGGGAACAACGAGGCCGAAGCGGGCGGCGGGAACGGCGGCGGCTCGGTCAGCGGCGAGGTCGTCGCCGACGGCTCGTCGACCGTCGAGCCGCTCACCGCGGCAGCCGGCGAGCTCTTCGCCGAGGAGAGCCCGGACGTCAACGTCTCCGTCGGCACCTCGGGCACCGGCGGCGGCTTCGAGAAGTTCTGCCAGGGCCAGACCGACATCTCCAACGCCTCCCGCCCGATCAAGGACGAGGAGATCGCCATCTGCGAGGAGAACGGCATCGAGTACACCGAGCTGCACGTCGCCACCGACGCCCTCACCGTCGTCGCCTCCGCGGAGAACGACTTCGTCGACTGCCTCACCACCGAGGAGCTCGAACAAGCTGTGGGCGCCCGAGCGCCGAGGGCAAGGTCACCACCTGGAACCAGGTCAACCCGGAGTTCCCGACGAGGACCGATCGAGCTCTACGGCCCGGGCACCGACTCCGGCACGTTCGACTACTTCACCGACGAGATCAACGGTGAGGAGGGCGCCAGCCGCTCGGACTACAACGCCTCCGAGGACGACAACGTCATCGTCCAGGGCGTCGAGCGGCTCCGCGAACGCGCTCGGCTACTTCGGCTTCACCTACTTCGAGGAGAACGCCGACACGCTCAAGGCCGTCGAGGTCGACAGCGGCGACGGCTGCGTCGCCCCGAGCTGCCGAGACCGCCCAGGACGGCACCTACACCCCGCTGGCGCGGCCGCTGTTCATCTACGTGCCAACAAGGCCGTACGCCGACAAGCCGCAGGTCGCCGAGTTCGTCGACTTCTACGTCGCGCAGCGACGCCGACATCGCCGAGGCCGCCCAGTTCATCCCGCTCAACGACGAGCAGTCGGCCGAGCTCGAGGACGCCGCCGCGTCCCTGGGCTGACCGGCCGGGACACCCTCCGAAGTGAAGGAGACCCAGTCGTGACGCACACGGTCACGACCCAGGGGGTCCGCCGAGCCAGGCGGGCCCCCTCGGGGCTGCCTCCGCCCCGGTCCAGCTGACCCGGCCCGGTTCCCGGATCGGGGAACGGTCGGCGATGGTCGGCCTCTCGCGGCGCCGCCATGCTCTCGGTGGCCATCACCGTCGGCATCTTCCTCTCGCTGCTGCTGCCCGCCATCGACGTTCTTCCGCGAGGTCAGCGTCTGGGACTTCCTCACCGGGACCCGGTGGGCGCCCACGCTTCGCCGACGCCGACTTCGGCGTGCTGCCGCTCATCACCGGCACCCTGTGGACCACGCTGATCGGCCTGGCCGATCGCGGTCCCGTTCGGCCTCGGCGCCGCGGTCTACCTCTCCGAGTACGCCCACGAGCGGACCCGCAAGATCCTCAAGCCGGTGCTCGAGGTGCTCGCCGGCATCCCGTCGGTCGTCTACGGCTACTTCGCGCTCTACTTCGTCGCACCGTAGCTCCTCAACGGCCTCCTCGGCATCGAGGTCGGCACCTTCAGCGTGCTGGCCGCCGGCCTCGTGCTCGGCATCATGATCATCCCGACCGTCGCCTCGCTGTCCGAGGACGCCATGTCCGCCGTGCCGCAGTCGCTGCGGCAGGGCTCGCTACGCCCTCGGCGCGAACAAGATGCGCACCACGCTGCGGGTCGTCTTCCCGGCCGCCATCTCCGGCATCACCGCCTCGATCGTCCTGGCCTCTCCCGCGCGGTCGGCGAGACGATGATCGTGGCGCTGGCCGCCGGCACCCGGGCCCAGATCGTGACCGACCCGACCGACAGACGGGCCAGACGATGACCGGGTTCATCGCCCAGACCGCCACCGGCGAGAGCACCCCGGGCACGCTGACGCTACAACACGCTCTTCGCCGTCGGGCTGCTGCTGTTCGTGCATCACCCTCGTCATCAACCTCATCGCCGGCGTCTCGTCCGCCGCTTCCGGGAGGTGTACTGATGACCAGCATCGGCCACTCGTCGACCGCCTCCGACGGCACGGCGACCTGCAAGGCCGACCGGCACGGCGACCGCAGCCCCGCGTCGATCGCCTTCCTCGTCGCCCTGTGGTTCGCGCTGGCCTTCGCCGTGCTGTGCCTCGCGGTCCTGCTCGTCGACGCCTTCCTCGACGGCGCGGCCCGCCTCGACGCGAACCTGTTCACCCGCTACACCTCCCAGATGCTGCCCGGAGACCGCCGGCGCGCGGGCCGCCATCCTCGGCTCGGCCTGGGTCATCGCCGTCGACCGCGGTGCTGGCCATCCCGCTCGGCGTCGCGGCCGGGGTCTACCTCGAGGAGTTCGCCGACCAGCGCCGCTGGTACAACAAGCTCATCGAGGTCAACCTCACAACCTCGCCGCCGTTCCCGGCCATCGTCTACGGCATGCTCACCGCCGGGTTCGCGCTGGCGATCGGCCTGCGAGCGACGGGTCGTGCTCGCCGGCGGCATCGCGCTGGCGCTGCTGATCCTTCCGGTCATCATCATCGCCACCCGCGAGGCGCTCCGAGCCGTCCCGCGGGAGATCCGCGACGGCTCGCTCGCCCTCGGCGCGACGCCGCTGCAGACGGTCTGGCGGCAGACGCTGCCGGCCGCCGTCCCCGGCATCGCCACCGGCACGATCCTGGCGCTGTCCCGGGCCCTGGGCGAGGCCGCACCGCTGCTGCTGCTCGGCGGGCTGGTCTTCGTCAACTACGACCCGAACGGCCTGATGTCGGGCTTCACCACCCTGCCCATCCAGATCTTCAACTGGGCCTCCCAGCCCCAGGAGGAGTTCCAGCAGGTCGCCTCCGCGGCCATCATCGTCATGCTGGTGCTCCTGCTCGCTGATGAACGCGGTGGCCATCATCATCCGCAACCGATACCAGAAGCGTTGGTGACCACCATGGCCACCTACTCCACCGACCAGACGTCCTCTCGGCGACCGACCCGAACGGCACGCGCGACCCTCGACGGCGTGATGCACCCCGACCGACGCCGGGCGACCGCGACCTCCGCAGCCGAGCCCGACCCGGTCATGGAGTGCGAGGACGTCAACGTCTACTACGGCGACTTCCGCGCCGTCACCGACGTCGACCCTGGCCTTCGGCAAGAACGAGATCACCGCGCTCATCGGCCCGTCCGGCTGCGGCAAGTCCACGCTGCTCCGGTCGCTGAACCGGATGAACGACCTCATCGACGGCGCCCGCGTCGAGGGACGCGTCACCTACCACGGCCAGAACATCTACGACCGCGACGTCGACCCCATCGAGGTGCGCCGCCGCATCGGCATGGTCTTCCAGAAGCCCAACCCGTTCCCGAAGTCGATCTACGACAACATCGCCTACGGCCCCAGGTCGACCGGCATGAAGGTCGCCAACATGGACGACCTCGTCGAGGAGTGCCTGCGCCGCGCCGCCCTGTGGGACGAGGTCAAGGACAAGCTCAAGCAGTCCGCCTACGGGCTCTCCGGTGGCCAGCAGCAGCGGCTGTGCATCGCGCGCACCATCGCGGTGAAGCCCGAGGTCATCCTGATGGACGAGCCGTGCTCGGCGCTGGACCCGATCGCGACCGCCCGCATCGAGGACCTGATGGTCGAGCTGCGCGAGGACTACACGATCATCATCGTCACGCACAACATGCAGCAGGCCGCCCGGGTCGCGGACCGGACCGCGTTCTTCACCGCGCGCGCCGATGAGACGCACCGGCGACCGCACCGGTCAGCTGGTCGAGTTCGACCTGACCACGAAGATCTTCACCCAGCCCAGCGACCAGCGCACCGAGGACTACATCTCCGGCCGCTTCGGGTAAGGAGCCACGATGTCGGTCGGCCAGGTGCGGAACGAACAGCCCTCATCGCCTCGCTGGGCCCTCGCCCGGGCCACCGACGAGCGATGGACACGCTCGGTCGGCATTCAGTTGCTCATCGTCGACCCTGACGACAGCCCTCGCGACGCAGTCACCGCCGACCTGGGCGCCCGGGGGGTCAGCGTCACCTGGTGCACCAGCGCCGTCGACGGCCTCATCGCCTACGGACGGCTGGACCCCGACGCCGTCATCGTGACCCCGTTGCTGGACGAGGTAGGTGCGTGCGAGTTCGTGAAGGCCGTCAAGAGGCACGACTCCCGACTCGTTCTGGTCGGGTTGGACGCGAGCGCCGCCGACGCCGCCGGCCCGCTGTTCCTCGCCGGTGCGGCGTCGGCTGTGGCCCGCCCCTACCAGGCCGACGAGGTGATGGAGCGCCTGGTGTCGCACACCCGCGACATGGACTCGCGGGCGCGCATCGCCTTCGGTGACATCGACCTCGACCCGCGGGCGTTCGAGGTGCGCCTGTCGGGGCGACCACTGGAGGGGGTGCCGCTGAAGGAGTTCGAGCTGCTCCGCGTCCTGATGCTCAACGCCAACATCGTCGTCTCGACCGACACCATCCGCGATGCGCTGTGGGGCGACGTGGACCACGCGCCCTCCTCGAACGCCGTCGCGGTCCATGCGGCCCGGCTCCGCACCCGGCTCGAAGGCCACGCCCGCCTCACCCGCGTCCGGGGTCGGGGGTACCGCCTCAGCCATGAATAGAGCCGGCGTAAACCCAGTCCACGTCCGCTGCCAGACAAGGAACTGCATCTGGGCTGGACAGCGCCCCATCGCTACTTGTCGGCGAGCAGTCCGGGCAGCGGTCTGGCGCATTTGATTGTCCGACGCCGGGGTCCCGAATCACGACACGCTGTCTCGCAAGATGGGGTTGGGTGACGACTCCAGGCACCTCATGGCGACATGCGTTCCCGCAATCTGCGTTACGGCGACCACCGCAGGGTCGGTACAGAGATCCGCGCCACAAAGCGGTGTGGGACGGACGGTGGCCCCCCAACGCGGAACCCTCTCGCCACCTCGCTATCGACACACCGAGCGAGATACGAGCTGATGCCTCCGGAGCGCACCGTGTGCGGGCGGGCCCCAATCCTCAGGTGCCGCCCCTGGCTCGCGTTCGCCACTCCCCCTGTGCGGCGGGATCAGACGCGCTGTTCATCCAACCACCTTTGGTCGTCTCGCCACACGACGAAAAGCGCCCCCACGAGAGAAATACAGATCAGCGCCAACACGGCGATCTGTAAGGCTGCAGCGACCGCTCGCACACTCCCCAGTTTGCCTCAGTTACAGGCCACTGAGAAGGAGCACCGGTGAGGGAGTCCGCGCCATGAGTACCGCACGCGGCAAGGCGCTTGTGCACCGAGGACACCTGAATGCCGATGATCTCAGCCGCTTTCCCTAGCAATCAGCCAGTCCTGTAGGGAGAGGCCAAGCCTCTCGACAGGCAGGACCAGAGGCTGCTTCTGGGCGTGAACGATGCCAGCCACCGCCGTGATGCAGGGTCTCGCCCGTCAGCGTCGGCCCCAGCTACCGACGGCACACGGCTCAAGCCACGTATGCCCTCGCATCGAACTCGGCGGCGATCCACCGGCGGCAACCCCCGGACAAGATGGGAATCGCCTCGGGTCTTCTGAACTTCACATGACAGATCAGCGTCGCGTTCGGAGCCGGAGAATGCCGACGCCACTGCGGAGCCAGAGTCGCGGGGCTGGTATCGGCGACCCCCGAGCGGCTGGACACAAAACGGTGAACCTGGATCGACGTCGGCTGTTCATTCGTCCGTCACCGGGTGCACGACGCGTCCTCGCCGTGCCCTCCTAGGGTCGCCACGACCACGACTTTCAGACGCGCAAGGAGTGAACGTGACCCGTCGGTCCCTTCCGCTGTTGGCTCCGGGCCCGGTCCCCGGGCCGCATGGCTCTCGCAGCGACATGACCTGCCGGTACCGGTGCGGAAACGCCTGTGATCTTCCGGTGCCCAACAGGAGCGACAACCCGCACGTCGGGGACGTCATCGCCTCCGCGCTCGCCCGCCGCTCCGTGTTGAAGGCCGGCGGCGGCGCCTTGGCCCTGACCGCGGTGGCCGGCATCTTGCCGGCGGCCGCGGAGGAACGTCGCCGGGGTCCGCGGTCCGGTGACGGCAATCTCGGGACCACCACATTCGGGCCGGTGCCGCCGAACACAGTCGACTCGATCACTGTCCCCGACGGCTTCAGGAGCGACGTGCTGGTCCGATGGGGGGATCCCGTGACATCCCGTGCGCCGCGGTTCGATGTCGGCGCACAGACTCCGGAGTCCGCGTCGCAGCAGTTCGGCTACAACTGCGACTACGTCGGAGTGCTGCCTTTGACCCGGAACCGCTCGCTGCTGGTGGTCAACCACGAGTACACCAACGAGGAGCTGATGTTCCCAACCGGCCGCTACGACTCCGCGACCATGAAGCGGATCGCCATTGAGTCGCACGGCATGGCGGTGGTGGAGATCGAACCCGGCCCCCGAAGCGGATCCTGGCGCACGCGGCCGGTGCGCTCCGCGCGTTACAACCGACGGATCACCGGTAGCACCCGCTTCGACCTAGTCGGCCCGGCGGCCGGTGACCCACGACTCCGCACGGCCGCCGACCCTTCCGGTCGCCGGGTGCTGGGCACGTTCAACAACTGCGCGGGAGGCACCACGCCGTGGGGAACGGTGCTCTCAGGTGAGGAGAACTTCAACCAGTACTTCCAGCCCTCGGGCGCGGTCCCCGCCTCGCACGAGGCGTCCTACGCCCGCTACGGCATCCCGACGGTCGCCACCGACAGCGGCCGCCTGTGGCGCGAGGTGGACAGCCGGTTCGACCCCTGCCTCGAGCCCAACGAGCCCTACCGCTTCGGCTGGGTGGTGGAGCTCGACCCCGCCGACCCCACGTCGACGCCACGCAAGCACACCATGCTCGGCCGGTTCAAGCATGAGGGAGCCAACGTGACGATCGCCCGCACCGGACACGCGGTCGCCTACATGGGCGACGACGAGCGCGGCGACTACCTCTACAAGTTCGTCTCGGCTGAGACCTACGACCCCGGCGATACGCAGCAGGCTAGACGGCACAACCTGACACTGCTCACCACTGGCACGCTGTACGTCGCGCGTCTCACCGGCGACGGCACGGGTGACGGCGAGTACGACGGCGACGGAGAGTGGATCCCGCTGACCAGCGACTCCGAATCGCAGGTGCCCGGGATGAGCGTCGCCGACGTCCTCCTCGACACCCGCCTGGCCGCCGACAAGGTCGCCCCGACGAAGATGGACCGCCCCGAGGACGTCGAGCCCAGCCCGATCAGCGGCAAGATCTACGCCGCCCTGACCAACAACACCCAGCGCGGCGCGACCGCGATGCCGGTCGACGAAGCCAACCCGGTCGCCGGCAACCGACACGGTTACATCCTGGAGATCACCGAACGCGGCGGCGACCACGCGGCCACCAGGTTCGGCTGGACGCTGCTGCTGGTCTGCGGGGACCCCGCCGACCCGCGGACCTACTTCGCCGGCTATCCGAAGGAGAAGGTCAGCCCGATCAGCTGCCCCGACAATGTGACCTTCGACCGGAATGGCAACCTCTGGATCTCCACCGACGGCAACGCCCTCGGCTCCCATGACGGCCTGTTCCGGGTGCCGTTGACCGGAGTCGAGCGAGGACACGTCCAGCAGTTCCTGACGGTGCCGGCTGGGGCCGAGGCCTGCGGGCCGTTGCTCAGCGACGACCAACGAACCGCGTTTCTCGCCGTGCAGCACCCTGGCGAGAAGAACGGCGCGACGTTCGAGACGCCCGGCAGCACCTGGCCGCACACCGACCAGTTTCCGCGCCCGGGCGTCGTGACGGCGTACCGGCGCTGACCCCCCAACCGCGCCTGGGTTGTTCCAGGGACGAATTGGCGGCTGCACGATCCCCGGAAGGATTGGTAGTTGTCTCGGCTCACCATCGCGGCGGTTGGTGCCCGTCGTGCGTCGACGCGGGGGAGCACGTCGTGTCGTGGCGTCGGTTTTCGGTGTCTGCACACCGGGCGCTCACGTCGTGGTCGCCTCCCGTCCTTCTCCGGGCGGGACGATCCACAGACAGGTCTCCTCACGGAAGGTCATCCCTGGTGACGACATCGGTTCTTATCAAGAGCCCGACCACGGCGCCGCCCACCGTAGGATCCCGGCTGCAGGTGGTGGCTCACCGAGGAGCGAGCGCCGTCGCCCCCGAAAACACCCTCTCGGCGGTGCGTACCGCAGTGGCCTTGGGCGCGGACGGCATCGAGATTGACGTACGCCGGACCGCCGACGGCGAGTTCGTGGTCATCCACGACCCGTCGCCGACACGCACCACGGATCTGGGCCGTCGCGGTGGCGCTCGCCGGGCGCCGCGCGTCGCCGACCTCACGCTGGCCCAGTTGCGTCGACTGGACGCGGGCTCCTGGAAGGGTTCGTCGTTTCGGGGCGAGCGGATCCCCACCCTGAGCGAGGTCCTGGAGCTCGTCGGGGCCACCCGGACGCACCTGCTCGTCGAAGTCAAGCGCCCGGTCGGGCACGACCGGCGCGACATCTTGGCCCTGGCCGGTCTGCTTCGAGACTCGCCCCTGCCGCCCAACCGCCTGACCGTGCAGTCGTTCGACGCCGGCGTGGTCACTTCGCTGCGCCCACTCCTGCCGACGGCCAACATCGCCGTGCTGGTCAGCAGCCCCCCTCGCGACCTCGCGCCGCTGTCCCGGTGGGCGGACCAGATCAGCCTCCACCACCAGCGCGCCGACACGCGGGCCGTTGACGCGATCCGGGGCTGGGGGATGCGCTGTTTCGTGTGGACCGTGAACCGCCCAACTGCCATGGTCCGCGTGCTGCGGCTCGGCGTGGACGGCGTGATCACCGACCATCCGGAGACACTGCTCGGTCTGGCCACGCGGCCCACGCACCCGGCAAGCGTGACCACGGGGACAGCGGCGACCCGATGGGGTGAAGGACACCGGGCCCCGGGCCTGCTGCCCTAGCGCGGCCAATAGGCTGAGGAGCCGGACCTTCGCGATTCGCCGATCGACCGCCGCGGACCTGTCGAACCGGCCGAACCCGATCATCTGGTCCGGACGTCCGAGCCCGCCGAACGCGGTCGTCGCGCCCAGCGGCCCGAGCAGGACACGACGCGCACCGTGCACGCTACGTGGTCCACCACCACACTTGAGCGACAGCCGCCGCTCCATCAGGCGCACCAGCAGCACTCCAGCGAACGACGCCATCGCCGTTGTCAACGCGACCGATGAGACGCCGGCCTGCCTCGCATCGACACCGGATCGCACAGCCAGGTCGACACCCTTCCGGCCTCCGTCAACACCGCCCACGCGCCGAGCGCTGCAGCATCGCCACGACCAACACCGCGACGTCGCTGACCGGGCTGCCCGGCGAGGTGCTCGCTTGGTGGGCGCCACCACCGGGTCCAGTTCCATCACCCCTCCTCCTTGCAACGCCGCCCACTCTGAGCGGCGTCACGACGCGAGGTAACGCGCGGCCCGTCCTGCAGGGCGAAGCGTTGTGGAGTCGGCGCTCCGAATGTCACATCGCCGACCGGTCGGGCAGCGACGTCGTCGGAGCTTCGGAGTCACCGCTAGACATGACAACTGTCATCGCAGATTTCTGACGGTGGACATGGCTGCGCGACGGCTTGGGTCGGCAGAGTCGTTGTCATGAACGAGACCCCACCGGCCATCGAGCTGACACACCTCGCGAAGGCATTCCGCACACCGGGCGGAGAGAGGGTCCGCGCGGTCAACGGCATCGACCTGACCATCCGCTCGGGCGAGGTGGTCGCCTTCCTCGGGCCGAACGGCGCCGGCAAGACGACGACCCTGGACATGGTGCTGGGGCTGACCAGTCCGAGCGATGGGACGGTGGAGGTGTTCGGCCAGCCGCCTCGCAGAGCGGTGAACGCCGGCCGCGTGTCCGCCGTGCTCCAGACCGGCGGGCTGCTGCACGACCTGACGGTTCGCGAGACCGTGCAGATGATCGCTTCCACGTTCCGGGACCCGGCTCCGGTCGACGCGGTGATCGAGCGCGCGGGTCTGACGCGGCTGCGTGGCCGCAAGGTCAGCAAGTGCTCGGGCGGCGAGCAGCAGCGGCTCCGGTTTGCCCTCGCGTTGCTGCCCGACCCGGACCTGCTGATCCTCGACGAGCCGACCGCGGGCATGGATGTCAACGCCCGTCGCGAGTTCTGGCGCACGATGCATGTCGAGGCGACCGCGGGACGGACCGTCGTGTTCGCCACCCACTACCTCGAGGAGGCCGATGCGTTCGCCCACCGGACCGTGTTCGTCTCCGGGGGCAAGGTCGTCGCCGACGGGCCGACCGAGCAGATCCGTTCGCGGGCCAGCGGCCGCACGATCAGCGCCGACGTGCTCGATGCTGCGGTCCTCCGGACAATCCGCGAGCAGCCGGGCGTCATCGACGTCGACCTGACCGGGCATCGCCTGACTGTCGGTGTTTCCGCCGACGGTTCCGACGAGCTCGCCCGGCTGCTGCTCAATGGGATCAGAGCCTCGAACCTCGAGATCACCACAGGCTCGCTGGAGAGCGCCTTCGTCGCGCTGACCGGCAGTGAGGAGAACGCACGATGAACGCCACCTACATGGGACTCGAGATCCGACGGGTCCTGCGCGATTACCCTTCGATGTTCTTCATCGTGGTGCTGCCCGCCTTCTTCTACGTCATTTTCGGCGCGGCGCAGGACTACTCGAAGGAGAACGCCGGCAACGGCAACGTCGCGATGTTCACGATGATCTCGATGGCAGCGTACGGCGCCGCGACCGCGACCACCGGGATCGGTGGCCGCGCGGCAGTCGAACGAATGCAGGGCTGGGGCCGCCAGCTCGGGCTCACCCCCTTGAAGGACGCGTCCTTCGTTTCCATAAAGACACTGCTCGCGGTCACCGTCGGGGCCTTCCCGATCGTCATCACCTACGTCCTGGGCGTCGCAACCGGCGCAGAGGGCACCGGTCTCGCCTGGCTGCTCAGTGGGCTCGCGCTGGCGATCGGCGCGATCGTGTGGGCGCTCTACGGGCTGTGCGCCGGACTGATGTTCGGGTCAGAGGCTGCCGTGGGGGCCGCCTCCGGACTACTCGTGATCCTTGCGTTCCTCGGCAACATCTTCATCCCGCTGTCAGGCACGATGTTGGCCATCGCCAAGTTCACCCCTCTCTACGGGTACGTCGCTCTGGCTCGCTACCCGCTGACGGAGGGCCACGTGCTGAACGGCGATGGCTTGGTCCACGAGGCGTTGTGGATCCCGATGGCTAACGTTGGGGTGTGGACGGCGATCCTGGCTCTGCTGGCGACCTGGTTGGTGCGCCGCGGACGCGCTCGGCAATGAGTGATCAGGGCGACGCCTTCGAGCCCGCGCCTGAGCAGCGAGACCCCTGGGTTCGCTTCGGCTGGGTGATGGGAACGGTCTGGCTGGTGTTCCTCGCGTTCCCCCTCGCCGGAATCGTGTCCGGAACGTTCCTGCTGTGGGTGAAGGTCGCGGCGGTCTCCTGCATCGTGGTCTTCGGGGCCACCTACGTCCACGGCCTGGTCCGGATGCACGAGGACGAAGCCTGGACCGGGCCGTCCGGTCAGGGTGTCCGCCATGTCGCGGCGCTGATCGCACTGACGGTGGCCACGGTGGCCTTGGTCGGGGAGACGGCGCTGGGCATGGCCACGTTCATCGTCGCGTTCGGAATGTTCGCCCTTCAGCTGCGGACGGCAGTCGTGCTCATGCTGGCCGTCATCACCATCACAGCTGCCATGCCCTGGGTGCTGCAGTCCTTCAGCCACGCCTGGTACGTCGCCGCCGTCGTACTGACCGTCGGCGTCTTTGCAGGGGTGGCCCGGATCCTCGACGGCAGACAGGCGAAGTACCGCACCATGGCAGACGAGATCACCATGGGGGCCGAGCGGGACCGCGTCTCGCGCGACGTGCACGACGTGCTCGGCCACTCCCTGACTGTGGTCACGGTCAAGGCCGAGCTCGCGGAGCGGCTAGTGGACATCGATCCCGCCCGAGCCCGGGCGGAGCTGGTCGAGATCCAGTCGCTCACCCGTCAGTCGCTCGCCGAGATCCGGGCCATCGTTGCAGGACTTCGGGTGGCGCGGCTGACCGAGGAGCTGGAGTCCGCGAGCAAGGCCCTGGCAGGCGCCGGCATCGAGGCCAAACTGCCCGACGACCCATCGGCCACCGACCCCCGTCATCGGATTGTCCTGGCGTGGGCGCTGCGCGAGGCGATCACCAACGTGATCCGTCACAGCGGTGCCGCACGCTGCACGATAACGCTCGGCGAGGACTGGCTGGAGGTCGCCGACGACGGCAGCGGCATCGGGGGGGCCAACGAGGGCAACGGGATGCGCGGTCTGCGCGAGCGTGTCCGCGGGGCCGGGGGAACGGTCGCCGTGGTCACGCCGGGAGCAGGCGGGGGCACGACGGTGAGGGTTCAGCTGTGACGATCCGGGTGCTTCTCGCGGATGACCAGGCGCTGGTGCGCGGGGCACTGGCCGCGCTGCTCGGGCTCGAGCCGGATATCGACGTCGTGGCCGAGGTGGCCCGGGGTGACGAGGTCGTCGAGGCAGCGCGTAGGTCAGCGGCGCAGGTCTGCCTGCTCGACATCGAGATGCCCGGTGCAGACGGCATCGAGGTGGCGGGTCGTCTGGCCGCGGACGTCCCCGGGTGCCGCAGCCTGATGGTCACCACGTTCGGTCGACCCGGGTACCTGCGCCGAGCGCTCGAAGCGGGCGCGAGCGGCTTCGTGGTCAAGGACACTCCAGCACGAGAGCTCGCGGAGGCGGTCCGCCGGGTGCACGCCGGGCTGCGCGTGGTCGACCCTTCGTTGGCGACCGAGTCCTTGCTCGGCGGGCCCAATCCGCTGACCGAGCGGGAGCGCGTCGTGCTCCGGGAAGCGTTGGACGGCTCCACCGTCGCGGTCCTGTCCTCGCGGCTGCATCTGTCTGCGGGAACAGTCCGGAACTACCTCTCGTCCGCCATCGGCAAGACCGGCACGACGACTCGCGCCGAAGCCGCCCGCACCGCGGAGGAGCGAGGCTGGCTCTGAGAAGGTCGACGCTTCCCCGCGCTCGGTTCATGGCTCTCCACAATTCGAGTCGTGTTGCGGATATGTCCCGCACGTGAGCGCAAGCCCGTCAAACGAGTGCGTATGACGTCAAGAACGCGAGGCGCCAGACTTCCCGTGCAGAACGTTCTGCAGGTCGCGGCCCATGTCAGCAAGCGTGTGGTCAAGGTACTCCGTACCGCAACGGCGATAAGGGCGGGCGTAATGGGCTAGGTGGGCAACGGGATTGGCAGATGGCGAACCCAAGGGGTGCTGCGAGCGGCGCGCGGGTGACGCGTACACCGACGCGCCGGCGACACCGGAGGTCACCCGGAGCCGATCGGCTCACGTGGACTCAAGTCGCTTCATGTGGCGCAATGCCGCCAAAGTGGCGACCAGTGGGAGCAGGGAGAACGCGATCACACCAACGGTGGCGCCAAGACCGAAGACGCGGTCGACCGAGACGATCACCACGATCCCGGCACAGAACACACTGAGAAGCACGGCCAGCGTCGAGCGGCCAGTCGCGGCGCGTTCGTCCATCTCGCTATTGTGCCTCCACTTGGCGTCCAACGAAGGCCCACGTGCCGTGTCGCGGTGTGGCGGCCGCCCGTTGTCACTTCAGTCAGCTACGCGAAATCCTTTGCCACAGCCAACTGGAAGGCAACCTTCGGTCGTCGAGGACGTACGAAGCCGTAGAGGCATCCAAGAGGGTCAGCTCAAGAGCGGCTCGAGCATGAAGGCGACCCGCCAACAGGAGCTCGTCGTTCGTGTTCAGCAACGTCTCACCTGACGGCGTCAGGACTTGTTCGCCGTCCCTGGTCAGCAGCAGCGGGACGATGTCCAGGACGTCATCGCGATCGGACGGATCCCGCAGCAGGTCAGCCAACCGCACGCCGCCCTCATCGAGCCGCGGCAGCACCGCCGGTGCGCTGCCGGCGTCGAAGCGGATCACCCACATGTCCGGGGTGCCGCTGCCGCATCGCTCGACGAGTCGGTCCAGCAGTGCGCACGCCCAGTCGTCGCCCTGACGCGGCACCTGCGGTAGGAAATGCATGAGCGCCGGGTTGGCCAGGCGCGCCAGGGTCTCGTGCGCGATCACTTCGGCGGGATGCATCCCGAAGTCGACTCCGATGGCGTCGTAGAGCGAACCATTGGCCCGGCGGTTCTGAAGGGCCACGATGAAAGCGTCCGGGTTGGCGGCTCGCCCCGCGTCGATCAGCCACAGGTTGGTCGTGTCGCTCTCGGTGGCGGCCACGAATGCGACCGCATCAGCAACGTGGCCGCTTTCGACCACTTGGGCACTGTCGCCCTCCCCAGCCAGTACCCGTCCGCCGCTGACGTGGACCACCGTGACGTCCAGGCCCTCGGCGCGCAGGTCCCCGCTCAGCTCTTCGCCGAACTGCCCGGACCCGCACACCACCCATCGACCCTTTCGGGGTCGTTCTCCCCGCACCGGCATCTCGGTGCCGGGCGCGCTCGTCAGCCAGATCATCAACTGGTAGGCAGCAGCAGAGCGCAGCAGGATGCGCAGGTGGTCACCGAAGCGGTCAAGTGGATTGACCACCTGCTGCGCATCGAAGGCTCGCATCCGGTCACCCACGGCGCGAGAGTTGGATCGAGCGATCACGGGCAGGTCAGGCCGCAGCAGCGAGGTGGTGATGACGACGTCCAGGTTGGTCTCGTCGTCCCCCGAGAGGGCCACGACGCCTTCGCAGGTCTTGTGTCCCAGGCCGGCGAGTACCAACAGGCCGGTGTCGCGGGCATCGCCAAGCAGCGCCGGTGTGTCCGCCCGGTAGGAGTCGAGGTCGACCGCGGAGACCCTCGACTCTTGCCGGTCGATGACCACAAACCTGCGTCCCATGTCATCGAGCGAGCGAGCCAGCATCTTCGACGCATTGCCGTAACCCACCAGTAGAAGAAACGGCTCGGTGATCCGCCGCACCGCTCGGATGAAGCTTCGTCGTGCGAGCGCCTGACGGAACCCACGGTCTCTCATCAGGGAGAGAAGGGAACCGATGGCGTACGCCCAGCCGATGACGGACAGAAAGATGCTTAGCGTCACCCACATCCGCTGAGCAGGCGAGAAGGCATAGGGGAGCTCCCCGAAGCCGATCGTGGTCGCGGTGTAGCTCATGAAGTAGAAGGCATCGAACAGGCCCAGTCGATGAGGTTGGCCGTCCGGATCTTGTCCAGGTATCAACGAAAGCCCGAGGACGCTGATGGCGAAGATGAGGATGAGCACGATCAGCGGCGTGCGCATCCTCCGCAGCACCAAGAACACGGCCGGAGACGCCAGCTCGCTTCGAAACTCCGGCAACGGACTGGGCGACACGTAGTCCCCTAGCGGCGATGGAACGAGACGGTCTCGACCACGAGCAACGTCACGGAGACCACGTTGGCGAACAGGGCGCCACCAGACAGGGACACCACCGTCGCCGTCTGCTCCGTCGACAACACACCATCTGTCAACACGTTGGCCGCGTAAGTCCAGACGATCGCCGCGGCGATCAGCTGAAGGCTTGCCACCAAGCTCGTAGCAAGATGAACAGCACCGATCTGGGTCCGATCACCAAACTTCAAGACGGTGGCGACGAGATTCACAACAACGGCCGCGAACAGCTCATAGATGTTGTGCAACTCCGGGTCCCCGAGATCACCGATGAAGAAGCCGAAATTGAGGGTCGCCGCCAGGAGCACGAAGAAGCCGAAGACCACCTTCTCCAGATTCACTAGGACTCCTTCACTCGGGACGTCAATCCTATGACCGCGGTGCCGTCCGCTCCTGCGAACGGCTCGCCCAAGCGCGCGACATTCCTCCGGCGGCCGCCGTCGTCACGCGTGGTCTGGTCGCCGGCGGGGGTGCCGATGAGGTGCCGCCAGGGTCACGGCATGGACGGGCGGCGACCTGCTGGAGGAGGGCCGGTGGCACCTCTACGCAGTAGCCGAGGCCGCCGCCGGAGTCGCATCGTCGCTGTCCCTGCCGATCCTCCGCGACGGCCGGGTCGTCGGTGGAACCTGTACGCGGGACAGCCGCGCGCCTTCGAGGGACGCCACGGCCAACTCGCCGAAGCCCTCAGCGCCACCGAAGGCAGTCTGTCCATTGAGACGCCGTCTGAAGGGAGTCAGGCCTCCGCCCCAGTAGCCCCAGGACGCTCCCGGATCATCCGTTACCGCACGACCTTCCGCAACCCGCTGCAGGCGACAAGGCGCGTGGTAAGCCACGTCCACAAGCACTTGGTTCTCAGAGGAGGACAGGTCTGCTGAACGAGTGCTCCACGCCGGCCCCGGTGCGGCTCGTGCAGAACGCGCGCGTGGCAGGAAGTGGGGCTTGACGTGCACCGGGTTACCCCCGGGTCGCAGGGCTCGGCACGCCGGCGAACCCTGCATGACGGTTCGCGGCGGAGCATCGCATCGCTAAGCCGCGCGGATTGGGGCACGTGCATGCGCTTCGGAATGGCTTATGCGGGTTCGACCGAACCACCGCTGTGCACGGGTCGGACCTCGAGGCCGCCGCCCTGTCCGAGGACCGGATTGGTGGCCGCCGTCGCGAGCGCAGCATCGAGGTCCGCGGCCTCCAGGATGTAGACACCGGCAACCACCTGGCGTGAGTCGACATAGGGCCCGTCCGTGACCGCGTCACCACTAACGGCTTTGGCCATGGCCCGCGGTGTGAAGGCCCAAGCACCGGTCATGGTGGCCTGCGAGGCTAACTCGATCGCGTGCTCGTCACAGGCGGTGATCTCAGCCGAGGTGTCGGCGGTCTTGTCAGGTTCGTGAGCGGAGTCGTCGCTATAGATGAGGACTGCGAACTGAGGCATGGGGCCCCTTTCCCGAGAGTCGGCGGCTGTGACGGCCGTGACGGAGCGGCAATGGCCACCCTCACACAGGCCGCGGTGATGTCGCGGCTTGCTGGTAGAACGTCACCACGTTGTCGAACTCCCGCCACGGGTCCGGAGTTCCAGGGACGCGTGCGTCAGAACCAAGAACGGACAGTTCGTTGACCGGATCATCTTCCACGGAACCTCCGCCAATCCCGACGTCGTATGGCTTCCCTGGCTGCGCAGGCGGCTGATCGAACGCAGCTACGCCGTCGAGGCGCCGCACTATCCCGGGCTCAACGTTGAGCCCATGACCACACTCCTGCCGAAGGTCCTGGCCAACCACACGTTCGCGCGAACACCGTCCTTGTCGGAGCCATAGGCGGTGCAGCGCTGCTGTTCGCGATCCTGGAGCACATTGTCACGAGGGTGGACCAGGCAGGGGCGCGCCATGTTCGAACGGCTCGGCGGCACCCAGATCATCCGCGACGACGATCACTTCGGAGACATCGACCAGCGGTACGAGTCCTTCGAGCTCCTCGACAGGTTGATCGATTGACCGCATGAGGTGGGCGTGGGCGATCGGCACCGTGTCGGCCAGGTAGGCCATGGGTTCGGCTCGGCGCGACCAAGCCTGAGCGGCCGAGCACGTGGCGGGAAGACCCTCTCGGAACACGCACCGCCCACCCACATTCCAGGGCCGCGTGGCGCGCACGTGGACGATTCGGATGGCGGCTGGATCGTCGTGGAGGCGAGGTGCCCTCAGCCCTGCTGGATGATCTTGAGCTGCGACGCCGCAGCGCCCGTGCTGCCCCGCGTGCGTGGTGGGGGCTAGCGTTCGGATGAGCCTGCGGTTCGTTCGTCACGCCGGGACGACTGAACCGAGGTCGCGGCCGACCTGGTCGAGAAGCCCAAACGTGCGTGTGAACCAACCGAAGTCCCGTTGGAGCCGCGCCTGTAGTTCCTCCCGGCGCGTCCATGCGTCGCTGGTTTCCAGCATCGAGATCGCCTCCGGGAACGCGTCGGGATGCAAGTGGGAGTGGTACCGGAACATCTGCCAGAGGAGCTCGTCCGGCAAGTACAGAGCGCCCATCCGCAACGAGTTATGCATTAGCGCCGGCCGGAGCCCGACCAGGAACGACGCGATCTCATCGCGGGTCTTGAACCGGTGCCAGACCAGGAGGTCCGGCACCGACACCACGGCGTGGCCGGACAGCCAGGCACGCAGTCCGAACTCCGGCTCGGCCCCACCGTAGAGCACCATCCCGTCGTCGTAGCCGCCGATGGCATCGAAGGTGGCGTGCGAGACGAGTGTGCCGGCGCACGAGGGGATGTGGACTGGGTCCCCCGGGGCGTGTGGCTGTTTGTTCCATCGAGTGCCCATGAACGGGACGACGAGGCTGCAGCCGTGACCGCGGAACTTCGAGGTGGGGTCCGCGATGGTGGCCGCCAGCACCAGGGGAGTGTGGAGGCAGACCCTAGCGACCAGGTCCCAGCCGTCGGTGAATCGGACATGCGCGTCGGTGATCACTAGCACGTCACCGGCGGCCGCGGCCGCGGCGTGGTTTCGGGCGCCCGGCACTCCGAGCCGCTGGGTGGAGCGGACAACCCGGACGCTGACGGCGGGTGCATCGATCTCGTCGAGAGCCAGCGGGGTGTCCGAGGCATCGTCGAGGACGACGAACTCGACCAGCTGGGTTTCGTCGGCGCGGGCCAGCGCCATGGCCCTGATGGTGTCGGCTACCCGGGTGCCTTCGTTGTGGGCGGGTATGACGACTGAGATGAGCACGTCGGTTAGACCTCGATGGTGGTGCCGGTCTCGAAGGTAATCGAGCGGCCGCGCATGACGACGCTGGTGCGCACGTCCTTGAGCCGATCCAGCTGGTCGCGGTCGATCCCGAGCTCGTCGATGAGCGACTCGGGGTCGAGGCGTAGCCGCTGCAGCGTTTTCGACTCCGCGGCAATGTCTTGGAGCAGACCCCGGATCCCGGCGGTGATGGTCGTGCCGGTCTCGAACGTCATAGTGGTTCCGCCGGCGGTGATGGTGGTGCCGGTCTCGAAGGTCAGCTCATCGCGGAGTCGGCCGGCGGTGATGGTGGTGCCGGTCTCGAACGTAATCTCCTTGCGGCGCAGCGGACGCAACGACACCAGCACTTCGGCGCGCTTGAGCGCGGTCACGGACTCGGGTGATAGCGAGTACTTCTTTGCTAGGGCGTCGGGGTCGGATTGGAGCATCCGTAGTGTCTCGGAGTCCCGGGCCACCGCCTCGAGAACGCGTCGCAGGGCGTCACCTGCTAGTTCGGACATGGGCAATCCCTTCTGTTTCGGCGCTGCGTGGGCGCCAGCCGATGTTGGGTGCCAGGGCGTCCGCGTGGGCGGCGATCCGGTCTCGATGGGGAAGCAGGTCGCGCATCATCCCGTCCAGGTCGTCCGACAGTGTCGACGACGGTGCGTAGCCGAGTGTCTCCAGGAGCCTGCGATCGGGCCGGTAATGGTGCTCCTCCTGCTCGACTCTCGGGTTGGCGAGGTGGCGCACGGGAACCTCGATGCCCAGGCGGTCCGCTGCCTGTGCGACCGCGGTGGCGAGATCCGCGATGGAGTAGACCCGGTCAAACTGGTTGACCACCCGGTACTCACCCGCGGCCGGCGGATGCTCCAGCAGCAGCCGGAGGCAGGTCATCACGTCGTCCAGCGGCAGGAAGCCGCGGCGCTGGCCGCCGCTGCCGTAGACGGAAAGAGGCTGCCCGAGCACGGCCTGGCAGCAGAACCGGTTGACGGCGGTACCGAACGCCTGGTCAAAGTCCAGTCGGGTGACCAGTCGGGGGTCGCCATCATGCCCGTGGAACCGCGTTCCGTACACGACCCCTTGCATGACATCGGTGGCACGCAATCCCCATAACCGGCAGGCAAACATGACGTTGTTCGAGCCATGAACCTTGCTCCAGTGGTACCAAGAGCCGGCCTGGCGCGGGAACGGCAGCCGCGCTTGCCGGCCACGGAACTCGACATCGAAGAACCCCTCGGGGATGTCGACGTCCGGAGTGCCGTACTCACCCATCGTGCCGAGCTTGACCAGGTGCGCCTCCGGGGCCCAGTCGCGCAGCGCGAAAAGCAGGCTGAAGGTGCCCGCGATGTTGTTGGTCTGCACGTAGCTGGCATGTTCGACATCGATCATGGAGTACGGCGCGGAGGGACACTCGCCGAGCTGGACGACAGCGTCGGGTCGCTGCTCGCGCACGAACCGGGCCACCCCCGTCGTGTCGCGCAGGTCGCCCTCCCAATGCCGCAAGCCACCGAACCGATCGCGGAACGCGGCGCGCCTCTGGTCGGGGGTCGCGATCGGGATCGCGCTGTCCGAGCCCATCTCGGCGACCCACGCACGGCGAGCGTAGTTGTCGATTCCGCTGACCTCGTGGCCATGCGTGGCAAGGTGCTGCGCGAGCGCCCAGCCCAAGAAGCCGTCGATTCCCGCGATCAGTACCTTCACGAACTGTCCCCCTGTGTTCCGAGACCCATACTCTCGGAGTAAAGGTCGCTGCAATGCCATAGCCCGTTTGGGCTATGACACCCCTGCGAGCAGGCTGGCGAGCGACTTCGGGATCAGCGTGACGGCGGCCTCGGCGCTAGCGAAGGCGTAGCAGCGCCGGCATCGCCCGTGGTACCAGATTGCACTGGAATCACGGGCGGGCGTGGCCTTCGGGGGGGAGCTCGCGGCCAAGGCCAGCGGCAACGAGCCGCAGCAGTTGGAGGTGGCATTCACCCTCGCGCCGGCTCGAGGAAGGGGCGATGGCACCGGGGTTCTGCGAGCCTGGCTTTACATCACCTTCAGCACCCTCGGGATGCACCGAGTGATCGCTGTGACGGATGCGCTCAACGGCGCCGGCAGCTGCCTTGCTGGAGTGAGTCGGTATGCGACGGGAAGCACACTTCCGCGAAAACCCGTTCTTCGAGGGCACTTGGGCAAGCGAGTTCCTCTTCGCCGTGCTCGAGCGCGCGAGGGGGCGAGCACGCCTCCGGCTTGATGGGCGCAGGTGGCGATAGGCCGCACGCTTCACGGGTGTGAGCTGGAACGAAAGTCAGATCTGCAGGTCTCCCGAAAGGGTTCACGATCGGGCTCTTCTGGATCCGAGTCTCGACCGCCGTGGGGGCCGCGATCAACGCAACCTGAGTCAGTCTCGGAGGAGTTGGCTGACCAGGGTGTTGCCCAGCCACGTCTCGTATTGGAGGTGGCTCCATCCCCGCTCGACGACGAGCAGGTGAAAGAGCTCGGGCAGGGTGAGCGCCAGCGTGAGGTCGAGGGCCGTGTCGACCGTGAGGTCCGAGCGGAGCCGTGGGGCGAGGGCGTCGATGAGCTTGCGGATCTCGCGCTCGCGTGCGGCCAGGACGTTACGCAGGGTCTCGGCCATCTGCGGGTCCGACGCCGCCGCTTCCTGGTAGATCGCGACGACGTCCGAGCCGGCCTGCATCTGGCGTCGGTTGAGCTCGGCGAGCATCCTCAGCTGCCGGGCGGGGTCTGGCTCTTGGAGGTACGCCGCCGCACGTGAGGTCGTCTGAGTCTCGCTCATCCAGAGCTCGGTGATCTTGTCGAGAATCTTCGCTTTCGTTCCGAAGGCCGAGTAGATCGTCTGGACCGGGATGTCTGCCTCCGCGGAGATGGTGCTGATCGTGGTGGCGACGTAGCCGTGCTCTGCGAACAGTGCGCGGGCGACGCGTGCCACCTCCCGCTTGGTGGCTTCGGCCTGTCGCTGGCGGTGTCCAGTGGATCTCTTGACAGTCACACGTCATGGTAGCAATATGTTCGTCATAGTTCTACTATGGCGAAGTTCGAGCCTCGAGGAGCCGCCCTATGGACGAGCCGGTCGTCTACTTCAAGCCAGGATGCCCGTTCGGTATCAGGCTCAGGACTGCGTTGACCTTGCACCGGGTGCCGCACCGCTCCGTGCGTTTCCGGGACGATGAGGAGGGGGCCGCGCGGGTTCGGGACGTGAACGCCGGCAACGAGATCTCGCCGACGGTCCACATCGCCGGCAGCTGGCTCATCAACCCCGCCTGGCGCGAAGTCCGGGACATGACACTCGTCGCAGCACGACACCGCACCGGACCCGGTCAGCCTCCGGATCGTGGACAACCCGATGGAGACCGCGCGACGCAAGGCGGCCGAGCTGGACGCACGGTGAGCGGAGGAGCCACCGCTCGCCCGGCCTCCATCGCCTCAAGTCCCCCGTCACCATGACTATCGGGACAATGCGCCGTTCTCTGCTGACACGGCGTTGACCCTCACCATCGACAGCGGCGCCTGGGTCTGTACTTCGTGTCCGGGGGCGGGGAGCCGGAGCCGATCGACTACGACGCGGAACATGGGATTGATGGCGACACGGTCGTCTTCCATCACTCGGACGGTTCGAACACCTACCGCTGGGAGGTCGACCACGACACCCTGCGACTTCACTTCGTCCAGTCGACATTGCCCGGCTACCGCGGCATCCCCGAACCGGACGCCGAAAGCCCCCGCGGGAACGGGGGCTTTCGGGATCCGCGCCCACCCCGGATAACGGGGGTTTCACCGAGGTTGGACGCTTCGAGCCTAGATCAAGCAGATGCTTCCTACTTTCCCGAATGGGACACTACGGTTATCTTCTCGGGACATAACTCCGCGCGGCGTACCCGGCCGGGGGAGCGGTCGACAGGCGGGGATGCGTCGCCGCCCGGCGGCGGAGTCTCGTCGCCGCGGGCGGCCGAGCGTGGCGGGGGAACCTGTCGATGGGCACCGCTGCATCTTCACGCCGACGTGCGGTACAGCACCGCCCTCAGCCGGTCGCGGGGGCGATGTTGTCGTTGTGCCGGAACACGTTGTCCGGATCGGCCCTCGCCTTGATCCGGCGCAGCCGCGCCAGCGTGTCCTCGGGGTAGGCCTCCTGGATCCTGTTCGCGTCGTGCGGCCCGAAGAACCCGATGTACGCGCCGGCCGTGACGTGGGGCAGCCGGCCGGCGAGGTCCTCGACCCAGGTCCGGGCCGCGCCGAGCTCGGGCTGGGCATTGCAGGCGATGGTGACCATCACCGCGCCGCGCCGGTGGGCAAATGCCGTCGCCGACGGGTCGACCCGCCCGATCGCGCCGCCGAGCGCGCGGAACTGGACCATGCGCATCCACGCGTCGCTGCGGCCCAGATGGCCCATGACGGTGGACGCCGCGGCCTCGTCGACCTTGTCGACGAACAGGTTGCGCACGGCGACCACCGCGCCGTGGCTCGGCGGAGGCTCGATGAACAGGTCGGGGTACGGCATCGGGCCGAGCAGGTCGACCAGCGGGGTACCGGCGAGCCGCAGTGGGGCGACGGCCTGCTCGGCGGCGTCGAGCTCTCCGGAGTAGCAGACCCGGGTCATGATCACCGGCTTGCCGTGGAGCTCGGCCGGAACGTGATCCATTGGCGGCATCGCCATCACGGTGGCGATGACGCTCAGCGCGTCCTCGGCGGCGGCGCACGCGGCGACCAGGCGCTGGAGGGTCTTGGCGGTGGCGGGTAGGAACAGGACGCCGCCGTAGATTTCGTGCACCGGCACAGCCTGGTAGTGGAACCGGGTGGCGACCCCGAAGTTTCCGCCTCCGCCGCGGAGGGCCCAGAAGTGCTCGGCGTCGTGGTTCGCGTCCACCAGCCGGGTCCGGCCGTCTGCTGTCACGACCTCCGCGGCGAGCAGGTTGTCGATGGTCATCCCGTGGCGGCGGCTGAGGAAACCGATGCCGCCGCTCAAGGTGATACCGCCGATGCCGACGCCGGCGGTGTCGCCGAAGCCGACCGCGAGGCCGTGCTGGCCCAGCGCAGCGGTCACGGCACCCGCTGTCAGGCCGGCATCTGCCCACACGGTGGGACCCTGATGGGTCGGCGCGCCGAACCGCAGGTCGGTCAGCGTTCTCAGGTCGAGCAGCAGCCCCTCCCCGGTGGCGTGCCCGGCGGCGTGGTGCCCACCCCCGCGCACGTGCAGCGGTGTCTGGGTGCGGGCAGCGAGCCGCACCACGGTCGAGACGTCGTCGGCGTCGGCGGGCCGGATCACAGCGATGGGACGACCCGTCCGGTACCCGAAGTGGGGGGTCCTCGCGTCGTCGTACCTCAGGTCTCCGGGCGCCACGACGTCCCCGCGCACGCGGATCAGTCCGTCCTCCACGGTCGTGGTTACCTGGTGCTGGTCGGGCATGGTCCTCCTCGGTCCGGCGCGTCTCTGCGCCTCCAGCATCGGTCGAACCGCATCCCGGTTCGTTGCCCGTGCGCGCCCAGCAGTTGACCATGCGTGCACAGCCGCCAGCGCAGCCCTGTCGAATGTCCCTTGCGCCGCTCGGGTGATCGTTTCGACACTAGGGAGCATGCGAACTGTGCTGAGGGCGGTGGCGGCACCGCGCGGCGAGCGTGCGGAGCACTGGCGTGCCACGCTCGACTCCGTGTTCTCGGGGATTGACCTCCGGCTCGACGCCGAGCCGGACCAGCGAGACGAGCTGGTCGTGAGCGACGCCGGCTCGCTCCAGGTCATCGAGTCGCGCTCCGGCCCGGGGCAGGTGGTGCGCACCGCCCGGCACGTGCGCCGGCACGACCCTGGGCGATACGTGCTGTTCGTCCAGGCCGAGGGCTCCGACGTCGGCGAGCAGCGCGATCACCGTGCCGCCTACCGCCCCGGCGACCTCACCCTCCTGGACCTGTCCGCGCCCCTGCGCTGCACCTTCACCCACCGTCGCGCCGTGATGCTGTCCTATCCGAAGGCGATCTGCCCGCTGCCCGCGTCCGAGGTGGACATGCTGGCCGGGACGTGGATCGACGGCAGCAAGGGAACCGCGGCACTGATCTCCGGGCTGGTGCGGCAGCTGTCACGCGACCTCGAGGCCGACGACGAGGCCGTCAGCGCCCGCGTCGGTGCTGCCGTGCTCGACCTCCTCCACGTGGGCCTCGCCGCCCGACTCGACCGAGCGGCCGCGGTCGGGTCGGGCTCCCAGCGCAACGCCCTCAAGACGCGCAGTTTGGCGTATATAGAGGAACACCTGGCCGACCCCAACCTGACACCGGCGACGGTCGCAGCCGCCCAGCACGTGTCGCTGCGCCACCTGCACCGGGTATTCGAGGACACCCACGAGGGGGTCGCCGAACTGATCCGCCGACGGCGACTAGACCGCGCCCGCGCCGACCTGCTGAATCCGACCCTGCTGCACCGGCCGGTCGCCTCGGTCGGCGCCCGCTGGGGCTTCGCGGATCCCGCCCACTTCAACCGGACGTTCAAGAGCGCCACCGGCCTGCCACCGGGCGCATTCCGGCAGGCCTATGGCTTCGGCATTGACTCGGGTCAATAGGAGTCCCACCGCCTTAGACGCGGCTGTCCGCGCCTTCACCGCAACTGGGTCGCGCCGCTGGCCTCTACGATCATCAAGTCGGCGCCCGGGTGGGCCTCCGAGCAGTCGCTCACGACCCGGACCACATCGCATGGAGCGCGTCTGGGCGTGACTCGACAACCTGACCTCACCCAACCCGGCCTTCCGCCGCATGCGATGACAAGCGCAAGGTCCACTGGCCCGACGTGAGCGCGGGGTTCGACCGGCGCCGGACCGGTTGTTCGGTTGGGTGGGTGGGTTTCGGACCTGAGCCGGTGGCCAGGGTCAGCCGCCAAGATCCGGGGGCGCGCCAGATACCAAGGCGGGGGGTGACCCTCAGGGAGTCTCGACAACGTCGTACCAGGTGGTCCGCGAAGGCCCGTCCTCAAGGCCGGCAAGGTGCTCGCGCGTCTCGCGGAACGTCTCGTCGTCGTGCCACGCCGCCCAGTCCTCACGGGTCTGCCAGGTACCGATGATCGCGCGCTGCAACGGGTTGTCGAGGGGCCTGAGCAGTTGGACGCTGACCCAGCCGCGCTGGTCCTGGGCGGCCCGGACCCTCGCGTGCATCGCGCGATCCCACTGCGCGACACCGTCCTGTTTCAGGGTCACGCTGGTCGCGATCGTCATCATGGCCGTCCTCCACTCTCAGGCCCAATCTGGCTGCTCCAGCATGACGCAGCCCGAGGCGGCACGGAAAGGCCGCGTCAGAAGCAGTCCAGATCCGTGGTCACGCCCGGTCAAGCCAATCCGGCCGTCCGACGCCTCCCCTGTAGCGCCCGCACGCTCATCTCCAGTTGGGCGCGGACAGCGGCAGATCCGGTAATGCGCTTCGCAGGTAACCAACATCCCAGCGGCCGCTCGTCTGGCTCCTCGCTGAGCATCAGGTCATGGAGCGGGCCTCGACTTGTTGCTTGAGGCGGGCGAGGTTCTCGGGCATCTCGGCGCGCGCCTGGCGACACACTACGAGTGGCACCAGGAGCCGCCCGATGCCGTGGCCGTCGAAATCGACGGTGATGTTCAGCCGCGACCGGGACTCCGTGAGCGGCTCCACGGCGACGTCGACGCGGGCGCGGATGGGCCCGTCGATGCCGCGGACCGACCAGGCACGGGGCGGGTCGAGTCGGACGAGCTCCGAGGTCGACGGTCGTTCTGCGCCGCCGATGCGGCGGACGGTCAGGCACTGGTCGCCGACCTCAGGCGTTCCGGTGCTGTCGAGCTTCCCGCTCACTACGCCCTGCTGCCACTCGTGAAAGTTCGTCGGGTCAGTTGCGTACGCGAACACCTCGGCCGCGGGACGGTCCACGTCGACGGTCGCAGTCGTCATGCCGCCTCCTCCGCGAGAACGCTGGCGTACCGGGCGAGATACAGCGGCCAGCCCTGCTCGTCGTCCACGCCCGCGCGCAGTTGGGGCCAACCGGGGCCGTGTCGGTCGAGGTGCCGGTGTTCGAGCTCGACGCGGGTGCGGTCCGGGCCGTCGGCGACGAACCGGACCTCGACCTCGCTGGCGTTCTCCGGGTCGGCCTCCAACTGCCAGGTCGGGCCGATGTCCCAGCTGAACATCACCCGGTCCGGTGGGTCGTAGGCCAGAACCCGTGCCCACCGGCACTCGGTGCCGTCCTCGCCTAGGTCGACGATGTGTCCGCCCACTCGCGGCTCGAAGGTGGTCGACACGATGGGTGACCCCAGGAGGTTGTGCTCCCGGGGCTTGATCGCGTCGAACCGCTCCGTAAACGCCGCGAACGCACGCTCCGGCGTGCCCGGCACCACCAGCTGGTGTCGTACGACGGGGGATCGGTGGTCTCGGTCATTCGTCCTCCTTCATCAGATTCTCGAAACCGGACAGTGTCCGCCTCCAGAAGGTGTCGAGCTGGTCGCGCAGTGCCGCGACTCCGGCCTCGTTGAGACGGTAGATGCGCTTGGTCCCTTCGGCCCGGTCGGCGACCAGGCCGACGTGCTTGAGCACCTTGAGGTGCTGGGACACGGCCGGCTGCGTGATGGGCAGCGCTTCGGTCAGTTCGCCCACGGTTCGCTCGCCGTCGGCCAGTTCAGTGAGGATCGAACGCCGGTTCCGGTCAGCCAACGTGGTCCACGCCTCGTCGTCTTCATAAGCCATGACGAATGTAAGCTACGACCGATGAACCGTCGTGGTCAAGCATCCGACGAGGGCCGCAGGCGGAGCGCAGACGGTCCTCCAGGAACGGGCCGAACGTCACAGGGGGAACGACCGCCCACGGTTTGGCTTTGCGCGGCTGCGCCTTGCGGCCCCGTCCGGGTCGGCCCTCGGTGCGAATCCCCGGGACCATGGACGGGCCCCCGGCCGCCCCTACGTCGAGGCCGCGCGGACGCCCAGACGGGCGGACTCAGCAGGGCGCCGCTCCAGTGAGCGGATTCCGGCATGTTTCGCTGACATCGCCGTCGATCGCTGTCGATTGCCACCTGCGAGAGCCCTCGCGGCGGGAGTAAAGAATCACGCTGTTCCGTGGCCTGTTCGGTGCAGCCGGTATCAATCCTGAGCGCTCCGATCTCATCTCCCTCGACCAGATCGGAGTCAGACGATGACCACATTTGCTACGGCGCCGACTCGAGGGACCGCCCCTCGGTCGTCGCGAATCAGCCAGCTCGCCTCGCGTGGGCAGAGCCTTCTCGACACCTACAGCATCGGGTCGCTGCGGGTCAGCCTCGGGTTTGTGTTCCTCCTCTTCGGAGCCCTGAAGTTCGTGCCCGGCCTCAGCCCGGCCGAGGACCTGGCCGCTCGCACCATCGACGCCTTGACGCTGGGAATCGTGTCCGGCTCGGGCGCTGTCGTGATGACCGCTGTGATGGAGACCTTCATCGGGATCACGTTGGTCACCGGACGGTTCCTGAAGGCCGGCCTGGTCGTGCTGGGGATGGCGATGGTCGGGATCATGTCGCCGCTAGTCCTCTTCGCGGGCGAGATGTTCCCGGAGGGCCCCACGCTCGTGGCTCAGTACGTCATCAAGGACGTCGTCCTGATCGCGGCGGGGCTGGTGGTGGCGGCGCAGGCTCTCGGTGCCCGGCTGACCCGGTAAGCCCTGGCAAAACGCTGCATCGCAAGTGCTGCGGTTCGCCGTGGACGGGATGGGCGCTCCCTACCGACGCGACTCCCATTCGCCGTTCGCGCATGCCCGGCGGACGGCGGTCGCTGCTACACCGCGATCTGCGAGCTCGTGAACTACCGGCCGGGGTCCTGGTTGCTGGATGAGCGAGCCAACGGTGGGCATGCTGGGCACATGAGTGGAACGGAGGCCACGGATCTGACCGGTTGGCTGCTGACGAAAGGTGAGCGCGGTAACGGAACCACTCGTCTCGATGCGCTGTACGAGGGTGAGCGGGCGTGGTCGGAGGGCAACCTGGTCCGACCCCTCGTCCACGGCGCGACGTACTTTGCAGAGCTTCACCAGCGGTTCGAGGCGACGCGGGCCGGCGACCTGATCTTCTTCACTGACTGGCAGGGCGACGCAGATGAGCGGCTTAACGGTGAACCGGGCACCGAGGTGGCGGAGGTCCTTGCACGCGCGGACGAGCGGGGCGTCGACGTGCGTGGACTGGTCTGGCGCTCGCACTGGGAGAAGCTCGGGTTCACCGCACGGGAGAACCGGTTGCTGGGACGAACCTTGCAGAAGCGCGGTGCCGAGGTACTGCTGGACATGCGAGTGCGAACGGGAGGGTCACACCACCAGAAGTTCGTGGTGATCCGGCATGCCGACGACCCGTCGCGAGACATCGCGTATGTCGGCGGGATCGACCTATGTCACTCGCGACGTGACGACATCGACCACGACGGTGATCCCCAGGCCATGCGGCTGGCGAAGGAGTACGGCCCAACCCCGCCGTGGCACGATCTCCAGGCCGCGATCCAGGGCCCGGCTGTCTTCGACGTGGAGACGGTGTTCCGGGAGCGGTGGGAGGATCCGACGCGGCTCAGCCGGCACCCGGTCTTCTTGGTGCGGGACCGGATCCTGCGGATGGACGTGTCGCCTGACCCGCTGCCGGAGCAGGCGCCGCCGCCACCGCCGGTCGTGGGAGGCACGCACGTGGTTCAGCTCTTGCGGACCTACCCCAACCTCCGGCAGGGCCGGGACTACCCCTTCGCGCACGGGGGCGAGCGCAGCGTGGCTCGCGGCTACTCCAAGGCGCTCGAGCGCGCTCGGCGGGTTGTCTACGTCGAGGATCAGTATCTGTGGGGCCACCACGTCGGTGACGTCTTCACCGAGGCGTTGCGCCGTAACCCGCAGCTGCACGTGATCGCCGTCGTGCCACTGCATCCGGACCTGGACGGCGTCTCCCGGGCGCCGCAGCTGCTCGGCCGCCGCCGGGCGATGGACGAGATGATGAGGGCCGGACCGGGACGGGTGGCGTTCTACGGCATCGAGAACCACGCCGGCACGCCGGTCTACGTGCACGCCAAGGCATGTGTCGTCGACGACGTCTGGGCGACGATCGGCTCCGACAACTTCAATCGCCGTTCCTGGACGCACGACTCCGAGCTGTCCGCGGTCGTTGTGGACCGCAGCACTCACCACGACGAGGACGGCGGCGTGCGCGGCGACTACGCGCTCCGCCTCCGGCTCGCGCTGGGCGCCGAGCACCTCGACCGGCCCTTCGACACCGAGGCAGACCCGAGCGACGACCTGGCGCTACATCGGGTCATGGCCGACTGCGTGAACCCGCTCGGCATGTACGAAAGGTTTGCCGAGGCCGCCCGCGCCCTCGATGCCTGGCACGAGAACGAACGTCGAGGACCGCGACCAGTGGGCCGGCTCCGATCCCTGCAGCCGCCCCGGCTGGGGCCCATCGCCCACGCGCTCGCGCTACCTCCATACCTCGTCCTGCACGACCCGGACGGCCGGCCAAGGCCGCTGCGGAAACGGGACGACTTCTAGTTCGGGTGTCCCCTAGCTGGCGTCACGTCGAAGGCAAGGTGACGTTGCCCATAGTGGGCGGAATGGCGTCTGCCAGAACCAGGCATGGAGCGTCGGATGATCGCTTGTTTAGAGCCGGGCGGGGTGGTTCAACCGGGACGGTGTTGTCCGCGGCGTGGGTCGCGCTCGCTCGGCGACCTTGATCCGTCCGTGGTGTTCTCGTCGTACCTCGGTGGCTGTCAGTTCTTGGGTGTCGCGGCAGATGATCCGGGCTAGTAGGTCGGCTGCTTGGGTGTCGGGTGGGGGTGGGCGTTCGGCGTCGAGGTCGAGGTTGGGGTCGGTGGTGAGGTAGAGCTGGGTGTGTTGGCGGGCTCGGGTGGCGGCGACGTAGAGCTCTTCGCGGGTGGTGGTTACGTCGATGAGGGCGTGCGCGGTGTCGACGGTGCGGCCTTGGGTCTGGGCGGTGGTGGTGGCGTAGTCGAGTTCGACGTGTTCGGCGACGTACCGATGCCCTACACACAGCTGCTCATCGCCCTCGTAGCAGCAACTGTCACCGGCCTGCTCGCCGGTCTCATCCCCGCCCGGCGTGCTGCTCGAACCGATGTGCTGACCGCCATTGCCACCGACTAACGACGCTCCCCGACAAGGGGCCCGGAGCATCGAGAGCGGCAGCGCCACTGTCGCCCTGGTCCGGTCGGCGGCAGCCGCACTTGCGGCTGTCGCCGACCGTGTCGGCCTCTCGGTTTGCTGGTTGACGGGAAGCGTCAGTCGAGCGGTGACCCGGCCCTGTCTGCCACCGATGAGTCGACGCACTGCCTGGTCAAGCAGGGATGGCGTGCGGGTCGCTGGTAGCGCTGGAGATCGGGACGATCTCGCGTCCGAGGGGTACTAGGGACAGGGGGATCATCTTCCAGGCCGCAACCCCGAATGGGATTCCGACGACAGTGATCATCAAGAGCGTTCCCGCGAGCAGGTGCAGTAGCGCCAGTTCCCAACCGAAGAAGATGATCCATACGACGTTGCCGATCACTGACCAGACCCCGGCGTCTCGGCGCCAGGTCGTCGTCCGGCCGAACGGCCAGATGACGAAGCTCGCCAGGCGGAAGGCAGCGATGCCGAACGGGATGGTCACGATGAGCACGAATGCGAGCAGCCCGGCCACTGCGTAGCCGAGGGCGAGCCAGATTCCCGCCAGCACCAGCCACAGGATGTTGCCTATTGTCCGCATGAGAACAGCCCAGCAGATCGTCGATCGCTGTCAAGGCTTGGGGCGTCGTGATCTCAAATGCATCTTGCGAGGCGTGCCGCCCACGGCGGATAGACGCGGTTCAGTACGCGCGGGTCGCGGCATCTCCAGACGCGTGTCGTGCGTGGTGAGATCAGCCGGCCGCTATGCGTGCCCACAGCCATTACGCTTTCTGCCGTGAACAGTGCGACCAGCGCAGACGCGCAAGGTACTCCGGCCCTCGAGCAGCGGATGGAACTTGCGCTGGACCACGCCTGCTGCCAGTGGGAGGAGTCAGCCAGCGGCTACCTGCGCTGCCTGTGCGCACGCCCCGCCACCGCGACCCTCGACCTGCTCACCGGTCTGGAGTTGGCCCGACGCTGGAAGCGCTCTCCGGACGCTGGCCTGCTCCTGGGCACGCTCGCTGAGCACATGGAGCTTCTTACGTCGTTGACGCCTACGACGCCGCCGCAAGGACCGCCCCCCATGCTGTCTCCTGCGCGATCTGCGCAGCCGGTGGCCGAGGAAACGTTGTAGTACGACTTCTGCGCCGGCTCTGCATGGTTCGGGTTCGTGACGCGGCGAAGGCGCTCCTCCGCACGGGCTTCGATCCACCGAGGGCGAGAGCGCCGCGGAGACGGTGGCGTGTGCCGTGATCGAAGAAGTCAGGCAAACCATGCTCCTCCAGCCGAGTCGCATCGTAGATGTCGGGTGCTCCAGGGGAGGCTTCAACGTGGGATGCCAAATGCGCAGTTCAGTTGCGGCGGTCTGACGCGGGTTGCTGGGCGGGCATCGAGATGAGCGGACGGTGGGCCGCGCACATCCTCCGAGGACACCCGCGGCGCGACGGGCATGCTCGTGCTGGAGGTCGGTGCCCTGGTGATCCCTTCGGGACGGCCTGGATCACGTGAGGGTCGCGATGGCCTTGCGGGTCGCGAACGTCAGGCATAGCAGGGACATCGTGAGCCCGAAGATCAGCGTTGAGGTCAGCACGCTGGTGACTCCCGCGATCGCGCCGAGCACCGGCAGCGAGAGCGGCATCAGGGTCATGTCACCGAGGCTGGTGACCGAGGAGACGCGACCGGTGTACTCCGGGTCGATCGCCTTCAGGAACGCGCCCGACAGCCAGACCGACGCTATGCCGGCCGTCACCCCCACCGTGAGCATCCCCAGCAGCACGGCCGGCAGGGAGGGGATGCCCACGATCGCCAGCCCTACGCCTTGCAGCACCAGGACTCTGAACCCGGCCCGCGCGGCGTGCAACGGCGGCCAGCGGATCGCGAGCAGGCTTCCGGCGATCGCGCCGACGGCCAGGGTGCCGTCGGCGAAGCCGAGCCAGTGCGCACCCCAGCCGGATCCCTCCACGCGGAGGGCCAGCCCGAGTGCGACGACCGGGGTCACGAACACGTTCAGCGCGGTCAGCCCCGTGATGAAGATGCGCGCCGTCGGGCTGCGCCGCAGGTAAGCGACACCGTCGGAGAAGGATTCCCACCAGCGGGTGTGCGCGGAGCGCGGCACGGCGTACCGGGCCCGCACCACCAAGGCGAGCACCAGCGCGATGAACGCGAACGATGCGCTGTCGATCACCATCGCGACCACCGGGCCGTACAAGGCGACGATGACGCCGCCCGCCGGCGCGCCCAAGAGGCGCGTGGTGCGGCCGAGGACCTGCTGCCAGCCCATCACGGTCCCGAAGTCGTCGGGGTGGACGAACTCCCGCAGCAGCGGCCCACCAGACGGGACGGTCAGTCCCGCGACGACCCCGAAGCACAGTGCGATGACGAACAACGTCACGGCGCCGTCGAATCCGGCGTGCCACGCGAGCGCTCCGAGCGCAAGCACGAGAGCCCGGGCCACCTGGCCGAGGACCAGGATGCGCCGTGGGTCGAAGCGGTCCGCCAGCACGCCGCCAAGGAGGACGAGGACCGCCTGCGGGAACATCTCGGCCCCGATCACGGCCCCTGCGAGCGCCGACGACACCGTCTGTACGGCGGTCCAGGCGAGCGCGACGGTCCACACCGCGTCGCCGAACGCCGAGATCGTGGTGCCCGCGAGCCAGGTCAGCACCATCGGGTCGCGACGCACCGGCGGCGGTGCGGCCCCCAGCAGGGCCGGCGCGGAGGTGGCGTTCACGGTTTCACCGGCTTGCTGGGGAACATCTGCAGGATGACCCGGACCATCCGGCTGTCGGGCGCCGGGGCGTCGGTCTTGACCTCCTCGGTCCACGCCCGCAGGACGGCGTCCAGGCGCTGGTGCAGGTCCTGGGTCTGCTCGGGGGTGGCCCGGACCAGGCTGTCGGTCGAACCTGCTGCGCGCCGCCACGCCGGCGTCGCCTGGCCCATTTCCTTGAGCCACCGCTGAGTGGCGCGTGCCTGGTGCCGGAAGTTCTCGAGCTCCGCCTGGTCCGCGACCTTGCGGCCCAGGCTGTCGGGCGCGAAGTCCTCGGCGCTCCACGACAGTTGGCGCTCGGTCACCCGCCACCAGCTCTCCCGGGTGTCGCGGGCCAGCTCGGGCGCCGGCTCGATGAACCCCTGCCGGTGCAGCGGCTTGAGGTGGTGGCTCACCGACCCCACCGCCAACCCCGTGCGCGCGGCGAGCACGCCCACCGTGGCCGGCCCCTCGACGTACAACAACTCCACCAACCATCGCCGGGTCGGGTGATGCAGAGCGACGAGGACGTCGATCAGGTCGGTACTGATGTCGTCGATGCGGTGCCGGAACTCGGCCGTCTTGCGGGTCACACCTCTAGCCTGCAGCTGGCCGGCGTCTACCTACAAGCTCTCTTGTATAACTCCTGGACTTCGTGTACTTACTTCCAGCTTCGACCGGGCCGCTTCTCCTTCGGGTCTGCCTACGCGGTGATCGTTCCGCTCTTGTCCTGTCCACCGTTCCGGCCCCGCGTGGCCAGCACCCCCGGCGGCGGTCACGGTCGAGGTCGCCGAGCTGCTCATCCTCGTCCACTCGTCCTTGAGGGGCTGGTCGGCGCCGTGTGGCTGCCCTACCGTGAAGAGTTGGCGAGGGAGCCGCCGAGTAGGCGCAGCAGTGACGAACGGGGGCGGGGGACCATGCCGATCATGGGCGCGGGGTCCACGGAGACGGTCGGCACAGCCGACCGGCGCACGCTGGCGTTCTGCCGGTGGGGAGACCCGAACGGTGCGCCCGTGTTCTATCTCCACGGCACCCCGGGCAGCCGGTTCCTGCGGCACAGCGAGGATGAGTACCGGCGGAACCGGCTGTGTGTGTACACCTACGACCGGCCCGGCTACGGGCTGTCCACCCGGATGCAGGGTCGGCGGACCGCGGACGCGGCGGGTGACGTCCGGACGATTGCGGACGCGGTGGGACTGACCGAGTTCGGGGTTGTTGGAGTGTCCGGGGGTGCGGCGCCGGCGCTGGCCTGCGGGGCGCTGCTGCCGGATCGGGTGACGCGATGCGCCACCGTCGTGGGTGCTGCGCCGCTGACCGCCGACGGGCTGGACTTCTTCGACGGGATGGACGAGGAGGCCCGCACTGACTGGGCACTTCCCCTGCGGGGGGAGGAGGCGATCGAACGGGACTGGCTCGAGACCGTCGACTGGGTGGCACAGGGCATGCCGGGGATCGATGTTCCCGACGCGGTGCGGGCGATGCTCCTGGCTACCTTCGAGGAGGCGTCGCGGCAGGGGTCGGGTGGCTTCGTCGACGACGTGCTCTGCGAGGCGCGTGAGTGGGGCTTCGCGTTGGAAGCGGTCCGGGCGCCGACCAGGCTGATGATGGCCCGCGACGACGTGATCCCGGCCGCGCACGGCGACTGGCTGGCGCAGCACATGCCGGACGCCCGAGTGGTCTGGGTCGACGGCGGACACTTCGGTCCTCGGGAGGGGCCGGAGATGGAGCTGATGGCCTGGGTCGGGCACGGCGAGAACGGTCCCCGGATCTCCAGCTGATCTCGGACCCGCATCCGGGCGTCGGGAGCATGTAGCCGAGGTCGCTGGCCTACACGTTGGCGCCGTGTCGCCCCTGGCTGGCCAGGTCCCGCACGGCCGCGGCCGGTGACCGAGGAATGCGCGTCCTCGCCCAACCCACTCGTGCATCACTCGACACGAGGCGCGTCGCTCGTGTCACGTCAGCAGGCTGGCGAGCAGGCCGAGGGCGGCGCAGACGCCGAGGGTACGGAGTGGGCTCCATCCGCGCCCAGAACATCAGCGCGAGGGCGACTGCGGTGAGTGCGAACGCCAGCGGGTCCCAGGTCGGCAGCACCGGGAGCTCCAGGTGGAATGGACCGCGCGTCGACCAGGCGGGTGGCGTCGAAGAGGGTGTGCAGGCTGAAGTACACGGCGAGGCTGGCGATGACACCGACCACGGCGGCTGTGATGCCGGTCAGGGCCGCGGTGAGGTGGGTGTTGTTCCGCAGGCGTTCGACGTACGGGGCGCCGAGGAAGATGAACAGGAAGCAGGGCACGAAGGTCACCCAAGTCACCAGGAGAGAGCCGAGGAGCATCGCCGCCCAGGGGTCGAGCGGGCCGGGGTCGCGGTAGGCAGCGACGCCGCCGACCCACTGGGTGACCATGATGAGCGGTCCGGGTGTGGTCTCGGCGAGCGCGAGTCCGTTGACCATTTCGCCGGGCGCCAGCCAGCCGTAGACCTCGACGGCCTGCTGGGCGACGTAGGCGAGCACCGCATAGGCACCGCCGAAGGTGACGACGGCAGCGCCGGAGAAGAAGAGTCCCTGGTCGACGTAGATGCTGTCGCGGCCGAACAGTCCCGCTACCAGCAGGACCGGGGTGGCCCAGAGCACCAGCCCCACGGCGAGGATGCGGACTGCGCGGCCGGCCGAGGGTCGGTCGGTGTGCAGGGCGTCGTCGCTGATCAGCGGGGCGGCCCGTCATCGCCGTCGGCGTGCCCCTTCAGCGTGCGCAGCGCCGGCACCCACCGAGACAACACCCAGCCGACGACACCGGCGGCGATGACCACCACCGGGAACGGCACCCCGAACACTGCCAAGGCGAGGAAGGACACCACCGCCAGCGCGACCAGCAGCCGATGGGTAAGGGAGCGTCTGCCGACCCGGTAAACGGCCTGGATGACGATGGCGATGACGGCCGGCGCGAGGCCGGCGAACAGGCCGATGACCACGCTGGTGTCGCCGGCGGCCAGGTAAAGGACGGTGAGCCCCAGCAGGGCGAGCATCCCAGGGAGGACGAACAGCACGCCGGCAATCAGGCCTCCGAGAGAGCCGTTGAGCAGCCACCCGGTGTAGATGGCCAACTGCTGGGCCTCGGGGCCGGGCAGCAGCATGCAGTAGTTCAGCGCGTGCAGGAACCGGCGCTGTCCGATCCAGCGCTTTTCATCGACCAGCTTGTGCTGCATCACCGCGATCTGGCCGGCCGGGCCGCCGAAGGTCTGCAGCGAGATGGAGAACCAGGCCTTGGTCGCCTCCCCAAGCGGGATCACGTCTCCGGAGCGCGACGTCGACGTGTGCGGTGGAGTACTCATGCGGGGGCGGTTCCTGTCACCAGCGCTCCGTTCGAGGGGTCACATCATTCTGAGCATTATCGACTGTATTAGTCAACATCCCGGCGTGTGATCCGAACGCCTTGATGTCGGGCGCCGGGACCACCTTCCGAACCTCCGCCCATCGGCAGTTCCGCGTACACACAGCGGCAAAGTCAGGTCGTCGGGGAAGTCGCTCGTACGCCACTGGTTGGCCGTGGCTGATCGTTACGGGGTACGTCGTGCCGAGCACAGCGGCGGGGTCGGACGCCACAAGGAGATCCTCGTCTGTTGTGGTGAATTCCAGGCCCGTCCGATGCGAAGCAAGCCCCGATGTCGCACCCGCTCATGCCGAACCCGTCACTCAAGTAGGACTCGGTCCAGCACCGGTACGAATCCTCGTGATCTGTGCGCGGCTGTGGTCGCGGCGTTCCCGCTGAGCACGAGCACATGGTCGAAGGCGGCCCGCGCAGCGACGCAGGCCGCGTCAAATGCGGCGTCGGCGTACGTCGTGCCCTCGGTGGGTTGGAAGGCCAGACCCATCCGCACCATGCCGGCCACCGCCGGGGTGCGAGAGGCCATCGCCACCGGCCGACCGTCGACCTCCCAGAGGACGAGGCCCCCGTCTTCGAGTGGATGGTCGACGACGAACTCGACGTGACTGGCGTCCTCAGGATGACGGGCTCGGAACAGTGCGAACCACGATCTCAACAGCGACAGGTCGCTGCCCCCGGCCGGGCGAGACGCACCCGCAGGGCGGGAAGAAGGGCGGAAATCCTGCAGCTCGAGCAGGCTCAGCCATCCGATGGGACGCAACTGTCGACGATGCGCCCGCCAGGACGCTGTCACGGCTGCGACGTCCTCCGCCTGGACGCCGAGGCGCGTGCCCGCCGTCAGCACCAGCGGGAGACTCTCCGCGGAGGCCGCAGTGAGCGGCGAACAGATCGCGGCGTGGTCCGGGATGTGCACGAAGGCGGCCTGCGCCCGGCCGTTCTCGGTCCACCATCCGAAGAGGGCCGGAGGCTCCGGGACGGAGAGCCGAGACCAGAACCGCGCTTCCGTCAGCAACATCGAGTTGGCCACCGGATCGGCCGCCAACAACGACCCGGTCTCGTCCAGGAACCGATCGACATCGGCCGTGGTCACCCAGGTCACACCCCATGCTCCCAGAGTGCGGCTCTGGTGAAAGTGGGCGGCAGATCCTTGCCGATCGCCCGTGCTGCGTCTTTCCGCCGCCGCCATGCTTTGGAAGACGGCTTCGACTGTGCACGCGGGCGACTCGGCAAGTAGAGGGTCAGCGGCGCACGGTGATGCACCGCGACTTCGACCAGTCGGTCCGCATCCCGTAGGAGGGCAAGATCCCGCGCACCTGGTAGCAGCGCGTCTCGCCGCGCGGGCGGGTCACGGTCTTCGACCTCGCCCCTTGCGGGACGGCCACGTTTTCCCAGCCGGACTGCTTGCTGGTACGGGCGCGGACCTCGTAGTCGCTCGCGTGCGCCCAGGTGGTCTTCCACCGCAGGGTGTAGGTGCGGTCGGGCTGGTTCGTCCGAGCGGGCCGGGTGATCTTGCTGCCCGGCTTCGGGGCGTCGAACCGGTGCACCCACACCCCGTTGTCGTCGTTGGCCGCGATCCACACGTCGCCGGTGATCCGGGGCTGTCCGACCGAGTACGCCCCGCGGCTGTGTGCGGGCTTGGGGCTGGTCAGGCGGATCGGGTCGGTCCACCGGCTGGTCCCGGTCGGCAGGTGCACGACGCGCGTTTGCCAGGCTCCGGTGCTGCCGGCTGCTGCCCGTCAGGCTGATAGGTCACGGTGAGGGTGCCGTACGGGGCGGTGACCGCCGTGGCGGCCAGGCTGCGCCGGGTGCCGGGCACCAGGGTGGGCTGTTCCAGGTAGGTCGAGCGGGGCCGGTCCTCCTGCCAGACGAACATCCCCGGCTGGTCGGCGTCGCGCCATGTGAGGGTGAGGACGCCTTCCCGGTCGATGAGCACCTGAGGCATGGAGCCGTCGGTCCGGCCGCTGATCACACGCTGGTTCGTGAACGCGCCGGGTGCGCCGTAGGTCGTCTCGGCGTAGTCGAACAGGTTGATCCTGCCGGACGGGTCGAGCGTGACCAACCGGTACCCGAGCGCGGTCGCGTTGAACGCCACGAACTTGTGGCCCTCGGCGAGCACCTGCGGTTCGCTCCAGACCGGGCCATCTTGGCTGGGGAGACGCTCGGCGGAGCGCAGCTTCTGGTCGTCGGGGTTTCCGGTGTCGCCGGTCCAGAACGCCATCAACCAGCTTGTGTCGTGGCGCAGGACGCGGGTGTAGTCGACGGGTGCACCGGCGGGGCCTGCGGGTGCGGCGCGGTGGTACCAGCGTTGGTAGGGGTACTCGCAGCCGTTGCACGAGTTGAGCGGGCCGGGGTTGTACTCGTGCCAGGTGCCTGCGTACTCGACAATGAAGCCCTCGCCGAAGGCGGGCATGAGCAGCTGGGGTGCCCCGGCGCCCGGGACCTCGTCGGCGAGCCGGTTCACCGCCATCGGCGCCCGCGACCGGGTCATCTTCGTCCCGGCCCACAAGCCGCCGTCATGGATCCATGCGGTGGCGGTCTGGCCCCATCGGTTCTGGGCGGACCGGAAGGAGGCCACTTCCTTCGGTGCCCGCGCGGGGTTGCGCCAGGTGAGGCCGGTCCTCGAGGTGCCGCTGTACTCGCGCAGCCGCCAGATGTCCGGGGTGGCACTCGGGTTGGAGATCCGCCGCGCGAGCAGCGCCCAACTGTTGTTCTTGCCCTGGGTGGTGAGCAGCCGGACAGGCTGGCTCTCGCCTTCTGCCATCCGCAGGGCTCGTTGCCCGGACCAGTCCTCGCGATCGTCGTCTCCAGCCGTGGCCGCGGTTCCTGTCAGCGCCACCGTGGTCGTGGCGAGCAGGAACCCGAGAGCCGCGGTGAGCAGCCGTGACGTGCGCATGCGTTGTCCCCCGTCCCGTGCTTACGAACCGGTGAGTCTACTGGTGCTCGCTTGGCCACACGGACGACGGGCCACTCCACCCGACCCTTCAGGCTTTGGCGGATGGCCGTCACCGCTCAGTCGGACGACTGCTGGGGGCATTGCACAAGTTTTTATGCATAGGATAGTGTGCATCTATGCCAGCCCACCGAGAGACCACAGTGCTCCAGGCCCTGGCCAACCCGGCCAGGCAAGCGATCCTGGACGTTCTGGCTCAGGAGCCGTCGACCTCGGCGATGGTCGCGCGGGCCTTGGGCTCCAACACCGGCGTGGCGTCGTACCACCTCCGTGAGCTGGGCAACGCGGGACTCATCGAGCACGACGCGAGCCGCTCCCACGGTCGGCAGCTCTTCTGGAAGCTCGCTGCCGCGGACATGTGTTTCTCCGACCCTTCGGAGTCGGACGACCCGGTCCGTGCTCAGACGGCGATCGAGCTGGTGATGTCCCGCCTGACAGACGCGGTTCGCCACTATCTGCAGCGGACCGACCTCGACAGTGGCTGGCGGGAGGCAGCGCTGTTCTCGCGTTCCTCCGTCGAGCTCACGGTGACCGAGCTTGCCGAGCTCCAGGACGAGTACCTCGACCTGGTGCGACGGTGGACCGGACGCCGCCGCGACACTGCCGCTGGCACCCGGTCCGTGCGGCTCGCCATGTTTGCGTTCCCGGACGGACCCGACCAGGAAGGGACCAGCGATGAGCCCGGCACTTCCGCCTGACCTTTCAGCCCGCTGTGGTTGGTACGACGCCCCGGGTGGACTGCTGCTGCTGAGCCAGGTGCCGGAGCCCTACTTCGGCGAGCCGATGATCCTGGTCTCGGCAGGTGACCGGGTCGGCCGCCTCTATCCCGTCGACGACACGCACGTGCGCCGCGAGGACGGCACGATCCTGGACCTCGACGACCTGAGCAGGAGCGCGCGCTACCACGAGGAAGCAGTCACCTTCGACGCAGCCGGCGTGCAGCTCGCCGGGACCCTGATCACCCCGGCCACCCCCGGGCCGCACCCCGCGGCCGTGCTCGTGCACGGTGCAGCCGGTGGTCAACGCGACTTCAACCGCCTGTTCGCCGAGCCGTTCCTCGACGCCGGCGTCGGCGTACTCATCTACGACAAGTCAGGCCACGGCCTGTCCGGGGGCAGTGAACCCACGATCTTCGACCAGGCCGCCGCGGCGTCCGCCGCGGTCGACCTGCTGGCCGCGCACCCGCGCGTCGATGCCGACCGGATCGGCCTGGCCGGGATCAGCAACGGGATGTGGGCGGTGCCGATGGTCGCAGGCCGCCGTCCGGACGTGGCCTTCGTGGCGGGCATCGGCTCCCCCGGCGTCTCCATGGCCGAGTCCGAGGTGCACCGCCGGACAAAGATCCTGCGCGACAGCGGCGTCGGCGAGGGAACCGTCGCCGCTGTGGCACGCGCCTGGCGCGCCGCCTTCGCCGTCGCCGCCGCAGGTGCGGGCGCGACTGACGAGGCGATGGTGGCCGAGCTGGCGAATGCCCTGGAGGAGGTCGCCGGCGCAGCCGACCTCGCCCTGTATGCCCCGCCCGGCTACGTGCAACAGAACCCCATGCTCTCCCCGTCCCGCCGATGCTGCCGGCTGCCGAGCTGGTGGACATGCTGGCGGGCGAGCCCGATCCCGAGCTGCCGCACGATCCCGTCGATGACTACCGCAACGTCACGTGTCCGGTGCTGTTGCAGTACGGCGCCGAGGACACCTCGGTCCCGGTTGAGCCATCAGTTCAACGGATCACAGCGGCCCTGAGCGCCACCGGCGCCGCCACGATCCGGGTCTACCCCCACCTGGAGCACCTCCTCAACGTCGTGCCTGACGACGTGCCTCCGCAGGAGCTGGAAGCCGCGATGTACAGCTTCCGCGACTTCACCTTCGGCCCAGGAGTACGCCGGGACCTCACCGAATGGCTCGCAACTGCACCCTGCCCATCGTCACCCGCGCGCTAGGGCAGGGCTGGACGCGTTGCTACTCGTCTCGGACAGACTTGATCTCGTCGAGGTCACGCAGCGCGAACCGCAGGTGTTCCCAGCTCTCCTCGAGAACCACGTGCAGGCAGCTGCGAACGGTCTCGGCGACGGCGGGGTTGTGCGGGTTGCGGCGCTCCTCGTCGAGCACCTGGTCGGTCACGGTGGCCAGGAAGTCGCGCACCATCGCGGCGCGGTCGGCCCGTGCGGCCCGCACGTCGTCAAAGGGCACAACCTCCGTGGCCTTTGCTGCCGTGCCCGAGACCGAGGGGATGGAAGTCAGCCTCCTCCAGCCCCAGAACTCCCTTGCCCAGCCATATGTCGGTGGCGTGCACCAGGTGACGCAGTGTCTCCGCGAACGACCACTCACCAGCGATCCTGATGTCCACGGACCCGGCGGGAAGCGCCGTTGCGCTCTCGATCGCCGCGTCCCAGGCCCGCTCCACGGTGGTCCATGCCTCGCGCAGACCTGCGGGGCTCTCCGCCCGACGCTGGCTGCGTCCGGGAAACCGGCGATCCAGTTCCTGCTCGACGAACGGCGTCACGTCGATCCCGTTGACCCGCAGCCCCGGGCCGTCGCTCAACCACGGCGCATCGATGTCCATCCCAGCGATGTCGACACCGCGCATCACCACGTCCGACAGGTCGCACTCGACGAATCGCGCACCACGAAGGTTCCGCTCGAGAAACTGCTCAGGCTCAGCCACGCGACCACTCTAGAAAGCACCACCGACGAGTCGGTCGGCTTCCTATGATCACGACCATGCAGATCCTCGCGGGCGCCGGATCCTACGTTGCGACAACGAGCACCCATTGGGAGGAGCACGTTGCGGTGCCCGACCTGAGTTGCGGCACCTACTCGCTGCCGGCAGGGGGTTCTGATCCCCAGTCACCGCACACGGAGGACGAGATCTACTTCGTCACTCGCGGAATGGCCACGCTGTGGACTCCCAGCGGGACGGCCAAGGTGGGACCTGGTGCCGTTGCCTTCGTCCCCGCAGGCGAGGAGCACCGTTTCATCGACGTCGTCGAGGACTTCGCGGTGGTCGTCGTCTTCGGTCCAGCGGAGCATTCACGTGCTCCGGAGGCCACCAGCTGACTCGAGCGTGCACGACGCTGGCTACCGAGACCCTGCGTCAGACTACCGCGAGGCGCGTCAGGACGCCTGCACGAGGTGCTCGAGGTCGGCCCGTTCGTGCGGTGGTGCGGGTCGGTGGAACCGTTCGCGGATCGCGGTCGCTTCGGCGTACCGCGCGCTGGCGGAATCCCCGTCGCCAGCAGCCAACGCAAGGCGTGCGAGCCCTTCGAGGGCGGAGGCGGTCACGCTTGGTTCGCCGAGCCGGCGGCCCAGCTCCAGCGCTCCCTCGTAGCGAGCTTGGGCTGCGGCGATGTCGCCGTCGGCTTCGTGGCACCGCCCCATGCCAGCCAGCGCGACTCCCTCGAGAACAGGAGTGCCGAGGTCGATGAACCCGTCCACGGCGATGGCGTAGTGCTGCCTGGCTTGGTCCCATGCGCCGTCCACGTGGGCAAGGAGTCCGTACCCGTAGCCAGCGAGCACCTCCCCGGCGCCGTCACCGATCTGCCGAGACGCAGATGCTGCCGCGTCGAACAGACGCCTGGCGGTGGCGTGGTCACCCAGGTACACCTTCTCGATCGCCAGGTCGGCGAGTGCCCACTGGGCGGTGTTCCACAAGCCCGCGCCCCGCGCGACGTCGATCGCCTCCTCCAGTGCGCGCGCTCCTTCTTCGTACCGGCCGAACTGCCGCAGCCCCCATCCGAGGTGGTACAGGGTGGCGGACAGTCCCCACGCGTCATCGAGCTGCCGGAACGCGACGGCGGTAGAGCGGCCGATGCGGACCGCGGTCTCGACATCACCGGTCTTGATCGCGGTCTCCATCCGGACGAATCCGATGACCGCCGGCCCCCACGGATCACCGTCGCGGTTGAACTGTTCCTCTGCCGCTGCCAGCAGCTCCTGCGAGCGCTCGGGCTCCGCACCGGTCACGCCCTCGACCGCGAGGAGGACCCGCGACAGGGCCGCGTGCCACGCGTCTCCCAGCGCCTCGAACAGGGCCAGGCTCTCCGCCGCAGTCTCGGCACACCGGGGGCTGGGGTGGACCAGGCAGCCGCGGGGCCGTTCGACGATGGAGACCGCCTGCAGCGCCAGCGCCCGCGAGGCCGGCGACCCGTCGTGGTCCGCCACCAGTCGCGACAGCACCTGGCGGCCTTCGAGGTGCCGACCGAGGTGCCAGAACATGCCCGAGGGAGCCCGCCATCCTCAGTGCGGCGTCGCGGTCGCCGTCGGGACCCTCGAGGAATGCCAGGGCAGCGCGGATGTTGGGCTGCTCGTCGCGCAGCAGCTGCAGCGTCTGCCGTTGTTCGTGCCCGCGCAACGCAACCTCGGCGTGCTCGACGACGCTGCAGAAGTAGGCGGCGTGACGGCGTGCCACCTCGACTGCCTGCTCGGACACCTGGAGTCGTTCCGCGGCGTACTGACGCAGCGTCTCCAGCATCCGATACCTGGTGGTCGGGCCGGCCTCGACGACGACCATGGACTGCTCGACGAGCCGGCCGACGGTGTCCAGGACCTCGCCGGCGTGTGTGTCCTCGTCCCCGACGACGTCCTCGGCCGACATCAGCGTCCAACCCCCCTGGAAGACCGACAGCCGGTCGAACACGCGTTGCTCGGCATCCGACAGGAGCTGGTAGCTCCAGTCGACGGTGGCGCGCAGTGTCTGCTGCCGTTGCTCGGCGGTGCGGGAGCCGGAGGTGAGCAGGGTGAAGCGATGCGTGAGCCGTTGGGAGACCTCGACCGGCGACAGGGTCGAGACCCGTGCGGCGGCGAGCTCGAGGGCGAGCGGGATGCCGTCGAGTGACCGCGTGATCGCACCCGTCGCGGTCAGGTTGTCGGCTATCGAACGGCAACCCGGGGCGTACCGCGCCGGCTCGTTCGGCGAACAGCTGCGCCGCCGGATAGGTGAGCACCTCTTCTGGCGGGGTGCCCTCGGGTGGCGTGTCCAAGGGGCCGACATTGACCTGGACCTCGTCGGGAACAGCGAGGGCCTCGCGGCTGGTCGCGACGACGGTGACGCCGGGGCAGCGGCCGAGGATGTCATCGACGAGGACGGCGGCGGCATCCACGACGTGCTCGCAGTTGTCGACCAGCAACAGCATGCGGCGCCGGGACAGGAACGAGATGAGCCGGTCGCGGAGGTCTCGGGTCGCGACGGCACCATCCATCGGCATGCCAAGGGCGTCGGCGACCGCGACCGGCACCTGATCGGGGGTGTTCACCGACGCCAGACGCACGCCGAAGGCACCGTCCGGATAGTTCGCGGCCGCGCGGACGACGGTGGCCAGGGCCAGGGCGGTCTTCCCGGCGCCTCCGGGACCAATGAGGGAGAGCAGTCGTGCGCGGCCGAGGAGCTCGGCGATGGAGTCCAGCTGGTCGTCGCGGCCGATCAGAGGGCGGACCACGTTGGGCAGGTTCGTCGGCGCCGCGCGGTCCTCGTCGGCGCGGGACTGGTGAGTCGGCATCGCGAGGTGAACGGTCGCGGCCCCTGCCGCCGGAGGATCGGTTGCCGTCGCTGTCGACGCAGCTGCTGGGCCGGGGGTCATGTCCCGCGGGGCGCCGAGGGTGGCGTCCTGGCGCAGCACCCGCTCGTGCAACGACCGCAGGGACACCGACGGTTCAAGGCCGAGGGACTCGGCGAGGACCTCCCGGGTGCGGGTGTACACGTCGAGGGCGTCGGCTTGCCGGCCGCTGCGGTACAACGACAGCATCAGCAGCCCGGCGAGCGACTCCGACGTCGGATCCTGGGCGACGACGGGTTCGAGGTCGGCGATGACTTCCCCGTTCCGGCCCAGCGCCAGCGCCACTTGCGCGCGTTCGGTCATGGCCGCCATCCAGAGCTGGGTCAGGCGGGCGGCTTCGGCCATGGCCCACTGTTCGACTGCGAAGTCGCTGAGCGGGTCACCGCGCCACAGCGCGAGGGCGTCGTCGTAGGCCTGCACGTGGGCCGCGTGCACACCGCCGTTGTCGGCTGCGTTCGCGGCGGCCGTGCGCGCGTTGCGGATGCGATCGGCGAAGTCGAGCGCGTCCACAGTCGAGGGGTCGATGGTGGCGCGGTACCCGGTCGCCTCGCGGGTGACGACGTCGCCGACCCCCATGGCCTTGAGGGCGCGCCGCAGCTTGGACACGCGAATCTGCAACGCGTTCATCGGGTCGACCGGCAGCGTCGATTCAGACCACAACCGGTCGACGAGCATGGTGGCCGGGATGGTGCGGCCGGGGTTGAGGAGGAGCTGGGCGAGCAGCGCGCGTTCGGCGGCGCCGGGAAGCTTCACGGGTGCGCCGTCGACACTGACCTCCATCGGCCCGAGCAGCCGGTATCGCACGTCGTCCAATGCCGTTCCCCATCCGCGAGACGACCTTCATCGTCCGCCGGGGCCGACGCCTGAGCAATCCTCCGGACGGGTGGCCTCCCGATGGCCTTCCTGACGCGGGTCAGTCGGTTGCCGGCGCTGACTGGTCGCCCTCTGTCACGCCGCTGCCGTTCGGGGTGCCGTCGAGCCGGGGCCGGTAGGTGGTACCGGTGAACGCTGCCAGTGCGTCGGCGAGCTGCATCGAGCCCGACACCTGCACGACGCGGTCGCCGGGGTTGGCGCTGACCGTCTCCACCCCGGGGACATCGCGGAGCCGGGCGGTGACTTCGCGGACGCAGCGGCGACAGCCCATGCCGCTCACGAACAAGCTGAGCTGACCCATGACGTACTCACTTCCGAGACTTCTTCGGCTCTGACGTCCACAGGGTGCGGCGCAGCGCTGTCCGCACGCTGTCCACAGCGCAGCCGCACTGCCGGTGCCACCAGCTCGCTCGCTGTGCTGGCAGGAGAGGGACAGCAGCCGGACAGGCCACGGCAAGCCCGTCCACCGAGTCTGAGGGCCTCGACAACGGCTCGGAACCTACGGGCCGCGACAGGAAACAGGCGAAGGAAGTGTTCGAGATGGCTGCGTCGCTGATCATCGAAGAGGAGTCGGGCACCTACACCTCCCGGGTCCGGCACCCGCACAACGGCTACTACGCCGGCGACTTCTCCCAGATCACTCGGACCGGGTTCGGACCGCGCGCGTCGTACGTCGAGCGCGGTGACGTGCCTGGACCGGTTCTGCCGGCCATCCGGGGGCTGTGATGCGGATCCGTTCGCCGTTGCGAGCGTCGGTCACCGTCCCCCTCGCCTGGCGCACCAACCGCTCCGACGTTCCCGCCGACCATCCCGTCGAGGACATCCCGATGGACTCCCTCGGCGGCGATCCCGGCCATCCGACCGAGGAGACCGGTCCCGTTCGCGTCCACGCCCCGCAGCAGTGACCCGCCCACCCGAAGAGGAGACCCCCATGAGCACCCTGACCCACCCGACCAGTCGGCCGCCCACCACGTCCGACAACGCAGACACCACCGCCGAGAGCCGTCCCGCCGGGCGGACCGTCGTCGCCTCCGTCGTCGCCGGCGCCGCCGCCGCGCTGGTGCTCGTCCTCGTCGTGTTCGCCGGAGGCACCGAGGCCACCATCACCGGGGGCCTGCTGGTCGGGTTCGGTTTCGGCTGGGCGCTGATGGCGGCTCTGACCGTACGACGCACCGGGCAACCGCAGCGGTGGGCGGCCGTTCCGGCCGTCGCCATGGGCGCCACCGGGGCCGCCTTGGTGGTCTTCGCCCCGGGCGACCAGACCATCACTGCGTTGAACTGGGTGTGGCCGCCGCTGATGGCGGCGCTCACGGCATGGATGTTCGTCCAGATGCGCCGCTCCGTGACCGGCAAGGCGCGGTGGGTGCTCACCCCCGTGATCGCGGTCCTGGCCCTGGCCTCGATCGGCGCTACCTACGACAACATCGCGCGGACCGGCGACGAGGCCGCCTTCGCCGCCCCGGGCAGGCTGTACGACGTCGGCGGCCACCGGCTCCACCTGGACTGCCACGGCGCCGGCGCCCCCACCGTCGTGCTGTCCAACTCGCTCGGCGGGGTCTCCGCGGCCTGGGCGAGGATCGTCAGACCGGTCGCGGAGACCACCCGGGTCTGCGCCTACGACCGTGCCGGACAGGGTTGGAGCGACGAGGCCGCAAGCCCCCGGGACGGCATCGAGTCGGCCGAGGATCTGCACACGCTCCTCGCCGCGGCCGGCGAGCACGGTCCGTTCGTCCTGGTCGGGCACTCCACCGGCGGCACCCACGCCATGACGTACGCCGCCCGATTCCCCGAGCACGTTGCGGGCCTGGTGCTGCTGGACAGCTCCAGCCCCGAGCAGTTCACCCGGATGCCTGCCTTTCCCGGTCAGTACGCGATGATGCGGCGTACGTCCGCCCTCATGCCCACGCTGAGCCGCCTCGGCCTGGGCCAGGTCCCCGCAGCGTCCCACCTGCCGACCGCCGACGCCGCGAAGGTCACGGCGATCACCTCGACCCCCCGGTACTACCGGAACCAGCGGGACGAGGTCTCGGTCATCCCGAGGGTCTTCGCGCAGGCGCAGGCGCTCACCACGCTCGGCGACCGTCCCCTCGCCGTCCTCACCGCCTCCGAGACCGGCACCGGGACCGACGGCTGGGTCGGCGCCCAGAAGCAGCTCGCCGGGCTGTCGTCCAACTCCGTCCACCGGACCGTGGACTCCACGCACACCGGGCTGGTCGAGGACGTTCGTCCCGCGGCGGCCTCGGTCCGCGCCATCAAGGAGGTCATCTCCTCGGTCCGCACCAGTACGTCGCTTCCATCCCGCTGACCGCGGCTGGGCGTACTCAGTGGTCATGCGGAGAGGTGGCTCTGGGTGGATCCAGGGTCTCCGTGAGTCGGCGCGCCACCTTCGCGGCAGCCCGTAGGTCGTCCTCGGACCAGTCGGCGAGGAGGTTCTCGTAGAGCGAGCGGGCTGTCTGCTTCGTACGCCGATGGCGGGCGGCACCTGCGCGGGTGGCGCTGACGAGCACCGCGCGGCCGTCCCGCGGGTCGGCCGCGCGGTCCACCAGTCCGAGATTCTCGAGCCGCTGCACCTGGGTGGTCATCGTCGAACGGTCGACCTCCTGCCAGTCGGCGAGCTCGGAGAGCCGGACCGGCCCGGTGTCGGTGATCCGGCCCAGCAGCCAGGCGTCGGTCCAGGACAGTTTCGGTTCCGCGTCCGCAAGCATCGACCGCTTCACGTCGCTGCGGGTGAACCAGCGCACCAGCATCGGCACCGCCCGCTCGAGCGCCGCGGCGGCATCGGCGGCGGCTCCGGGCGCTCCTCGATCCATGCCGCGAGACTAGCGTCACAATCTGATTGGATTAATCCAACCATCTGGCTGGTTGCACACAGTGAACCCGAAGCTCGAAGGAGTGAGAGATGACCATGACGCTCATCGTCCCCGAAGTGGCCGGGGAGGCACGACCGCGACCGGTCGTGGCCGCTGCTCCGTTGCTCACGGAGCCCCCCGTAGACGCCGCAAGGCCTGTGCCGGACATCGTCGACGTCTGGGGACACGACTCCTTCCCGGCCAGCGACCCGCCCGCCAACTGGTAGCGGCCGCACATCCATTTCACTGAATCCCCTAGGAGGACAACATGACCAGAAGTGCCAGCCAGTTCGCCGGAACCATCGGAACGGTGACCGAGAAGGGCATCCCGGACGAGGTCGACGTCGTCATCGTCGGGTCCGGCGGCGCCGGTCTGATGGCGGCTCTCACCGCCGCGAAGGAGGGCGCCCGAGTCCTCGTGGTGGAGTCTCGCGAGCTGGTCGGCGGCGCCACCGGGATCTCGGCCGGAGCGGCCTGGATCCCCAACCACGGCTTCTCGACGAAGCAGCTGAAGGTCAAGGACGACCTGGACCTTGCGAGGCGTTACATCTACGGCCAGGGACGCGACCAGGTCCTCGACCACGACCTGGTCGAGAAGTTCCTGGAGACCGGCCCCCACGTCGCCCGCTACATCGAGGAGCACACCGCCTTCGGCTGGATCCCCACGATCTGGCCGGACTACCGCTCAGACATCGACGGCGCGTCCATCGGAAGGGCGCTGTTCCCCGGCCCGTACTCCCCGGCGGGCCTGGGGGAGGCCGCGAAGTACGTGCGCCCGGCCCTGACCACCGGCATGGCCAAGAACCCGCTCCCGTTCTGGCTGCTCGGCGGCATGGGCATCGATCAGGCCTGGCTGGCCGGCCCCGCGCTCGTCGGAGCGCTGCTCGAGGCCGGCTTGCGCACCGGTGTGGACGTCCGCGTCGAAGCGCCGGCGGTCCGGCTCGTCACGGACGATTCAGGAGTGCGCGGCGTCGTCGTACGCGCCGACGGGACCGAGCACACCGTGCGCGCCGACGGAGGCGTACTGCTGGCCAGCGGTGGGTTCGAGAGCTCGACCGAGCTGACCACCGCCCACCTCGACGCACCCCTCGGCACCCAGGTGTCCCCCCAGGGCCACGACGGCATCGCCGTCCAGCTGGCCGAGGAAGTGGGGGCGGACCTGACCGGCCTGCAGGACGCCTGGTGGATGCCCGGCGTGCAGCTGCCCGGGGAAGAGCTCGAGGGACGGCCGCTCAGCCGCGTCTTCCTCGGCGAGCGCGCGCTGCCCCACAGCATCATGGTGAACAGCGAGGGAGAGCGCTTCGCCAACGAGGCCCTGGCCTACGACCAGTTCGGCGCGATCATGCGCCAGGTCGACCCCGAGACCGGGAGCATGCCCAACGCGACGGCGTGGCTGATCTTCGACCAGAGCTACTGGGACAAGTTCGGCATCTTCGGCATCACCCCGGGTGGGGAGGTGCCCGAGTACCTCCATCGCGCCGACACGCTCGCCGATCTGGCCCACCAGATCGGCGTCGACGAGGCGGGGCTGCTGCGCACCGTCGACCGGTTCAACCCGGACGCCCGACGGGCGCGCGACACGCAGTTCCAGCGCGGTGAGACCCTCTTCGACCGGTACTTCGGCGCCTTCTACCCGCGGCTGGGCACGTACTCGCCCGACGCCCGGTTCCCCGCCGCCACCGCGAAGGCGCGGCAGCGGATCGCAGCGGCGATCGGTCCGGTCGTCAACCGGCTCGCCGGCAGGGCAGCGCGGAAGAACGATCCGGAGCGGCTGCGCTCGGCCGTGGTCGGACCCTTGGCGAAGATCATCAGGCCGGTGCTCGAGAGCCCCAGGTCAAGCGTCCTTGGGCCGATCGACACCGCGCCGTACTACGCCCTGAAGGTCGAGGCGAGCGCACTGGGCACCGTGGGCGGTCCCAGGACCGATGCGCACGGGCGCGCGCTGGACACCGACGGCAAGGCCATCCCCGGGCTGTACGCCGCGGGCAACGCGGGTGGCGCCCCCACCAAGGGGTTCTACGGCGGAGCCGGAGGGACCATCTCGCTCGGGCTGGTCTTCGGCTACCTCGCCGGTCTCGAAGCAGCACGGCAGAGCAAGCACGCGGCCCAGCCGGCGGCAGCCTGAACGCTCCACTGCGACCTCGACCGCCGAGCTCGGCGGTCGAGGTTCGCGATCCGGTTGACGAGCCCGCGCGGAGCGCCATGCCGATGAGCGCGGTCTTTGAATCCGCGTCGTGCCCGGGTGCGTGAGACTGGGCAGATGCGCACCATGGGGATCGAAGAAGAGCTGCTCGTCGTCGACACGGAGAGCGGTCGTCCTCTCTCGGTCGCCGAAAGAAATCCTCCGCCGGGTGCCGCAGTCGGAGGACGTGCCGGGCGGCACGGTGGACAGCGAGATGCAGCGGCAACAGCTCGAGATCGACACTCCGCCGCGCTCAGACCTGGCCGAGCTCGATGAAGACCTCCGGCGGTGGCGCGACGTCGCAGGCGCGGCGGCACGGAAGATGAGTGGCCGAGTTGTCGCGGTCGGGACCTCGCCGATGCCCGTGGAACCCCAGCCGATCCACGACCAGCGGTACCTGCGCATGCTGGACCGCTATGGACTCACCGGGGAGGAGCATCTGACGTGCGGATGTCACGTGCACGTCTCGGTGGATTCCGAAGACGAGGGCGTGGCGGTGCTGGATCGAATCCGGGTGTGGTTGCCCTCGTTGCTGGCCATCAGCGCGAACTCGCCGTTCTGGCAAGGGCGGGACACCCGGTACGCGAGCTTCCGTTCGCAGGCCGTGGCGCGGTGGCCATCGGCCGGCCCTACCGAGCTGTTCGGCTCGGCTCGGGCCTACCGCCAGCTGGTGGCGGACATGGTGGAGACCGGGGTCCTCCTTGACTCGGCGATGGTGGCCTTCGATGCGCGGCTGTCCGAGCGGTATCCGACGGTCGAGATCCGGGTCGCCGACGTCTGCCTGGATGCACACGATGCCGTCCTGGTCGCTGGCCTGTGCAGAGGCCTTGTCGAGACCGCCGCCGAAGACTGGATGTCGGAGCGCCCGTGTCCCGCTGTGCCGACCATCATGCTTCGCCTCGCCACCTGGCAGGCAGGCCGGGAGGGGGTCGACGGCACACTCCTCGACCCGGTGACCGCTCGTCCTCGCCCGGCCGCAGACGTGCTGAGCGACCTCCTCGAGCACGTCAGACCGGCACTGACCGCCTCCGGCGACATCGCCTTGGTGGAGGAGCGGCTGCGGCAGGTGATGACCCGAGGCAACGGGGCCCGTCGACAGCGCGCGGTCCTGGAGAAGACAAACCGGCTCGTTGACGTCGTCGCCGACCTTGCCCGCGCCACCGCGGGCCATGACGGCTGATCAAGGCAGATCAGGCAGTTCCACGTCCTCGATGGTCGAACAGGCGCCGAGATATCCGGCAAGCATCGCCCGAGCGACGTCGCCGACGGCCCGGTCCGGCGGCAGGAAGTCGGGGTGGTGCAGTCCCGGCTCGTCGGCGGCACCGGTGCCGACGCCGACGAACACCATGAGCGAGGGGAACAGCGCGCAGTAGAACGAGAAGTCGTCGGCGCCGCAGGAACGCAACGGCGGGGCGGACTTCAGTCCGGTTCGTTCGATCCAGGTCGCAGCGGTCGCGGTGAGTGTCGGGTCGTTCACCAGGACCGGCGCACCAAGGCCTACGACGACCTCCGAGTCACAACCGTGGACGTTCGTCACAGCGCGCGCAGCCGCATCGATCGCGCCATGGAGCCGGACCCGGTCATGCTCGTCGAACGTCCGAAGGATCCCCGTCATGCGCACCTGGGCAGGAACGACATTGGGAGAGTTGCCGCCGTTGATGGTGCCGACCGTGAGAACGGTGGGGTTGGTCGGGTCGACCTGGCGAGAGATCAGGTGCTGCAGGGTCCCGATGAGGTCCGCGGCAGCGACGACCGGGTCGGCGGTCAGGTGAGGATATGCGGCGTGCCCCGGCCGACCGGTCACGGTGATCGTGAACTGATCCGCAGCCGCGTTGACCGGCCCCGGTGTCGCCGCGAAGGACCCCTGCGGCAACCGTGGTTGCACGTGAACCCCGAGGAACGCGCGAATGTCGTGCGCCCGGAACGCGAGCGAGCGCGACATCCTTGGCGCCCGAGGGGAGGTCTCCTCCCGGGGCTGCAGCACGAGAACGAGGGGCGCCGGCGCTCCCTCGTCCTGGAGCGTTCGCGCGACAGCGACCGCCGCGGCCATGTGGACGTCGTGACCGCAGGCATGCATCGCGTCGCCGACGGCTCGCCACTCGACGTCCGTCTCCCCGGCACGGGTAGGGCGTCCAGCTCCGCGCGCAGTCCGACGGCCGGCCCGGCTGGGTCGCCGATTCGCAGCACGGCACCGCCGGTCGGCAGTGGTTCGGTGGACATGCCCAGTGCTGAGGTCACGGCGACCGTGGTGTCGTGCTCATCGCCGCTCAAGCGCGGATCCGCGTGCAGGCGACGACGCAGAACCACGGCGTCGGAGATGTGATTCTCGAGTCTGTGAAAGAGCGCTTCGAGCCGGTCGTCGGACCCCGTGGCGTTCATCGGCCCAGTCCGGCCGGGGACTTCATGGAACACAGCGTATCCCGGCAGCGACGACGGGCTCGGGGACAGGCGAGGAATCCTGGAGCGTTCGTGTGACGGCGACCGCCGTGGCCACGTCGACGTCAAGGATGAACGAACAGCCGCGGTGGTCCTTCCATGCGTCAGTCGAGGAGCTCGGCCACGGCCGCTCGCTCTATCCACGCGGCGTACGCGGCGCGCGTCCAACCGTGCTCGCTGACCAGCGTGCGGTGGATGGCCGGGTCCAGGAGCACCAAGGCGGCGGCGACTGCGCGTTTGGTGGTCAGTCCTGCGCGCAGGCCACCGGTTGCCCTGAGGCGGGCCACGATGAACTTCGCCCCTTCGAGCCTGCTGCGCTCGGACGCCGCGTGTACGGCGGCCGCTTCCGGGTCGACGTCCGCAGCCACGACGAGCACGTGGGCCAGGGGCGCCGCCCGGTCCTCCAGGTCGGCGACGAACCGTGCCCAGTGGGCGATGAGCTCGCGAGGCTGTGTCAGTTGCTCGATCTCCGAGAAGGCCTGTCGCCCGGACATCGGGATCGGCTCGTCGTCGCCCACCAACGCCCAGTCCAGGGCGAGCTTGAGAAGTGCGGCCTTCCCGCCGACGGCGTTGAACACGGTCTTGCGGCTCACTCCCGCACGAGCGGCCACGGCATCGATGGTCGTGCGTGACCAACCCCGATCTACGAACAGGTCGCGGGCGGCGTTCACCACCGCTGCCCGAGTTGCCCGCGCCTGATCCTCGCGGAGTGTCGAGTGATAGGCCCGACGCACTTGAGGCATCTTGACATCCCGCCAATTCGAATTCACTATGAGTGTAATCAAGCGTCTCCCAGTGTAGCGGAGAGCATTCATGCGCACACTCATCGTGGGATCGGGCCCGACAGGGCTCATCCTCGGCGCAGCGCTCGCGCGTCGCGGGCACACAGTCATATCGGTGGACCGGGACCCCGGCCCGACAGCAGGGGGCTGGGTCCGTCGTGGCGTCATGCAGTTCGAGCATGCCCACGGCTTCCGCCCGCAGGTGTCGATGACTCTGCAGGAGGTGTGGCCGGAAGCCCTGCACGAATGGCTGGCCCTCGGTGCCACGCCTGTGGAGGTGCCGAGCAGTCACCAGGTAGTCGGGATGCTCTCGCGTCGCTCGACGTTCGAGCGAGCGCTTCGCCACGCAGCGTGGGAGCAGCCCGGCCTCACCTTGCGCACCGGGCACGTCGACGGACTCGTCCTCGACCACGGACACGTCGTCGGCGCTCGGGTGGGCGGATCCCAGGTCGCTGCTGACCTCGTCGTGGACGCCTCGGGCCGCGCCGGCCGCCTCGGCAGGACGAGCGAGCGCGACGGCGGCGCCGAGCTGGAAGGCGACTGCGGACTGGTGTACGTCGATCGCACGTACAAGCTCAGGCCGCGGGCAGAGCCCGGTCCCATGACCAGCCCGATCGCCTATGTCGCTGACTTCGATGGCTACCAGTGCCTGGTGTTCCTGCACGAGTCGGGACACTTCTCGGTGGTGGTGGTGCGCCCCACCGCGGACACCGCGCTGAAGGAGCTGCGTTTCGAGGCTGCGTTCGAGGCGGCCTGCCGAGCCATCCCGGCCTTGGCGGAATGGACCGACCCGGCCCGCGCCCACCCCACCTCGGAGGTGCTCGTCGGCGGGGCGCTCCGCAACGTCTACCGCCGACAGGGCGACACCCCGGGACTGGTCGCGGTCGGGGACTCGGTCGCCACGACGACCCCCACCCGGGGCCGGGGGATAGCCATGGCCTGCATGCAGGTCACCGCACTCCTGGCAATCCTCGACGAAGGGGCGGACGCCTCAACCGTGACCGAGCCGTTCGGCGCATGGTGCGACCGCAACATCGAACCCTGGGTGGCCGACCACATCGCGATCGACGGCGGCATGGTCAGGCGATGGGAGGGTCAGGACCTCGACCTGAGCCGCGAGCTCACGACCGACCTCATTGCCGCCGCAGCCGACGCCGACCCCCGCATCGGGCGGTACGCCGCGGGCTACCTCGCGATGACCGCACTGCCCGAGACCGTCAGGCCCGCCGAGCCACTCGCACGAGCGGTTTATCAGCGAGGTTGGCGACCGGCGTACGCACCGGGCCCGAGCCGCAACGATCTCGTGGGGATCATCCGGGGAGCCCTCTCGGCCGCCTGACCGAGAGGGCGGCCGGGCGATGACGAGGCCCTCACCCAGGGGCGGAGCTCGAACCTCGCTCGAAGGACGCCTTGAGTGCGTCGACGGTGATGGTGCGTTCCTTGACGGCGAAGCGACGCCAGATCGGGGTCCCCAGACGCCAGACGCCGTACGAGACCAGCCTGGCGCTGTGGCGGACCAGCGTCTCGCCGTCGCTGGTGGACTGCAGGTCGTAGCCGGGCCAACCCTCGAACTTGAGCTTGCCCGCCTTCGACTTCTCCCACCAGTGGAAGACGATCGTGTGCGGCGCCTCCATCACGGTGATCTCCCCGGGCATGGCGCCCTGGCTGGTCTCGTCCACGAACGTCGTCCCGACGGCGGCCGCTCCGGGGGAGGTCTGTCGGGTGTGCTTGAGCATGCTGCCTGTGCCGGCCATCCAGTCGTTGTGGCCCTCGATGTCGGCGAGCCTCGCGAACACGTGGTCGATCGGCGCCCGGATCGTGCGCTCGAGCTCGAACTCGATGGGCTTCATGCGAGTCAGCATCCTCGTCCGGTGAGTGCGCCGCAACGCTCCCTCTTGCGTCAGGGGTGGACGAGCCGGATGGCAGCTGCCAGGGATGCCTCCGGGTCGGTGTCACATCTTGCGGCCGGCCGTCGTCTAGATGTCGTACCGACTCACACAGGAGGACGACATGACCGGAACGACCCGCATCCCGGCTGCCGAGATCACCGGACTCAAAGGCATCGTGATCAAGCGGTTCGCGAAGAGGACCCTCGGCCAGGTCCCGAGCTCGCTGGGTGTCTACTGGCACAACCAGAAGGTGCTCATGGGAATGGCCGGCGTCGGTGGCAAGGTGCAGAAGTGGGACGCCTGCGACGAGCAGCTCAAGTCGTTCGCGCACATGGCGGTGGCCGCGCAGGTCGGCTGCAGCTGGTGCCTGGACTTCAACTACTTCGAGGCGCACAACAGGAAGCTCGACATGGTCAAGGCGCGCGAGATCCCGCGGTGGCGCGAGTCGGGGGTGTTCTCGCCGCTCGAACGCGAGGTGCTGGCGTACGCCGAGGCGATGACCGTGACCGAGCCGACCGTGACCGACGAGATGGTGGCCTCGCTGCGGGCTCAGCTCGGTGAGGCGGCCCTGGTCGAGCTCACGGCCGTCATCGCGTTCGCCAACTTCACGACACGCCCGAACGTCGCGCTCGGCATCGAGTCCGACGGATTCGCCGCGGCGTGCGGCCTCAAACCCCTGGCGCAGCCGACCGCCGTAGGGTCGTGACCGTGACCGAGGACCCGTTCGTCGCCCACCGCGGGCTCCTCTTCACCGTCGCGTACGAGATGCTCGGCTCGGCCACCGACGCCGAGGACGTCGTACAGGACACCTGGCTGCGGTGGGACGCGATCGGCGAGGACGCGCGCGCCGAGGTGCGTGACCCGCGCGCCTTCCTGGTGCGGATGGTCACCCGCAAAGCCCTCGACCGGCTGCGCTCCAACGCCCGCCGGCGTGAGGAGTACGTCGGTGAGTGGTTGCCCGAGCCGCTGCTCACCGCACCGGACGTGGCCGACGACGTCGAGCTCGCCGAGAGCGTCTCGATCGCGATGCTCACCGTGCTCGAGACGCTGACTCCCACCGAGCGTGCGGTGTTCGTGCTGCGCGAGGTGTTCGACACGCCCTACGGCGAGATCGCCGAGGTGGTCGGCAAGTCGCCGGCCGCCGTACGGCAGATCGGGCATCGTGCGCGCGAGCATGTCGCGGCGCGGCGGCCCCGGATGGAGGTCAGCCGCAGCGAGCAGCAGGAGGTCGTCGAGCGGTTCCTGGCGGCGGTGACGCAGGGCGACCTGCAGGGCCTGCTTGACGTCCTCGCGCCCGACGTCGTGCTCGTGGCCGACGGTGGCGGGGTCGTCCAAGCCGTCGTCAACCCGGTGATCGGTGCGAAGAAGGTCGCCAACCTGCTGCGACCGTTCGACCGGCTCGCCCCGGGGGCCCAGATCCTGCCGATGCTGCTCAACGGCGGGGCCGGCGCGCGGATCGTGGAGACCGACGACGGCTACGACACGGCGATCAGCTTCGTCGTCGAGCAGGGCCGGATCAGCCGCATATTCGCCGTGCGCAACCCCGCCAAGCTCGGACGGATCGACGTCGAGGCAACGATCAGCCGGTAGCGGTCCCGAATCCGTCGTTGCGCGGCAGGGGTCAGACGGTGATGCGACCGGTCCACAGGCCGACTGCGCCGACGACTCCGCCGGTGACGACCAGCGCGAACAGCGCGATCTCGGTAGGCGTGAAGATGCGTCGGCCGTGTTCGGTGCGCGCCTTGATGTAGAGCAGTGATGCCGGTGCCAGGATCACCGTGCAGAGCAGCAGGAACTTCAGTCCCGCGGCCTCGAAGAGGAACATCGTGTACGCGGTGGCGATGCCGGCGACGAGTGTCTCCCGCCGACGCACCCGCCGAGCGACGGTCTCGTAGGACTCGCCGGTGAGGCCGAGCTTGAGGGCGTAGGCGGCGGCCAGGAAGTACGGGATCAGTGCCAGGCTGGTGCACAGGTCGAGCATGAAGTTCAGGGCGTCGGTGAGCACCAGGGTCAAGGCCAGCAGGCCTTGCACGGCCAGTGAGGTCACGACCAGGGCGGTGATCGGGGTGCCGTTGTCGTTCTCGTGGCCGAGGAACCTGGGGAAGTCCTCGTTGCGGGCCGGAACGTACATCACCTCGGCGGCCATCAGTGTCCAGGCCAGGTAGGCGCCGAGCACCGAGACGATCACGGCGGCGCTGATGAAGACCTCGCCCCAGTCGCCGACCACGGACTCGAACACCCCGACCATCGAGGGCTGCCGGGTGGCCGCGAGCTCCGGCTGCGGCACCACCGAGTAGCTGGACAGGGTGACCAGGGAGAAGATCGACAGCACGCCCAGGAAGCCCATCACGGTGGCCTTGCCGACGTCCTCGCGCTTCTTGGCGTAGCGGGAGTAGACGCTGGCGCCCTCGATGCCGAGGAACACGAACACCGTGATCAGCATCGTGTTGCGGACCTGCTCGTTGAGGTCGCCGAGCTCGCCGTAGCCGTAGGCGGTCCAGTTGTCGGCGAACACCCCGGCGTCGAAGGCGAAGAACAGCACCACGATGAAGACCAGGATCGGCAGCACCTTGAACACCGTGACGATCCGGTTGATGATCGCCGCATCGCGCACCCCGCGGGCGATCAGGTAGTGGAAGAACCACACCCCGGCCGAGCCCAGCGCGGCCGCCAGCACGGTGTCGCCGTCGCCGAACCCGTCGAAGAACGCGCCCAGGGTGGCGGTGATGAACACCCAGTAGAAGGTGTTGCCGGCCACCGCGCTCGCCCAGAACCCGATCGCGGAGTTGAAACCGGCGTAGTCGCCGAACCCGGCCTTGGCATAGATGAACACACCCGAGTCCAGGTCCGGTCGGCGGATCGCCAGGTTCTGGAACACGAACGCCAACATCAACATCCCCGCACCCGCGATCGCCCACGCGATCAACGAGCCGAGGATCCCGGTGGCGACCCCGAACCTGGCCGGCAACGAGAACACCCCGGCACCGACCATGCTGCCGACCACCATCGCGGTCAACGTCGGCAGACTCATCCGCGCGACAACACCAGGACTGCTGCCGGTCACGGTCTCCGATGCGCTCATGCGCTCCGCCCTCCCAGGCGTCGTCACGACGACCCCGTGATCGGGGACTCTTCAGTCTTGGACCTCAGGACGCTTGGTCACTGCAATGTGATCGTGGCAGAGCCTTCCTCCCACCGGCAACCATCCGATTCGGCCGCCCGAGTCCGGTCGCGAGGTCGCAGGTCAGGAGGTCCAGGCGCGCCAGAGGGCGGCGTACTCTCCGTCCTCGCGGTCGACCAGCTCGTGGTGGCTGCCGAGCTCGACGACCCGGCCGTCGATCACCACGGCGATCCGGTCGGCGTCGTGGGCCGTGTGGAGGCGGTGCGCGATCGCCACCACGGTGCGTCCCTCGAGGAGGGCGTTCATCGACCCTTCCAGGGAGCGGGCGGTGCGGGGGTCGATCAGCGAGGTGGCCTCGTCGAGGACCAGCGTGTGGGGGTCGGCGATGATCAGCCGCGCCAGGGCGATCTGTTGGGCCTGCGCCGGAGTCAGGGACTGCTGACCGGAGCCGATCCGGGTGTCCAGTCCGCGCGGCAGTCGCTCCACCCAGTCCCGGGAGCCGACCGCCGTGAGGGCGGCCCACACCGCCTCGTCGGGGGAGTCCTCGCGCGCGAGCACGATGTTGTCCCGCACCGTGCCGATGAAGACGTGGTGCTCCTGGGTGACGAGTGCGACCTCGGTGCGCAGGACCTCCAGCGGCAGGTCGACCAGTTCCACGCCGCCGACGGCCGCCGATCCGGTGCGTGGACGGTTGATACCGGACAGCAACCGACCGAGGGTGGACTTTCCGGACCCCGAGGGGCCGACGATCGCCAGCCGCTCACCGATGCTCAGCTCGAGGTCGATGCCGTGCAGGACGTCGTGGTCCTCGCGGTAGGCGAAACGCAGGTCTCGGCCGACGAGCCGGCGTCCGTCGGGGCGTACGTCGCGGGGGGCTCGGTCCGGCGGCACCTCCGCGATGCCGAGCAGTCGCGCGGTGGACGTCGCGCCGACCTGCAGCCGGTCCAGCTCGCCGACCAGCCGGTCGAGCGGCCCGCTGAGCGCCTCGACGTACAGCACGGCGGTGGTGATCTGGCCGAGCGAGACGTAGCCGTACGCATAGCCCCAGGCGCCCACCACCAACGTGATGACCCGCGGAGTGTTGAAGGCGACATCGATGACCGAGAAGAGCAGGTTGCGCAGCGACATCGTGTAGCGCTCGGCCTGCGCGGAGACCTCGATGTCGTCGTCGCCCTGGGCCACCCGCCGACCGGACAGCCCGAGGGCCTCGACCGTGCGCGCCCCCTCGACGGTCTCGGTCAGCGTCGTGTTGATCCTGGAGTACGTCGCCCCCTCCGTGATGTAGCCCCGGGGGGCACGGCGCAGGTAGCTGCGGACCGCGAAGTAGCTGGTGCTGATCACCAGCAGGGACGGCACCGCGAGCAGCACGGAGTTGAGCAGCATCGCGACCACGGACATCGCGACGGTCAGCAGCGAGATGATCGCCATCGGCACGCCGAACTGCACCGACCGGGACATGGTGCCGACGTCGCGGGTCACCCGGGTGACGAGGTCGCCGGTGCTGGCGCCCTCCACCTGGCCGAGCGGCAGCCGCAGGATGGTGCGGACGATGTACTCGCGTGCGGACGCGAGCAGGTCCTGCCCGAAGAGCGTCGAGGTCCACTGGGCGAGGAACGTGAGGAGCGCCTGCGTGACCACGACGGCCACGACCAGGAGCGCCACCCGGTCCAGGCCGACGCCGTTGTCATCGACCGTGATGTCGACGAGGTTGCCCAGCAGCCGCGGAACGACGAGCCCGGTGGCCGCCGCGAGGCCGTTGAGCAGGACCAGGGCCACGAAGGTCCGGCGACGGTCGGCAACCAGCGTCTTGGCGAAGGCGAGGACCGCGCGGTCGCCGGCGACCGGCCAGCCCCGCTCGGGACTCCGCGCCGACTCGTAGACGCGGTCGGCCTCCTCGCGCCTGAGGTGGTGTCGCATCCGCCAGGCCGCGTAGCCGCTCGGCGGGGGTCGCGCCGACCGGGGGCCGGAGACGCGGGTCGACGACAGGAGCGTCGTCCTCGTGGTCCGCCCAGGTGGCGGCCGAGGTGTCGAGCAGGTCGGAGGTCACGTCGTCACCTCCTCGTTCATGGCCCGGGCCACGACCGCCCGGTAGGCCGGGTCGTGGGCCAGCAGGTCCTCGTGGTGACCGTCGGCGACGACCCGGTCGTCGGCCAGCACGACGACCCGGTCGGCGTGGTGCAGCCAGAGCGGCGAGACGGTGCACACGACCGTCGTACGGCCGGAGCGCAGGCGGGTGACCCGCTCCGCGATCCGCGCCTCGGTGTGGGCGTCGACGGCGGAGGTCGGCTCGACCAGGACCAGGATGGGGGCGGCGGTGGCCAGGGCGCGGGCCAGCACCACGCGCTGACGCTGACCGCCCGACAGACCGCGGCCCCGCTCGTCGAGCTCGCCCTGCCAGCCGCCGGGCAGGGCGTCGTACACGTCCTCGGCGTTGGCGGCCAGCAGCGCCTCCTCGGCCTGCCTGCGGGTGAGCCTCCGGTGCGGGTCGACGGCGTCCTGCAGGGTCCCGGCGAAGAGCTGGCTCCCGGTGTCGCTGACCAGGATCGTGGAGCGTACGTCGGCGAACGAGGCGTCCGCGAGGTCGACGTCGCCGAGCCGGACCCCCCAGGCGCCACGGGCGCGCTCGGCGTCGCGGGCGGCGATCTCGGCTCGCCTCCGGGCCCGCTCGGACCTGGCGACGCGGGCCGCCCGGCCCTTGAGCCCCTCGTCGGGGGCCTCACTGATGGGGTCGGTGTCGGGGGGCAGGTAGCGGCCCAGCCGGTCGGCCAGCCTGGCGGTCTCCTCGGGGACGGCGCTGACCACGACCGTCAGCTCGCCGGGGTGCACGGTCAGGCCCGTCAGCTCGTCGGTGAGGCCGGCGTGGTGGTCGAGCTCCGCGGGGACGGGTCGGTCGCGCCAGGGCGGCTCGGGCTCGAAGATCGCGATCGCCTTGCGGGCGCTGACCATCGACCGGGTGATCTTCTGCGCGAACTCGAAGAAGGTCCGGATCGGGCCGATGAGGTAGAGGCCGTAGCCGAGGAAGCTGATCAGCTGGCCGATGGTGAGCCGGTCGGCGAGCACCTCCCGGGTGCCCAGCCACAGCAGCAGCACGAGGAAGACGCCGGAGAAGAGCACGCCGAGCGCCTCGATGACGGCCTGCCAGATGCCGGCCGAGACACCGGCGGCGCGTGAGCTCTGCGACTGCACGGCGTAGTTGCGCCCGAAGGTGCGCTCGCCGCCGATCCCGCGCAGGATGCGCAGCCCGGCGACGATGTCGGTCGCCATCGACGTCAGCTCGGAGTTGCGGGAGCGCTCGAGCTCCTGGCGGCGATGGAGCGGACGCAGGAACGGCAGCGCGACGCCGACCAGGATGGGCGCTGCGACCAGCACCACGATGCCGAGCCGGAGGGAGGTCGCCATCACGATCGCGGACACCGCGAGGAACGAGACCAGCTGCGAGCCCGCGCGGGCGATGATCTCCGTCATCGCACCGAACTCGTCCGAGTCGCTGGAGGCGACGCTGAGGATCTCGCCGGTGGGGGAGCGACGCGGCAGCACGTGGCCCATCTGCGCCGCCTTGCGGGTGACGGCCATCGTGGTGCCGTAGAGGCTGATCAGCCAGCTGCGGACCACGAGCGTGTGCAGCAGGATCCCGAAGAGGGCGCCGATCAGGGTGACGGCGAGCAGTGCGCCCGCCCCGGTCGCGATCGCACCGGGATCCTTCCCCACGACGCCCGCGTCGATCGCGCGGCCGAAGATCCACGGTCCGACGATCAGCGGGAGCTGCCACAGCACGCCGATCATGACGCCGACGGCGACCACGTTGCCCTGCTGGCGCAGGGTCCAGCGCAGGAACCGGAGCGGGCTCCGGGTGTCAGGGGCCTCGCCGACCGGCTCCCCCTCGGGGGACCAGAACGTCGTCACGAGGGGAGGAAAGTCACGCATGGCACCAGCGAGCCTAGGCTGCCGCACCTGAACGCGGCGAACCGTTTTCGGCCGGGTTCGTCACATCTCGGTGAGCGGCTCTCGCCATTCGGTCGATCTCCGCGGGCCTGGGAGGCGCGTCAGCTGGGCGTCACGGTGGCGTCGTCGAGAACGGCGCGCTCGCCGGCCTTGACCACCACGACACCCGCGAGCACCAGCACACCGCCGGCCAGCTGGACCGGCAGCGGGAGCTGGCCCAGCAGCAGCCAGGCGAACAGCACCGCCATGAGCACCTCGGTCAGCGCCACGAACGACGCCAGCCGGGCGCCCAGCCTCCGGCCGGCGGCGATTCCCGTGGTGTAGGCCAGGGCAGCGGTCACCATCGCCAGCCCGGCCACCGGGACCCACCACGGGAGGCTGGTGCCGGCCAGGCTCACCGCCGCGGTCGAGGCCGCGAGCGGCACCAGCCCGGCCAGCCCGGCCACCCAGATGAGCGACCCGCCCACCAGGAGGCCCCCGGCGGCCAGCACCATCGGCGGCAGCCCGCCGGTCCTCGTCGGCGGAGAGCACGAAGTAGACCGCGGCGCCGACCATGGCCCCCAGCGACCACAGCACTCCGGTGAGCGTGACGGTCGTGCCCGGGCCGAGGTCGAGCAGCAGCACGAGACCGGCGACCGCGACCACCCCGCCGACGACGGTGAGTCGACCCGGGGCGTGACCGTGCCGGAACCACATCCAGCCGACCACCGCGACCGGTGCGGTGTACTCGATCAGCAGCGCGACCCCGACCGGCATGTGGGCGACCGCGTTGAAGAAGCACAGCTGGGCGGTCGCCACCGCCGCCAGTCCGTAGCCGGTGACGAAGCCGAGGTTGCGTCGCAGCACGCCCCAGCGCCCGCGCAGGGCGAGCAGGGCAGGGACGGCGAGCACCACGACGGCGCCCAGGATCCGCACCGTGACCGCGGAGCCGGGGGACCATCCGGCATCGATGAGCCCCTTGGCCAGTGACCCCGAGAGGCCGAACGAGGCCGCGGAGACGAGCGCGAAGAGCAGCCCGGCCGCCGCCCGCGACGTCTCGGCCGGCGCGCGGCCGGACACGTCGTCATGGGTGACAGTCGTCATGGGTCATGACGCTAGAACTGCGGCGGTAATATGTCAACGTGGTTTTCGCTCATGACACCGAGTCTGCGCTGCTGGCGGCGGTGGCGCTGGCCAACAGCGCCGAACCGCCGGACACCCTGGAGACCGTGGCGAGCCTGGAGGAGTTCTTCGAGGAGCACCGCTACAGCGGGAGCCACGCTCGGACCCGCGAGGAGCTCGACGAGGTGCGCGCGCTGCGGCCGCGGCTCCGCGAGCTGCTCACCGCCGACCGGGACGAAGCCGTCGCACACGTCAACGCGATGCTGTTCGAGGCGGGGGCCCTGCCCCGGCTGGTCCGGCACGACGGCTGGGACTGGCATCTCCACGCTGTCGAGCCGGACCGCCCGCTGGCGACGCGGATCGCCGTGGAGACGGCGATGGCCATGATCGACGTGATCCGCGCCGACGAGATGTCGCGCCTGGGCATCTGTGCCGCGGACGGGTGCGCCGGCGTGGTCGTGGACCTGTCGCGCAACCGGTCCCGGCGGTTCTGCAGCACGACCTGCGGCAACCGCGAGGCCGTGGCCGCCTACCGGGCGCGCCAGACCAGGACCTGAGACCACGCCTCGCCTGCCGGAGGCAGTCGCGCTACCCGTTCGGCGTCTGCTGGTTGGCGACCTCGAGGAGCACGTCGGCGTGGCAGGGGCGGTCGAGGGGACACCAGCAGGCAAGGTCCCGGCCGGCGAGCTCTCGTACGACGTCGGCCACCGTGACGGGCAGCCGGCCGGCATGCAGGTCGTCGCGGTAGCGCTCCACGGCGACGGAGCGGGCGGCCCCGTGCAGGTCGTGCCATTCCCGTCCGTCAGGGTGCGCGACCAGGTCGGGAGTCACGATGGAGTACGGGTTCCCCCACCTGGACGGACGGGAGACGACCACGGCGGCTGCGGGTTTGCGCCACCCGCGGCTACGGGAGAGTCGGATGCGTTGTGCCATCTCAGGCCCATTCTGACTGTCTTCCCGTACTGGTTGAGCCGCCGGGGAGCGGGTATGCGACCACTGTGAGTGCGCAAGCGCAACAGTCGGGAGATCGGGTTCGGGATGTCTGGGGGCAGCGGACTCCGCACGCGTCGCGTGAGCTGTGGCCGGCTCGGGTGGACCTGCATCTCGTCGAGGGGGTGGCCGAGGCGGACGTGGACCGTTGGTCCCCGTCGGCGTGCCTGTTGTGCAGCAACGGCTGCGGTCTGGACATCGCCGTCAAGGACGGCCGCATGGTGGGAGTGCGAGGCCGAGCACAGGACAGGGTCAACCACGGCCGCCTCGGTCCGAAGGGGCTCTACGGGTGGCAGGGACAGCTGCACGACCGGCTCACCGTCCCGCTGGTCCGCAAGGACGGGGACCTGGTCGAGGCCACCTGGGACGAGGCGATGCGCGTCGTCGTCAATCGTTCGAAGGAGCTGTTGTCAGACAAGGGCCCGCTGACGCATGCGTTCTACACCTCGGGGCAGCTGTTTCTCGAGGAGTACTACACGCTCGCGGTCCTCGGCAAGGCGGGCATCGGGACCCCGCACATGGATGGCAACACACGACTGTGCACGGCGACAGCGGCCGCGGCCTTGAAGGAGTCGTTCGGCACGGACGGTCAGCCGGGCAGCTACACGGACATCGATCACTGTGACGCGCTCTTCTCCTTCGGCCACAACGTGGCCGAGACGCAGACGGTGCTCTGGGCACGGATGCTCGACCGGCTGGAGGGGCCGAACCCGCCCCGGCACGTCACCGTGGACCCGCGACGCACGCCGACCGCCCGCAACTCCGAGGTGCACCTGGCGATCACCCCGGGCACCAACCTCGCGCTCATGAACGCGCTGACGCGCGAGCTCATCTCGCGGGCCTGGGTCGACGAGGACTACGTCAACGCCCACACGGCCGGCTTCGAGGAGCTGGCGGCCGTGGTCGAGCCGTACACGCTCGCGAAGGTCGCCGACATCTGCGGCGTGCCTGCGCGCGACATCGAAGCCGCCGCGGAGATCTTCGGCACCAGCGAGCGGGTCGTGTCCACGGTGCTGCAGGGGTTCTACCAGTCGCACCTGGCCACGGCTGCGTCCGTCGCGGTGAACAACCTGCACCTGCTACGCGGCATGCTCGGCCGGCCGGGCGCCGGCATTCTGCAGATGAACGGCCAGCCGACGGCGCAGAACAACCGGGAGACCGGTGTCGACGGCGACCTGTCGGGGTTCCGCAACTGGAACAACGAGACCCACGTGCAGCAGCTCGCGGACCTGTGGGACGTCGATGCCGCCCAGATTCCGCACTGGGCCGAACCAACCCACGCGATGCAGATCTTCCGGTACATCGAGCAGGGCTCCATCAACTTCCTGTGGATCGCCGGCACCAACCCCGCCGTCTCCCTGCCCGAGCTGTCCCGCGTCCGCGACATCCTCGCCAGTGAGTCGGTGTTCGTCGTCGTCAACGACGGTTACCGCACCGAGACGTCGGAGCTGGCCGACGTCGTCCTCCCGGCCGCGCTGTGGGGGGAGAAGACGGGCACCTTCACAAACGTCGACCGCACCGTGCACCTGTCGGAGAAGGCGGTCGACCCGCCCGGCCAGGCACGCAGCGACCTGGACATCTGGGTCGACTATGCCCGCCGGATGGGGTTCACCGACCGCTCCGGGCGGCCGCTCCCGCCCTGGGAGACGGCCGAGAGCGCGTTCGACGCGTGGCGTGAGTGTTCGCGTGGGCGCCCGTGTGACTACTCCGCGATGAGCTACGACAAGCTCCGAGGTCGCGGCATCCAGTGGCCGTGCACAGACGACGCCCCTGACGGCACCGAACGCATCTACACCGACGGCGTCTTCAACACCTTCGACGCGGACTGTGAGACCTACGGCCACGACCTGAGCACCGGCGCAGCCGTCACCCCCACCGAGCACGCGGCCGCCCGTTACGACGGCAGGGCCCGCCTCAAGGCCGTCCCGTGGACACCGCCGCCGGAGACGCCCTCGGCCGACTACCCGTTCCGGCTCACCACCGGACGGACCGTCCACCACTTCCACACACGCACCAAGACCGGCCGCAGCCGGGAGCTGCACGACGCCGCACCAGAGGCATGGGTCGAGATCGCTCGCGAGGACGCCGACGTACTGCGGGTTTCCGACGGGGACCTGGTGACGGTCGCGTCGCCGCGGGGGTCGATCACCGTCGAGGCGCGCTGCACCGGGACCCGGCCTGGCACCGTGTTCGTGCCGTTCCACTACGGAGACCTCGACCCGGACCCCGACGGACCTGCTGTCGCGGCCGAGCGGCGGCGGGCGGCGAACGAGCTGACCATCACCGCCTGGGACCCGGTCTCGAAGCAGCCGCTCTTCAAGGGCGGCGCCGCCGTCCGCATCACTCCCGTCGAACGCGCCGGCGAAACGCGAGGCGGTGCGTAGCGATGCATCTCGCCACCTACGTGGGGCTGCTGGAGTCCGGCAGCCGGACCCTGGCCGACTCCTACCGACAGGTCGCCGAGGGCCACGCAGCCGAGGCCGACGTGGCACACCTGTGCCGGCAGCTCGCTTCGCAGTGCGACGACCACCGGCGGCGGCTGACGCCGGTCGCGGAACGGTACGGCGATCACCCCGAGGGCGAACCGGAACGACTGCACGCCGAGGGTCTCGACCAGACACGTTCGGGGGGTCTCGGGCTGGTGCGCGATCTGCACGACCTGTACCTGCTCGCCTGCTACCTCGACATGGCCTGGACCGTGGTCGGCCAGGCAGCGAAGGGCGCCCGCGACCAGGAGCTGAACGGCCTCGTCGACGACTGCGCCGCCGACATCAAGGGCCAGCTGTCCTGGTTGACCACCCGGATGAAGGCAGCCGCCGTCCAGGCGCTCCTCGCCGCCGACTGACCGCCCCGATACCCGCTTGCCGGCACGTGGGCGCGCTGACAGGGTCGAGGCATGCCCCGCAGCACCGCAGGCCGGCTGTTCGACGAGTTCCTGGCCACCGCAGAAGCAGTGGCCCTGGCACGACCCGAGGTGGACCCCGAGATCGCGCGTGAGGTGTTCCACGAGGCGGCGACGCTGCTGGACAACGGCCTCGCTCTCGACGACCTCGACGACCACGACGTCACCGCCGTGATCGCGGGCCTGTGCGGCGATCTGGTTGCGAAGGACCCCGGCACCGCGGTGCGCGCGCGGTCTGCCGCGGCGTTGGAGACCCCGGGCGACCTGCACGACCCGGAAGCGGTCGCCGCCGCCTACCTCGTGAGCGCCACGATCCTGCAGCTCTGACGGCTCCGACGGCGGCGCGTCTCATCCGGGCTCGATGCGTTCACCGGAAGTCTCGACAGGCCCGGTCGGCCAGGGCAGATTGTCAGTCATGTTGCACGTGCCGCCGCCGCTGATCGCGCTGGTCGCCGGACTCGCCCAGCGCGCGCTCACCGGTGCGACACCGGCGCCGAAGGCGGGTCGGATGGCGGTCTCGGGGATCCTGTCGCTGCTGTCCATGTCGATGGCCGGCACGGCCGCGGAGCAGTTCCGGCGGCGAGGCACCACCGTCGAGCCGTTCCACCCGGAGCGTGCCTCCGCCCTGGTGACGACAGGCGCGAACTCGATCAGCCGCAACCCCATGTACGTCGGCATGGCAGGAGTGCTGGTCGCGCACGCGGTGTGGCGGGCCTCGTGGATCGCACTCATCCCGGTCGCCGGCTTCGTCGTACTCATCGATCGGGGGCAGATCGACGCGACGAGGAGGCTGCACTCGCGGAGAAGTTCGGAAGCGACTACGCGGCCTACCGCGCGTCAACCCCGCGGTGGCTGGGCCGGAGGTCGTTCGCCCGCGCCTGACCCGTACAGATGGTCCGACCGACCAGACCCAACCTTCGAGGAGAGTCGCATGAGCAGTGCCGGACAACCGTCCCCCATCGTTCGCTGGACGATGGGCCTCGAGGACGCCTCTGCGCTCGACCGCCCGGTGCGTGCTGTGGAGCCACTGGTGCGGGCCGCGTTCGGAGCGGGGACGCGAGGCTCGGTGCTGAGAGGCGAGTGGCTCGGCCATGCGGTCCACCCGGTCCTGACCGACATGGTCCTCGGCCCGTGGACCTCGGCGAGCCTGCTGGACCTGTTCGGCGGCCCCGATTCGTCGGCCTCGGCCCAGAGGCTCATCGGCGCCGGACTGCTGGCCGCGGCACCGGCGGCCTGGACCGGCTGGTCGGAGTGGTCCAACGCCGGGCCGCGCGACAAGCGGGTCGGCCTCGTGCACGCGGTCACCAACGCGGCCGCGATCGGCATGTATGCGGCGTCGTGGACGGCTCGGCGCCGGGGCCGGCACGGCACCGGGGTCGGTCTGGCGCTGGCCGGAGCCGCGACCTCTGGCTTGGGCGCCTACCTGGGTGGCCACCTCATCGGGGCCCGCAAGGTGGCCAGCCGTCACCCGGCGTACGACGAGGCGACCGCGGAGGCCCCGGCGGGGGCATCGTCGTAGCGAACCGGACGGCGATCGTCCGCAATGCGCCCTAGCCTCGTCCTATGTCTGCCCAGCCGATGACCGACGTGGACCGCCTCACCATCCGACCGCTCGGTGTCGAGACCTGGCCCGCGTTCGCCGACCTCGTCGCGCGCCACAACGGCGTGTTCGGTGGGTGCTGGTGCACCTACTTCCACTCGCTGTCACGCGACCCGGAGCGCACCTACGAGAGCAACCGGGACCTCAAGTGCTCCCTGGTCGAGCAGGGGCGTGCCCACGCCGCGGTCGTCTTCGACCAGGACGAGGCGGTGGCCTGGGCGCAGTACGGGACCCCGGAGGAGCTGCCCAACATCCACCATCGCCAGAACTACGAGGCGGGACTCGTCGACCTGCCCGACTACCGGATCACGTGCATCTTCGTGGACCGCCGCTACCGGCGGTCCGGGGTCGCGGCGCTGGCGCTCCGGGGAGCTGTCGACCTGATCGCCCGGGCCGGTGGCGGGGTCGTCGAGGGCTACCCGCACGACATGTCGAAGCAGCCGGAGGGCAAGAAGATGTCGTCCTCGTTCCTCTACAACGGCACTCGCCGGATGTACGAGGCGGCCGGTTTCGGCTACCAACGGTCGAAGGGACAGAAGAACTGCGTGATGACCCGGACGGTCGCGCCCGCCTGACCAGGACCCGGCGACACCCCCGTCGAGAACGGCGGTCAGCCCATCACCAGACCCTCGATGTCGTGCTTCTGCGTGATCGGGTGCAGCTCGTCGACCACGGGGCAGGAGAGATGGTCGCGGACCCGCTGGGGGAGCTGCTCCCAGTAGCCCTTGGTCACGGCGAGGTCGTGGTGGGCGTCGTTGCCGGCCCCCGGCGCGTCCACGCCGAGCACGAGCACCGGCCGCGCCACCTGCGAACGGTTCGGCGTGCCGCGGTGGATGGTCAGCGCTGAGCGAGCCGAGATGTCACCCACCTGCGGGTACTTCCGCTCGGCCAGCGCCTCGTAGCGCGCGTACCGCGACTTCGGCGGGAACTGCTCGTGGTCGAAGTCGTCACCGGGCTCCCACTGGGTGCCGGGCGCGATCTCGAACGGTCCCATCTCGTCGGTGGTGTCCACGGTGGTCAGGTTGAAGGCCAGCGAGGTGAGCCGGCCCTCGTCCCTGGTCTCCGGCGGGCTGGGGAAGTCTCGGTGCCAGGGCTGCAGCGCCGCGCCCGGGAACGGCGTGTCGAACCCGACCTCCACGATCTGGTAGTCGGGCCCGAGGATCGTCTCGCAGACGGTGCGCACCCACGGGTGGTCGACCAGCTCGACGAAGCCACGCAGCGCCTCCGGGTGGATCTCGACGTACCACCGGTTCGGTCCACGCCCGACGGCTCCGCCCTCCCGGGACCGGGCCTCCTCGAACGCGGCGTCGATGTCCTCGCGGACCTGCTGCACCCATCGGTGCGGGAACGCGCCCTTGTGGGCGATGATCCCGTCGGTCTCCAGGCCCTGCCGGATCTCCCGTACGTCGAACGCGGTCGCTGAGGTGTCGCCGGCCATGTCGTGACGTTACTCGGGGAGCTCGTCAGGCGTGGGCGACTGCTCCTGCTCGGGCGCGGCCCGGCCGCCGAGCCAGACGGTCGCGGCCGAGGCTGCGGCCCCGGCGCCGAGGGCGGCGAGCGGCCAGCGGAAACCCCGCCAGTCCAGACCCAGTGCGCTGTCCAGGGAGATGTCGCCCGGCTTCTGCTCCGCCAGGGCGAGCAGTCCGGCGATCAGCACCAGGTTGTACTCGTAGCCGCCGGCCGCAGCCCACGGGCCGCTGCTCCAGTGCACCTTGCGGATCGCCGTGATCATCGTGCCGATCAGCCCGGCGCAGGCGATCGGGGTGCCCAGGCCGACCGTCAGCAGCGCGCCGCCCGCGGTCTCCGTCACCCCGGCGGCAACCGCGTTGCGGCGCGCGGGGTTGAGCTCCAGCGCTCCCATCATGCCGGCGGTGCCCTCGATGCCCGGGCCGCCGAACCAGCCCATCAGCTTCTGGGTGCCGTGGCCCACGAACAGCCCGCCGATGACGGTCCGAGCGACGAGGCGTCCGATGTTCATGGCTGCTCCTTGAGTGCCGACTGACCCCCGCTCCCTGTCTGGGTACCCCGTCTCGACCAAGGTATGTCGCCCGCGGACCTCGCCATGAGACCCGCTGGCGCAGACTCCGTATCGTCATCGCATGAACGACCCGGAGGCCTCCGCGATCAGCCGCTTGCTGGAGGAGAGCCGTCGCGGCCTCCAACGGGTCGAGCCGCTCGAGCTGGAGGCGGTCGTGGCCTCGGGAGCGTTGGTCGTCGACATCCGGCCCGTCGAGCAGCGTGTCCGGGACGGGGACCTGCCGGGCGCGGTCGTGATCGACCGGAACGTCCTCGAGTGGCGGCTCGATCCGAGCAGTCCGGACCGGCTGCCGTTCGCGGACGACCCCGACCGCCAGGTCGTGATCGTGTGCGACGAGGGCTACAGCTCCAGCCTGGCCGCACACACGCTGCAGCGACTCGGGCTGCGCAACGCGACCGATCTGTGTGGTGGTTTCCAGGCGTGGGCGGCGGTGCACCGCGACCGTCGCCCCTAGCTAGCGAGTGGTGACGGCGCTCCGCCGTTCTGCGGGCACCTTCGTGACGAAGGTCAGCAGCACCGAGGCCAGGGCGATGATGCCGATGGTCGTGTAGGCGAGCGTGTAGGCCTTGTCCTCGCCGATCAGCGCGGAGGCGATGACCGGACCGATGATGCCGCCGAGGCTCCAGCCGACCAGCATCAGACCGTAGATGGCACCGGCGTTGCGCACCCCGAAGAAGTCGCCGGCGGTCGCGGGCATGGTGCCGAACGTGCCGCCGTAGCAGAGGTAGACGATCGCGGCGAGGACGAAGAAGAGGATCTCGTTGCTTGCGTGCGGCAGCACGATGAGGCAGACCCCCTGGAGCAGCAGGATGGCCGCGAACGTCTTCATCCGCCCGATGTAGTCCGAGATCGCGGCCCAGACGATCCGGCCGCCGCCGTTGAAGACGGCGAGCACGCCGACGAGCGTCGCGGCCCCGGTGACGCTGTAGCCCGCGATGTCGGTGGCGCTCAGCTTGGCCTGGGAGATCAGCGCGATGCCGGCGCTCACGCTGAGCGTGAGGATCCCGGTGAGCAGGTACCACTGCGGCGTCCGGAGCGCCTCCCCTTGCGTGTACTCCTTGCCGGCGTCCGCCCCGCTGCCGTCGTCCGATGCCGGCTCGTAGCCGGGCACGGTGTAGCCCTCCGGCGGGTTGCGGAAGAGCGCCGCACCGGCCAGGGACATCACGAGGTAGGCGATGCCGAGCGGAAGGAAGGCACTGGTCGGATCCTCGGGGTCACGGTCGATCAGCCACTGGGCGACCGGCGACGTGAGCACCGCGCCGAAGCCGAAGCCGCCCACCGCCAGACCGGTGATGAGGCCGGTCTTGTCGGGGAACCACTTCTGCAGCATCGCGATCGGGACGATGTAGGCGAAGCCGAGCCCGAAGCCGCTGATGACGCCGTACCCGATGATCAGCAACCAGTAGTCGTCGGCGCTCTGGGTGAACGACGCCAGGAGGATCCCGACGGCGTAGACGACCCCTCCTGCCAGGGCGACGATGCGCGGGCCCTTGACGTCCTGCAGTCGGCCGCCGACGTAGCTGCCGATGAAGATCATCCCGATCGTCACGGTGAACGGGAGCGAGGCCTTGACCTTGCTCAGCTGCCAGGACTCGGCCTCCTCGAGAGCCCCACCGAAGACCGACCAGGCGTAGACCGCGCCGATCGAGAACTGCAGCAGCAACCCGCCGGCCACCAGCAGCCAGCGGAAGCCGCCGGGTGCCTGTCCCTCGTGCTCGGTGCGGTTCTGCTCGTTGGTGCCGCTCTGCCTAACCATGCCGATGGCCTCCGCTCTGCCCGAGAAGGGGGCCTGGGCTCAACCCCCGTAGGTCACCTGTTCCCCGCGATCGACCCGTTCACGCTGGGGTACGACGGTGTACTTGGGGTCCTTCGCCGAGGCGATGCCGGCCTCGTAGACCCCGAGGCGCGTGCACAGGGAGCCCGCCATGAGCGCGGCCCCGGAGACCATCGACAGCGCCCGGCTGCGCCCGCCGGCCAGCGCGCCCACGGCGCCGGCGACCGTTAGCAGCTTGCTGGCCTTCATCAGGCGTCCGGCCCTGCCCTGGTGCAACGTCTCGGCGGCCAGACCCATGGAGCGCTCCATCCGGTGCTCGGCGGCGAGCTCGACGACGGCGCCGCCGATCGCGAAGGCGCGCGCGGGACCGGCCTCGGCGGCGGGTGCGCCCAGCATGCCGAGCCCACCCGAGGCGGCAGCGGCCGAGCCGCAGAAGACGAAGGGCAGCTCTTCGTAGGCGGAGTGCCAGGCGGGAGTGGCCGTGTCGGAGAGGAGCACGGCGGTGTAGGCGGCCACGGGCGGCGCGGTCACCGCCCCGACGATCCCGGCCGGCCGGCCGAGGGCGAGCAGGAGCCGGACCGGTCCGCGCTGCCAGCGGGCGGGCAGCATCCCGGCCAGCTCGGCCATCGAGGCGAGGCCTGCGAACGGGCCGTGGAGGGAGAGGATCCAGGTGCCGACGGACATCGGCGAGGTCAGCTTGGCCACCCGCAGCATGTTCAGGAAGCGGCTGGGCCTGCCCAGGTCGTGGACGAGGGCGCCGATGCTGACCGCCAGCCCGGCGAGCGAGCCGAGCCGGGCGACCCGGCGCAGCGCCGGGCGGCCGGTGAGGTCCGCCCCGGCGGCGAGCATCGAAGTCCCTGCGGCGACGCCTCCGGAGAACAGGTAGACGGCGATGTCGTGCTCCCACGGCGCCGGCTTCACGATGGCGCGTCCGTAGTAGGAGGTGAACTCGGCCTCCGGCACCATCACCCGGTCGCCGCCACGGCCGGCTCCCGATCGGTGCGGGCTGCCGGGGCTGCCGCCGTGCTGCACCTGCGTCATCGGCCTCTCCTGACGAACGACAGCGCGGCGCCCGCCAGCATGGCGGCCGCCGCGACGCCGGCGCGGCGGAACATCTGGGGCAGGTCCTTGGTGGTCACGACCGGGTCGGGTGGCAGGCCGTAGACCTCCGGTTCGTCGAGCAGCAGGAAGAAGGCGCCGGTCCCGCCGACCCCGTCCTCGGGGTCGTTGCCGTAGAGGCGGGCGTCCATGACGCCCCGCTCGTGGAGCTGCGTCACCCGCTCGTTGGCGCGTTCGCGCAGCACCTCGACGTCGCCGAACTGGATCGACTCGGTGGGGCACGCCTGCGCGCACGCGGGGGTCTGGCCGTCCGTGAGCCGGTCGTAGCAGAGCGTGCACTTCTGGGCGATGCCCACCTTCGGGTCGCCCTCCGGTCCCTTGCGCCGGTCGATCACGCCGTAGGGGCAGGCGGCGACGCAGTAGCCGCAGCCGTTGCAGATCTCGTCCTGCACGACCACGGTGCCGAACTCCGAGCGGAACAGCGATCCCGTCGGGCAGACGTCGAGACAGGCCGCGTGCGTGCAGTGCTTGCACACGTCGGAGGACATCAGCCACGTGAAGTCGGGCTTCTCTTCCTCGGGTACGTCGGCCGTGGCGGCGCCGACGGTGGGCATCCCCAGCGAGACGGGCTCGGCGCGCGGCGTGGAGCGCTCGATGAAGGCGACGTGGCGCCACTGGTTGGCGTTGAGGGAATGGCTGTTGTCGTAGGACGTGCCGAGCATCGCGAACTCGTTCTCGGGGACGTCGTTCCACTCCTTGCAGGCGACCTCGCAGGCCTTGCAGCCGATGCACACGCTCGTGTCGGTGAAGAAGCCCTTGCGGGCGGGGGCGTCGTCGTAGCCGGCGTCGGGGGCCGGGTCGAGCGGCCCGAAGAGGCTGTTGCGGCCGATCACTGGTCGTCCTCCTGCTCGTCGCGGTCCTGCCCGCCGTCGCGGGCGGCGGCGGACCGGGTCTGGGCGTCGGCCGAGGCCGTGACGATGGCCGGGTAGTCGGAGTCGGCGACCCCGGCGCGCTCCGCGTAGTCGCCGACGTACTTCCGGAGCGCCGCGCCGGTCGGGCGTCGTCCGGGCCGGACGTCGCACGTGCCGACCTTGCTCTCCTGGATCAGCACGTTGGGGTCGAGCGTGATGCCGAACAGGTCGTTGGTCGAGTCGCCGCGGACCAGCCCGCCGCCGCCCCAGTGGTAGGGCATCCACACCTGGTGGACGGTGCGGCCCTCCACCTTGAGCGGGCGGAGCCGGTTGGTGACCAGCACCCGGCCCTCGACCGCCGACCGGGCCGTGATCACGTGGCACCAACCCATGTGCTCGAGCCCGCGCTCGGCCGCCAAGGCGGGGGAGACCTCCACGAACATCTCCGGTTGCAGCTCGGAGAGGTGCTCGAGGTAGCGGCTCATCCCGCCCGCGGTGTGGTGCTCGGTGAGTCGGCTGGTCGTGAAGACGTAGGGGAAGACGTCGACGTGCTCCTCCGGCGGTGCGGGATTCATCGGGTTGTCGTCGCGGCGGTACTCCTTGCGGGTCGGGTTCGCCTGCTGCCCGTAGAGCAGGTTGCGGAAGGGCGACTCGACGGGCTCGTAGTGGGTCGGCATCGGGCCGTCGATCAACCCCTGCGGCACGTAGAGCGAGCCCTTGCCGTCGCCCTGCATGATGAACGGGTCGACACCCTCGATCGCCTCGACGCCGTCGACGCCTGGGCGCGTCCGGTAGCTCGGGGGCTTGGTCTTCTCGAAGTCCGGCACGTCCTGGCCGGTCCACTCGCCGGCGTCGGCGTCCCACCACACGTAGGCCTTGCGCTCGCTCCACGGCCTGCCCTCGGGATCGGCGGAGGCGCGGTTGTAGAGGATGCGGCGGTTCATCGGCCAGGCCCAGCCCCACTCCGGGGCCACGAACGACTGCTCGTGACGGGACTTGCGGCGCGCGGCCTGGTTGACCCCGTCGGCGAACACGCCGGTGTAGATCCAGCAGCCGCCCAGCGTGGAACCGTCGGCCTTCATCTCGGTGAACGACGACAGCGGCCGGCGCGTCGCCACCTCGTAGCCGTTGATCTCCATCAGCACCGCCTCGGCGCTGGGCTCGTCGTGCTCCCCGTGCACGGGGTAGTCCCAGGCGAGGTCGAGCAGGGGACGGTCGCGCTCGTCCGTCGACGCGGAAAGCCGCTCCCGGACCATGCGGCCGAGATGGAAGAAGAACCACAGCTCCGAGCGGCAGTCGCCCGGCGGCTCGACGGCCTTCTCACGCCACTGCAGCATCCGCTGGGTCTGCGTGAAGGTGCCCTCCTTCTCGGCGTACGACGCTGCGGGCAGCAGGAACACCTCGGTGCCGCACTCCTCGGGCACGATCTCGCCCGTCTCGACCTCCGGCGAGTCCTTCCAGAAGCTGGCGCTCTCGATCTCGAAGAGGTCGCGCACCACGAGCCAGTCGAGGTTGGCCATCCCGAGGCGTTGCGCCCGGCCGTGCGCGGACCCGACGGCTGGGTTCTGGCCGAGCAGGAAGTAGCCCTTGACCTTGCCGTCGATCATGTCGAGCACCGTGCGGTAGGTGCCGTGGTCGCCGGTGATCTTCGGCATGTAGTCGAAGCAGAAGTCGTTGTCGGCGGTGGCCGCATCACCCCAGTAGGCCTTGAGCAGGCTCACGGCGTAGGCGTCGGCCTTCGACCAGAACCCCTTGCTGCCGGGCTTGCGGACACTGTCGACCCACTCCGACAGCGACCCGTGCTGGTCGGGGTTCGGCATCGGCAGGTAGCCGGGGAGGATGTTGAACAGGGTCGGGATGTCGGTGGAGCCCTGGATGCTGGCGTGGCCCCGCAGCGCCATCACCCCACCACCAGGCCGGCCCATGTTGCCCAGCAGCAGCTGCAGGATGGCGCCGGTGCGGATGTACTGCACGCCCACGCTGTGCTGGGTCCAGCCCACGCTGTAGACGAGCGCGGTCGTCCGCTCGCGGCCGGAGTTCTGCGTCCACGCCCGGCAGACGTCGAGGAAGTCCTCCTGCGAGACGCCGCACACCTGCTCCACCATCTCGGGCGTGTAGCGGGCGAAGTGCCGCTTGAGCACCTGGTAGACGCAGCGCGGATCCTGCAGGGTCTCGTCGCGCCTCGGGTGGCTGGCGACCTGGATGCCGTGGGCCTCGTGCTGCATGCCGGCGGCCGTCGCCCGGTGCTTGGCGTGCTCGCCGGCGTCGTCGGCCTGGGACCCGTCGAGCTCGCTCGACTCGTCCTCGACGTCGTACTGCCAGCTCGAGGGGTCGTAGGTCCGCTTCTCCACGTCGAAGCCCGAGAACAGCCCGTCGAGGTCGTCGGTGTCCTGGAACTTGTCGCTGACGATCGTGGCGGCGTTGGTGTAGTTGACGACGTACTCGCGGAAGTCGAGCTCGTTCTCCAGGACGTAGTTGACGATCCCGCCGAGGAAGGCGATGTCGCTGCCCACGCGGATCGGGACGTGCTTGTCGGCCACGGCGCTGGTGCGCGTGAAGCGTGGGTCGACGTGGATGACGCGCGCGCCGCGCTTCTTCGCCTCGACGACCCACTGGAAGCCGACGGGGTGCGCCTCGGCCATGTTGGAGCCCTGGATGACGATGCAGTCAGCGTTGGCCAGGTCGGCCGTGAAGCCGGTGGCGCCGCCGCGTCCGAAGCTGGTCCCCAGACCGGGGACGGTGGCGGAGTGTCATATGCGCGCCTGGTTCTCGATCTGGATGGCGCCCATCGCCGTGAACAGCTTCTTGATGAGGTAGTTCTCCTCGTTGTCCAGCGTCGCGCCGCCGAGGCTGGCGATGCCCATGGTGCGGCGTACCCGGCGACCCTTCTCGTCGAGCTCCTGCCAGGTGTCGCGCCGGGTCCGTACGACACGGTCGGCGATCATCTCCATGGCGGTGGAGAGGTCGAGGTCCTCCCACTCGGTCGCGTAGGGCCGGCGGTAGCGCACCCGGGTCTCGCGCAGCTCGCTGGTGACGAGGTTCTTGCTGGCCGAGCCCTTGGGGCAGAGCCGGCCGCGGTTGACCGGGCTCTCGGGGTCGCCCTCGATCTGGACGATCTGCTCGTCCTTGACGAAGATCCGCTGGGCGCAGCCCACCGCACAGTAGGGGCACACGCTGCGCGCGACGCGATCGGCGGTCGACGTGCGCGGCTCGATCTCCTCGGTGCGTCGGGAGCGGACCGCCTTGCCGCGGCCCAACAGGTCCTTCCCGGCGAGCTGGCGCAGCACGGGCCAGGGGAGTGTCGACCTCTTCTCCGCCATCGGCCCTCCTGGTGCACCGCTGCCGGTCCTCGACGTACCCAGCCGTCCGGGTGTCATGCGAATTCCTCGACCCTAGGGGCGGTGGTGCGTGGCGTCCACCGCGTCAGCGCACCCGGATCGCGTGCCCCTCCGCCGGGACCACCTCGCCGATCACCGGGTGGCCCGGCAGCTCCCCGACGACGAGGAGGCCGCCGGAGGTCTGGGCGTCGGCGAGCAGCAGCAGCTCCTCGTCGTCCACCGCGGACGCCACCTGGTCGCGGACCCAGTCGAGGTTGCGCCGGCTCCCGCCCGGCACGAACCCGTCGGCGAGCGACTCCCTCGCCCCCTCGACGTACGGCACGCTCGCCGCGTCGAGCACGGCGGTCGTGCCGCTGGCCCGCATCATCTTCAGCAGGTGCCCGAGCAGCCCGAAGCCGGTCACGTCGGTGGCGGCGCGGACCCCGGCCGCGAGGGCGAGCCGGGCGGCGTCACGGTTGAGGGTCGTCATGACTGACACCGCCTCCGCGAACCGCTCGCCGGTCGCCTTGTGGCGGTTGTTGAGGATGCCCAGGCCGAGCGGTTTGGTCAGGGTGAGCGGCAGGCCGGGCTCGGCCGCGTCGTTGCGCAGCAGCCGGTCGGGGTCGCCCAGCCCCGTGACGGCGAGGCCGTACTTCGGCTCGCGGTCGTCGATGCTGTGCCCACCGGCGAGATGGGCCCCCGCCTCGGCGCACGCGTCCGCCCCGCCCCGCATCACCTCGGCGGCCAGCTCGAACGGGATCGTCTCCCGGGGCCAGCCGAGCAGGTTCACGGCGACTACCGGGGTGCCACCCATGGCGTACACGTCGGACATCGCATTGGTGGCGGCGATCCGCCCCCAGTCGTAGGGGTCGTCGACGACCGGCGTGAAGAAGTCGGCGGTCATGATCAGCGCTCGGCCGCTCCCGTCGGGTGCGGGGTCGATGCGGACCGCCGCCCCGTCGTCACCGTTCTCCACGCCGACCAGCAGGTCGCCACCGGCTCGACCGCCCGTGAGACCACCGAGCACCCGCTCGAGCTCGCCCGGCGGGACCTTGCAGGCACATCCGCCGCCCGCGGCGAACTGGGTGAGCCGGACAGCGGCCTCGGGAACCTCCACACGAGCGGTCATGCGGCCCACCCTAGGTCGCCGTAGCGCCGAGCCCGTGCGGCTAGGGTGACCGCGGAGGCGGTTCTCGTCTGGTGACGGACGCGGTCCTCAAAACCGTTGTGGCCCAGCATCTGGGCCAGGCGGGTTCGATTCCCGTCCGCCTCCGCCAGTCTTCCGCTCCAGCCGTGTGACAGGAGGGCGCGTGCCGGATCCGAGGCGGGCCACCCCCCGCACCGACCAGGTGCTCGCGGATCCACGGCTTCGTGAGGCCGCAGACCGGCTCGGCACCCGACTGGTCAAGGATGCGGTGGTCGCGGCCCAACAACGGTGTCGCGCCGGGGAGGTGGCGCCGGACGCCGTCCCTGACGTGGCGGTGTCGCTGCTCCCGGCGCAGGCGGCGACCCTGCGCCGCGTCGTCAACGCGACCGGCGTGCTGGTGCACACCAACCTGGGGCGGGCACCCCTCTCCGACGCGGCCCTCGAGGCGGTGCGTACGGCGGCCGGGGTGACCGACGTCGAGATGGACCTGTCCACAGGTCGGCGCGGCCCGCGCGGGCGGGGGGCAATCCAGGCGCTGGCAGCGCAGGTGCCCGACGCCGGCGCGGTCCACGTGGTCAACAACGGGGCCGCCGCTCTCGCCCTGGTCACCCGCGTGCTCGCTCGCGACCGGGGCTCGATCGTGATCGCGCGCGGCGAGCTGGTGGAGATCGGCGACGGCTTCCGGATCCCGGAGCTGCTGGAGTCGGTGGGGGCCCGGTTACGGGAGGTCGGTACGACCAACCGGGTGACGCTGCACGACTACGAAGCCGCCGTCGACGACGACACGGCGTACGTCCTCAAGGTGCACCCGTCGAACTTCACTGTCACCGGGTTCACGTCCACGGTGTCGGTCCGGGACCTGGCCGGGCTCGGCGCACCTCTCGTCGTCGACATCGGGTCCGGACTGCTGGCCCCGCACCCGCGCCTCCCGGACGAGCCCGACGCGGCCACCGCGCTGCGCGCCGGCGCCGACCTCGTGACCGCCTCAGGCGACAAGCTGCTCGGCGGTCCACAGTGCGGCCTGCTGCTCGGTGAGGCCGGGCTCGTGGAACGGTTGCGGCGCGACCCGTTCGCCCGGGCGCTGCGTGTCGACAAGCTCACCCTCGCGGCACTCGAGGCCACCCTGGCCGGGCCGACGCCGCCCGTGCCGGCCGCGCTGACCCGGCGGCCGGACGAGCTCCGGGCCCGGGCCCGGAGCATCTGTGACGCGCTCCCGGCGGAGGCTCACGCCGAAGTGGTCGACTCGACGGGCGCGGTGGGCGGGGGCGGCGCGCCGGGGGTGGCGCTGCCCAGCGTCGCCATCGCCCTACCCGAGCGCCTCGCCGGTCCACTGCGATGCGGCCACCCGCCGGTCGTCGGCCGCATCGAGCGCGGCCGGCTCCTGCTCGACCTGCTGGCGGTCGACCCCGACGAGGACGGCGACCTCGCCGACGCCGTACGACGCATCGTCGAGGACACGCCGCCCGGGGCGCGCTGATGCACGTCGTCGCCACAGCCGGGCACGTCGACCACGGCAAGTCCACGCTGGTCAAGGCGCTCACCGGCACCGACCCCGACCGGCTGGCGGAGGAGCGCCGGCGGGGCCTGACGATCGAGCTGGGCTACTGCTGGACCTCCTGGCCCGAGGTGGGGGACGTCGCGTTCGTCGACGTGCCGGGGCACGAGCGCTTCCTCACCACGATGCTCGCCGGGGTGGGGCCGGTCCCCGCGGTCCTGTTGGTCGTGGCGGCCGACGACCCGTGGATGCCGCAGGCGGCCGAGCACCTGGCCGCGCTCGACGCGCTCGGCGTGCGGCACGCCGTGGTCGCGGTGACCCGGGCCGACCTCGCGGACCCCGGCCCGGCCACGGCCCGGGCCGCCGCGGAGGTCGCCCGCACGAGCCTGGCGGGGGCTCCCGTCGTCACCGTCAGCGGCCGCACCGGCGCGGGCCTCGACGAGCTGCGCTCCGCCCTGGCCACCATGGTCGCGGCGTTGCCCGAGCCCGACCCAGACGCCGACGTCCGGCTCTGGGTGGACCGCCGGTTCACGGTGCGCGGGGCCGGCACCGTGGTCACCGGGACCCTGCCGGCCGGGACGGTCCGCGTCGGCGACACCCTCGCACTCGGCGATACCCCGCTGCGGGTCCGCGGCGTGCAGGCCCTGGAGCGCGATCGCGCAGCGGCGTGCGGCGTCGCCCGGGTCGCCCTCAACCTCACCGGCCGGGTCGACGACATCGGCCGGGGCAGCGCGCTCGTCACCCCGGGCGCCTGGCACCACACGTCCGTCGTCGACGTCAGGCTCACCGGTGCCGGCGATCCGCCGCAGGCACCGGTGCTGCACGTCGGCGCCGCCGATGTCGCCGTCCACTGCCGGCCCCTCGGTCCGGAGCTCGCGCGGCTCCGCCTGAGCCGGCCGCTACCGCTGCGCGTCGGTGACCGTGCCCTGCTCCGTGACCCCGGTCGTCGCGTGCTCTGGCGGGTCGACGTGCTCGATCCCGACCCGCCCCGGCTGCGACGACGTGGAGCCGCCGCCCGCCGAGCCCAGCAGCTCGCGGCGGCCGACGGCACCCCTCGGCTGGCCGACGAGCTCGCCCGTCGCGGGATCCTGCACGAGGACCGGCTGCGGCAGTTGGGCATTCCCCGCGGCAAGGGCGACCATCTGGTCGCGGGACCGTGGCTGGTGGCACCGGCTCTCGCGGAGTCCGTGGAGCGCCGGCTGCCCGCGCTGGTGGAGGAGCACGCTCGCGCCCACCCACTGGACCCGGCAGTCCCGCTGAGTGTGCTGGCATCGGGTCTTCGGCTGCCGTCGCCCGACCTGGTCCGGGCCCTGGTCCGTCCGCCGCTGCGTGTCGTCGGCGGCCGGGTCGTCGGGCCTGCAGCGGACGGCCTGCCGAGCGACGTCCGGGACGCGGTCGACGTCGTGCGTCGCGAGCTGTCGGACCAGCCGTTCGCAGCGCCGACGGCCGACCGGCTCCGCGAGCTCGGTCTCGATGACCGGGCCGTGGCCGCGGCCCACCGGAGCGGACTGCTGTGGCGGGTCGCGCCGGGGATCGTGCTGCTGCCCGATGCAGCCGAGACGGCCGTCGTACGGCTGCGGGAGCTGGAGCAGCCGTTCACGACGAGCGCGGCCCGCGAGCGGCTGGCCACCAGCCGACGGGTGGTGCTCCCGCTGCTCGACCAGCTCGACCGGGCCGGCCGGACGCGACGGCTCCCGGACGACCGACGCGAGGTCCTGGGCTCGGACGCGTCATGAGGGATCCGGCCGGCCGTTTGCCGTTGGGTCGGCCATGAGACCGAAGGACGCGTCGGTGGCGGCCACCGGCACCTGGACCGATCCGGATGGGTTCCGCTCGCCGGCCGGCCTCGTGCACGCATGGCTTCCGCGTACGAACCAGACCGTCTGCGGTGTCCAGCTGACCAAGGCTGGGCTCCTGCGTTTCCCGCACATCCAGTGGGTCGACGTGCAGCCGGGCACCGGACGCGACGCCGACGAGGTCCAGGAGGTCTGCCGGCGGTGCGCCGCCGGCATGGGTGCGCGTCGCGACAGCAAGCCCTGGACCCGGCACAACCCGCGCCTGCCCTGAGCGAGCTGCCACTACCCGCGGTCGCGCTCCACGGCCGGGGACGCTGGTCTGGCGCGCACGGCGGCAACGAGGCACAGGGCTCCGGCCGCGAGGATGGGGAGTCCGAGGGTGAGGATGGCCAGCAGCCCCAGGACCAAAAGTACGAGCCCGCCGAGGATGAGCGACGGACGGCGATGGGGCGCGGCTCCGACGGAGCCGTATCCAGCGGCCGTGACTCCGAGGACGAGGGCGGCGACCACCCAGGTGGCCGGGTCGCCCTCCTGCTGCCGAGTCACCGAGACATACACAACGAGCATGACGCCTCCCAGCACCGACGCCGCCAGGGCGAAGGGGTCGAGGGCTCGCCGCATGAGCTGAGTATGGCGCCGACCCCTGGTCCGGGCCCCTGCGGACGGTCGGACTGCTGCGTTCGGCTACAGAGTCGGTGCGGAGGCCGGCCCGGCGTCCTGGTCGCCGTCCTCGGGCTCCTCCGCCGCAGCTCCCGTCGGGGCGGAAGCCGGCTCGGCGTCCTGGTCGTCGATATCGGCCTCGACGGACTCGTTGCCCTGCTCGCTCATCGGCGCTCCTCAGTCCGGGTGTGTCTGTCCCTCGTCCGGTACCCGGCGGCTGCAGCGGTACGCATCCACGACGCACATCGGCGGGGTCACCGGCTGGCTCGCCTACCGCCGACGTGCTCGGGTACCGATGGGGTATGAGCGTTCTCGACTCCACGACCGGCGCCGTCGCCTCCGCCGGTGGACAGATCCTTCGAGCCGCGACCGGGCTGGTGACGGCGCGGCCGTCCGCCAAGCCGTTGCACCCGCGGGGTTCCGTCGTGACCGGCACCTTGCGCCGGCGCGGTGCGGGGGACGAGACCGGCGCCGCGTGGCTGGACCGGCCGGGCGAGGATCGCGTGCTGGTGCGGCAGTCCCGGGCCGTCGGCCTGCCCCCGCCCGCCCCCGACATCTTCGGCCTTGCGATCCGGGTGCCGACCGACGGTGCCCGCCACGGCGACCTGTTGTTCGCCACGACCGGACTCGGCAGGCTGACGCGCTTCACGTTGACCGCCGCCCGGTCGCCGTACCGGAGACCGATGACCACGTTGCTGCCCTATCGGACCCCGGCGGGTGCGGTGCTGCTGTCCGCGGTCTTCCTCGACGAGGTCAGGATCGCCCTCGGGTGGGCGGTCGGCCCCGGCCCCTGGAACCCGTTCGCCGAGCTGTCGCTGCACGAGGACGCCGCCGGCGAGGGGGACATGCCCCTGTCGTTCGACCCGGTCGAGAACGTGCTCCCGGGCCTGAAGACCTACGACTGGGTGCGCCGACTCCGCGCGCCCGCCTACGTCACCGCTCGACGGTCCCGCAGAGGCTGAGGGCGGTTCGGCCCCCGGGCCTCGCGTGGTCTCGACGGGCTCGACCACCGTGCGGCGTGGCTCCGGGCCTCGCGTGGTCTCGACGGGCTCGACCACGGTGCGGCGTGGCTCCGTGCCTCGCGTGGTCTCGACGGGCTCGACCACGGTGCGGCGTGGCTCCGTGCCTCGCCTGGTCTCGACGGGCTCGACCACCGTGCGGCGTGGCTCCGGGCCTCGCGTGGTCTCGACGGGGCTCGACCACCGTGCGGCGTGGCTCCGTGCCTCGCGTGGTCTCGACGGGCTCGACCACCGTGCGGCGTGGCTCCGGGCCTCGCGTGGTCTCGACGGGCTCGACCACCGTGCGGCGTGGCTCCGGGCCTCGCGTGGTCTCGACGGGCTCGACCACCGTGCGGCGTGGCTCCGGGCCTCGCCTGGTCTCGACGGGCTCGACCACCGTGCGGTGAGACTCAGACGGTGACCGGTTGCCCACCGGTCACGGCGAGGACCTCACCGGTGATGTAGCTCGACTCGGCCGAGGCGAGATACACGAAGGCGGTGGCGACCTCCGCCGGCTGGCCGGCACGTCCCATCGGTGTCTGCTCGCCGAAGGACTCGACCTTCTCCTCCGGCATCGTCGCGGGGATGAGCGGCGTCCAGATCGGCCCCGGTGCGACCGAGTTCACGCGGATGCCCCGCTCGGCCACCATCGAGGCGAGTCCCCGGGTGAAGTTGGCGATCCCGGCCTTGGTCGTCGCGTAGTCCAGCAGCTCGGGCGACGGCGACGACGCCTGCACCGAGGAGGTGTTGATGATCGAGGCGCCGCGGCGCATGTGCGGCAACGCCATCTTGCACAGCCAGAACATGGCGTACAGGTTCGTCTTCATGACCCGGTCGAACTGCTCGGTGGAGATGTCCTCGATGCCGCCGGGCTGGGCCATCTGGAAGGCGGCGTTGTTGACCAGGATGTCGATGCGCCCGAACTCCTGCACGGCCCGGTCCACCAGTGCGCGGCACGCCTCCTCCTGGGTGAGGTCGGCGGGCACCAGGATCGCCTTGCGTCCGGCCTCCTCGACAAGTCGCGCGGTCTCCCGCCCGTCCTCGTCCTCTCCCTCCAGGTAGCAGAGGACCAGGTCCGCGCCCTCGCGGGCGAACGCCAGCGCCACCGCGCGGCCGATCCCGGAGTCTCCCCCGGTGATGACGGCCACCTGGTCCTGGAGCCGTGCGTGTCCCCGGTAGGTCGTCTCTCCGTGGTCCGGCTCGTCGCGCATCTCCGGCGTGACGGATTCGCGAGCACCCGGTTGGGGGAGCTGCTCGCCCTCGGTCTCCGGCTGGGTGTGCAGCTCGGTCGGGTCCTGAAGGGACTGGTCGGGGGATCGCTCGTCGGTCATGGACGTCGTATGCCCAGGGCTCGGGTACGCCATGCCCTCGCAGTCTGCGGCCACCGGGCGACCGATGGTGAGATCCCCGGTTCGCGGGTAGCGTGAGCGAGGTGAGTCAGCAACCCGACGTCCCGGAGCCAGACCTCGACGAGTTCTACGACGACTCGTCGAGCGCCGGCAGGACGTGCAGGATCTGCGGCTGCCTGGTTCCATCACTCGAGGACTACCCACGCGTTCACTGGGACTGGCACGAGGCGTCCAACGGGGCGTGAGGACGACTCCGACCCACGACTCCGCGACTGCGCGACCGTCAGCGGAGCGGGTCGAACGGTCGTAAGGTCGGCGACGCCTGGCCGGTGGCGATCTGCTCCGCGAGGAGTCGTCCCGTCAACGGGCCCCACGCGATGCCCCACATGCCGTGGCCACCGGCCGCGAACACGCGCGGTGACCTGGTCCGGCCGATCAACGGCAGCCCGTCCGGAGTGCACGGCCGCGACCCGACCCACTCGTCGACGCGGTTGTCGAGGTCCACACCGGAGAACAGCGGGCGGACCGCCTCGACGATGCTGTCGACGCGGCGGTGGTCCAGAGGAGCCTCGGGGCTTCTGAACTCCATCATCCCGGCGACGCGCAGCCGGCGTTCGCCCGCAGGTGAGGTGATCGGCGTGCAGGCGACCCGCTGGGTGGGGAAGTACACCGGACCGGCCGGGAGCCTGTCCCCGGTGACACTGAAGCTGTAGCCGCGCCCGGCCTGCACCAGCCGTCGTACGCCGAAGGGCCGGACCAGCCGGTTCATCCAGGCGCCGTTCGCGACCACCACGGCGTCGAAGGTCCGTTCGCGCCCGTCGGTCGTGTGCAGCGCCACCCTGTCGTCGAGGTCGAGCACGCGGCGGACATCGGCCTCGGGGACGACGACACCCCCGCGCTCCTGCACCGCGTCCGCCAACGCCTCCACGAAGGCCGGCGGGTTCAGGTACCGCTGTCCGTGGATGCGCAGCGCCGCCCCTACTTCGTCGGACACGGTGCCCTCCACCTGGCGCACCTCGTCGCCGTCGAGGGCGTCGGCCTTCACCTCCTGACCGGCTGCCCGGATCTCATCGAGCTCCGCCAGCATCGCGTAGCGCTCGCGAACCGTGCGGAAGCAGACGAGGAAGGGGTCCGCGTCGACGGTCGGGCTGTCGACCCCGCCGTCGGTGAGGTCGTCGAAGGCGTCGAGCGCCATGCTGTTCATGGGCACGTAGTCACGCATCGCCCTCGCCCACCGCCGGTGCGTCGAGTGCCGCGCGAACGACGTCAGGAACCGCACCAGCCGGGGATCCGCGGTCGGCGGCACGTAGACCGGAGAGGTCGGCCTGAGCAGCGCCCGGACGCCGTACGCCAGGACCGAGGGGTGCGGCAGGGGAGTGGTCAGCTCCGGGGTGAGCCACCCCGCGTTCCCCCACGAGGCTCCGGCTCCCGGGTGAGCGCGCTCGAGCACGGTGACGTCGAACCCCCGCTCCTGGAGGAACCAGGCGGTGGACAGGCCGACCATGCCGGCCCCGACGATCCCGATGTGGCGATGCATGAGTACCTCCGTGGGTTGCGGACGTCAGCGCTGGGCGCACCGGGTGCAGGTGGCGGCCCACGGACGAAGCTCGAGCCGAGCCGGCGGGATGGGCTTCCGGCAGGCGGTGCAGGTGCCGTAGCCGCCGTCGTCGAGGCGGCCGAGGGCCTGTCGGATCTCGAGCAGGAGCCGCTCGACGCTCTCGCGGTGGCGGGCCGCGACCGGGTCGCCGGGTGAGTGCGGCAGCTGGGCGAGCTGGCGCGCCCGGGTGGTCTCGGCGATCTCGAGGTCGAGCCGCACGGCCTCGAGGTCGAGGGTGGGTCGGGGCAGGGAGGAGTGAACGGACATGCCTGGTCCTTGCAGACGAGTGCGCCGAGCCGCTTCGAGACGGCGCACGACGGCCGGCGGACCGACGAGGGTCGACGCCGGAGGGCGCGGGATCAGGACTGGTGGGGCGGAGCCCGGTCGACGCTGCGACGGAGCACGTCGAGCCCGCGGATGCCGCGGGCCTGCTCGCTGAGGGCGAGGGCGAGGAGGGCGGCACCCGACGGCACGTGGGACGGCGTGTGGGCACGGTCGACCGCCGTGGTGCGCGTCATCAGCTCGATGCCCTCCATGCCGGGACCATAGCCGATCGTCTCAAGGGGCGACGGGTCGTCCCGCTAGGTGGAGCGGCCCCTCGATGCCGACCCCGAGCATCACGTCGGAGGTCACCCGTCGTGCCCCGAGGTGAGCTCGTTCCAGTCGATCGCGGAGCCGACCGCTCGCTCACCCCTGAGGTAGGGCAGGGGGTCGGACTCGGCTCGGGCGCCGGACGCGAGCCAGGCGCCGAAGCCCGCCTCGTTCCTCCGCTCGAGCTCGTCGAGGTAGCCCTGTCGCGTCTGCAGGACCCGGCCGAGCTGCCGAGCCGAGGCCTCCTGGACCAGCGTGCAGCTGGTCCGCCACTGCCGACACAGCTGCTCGTCGGTCATGGCCGCCAGGTCCGTGGAAGGCGCCGCCGGTGGCGTGCCGGGAAGGATCGCGAACTCGGGAAAGGCGGACGCAAACGCCTGGCTGAACCCGTCGAGACGGGTGGCAGCCGACGTCGGTGGCGGCGCCTCCCACCACCGCAGCGAGCTGCGCACGACGCGGGGGCTGGTCCCCACGATCGCCAGCGCCAGCACCGCCGCGAGGGCCGGCGCCGACAGCAGCACGGCGGCGACGAAACCGGCGGTGCCCAGCGGCACGACCACGCCCGACCACACGATCCGGTAGATCCGCCGGCCCTTCATCGTCGTCCTCGATCCTCCTCGGCACCCTCCACCATGGCGCGACGACGCAGTGCCTGTCGCCGTCCATCACCGGCCGACATCCTGCGTCGTACTTGCCGACGAGCGGAAACGAGGCGGGGGATCGCGTGCTTGCCGGACCCCGGCAACGTGGCGTGTACTGGTGGCCGGCTCGAGAGGGGCGGCGGCGATGGACCGGAACGGCCGGGACTCGGGCGAGGTGGAGCAGCCCTGGCTCGTCGAGGTCGCGCGGCTGGCCAGTCGCGACGCGGGCGACGTGCCGAGTGGCTATCTGGGTGGCTACCTGACGATGCTGGCGGACGCGGCGGCGCTGGGTCGCTTCCCGGACCGCGCCGAGATCGGTGCCGTCCGGCTCCAGGGACGACGCGCCGCGGAGGACGGGGTCCCGGTCGGGCAGGGCGTCGACCTCTACCTCTCGGCCGCGCGCCGCGTGTGGAGCGAGCTGCCGGCGGTGATCCGGGAGCGGGACAACAAGGCGGTGCGCTCGGCCGCCGAGGCCCTCCTGCAGGTCGTGGACGACGCCGTCGCCGCCTTTGCCGACGGCCACGCCGAGGCGGGTCGCGAGATGGTGCGCCGCGAGGAGAACCTGCGGCGGGAACTGGTCGAGGACCTGCTCCGCGGCGATGCCCACCTCAGCGAGCTGGTCGAGCGCGCCGAGCCGTTCGGGCTCGACCTGACCCGGGCGCACCAGGTCGCCCTCGCCCAGCCGGGGCGGCGGCTCTCCGAGATCGCGGCCGCCACGTCGGCTCTCGAGAGAGTGGTCATCGACCGGTTCGGAGACCGCGACGTGCTGGTGGCGACCAAGGACGGACTCGTCGTCGTGCTCGCGCTGGCCGAGGCGACCGGTGCCCGCCCGATGGCCGACGGCCTGTCGACGACGGGCGACCTGGGCAAGATCGTGCACGCCGAGCTCAGCCGGCTGCGGAACACCGGCCCGTGGCGGGTGGCAGTGGGGAGGGCGCACCCGGGCGCCTACGGGATCGCCCGGTCCTACGAGGAGGCTCGCGAGGGACTGACGATGGCCGAACGCATGAACCTCGATCGGCCGGTCGTCGAGACCAGGGACCTGCTCACCTACCGGGTCCTCGCCCGTGACCAGCCCGCGCTCGTCGACCTGGTGTACTCGGTCCTGAACCCGCTCCGGCGGGCCCGCGGAGGTGCCGCACCGCTCGTGGACACACTGGCCGCCTACTTCGGTTGCGGCTGCGTGGCCACGACGACGGCCGGCACCCTGCACCTGTCGGTGCGGGCGGTGACCTACCGGCTCAACCGGGTGAAGGCGCTGACCGGCTTCGACCCTCTGGACCCGGCGCACCGGTTCACCCTCCAGGCGGCGGTCCTCGGCGCGAAGCTCCTCGACTGGCCGGACCGACCGCTGACGCCACCGGCGCGGTAGCCGCTGGTTGCCGGGGACCGGCAAACCACATTGCCCTTCCTTGTCCGACCCGGACCATGGTCGAGGCCCGTACCGGAGGCGCACAGTCGAACCACGACAACCGAAGAGAAGGGTGTGGTGCTGATGCCTCACCCCACGTGTCAGCACGGGTCGCCGGTCCCCTCGCCACTGTCCATGACGACGGCACCCACCACTGCCACGGAGCCGGCTCCCCTTCCGCTCACGCAGCCGGCAAGGGTGGGGGCGTGGGTTCCTCCGAACCCGAGCGGAGGAACCCACGCGCAGCCGCATGATCCGCCACCGGCAGCGCCTCGGTCGCGTCGGCGCCTGGTGGTCTACGCCGCCTTCGACTCGCCCTGGAGCTACCTCGCCTCGCGCCGAGCCCATGTGCTCGAGAGCGTCGGCGTGCACGTCGACTGGCGCGCGGTCGTCGAGGAAGCGGCTCCCTCGACGGACGCGTCGGCCCGCGCCGAACGCCTCGACCGCGTGCACGCGGAGCTCGAGCGCACGCTTGCGGTCCTCCTTCCCGACGAGACCCTGCCTTCGTCCCTCGCCGGCTTCGTCCCAGGTACGGCAGCCGCGGTCACGGCGTACGCCGACGCGTACCAGCGGGGCGCGGGCAGGCAGGCCCGGCGAGCGCTCTTCGACGCGCTCTGGCTGCACGGCTTCGACCTGGGGGACGCACGCGAGACCCACACGCTGATGGAGGACGTCCTCTCCGCGTTCCGGCAGGGTCACCGCCCGAACGCCCGCCCCGCACGGCGGCTCCAGCGCCAGTGGGAGGCCCAGCGGCGGGCCACCCGTGCCACGGCGCTGCCGGTGCTGGTGCGCGATCGGGGACCGGCTCTCGAAGGTCAGCAGGCGGCCGACTGGCTGGCTCGGACGGCGGCGTGGGTCCAGCGGTCGGCTCCTGGCACAACGCCAGAGTCTAAAAGACAAACGCCTTGACTTAAGAATCCCCACGGCTCTACTGTCGAAGAAACTCTCTGCTAGAAAACCTCGGCAAAGGAGCGGTCATGGGCCAGCCATCCCTCACCTCACGAACGCCGGACATCGGACCCGCTCCCGGAGAACGCGGGGCGGAGGTGCTGCCCTGGCGGCCACGGATGACGCCCGACACAACCGCAGTGAACCTCCAGGCGGCCGAGGCGGCAGCGGCGGCCCTGCTCGTCGCTCTCGGGCAGGACCTGGACTCCGTGCACGTCGCCGACACGCCACGCCGGATGGCCGCGGCGTACGCCGAGCTGCTGACCGTGGAGCCGTTCGACTTCACGACGTTCCCGAACAGCGAGGGATACGACGAGCTCGTGCTGGTGGAGGACATCCCGGTTCGGTCCGTGTGCGAGCACCACATGCTGCCGTTCGTCGGCGTGGCCCACGTCGGCTACCTTCCCGCGGACCGGGTCCTGGGGCTGTCGAAGCTGGCCAGGGTCGTCGACTTCTACAGCCACCGCCCGCAGACCCAGGAGCGGCTCACCCAGCAGGTCGCCGAACACCTCCAGACGCATCTCTGCCCTCGCGGGGCCGGCGTCGTGATCGAGGCCGAGCACACCTGCATGACCCTGCGTGGGGTCCGCGCGACTGGCACCCGCACCGTCACCTCCGCCCTGCTCGGCAGACTGCGCACCGACGCCGCGTCCCGCGCGGAGTTCCTCGGGCTCACGCGGGACCGGAGGACACGATGACGCGGCGGCCACACCGCCCGGAGCGCATCGTCGTGGTCGGAGGCGGGCTCGCGGCCGCCAGCGCTGTAGTCGGCCTGCGCGATCACGGGTACGCGGGCGCGGTCACGCTGGTCTGCGCGGAACCGCACCTGCCCTACGAGCGGCCGCCGTTGTCCAAGGGCTACCTCGCCGGAGACACTCCCCTGGACGACGTCTTCGTGCGGCCCCGGGACTGGTACCAGGAGCACGATGTCGACGTCCTGCTCGGCACCACCGCTCGCGAGATCGACCTGGCCGCGCGCACGGTCACGCTGGATGCCGTGCGGGTCGACTACGACCGACTGCTGGTGGCGACCGGAGCGTCGGCACGCCGACTGCCCTTCCTGGACGCGTCGGGAGCTCCCGTCGCCTACCTGCGCACGCTCGACGACAGCACAAGGCTGCGCCGCGAGCTGCTTCCCGGGGTTCGCGTGGTCATCGTCGGCGGAGGCTGGATCGGGCTCGAGGTGGCGGCCTCGGCGAGGACCGCGGGCTGCGAGGTGACCGTGGTCGAGGCGCTCGAGACGCCGTTGCAGCAGGTCCTCGGCCCCGAGCTGGGGGACGTCTTCGCCACCTTGCACCGCGAGCACGGTGTGGACCTGCGCACGAGTCGGATGGTCACCCACGCTCGGCTCGAGGGCGGCGACGCGGTGGTCGGCCTGGACGACGGGACCGTGCTCTCCGCGGACCTCCTCGTCGTCGGAGCGGGCGCAGTGCCCGACGTCGACCTCGCCGAGCGGGCGAACCTGAAGGTCGACGACGGGATCGTCGTCGACGCGCTCCTGCGGACGTCCGACCCCGACGTGTTCGCCGCCGGCGACGTCGCCTCGGCGTACCACCCCCTGCTCGGAGCCCATCTGCGCGTCGAGCACTGGGACAACGCCATCGGCCAAGGGCGTTGCGCCGCGGTCAACATGCTCGGCGGGGCGGAGCCCTACGAGCGCTTGCCGTACTTCTTCACCGACCAGTACGACCTCGGCATGGAGTACGTCGGACACGTCGGGCGGTCCGGCTACGACGAGGTGGTCATCCGCGGGGACGTGGGTGAGCGTGTCTTCACGGCGTTCTGGATCGTCGAGGGCCGTGTCGTGGCCGGCCTGCACGTCAACGACTGGGACGCCATCGACCACGTCCGTTCGGTGGTCGCCGCCGGCGCTGTCGACCTCGCCGCGCTTCGCGACGTCGCCGTGCCGCTCGCGGAGATCGGGCCATGACCACGGCGTTCGTCCTCTCCGGCGGCGGCAGCCTCGGGGCGGTGCAGGTCGGGATGCTCCAGGCGCTGGCCCAGCGCGGCGTCGAGCCGGACATGCTGCTGGGCACCTCCGCCGGGGCGGTGAACGCCGCCTGGGTAGCCGACCGCGGCACCAGCGCGGACTCGCTGGCGGGACTCGTCGACGTGTGGACGCGGCTGCGGCGCAAGGACGTCTTCCCGGTCGCCGGCCGCCAGGTCCTCAGCGGCATCAGCGGTCTCAGCCCCGCGGTCTGCTCCAACACGCCCCTGCGCCTCCTGGTCGATGCGCACGTGCGTGCCCAGGACCTGCGCGAGACCTCCATCCCGCTGTACATCGTGGCCACCGATGTCCTGACCGGTCGGGAGACCCTCATCTCCGACGGTCCCCTCACCACGGCCGTGCTGGCCAGCGCAGCCGTGCCCGGGCTGCTCCCGCCGGTTGCCCACCACGACCGCTTCCTCATCGACGGCGGAGTTGCGGACGGCACCGGCGTGAGCTCGGCCAACGGCCTGGGGGCCGACGTCATCTACGTGCTGCCGGGTGGCTCGGCGTGCGCGCTGCCTCAGCTCCCGCGCGGCGCCATCGGGGTCGCACTGCACGCCCTGACCCTGCTCATGCAGCAGCGGCTCGCCCACGAGATCCGGCTGCTGGCCGGATCGGCGCACATCAAGATCCTCCCGCCGCTGTGCCCACTGTCGGTCTCACCGGCGAGCTTCGGGCACGCCGCCGAGCTGATCAGGCGCGGTCGGGAGAGTGCCGCCGCCTGGCTCGACACGGGAGGCACCGAGCGTCCTCGGCAGGACCGCTACCTCTCCCTGCACGACCACGGGGAGTCCGTGCCGGGCCCGGCGTCAGCCGCCTGAGGTCGACCGCCGGGAGTCCCTGCGGCTGGAACGGCGGAGGCTGGCGAGCTGGTCGCGGAGGCGCTCGGTCTCGTCCTCGAGTGCCAGGACCTGCTCCGCGCCGGCGAGGTTGAGTCCGGCTGACAGCAGCGTCGTGATCCTGTTGACCCGCTCGAGGTCCTGGTCGCTGTAGCGACGCGTGCCGCCCTCGGTGCGCTGCGGGCTGAGCAGCCCTCGACTCTCGTACAGGCGCAGCATCTGGGGGTCGACGCCGGTCAGCTCCGCCGCGACCGAGATCGCGTACAGCGCCCGATCGGGACCCCAGTCGGTCATCGCGGCCTCCGTGCCGGTACGTCGTACGAAATTTCCTTGCGATCCTACTTGAGGATCTGTGTCCACCGTGTTATATCAATCTGTGTCGACCACCATAGATAAATGGTGGTGGTGAAACAAGACATGATGTGGAGGTGTAGTCATGCTGATGCGTTCCGACCCGTTCCGCGAGTTCGACCGGCTCGCCCAGCAGCTTCTGGGCACGGGCACCACATCTCGGCCCGCGGTCATGCCGATGGACGCCTGGCGGGAAGGCGACACGTTCGTCGTCGAGTTCGACCTGCCGGGTGTGCGCCCCGAGACGCTGGACATCGATGTGGAGCGCAACGTCCTGACGATCAGGGCGGAGCGGCCCGCCTCGAACGGCGACTGGGAGATGCTCGCCGCCGAACGGCCGACGGGTCTCTTCAGCCGGCAGCTGGTGCTCGGCGACAACCTGGACCTCGACCAGGTCAAGGCCGACTACGACGCCGGCGTCCTGAAGCTGACCATCCCGGTGGCCGAGAGGGCGAAGCCACGCAAGATCGAGATCGGCACGTCTTCCAACAGCGAGCAGCAGGCCATCTCGTCCTGAGCTGAGGCTGTTGGTGGTCCACGATGAGACCGGCTGTCGACCTCGCGATCGCTCATCCCGCCGTCGGGTGCACCGTTACGCACGACACCCGCGCGGTGGAGCTGCTCGACCTGCTCGTCGCTGACGACGAGTGGGTCCGAGCCGAGTTCGACGCCATCGTGGAGGCCGGCTGGGGCGGCGCCGTCCCCCAGTGCCCTGCACCGCACCAGGGAGCGCACTTGCCGCGTAGGCCAGGGGACAAGCGCCGCCCCACGCCCGCTCGCCCTCCTCGCGAGCGGCTGATCCCGGCCACCATCCCCGTCCACCAGCGTGGGCCCCCGAGCGGTCGATGACCACGCCGGCCCCTGCCCTGGGTCACAGGGCAGGGGCCGTCCACCGTGGTCAGGTCAGAGCCGTCGAGTGGTAGCCATGCTCAGCCTCGGGACCCCAGGGCCCGATATACGAAGGCGGCGGCAAAGCCGTAGGCGAGGTGCGGGACCACGTCGCTGAGCCAGTCGGCTGCATCCCATCTGCGCGGGTCGGTGACGCCGAGCGCGGCCATGGGAGCGTTGGCCACCGCCAGGGCTGACCCGCTGAACAGCAGGCCGAGCCAGGCGACCGGCAGGCGGCTCACCGCGTCGCCGCCGGCGGCGTCGGCGGCCGAGATCGCGGCGCCGAGACTGGCGCCGGTCGCAAGCCCGAGCAGAGCCGCGAGGCCTTCGAGCCGGTGCCCACGGGTCTCGGGACCTCCGGGGATCGCGATGCCGGTCCGGGCCGCCAGTGCCTCCACCGACTGCTCCGGCGTCCTGCTCGCGGGCCGTCCCCGCAGTGCCATGTCGAGGTACGTCGTCGCGTGCAGGGCCGCCGTGCCGACGGTTCCGGCCGTGACTCCGGCGAGGACGCGAGCCCTCGACACGAGCATCGAACCCCTCTCGTCGTACCTGTCCGAGACGCCCCCGTGGTCACTGCCCGCGCAGGGCGGGCAACAGCTCCTTCTCCGCCATCTCGAGGAACTCCTGCTGGCCGTCGTCGCCGATCTGCACCACGGCGACGTCGGTGAAGCCGGCATCCTCGAACTCCCGAACGGCCTCGACGATCGCCTCGACGTCGGGACCGCAGGGGATGCTCCCGGCGACGTCGTCGGGCCGGACGAACTGGGTCGCACCGGCGAAGCCGGCCGGGCCCGGGAGCTCGGCGTTGACCTTCCAGCCTCCGGCGAACCAGCGGAACTGCTCGTGGGCCTTCTGGACCGCAGCGTCCTTGTCGTGACCCCAGCACACCGGGATCTGACCGACCTTGCGGGACTCGCCCTGGTCGGGCCGCGTCCCAGGCGGCGACCAGCTCAGCTTGTGGTTCGACCGCCACGAGGTGGTCGGCGAGCGGGGCGAAGGTCTCCACCGACTGGGCACCGGAGACGGCCACCCCGATCGGCACCGCCTGTCTCGGGGAGGTCCCACACCTTCGCGGAGTCGACCCGGAAGTGTCGGCCGGCGGTGCTGACGTCCCCTCCGGCCAACAGCGCGCGGATGATCCGGACGGCCTCCTCGAGCATCTCGTGCCGCACGTTGACCGGCGGCCAGCCGCGTCCGACCACGTGCTCGTTGAGGTTCTCGCCGGCCCCCAGCCCCAGCATGAACCGACCATCGCTGAGCACGCCCACGGTGGCGGCCTTCTGCGCGACGACGGCCGGGTGGTAGCGCATGATCGGGCAGGTCACGTAGGTCATCAGCTCGACTCGCTCGGTGACCTGGGTGACGGCGCCCAGCATGCTCCACGCGTAGCCCGCATGCCCCTGCTCGTCGAGCCACGGGAAGTAGTGGTCGCTCATCACCTCGAAGTCGAAGCCGGCCTGCTCGGCAGCGGCGGCGTACCGGACGAGCTCCTTGGGGCCGGACTGCTCGGTCATCAGCGTGTAGCCGTAGCGGGTCATCGCGCTCCTCCGGGCGTGGGCAGGCGTTCCTGCTCCGCGTACCCGCCGCCGCGGCCGCCATGCGCCGGCGTACCCCGCGCCGCTCAGCCCCCGGCGTACATGAGCGAGCCGGGGGTGGTGAGCAGCTCGCCGGTCTCCAGCAGCGTCTTGAGGCCGGAGAGGATCATCGGCCAGCCGCCGTACAGCTCGGCGTTCGCGCTCTCCGGGCAGCCGGTCGTGCACGACCGTGAGCCGGCAGGAGTCGCCGACCGGCTCGATCTCCCAGGTGACCCGCGTGGTGCCCTGCGCCTTCACCTCGTCGCTCCACAGCGCCTTGAACGTCTGCACCAGCAGGCGGGGCGGCTCCACGACGAGGTTCTCGCCCTCGGCGATGTCGACGACGCCGGGCACGCCGGCGCGGTACGTCGAGCCGGCCGCCCAGTCCGAGTGGGTCTGGACGCCGAAGCTGAACTTGGCGCGCTGCGCCGGATCGGTGATGGCCTCCCAGATCCGCTCGGGCGTGGCCTTGATGTAGATCTCGAACACCGCGGTGTCGCCGACCGGGGCGGTGCCCTCGGGCGAACGAGACGGTGGTGACGTTGCGGTCATGGCGTGTCCTCCAGCTCTGTCTTGAGCTCGGTGAGCGCGGCGGCCCACGGCTCGGCGTACTTGCTCACCCAGCGGTCGTGGATGAGCCGGATGGGGACGGGGTTGAGGAAGTGCAGCTTCTCCCGCCCGCGCTTGCGGGTCACGACGAGGCCGGCCTCCTCCAGGACCTTGAGGTGCTTCATCACGCCGAAGCGCGTCATCGGCACCCGCTCCTCCAGGGCGGTCAGGGTCTGACCGTCCTGGGCGAACAAGGCGTCCAGCAGGTCGCGCCGGGTCGGGTCCGCCAGGGCCTTGAACACCGCGTCCACGCCTCGACAATAGGTGACCATTTGGTCACATGTCAACGAGCACTTCTCCTCTTGGGCTTGCCGGGGTCCCCGAGCCGTCAGCCGGTGGGCTGGTCGCTGCCGGGTGGCCCGGTGAGCACCGTGGGGACGTACTCGAGCAGCTGCAGCCTGCCGTCGAACGTGCGGTGGGCGATCATCTCCAGGGCGACGTCGGGGTATCCGTCGTAGATCCGCTCCTGGCCGGTGCGGCCGGTGATGACGGGGAAGAGGACCACCCGGAACCGGTCGACGAGGCCGGCTTCGAGCAACGACCGGCACAGGGTGAGGCTGCCGAGGGTGCGCAGGCCGGGGAGGCTCTCGTCCGCCTTCAAGGAGCGGACGACGTCGAGCGGGTCGCCGTCGACCAGGCGGGTGTTGGCCCAGTCCAGTGGCTCCTCCAGGCTCGACGAGAACACCACCTTGGGGACCGCGTCCAGCTCCGACAGCCCCTCCTCTCCCGATGCGGCGAAGCCGGACATCAACCGGTAGGTGGTCGCGCCCATCAGGACCGTGTAGTCGCCCTCCGGCGACTCCCCGAGCCAGCCCAGGTACTCGGGTCCCTCCAGACCCCAGAACCCGGGCCATCCCTCCGCCGCGGCATAGCCGTCCAGCGAGGTGATGAAGTCGACCAACAGCTCCGGCACGGGATTTCCTCTCGGTCGTGGGTCTCACCCACGGTGGAGGGTGTCGTCCCCTCGGGGCAACCCCGCCCGTCGCGGGCGTCTGCGCCGCACCGGGTACCCGGTGCGGTCGGGCATGAGGGAAAGTGGCCGCATGGCAGCAGACAAGGTGACGCAGACCCCGCTCGAGATGTTCGGCACCGACGCGCTCCTCGACGAGGAGAGCGTGGCCATCCGTGACACGGTCCGCCGGTTCGTGGACGACCGGATCCGTCCGGAGATCGCCGAGTGGTACGAGGCCGGCACGATGCCGGTGCGCGACCTGGCCAAGGAGCTCGGGTCGCTCGGCGTGATGGGCATGCACCTGACCGGGTACGACTGCGCAGGCACGTCGGCGACGGCGTACGGGCTGGCCTGCCACGAGCTCGAGGCGGGGGACTCCGGGCTGCGGTCGCTCGTGTCCGTGCAGGGATCCCTTGCCATGTTCGCGATCTGGAAGCACGGCAGCGAGGAGCAGAAGCAGGAGTGGCTGCCGCGGTTGGCTGCCGGTGAGGCCGTCGGGTGCTTCGGGCTCACCGAGCCCGACTTCGGTTCCAACCCGGCGGGCATGCGCACCCGGGCCCGCCGCGACGGCGACGACTGGGTGCTCTCGGGCAACAAGATGTGGATCACCAACGGCTCGGTCGCCGACGTGGCCGTGGTCTGGGCCCGGACCGACGACGGGATCCGGGGCTTCGTCGTGCCCACCAGCACGCCCGGCTTCTCCGCGCCCGAGATCAAGAAGAAGATGTCGCTGCGGGCCTCGGTCACCAGCGAGCTGGTGCTCGACGACGTCCGGCTCCCCTCGTCGGCGATGCTGCCCGGGGCCAAGGGGCTGTCGGGTCCGCTGTCGTGCCTCAACGAGGCCCGGTTCGGCATCGTCTTCGGTGCGCTCGGCGCCGCGCGCGACTGCCTGGAGCGCACCATCGCGTACGCCGGGGAGCGCGACATCTTCGACAAGCCGCTGGCGGGCTACCAGATCACCCAGACCAAGCTCGCGGACATGACGCTGGAGCTCGGCAAGGGGATGCTGCTCGCGCTGCACCTGGGTCGGCTCAAGGATGCCGGCGAGCTGCGCCCCGAGCAGGTCAGCCTCGGCAAGCTGAACAGCGTCCGGGAGGCCATTGCGATCGCGCGTGAGTGCCGGACCCTGCTCGGCGCGGCCGGGATCACGCTCGAGTACCCGGTCATGCGGCACGCCAACAACCTCGAGTCGGTCCTCACCTACGAGGGCACCAGCGAGGTCCACCAGCTCGTGATCGGTCAGGCGCTGACCGGCGAGGCAGCCTTCCGCTGAGCCGGTGCGCGGTCAGGCCGGCACGGCCAGCAGGTCGTCGTGGCCGACCGTCACCGACACCTCACCGGCGGCGAGCGCGGCGAGCCGGCGTTCGGCGTACGGCGTGACGTCGGCGGCCAGCTCCGGACACTGCTCGATGGCCGCGCCGACCCAGCCGCGGAACCACTCGGTCGCCAGGTCGGCGTCGTCCGGGCCCAGGAGCCAGGGACTCGGTCGGACCTCGACGAGGTGATCGCGGGCGGTGAAGGCCTCGGCGGCCGCGCCGGCCGCGTCGGGACCGAGCAGCCTGCCCGACCCGGTGGCCCGGCGCTGGTGGGCGTTGAAGGCGTCCCCGACGGCCGCATCGAGCGGATCCTCCGGGTCCAGTCGCACCTCTCCGGTGACGCTGAGCGTGACCAGGACGGGGCAGCCGGCCGCGCCGCAGGTGGCGACGAACCGGACGAGCTCGTCGTGGGTGAACATGTCCAGCAGCGCCGAAGCGGTCACCAGGTCGGCGCCCGACAGCGCGTCGACGGGCAGTCGGGTGATGTCGCCGCAACGGGTCTCGATGCTGATCGGAGCGCCGTCGGCGGCACCGACGGGAGGGTGGCCGGCCGCGAGCGCGAGCAGATCGGGATCCCGGTCGTGGAGGACCCAGCGCTGGGGCCCGGCCAGCCGCGGGGCGAGCCACCTGGCCATCGAGCCGGAGCCGCAGCCCAGGTCGTGCACGCGGACCGGCCCTTTCGTCGGCAGCCGCGCTCGCACCTCGTCGACGAGCTCGGTGGCCCGGGCGGAGCCGTCGGCGGCCTCCCGCAGCCGCAGCCACGCGTCGAAGGTCAGTGCCGGGCCCTGCACAACGCTCACCTCGCCTTCCGTGAACCGGACGCTAGCAACTTCCGTACTCCTGGATGACCGACTGAACGGGGAGGCGACGTGCTGGGAGTGAGCGCTGCGGGCTGGCTGGTCGGGCTGGGGTGCCTCGCCGTCCTGTACGTGTCGGTGACCCGGGGCCTGTCCTCCTACCGGCACACGCCGGGCCCGGCCGACCTGGTGACGATGGTCCGGGCCACGCTCACCTGCGGGGTGGCCGCGCTGGTCGCGGACTCGTTCGTCGGCGACGCCGCGCAGACCACGCTGGTCGTCCTGGCGGCTGTCGCGCTGGCGCTCGACGCGGTCGACGGCCCGCTCGCCAGGATGACGGGCACGACGTCCGCCTTCGGTGGGAAGTTCGACGGCGAGGCGGACGCCTTCCTGATGCTGGTGCTCAGCGTGTACGTCGCGAGCGTGGTCGGCGTCTGGGTGCTCGCGATCGGGCTGCTGCGCTACGCGTTCGGAGCGGCGGCGCTGGTCCTGCCCTGGATGCGCGAGCGGCTGCCCTACCGCTACTGGCGCAAGGTGGTGACCGCGGTCGCGGGCATCGCGCTCACGGTGGCTGCCGCGGGTGCCGTGCCGACCTGGGTCACGACCGGCGCCCTCGTCATCGTGCTGGCCACGCTGGCCGAGTCGTTCGGTCGCGACGTGCGGTGGCTGTGGCGGCACCGCAGCGAGGTCGCCGAGGCGCCGGCGCTGCTCGTCGGTGAGCCGTGAGGCAGGAGGACCGCGCCCGCTTCGACCGGGCGCTGGGCCGGGCCCGCCGCTCGGCGTACCAGGACGGCGAGTTCGTGGAGCAGGAGAGCTTCATGCGGGTCGACGAGATCCTCGCGCTGGCGCAGCGGGCGGGCATCGGGCCCGGGGTCTCCGTGCTCGACGTGTGCTGCGGCGTGGCCGGACCGGGGCGGCTGTTGGCCGGGGCAACGGGCTGCACCTACCTCGGCGTCGACGCCAGCGCCGAGGCCGTCGAGATCGCCCGCGAGCGCGCGGCCGGCCTCGACTGCCGGTTCGAGGTGGGCCGGGTCCCGCCGCTGCCACCCGGCCGGTTCGACGTCGTGCTGCTGCTGGAGACGCTGCTCGCGTTCCCCGACAAGGACACCCTGCTCCGGCACGTGGCAGCGGCGCTGGCGGACGGCGGGCGGTTCGCGTTCACCGTCGAGGAGGGCGCCCCGCTGACGGACTCGGAGCGCGCGGCGATGCCGGACGCGGACACCGTCTGGCCGACGCCGCTGCCGGCGCTGCTCGACTCCCTCGAACGGGCCGGACTCCGGGTCAGCTGGCGGGCCGAGCTCAGCGCCTCGCACCTCGCCATGGTCGAGAGCCTGACCGCCGCGTTCGCCGCCGACGCGGCGTACATCGTCGAGCACGTAGGTCGCCGCGGGTACGCCGAGCTGGTCGACGCGCACCGGCTGTGGATCGACTGGCTGAGCAGCGGGCGGGTGCGCAAGTTCGCCCTGGTCGCCGAGAAGCTTCCCGCTCCCGCCTGGGGGACCGACAACAGGGGGGCCAGGACCGCCCTCTCGGGGCATGTCGCGCAGCCGGCGGGCCGGACATGATGATGGTGTCTCGGGCGATCAGCGTGTCCACGAGGGGAGCCGTCGCCATGCCCGAGACGCCTGCAGCGCTGATGGAGCAGCTGTACGACGAGCACGCGGCCGCGCTGTGGGTGTTCTGCCTGCGGCTCACCGGCCACGACCGGTCCCGTGCCGAGGACGTCGTCCAGGAGACGCTGCTGCGCGCCTGGCGCAACAGCCATGTGCTCGAGCGGCCCCCGGGGTCGCTGCGGTCCTGGCTCTACACGGTCGCCCGCAACATCGTCATCGACGAGTGGCGCACGCACCGCTCGGAGCGTGAGCTGACGGTGGCGGAGGTCCCCGAGCACGACTCCCGCGACGACAAGGTCGACGAGCTGCTGCTGTCCTGGATCGTCGCCGACGCCCTCCAGAAGCTGTCCGCGGACCACCGCGCCGTGCTCCGCGAGTGCTACTACCGGGGCGCGTCCGTGGCCGAGGCAGCCGAGCGCCTGGGGATACCGCCCGGAACGGTCAAGTCACGCAGCCACTACGCCCTCCGCGCACTGGCCCTCGCGCTGGAGGAGATGGGGGTGAGCCCGTGACCTGCGAGCTCGCCCACCAGGACGCCGCCTACGTGCTGGGGGCCCTCTCTCCCGGTGAGCGGTCGGAGTACCAGCGCCACCTCGCCGGGTGCGACGAGTGCTCACGATCGGTGCGGATGCTCGCCGGGATGCCCGGGCTGCTCGCCCGCGTGCCGGAGGACGTGCTCGACGTCGCCCGCACCGGGGACGACCCGGTGCCCAGCACCCTGCTTCCCGCCCTCGTCGAGGAGGTACGACGACGCGGGAAGCGACGCACCTGGCTGGTCTCCGCGCTCGCCGCGGCTGCCGCCGTGGCGGTCATCGCCGGCTCGATCGTGCTCGGGAACGTCCTCTCCGCCGACGATGCGACCACGCCGGCCGGACCCGCGGCCGCACCCCCGTCGGCGGCTCCCGCGACCCCGATGTACCCGGTCCGGCCGCTGCCGGTCACCGCCGAGGTCAGCCTGACCAGCGTCGCGTGGGGCACCCGGCTCGACCTGACCTGCACCTACGAGGAGCCGGAGCACGGTGGGGAGGGCCGGTCCTGGCGCTACGCCCTGGTCGTCGAGACCCGGGACGGTGAGGCCGAGCAGGTCGCGACCTGGGTGGCCAAGCCGGGGAAGACGTTCGAGATCACCGGCGCGACCGCGAGCCCGAAGAGCGAGATCGCGTCGGTGGAGGTGCAGACGCCCGAGGGGGAGACGTTGCTGCGGTTGCACACCTGAGGGTGCGCGGGTGGTGGAGTGGTCTCGACAGGCTCGACCACCCGAGTGTGGCTCGACCAGCCGAGTGTGCCTCGACCACCCGCGTGTGGCTCGACCACCCGATGGGTCAGCCGGGGCCGAAGGTGGTCAGGAACCGGTCCCGGAAGCTGTCCATCCGCCAGACCGGCGCGTCCGGGCCCGGGCGCAGGCCCGCGTCCCAGCCCCAGCCCGAGACCCGCCGCAGCACGTCGGGGTCGCGGGCGAGGATCGACACGGGCACGTCGTGGTCGGGGTCCGGTCCGGTCACGTAGGTGTGCGGCTGGTGGTCGCCGAGCACGACCATGACCAGGTCGTCATCCGCATAGGTGCCGACCCAGGAGATCAGCGCCTCCAGCGAGTAGGCCACCGACGAGGCGTACTGGGCGCGCACCTCGTCGGGGTCCTCGAACACCTCGTCGGAGGTCGGGCCCTCCTTCTGCATGCCCTTGTAGACCGAGCCGTCCCCGAGGGAGCTCCACGGCACCATGCGGGGCAGCGGCGCCCACGGGTGGTGGCTGGAGGACAGGTCGACCTCTGCCATCACGGGCTCCCGGTCCCGCTCGGTCAGCTCCAGCTGCTCGAACCTGGACAGCAGGTACTGGTCGGGCACCGGAGACCACCCGAACTTCGGGCCGTCGTACTGCAGTGCGCCGAAGTCGACGAGCCCGTCGTAGCCGTAGAAGTTCGCGCCCTCCGGCCATGCTTTCTTCACTGCGGGCAGGGCGAAGACCGTCCGCCAGCCCGCACGCTCGAACGCAGAGGAGAGCGTCATCCGATCACCCGCCAGCAGCTGGTCGTAGCGCTGCTGGTTGTCGAGCCACAGACCGGACTGCAAGGTGGCGTGGGCCAGCCAGCTGCCGGCGCCGAACGTGGGCGAGGTCAGGAAGCCGCTGCGCGCGGAGAAGCCCAGTGCGTCGAGACGGCTGGTCCCGGCTTCGAGGACGCGGTCGACCTCGGGGGACAGCGCCGGATCCTCGATCGCGACCCGGCCGTAGCTCTCCACGAACACGACGAGGACGTCCTTGCCGCGTAGCCCGGTCAGGAGCCGGTCCGCGGGGACGTCGGCGAACGCGTCGTTGTTCGCCTGGGCGGTGAAGACGACGCGGTCCCGGATGTCGGCACGGAGCTGGCGTACGTCGGAGTACACGCGCTCGGCGGCGCTCGCGGAGGCGACTCGCCCTCCCGGTGAGAGCTGGAGCCCGGTGACGGCGGCGAGCACCCAGGCCAGGCCGAGCGCGGTCACCGCGACCAGCGACGGGCGGCGGTGCCCCGCGGCCAAACGGGTCAGCCGGAGGGTCGCCAGCGGGAGCAGCGTGAGGGCGGCGACGGTGCCGACCGCTGCCCCGACGACGGCGGCGACGGCCCAGCCCAGTCCTTCGGTCTCGCGCACCACACCGACCCCCGGGCCGAGGAAGGCCCAGTCGACCGCGGGGTCGAACGACCGGTCCAGCACCAGCTCGAAGCCGATGTTGGTCACCTTCACCACGAGGACCAGGCCGAGCAGCAGACCGAACACGACCGCCGTGACCCGGCGGGCGCGCTCCGGCAGCACCACGGCGAGCGCGATGACGACGAGCGCCTCGATGGGGATGCGGAGGAACGTCGACGGGGTCAGCAGGCTCAGCTCGTCGGGGAGCACCAGGGCCGCCCAGACCAGGGCGCCCGCGAGCAGTGTCAACGCGATCGAGAGGCCCCGGTGTCGGTGGCCCCGCCCCGCGTGAAACAGCCGCACGTGTGTCCCTCCCACAGCGTCGCGCTACACACTCCCATACGGGAGACGCCATGCTGGGGTTCACCAAGTGGTCCCACCTGGGACCGGCGGAAGGGGTGAGGCGGTGACGCACGAGGCGTTCGCCTACTGGCTCGAGGAGCCGGGACGCGGCGAGATCAGACCCGTGCAGGTGCCCGAACCCGGCCCCGGCGAGATCCTCGTCCGCACGCTGCGCTCGGCCGTGAGCCGCGGGACCGAGTCGCTCGTCTTCCGCGGGGAGGTCCCCGTCGACCAGTACGACGTGATGCGCGCGCCGTTCCAGGACGGCGACTTCCCGGGCCCGGTGAAGTACGGCTACCTCAACGTCGGGGTCGTCGAGCAGGGCCCGGAGGCGCTCGTGGGCCGCACCGTCTTCTGCCTGTTCCCGCACCAGACCAGGTACGTCGTGCCCGCCGACGCGGTCACGGTGGTCCCCGACGGCGTGCCACCGGCTCGCGCTGTGCTCGCCGGCACGGTGGAGACCGCGGTGAACGCGCTCTGGGACGCGGCTCCCCTGGTCGGGGACCGAGCCACCGTGGTGGGCGCCGGCATGGTCGGCTGCTGCGTGGCCCGCCTGCTCGCCCGGATGCCCGGCGTCGAGGTCACCCTGGTCGACGTCGAGCCGGCGCGGGCCTGCACGGCCGCCGCCCTGGGTGTGGACTTCGCACGGCCGGAGGAGGCGACCGGATCGCGCGACCTGGTGTTCCACACGAGCGCCACCTCGGCCGGGTTGCAGCTCTCCCTCGGCCTGCTGGCGCCGGAGTCACAGGTGGTGGAGCTGAGCTGGTACGGCGACACCCCGGTCACCATCCCCCTGGGCGGGGCCTTCCACTCCGGCCGGCTCGGCATCCGGGCCAGCCAGGTCGGCACGGTCGGCGGCCCGCGCCGGGTGCGCCGTACCTTGGCGGACCGGCGGGCGCTTGCCCTCGACCTGCTCCAGGACGAGGCGTTCGACGAGCTGCTCACCGGCTCCTCGAAGTTCGAGGAGCTGCCCGACGTGATGCCGCGACTGGTGTCGGGCGAGCTGCCGACCCTTTGTCACTCGATCGTCTACGACGACGCGCCCCTGGGGGAGAGCTGATGTTCAAGGTGACCGTCCGCGACCACATGCTCGTCGCGCACAGCCTGCGCGGCGAGGTCTTCGGACCCGCACAGGCACTGCACGGGGCGACGTACGTCGTCGACGCGACCTTCCGCGCGACGGAGCTCGACGCGGACGGCATCGTCGTCGACATCGGCCTGGCCACCCAGGAGCTGCACGCAGTCGTCGCCGACCTGAGCTACCGCAACCTCGACGACGACCCGTCGCTGGCCGGGGTGAACACGACCACCGAGACGCTGGCGAAGGTGGTCGCCGACCGGCTGGCCGACCGCATCGCCGCCGGTGCGCTGGGTGAGAGCGCGCGGCGGGCCGCCTCGCTCGAGGTGGTGCTGCACGAGTCGCACGTCGCGTCCGCGGGCTACGAACGGTCCCTGTGAGCGACCGGTGAGCTGCCCATGAGCCCAGGATGAGGACCGTGCACGCCGTCCTTCCCGACGGCGTCGACGACCCGCGGCGCCCGAGCGGGGGCAACGTCTACGACCGGCGGGCGCTCGACGGCCTGCGCGACCTCGGCTGGGAGGTGCACGAGCACCTGGTGCCGACGCCGTGGCCGCGGGTCGAGCCGACCGCCCGGGGGCGGCTCCGGAGCATCCTGGCCGACTGCCCGGACGGCGCGCTGGTCCTCGTCGACGGGCTCGTGGTCTCGGCCGCACCCGAGGTGCTGGCCGCCGCCGGTGCGCGGCTGCGGCTCGTGGTGCTCTCGCACATGCCGCTCGGGCACGCCGACCCGGCGGTGGCCCCGGCAGAGCGCACGGTCCTGGCGTCGGCCGCGGGCGTCGTGGCCACGAGCCGGTGGACGCGGGACTGGCTGACCGCGCACCAGGGCGTGCCCGCGGAGCGCATCCGGGTGGCCGTGCCCGGTGTGGACGCGGCTCCGACCGCTCCCGGCACCGACGACGGGGGTGCACTGCTGTGCGTCGCGGCGGTGACGCCGGGCAAGGGCCACGACGTCCTGCTGACGGCCCTCGAGGGTGTCTCCGACCTGTCCTGGAGCTGCACCTGCGTGGGGGCGCTCGACGTCGACCCGGGGTTCGCCGCCGGAGTGCGACGCGCGGTCGACCGGGGCGGCCTCGGCGACCGGGTCGCGTTCACCGGGCCGCTCACCGGGGAGCCGCTGGACCGGGCGTACGCCGCAGCCGACGTGCTGGTGCTGCCCTCCCGGGCGGAGACCTACGGCATGGTGCTGGCGGAGGCGCTGGCTCGCGGACTGCCTGTCGTGTGCACCGACGTCGGGGGCGTGGCCGAGGTCCTGGGTCCCGGCGGGGACCCGGACCGGCCCGGGCTGCTGGTGCCGGTCGGGGACGACGCGGCGCTCGCGGACGCCCTCCGCACGTGGCTGTCGGATCCCGACCTTCGGGCCCGGCTCCGCCAGTACGCGCGTCGGCGCCGGGAGTCCCTGCCCCGCTGGCCGGACGCGGCCCGCGTGCTCGCCGAAGCGCTGTCCGCCGGCCTGTCTGAACCACCCCGGCGTCCGATCCGTATGGGCAAGTAGGCACGAGCAGAGGGGAGGTCGGGCGATCGGTCGACGACGATGGGCCTGGGTCCGTCTCGCGTGCGGGGCGGCGGTGCTCGTCGTGCTCGTCGGCTCGCTCGGCACCGGACCGTTCGTCAAGGGTCTGCGCGACCTCAGCCTCGCCGCGCTGGCAGCCGCGCTGGTGATCACCGCGCTGTCGATCCTGGCCGCCGCCTGGCGGTGGCGGCTGGTCGCCCGCGGGCTCGGCCTCGACGTGCCGCTGGGCAGCGCCTTCACCGCCTGCTACCGCGCCGCCTTCCTCAACTCCACGCTCCCCGGCGGCGTCCTCGGTGACGTGCACCGGGCGGTCGACCGCGGCCGGCGGACGGGGGAGCTGGGGCGCACGGTCCGCTCGGTCGCCTGGGAGCGGTCGCTGGGCCAAGGGGTGCAGGTCGTGCTCACCGTCGTGGTGCTGCTGGCGATCCCCTCACCGGTCCGCACGCCCCTGGTCGTCGCGGCCGTGCTGGCCGTGGCGGTGGGGACCGTCGTCGTACTCCTGGTGCGGGGCCGGCCGCTGCCGGGCCGGGGGTGGCCGACGCGGGTGCTCCGGGCCGCCGTCGAGGACCTCGCGGCGATCCTCGAGGGCCCGCGCGTCTGGCTCGGCATCGTCACCGCGTCGCTGCTGGTCGCCCTCGGCCACGCGGCCGTCTTCTTGGTCGCTGTGCGGGCGTCCGGCGAGAGCGTCCCGCTGCGCACGGCCCTGCCGCTGGCCCTCGTCGTGCTGCTGGCCGCGGCCATCCCCGCGAACCTCGCCGGGTGGGGTCCGCGCGAAGGGGCCGCCGCCTGGGCCTTCGGCTTCGCGGGACTGGGAGCCGCGCAAGGCGTTACCGTCTCGGTCATGTACGGCGTGATGGCGCTGGCCGCCACCCTGCCCGGGGCGCTCGCACTGGTGCCCCTGCGACGCGCTGCGCCCGAGGCGGTGGGCCGTGCCTGACCGCCCCTACACCGTGCTCAGCTGTGCGATGTCGATCGACGGCTACTGCGACAGCGCGTCGGACGACCGGCTCGTGCTCTCCAACGACGAGGACCTCGACCGGGTGGACGCGGTGCGCGCCGGCTGCGACGCGATCCTGGTCGGCGCCGGCACGGTCCGCAACGACAACCCCCGCCTGGTGGTGCGCGACGCCGCCCGCGCCGCGCAACGCGTGGCGCGGGGTCTGCCGCCGACGCCGATGAAGGTGACGGTGACCGAGCGGGTCAAGCTCGACCCGGACGCGCAGTTCTTCACCGTGGGCGACACCGTCAAGCTCGTCTACTGCGCCGGCGACACCGTGGACACCGCCCGGGACCTGCTCGACGGCGTGGCCACCGTGGTGGACGCGGGCCGGCCGGTGCGGATGCGGTGGCTCTGTGAGGACCTGCACGCGCGCGGCGTGCGGCGGCTGATGGTGGAGGGGGGAGGGACCGTGCTCACACAGTTCCTGACCGAGGATCTGGCCGACGAGCTGCAGCTCGTGGTGGCCCCGCTGTTCGTCGGGGACTCCCGGGCGCGACGACTCGTCGACGACGGTTGTTTCCCGTGGCGCCCCGACAGCCGCGCCCGGCTGCTGGAGACGCGCCCGATCGGCGACGTCGTACTCCTGCGCTACGCGCTCTCGTCGCGCTGCCCGGTGCCGGCCGAGGATGCCCGATGACCCGCGGCGGCCTGCCGGCGGCGACCATCCGGACCCAGCTCACCCTGCCGCTGCGGTTCGCCGACGGGTTCGCAACCGCCGCACGGGTCTTCACCTTCGACGGCCTCGTCGACGGCCGCGAGCACGTCGCGCTCGGCCTGGGTGAGCACGCGCTCCCGGTCGCGCGGCCGACCGCAGGGGACTGGCGGGCCGCGTCGCCGCCGCTGGTCCGGCTGCACAGCGAGTGCCTGACCGGGGACGTGCTCGGCAGCCAGCGCTGTGACTGCGGACCGCAGCTCGCCGAGGCGGTGCGACGGATCACCCGCGAGGGCGGGTTCCTGCTGTACCTGCGGCAGGAGGGCCGCGGCATCGGCCTCTACGCCAAGCTCGACGCCTACGTCCTGCAGGACACCGGTCTCGACACCTACGACGCCAACCTCGCCCTCGGGTACGCCGCCGACGAGCGCACCTACGCCGCCGCCGCCCAGATGCTGCACGCGCTCGGGCAGGAGGACGTCGCGCTGCTCAGCAACAACCCCGACAAGGCCGACCAGCTCGAGTGCCACGGCATCGCGGTCAGCGAGCGGGTGCCGACCGGCGTCCACCTGAGCGCCGCCAACGGGCGCTACCTCGCGGCCAAGGCCGACCGGGGCGGGCACACCCTCGACGGGGTCTGGGGCGACGAGCCGGAGTCCGCCGGCTCCTAGGGCGCGACGAGGAATCGGCGGATGTCCAAGGCGTGGGCACGGCCCAGCATGCGGATCCCGCGGGACGGGTATGAACCCCCGCGTGACTCCTGACGGACCTGTCCTGGTGACCGGCGCCTCCGGCTTCGTCGGACGCCGCGTCGCGCGTGCGCTCGAGGAGGCCGGGTACGCCGTACGCGCGATGACCCGCAGGCCCGAGGCGTACGACGGCCCGGGTGAGCCGGTCCGGGGCGACGTGCACGACCCGCCGTCGCTCCGCGAGGCCCTCGACGGCTGCGTCGCGGCGTACTACTTCGTGCACTCGCTGGACTCGGACGACTTCGAGCGTCTCGACGCCGATGCGGCCAGAGCCTTCGGGCAGGCGGCCGGCGACGCCGGCGTGAAGCAGATCATCTACCTCGGCGGACTGGGCGGCGACTTCGACCAGCTCTCCGCCCACCTGCGCAGCCGCCGGGAGGTGGAAGGGCTGCTGGGTGCCGGCGGCGTCCCCGTCACGGTGCTGCGCGCCGGGATCGTGGTCGGGCACGGCGGGATCTCCTGGGAGATGACCCGTCAGCTCGTGCAGCACCTGCCGGCGATGGTGACGCCCCGCTGGGTGAGCACGCGCACCCAGCCGATCGCGGTCGACGACGTGGTCCGCTACCTCGTCGGCGTGCTCGGCCACCCGGACGCGGAGGGGCGGGTCTTCGAGGTCGGCGGGCCGGAGGTGCTGAGCTATGCGGACATGCTGCGGCGGGTGGCGAAGGTCCAGGGCCGTTCGCTGCCGATCGTCCCGGTGCCGCTGCTGAGCCCTGGCCTGTCGTCGCGCTGGCTCTCGCTGGTGACCGACGTGGACACGAAGGCCGGTCGCAACCTCGTGGACTCGATGGCCACCGAGGTGGTGGTGCGGGACGACGCGATCCGCGACGTCGTACCGTTCGAGCCGATGAGCTACGACGACGCGGTCCGCACCGCCCTCGCCGAAGGGCGCGAGAGCCGCCGGAAGGCGGACTAGCCGATGCATATGCGCACGCTCCGCCGGCGGTTGCGGGGCCGAGTGCCGATGCCGCTGACACACGTGGCACCGGTGACCCACCACGAGTCCCCCGCGGTGAGTGCGGCGCCGACGACGGGTGGTGGCCGGCGTCTCGGTCGTCGGGGCCGGTCTGCTCGGGGCGTCGCTGTCGACCCGGCCGGGCTCCAAGCAGTTCTACGGCGCGACCCTCGCGGTCGCCGGCGTGTGGACGGCCGGCGGCCTGCTCTCCGGTCCGCTGCACCTCGGCTGGATCCAGGGACACGACCGGCAGCTGCGCCGCCCGGTCGTCACGCCGATCGTCACCGGGGCCGGCGCGTTCGGCTTCTTCTACGCCTGCGCGCTGGTCGCCCGGGCGATCCCGCCGCTGGACCGCGCGATCTCGCGCGTGCTGGTGTTCGCCGAGGAGGGTGACGAGCCGCTGGTGCTGCTCACGACGCTCGCCAACGGGCTCGGCGAGGAGGTGTTCTTCCGCGGTGCTCTCTTCAGCGCCTTCGGCGGGGACCGGCCCGTGCTCACGTCCACCGCGGTCTACACCCTGGCCACCGCGACCACCCGCAACCCGGCACTGGTGCTCGCCGCGGCGGTGATGGGCACGCTGTTCGGCTACCAGCGGCGGGCCTCCCAGGGCCTCCAGGCGCCGGCGCTCACCCACCTGACCTGGTCGGCGCTGATGGTGCGCTACCTCCCGCCTCTGTTCCGCCGCGCCCACGACGAGCGCCGATGACGCGCCGGCTGGACACGCTCCTCGACCGCACCGTGGCCCCGGGCTACTCCCGGCTCGGCTATGTCGTACGACGGCGGTGGTGGCCCGACGACGACCCGCTCCCCGGGGCGCTGGCCGGCCGGCGGGCCGTGGTGTCGGGTGCGAGCTCCGGGCTCGGGCAGGAGACCGCGCTCGGCCTGGCCCGGCTCGGCGCCGCCGTGCACCTGCTGGTCCGCGACGAGTCCCGGGGCCGGGCGGCGGCCGACGCGATCGCGGCCGAGGTCCCTGGTGCCGAGCTGCACGTCGAGGTCTGCGACGTGTCCGACCTGGCCGACGTGCGGCGTGCGGCCGGCGAGCTCGCGGGCCGGCTGCCCCGTCTCGACGTACTCGTGCACAACGCCGGCGCCATGCCGGCCGAGCGGACCGAGGCGCCCGGCGGTCACGAGCTCACCGTGGCGTTGCACGTGCTCGGCCCGGTGCTGATGACCGAGCTGCTCAGGCCGGTGCTGGCCGGTCACGACGCCCGGGTGGTGCTCGTGGCGTCCGGCGGGATGTACACCCAGCGGCTCCCGGTGCACGACCCCGACTACCGGCGCGGCGACTACAAGGGCGCGGTCGCCTACGCCCGCTCGAAGCGGATGCAGGTCGCGCTCACCCCGCTCATGCAGGACCGCTGGCGCGGTGACGGCATCCGGGTGCACGCGATGCATCCCGGTTGGGCGGACACCCCCGGGCTGGCGACGTCGCTGCCACTGTTCCGCAAGGTCACGGGCCCGTTGCTGCGCGACGCCACGGCGGGCGCGGACACCGTGGTCTGGCTGGCCGCGACGCAGCCCGCTCCGCCGGGCGGCCGGTTCTGGCACGACCGGGCCCAGCGCGCCACCCACTACCGGTCCTCGACCCGCGAGGCACCCGGCGACCGGGACCGGATGTGGCAGTGGGTGCTGGACGCCGCCGGGCTCGGTCACGACTGAGCCGGGGACCGCGCTCGCGCGGGGGTGGTCGCCGGTAGGTTCGCCGCCATGACCGTGATCGGCGACGACGGCCTGGCCCGCCCGACGTGGGCGGCGACCGACCCGCTGCTGCGCGACTACTACGACACCGAGTGGGGGATGCCGGTCCGCGACGAGACCGGGCTGTTCGAGCGGCTCAGCCTCGAGGCCTTCCAGTCCGGCCTCTCCTGGGCGACCATCCTGCGCAAGCGGCCGGCGTTCCGCGCGGCGTTCGACGGCTTCGACCCCGACACCGTGGCGGCCTACGACGAGCACGACGTCGCCCGGCTGATGGCCGATGCCGGCATCGTCCGCAACCTCCGCAAGATCGAGGCCACCATCACCAACGCGCGGGCGACCGTGGCGCTCCGCGACGACGGCGGTCTCGTCGACCTGGTCTGGTCGTTCAAGCCGGACCGGACTCCCGCCCCGTCGTCGTACGCCGACGTGCCGACCACGTCGCCGGAGTCGAAGGCGCTCGCGAAGGCCCTGCGTGCCAGGGGGTTCGTGTTCGTGGGCCCGACCACGATGTTCGCGCTGATGGAGGCCGTCGGCATCGTCGACACCCACCTGGTCGACAGCCACCGGCGCGGCAGCTCGGGGGTGTGGCGCGTGACGCGGTGCACGTCGCTGCACCTTTTGCCTGGACTTCCGGCGCCCCGTGCCCGGCCGCACCTATCCTGACCTCGACGCTGCGGAGAGGGGACGAGGGTGGACCGGTTGCGGTGCGCTCACTGTCGCAACCCCATCAAGGCGCAGCACGCGACCGCCGGGCCGAGCGACAGCGCGGACGCCTACCACGAGGACTGCTGGGAGCTGGCGCAGCAGGTGAGCGCCGCGAGTGCCCTCGAGGCGCAGCTGGACTACCAGCGCCGGGTGGCCGCGGAGGGTCTGTCCGCCCTGCTGGCGCCGTACGTCTCGGCTTTCGCGGGCTCCCAGGGCGACCCGGACCCGGCGTCCGACCCGGACCCGGCGTCCGACCCGCTGCCGCTCTGACCGGGCCGCTCAGCCGGCCAGGTTCTGCAGCCGCACCTGACCGCGTGCGACGGTCCTGCCGTCGGCGTCGACCGTCTCCACCGCCCACACCTGCTGGGACCGCCCGCGGTGCACCGGGGTCGCCGTCGACCTGAGCTCGCCGTCGCTCACCGCGCGGTAGAAGTCGGTGTTGTTGTTGACCCCGACCACCTGGCCCCGGTCGCCGAACCACACGGACGCGCCGATGCTGGCCAGCGTCTCGACCACCCCGCAGTGCGCACCCCCGTGCACGATCCCGAACGGTTGGTGCAAGGACTCGTTGGCGACCCAGGTGGCGACCACGCGGTCGCCGGTGACCTCCTCGAACTTCACGCCGAGGTAGTCGGTGAACGGGCCGCCTGGGTTCTTCTCCATTTGCCGATCCTAGGGGGGCCAATTCACTGGGGACCCAGTGAATTGCCCGCTTCCCGGTGTGAACTCACCGAGGGAAGGGGGAGATCGCCACGGGAAGGACGACCCCCCGCCCGGGCCGCGTCGCACGGCCCGGCCAGTCGCCGCGCCGGGCGTCGGTGGGTCGTGGCAGGCTGACCCTGATGTCCGCTCCGACCCTGCTCGCCATCGACGGCAACTCCGTGCTGCACCGGTGCTTCCACGCGTCCGCGCGCAGCGGGTTCCGCACCGCCGACGGCCGGGCCGGCTGGGCGATCCGCGGCTTCCTCTCCATGCTCGGCGCCGCCATCGACCGGGCCTGCGCCGACGCGGTCGTCGTGGGCTTCGACGACCCCGAGGTGTCCGTACGCCGCGCCCGGTGGCCGATCTACAAGGCTCACCGCGACCCCAAGCCGCCGACGCTCGACGAGCAGCTCGAGGAGGCCGTCCACGTGCTGCGCGACCTCGGCGTGGTGGTGGTCCGACCCGAGGGGCTCGAGGCCGACGACGTCCTGGCGTCCGCGGCCGCGTGGGCGCCGACGGTCGGCGCGCGCACCGTGATCGCGACGTCCGACCGCGACTCGTTCGCGCTCATCGACGAGCACACCCGCATGCTGAGGATCCTCAACGGCGGCGTCGACGCCTCGCCCATGCTCGACCCGCACCGGCTCACCCTGGTCACGGGGGTCCGCCCCGAGCAGTACCTCGACTTCGCGGCCCTGCGCGGCGACACCTCCGACAACCTGCCGGGCGTGCGCGGCTTCGGCCCCAAGACCGCCGCCCGCCTGCTTGTTGAGTTCGGCTGCGCGGAGGCCGCCTTCGACGACGCCGTCGCCGGTGGGGAGCGGTGCCGAGCGGCGCTGGGCAAGGCGCTCGCGCGGACCCTGGCCACCGACGAGGCGCGCGAGACCTGGCTGCTCAACCGGGCGGTGATGACGATGCACCGCGACCTCGCACTCGGCTTGGAGCCCGCCACGGGACGCGGTCGGCTGCCGCTGCCGCCCGATGTTGTGCGCCCGGTGCTCTCCCGGTTCGAGCTGCACGCGCCGGGACTGGCCCGGTCGCTCACCGGCATGACCATCTCGGTCCCGCGGCCGGTCGACGTGGACGCTGCATGGCGACCGCCCCCGGTCCGCTCCGCAGCCCGGTTCCCGCCTCTGCCGCGCCAGCCGGAGCCCGACCCCACCCTCTTCTAGGAGACCGGGCAGTTGGGCAGCCTCCTCGTCGCCGGCACCACCTCCGACGCCGGCAAGTCCGTCGTGACGACGGCGCTGTGCCGGGCCTTCGCGCGCCGTGGCGTGCGGGTGGCGCCCTACAAGGCGCAGAACATGTCCAACAACTCGATGGTCACCATCGAGCCCGACGGCACCTACGCCGAGATCGGCAGAGCCCAGTGGGTGCAGGCGATCGCGGCCCGGGCGGAGCCGGAGTCGGCGATGAACCCGGTCCTGCTCAAGCCGGGGAGCGACCTGGTCAGCCACGTCGTGGTGCGCGGTCGCGCGGCCGGGCGCCTCGGCGCGCGCGACTTCGCGGGCGGTCGCGACGGTCTCGCCGAGGCGGCCCACACGGCGTACGACGAGCTGGTGGGGCGGTTCGACGTGGTGGTATGCGAGGGCGCCGGCAGCCCGGCCGAGATCAACCTGCGGGCCTACGACTACGTCAACATGGGCCTGGCCCAGCACGGCCGGATCCCCACCGTCGTGGTCGGCGACATCGACCGGGGCGGGGTGTTCGCGGCTATGTACGGCACCCTCGCCCTGCTCGACGAGGCCGACCGCGCGCTGGTGGCCGGCTGGGTGGTCAACAAGTTCCGCGGCGACCCGGGGCTGCTGCGCCCCGGGCTCGACCGTCTCGAGGAGCTCACCGGGCGGCCCGTGCTCGGCGTGCTGCCCTGGCTGCCCGACCTGTGGCTGGACTCCGAGGACTCGCTGGCCCTCCGTGACCGGGTACGCCGCACCGGGGCCGCGGCCGACCCGCTGCGGGTGGCGGTCGTGGTGCTGCCGCGGGTCAGCAACTTCACCGACGTCGACGCGCTGTGCGTGGAGCCCGGTCTCGACGTCCGGTTCGCCGACCGTCCGCGCGACCTGGCGACGGCCGACCTGGTGGTGCTGCCCGGCACCCGCGCCACGATCAGCGACCTGGCCTGGCTGCGCGAGACCGGCCTCGCCGAGGCGATCACCGCCCACGCGCGGCGGGGTGGGGTGGTGCTGGGGATCTGCGGCGGCTTCCAGATGCTCGGCGACACGGTCGCCGACCCCGACGGCGTGGAGGGCGACGCCGACGCGCGGGTCGAGGGCCTCGGCCTGCTCGACGCGCGCACGACGTTCGGCACCGACAAGGTGCTGCGGCTGCCGGTCGGTTCCGCCCTCGGCGTACCCGCCTCCGGCTACGAGATCCACCACGGTCGCGTCGAGGTGGCGGCGGGCGAGGAGTTCCTCGGTGGCGCCAGGTCGGGCTCGGTCTTCGGCACCATGTGGCACGGCAGCCTCGAGGGGGACGACTTCCGGCACGCCTGGCTGGCCGAGGTCGCCGGCCTGTTGGGACGCGAGCCTGTCCGGGCGGCAGGCGTCTCGTTCGCCGGACTTCGTGAGGCACGGCTCGAGACGCTCGCCGACGCCGTCGAGGAGCATCTCGACGTCGACGCGCTCCTCGACCTCGCCCTCGGCTGACCCCTGACCGCCCCTGACCCCCGGGCGCCGCGCCGAGGGGTCACTCGTGCAGCGACACGCCGGTGAGGAGGCTGATCAAGTGACTCCTCGCGCGGGGGGCGGGGCGGGGTGGGGCAGGGCGGGGACGGTCAGGCGATCCAGACGGTCTTGATGTTGATGAACTCGCGGATGCCGTGGTCGGCCAGCTCGCGGCCGTGGCCCGACGCCTTCACGCCGCCGAAGGGCAGCGCGGGGAAGGACGCCACCATGCCGTTGATGAACGTCTGGCCGGCCTCGAGGTCGCGGATGAAGCGCTCCTGCTCGTCGGGGTCGTTGGTCCACGCGTTGGAGCCGAGGCCGAAGCGGGTGGCGTTGGCCAGCGCGATCGCCTCGTCGATGTCGGCGACCTTGTAGACCATGGCGACCGGGCCGAACACCTCCTCGCGGAAGACGTCCATGTCCTCGGTGATGTCGGTGAGGATCGTCGGCGGGTACCACCAGCCGTCGCCGCTCGGGCCGCTCACCGCCGAGCACCACGCTCGCACCCTTGTCGACGGCGTCCTTGACCAGCTCCTCGACGTCCTCGCGGCCCTGCTCGGTGGCGAGCGGGCCGACGTCGGTGCCCTCCTCCATCGGGTCGCCGACCACGAGGGCGGACATCTCCTTGGTGAAGTGCGCCATGAACTCGTCGTAGACGTCGGCGTGCACGATGAAGCGCTTCGCCGAGATGCACGACTGGCCGTTGTTCTGGCATGCGCGAGATGGTGGCGACCTTGGCGGCCTGCGCGAGGTCGGCCGACGGCATCACCACGAACGCGTCGGAGCCGCCGAGCTCGAGGACCACCTTCTTCAGCGACTCGCCGGCGGTGCGGCCGACGGCCACGCCCGCGCCCTCGGAGCCGGTGAGCGTGGCGGCCGCGACCCGGTCGTCCTTGATCACCCGCTCGACCTTGCCGCTGCCGATGAGAAGAGTCTGGAAGACGTCGTCGGGGAAGCCCGCCTCGCGGAACAGGTCCTCCATGAACAGTGCCGTCTGCGGCACGTTGCTGGCGTGCTTGAGCAGGCCCGACGTTGCCCGCCGCCAGCGCGGGCGCGGCGAACCGCATCGCCTGCCAGAGCGGGAAGTTCCACGGCATGATCGCCAGCACCACCCCGAGCGGCAGGTAGCGGGCGTAGGCCTTGCTCGCGTTGACCTTCGCGGCGTCGACCTCCTCGTCGGCGAGGATCGACCGCGGCGTGGTCGGCGTAGTAGCGCAGCACAGCCGCGCACTTCCCGATCTCGGCCCCGGAGGCCTTCTTGGTCTTGCCCATCTCCAGCGTCATCAGCGACGCGAGCTCGTCGGTGCGCCGGTCGAGGATGTCGGCCGCGGCGCGCAGCCAGCCCGCGCGCTCCTCGAAGGAGGTCAGCCGGTACGTCGCGGCGGCGGCCGCGGCCCGGGCGATGCGCTCCTCGAGCTGCTCGTCGGTGAGCTCGTCGAACGTGCGGAGCACCTCTCCGCTGCGGGGGTCAGTCGTCGTGATCGGCATGGGACCACTGTTCCATGCCCGCCCACGCGATTGAAGTGCTGAATCCGCAGGTTCGCCCGAGCTCGCATCACCGGCCCCGTTGAGGGGTACGGTGCATCGGCAGCGCGGCGGGGGGACCCCGCCGCGACCACGACGCGGAGCCTCGGGACAATCGGGGCCCGTGCAGCACGTCCGAGAGGGAACCATGCAGATCTGGCCCGGCCGCCCCTATCCGCTGGGGGCCACCTACGACGGCTCGGGGACGAACTTCGCGCTCTTCTCCGAGGTGGCCGAGAAGGTCGAGCTGTGCCTGATCGACGACCAGGGCGGCGAGACCAGGGTCGAGATGCAGGAGACCGACGCGTTCGTCCACCACGCCTACCTGCCCGGCGTGCAGCCGGGGCAGCGCTACGGCTACCGGGTGCACGGCCCCTACGACGCCGGCCGAGGGGCACCGCTGCAACCCCGCCAAGCTGCTGCTCGACCCCTACGCCAAGGCGGTCGAGGGGCAGATCGACGGCGACGAGTCGCTGTTCTCCTACAAGTTCGACAACCCCGACAAGTTCAACCGCCGCAACAGCCGCGGGCACACCATGCTCGGCGTGGTGGTGAACCCCTACTTCGACTGGGGCAGCGACCGCCACCCCGACCACGAGTACCACGACACCGTCATCTACGAGGCGCACGTCAAGGGTCTGACGATGACCCATCCCGACGTACCCGAGGAGATCCGCGGGACGTACGCCGGGATCGCGCACCCGGCGACGATCGAGCCACCTCAAGGACCTCGGGGTCACGGCGATCGAGCTGATGCCGGTGCACCAGTTCGTCCAGGACACCACGCTGGTCGACAAGGGCCTGTCGAACTACTGGGGCTACAACACGATCGGCTTCTTCGCCCCGCACAACGCCTACTCCGCCGCCGGCCAGCGCGGCCAGCAGGTGCAGGAGTTCAAGGCGATGGTGAAGGCGCTGCACGAGGCCGACATCGAGGTGATCCTCGACGTGGTCTACAACCACACCGCCGAGGGCAACCACCTCGGGCCCGACGCTGTGCTTCCGCGGCATCGACAACGCCGCCTACTACCGGCTCGTCGACGACGACAAGGCGCACTACTACGACACCACCGGCACCGGCAACACCCTGCTGATGCGGCACCCGCACGTGCTGCAGCTGATCATGGACTCGCTGCGCTACTGGGTCACCGAGATGCACGTCGACGGCTTCCGCTTCGACCTCGCGTCGTCGCCTGGCCCGCCAGTTCCACGAGGTCGACCGGCTGTCGGCGTTCTTCGACCTGGTGCAGCAGGACCCGGTCGTCAGCCAGGTCAAGCTGATCGCCGAGCCGTGGGACGTCGGCGAGGGCGGCTACCAGGTCGGCAACTTCCCGCCGCTGTGGACCGAGTGGAACGGCAAGTACCGCGACACCGTCCGCGACTACTGGCGCGGCGAGGCCTCGACGCTCGGCCGAGTTCGCCTCCCGGATCACCGGCTCCTCCGACCTCTACGAGCACTCCGGCCGCAAGCCGATCGCCTCGATCAACTTCGTCACCGCGCACGACGGCTTCACGATGCGCGACCTCGTCTCCTACAACGAGAAGCACAACGAGGCCAACGGCGAGGACGGCAACGACGGCGAGAGCCACAACCGGTCCTGGAACTGCGGCGTGGAGGGCGAGACCGACGACCCCGACGTGCATCGCGCTCCGGGCCCGCCAGCACCGCAACTTCCTCACCACGCTGATGCTCTCCCAGGGCGTGCCGATGCTCCTGCACGGCGACGAGCTGGGCCGCACCCAGGGCGGCAACAACAACGTCTACTGCCAGGACAACGAGATCTCCTGGATGGACTGGGACCTCGACGACGAGCAGCAGCGACCTGCTCGCGTTCACCAGGCGCGTCGTGGCGCTGCGCCGCGACCATCCGGTCTTCCGCCGCCGCCGGTTCTTCGCCGGCGAGGCGCTCGCAGGACGGCGAGCGCCGGGCGACATCGCCTGGTTCACCCCCGAGGGCAAGAACATGAGCGACGCGGACTGGGCCCACGAGCTCGCGCGGTCGATGCTGGTGTTCCTCAACGGCGACGCCATCCCCGAGCCCGACCAGCGCGGCGAGCAGGTCGTCGACGACTCGTTCCTGATCGCGTTCAACGGCCACCACGAGCCGCTCACGTTCACGCTGCCCGACGAGGTCTACGGCGAGGGCTGGCTGGTCGCGCTGGACACCCACGACGACCAGGCCGGCAGCGTCTCGATCTTCGACGACGCGACCACCCTGCTGCCGGGCGTGGAGTTCCAGGTGGCCGACCGGTCGGTCGTCGTGCTCCGACGCCCCCGCTGACGGACCTCGCTGGCCGCGCGGACACCCGCGCAGGAGTTGTCGGACGTTTTGCGCTGCGGGCGTAGTTTCGACGCATGAGCCGCCCCACGACCCTGGGTGCCCTTCGCGACACCGGCTACCACGCGCGCTCGGTCAAGGCCGAGATCCGCGACAACCTCCTCGTCCCGGCTGCGCGCCGGGGAGAACGCCTTCCCGGGCATCGTCGGGTTCGACGACACCGTGCTGCCCGCAGCTCGAGAGCGCGCTGCTCGCCGGCCACGACCTGGTGCTCCTCGGTGAGCGCGGCCAGGGCAAGACCCGGCTGATGCGCACGCTCGGCACCCTGCTCGACGAGTGGGCGCCGTACGTCGAGGGCTGCGAGATCAACGACGACCCGCTCGCCCCGGTCTGCTCGCGCTGTCGCCGACTGGCTGCCGAGGTCGGCGACGACCTGCCGGTCGCCTGGCGGCACCGCGACGAGCGCTACGTCGAGAAGCTGGCCACCCCCGACACCAGCGTCGGCGACCTGGTCGGCGACGTCGACCCGGTGAAGGTCGCCGAGGGGCGCACGCTCGGTGACCCGGAGACCGTGCACTACGGCCTGCTGCCGCGCACCAACCGCGGGGTCTTCGGCATCAACGAGCTGCCCGACCTCGCCGAGCGGATCCAGGTCGCGATGTTCAACGTGCTGGAGGAGCGCGACATCCAGGTCCGCGGCTACAGCCTGCGGCTGCCCGTGGACGTGCTGCTCGTCGCCTCCGCGAACCCCGAGGACTACACCAACCGCGGCCGCATCATCACCCCGCTGAAGGACCGGTTCGGCGCCGAGATCCGCACCCACTACCCCGAGCGAGGTCGACGAGGAGGTCGCGCTCATCGCGCAGGAGGCCACGCTCGTCGCCGACGTGCCCGAGCACCTGCTCGAGGTCATCGCCCGGCTCACCCGCGGCCTGCGCGGCTCGTCGTCGGTCGACCAGCGCTCCGGCGTCAGCGCCCGCTTCGCCATCGCCGCCGCCGAGGGAGTCGCCGCGTCGGCGCTGCGGCGCAGCGCCCGCACCGGCGAGGGCATCGCCGTCGCCCGGGTCTGCGACCTTCCCAACGTGCTGCCCACGCTGCTCGGCAAGGTCGAGTTCGAGATGGGGGAGGAGGGCCGCGAGGCCGAGGTGGTCGCGCACCTGCTGCGGGTCGCGGTCGCCGAGACCTTCCGCGACCGGCTGCGCGGCCTCGACCTGTCCGGCTTCACCGAGCTGTTCGCCGAGGGCGACACCGTGGAGACCGGCGAGCTGGTCACCGCCGACGAGCTGCTCGGCCAGCTCGGCACCGTGCCCGGCCTCGCCAAGGTGCTCGACCGGCTCGGTCCCGACGACGCCCACGACGGGTCCGCGGACGGCTGGACCGACCCGCCCGGTCCCGGCCAGGTCGCGGCCGCCGTCGAGCTCGTGCTGGAGGGGCTGCACCTGACCCGGCGCATCGACAAGGACGTCCGTCGACGGCCGGACCGTCTACGGGGCATGACCGTGCCGCAGCACGGGGACGGCCGGTTCCGCTACGGCCCCTGGCACGGCGGGCCGGACCCGCTCGCCCCGCCGTACGACGTCCGGCCGCGCTCGACGAGGTCGGCCAGCGACGTGCTCGCCGGCGGCTCGCTGCGCGAGGCGCTGCGCGACCTGATGCGCCGCGGGCTCGACGGACCGGCCCGGGCTCGACGACCTCGCCGCGCGGGTCCGCCGGATGCGCAACGCGGCGCGCCGCCGCGGGCGACCTCGGCGGCACCCTCGACCAGGTGCGGGCCGCGCTCGACCAGGCGCTCGCCGACGAGCGGGACACCCTCGCCGGCCGAGGAGGGCGACGACGCCCGGCTGGCCGAGATGGAGCTCGCCACCCTGCCCGACGACACCGCCGGAGCGGTGCGGGCGCTCGGCCGACTACGACTGGCACTCCGACGAGGCCCGGGCGACCTACGAGTCGATCCAGGACATGCTGCGCCGCGAGGTGCTCGACGCCCAGTTCGCCGGGGATGGAGCAGATGCTGTCCGACCCCGACCCGCGAGGCGATGCAGGCGGTCAAGGACATGCTCGCCGACCTCAACGCGCTGCTCGCCGCGCACGCCCGCGGCGAGGACACCGAGGACCGGTTCCGCGACTTCATGGACAAGCACGGCGAGCTCTTCCCCGAGCAGCCCGAGAACGTCGACGAGCTGATCGACGCGCTCGCCCGCCGGCAGGCGGCCGCCGACCGGATGATGGCCTCGCTGTCACCGGAGCAGCGCGAGCAGCTCGGCCAGCTGATGAGCGACGCGCTCTCCGACCCCGACCTCGCCTCGCAGATGGCCCAGCTCTCCGACAACCTCCGGGCGCTGCGGCCCGGGCTGGACCGGGGGCCGGTGCAGATGCGCGACGGCGGCGAGCCGCTCGGCTACAGCGACGCGGTCGAGGCGGTCGCCGAGCTCGCCGACCTCGAGGCGCTGGAGCAGGCACTCGCGATGGACCGGCCCGGCGGCACGCTGGACGACGTGGACGTCGAGACGCTGGAGCGTCAGCTGGGTGCGGGTGCGGTGACCGACTTCCGGGCGCTGCGCGAGCTGGAGCGCGAGCTCGAGCGGCAGGGCTACCTCACCCGGGACGACGACGGCGTCCGGCTGACCCCGCGGGCGGTGCGCCGGCTCGGCGAGACCGCGCTCAAGCGGGTGTTCGCGCAGATCGACGCGGCCGGCACCGGCGACCACGACGACCACCGCACCGGCTCCGCCGACGAGCTCACCGGCTCTGCCCGGCCCTGGGTCTTCGGCGACGAGCTGCCGATCGACGCGGTGCGCACCGTCGGCAACGCGCTGCGCCGCGGCGAGGGGATCCCGGCCCGGCTGACTCGTCGAGGACTTCGAGGTGGTGGAGACCGAGCGGCGCACCAGCGCAGCGGTCGCGCTGTGCGTCGACCTCTCGTTCTCGATGGTGCAGGAGGGTCGCTGGGGCCCGATGAAGCAGACCGCGCTCGCGCTGTCGCACCTGGTGGCCACCCGGTTCCGCCAGGACGCCCTCGAGATCATCGGGTTCGACCGCACCGCCCGGCGGCTCAGCCCGGTGCAGCTCGCCGAGGTCGAGCCCGAGTGGGTGCAGGGCACCAACCTGCAGCACGCGCTGATGCTCGCCGGGCGGCACCTGCGCCGGCACCCCGACGCCGAGCCGGTCGTGCTGGTCGTCACCGACGGCGAGCCGACCGCCCACGTCATGGCCGACGGTCACCCGTTCTTCAGCTGGCCGCCGCTTCCCGAGACGATCCGGGCCACGGTCCGGCAGGTCGACGAGCTCAGCCGGTACGGCGCCGGCATCAACCTGTTCATGCTCGGCGACGACCCCGGGCTCGCGCGGTTCGTCGACGCCGTCGCCCGCCGGGCCGGCGGCCGGGTGTTCACCCCGGACCTGTCCCGGCTCGGCGAGTACGTCGTCGCCGACTACCTGCGCACCCGTCGGGGCCGCCGCCGCGCCGGCTGACCGCCTAGATTGCTTGGTTCGTGTCCCACTTGACTCATCCGCAAAGACGGACACGACTCAAGTCATCTGCTCATCCCCTTATGTACAAGGGGATTCTGCGTCTGAAACTGTCGGTGGTGGCTGGTTGAGTATGAGCCATGACGACGTTCCCGCTCGACTCCCCGGAGGCCGGTCCGGCCTCGGTGGTGGCGTCGGCGGACGCGGTGCTCGGTGAGCTCGACGAGGTGCTCTGGGCGGCCAAGGATGCCGAGGCTCTGCTGGAGGTGACCGTGGAGCTGGAGCGGCTGCGCTCTCACCTGGCCGCCGTCGCGGCCCGGGTGGCGGCCGAGGTCGAGGCCACCGAGGCGGCGAAGACCGCGGGCTGGGTGTCGCCGGGTGACTACCTGACCCACGTGGCGGGTGGTCGGCGTGGGCACGGTCAGCGGATGCTGCGCACCGCCCGAGGCCTGTGCGCCGACCGTACGGCGACCCTGGTGGCATTGGCGGCCGGCGATGTGTCGCCGGAGCACGCCGAGGTGATCGTCACCGTGATCGACCGGCTCCCGGTCAACCCGGCGCTCCGGGATGAGGCGGAGCGGATCATGCTCGACCAGGCCGGGTCGCTGAACGCGACCGAGCTTCGCCGCGCGGGGGAGCATCTGCTGGAGGTGCTGGACCCCGATGGGGTCGCCCGCGCCGACGAGGCCGCGTTGGATCGGTTGGAGAGGTCGGCGCACCTGGGCCGGTACCTGACCCTGGTCGAGGACGGGCTGGGTGGGGTCCGGGTCCGCGGCCGCGGCACCGTCGAGGACGCGGCCATCATCAAGACCGCCCTGCACGGCCTCGCGGCGCCGCTGCCGGGCACCGACCCCGACTGCGGCGAGACCGGCCGGGACACCCGCGATCACGGGGCGCGGTGCTGGGACGCCCTGGTCGAGACCTGCCTTCGGGCGCAGGAGGCGGACGGGTTGTTGCCGGAGGACCACGGCGCCAAACCCCGCCTCACCCTCACCCTCACGCTGGAGCAGCTCCGGGCCGGCCTCGGCGCCACGTGCTTGGACACCGGCGACCAGCTCTCCGCCACCACGGCACGCCGGCTGGCGTGTGACGCCGAGGTCATCCCCGCGGTGCTCGGCTCTCTGGGTGAGGTCCTCGACGTCGGCCGCAGCCAACGCCTGGTCACCACCGCGATCTGGAAAGCCTTGGTGCTCCGCGACCGGCACTGCCGGTTCCCCGGCTGCCGCCGGCAACCGTTGGCCTGCGACGCCCACCACCTCCATCATTGGGCCGACGGCGGCCCCACCTCCCTGGACAACCTGGTACTGCTCTGCCGCGCCCACCACGGCCTCATCCACGCCACCCCATGGCAGGTCCGGCTCAACCCCCTCGACAGACGCCCCGAGTTCCGACGACCACCCCGCCACCGAAGCGACCACCCACCCGACGACTGGATCCGGGCGCCAAGGGCTCGCGAGTGAGTGCCCCATGCCGGCCTGACTAGTCGAGCACCCGGCGCAGAGCTTGCGCGAAGGCCTCGGGCTTGCCCGTCTGGCCGTACTCGCCGCCGAGGAAGCCGGCGTGGTCGCCCGGGAGGACCACCGGCTCGGTGCCCAGCAGTGCGGCGATCCCGTCGGTGCACCGCGCGGCGAGCTGCTGCCCCGACTCCTCACCCCGGGCGAGCACCACCCGCGTCGACGCGCTCCTCAGCGCTGCCACGTCGGGCTCGTGCCGCACGCAGGTGCGGTTGTTCTGCCCGAGCAGCGGGTCGTCGCGGGACCCGTCGTCCTCGGTGGGCAGGCCGAACATCGCCGGGTCGGGTGCGGGCTGCTCGAGGTACGACGCCGACAGCGGTCCTTCCTGCATGACCAGGGAGATGAACTTCGCCATCGCCGGGCCGGTTCCCTCCTTCTGGTACGTCGCGCCGATGTCGTCGTTTGCCGCGAGCGCGACCTCGGCGTCGGGCACAACCGTCACGGCGGGCGGCTCGTGCGCGACGAAGACGCGCACCTGCTCGGGATGGCGAGCCACGAACGCGAGGCCATTGACCGCGCCGCCGCTGCTGCCGAACAGGTCGACCCGGTCCACGCCGAGCGTCGAGACGATCCGGTGCAGGTCGTCGGCGTGCTGCTCGGGCGTCGACTCCGAGGTTGGGTCGTCCTTGACGCTGCGCTCGACCCCGCGCGGATCGTAGGTGACCACGGGACGGTCGGTGAAGTGGGATGCCAGCGTGCCGAAGCCGGTCGCCCCCATGGGTGAGGCCATCAGGAACAGCGCGGGCCGGTCGGGGGTGGCATCGGCGAGGTCGCCGCGCACGTCGTAGGTCAACGTGACGCCGGGTACCTCGAGAGTGTGCGTGCTGATGGACGGCGCGGGCTCGGGCATGGTTCCTCCTGGGGAGCGGTTGTCAGGCTGACCGGCGGCGGAGCACGAACTCATCGGTCCGCGTGACTTCGACGCTACTCATCCGTTGTCCCTTTCAGTCGCATTCACCGACCGAGGGAGGACCTCGTGCGCGTCCGTCTGATCGTCGCCGCCCTGGCCGCGTTGCTCGCGGCGACGGCCGTGGCCGGCCCGACCTCGGCCGCGTCCGCCGACCGGCCGTTGCGGTACGTCGCACTGGGCGACTCCTACAGCGCGGCGTCCGGCGTCCTGCCGCCGGACCCGTCCGCCCCGCCGCAGTGCGCCCGCTCCGCCGGAAACTACCCGCACCGGATCGCGCAGCGCACCGGCGCAGAGCTCGTCGACGTCAGCTGCGGCGGTGCGGACACCGGGGACCTCTTCGCGGCGCAGCACCCGGGGGTCCCGCCGCAGCTCGAGGCGCTCTCGCGACGGACCGAGCTGGTGACGATGACGATCGGCGGCAACGACAGCGGCGTCTTCATCAACACGATCCTGAGCTGCGGCGCCGCGGGTCTGTCGACGCTCGGCACCGGCAGCCCCTGCCGGGACCGCTACGGGACGTCGTTCGAGGACACGATCCGGGCCACGACGTACCCGTCGATCGTGAGGGCCCTGCGCGCCGTCCACCGGCGGGCGCCGAGGGCCGAGGTCGCCATCCTCGGCTACCCGTGGATCATGCCGAAGGCGGTCGGCTGCTTCGGCAGGATGCCGGTCGCGACCGGGGACGTCCCCTACGTACGACGCATCCAGTGGGTGCTCAACGACGCCGTGCGGCGCGCGGCCGCAGTGACGGGATCGACCTACGTGAGCCTCAACAAGGTCTCCGAGGGACACGACGCCTGTCAGCCGGTCGGGCTGCGCTGGGTCGAGCCGGTGCTGCAGGGCACCAACCCCGTCGTCGTGCATCCCAACGCGCTGGGCGAGGCGCGGATGGCCGCCCGCGCACTGCGGGTGCTCGACCTGGGCTGAGCCCGGGCATGAGAACGGCCGCTGGCGTCTCGGGTCACCAGCGGCCGTTCAAGAGAAATAGAACCATCAATCGGGTCGGTCTGTGGTCCGAATCCGGAGAATCTGACCCGATTGGACTACTCCGTGGTGGAGAACGCCGCGTCGAAAGCGGCGGTTGGTGCGTCGAAGGCGAGCCGGCGGACGAACTCGAGCGCTTCGGGCGCGCCGACCAGGCGATCCATGCCGGCGTCCTCCCACTCGACGGAGATCGGGCCGGTGTAGCCGATCGTGTTGAGCATCCGGAAGCACTGCTCCCAGGGCACGTCACCGTGGCCGGTCGAGACGAAGTCCCAGCCGCGACGCGGGTCCGCCCACGGCAGGTGCGAGCTCAGCCGACCGTTGCGGCCGTTGCCGACCTGGCGCTTCGCGTCCTTGCAGTCCACGTGGTAGATCCGGTCCTTGAAGTCCCAGAGGAAGCCGACCGGGTCGAGGTCCTGCCAGACGAAGTGGCTCGGGTCCCAGTTCAGCCCGAAGGCCTCCCGGTGCCCGATCGCCTCCATCGCGCGGACCGTCGTCCAGTAGTCGTAGGCGATCTCGGAGGGGTGCACCTCGTGTGCGAACCGCACCCCGCACTCGTCGAAGACGTCGAGGATCGGGTTCCACCGGTCGGCGAAGTCGCGGTAGCCCGCCTCCACCTGCTCCTCGGTGACCGGTGGGAACATCGCGACGTACTTCCAGATCGACGAGCCGGTGAAGCCGACGACGACGTCGACGCCGAGGTTCCGCGCGGCGCGGGCGGTCATCTTCATCTCCTCGGCGGCACGCTGCCGGACGCCCTCGGGCTCGCCGTCGCCCCAGATCCGTGGAGGCAGGATCGCCTGGTGCCGGGCGTCGATCGGGTCGTCGCAGACCGCCTGCCCCTTGAGGTGGTTGGAGATCGCGAACAGCTGCAGGCCGTGCTTCTCGAGCACGTCGAGCTTTGCCTTCACGTAGGAGTCGTCCTCGGCGGCCTGCCACGGGTCGAGGTGGTCGCCCCAGCAGGCGACCTCCAGACCGTCGTAGCCCCAGCCCGAGGCCAGTCGGCACATCTCCTCGAACGGCAGGTCGGCCCACTGGCCGGTGAACAGGGTGATCGGTCGTACCATCTCAATCCTTCCGGGTCCGGGTCGTCGGTCAGCGCACGCCGAGCAGGTGCTCGAGGGCGAGCTGGTCGAGCGCCTCCATGGCGACGCTGCGCCGCCCGAGTGCCTCGATGTCGTGGTTCTCCTGGCGCAGGGCCGCGAGGGTCTCGCCGTCGCCGAGCGTGGGCTCGTCGAGCTCACCGACCCCGGCCGCCTCGAGTGCGGCAGCCACGTCGGGGTCGGCTCGGAACGCCCGCACCTTGGCGCGGAGCATGAGGTAGTTGCGCATGCAGGCCCGCGCCGACTCCCACACGCCGTCCTCCGCCTCCGCGCGCGGTGGCTTGAAGTCGAAGTGCAGGTAGCCGTCGTAGCGGTTGTCCGTGCCGCTGCCCTCGAGCGCGTCGACGGTCCAGAACGCTCCGCGCAGGTTGCCCGCCCCGAAGCGGAGGTCCTGGTCGAAGCGTGGCCCGTGCTGGCCGTTCAGGTCGACGTGGAAGAGCTTTCCGTGCCAGAGCGCCTGGGCGATGCCCTGGGCGAAGTTGAGCCCGGCCATCTCCTCGTGGCCCACCTCCGGGTTGAGGCCCACCATCGCCGGGTCGTCGAGCTCGGCGATCAGGGCCAGCGCGTGCCCGAGCGTCGGCAGCAGGATGTCGCCGCGCGGCTCGTTGGGTTTGGGCTCCAGGGCGAACCGCATCGTGTAGCCCTGCTCCTTGACGTAGGCACAGAGCAGGTTCAGCGACTCGGCGTACCGGTCCAGTGCCGCCCGCACGTTCTTCCCGGCCCCGTGCTCGGCCCCTTCGCGACCGCCCCAGAGCACGAACGTCTCCGCGCCGAGACTGGCGGCCAGGTCGATGTTGCGCAGGGTCTTCGCGAGCGCGTGCCGGCGCACCCTCCGGTCGTTGGCGGTGAACGCGCCCTCCTTGAACACCGGGTGGCTGAACAGGTTGGTCGTCACCATCTCCACCGCGAGCCCGGTGTCGGCGAGCGCCTTGCCGAACCGGTCGAGAGTCTCCTCGCGCGCACTGTCGTCGGGCACCAGGTCGTCGTCGTGGAAGGTGACCGCGGCCGCGCCGAGCTCGGCGAGGCGGTACGTCGCCTCGACCGGGTCGAGCAGTGGCCGGCTGGCCGGACCGAAGACGTCGACCCCCTGCCAGCCGACGGTCCATAGGCCGAAGGAGAACCTGTCCTCGGGGGTGGGGGTCCAACGGCTGGTCGAGCCTGTCGAGGCCGTCGAGTCGTGGTTGGTCATGCGGGGATCTCCTGCCAGGAGCGGGTGTCTGAGCTGGTCTCGACGGCGGCGAGCACGCGCTGCACCTGGAGGCCGTCGGCGAACGTGGGCCGCGGGTCGGTGCCCTCGGCGATCGCTGTCACCAGGTCCACGACCTGGTGGGTGAAGGCGTGCTCGTAGCCGAGACCGTGGCCGGGCGGCCACCAGGCGGCGACGTAGGGGTGACCGGGCTCGGTGACCAGGATGCGCCTGAAGCCGGCGGTCTCGTCGGCCTCGCCCGCGTCGTACACCTGCAGGACGTTCATGTCCTCGAAGTCGAACGCGAGGCTGCCCTTGTCGCCGTTGATCTCGATTCGGATCGCGTTCTTGCGGCCGGTGGCGAACCTGGTCGCCTCGAACACCCCGACCGCACCGCCGGTGAACTTGGCCAGGAACACCGCCGCGTCGTCGACGGTCACCGGGCCGCGCTCTCCGGCGCCCGCCGCGGCGGTGCCCGACAGTCCCGAGTGCTCGGCGGCCAACGGCCGCTCCTTGACGAAGGTGGCGAGCTGGCCGGATACCTCGGTGATCCGGTCCTGGGTGATGAACTGGGTGAGGTCGATGATGTGCGCTCCGATGTCGCCGAGCGCGCCGGAGCCGGCCTTGTCCTTCTCCAGCCGCCACGACAAGGGAGCCTCCGGGTCGGCGATCCAGTCCTGGAGGTACTGCGCGCGCACGTGCCGGACCTCGCCGATCCGCCCGTCCTCGACGAGCCGGCGTGCGAGCGCGATCGCCGGCACCCGGCGGTAGGTGAAGCCGACCATCGCCCGCACGCCGCCCGCGGCGGCGCGCCCGGCGGCCTCCGCCATCGCCTCGGCCTCGGCCACGGTGTTGGCGAGGGGCTTCTCGCAGAGGACGTGCTTGCCGGCGTCGAGGGCCGCGATCGCGATCTCGGCGTGGGTGTCGCCCGGCGTGCAGATGTCGACGAGGTCGACGTCGTCGCGCTCGACGAGGCGGCGCCAGTCGGTCTCGCTCGCGGACCAGCCGAGCCGGTCGGCGGCGGCCGCCGCGCGCCCCGCGTCACGGCCGCAGACGACTGCCATCGTGGGCGCGAGCGGGAGCTCGAAGAAGCGGGGCGCGTTGCGCCAGGCCTGCGAGTGGGCGGCGCCCATGAAGGCGTGCCCGACCATGCCGACCGCGAGGGGGCGTGGGGTGTCGTTCATGCGGTGATGCTCCTGTGGGGAGGGTGCCCGCCCCGGTCCGAGGAGCGTCAGGACCGGGGCGAGCACGGAAGGTGCGGACCGGTCAGGACTGGAAGCAGAGGTCCCGGTAGTCCTCGACGTTGTCGGCGCTCACCACGGGCGCGTTGAGCACGATCCGCTTCGGCACCTCCACCTGCACGAGGTCGGACATGCCCTTGTCCTGGGCGATCAGGCGGGCCAGCCGGATCCCGTCGGCGGCCTGGGTCGGCGGGTAGAGCACGGTGGCCTCCATGTCGCCGTCCTCGATCCACTGCATCGCGTTGCACGACCCGGCACCGCCGATGAAGAAGAACTCGTCACGCTCGGCGCTGTCGAAGGCGGCCTTCACGCCGACCCCCTGGTCGTCGTCGTGGTTCCAGATGATGTCGATCTGGTCCTCGGACTGGAGCAGGTTCGAGGCCTGCTCCTCGCCGGACTCGACCGTGAACTCGGCCGCCACGCGGTTGTCGACCTCCTGGTCGCAGCTCTCCAGCGCGTCGGCGAAGCCGTCGGAGCGGTCCTGGGTGAGCGGCAGCGAGTCGATGCCCGCGATCTCGGCGATCACCGGGTCGGCGATGTCGTTCTCCGCGATCAGCTCGCAGGCGTAGTTGCCGGCGGAGACGCCCATGCCGTAGTTGTCGCCGAGGATGGTCGTCCTGGCGGCGAACGGCGAGGAGAACTCGCGGTCGACGTTGACTACGGGGATGCCCGCGTCCATCGCCCGGGTCGCCACGTCGGTGAGGGCGGCGCCGTCGGTCGGCAGCAGCACGATCGCGTCGACGTCGTTGTTGATGAACGTCTCCACCTGGGCGATCTGCTGGCTGGGGTCGTTGGTGCCCTCGGCCGTCTGCAGCTCGATGTCGTCGTACTTCTCGGCCTCGGCGACGGCGCTGCTGTTGATCGCGGCGAGCCAGCCGTGGTCCGCGGCGGGTCCGGAGAAGCCGATGGTCACGGTCTCACCGGTGTCGTCGTTGGAGCTCGCGGCGTTCTGTGCACCGCCGTCGTCGCCCGACGACGACTCCGGCTCGTTGCTCGTGCAGCCCGTGACCAGGACCGCGGTGATGGCGATGGCGGCCGTGCCGTTCAGCAACCGGCGCCGGCGCGGCAGGTTTGATGCGGACATGTTTCTACTCCTCAGGGTGTGGATGAGCCGAGAGATGTGCCCGGAGACAGGACCGGTCACGGTGAGCTGCTGGACTGCCGTGCGAACCGCTGCTGCAGCAAGACAGCGGCCACGATGATGGCGCCCTTCGCGACCGACTGAGCCGAGCTCGAGAGGTCGTTCTGGACGAAGACGTTGGAGAGCGTCGTGAAGATCAGCACGCCGAAGACCGTCCCGACGATCGTGCCGCGCCCACCGGAGAGGAGGGTGCCGCCGATGACGACCGCCGCGATGGCGTCGAGCTCGTAGAGCGTGCCGTGCGTCGACGAGCCGGTGGTCGTGCGAGCGGTGATCATCAGCGCCGCGATCCCGCAGCACAGCCCGACGACGACGTAGAGCATCACGGTGTGCCGGCTGACGTTGATGCCGGCCAGCCGCGCGGCCTCGGGGTTGCCGCCCACCGCGAGGGTGCGCCGGCCGAACGTCGTGCGGTTGAGCACCACCCACCCGATCAGCGACACCAGCGCGAAGATGATCACCAGGACCGGGACGCCGAAGACGTCGCCGCGGAAGAAGTCCGCGAACTCGTCGACGGTGACGATCTGGGTGCGACGCTGGGCCAGGATCTCGGCGTAGCCGCGGGCGGCCGCGAGCATGGCCAGGGTCGCGATGAACGGGACCACCCTCCCGTAGGCGATCAACAGGCCGTTGACGAGGCCGCAGCCGACGCCGACCAGCACTGCCGTGAAGGCCATCACGATCCAGTGGAAGTCCTCGGCCATCGCCTGCGTGGCCAGGGTCGTGCACCAGACCGACGCGAGCGCGACGATCGCTCCCACCGAGAGGTCGATGCCGCCGCCGGTGATCACGAAGGTCATGCCGATGCTCACGACGCCGATAACGGAGGCGAGACGCAGGATCGTCAGCGCGTTGTCGAGGTTGGCGAACTGCTCGCCCGACGTGACCACCCCCACCACGCACAGGAGGACGAGGGCGAGCACGAGACCGAGGTTGCGTCCCATGCTCGTGCGCAGCAGCGCCAGCCCGCTCCGGCGCTCGGCGGTGCGGGCGGCGGCCTCCTCGACGCGCTTGCTGTCGCTGCTCGGGTCCGGTGGGGCCGCGGCCTGCGATGCTCCGGCGGTGCTCTCGGTCATGCCACTCTTCCTTCCATGACGAGGTCCAGGACCCTGGACTCATCGAGCTCGGTGGCCGGGGCCTCGTGGACCACGGCTCCTTCACGGACGACGAGCACCCGGTCGGACAGCCCGAGCACCTCCTCGACCTCGCTGGACACGACGACCACGGCGACTCCGCTGTCGGCCAGCCTGCGGATCAGGTTGTAGATCTCGGTGCGGGCGCCGACGTCGACCCCGCGCGTGGGCTCGTCGAGCAGCAGCACGCGGCACTCGCGCAGCAGCCATCGGGCCAGCACGACCTTCTGCTGGTTGCCGCCGGACAGCGTGCGGACGTCCCGGGTGACGCCGGCGGGCCGCACGTCGAGCGACTTGGTGATCGCCTCGGCCTCCCGCCGCTCCTGGGCGCTGTTGAGGAAGCCGGAGCGGGAGAACCGGCCCAGCGTCGAGACCGTGATGTTGCGGTAGACGGCCTGGTCGAGCAGCAGTCCCTGGCTCTTGCGCTCCTCCGGCGCCAGCCCGACGCCGGCCTCGACGGCGGCGGTCACCGACCCGCGGCGCAGGCGCTTTCCGTCGACGGTCACGCTGCCGCTGGTGGACCGTCGGGCGCCGTACACCGTCTCGATGATCTCCGAGCGTCCCGCGCCGACCAGTCCGGCCAGGCCGACGATCTCGCCCGCGTGCACGGTGAGGTCGACGCCGTGGAAGACGCCCGCGAGGCCGAGGTCGTGGACCTCGAGCACCGGCTCGCCGTGGTCGCGCGGGGTGGTGCGGCGAGGCGGGAAGACGTACTCGATCGACCGGCCGGTCATCAGCTGGATCAGCCGCGACGTCGGTGTCTCCTCGGCGGGGAGACCGGTGGCGACCGTGCGGCCGTCCTTCAGCACGGTGATCCGGTCGCCGATCTCGCGGATCTCCTCGAGGCGGTGCGAGATGTAGACGATCGCGACCCCCTCGGCGGTCAGTCCGCGCATCACCCGGAACAGGTTGTGCACCTCCTCCTGGTCGAGCACCGCCGACGGCTCGTCGAGGATGAGCAGCCGAGTGTCGTGCGAGAGGGCGCGCGCCATGCTCACGATCTGCTGGGACGCCGGTGACAGCGTGCCGACGGTGCGGGTCGGCGAGATCTCCGGATGTCCGAGTCGCTCGAGCAGTGCCCGCGCCTGCGCGTTGGCCTGGGACCGTTGGAGGAAGCCGCCCTGGGAGATCTCGTGGCCCAGGTAGATGTTCTCGGTGACGGTGAGGTCGGCGACCAGGTCGAGCTCCTGGTAGATCGTGGAGATCCCCAGCCGCATCGCCGCGACCGGCGTGGTGAGGGAAACCTCGCGCCCGTCCCACGTGATCGTCCCTCCGTCGGGCTGGTAGGCGGCGGAGAGCACCTTGATCAGTGTCGACTTGCCGGCGCCGTTCTGGCCGAGCAGGCAGTGCACCTCGCCGGGCCGGACGTCGAGGTCGACGCCCCCGAGGGCGAGCACCCCGGGGAACTGCTTGACGATCCCGGACATCTGCAGCAGGGCGGTGGACTCGGTCATCGGTTGCCTCCGATCGGTGGAGCGACCCGGCGATCGACGCTGGTGGGGTCGTGGAAGACGATGTCGATCGACGCTGTCGCGGCGCCGCGGACGGCCGCGGTGAAACCGAGCGTGGAGAGCTCGACCCGGGTGCCGCCGGCATCGGGGGCCAGGACCGCCGTCCTGCAGCGCCGCCTCGACCGCGGGGATCATCCAGCGGCCGACCTCGGCGAAGTAGCCGGAGAGGACGACGGCGCCCGGGTTGAGGGCGTTGGCCATGGCTCCGGCCCCGACACCGACCCAGTGGCCGATCTGCTCGAGCGCGGCGAGGGTGCGGGTGTCGCCCAGGCCGGCGCGCCGGTTGAGCTCGTGGAGCCGGTCGTCGAGCGCCAGGTCGGGGTGGCGAACCGGGTCGTCCGGGTCGGCCGCGGCATCGAGCAGCGCGCGCAGTCCGACCATGGTCTCCCAGCAGCCGATGCGGCCGCAGCCGCAGCGGCGGCCGTGCGGGTCCACGGTCATGTGGCCGAGCTCCCCGGCGTACCCCTTGCTGCCCCGCACGACGTGGCCGTCGGCGATGATGCCGCCGCCGACACCGACCTCGCCGAAGATGACCAGCACGTCGCGACGGGACGCCTCCCCGGGGATCGCCTCGGCGACCGCGGCGAGGTTGGCCTCGTTGTCCACGAGCACGGGCAGCTGTGGTCCGTCGAGCCGTGGCCGAAGGAGCTCGGCGACCGGCACGTCGCGCCAACCGAGGTTGGGACCGATCCGGACGGTGCCCTGCTCGGTGTCCACCAGCCCGGCGACCCCCACGGTGAGCCCCACCGGCTCCGCGCCGCGCGCGGTGGCGTCCCTGACCGTGGCCGCGACCAGCTCGGCGAGCCGGTCGAGCACGGCACCGGCGTCGAGGACCGCGGTGTCCACCGACAGCCGGTGCTCGGCCACGACCGCGCCGGTGAGGTCCAGAGCCATGGTCGCGACGTGGTGGACGTTGACCTCGGCGCCGACGCCGCAGACCGAGCGGCCGTCGAGTCGGACCGGGAGGCCGGGGCGTCCCACCGCGCCGCGTTCGGCGGGGCCCTCGCTCACCAGTCCGCGCGTGACCAGCTCGGACACCAAGCCGGACACCGTCGCCTTGGTCAGGCCCAGGTCCGCCGCCAGGCGGGAACGAGACCGGGGACCGGAGTCGCGCAGCGTGCGGAGCACCAGGGAGAGGTTGGACCGGCGCAAGGACACCTGGTCGACGACGACCGGGCCTGCGAACGGCGACTCCTGCTCCAGCACCCGGTGACCTCGACCCTCGTCAGCCGCTGTGAGCAGCGACACGCGTTTGTTCGAACGGGGCACAAACTAGTGACCCGCCAGGCGATGGCGCAAGGGCTCGAGGCTCGCTCGAGCCAAGTTTCTGCGAAACTTTGCAAAGTTCTTGTCGAAAGTTCGCGAATCGACGGTCGGGTGGACCCTGCTGGTGCGAGGTCGAAAGGGTCAGCGCCCGGTCGCGCGGAGCCGGGCCTCGGCGTAGCGGTCCCGGACCGCCGGGACGAGATCTCCGTCGTAGGAGGCGACCTCGCCGAGCGTCCAGGCCGGCGGGGCGTCGCTGCCCGCGAGGACCCAGGCGGCCTGACGGGCGGCACCGTCGGCGACGTACTCACCCGGAGCCGGGACCTCGACCGGGAGACCGAGCACGGACGGCGCGATCCGGCGGACCGCCTCGGACGCGGCGCCGCCGCCGACGAGCAGGACTCGTCGAGGCTCCACCCCGGCCTCGACCAGGGCGTCGAGCCCGTCGGCGAGCCCGCAGAGCAGGCCCTCGACCGCGGCCCGCGCGAAGTCGGCGGGGACCGCGTTGCCGAGGGTCAGGCCGTGCAGGCTGCCGGTGGCGTCGGGCAGGTTCGGGGTGCGCTCGCCCTCGAGGTAGGGCACCAGCACGAGACCCCCTGCTCCTGGGGTGGACTCCAGGGCGAGCGACGAGAGCCGGTCGTGGTCCACGCCGAGGACGCGTGCGGTCGCGTCGAGCACGCGTGCGGCGTTGAGCGTGCAGGCCAGCGGCAGGAAGTGTCCGGTCGCATCGGCGAACCCGGCGACCAGCCCGGTCCCGTCGCGCACCGGCGTCGTGGACACGGCGCTCACCACGCCCGACGTACCGATCGAGACGATGACGTCGCCCGGGCCGGAGCCGAGAGCGAGCGCGGCGGCGGCGTTGTCGCCGGCGCCGGGGCCGAGGAGGGCGCCGGTCGGCGTGTGTCCGGCGGTGTCGCGGGGACCGAGCACTGCCGGCACCAGCGGGAGATGGCCGAGGGCACGCTCGAGCAGGTCGGTGCGGTAGTCGCCGGCCTCCGCGGACCAGTAGCCGGTGCCGCTGGCGTCGCTGCGGTCGGTGCGCAGGTCCGCCGAGGTCCCGGCTCCCGGAGAGCTTCCAGGTCAGCCAGTCGTGCGGAAGGCACACCGCCGCGGTCGCGGCGGCATGGTCGGGCTCGTGCTCCGCCAGCCAACGCAGCTTGGTGACGGTGAACGACGCGACCGGGACCGAGCCCGACCGCGTCGGCCCAGGCCTGTCCGCCGCCCAGCTCGGCGACGAGGTCCGCGCGCGGCGCCGGCCGAGCGGGTGTCGTTCCAGAGGAGGGCGGGACGGACCACGTCGCCGCCCTGGTCGAGGCAGACCATGCCGTGCTGCTGGCCGCCGACGGCGACCGCGGCGACGTCCTCGAGGCCACCGGCCTCGGCCACGGCCTTCTGCAGCGCCGCCCACCAGGCCGTCGGGTCCACCTCGGTGCCGTCGGGGTGTGCCGCCCTGCCCTGACGGACGAGCTCGCCGGTCACCGCGTCCCGGACGACGACCTTGCAGGACTGGGTGGACGAGTCGACACCGGCGACGAGCTGTCGGGTCACGCGCCGTCTCCGCGGAGCGGTGCGTAGACGGAGCTGCTGATCAGCCGGGCCGTGCCCACGACCCCGCCCTCGTCGCCGAGCTCGCTCAGCACGATCGGCAGGTTGCCGGTGGCCAGCGGCAGTGACCGCCGGTAGGTGACGCCGCGGATCTCGGCGAGCAGGGCGTGCCCGAGCCCGGTCACCCGGCCACCGATCACGATGAGCCCAGGGTTGAAGAACGACACCAGGCTCGCCAGCACCTGGCCGATGCGGCGGCCGGCGTCCCGGATCAGCTGCACCGCCTGCGCGTCCCCCTGGGTCACCGCGAGGCCCACGTCGGCCGCGGTGAGCTCGCCCTTCTCCTCGAGCCGCGCGGCGAGGGCGGGGAGCGGCCGGCGCGGGCGGCGGCGGTGGCGTCGCGGGCCAGTGCGGCGCCGCCCGCGAACGCCTCGAGACAGCCGGTGTTGCCGCAGGCGCAGGTCGGTCCGAACTCCTCGACGCGGATGTGCCCGATGTCGCCGGCGCAGCCGTCGACGCCGCGGTAGAGCTCGCCCTCGACGACGATGCCGCAGCCGATGCCGGTGCCGATCTTGACGAACAGGAAGTCCTGGGCGGAGCGGGCGACTCCGGCGTGCTGCTCGCCGAGCGCCATCGCGTTGACGTCGTTGTCGAGGACCGCCGGGCAGCCGAGCTCGCGGGCCAGGGCGTCGCGGACCGGGTACCCGTCCCAGCCGGGCATGATCGGCGGCGACACCGGCACGCCGCGGTGGAAGTCGACCGGACCGGGAACGGCGATGCCCGCGCCCATCGGCCGCTCGATGCCGAGCTTGTCGAGCAGGGTCCGGGCCTCGGACAGGGCGGTGGCCAGCACCGGCTCCGGACCCTGCCGGATGTCGCAGGGGATGGTGCTGGTGGAGAGCACGGTCACGCGGCCGTCGGTGACGCCGACCGACATGCCGGTGGCGCCGATCGAGATGCCGACGAACCGGATGTCCCCGGCCAGGTCGACGAGCGTCGAGCGACGCCCGCCCCGGGAGGCGGCGTGACCCACCTCCTGGGCGAGACCGAGCTCCCCGAGCCGGGCGACCTCCGCCGCGATGGTCGTGCGGGAGACGTTGAGGAAGTCGGCCAGCTGGACCCGGGACAGCGGGCCCTCGTCGCGGAGCCGCGCCAGGATCCGTGCCTGCATGGGGCTCTCGGCCCGTCCCGCCAGTGAGTGCAGCACGGACGGCATCCTCGCACGCCGCTACAACCCGTCGCCGGTCTCACACCTCGGCGGCGCGTGGTTCGGGTTCCATACCGTGGGTACTAGGCGGTCCATGACCTGGCGCACCTCCGATCTGCCGTCCTTCGCCGGCCGCACCGTGATCGTCACCGGAGGCAGCTCCGGGATCGGCTGGCACACCGCGGCCGCGCTCTCGCGTCGCGGGGCGGAGGTGACGATCGGCTGCCGCAGCGTCGAGTCCGGCGAACGGGCTGCCGCCGACATGAGGTCGGTCGGTGCCGGCGACGTCAGGGTGGCGCCGCTCGACCTGGCCGACCTGGCCTCGGTGCGGTCGTTCGCGGAGTCGTGGGACCGCCCGCTCGACGTGCTGGTCAACAACGCGGGCGTGATGACCCCACCGCGGTTCCGCGAGACCGTGGACGGCTTCGAGCTCCAGTTCGGGACGAACCATCTCGGCCACGTCGCTCTCACCGGACGGCTGCTGCCGCACCTGCGCGCGGCCGCGGCGCCGCGCGTGGTGACCGTGTCGTCGATCGCCCACCACCGGGGCCGGCCCGACGTGCTCGACGGCAACCGGTCCGGCATGTACCAGCCCGAGCGGGCCTACGGGAACTCCAAGCTCGCCAACCTGCTGTTCGCCTTCGAGCTGCAGCGGCAGGCGGCGCTCAACGACAGCAACCTGACCTCCAACGCCGCGCACCCGGGTGTCTCGGCGACGGGGCTGGTCACCAGCGACCAGGGGCTCGGGTCGATCCCGGGGGTGCGGCAGCTGGCACCCGCGATGCTGCGGGTGCTGTTCCAGTCGGCGGCCGCCGGTGCGGAGCCGATCCTGTACGCCGTGGCCGAGGGCGGCCCCGGGTCGTACACCGGTCCGCAGCGGCTCCGCGAGAGCCGCGGGCGGGTCGGACCGGCACGCACCAGCCGCTATGCGCGCGACGAGCTGCTCGCCGCCAAGCTGTGGGACCTCAGCCGGGACCTGACCGGCGTGGACTTCAGCTGGGACTGACCAGGGCGGCGAGCGCGGCGATGTCGGACGGCCCGACCTGGCAGCAGCCGCCGATGTACGCCGCTCCCGCCTCGACCCAGCGAGGCGCGAGACCCACGTCGAAGGCGGTCTCCCCGGTCCACGTGTGGGTGCGGTTGTCCCAGCCCTGGCCGGAGTTCGGGTAGGCGATGCCGGGGAGCCCGGTGACCCGCCGGGCGACGTCGAGGGCGGGCAGCACGTCCTCGGGACGGCTGCAGTTCACCCCGGTCGCGACCAGGCCGGACCCGGCCACGATCTCGTAGGCCGCCTGGAGAGGCTGGCCGGCACGGGTGGCCAGCCCGTCGACCGAGTAGGACAGCCACGCAGGGAGACCCACGTCGGCGAGGACCCCGACCAGCACCTCCGCCTCGTCGGCGTCCGGGATCGTCTCGACCGCCAGCAGGTCCGGCTCCGCCGAGGCGAGGAGCTCGATCCGCGACCGGTGGAAGTCGCGCAGCCGGGCGGCGGTCACGCCGTACCGACCGCGGTACTCCGAGCCGTCGGCGAGCACCGCGCCGTAGGGACCGACGGACGCCGCCACCAGACGGGTGCGGCCGTCGTCCGCCAGCTCGTCGCGGGCCTCCCGGGCCAGCGTGACGCTGCGGGCGATCAGCCGCTCCGCCTCGGCCCGGCCGAGACCGGCCTCCTCGAAGCCCGCCACGGAGGCCTGGTAGCTCGCGGTGGTCGCCACCTCGGCGCCGGCGGCGAAGTAGGCGCGGTGCACCGCGACGATCTCGTCGGGAGCGTCCCGCAGCAGGCGCGCGGTCCACAGCTCGTCTGCGAGGTCGTGCCCGCGGGCGACGAGGGCGTTGGAGAGTCCACCGTCGAGGACGGTGGTCACGTGGCCGTGGCGCTCAGGTGGCTGCGGACCGCCGCGTTGAACGCTGCGGGCTGCGCCACGTTGGCGATGTGGGCCGCGTCGTCGACGACCTCGAGCCGGGAGCCCGGGATGGACTCGACCATGGCCGCTCCCACGGACGGCGGGCTGCCGGGGTCGTCCGCGCCGGCCACCACCAGGGTCGGGGTGGCGATCGCGGCGAGCTGCGCGGAGACGTCGTACCCGGCGAGCGCGTCGCAGCAGCCGGCGTAGCCCTCCGGCGGGGTGGCCCGGAACATGTCCATCACCCAGGCGACACGGTCCGGGTGCGTCTTCCGGTAGTCCGGCGTGAACCACCGCTCCAGGGTCGCCTCGACCAGTCCCTCGACCCCCTCGGACCGCACCTGGGTGGCGCGCTCCTGCCACGTCTCGGGGCTGCCGAACACCGGGCCGGTGCAGCACAGCACCAGTGAGGTGAGCCGGTCGCCGTGCTGGATCCCCAGGACCTGGCCGACCGCCCCACCGAGTGACAGTCCGACGTAGGCGAACCGGTCGATCCCGAGCGTGTCGGCGAGCGCGACCACGTCGAGGGCCAGCCCCTCGACGGTGTACGACGACGCGGGTGCAGGTGACGCGCCGTGGCCGCGGGTGTCGAAGCGGACCACCCGGAAGTCACGCGCGAGGTCCGCCGCGAGCTCGTCCCACAGGGCATGGGTGGTGCCGAGGGAGGCGCCGAGAAGGACCGGCGGGGCGTCCGCCGGTCCTTCCACGACGTGGTGCAGGGCGACTGGTTCGGTCATGTGCCCGAACCTACGCGGCCGGCGGTGCTAGTGCGCGCCGACCAGGTCGCGGTCGTCGGTGCCGCTCGGCTCGGGCAGGTCGTCGGGACCGATCTCCTCGCGGTGCCCGTGCCGCTCCCACCAGCGCCGCAGCGGACCCGGGGCCCACCAGTTCGCCCCGCCGAGCAGCCGCATGGTGGCCGGCACCAGCAGCGCCCGCACCACGGTCGCGTCGAGGAGCACGGCGACGAGCATGCCCACGCCGATCATCTTCAGGAAGACGATGCCGGAGGTCGCGAACCCGCCGATGACCACGGCCAGCAGCAGTGCCGCGCTGGTGATGATCCGACCGGTGCGCTGCACGCCGGCGGCCACCGCGGCGGTGTTGCGTTCCCGGGCGTCGGTCGCCGAGTCCTGCCGACGGTCCCACTCCTCCCGCACCCGGGAGAGCAGGAACACCTCGTAGTCCATCGAGAGGCCGAACAGGATCGCCAGCATCAGGATCGGCTGGGTGACGTCGAGGTAGCCGGGCGAGGTGAAGCCGAGCAGGCCCGACAGGTGTCCCTCCTGGAAGATCCACGTCACCACGCCGAACGACGCAGCGATCGACACCGCGGTCATCACCACCGCCTTGAGCGGCAGCACCACCGAGCCGAACGCGACGAACAGCAGCACCAGCATCACCACGACGACCACGAGGCCCATCCACGGGAGCCGGTCGCCCACCGAGTCGATCAGGTCGACGGCCTGCGCGGTCGGACCACCGACCAGGGCGGTCGCGCCCTCGCCCGGGTCGATCCCGCGGATGTCGCGGACCAGGTCCTGGGACGCCTCGGTCTGGCCGTTGCCGGCCCAGGTGGCCTCGAGCAGGGTGACCGGCTCGCCGCCGACCTGCTCCGTGGCGAGCGGCTGCACGGACCGCGACGCCGTCGAGGCCCTGGATCTCCTCGACGTATGCACCGGTCTCGGCGTCGTCGGCGCCGCGGAGCACGATGCGCGCCGAGGCGGTCTGGCCGCCGAACTGCTCGGCCTGCAGGTCCGCGGCCACCCGGCTCGGCATGTCGGCGGGCAGCACCCGCTCGTCGACGCTGCCCCACCGGGCGTTCGCGAACGGAGCGGCGAGCGCGAGCAGCCCCACCGTGATGACCAGCAGGTAGGCGACCGGGCGGCGCATCACGCTGTGCGCGACCCGGGCCCAGGCTCCGTGCTCGCCCTCCGCGGTCACCGCGGGGGTACGACGGCCGCGCCGCCAGGGCATCCGGCCGAGCTCGATGCGCCGTCCGAGCACGGCGAGCAGCGCGGGCAGCACGGTGAGGGCGGCCATCATCGCGACCAGCACGGCCGCCATGCCGCCGTACCCCATCGAGCGGAGGAAGTTCTGCGGGAAGATCAGCAGGGAGGCCAGCGACGCCGCCACGATCAGGCCGGAGAACAGCACGGTGCGGCCGGCGGTGGCCATGGTGCGCGCGACGGCCCGGTTGACGCTGGGCCGGCTCTCGTCGGGCTGCGCGGCGAGCTCCTCGCGGAACCGGCTCACCACGAACAGCGCGTAGTCGATCGCCAGTCCCATGCCGAGCAGCGTGATGACGTTGATCGAGAAGACGGACACGTCGGTCACGCCGGTCAGCAGCCGGACCACCGCGAACGCGCCGAGCACCGCGATCGCCCCGACGAGCGTGGGCATCAACGCGGCCACCACGCTGCCGAAGATGAGCAGGCTGAGCAGGAAGACGATCGGCATGCTCAGGCTCTCGGCACGTGCGATGTCCTCGGACACCTGCTCGTTGACGTCGCCGAAGACGGCCCACTCGCCACCGATGTTGGTGGTCAGGCCGGGGGCGTCGAGCTCGTCGGCCACGGCGTCCCAGCTCTCCGACTTGGCGTCCTGGGTGTCACCGTCGAGGGTCAGGATCACCCGCGTGGTGCGCCCGTCGGCCCCGACCAGGCTGGGCTCCGGGGTGTCGTAGTAGCTGACCACGCGGGCCACCGCGTCCGCGGGGAGTGCGTCCAGGGTCCCCGTCACCGCGTCGCGGAACTCGGGCTCGTCGACACCGAGCCGGTCGCTGGAGTACACGGCGACGACGTCGGCGCCGCGGCTGCCGAACACGTCCCGCTCGGCTGCCAGCGCCCGCGACGACTCACTGTCGGGGTCGTCGAAGCCGCCGTCGCTGAGGCTGCCGAACACGCCCAGCCCGAACGCCGCGGCCACCGCCACCAGCACCAGGCCACCGGCAAGCACCACGCCGGCCCGCGCGGCGATCATCCGTCCCCAGGTGTACATCGCTCACACTCGCTATCTGTCGTCATCTTCGTGAACGCGTATAACAGTGAATGATGTAAACTCCGGTGTCAAGCATTTATGTTTGACTGTCCGGGCCCCGGGCAGACGCACCACCGGAGGCAAGACCAGAGGAGCCGCCCCGATGAGCACCACGATCCCGACCGGCCTGCCGACGCGCCGCGAGCGGCAGCGGCAGGCGACGTACGACGAGATCGTCGCGGTGTCGCGCCAGCTGCTGCGGCAGGGGCAGGACGTCTCGCTGCGGGCGGTGGCCGCGGAGATGGGACTGACCGCGCCCGCGCTCTACCGCTACGTCGACAGCCACGCCGAGCTGATGGCGCTGCTGGCCCGCGCGATCTTCGCCGACGTGGTGGCCGAGATGACGGTGGCCCGCGACCGGCACCCCGTCGACGACCCGGCGGCGCAGATCGTCGCGGCGGTGGCGGCGTTCCGGCGCTGGGCGCTCGGCAACCGCGACGAGTTCAGGCTGGTGTTCGCCTCACCGCCGACGCCGGAGACCCAGGCCCTGGTCGACTCCGCGGCGCAACGACCGATCACGACCCTCGAGGGGTGTGTGCCGGAGGAGCTGGGGGTGCACGAGTTCAGCGCGTTCTTCAGCGACATCTTCGGCCGGCTCTGGGAGAAGTACCGGTTCCCGGTCCCCGCCGACGACGAGCTGCCGGACGGGGTGCTCGAGGTGCTGACCGCGCCGCCGGAGGCGGACGCCGCGACCGGGGACGTCGACAAGCTGCCGACCATCCACGGCGTCACCCCGGGCATGGTCTGGGTGTTCGAGCGGTCCTGGGCCCGGCTCTACGGCACGGTGACCCTCGAGGTGTTCGGACACGTGCACCCGGGCCTGATCACCACCGGCGCGCTGTTCTCGGCGACGGTGGCCGAGATCGGCGCCGACGTCGGCCTCGCCGACGAGTGGGAGCGGCTGCAGGCGATCGCCCGCTCCTGAGCCCGGTTAGTGAGCCACGTCAGACGGGACGACCCTCGGCCGGGACCACCTCGCCGGGCAGCGGGCCGGCGGGCGGCGTGCCGTCGCCGAACGGACGGCCGCCGAGACCCTCACGGCCGTGCGGGGTGAGCCAGCCCGCCAGGTCCGGTCCCTTGGGCACGACCTGGGTCGGGTTGATGTCCTTGTGCACGACGTAGTAGTGCTGCTTGATCTGCGCGAAGTCGACGGTGTCGCCGAACCCTGGGGTCTGGAACAGGTCGCGGGCGTAGCCCCACAGCGCGGGCATCTCGGTCAGCTTGTTGCGGTTGGCCTTGAAGTGCCCGTGGTAGACGGGGTCGAAGCGCACCAGCGTCGTGAACAGCCGGATGTCCGCCTCGGTGATCTGGTCGCCGACGAGGTAGCGGCGGTCGGTGAGCCGCGCCTCGAGCCGGTCGAGCGCCGCGAACAGGCGGTCGTAGGCACGCTCGTACGCCGCCTGCCGGCCGGCGAACCCGCACCGGTAGACGCCGTCGTTGACGTCGGTGTAGACCCACTCGTTGACCTCGTCGATCTCGTCGCGCAGCGCGTCGGGGTAGAGGTCGGGGGCGCCGTCGCGGTGGAACGCGGTCCACTCCGTCGACAGGTCGAGCGTGATCTGCGCGAAGTCGTTGGTGACCACCTTGCCGGTCGGCACGTCGACGATGGCCGGGACGGTGATGCCCTTGGGGTAGTCGGGGAACCGGGCGAGGTAGGCCTCCTGCAGCCGCTCGATGCCGAGCACCGGGTCGACCCCGTCGGGGTCGAGGTCGAAGGTCCAGCTCCGCGCGTCGTGCGTGGGGCCCGCCAGACCCATGCTGATGGCCTCCTCGAGGCCGAGCAGCCGGCGCACGATGATCGCCCGGTTCGCCCACGGGCAGGCCCGGGCGGCGACCAGCCGGTAGCGGCCGGCCTCCACCTTCCAGGCGCCCGAGTCCGGGTCGCCGTCGGCGGTGATCCGGTCCTCGATGTAGTCGGTGTCGCGGTCGAAGTCGTCCGCGACGTACTGGCCCTGTGTCATCCCTGTCGCCTCCCGAGAGGTTCGGATCGGGTTCGTGTCGGTCAGCCGTTGTTGCCGAGCAGCTGCTCGAACGGGGTCGGGTTGTCGAACGGGTCGACGGGCCCCGTCGGGGAGCGCCGCAGCACCAGGTCCGCGAGCTCACGACCGGCACGGTCGGCGCGCCCTGCCAGGCTCTTACCCGTTCCGGCGCTCGCGAAGTCCTCGCTGGCCGCGAAGACTGCGGTCGGAGCCACGCTGGCGCGCAGGTAGGCGAACAGCGGACGGAGGGCGAACTCCAGCGCCAGCGAGTGCCGGGCGGTGCCGCCGGTCGCGCCGAGCAGCACCGGCTTGCCCTCGAGCACGCCGTCGTCGAGGACGTCGAAGAACGACTTGAACAGTCCGCTGTACGACGCGCTGAAGACCGGCGAGACGGCGATCACGGCATCGGCCGTCGTCACCGCCTTGATCGCCTCGGCCAGCCGCGGCGCGGCGAACCCGGTCAGCAGGTGGTCGGTGATCTCGTGCGCGAGCTCGCGCAGCTCGACCACCGTGACCACGGTCTGCTCGTCGTGCAGGCGCAACGCGCGGTCCGTGGCCTGCGCGAGGCGGTCGGCGAGCAGCCGGGAGGTGGACGGCTGGCTGAGTCCTGCGGTCACGACCGCGATCGAGCGCGTCATGCGGACACCTCCACGGCGGTCGCATTTTCGGTGGTCGAGCCCGTCGAGACCTCGGTCCTCTCGCGCGCGGCGGCGTGCGTGGGCGCGTCCGGGACGTGGGCCGGCTTGAGCGCGGCGAACTCCTTGCGCAGCACCGGCACGACCTCCTCGCCGAGCAGGTCGAGCTGCTCGAGCACCGTCTTGAGCGGGAGCCCGGCGTGGTCCATGAGGAACAGCTGGCGCTGGTAGTCCCCGACGTAGTCCCGGAAGCCCAGGGTCCGCTCGATGACCTGCTGCGGGCTGCCGACGGTCAGCGGGGTCTGCGCCGTGAAGTCCTCCAGGGACGGGCCGTGCCCGTAGACCGGGGCGTTGTCGAAGTAGGGCCGGAACTCGTTGACGGCGTCCTGGCTGTTCTTGCGCATGAACGCCTGGCCACCGAGGCCGACGATGGCCTGGTCGGCCGAGCCGTGCCCGTAGTGCTCGAAGCGCTGCCGGTAGAGCCTGACCATCCGCTCGGTGTGCGAGGCCGGCCAGAAGATGTGGTTGGCGAAGAAGCCGTCGCCGTAGTAGGCAGCCTGCTCGGCGATCTCCGGAGACCGGATCGAGCCGTGCCAGACGAACGGCGGCACGCCGTCCAGCGGACGCGGCGTCGAGGTGAAGCCCTGCAGCGGGCGTGCGGTACTTGCCCTCCCAGTCGACGACCTCCTCGCGCCAGAGCCGGTGGAGCAGGTGGTAGTTCTCGATCGCGAGCGGGATGCCGTCGCGGATGTCCTTGCCGAACCAGGGGTAGACGGGGCCGGTGTTGCCGCGGCCCATCATCAGGTCCATGCGGCCGTCGGAGAGGTGCTGGAGGGTGGCGTAGTCCTCGGCGATCCGCACCGGGTCGGTGGTGGTGATCAGCGTCGTGGACGTCGACAGCAGGATCCGCTCCGTCTGGGCGGCGATGTAGGCCAGCGTCGTCGTCGGCGCGGAGGGGATGAACGGCGGGTTGTGGTGCTGCCCGGTGGCGAAGACGTCGAGCCCGACCTCCTCGGCCTTCTTGGCGATCTCGATCGTCGCCTTGATGCGCTCGTGCTCGGTCGGCGCCACGCCCGTGGTCGGGTCGACGGTGACGTCCCCGACCGTGAAGATCCCGAACTGCATCTGTCCGCTCCTTAATAGTTTCAGTTTCAACTATACGAACAGGAGCGGTGTCTTGGCTATTCCCGGGGTTCGGCCGTGTCGAGCTCCAGCTCGCCGAGCGAGATTCCGCTACTCCGGGTGGTTGTCGGCGGCTCCGCCGATCCGGTACGGCGTGTCGACGCCGTCGTACATGAGGTGCGCCATCAACCCCTCCGCGGCGTGCTTGAGCTGGTGGCAGTGGTCCATCCAGAGGCCGGGGTTGTCGGCGACGAAGGCGATCTCGTAGGTCTCGTCCTGGTCGACGTGCAGCGAGTCGACCCACCACGGGCTGCCGGTGGCCTTCTCACCGTCGCGGCTCAGCACCACGGCGTGGTGGCCGTGCAGGTGCATCGGGTGGTCCTCGTTGCTGCCGTTGTGGATCCGCATGACGACGACGTCGCCCTCGCGCACGATGTACATCGGCACCTCGGGGTACATGCGGCCGTTGACCGTCCACCACAGGCCCGGCCGGCCGTCCAGGAAGCCGGGGCGGCGGCCGATGTCGTAGTCGAAGACGCGGTCAGGGTCGGAGGTCTCGAAGGGCAGCGGTGCCGGAGACCCGTAGTCGAGCAGGTCGAGCTTCTCGCGTGGTTGTGCGACCTCACCGGCCGTCGAACCCTCCGGGCCGATGATCAGCGCGGTCGCCCCGCCGACCTGCACGCGGACCGCGGAGCCGTCCTCGGGCACCGTGACCTCGAGGTCGACCCGGGCGCCGGCGGTCAGCGTGACGCTCCGTCCGGTGACCGGGGTGGGCTCGTTGAGGTCGAACCCGTCGACGGCGCGGACGACGTACGGCGCGCCGGACCACACCTCGACCGGTCCGTTGTCGGTGTTGGCGACGCGGACCCGTACGTCCGTCCCGGGCTCGGCCACGAACCCGACATCGCCTTCCTCCCCGTTGAGGGTGCGTGTGCCGGAGTAGGTGTGCGCGACCGCCAGCGCGTCGACCGGGTCGCCCGGTCGCTGGTCGGCGGGGTGCACGACCAGCGCGCCGAACAGCCCACCGATCACCTGCTCGTGGGAGACCTGGTGGGAGTGGTACCAGTACGTGCCGGGGTCCTCCGCGACGAAGCGGTAGGTGTGCTCCTCGCCGACGTCGACGGCGTCCTGCGTCACGCCGGCGACACCGTCGACGGAGTTGGGGACGTCGATGCCGTGCCAGTGCAGCGTCATCCCGTCGGGGACCGACTCGTTGCGGACGGCGACCTCGACCAGGTCACCCTCGGTCGCCTCGATGAGCGGCCCCGGCGAGGTGCCGTTGAGGCTGTAGCCCGTCACCTTGCGCCCGGACTCGAGGGTGACGGCGCCGTGGGCCGCGACCAGCTCCTCGGACACGTCCGGCGGACCCTCGACGTCGGCGACCAGGTCGTCGACGCTGCTCCCGGTCGGCGCCACGCGGGCGTTCGTGGCCGACTGGCCGCCATGACCGGCGTGCCCGTCCGCGGGCGCCGGCCCGCCGCCGAGGTCGACGACGCCCATGTCCATCACCGAGTAGCTCGACGGCAGCAGGCTCGACTGCCACATCCAGCCCAGCGGCACGACGATCGCGAGGGCCGCGAGGCAGGCGACCAGGACCCGAAGACGACTCCTGCTCACCCGCCCCGCCGCTCCTCTCGCTGCGTCGTCCGGACCGCCGACCCGCGGCCCGGTCTCGTCGTCGTCAGACCGCGGCCCGGGCCCGGTCCTCGCCGGTGGCGACGTCGGCCTTGCCCGCGGAGCGACCGGTGTGCAGCGCGGCGGCGAACAGCACGAGGGCGTTCACGCCGTGGAGCATGCCCACGTAGGCGTTCTCGTGACCGAACAGCCCGAGCGCGACCTGCAGCACGACGAGGCCGAGGATGATCGCGGCGTTGCGGACCGCGCCCGGCGTCCTGGCGAAGAACGACACGACGAGCAGGGCGAGGGACAGCAGCGGGATCACCATCATCCCGTTGATGCCGTGCACGATGAACCCGGCGACGCCGGTGAACGAGAGGTCCTCGGACTCCATCGCGGCGGCGTCGATCACGCCGCCGTCCTCGACGTAGATGCCGAGACCCGCGGACGCGAACACCATCGACGCGGACTGGACGATGACCAGCGCGGCCACGATGTACGCCATGACCTTGTAAGCAGACTTCATTCCTGATGCCTTTCGAAAAGTTTGACGCTGTTGGCGTGGGTTCCCGATCGGCCCCGAGGGCCCCCTAGCCGGACACCATGCCGCAACTGCGTCAAACTGTCGTCATAATTTCGGACTAGTCAGTGCCCGTGTGGTCCCGGATTGTCCGGATCTCGCTCACCGTTTCGCGACGAGCAGTGCCTGGCTGCTGCGCGCGACCAGCCCCCGTTCGTCGTACACAAGCGACGTCGCCAGCCCGACGCTCCCGCTGCCGAGGGTGGTCTCGGCGTCCAGGCAGACCCACTCGCCCACCGGACGGCGCAGCACGTGCACGGTCAGCTCGGTGTTGAGGAACGCCCAGGCCGCGATGTCCAGCGCGGCCGACACCCCCGAGGCCGAGTCGACGCATGTCATCAGCCGTTGCATCGGGTCCATCGGTTCTCCGTCCACCAGGTCGACGAGTGGACGCATCCACACCGTCCCGGGACCCGGCTCCCCGACCGAGCCGACGATCCACCGCCAGTCGACCGCGTCCAGGTAGCCGGGGGACCAGCTCGCGGGCCGCGGCTTCGGCCGGCCGTCCTCGGGTCCGTGGGGCAGCTTCCGGTCGGACTGGTCCGGACCGTCGTCGGTGGCCGGGAACAGCCACGCGGTGGCCCGTGCGCACGGCCGGTCGCGCGCCTCGTCGTACAAGGTGGCCTCGCACAGCTCCACGGTTCGGCCGGGACGGACCACGGCCGCGTCGACGCGCAGCGGGCCGACGGGCACGGGCCCGAGCAGCTCCATCGTGAACCGCCCGAGCACCCGGCTCTCGTCCCGGGCCAACCCCTCGATGGCGCGGGTGAGCAGCGCCGCCGGAGGCCCGCCGTGCTGGCTGTCGGGCCCCCAGGGGCCGGCCGTGGAGGGGCCCGACAGGAAGCGATCCTGGCCGTCCGCGACGTAGAAACTGGTCACCGCAGCCATGATGCCGGAGCGCCTCCGGAGGCCCCGCACAGGCGGTGCTGACCGGCCCGGACTCGATTTCATGTTCCGCCTGGGCCGTGTGTATTCTTCTCGGTCGTTGCCCCTTTAGCTCAGTCGGCAGAGCGTCTCCATGGTAAGGAGAAGGTCTACGGTTCGATTCCGTAAAGGGGCTCTGGGTAGGGACCCGTTCGCACCTCGGTGGGGCGGCCCCGTCCCGGTGGCGGGGTAGCTCAGGTGGTTAGAGCACACGGCTCATAATCGTGGTGTCGCGGGTTCGAGTCCCGCCCCCGCTACGCAAGCACTGCGCCCCAGGTGGCCCGCACTTGCGCGGTCGGGCAGACTTGAGCGGCACCGACCGGCATCACACACGACCAGAAGAGGCACACCGTGGCCAGCAAGAGCTCAGACGTTCGCCCCAAGATCACCTTGGCCTGCGTGGAGTGCAAGGAACGCAACTACATCACCAAGAAGAACCGTCGCAACGACCCGGACCGCATGGAGCTGAAGAAGTTCTGCCCGCGTTGCCGCAAGCACACCGACCACCGCGAGACCCGCTGACGCGGTCTCACCAGCGTTCCCAGGAGCGGCACCCGTCACCGGGTGTCGCTCCTTCGCGTTGTGCCGGAAGCCACGGGTAGCCTCCTGACCATGCCTGTCGACGCCTCCCTGGCCGGACGGACCTTCCCGCCGACGGAGCCCTACTCGGTCACCGCGGAGCGAGTCCGTGAGTTCGCGGCCGCCACCGGTTCGGACGTACGACGAGCGCGCGGCCCCGGCGACGTTCCCCATCGTCGTGGCGTTCGCTGCCATGACCGCACTGATGGAGGACCCCAGCGTCGGCATCGCGCTGCACCGGGTGGTGCACGGCGAGCAGCGCTTCACCTACACCCGGCCGGTCGCGGTCGGTGACGTGCTCACGGCCGAGCTGACCGTCGACAGCCTCCGCCAGATCGGCGGCGCCGACATCATCGGCACCCGCAGCGAGATCACCGACGCCGAGGGCCTGCCGGTCTGCACGACGTTCGCCACCCTGGTCCACCGTGGGCCCGAGGAGGACGAGGCCTGATGCACACCGGCGACGTGCTGCCCGAGCAGACGTACACCGTCACCCGCGCCGACCTGGTGAGGTACGCCGGGGCGAGCGGGGACCGCAACCCGATCCACTGGTCCGAGCGGGTCGCCACGTCGGTCGGGCTGCCCGGGGTGATCGCGCACGGGATGTTCACGATGGCGCTCGCCGCCCGCGCGCTCGACACCTGGGCCGGCGGGCCGGGCCGGGTGCGCGAGCTGTCCTGCAAGTTCACCAAGCCCGTGGTCGTCCCGGACGACGACACCGGCGTCGAGGTGCGGGTCGGCGGCACCGTCAAGCAGGTCACCGACAGCGGCGTGCAGGTCGCCCTGGAGGTGCGGTGCGGTGACGAGAAGGTGCTCGGCCAGCCCAAGGCGGTCCTGCTTGAGTAGGGCGCTCGCCGACCACACGACCCTGCGGCTGGGTGGTCCCGCGCGCGAGTGGGTGCACGCCACCACCGCCGACGAGGTCGTGGCCGCGGTCCGCAGCTGCGACGAGGCCGGCACGCCGGTGCTGCTGCTGGCCGGCGGCAGCAACCTGGTCGTCGCCGACGAGGGCTTCGACGGGACGGTTGTCGAGATCGCCACCCGGGGCGTGAGGGTCGCCGACGACACCTGCGGCGGCGCGTTCGTGACGGTGGCCGCCGGGGAGGTCTGGGACGACGTGGTCGCCCGGGCCGTCGACGAGCACTGGGTCGGCGTCGAGGCGCTCTCCGGGATCCCCGGGTCGGTGGGGGCGACCCCGGTGCAGAACGTCGGCGCCTACGGACAGGAGGTCGCCGACACGCTCGCTCAGGTCCGCTGCTGGGACCGCGTCGACGCGACGTACCGCACCTTCGCCGTGGGCGACTGCGGCTTCGGCTACCGCACCAGCCGCTTCAAGCGGGACCCGCAGCGCTTCGTCGTCCTGGAGGTCACCTTCCAGCTCCCGCTGGGCGATCTCGGGGCGCCGGTCCGCTACGGCGAGCTGGCGCGCACGCTCGGCACGGAAGGTGGTGGCCGGGCTCCGGCCAAGGACGTGCGCGAGGCCGTGCTCGGGCTGCGCCGCGGCAAGGGCATGGTGCTCGATGCCGACGACCACGACACGTGGAGCGCGGGATCCTTCTTCACCAACCCGTTCGTCGCGCCGGCGGAGGTCCCCGCCGGAGCACCGCGTTGGGAGCAGCCGGACGGCACGGTGAAGACGAGTGCCGCCTGGCTGATCGAGCAGGCCGGCTTCGGCAAGGGCTACGGCAACGACCGGGTGTCGTTGTCGACGAAGCACACGCTGGCGCTCACCAACCGGGGTGGCGCGAGCACCGCCGATCTGCTCGCGCTCGCGGGGGAGGTGCGGCGCGGCGTGCACGAGCGGTTCGGGATCTGGCTGGTCAACGAGCCGGTGCTGGTCGGCTGCGAGCTGCCCGGGGGCGAGCGCTAGACCCGGATGCCGCCGACCTCGCCCGAGCTGCCGCTGAAAGCGAGCGCGAAGACCAGGAACGCGACGAACGCGAACAGCCCGAGCACCAGCAGCACCGTGCAGACGACGCCCAGCACGTAGCCGGTCATCGCCTGGCTGCGGCCACCGAGGCGTTGCGGGTCGGCGTCGATCTCCTTGACCGCGCGGCGGCCGATGGCCCACGCCCACGGGCCGAGCAGCAGCGGCAGGTAGCAGGTGAGGCCGCCGAGGATCCCGACGAGGCCGAGCACCAGGGCGGTGGTCGCCTTCGGGTGGTCGGCGATCCGGTAGACCGGGTACTGCGGGGCGTAGCCGTAGCCCGGGGGCGGTGGCTGCTGTCCGGCGGCCTGCTGCTGCCAGTAGCCGGGGGGCTGCCCGGGCGGGCCCGGCGGAGGAGGCTGCGGGATCGGCTGCGGGGTCGGCTGCGGGGTCGCCTCGGTGCCCTGGTCAGGGTCGCTCTCGTCGCCGCGGTCGGGGCCCCCCGGTGTGGTGCTCATGAGGGTGATTGTGCCAACCACTCGTCGATCTCCCGCCGGATCCCCGCGCGTACGTCGTCCGGGGCCCGCGAGGCCTGCACCGACATGCGCGCGAGCTCGGCGAGGCACGTCGTCGCTGAGGTCGTGGGCGGCGCGCATCGTGGCGTACTGCCCGGCCAGCCGCGAGCCGAACAGCAGCGGGTCGTCGGCACCGAGCGCCACGGTCGCGCCGGCGTCGAGGAGCGTCGGCAGGGGCACCGAGGTGAGGTCGCTGTAGACCCCGAGCGCGACGTTGGAGACCGGGCACACCTCCAGCGCGACGCCGGCCGCGACGACGCGGTCGAGCAGGGCCGGGTCCTCCGCGACCCGGACACCGTGGCCGAGCCGGTCGGCGTTGAGCTCGTCGAGGCAGGCGCGCACGCTGGCGGGACCGAGCAGCTCGCCGCCGTGCGGCGTGAGCATCAGCCCGGCGCGCTCGGCGATCGCGAAGGCCGGCGCGAACTCCGAGGTGGTGCCGCGCCGCTCGTCGTTGGAGAGGCCGAAGCCGACCACGCCCCGCCCGGCGTACTGGGCGGCGAGCCGGGCCAGCGTGCGGGCGTCGAGCGGGTGCCGGGTGCGGTTGGCGGCGATGACCACCGCCATGCCGAGGCCCGTCCGCTCGCGAGGCGTCGCGGACCGCGTCGAGCACCAGGTCGGTGAAGGCGGTGATGCCGCCGAACCGGGCGGCGTACCCGCTCGGGTCGACCTGGATCTCCAGCCAGCGGCCGCCGTCGGCGACGTCGTCCTCGGCGGCCTCGCGGACCAGCCGGCGGACGTCGTCCTCGGTGCGCAGCACCGACCGGGCGACGTCGTACAGGCGCTGGAACCGGAACCAGCCCTTCTCGTCCGCCGCCGAGAGTCGCGGCGGCCAGTCCTCGACGAGCGCGTCCGGCAGCACGATCCCGTCGCGCTCGGCCAGCTCGAGCAGGGTCTGGTGCCGCATCGACCCGGTGAAGTGGAGGTGCAGGTGCGCCTTGGGCAGCGTCGTGACCGGACGGCCGCCGCCCCCGCTGGTGGAGCCCGTCGAGACCCGCAACTCGCCCTAGCCCAGCAGCTTCTGCAGCCGGGTGATGCCCTCGACGAGGTCGTCGTCGCCGAGCGCGTAGGAGAACCGCAGGTAGCCCGGGGAGCCGAACGCCTCACCCGGGACCGCGGCCACCTCGGCCTTGTCGAGGATCAGCTCGGCGAGCTCGGTCGAGGTGGTCGGGGTGACGCCGTCGATCTGCGGCCGAGCACGCCCTTGACCGAGGGGTAGGCGTAGAACGCGCCCTTCGGCTCGGGGCAGACGACCCCGTCGATCTCGTTGAGCATCGACACGATCGTGCGCCGGCGCCGGTCGAACGCCGTCCCCATCTCGTCGCACGGCGGACAGGTCGCCGGACACCGCGGCGATCGCGGCGCGCTGCGCCACGTTGGACGACGTTGGAGGTCGCGTGCGACTGCAGGTTGGTCGCGGCCTTGACGACGTCCTTCGGGCCGATCAGCCAGCCGACCCGCCAGCCGGTCATCGCGTAGGTCTTGGCCACCCCGTTGACGACGACGCAGGTGTCGGCCAGCTCGGGCACGACCACCGGCATCGACGGCGCCTCCTGCGCCGTCGTACATCAGGTGCTCGTAGATCTCGTCGGTGACCACCCAGAGGCCGTGCTCGAGCGCCCAGCGGCCGATCGCCTCGACCTCGGCGCGGTCGTAGACCGCCCCGGTCGGGTTGGACGGGGAGCAGAACAGCAGCACCTTGGTGCGGTCGGTGCGCGCCGCCTCGAGCTGCTCGACGGTGACCATGTAGTCCTGGGTCTCGTCGGCCAGCACCTCGACGGGCACGCCGCCGGCCAGCCGGATCGACTCCGGGTAGGTCGTCCAGTACGGCGCGGGCAGCGAGCACCTCGTCGCCCGGGTCGAGCAGCGTCGCGAACGCCTCGTAGATCGCCTGCTTGCCGCCGTTGGTGACCAGCACCTGGCTCGGCTCGACGTCGTAGCCGGAGTCGCGCAGGGTCTTCTCGGCGATCGCCTTCTTGAGCTCCGGCAGGCCGCCGGCCGGGGTGTAGCGGTGGTTGGCCGGGTCCGCGGCAGGCCTCGACGGCCGCGTCGACGATGTAGTCGGGGGTCGGGAAGTCGGGCTCGCCGGCACCGAAGCCGATGACCGGCCGCCCGGCGGCCTTGAGCGCCTTCGCCTTCGCGTCGACGGCGAGCGTGGCGGACTCGGCGATGCCCGCCGATCCGGGCGGAGACCCGGCGGGCGGAGCTGGGCAGGTTCGCGTCGGCGGCGTGGCTCGGGGCGCTCATGGCGCCTATCGTTCCACTCGCAACGCGCGCGGTGCACCCCGGTTCACGCACCGATCCTGTACCCCGTCGGGAGGGTGCGCGCTCGGTTCGACTTCCCTTCGGCCTTCCCCGTACACTTCACCGTTGGTGGATCTCACCCTTGATTGCCATGCCCTCGATCCGGCACAGCGCACGCTCGGCGCGCCGTTCGGGCGCGGGAGGTGTCAGGTGGAGCCGCCGGAGGGCACTAGCTCAACTGGCAGAGCATCGGTCTCCAAAACCGAAGGTTGGGGGTTCAAGTCCCTCGTGCCCTGCGCAGACCCGTGCGGCCCGTCCGTGTGGGGACCGAGGTCGGTGACGACCAGCAAGTGAGTGGAGGAACAGTGGCGGACAGCCGTTCGGTGTCGACGTCTGGCGGGAGCCAGTCGCGCGACAAGCGCACCAGCCCGGCCACCTTCTACCGGCAGGTCGTGGCCGAGCTCCGCAAGGTCGTGTGGCCCACGCAGGCAGCAGCTGATCACGTACTTCATCGTGGTCCTGGTGTTCGTGGTCGTGGTGATGTCGTTCGTGTCGCTGCTCGACCTCGGCTTCGGCAAGCTGGTCTTCGCGGTCTTCGCCTGACCCGGCGCCCGCACCGCGAGCACCACCCAGAGACAGACCCAGAGCAACAACAGTGAAGGTGACTGACAACCGTGTCGCAGCCGTACGACGACCAGCCGGCCACCGAGGCCTCCGCCGGCGGAGCCGACCGTGGACGAGACCGACTCGGTCGAGCCCGCATCGGTCGACGAGCCCGGTCGACGAGCCGCCGCCGACGTCGGCGGTCGAGCCCGCCGACGACCGACTCGGTGGTCGAGCCCGCCGACGAGGCCGCCGTCGAGCCGACGTCGAGACGCCCCGCCGACGGACGAGGCCGACGACGGCTCGACCGACGAGGCTCGCGTGCCGACGAGGCCGCGTCGAGACGCCCGGCGGTCGACCCGCTCGAGGAGTTCCGCGAGCCGCTGCGCACCAAGCCGGGCGACTGGTTCGTGGTGCACACCTACTCCGGCATGGAGAACCGGGTGAAGGCCAACCTCGAGAACCGCATCACCTCGCTGAACATGGAGGACTACATCCACGAGGTGATCGTCCCGACCGAGGAGGTCGCGGAGATCAAGAACGGCCAGCGCAAGCTGGTCAAGCGCACCGTCCTGCCCGGCTACGTCCTGGTCCGGATGGACCTCACCGACGAGTCCTGGGCCGCCGTACGCCACACGCCGTCGGTGACCGGCTTCGTCGGCCACAGCCACCAGCCGGTGCCGCTGAGCCTCGACGAGGTCGAGAGCATGCTCGCCCCGGCGTCGTCGCCGAGGCCGAGGCCGCCGCTCCCGAGCACGGCGGCGCCGCCGGCGCCACCGCGACCAAGAAGAAGGTCGAGGTCGCCGACTTCGACGTCTCCGACTCGGTCATGGTCGTCGACGGTCCGTTCGCGACGCTGCACGCGACGATCACCGAGATCAACGCCGAGTCCCAGAGGGTCAAGGCCCTCGTCGAGATCTTCGGCCGGGAGACCCCGGTCGAGCTGAGCTTCAGCCAGATCCAGAAGGTCTGACCCGACCCGAGCTTGCGAGGGCCAGGTCGGCTCAAACCCGGTAAGGCAAGTGGCAGGGCACCCGCCCGTCAGGACCACGAGGAAGAAAGAGACGAGAAATGCCTCCCAAGAAGAAGATCGCCGCACTCGTCAAGGTGCAGCTGCAGGCCGGGGCGGCCACTCCTGCTCCGCCGGTGGGTACCGCGCTCGGTCCCCACGGCGTGAACATCATGGAGTTCTGCAAGGCCTACAACGCGCCAGACCGAGGCGCATGCGCGGCAACGTGATCCCGGTCGAGATCACGATCTACGAGGACCGGTCGTTCACCTTCATCACGAAGACGCCTCCGGCCGCCGAGCTGATCAAGAAGGCCGCCGGCCTGCAGAAGGGCTCGGGCGTCCCGCACAAGGAGAAGGTCGGCAAGCTGACCAAGGACCAGGTGCGCGAGATCGCCGACGACCAAGCTCGCCGACCTCAACGCCAACGACATCGACGCCGCGATGAAGATCGTCGAGGGCACCGCCCGCTCGATGGGCGTCACCATCGAGGGCTGACGTCCACCCGGCGTTCTCGCCTCGATCAACCACGTGGCAGGGCCGCGCTGGCCCGACGACCACACCTGGAACACAAGTAGGAACCAGACCATGCAGCGCAGCAAGACCTACCGCGCAGCCTCCGAGTCGATCGACAAGGACGCGCTGTACACCCCGCTCGAGGCGATCAAGCTCGCCAAGTCGGGCAGCAAGAAGAAGTTCGACGAGACCGTCGACGTCGCCATGCGCCTCGGTGTCGACCCGCGCAAGGCCGACCAGATGGTCCGCGGCACCGTCAACCTCCCGCACGGCACCGGCAAGACCGCCCGGGTCCTGGTCTTCGCCAACGCCGAGAAGGCCGACGCCGCCCGCGAGGCCGGCGCCGACATCGTCGGTGGCGACGAGCTCATCGAGAAGGTCAACGGCGGCTGGCTCGACTTCGACGCCGTCGTCGCGACCCCCGACATGATGGGCAAGGTCGGCCGCCTCGGCACGCGTGCTCGGCCCCCGCGGCCTGATGCCGAACCCGAAGACCGGCACCGTCACCCCCGACGTCGCCAAGGCCGTCTCCGACATCAAGGGCGGCAAGATCGAGTTCCGCGTCGACCGGCACGCCAACCTGCACTTCATCATCGGCAAGGCGTCGTTCTCCGAGGCCCAGCTCGCGGAGAACTACGCCGCGGCGCTCGAGGAGGTGCTGCGGCTCAAGCCGGCCAGCTCCAAGGGCCGCTACCTGAAGAAGGTCACCGTCTCGACGACCATGGGCCCCGGCGTCCAGGTCGACCCGAACAAGACGCGCAACGTCGCGGCCGAGGACGAGGCCTGAGCCCCGTCTGAATCGCCCTGCACGAGGCCCCCACCGAATGATCGGTGGGGGCCTCGTCGCGTGTGTGCCTTCCTGGGGCAGGACATGCCTGTGGCCCGCCCGGTGTCGCCCGGGCGGGTGTGGGGCGGGGTGGTCAGGGCTCGCGTGCTCGCTCGGATGCCGAAGCGGTTGTAGTGCCGAGGTGATCGCGGAGGTAGGTGTCACCGTGCGGACTGGTCCACACGAATGCTCCCGGTGCGCTGGTGCGGTAGCGCCAGCCACCGAACGTCTTCAGACGATGGTGCCGTCGGCACAGCGGTGCGAGGTTGTCGCTGCTCGTCTGGCCGGCCCCGCCGTCGACGTACGGCTCGACGTGGTCGAGGTCGCAGCCTCGCGCCGAGCGCGTGCACCACGGGAAGACGCAGGTGCCGTCGCGCAGCACCACCTGCTCGGCCAGACGATCGGGGACTTCGTAGGCGTCGACCCGGATCGTCTCCCGCAGGTCGATCACCGGCCGCACCGTGATCCGTGCGTCGGGTGCCGAGCACCAGGAGCGCACCTGGTCGGCCGTCACGAAGGAACGGGTGTTCTCCACACGCGCCAGCGACCGAGCGTCGCCGCCCCCGTTCACGGCGTCGTCGGAGAGATGGACGTAGATCACCAGCTCTCGACCGCGCGGCTCCGGCGCTTCGCCTGGCTGCAGCTCGAGGACCCGTTGGCCGCGGGCGAGCTCGCCCAGCGCCACGGATCGGCGTACGTCCAGCGAGTCCGTGCTGCCGAGCGAAGCGAGCGCCGCTGCTCGATCACTCAGGGCGGAGTCGAGGTCGATTGCGTCGGCGAGGTCGAGCTCCGCCTCGACGCACACCGTGCCGTCGAACGACACCTGCTGGTCGTGCACCGTGACGTGCCGCCGCTCCGCCGCCGCCCGGCGCCTCTCCTCCGCGTCGTCGGGCATGAACCTGACAACGGCCTCCTCGACCAGCCGGTCGACCACGGACGGCCCGACCCGGTGTGCGAAGGACGCCACCCGCTCGTCGACGAACTCGGCCGCCTCGACGGAGAGGCCGACCGTCGCCCGGGCGATCCGCCGGGCGCGCCAGGCCGGCAGGTCTCCGCCCTGGACCCGGGCCCACACCCGCGGCAGCCGGTGCCGCAGCTCGACCGCCTCACCGAGCAGGCTCTTGCCGACCTCGGTGGGCAGCCCGAGCGCGGCCGCGAGCTCGGCGACCGCGAACTCCGCCACCAGTGGTGCCCCCGGACCTGCGATCGGGACAGCTCTGTCACCGAAGCTGCGCTCGCTCCAGGCGGCGGCCTCGGCCAGCGAGTCCACCGAGTGCATCGCCGCCCAGTCCACCGCGAGTGCGAGGACTCGGGCCTCCTCCCGGTCGGCGGCCGCCCGTGCCGCGCGGGCGGCGGCCAGCACGCCGGCGGGGGAGTCCGCCGGTGTGGGAAGCGTCGGTGTCGCTCGGCTCATCGTGGACCCAGTCCATCACCGACCACCGACAGTTCTCGCCTGGTCAGGTCCCAGGTCGTCGCGGTGCGTTGGACAACTTCGCGCAGGACGTGGCGATCCAGCGCGGGCCTGCCAAGAACACGAAGCGCGGCGCCCTGCGGATCGGACCCCTCGCTCGATCACAGTGCTGGAGCGGCTTCGGTCGTCCCAAGCGCACGCGACTCCGCGGGACGTCACGGACTCAGCACCTCACGCGCGCTGCGCACGTCGTCGGTGCCGAACACCAGACGAACGCCACCGAAGGTCGTGTACGCCAGGTCGACGTTGACGTTGGCGTCGGCGAGCCGCCGAGCCACGTCGCCCAACGCTCCCGGCTCGTCCGCGACGTTCACCACGAACACCTCTCGTTCGTCGGCGACGCCCATCTCGGCGGCGGCGAACGCCTCCCGTAAGGCCTCGAGACTCTCGTCGGCTACGAGGACGTGTACCACTCCCTTGCCCTCACCGGTGAACGCCGCGAACCCGTCGAGGTTCACCCCGGCGGCACCCGCGACCTCTCCGAGCCGGGCGAGCTCACCCGGCCGGTCATCGAGGATCACGGTGACGTCGTAGGCCATCACTCCGAATAGTGCCCCTGCCAGGCGTCCGCGTCGATATGGGCCCGAGCGTGGTCAGGAGCCTTGGCGTGCTTGTCGTTGCCGGACGAGCTCCTCGACCGCGCTCGGGAGGGTGGTCTCGAAGTCGATCAGCTTCGCCCACGTGGGCGTCACGACGATCCGGACCATGCCGTCGTAGAGCGAACGGACCTCTGCTTCCCAGCCAACTCGCTGCTCGGCCGACATGTCGTAGGTGCCGTTCATCTCGAGGAACTCGTCCGGGATGCCATCGACGACGTCCAGGTCCGCCCGCCCGCGGACGAGCAGGATCTTGGGCGGCAGGAGCTCGTGGCTCGTCGGGCGGTTCAGGCCGACGGCAGGGGTCCGGTCCCGTCTACGGACCGGGATCACTCCACGAAGACGCGCTCGTCGGTGAGCTGCTCGGCGACGATGCGTCCCTCGGTGTCGAAGCGGCTCTGCTCGAACCGCTTGAGGAACTCCATGTCGATGCCGGCCTTGCCGTTGCGGTGCTTCTCGATGGTGAGCACCGCCCATTGCTTGAAGCGCTCGACGTTGCCGACGTTGTAGACGAGGTGGTGCCGGGCGACGACGTCGTACTTGTCGTTGAGCAGCAGCACCGTGTCGGCCTCGTAGGCGAGGGCGGAGGAGCCGCGCAGGTTGTTCACCCGCAGCCGCTTGCCGACCTGGATACCTTCCTTGTCGGCGGCGACGACGGCCAGGATCGGTACGTCGTGGTCGAGCGCGAGGTCCTTGAGGCCCTCGACCACGCGGGTGATCCGCTCGGACTCGTCGGGGACGCCCGGCACGGAGACCTTCTGCAGGTAGTCGACGACGACGAGAGGCAGCTGGCCGGTCTCGTCGCGGACCTTCTCGATCGCCTCGGTGATCGCCTCGAGGGTGGTCTTCGACCCGGTGGAGCGGTGCATGACCAGACGGTCGGCGTACTCGCGGACCACCTCGAGCGCCTTGGCGCCGCCGTCCGTGTCGGCCAACCGGTCGTGCAGCGATCCGGTCAGCCCGTCGGCGCACTCGAACGACTGGCGGATCCGGTTCATGGTCGGCGCCTCCGTGCCGCCGATCAGGCCGGCCTCGAGCCCGACGAGACGGATCAGCAGCGTCTGCATGTCGTGCTCGAAGGAGAAGAACAGCACCGAGCGGCCCGCCCGGGCCACGTTGCGGGCCACCTGCAGGACCCAGGTGGTCTTGCCGAGGCCCTGCGGGCCGCCGACCAGGACGAGCTCACCGGAGCGGAACCCGCCGCTCAGGTTGAGGTCCAAGATGTCGAACCCGGTCTGCCACACCCGGTTCTCCGAGTGCGAGCCCGCGCGCACCCGGTAGTCGGCCTGCTCCAGCACGCCGCTCAGCTTTTCGAGAGAGTGATCCACCCGACCATTGCAGCAGGGTCGGTACGTCGACCGGGGCGGATCGGCAGAAATCGCCCACGCCACCATCTGAGGCCGGCGGCCCCGGAGGCGATTTGGCCCGCGCCCCGCACCTCCCGTACAGTTCTGCTTCGAAACCAGAGACCGCCGGTCGTTCGGCATGCTCGAGCCCAGCTCGGACATCCGATCGAAGGTCCCGCTCCGCGGGCGGCCTGCGCAGGTGACACGAGTGTGAACGTCGTACGACCCGTGAGGGACGCTACGCATCCGACGCCCTGTGCACCTGCACGGGGCGTTCGTCGTTGAGGGGCCTTCCGCCGTCCGGTCTCGGATGAGTGATGAGAAGGAAGGAGACCCATGGCGCGGCCAGACAAGGCAGCCGGAGTCGCAGAGCTCAAGGAGTCGTTCCAGGAGTCTGCCGGTGCTGTCCTGACCGAGTACCGCGGTCTCTCCGTGAAGCAGCTGCAGGACCTGCGGCGTGCTCTCGGTGAGAACGCCAACTACGCCGTGGTCAAGAACACGCTCACCAAGATCGCTGCGACCGAGGCGGGCGTCGAGGGTTTCGACGACCTGCTCACCGGTCCGACCGCCATCGCCTTCATCAACGGCGACGTGGTCGAGGCGGCCAAGGGCCTGCGTGACTTTGCCAAGGCAAACCCCTCCCTCGTGATCAAGGGCGGCGTCCTCGAGGGGAAGTCGCTCGACGCGAAGGAGATCGCCAAGCTGGCGGACCTGGAGTCGCGCGAGGTGCTTCTTGCGAAGCTCGCGGGCGGCATGCTCGCGTCCCTCAGCCAGGCCGTCTACCTGCTCAACGCCCCGCTCGCCCAGGCCGCCCGGCTCGCCGGCGCGCTGCAGGCGAAGGCCGAGCAGGACCCGTCGATCCTCCAGGGTGGTGCCGGCGAGCCGGCCGCCGCCGAGGAGGCTGCCCCGGAGACCGAGGCAGCGGCGGCGACGACCGAGGAGCCCACCGCGGAGGAGACCCCGGCTGACGCCGAGGCCACCCCCGAGGCCGCCGCAGGCGAGGACTCCACCGAGGGCTGAGAGCCCGACCAGACCGAAACCGACACCCCTCGGTCCGGGCGCCCGCACGGACCAGCCACACGGAAGGAAACGCCACCATGGCGAAGCTCAGCACCGACGAGCTGCTTGACGCTTTCAAGGAGATGACCCTCCTCGAGCTCAGCGAGTTCGTGAAGCAGTTCGAGGACACCTTCGGCGTGACCGCCGCTGCCCCCGTCGCGGTGGCCGCGGCCGGCGCTCCGGCTGCGGCCGGCGGCGACGCCGGTGAGGCCGCCGCCGAGCAGGACGAGTTCGACGTCGTCCTCGAGGCCGCTGGTGACAAGAAGATCAACGTCATCAAGGAGGTCCGTGCGCTCACGAGCCTGGGCCTGAAGGAGGCCAAGGAGCTGGTCGAGGCCGCTCCGAAGGCCGTCCTGGAGAAGGTCAACAAGGAGGCCGCGGACAAGGCCAAGGAGGCCCTCGAGGGCGCCGGCGCCACCGTCTCCGTCAAGTGAGTCGTGCCGGTCATCGACCGGCACACCCAGCACCACCCAGCACCATCCAGAACGGCGGTCGTTCCCACGGGAACGGCCGCCGTTCGGCGTTCCCGCACCCCTGAGTGAGGCGGATCCGGGGCCGAAAGAGCCCGCGAGAAAGACGGGATCCGGCCGGTCCGGACCGTAACCTCCCCACCGTTTACTCGTTGGTAGTCATGGGCAGAACAGTGGCTTGAGGCTTCGTCGACGTACGAAAGCGCTCCGGGCTCGGGCAACACCAAGGGAGGGACGCTCGTGGGCGTCGAGATCAAGGTCGACGGACTGACCAAGTCCTTCGGTAGACAGCTCATCTGGGGCGACGTCACCCTGACGATCCCCGCCGGCGAGATCTGCGTGATGCTCGGCCCCTCCGGCACCGGCAAGTCGGTGTTCCTGAAGACCCTGATCGGCCTGCTCAAGCCCGACCGCGGCAGCATCCTCATCGAGGGCACCGACATCGCCTCGTGCTCGGAGCGGGAGCTCTACGAGATCCGCAAGCTGTTCGGTGTGCTGTTCCAGGACGGCGCGATGTTCGGCTCGATGACGCTGTACGACAACGTCGCGTTCCCGTTGCGCGAGCACACCAGGAAGTCCGAGTCCGAGATCCGCGACATCGTCATGGAGAAGATGGACCTCGTCGGCCTCATCGGCGCCGAGGGCAAGCTCCCCGGCGAGATCTCCGGCGGCATGCGCAAGCGGGCCGGTCTGGCCCGGGCGCTCGTGCTGGACCCCGAGATCGTCCTCTTCGACGAGCCCGACTCGGGTCTCGACCCGGTCCGCACGGCGTTCCTCAACCAGCTCATCATCGACCTCAACGCCCAGATCGACGCGACGTTCCTGATCGTCACCCACGACATCAACACCGCGCGCACGGTGCCCGACAACATCGGGCTGCTCTACCACAAGCACCTGGCGATGTTCGGTCCGCGCGAGATGCTGCTGTCCTCCGAGGAGCCGGTGGTGCGGCAGTTCCTCAACGCCCAGCGCGTCGGTCCGATCGGCATGTCGGAGGAGAAGGACGCCGACGAGCTCGCGGCCGAGGCGGACCAGGAGCTGCCCCCGCTGCCGCCGATCCCGATGCAGCAGGAGCCGTCCAACGGCGTCCCGCGCCGCAGCCAGCGCCCCGCAGGCGACTGGTGCCGCGAGAACGGCGTCACCCCGCCCCCCGGCTCCTTCGAGCCCAACATGACCATGGCCACCGGGGTCTGACCATGACTCCCTCTCCCATGGCCTGCTCCGCGGCGCCCCGTCGGCGCCTCGCGGCGTTGTCGTCGGTCGCCGGGGGCTCCGCCCGACTCCCTCCTCGCCTTGCGATGCACTCGACCGGACGCCGCTCGCGACGGCCGAGGAGGACGGTCGACATGTCCACCCTCACCTCGTCGCGGGTGCTCGCGCCGATCGGGACCGCAGGCAAGCTCTTCGCCTTCGGCCTCGACGTGCTCCGCGGGCTGTTCCGCAGGCCCTTCCAGCTGCGTGAGTTCCTGCAGCAGGCGTGGTTCATCGCCTCGGTCACGATCGTGCCCACCGCGCTGGTCGCGATCCCGTTCGGTGCGGTCATCGCCCTCCAGGTGGGCGGCCTGATCAAGCAGTTCGGCGCCCAGTCGTTCACCGGCTCGGCCGCCGTCCTCGCCGTGGTCCGGGAGGCCGGCCCGATCGCCACCTCGCTGCTGATCGCCGGCGCCGGCGGGTCCGCGATCGCCGCCGACCTCGGTGCCCGCAAGATCCGCGAGGAGCTCGACGCGATGATGGTGCTGGGCATCGACCCGATCCAGCGCCTCGTCGTACCCCGCGTCCTCGCCACCATGCTGGTGGCGGTCTTCCTCAACGGCCTGGTGAGCGTGGTCGGCGTCGCCGGCGGCTACGTCTTCAACGTCGTCCTGCAGGACGGCACGCCCGGCGCCTATCTGGCCAGCTTCACCGCCCTGGCCCAGCTGCCGGACCTCTGGCAGGGGATGGCCAAGGCGCTCGTGTTCGGGCTCATCGCCGCCATCGTCGCCGCCTACAAGGGCATGAACGCCGCCGGTGGTCCCAAGGGCGTGGGTGACGCCGTCAACGAGTCGGTCGTCATCACGTTCATGCTCCTGTTCGTCGTCAACTTCGTGATGAGCGCGATCTACTTCCAGCTCGTCCCGCCCAAGACAGGCTGAGGGGGTACGTCGGACATGGCCAACATGCGAGCCGTCTACCAGAAGCCGATGCGCTCCCTGGACAACCTCGGCGACGAGCTGGCGTTCTACGTCAAGGCGATCGCCTGGACGCCGCGCACCCTGCGCCGCTACAAGAAGGAGATCCTCCGGCTGCTGGCCGAGGTGACCCTGGGGTCCGGTGCTCTCGCCGTCATCGGCGGCACCGTCGGCGTCATCACCGCGATGGCGTTCTTCACCGGCACCGAGGTCGGCCTGCAGGGCTACGCAGCGCTCAACCAGATCGGCACCGCCGCGTTCTCCGGCTTCGTCTCCGCCTACTTCAACACCCGCGAGATCTCCCCACTGGTGGCCGGCATCGCGCTCGCCGCGACGGTGGGATGCGGCTTCACCGCCCAGCTCGGCGCGATGCGGATCTCCGAGGAGGTCGACGCGCTCGAGGTGATGGCGATCCCGTCGCTGCCGTTCCTGGTGACCACCCGGATCATCGCCGGGCTGATCGCGATCGTGCCGCTCTACGTGGTCGGGTTGCTCTCGTCGTACTTCGCGACCCGGCTCACCGTCACCCAGTTCTTCGGGCAGAGCGCCGGCACCTACGACCACTACTTCAACCAGTTCCTGCCACCAGGAGACGTGCTCTGGTCGTTCGGAAAGGTGCTCGTCTTCGCCGTCGTGGTGATCCTGATCCACTGCTACCACGGCTACAACGCGTCCGGCGGTCCCGCCGGAGTGGGCCTGGCCGTCGGCCGCGCCGTGCGCACCTCCATCGTCGCCATCAACGTCATCGACCTGTTCCTGTCGATGGCGATCTGGGGCACCACCACGACCGTCCGGCTGGCGGGGTAGCAGCATGCCGCGCCACTCCGGGACCTTCGTCGCGATCGAGCACCGACTGCTCGGCGTGGCGTTCCTGGCGTTGCTGCTGCTCGCCATCTGGCTCACCTACTCGATCTTCAACAAGAGCTTCACCGACTACGCCTACGTGACCCTGCGCTCGGACAAGGCCGGCCTCCAGCTCCCCGACAACGCCGACGTGAAGATCCGCGGCGTCATCGTCGGTGAGGTGCGCGACGTGATCTCCACCGCGCGCGGGGCCGAGCTCCAGCTCGGCCTGTTCCCGGAGGCGCTGCGCACCATCCCGGCCGACGTGTCCGCCCGCCTGCTCCCCAAGACCCTCTTCGGAGAGAAGTACGTCGCCCTGCAGATCCCACCGTCCCCGTCCGCCGCGTCGATCGAGGAAGGCGCCGTGATCGAGGAGTCGGAGGTGGCGATCGAGGTGGAGAGGGTGCTCTCGGACATCTACCCGTTGTTGCGGACGGTGCAGCCGGCGCAGATCAACTACACGTTGACGGCGATGGCCACCGCGCTGGAGGGCCGGGGTGAGGCGATCGGGAACAACCTGGTGGTGCTCGACGACTACCTGCGTCGTACGAATCCGAAGATCCCGTTGCTGGTCGACGACCTGCGCAAGCTGGGGGCGGTCTCGGAGGTCTACCGCGACGTGCTGCCGGAGGTGGCGAACCTGTTGCGCAACTCGGTGAGCACGGGTGAGACGTTCGTGGAGAAGGAGCAGAAGATCCAGGCGTTGTTCTCCGACGTGACCGGGTTCGCCGAGACCAGCCGGGACTTCCTGGAGCAGAACGGTGACAACATCATCCGGCTCAGCGAGCAGGGTGCCGCGCAGCTGCCGATGTTCGAGAAGTACGCCCCGGAGTACCCCTGCCTGCTGGAGAGCATCGTCAACGTCCTGCCCCGCCAGGAGGAGGCGTTCCGCGGCTTCACGCTGCACATCAACCTCGAGACGCTGCCGCGCCAGCCCCGTCCGTACACGCCCGCCGACCAGGCCGAGTTCGCCGACAAGCGCGGTCCCGTCAACCTGCAGGACTGCAACGACGCCATGAACGGTCGTTACGGCCAGACCGACCTTCCGCCCGACCGACTCGTGCCGCAGCTCCAGACCGGCGTGGACTACCCCGTCGGCAAGCGGGTCGCGCCCTTCGGCGGCTCCGCCGTCGACGTGACGTCCGGGTTCGCCGGCACCCGCGCCGAGCGCTCCGTCGTGAACTCGGTCGCGGCGCCCGTGCTCGGGCTGCCCGGAGACCGCGTCCCCGACGTGGCCACGCTGCTGTTCGGGCCGCTCGCCCGCGGAGCGGAGGTGAGCCTGCGATGAGCCGACGCTCGGTCCTGACTGCCGGAGGCCACCGCGTGCTCGGGGTGGCCTTCCTGGTGCTGCTGCTCTTCTTCGTGTGGGCGACCTACGCGATCTTCACCAAGAAGTTCGTCGACTTCGTCCCGGTGACCCTCGAGACGTCGAGCATCGGCCTGCAGCTGCCCGCGCTCGCCGACGTGAAGATCCGCGGCGTCATCGTCGGCGACGTCCGCGAGATCGAGTCGACGGGCGACGGCGCCACGCTCTGCGCTCGCCATCGACCCCGACCAGGCCGACATCATCCCGGCCAACACCACCGCGCGGATCCTGCCCAAGACGCTGTTCGGTGAGAAGTACGTCGCGCTCCAGGTGCCCGAGTCAGCCGTCCGCCGAGTCGCATCGCGGCCGATGACGTGATCGAGGAGTCGGAGGTGGCGATCGAGGTGGAGAGGGTGCTCTCGGACATCTACCCGTTGCTGCGGACGGTGCAGCCGGCGCAGATCAACTACACGTTGACGGCGATGGCGACGCGCGCTGGAGGGCCGGGGTGAGGCGATCGGGAACAACCTGGTGGTGCTCGACGACTACCTGCGTCGGACGAATCCGAAGATCCCGTTGCTGGTCGACGACCTGCGCAAGCTGGGGGCGGTCTCGGAGGTCTACCGCGACGTGCGTGCCGGAGCTGGCGAACCTGTTGCGCAACTGCGGTGACGCACGGGCGAGACGTTCGTGGAGAAGGAGCAGAAGATCCAGGCGTTGTTCTCCGACGTGGCCGGGTTCTCCTCGACCAGCCGGGACTTCCTGGAGCAGAACGGCGACAACATCATCCGGCTCAGCGAGCAGGGTGCAGCGCAGCTGCCGATGTTCGAGAAGTACGCCCCGGAGTACCCCTGCCTGCTCCGCTCGATGGTGGACTGGACGCCGCGCATGGAGAGCGCCTACCGCGGCTTCGGACTGCACATCAACCTCGAGACGATCCCGCGCCAGCCGCGCGGCTACGGCGCCGGCGACGCACCGTCGTACGCCGACAAGCGCGGGCCGATGAGCGCCGCCGACTGCCAGCGCCGCCCCGGGCTACAGCCAGGCGAACCTGCCCGGCACCCGCTACGCGCCGGACCTCCAGACCGGCGTCGACGCACCCGGTCAACAAGCGGGTCGCCCCGTTCGCCGCCGGCGCCGCCGCCGGCCCGGTCGACGTCACCTCCGGCTTCGCCGGCACCCGGTCCGAACGCTCGGTCGTCAACTCCTTCGCCGCACCCGTGATGGGAGTCGCCTCCGACGACGTGCCCGACGTGGCCAGCCTGCTGCTCGGCCCCCTCACCCGCGGGACGGAGGTGAGCGTCCGATGAAGCTGCTCGACAAGCGCACCGACGGCAGACGCGACCAAGCTGCTGATCTTCATCGTGGTGACCACGATCGCCACCGGCCTGCTGGTGGTCACCATCGGCAACCTCACCTTCGCCGACAGCAAGGAGTACAAGGCGGTCTTCAGCGACGCCACCGGTGTGACCAACGGCGACGACATCCGGGTCGCCGGCGTCAAGGTCGGCAACGTCGAGGACGTCGAGATCATCGACCGCACCAACGCGCTGGTGACCTTCAAGGTCGAGAGCGACCCACCAGCTCACCGACAGCACCAAGGCGACCATCCGCTACCGCAACCTCGTCGGCCAGCGCTACATCGCGCTCACCCGCGGCGTCGGCAGCGACTCCGCCATGCAGGAGGGCGAGACGATCCCGCTGGCCCGCACCGCGCCGGCACTGGACCTCACCGTGCTCTTCAACGGCTTCAAGCCGCTCTTCGAGGCGCTGTCACCCGCCGACGTCAACAAGCTGGCCTACGAGATCATCACCGTCTTCCAGGGCGAGGGCGGCACCCTCGAGAGCCTGCTCGCCCACACCGCCTCCGTCACGACCACGCTGGCCAACCGCGACCAGCTCATCGGCGACCTCATCGACAACCTCAACGAGGTGCTCGTGACGCTCGGCAACCGCGACGACGAGCTGTCCGACCTGCTGATCAAGCTGCGCCAGTTCGTCGGCGGGCTCTCCCAGGACCGCGAGGCGATCCTCGGCTCGCTCGACTCCGTGTCCGGCACTGTCCGGTGGAGACCTCCGACCTGGTGACCGGGATCCGCCCGGGCCTGACCCGCGACGTCAAGGAGCTGCGCAAGGTGGCCGGCAACCTCGACGCCGGGAAGGCCGAGATCGACCGGGCCCTGCAGGTGCTCCCGATCAAGCTGGAGAAGATCGGCCGCACCGCGATCTACGGCTCCTGGTTCAACTTCTACCTCTGCAACTTCGACGGGCGGGTGAAGCTGCCCGCCGGCGTCACCCTCCCCGTCGACTATCAGCACCGGGGGAGCGAGGTGCGATCTCGGATGAGCGTCCCCTTCCGCGAGACGGAACCCCGTCATCATCGGTGCGGTCAGCCTGGCGGTGATCGCCGCCCTGGTCATGGCCGCGTTCCGCGCCGAGGACCTGCCGCTGATCGGCGGCGGCGACACCTACTACGCCGCCTTCAGCGAGGCGGGCGGCCTCAAGCCCAACGACGAGGTCCGCGTCGCCGGCGTCCGGGTCGGCAAGGTCAAGGCCGTCGAGCTCGCCGGTGACCACGTCCGCGTCGAGTTCCTGGTCGACCGAGGCGTCGACTTCGGGTCAGCAGACCGCGGCGGCGATCAAGGTGAAGACCCTGCTCGGCGCGATGTACCTCTCCCTGCAGCCCGACGGCGGCGGCCAGCTCGCCGAGGAGGCCGAGATCCCGATGGCCCGCACCACATCGCCGTACGACGTCGTGGACGCCTTCTCCGGACTGGCCGAGCGCTCGGAGCGCATCGACACCGACCAGCTCGCGGAGTCGCTCAACACCGTGGCCGAGCTCACCGAGAACACCCCGGAGGAGTTCCAGGCAGCGCTGCGCGGGGTCTCGGAGCTGTCCGTCAACATCGCGGCTCGCGACGAGCAGCTCAACACGCTGCTCGGCAACCTGCGCAAGGTCTCCGGCGTGCTCGGCGACCGGCGGCAGGACCTGATCGCCCTGATGGAGGACGGCGACCGGCTGTTCCGGGCGCTGGTGGCCCGCCGCGCAGGCGGTCAGCGACCTGCTCGACTCGACCAGCCAGCTGTCCGTCCAGCTCACCGGCCTGGTCCGCGACACCCGGGCGGATCTCAAGCCTGCGCTCGACCACCTCGACAACGTCGTCGACGTGCTGAACAAGAACCAGGAGAACCTCGACAACAGCCTGCGGCTGATGGCGCCGTTCTACCGCGTCTTCGCGAGCACGCTCGGCAACGGTCCCTGGTTCGACACCTACATCCAGAACCTCCCGCCGGTGCCCAACCTGCTGGAGGGCGGCGGCCTGCAGGTCCCGCTGGCCGGACGAGGGGGGCGCTGACATGGCAGCCGCGTCCGCTCGCACCGGGTTCACCCGCGTGCTCTCCGTCATCGCAGTGCTCGCCGTCGTCGCGGCGTTCGGGCTCGCCCTGCTGCAGCGTGAGGACGAGCAGAAGACGCTGACGGCGTCGTTCCCCCGCACCGTCTCGCTCTACGAGGGCTCCGACGTCCGCATCCTGGGCGTGCCGGTGGGCAAGGTCGAGACCGTCACCCCGACCGGCACCGACGTCACGGTCACGATGACCTACGACGCGAAGTACAAGGTGCCCGCCGACGCCGAGGCCGTCATCATCACGCCGGCGATCGTCGGCGACCGCTTCGTCCAGCTCACGCCGGTCTACAGGGGTGGCCCCGCGCTCGCCGACGGCGAGAGGCTCAGCACCGAGAGCACGTCCACCCCGCTCGAGCTCGACGAGATCTACCAGAGCATCGACGACCTGATGGTCGCCCTCGGTCCCGACGGGGCCAACAGCAAGGGCGCGCTCACCAACCTGCTCGACTCCACCGCCACCAACTTCGCCGGTCAGGGCGAGCAGTTCCACCGCACGATCAAGGACCTCGGCAAGTTCACCGGCACGCTTGGAGAACAACAAGGAGGAGCTGTTCGGCACCGCGCGCGAGATGCAGCGCTTCGTGCGCGCGCTGGCCGCGCAACGACCAGACGGTGCGCGACTTCAACGACTCCCTGGTCGGTGCCTCCGACCTGCTCGAGGACGAGCGGGAGGACCTCGCCGCGGCGTTGGAGAACCTGGGCGTGGCAATGCAGGAGGTGTCCTCCTTCGTGAAGGAGAACCAGGACTCGCTCTCGGAGAACATCAAGGGCCTCAACCAGGTGTCCAAGATCCTGGTCAAGCAGCGCGCCGCGCTCGACGAGACGCTCGGCACCGCGCCGCTGGCCCTCTCCAACCTCTTCCACACCTACAACCCGAGGACCGGCACGCTCGACACCCGGACCAACCTCGGCGAGAACGTCGCGGACCTGCAGAACGACCCGGCGCTGGTGCTCTGCTCGATGCTGGCGCAGACGCCCACGCCCAAGGAGGCCTGCAACCTGCTCCAGCAGGCCGCTGCCGCGGGCCGGTGCGCTCTCCTCCTCGAAGCGGTCCCACGAGGTCCAGCACGTCGAGCACGTCGACCGGTCGCTGGCCGGCATCGTGGAGGTGGAGCGGTGAACGCCAGGACGACCCTGCGGGCGAGACTCGCCCGGATCGCGGCCCTGGTCGCCGTCGGCGCGGTCACGCTGACCGGCTGCGACTTCTCGGTCTACAGCCTCCCGCTGCCCGGCGGTGCCGACCTCGGGGACAACCCCTACGAGGTGACGGTGCAGTTCAACGACGTGCTCGACCTGGTGCCGCAGTCGGCGGTCAAGGTCGACGACGTCACCGTGGGCCGGGTCGACGAGATCGAGCTCGACGGCTACGTCGCCGAGGTGACCGTGCTGCTCCGCGACGACGTGGAGCTGCCCGACAACGCGGTCGCGCACATCCGGCAGACCAGCCTGCTGGGCGAGAAGTTCGTGTCGCTGTCCCCGCCTCCTTCCGGTGCGAGCTCGTCGCGCCTGGGTGACGGCGACCGGATCCCGCTGGAGCGCAGCGGCCGCAACCCCGAGGTCGAGGAAGTGCTCGGCGCGATGTCGCTGCTGCTGAACGGCGGCGGCGTCGCCCAGCTCAAGACGATCTCGACCGAGCTCAACAAGGCGCTCGAGGGACGGGAGACCAACGTCCGGTCGGTGCTCGACCAGCTCGACACGTTCATGAGCCAGATCGACGACAACAAGGACGCCATCGTGCAGGCGCTCGACAGCCTCAACCGGCTGTCGATCTCCCTGAACGAGCAGAAGCCGGCCATCACCCGGGCGCTCGACGAGATGCCGCAGGCGCTCGCCTCCATCGACCGTCAGCGCAACGACCTGGTGAAGATGCTGCGCGCGCTGACCGAGCTCAGCTCCGTCGGCACACAGGTGATCCGCGACTCCAAGACGGCGACGATCCAGAGCCTGGAGTCGCTCGCCCCGACGCTCACCAAGCTGGCCGAGGCCGGCGACGCGCTCCCGAAGTCCTCGCAGGTCTTCCTGACCTACCCGTTCGTCGACGCGGTGGTCGGCAAGAACCCCGCCCAGGCGCGCAACCTGCACATGGGCGACTACACCAACCTGTCGATCCAGCTCGACCTGGACCTCTCCGGGGAGAACGGACTCCCCACGGTCCCCGGCCTGCCCGACGTCTGCGCGAACACGCCACTCGACCCGGTCTGCGACTCGCTGCCCGACCCCAACGAGACGCTGTCCGACCTGCAGAAGTGCCTGCAGAGCGGTGATCCGACCAGCGCGGCCTGCCGCAAGGTGATCACGGACGCCAACCTGCTGGAGCGGCTGCAGCGCCAGTGCGAGCGGCCGGAGAACGCGGACAACCCGGTGTGTGCGCTGTTCAAGGCGCCGGACCCGCAGAACCCGCTCCCGCCACTGCCCCCGCTGCCCGAGGTCCCGGGTGTGCCGCTGCCGTCCGCGTTGCCGACACTGCCCGGACTCGGGCGGGCGCCGTACGGCGGCAGGGGATCGGGGCGGACACGAGCGCAGACGTCCGACCAGCGCTACGACAACGAGCTGGCGCCCCTGCTCGTGTGGGGAATGAGCGAACGATGAACACCCCAAGAAACTGCTCGCTCCGCTCGCACTTCCTCGGGGGCCCCGCATGATCACCCGACGCACCAGAGTCCAGCTGATCATCTTCGCGCTGATCACCATGGTCGGCGTGGCCTACGTCGGTGCCCGCTACGCGCGGCTCGACCGGCTTGTTCTTCGACGACTCCTACCGCGTGGCGGCCCACTTCGCCGAGTCCGGCGGCATCTTCGAGGGCGCCCAGGTCTCCTACCGCGGCGTTGCTGTCGGGCGGGTCGGGGAGCTCGAGCTGACCGACGAGCGGTGTCGACGTGATGCTCGACATCGACGACGACTCCAAGCGGATCCCCGCCGAGACCCGCGCCGTGGTGGCCAACCGGTCCGCGGTCGGTGAGCAGTACGTCGACCTCCAGCCGCAGACCTCCGACGGCCCGTACCTCGCGGACGGGGCGGACATCCCGCAGTCGATGACCGAGACGCCGATCGCCACGACCAAGCTCCTCGTCGATCTCGACAGGACGGTCAACTCGGTCAACAAGCAGAGCCTGAAGACCGTGGTCGGGGAGCTCGGCAAGGCTTTCCAGGGCACGGGGGAGGACCTCGGCCAGATCATCGACACGTCGAACTCCTTCATCCGCACCGCCAACGACAACTTCGAGCTCACCACCGACCTGCTCGAGGACGGCAACGTCGTGCTCACCACCCAGCTCGACAAGGCGTCGGCGATCCGCAGCTTCGCCGCGCGACCTGTCGAAGTTCTCCGACACCCTGGTCGCGTCGGACCGCGACCTGCGCCGGGTGATCGAGAACGGCAGCGCGACGGCGACCCAGCTGCGGACCTTCCTGGAGGAGAACCGCGTCGACCTCGGCGAGCTGATCAACAACCTGGTCACGACCGGGGAGATCACCGGCAAGCACATCGACGGCACCGAGATGATCCTGGTCGTCTACCCCTACGTCGTGGCCGGCGGCTACACCGTGGTCGACAAGGACCCCCGGTCCGGGCTGTACGACGCCCACTTCGGCCTGATCCTGACCCAGGAGCCGCACGTGTGCACGGCCGGCTACGAGGGCACCGACAAACGGTCGCCGCAGGACGGCTCCAACCGGCCCATGAACGAAGCCGCCCGCTGCACCGAGCCGCAGTCGCAGTCCAACGCGCGAGGCGGCCAGCACGCACCCGGACGGGCCGGTCCGGCGTACCGCGCTCCTGTGGTGGGTACGTACGATCGGGAGTCGGGGGACGTGAGCTACACCGACCGGAGCCCCAGCGACGGGGTCACCTACACCGGCGGGGCGGCGTCGATGTTCGGTGAGGAGTCCTGGAAGTGGCTCCTGCTCCAGCCGCTCTCGGGTGAGCGGTGACCGCCCTCGTCGGGGGACGACCACCAAGACCATCGAGAGACCAGGAACCCCCTGAGCACATGACTGACGACCAGACGCACGAGCCTGCCCGCCCGGGCACCCGCACCGTCACGGCTCAGCCCCCGGCTCAGCCGCGGGATCGCGGCGGTGCTGGCGACCCTCGTCGTGCTCGCGCTCGTCGCCGTCGCCGTCCAGCTGCTGGTCGCTGCGCCCCCGATTCGAGGAGGCCCGGGCCGAGCAGGCGGCTCGCGCCGAGGTGGCCCAGGCGGCCGAGCAGTTCGCCGTCGAGGTGAACAACTACGACAGCGAGTCGATCGACGACTACCAGGCCGGCGTACGACAGCTGCTGACCACGAAGTTCGCCGGCGAGTTCGAGAAGGCGATGGGCGACATCGTGAGGTCGGTCAACGAGGCCGAGATGACGTCGAAGGGCGAGGTGCTCACCTCGGCCGTCGCCAGCGTCGACCCGGACTCGGCAGAGGTGCTGGTGGTCGCCGACGCCAACGTGAAGACGGTCCTGGACTCCCAGCCCCGCGCCCGGCACTTCCGGTGGGAGGTGTCGCTGGTCAAGGTCGACGGGGCCTGGCTGGTCGACAACTTCACACCGGTGACCTGAGCGAGACGGAAGCGACGACGACATGAGCACCCCGAACTCCCCGACCGGGCCGCCCAGCCGACGCCGCCGGATCGCCGGCGAGCGCAAGGGCGCCCGGCCCACCCCCGACGCGGCGTCGCCGGCCCCTGCCGTGACCCCGCCCACGGGTCCCGCCCGGGCGAAGGACGACCCGGATCCCGCCCGGGCGAAGGACGGCCCGGGTCCCGACGGCTCCGGCCCTCGGGCTCGCGCGGTGCCGACCATGGTCCTGGCCGCCCTGGCGGTGGCGGCCGTGGTGCTGGTGGCCTTCGCCGCCTCCGGCTTCGGTCTCGACGGTGTCGGCGTCCAGTCCTGGCAGAGCGTGGACGAGCAGTCCGAGGTCGAGTCCGCGGAGCGCGCCGCCCCGGCCGCGGCCGAGCGGGCGGCGGCCGCGATCCTGTCCTACAGCCACAAGTCGCTGGAGACCGACCGCGACACCGCGGCCCGGTTCATGACCGAGGACTACCGCAAGGAGTATCTCGACACGTTCGGCCTGGTGCTCGAGAACGCCCCCGAGGTGAAGGCCGTCGTCGAGGCCGAGGTGAAGGCGTCCGGCGTGGTGCACGCCGACGACGACCGGGTGAACGTGCTGCTGTTCGTGAACCAGACCACCACCAGCACCGCCAACCAGGGCGAGCCGCAGCTGGCCCTCAACCGGGTGATGCTGACCATGGAGGAGGACGACGGCACCTGGCTCGTGGACGACATCACGTCCTACTGACCAGGTCCGGCCAGACGTCAGCGGTGGGTGGACGAACGGGGTCCGGGCGAGCATCAAGCGGCTTGGCCGCGGCGACGGAGTCGACGCGCCGCCGCAGCGAGTCCGGACACCGGGCGGCCGCCCGCCGCTGACGCCTGCCGGCTAAACCCTGGCAAACCACCCTCGCCCGACTCACCAGTAGTGCTTGACTCGGGCCTTCTGGGCGTTCATGCTTTCCGTGCGGAACGGGCGCAGCGCTCAGTTGTGCCCTGAGGGCGTCTCGGCTAAGATCGATCTTTGCGCCTGCCCTCAAATGCTTCCAGCCTGCCCGGTGAGCTGGTCTGTGGTTGGTCGGCGCCATCTGAAGATGAGCCCGCGAGCCCTCGGAAGGACCCCTCTTGGCCGCCTCGCGCAGCACCAAGCAGCAGCACTGATCTCAGCCCCCACCGCATCTCCTTCGCCAAGATCTCGGAACCACTCGAGGTTCCGAAGCTCCTCGACCTCCAGACCACCAGCTTCGACTGGCTGGTCGGCAACGAGCCTGGCAGGCGCGTCGTCCAGACCCGGGTCGACGCCGGCGAGGACGTCTCCATGAAGTCCGGCCTCGAGGAGATCTTCGAGGAGATCTCCCCGATCGAGGACTTCTCCGGGACCATGTCCCTCTCGTTCGAGAACCCGGTGTTCTACGACCCCAAGAACACCGTCGACGAGTGCAAGGAGAAGGACTTCACCTACTCCGCCCCGCTCTACGTCTCCGCCGAGTTCACCAACAACGAGACCGGCGAGATCAAGGGCCAGACCGTGTTCATGGGCGACTTCCCGCTCATGACCAACAAGGGCACGTTCGTCATCAACGGCACCGAGCGTGTCGTGGTCTCGCAGCTCGTCCGGTCGCCTGGCGTGTACTTCGAGCGCAACGCCGACAAGACGTCCGACAAGGACATCTACACCGCCAAGATCATCCCGTCGCGCGGCGCGTGGCTGGAGTTCGAGATCGACAAGCGCGACATGGTCGGCGTCCGCCTCGACCGCAAGCGCAAGCAGAACGTCACGGTGCTGCTCAAGGCGCTCGGCTGGACCGAGGAGCAGATCCGCGAGGAGTTCGGCGAGTACGAGTCGATGATGCTCACCCTGGAGAAGGACCACACGTCCGGCCAGGACGACGCGCTGCTCGACATCTACCGCAAGCTCCGTCCGGGCGAGCCGCCGACGCGCGAGGCCGCGCAGACGCTGCTGGACAACTACTACTTCAACGGCAAGCGCTACGACCTGGCCAAGGTCGGTCGCTACAAGATCAACAAGAAGCTCGGCGCCCAGGAGGCGTTCGACCAGCAGACGCTGACGATCGACGACATCGTCTCGACGATCAAGTTCATCGTCGCCCTGCACGACGGCAAGACCGAGATGGAGATGCCCGCCGGCACCATCGAGGTGCACGCCGACGACATCGACCACTTCGGCAACCGCCGCATGCGCACGGTCGGCGAGCTGATCCAGAACCAGCTCCGCACCGGCCTGGCCCGCATGGAGCGAGTGGTCCGCGAGCGGATGACGACCCAGGACGTCGAGGCGATCACGCCGCAGTCGCTGATCAACATCCGGCCCGTGGTCGCGGCGCTGAAGGAGTTCTTCGGCACCTCGCAGCTGTCGCAGTTCATGGACCAGACCAACCCGATCGCCGGTCTGACCCACAAGCGTCGGCTCTCGGCGCTCGGCCCCGGTGGTCTCTCCCGTGACCGCGCGGGCTTCGAGGTCCGTGACGTGCACCCCTCGCACTACGGCCGCATGTGCCCGATCGAGACCCCTGAGGGTCCCGAACATCGGTCTGATCGGCTCGCTGGCGACGTTCGGCCGGATCAACCCGTTCGGGTTCGTCGAGACGCCGTACCGCAAGGTGGAGAAGGGCAAGGTCACCGACAAGGTCGACTACCTCACCGCCGACGAGGAGGACCGCTTCGTCATCGCGCAGGCCAACGCCGCGCTCGACGACAAGGGCAAGTTCGCCGAGGAGCGGGTGCTCGTGCGCCAGCGCCACGGTGAGGTCGACGTCGTCCCCGCCGAAGAGGTCGACTACATGGACGTCTCGCCGCGCCAGATGGTGTCGGTCGCGACCGCCCTGATCCCGTTCCTCGAGCACGACGACGCCAACCGCGCGCTCATGGGCTCCAACATGCAGCGTCAGGCGGTGCCGCTGATCCAGCAGCGACGCCCCGCTCGTCGGCACCGGCATGGAGTTCCGTGCCGCCGTCGACGCCGGTGACGTCGTCACGGCCGAGGCGGCCGGTGTGGTCACCGAGGTGTCCGCCGACGCCGTCGAGGTCATGCAGGACGACGGCACGCACCGCACCTACCGGATGCAGAAGTTCAGCCGCTCCAACCAGGGCACCTGCATCAACCAGCGTCCGCTGGTCGACGGAGGGGCAGCGTCTCGAGGTCGGCAGCCCGATCGCCGACGGTCCGTGCACCGACGAGGGCGAGATGGCGCTCGGCACCAACCTGCTCGTGGCGTTCATGCCGTGGCAGGGCCACAACTACGAGGACGCGATCATCCTGTCGCAGCGCCTCGTGCAGCAGGACGTCCTCACCTCGATCCACATCGAGGAGCACGAGGTCGACGCCCGCGACACCAAGCTGGGTCCCGAGGAGATCACCCGCGACATCCCCAACGTCAGCGAGGAGATGCTCGCCGACCTCGACGAGCGCGGCATCATCCGGATCGGCGCGGAGGTCACCACCGGTGACATCCTCGTCGGCAAGGTGACCCCCAAGGGCGAGACCGAGCTGACCCCCGAGGAGCGGCTGCTCCGCGCGATCTTCGGTGAGAAGGCGCGCGAGGTGCGCGACACCTCGATGAAGGTGCCGCACGGTGAGTCCGGCACGGTCATCGGCGTCCGGGTGTTCGACCGCGAGGACGGCGACGAGCTGCCCCCGGGCGTCAACCAGCTGGTCCGCGTCTACGTCGCCCAGAAGCGCAAGATCTCCGTGGGTGACAAGCTCGCCGGCCGTCACGGCAACAAGGGCGTCATCTCCAAGATCCTGCCGGTCGAGGACATGCCGTTCCTCGAGGACGGCACCCCGGTCGACGTGGTGCTCAACCCGCTCGGTGTGCCGGGCCGGATGAACATCGGCCAGATCCTCGAGATCCACCTCGGCTGGCTGGCCAAGTCCGGCTGGGAGGTCGAGGGCAACGACGAGGACTGGAAGAAGCGCCTCATCGCCATCCACGCCGAGTCCGCGGAGGCCGACACCAACGTCGCCACCCCGGTGTTCGACGGTGCCAGGAGGACGAGATCGTCGGCCTGCTCGGGTCCGCCCTGCCCCAACCGCGACGGGGTCCGCCTCGTCGGGGAGAACGGCAAGGCGAACCTGTTCGACGGCCGCTCCGGCGAGCCGTTCCCGGAGCCGGTCTCGGTCGGCTACATGTACATCCTGAAGCTCCACCACCTCGTGGACGACAAGATCCACGCGCGGTCGACGGGTCCGTACTCGATGATCACCCAGCAGCCGCTCGGCGGTAAGGCCCAGTTCGGTGGCCAGCGCTTCGGTGAGATGGAGGTCTGGGCGATGGAGGCGTACGGCGCCGCCTACGCCCTCCAGGAGCTGCTGACCATCAAGTCCGACGACGTGCCCGGTCGCGTCAAGGTCTACGAGGCCATCGTGAAGGGCGAGAACATCCCCGACTCCGGCATCCCCGAGTCGTTCAAGGTTCTCGTCAAGGAGATGCAGTCGCTCTGCCTCAACGTCGAGGTGCTGTCCCAGGACGGCTCCGCGATCGAGATGCGCGACGCGGAGGAGGACGTCTTCCGCGCCGCCGAGGAGCTCGGCATCGACCTGTCCCGCCGCGAGCCCAGCAGCGTCGAAGAAGTCTGAGCGACGAGCGGTACGCCGTGCCCCGCACGGCGTACCGCCGCCTCAGTCCCTAGACACATCAGGACCCAGAGAACACGAGGAAAGAAGCCACCGTGCTCGACGTGAATTTCTTCGACAAGCTGAAGATCGGCCTGGCCACCGCGGACGACATCCGCACCTGGAGCCACGGCGAGGTCAAGAAGCCGGAGACCATCAACTACCGCACGCTCAAGCCCGAGCGTGACGGTCTCTTCTGCGAGAAGATCTTCGGTCCCACCCGGGACTGGGAGTGCTACTGCGGCAAGTACAAGCGCGTGCGCTTCAAGGGCATCATCTGCGAGCGCTGCGGCGTCGAGGTGACCCGCTCCAAGGTGCGCCGTGAGCGCATGGGCCACATCGAGCTCGCCGCTCCGGTGACCCACATCTGGTACTTCAAGGGTGTGCCGAGCCGGCTCGGCTACCTGCTCGACCTGGCGCCGAAGGACCTCGAGAAGGTCATCTACTTCGCGGCGTACATGATCACCTACGTCGACGAGGACGCGCGGCACCGCGACCTGTCCTCGCTCGAGGGCAAGGTCGGCCTGGAGCGCAAGCGCCTGGAGAACCGCCGCGACGGCCAGATCGAGGAGCGCGCCAAGAAGCTCGAGCAGGACCTGGCAGACCCTCGAGGCCGAGGGTGCCAAGGCCGACGCGCGCCGCAAGGTCAAGGACGGCGCCGAGCGCGAGATGAAGCAGATCCGCGACCGCTGCGCAGCGCGAGCTCGACCGGCTCGAGGAGGTCTGGACCCGGTTCAAGAACCTCAAGGTCCAGGACCTCGAGGGCGACGAGCTGCTCTACCGCGAGATGAAGAACTGGTTCGGCAAGTACTTCGAGGGCCACATGGGCGCCACGGCGATCCAGAAGCGTCTCGAGACCTTCGACCTCGACGCCGAGGTCGGAGTCGCTGCGCGAGACCATCGCCACCGGCAAGGGCCAGCGCAAGGTCCGCGCCCTCAAGCGGCTCAAGGTCGTCGACGCCTTCCGCAAGACCGGCAACAGCCCCGAGGGCATGGTCCTCGACGCCGTCCCGGTCATCCCGCCGGACCTGCGTCCGATGGTGCAGCTCGACGGTGGCCGCTTCGCGACCTCCGACCTCAACGACCTGTACCGCCGCGTGATCAACCGGAACAACCGGCTCAAGCGGCTGCTCGACCTCGGTGCGCCCGAGATCATCGTCAACAACGAGAAGCGGATGCTCCAGGAGGCCGTCGACTCGCTGTTCGACAACGGCCGCCGTGGCCGTCCGGTCACCGGTCCGGGCAACCGGCCGCTGAAGTCGCTGTCCGACATGCTCAAGGGCAAGCAGGGCCGCTTCCGGCAGAACCTGCTCGGCAAGCGCGTCGACTACTCCGGCCGTTCGGTCATCGTGGTCGGCCCGCAGCTCAAGCTGCACCAGTGCGGTCTGCCCAAGCAGATGGCGCTCGAGCTGTTCAAGCCGTTCGTGATGAAGCGTCTCGTCGACCTCAACCACGCGCAGAACATCAAGAGCGCCAAGCGCATGGTCGAGCGGGCCCGCCCGGTCGTGTGGGACGTCCTCGAAGAGGTCATCACCGAGCACCCGGTGCTGCTGAACCGTGCGCCCACGCTGCACCGGCTCGGCATCCAGGCGTTCGAGCCGCAGCTGATCGAGGGCAAGGCCATCCAGATCCACCCGCTCGTCTGCTCGGCGTTCAACGCCGACTTCGACGGTGACCAGATGGCGGTGCACCTGCCGCTGTCCGCCGAGGCCCAGGCCGAGGCGCGGATCCTGATGCTGTCGACCAACAACATCCTGAAGCCGTCCGACGGCCGCCCGGTGACCATGCCCACCCAGGACATGATCATCGGCCTGTTCTTCCTCACCCGCGGCTTCGACGCGGCGACCGGTGAGGCGACTGGAGCGGCCGGGCGACGGCCGGGTGTTCGGTTCCACGGCCGAGGCGATCATGGCCTTCGACCGCGGCGAGATCCTGCTGCAGAGCAAGGTCCGGATCCGGTTCCCGGACGATCGTCCCGCCCGCCGGCGTCGAGACCCCCGAGGGCTGGGAGCAGGGCCAGCCGCTGACGCTCGAGACCACGCTGGGACGCGCGCTCTTCAACGAGACGCTGCCCGCCGACTACGCCTTCGTGAACTACGAGGTCGGCAAGAAGCAGCTCGGGGTCATCGTCAACGACCTCGCCGAGCGCTACACCAAGGTCGAGGTGGCCGCGGCGCTCGACGCCCTCAAGGACGCCGGCTTCCACTGGGCCACCCGGTCCGGTGTGACCGTGTCCATCGAGGACGTCGTCACCCCGGCGCGCAAGGGCGAGATCCTCGAGAAGTACGAGGAGCAGGCCAAGAAGGTCCAGACGCAGTTCGAGCGCGGTCTGATCACCGACGACGAGCGCCGTCAGGAGCTCATCGAGATCTGGACCCAGGCGTCCAACGAGGTGGCCGCCGAGCTCGAGACGACGTTCGACATGAGCAACCCGATCTGGATGATGGTCCACTCGGGTGCCCGCGGAAACATGATGCAGGTCCGGCAGATCGCGGCCATGCGTGGTCTGGTGGCCAACCCGAAGGGCGACATCATCCCGCGGCCGATCAAGTCGAACTTCCGTGAGGGCCTGACCGTCCTGGAGTACTTCATCGCGACGCACGGCGCCCGCAAGGGTCTGGCGGACACCGCGCTGCGGACCGCCGACTCGGGCTACCTGACCCGTCGTCTGGTGGACGTCTCCCAGGACGTCATCATCCGCGAGGACGACTGCGGCACCGAGCGTGGTCTGCCCAAGCGGATCGGCCAGCGGCTCGACAACGGCGTCGTGGTCAAGGACGAGAACGCCGAGACCGCGGCGTACGCCCGCTCGGCCGCCGTCGAGGTCACCCACCCGGAGACCGGCGAGGTCCTCGCCGCCGCCGGTGAGGACCTGGGCGACGTCAAGATCGACGAGCTCGTGGCTGCCGGCATCGAGGAGGTGAAGGTCCGCTCGGTGCTCACCTGTGACGCCAAGACCGGCACCTGCGCCAAGTGCTACGGCCGCTCGCTCGCGACCGGCAAGCTGGTCGACATCGGTGAGGCGGTCGGCATCATCGCCGCGCAGTCCATCGGTGAGCCCGGCACGCAGCTGACGATGCGGACCTTCCACACCGGTGGTGTGGCCTCCGCGGACGACATCACCCAGGGTCTGCCCCGTGTGGTCGAGCTGTTCGAGGCGCGTCAGCCCAAGGGCCGCGCCCCGATCACCGAGGCCGCCGGCCGGATCGAGATCGAGGAGACCGACAAGGCCCGCAAGGTCCTGGTCACCCCCGACGACGGCTCCGAGGTGCAGGAGTACCCCGTCAGCAAGCGCTCGCGCCTGCTGGTGGCCGACGGCGACCACGTCGAGGTCGGTCAGAGGCTCACCCAGGGCACCGAGGACCCGCAGGACGTGCTTCGCGTCCTCGGCGTCCGTCGCGCCCAGGAGCACCTGGTGGACGAGGTCCAGGCGGTGTACCGCAGCCAGGGTGTGTCGATCCACGACAAGCACATCGAGATCATCGTGCGGCAGATGCTGCGCCGGGTCCTCGTGCTCGAGCAGGGCGACACCCACATGCTCCCGTCGGAGCTGGTGGACCGGGTCATGTTCGAGGAGGAGAACCGCCGGGTGGTCTCCGAGGGCGGCAAGCCCGCGGCCGGCCGTCCGCAGCTGATGGGCATCACCAAGGCGTCGCTGGCCACCGAGTCGTGGCTCTCCGCGGCGTCCTTCCAGGAGACCACGCGCGTCCTCACCGACGCGGCGATCCACGGCAAGTCCGACTCGCTGCGCGGCCTGAAGGAGAACGTGATCATCGGGAAGCTGATCCCGGCCGGCACCGGCCTGGAGCGGTACCGCAACATCCGGGTCGAGCCGACCGAGGAGGCGCGAGCCAACGCCTACTCGGTCACCGGCTACGGCGACTACGACTACGACTTCGGCAACGCCGGAGGCCAGGCCGTGGCGCTGGACGACTTCGACTTCGGGTCGTACCAGAGCTGACCGAAGGTCAGGTCTGGTAGCAAAGACCCAGATCGAGCAAGGAAGGGCCCGCCCTCGCGCAGCGAGGGCGGGCCCTTCCGCGTCGAGATCGAGTCGCGTCGAGAACTAGCCGAGCCGCCAGACCTTGACGTGGTCGAAGCGGGCGTCGAACCCGGCGCCGCCCATCGACACCAGACCGATCCGCGGCCGCTTCCCGAGGTCGTGCCGCCAGGTTCCGCCGCGGACCCAGCGCTCACCGTCCTGCGAGGTGTAGGCCGTCCAACGGTCCTCGCCGGGCAGCTCTCGGCGGACCACCCGCAGCCAGGTGTCGTCGCCCGGCGCGCCGACCACGGTGTTGCCGTAGCGCGGGTAGGCGGGCGGCGCGGTGGGGACCTCGATCGCCCACTCGGTCTGCCGGGTCTCCCAGATGGACGTGTGCGACAGCTTCACGAACGCGTCGTCGGAGCCGTAGAGCACGAGGCCGGCCTGCACGAAGTTGTGGCAGCAGCCCTCGGGCGGCACGTCGAGCGACACCTTCGCCTCCGCCACGTAGTCCCCGCGCGGGCCCCGCTCGGTGAGCACCGACGCGGTGTTGCTGTCGACGAAGAGGTCCGCGGCCTGGGTGGCGAAGCGGAACCGGCCACCCGCCACGTCGTACGACGAGGGCGCCGGCTCGCGGACCCACGACCAACGCGCCGCCAAGGTGTCGCCGTCGAAGTCGTCGGACAACCGGTCCAGCAGCCGGCCGGTGCGGTCGGGGCGCAGGGGCCGTGGCTCGTAGCTCGTGGTCTGCCCGGGCTGGGCGGCCGGGCCGGGCATCCGCTGGGTGGAGGCCCAGCGTCCCGCCCGCACCGAGGGCCAACCGTCCACCCAGTCGACCGGGTCGAGCAGCGCGGGCCGCTTGGTGAACCCGGGCTCGCCCGCGAAGTAGGGGTCCTCGCGGTCCACGGCGTGGTAGGCCGTCCACCACTGCCCGTCGTAGTCGCGGAAGGTCGAGCTGTGGCCGGTGCCGACCCAGCGGTTGCCGTTCATGCTGATGACCGGCGTACCGCCCACGCGCCCCGCCATCAGTGAGTTCCCCTCCCGGTCACGAACGGGCCCATCGGGTCGCGGGAGCGGCCGGCGAAGACGCTGTAGCCGGTCAGCGGGCCGGCGCAGCAGTTGGTCGCCGAGGCGAACAGGTAGTACCAGCCGTCCCGCTCGACCACGTTCGTGCCTTCGTAGCGGTTGCCGATGGCCACCTGTGTGCGCGGCGTCTCCGCGGCGGTGCCGGTGTCGAACGACATCTGGGTGGGCATCCGGGTGGTGGCCGGGTCGACCGCCGGTTCGACCTCCTGCCCGACGGTCACCTGGGTGGGAGTGCCGGCGGTGGAGATGCCGTCGGGAGACAGGGACACGCGCTGCGCGAAGACCCCGCCGTAGTAGCTGCCGAAGTAGAAGACCCCGTCGGAGCCGATGCTGTCGCCGAGCACGTCGGGGTCGTAGGTCCAGTAGAAGTCGCACCCGGGTCCGGCCCGCCGCGGAGCGACGACCGGCTCGTCGCTGCTCGTCCACGGTCCGGTGGGCGAGTCGCTGGTGGCGACGCCGATCGCGCTGTCGCTGGTGCAGCCTGGCTCGCCGCTGACGCCGTCCGCGGTGTCGGTGACCACGTAGGTCAGGTAGTAGCGGTCGTGCGTCTGCGAGTACACGATGTCGGGCGCCCACAGGAAGGCGCTCGGCGCCGCCCACGTCGGCTTCTGCGGCAGCGCGTCCCCGACGTACTCCCACGAGGTGAGGTCGGTGCTGCGGAGCATCGGCACCGGGTGGAACGGCGGCGGTCCCTCGGGGGCGGTCTCGGCGTCGTTGAGCGGATCGGTCGTGCAGTACATGAACCAGGTGCCGTCGTCGTCGCCCCGCCCACGCAGCACGGCCGGGTCGGCGCAGGAGTCGACGGTGCCGCCGTTGGCGACCGTCGGTGCCAGCGGGTTGCGGTACGTCGACCCGGCGGGCGCCTCGGCTGCGGAGCTGGGCAGCGCCGGGGCTGGGGAGGAGCCGACCAGGGCGAGCGCGATGGCGGTGGAGGTGCAGGTGGACAGCGCGACGACTCGCGCAATGACCCGAGACATGTCTCGATGCTGCACCGTCGTTTACAACGTTGCAATAGCCAGTGGCGATTGCGACTAGAAGCGCTCCGGGTGGTTGCGGTGCAGCGCCAACCGGTGCTGGGCGCGCTCGCGGTGGTGGTCCGGCAGCAGGATCCCCGGCGTGTCCTCGGTGGCGGTGCTGATCGGGTCCACCAGCTTGTTCAGCCGCCGCGACACGGGTGTGGCCGCCAGCGCCAGGGCGAGGAGGGCGGCGGCCCCGGTGATGATGACGAAAGCGGTGACCTCGTCGAGCCGGACCAGGCTGCCCGTGTCGGCGTACTGTGCCGCCTTCACGAAGAACCCGTGGCAGAGGTAGACGACCAGGCTGGCTGCCCCGAGGGGGGTGAACCAGCGCTGCGACCGCGGCACGAGGGAGAGCGCAGAGAGGGCAAGCACCCCGGCGACCAGCAGCAGGACCAGGCGGGACGCCATGCCCTGCCAGACACCGACGCCCATCGCGTCGTAGGAGGACCGCCAGTACAGCCACTCGGTGCTGAGCGGCTCGGCCACCACCGCGGCCACGACGAAGGCGGTGGCGAGCGCGGCGAAGGCGACGGTGCGGACCCGCGGGCGGGCCAGCCAGTCGAACTGCTCGCGGCGCATCGTCAGCCCGAGCACGAAGAACGGGAGGAGCCCGGTGGCTCTCGAGACGTCGAGGAGGTCCGCGTCGATCAGGCCGCCGACCAGGCTCACCGCCACGGCAAGGAGCACGGGTTGCGGCACCCGGGTGAGCAGCGGGGTCGCGAGCCGCCAGAGGAACAGCACGGCGAGGTACCACATCGGCCAGTGCGGGTCGAGGTACAGCGGGCTGCCCATCGACTCCTTGCCGACGGCCACCCGGAACAGCGCCAGCAGAGACTCGAACACGAGGTACGGCGCGACGACGGTGGTCATCAGCTTGCGCAGGTTGGCCCGGCTGTAGGTGAAGCTGCGCGACAGATAACCGGTGACGAGGACGAACGCCGGCACGTGCCAGGCGTAGAGGAAGGTGTAGGCAGGGAACGCCGAGGGAGCCTCCGGCATCAGCACCCAGGAGTGGCCGATCACGACCAGCATCACCAGCAGCAGCTTGGCGTTGTCGAAGAACGGGTCCCGCGTCGCCGGCCGGGCACCGGGCACGACGGACTGGGTGGCGGTGTCGGCGCTCATCGTCCCTCCGGTCGGTCCTCCCTCGTGAACCCGCATCCTCCCCAGGAAGTTGGTGAGTAAAACGACCGCCAGGAGGGTGTGCGCCGACTCACGCCGGGCGCCGCAGACACCCGCCCCTAGACTCGGCGCCATGTCCGCAGACGTGGTGCCCGCCGAAGCGCCAGCGGGTCGCGGCCTACGCCCTTCTCACCCGGGATCACGCGGTGCTGCTCACGCGGATGTCGGACCGCACCCGGATCCCCGGACGATGGACGCTTCCCGGTGGTGGCATCGACCATGGTGAGGAGCCGCGCAACGCGCTCGTCCGCGAGGTCTACGAGGAGACCGGGCTGCACGTGGTGCCCGGGCAGCTCGCCGACGTGCACAGCTCGCACTTCACCGGGCCGCGCTCCGACGGCCTCGTGGAGGACTACCACGGCATCCACCTGATCTTCCGGGCCGCGCTGACGCCGGAGTCCGAGGGCGTCGACCCCCAGGTGGTCGAGGTCGACGGGTCCACCGACCTCGCCGCCTGGGTCGACTGCGAGGAGGCGCTCGAGCTCGACCTGCTGTCCGCCGCACGTCACGCGCTCACCGAGCTGAAGGGGAACGACTGATGCAGCTGCCCGCGAACCCGGAAGGCGTCTTCACCTACGGTGCCCCGCAGCTGAAGTTCGGGCCCGGGGCGTCCGACGAGATCGGCTACGACCTGTCGCTGTACGGCGTACGGCGGGTCCTGGTGGTGACCGACCCGGGCGTGGCCGCGACCGGTCACCCGCAACGCGTGGCCGAGCAGATGGCGGCCTTCGGGATCGAGGCGCAGGTCTACGACGGGGCGCACGTGGAGCCGACCGACGCGAGCCTGCAGGCGGCGGTCGACCATGCCCGGTCCTCGGGCCCCTGGGACGCGTTCGTCGCGGTCGGTGGTGGCTCGGCCATCGACACCGCGAAGGCCGTGGACCTGATGACCACCAACCCCGGCGAGCTCATCGACTACGTCAACGCCCCGGTGGGTGGTGGCCGGGCTCCCGAGCACCCCCTCGCTCCGCTCGTCGCGGTGCCCACCACGACCGGGACCGGCAGCGAGAGCACCACCATCTGCGTGCTGGACGTGCTCGAGCAGAAGGTGAAGACCGGGATCAGCCACCCGAGGCTGCGGCCGACGCTGGCCGTCGTCGACCCGCGGCTCACGCTGACCCAGCCGCCCGGCGTGACGGCGGCCGCGGGCATGGACATCCTCTGCCACGCCCTGGAGTCGTGGACCGCGCGGCCGTACTCGTCGTACGAGCGGAAAAGCCCCGAGCAGCGGGTGCCCTACTGCGGATCCAACCCGATCGCCGACATGTGGGCGGAGAGGTCGCTGCGGCTGCTCGCCGGGTCGTTCCGCACGGCTGTACGACACGGGGACGACGAGGAGGCCCGCGAGCAGATGTCGCTGGCCGCGACCTTCGCCGGCATGGGCTTCGGCAACGCGGGCGTTCACATCCCGCACGCCAACGCCTACCCGGTGGCGGGGCGGGTGCGAGACTTCCACCCCGCCGACTACCCCGACGACCACGCGATGGTGCCGCACGGGATGGCGGTGTCGCTGACCGCACCCGAGGCGTTCCGGTTCACCTTCGACGCCGACCCCGAGCGGCACGTCCGCGCCGCGGAGATGCTCGCCCCCGGGGCCGACCGGCCCGACGACCTGCGCGAGCTGCTGCCCAACGTGCTCGCCGAACTGATGCGTGACATCGGCATCCCCAACGGCCTGGGCGCGGTGGGCTACGGCGAGTCCGACGTCCCCGACCTGGTCGAGGGCACGCTGAAGCAGCAGCGACTGCTGGCCACCGCACCCAAGGACGTCACGGAGGACGACGCCGCGTCGATCCTGCGCGGCTCCCTCGAGCTGTGGTGACGACGCCGTCGCAGACGGCCGCGGTCGTCGCCGAGCTCCACCGCGCCGGCGTGACCGACGTCGACGACTCGACGCTCGCGCGAGCGCTGTACTCCTCGGACGCCTCGCTCTACCGGGTGCCGCCGCTCGCGGTGGTCCGGCCGCGCCACCTCGACGAGCTGGTCGCGACCGTGGAGACCGCCCGCGCCACCGGCACCCCGCTGACCATGCGCGGCGCCGGTACGTCGATCGCGGGCAACGCGGTGGGACCGGGGTTGGTCGTCGACACCCGCAGGCACCTCAACCGGGTCCGCGGCATCGACGTCGAGGCCGGGACCGCGGAGGTGGACCCCGGCGTCGTCCATGCCACGCTGCAGCGCGCGGCCGTACCGCACGGGCTCCGCTTCGGGCCGGACCCCTCGACGCACACCCGGTGCACCGTCGGCGGCATGATCGGCAACAACGCCTGCGGCTCGCGGGCCCTCGGCTACGGCCGCACCTCCGACAACGTGGTGGCCCTCGACGTCGTCACCGGAGGCGGGGAGCGGGTCTCGACGACGTCGAGCACCACCGCCCGGCCGGCTCGAGGAGCTGGCGCAGGCCAACCTCGGCACGATCCGCACGGAGCTCGGCCGGTTCCCGCGCCAGGTCTCCGGTTATGCGCTCGAGCAGCTGCTGCCCGAGCACGGCCGCCGGCTCGACCGGTTCCTGGTCGGCAGCGAGGGCACGCTCGCCGTGGTGCTCGGTGCCACCGTGCGGCTGGTGCGCGACCCGGAGCACCGGGTGCTCGCCGTGCTCGGCTACCCCTCCATCTTCGACGCGGCCGACGACGTGCCGGGTCTGCTCCACCACCCGCTGGTGGCCTGCGAGGGGCTCGACGAGCGCATCGTGGAGGTGGTCCGCGCCCGCCGCGGCGCGACCCCCGACCTGCCGCGGGGCGCGGCCTGGCTCTTCGCCGAGCTCGCCGGCGACACCGAGGCCGAGGCGGTCGCGCGCGCACGCGCGGTGATCGCCGACGCGGGCGGCGCCGCGGACGCCCGGGTCGTCACCGACGCGTCCGAGCAGGCGACGCTGTGGCGGATCCGGGAGGACGGCGCCGGCCTCGCCGCCCGGAGCCTCGACTCCCCGGCGCACGCCGGCTGGGAGGACGCCGCCGTGCCGCCCGACCGGCTCGGCGAGTACCTCCGCGCCTTCGACTCGCTCCTCGTCGACCACCGGCTCGACGGAGTCCCCTACGGGCACTTCGGCGACGGCTGCGTGCACGTGCGTATCGACTTCGGGCTGCGCGACGCCGCGGGCCGGCGCCGGGTTCCGCCGGTTCGTCGAGGAGGCCGCCCGGCTGGTCGCGTCGTACGGCGGCACCATGTCCGGCGAGCACGGCGACGGCCGCGCAAGGTCCGAGCTGCTCACGACCATGTACTCGCCCGAGGTGCTCGACCTCTTCCGGCAGGCCAAGGCGATCTGCGACCCCGACGGCCTGCTCAACCCCGGTGTGCTGGTGGACCCGCGCCCGCTCGACTCCGATCTCCGGCTTGCCGGCCCGCTCGCCGAGCCGCCTCGCAGCCTGCGCTGGGTGCACGACTCCGGCTCCGCCGTCGACGCCGTGCACCGCTGCACCGGCGTCGGGAAGTGTGTGGCGACACCGGTCGGCGGCGTGATGTGCCCGTCCTACGAAGCCACCCGCGAGGAGAAGGACTCCACCCGCGGACGCGCACGGGTGCTCCAGGAGATGGTCGACGGTCGGCTGGTCGCCGACGGCTGGCGCTCCGCGGAGGTGCACGAGGCACTGGACCTCTGCCTGGCCTGCAAGGGCTGCGCCCGCGACTGCCCCACCGGCATCGACATGGCCGCCTACAAGGTGGAGGCGCTGCACCAGCGCTACCGGCGGCGGCTGCGCCCGCGCAGCCACTACGCCCTCGGCGCGCTGCCGCGGTGGCTGCGCATGACGCCCTCGTCGGCGCTGGCCGCCCGGATGCTGGCCAGTCCGCTGGTGCAGCGCTGGGCCAAGGCGGCGGCCGGGGTGGACTCGCGCAGAGGCATCCCGGTGCCTGCGGCCGTCAGTGCCCGGGAGTGGTCTCGACGAGCTCGACCACCCGAGGTTGCGGCTCGGCCACCCGACGATGCGGCTCGGCCACCCGACGATGCGGGTCGACCACCCGAGGATGGCGGGGCTCGGGCACTGGACGTGGTGCTCTGGGCGGACACGTTCACCGACCACTTCACGCCCGAGCACGCCGTCGCCGCGCTGGACGTGCTGGAGGGAGCCGGACTGCGGGCCGGCGTCATCGACCGGACGGCCTGCTGCGGGCTCACCTGGGTCAGCACCGGCCAGCTCGGCGCCGCCCGGCGCGAGATGCGGCGCACCCTCGACGTCCTGCATCCGTACGCCGAGGCGGGGGTCACGGTCGTGGCGCTCGAGCCGTCATGCCTCGCGACGCTCCGCTCCGACCTGCCCGAGCTGCTCGACGACCCCCGTGCCGCCGCCGTCGCCGCGAACACCCGGACGCTCGCGGAGACGCTGACCGCTGTCGACGGGTGGAGCCCGCCGGACCTCTCCGGCACCGAGGTCGTCGTGCAACCCCACTGCCACCACGCGAGCGTGCTCGGCTGGGCCGCCGACGAGGCCCTGCTCGCCCGGACCGGGGCGTCCGTGACCCGCGTCGCCGGGTGCTGCGGTCTCGCGGGCAACTTCGGGGTGGAGCGCGGTCACTACGAGGTATCGGTGGCCGTCGCCGAGCAGCACCTGCTGCCCGCGGTCCGGGCGGCCGGCCCCGGCGCGGTGGTGCTGGCCGACGGATTCTCGTGCCGGACCCAGCTCGACGACCTGGCCGGGGTGCGGTCCCTGCACCTCGCCGAGCTGCTCCGCCCGAGCCGGCCGGCCGGGGTCGACGTACAGTCGTGACAACCGGGTCCAAATGCGCGATCCCCTATACCGCATGGTGGCCGGGGCCGTTTTGACCCTGCTACGGCGAGCCGGTAATCTCTTTCATCGTGCCTGGGACAGCCAGGCCATCACGCGTGCTCCCAGGCAAACGGGAGTCTCGTGACTGCGCGAGCAGCATTTCCATCTCGCTCCGCCGCCCCATTTGTGCAGATCGGGTCGGCGAGCCGTGGCCAGGGCGACACGCCCGACCGCGGGGGGTGTGCCCGCCGGCCGAACCCAGCACCACCACAGCTTCATCCGGAAGATCGAGTACTACAGCGAAGGGGAACCACGCGGTGCCCACCATCCAGCAGTTGGTCCGCAAGGGCCGCCAGGACAAGGTGTCGAAGAACAAGACGCCCGCTCTGAAGGGTTCTCCGCAGCGGCGCGGCGTGTGCACGCGTGTCTACACCACCACCCCGAAGAAGCCGAACTCCGCGCTCCGCAAGGTCGCCCGCGTGCGCCTGTCGAGCGGCATCGAGGTCACGGCCTACATCCCGGGCGTGGGCCACAACCTGCAGGAGCACTCCATCGTGCTGGTGCGTGGCGGTCGTGTGAAGGACCTTCCGGGTGTCCGCTACAAGATCATCCGCGGTTCCCTCGACACCCAGGGTGTGAAGAACCGCAAGCAGGCTCGCAGCCGCTACGGCGCGAAGAAGGAGAAGAGCTAGTGCCTCGCAAGGGTCCCGCCCCGAAGCGTCCGGTCGACGTCGACCCGGTCTTCGGCAGCCAGGTCGTCACGCAGCTGGTCAGCAAGGTCCTGAAGGACGGCAAGAAGCAGACCGCGCAGCGCATCGTCTACACCGCGCTCGAGGGCTGCAAGGAGAAGACCGGCACCGACCCGGTCGTCACCCTCAAGCGCGCGCTCGACAACGTGAAGCCGGCCCTCGAGGTGCGCAGCCGCCGCGTCGGTGGCGCCACCTACCAGGTGCCCGTCGAGGTCCGCGGTCCGCGCTCGATGACGCTCGCGCTGCGCTGGCTCGTCGGCTACTCCGCCCAGCGTCGTGAGAAGACGATGGCCGAGCGGCTCATGAACGAGATCCTCGACGCGTCCAACGGCCTCGGTGCCGCGGTGAAGCGACGCGAGGACACCCACAAGATGGCCGAGTCCAACAAGGCCTTCGCGCACTACCGCTGGTGACCACGAGCCCTGTACGTCGCGGGATATCCCAAACCGGGGTACAGGCGGACGTACGGGGCTGAGTGCCGCTCACCAGACGGCCCACCACACGCACTTCCGATCCCGAGGGAACACTCCAGTGGCTGTCGACATCACCACCGACCTCAACAAGGTCCGCAACATCGGCATCATGGCGCACATCGACGCCGGCAAGACCACCACCACCGAGCGGATCCTGTTCTACACCGGCATCACCTACAAGATCGGTGAGGTCCACGAGGGCGCAGCCACGATGGACTGGATGGAGCAGGAGCAGGAGCGCGGCATCACCATCACGTCCGCCGCGACGACCTGCTGGTGGAAGGACCACCAGATCAACATCATCGACACCCCGGGTCACGTGGACTTCACGGCCGAGGTCGAGCGCTCGCTTCGCGTTCTCGATGGTGCGGTGGCCGTGTTCGACGGTGTCGCCGGTGTCGAGCCGCAGACCATGACGGTGTGGCGGCAGGCCAACAAGTACTCCGTGCCCCGGATGTGCTTCGTCAACAAGCTCGACCGCACCGGCGCGGACTTCTTCCGCTGCGTCGACATGATGGTCGACCGCCTGAACTCCACTCCGCTGGTGGTGCAGCTTCCGATCGGCGCGGAGTCCGACTTCCTCGGTGTGGTCGACCTGGTCGGCATGCGCGCACTCACCTGGCGCGGCGAGACCACGATGGGCGAGGACTACGAGGTCGAGGAGATCCCGGCCGCGATGGCCGAGGAGGTCGCCGAGTGGCGCGAGCGCTTCCTCGAGACCCTGGCCGAGGCCGACGACGAGATCATGGAGATGTACCTCGAGGGCGAGGAGCCCTCGGTGGAGCAGCTCGAGGCCGCGATCCGTCGGGCCACCCTCGCCGACAAGCTCAACCCGGTCCTGTGCGGCACCGCCTTCAAGAACAAGGGCGTGCAGCCGCTGCTCGACGCCGTCGTCAAGTACCTCCCCTCGCCGCTCGACATCGAGGGCATCCAGGGCCACGACGTCAAGGACGAGGAGAAGGTCATCGTCCGCCAGCCGCGCGACGACGAGCCGTTCTCCGGTCTGGCCTACAAGATCGCCGCCGACCCGCACCTCGGCAAGCTGACCTACGTCCGCGTCTACTCCGGCAAGCTCGAGGCCGGCTCGACCGTGGTCAACTCGGTCAACGGCCGCAAGGAGCGGATCGGCAAGGTCTACCAGATGCACGCCAACAAGCGTGAGGAGATCGCGTCGGTCGGCGCCGGCCAGATCGTCGCCGTCATGGGCCTCAAGGACACCAAGACCGGTCACACCCTGTGCGACCCGGCCAACCAGGTGATCCTGGAGTCGATGACGTTCCCGGCCCCGGTCATCGAGGTCGCCATCGAGCCCAAGACCAAGGGCGACCAGGAGAAGCTGGGCACCGCGATCCAGCGGCTCTCCGACGAGGACCCCACGTTCACCGTCAAGGCGGACGAGGAGACCGGCCAGACCATCATCGCCGGCATGGGCGAGCTGCACCTGGAGATCCTCGTCGACCGGATGAAGCGCGAGTTCCGCGTCGAGGCCACCGTCGGCAAGCCGCAGGTCGCCTACCGCGAGACGATCCGCAGGAAGGTCGAGAAGCACTCCTACACCCACAAGAAGCAGACCGGTGGCTCGGGTCAGTTCGCGAAGGTGCTCATCACCATCGAGCCCAGCATCGACCCGGAGACCGGCCAGGGTGCTGGCTACGAGTTCGTCAACAACGTGACCGGTGGTCGCGTGCCGCGCGAGTACATCCCGTCGGTCGACCAGGGTGCCCAGGAGGCCATGGAGTTCGGCGTCCTCGCCGGCTACCCGATGGTCGACGTCAAGGTCAGCCTCGAGGACGGCGCCTACCACGACGTCGACTCCTCCGAGCTCGCCTTCAAGATCGCCGGCAACCAGGCGTTCAAGGAGGCCGCGCGGCTGGCCAAGCCGGTCCTGCTCGAGCCGATGTTCGCGGTCGAGGTCACCACCCCGGAGAACTTCCTGGGCGACGTGATCGGCGACATCAACTCCCGGCGCGGCCAGGTGCAGTCCATGTTCGAGCGGTCGGGCGACCGGGTCGTCGAGGCCCTCGTACCGCTGTCCGAGATGTTCGGGTACGTTGGCGATCTGAGGTCCAAGACCTCCGGTCAGGCGTCGTACTCGATGGAGTTCGACTCGTACGCCGAGGTTCCGCAGAACGTCGCCGACGAGATCATCAAGAAGGTCCGCGGCGAGTAGGCGCAAGTCGTCGGCCGCACGTCACACCAACAGCAACGAGTCAGAAATCTAGCTAGGAGGAGCCCAAGT